>NZ_FOVC01000022.1 GCF_900115045.1 Izhakiella capsodis | reverse complement strand
ATGCCGCGCTCTACACGACCGGTTACCACGGTACCGCGGCCGGAGATAGAGAATACGTCTTCGATCGGCAGCAGGAACGGCAGGTCGATTGCACGCTGCGGATCCGGGATGTAGGTATCCAGGTAGCCCGCCAGCTCAATGATTTTCTCTTCCCACGCTGCGTCGCCTTCCAGCGCTTTCAGCGCAGAACCGCGTACGATTGGCGTGTCGTCTCCGGGGAAATCATAAGCTGACAGCAGCTCACGCACTTCCATTTCAACCAGTTCCAGCAGCTCTTCATCATCAACCATGTCACACTTGTTCAGGAACACGATGATGTAAGGAACACCAACCTGGCGACCCAGCAGGATGTGCTCACGCGTCTGCGGCATCGGGCCGTCAGTCGCCGCGACAACCAGGATCGCGCCGTCCATCTGGGCAGCACCGGTGATCATGTTTTTCACATAGTCAGCGTGTCCCGGGCAGTCAACGTGCGCATAGTGACGGGTCGGGGTTTCATATTCAACGTGAGACGTGTTGATGGTAATACCACGTGCCTTTTCTTCCGGCGCATTATCGATCTGATCAAACGCACGAGCCTGTCCGCCAAACTTTTTAGACAGAACAGTGGTGATTGCAGCAGTCAGAGTGGTTTTACCGTGGTCAACGTGACCGATGGTACCCACGTTTACGTGCAGTTTGTTACGTTGAAATTGCTCTTTAGCCATCGCTAGTCCCTCTAAGACTCGGATATATCGGAGATATCGTCACATCAACCAGGCAAAGCCCGACTGTTTCATTAATACAGAGAGAGAATCAGGAAGGAGATAAAGAAGTGGTGCTGATACCCAGAGTCGAACTGGGGACCTCACCCTTACCAAGGGTGCGCTCTACCAACTGAGCCATATCAGCACGGCTTGGAGCGGGCAGCGGGAATCGAACCCGCATCATCAGCTTGGAAGGCTGAGGTAATAGCCATTATACGATGCCCGCACCCTGGAACTCGGCTACCTGTTCTGTCTGTAGCTTGTGAATAATAAAGTAAGATTCCTTATTATTCGAGCCAACTTCTAATTTTGTTGGCATGACTGCGCTTACGCTCAGCCGGTAAACCTCATAAGAAGACGCTGCCGCTCATTTGAATCATTCACCCCTTAAGGCTGAATGGTGGTGGGAGAAGGATTCGAACCTTCGAAGTCTGTGACGGCAGATTTACAGTCTGCTCCCTTTGGCCGCTCGGGAATCCCACCTATTCAAATTTTTACTTGATGGTGCCGGCTACCGGAATCGAACTGGTGACCTACTGATTACAAGTCAGTTGCTCTACCTACTGAGCTAAGCCGGCATCAAGTGACGCGCATTCTAGGAAGATAGGAGGCGCTATGCAACTAAAAATTTTCATTTATAGCTTCAATGCTCACTATTTACGCAAATGGAAGTGAAATTCTGGGCTACGCGCTGGTTTTTGTCTATTTTACCGTCAGCAAAACACTTGTTTGTAGTGAATAGCAGGCATAAATCTACCACCGAATCAGCCTTAACTAACGATATTTTTGCACTTTCTTAAGCTTTTATAATGCACTATTTCAGGCCGCTTTTCAGAATAGCCTGGCTGATGATGGGCAGATGAGGGACAAAAGCGCTCATTAATGCGAATCGGGTAGGATTTAGTGCAACTCACTATCATTTTTCTTCAGGTTGCCTGTTGCTGATGGTAACCTGCAGCCCATCGTTTTTTAATTTCTGTTCATTACCAGGCCGACTCTATCTACGAAGCATCGCAGCCCATTTCATATTAAGGTATCAACAGGAAACATTAATGCTGGCCGACGCAAACACATGAGCAAAACACACTCTCTGGTAAAAACACCATACCTGCAATTCAACCGCGCCCAGTGGGCTGCATTGCGCAACACCGTTCCGATGACGTTGACAGAAGATGAAATTGCGCAATTAAAGGGAATTAACGAAGATCTGTCTTTGGACGAAGTGGCAAAAATTTATCTGCCACTTTCTCGGTTGCTGAACTTTTATATTAGCTCAAGCGTTCGACGCCAGACTGTTCTGGAGCAATTTCTTGGTACTAACGAGCAAAAAGTTCCCTATATTATCAGTATTGCAGGTAGCGTAGCCGTAGGTAAAAGTACTACCGCCCGCGTTCTACAAGCACTTCTCAGTCGATGGCCCGGACACCGAAAAGTCGAGCTGATCACCACCGATGGTTTCCTGCATCCAAACGCTGTGCTCAAAGAGCGTGGCTTAATGAAAAAGAAAGGTTTTCCGGAATCTTATGATATCCATCGCCTCGTAGACTTCGTTTCAGCGCTTAAATCCGGCGCTGCGCAGGTAATAGCACCCGTTTATTCGCATCTGATTTACGACGTAGTCCCAGATGGTGACAAATTGGTTCAGCAGCCAGATATATTGATCCTGGAAGGTTTAAATGTATTACAAAGCGGGATGGATTATCCTCACGATCCGCATCGCGTTTTCGTCTCAGACTTTGTTGATTTTTCGATTTATGTCGATGCTTCAGAACAGTTGCTTGAAAGCTGGTATATCAATCGCTTCCTAAAACTTCGCCAGGGCGCGTTTACCAATCCTGACTCTTATTTTCATCATTACGCGCAACTTCCGCAAGATGAGGCAGTGAAAATAGCAACTCAATTATGGAAAGAGATAAACTGGTTAAATCTTCAGGAAAATATTTTACCAACGCGCGAACGTGCCAGTCTGATCATGACTAAAAGTGCGAATCATGCAGTGGAAAACGTGCAGCTGCGTAAATAGGGACATGTTATTTTAGGGGCGTCGACCGCACAATTTTTAGTAGACTGAGCGAAGAGTACGCTGGCAATTTCCTGACGCTGTAGGGAATTGGATTTCACTGTGATCGCAACGATATCTCACCGCCGATCCAGGGTTTAACAACACCATTTTGCTCCAGTAATAGTGCTCCCTGTTCGTCGATTCCCCGTGCAGTCCCCAAAATCTCACGATCGCCTATCAATAGTTTTACCGGTCGATTAAGAAAATTATCCAGATTGGCCCAGCGCTTAGTAAATGGCGTCAACCCATTCCGTTCAAATTCAGCCAGGCTGATACGCAGCTGATTGATTAGCTTTGCCGCCAGTGCATTACGATCAATATCAATACCGGCCTCCTGCAGATTAATCCAGCGCTGATTGACCATTGATGGATCCGGTAAGCGCATCGACAGATTGATGCCAGCACCTAACACCACATGCGCGGCATCACCGGTTTTTCCCGTTAGCTCAACCAAAATACCAGCAAGCTTGCGATCGTTAAGATACAGATCGTTAGGCCATTTGACCCTGACACCATGCGCACCAAGATTTTGTAACACTTCAGCCATTACGATGCCAATAACCAGGCTCAGACCCATTGCCGCGGCAGGCCCCTGCTCCAACCGCCAGTACATTGAAAAATAGAGATTCGCCCCGAATGGAGAAAACCATTGTCCGCCACGTCGCCCCCGGCCGGCCTGCTGATATTCCGCGACACATACCGCACCAGGACGCAATGTAGCCATGTTTTCTAGCAAATATTGGTTAGTTGAATCGATAACAGGAATAACCGAAACATTTCCGTCATCCAGCTGCGCAGCTAAACTTTGCTCGTTTAGCAGCTGTATTGGCGCTGATAAGCTATAACCTTTGCCGGTTAGTGTAAATATATCCAGCCCCCACTCTCGGAGCGTCTGCATATGTTTATTAATTGCAGCCCGGCTCATACCTAGCTGTTCACCTAAATGCTCACCTGAGTGAAACTCACCATCAGCCAGAATACTAACCAGCTTTAACGGTACGCTATTGCCCTTCATGATATTTCCCTCACCGCATCCATTTCGCCTCTTGCACCGATAAAGCGCACCTCAGGTTCCAACCAAATATCAAATTTTTCTCCAACGCGCTGACGCACTATCCGTGCCAACGCGACAACATCGTTCCCTGATGCGTGTTCTTCATTGATAAGTACCAGGGCCTGCTGGCAATGTACCATCGCGCCGCCAATCCTAAAACCCCTGAGGTCGCACTGATCGATAAGCCATCCGGCCGCCAGTTTGACCTTACCGTCTCCCTGCGGATAAGACGGCATTTTGGGATACATCATCAACATTTCATCTGCCTTTGCGCGGTCAATTACAGGGTTCTTAAAAAAGCTACCTGCATTGCCTTTTAAGGCTGGGTCAGGAAGTTTACTGCGCCGCATTTGACAAACTGAATTAAAAATCTGCCGGGGTGTTACCGATTCAGGATCAAGCTTAACCAGGTCACCATAGGTCAAAACGGGTCGCCATAATTTATCCAATTTAAGGCCTATAGCAACAATGGCATACTCGTCACGATAGTGATGCTTAAATACGCTGTCCCGATAGCCAAAAGCACACTCATCAACGTTTAAGCGCATTTGTTTGCCGGTTGGTAAATGAACAATGCTAACGTATTCACAGACTTCCTGAAACTCCACGCCATAAGCGCCAATGTTTTGGATTGGAGCCGAACCCGCACAGCCAGGAATCAATGCCAGATTTTCCAGCCCGGCAATATCTTTTTTCAGGCAAAATGCCACTAACTCATGCCAGTTCTCACCCGCACCTATATGCAAATGCCAGCTATGTTCAGTCTCTTTGATTTTAATATCACAGATTCTGTTAATAAGAACATGACCGTGAAAATCCTCGATAAACAGCACGTTACTGCCTTCACCGAGAATCAACGTGGGTAACTGCTGCCTCTGACTCTCTTGCCAGCGCTTACAGAGCGTTTCCACATCCCGAAGTACGAATATGCCTGCTGCTTGTGCGTTGAGATGGAATGTATTCCAAGAGGTTAACGAATTTTGCTGGCGAAACATTGAATAGCCTTAACTCATTTCATCTGAAAACCATATTACTCGATTATCGATGATTTTTTTGAAAGTTTTGTTGCAAATTGACAGGGGTTGTTATTCACGCGGTAATAAAGCACCAGCCTTATTCGCTGACATTTGTCTTCGCTAAAAACTGGCCTTCTCTGATGCCGCCGGCCCGGTATGACAGTACGACCACCCCATGCCCGGATGACGCCCATAAAAAAACCCCGTGCGCAGGCACGGGGTCTCTTCTTCTGTTTGATGCCTGGCAGTTCCCTACTCTCGCATGGGGAGACCCCACACTACCATCGGCGCTACGGCGTTTCACTTCTGAGTTCGGCATGGGGTCAGGTGGGACCACCGCGCTGTTGCCGCCAGGCAAATTCTTTACGTCATGTCCCGCCTCTTCTCTGCGCAGAACACAACTCTGTTCTCTGTCCGTCAACAAGCCAAAAATTCTCTCAACTCACCCCGAACGCTTCTGGCGTTGTAAGGTTAAGCCTCACGGGTCATTAGTACCGGTCAGCTCAA
>NZ_FOVC01000021.1 GCF_900115045.1 Izhakiella capsodis | reverse complement strand
CTTAATTAGTAAGGTTGTTACAAAATAATTAAAAATATAAAAATTTTTGTTAAGATAATACGCAGCGAAATAGATTTATTTACATCAGAAAAGTTTATGTGTAATATTGAGTTGAAGTATAAATTTTCCCTGGTGTTGGCCGATATGGCACCCCGCATTCATTCCCAAGCGTCTCTCCAGACAAAATGAATACGGGGCTTTTTTTGATACTTCAGAAAGACTAATGTTAGTACCCTTTCATCAGACCATCAACCTGCACTAAGGTACACATTACGCCTATACCTAAGTACAGAAAGCTATTTATCTGCCTCATCCAACTCAAATTCTAAGCATGAAAAAGCCCGCGCATTTCTGCCGGGGCTTTCTGACTCAACATTTCTCAACGATCTGTCAAGCGTAGTATTCGGTAAGCATCATGACGTAGTAGTCACTCTTATCATGATATTCATAATTTTACGATCGTAAACTTATTTATAGCCGTTCGAGCAAATATTTTCTAGCCGCTTCTTTGATGTCATCTTTGTGAACGACTTTATAGCCCTTTCGCCCAATCATTTCTTCAAAGACGGACAGGCTCATTACATATTCTCCGGCGCTTAATGACCTGATACTTATTATTTCATCATTTCGGATAGTGATATGCAGATCTGCGTTGAAGGGTTGTCGCTGTGATGCTGGCTGCCGAAAATAGCTATCTTCCAGTTTTTCGAACACTTCCCAAGCCTGATCTGTTTCAAGCATTTTGGCATGGCGCGCGGCTCCGCGTTCTGTCCACAGAATGAGTGATCGGGTCTTGGGTGAAATTTGTAAACCTCTTTGAGAGGTTCGCAAATCGTGTAGTTCACTTCCTGTAACTTTATAGTAGTGTTTTCCACTGACAAACCTATCTTCATTACGTTTATAGTTTTGACGAATATATTTTTCTTCTGAACAGTAAAGCTGCGCCAGTAGTTCAGTAGTAACAACAGGAATCTGGTTATGTTTGATAGGGGTAAGTGTTTCAGCGGTTATTGTATACATGGTAATTCCTCTTAGTCAGGATAATCACCACCGTCAGGCTCCAATCTTAGGGTGGTGAGACGTACAGGGTTGGAACTACCGGCTAAGAGAACCCGGCGAGCCTTTCGGCTCCCCCGCACGCCCCACCATAATGCTGATGTGACTGTGCTTAGCGCATAAAAAAACCGCTAACGCGGCTATGCGTCTCTTAGATATCCGGGGTTCCAATCCCGACAGCCGATTTTGCGGCTGCAATGAGAATATAGCCCCGGATACCATGAACCGTCAAGCCACCACCTCCCGCCTGACATATCTGTCCATTTCTAATTTTATTTCTAACGCCATAAGGTAACCATCTAACACCCCTTCGGCGTTCTGTAGCTTCTTACCTATGTGCGTATCTGAACAGTGATGCTCATACGCCAGTTGCATAAATGTTTTTCCAAATACGTAGTAGTCAAACAGCAGGTCATGAGCTGCGAGATGCTTACTGCGTAGCCCGGCCATGATGTTAGAAATAATCACTCCATCCCCGTCACAGCACTGAGTACGACTTTTTACCTTTGACGGTATAAGCCCTGAAAAACCAGCCGCGATAGACGGCCAGCAGACATCTTCCCGATTATCCGCCACCCAAGCGCCCCACCGTTCTAATACCTGCTGAATGTCTCTCACGTTGCTTCCCCCATCCGATAAGTGATCCCGTCCTGATACCATTCCGGAAGCGTAAAGCCTAAACGACACGTTACGCCCCCAGCCCTAAGCTCCTGTAAGCGCTCCAGTTCGGTTTTCATGTGCTGGTAGATGTCATCCATCTGCCACGGCTTTAACCGCACAGGAATGGATGCAAGGCGGGCTACACGGTCAATAGTCATTTCTCCGTAGATGATGTTTGCGTGCATCGTGAATTCGTGAGGATCTTCTTCAAGCTTACGATGACAGCCGACACAGTGAGCAAAAGCGTTGTATGGGTGATAACGAGTTGATTTGTGGCGGCGTGACTTGAAGTGAGAGCAATGTAACTTCTGTTTTTCATGATGAAAAAATCGCCCACAATAATCGCATGTCCAGTTTGTTCGCTCTCTTACAAGCTGAGAGAAAACAGCGTCCCATTTATCTCTTTTAAGCGACATTTCAGCTCCAGAATTTTTGTTGATATCTCCTGTCCTGCCGAGGCTCACGCTCAGAAAATGGCAACAGGGCGCTGACAAGCCACATTCGCGGATCGGCTGCTAATGATTTCTGAGTTTGAATGTTGCGGGCGGCGTATCGTGACAGGAGTTCGTTTGCGGTATCGGTGTCTAGCGGCTCATGCGTGAACCATGTTTTTTTCACGTCGCAGCTCTCTTAAAATGTTATTTAGCTCACACAGACGCCGACTTATTCCAAACCCCTGCGGCGCATTCGCGCTCAAATAGACATAGCGATAGCTGAACGCCGGGTCTTTCTCTTTCACGACAAGACCTGCAGCTTGCAGCTCTCTAAGAGCACTTGATACCGTTGATTTTTTAAAGCCCGTCTTTTCTACTATTTTTTCAATTCTGTACGCCATGCCGTGCGACAGTAGTTCTGTTATTGCTTTGCTTGCTGTTTTCATGCTGACCGCCCGTAAAAATCATTGCTGTAACGAACCTCGCGCAATTTCACGGCATTACCCACAGCCCAGGCCGTGGAATATTCGATAAGGCTGGTCATGCGCTTAATTCCCATTTTTGCCGTTGATTCTCTGATATTGCAGAATTCCCCTTCCAGACCTGGTACAACATCAGCACCCCGCCCTGTTGCTACCGCGTGGCCAGACACAAACAGCGTTTTCCACTGAACAGGCTTTCGCTGTTTTTGCATCCAGATAGCCTGACGCGAAACGTCACCGCATAGTGCGTGGAACATACTGTTCTGGAGTAGTGATCTGTCAAAATCGGTAATGCGTACAGTGAGTGGGTGGTGGTCGTTCAGGGGGAGTTTGTTGATTGCGTCTATAAGGTTTCGTCTTACTTGCTCATTTCTGAGAAAGAACGTTTGTTTCTCCATCAATAACCTCTTTAAGCTGCTGAGTTATTTTCTGCAATAAATCCTCAGTCGCCCATACAGCTCTATCGGAAAATTTATTATCACCACGGTGGATCATCAGCACCTGCTGCATACAATTTGTGGCGTTGATATATGCGTTGAATATCTGCCTGTAGTCGCGTTTCGAGATAGTTACGGTTTTAGCTGTCACTCATCCTCCTTCACGGATATCCCTGCTTCGCGAATGGCGTAGGCGCAGTCGTCTATCGCTTCGTCGTAGCTCTCAGCCTCTGGTAATACATATCCGTTCACAGTGTTCCATTCCCCAATTTTAGATGGTATATCAACAATAACCGCCGCTCTGCTGGCCTGCCAGATTTGCCAGCCCCAGCCTTGTGCGCAGGATTTACGTAATTCCTCGTGCTCTGGCAAACTCCACCACTCCTCAAACTCTGTTTGTTGGTCGATCATGATTTGCCATCCCTCTTTCCTGAAATGGATTTATATTTCAGTCTAAAGCTAATTTTCTCCAACATGTCGCTAACCCATGCGAATGGGTAGGCAAGAATCAACCCGGTCATTTGAATTGCAAGACAAAGAAATCCGAAGGGGTAAGACGCATAATTAAAAAAAAGAGCCGATATTCTAAAAAAATTCATCACCCCCTCTCCTCTGGTTGGTCAGCGTCATCGCCTGAAGTGTCGATAAATTGACTCCAAGCCATTCGCAAGCGCGCTGCATTTCGACTTCAGGTATTGTGCGGTTTCCATCGCTGAGCATCAGCACTTTGATGGTCAAATCCGGCGCAAGGGTTAAATTGTTTTCTGCTATGACTGTTGGTAAATCCTCATTCACCTGATAAACCCCCATCCGAATTTGACGATGACTATTGGCCCAAAGCCGAAAATTAACCACATTAGACTTGCACTAAATAATCCACCTAACGCGTCTGAACCTTCCTTGAGTGACTTTGCCATTAGAGATAGGCACATAAAAAACCAGAACAGCATCCACCCCGTGCCGATGATTTTAGCGATTAGCATGTCACACCAATCCTGCCGATTTACGGCGTTTAAATTCTGCATGAAGCCATTGAGCCGGAGTGACTGAGCCAAGCGCGGACGCATTCGGCATGTAATGAATACTCAGATCATTAGATTGCGACGTAACCGAATGCATAACCGTGTTTTTCGATTCCAGCCTGGCAACCGGATCCGGTATTGCTTCTCCAGCGGCTACCTTTTTTGACCACTCATCAAGTTTACGAGACGCGAACTTTTCAACTTCTGACTCACTAAGCTGACGCTGCAACATCGCATAGCGCATATCGAGCACGATCCAATAAAAAATAGGCTTCGGCCACGGATACTGCTCAGGTGTCGTATATCCCCCTTTCCGGCTGTTGTATTTGCGGAACTCAGTCATAACGTCGTTCTGAGTAATACCAAGAATCGTCGAACTGTCTTTGCACCAGCTTATGAACTTTCCCGGTGACGGCCAGAAATCAGAGTTGCTTGCGCGGGCGCGACGGACACCTGCCGAAAGTTGCTCACGGGTTTTAATGCCGTTTTCTGCGAAAGCTACAATCCACTGGCGCTTAGTCGTTTTCTCTACGGCTTCGTTGCGAAGGCTGGTACTGACTGCGGCGGGGAAAATCTGCTTCAGCTGCCGGAAAAGTGAGTCTACCAGCGCCTCAGCTTCACTGTTGATGACCTTATCGGGTTCATACCGTCCGCAAGCCATACGAGCCATAGCCGCACCGTCACGATTATTTATCGCTGTCAGTAGTTGCGCGCTCATAAGAAATCCTTCCAGCCTTCAGGGCTGTTCCAGTGGGGGGTTGGCTGTTGAGCAGGTGATGGTTTGCAAATTGCGTTCTTTGGCTTGAACAATCCCTGATAGCCGTTGGCTATGCTGGCGTTTATGACCTCTGCTGGATCATGGCCTCCATCAAGGCACTCTTTTAGCAGACTTAATGCCTTGCTAACTGTCATAGCCGTTTTTATAGGCTTGCCAGATTGTTTCCGGTATGTAATCCACTCAAGCCAGACGTTGCGATCCAGCCAGTCAGGAATTTCAATTTTTAAAGGGTCGAATTTTTTCGATTCCCCCTTGGGGGATTTAGGGGGATCATTAGGTTCATTGACTGGTTCAAAAGAGTGACTGGTTCTGGGTGACTCTGTGTCACTAGGGGGTGGTGACTCTGTGTCACTAGGGTGGTGACTCTGTGTCACTACCTCTGGTGACTTTCTGTCACTATCCAGGCTCAGATGATAAATGTTGCTGGAGTTCCCTTTTGGGCCTGGCCGATACTCTTTACGGAGTAATCCAACCTCGCAAAGATCGTCGATATGTCGCATTACTGACCGCTTACTGATTTCGCACTGGTCAGCAATGTGCTGGTAAGATGGCCAGCACTCCCCTTTATCATTTGCATTGTCGGCAAGTTTAATCAGAACCAACTTTCTTAATGGATTGCCAACAGTAATGCTCATGGCTTTAGCCATTAAAATCATGCTCATGCTGCTCTCTCCTGAACCTGATGCGCAGCCCATAGACCTGCGATCCACTGAATGCCTTTAGGGGTGAATTTGTTCTGTGTAAAAGCGTGCCCGTTGGTCTGGCTTTCGCCTGTTTTTACTGTGAAGCGGCCTGCGTCAATGTGCTGGGCGTAAGGAGTAAGCTTTCCGGCCAGCAGATACATGATCTCGTTATCGAGAAGGAACTGACGGAAGGCGTTCTCTTTGATGTGAAGCAACTTGCAGGTTTCGCGGAAGCCGAGCGATCCCGTAGCATTGACATAGCTGTCAACGAACTGAGCCTTAGGCGCGGCTATGGCTAGCTGATTCTCCAGTTTCTGCTTCTCTTCGGCCAGGTCAGCGGCAAGCCTGAGCGCTTCAGGGAGAGTTTGCGGAACTGCGGCAGGTTGTTTGGCCTTTAGTTTTGCCAGAACTGTGCGGCGAACAGATTTAGACTCGCGCATACCAACCAAAACAGCCTGATCGTTAGAAATTTTGAGCTGCTCGGACTTGGTTCCGTTCAAATTTTGAACTACGAAAGTTTCGTAGTACTCCCCCTCTAGCTCATCCTTGACTCTGACGATAAAATCGTTGTTACGTACCGCGCTTTCTCCATGCTCAGCTCTGGACTGATTTACGATAATCAGTAGCTCATCAGTACCTATCAGAGTATTGTTGCTCGTTTTGATAATTCCTGGCATACTTGTACCTCTGAGTTTATTTTTCAGTTCATGCCTCGAAACTGTTTGCGCAGTCCGGGGCGCTTTCTTTTCCCAACACCGCCGCAACTGCTTGACGTGCAACTTCTGCAATCAGACTCGTTTCCCAAACTTTCTCCAACAGCACGAATACTGTTGCCATGTCGCGCAGGTTCAGGCGGCTAACTTTCGAATCAGCCCAGCCGGCCATCTTCGCGAAATTGCCCTGGCCCATCATGACAAGGCGAGAACGCAACTCGCTTTCAACCTCTCGAACTCTTTTGCTGTGTTTTGCAGCTTCCATTTCGTAATATCTCCTTGTTGATTTAAGTGCGTGGCTAAACCGTGGGGTTTGCCACAGTAAAATTTGTTAAGTTGGATTTCGCTTTTCAGCGACGTAGGACTTCGTGTCCGTTGTGTAGAGAGCGGGGAAAGGCTTATTATTTAAGCTACAGATTGATTTTTCGGGATACCGTCAGTTATATTTGGATAGTCATCACTGTTTAACTCATGGGGTGTAACATTCCAGTTGGTTGCTTCAGCCCATCTGATCGCATTCCTTCCTTTTGGCTTGTATCTGCCAGAAATTACCTGACTAACAAACCCCTGACTAACTCCAGCAGCAAGTGCGTAGTCTGACTGACTAATGTTGTTTAGCTTTAAATAATCACAAAGATTCATTGGACTCCTCCTATCTCTATGGAGCCATATTAGTGCTACTCATTCTCCGCGTCAATAGTAGCACCATTTGATAGATATTAGTGTCACAAATAAACTACCGATATGGCCAAGAAAAACATAATTACCGAAGAAGATATCCAGATCGCTAAGCGGTTAAAAAAAATATGGGATGAAAAAAAGACTCTGCTTGGTTTGAGCCAAGAGAAAGCTGCGTGCGCTTTGGGTTTCAGTACTCAGGCGGCTATCAGCCAATTTTTAAATGCTAAGGTTTCCATAAATATAGAAAATCTCTTGAAATTTTCTGCACTTCTTGATGTTGAACCTGAGGAAATAAATCCATCAGTGTCGCCACTCTTGGACCACATAAGAAAATCCTCCAATGGAAACTTGACATCTGTCTGTGAAAAGAAAGAAATAACTGCTGAACATCAAGAGCTTATAGATGTATTTTCAGCCTTACCTGATGATAAGAAAGAGAAATTCATGCGCGAGATGAAAGCAATGAAGGCTCATTACGACGCCTATTTTGAACAGAGGCTGAGAGAGTCCCACGGTAAAGCATCATAGCAAAACGTAAATAAAATTAATGTGATCAGGGACATGGCGGGGTTGGGTGTGTGGATGCGTGAGGCGGTGAGCTTGGGTAATGGTAGATCGCAGAGGAAAGGACTGTAATTTTTATAGCAAATGCCCATAATGTACTTTTGCGTGTATCTGGTAATAGATCAGGACAATTAATATTTCCCAGAGAGTTCCAAGGAAAAAATGACAACCGCAGAAAAGTTCTTGATTCAAAATGAAGCTGAATTCAATGCTTTCATTTCTTCGATGCTTGCAAGAAAAGATATTGATTCCGATGCATTTTGTTTCCCAGACGTAGAATTCAAAGGCTGGCCAAGCATTAGCATCAATGTTAAGGGTGATAAGAAAAGATATAGCTCATCCCTA
>NZ_FOVC01000005.1 GCF_900115045.1 Izhakiella capsodis | reverse complement strand
ACATAAACATACATACGCAAACGCTATCAGGTTCAAACACGCATGAGCAACGAAATACAGAGCAGTTTTCTTTTCCATGACTACGAAACCTTCGGCACCAGCCCGACGCGGGATCGTCCTGCACAGTTTGCTGGCGTGCGTACAGACAGTCACTTCAACATCATTGGCGAGCCGGAAGTGTTTTACTGCAAGCTGGCGGATGATTATCTACCGCAACCTGAGGCGGTAATGATCACCGGCATTACGCCACAGCAGGCCAACGCACAGGGCGTTAATGAGGCGGTATTTACCCGACGGATACACCAGCTTTTCTCTCAACCTGCAACCTGCGTTGTCGGTTATAACAATATTCGTTTTGATGATGAGGTGACCCGCAACCTCTGCTATCGCAATTTTTATGATCCTTACGCGTGGAGCTGGCAAAACGGCAACAGCCGCTGGGATTTGCTGGATGTCATGCGCGCCTGCTACGCCCTGCGACCCGATGGTATTATCTGGCCGGAAAATGATGACGGCTTTCCCAGCTTTCGCCTTGAACATCTCACCAAAGCTAACAGCATTGCACATGAAAATGCACACGATGCCATGTCTGACGTTTATGCCACCATCGCTATGGCCAAGCTGGTAAAAGAAAAACAGCCACGACTGTTTGATTATCTCTATACCCACCGCAGCAAACAAAAGCTGTCAACGCTGATTGATATCCCCAGAATGAAACCGCTGGTCCATATTTCCGGTATGTTTGGCGCCAGCCGTGGCAATACCAGTCTGATTGCTCCACTGGCCTGGCATCCGGATAACCGTAATGCGGTCATTAGCTGTGACCTGGCCGGCGATATGTCCCCTCTGCTCTCTTTAAGCGTTGACCAGCTACGTCAGCGACTTTATAGCCGACGTGCCGCGCTGGCAGAAGGCGAATCGCCAGTGCCGATCAAGCTGGTACACATTAATAAATGTCCGGTACTTGCCCCGGTCAGCACGCTACGGCCACAGGATGCTGAGCGACTGAATATCGACCACAATCGCTGCCTTGATAACCAGAAGCTACTGCTTCAAAATCCGCAGGTCAGGGAAAAGGTGGTGGCACTGTTTGCCGAGGCACCGCCTTTTATCCCCGGCGATGATGTTGACACCCAGCTTTACGATGGTTTTTTCAGCGATGCCGATCGCAATGCGATGCTCATTATTCAGCGTACCTCACCGGAAAACCTGCCGGCGCTGGCGCTGAGCTACAATGATAAGCGTATTGAAAAATTACTGTTTCGCTACCGCGCCCGCAATTTTCCCGGCACGCTGGATGACAGTGAGCAGTTGCGCTGGTTACAACACCGTCGCGAGGTGTTAAACCCCGAGCGCGTTGAGCAGTTTTTACTGGAACTGGATGCGCTCGCCAGTCGCTATGAAGGGGAAGAGGCGAAATTGCTTCAGTTAAAAGCGATGTTTGAATATGCCAGAGAGCTGACCTCTTAAAAAAAGCGCGGGCCAGAAAGAGCCCGCGCTTTTTATCAGAACCGATTAGAGTCCTTCTTCACTGTACTGCGGTACCGGATTACGAAAACTGCGGGTAACCACAGCCAGGTAAACAATCCCCACTGACGCCCAGACAAGGCCCAGGATCATTGAACTCTCTTCAAGGTTAATCCACAGCGCACCAACCGTCAGTGCGCCCAGAATCGGCAGCAGCAGATAATTGAGATTATCTTTCAACGTGCGGTTACGCTTTTCACGGATCCAGAACTGAGAAATTACCGACAGGTTGACAAAGGTAAAGGCGACCAGCGCACCAAAATTAATCAGCGCCGTGGCGGTGACCAAATCGAAGGTAATCGCTGATAACGCAATAGCGCCAACCAGCAGCACGTTCCACGTCGGGGTGTGCCATTTCGGATGAATAAAACCAAAAAAACGCTCCGGAAAAACGCCGTCTCGTCCCATGACATACATCAGACGTGACACGCCAGCATGGGCCGCCATGCCTGAAGCTAACACCGTAACGCAGGAAAAAATCAGAATGCACCACTGGAAGGTTTTACCTGCCACATAAAGCATGATTTCCGGCTGCGAAGCGTCAGGATGCTGAAAACGGGAAATATCAGGAAAATAAAGTTGTAAAAAATAGGAGACGAAAATAAAGATGATGCCACCAATCAGCGCCGTCAAAAAAATAGCGCGCGGGATCACCCGCTCGGCATTTTTAGTTTCCTCAGACAACGAGCTGATGCCATCAAAACCAAGAAACGAAAAGCACAGAATGGTCGCACCGGTGATCATCGGCACTACATGAGAGTTTTGTGACCAGAAAGGCTTGCTGCTCATCAACGTACCCGCGCCTTCTCCGTGGGCAACGCCATAGATGACCAGGGCAACAATCAACGCCATCACCATGATCTGCAAAATAACGATCAGGCTATTGAAGTTGGCAACGGTTTTAATGCCCCGCAGGTTAAACAGGGTCATGAAGGCAACAAGCAGCACCACGAAGATCCACGACGGTATCGCTGGCACCAGCGCCTCAAAATAAATTTTAGCCAGCAGGATATTGATCATCGGCATGATCAAATAGTCCAGTAATGACGACCAACCGACCATAAAACCAACGTGCGGGCTTATCGCCTTCTGAGCATAGGTGTAGGCGGAGCCAGCCGAAGGGAAGCGGCGAACCAGCTTGCCGTAACTGAGCGCGGTAAACAAGATTGCCACCAGCGCAAAGGCATACGCTGTTGCGACGTGACCGTGAGTTAAACCGGAAACGATACCGAAAGTATCAAACAATGTCATCGGCTGCATATAAGCCAGCCCGATCATGACCACCGGAAACAGCGTCAGCGTTTTTTTCAGATGCGCACGCGGCGCAGTATTGACGTTATGCGACATCACGCAGCCCCTCCGTAGTAGCAACCATCACAGGCTTGCGCACAGAGAAACTTCGTCGTGTGCAATATGAAGGAATGAAGGTATTGACACCCTCATTTAAATGAAGGGAGGTGCGAAGCAACGCCTTTTTCGCCGCCGAGCCATAGCCCTGACGCAGACGCCCTGCGGCGTATACGGCTACCAGTTGGATGTACTGCCCCATCGTTCTTTTCCTCAACATCACACGCGTTACGCGCTTCAGTGACTATCTATCCGGTACGCAAACCGGCCTCGTTAATATTAACCTATGAGAAGGCAAAAAAATAACCGGCGCGATAAGCGTCGGTTATTGTGTCATTTTGCCGGGGGCGTATTTTGCACCATTTTAAAGTCTGATGCCAATACGCTAAGGCCTTCGTTGATACTTTATTCACTGCCCGTAAGCGGGATCAAAACAGGGAATACATGACGCCCCGCCACTGGCGGCAGTCAGCCTTTTTGCCTGAATTTTCAACATTCGCCTGGCCGAAATGTGACAGTGGCGGGTCAGAGAAAAAAGTCTGCATAACAGCAGCCAGCTCAGTCCACACCGTTCATCGTGTCTAATGGCATATTACCTGGATTTGGATAGCGATAGCGGAATCCCATCTCACGGCATATTTTACTGCCGTCGATAAGTTTTCCCGGCGGCCCTGCGGGGGTGTCGCTGAAGTGTGGCGGCGTCAGACCCAGCTGGCGTGTCACCTCAGGGTAAAAGCGGTTTCGGGTCGGATGCTCAGGCGCACAGATATTCCAAACGCCACCATTCCCGCACTCAAGCAGTAGTTTCAGGGCCTCAATGACATCGTCAAGATGCACTAAATTTACCCCATGATGACCATTTTCCAGCCCGCTTTTACCCGCCAGAAAACGCCCCGGATGACGTTTCGGGCCAACCAGCCCCGCCAGCCGCAGGATATCGACCTGCGTACCCGGCAGATCGTGCAGCCAGCTCTCAAGCTCAGCCAAAACCCTGCCAGTAACCGAAGCCGGACGCAGCGGCGAATCCTCGTTCATCTCGCCACTGGCTTCACCATAAACTGAGGTTGAGCTGGTGAATAGAATATGTTGAACGCCGTAGACCAACGCGCTGTCAATCAGCTGCTGAACGGCCAGCAGGTAGCTTTCTCCGCAGAACGTCTTGCCGGCGGGCAACAGTACGACCAAAGCATCCACACGCAGCAGCGCCTCGAGATCTTCCGCATCACACTCCAGACCTGGCGTTAACAGCAGCTGATAACTATCAAGGCCGCACATGCGCGCCGCTTCGACACCATCGCGCGTCGTTTTGCTGCCACAGACTTGCCATCCAGATGCATTTAGCGCAAGCGCAAGCGGCATTCCCAACCAACCCAGCCCTACAATCGCTACTCTCTTCATCCCTACCTCCAACGCGGGTTAAGTGTTAAGGCTACGCCAGCCACGAACAACTGACAATCATCGCTTCAGCTGTGAATTTTCGATCATTGGCAAAAAACGGTTGCGCTGGGTCAGCATTGTGGTTAGGTTAAATACCAGTTTATGAAATGTCATTCATTCAAAGAGAAATTATGACACGCGCTATGTTTACCCATCATCATCACCATCACCCTGGCTAGTCTTTCAGGCGATGTGTGCTGGAAGACATTCAGGATCTTCCAGTGGCGAAAAGCGCGATGAAAAGCCCCCGGAAGATCAGCTTCCGGGGGCTTTTTTTATGGTCAGATGAATCAATAACCAGGCGCAAAACATCGTTACGACGCCAGCTTCAATTTCGATAAAAAGGAACGGCTTCATGTTAGATAACGCACGCTTACGCATCGCTATGCAAAAATCAGGACGCCTGAGTGATGATTCTCGCGAATTACTTGCCCGCTGCGGCATTAAAATCAACTTACAGCAGCAGCGCCTGATAGCCTTCGCTGAAAATATGCCCATCGATATTCTGCGCGTACGCGATGACGATATTCCAGGACTGGTGATGGATGGCGTCGTTGACCTCGGTATTATCGGTGAGAACGTGCTGGAAGAGGCGCTACTGACTCGCCAGGCGCAGGGTGAAGAACCCCGTTATCAGACGCTACGTCGCCTGGATTTTGGCGGTTGCCGCCTGTCACTGGCGATGCCGGTAGATGCGCAGTACACGGGCCCGCAATGTCTGAACAACACCCGCATCGCTACCTCATATCCCCATCTGCTAAAAAAATACCTCGACAAACAAGGTGTCAGCTTCAAATCCTGCCTGCTGAATGGCTCAGTAGAAGTAGCACCGCGCGCCGGTCTTGCCGATGCTATCTGTGATTTGGTTTCAACCGGCGCCACTCTGGAAGCCAATGGTCTGCGTGAAGTGGAGGTCATTTACCGTTCCAAAGCCTGTTTAATTCAACGTGATGGCGAAATGCCCGCCGCGAAACAACAGCTGATCGACAAACTGATGACCCGAATTCAGGGTGTTATTCAGGCGCGTGAGTCAAAATACATCATGATGCACGCACCGGGTGACCGTCTTGAAGACATCATTGCTTTGCTGCCTGGCGCTGAACGTCCTACTGTGCTGCCGCTGGCGGGTGATAAAAACCGTGTCGCGATGCACATGGTCAGCAGCGAAACCCTGTTCTGGGAAACGATGGAAAAGCTGAAGGCGCTTGGCGCCAGCTCAATTTTGGTATTACCGATTGAAAAAATGATGGAGTAAACACCATGGCAGAGTTTACCACCCCCATAGACTGGCAGCAGTGCAGCGCGCAACAGCAAGCTGAGTTATTAATGCGCCCGGCGATTTCGGCCTCCGACACCGTCAGTCAGACAGTCAGCGCTATCCTGGAAAAAGTACAGGCGCAAGGTGATGCGGCACTCTACTTTTATAACCAGCAGTTTGATAAAACAGACGTGGAGACATTGCGTGTCGGTGAGGCGCAAATTGCCGCAGCCGCAGGCCGTCTGAGCGAAGATCTGAAACAGGCGATGGACGTTGCGCGTAGCAACATCGAGATCTTCCATAGCGCTCAACAGCCTGCAACGGTCGACGTAGAAACCATGCCGGGGGTTCGCTGCCAGCAGCTGACCCGCCCGCTGGATTGTGTCGGCCTGTATATTCCTGGCGGCTCGGCGCCGCTGTTTTCCACGGTGCTGATGCTGGCAACCCCGGCACGTATTGCTGGCTGTCGACGAGTTGTACTCTGCTCACCACCGCCGATTGCCGACGAAATACTATATGCTGCCTCACTGTGTGGCATAAAAGAGGTGTTCCAGGTTGGCGGGGCGCAGGCTATTGCCGCACTGGCACTGGGAACGGAGAGCGTGCCGAAAGTCGACAAAATTTTTGGCCCCGGCAACGCCTGGGTTACCGAAGCAAAACGTCAGGTTAGCCAGCGCCTCGACGGTGCGGCTATCGATATGCCTGCCGGCCCCTCTGAAGTTTTGGTCATCGCTGACGAAGGTGCCACGCCGGATTTTGTCGCATCCGATCTGCTATCTCAGGCTGAGCACGGGCCGGACTCTCAGGTTATTTTAGTGACGCCCTCTACCGAAATGGCCCAGCGCGTGGCCGAAGCGATAAAGCGACACCTGGCGCAGCTGCCGCGCGCAGAAACTGCCCGTAAAGCGCTCAGTAGCAGCCGCCTGATTGTCGCCCAGGACCTGGCGCAGTGCGTGGAAATCAGTAACCGTTACGGGCCGGAACACCTGATTATTCAGACCCGCGACGCACGTTCGCTGGTCGAATACATCACCAGTGCCGGCTCGGTTTTTCTCGGCGACTGGTCGCCAGAATCAGCCGGCGATTATGCTTCAGGCACCAATCATGTCCTGCCGACTTACGGCTACACGGCGACCTGCTCCAGCCTCGGGCTGGCCGATTTTCAGAAGCGCATGACGGTGCAGGAACTGACGCCGCAGGGCTTTATGTCGCTGGCCTCAACCATTGAAATTCTGGCCGCTGCCGAGCAGCTGGTTGCCCACAAAAATGCGGTATCGCTGCGCGTTGCGGCAATCAAGGGGAAACCATGAGCCTGGGCATTGAACAACTGGCACGCGCTAACGTACGCGCACTCACGCCTTACCAGTCTGCCAGGCGATTGGGCGGAAGTGGTGATGTCTGGCTTAATGCCAATGAGTACCCTATCGCGATACCCTATGAGCTGACTCAGCAAACACTAAACCGTTATCCGGAATGTCAGCCTGAGCAGGTTATCGAACGCTATGCCAGCTACGCCGGCCTACAGCCTGATCAGGTGTTGACCTGTCGGGGTGCCGATGAAGGCATTGAGTTACTGATGCGTGCCTTCTGCGAACCCGGCGAGGACGCGGTGCTGTTTTGCCCGCCCACCTATGGTATGTACAGCGTCAGTGCCGAAACCATCGGTCTGGAATACCGCACCGTGCAGGCACGAGAAAACTGGCAGATTAACCTTGAAGAGATTGGTGCACAGCTTGGGGGGGTAAAACTGATTTACCTGTGTAGTCCCAATAACCCTACCGGTAATCTGATTAGCGCCGGGGACATTCGCACGTTGCTGGAGATGGCGCGCGGCAAGGCGCTGGTCATCGCCGACGAAGCCTACATTGAGTTCTGTCCGCAAGCGTCAGTTGCCAGCTGGCTTGGTGAGTATCCTCATCTGGTGGTATTGCGTACACTGTCCAAGGCCTTCGCGCTTGCCGGCTTACGCTGCGGTTTTGTACTGGCGAATGCGCCAGTTATCACGCTGTTAATGAAAGTGATTGCGCCGTACCCGCTGTCCACGCCGGTTGCCGATGTCGCAGCCCAGGCGCTGAGTGAGCAGGGGCTGGCAGAAATGCGTCGCCATGTTAAGACAATCAAAGAAAACCGCGCGTTATTGATCGATGCGCTACGTCAAAGCCGCTGGGTTGAGACGGTGTACGAGAGCGAAACTAACTACCTGCTGGTGCGCTTTCGCGCTTCAAGCTTTGTATTTAAATCATTATGGAATCAAGGCATTATTCTGCGAGATCAGAATAAACAACCGGGCCTGGCCGACTGTCTGCGCATTAGCATTGGCACCCGCGCAGAATGCGACCACGTGATTAACGCCCTCGCCGCCCTGCCTGCAATCGACAACCTCAGGGAATAAGCATGAGCCAGAAAGTGTTATTTATCGATCGTGATGGCACCTTAATCAGCGAACCGCCGCTTGATTTTCAGGTAGACAGCACAGAAAAGCTGGCCTTCGAGCCGGACGTCATTCCGGCGCTGCTCGCGTTACAAAAAGCAGGCTTTGAGCTGGTGATGATCACCAATCAGGACGGGCTGGGCACCGATAGTTTCCCTCAGGCCGATTTCGATGGCCCGCACAACCTGATGATGCAAATCCTGACCTCTCAGGGCATACAATTCAGGCAAGTATTGATCTGCCCGCACAAACCACAAGACAACTGCGATTGCCGTAAGCCTAAAACCACGCTGGTGGCCTCCTGGCTGGCAGAAGGTGTGCTTGATTGCGCCAACAGTTACGTCATCGGCGATCGCGACACCGATATGCAGCTGGCATCAAATATGGGTATTAATGGGTTGCAATACGGGCGGGATGGGATCAGGTGGCGTGCTATCGAACAGCAGCTTACCCGCCGTGACCGCCATGCTCGAGTACAGCGTGATACTAAAGAGACGCAGATCTGCGTTAAAGTCTGGCTGGATCGCGAGGGCGATAACCAGATTCATACCGGTATCGGTTTCTTCGACCACATGTTAGATCAGATCTGCACCCACGGCGGTTTTCGCCTGCACGTCAAGGCCAAAGGCGATCTGCATATCGACGATCATCACACCGTCGAAGATACCGGTCTGGCGCTCGGTGAGGCACTGTTGAAAGCACTTGGCGATAAACGCGGCATCGCGCGCTTTGGCTTCGTGCTGCCGATGGACGAATGTCTGGCGCGCTGCGCGTTGGATATATCCGGGCGTCCACACCTGGAGTATAAAGCGGAATATAACTACCAACGGGTCGGCGATTTAAGTACCGAAATGGTTGAGCATTTTTTCCGCTCACTGTCGTACGCCATGATGAGCACCCTACATCTGAAAACCAAAGGGCGTAACGATCATCACCGGGTGGAAAGCCTGTTCAAGGTATTTGGCCGCACGCTGCGTCAGGCGATACGCGTCAGCGGCGACCAACTCCCCAGCTCTAAAGGAGTGTTGTGATGAACGTAGTGATCCTCGACACCGGCTGTGCCAATCTTGCGTCAGTGAAATGGGCGGTGGTGCGCCTGGGTTATCAGCCGGTCATCAGCCAGGAGCTCGATGTGGTGCTGGCCGCAGATAAGCTGTTTCTGCCTGGTGTCGGCACCGCTCAGGCCGCAATGGATCAGCTCAGGCAGCGCAAGCTAACCGATTTAATCAGAGCCTGTACCCAGCCGGTACTGGGGATCTGTCTCGGCATGCAACTACTGGGTCTGCGTAGCGAAGAAAGTGGGGGTATTGAGACGCTCGGGCTGATTAACGAAACGGTGGTAAAAATGACCCGCGATGGTTTACCGCTGCCGCATATGGGCTGGAATCCGATCACGCCGCAGGCGGATCATCGCCTGTTTCGCGGTATCGCTGCTGACAGCTATTTCTATTTTGTTCACAGCTACGCGATGCCATTGAATGCCAGCACCATCGCCCAGTGCGACTACGGCGGTGCCTTTAGCGCCGCAGTACAGCACGATAATTTTTATGGCGTACAGTTTCACCCGGAGCGCTCCGGCGCAGCGGGCGCCCAGCTGCTAAAAAACTTTCTGGAGATGTAATGGATGATCATTCCGGCACTGGATTTAATTGATGGCAAGGTGGTACGCCTCCACCAGGGTGATTACGGCCAGCAGCGCGACTATGGACGAGATCCCTTGCAGCGCCTGCAATCCTACCAGGGGCAGGGCGCTAAAATGCTTCATCTGGTTGATTTGAGCGGTGCAAAAGATCCGAACCGCCGCCAGCTTTCTTTACTGAAAGATTTATTATCGAGCGTCAAGGTGCCTGTACAGATCGGCGGCGGCATCCGCAGCCGCGCCGACGTTGAAGCACTTTTGACAGCGGGCGCCTCACGGGTGGTGGTGGGCTCCACGGCGGTAAAGCACCCTGACGAAGTCGCCAGCTGGTTCAGCACATTCGGCGCGCAACATCTGGTACTGGCCCTCGACGTTCGCATTGACAGTAACAATCGTAAAGAAGTCGCCGTCAGCGGCTGGCAGGAAGCCGGAGGCGTCACGCTGGAAGAGGTTATCGAAAACTTTGCAGACCTGGGGCTGGAGCACGTTCTTTGCACAGATATCTCCCGTGATGGCACGCTGCAAGGCTCCAACGTGGCGCTCTATCAGGAAATTTCCGCGCGATTTCCGCAGATAGCGTTTCAGTCTTCCGGCGGTATCGGCTCCCTGTCAGACATTGTCGCGCTGCAGAATTGCGGCGCACGTGGCGTGATTGTCGGCCGTGCGCTGCTGGAAAATAAATTTACTGTTTCGGAGGCCATAGCATGTTGGCAAAACGCATAATCCCCTGTCTGGATGTACGCGATGGCCAGGTAGTCAAAGGGGTGCAATTTCGTCACCATGAGATCATCGGCGACATTGTGCCGCTGGCCCAACGTTATTCCGCTGAAGGTGCCGACGAGCTGGTTTTTTATGATATTACCGCTTCATCGGACGGGCGCGTGGTGGATAAAAGCTGGGTCGCGCACGTCGCCGAGGTGATCGATATTCCCTTTTGCGTGGCCGGTGGTATCAGGAGCGAGGATGACGCAGCGCAGATCCT
Source organism: Izhakiella capsodis (assembly GCF_900115045.1). Lineage (GTDB taxonomy): Bacteria > Pseudomonadota > Gammaproteobacteria > Enterobacterales > Enterobacteriaceae > Izhakiella > Izhakiella capsodis. Next base: position 202,105 of record NZ_FOVC01000005.1, on the reverse strand, counting down.
CTCCTTTGGCGCCGATAAAATATCAATCAACTCCCCGGCGTTGGCAGATCCAACGCTGATAACTCGCCTGGCAGACCGTTTCGGGGTGCAGTGCATCGTGGTTGGCATTGATAGCTGGTATGACGAAAACAGCGATCAGTACCAGGTAAACCAGTATACCGGCGATGAAACGCGCACCCGCGTCACGCCATGGCAAACACTCGACTGGGTAAAAGAAGTACAGGCACGCGGCGCGGGTGAAATTGTAGTAAATATGATGAATCAGGACGGCGTGCGTAACGGTTACGATCTGGTGCAGCTTAAGAGAGTACGTGAGGTTTGCAAGGTGCCGCTGATTGCCTCCGGCGGAGCCGGTACGATGGAACATTTTCTGCACGCCTTTCAGGATGCTAACGTCGACGGGACGCTGGCAGCCTCGGTGTTTCATAAACAGATCATGACTATTGGCGAGTTAAAAACCTATCTCGCCGCAGAGCAAGTGGAGATACGCAGGTGCTAACTGAACAACAACTGGCGGCGCTGGATTGGGATAAAACCGCCGGAATGATACCGGCTATCGTGCAGCATGCCGTATCTGGTGAAGTGCTGATGCTGGGTTATATGAACCAGCGGGCACTGCACCAAACCCGCGAAAGTGGCCACGTCACCTTCTGGTCGCGAACTAAACAGCGCTTGTGGACCAAAGGGGAAACCTCCGGCAATTTTCTTAATGTGAGAAGCATCACGCCCGACTGCGATAACGACACGCTGCTACTACTGGTCGATCCCGTCGGCCCTACCTGCCATCGCGGTACCTCCAGCTGTTTTACACCTGCAGCGAGCGATTGGGGCTTTCTCTACCAGCTTGAGCAGTTGCTGGCCGAGCGTAAGCAGGCCGACCCTGCAAGTTCCTACACTGCAAGTTTGTACGCCAGCGGCACTAAACGTATTGCTCAGAAGGTCGGTGAAGAAGGGGTTGAAACAGCACTGGCAGCCACTGTGCGCGATCGTGCAGAGCTGGTGAATGAAGCGTCAGATCTGGTTTACCATTTACTGGTGCTGCTACAGGATCAGGAACTTGATTTAAGCGCGGTGATTAGCAATTTGCGCTCCAGACATAAATAAGTATTGAGGGATGCAGCCTGTGCAATCCGCTTCGTACAACGTTAAGGAGTAAACGATGACGACCACGGAAAAACTGCTGGCACTCCTGGAACAGAATCAGGCGCAGTTTCAGCTAATGACACACCAAGCCACGGGAAAATGCGAAGCGGTTGCCGCTATTCGCGGAACGGAAATAGGTCAGGGTGCCAAAGCGTTGGTTTGTCACATCAAGGGAAACGGACAGAAACAGTATGTTCTCGCGGTACTCCCCGCCGACATGCAGGCCGATTTGACCAAAGTCGCGCGCGCAGTTGGCGGTATGCGCGCCTCGCTAGCCAGCCCTGTCGAGGTAGAACGGCTGACCGGCTGTGTTTTTGGGGCTATCCCACCGTTCAGTTTTCATCAGGAGTTAAAGCTGATCGCTGATCCCAGCTTATGCCACCGCAACCGTGAAATTGCCTTCAACGCAGGCGCACTTGACCGCTCGGTGGTGATGGATGCCAGCGATTATCGCCGCATTGCTCAACCCGAAGAGGCTGATATCATTAAATGACCGCAGCGCTCTTTCTTTCCCCCACCAGCCAGAGTAGCCTGCAAAATTGATCAATAAAAAAGCTCAGGAAAACCATGACAAATAGAACATTAACGACGCGCCTTCGTCAGCTGGCGCTGTCTAGCCTGATAGCAGGTTGCGCTTTTGCCGCCCAGGCAAAGATCGAAAAAGTCCGCTTCGCGGTTGATCCAACCTATCCCCCTTTTGAGTCCAAAACGCCACAAGGCAAGCTGGTAGGCTTTGATATCGATCTAGGCAATGCCTTATGTGAACAAATGCAAGCTAAATGCGTCTGGGTTGAAAGCCAGTTCGATGGCATGATCCCGGCGCTGAAAGCGCGTAAATTCGATGCTATTCTTTCGGATATGGGAATAACCGAAGAGCGGATGAAGCAGATTGCCTTCAGCGTGCCACTCTACGATACCCACACCCAATTGATTGCCCGCAAAGGCTCAGGCCTGCGGCCAACGGCAGAAGCGCTGAAGGGGAAAACCGTCGGCGTTCAGCAGGGGACGGTGCAGGAGCGATACGCGCTGGCAAAATGGCAGCCTTATGGGGTTAACGTGGTACCCTACGGCGATCAGGCTCAGGTTGAAAGTGACCTGGTTTCGGGTCGCCTTGATGCAACATTCACCGATGCCGCACAGGCTGCCATTGGCTTTTTAAAACAGCCGCAGGGTAAAGATTTTGAGCTGGCAGGACCTGTTGTTCAGGACCCGATTATTGGTCCAGGCACCGCTATCGGCCTTCGTAAGGAGGATACAGCGCTGAAAACTGCCATTGATAACGCTTTCGCCGAAATCAAAAAAAATGGCACTTTCGATAAGCTGCAAAAGAAATATTTCACTACCGATATTTCCATTCAGCAGTAGCGGCGTCAGGCGGTCTTTATGCCGCCTGTTATCTGGTTAACTGCACGCGCCTGCCAGATGCTGCCAGGCAACAGGATATCGAGCAATTATGCAGCAGCAAAACCATCCACTGTTCAGTGCTACCCTCGGCACCCAGCGCGAAATCATCAGCTATCACTTTGGTTCGCCGGGCGACAAACAGGTGTATATACAGGCTTCGCTGCATGGCGACGAGCTTCCTGGTATGGTCGTGGCTTGGTACCTCAAGCAGCAGCTGCTTAGACTGGAGGCTGAGGGGAAACTCAACGCACGTATTACACTGGTGCCTTTAGCGAATCCAATCGCCATGAGCCAGCACTGGCACGGCAGCCATATGGGGCGCTTCCACAGTGAATCTGGCCAGGATTTCAATCGCCAGTTCCCGACGCTGGGCGCAGCGCTTATCCCTTGCTTAGCCAGCAAACTGACCCAGGACGAGCAGCAGAATCGTCGACTCATCCGTGCGGCTATTAATGCGCATTTCAATCACATCAGCCCTGCCAGTGAGCTTGAATCGCAGCGTTTTATCCTGCTGAGCATGGCGGCGCAGGCTGACCTGATGCTCGATCTGCACTGCGACTGGGAGGCGGTTCCCCATCTCTACACCACGCCTGATGCCTGGCCGGAGCTGGAGCCGCTGGCTCGCTTACTCGGCAGCCAAGTGCAGCTACTGGCACAAATCTCCGGTGGCGAGCCCTTCGACGAAGCCTGCTGTGAACCCTGGATAACCCTGGCTCAGCACTATGGTGATGATTATCCCATGCCGCGCGGGTTGCTACCGGCAACTCTTGAACTGCGCGGAGTATGCGATGTTTCAGCGGAACAGGGCGAACACGATGCCGGGAAAATCATCGCGGCCCTGACCCACGGCGGCTTTATTGCAGGTGATGTAGCGCCCCTTCCCGCCCTGAAAAATCCCCCCCTCTTATTATCAGGCTGCGAATATCTTTTTGCGCCGCACAGTGGGGTGATCCTTCACCGTCGTCAGCCCGGAGAGTGGATAATGGCTGGCGACACAGTTGCGGAGATCCTCGATCCACTCACCGACAGGCTAACACCGATGGTTGCACAATATGGCGGTCTGCTCTATGCCCGCCACTGGATGCGGTTTGCTACCAGTGGCATGCTGGTCAGCCGACTGGCTGGGAAAAATGCCGGGAGAAGTGGGAATTTACTGGTGGGCTGATATAAATGGCCCCCCTGCCATGCCAGTGGGCCAGCGTAATTACTTCAGGAAAGTTTGAAATTAGAATTTGGTCCGGGGTTACAGAAAGCGCATTAATTTTTGCATTTAAATCATCGAAAATACTTTATTCACGATCATTAAGAGATAATTATATGCTTTTATCTTTCGCCCAAAAAGGATGTCTTAGAAATCAAAACACCCATAATTAGGTTTATAACTATGATTGATTTTTTATTAATCTGATCAGGTACTGACCATATAGTGTGCTTTCCATCATTTTCGCTTCTTTCAATACTTCGTCAGCATTGATCCAGCCTCGATTGTATGCAATCTCTTCCAGACAGGCGACCTTAAAACCCTGCCGCTTTTCAATCGTATGCACAAACTGAGATGCTTCATTAAGGCTATCATGGGTCCCGGTATCAAGCCATGCGAATCCACGACCTAAAAGTTCAACGTGGAGGTGCCCGGCATCCAGATACATCTGGTTAATGGTAGTGATTTCCAGTTCACCTCGGGCTGAAGGTTTTACCTGCCGGGCATAATCAACGACGTTGTTATCGTAGAAATAGAGCCCCGTGACTACCCATTGAGATTTTGGCTTAAGCGGTTTCTCTTCAATAGAGATAGCCTTGAATTCACTATCAAACTGCACTACGCCAAACCGCTCCGGATCCATGACCTGATAGCTAAATACCGTCGCGCCTCGCTCACGTTGAGCTACCGTCTCAAGTTTTTGTCCAAAGCCCTGACCGAAGAAAATATTATCTCCCAAAACCAATGCGCATCGTTCGTTGGTGATGAAACTTTCGCCAATCAGGAAAGCTTGTGCTAATCCATCAGGGTTTTTCTGAACAGCATACTGCAAATTAATGCCAAACCGTGATCCATCACCCAGTAACCGCTGGTAAGCGCCAATGTCTTCGGGTGTGGTGATGAGCAAAATATCTCTGATGCCGGAGAGCATCAGAACCGAAATAGGATAATACACCATCGGCTTGTCATAGACAGGCAGTAGCTGTTTAGATACACCTCGGGTTATGGGATACAGTCTGGCTCCAGCCCCTCCCGCAAGTATAATACCCTTCATGGAATCACCTTATTCTCACACAGGCCAATACGTTGATCGCAGTGATGGACAGAATGTATTTTCTTCCACCACAGTTCATTGTTTAAATACCACTGAACCGTTTTTCTTATTCCTGACTCAAAGGTTTCTAACGGAATCCAACCAAGCTGGTTTTTAATTTTATACGCATCGATAGCATAGCGGTAATCGTGCCCTGGTCTATCAGTAACAAATGTAATTAACTCTTTATATGAAAAAGTCATTCCGCCCTTTTCATTCGGAAAAATTTCATCGAGAATATGGCAGATAGTCCGCACCACCTCAATATTTTTTCTCTCATTATGACCACCAATATTATATGTCTCACCAGTTCTACCATCGGTCAAAACTTTATAAAGCGCCCGCGCATGATCTTCAACATAAAGCCAATCACGAATTTGTTCCCCTTTTCCATAAACCGGAATTATTCTATTTTCCAGCGCATTGATAATTGTCAATGGAATAAGTTTTTCCGGAAATTGATAAGGGCCATAGTTATTTGAACAGTTAGTAATGATGACAGGTAATCCAAAGGTTCTCGACCATGCCCGCACCAGATGGTCACTTGATGCCTTAGTCGCTGCATAAGGACTACTTGGAGCATAAGGTGTTGACTCAGTAAAAAGAGAATCGATGCCTTGCAAGTCCCCGTACACCTCATCCGTTGAGACGTGATGAAATCGAAAGGCCTTTTTCTTATTTTCCGGCAAGGAGTACCAATAATTACGCGACGCTTCCAGCAAAACATATGTTCCGACAATATTCGTCTCAATAAAAGCATGAGGACCATCAATTGAACGATCAACATGACTTTCTGCCGCAAGGTGCATTATTGCATCAGGCTGGAAGGTACTGAAAGTAGACTTAATGGCTTCTGCATCGCAGATATCGATCACTTTCACAGAAAAGCGGGAATGATTTGCAACTGGCGCAAGTGAATCAAGATTACCTGCATAGGTAAACTTATCGATAACTAAGAGCTGATTTTCTGTCTGCTCGATAATAAAACGACAAAGGGCGGAGCCGATAAAACCAGCCCCGCCAGTAACGATAATTTTCATAAAGCCTCAGTTCCAACCCAGATATTTAACAGAGTGAGAAGCTTTTAAAACCAGTGAGCCAGGCTCACTGGTTTTATATCATTTACTTATCAAGCCACTCGGTATGAAAGACGCCTTCGCGGTCGATACGTTTATAAGTATGTGCGCCGAAATAATCTCGCTGGGCCTGAATCAGATTCGCTGGTAGCACCGCTGAACGATAGCTATCGTAGTAGGCGATAGCCGCAGAGAACGTCGGTACAGGTATGCCATTTTGTACAGCATAAGCAACAACATCACGCAAAGCCTGTTGGTATTCAGCCGCGATCTTATTAAAGTAAGGAGCTAGCAGCAAGTTAGCGATCTTCGGATTCTCAACATAGGCATCGGTAATTTTCTGCAAGAACTGGGCACGAATAATACAACCCGCACGAAAAATTTTAGCGATCTCGCCGTAATTAAGATTCCAATTATTTTCATTTGACGCAGCCGCAAGCTGTGAGAAGCCCTGAGCGTAAGAAACAATTTTACCCAGATAGAGCGCACGGCGAACTTTTTCAATCAACGCGTCTTTCTCTTTGCTACCTGATAGCTGTTTAACGACCGGACCAGATAATATTTTAGATGCCTGTACGCGCTGTTTTTTCATCGAGGAAATATAACGAGCAAACACAGACTCAGTAATTAAAGACAGCGGTTCGCCTAAATCTAAAGAACTCTGACTGGTCCATTTTCCTGTACCTTTATTAGCTGCCTCATCAAGGATGACATCAACCAGATATTCACCGTCATCCCCTTTTTTAGTGAAAATATCTTTAGTTATATCGATAAGATAACTACTTAACTCACCCTTGTTCCACTCGGCGAAGGTATCAGCCAGCGCTTCGTTTGTGAGTTGCAGACCGTTTTTCAGTAATGAATAGGCTTCTGCGATCAGCTGCATATCGCCATATTCGATGCCATTATGTACCATCTTGACGTAGTGGCCTGCACCGTCGGGACCGATATAGGTGATGCATGGAGAACCATCCTCAGCAACTGCTGCAATTTTTTCCAGGATCGGGGCGACCATGCGATAAGCTTCTTCCTGGCCGCCAGGCATGATAGAGGGTCCTTTCAATGCGCCCTCTTCACCGCCAGAAACGCCAGTTCCGATGAAGTTAAACCCTTCAGCTGAGAGCTCACGGTTACGACGGATGGTATCCTGATAGTAGGTATTACCGCCATCAATCAGGATATCGCCCTTATCGAGGTAGGGTTTCAGAGAATCAATCGTTTTGTCTGTGCCTTCGCCAGCCTTAACCATCAACAGAATACGACGGGGTTTCTCAAGCGATTCGACAAACTCCTCAATGCTAAAATAAGGAACCAGTTTCTTACCGGGATTTTCAGCGATAACTTCATCTGTTTTCTCGCGTGAGCGGTTAAAAATCGAAACGGTATAGCCACGACTTTCGATGTTCAGAGCCAGATTCCGCCCCATGACCGCCATCCCGATAACGCCAATCTGCTGTTTGGACATTAAAAACTCCTGTCAATATGTTGTTTCAGTCTAAATACATTAAGCTGTAAATAGTTACGACAATTTTAACCTAACCGAATCATTACAATCCAGCTTAGCTTAAAAAGGCCAGGGATAAAACCATCAGATTGAAAAATATACAGTTCCTGGAAAAAAAGGCAGGTTTTGCTAAATAAGAGGTCATATCACCGCCAGGCCTAAACCAGCCAAAAAAGTAAAAGAATTGTATTGGGCCTGATTCAGAGAAACTTACTGTTTAGTAAAAATTCTTGTATTTATTTAAATATTATTTATGAAGCCAGCGTGAGTTGCATGATATTATTCAAACACCGTCCCGACGTTCTACTGCAATAAAATTATTAGAGCGCCTGAGTAAATTAATTCCGTCTATGAAACCGAACCAGCAAATGTTCACAGTTGATCCGTGCCGATGACTAAATCCTTCTTCTATGACTATCTCTTGCATCCCTCGAAAAACCATTCGGCTGATTAATACCACACTCTCCCGAAATATTAACCGGAACAGGAACGTAGAACGGTCAACCTCACCGTAATGATTTTAATAAATTTAATATCATTAGTGTCACACGCTCACAGCCGTGCCTTTATCTCTCATTTGGATAATCTCAGCTGAAAGTTTTCATCAATAAATGCGATGAGCAATCTATTTTCGGACGAGACTTACTCTATTTCGCTCATGAAAAAGGATTAACTTTATGCAAAATTATTACAATTAACATAAAAAATTTCTTCATTTTGCGTAATTTAAAGCCAAGTAATTCAGAGAATAGTTTTATATCCGTGAGAAAATAAAAGTCCCGGCGCTATGGCCGGGCTCAATATTAAATTGGAATGTACAGACCCACACTCTTTACTGTATTTCAGCGAAAGCCTTTTGGGTTTTTCGACTGCCATAGCCATGTGTCACGCATCATTTCGTCGATCCCACGGGTCACCCGCCAGTTTAATTCCTTATTTGCCAAAGAGGCATCAGCCCAAAACGCGGGCAGATCACCATCACGCCGCGGTTTGATTTCGTAAGGGATAGTTTTCCCTGACGCTTTCTCAAAAGCCTTGATCATCTCCAGCACCGAGAACCCTTTACCTCCGCCAAGGTTATACGCTTTGTAACCATCCGTTTTGCTCAGATGATCCAACGCCTTCAGGTGGCCTTCGGCTAAATCAACCACGTGTATATAATCACGCTGGCATGTACCGTCCGGGGTTTCATAATCGCCGCCAAAGACACCCAGTTTGTCGAGTCGCCCAATTGCAACCTGCGCGATATACGGCAGCAGATTGTTGGGAATACCGGTTGGATCTTCACCAATTTCACCGGATTTGTGCGCACCAACCGGATTGAAATAACGCAAAGCGATCGCCTTGAATTCAGGCTCAGCCTTAGCAAAGTCGCGTATTATCAGTTCAATCATGTATTTGGAGGTGCCATAGGGACTGGTGGTACCGCCAATGGATAAAGTCTCCACATAGGGAACCGGCGCGTCAGCACCATATACAGTAGCAGAGGAGCTGAAAATAAAATTCCACACGCCGGCATTACGCATCTCTTCCAGCAAAACCAGCGTGCCGCTAACATTATTTTGATAGTATTCAAGCGGCAACTGTGTTGATTCACCAACCGCTTTCAGTGCAGCAAAATGGATTACTGCGCTTATATCGTGGCTGTCAAACAGCTCGCGCAGGCATGTACGGTTAAGCACATCGCCCTCAATAAAAATTGCCTTTTTGCCCGCGAGTTTTTCCACCCGGTTGATGGACTCCCGCGAAGCATTGTGAAGATTATCTAATACAACAACATCATCGCCGCGTTCTAACAGCGCCAGTACGGTATGCGAGCCAATGTAGCCTGCGCCCCCGGTAACCAGAATAGCCATCTCATCTCCCTAATACGGGTTATCACATCAGACTAGAATCAACTTCTTTTTGCCAATATCTTCTGGATTCTTTTCCGGAATATCTGACCCTGACTATGGTTGCGCAAGCCGTAGGTAACGAATGCCTGCATGTAACCGAGTTTGCGCCCGCAGTCAAAACTGTTTCCGGTCATCAGGTGCGCGTCAACCGGCTGTTTTGAATTTAAAGCCGCGATCGCATCCGTCAACTGAATTCGATCCCAGGCACCCGGCACGGTTTTTTCCAGCTCAGGCCAGATGTCGGCAGACAGGACGTAGCGGCCAACCGCGGTCAGATTTGATTGATAAGTTTCCGGGTGCTCCGGTTTTTCAACGTAATCCTTGATGCGGCTAATTTGCCCTTCAGCCTCCAGTTTTTCTTCGGTAGTGATCACCGAATACTCACTGAGATCGATATCAGGATAATGCGAGGCCAATACCTGGCTGCGACCGGTTTGCTCGAAACGGGCAACCATAGCGGCCAGGTTATAACGCAGTGGATCGGCAGTAGCACCGTCAAGTATCACATCTGGCAGCGCAACAACAAAAGGTTGATCCCGCAGCATCGGGCGGGCACAGAGAATTGAATGGCCTAAACCTAAAGGCTGTGGCTGGCGCACGTTCATGATGGTTACGCCAGGAGGGCATATCGACTTCACTTCACTGAGAAGCTGACGCTTTACACGCTGCTCAAGAAGCGCTTCCAGCTCGTAAGAGGTATCAAAATGATTTTCAATCGCATTTTTAGACGCGTGCGTCACCAGAACAATCTCTTTAATACCGGCAGCAACGACTTCATCCACAATGTACTGGATCATCGGCTTATCAACGACAGGCAGCATCTCTTTAGGGATAGCCTTCGTTGCCGGTAACATGTGCATACCAAGACCTGCTACCGGAATAACTGCTTTGAGTTTAGTCATGTCATTTCCATCTGAATGATGTAAAAAATACACATCGATTATGCAATACTGAACTGATATATCAGCATAATATTAATCCGAAAAGTTAGCGTCAGATCCTATCTCGTCGTCCACTTCCCGTTGATTTACAGCCGCTGTTACCGCCTCCTCATCTGTCATGTCAAGCGAACGCAAACCGCAGCGCAAATCTGATGGCTCGCAGTGACAGACCTCAGCCGCTCTTTTCCCACCTGCCCTTCGGCACCTGCAATCATTAGTTTCACGACGTTCTGTCAAAGATCCATACAGCAACCATTGTAGCGGAATACCCATTGGCAAACACACAGCTTACCGCTGCGGGATAGAAATACGCCGGAACGAAATCCCCACACGCATAAAAATTAAGGCCGGTCACCAAATTCCATCCAAACTGTTGCTTATCGAATCAAATTGCACATGCTGAGCATGGACTGAAATCGTCTAACCACTGGGTGTCTGAACGATCTGCTCAAGCACGCGGATGCGTTCACGATACGCAATATACTGGCTAAACTCGGTTTCCACTTTATCACATGCGACTTTGATAACCGTTTCGATGTCGTTCTCCTCCTGTGCCAGGCTGAACAAAATGTTTGCCAGTGACTTATCGTCACCTTCAGCGGCCAGCCAGCCTGAGATAGTATTTTCAATCAGTTCAGGAATGCCACTATGTTGGCTGGATACCACCGGTAAACCTACCGCCATCGCGTCCATCAATGCAACGGGAATACCTTCCATATCCCCACCTTTAGCCGTCAATGAAGGCAGCAGAAAAACATCATCCGCATCAAGACAGGACTTAATCTCCTCCTGCGGCTTAAATCCAGACAGCTTAACGCAGCCGCTTAACTGCAGGCGTAAGATCATCCCCTGCAGCTCGTTGAGCCAATCACCTTTACCAGTCATCGTGTATTCAAACTCCGCCCCCATCGCTTTTAGCCTGGCGCAGGCTTTAATCGCTATATCAAGACCCTTTTATCAGTCAGGCGCGCAACCGAAAGCAGGCATTCGGAAGAGACCGGAAACCGCAGGGTAAAAAAAGTCAGCTTCATAAATCACCCGTGGGATAACCCATCTATGCGCGGCGAATATGACCGGAACCAACGGCTAAACGAATAAGGCTGGCTGCATTGCTGTTGCTCAGCGGCTGGCTATCAACATTATCTTGAATGGATACATCCATCAGGATCCTCACCTCACTGACCATCACGGCAAACTAAAGGGTTTCAGTACGTCCAGAGAATTGGACGTATAAATAATGGCAACAACAAACGTCATGAAGCGCCGAAAGAGATGTTACGCACCCCCCCCTGGTGCGAACGAGCAGCAATAGCCCGCAACCGGCAGGGTCAGCAGCGATACACCACTGGCCGAATGCATCATTCAAAGCCCCGTCCCGATTGGGATTAACCTTGAGATTTTATGGAAAAATAGGGAACTGCACGGATTTCCCCATTGATAACCATTGCAACAAATCCGGCAGGTTTAGCCCTATCGACTTCCTCATCCTTCAGGGCGCGTGAAGCCAATAGCAGATCGCCCTGTGCGTTAGCGCCAATCCCCGCTTTACCATTGTGCAGCGTAAAATGGGGCACCAGCGGCCGGGCTTCGGCCGGCGGGTCACTTCTTGCCATCCGGCTGTCGAATCGCGCACAGCGGCCCGCAATAAAGCAGTAATTCGTTCAAATGCCACTCTGGCTGGCACATAGCGCATTATCAGGTGTTTTAAGTGGCGTCCGGGTTTGCTTTGGACGCCATTACAATGCCTTCCCCTGCAGGGTTCCGGTCATGGCGTCTCATACATTTCAGGCTTATATCAGACGGCGAAGGGGGGCTATATTCACATTTAAACAGCTGAAGATATCTACGCACAGAAGAAAAAATCTCAGGGCAACCTGACAGGGTATACGCTCGCCTCAGACAAGAGAGGAAACGTACAGGGTTATGTGGTGCAAAGCGGTGCTTTCGTTGACTCTGATAATTAACGCCGCCCAGGTGATCCTGAGCGGCGTGCTGTTTGTCTCAACCTTTTATCTGGCCATTCTGCCACTGATGCAGACGCTTTAGTGCTTCATCTTTCAGCTGACTACGCAAAATATCATCAAGATGTAAAGAGTAGTCCGGGTTATCCCAGCTGCCATAGATTCGCAGCGGTATCGGCGTTTTTTGCAGGTACTGAACCAGCTGGCTATCTCCCTTCCAGCCCCCTGCTACCGTGACGGCAAAAAGTACGTCGGTGGTACGATGCTGCATATCGACCTGCCCCTGTCCCTGTAACGTCATCACCTGATTTTCGCCCTGAATATCCTTCAGGCTGATCACCCCATTATTCAGATTGGCGCTGGCGCTGAGCTGCTGTAAAGTCCCTGTTGCTTCTTGCTCATCGGACTGAACAAGGCCATTGCTGCGACGGGCGGCCTGCTGGATCATGCGTACAAAATTCAGCCCGGAAAATTTAGCCTCTTGCAGTTGCAGGCTGGCATTTCCCTGCCAATCTTGTTTAGCCGCCTCCAGGCTCATCCCTTTACCCGCGAGAGCGCCTTGCACACTCAGCTTGCCGCTAAGAACAACTGGCAGATCAAAGGCTTTAAGCAAAGGAGCAACATCAAGGTCTTGTAAATCCGGCTTGACGCTCACCAGCGTGTACTTGCCACGCACATTAATACTGGCCGGTAGCGAAAAATTACCCTCGGCACTTTTTCCGTTGAAGCGCGAAAACGTCAGTAGTCCTTTATGATTAGTGGCATCAAGCTGAACATTGTTAAATGTCATTCCGCGCCATTGAAGCTTATCCATGACAATTGCCAGGGTAGCATCAATCTTATTTAGCGGGGAGTTAGCGCTATTATCTATTGCCGGTAGGGCAATGATCGGCGGCTGTGACCGGCTCAGTGCGCCGCTCTGCTCACTGCCTCCTGACAACTCACACCCCATTAGCGTATCAAGGTTAAGATTAGCGGCATGAAGATTAACGTTCAGCTGCGGATAGCCCGTCAGCGAACCGCTGATGTTACCGTCTATCTGGCTGTCGTTAGCGCTGAGCATGATATTTTTCAGGCTGAAGTGCTCACCGGTATTTTGCCAGCCCGCGTCAAACGACACCTTGCCTTTGATACCTTCTTCCGGCAAATCTGGCCCCGACAGTTGATACTGGGCCTCATCGACCTGAGCGCTGAGGCGATCAGGATACTGGCTGGCATCCATTTCACCGTTCAAGGAAAATTGCAGCGTACGTAAATTACGGCTCAGCTGGCTACTGAAATCAAAACTTACCTGTCGGTGGCGATCCTGAGACATAGAAAAATTTACGCCCCGCAGATTCAACTCATTTCCGTCCGGCTGCTGCCAAATCACCAGGCTATCACTAAGTCGCAGATTAGCAATGTCAAATGACCAGTCGTCACCAAAAGTCGAGGTCAGTTGACTGCTGTCGACTGGGGCAACCGGCGCACCATCTGGGGACCGCCTCTGACTGTCACTGGTCAGACGCAGCACCGCACCTTTCAACATCACCTGTTTAACCGACAGCCGATGAGAAAGCAACGGCAGTAAATTGACGTCAAGACGCATATTGTCGGCGGTGATAACTGGCTGCGTGGCTCCCGGTGCCTGAAGTGTCATTCGGCCCGAAAGAATACTGAGCTGCGGCCAGACGTGCCAGCGCAAATTACCATCAATGGTCATCTTGTAACCACTACGCTGCTCAACCTGACGCGCCATGTAGTTGCGAAAGTCGTTAGGATTGACCAGTAGCACCAGCGCCGTCATTCCGGCCGCTAACACCACCACTAAAATAGCAAGCGTGGTGATTAATCGTCTCATGCCATCCTCTTAAAGGTGTTAATCTTTATCAATCCTGCTGGCTACTGCGCCCTGCTGGTCACGGTACTTGGCATCCTGCCGGCGGTTATATGGCCGGGCGGCAGGACCAGAAAGCGGCTCAAAACTCAGTGCGCCGATCAGCATTCCAGGTCGTAGTGCTAACGGCAGCTTACCAGAATTATAGAACTCAAGAACGATCCTGCCTTGCCAGCCCGGATCGATGCGGTGCGCGGTGACGTGGACCATTAAGCCGAGACGCGCCAGCGAGGAGCGGCCGTCCAGCCAGCCAACAATATCATCTGGCAATGTTACCTCTTCATAGGTTACCGCCAGTGCCAGCTCGCCGGGATGGAGGAAAAATGCCTCGTTTTCCGCCAGTACGATCTCCTCGCTCATTACCCGATCAAGTGCGGCGCTTACCTCATCTTTTGGGCCGCTCAGGTCTATATAAGCCGCGGTATGGCCGCTAAAGGTACGAAATTTATTACCAAGACGCACGTCTACCGTGGCACCATTAATGCGCTCCACAGGCGGACGTGGCGCGATCGTCAGCTTACCGCTGTCAAGCCAGGCTTCAATATCACGGTCGCATAATCTCATTTAACAACTCCGGGCTTTGTTTGAGGAATTTTGCAGCGTCGTCGCTTTAATCCTTTACAAAAAACTGATTAATTTTGGCTTTCAGAATATCGATAGCAATGCGGTTTTTTCCGCCGCGCGGGACGATGATATCGGCATACTGTTTCGACGGCTCAATAAACTGCAAAAACATCGGTCGTACGGTTTTTTGATACTGCTTCATCACCGAATCCATCGAACGGCCGCGCTCGTTAACATCACGCTTCATGCGTCGCATCAGGCAGATATCCAACGGCGTATCCACGAAAATTGAGAAGTTCATCTCCTGACGCAAACGTGCATCGGTAAGTAACAATATACCTTCCAGGATAATGACCTTTTTCGGCTGATGGCGCACAATTTCACCGGTGCGGGTATGCTCCACGTAGCTGTATACGGGCAAATCTATTGCCTGTCCTGCTTTAAGCATTTGCAGATGTCTGAGCAATAAATCATGATCCATCGCGCTGGGATGGTCATAGTTTGTTTTAATGCGCTCTTCCATGCTCAGATGGCTTTGGTCTTTATAGTAGGCGTCTTCGGGGATCACGCCAATATGCTCATCGCCCACTTTGTCACGTACTTCGCGATAGAGGGTACTGGCAATAAGACTTTTACCTGAGGCTGAGGCGCCAGCAATACCTACAATGACGCACTGGTGAGACTTGTCAGTCATACAATTAACGACCTGGTTTCTAAACGGGTAAGGAAGGGAAAGGTGGCCTGGTAGCCAACGGTGTTAATTATAGGGATTTCCCCCCTCCCGCGCCAGATAAAATGCTGCACAATGCTTTTCAGATTAAGCCGTTAGCCCTGAATTGATGAAACCCATAAACTCTGACAGTACGACTTCATACCCCGTTTTTTGGTTGGATATCCGCGTTCAGCGGCGAGACAGGATCCTATCAGCCGCAAAACCGGCCAGCAGGCGCACAACACAAAGAAGGAAGCGAGGTGTTCTGGAAAACCCTGACTTACCCTGGCGACAGCATGTTGCTGATCCCAACAGCCATCATGCTGGCGCTGATTATTTCATTCAAAAGCAGCGATAAACGTACCGTATGGCGTTGGATATTAACGTTTGGACTCGCGGGTCTCATCGTCAGCCTGTCGAAAATTGCCTTCCTCGGCTTTGGCATTGGCAGCGCGCTTCAATTTTACCGGTTTCAGTGGTCACAGTGCGGTGTCTGCTGCGCTCTGGCCGGTTTTTCTCTGGCTATTGAGCGCCACGCTGGGTGAAAGTCGCAGACGTTATATTGTTATCGCCATCGGTTATTTTATCCCGCTGATGGTGGGCGTTTCACGTCTCGCTCTCCAGTATCATTTACGGAGCGAAGTTATTGCCGGTTTGATTTTGGGTTACACCGTCAGCAGCCGGCAGCCCCGTGGTTTCAATCATTAAGGTTTATCACATCGCCTGCACCGTTTATGCCTGCCGTCTTGCCCTCTTTGCGCCGCCAGGCTAATCTCCTGTGCTTTTTAACCGTGGGTGAAGCGCGGATGTATATTGGTTTTGATTACGGTACAGCTAATTGTTCGATTGCGGTGATGGAAAACAACGTCCCTCGCCTGCTGCCGCTGGAAAATCAATCACTACTGCTGCCCTCAATGCTCTGTGCTCCGGCGCGTGATGCCGTCAGCGAGTGGCTGTATCGCCATCACCAGGTTCCCACACCTGACAAAGAGAACCTCGCGCTGCTGCGCCGTTCAATACATGCCAACCGTGAAAACGATATCGAAGTAAAACCTGACAGTATCCAGTTCGGCCGCGCGGCGCTAAAACATTATATGGCCGATCCTGACGACACCTGGTTTGTTAAGTCGCCTAAATCCTTTCTCGGCTCCAGCGGACTCAAGCCGGCGCAAATCGTCTTTTTTGAAGATCTGATCTGCGCCATGATGCTTCACATCCGCCAGCAAGCCGAAGGCGTGATGCAAACCACGATAGATCAAGCGGTGATTGGCCGCCCGGTGAACTTTCAGGGGCTGGGGAGTGAGGAGGCGAACCGTCAGGCGGAGGGCGTTTTGCAGCGCGCCGCCATCCGCGCCGGCTTCAAAGAGGTTGCCTTTCAATTCGAACCTGTTGCTGCCGGGCTTGATTATGAAGCAACATTAAGCCGTGAGACGCGCGTTCTGGTGGTTGATATTGGCGGTGGAACCACCGACTGCTCAATGTTACTGATGGGGCCGCGCTGGTGGCAGAAAACCGATCGCACTGACAGCCTGGTTGGTCACAGCGGCTGCCGCGTTGGTGGCAACGACCTCGATATTATGCTCGCCTTTAAGCAGCTAATGCCGCTACTGGGTGCCGGTGGCGAGACGCATACAGGCCATGCTCTGCCCGCACTGCAGTGGTGGAACGCCGTAGCGATAAACGACGTGCCGGCACAAAATGATTTTTATGCCAGCGGTAATCGTAAGTGCCTGGAGGATTTGGTTCGCGACGCAAAGCAACCAGAGAAGGTCCAACGCCTTGTGAATGTCTGGCAGCAGCGCCTGAGTAACCGTCTGGTTCAGGTGGCAGAGGAGAGCAAAATCGCCCTCTCGGAGCGCAGGCAGACCAGCGCAAGTCTGCCATTCATTGAACAGCAGCTGGCAACCTCAATGACACAGCAGGATCTGGCGCTGGCTATCCGGCAACCGCTTGAACGTATGCGTCAGCAAATTGACCTGGCTTTAGCCAGCAGCGAGACCTGTCCGGAGGTGGTTTATCTGACAGGAGGCAGCGCCCGTTCGCCACTGCTACGAGCGGCGGTGAGCCAGATCCTACCGGATACGCCGCTGGTCAGTGGCGATGATTTTACGTCGGTTACCGCAGGACTGGCCCGCTGGGCGCAAACGCTCTTTGGTCGCTGAGCAGGTCGACACCCGCTAATTGAGCGAATTATTATTCAGGCGACGTTTTGCTTAGCGGGAAAGATGAGCGCTCTGCCAGGATTCAGCCGGCCTGCGAGCGCCCTGATAACGGCAAGATACAGAATGATTACCAGGCGCTGGCCTGTGCCAATTTTTCAATTTCCATCGGATTGAGTTTCAGCGCGGCGGCTTTTACCAGCTCGTCGAGCTGACTTAACGACGTAGCACTGACGATCGGCGCGGTAATACCCGGTCTGGCAATTTGCCAGGCCAGTGCCACCTGCGTTGCCGATGCACTGTGCGCTTTTGCGACCTCGTCAAGCGCATCGATAATCCGCAATCCGCGCGGGTTGAGATATTTCTCTACCACACCCTGCCCACGCTTACTTTTATTAGCATCAGCCGGTTTACGATACTTACCACTGAGAAAACCACTGGCCAGCGAATAATAATTGATCACGGCGAGACCGTTATTTTTCGCCAGGTCTTCCAGACCTGCTTCATAATCTTTACGGTCGTAGAGATTGTATTCCGGCTGCAAGGTCTCGTAACGTGCCAATCCGCGATCGGCACTTATCTGCAGCGCTTCTGACAGCCGTTCTGCGCCATAGTTAGAAGCACCAATCACCCGCACCTTACCCTCTTTGATCAGCGCATCAAACGTCTCAAGCGTTTCCTGTAGGGGCACATCCTGATCGTCACGGTGGGCCTGATAGAGATCGACATAATCGGTTTGCAAGCGACGCAGTGACTCTTCAATTGACTGACGAATATGTTTACCACTCAAGCCGGTACGGCCTTCTCCCATATCCATGCCAACTTTAGTGGCAAGGATTATTTTGTCGCGTTTACCGCTTTTCTTCAGCCAGTTTCCAATAATCGTTTCGGACTCGCCACCCTGGTTACCCTCAACCCAACGGGAATAGCAGTCAGCGGTATCAATGAAATACAGCCCTTTCTCCAGCAAAGCATCCAGCAATGTAAAAGAGGCTTTTTGATCGACAGTCCAGCCAAATACGTTGCCGCCGAACGTCAAAACCGGCACACGAATGTCGGTACGGCCCAATTGACGATGTTCAAGCTTGCTCATGATTTATCTCCTGTTATCACGTTTTTTGCGTCCCCATAAGCATAAACAAAATTTTCCGTCCTGCTTTGCAAGAAAGCACAGACCTCTTTTCAGTAGGTAGCACAAGACTTACGCTTATCTAAGCGTTATCCTTAACTCCCTCTTTTTTAGCATTATGCACAGTTTACACTCAAAATGGGCGTCATCTGACGGGTCGCGTCCGTGGATTTAATCTTACGTTCAGGAGAGAAACTATTACGATGAACGGCTTACGTCGCCCGGCAAAAATTGGACTTTTCATACTTATCGTTGTGCTTATTTCCGGTGGCGTTTACGGCTGGCGTCATCATCAAACCAACGATGGGCAGAAGGACGACGCCTCTGTTCACCAAAATCCGGGCGGACGTCGGGGAGCGATGGCCATGCTACCGCCGGTGCAGGCGGCGGCGGCTCTGCAACAAAGCGTCCCCCGCTATCTTACCGGACTGGGTACCGTCACTGCCGCCAGCACCGTTACCGTACGCAGCCGGGTTGATGGCAATTTAATCGCCATTCACTTTCGCGAAGGTGACCAGGTTCAGGCCGGACAGCTGCTGGCGGAGGTCGACCCGAGACCCTTTAACGTCGCTTTAATGCAGGCCCAGGGTCAGCTGGCGAAAGATCAGGCTACGCTGGTCAATGCCAGGCGCAATCTGAAGCGTTATGAAACGCTGGCAAAATCCAGCCTGGTTTCCGCGCAGGACGTTGACGCTCAGCGCGCGCTGGTTAATGAAACGCTCGGCAGCATTACGGCCGATCAGGGTAGCATCGCAAGCGCCCAGCTCAATCTCGACTACAGCCGCATCACCGCGCCGATCGGCGGTGTTGTCGGCTTGCGACAGGTCGATGCCGGCAACTACATCACCAGCGGTGATACTAACGGTATTGTGGTCATTACCCAGACTCACCCGATCGACCTGCTCTTCAGCGTGCCGGAAAACGATATCAGCGATATTCTTGCCGCCAGAAAAGCGAAGAAGGCACTTAGCGTCGAGGCCTGGGACCGCAATAACCAGAAGTTGCTGGGTAGTGGTACGCTGCTCAGCATAGATAACCAGATTGATACCACCACCGGCACCATCAAGCTAAAAGCCCGCTTTACTAACGATAATGATGCCCTGTTTCCCAATCAGTTTGTTAATGTCCGTTTAAAAATAAATACCTTACAGAATGCCGTGGTGATCCCGACCGCCGCACTGCAAATGGATAATGAAGGTCACTTTGTCTGGGTGATTAATAGCGACAACAAGGTCAGTAAAAAACAAGTCACAACCGGCATTCAGGATAGCAACGCGGTGGTCATCAATGCCGGGCTGAATGAGGGCGATCGTGTTGTCACCGACGGCATTGATCGCCTGACAGAGGGTGCCCAGGTAGAAGTGGTCTCCACCAGAAATACGGCCGCCGCCGGCACCACAAATCCTGCCTTAACGCCACAGCCGGAGGGTTCCTGATGCAGGAAATACTCCCCAGCAGCACCGGTGGGCCTTCGCGCCTGTTTATTCTGCGTCCGGTTGCTACCACCCTGCTGATGATTGCTATTATGATCGCAGGCGCAATCGGCTACCGGATGCTGCCGGTATCGGCGTTGCCAGAGGTTGATTATCCGACGATTCAGGTCTCTACCTTCTATCCAGGTGCCAGTCCGGAGGTCATCACTTCCTCAATAACCGCCCCGCTGGAACGCCAGTTCGGCCAGATGTCCGGCCTCAAGCAGATGGCATCGCAAAGCGCCGGGGGGGCCTCAGTCATCACGCTGCAGTTCCAACTCTCGCTGCCGCTCGACGTGGCAGAACAGGAGGTGCAGGCGGCGATCAATGCGGCAACGAATCTGTTACCCAATGATCTGCCAAATCCGCCGGTTTACAATAAAGTCAATCCGGCAGATCCACCGATTATGACGCTGGCACTCACCAGTAACAGCATACCTTTAACGCAGTTGCAGGATATGGTGGAAACCCGGGTCGCACAAAAAATATCGCAGGTGGCAGGCGTCGGTCTGGTCACTCTCGGCGGTGGCCAGCGGCCTGCTGTGCGGGTAAAAATGAACGCCCAGGCGATTGCAGCGCTCGGACTCGACAGTGAAACGCTGCGAACCGCGATCACCAATGCAAACGTAAATTCCGCCAAAGGCAGCCTGGACGGGCCGACGCGCTCAGTCACCCTTTCTGCCAACGATCAAATGACGTCTGCCGAGGATTATCGCCGTCTTGTGGTCGCCTGGCATAATGGCGCTCCTGTTCGGCTGGGCGATATTGCCACCATCGAACAGGGCGCAGAAAATCAATGGCTTGGCGCCTGGGCCAACCGCCAGCAGGCAATTATTCTTAATGTCCAGCGCCAGCCGGGCGCTAACATCATTAAGACGGCCGATAACATCCGCAGCATGTTGCCAGCCCTGACCGCTTCGCTACCGAAATCCGTCGACGTAAACGTGTTGACCGACCGTACCACAAATATCCGCGCCTCCGTAGGTGATACGCAGTTTGAGCTACTGCTGGCCGTCGCGCTGGTGGTGATGATTATCTACCTGTTTTTACGCAACCTGGCCGCCACCATTATTCCGGCCGTCGCGGTGCCACTTTCACTGATTGGCACCTTTTCGGCCATGTACTTTCTTGGCTTTTCAATCAACAACCTGACGCTGATGGCTCTGACCATCGCCACCGGATTTGTGGTCGATGATGCCATCGTGGTTATTGAAAATATCTCGCGCTATATCGAAAAAGGTGAAAGCCCGCTCAGTGCCACGCTAAAAGGCGCCGGTGAAATCGGCTTTACTATTATCTCGCTGACCTTTTCACTGATAGCCGTGCTGATCCCGCTCCTGTTTATGGGCGATATTGTCGGGCGTCTTTTTCGCGAGTTCGCTATTACCCTCGCCATCGCTATTCTCATCTCTGCGGTCGTGTCGCTGACCCTGACGCCAATGATGTGCGCGCGGCTGCTCAGCGTGGAGTCTCTGCGCCGTCAAAACCGTTTTTCACGCGCCAGCGAGGCTTTTTTTGAGCGCTTGATTGCCGGTTACGGCCAGATCCTGCAACGGGTGCTTAACCACCCTTGGGCGACACTCACCGTCGCGTTAAGTACCCTGCTGCTGACCGTCCTGCTGTGGATTTTTATTCCTAAGGGTTTCTTCCCTGTGCAGGACAACGGCATTATTCAGGGAACGCTCCAGGCGCCGCAGGAGATCTCCTGGCAAAAAATGGCCGCGCGTCAGCAGGAGGTGGCCGCTATCGTGATGAAAGATCCTGCGGTTCAGAGCGTGGCCTCTTTCGGCGGTGTCGATGGCACCAACCCTGCGCTGAACAGTGGCCGTCTGCAAATAACCCTGCGACCGCTGGATCAGCGCCACGACAGTATGGAGACAGTTATAGAACGTCTGCAGAGGCAGGTATCACGCCTGCCTGGCATGGCACTCTATTTGCAGCCGGTGCAGGATCTGACCATCGACACCCAACTCAGCCGTACGCAGTATCAGTTCACGCTTCAGACAGGTTCGCTCACCTCGCTGAGCCACTGGGTACCACTGCTGTTGGAAAAGTTACGTCAGCTGCCACAGCTGAAAGATATCAGCAGCGACTGGCAGGATAAGGGGCTGGAAGCGTATATCCGGATAGATCGCGACAATGCCAGCCGCCTCGGCATTACTATGGCCGACATTGATAACGCACTGTATGACGCGTTTGGCCAACGCCTGATATCAACTATTTACACTCAGGCTAATCAGTATCGCGTAGTGCTTGAACAGGATACCCGCAGTACGCCCGGCCTGGCGGCTCTTGACAATGTGCGGATCAAATCCAGTAATGATGTGATCGTACCGCTGAGCGCTATTGCAACCATCAGCGAACGCCACAGCCCGCTGGCGATTAGTCATCTCGACCAATTTCCTTCAACGACCTTCTCGTTCAATGTCGCACCCGGTTATTCGCTGGGTGATGCGGTTACAGCGATCAGCACGGCCGAGCAGACGCTGGCAATGCCTGCTGAAATGATGACAAAATTTCAGGGCAGCACCCTGGCCTTTGAAGCGGCATTATCCAGCACCGTGTGGCTGGTCGTCGCCGCCATTGTCGCCATGTATATCGTGCTCGGCGTGCTTTATGAGAGTTTTATTCATCCGATCACTATCCTTTCTACACTGCCAACGGCAGGCGTTGGCGCGCTGCTGGCTCTGTTAGTCAGCGGCAGCGAGCTGGATATCATTGCGATCATCGGGATCATTTTGTTGATCGGCATCGTAAAGAAAAATGCCATTATGATGATCGACTTCGCGCTGGCCGCCGAACGCCAGCAGGGGATGGCACCACGTGAGGCCATCTTTCAGGCTTGTCTGCTGCGTTTCAGACCGATTTTGATGACCACGCTGGCCGCTTTGCTGGGCGCACTACCGCTGATGCTGGCAACCGGTATCGGTGCCGAACTGCGACGGCCGCTGGGGATCGCGATGGTCGGCGGGCTTATCCTCAGTCAGATCCTGACGCTGTTTACCACGCCGGTCATCTACCTGCTGTTTGACCGGCTGGCTTCCGCGCTGCGCAGACAGTCTAAGCAGCAGGAGGCGTAATGCGATTTTCAGGGCTGTTTATTCACCGGCCTGTCGCCACGATACTGCTTACACTGGCAGTCGTTATGGCAGGCGCGCTGGGGTTTCGTCTGCTGCCGGTTGCCCCGCTTCCGCAGGTGGACTTTCCGGTGATAGTGGTCAGCGCCAAAATGCCAGGTGCCTCACCAGAAACGATGGCTTCTTCGGTTGCGACGCCACTGGAGCGCTCACTCGGCCGCATTGCCGGGGTATCAGAAATGACATCCAGCAGCACCCTGGGCAGTACACGGGTAATACTGGTATTCGATTACGAACGCGATATTAACGGCGCCGCCCGTGACGTACAGGCAGCACTGAACGCCGCACAAAGTCTGCTTCCAAGCGGCATGCCTAATCGTCCGACCTACCGAAAAGTGAATCCGTCCGATGCGCCAATCATGATTATGACGCTGACGTCGGATACCTATAACACCGGCCAGCTGTACGATTATGCCTCAACGCAGGTGGCACAAAAGCTACTCCAGGTTGAAGGCGTTGGCGATGTGACAGTTGGCGGTAGTTCTCTGCCTGCGGTGCGGGTAGATCTCAATCCTCAGGCGCTGTTTAATCAGGGCGTATCCCTTGATGCTGTGCGCGAGGCGATTAGCAACGCCAACCAGCGGCGTCCGCTGGGCGCTATCGACGGACTGGAAAACCGCTGGCAACTCAAAACCAACGATGAGCTAATGAAGGCTGAAGATTATAGGCCGCTTATCGTTCATTATAATCAAGGCGGGGCGGTGCGCCTGCAGGACGTCGCGCACGTTAGCGACTCGGTACAGGATGTGCGCAATGCCGGGATGGTTGATGGCAAGCCCGCAGTGTTGATATTGATCCGCAAAACGCCTGAAGCCAATGTGATTGAAACTGTCGATCGCATCCGTGCCACCTTACCGGAGCTGCGCGACAGCATCCCGGCATCCATCCGTCTCAGTGTGGCCCAGGACCGCTCACCCACCATCCGCGCTTCGCTACGTGAAGTAGAACAATCGCTGGCAATCGCCGTTGGACTGGTGGTTCTGGTGGTATTTAGCTTTTTACGCAGCGGACGCGCAACGCTAATCCCGGCGGTGGCGGTCCCGGTTTCACTCATCGGCACCTTTGCCGCCATGTATCTTTGTGGGTATAGCCTGAATAATCTGTCACTGATGGCGCTGACCATTGCCACCGGCTTTGTCGTGGATGATGTTATCGTGGTGCTGGAGAATATTTCGCGCCATATTGAGGCCGGAATGAAGCCAGTACAGGCTGCACTGAAAGGGACACGTGAGGTTGGCTTTACCGTTTTATCCATGAGCCTGTCGCTGGTGGCGGTATTTTTACCTCTGGTACTGATTGGCGGCCTGATCGGCCGCTTTTTTAAAGAGTTTTCTGTCACGCTGTCAGTGGCAATTGCGATTTCAATGCTGGTTTCAGTCACTCTGACGCCGATGATGTGCGCCCGACTATTACGCCCACAGCGTAAGCATAGCCAACGGCGGACACGCGGTTTTAGTCGCCTGACAAACGGTTTGCTGCAAGGCTACGCCCGTTCACTCAATTGGGTGCTTGATCATTCACGCTGGATTATGTTGCTGTTCGTCGCCACCTTTGGCCTGACCATTTGGCTCTATATCATCGTGCCGAAAACCTTTATGCCGGAGCAAGATACTGGTCGCCTGATGGGTTTCATTCAGGCCGATCAGAGCATTTCGTTTCAGTCAATGCGCGGCAAACTGCAAGACTTTATGAAAATCGTGCGCGACGACCCGGCAGTCACCAGCGTTGTTGGTTATACCGGCGGCTCGCGTACCAACAGCGGCTTGATGTTTGTCGCACTCAAACCACTTTCAGAGCGCCGCGACAGCGCCCAGGCCGTGATCGCCCGTCTGCGCGCAAAGCTGGCAAAAGAGCCGGGTGCCAATCTCTACCTGATGGCCGATCAGGATTTACACATTGGCGGGCGCGAAGCCAATGCCAGCTATCAGTACACGCTGCTGTCAGATAATCTCAACGATCTGCGACGCTGGGAACCTAAGGTGCGTCAGGCATTTTCACAGTTGCCGGAACTGAGGGATGTTAACTCCGATCAGCAGGACAAAGGCTCCGAGCTGGCGCTCATTTACGATCGCAACGCGATGGCAAGGCTCGGCATTACCACCCAGCAGAGCAACGCGCTCCTGAACAATGCATTTGGACAGCGACAGATTTCGACTATTTATCAGCCACTCAATCAGTATAAAGTGGTGATGGAGGTCGCGCCGCGTTACACCGAAGATGTCAGCGCGCTGCAACACATGTTTGTCATCAACAGCGCGGGTAAGCCGATCCCCCTGTCGGCATTTTCGTACTGGCAGCCCGCTAATGCGCCGCTTTCAGTTAATCATGAGGGGCTATCTGCCGCCTCGACCCTCTCCTTTAACCTGCCCCAGGGGGGAACGCTATCGGCGGCGTCTGTCGCCATTAACCGCGCAATGGTCTCGATCGGTGTTCCTGCCAGCGTACGTGGTTCATTTTCCGGCACCGCACAGGTTTTTGAGCAGTCGCAGGGAAACCAATTGCTGCTAATCATTGCCGCCATTGCCTGTGTGTATATCGTGCTGGGGATACTATATGAAAGTTATGTGCATCCACTGACGATCCTTTCCACGCTCCCTTCGGCTGGCGTTGGCGCGCTGCTGGCACTGATGCTGTTCGGCGCACCTTTTAGTCTGATAGCTCTGATAGGTATTCTGCTGCTGATAGGGATTGTGAAAAAGAACGCCATTATGATGGTGGATTTTGCACTCAACGCGCAGCGTACTGCTAATCTTAGCGCCCGCGAAGCCATATTTCAGGCCAGCCTGATGCGATTTCGGCCCATACTGATGACCACGTTGGCGGCGCTGTTTGGTGCATTGCCACTGGCGCTGAGCAGCGGCGACGGTGCCGAGTTGCGTCAGCCGCTCGGCATTACCATTGTTGGTGGACTGGTCATGAGCCAGCTACTGACGCTATACACTACGCCGGTGATCTATCTCTATATGGATAAACTACGTCGCCCTGAGCGAAACGCTGCGATTTCAACGTTCAAATGAGGAGTGAGGATGGACAAAACGCAGCAACCAGCGAACGACGCGGTATCAGCTACCCGTTTGAACTGGCAGTTAGGCATCGTGACCTTTGGCTTTTTTATGGAAACGCTGGATTCCACCATCGTTAACACCGCTCTCCCCTCAATGGCGCATAGCCTGCATGAAAGTCCGCTGCATATGCATTCGGTCATCGTCGCTTACGTACTGACGGTCGCGATGACATTGCCGCTCAGCGGCTGGCTGGCCGATCGCTTCGGCGTGCGTAACGTATTTTTCAGCGCCATCGTGCTGTTCAGCATCGGCTCAATGTTCTGCGCGACAGCCGGAACGCTTAATCACCTGCTGCTCGCGCGCGTTGTTCAGGGTATTGGCGGTGCCATGATGGTACCGGTGGGCAGATTGACGGTGTTAAAATTGGTGCCACGCGAACAGTATATGTCTGCCATGACGCGGGTCACGCTTCCAGGCCAGATTGGCCCCCTGGTAGGGCCGGCGTTGGGCGGCCTACTGGTTGAATATGTCAGCTGGCACTGGATATTTTTGATCAACCTGCCTGTAGGCATAATTGGCGCAATAGCCACCCTCTGGCTGCTCCCTAACATAACGCTGCCACCCCGACGTTTCGATTTTATCGGTTTTATTCTGTTAGCGCTGGGCATGGCCTGCCTGACGCTGGCCCTTGATGGTCGACAGGGACTTAACGCCAGCACCACAGTTCTCAGCCTGTTAGTCCTGGTTGGGGTAGCTGCTATCACCATTTATATTTGTCATGCACGAAATAATGAAAATGCCCTTTTCAGCCTGAAATTATTTAAAAATCGCGTGTTTTCTATCGGTTTACTCGGCAGCTTTACCGGCCGTATTGGTAGCGCGACGATGCCCTTTATGATACCGCTTTTTTTACAGATCGGCATGGGGTTCACCCCATTCCATGCCGGGATGATGATGATCCCAATGGTACTCGGCAATATGAGCATGAAACGTATCGTCGTGCGGGTAGTTAATCATTTTGGCTATCGCCACACCCTGACCGGTACCACTCTGCTACTGGCACTGGTGATAACCATTTTTCCGATATTGGCCTTACTCGGCTTAACATGGCTGCTGTTGCCGCTGCTCTTTTTACAGGGAATGATCAACGGCGTGCGTTTTTCTGCGATGAACACCCTGACATTAAAAGATCTGCCGAACGAACTGGCCAGCAGTGGCAACAGCATGATGTCGATGTCCCAGCAGCTGACGCTGAGTATCGGTGTCACTGTCGCCGGCGTTATCATTGGCGCTTTCGGTCATCAGGCGCTGGCTAACTCAGTGGAGATGCAGCAAGCCTTTATCAAAACCTGGTTTTGTATAGCGTTAATTGTCGCTCTGCCCGCGGTGATATTCAGCCGGGTGCCAAAAGGGGCCTCCCGCAACTTGTTGCTGGCAGGCCGTAAAAATAAGGAGTAAAAACGCAGGCGGTTACGTCTCAGGCTGAGTGATGAGCCTGCCGTTCGGCCGCCTGACGCATCCCGGCGATATTAACGGCTATCATCAGCAACCACCTACCTGCTGTGTGAATGTCGGACTGGCTGTGCAGTTGACCGGACTGATTCCTCCGCTCTGCTAGCCCGATAAGGGATGTTTACCGCATGATTTTGCAGCAACATTGATCTCAAACAAGGCCGTCATCAGCGCCTGTACGTAGACTCTCCGGTCCTCCCCTCGGTGGGACCTGACCTGACATCAGACGGACTATCCATGAACAAACCGGAATTACTCTCTCCGGCCGGCTCCCTGAAAAACATGCGCTACGCCTTTGCTTATGGCGCTGACGCAGTGTATGCCGGCCAGCCTCGTTATAGCCTGCGAGTACGCAATAACGAATTCAATCACCAGAATCTGGCAACCGGCATCAATGAAGCTCACGCACAGGGCAAAAAGTTTTACGTCGTAGTGAATATCGCACCACACAACGCCAAGCTAAAAACCTTTATCCGCGATCTGACGCCAGTGGTTGAGATGGGACCGGATGCGCTGATTATGTCCGATCCTGGCCTGATTATGCTGGTACGTGAAGCCTTCCCTCACGTCTGCATTCATCTTTCCGTACAGGCTAACGCCGTCAACTGGGCAACAGTGCGCTTCTGGCAGCAGATGGGCCTGAGCCGGGTGATCCTGTCACGTGAGCTGTCGCTTGAGGAAATTGAAGAGATCCGCCAGCAAGTACCGGACATGGAGCTGGAAGTTTTTGTTCATGGCGCACTGTGCATGGCCTACTCCGGCCGTTGCCTGCTTTCCGGTTACATCAACAAGCGCGATCCTAACCAGGGGACCTGTACTAATGCCTGCCGCTGGGATTATCAGGTAAGCGAAGCGCAGCAGGATGATAATGGCAATATCGTGTCTCAGCCAACTCTTGGCATTGGCGCGCCCACCGATCGGGTATTTATGCTCGCCGATGGCCAGCGGCCGGATGAACCCATGCCCGCCTTTGAAGACCAACATGGCACTTACATTCTTAACTCAAAAGATCTGCGCGCAGTGGAGCACGTTAACCGGTTGTCTGGTATGGGCGTGAGTTCGCTGAAAATTGAAGGACGCACCAAGTCGTTTTTTTACTGTGCCCGCACCGCACAAGTCTATCGTCGGGCAATTGATGATGCTGCTGCAGGCAAAGCCTTTGATCGCAGTCTTCTCAATACCCTCGACGGCCTTGCGAGTCGTGGTTACACCGAAGGCTTCATGCGTCGTCATACCCACGACAGCTATCAGAACTACGAGCATGGCTATTCGGTATCCCATCAGCAGCAATTTGTCGGCGAGTTCAGTGGTGAACGCTGCGGCGAGCTGGCTGAAGTAATCGTTAAAAATCGCTTCGCGGTGGGAGATAGCCTGGAGCTAATGACGCCTGAGGGCAACCTGCGTTTCGAGCTGGAAACGATGCAGGATAAAAAAGGCAATCAGATGCTGGTTGCACCGGGTGATGGCTATCGCATCTGGCTGCCTGTGAACCATGATATCGACCTCGGCTGGGCACTGCTATTGCGTAATTTCAGCGAAGGCTCCACTCGCCAGGCGGTGAGCGCAGCGACCAGATAGTAGCCTGTTACAAGCTTGAGAGCCGTTAATCACAACCGACAAACCCTGGTTCACAGCAATAATCTCATTGGCCCGTTCGCCTCCGAACGGGCCTTTCTTTTATCTTTCATCGGGCTCTTCAGCCCGCGTTTATGCTATAACTTGTGACATATCGTGATTATTCAGGAAATTAACATGGACAAGTACGCCCGCACCTTATTGATTATTAATGGCAAAGGCGCCAACAACGAGGCTCTGCGTAACGCAGTCGTTTTGTTGCGCAAGGAAGGATGGAAAATAGACGTTCGCGTTACCTGGGAACAGGGTGACGCGCAGCGTTACGTCGATGAAGCGCTGGCGCTTGAAGCCAGTACCCTGGTCGCTGGCGGTGGGGACGGTACCATAAATGAGGTTGCGACGGCGCTGGCCGCACAGCCAGCAGACAAACGTCCGGTACTGGCGATTTTACCGCTGGGTACTGCTAACGATTTTGCCACCAGCGCCGGTATTCCGTTCGAGATGGAAAAAGCGCTGCGGCTGGCTCTGGTCGGCAAGACTTACACCATCGATCTTGCCAGCGTCAATAAGAGCCGCTACTTCATTAATATGGCGACCGGCGGTTTTGGCACCCGTATCACCACCGAAACACCCGAAAAGCTCAAGTCTGCGCTGGGTGCAGTCTCCTACTTCATCCACGGGCTGATGCGCATGGATACTCTCAAAGCCGATAAATGCACCATCATCGGGCCTGACTTTAAATGGCAGGGTGAAGCGCTGGCAATCGGTATTGGTAATGGTCGCCAGGCCGGCGGCGGACAGCGCCTCTGCCCGGATGCATTGGTGAATGACAATCTGCTGGCGCTAAGCATCGTTACCGCACAGGAAATGGTACCTACCCTGCTGAATGCCATCTTTGGCGGCGATGACGATAACCCCAATATTACTCGCGCATCGCTACCCTGGCTGGAAATTCATGCACCTCATAAAATGACCTTTAATCTGGATGGCGAGCCGCTGACCGGCACTGATTTCCGTATTGAGATCATTCCTGACGCCATCAAATGCCGTCTGCCACCGGATTGCCCGCTGCTGGCCTGATTTTACCTGGCGGCGCAAGCCTGCCTGCCGCCAGCCCCCTGTTATCATTGCACCATCGTCTTCCGCGCGTGAGACCCCATAATCGAGACAATCCCATCAGGGGTTTGTGATCGCGATCCGATATTATAGCCTGCTAACTTGTATGGTAGTTATACAAGGATTACATTCCGCCCATCGCTTACGACGAAAGGGAACTTTGAATGAAAATTGTCAATGCTGAGGTGTTCGTTACCTGCCCGGGACGTAACTTTGTCACGCTGAAAATCACCACCGATGAAGGGGTGACAGGTATTGGCGATGCCACGCTTAATGGGCGTGAGCTGCCCGTCGCCTCTTACCTGAAAGATCATATCTGCCCACAGCTGATCGGCCGTAACGCTCACCAGATTGAGGACATCTGGCAGTATTTCTATAAAGGCGCTTACTGGCGGCGTGGGCCAGTAACCATGTCAGCCATCTCCGCCGTTGATATGGCTCTGTGGGACATAAAAGGTAAGGCAGCCGGTATGCCGTTATATCAGCTGTTGGGCGGCGCTTCTCGCGCTGGTGTCATGGTCTATTGCCACACCACCGGTCACAGTATCGATGAGGTACTGGATGATTATGCCAGGCATAAAGAGATGGGCTTTAAAGCTATTCGCGTGCAGTGCGGCATTCCCGGAATGAAAACCACCTATGGCATGGCGAAAGGTAAAGGGTTAGCCTATGAGCCAGCAACCAAAGGCAACTGGCCCGAGGAGCAGATCTGGTCGACTGAAAAATACCTCGACTTCATGCCGCAGCTGTTCGAGACCGTGCGCGAGAGATTTGGCTTTAACGAGCATCTGCTGCATGACATGCATCATCGCCTGACGCCGATTGAAGCGGCGCGTTTCGGTAAAAGCGTTGAGCCCTATCGTCTCTTCTGGATGGAAGATCCGACGCCCGCAGAAAATCAGGCCTGCTTTCGTCTTATCCGTCAGCATACCGTTACGCCGATCGCCGTCGGTGAAGTATTTAATAGCATCTGGGACTGCAAGCAGCTAATTGAAGAACAGCTGATCGATTATATCCGTACCACCATCACCCACGCAGGCGGCATCACCGGAATGCGACGTATTGCTGATTTCGCCTCACTGTATCAGGTGCGCACCGGGTCGCACGGCCCTTCCGACCTCTCCCCCATCTGCCACGCGGCAGCGCTACATTTCGATCTGTGGGTGCCCAATTTTGGCGTACAGGAATATATGGGTTACTCCGGGCAGATGCTGGAAGTATTTAAAACCAACTGGCGTTTTGAAAACGGTTATATGCACCCGGGAGACGCCCCAGGCCTCGGCATTGAGTTTGACGAAAAGCTCGCGGCGAAATATCCCTATGAGCCAGCTTACCTGCCGGTAGCCCGGCTGGAAGACGGCACGCTATGGAACTGGTAAAGCATAAGGAATGAATATGAAAAGTGTCGTCATTGAACAACCCGGGCAGTTGAACATTGCACAGCGTAACGTACCGCAACCAGACCCCGGAGAAGTCCGGGTAAAAGTAAAATACGCCAGTATCTGTGGCTCAGATGTACATATCTGGCACGGGCATAACCCCTTTGCCAGATATCCTCGCGTTATTGGCCACGAGTTTTTCGGGATTATCGATGCTGTCGGTGCGGGCGTTGATCCTGCCCGTCTCGACACGCGCGTTGTCGTTGACCCGGTAGTGAGCTGTGGCCACTGCTACCCCTGCTCGATTGGCCGGCCAAACGTCTGCAGTGAGCTACAGGTTATTGGCGTTCACCGTGACGGCGGCTTCAGCGAATTTGCGCTAGTGCCTGACGCCAACGCCTGGGCGCTACCCGATAGCATTGAAGATCGGGTTGCAAGCCTGGTTGAGCCATTTACCATCGCTGCCAATATCTGCGCCTTTCTCCAGCCGCAGCCACAGGATATCGCGCTGGTCTTTGGCGCAGGTCCTATGGGGTTAACAGCGATTCAGGTGCTTAAAGGCGTGTACGGCGTTGAGCGGGTCATCGTGGCCGACCGCATCGACGAGCGCCTGCAAATGGCCCGTGATAACGGTGCCGATTTAGCGCTGAACAACACTGAGACGCCGCTGGCAACACAGCTCAACGGCGTGCAACCCACGCTGATTATTGATGCGGCTTGCCATCCGGACATTTTCGCCGAAGCCGCGGCGCTGGCCTCCCCCGCCGGACGGATTGGCCTGCTTGGATTTTCTGGGGCGCCCTGCACTATCACTCAGCAAAGCCTGACCAGCAAAGAGCTTTCAGTTTTCACCTCAAGACTCAACAGTCATCGTTTCCCTCACGTGATCCGCTGGATGGCCGAGGGGAAAATTGCACCGCATAAGCTGATAACCCACTACATACCGCTGAATGAAATCGAACGGGCGATGACCCTGTTTGAAAAAGACCCACGCGCCTGCTGCAAAGTGATTCTGGAGATTTAGTCACCAGACCAGCAGAGTGCAGTTGCTGGGGGGCTGTGATAGCCCTCCCCTGCCTCCCCTTATAGCTATAAATATAATGATGGAGTGATTATGTTTAAGAATCTGCGCTGGACAATCGTGTTGCTGCTGTTCCTCGTCTATATGATTAACTATCTTGATCGCGTAGCGCTTTCGCTAACCGTACCAATGATTGAGAAGGATCTACTGCTTAATGCCGAGCAATTTGGCATGATTTTCGGCAGCTTCTTTTTTGGCTATGCCCTGTTTAATTTTATCGGTGGTCTGGCCACCGACCGGTTTGGCCCAACCCTTGTCCTCGGCGCTGCGGTTGGCCTGTGGTCGCTATTCTGCGGCCTGACGGCGATTGCCACCGGATTCTGGTCTATGCTTATCCTGCGCGTGCTGTTCGGCATGGCGGAAGGACCTATTTGTGCTTCAGCTAACAAAGCTATTAACGGATGGTTTCCTAAAAAGCAGGCGGCAACCGCGATGGGTTTTCTTAGCGCCGGATCACCGTTGGGCGGCGCGGTAGCTGGACCGATAATCGGCTGGCTGGCGCTGTCATTCGGCTGGCGCCTGGCGTTCATCATCATTTGTAGCATTGGCATCGTCTGGATGATTATCTGGTTTTTTATTGCCGCCGATAACCCGACGAAAAGCCGCCTTGTTCGCAAGCAGGAGCGCGAGCTGATTGAAAAACTTAAAAATGAACAGCACACCCCGGAAGATGAGCTGACACAGTCAAAGCATGGACTTGGCTATTATCTGCGTCAGCCAGTTATCATGGTCACTGCCTTTGCATTTTTTTGTTATAACTATATCCTGTTTTTCTTCCTCAGCTGGTTCCCGGCGTATCTGGTTCAGGCGCATCATCTTGATATCAAATCCATGAGTATGACAACCGTCATTCCGTGGATAGTCGGTTTCGTTGGGCTGGCACTGGGCGGCTGGATTTCCGATAAAATTTTCAACATTACCGGAAAGCTACTGATGTCGCGCAAAATCGTACTGGTCGTATCGTTGATAGCGGCAGCCATTTGCGTTGCGCTTGCCGGCAGCGTACAGGGCGTAATCCCGGCGGTTGCACTGATGTCTGTATCGATCTTCTTTCTCTACATCACCGGCGCTATTTACTGGGCGATTATTCAGGATATAGTGCATAAATCGCGGATTGGCGGCGTTAGCGGATTTATCCATCTGGTGGGCAGCATCTCCGGCATTATCGGACCGATCGTTACCGGCTTTATCGTGCAGCGTACCGGTCATTTCGATAGTGCTTTCGTGCTGGCAGGGGGCGTAGCCGCGCTGGGGGCGCTGTTGGTGCTGTTTGTGATTAAAAGTCCCAAAGTTGCAGATAACACCGTTTCCATCTGAAATCTACCGGGTGCACGGCACGTGCACCCGGTTATGTTTATAAGGACGTTCTATGCTCACCCTCTCCTCATTGAAAACCGGCGTAGCTACGCCGGGATATGATCGACGCCAATTGCAAACCCGTATGGTGCACATCGGTTTCGGTGCCTTCCATCGCGCCCATCAGGCGCTATGCAGCGATACCCTGGCACGCGACCATAACAGTAACTGGGGTTATTGTGAAATCAATCTCAACAGCGGCGAGTTGATTAACGCCCTGAATGCGCAGCAGGGTCTGTATAGCGTGGCTGAGATGTCTGGCGATGCGATCACACTACGCGTAATCGGGGTCGTCAAACAGGGCATTCACGCGAAATCGGCAGGCATGAATGCCGTCATTGAAGCCCTCAGCCAGCCTGAAGTCGCTATCGTCTCACTGACCATGACAGAGAAAGGGTATTGCCATCATCCAGCCAGCGCACGGTTGAACCTCGATCATCCGGATATTATTCACGACCTGGCTTACCCGGATACGCCCCGCTCAGTGCCCGGCATCATCCTGGCCGCAATCCGCCGGCGGCGTCAGCGTAAGCTGCCCCCTTTTAGCGTCATGTCCTGCGATAATATGCCGGAAAACGGGAAGGTTACACGCCAGGTGGTTAGCGAATTAGCTCGCCAGCAGGACCCCGCGCTGGCCGATTGGATCGTAAGCGAAATCGCCTTTCCTTCCACGATGGTGGATCGTATTGTTCCGGCAATGACCGAGGAAACCCACCGTCTGCTGCGGGAAAAACTGGGCTGCGACGATCCGGTAGCGGTCGCCTGTGAACCTTTCTTTCAGTGGGTGATTGAAGATAATTTTGTTAGTGGTCGTCCCAGTTGGGAGAAAGCGGGCGCACAGCTGGTAAACGACGTGGTGCCATTCGAGGAAATGAAGTTGCGTATGCTTAACGGCAGCCACTCCTTCCTCGCCTATCTCGGTAATCTCGCTGGCTATGAATATATCAGCGATTGTATGGCCGACGAACATTTTCGCCAAGCCGCCCGCCAGCTCATGCTTGCGGAGCAGGCACCCACTCTCAGCATCCGGGGTGTCGATCTGGTCGCCTATGCTGATTCGCTCATCGCCCGCTATGAAAACTGCGCGATCCGTCATCGTACGGCCCAGATAGCTATCGACGGTACACAAAAACTTCCACAGCGCTGGCTGGAAAGTATTCGCTGGCATCTGCGAAATGGCAGCCGCTTCGACCTGCTGGCACTGGGCGTCGCCGGCTGGATGCGCTACGTTGGCGGCCTCAACGAACAGGGTGGAAACATTGAAATCCGCGACCCGCTGAAAGAGCGTCTTGCACAGTGCGTGGCATCATCAGGGCAGGGTTCAGCGCGCGTTAGCGCTCTGCTTAGCTTGCAGGAGGTATTTGCTGACGACTTGCGGCACAGCGCCGTGTTTACTGAACGCGTAAACACATTTTATCAACAATTATTGCGCCAGGGCGCAAAAGCAACGGTACAACAATTAGTTAAACGCGATTAATCAGCCTGTCTCACTTGTAGCTGAAAGGGCTGGCGCTCCGTCAGCTGGCTGTTTAGACTGGGCGCGACCCCGCTGCCGCTGAACGGAACTTGTCCATGTCAATTGCTTATAACATCACCGCCTGCGAGCCGGTAAATCAGCAAATTTACCGCTTCCTGCGTCAGGATATCGTAACCTGCGCAATTCATCCCGGCTCACTGCTATCAGAAAAAGAGATCTCTACCCGCTTCAGCGTTTCACGCCAGCCAGTGCGTGAAGCCTTTATCAAGCTGGCAGAGGCGGGACTGGTGCAGATCCTGCCGCAGCGCGGTACCTTCGTGCGCAAAATTTCAGCCAGGCAGGTCGCCGATGGCCGATTTATCCGTGAAGCCGTTGAAACCGCCGTTGTGCGCCGTGCCGCCCTTGAAGCATCGCCGCAGACCTTAAGCGAGATGGCGCATAACCTCGATCTGCAACGGCTGGCGGCTTCACGTCTTGACAGTCAGCGCTTTTTACTTCTGGACGACGAGTTTCACCGTCTGATTGCGCAAAGTATCGGCTGTGCACTGGCCTGGGAAACGGTGGAGAACATCAAAGCCACGATGGATCGGGTGCGTTATCTTACCCTTAGCGAAGTCTCTCCGCCTGAAAGTCTCATCCAGCAACATGAGAAGATTTATCAGGGGCTAATTCAGCGTGACGCAAACGCTGCCGCATGCGCTATGCAGAAACATTTGCAGGAGATTATCTTCTCTATTACCCCTATCGCCGAGCACAACGCCAGCTGGTTTGAAGCGTTCTGACAACATGCGAGTGGCGATAATAGAACACCGCCCCGGCAGATAACTCACCCTCTGTTCAGGCAAGCGCTTGGTGTTTCGCCAGATGGACATCCCTTACTTCGTTAATCAACGCATCGCATCGGCAAGATCAAAAACTCCGCCCGCGGCTCCGCCGACGTTGATCAGGCCGGCTCGCCTCATGTAACCGTTAGGCTGCGGATAGCCCGCTTTATAGCCACCGTTATTCTCTGCCATTTTCTGCATAACACTATCCGCGCCTATTGTGGCTGCCAGGTGATTGGCCTGTCCTGTTACGTGAGAATCGATTCCCGTCTTTTATAAGGCGTTTATAGTTAAGTTCTTAACGTACTTTTCCCGGCGCATCAGGCTTAAAATCTCTCTAACAGAGATTGTCCGCTGGAATAGTCATGTAACGTTTTGCAAAAGTGGACCAGCATCTTTACCTAATAACTTTAAGATGTCCGTCATGTTAGCGCCTGTTGAGATGTAATCAGCCGCAGCGCGGCGATTGCGAACCTTTCACATACTGCACGCAAATCGCGCAGGCAGGCAGATTGCTGACATTATTTTTCCGACAGCCATTGGTAAATCGGGCGTTAAGGTTAAGGCCTTTCCCTACGGGTAGAAGCAGTGCGGCCATACGTTGCGCTCTGCCCAGCGTGGGTATTTTAACTCCCCGCTCCTTAGCATTGATTACGCCGCCGCCGCCGCAGCGGAATAAACCCCGCCAGGGTACCCGCTTTTTACCCGCAGACAGCGGGTTGCTGACATTTGGTTGATCCTCATCAAACGTCGCAACGCTAAAACAGCGCTTAATATCGCCGCTTTTATCCTGTCTTTTTGCTGCAATACTTCGGGAGATTGAAGGTGCTGCCACTTTTATTACGCTGTCGCGCATTACGATTAAGAATCAAGCAGCTGGAACAACATAATCGCCAACTGGAACGTAGGTTAGACACGGCGCGCAACTGTATCCGGATGCAGGCGGAAAAAAATTTTCGCCTCTACAACCAGTGCCGCCGCTGTAAAAGGCCACAAAGCGCTCAGGTCTTTGAACTGAAAGAACATTAAGTTCACTGCTTTTAAGCGCTTATCGGCTCAGCTACTGCTAAGCCGATAAGCACTCCTTTTTTTGTAAAATGCAGTGCTCAGACCTCGATGATAAAATAGAACCTACCGGAAGAGACTAATAAGCACGCGCTGGTCGTTTTTTGCCCGGAGCCCTCCGGGCAGAAATACGCAAATAGTGCGTTACTTATTGCGCCATTAATTTGGCAGCGGAGCATTATCATGAGCGCGTGGTGTACCCCCTAAGGCAATATACTGCCCGTTAGGGCGATACGCGCCGCGATATCATCAATCAGCACTTTTATTTCCCCCGCCACTCAGCACCGTCAACCGCCAGGTTACAGCATGAGAAAATCTGCTATGTTAATAAATCGTTATCTAAGCCATGCTGCTGGTTATTAGCAGATTTATCACGCGCTTCAGCGTCGGGGATTACAGCTTACTCACTGTTGAATCACCCTATACTCATACAGAAAGGGAGCCGCACGATGGAAATTCGCCGTTATATCGAGGAGGACCGCCCCTTTCTGCGCACGCTGTATCTGGCCTCACGTAAGGCAAACTGGCACTGGCTAAATGCCAGCGCCTGGCAACTGGAGGACTTTGATCAGATTATCATCGGCGAGCGCGTATGGGTTGCCATTGAACAAGGATACCGGGTTGGTTTTGCCGCAGTAAGCGTAAATGATAATTTTTTGCATAGCCTGTATATCGCGCCGGGCTGGCAACGTCGCGGCATTGGCAGCGCGCTTCTGGATGAAGTTGAAACCACATTTACCTCTATTGGCGCGTTAAAATGCCTGTCAGCCAATACTGCCGCGCTGGCGTTTTATTTACAGCGCGGCTGGCATCGGGTCTCTTCCGGAGAAAGCGAGCTGGGAAGCTACGAGCTGATGCATCTCAGGAAATAAACCTGCTTGTCGTGCCGTTAAATCGCCCTGAAAGCAATGCCATCCGGGATCACCTCACCGCGCCAGTACAGCTGCGCCGCCACCCGACCAGCCAGCTGGCGATACAATGTGGTTAGCTCGCTGTCGGGACGCCGGATCACCGTTGGCTGGCCATAGTCCAGATCCTCACGCAGGGTGATGTGCAGCGGTAACTGCCCCAGCAACGGGGTATGATAATGCACGACCAGATCCTCCGCGCCGCCACTACCGAAAATGGGCTCCTGATGGCCACACTGGCTGCAAATATGAATGCTCATATTTTCAACGATGCCCAGCACCGGAACATCAACCTTGTTGAACATCACGATCCCTTTGCGCGCATCAAGCAAGGCGATGTCCTGCGGTGTCGTTACCACCAGCGCGGCCGTTACCGGAACGTTTTGCGCCAACGTTAATTGGATATCACCCGTACCGGGGGGCATATCCAGCACCAGATAATCAACATCCGGCCATAAGGTTTCATTTAACAGCTGGAGCAGCGCTTTACTGGCCATCGGACCACGCCACACCATCGCGTTGTCGTCGTTGACCAGATAGCCAATCGAATTGGTCGCCAGACCATGCGCCATAATCGGTGCCATGTGGGTTCCATCCGGGGAGCCGGGCCTTTCACCCTCGGACCCAAGCATTGAGGGAACAGAAGGCCCGTAGATATCCGCATCCAGAATACCCACTCTGGCCCCTTCCGCCGCCAGTGCCAGAGCAAGGTTCACTGCCGTACTGGATTTACCCACGCCACCTTTACCCGAGCTGACGGCAATAATATTTTTAACGCCGTTGATACCCGACAGGTTTTTAACGCGTTTTAACGTGGCTATCTGGTGGCGTAGCTTCCAGCTGATCGCCTGCGCCCCCGTCAGCCGCAATAGCTCGCCACTTATCTGCTCCTGTAATTGCTCAAATCCTTGCTGCCAGGCAAAAGGCATAACAAGCTCCAGGTGCAAGGTCTCGTCAATGAGTGCACAGTGGTGTAGCGCTTTCAGAGTGGTTAAATTTTGTTCAAGCGTTGAATGTTCAAACGCGGCCAGCGTACCCACGACCAGCGCCCGCAGCGCTTCCGGTGATTGCTGACCAAGGGATTGTGAACGCATCCCGACTCCTCACATTTTTCTCAACATACCTGCAACAGGATAGATAGCGCTAAGCATATCAGATGTGGGTATATCACGCAGAGTCCTTGTAAAATTTCCAACAACAATCAGCATCCTATTCGGGTTCTGTTTACGCCGGGCCGCGCTTTCAGGTAACATCAAGACCCCTTTTTTTCATTCAGGAATAGCAAGTCTCACTATGACTCAAGTCGCGAAGAAAATAATGGTAACGTGCGCCCTGCCATACGCTAATGGCTCGATACATCTCGGCCACATGCTCGAGCATATCCAGGCAGATATATGGGTGCGTTACCAGCGAATGCGCGGCCATCAGGTGTATTTCATCTGCGCGGACGATGCTCACGGCACGCCCATTATGCTGAAAGCTCAGCAGTTAGGTATCCCTCCGGAGCAGATGATCGCCGAAATGAGTCAGGAGCATCAAAAGGATTTCGCTGGCTTTAATATCAGCTATGACAACTATCACTCCACGCATGGCGAGGAGAACCGGGAGCTGTCAACGCTGATCTATCGCCGCCTGAAAGACAATGGCTTTATCAAAAACCGTATCATTTCTCAGCTCTACGATCCCGAGAAAGGCATGTTTTTGCCTGACCGTTTCGTAAAAGGTACCTGCCCTAAATGCAAGGCCGCCGATCAATACGGCGATAACTGCGAAGTCTGTGGGGCAACCTACAGCCCAACGGAGCTTATTGAACCTAAATCGGTCGTTTCCGGTGCCACGCCGGTCATGCGCGATTCAGAACATTTTTTCTTTGACCTGCCAGCCTTTAGCGAAATGCTCAAAACCTGGACCCGATCCGGTGCACTACAGGAACAGGTTGCGAATAAAATGCAGGAATGGTTTGAATCAGGACTGCAACAGTGGGATATCTCCCGTGATGCGCCCTATTTCGGCTTCGAAATCCCCGATGCACCCGGCAAATATTTTTACGTGTGGCTGGACGCGCCGATTGGCTATATGGGATCGTTTAAAAACTTGTGTGATAAGCGCGGCAACATCGACTTTGATGCGTTCTGGAAAAAAGACGCCACCACCGAGCTTTACCACTTTATCGGCAAAGACATTGTCTATTTCCATAGCCTGTTCTGGCCGGCAATGCTGGAAGGTAGCGGCTTTCGCAAGCCGGATAATCTGTTCGTACACGGCTACGTTACGGTCAATGGTGCCAAGATGTCTAAATCGCGTGGCACCTTTATAAAGGCCAGCACATGGCTCAATCATCTTGATGCTGATAGCCTGCGCTATTACTACGCGGCCAAGCTATCTTCACGCATTGACGACATAGATCTTAATCTTGAGGACTTCGCGCAGCGCGTCAATGCTGACATCGTCAATAAAGTCGTCAATCTGGCGTCGCGTAATGCGGGCTTCATCAATAAGCGTTTCAACGGTCAGCTCTCGGACCATCTCGCCGATCCGGCGCTGTATAAAACTTTCACCGACGCCACGCAGAGCATTGGTGATGCGTGGAACGCGCGCGAATTCAGCCGTGCCGTGCGCGAAATTATGGCGCTGGCCGATCAGGCTAACCGCTATGTTGACGAGCAGGCACCCTGGGTGGTAGCGAAGCAAGAGGGGCGCGATGCCGATCTGCAGGCTATCTGTACTATGGGGATCAACTTGTTCAGGGTGTTAATGAGCTGGCTGAAGCCGGTATTGCCTTCACTGACCGAACGTGCGGAAGCTTTCCTCCAAACCGAACTGAGCTGGGATAGCATTGCCCAGCCGCTACTCAATCATACGATTGCGCCTTTTAAAGCGCTTTACAGCCGGATTGAGATGGATCGGGTAAACGCGATGGTTGATGCTTCTAAGGAAGAGGCCGCCGCGGCAGCAAAACCGGCTTTGACCGGTCCGCTGGCCGATGATCCACTTCAGGAAACGATTAGCTTCGATGACTTCGCCAAAGTTGATATGCGCATTGCTCTTATCCAGCAGGCAGAGTTCGTTGAAGGCTCCGATAAACTCTTGCGTTTGCAGCTGGATTTAGGTGGCGAAACCCGGCAGATTTTTTCCGGTATTCGCGCGGCCTACCCCGATCCATCGCTGCTGGTAGGTCGCCTGACGATAATGGTCGCCAACCTGGCACCGCGTAAAATGCGCTTCGGCGTCTCACAGGGAATGGTAATGGCAGCAGGCCCCGGAGGAAAAGATATTTTCCTGCTCAGCCCGGATAGCGGCGCCCAACCGGGTATGCAGGTTAAATAGGTATAGTTAAACCCTCAGGGGCGGTATCTGCCGCCCCTTATACTCTGATCGTCAAGGGCGATTCAGTTCAGGCAGCCCTGGCGTCTGTATTCGCAGAAATAACGATGAAAACAGGTCGTAGTATGAAACAACTCGGGTGCTGTCTGCGTGCATTTCTGATCATTTATCTTTGCCTCTATGCGGGCGAGGGTATTGCCATGCTACTGCCCGTCGCTATTCCGGGCAGTATAATCGGCATGCTGATGCTATTTACGCTGTTGGTGACACAAATTTTGCCACTGGACTGGGTTAAACCCGGCTGTCATATACTCATTCGCTACATGGCTCTGCTGTTTGTCCCGGTCAGCGTCGGGGTGATGAACTATACCAACCTGTTGCAAACGCAATTTGGACCAATTGTCATCGCCTGCCTGGTCAGCACGTTAATCGTACTGACAACCGTCGGACTTTGCGCCCATCGTTTGCAGCGCGGGGAGAAAACGTCTCTGGAGGAGAGGGGCCATGAGTGATATCTGGTGGTCCCTGCCTTTAACCATCGCAGTTTTCCTCTGCGCCCGTCGGCTGGCTGCGCGATTAAAAATGCCGCTGTTTAACCCGCTGTTGATTGCTGTCGCCGTGATAATCCCGCTGCTGATCCTGACTCATATACCCTACACCCGCTATTTTCAGGGCAGTGCAATCCTCAATCATCTGCTGCAACCTTCGGTGGTTGCGCTGGCGCTACCGCTTTATGAGCAAATACATGAGATTCGCGCTCGCTGGAAGTCGATAATTTGCGTCTGTTTTATCGGCTCAATGACCGCGATGGTTAGCGGCACGGCCATCGCTTTATGGATGGGGGCGTCAAAAGAGATTGCTGCCACTATTTTGCCAAAGTCGGTCACCACGCCAATCGCGATGGCGGTGTCCGGTAACCTCGGGGGCATTCCGGCCATTAGCGCGATATGCGTGTTATTAGCAGGCGTACTTGGCGCGTTATTGGGTCATTCGATCCTCAATATTCTACGCATTAAAAGCAAAGCTGCCCGTGGTCTGGCGATCGGCAATGCTTCCCATGCCCTTGGCACGGCTCGCTGTATGGAGATTGATTTTCAGGAAGGCGCATTCAGCTCTCTGGCATTGGTTTTCTGCGGCATTATTACCTCGCTGCTGGCACCCTTTATTTTTCCGCTGCTGATGCGCGTGCTTTAAATTTGCGCTATATCGCACAAAAATCCTTTTCGTTTCAGACATTGCACCGGTTAAGTGATTAAGGTCACATATAACCCTGTGCATCGCCGTTAGAATCGAGCGCCCATCCGGTGAGAGAGGTTTACCACCATGCACACACGTTTTAACCACGCACTGGCGTCTCTGCCGGACAGCTTACGTTTAGCCATTACGCCTTTGCTTTGTGCCGCTGACTTTTCCGCCAGCTTTTCTGCTGAACATATCACCATGCTGTGTGCGACAACACAGATGGACCAGCAACAGCTGGCCTTCGCGCTGCTTCCGCTGGCGGCAGCCTGTGCGTGGACCCCGCTGTCAACATTTAACGTTGGGGCCATCGCTCGTGGTGCCAGCGGACGATTCTGGTTCGGTGCCAACATGGAATTTAGCGGCGCAACAATGCAGCAAACGGTACATGCCGAGCAAAGCGCGGTGACCCATGCCTGGATGGGCGGCGAAACGTCACTGCTGGATATCACCGTGAATTACACGCCCTGCGGACACTGTCGGCAGTTCATGAATGAGCTAAACAGCGGAGCCGGGCTGGGGATTCATCTGCCCGGTCGCCAGCCGTCCACCCTCGGCAGCTATCTACCGGACGCCTTCGGCCCTCGCGATCTTAATATCATCAGCCTGCTGATGGACCCAAACGATCATCGGTTGAAGGCTAAGGGCGATGAACTTACGCAGCTGGCGCTTCGCGCCGCCAATCGCAGCCATGCGCCCTATACGCAGGCCTGGAGTGGTGTTGCTCTGGAAACCAGAAGCGGACGCCGGTTCTGCGGCAGCTATGCGGAAAACGCCGCGTTTAATCCCAGCTTACCGCCGCTTCAGGCCGCTTTGATCATGCTTAATATGGCGGGTGAATCGCCGCTCGAAATTAAAACAGCCGTCCTCGTGGAAAAAAGCGACGCGGTGATATGTCAGTACCCGGCGACTAACGCCACACTTGATGCTCTGGGCTGCCAGCATCTCAGCGTCATTCACCCGAACAATGATTGATTTTTAACCTTCATGATTTTTTTTATTTGCTTTTGTTAGCGCTGGTTAACAAAAGCTGTACTTCCGCCTGATTTTTCTTAGGATTGGGATTCGCAACTTTCACAGAACAGAAGAGTTAACACCCTATGGAACTCGAATACGAAAGTAAACGCCCGCTTTATATATCCTACGCTGGCCCTATCCTGCTGGAGTTTCCGCTGCTCAATAAAGGCAGCGCCTTCTCGGTTGAAGAGCGTAACGATTTCAATCTTAACGGCCTGTTACCGGAAACGGTCGAAACCATCGAAGAACAAGCTGAACGGGCATGGCGCCAATTTCTGGAGTTTAAAAACGATAACGATAAGCACGTTTATCTGCGTAATATTCAGGATACCAACGAGACCCTGTTTTATCGCCTGCTGGATAATCACCTCGAAGAGATGATGCCGATTATCTATACGCCAACAGTGGGCGCCGCCTGTGAGCACTTCTCGGAAATCTATCGCCGGGCGCGCGGTTTGTTCATCTCCTACCCTAATCGTGCCAGCATTGAAGATATGCTGCAAAACGCCACCAAACAGAATGTAAAAGTGATTGTGGTAACCGATGGTGAACGCATTCTGGGCCTCGGCGATCAGGGCATTGGTGGTATGGGTATACCGATTGGTAAATTATCACTCTATACCGCTTGTGGCGGTATCAGCCCGGCGTATACCCTGCCGGTTGTG
The DNA here is from genome assembly GCF_900115045.1 of Izhakiella capsodis. Taxonomy (GTDB): domain Bacteria; phylum Pseudomonadota; class Gammaproteobacteria; order Enterobacterales; family Enterobacteriaceae; genus Izhakiella; species Izhakiella capsodis. The sequence continues at coordinate 157,295 of NZ_FOVC01000005.1, read as the reverse complement.
CTGGATGTCGGCACGAATAATCCACAACTGCTTAATGACCCGCTCTATATGGGCTGGCGCCATCCCCGTATTACCGGCGAAGAGTATGATCGTTTCGTGGATGAATTTATTCAGGCCGTAAAAAGTCGCTGGCCGCATGTTCTGTTGCAGTTTGAAGATTTCGCCCAGAAAAACGCAATGCCGCTGCTTGAGCGCTACCGCGATGAAATATGCTGCTTTAATGATGATATTCAGGGAACCGCGGCAGTCACGCTGGGCTGCCTGATTGCTGCCAGCCGCGCAGCCGGAAGCCAGCTGAGTGAGCAAAAAGTGGTTTTTCTGGGCGGCGGTTCAGCCGGCTGCGGTATTGCTGAGTCGATCATCGCACAGATGAAGTCAGAAGGTCTGAGTGATGAAGAAGCGCGCGCACGGGTTTACATGGTCGACCGTTACGGCCTGCTAACGACCAACCAGCCCAACCTGCTCAACTTTCAGAGTAAACTAGCTCAGAACAAACAGACACTCGCTCACTGGGATACGCAAAGTGATGCCCTTTCTCTGATGGATGTAGTACGCAATGTTAAACCGGATATTTTGATTGGCGTCTCCGGCCAGCCAGGACTCTTTACCGAAGAAATTATTCGTGAAATGCATAAAAACTGTCCGCATCCTATTGTGATGCCGCTGTCGAATCCCACGTCGCGGGTTGAGGCAACGCCGCAGGATATCATTTCCTGGACCGATGGTGCCGCGCTGGTTGCTACCGGTAGCCCTTTTGCTCCGGTTCTCTGGAAGGATAAATATTATCCGATTGCCCAATGCAATAACTCTTATATTTTCCCCGGTATCGGTCTTGGCGCGATTGCTTCACGCGCTAGCCGTGTTACTGACAGCATGCTTATGGCCGCCAGCCGGACGCTGGCTGACTGTTCGCCATTGGTTAATGATGGCAGCGGCCCGGTGCTGCCTGAAGTAAAAGACATCCAGGGCGTATCAAAACTTATCGCGATGGCCGTCGGCAAAGCTGCACAACTGGCTGGCGTCGCGGTAGTGACGTCGGAGGATGTACTGTCTCGTGCCATCGCCGACAACTTCTGGCTGCCACAGTATCGTTCGTATCGTCGAACGTCTATCTGACCGTCGTTTGTCCGGGTACAGGGGTACCCGGAGTTTTAGGGTAGAAGCCGCCAGAAGGTGCGTTGTGGCTTGCTACACAGGGCGTGCTAAAGTAGCCTGAATGGCCTGATTTTTATCACCGAGCACCGGAACGCATGCTGAAACGCCTGATTTATGGATTAATCTGCTTTATAGCCTTAGTTCTGCTGACGGCGATTTTTTTAGATCGCTGGGTGAGCTGGCGCACTGCGCCTTACGTCTATGAAGATCTGCAATCACTGCCGCACCGTCAGGTCGGCGTGGTATTGGGTACGGCAAAATATTATCGTACCGGCGTTATCAACCAATATTACCTCTATCGTATACAGGGCGCTCTCAACGCGTATAACAGCGGCAAAGTGAACTATCTGCTGCTGAGCGGCGACAATGCGCTGCAAAGTTACAACGAGCCGATGACGATGCGGCGAGATTTGATAGCCGCCGGCGTTGATCCGGCGGATATCGTGCTCGACTATGCCGGTTTTCGTACCCTGGATTCGATCGTCCGCACCCGTAAGGTGTTTGATACCAATGACTTTATTATTATTACGCAACGCTTTCACTGTGAGCGCGCACTGTTTATTGCCTTAGCTAAGGGGATACAGGCACAGTGTTACGCCGTCCCATCGCCAAAAAATATGCTCAATATTCGACTACGCGAGGTGGGAGCCAGGCTGGGCGCACTGGTCGATCTTTATATCATGAAGCGTCAGCCGCGTTTTCTCGGTCCAATGATCCCTATCCCAGCCATCCACCAGGTTCCCGAAAACGCACAAGCATACCCGGCAGTCACGCCGGAGCAACTTCCGTAAAACAGGGCATTGGTTGAGTATCATCAAGAATCTTAACAGCCTGAGAAAAACTAATATTGATTGAAGTGAATGTCCTCATATCAAAGATCTAATTAATAATTTTCACCGGATAAATAAAGATTCAGGCAGTAATACTCACTAAGTTCACAGAATGAATTTGCTTATTTTCCACCTTACACTAGTATTAGTTCTAAGCTTTTAATTTACTGTGGAGTTTCTATGAATATCCTCTTCTGGGGTATTGGAAATATGGGCTTAAAAATAGTAAACAGGCTCGCTGATGCGGGCCATACTCTTCACGCCTGGGATATTAATAAGAAAAATTTCAACTTGCTGAATAAAGATATTATACAGTGCCAATCCAAAGACGAGGACACTGGTGTAGTTTATGATGCAATCATCAGTATTCTTCCTGACGATGATGCATGCCGTGATCTTGCATACAACACAGAACATCTGAAAAAAAATGTTATTTGGATTAACCTTTCTACTATTTCTGTGAAACTTAATGACGAGCTAACAAATTTCTTTTCTAACGGTGAAAAATATATTTCCTCTCCTGTGATGGGAAGGATGGACATGGCAGAAAAGGGACTGCTGGATGTATATTATGGCGGAAAAATCGAAACTTTCAACGACTTAAAAGAGATTTATAAGGTTTTTTCTAAAAAAGTCTGGTTCTGTGGTGAACATCATAATTCCGGGCTAATTTGTAAGTTAGCCGGTAATTTCCTTCTCAACTCGGCAATCGAAAGTATTAGTGAAGCTACAAGTCTGGCAATCAAAAATAACATCTCTGAAAATTTATTCTCTGAAATTATGCTTTCTGATGTTTTCGACTGCCCTGCGTACCATTTATATTTCAACTTAATAAAAAACAGAAGTTTCACTCCCCCAGGATTCAGAATCAGGCTAGGATTGAAAGATATCAATCTAATATGTTCCGCAGCCGAAGCCTCTTATACCACTATGCCCGTCGCATATCTTGTCAAAGACAGATTCATTGAATCCATCGCTTCTGGTAACGAGGATCTTGACGAATCAGCAATTTCATTATGCTCTTTCAAACATAGTGGAATTTTGAAATAAAGAGAGAATATCCATGATAACTGATCAGCAACTGAGTTTTTTTAAAAAAAATGGTTTTTTAATCATCAGCAAATATTTCAATCATGAAGAATTAATTGAAATTGACTCTATGATTAGTAGGCTCAGTGAGAAGAAGCATGATTCTTATGTTTATGAAAATGATGGAATCACGCTCAGAAGCGTTAATGGTCCACATCTAATTGATAAAAAATTCGAACAACTTCCCAAAAAAGGAATCATAGATGATATCAGAGTGTTACTAGACTCCGATGTGTATATACATCAGTATAAAATTAATTTCAAAAGCCCTTTAGGAGGAGATGTATGGCCGTGGCATTCTGATTTCTATTTCTGGAATAAAGAGGACGGCATGCTTAATAATAATGCCCTTAGTGTAGCGATAGCGCTCGATGATATAACTGAATTTAACGCTCCAATGTTTTTTGTTCCCGGCTCTCACATTGAACCCATTGATGATAAAAATATCATCAATAATTATGAAGGCGAAGCAAGAGATTGGCGACAAACAACCTCTGCAAAATTAAAGTATGAACTCAAAAAAGAATTTATTGAAGACATCGTGAAGAGAAAAGGTATCTTCAGTGCCAAGGCAGAAAAAGGGGCCATAATAATATTTCACTCTTCCACATTACACGCCTCCGGTTTAAACTTAACTCCCTACTCCAGAAGAGTGGTGTTTTTGAGCTTTAATGATGTTAAAAATAAACTACCAGAAATAAACACACCCAGACCACTTTTCATGGCGACTAGGTAAAAATAATCATCCGGTTCTAATTTTTTAAAAAAGAACAACTGATTAACAGGACGGGCATACGCGAGTTTTTTTACCTGACTCGCCCGCGCTACGTTGAAAATCCTGGTGTCCAACGCTCAGCCTGATATGCTGCTCCGCGTGCATTCCGCGCGGACTCTTCACCGTCGATGAGATCCAGTGGTGCTGCCTTTGCTCCACGCGTGATTTTCACGATGTTAAGCATGACGTCTGATACTGAATTTTTACCAACAACAAAGTCATGGTGAGAATATCAAGACGAGACGTTATCGGACTTGTGCTCTAAAGTTACGATCGGTTGAGGCCGGGTCTGAACACCATCCGCGACTAACCCCTGTGAAAGCGCCACTTTAACGCCCCGTATACCGATACCGGCCGACCATCCCTGGAAAGAGTCGCTCAGTATGTATGACCCGGACGTAATCTTAAGGACCTGCCGGTGTTAGCATTTCTTTTGTGGAACTTAGGCGACGACTCGGTGATAAATCACTAGCTCACCTATTGTTCGGGGAAATTTAACCGCAAGACGCGAAACCTCGAAGGTATGATCGGGAGCCAAATCAGACAGGTGGCGACCCGACATTACAGAGGGTTGATTACTCCAGACTTTTGATCAATTTCAGATGGAAAACATGGCTTCACCTAATGAGAAAATCCATTGATTTAGGTGTCCACTGTTTAAACTCAACCGGGTCGAAGACATCACCAGGGTGAAAGCCATTACAGGTTGCGTTACGCCTGATGATGCAAGTGATTAATCTGCCGACATCGAGCCTGCGGTGCGCCGTGTCAGTTTTCGCCACAAACTTTCCATCGGCCCCTGATGAAAACGTCGCAGCCAAAAATGGGAAAACAGCAGGTTAACCATCCATATGATCGGTACCACACACAATAACTGCACACGATTCAGCGTCATAAACAGGCCAAAGGTATCGAATAACGTCGTGCAAATCAGGGTTTGCAGCAGATAGTTACTGAGTGCCATGCGGCCTACCTGAGATATTAGCTGTACAAGGCGATAATGCGACCAGCGCGGCCAGCAAGCTAGCACCAGCGCCGCATAGCCTATCGCCTGAACCGGCGCACTCAGTTCAAGTGGGATCTGCAAAAAAAAGGCGGACCAGCGGAAATCCCAGCCGGTGCGCCATTGCAGAGTAATGCCGAGGAGGTCAACCAGCGCGCCCGCAACGATAAATATCCAGGCGATCCAGCGGTAATGCGCTGGGCTGAATTTACCTTGCAGCCAACCGCTGCGCATCAGCGCAGCGCCTGTGAGCATTAAACCGGCAAGCTGCCAGCCGTACTGCGCGCCAAGCGCAAGCAGACCATCGCCTAACGCGTTGAGTCGGCTATCGATTGCGAGCATACCTCCATGCAAATGCCAGAACTTTTCATACTCAACATCCGCAGCGCCGGGCAGCCAGCCATCACCGGGGATTGGGTGGCTGATAAAACCAAACAGCAGCAACATCAAGCTGCCGGTAAGGTAGAGGAGAATGCCAGTACGTAGCAGCATGCCGGTCGAATGGGCATCCCGGATCATACGCCAACTGATCAGCCCCATCAGGCCGTAATCGAGCAGAATATCTCCCTGCCAGAAAAAGACCCCGTGGATAAATCCCAGCATGATCAATAGTGTCAGGCGTGCCTGAATCCAGGACTTACCGCGCGGCAGCAGCATCACCAGGCCGGCACCAAACAGCAGCGCGAAAAGTGAGAGAAACTTGAGCTGTGCCAGCAGATCCATCAGTGCCCAGATTAAGGCATCGCCAAAGGATACGCTGCCAGCCCAGGCCGGATTAAGATAAGCCGCCCGCGGCAGGCCAAATGAGACAATATTAAGCAGCAGAATCCCCAATACCGCGCAACCACGGATAAAGTCGAGAGCCATATTGCGTTGCATGGTGATCCTTTCAGAGCCAAGATGAGATTTGCTTAGCGATGACGAACTGCGCGCAGAAACTCCTGACGGGTATTCTGGCTCGATTTGAACAGACCTCCCAGTGACGTCGTGGTCGTTGCGCTGTTCGCATCACGGATACCGCGAGCTTTAACACAGTAATGTACCGCATCGATTAACACCGCAACATTGTTAGTGCCAAGCAGTGTCTGCATAGCGACCAGAATTTGTTGAGTCAGACGCTCTTGCACCTGTGGACGTTGGGCAAAAAATTGCACAATTCGGTTTATTTTCGACAGGCCAATCACTTTATCTTTCGGGATATAAGCCACTGTGGCTTTGCCATCAATAATAACGAAATGATGTTCGCAGGTGCTGGTCAGCGTGATATCACGCACGGTAACCATTTCATCAACGTTCATCTTATTTTCAATCAGGGTAATTTTGGGAAAGTTGGCATAGTCCAGACCGGAAAAGACTTCGTTAACGTACATTTTAGCAATGCGATGTGGCGTTTCAGCCAGGCTGTCATCGTCGAGATCAAGATTTAGCAGCTGCATTATTTCCGTCATGTGGCCCGCGATCAGCGCTTTACGCTTATTATCATCCAGTTGGTGAACCGGCTTGCGCAATGGGGTTTCCAGACCACGGGTTACCAGAGCATCATGAACAAGCCTGGCTTCCTGACTCAACGTCGGCATAAAGGGTTTTCTCCAGCAGGGACCAAGGCCGGAAAAATTCCGGCATACATTCTGACCGGCTATTCTGGAGCACATCACGATTGCGATCCAGTGAAACCGAGTACAGCCCCGTGAAATGGTTTCATTTGCTATTCTGGCGTTCAGGCTACGGGAAAAAAAATCACCACCATCAATACCATCGTCCAGCCTATATCAAAGTGAATAAAACGATATTGGCGCGAGCTGTTGGCGCGTTTGGAGATTCACGTTAAAAGTCCCCTTTTCCATACCCCCCTTGAGGCGGTTCCCGGCTCAGATCATTGCGCGCGCTGCGTTCCCACCACTGACCCTATCCACTCTCCAGTCTGGCTATTTCAGGACGTTCTGTTGTTTGCCCTGTCAGGCTTGCGGTCATTAGCCGTTAGCGATATGCTCACTAAAAATGAACAGTAACAGTAAACTTAGTTACAATTAAAGAATAAATGGATCTGATTCAACTGCGTATGTTCTGCACCGTAGCAGAGACTGGCTCGTTGGCACGTGCAGCGGAAGTGCTGCATCGCGTGCCGTCAAACTTGACGACGCGCCTGCGTCAACTGGAGCAGGAACTCGGCGCAGACCTGTTTATTCGGGAAAAACAGCGTATCAGGTTATCGCCGGTCGGCTACAATTTTCTCAACTACGCCCGGCGCATCCTGGCGTTAAGCAATGAAGCGCTAAATATGGCTCACAGTGGCGATCCTGCCGGTCAGTTTCCCCTTGGCGCGATGGAGAGCACCGCTGCCAGCCAACTCCCCGCATTGCTTGCCACCTATCATCAGCGTCATCCGCAGGTAAATCTGTCTCTGAGGATCGGCACCGCCGAAGAAATCACCGAGCAAGTGCGAATGGGCACCCTGGCAGCGGCGCTGGTCCATAATCCGATCAGCGATGATGAGCTGCATCGCTGTGTGGCCTTCAATGAGGAGTTAGTGCTCATCTCCTGCGCGGATTTCCCTGATATCACAAGCCCGGGTGGAGCCGCAAATCAGAGGCTATTTTGCTTTCGCCAAGGCTGTTCTTACCGCAAACAGCTAGTAAACTGGTATGAAAGTGCCGATGTTCAACCTGGCACGATAAATGAAATCCATTCCTACCATGCCCTGTTGGCCATCGTCGCCAGCGGAGCCGGGCTGGCAATTATTCCTACCAGCGTACTACAGCAATTATCCGGCCACGAGAGGGTAAAAACGCACCCCCTTCCCGATGAGATGAGCCATGCTCAGACCTGGCTTATCTGGCGCAGTGAGGCTTTTACTCCCAATGTGAACGCACTCAAATACTTAATTATTACGCTTTTTGGACAGCAGAAATGTGATGAAATTAACGAGACCTGAACGGATCCGGTTAACTTATCGTCACCACTGACCACCGAAAAAATGCAAACTGGAGAACAGAGATGAAAATGATTAAAACCCGTGCTGCTGTTGCCTGGGCCGCCGGCGAGCCGCTGAAAATAGAAGAGGTCGACCTGATGCCGCCACAAAAAGGCGAAGTGCTGGTACGCATTGTGGCAACGGGCGTTTGCCATACTGATGCCTACACGCTGTCAGGGAAAGATCCCGAAGGGGTTTTCCCTGCCATTCTTGGTCATGAAGGCGGCGGCGTAGTTGAAGCGGTCGGAGAAGGTGTTACCAGCGTTGAAGTTGGCGATCATGTGATCCCTCTTTATACGCCGGAATGCGGTAAATGTAAGTTCTGCTTATCCGGTAAAACCAATCTTTGTCAGGCGATCCGCGCAACACAGGGCAAAGGCTTGATGCCGGATGGCACCACGCGCTTTTTTAAAGACGGCCAGCCTATTTTCCACTATATGGGCACCTCTACCTTTTCGGAATATACCGTAGTACCGGAAATATCACTGGCAAAAATCAGCCAAGAAGCACCGCTGGAAGAGGTTTGCTTGCTCGGCTGCGGCGTCACTACCGGCATGGGTGCGGTGATGAATACGGCAAAAGTGAAACCCGGTGATACTGTGGCAATCTTTGGCCTCGGCGGCATTGGATTATCGGCGATAATTGGTGCAAAAATGGCAAATGCCGGGCGTATTATCGCTATCGATATCAACACCAGTAAATTCGATCTGGCTCGCAAACTGGGTGCCACTGACCTCATCAATCCAAAAGATTATGACAAACCCATTCAGGATGTCATCGTTGAGCTGACTGACGGCGGCGTGGATTTTTCTTTCGAATGTATCGGTAACGTGAACGTGATGCGCTCCGCGCTGGAATGCTGCCACAAAGGCTGGGGCGAATCTGTCATTATCGGCGTTGCCGGTTCAGGCGAAGAAATCGCTACCCGCCCCTTTCAGCTGGTTACCGGACGCGTCTGGCGCGGTTCTGCCTTTGGCGGCGTAAAAGGTCGCAGCCAGCTGCCCGGCATCGTACAGGATTATCTTGACGGCAAGTTTACCCTTAACGATTTTATTACTCACAACCTCAAACTCGAGGATATCAATCAGGCATTTGAGCTGATGCATGAAGGGAAATCTATTCGCACCGTCATCCATTACCGCTAAACAGGAGCAACTATGAGCACCCTGGAGTTACTGGAGAATCATCGCCTGTTTGGCGGCTGGCAGCAGCGTTATCGTCACTATTCGTCCAGTCTGAACTGTCCGATGACCTTTAGCATCTTTTTGCCGGAACCGCGCGGCACCAGGCTGCCACCGACGCTTTATTGCCTTGCTGGCCTGACCTGCACAGATGAGAATTTCAGCAGCAAAAGTGGCGCTCAGCGCGTCGCGCAGCAACTGGGTATTCTGTTGGTAATGCCGGATACCAGTCCGCGCGGCGACAAGGTTGCTAACGACGAGGCATACGATCTTGGCCAGGGCGCAGGCTTTTATCTTAATGCAACTCAGCCACCCTGGAGCGAGCATTTCAGGATGTATGATTACATTCAGTCCGAGCTTCCGCTGCTGATTAGGGATAACTTTGACATCGATGAGCGACAGGCGATTATGGGCCATTCGATGGGGGGACATGGTGCCCTGATGCTGGCATTGCGCAATCCGGGCCAGTTCACCTCAGCCTCTGCCTTTGCGCCGGTGGTAAACCCCTGCGACGTACCCTGGGGACAGAAGGCATTCCGCACCTATTTGGGTCAGGATGAAACGCAGTGGTGGCAGTATGATAGCTGTCATCTGTTGCGGTGCGCTGAACATCAGTTACCCATGCTGATCGATCAGGGCGAAAGCGACCAGTTTCTTGCCGGGCAGCTGCAACCGGAGCGGCTGGAAGCTATCGCCAGTGAGAAGAATTATCCGCTAACCTTGCGCATTCAGCCTGGCTACGACCATAGCTACTTCTTTATCAGTAGCGTGGTAGAGGATCACCTGCGCTTTCACGCTCAGTTTTTGTTCGACTAAAACCACGCCCCGTAACGGGGCGTGGTTTTTATTCATAATTCCATCAGAAGAACGACAAACCCGCACTTAACGCACTCGCCACGAAAATAATCCCCTTCAGCTTTCAGCCCGGACGCGCAACCAGCCCGTCGATAAATACCTGGGGGATCCCTCGACTGCAACACTCAATACGGCTTTGCACACCGTATGTGCGCGCAAGGTTTTCTGGGGTGATGACCTGCGCCGGTTCGCCGCTATCAATCAGCTCACCGTTGAGCAGCAAAAGCACGTGTTCGCCGTGGCGCAATGCGATATTAATATCATGCACGACCACCACGGTAATGATATGACGTTGGCGGGTTTCACGTGCAATCAGATCCATGACATGGAACTGATAATTAAGATCCAGCGCGCTTAGCGGTTCATCAAGTAACAGCAGCTCTGGCCGTCGAATCAATGACTGCGCCAATCCCACCAGCTGCTTCTGCCCGCCGGAGAGTTGATCCAGATAGCAAAGTGCCAGCGAGGCAATGCCCAACTGCTCAAGCAGCGCCATTGCTTCCGCTTGTGCCTCGGCTCCCGACTTGCCAGAGGAGGCCTGACGCGCAACCAGAACCGATTCCAGAACGTGCAGATGCACCCCGGCAGGCAGCGACTGCGGTAGATAAACGACACGTTCAGCACGGCGGGCAAAGGGCTGCGTCTGTAGCCCCTCACCATTCAGCCATAGCTCTCCCTTAGCCTGGTTTAATCCGGCCAGCGCCCGCAAAAGGGTCGATTTCCCGCAGCCATTCGGCCCCAGCAACACGGTTATTTTTCCGCGCGGCAGCGGTGGCACCGTCAGATTCTCGATCACCTGCCGTTTGGCATAACCGGCGCTAAAATTGCAAATGCGAAGCCCCTGCATCATAGACTTGCCCTGTAACGCAGAATGATTGCCAGAAAGAAAGGTATGCCGATTAACGCGGTGACGATCCCAACCGGAAGAATGACGCCGGGAAGCAAATTTTTCGCCGCTATTGATGCCAGTGAAAGCACCAGGCCGCCAGTCAGCGCACTGGCGGGCAGATAGTAACGGTGATCCTCACCACACAGCAGGCGAGCAATATGGGGGGCGACCAGACCAATAAAACCTACCGGGCCGACGAAGGCCACTGCCAGCGCGGAAAGGATGCTGATGCGCAGTAACGTACCCAGTCGCAAACGGCGCACGTTGATACCAAAACTGGCGGCGCGATCCTCACCGAGACGCAGAGCGGTCAGCTTCCAGGCGTTGAGCATACTCCACGGCATAAGAATAATCAGCGCCAACGCCAGCACCGCCAGCTTTTGCCATGAAGCACGTGCCAGACTTCCCATCGTCCAGAACACCAGTCCTTGCAAGGTATCTTCACTCGCAATGAACTGCATCATTGAAACCAGCGCGTTGAAGGTAAACACCAACGCTATGCCAAATAACACCACACCGGAAGTTGCTACCCGCGTCCAGCGAGTTACCGCATCCAGCATCACCGCAGCAAACAGTGCAAATGCAAAAGCGTTGGCGGAAATAACCCAGCGGTCAGGGATACCCGGAAGGGTTATACCGGCAACAATAGCCAATGCGGCGCCGAACGCCGCTGCAGAAGATACTCCCAAGGTAAAGGGGCTTGCCAGGGGATTATTCAGAATGGTTTGCATCTCGGCGCCAGCCAGCCCGAGAGCCATACCGACAACGACCGCCATTAATGCATAGGGCAGACGGATATCCCAGACGATCAATCGGGTACTGGGATCGGCCTGCGCCGGATAGATCAGCGTATCGGCCAGTGTATGTAATGTCAGCCCGGCAGGACCGAAGGTAAAATCCAGCGCCAGCGATGCGAGGATTGCCAATAGCAGCAGCAACATCAGCCATAAGCGATGGCGCAAAAGTTGGTGATAATGACGGAGTTGATCGGTTGGAGTTCCGGCTTGTAGCCGCACAGCAGATAGCCTCAAGCCCATATTCTATTCGCCTGCCATTCACTGAACGCCAGATTTTACCGGCGTCAGGGGAAATGAATCTATTTATCAGACCGCCCTGCAAACAGCGGCCAGTGGTATCATGCTGGTGGATAGTATCATCCGGACAATGTTACCGCCGCCATTTCACAAGAAGCTTAATTGTAAAAATTAGCAGTAATAGGTAACGATAAAAAAAGCACCCATCGGGATGCTTTTTGCCAATTCATCAGCGCTTTTTACTCAGGCCAGAGAATTCCATTTCGCTATACTTGATAAAACGCGTTTTACGTACCAGCTTATAGCCGAACCATAACACCAGAAACAGCGGAATGCCGATGTAGGTCGCTGTTACGCCATACCAGTCGATGCGCGCCTGAAGAAACGCCTGATAGTTTTGGCCAAGCGTGATGGCTAAACAAAGAATGAAAGCGAAGATCGGCCCCAGTGGAAAGAGAGCCGAGCGGTACGGTAAATCGGTGACGTCATAACCCTGCATCACATAACCTTTACGAAAACGGTAATGGCTGATAGCAATGCCTAACCAGGCAATGAAACCCGTCATGCCGGACGTATTCAACAGCCAGAGATAAACGGTCTGATTACCAAACATCGAGCTAAGGAAGCACAGCGCGGCAACTAAGGTTGTTGCATACAGCGCGTTCCGAGGTACCCCACTGGCGGACAGTCTGGCAAAAACCCGGGGGGCTTTCCCTTCAGTGGCGAGGGTATAGAGCATGCGCGTGGAAGCATAGATACCCGAGTTGCCTGCAGACAGCACGGCGGTCAGAATAACCGCATTCATTACTGCCGCAGCTGACAGTAACCCTGCATGGCGAAATACGAGGGTAAACGGGCTGACGCTGATATCTTTAACATCGTTGCGCAGCAGGCTCGGATCGGTATAAGGAATAATCAGGCTGATAATCAAAATCGCGAAGATATAAAACAGCAAAATACGCCAGAACACCTGACGCATCGCCCGGGGGATATTTTTCGTTGGATTTTCTGACTCACCGGCCGCGATGCCGATCAGCTCGGTGCCTTGAAAAGAAAAACCAACGATCATCGCAACACCGATCATTGAGGCGAAACCACCAACAAAAGGCGCATCCCCGATATGCCAGTTATGCCAGCCGGCATCTTTGGCGCCGTGTAAAATGCCCCAAATCATCAGAGTGCCGACCACAATGAAAATAACCACCGTGGCAACTTTTATCAGCGAAAACCAATATTCCGCTTCGCCGAAACCTTTCACCGAGATGTAGTTCAGCAGAAACATCACGCCAAGAAACAGCGCGCTCCATACCCAGCCGGGACTATCCGGAAACCAGTAACTCATAACCAGCTGTGAAGCAACCAAATCGACAGCAATGGTCACAGCCCAGTTGTACCAGTAGTTCCAGCCCAGAGCGAAGCCGAAGCCTTCTTCAACATACTTCGCGCCATAGGTTGAAAAAGACCCCGATACCGGCATAAAAGCAGCAAGTTCGCCAAGACTGGTCATCAGGAAATAAACCATCACCCCGATCAACGCATAAGACAATAACGCGCCCCCCGGGCCTGCCTGAGAAATGGTTGCTCCCGAGGCGACAAACAAACCGGTACCAATCGATCCACCAATGGCGATCATTGTCAGATGACGAGCCTTAAGCTCGCGACGTAATGTTGTGGGTTCTGTTCTGTTAATATTCTCAGCCATATTAAAACGCTGTTCAAAGTAAAAAATAGGGCGCGATTGTATCAGAGCGCTTTGACTGATATAGCATTAACCAGGAGTTATTAGATAGCTTCATAATCAGCGAGGGATTATAAGCGCTTTGCGTTATAAAAAAAAAGCCTATGCTTCAGGAGCATAACTGAGAAAACGCGCCAGCGCCGTTGACAGATGCTTCTGCTTGTGGTGAATACGGTACAATGTACGCTTCAGCTGTCCCAGTGGCGCTGGCAGCGGTACTTCTACCAGCGTGCCACTTGCCAGCTGCTCGGCAATGACCCGACGGGATAAACAGCTGATCCCCAATCCATACCTGACGGCGTGCTTGATGGCCTCTGAATTACCCAATTCCATTACCATCTGAAATTTCGGCAGGTGTGAAAGCAGTAGATAATTAACAATTTCGCGCGTTCCTGACCCGCTTTCCCGCAGGATCCAGGGGGCAGCAGCCAACGACGTTAAGCTCGCTGACTCACGTAACAACGGGGAATCGGGGGCGGCAAACACCACCAGCAGATCCTCAAGCCAGGGTTGAGAGATCAGCTCTGCCATGTGGCACGGGCCTTCAATCAAACCAATATCGACGCGAAAATCGATAACAGCATTTATCACATCCAGGCTATTGCCGACGCTGATATCAAGGGGCAGATCGGGATTCTCACGGCGATATTTCGCTAGCATCGCCGGCAAGATGTAATTGCCGATAGTACTGCTGGCATAGATTCGTAGCGCACCTTTATCTTCATGAAACAACTGCTCAATTTCGCTGGTTTGTTGCAGCAGCGCGACAGCCCGTGGGTACAGCAATCGACCATATTCATTAATCATCAGACGCTTACCTACACGATCAAACAGCTGTACCCCAAGTTGTCCCTCAAGTTCTGCCAACGCCGCACTGACCGCTGACTGGGAAAGCGAAAGTATCTGAGACGCCTGAGTCGTAGAGCGACTTTTCAGCACCTCGCAAAAAACCGCTAGCTGACGCAGCGTAATGTGCATATATCCCGATCCCCGTCTTCGTTGTCATAAGGCTCATTGCTACTGGCCGCCGTTAAGCTGCGGAGGCTAACCACAGCGGCAAGCGTTAATTTCATACTTAACAAAATATTCCGATTGATTATAACTATATAATCAATTTTTCTTTTAAACCAGCAACCGGCACTCTCTTTCCGATAACAAAGGAGATAAGCAATGGCCGATATTTGTCTGGCTAAACATCATCGTAACCTGGGGCATTTTCTTCCCGGACTCATACTGACAGCCTTGATCGCAGCAGCGGCTATCTGGCTCGGCAGGCTGCCTTAGGTCATCGGTTTCGGGCTTGGGGCTCTGACGCTGGCGATCATCGCTGGCATTATTGCTGGCAATACCCTCTATCCGTCTCTATACCGATACTGTGACGGCGGCGTTTTATTCTCTAAGCAGATATTATTGCGCGCTGGCATCATCCTTTACGGCTTTCGTCTGACCTTCCAGCAGATTCTGGATGTCGGTGCCAGCGGCATCTTGATTGATATTCTCACGCTGAGCAGCACATTCATGCTGGCCTGCTGCCTGGGACGGCGTTTGCTTGGTCTGGACAGGGAAACGGTCTGGCTAATTGGCGCGGGTAGCAGCATCTGCGGTGCCGCTGCCGTGCTGGCGACCGAACCGGTGATTAAAGCCGAGTCATCAAAGGTAGCAGTCGCAGTGGCGACAGTGGTGATTTTTGGTACGATCGGGATTTTTCTCTACCCATTCATGTGGCGTGAATTTGCCCATCTGATACCGGCTATGGACGCAGCACAATACGGCATTTACACCGGTTCGACGATGCATGAGGTGGCACAGGTAGTCGCTGCTGCTCATGCGGTTAGCCCTGAGGCTGAAAATACGGCAGTCATCGCCAAAATGCTGCGGGTAATGATGCTGGCTCCTTTTTTAGTGCTGCTGGGTATGCGTGTCAGACGCACCGAACCCACCCGGGAGGGACATGTCCGAAAGATAACCTTCCCATGGTTTGCACTGGTTTTTATGCTGGTGGCACTGTTTAACTCTTTTCATCTGCTGTCTCCGGCGCTGATAAAAAATATCGGTCAAATCGATGATCTGCTGCTGGCAGTGGCAATGGCAGCCCTGGGACTGACCACACATCTCAACCAGCTGCGTAAAGCCAGCCTGCGCCCCCTGCTTCTGGGATTGATGCTGTTTATCTGGCTGATTGTCGGCGGCGGCGCCATCAACTTGCTGATAATGCATGTGTTGCGCTGAGTTCTTGCGTTATGATGACGGTTTTGATTGCTAAACGGCCAATTAACTGGAGGGCAGGCATGAAATATATCGGCGCGCACGTCAGTGCCGCAGGCGGTGTAGATCAGGCGGTAATGCGCGCACATGCGCTCGAGGCGACGTCTTTCGCCCTGTTCACGAAAAATCAGCGTCAGTGGCACGCTGCGCCTTTGAGTGAGAAAACGATCAGCGCTTTTCGTGCGGCTTGTGAGGAGTATCATTTTACCAGCGCACAGATACTTCCTCATGACAGCTATCTGATCAATCTTGGTCACCCGGTCAGTGGGGCACTGGAGAAGTCACGCGAGGCTTTTATCGATGAAATGCAGCGTTGCCAGCAGTTGGGTCTGAGCCTGCTTAACTTTCATCCCGGCAGCCATCTGCACCAAATTAAAGAAGAAACTTGCCTGAAGCTAATTGCTGAATCGATTAATATCGCGCTGGATAAAACGCAGGGCGTGACCGCAGTGATTGAGAATACCGCCGGTCAGGGCAGCAATCTGGGCTTTGATTTTTGTCATCTGGCAGCCATCATCGAACATGTCGAAGATAAATCTCGCGTCGGCGTCTGCATTGATACCTGCCACGCCTTCGCCGCTGGCTATGACTTGCGTAGCGAGGAGACCTGCGCGGCAACCTTCGCAACCTTCGAAGAGCAGGTGGGCTTTAACTACCTGCGAGGAATGCACCTCAACGACGCCAAAAGCACCTTTAAAAGCCGGGTTGATCGCCATGAAAGCCTCGGTCAGGGCAATATCGGCAAAGCGGCATTTAGCTGGATAATTAAAGATCCCCGTTTTGATGGTATTCCGCTTATTCTGGAAACGGTAAATTCCGATATCTGGAAAGATGAAATAGTCTGGTTAAAAAGCCAGCAATACAGCTGAATATCCGGGGAGCCATTAGCCGGGCCTGAAGTGGTACTGACCGAAGCGGCGATATAAAGAGATTGCGATAAAACGAAGGCTCCCTCACGGAAAGCCTTCGTTTATCCACTGATTATCCCTGAACGATGGCAGATGTCGCGGGAGTCTCCGCCTCAGGACGTTTGAGTATCGCATATCCCAAACCCGCCACCAGCGTACCGACAATAATCGCTATCAGGTAGCCAACAACGGGTGTTATCGCACCGGGAATAAGCAGCACGAACAAACCACCATGCGGTGCCATCAGACGGGCGCCTACGTACATAGAGATGGCGCCAGTAATCGCACCGCCAACGATGCAGCATGGCAGTACCCGCATGGGATCGCGCGCGGCAAACGGAATTGCCCCTTCAGTAATGAAGCACAGCCCAAGCACCAGAGACGCTTTGCCACCCTCCTGCTGATTTTTGTTAAATTTACTGCGTGCAACCAGCGTTGCCAGACCCATTGCCAGCGGTGGTACCATGCCTGCGCCCATAATCGCCGCCATTGGACCATAGGTTTGTGAGCTCAATAGGCCAACGCCAAAAGCATAAGCAACCTTGTTTACCGGGCCACCCATATCGGTACACATCATGCCGCCAAGGATAGCGCCCAGTAATACCGCATTCGCCGTACCCATATCCGCCAGCCAGTGAGTCAGCCAGGTCATGATGCCGGCCACAGGCGTACCTACCACGTAAATCATCAGCAGTCCGGTAATTAAACTGGCAACCAGCGGGATAATAAGTATTGGCTTCAACGCCTCCATGCTTTGCGGCAGTTTAAGTCTGCTGCTGAGCAACCTGGCGGTATATCCGGCAATAAACCCGGCAATGATGCCACCGAGGAATCCGGCGTTAATAGTGGTCGCCAGCAGGCCACCAATCAAACCAGGCGTCAGACCCGGACGGTCTGCGATGGAAAATGCAATAAAACCAGCCAGCACCGGCACCATCAACTTGAAGGCGCTGTTACCACCAATTTCCATTAAGGCAGCCGCCAACGTTCCCGGCTCCTTGAACGCGGTGATACCGAAAGCGAAGGACAGCGCAATGCACAGGCCGCCCGCAACCACCATCGGCAGCATATAAGATACGCCGGTCAGCAAATGGCGGTAGGGTCCGGATTTTTGCGTTTTTTCTCCGCCCGGGCTGGTGCTGGTTCCGCCCTGTGGCTGCCAGGGCGTGGCTTCACGCTGTGCCGAGTCCAGTACCTGTGCCGTTTTTTTCAGGGCCATGCCGGTGCTGGTGCGATACATGGGTTTACCGGCAAACTTCGCCAGGTCAACTTCTATATCCGCTGCAACGATCACCAAATCAGCCTGAGCAATTTCTTCCGCGGTGATGGCATTACCCGCCCCCACTGATCCACGGGTTTCGACTTTACACCACCAACCGCGCTTTTTAGCTTCCGTTTCAATTGCCTCAGCTGCCATAAAGGTGTGTGCTACGCCGGTAGGACAGGCAGTCACAGCGACGATGCGTTTGGCCGTGCCGCTGCTGCTGGC
This sequence comes from Izhakiella capsodis, assembly GCF_900115045.1. Classification (GTDB taxonomy): domain Bacteria; phylum Pseudomonadota; class Gammaproteobacteria; order Enterobacterales; family Enterobacteriaceae; genus Izhakiella; species Izhakiella capsodis. Next base: position 139,113 of record NZ_FOVC01000005.1, on the reverse strand, counting down.
GCTCATCGATGCCGGTCGCTGCCAGGGCTTAGCCGCTTGCTGCGCCTTCGCCAGCTCTTCTTTCGGCTGACGCAGCATTTTTTCGACCCCGACGATATAAAGCGGTTTGCCTTCAAGCTCCTCGCGATCGGGTACCTGCTCACCAATCACGATCACCTGTTGTGCTTCGCTGAGCTCTTCTGTCAGCGTTATACCTGCTTGTGCGGCTGCTCCGCTGGCAAGCTGTTTTGCCAGGTAGCCCGTGGCCACTCCTAGCTGAGAATCAATTATCAGCAGCGTTTTCATCATACCTCTCCTGCTGTCAGTGAATGGGTTTCAGCTCAACACGCGCCATCATGGCGGCTAGCTGAGGTCGATCGGTGATGCCAACACTGCTCTGACTGACCGCCAGTGCGGCCACACCGGTCGCAAGACGCAGCGTGTGCTCACTGGATTCACGCATTAACAAGCCATAAATCAGGCCGCCAACCATTGAATCTCCGGCACCGACGGTGCTGACCACCTCACAGGCCGGCGGTTTCGCTATCCATTCGCCGGAAGCGTTAACCCACAAGGCGCCTTCTGCGCCGAGCGAAATGACTACGTGGGCAATCCCCTGTTCACGTAGCTGATGGGCAGCGTCGATGACATCTTCAAGCGTCGGCAGCTTGCGCCCCGCCCACACTTCCAGTTCGCGGCGATTAGGTTTTACCAACCAGGGTGCGGCTTTAAGTCCTGCAACCAGCGCCTCACGGCTGCTATCAAAAATGATGCACGGGCACTGCATCCGCAATTGCGTCATCCAATGGGTGAACGCCTGAGGGCTGACACCTGCCGGCAGACTGCCGCTGACGCACACCATATCAAACTGGCCAAGCCAGGCCAGCGAGTCTGTGGTAAAACGCTCCCAATCCATCGCGCTCACATCGAAGCCTGAAAAATTTAGGTCGGTTACCTCACCATCTTTTTCGGTCAGCTTAACGTTTATACGCGTGCGGCCCGGGACCACCTGAAAGCGGTTAGCAATACCCAGCTCACTGAACAGCTGTTGAAATCCATCCTGATTTTCCCGGCCGAGGAATCCACCAACAGTGACGTCAATCCCCAGATCCTTCAGGACTTTGGCAACGTTTATTCCTTTACCTGCGGCGTGCAGCCCTGTGGTTTTTACCAGGTTCACTTCCCCACGCTCAATTTCGCCACAATAACCGACAAGATCATAGGCTGGATTAAGGGTAATAGTCGCTACGCGTCTGCTCATGCTGCCCCCTCCCCGAGGCCACTCATGATGGCTTCTTCAATCGCATCCAGTGCCTGGCGGCTGTCAGGCCCACTGACGCTGAAACGCAGGCGGTGTCCTTTTTTGACACCGAGAGCAACTACTTTCATCAGGCTACGTCCGTTAGCGGGCTTGCCGCTGCCATCCAGGTTGGTAATAGTGACATCACAATCAAACTGTTTGATAACGCTTACCAGCGCAGTGCCAGGACGGGCGTGCAGTCCGTGCTCATTGCGTATGGTAAAATCAGCGGTCAACGCCTGTTCATCATGGATCACACTCCCGGTAAGCAACGCGATTATCTCTGCCGCATCGGCATGCAGCAGTTGGTCACCCTTCTGCTGCGTTAATAATTGACTCAGATGATTTAACACCTTGTGCGGAGCGTCGTCGGTAATGGCAACGGTAATCAACAGCGCAGCTTTTTCCCCTTCAACGTCAAAAGGCACAGCTGCACGGCTGATCGCCACTGCACTGCTCAGGTTCCCGCTGATGCTGTCGTTGAGCCAGATACCCTGCCCGAGGTTGAGAGGGGAACGGCCAATCGTCTGGCTGATAAATTCAGCATCCACAGCGCCGGCCTTTTGCAGGCGTCCGGCGTTGAGCGCCTGCAGCGTGATTAAGTCTTCAGCAGCAACCTCAGTAGCAATCAGCGAGGCGTCGAAGCGAAATTCAACCGGTTGCCTTTCCCCCATCAACTGCGCCCTCAACTCTTCTGCTGAGTCGGTTTTACGCAATTTTTCAGCCACGCTTTCATCGCTGAGGACGTGCGTCAGCTGTCGTAAAAGCGCCAGGTGTTCATCAGATTTTGCGGCAATACCAATGACAATGAACGCTTTTTGCCCTTCTCCCCAATCAATACCTTGTGGGAACTGGAAAACCTGTACGCCGGTTTTTAGCACCTTGTCACGGGTGTCTGTCGTACCATGAGGGATAGCAATACCGTTACCAAGGTAGGTTGAGGTTTGCTGTTCACGCGCCAGCATGCCCTCGATATAACCTTCAGCTACGTTGCCTGCGTCAACTAACGCACCGGCAACCTGCTGGATGGCCTGCTCTTTATTACTGGCTGCGGCGCCGATGTGAACCGCACTGAGATCAAGCTGGAACATAGTTCTCCTCTCCACCATATTTGAATCGTTTCAGCTAACTGGCAAAATTGACATGCTATCTGCCGCGGCAAAGCTGAACCAACGTCATGCTGAAACGTTTCAATCAATTTGAAGTGAATCACTCCTGATGGCAAGTATTAGTGAAGATCAGATAATAAATTTTTGATGCTACGCACACTTTATCGCGACGGGAACGAATACATACCTTCGTAACAAGATTGAGCTGACGCATTGCTGAAGCCCTGATTAAAGATAAATACAAAAATTGAAGAATACTTGCAGTGCAGGCAGAACAATTAGTGCGGTATGGCTCAGGCAGATAAATTAAACGCCGGAGAGCACTGTTAATTAGCGTCCTTAATAGTAAAATTTTGCCGTCCTTATTTAGATGAAGTAATGATTATGTCTACTCCAGGCGTGCTGATACGCCGTTTGCTGAATCTGCAGGCGAGCGCCTTTTTGCTGGTTGCTTTCTTTTCCGGCGTGGCCAGCGCGCTGCAAACGCCCACGCTGAGCCTCTATCTTTCCAGTGAAATTCACGTCAGCCCGATGCTGATAGGACTATTTTTTACTATCAACGCCCTGGCCGGCATCGTTGTCAGTCAGCTTCTGGCCTCCTATTCTGATCGGCGCGGTGATCGTAAAACTTTAATCCTGCAATGCTGTTTGCTGGGAGCTGCAGGTGCGCTGCTCTTCGCCTGGAGCCACAGTTATTTTTTGCTAATAATTATCGGAACATTGCTGTCTGGTTTCGGCTCTACGGCTAACCCGCAGATGTTCGCGCTGGCACGCGAACATGCCGATAAAACTGGACGTGAAGCGGCGATGTTCAGCGCGGTAATGCGGGCACAAATTTCACTTGCCTGGGTCATCGGTCCACCGATTGCTTTTATGCTTTCAGTCAGCTTTGGTTTCAAAACCATGTACATCTGTGCAGCCGTCGCCTTTGTCGCCTGCGCTCTGCTGGTGCATTTTTTTTTACCGACGATGCGCAAAACCGTTGTCGCCAGGCATGATAAGTTACAGCCGCCACGGCGTAACCGGCGCGATACGCTGTTACTTTTTATCGCCTGTACTCTGATGTGGTGCGCTAACAGCAGCTATCTTATAACCATGCCGTTGTACATTGTTAAAGGATTGCATCTGAATGAAAAGCTGGCCGGTGAAATGATCGGCCTCGCGGCCGGGCTGGAAATTCCGGTAATGCTGATTGCGGGTTATTTCGCCGCTCGTTTCAGCAAGCGGCGTCAGTTGTGCATCAGTGCGGCAGCAGCGGTGATATTCTATAGCGGAATCTTGCTGACCACTTCACCCACGTTGCTGCTGTCACTGCAGTTTTTCAATGCGTTATTTATTGGGCTGGTCGCGGCAACGGGTATGCTCTACTTTCAGGATTTAATGCCGGGCCAGGCGGGAGCTGCCACCACCTTGTTTACCAATACCAGCCGCGTTGGCTGGCTAATTGCTGGCCTGGTGTCCGGTGCGACGGCCCAGCTGTGGGGCTATCACAGCGTTTTTCTATTGACGCTGGCGATGGCAGCGGTAAGCCTCGGCTGCCTGTGGCTTATCCGCAAGAGCTGAACATCACGATGCTCTATTCGTCGCCTTTGCCAGAGGCGCGATTACTGGTAATAAGCTCAAATCAATAACAGCCTGTCATCCCGGCGTATTAATCGTGGTCTGCGCTTTGTTTCGCTTGCCTGATTCTAATGGTGCGGGTAACCTGGCACTGATTAAATCGATGGAGAGTTGCCAGATGGCAAAAGCAAACGAAATAAAAAAAGGCATGGCGATAAGCTATAACGGCAAACTGTTGCTGGTAAAAGATATCGACATACAAAGCCCCAGCGCTCGTGGTGCGGCAACCCTTTACAAAATGCGTTTCACCGACGTGCGTAATGGCCTCAAGGTCGAAGAGCGTTTCAAAGGTGATGATATTCTTGACACCATCTCACTCAGTCGTCGGGCTGTCACCTTTTCCTATATTGACGGTGACGAATACGTATTTATGGATGATGAAGATTACACGCCTTATCACTTCAAAAAAGACCAGATTATAGACGAGCTACTCTTTATCCCTGAAGGCGGTATTTCGGGTATTCAGGTTTTAACCATGGACGGACAAATATTGGCGTTGGAGCTACCACAAACTGTAGATATGGAAATTATCGATACCTCTCCGGGTATCAAAGGTGCCTCAGCGAGTGCCCGAACCAAACCGGCCTGTATGAGCACCGGGTTAGTTATTCAGGTACCTGAATATCTCAGCAATGGTGATAAAATTCGAATTCATATTCCGGAGCGTCGTTACATGGGGCGTGCTGATTGATCATTTGAGTCGGATCGGAATAATCCTATGACTAAATTAAAAGCGGTAATTGCATTTACCGCTTTTAATATGAAGTTAATTATAACTAACGGTCATAATCGCCAGAGTGCGCTCGGGGTTAAGCCAGGTTGTTTCGACCTGACCGGTTTCCGCAGGGAGAGTTCTATCAGCCGCCGCGATACTTACGGTTTTGACTGCCGTTTTACCATCACGCATGCAGTGACTGGAAATATGAGTATCGGTATGACTAATTTCACAAACAGGCTCAACGATTGAACCAGTAAAATGAATTATCCCGTGACCTATTTCACCTGAGCTGGCTAAAACCGTATTGGTGTTAACAAATGCAAGTGCAGTACACAGAATGCGTATTGCAATCAATTTCATGATCGGTTCCTCATCAGACTATGGATCGGGTATCGGCGCATGAACAGAACGCTTTAATGTTGAGGAGATTTTTTATGACGCGGGTCAATCTCATTACCGGCTTCCGTGGCTGTGGCAGAACTACCACTAGGCTCCATAGACTCGAAGCTAAGCCTGAAAATGAAAAATAGGCTGTCCTTGTCAACGAGTTTGGTGAATCGGTATTGACGGCGCTCTGAATGCTGAGAGCAATGCCGTGCTTGAAGAGATCTCCGGTGTATGTAGGTATTGTGTATATGGCCTGCGTAGGCAGGCCGGTTAGAATAGAGTGCTTAGGCAGGTTAAATCGGACAGGTTGCTAGATTTAGCAACCAGGCTTGTGCATCCATAGCAGATTCTCAGCATGCTGAGCAATACGAATTGTTAACCCTGGCTGAAACTTAAGGCAACTAAATGATCGTTAAATCCGCCTCAGCCTGGCAATCGTAAGTAACAAAAAATAGCAATATTCACGAGATAATTATTAGCAGCAAAATTATAATTGCCAATAAGAATCTGCCGAACTCCAGAAGATAAAATTGCACTTGCAAACTGGTGTGGAAACCCTACAGAAGGACGCCGGGTAATGACCAGTGTTCACGGACAAACCAGTCTGGCCATATTGAACAGGCCACGACGAGAAGTACGCCCTCTGACCGATAGCGTACTTCACCGCCTGGCCAGAGGTACTTTTATGCAGCTGGATATTTGATAGTGACACCGTATTTGAAACTACCGCTTTACTTGAGTAAATGCGAAATGCATCTGCCCATGGGGTAAAAGAGGTAATAAGAATTAAGCGGACGCTATATGCATCGCCAGGACGAGGAGATGAATATCCAAATGCATTCTGATGCTCCGTTTGAAAGCCGCATTAAACTTATTAATGACCTCCCTGCAGACAGGAACAGGCCACAACACAAACTACTTGTTCTTCATTCACCCATCAAGAGATGAGTAAAAGGATGTCATTAACACGCTCTGAATTGTCATGGCTGAAAAAGGCCCCCTGTTCCTATTGTTGATTAGTGTCGCACGGCCTTTCCTCATTTCAGTTCTGCATGCTTTATGGGGCGCGTTTAGCATTATTGTCACGTTTTTGGCCTGCCAAAGATCATGTTCGACGTACAAAGCCTGACGGACCCACGGTGGATACGGCTAAGTGGGTGGTTGCCTACACTGGCCTGCAAACATACACTTAACCAGGATTATTATCTGATAAATAGGGCGATCGAAAAATAAGGCAATAAAATGGGCAGACGAAAAAACGTTAAGCGCATGGTGAATATTCTGAGATTTTATCCGGCTAGCTCATGTCTCTCTTGGTGTGGGTACAGCGTATGATATTGGAACTTGGTTACAGCATAAAAAGCAGACAATGTCAGAAATGCGATAAAACATTCTAAAAAGCTATAAAAAGTCTGCAAAATCCCTCGCCATAAGACTATTATTAAGTTAACCTCCTTCATTGGCTGGTAAAATGTCAGAGTTATTCCCTGCTATCTTGATTAAATTTGTGTGATTAGACACCTTTTAATTACTCAGGAATTATCTTACGGCACTGGTCTTATTAATCTCAATTTGTTCTGCAATTCTGCTAGCGACTTCGTCGTTAAGGACTTCAAGGGATAACAAACATAATGGTCAAGTCTCAACCAATTATGAGATACATTTTGCGGGCGATACCCGCCGTTGCGCTGGCAACGATACTTGCAGGATGCAGTACATCTCAATCACAATACAACGCAAACACTGAGACGCATGCAGTTAAAAACAAAAGCAGTTTTTTACTGCAAGCGTCTCAGGATGAATTTGAAAAAATGGTTCAGAATGTGGATATTAAATCCCGTTTAATGAACCAGTACGCCAGCTGGAAAGGTGTTCGTTACCGGCTTGGTGGGGAGAGTAAGCGAGGCATCGACTGCTCCGCTTTCGTTCAAACCACTTTTCGCGAGCAGTTTGGCCTGAGCCTTCCGCGTTCAACGTCTCAGCAGCGTGAATCAGGTCGTAGCGTTCAGCGTAGTAAATTACGACCTGGAGATTTAGTCCTCTTCCACGCAGGATCAACGGGACGCCACGTAGGTATCTATTTAGGAAACGATAATTTCGTTCATGCATCGACCAGCAGTGGCGTAATGATTTCCAGCCTGAATAACAGCTACTGGAAGCATCGCTACCGTGAAGCCAGACGCGTTCTGAGCAGCACGCAAAGCTGATCATCCCTTCCTGAATGCAGAACAGAAATGCTGCCATCGGCAGCATTTTTTATCTCCGGAAGCATTGAAAAGAAACGCCTGCCTGCCAGCATCGTCCTGAAGGCGACGATAAGCTGGGGTATACTCTCAGCGATAGCTCCGTAATATTTAACCCCTTAAGAAGCCGTACAGCTTTATTCAGGCTTAACCTCAATACTGGTTGAACTCTATTGCCGAAGCAAATTAATGATAATAAAACAATTACTGGCAGAGAATAATGATCCGTATTCGTCCTTCATCAGCTCGTTTAGCTCGCGTGATTTTTAGACGGGTGTGAAGCATAGAAGAAAAGCAACAATGACGCGCTGGCGCAAACAAAGATCACGCTTACCATCGGCCACACACTGATAAATGAGAACGAAGATAGCAGTGCTCCGGCTAGTGCCCCCACGCCAAAACGTAGCGTGCCCGCAAGCGAAGACGCCGTTCCGGCCATGTGAGGGAACTCTTCAAGAATAACGGCCATTGCATTGGATGACACCATTGCCACGCAGCCAATAAACATCGCCACGCCAAATACCAGCGGTAAAAATCCGAGCCCAAGAGCGCTAACTATTATCATCCACAGCGCCATTATAAACTGAATGATGAGACCAAACCTGAACAGGGTTAGCGGCCCGAAACGTCTGACAAAGCGGCTGTTTATTAGCGTCATCAGGAACAGGAATATTATGTTCAGAGCAAAATAGTAGCCGAAGTGTTGTGGCGAAATATGGTTAAGTTCAATATAAACAAAAGGTCCGGCATTCAGAAACGAGAACAATCCGGCGAAGGAAAAGCCGCTTGCCAACATATAACTAAAAACCCGCTTATGACGTAAAAGCGAGAGAAAATTGCCAAGCGTTGTGCGTAAATGCAGCCTCTGACGTTTTTCTTTTGGCAGGGTTTCTTTAATCTGAGTCACTACCAGCAACGTGGTAACAATTGCCGCAGCAGAAATAGTCCAGAAAATAGCGTGCCAGCTCCACAGAATCAACATCCAGCCGCCGATTATCGGTGCCAGCAATGGTGCAACGGTTGTCACCAGCATGACAAAAGACATCATGCGTGAAAACTCCTCTCGTGAGTAGCTGTCACGCATCAAAGCGCTAATAACCACGCTGCCTGCCGCCGCTGACAATCCGTGCAAAAAACGCATATTAATGAGTGTGTCAATAGATTGAGAAAGCGCACAAGCCGCCGCTGCCAGCGCAAAGATTAGCGTGCCAATGGCAATAACTGGCTTACGTCCGTAGCTATCGGCCAACGGCCCGTAAAACAGCTGGCCGAGAGCGAACCCCAAAATATACGCATTGAGGGTCATCTGAACGCTGCCCGGTTCTACGCCAAACTGGGCGGCTATCTGTGGCAGCGCCGGTAAATACATATCAATAGAAAGCGGCATCAACATAGCCAGCAGACCACAGATGGTCACCAGTCCCAATGATGAATTTTTTTCCTTACCCACAGCCAGAGTACCCCTGATATTAATGATGTTTATTCAGGCTTCGCGGGCCAGTCCAACGCTGGCAATCTCTTCCTCACTCAGCTTGCGATATTCACCAGGCGCCAGCGTTTCATCGAGAACAATGCCGCCTATACGCTCGCGATGCAGGGCTTCAACGTGGTTACCCACCGCAGCAAACATTCTTTTGACCTGGTGATAGCGGCCTTCACTGATAGTCAGTCTGACTTGCCGTTCTGACAGCACTTCCAATCGGGCAGGTTTAGTCTGGTGCTTTTCACCATGCAGCTGAATTCCCGAAAAAAACTTAGCCACTTCATCACCAATAAGCAGTGATTTAAGCGTGACCAGATAAGTTTTATCACAATGATAACGTGGGGAAGTTATGCGATGAGACCACTGCCCGTCGTCGGTCATCAGAACCAAACCCGTGGTGTCAATGTCCAAGCGGCCAGCAGAATGAAGCTTTCCGACAGCTGGCTCCTGTAAAAAAAAGAGGACCGTTGGATGGTCGGTGTCTTCCGTTGAGCAAACATATCCTTGCGGCTTATTTAGCATAAAATAACGCGGGCCTACCTGCTGTTGTAGCAGGTTACCATCATATTCAACCTGATGCTCAGGATGCAGTTTAAACGCGCCGTCACGTACAGTTTCGCCATCAACGGTTACCCGCCGGGCGCGTAGTTCACGTCCGGCAATCGCACGGCTGATCTCCAGCTGCTGAGATAAGAACTTATCAAGTCGCATTAAATTTTGTACTGCCTTTTTTAAGTGAGTGGCGGTGTTTTAAGACGATAGCGCGGTCGCGCAACATACTGAATGGGGCCAAAAATGATCTGTTTAAAATATAAATAGAACGTAAATAACTTATTTCCCGGCGCCGTGGCGGCGATAGCCCTGATGACACCAGCACGCCCCTGAAACAGCCTGCTATACAAAACAGACTGCCAGTTGCGTTTTAGTATAACTCCTCTTCTCCTCCAGTCACAGAGAAGATAGCCATTATGCCTTCAATTCATGGCATAATTCTGTTTTGCCACGGCCATCAACGGTTGTTATGTCTTTTACGCTACGCCCTTATCAGCAAGAAGCGATAGACGCGACGCTTCGCTATTTTCGCCATAGTAAAGAGCCAGCGCTGATCGTACTCCCTACCGGTGCAGGAAAAAGTCTGGTGATTGCCGGTCTCGCTCGTCTGGCTCGCGGTCATGTTCTGGTACTGGCCCACGTCAAAGAGCTGGTCGAGCAAAATCATGCTAAATATTGTGCCTGGGGACTGGAGGCAGATATTTTCGCCGCCGGACTGGCCAAAAAAGAGAGTGATGGCAACGTAGTTTTCGCCAGCGTTCAGTCCGTCGCGCGAAATCTCCCGCGCTTCGACCGCGCCTTCTCACTGCTCATCATTGATGAATGCCACCGAATCGGCAACGATGAACAGAGCCAGTATCAACTAATTATTAATCATCTGCGCAGTCGAAACCCTGAACTGCGCCTGCTTGGACTGACGGCAACACCTTATCGACTCGGTCAGGGCTGGATTTATCAGTATCATTATCACGGGATGATCAAAGGCGATCATCGCACTCTGTTTCGCGATTGCATCTATGAATTACCACTGCGTTACATGATAAAAAACGGCTTTCTGGTACCACCGGAGAGGCTGGACATGCCAATCGTCCAGTATGATTTCAGCCGACTTGTCGCCCGGCCTGATGGTCTGTTCAGCGAAGCCGATTTAAATAATGAATTAAAAAAACAGCAGCGTGTCACCCCAAAGATTATTCAGCAGATTGTTGATTTTAGTGCAAAAAGACAAGCCGTAATGATTTTTGCCGCAACGGTCGAACATGCTAAAGAAGTGCTCAGCTATCTGCCGCAAAGCAAAGCATTCATCAGCGCGGCCACCCCGGCCAAAGAGCGTGATCGTCTCATTGTCGACTTCAAGCAGCGGCGCATTCGCTATTTGGTTAACGTAGCGGTATTAACGACGGGCTTTGATGCACCGCATGTTGATACCATCGCCATACTGCGTCCGACGGAGTCCGTCAGCCTATACCAGCAAATAGTCGGACGGGGCCTGCGTCTCAGTCCTGATAAATGCAGTTGTCTGATTCTTGATTACGCCGGCAATCCTCATGACATTTTTATCCCGGAAATTGGTTCGCCCAAAGGCGCCAGCGATAACCATCCGGTTCAGGTCTTCTGCCCGGCCTGTGGCTTTGCTAACACTTTTTGGGGGAAAACCACGGCTGAGGGTATGCTAATCGAGCATTTTGGCCGCCGCTGCCAGGGCGTATTGACGGATGGCGCAGGCCATCGCTCGCAATGCGACTTTCGCTTCCGCTTCAAAATTTGCGGCGACTGCGGCGCAGAGAATGATATTGCTGCTCGCCGCTGCCATAGCTGCGACACCCTACTTGTGGATGCCGACGATATGCTAAAAGCAGCGCTGAAATTGAAAGATGCACGGGTTTTACGCTGCGGTGGCATGCAGCTAAGCGCAGGCTTCGATGAAAAGGGAGAATGGCTGAAGGCTGTTTACTATGATGAAGACGGGTCCAGCGTCAGCGAGCGTTTTCGCTTGCACACGCCCGCACAGCGCGGCGCTTTTGAACGGTTATTTATGCGTCCGCATCAGCGAGCACCCGGCGTGCCACTCGGCTGGAAAAATGCAACCGATGTCGTGGCGTTACAGGCGTTTTTACGGCATCCGGACTTCGTTGTTGCGCGGATACGAGGAAAACTCTGGCAGGTGCGGGAGAAGCTATTCGATTATCAGGGCCGCTATCGACGCGCCAACGAATTACGCTAATGACGTTGCTGTGAACACTAAACATCGCTATAATTCGCCGCGCTTTTGCTTACGCATTAGCAGAACCTCAACCTGTTGCTGGGTCGCCTGCAGCGGGCATTTAATTTGAAGAGAATGATTATGTTCACACTGAATGCAGAATTACGTAAAGAGCAGGGTAAGGGTGCGAGCCGCCGCCTGCGCGCAGCTAACAAATTTCCCGCTATTGTTTATGGTGGTAAAGAAGCAGCTGTCTCCATCGAACTTGATCATGACAGCGTTATGAACATGCAAGCCAAGCCAGGATTTTATGACGAAGTTCTGACTCTGGTTATCGATGGAAAAGAGACTAAGGTTAAGATTCAGGCGGTACAGCGCCATCCGTTTAAGCCAAAAGTCAGTCACATCGACTTCGTTCGCGCTTAAGCCTCTCTGCAGCATGTAAAAAACGCCGCAATCGCGGCGTTTTTTATTGTCGTGTATCATACGCCAGCTTACTTACTACCGATGGCGCGCTGCAGTTGATCGCGCAGGTTAGGCGGCGTTCCTTTGATCGTCAGCGTGTCGGTCATCGGATCCCAAAAAACACGCTCACCAAGCAGTATGGCGTCAAAATTGAGTGTTAACCCTCCCCCACTACCGGCATATTTTGTCAACTGACGCAGAGTGCTGCGATCGGCAGGAAAGTGCTCCTCCAGCTCATAGCCCTGCTGATGGGTAAACTCTTCGAAACTCTTTCCACACAAGGGTTCAAGCTCCTGCGAGAGATCAGAAAGCGCAATCTCCGCACCGGACTGCAGCTGATCGTTGCAGTAGCTGTATACCTGCTGACGGTAACTTTGGCGATCATGTTTATCAAGACTGGCATCAGAACAATAATCATCAACCGCCTGCAACAGGCCACGGTTCTGCGCTTTAGTATCCAGTCCGACCCTTGCACCCAGAAAATCCATGAAGAAATCGGCAACCTTACGCCCTACCCGACCACGTAAAAAGGTCAAGTAGCGCGTTGATTCCGGGTTTGCTTCCCATTCGGTAAGATCAATACGAGCAACGATATCTGCATGATTAATATCCAGATAATGGGTCGAGCTGATATCGAGATCTTCATTAACGCGCATACTGCTCTGGCTGCTGAGCACCCCAACAAGCAGGTATTCAACCGCGAGATAGCGATAATGGCTATACAGAACGATGCCGCCCTCGGCGAAAGAGTATTTACTCAGTTCGTCACGTAGTCTGGCAGTGCCTGCGCGACTGAAAGCCAGAAAATCATGTTCACCCTTGCGGCAAAGTCGCAATGCGTCTGCCAGCTCACTATCCTCATTAAACAGGCCGTAAGCTTTATTTTTCGCACTGTAAACCCGGTGCAGCTCTTCCATCATTTGACTCACCGCCTCTGTGGCAGGCAGCAAAGAATCGCGCAGTATCAGCTCCAGCGTCTGCTCATCACGCTTAACAAGCTGATGCAGGGCAATCTGGTTGATGTCCAGACTCATGATAAACTCTCCAAAGACCATAAGGGGGTATTCAATCAAAGCTCAGGCTGGCAATCAATACATAAAGTGACGACATTATTCTGCTGGCTTAACCGCTCCACTGTGATAAAAGAGCAGAATAAATCGTGAATTTACTGTAGGATAATTCCCCTTAACTCAGTCGAACACTTGATTATTTATCGTTATGCCACAATCATCCCGATACAGCGACGAACGCGTGGAGAAAATCCTCGCAGAACTGGTTCAGATTCTGGAACAGAATCAGACACCAACCGATCTTTCCCTGATGGTTCTGGGGAATATGGTGACAAACCTCATTAATACCGATATACCGCCAGCGCAGAGAAGAGCACTGGCTCGCTCCTTCGCCGAGGCGCTCCAGTCCTCCGTCCGCGAAGACAAAGCGCACTAAAAGGCAACGGTATCAAAATCATGGTAACGAACCGACAGCGCTATCTGGATAAAATTTCGCAAATGATAAGCTGGGGGCATTGGTTCGCCCTCTTCAACATCATCTGCGCATTTATTTTAGGTAGCCGTTACCTGGTGCTTTCTGACTGGCCAGCCTCACTGGCCGGACGCGTTTACGCTATCTCCAGCTGGATTGGACACTTCAGTTTTATTGTTTTTGCTGCTTATCTGCTCATTATTTTTCCGCTGACGTTTATTGTCATGTCACAGCGGCTGATGCGCTTTCTGTCGGTTGTATTGGCGACCTCCGGCCTGACGCTGTTACTGGTCGACAGCGCAGTTTATAACCGTTTCCATCTCCACCTGAATCCGGTGGTCTGGGAGCTGGTGATCAACCCTGACCAAAGTGAGCTGACACGTGACTGGCAGCTGATGTTTATCGGTGTTCCGGTCATACTGCTGGTGGAAATGCTGTTCGCAACCTGGAGCTGGCAAAAGCTGCGAAGTCTGAATCGGCGTCATTTTGGCAAACCGCTCGCTATGCTTTTTATCTGTGCATTTGTGACTAGCCATGTCATGTATATCTGGGCTGATGCTAACTTTTATCGGCCGATTACCATGCAACGCTACAACCTGCCACTCTCCTATCCGATGACCGCACGTGGTTTCCTGGAGCGCCACGGGATGCTGGATGCCAAAGAGTTTCAGCGTCGGTTGATTCAACAGGGTAACCCAGAGGCGGCCTCGATAGATTACCCCCTGAGCAACCTGACCTATCGGGATGCTGGCACCCGGCAAAACCTGCTGATCATCACCGTTGACGGAATTAACGCCGCCAGCTTCAGCAAAGACATGCCACAACTCAGTCGTTTTGCCGAGCAAAACATACAATTCACTCAGCACTTCAGTTCTGGCAGTGATAGTGACAGCGGTTTGTTTGGTTTGTTCTATGGCATTTCGCCCAGCTATATGGACAGCATCCTGGCGTCCCGTACACCATCTGCCCTGATGATAGCCCTGCATCATCAAGGCTATCAGTTCGGTTTGTTCGACAGCGACGGTTTTACCTCACCGCTTTATCGTCAGGCGCTGCTGGCTGACTTCACCCTGCCGACGGCAACCAGCCAGAGCAATAGCGCAACGACAACGCAGTGGCAGCACTGGCTCAATGGACTTAAACCCGACAGTGCACCCTGGTTCTCCTACGTGGCGTTTGATGCAACCGGCGATGACAGCGGCAGCGAGAGCGCGGCAATAACCCATTATTCGGACGCTATTGGCGGTGTAGATAATCAGATCCAGCAGATTCTGAATACGTTGCAACAAAAGCAACTGCTCGATAATACTGTCGTGGTGATAACTGGCCGTCACGGCATTGCCATGCAGGGTGAGAATAATCCGGGAAATCGTGCTCTGCTTAAGGTCCCGCTGGTTATACACTGGCCCCATACTCCGGCACAGACGGTTTCCCGTCTGACTGAGCATCAGGATATCATGATGACGTTAATGCAGCGTTTGCTGCACGTCTCACTCAACCCAGCCGATTATTCCCAGGGCGAAGATCTGTTTGCTGCTCAGCGTAATCACAACTGGGTTACAAGTAGCGAGGGTCGCCACCTGATGATCACCACACCGCAGATCACCATTGCTCTGAATAATAACGGTAGCTATGACGTCTGGGATAATCAGGGAAATAAACTAAAAAATCACAAGCTTCAGATTGCACTGTTATTACAGGTGCTGACAGATGAAAAACGTTTTATTGCCGATTAATCTGACTTGTGACCTTAATTCTGTATAAATACAGAGCAGTCAACGCGTTAGCTCTTGCAATCAGAACTGAAATCAGTACTATAGGCCTCCTCGTTCGGCACGTAGCGCAGCCTGGTAGCGCACTGTCATGGGGTGTCAGGGGTCGGAGGTTCAAATCCTCTCGTGCCGACCAAATTTCCCCTTTAAAAGCAGCCTTTACGGCTGCTTGTTGTTTTGCATAAATTCAGTACGTTGGAACCACTACCATTCATTGTCTTGTTAACTGCGGTTCCAATACCCGACAATCCACCGCTTTATGCAGATAAGCCACGTCTCAACGGCTGTCGCCGTGGCACGATACCAGGCCGTTACATCCACTCAGTGAGGCTATTTTCTGAACGTTAAAAAGCCCGACGAAAGGTCAGGTTATAGCGAAAAGCACCGCACTGGGGATGAATATCCGCCTTTAGCGGTAAGACGCCATGATAACGCAGACGCGACGACCCGCCCCAGACCACTATGTCGCCATGCTCAAGTAGAATACGCTGTGTTGCGGCGTCTCGTTCAAAGCCGCCGAACTGAAATATTGCAGGTAAACCAAGAGAAATCGAAACGACAGGCTGACGCAGATCTTTCTCATCTTTATCCTGGTGCAGCGTCATTCTGGCTCCTGGCTCATAGCGATTAATCAGACAGGCGTCCGGATTAAAGCCGGTGAAGCCCGCTTCTTCCGCTGCGGCCACCGCCAGCGAGTAAAAGAGCGCTGGCATTGCTGGCCAATTCTGAGCACTATTCTGGTCCTGGCGACTGTAATGATAACCTCTGGCATGAGTTGCCCAGCCAAAATCACCGCAGTTTGTCATTGCCACCGACATACGATGACCACCAGGCGTGATACGATGATAAAACGGATTGAGCTTCGCAATGGCGTCGATATTAGCGAGAAGTTCATCGGCCACAGCCAGCGCACGTCTTCGCTGTACCTGTGCGCCGTCAGCTAACGTCTCTGACCAGGGTGCTTCCCCGCTAAATAAATCGAGCATCATCAGCCTCTATCATTATCATACTGCTGACGCAGAAACGATTTAAATTGTGGTGACATCCAGGTGGTGAAGCCCTTATCCGTTTTCATTATCAGAAATACCGCCAGCCTTTCACGCAACGCCAGCGCCTGCGCACGCTGCTCGCCGAGAACCATCAAACCAGTATCCCAGCCGTCAGCTTCAGTGGCACTGGTGGCAATAACCGTCGCAGATACCAGCCGATGCTGTATCGGACGCCCGGTAACCGGATCGATAATATGCGAAATACGTTTACCATCCAGTTCATAATAGTTGCGATAGCTTCCGGATGTGCTGATACCATGCCCTTGTAGGTCGACAATAGCTTCGACCGAATTTTGTTGATCGGTGGGCTTTTGAATCGCAACACGCCAGGGTCGGCCCTGGGCATTCTGGCCGCGAGATAATACCGCTCCACCCACTGAAACCAAATAGTTAGTTATGCCCTCTTGTTCCATCAGTCGCGCAAGATGGTCAGTCGCATAACCCTCACCGATGGTGGAGAGGTCAACATACAGCGCCGGTAAATCCTTTTGAATGAATGCGCCATCGGCCCGTTCGATAACCTGTAGATGCTGCAAACCGGTACGGGCGCGGGCAGCATCAATCTGCGTCTGACTGGGCGTATGAAGCGGCTGTTTTGATGGCCCAAATCCCCAAAGATTGACCAGCGGACCAACGGTAATGTCCATTGCTCCCGCCGTTTTCCGACCTATGCGCAACGCAGTAGTCATAATATCAGCCATATCATCACTGACCGGCTGCTCAGAAGTCCCCTGATACTGATTGAAGCGAGATAATACTGAATCAGGCTTCCAGGTGGAAAGCACTTGATCATCTGCATCCAACTGACGCTGGATCATCTGCCGTAAAGCAGCTTTACGCTGATTATCGACATCCGACAGACTAACCCGCCAGACCGTCCCCATAGTTTTCCCTTGTAAAACCAGCCCGGTTTTTTGCTGTGGCTGATGACTATCGTCACAGCCAAAAAGTGAAAAAAACAACCAAAAACCGATTAAATAAGCTACTTTCTTCTTCATACTGCCAGGTTAATCCTGATGATTAAATTAAAGTATCTCTTTGTTAAGAAAGACACTATAGGAAATTTCACGTTGAATAAAGCACACTCAGCTAACTATCTTATTAATCAGCATGCAAGTAACAGAGAATAGCCTCAACACCCACGGCGAACTTCACGCCAACGCATCAATCCCCTTCTTGTTATAACGAATTGCATTATAATCACCTGTTGCGTTCATCAGCTTAACCCGCGGGGCGTGCAGGATAGATCGCTACTTATAAATTGAGCGCGAACAAGCCTGACTACTCATCGGAATAGTGCTCTGGCGGCTAATGAAAAATGGCTGTTCTTGGCTGATAAACAACGTTGATGATGACATAGCGCTCAGTTATCCGCCCACTGTTATTCAAACGCCAGCGTTCGTTAGCATAAATTCGATACCTGATGCTATCGCTATCCAACCACAGATAATCGGCAATAATTGCCTGATGCCAAAGTCTAAACCCGGGATCTGAGTCTTCAATCCGGGCGCTTTTGCGTAGCGCTGGTGAAATAAGCTGGAGTAGTAGTAGGCATAACAGTGCTTTTCGACCGCAGGCAAGTCTGTATAAGCCGATTAGTAGCAAGGTTGCCAGATACAGGTTGTAAGCCAGGTGGAGTGTCGATCGTAAAAATACAGACCGGGAAAAATCAGGGATAATCAGCAGAGAGCCTGCATCAGGCTCTCTGGATATGAATACCCGCGTACTACAGGCTACACCATAAAATCTTAGAACTGATAAACCAGACCTAACGCAACAACGTTGTCGGTATTGATACCGGCGCCGCGGGTAAAATCATTATCTTTCAGCAAGTTAATTTGATAATCAACATAGGTAGACATGTTTTTGTTGAAGAAATATGTAGTACCGACATCAACATATTTTTTCAGATTCTGGCTACCGTAGCCCTGGATGTCATGACCGCGTGAAGAAAGGAAGGCCAGGGATGGGCGAAGACCAAAGTCGAACTGATACTGAGCAACCAGTTCCCAGTTATCTGCAGTGTTAGCATAACCATAAACAGTATTATCAGTATCACCAAAACGCGTCGCCTTATTGGAGCGGGTGTACTGCGCTGCCAGATAAATATTGTTAGCATCGTATTTCAGGCCGCCGGTATAGGCTTCAGCTTTACTGCCGTGGCCCAGAACGCCCGGTGCATTTTGAGCATTAGTGCGATCAGACTGGAACATAGCAGCACCGAGGCTAACACCAGCACCGAGATCGTAAGTCGTGCTCAGACCCCAACCGTCACCGTTTGAGTTCAGTACGCTACGGCCATTTTCACCAGACTGGCTATCGTTTTTGCCCTGATACTGAACAGCAAAGTTCAAGCCATCAACCAAGCCGAAGAAGTTGTTGTTACGATATGTCGCCATACCGTTACCACGTGAGAACATAAACTGGTCTGTGCCATAAGTATCGCCACCAAACTCAGGAAGAACGTCAGTCCAGCCAGCGACGTCGTAGATAATGCCATAGTTACGACCATAGTCGAATGAACCGGCGTTACCAAAGCGCAGACCGGCAAAACCAAGACGGGTCGCATTGCCGCTGTTAGAATCGCCGCCTTCAGAATTATTCAGATTGTACTGATATTCCCACTGACCATAGCCTGTCAACTGATCAGAGATCTGGGTTTCACCCTTCAGGCCGAAACGCATATAGGATTTGTCACCGTTTGAACTATCATTTTTAGAGAAATAGTGTAAACCGTCAACTTTACCGTAAATATCTAATTTGTTTCCATCTTTATTGAAAACTTCCGCTGCGTTTGCGCCGCCTGCCGCTAACATGAGCGCAGGTACCATCAGAGACAGAATACGGATTTTCATGTTTTACCCTCTAGTTATGTGCCTTAATTGCCACTGCGAGATGAATATTCAACATTCAACCAGCGGATTCATGTTAATGCCAGAACAGTAATAATCCACCGCGCAATTGCTACTAAATCTGCAAATTAGTTTCAGAATGGGTTAAATTTATTACCAAATGTAAACCCAGCAGAACTTTAGCGCAACACATTTCAATGAAAAATAAAAAACATCTAAATAACATTACCTTGCAGATATTACTAGTCAATAAATTACAAAAAATGACAATATGGCGCACTGAAAAGCAAAACAACGAACGGGTTAGGTAATACAGTTAATCCGCTATCATCATTTTTTAATTATTACCTTCATTCACCCCGAATGAGTTGTTTTAACCTTTCTAATTGCCGGGCCTTAACCACCCGGCTTTTTTTATACTTTGCGCAGTTTGTAAAAAAACGTCAATCTCGGTTAATTTACTTCGGCCTCCTGAGCGACTATTTTTCCTCCCTTACTAACGAGTTGAAAATTGCTAAAATTCAGATAGAAACCCTGGTTCTTACAACTGTAACGCCAGCCTCTTTACAGGCAGAGCAATTTTCACTTTCCTTTTAGCAGGCCTGATAGTTCATCAGCAATAAATGATAAATTAACTTCTAATGTGATTGCAGCCATGGATCATACTGCCAGCGCAATTTTGCGAGCCGGTTTAAAATCTAACTTATTCAGTAGATCCATTACCTTTCCATTAACGTAATAAGTAAGCCCCAGCTATATAAGAAAACAATCCTGGCCAGATACATCAACCCAATGGGGTATGAATTCACCCATGACAAGCTACCGATATGCAGGTATTCTGAAAAACCGTTCTATTGCGGGCGCTTAGGTTAAGAGTTCGCTAAGATAAAAGAATTGCCGGCACTTGCACGTTGCTCTCGATTCTGGCTGCGGATATCCGCTTCACTACTGACTAATTTGCCTCTGTAGAGACACTATGTTGTTTTACAAGTTTTCATTCACCTCAGGCAATGTGACACGATTTTTCGTGCTGGTTATTCTGTTGTTGCTCATGGCATCAGGCTTTATGGTGAATAGCATGGTCAACACCTGGCTAACAACCACACGCTATGCTATGACCGATATCGCGCGTGCAATACAAAAACGCATTGAAACCTATCGTTTTGCGACATGGGAAATTTATGAAAACCAGACCGCCAGCGCAGCTAATTCTACTTCTGATGACCTTCAGGAAATTCGTCTGAGACCCGACATTTACTATCTCGAAAAAAAAAGACGGAAAACAGAAGCCCTGATTTTTGGCTCACATGACAGCAATACGTTGAATATGACGCAACGGATGTCAAATTACCTTGATACACTGTGGGGAGCGAAAAACAGTATCTGGTCAATGTATTATCTGAATGGTCAGGACAACAGCCTGATCCTTATTTCTACCTTGCCACTAAAGGATATGGATGGAAGGTATAAAGAAAGTGCAATCAATAATTTGGTAGACGCTCGCCGCGCAGAAATGCAGCAGCAGGCCACCGCGCTGGATGAACGGGAAGGCTTTTCTCCGTTGCGACACTTTTCATGGCAAAACGATTATTACTTTACTCTGCGCACCATCTTTAACCAGCCTGGGCATCTTGCTACCGTGGTAGCCTTTGATCTCCCTATCAACGACTTAATTCCAATGAATATGCCACTGGAAAACTTTCAGCTTAAACAGGATGATACAGCTCTTAACGAGGGTAGTGACGCCGGCAATGATGAGTTTGCCAGTACTATCCGAATCGCGTTCACTAATCCTAACGTTGAAATTACCGCATCGCTCCCCAGCACGCCGTTACAACTGATTTATCGGGTCTCACTCAGTAGTCTTATCGCAGACACATTACGCAACCTGTTCTGGCCGCTAGTGGCGGATTTTATCCTGCTGATACTTTCCCTTGGCGGCTTGTTTTTGCTACGTAAGCAGTCGCTGCGTCCAAGTGAAAACCAGAGCGCCGAACTTGATGCACTGCGCATACTCAATGTAGAAATCGCCAGCAGCCTACCTATGGGGCTGCTCGTTTATGACTTCTCCTCTAACCGGACCATCATAAGCAACAAAATCGCTGAACACCTGCTGCCGCACCTGAATTTACAAAAAATCATTAACATGTCGGATCAACACCAGGGCGTACTGCAAGTCACGGTGAATAACGAAGTATATGAAATACGTCATGCACACAGTCTGACTGCCCCTAAAACACAGTTATTTTTAATGCGTAACCAGGATCGTGAACTACTGGTCAATAAGAAATTGAAACGAGCGCAGCACATACTGGATAAGAATCATCAGACCCGCCAACAACTGCTGCGAAACTATGTTCACTTTTTGCAAAAACCATTGGGACTGATCATTGAAAAATTGCGATCTATTGATCCCATACATCCTGAAGACACGCTATCGGAAGCGATCGAGTCCTCACTGGCGCTGAGTCGTCTGCTTGACGACATAGTGCTGCTTAATCGGCTTGAAACTCAGGATTGGGCGCCATACGCAGCCCCATTCAACCTGCAACGCCTTCTTGACGCTTTAACGCTGGAAATGCTGCCATCAATCAGCCGCAAAGGATTACAGCTAATTGTTGATAACCAACTTTCCAGCGACGAGGTGCGCTTTGCTGATGCTCAGGCCATCCACAAAGTGTTGGCAACGCTGTTGCACTACGCCATTATCACTACCGCCTGCGGTAAAATCAGCATGGGGATCAAATCCCCTCCTGAGCGTCCAGACCTATTGGCTATCCAGATTATTGATACGGGCTCGGGGCTGAAAATTAATGAAACAGACAATGCTGACTTCCCTTTTCTTAGCGAGACCAGTGCCGACCGTTTTGGTGAAGCATCAGGGATGGCATTCTTTCTCTGCAAACAGCTGTGCAAACAACTGGGAGGTAATCTGGACATTCACGCCCGCCCGGAAATTGGCACACGTTATAACATTCTGCTTCAAGCCCCCCTGGAGCCGCAGCAAAAACAGGAGCAGGAAGATAAATTACTGGCTGGCATTACCGCACTCATAGAAATAGCCGTGGAGGATATTCGTAAAATTGTTATTCGCCAGCTGGAAAACTGGGGCGCTATTTGCCTGACTCCCAATGAGCGATTGTCCAGCCAAAGTCACGACGTGCTGATCACCGATGATCTGACGAATCTGTCGCCGTGGTCATTATTGCTGGCGAATGATGAACCCGGCTTCACTGCTCTTGGTTATGGACAGTTCCGCGTAAATTTCAATGTTGTCGGAGCAATGCTTGATGCGCTGTTGCAATTGATTGAACAACAGCTCTGCGCCAATCAAGTAATGGAGAAGGATGAAGGATCGCCGCTGATTGCCAGCGGATATTTTCAGCTATTTGTTGACACGGTACCCGTTGATGTAAAGAGATTGTATAATGAGGCGGCAGAAAAAGATTACAGTTCGCTTGCTCAGACCGCACACCGCCTGAAAGGTGTTTTTGCCATGTTAAATTTAACGCCGGGCAGGCAGCTTTGTGAAACTTTAGAACAGTACATCAAAGTGTTTAATAATCCACAGATTGAAAATACAACCAGCCAAATTGACCAGTATGTCAATGAACTGCTGCAGCAGGGTAATCCATAATATGAATAATATGAACGTAATTATCGCCGATGACCATCCCATTGTTCTGTTCGGTATCCGCAAGTCACTGGAGCAAATCGAGTGGGTCAATGTAGTCGGTGAGTTTGAAGACTCCACTGCACTGATTAATAGCTTATCCAGGCTTGATGCTCACGTGCTTATCACCGATCTTTCCATGCCGGGAGATAAATATGGCGATGGGATTACCCTGATCAAGTACATTAAGCGTCACTATCCCGGCCTGTCGATCATTGTTCTTACTATGAATAATAACCCGGCGATACTTAGTGCGGTTCTGGACCTGGATATTGAGGGGATCGTTTTAAAACAGGGCGCACCGGCCGACCTGCCAAAAGCACTGGCAGCGCTGCAAAAAGGTAAAAAATACACACCTGACAGCGTCGCCAAGCTGCTGGAAAAAATCAGCGTCGGTGGCAATGGCGACAAACGCTTATCGCCCAAAGAGAGCGAAGTCTTACGTCTGTTCGCGGAAGGTTTTCTGGTAACAGAAATCGCGAAGAAGCTGAATCGCAGCGTTAAAACGATCAGTAGCCAGAAAAAATCAGCGATGATGAAACTGGGTGTTGATAATGATATTGCCCTGCTCAACTATCTGTCTTCCGTGAACTCTGCGCAGCCGGATAACGACTAAGCTACGCGGTTCAACTCAATAAGCCGGGAAACTTTCCCGGCTTATTGCCGGATATTTATCACAAAGAATCCCTACGCCCTCTCACCTTGCGAACCTGACCTGCATAATAAGCTAAGGATTGACGAAGCGTATCAAGCGTCACCGGCTTAGAAAGGCAGATATCCATGCCCACTTCAATACAATGCAGTTTTTCGTCAGCCAACGCGTTGGCCGTCACACCCACAATAGGAAAACTTACCCCTCTTTCTCGCAGGCGCTGCGTCAGGAGGTAGCCGTCCATGTTAGGCATATTAACGTCGGTGAGAAGGATATCGATTTCTGAGCGGCCGATAACGTTCAGCGCATCGATACCGTCCTGAGCTGTTTTAACCTGATATCCGAGGGTACACAACTGCTCGGAAAGCAGCATGCGGTTAATCGGATGGTCGTCGACTATCAAGATCAAAATGTCATTGTTTAAGTCTGGACGTACTAACGCCGGTAATTGGGCCTCTGCGTCATTTGAATCAATCTCCACACAGTAAATTTTTTCCAGCAGCGCTGGCAGCTCATGCGGCGTTGCCGTGCTTATAATCCAGTTTCCCGGCAGGCGCTCAAAAGGTGCATCAATATGACGACTGTCAACAATAATGCCGGTTCGCGCCGCGGGTTTGACGTCGTGCAGAAAGTCGGTAATAACAATATCTTTAGCACTCCAGCTGGGAGCGTCACTACGTAGCACTTCAAAACCGTACGCATCAAGCAAACGCGTGAGATACGCAGCCAACGCATCGTTACGCATTACAAGCCAACAACGCTGCCCCACAAGTGCCTCACTCAGCGACGGCGCCACCACGCTGCCATTATATAGCGGAATGCGCACAATGAACTGACTGCCCATACCCGGCTCTGAGTCCACTTCAATGTCGCCATCCATCATGTTAATCAGCTTTTCGCAGATGGCCAGCCCCAAACCTGTACCCTGAAAGTTACGCTGTACGCCGGTTCCCACCTGGAAAAAAGGGTCGAACAGACGCGTCACCTCGCGGGCCGGTATGCCAACACCAGTATCCCGCACGCGAATAGCAAGGTAGCCATCACGTACAAATGCGTGCAATGTTATACCACCGATGTGGGTAAATTTAATGGCGTTATTCAGCAGATTTGAAATGACTTGCTGCAAACGCATAGGATCACCGTTCATAGAGGCAGGTACATCGCTTTCAATAAATACATAAAGAGCCAGATGCTTTTTTACAATCAGCGAATGATAATTGGCAGTTATATGCGTCAGGATCTCAACCGGCGAAAACTCGCGCGGTTCAATACGTAGCTGTTCAGACTCTATTTTAGAAAAGTCCAGGATATCATTGATAATTTTCAACAGCAGATTTGATGAGTTGTCCATCGCGGTAACCAGCGTATCAACGCCTTTGGGCAACGATTTAGTCTGCAACAAGTCAAGATTACCAATAATGCCATACAGTGGCGTACGCAATTCATGACTGACGGTTGCCAGAAACATCGACTTTGACTGGCTGGCCTGTTCTGCCGCCTGCGCCATTTCATGTAGAGACTGCTCCATTTGGACGCGGGCGCTCACATCGACCAGCACGCAAATCGCCACATTTTCATTACGATAACGCGTGTGGACAAAACTTATTTGCAGATTGGTATTACTACCGGTCAGTACATCAACAAAATTTACCTGCTGACCGTTGATCATCTCCGTCAGGCGCTGGCGATCCTGCTCAGTCAGCATATTAAGATAGTTATGCGCCAGCTCGTTACTGAGAACATTAGTACCATCACTGATACGCAGAATACAGATACCAACCGGCGCGGAGGCGACAATTTTACGATTAAATTGCTCATGCTCTTCAAGCCGATGGGCATTATCCTCAGCCGGTAAAAACATACGCCGCTCAAAAAACCAGGCGAGCGTGACCAGAATTAATGCATCAATAACATTCAATAAGATTGCATTAACCACCATCATCCTAAGCTGTTCAACCAATACCGAACTCGGCACGGAATAAACAATACTTAAATTAGATGGTGGCAATACTCGCTTTAAAACCAGTTGATCATAGCTGTCAATATAGCCAAACCAGCTGTAGTCTGCGGGTAAATTACTCTGGTTAACGGGAATTGAGCGAGACGAGCTCATTAGCGGTTGATTATTTTGATCCACCAACGTGGCGACCACCGGCATACTGCCTGGCATAATAAAATCTACCAGACGCAGACTTTGCTCAACACCAAGCAGCGCCGAGACCTTATTTGCCAGATAGAACGACGTCATCATATAAAAAGAGCCAACGCCCTCCTGACCGTCAGGCGAAACCCATACCATGCTGTTCTTACGCTCACCATCGCTACCGTTACGGTAACGAATAATATGCTCCTGCAGCGATTTGAAAGTCTTATCCTGATCAAAGGCGATATTACCGACATTAAAGTTTGCCACGCACCGACTATCGCTACTGCTAAAAAAAACCCGGTTTAATTCATATGAGGTTGTAAAATTGGATTTCCAGTGTCGCAGGAAATAGCTAAGTGAATTCAGAGAGTTATGCCATGCACCACCCATAAGATGGCAATCTGCTCTGGCGTCCAGCGGATAGAACGCCAGCAGGTTGTTATTCCTATATGACAATGTGCCGTTGACCGTGCCCGGATCGTTAGCAGAACTGTTCAGACGCGTCGCTGCAATAAATTTAAGCTGACGTGTAACATTGACAGAGTCGCGCACAAATGCAGCCAGCTGCTCATAGTTAACCGTAAACTCCTGGCGAATTGCCGCTTCTCGCTTGTGCAAGGCGTTAATAATATAAAACGCCGTCAACAGTGCACCCAATAGCCATAGTAATAGCGCCAGTCCCCTTAACAAATAGCGGGAAATACGAAGCGTAGTACGAAAAGAAACCAGATATTTCAAAGAGTGCTCACTGCAATATGCATGACAGAAAGACAGGTGTTATCAATTGGATATACACTAGCGTTATCCCCTGTAGAAAGCCAGTCACAGACGGCAAATGTACGCAAACAGATGCTGAGTCCTTAAGATTATTAACGGCTAAGATTGATATTGTACGCCCCTGTTGTTTCAGACTCACGGCGTAACAGGAATGACTACACTCCTGTTCAGAGATAGTACGTTGTCACGGCTATCAATGCCGGAGACTATCTCGTTTAATTATCGCGACGGGGGCGCTAAAATCCAGCCTTAATAATTCTCCATCATTCACAAACACTCACCACCCGGGGTAGGGAAAAATATCAGGCCGAACGCTGAAACCTTTAATTATCTGAAGAAATAACGATCAGCGTAAATGCATTCGTGAGTCTAAAATTTTCGCTAACGCAGTCGTCTTCAACAGAACAGTAAAACGCCTCACAGACGAAAGGATAATGCTGCTGATCGACTTCACTCGCAAATCTGGCTTACAAGAGCGGCATCTAACAGGATTGCCGGATATATTGATATTCAACAGGGGTATAAGTTGCTGTGATTTTGCTGGCAAAAAAAAAAGAGCCTTACGGCTCCTTTTTTACTGGCATAAAAAACTTATTCTTCGTCTTCTGTAGGGGCATCGTCACTGTCGGCCTCAGGAGCTATCTCATCTTCCCCTTCTGCCACGCTACCATCGATAGAATCCAGCTCTTCATCTTCGACGGGTTCAGCAACGCGCTGCAAACCTACCACGTTTTCGTCATCGGCTGTGCGGATCAGGATAACCCCCTGGGTGTTACGTCCGACCACGCTGACTTCGGATACACGGGTACGAACCAGCGTACCGGCATCGGTGATCATCATGATTTGATCGCCATCGACAACCTGAACGGCACCAACCACTGGTCCGTTACGCTCTGTGACTTTAATTGAAATAACACCCTGGGTCGCACGTGATTTAGTGGGATACTCGTCGTTGCCAGTACGCTTGCCGTAACCATTTTGCGTAACGGTCAGGATAGCCCCCTCGTCACGCGGTACGATTAATGATACTACGCGATCGCCTTCAGCCAACCTGATACCACGTACACCTGAAGCGGTACGTCCCATCGGTCGCACTGCCTGCTCACTAAAGCGCACCACTTTGCCGCCAGCGGAGAACAGCATGGCTTCATCCTGACCGTTGGTCAGAGACACACCGATCAGCTCATCATCTTCACGCAGATTAACCGCAATAATACCGGCGCTGCGTGGACGACTAAACTCACTAAGCGCCGTTTTCTTCACCGTCCCATTGGCGGTCGCCATGAATACATTCCAGCCTTGGGCATATTCACGTACCGGCAGGATAGCGGTAATACGCTCATTGGCCTCAAGCGGCAATAGGTTGATAATTGGACGACCGCGGGCACCACGACTGGCCTCCGGCAGCTGGTAGACCTTCATCCAGTAGAGGCGGCCACGGCTGGAAAAACAGAGAATAGTGTCGTGGGTATTTGCCACCAGCAATCGATCGATAAAATCTTCGTCTTTAATTCTCGCCGCACTACGGCCTTTACCACCACGGCGCTGTGCTTCATAGTCGCTCAGCGGCTGATATTTTACATACCCCTGATGTGACAGTGTGACTACCACGTCTTCCTGATTAATCAGATCTTCGATATTAATATCAGCACTGTTAGCGGTAATTTCGGTGCGACGTTTGTCGCCAAACTGCTCGCGCATGGCTTCCAGTTCTTCCCGAATCACTTCCATCAGGCGCTCAGCGCTTTCCAGAATGCGTAGCAGCTCGGCAATCTGCTCAAGTAGCTCTTTATACTCATCAAGCAACTTCTCGTGCTCAAGGCCAGTCAGCTTTTGCAATCGCAGGTCCAGAATAGCCTGTGCCTGTTGCTCAGTCAGATAATACTGGCCGTCACGAATGCCGTATTGCTCCTCGAGCCACTCCGGGCGGGCAGCATCATCACCGGCACGTTCAAGCATTGCCGCCACGTTGCCCAGCGTCCAGGACTGTGCCATCAGGCCTGCTTTAGCTTCAGCCGGCGTTGGCGCACGGCGAATAAGCTCAATGATGGGATCGATATTCGCCAGCGCTACCGCCAGACCTTCCAGAATATGAGCGCGGTCACGCGCTTTACGCAGTTCAAAGATGGTACGGCGCGTAACCACTTCGCGACGGTGACGCACAAAGGCTTCAAGAATATCCTTCAGCGTCATGATCTTCGGCTGTCCCTGATGCAGGGCAACCATATTGATACCGAAAGATATTTGCAGCTGAGTCAGTGAATAAAGATTATTAAGAACGACCTCACCCACGGCATCGCGCTTTACTTCGATAACGATACGCATGCCGTCTTTATCAGATTCATCGCGCAATGCACTGATGCCTTCAACGCGCTTATCCTTGACCAGCTCGGCGATTTTTTCGATCAGTCGCGCTTTGTTAACCTGGTAGGGAATTTCGTGAATGATGATGGTTTCGCGACCGCTTTTAGCGTCAGCTTCAACTTCACCACGCGCACGGATATAAATTTTTCCGCGACCAGTACGATAAGCTTCTTCAATCCCACGACGCCCGTTAATAATCGCGGCGGTTGGAAAATCGGGGCCGGGAATATATTCCATCAACCCTTCAACCGAAATGTTTTCGTTATCGATATAGGCCAGGCAGCCATTGATAACTTCGGTGATGTTATGCGGGGGTATGTTGGTTGCCATACCCACCGCTATTCCTGAAGAGCCGTTGATCAGCAGGTTCGGAATTTTGGTTGGCATCACTTCGGGGATCTGCTCGGTACCGTCGTAGTTTGCGACAAAATCAACGGTCTCTTTTTCCAAATCCGCCTGTAACTCATGGGCAATTTTTGCCATGCGCACTTCGGTATAACGCATTGCCGCCGCAGAGTCGCCGTCGATTGAGCCAAAGTTGCCCTGGCCATCGACCAGCATATAGCGCAGTGAGAAAGGTTGAGCCATACGGACAATAGTGTCGTAAACAGCAGAATCACCATGAGGGTGATATTTACCGATAACATCACCCACAACGCGGGCCGATTTTTTGTATGGCTTATTCCAGTCATTGCCCAGCACATTCATCGCAAACAGTACGCGACGATGCACTGGCTTAAGCCCGTCTCGGACATCCGGCAGCGCTCGGCCTACAATGACCGACATCGCGTAATCCAGATAAGAGTTCTTTAACTCTTCTTCAATATTAACCGGTGTGATTTCTCTGGCCAGATCGCTCATCTAGGCGCTTTCCTTCTAAATTATTCCCGGATTCAAAGGTCCAAAATAATATCACATAGTGCCCTACGGGTGAATGAAAAGCATGGCTCAAAAACCGAAATAGCGCTTTTTCGCCGCCTGCCCATTTACCGCAGAACGCGATATACTCGCGCAAAATCAAGTGGAGTGGTAAGCCAATGAATACACAACAGCAAACCAGCTTTGAAAACGTTGACAGACAGGAGATTGCAAAGTTTGAAGCACTCGCCTCGCGCTGGTGGGATACCGAGGGTGAGTTTAAACCGCTGCATCGTATTAACCCCTTGCGACTGAATTACATTGCCAGCCGCGCTAACGGTCTGTTCGGTAAAGTGGTGCTGGACGTCGGTTGCGGCGGCGGTATCCTGAGCGAAAGCATGGCACGCGAAGGCGCGACGGTAACCGGACTGGACATGGGAGCCGAACCGCTGGAAGTGGCGCGGTTGCATGCTTTAGAAAGCGGTCTTGTAATGAACTACGTTCAGCAAACCGTTGAAGACCATGCTGAACAGCATGCCGGTCTTTACGACGTTGTCACTTGTATGGAAATGCTGGAACACGTTCCCAATCCAGCCTCTGTTGTAGCGGCCTGCGCGCGACTGGTGAAACCCGGCGGCGAGGTATTCTTTTCAACCATTAACCGTAATAGCAAAGCCTGGCTGATGGCCATTATTGGCGCGGAGTATGTGCTGCGGATGGTGCCGCGCGGCACCCATGACGTAAAAAAATTTATTCGCCCTGCCGAACTGCTGCATTGGATCGATCAAACCTTCCTGCATGAGCGCCACATTATTGGGTTACATTATAATCCCCTGACCAATAAATTTTACCTCGGTGGTAACGTCGACGTGAATTATATGCTTCACGCACAGCGCCCTCAGGGCAACTGAGCAGGCAAATCGTTGCCGGAGACCGCCGGCGACGTCCCTCCAATCATAATGAATTCTTAGTGCTGCTTCGGCTGACAAATCGTTTTACTGTTTCACAGACCGGCTGCGGCCAATCAGACTGCCGATGAGTACTGGACATGCCGAAGACTTTGGCTGGCTTTCTATCATGGATAAAATAAAACCAACCGCGCGCCGGAGTGCACACGAAATCATCGTTCGATCAAATTTAAAAACATTGATAATTGCGCTTGACAGTAATCACAGCCCTTTAGCTATGCGGCATTGAGATTATTCGGCACCACTAACCTTAAAATTTTCAAAAAATCAAGACTTGTAGCTACTGGGGAACCTACTAGAATATTCATCATCTAGTGATTCTTTCATTCAGTACCCCCTATATATTGTGTTTAACCACTAAGTTACGAATATCGTAGCGGTAAGTGCATAAAACGGGGATACATTCTCATTACGGACAGGATAAAACGCGATATGAATCAGAGTCTGCTTGTCACTAAGCGCGATGGCCGCACCGAACGTATCAACCTCGATAAAATCCATCGTGTCCTTGACTGGGCTGCCGAAGGGCTAAGCAATGTATCCGTCTCACAAGTTGAGTTGCGTTCCCACATCCAGTTCTATGAAGGGATCAAAACGGCAGATATCCATGAAACTATCATTAAGTCAGCCGCTGATCTGATTTCCCGTGATGCGCCAGATTATCAGTATCTCGCAGCGCGTCTTGCCATCTTCCATTTGCGTAAAAAAGCTTATGGCCAGTTCGAACCGCCGGCGTTGTACGATCAGGTCGTGCGCATGGTGGCATTGGGCAAATACGATCGCCACCTGCTGGAAGACTATAGTCAAGAGGAGTTCGAGCAGATGGACAGTTTTATCGACCACTGGCGTGACATGAACTTCTCCTACGCGGCGGTAAAACAGCTGGAAGGAAAATATCTGGTTCAGAACCGCGTCAGCGGCGAAATCTATGAAAGCGCGCAGTTCCTTTATATTCTGGTGGCTGCCTGCCTGTTCTCCGGCTATCCGCGCGAAACCCGTATGGATTACATTAGACGCTTCTATGATGCGGTATCTACCTTCAAAATTTCTCTGCCAACGCCAATTATGGCAGGCGTGCGCACGCCAACCCGGCAGTTCAGCTCCTGCGTTCTGATCGAATGCGGAGACAGCCTTGATTCAATTAATGCTACCTCCAGCGCCATCGTTAAATATGTTTCTCAACGTGCGGGCATCGGCATCAATGCCGGACGTATTCGTGCCTTAGGTAGCCCGATCCGCGGCGGTGAAGCGTTCCATACGGGCTGTATCCCCTTCTACAAGCACTTCCAGACTGCGGTGAAGTCCTGTTCCCAGGGCGGGGTGCGGGGTGGCGCGGCCACGCTGTTCTATCCAATGTGGCATCTGGAAGTCGAGAGCCTTTTGGTGCTGAAGAACAACCGGGGAGTGGAGGGTAATCGCGTGCGCCATATGGACTATGGTGTGCAGATCAATAAGCTCATGTATCAGCGACTGCTAAAAGGCCAGGATATTACGCTCTTCAGCCCCTCTGATGTGCCCGGCCTGTACGACGCTTTCTTTGCCGATCAGGCGGAGTTCGAGCGCCTCTATATCCAATATGAACAGGATGAAAGCATCCGTAAGCAGCGCCTGCGGGCCGTTGACCTGTTCTCATTAATGATGCAGGAACGCGCTTCGACCGGCCGTATTTACATTCAGAACGTTGACCACTGCAATACGCACAGCCCGTTTGATCCGAGCATCGCACCGGTGCGCCAGTCCAATCTCTGCCTGGAAATAGCGCTGCCCACTAAACCGCTGGAAGATGTTAACGACGAGAATGGCGAAATCGCGCTCTGTACGCTTTCCGCCTTTAACCTCGGCGCCATCAATCGCCTTGATGATCTTGAGGAGCTGGCAACTCTGGCGGTACGCGCCCTCGACGCTCTGCTCGATTATCAGGACTACCCTATTCCCTCAGCCAAACGTGGCGCGATGGGGCGTCGTACGCTGGGGATTGGGGTGATTAACTTCGCCTACTATCTGGCAAAACATGGCGTGCGTTATTCCGATGGGAGCGCCAATAATCTGACCCATAAAACCTTTGAAGCAATTCAGTTTTACCTGCTGAAAGCCTCTAATGAACTGGCGAAAGAACAAGGTGCCTGCCCCTGGTTTAACGAAACGACGTATGCGCAGGGTATTTTACCGATCGATACCTACAAAAAAGATTTGGATACCATCAGCCAGGAACCGCTGCACCTTGATTGGGAAACGCTGCGTGAACAGATAAAAACCCATGGTCTGCGCAACTCTACCCTTTCTGCACTGATGCCGTCCGAAACCTCGTCGCAGATCTCAAATGCCACCAACGGTATTGAGCCACCACGAGGTCATATCAGTATCAAAGCGTCGAAAGACGGTATTCTGCGTCAGGTGGTACCGCAGTACGAAAGCCTGAAACAGCAGTATGAACTACTGTGGGAAATGCCTTCCAACGATGGTTATTTGCAGCTGGTTGGCATAATGCAGAAGTTTATCGACCAGGCGATTTCCTCTAATACCAACTATGATCCCTCACGCTTTCCGAACGGCAAAGTCCCGATGAAGCAGCTGTTAAAAGATCTGCTCACGGCCTATAAATTCGGCGTGAAAACGCTGTACTACCAGAACACGCGCGACGGCGCGGAAGACGCTCAGAACGATCTGGCTCCCTCAATTCAGGATGATGGCTGCGAAAGCGGCGCATGTAAAATTTAAAGCCGGGAGGGAGAGGCTCTCTCCCGCCTGTCTGACCTTATGGTATGGCGGATGACCTCCGCCCCTTACTCGCGGACAACGCAATGGCTTACACCACATTTTCACAGAACAAAAACAATCAGCTGGCCGAACCGATGTTCTTCGGCCAACCGGTCAACGTCGCTCGTTACGATCAACAGAAATATGATATTTTCGAAAAACTCATCGAAAAGCAGCTCTCTTTTTTCTGGCGTCCTGAAGAGGTTGATGTATCCCGCGACCGTATCGATTACCAGAGCTTGCCCGATCATGAAAAGCATATATTTATCAGTAATCTGAAATATCAGACGCTGCTGGACTCCATTCAGGGACGAAGCCCTAACGTTGCTCTTCTGCCACTTATTTCCATACCGGAACTGGAAACCTGGGTTGAGACCTGGGCGTTTTCAGAAACGATCCACTCCCGTTCTTATACCCATATCATCCGCAATATCGTGAATGATCCCGCGCTGGTTTTCGATGACATCGTAACTAACGAACAGATTCTGAAACGTGCTGAAGATATTTCCGGTTACTATGACGAGCTGATCGAGATGACCAGCTACTGGCATCTGCTGGGAGAGGGCACTCATCAGATTGATAATAAAACCGTTACCGTATCTTTATATGCGCTGAAAAAGCTGCTCTATATCTGCCTGATGAGCGTAAACGCACTGGAGGCGATCCGCTTTTACGTCAGCTTTGCCTGCTCGTTTGCCTTCGCCGAACGTGAACTCATGGAAGGTAACGCCAAGATCATTCGTTTGATCGCCCGTGACGAAGCGCTGCATCTGACTGGCACTCAGCATATGCTCAACCTGATGCGCAGCGGCGAAGACGATCCGGAAATGGCGAAGATTGCTCAGGAGTGTCGTCAGACCTGTTACGACCTGTTCAAGGACGCCGCGATTCAGGAAAAAGAGTGGGCGGAATATCTGTTCCGCGACGGCTCGATGATTGGCCTGAATAAAGATATCCTCTGTCAGTATATCGAATACATCACCAATATTCGTATGCAGGCAGTGGGTCTGGACTTGCCGTTTGAAACCCGCTCAAATCCTATTCCGTGGATTAACAGCTGGCTGGTTTCCGATAACGTCCAGGTCGCGCCGCAGGAAGTCGAAGTCAGCTCTTATCTGGTTGGACAGATCGACGCCGAAGTCAGTGACGACGACTTCAATGACTTTCAGCTCTGATAATGGCAGAACCGACGATCACGCTGCGCGCTACAGGCGCGCGTATAACGTGTAAAGAACAGCATGGTTCGCTGCTGGCTGCCCTTGAGTCACATAAGGTTTGCGTTGAATACCAGTGCCGCGAAGGCTACTGCGGTTCATGCCGTACGCGCCTGCTTAAAGGTGAAGTCTGTTATGCCAGCAAGCCCCTGGCCTTTCTTCAGCCGGACGAAATATTGCCCTGCTGCTGCCAGGCCAAAGGGGATATCGAAATCGATATATGACACTTGCGGCTGTAAATACCCGGAAGGATATTTACAGCCGCTTTTCCTCAACGACCTCAACCCAGCCATAACCGCCGGTTGCTGGCTTACCCTGCAGCCAGCGGCGCAGCATATTCATTGCCGTCATCGCCACCGTCTCCTGACGGATCCGCAGAGTGTGTCGCAGTATATTGAGCTTAACCCGTTGATAAAAAGCACCCTGTGGGGTACGTAAAACAAAGGGGAGGGTTTCATCCTCCAGCACTGAGCCGACAATCAATGCCAGTGGGCAACCCTGACAGCGTTCTGCCATCACTTCGGGGGTCTCTTTCAGCACGGGCAGCACTTCCCCATAGCTGAGTGGCGCATCAGCGGAGGTAAAATGCCAGCTCAGCAAGCCGCCGGTATAGGCTTCACTGATACCCAGCGTCAATCCACGTGCTGTAATTTCGCGCGCAAGCTGTGCCGGTAACGACTCCATCCCTTCGAAAATCAGGCTATCACCGGCGATCCTGCGAACCTCAGACCAGACCTTTTCCATCTGCCGATGTATTGCCGCCGGCCCGGTCAGCTTGAGTTCAATCACCGGCATTGAGGAGCGATACCCCATCACCGCCCCCTCAGGTAGCGCCAGGCCTTCCAGTTCAGTCGCCAGCGAACTCTCCCCTCGGCCGAAAGTCGTTAATCTCAGGCAGACCGGTCCTGGGCCGGGTGAGAAACGCGTTTTAATGCGTGGAATTATCTGCTGTTTGACCATCAGTCTGAATTCGGAGGGGACGCCCGGCGTAAAGAAGATCCAGCAGCGGTTGAGCTGCATGGCGAAACCGCAGGCGGTACCGATGGGGTTATCCAGCATCTCAGTATTTTCCGGGATTTCAGCCTGCTTACGATTGCTCGCTGCCATTACCTGGCCACGTTCAGCAAACCAGCCCTCCATCTTAGCCAACCACTCTGCATGCATTTTGAGTCTGACCCCGGCCGCCGTTGCTGCGGCCAGTGAGCTGAGATCGTCACTGGTTGGCCCCAGGCCACCGTTAACAATCAGTACGTCGGCAATCAGGCTGCGCTGCTGCAATGTGACAACCAGCTCTTCAAGATTATCACCAACGGTTACCCGACTGGTCATGGGTAAGCCTTCGCTGAACAGCACGTCCGCCAGCCAGGCAGCGTTGGTGTCGACGATCTGACCGTGTAACACCTCTTCACCCGTAGCCAGCATTTCAACTCTTATCATTTTCGCTCCATCAACGCTCTTTGATCAGTCCATTGTGTTGGGATCGATATGCAAACTCAACCGCTAACAGGAAGTTAAAAACGTAACGGGAGCGCCTGGCTCCCGTTGAATTACGTAACAGATAACTCAGCGTCGGGACAGCAGCAGTCCCAATACCAGACCAATGGAAGCACCCACACCAATACCATGCCAGGGTTTTTCATGAACATAATCATCGGCGCGATAAACAGCCTGCTTCGCCCGCACATAGTAGGTATCAGAAGCATTGCTGATACGATTCTTCACATCCTTCAGCGTACTTTCAGCTTTTTTCTTCAGTTCGATATACTTCTCGTCGGACGGGTCGCCTGACGAGGCCAGAACGTCCTCCAGCGTCTCAGCCAGCAGCGCCAGATCGTCATCGAGACGGGTGTCAAACTGCTCAACAGATGTTGCCATATACTCCTCCTTGCTGTTTTATCTCTCTTCCCCCTTATCTTAAATGCCTGAGCATAAAAGATAAGGGGCCTGTGGCTATTACTATAGACAATTATCCTGCTCTACGCTGGCATCAGACTCA
The DNA here is from genome assembly GCF_900115045.1 of Izhakiella capsodis. Lineage (GTDB taxonomy): Bacteria > Pseudomonadota > Gammaproteobacteria > Enterobacterales > Enterobacteriaceae > Izhakiella > Izhakiella capsodis. Next base: position 102,494 of record NZ_FOVC01000005.1, on the reverse strand, counting down.
CAATACGACGGCTCCCCTGATCCTCAGTCGTGTTATGGAACCGTCTGTATGTAAACAGGCTCGCGAATCACTGTAAATGGCGGAAAAAACTTCGCTTCTTTGATTTATCTGGTAAATTTCCACTGTACTGAATTTTTAAACGGATACGATGTCGTAAATGGATTAGCGCGGATACGTTCGGCTAAACCGGTAATGTGCCGCACAGGACGGTCACCTTAATCCTCGTTCAGCAATGGGAAATATTTCTGGCATGAATCGTAGAATGTTTATGAAAGCATCCATGGCCTTCGCAACCCTGAGCGGTATGTCAGGCCTGTCCACGCTCCTGGCGCGCTCGGCGTGGGCCAATGCTGACATCGCCGATGGCGTAGCGCAACCATTTGACTTTAACCTGTTGAAAAAGCATGCCGCGAACCTGGCTAAAAAGCCTTATGGCGGCGCTGCCGCGCCATTGCCTGACACCCTGGCAAATCTCACTCCGCAAGCCTATAACGAGATCGCCTATGATCCGGCACACGCGTTATGGAGCAACATTAAAGGCCATCAACTTGACGTACAATTTTTTCACGTGGGTATGGGTTTTAAGCGCCGTATCCGCATGTTTTCAGTTGACCCGGCAAACAGGGAAGCGCGTGAAATTCACTTCCGACCAGAATTATTCAATTACAATAAAGCCCATGTCGATACTAAACAGCTTGAAGGCAAAACCGATCTGGGCTTTGCCGGATTTCGCGTTTTCAAAGCGCCTGACCTTAGCAGCCGCGACATCGTCTCCTTTTTAGGGGCCAGCTACTTTCGCGCGGTCGACGATACCTACCAGTATGGTCTTTCTGCACGCGGCATCGCGATCAACACCTTCAGCAGCACCCCAGAAGAATTTCCTGATTTTACCGCGTACTGGTTTGAAACACCGAAAGCAGGCGACACCACCTTTACCGTCTATGCATTGCTGGACGGACCAAGCTGTACCGGTGCTTACAAGTTCACTATTCATTGTGAGAAAAAGCAGGTTGTGATGGAAATCGAAAACAATCTGTACGCGCGGAAGGATATTGCTCAGCTGGGCATTGCACCGATGACGACCATGTTCAGCTGTGGGACCAATGAACGCAGGGTGTGCGATACCATTCATCCACAAATTCACGACTCTGACCGCCTCGCTATGTGGACCGGTAAAGGCGAATGGATTTGTCGACCGCTGAATAATCCTCAACGCCTGGCCTTTAACGCTTTCGAAGATGAAAATCCACGCGGTTTCGGCATGCTTCAGACGGATCATAATTTCGATGATTACCAGGACGTTATTGGCTGGTATAACAAACGCCCCAGCCTGTGGGTTGAACCGGTCGGCAATTGGGGAAAAGGGACCATTGATCTGCTGGAGATCCCGACGACTGGCGAAACGATGGATAACATTGTTTGCTTCTGGAATCCCGCAGAAACCATCACTGCCGGCAGCGAGCACCGTTTTTCCTACAAGCTGTACTGGAGTAGTTTACCACCGGTACACAGCAACCTGGCGCGTGTATACGCCACTCGCACCGGCATGGGCGGGTTCCCCGAAGGCTGGGCACCAGGCGAACATTATCCCGATGTGTGGGCACGGCGCTTCGCCGTTGACTTCATTGGCGGCGATCTGAACGCCGCAGCGCCGAAAGGCATTACACCGGTGATTGATATCAGCTCGGGTACCATAAAACAGGTAGAGATCCTCTACGTTCAACCGTTTAACGGCTATCGCATTTTGTTTGACTGGTATCCGGACACGCCTTCAACGGAAGCCGTCAACATGCGTATGTATCTGCGCACCGGCAGCGAAACGCTGAGCGAAACCTGGCTGTACCAGTACTTTCCACCACCGCCGGATAAACGTAATTACGTTGACGATCGGCAAATGCACGCCTGATGACAAAAACGTCCTCCTGTCGGAGGGCGTTTCATTAGCGATTCTGCATATCAACATGTGGAATACCATCTTCCAGATAAATGTCGCTCATCGCCTGAAAACCAAAATGACCGTAAAAATTTTGCAGATGCGCCTGCGCTGAAAGAAATACCGTCCGTTGCGCCCAGTGTTTTTGGCAGCTCGCCATCGCGCGCACCATCAGTTGCTGACCGATTCGCGCTCCCCGCGCCGACTGCGACACGCTCACCCGACCGATTTTCACCGGTTTATCATCCTGCGTCGGAGCCAGGATGCGGGCACAGGCAACAATCTCACCGCTCCGTGAGCCAATGATATGCCGGTTTTCACCCTGGAGATCCTGATTATCAATATCCAGATACGGGCAGTTTTGTTCAACGATGAACACCTGGTTGCGCAACGCCAACAGCGCATATAGCTGGAGGGTAGTAAGTTCACTGTGATGAATATCCTGCCACGTCAGATCCATAAATAACTCCCTTAAAAGCGCGGCTTAATGGGTAAATATCCAGAACCACAGACCGCTTACCACCAAACCGTTCAGACGTCTTAAGTGCGGTGGGTAGACTGATAAAAAAAACGGGCGCCTGAGCGCCCGATCCAGTAATGTTGCCGGTTACATCAGTGGCTGAGCCATTTGCACCAGCGTAATCAGCGGCTGAGGATATACGCCCAGCGCCAGCACCAGAATAGCGGAGATCAGTACGACTATACCGCCTGCAGTAAAAGCCCAGTTAGCCGACGTGTCGCGATGGAGCAACTCAGGCGGACTCAGGTACAGGCTGACCGTTACGCGCAGATAATAGTAGAGACCAATGGCACTACCCACCACGACCGCGCCGGTCAACCACCACAGGTGCGCGCTGACCCCTACCGCCAGCACATAAAATTTACCGATAAAGCCGAGCGTTATCGGAATACCCGCCAGCGAAAGCATCATCACGGTCATCACCGCCGCGAGAACAGGACGGTGCCAGAACAATCCGCGATAGGAATGCAGCGACTCCGCATCCGGACCACGATAGGGGCTGGACATCAGGCTTATCACGCCAAATGATCCCAGACTGCTGAACAGATAACCTGCAAGGTAAACGCCGACGGTTTCCAACGGCAGCTGATGACTTTGTACGGCAATCAGCGCAACCAGCAAATAACCCATATGAGCGATAGACGAAAAGCCCAACAGCCGTTTTATGTTGCGCTGCGAGATGGCCATGATATTGCCGAACAGGATCGAAGCGAAGGCAATAATTGCCAGCACCAGGCGAACCGATTCGTTGTCCGTTACCGGGGCATAGAGAAGCAACCGCATCACTACGCTGAAGATGGCTATCTTGCTGGCCGTTGCGAGAAAAGTTGCAACCGGTGCGGGCGCACCCTGATAAACGTCAGGCGTCCACAAATGAAATGGCACCAGTGACAGTTTAAAGCCCAATCCAACAATCATCATACCTACGCCGATCAACAGCAGCGGCTGTGAGATCATGCCATCATTCAGGCTATGACCGAGAGTAGCGAAGCCGAGATTACCTGAATTAGCGTAGATCAGCGCAATGCCAAACAGCAGAAATGAAGAGGCTGCTGCCGACAGGATGGTGTATTTAATGCTGGCTTCAAGCGAACGTTTCAGCTGAAAAGCATAGCCGGTTAAGCCAAACAGCGGCAGTGAGATCAACTCAATGCCGAGGAACAGCGAGGCCAGGTGGTTAGCGCTGGCCAGCAGCAAACCGCCAAGCGCTGCAATCAATACCAGCAGATAGAACTCTTCTTTGTTGTCAGGAAAGCCCGCCAGCCACGGATAAGCGAAGGTACAGGTTGCCAGACTGGCGAGCAGCACCAGCCCGCTATAAAGCATTGAATAACCATCAATACGTAACAATGGCGTAACGTCCATCGCGCCGACATGCCCGACAAACCAAAGTGACAGCAGCGCAAGGTTAAGGCCAATCACGGTCAGTGTGGCATTGACGAAGTGGTTGCGTCGCCACGCAATGGAGAGCATCACCACCACCACCGTCAATCCGACGATCAGCATCGGTAGCAGCGCGATCAGTTGTTGAGATGTTATTGTCATGGCGAATTACGGCCTTGTAGTTGAAATTGAAGCGTTAAACCACTGCTGAATATTGCTCATCGCGGCATGGGATGTATCCATGATTGGCTGCGGATAAACGCCCAGTAGTATCAGCAGAACTACCAGAACCATAATCATGGTAAATTCGCGTGGCGTCATCCCTTTTAGCGGTGTATCCGACTTAGGCGCACCGTAATAAGCACGCTGCATCATCACCAGCGAATACACTGAAGCAAACACCAGGCCGAAAGTGGCAATGACGGTAATAACCGGAACCACATGATAACTACCGGTCAGGATCATAAACTCACCGACAAAGTTACCGGTACCCGGCATACCAAGGTTAGCCACGGCGAAGAACAGTGACAGCCCAGGGATCCATCTGATGCGTTTCCAAAGGCCGCCCATCTGACGCATATCACGGGTATGCAGACGTTCATACAGCTGACCGCAGAGAATAAACAGCGCGGCGGCTGAAAGGCCGTGGGCAATCATCTGAACCACCGCCCCCTGAAACGCAAGCTGGCTACCAGTATAGATGGCGATCAGCACGAACCCCATGTGGGAAACAGAAGTGTAAGCGATTAAGCGTTTGATGTCGGTTTGCGAGAACGCCATCCATGCGCCATAGAAAATACCGATGAGTGCCAGCACCATTACCACCGGCGCGAACTCTGCCGACGCGTTCGGGAACAGCGGCAGGCTGAAGCGCAACAGGCCATAAGCAGCGGTTTTCAGCAGTATCCCCGCAAGGTCAACTGAACCTGCGGTGGGTGCCTGACTATGTGCATCTGGCAGCCAGCCATGAAAGGGAACCACGGGCATCTTGACAGCAAAAGCGATGAAGAAGCCCAGCATCAGCATGAATTCGACGCCGTGTGACATTGGCGTTTTCAGCAGATCCTGATAGTTAAACGTCCAGACCCCGGTCGCGTTGTAATGCACGAATACCAGCGCCAGAATCGAAATCAGCATCACCAGGCCGCTGGCCTGGGTGTAGATGAAAAACTTTGTTGCCGCGTATATGCGGGTTTTGCCGTCTGTTGAATTATGTCCCCAAAGTGCGATGAGAAAATACATCGGCACCAGCATCAACTCCCAGAAGAAGAAGAACAGGAACATATCGATAGCAAGGAACACGCCAATGACACCCCCCAGTATCCACAGTAGGTTGAGGTAAAAGAACCCCTGACGATCCTGAATTTCCTGCCAGGAACAGAGAATAGCCATGACGCCCAGCAGACCCGTTAACACGATCATCAGCAGCGAAAGACCATCCAGCGCCAGATGAAAGCCAATGCCAAAGCGCGGAATCCAGGGCAACAAGAATTCAGACTGCCATTGCGGAATGCCTGCAGGCTGAATGAGGGAATAGCCGCCTTGCAGCCAGAGCTGCAACGACAAAGCCAGCGTCAGTCCCATCGCGATAAGCGCGATCCAGCGAGGTAATCTGACACTGAAGCGCTCACATTGCCAGCTCAAAAAACCGCCGATAAAGGGGATGAGGATTAGCCAGGGTAATAACATGGCAGTTTATGTCCCTTTCTTTAAATCCCGGCAAGCGATATGAGAAATCCGTCATGCCAGAATATTTTCTTTTAGATTCTTAAGGGATGGAGACAAACTCCATCCCGCCACTCACTTAAACCACCAGCAGCAACGCCAGCACAACCACCGCACCGATGCTCATTGAAGCCGCATACCAGCGCAGCTGACCGTTTTCGCTGAGCACCAGCCCTTTATTGGCTATCCGCGTAAGAAGAGATGGAATGTTCATCAGCGCATCCAGCGGATCGCGCGCCAACAGGCGGGCAATCGCTTTATAAGGTTTGACGAAGATCCAATCATACAGCCAGTCAAAGCCCCAGGCTGCAAACCACCATGCGGCAAAGAAACGCCCCGGCGCACTTTGGGCAATACGGGTTACCAGGGTACGTTTACCCAGCCAGAGCGCGGCGGCAATCGCAATACCGCTGATAGCGATCAAGCCAGAGGCGATTTCCAGTGTTGTTTTGCCTGCCTCACCGACGTGGTTTTCAGGCAGCACACCCGCCAGCGGTGGGGTAATCAACGCGCCAACAAAGGTGGAAAGCACCAGCAGCACGATTAACGGCAAATGGTGAGTGATACCTTTACCCGCGTGAGCGTGGATCTGTTCTTTACCGTGAAAGACGATAAAGATCATGCGGAAGGTATAGATGGAGGTGAGGAAAGCGCCGACCAAACCTGCCGTCATCAGATTGATATGCCCGTTAGCCAGCGCACCAAACAGAATTTCATCTTTACTGTAAAAACCAGCGGTAATCAGTGGCAGTGCTGACAGCGCTGCCCCCCCGACTAAAAAGCAGGCATATACCAGAGGGATACGCTTACGCAGCCCCCCCATTTTGAAGATATTCTGTTCGTGATGGCAGGCGAGGATAACGGAACCTGAAGAGAGGAAAAGCAACGCCTTGAAGAAAGCATGCGTCATCAGGTGGAAAATTGCCGCGTCCCAGGCCTGAACACCCAGCGCCAGAAACATATAGCCAATCTGGCTCATCGTGGAGTAAGCCAACACACGTTTGATATCGGTTTGCACTAGCGCGGCAAATCCAGCCAGTACCAGAGTGATTGCACCGATAATACCAACCAGGTGTAGCACTTCCGGTGTCAGCAGGAACAGGCCATGACTGCGTGCGATAAGATAAACACCGGCGGTCACCATAGTAGCTGCGTGGATCAGTGCGGAGACCGGTGTTGGACCAGCCATCGCATCGGCAAGCCAGGTTTGTAACGGCAGTTGAGCAGATTTACCGACCGCCCCGCCCAGCAGCAGTAACGTAGCCCACTGCAACATGTGATTATCAGCAGCAAAGTGGGCCGGTGCCAGCCTCACCATCTCGTGGAAATTCAGCGTACCCAGTTCGTTGTAAAGAATAAACAGAGCAATAGCAAGGAACACATCACCGACGCGCGTGATAATGAAAGCCTTCATGGCGGCTGCGCCATTTTTCGGATCGGTATAATAAAAACCGATCAGCAGATAAGAGCACAGCCCTACGCCTTCCCAGCCAAGATACATTAGCATCAGGTTATCAGCCAGTACCAAAACCACCATGCTGGCAATGAAGAGGTTGGTATAGGCAAAGAAGCGTGAGTAGCCCTCTTCTCCGCGCATATACCAGGAGGCGAACATATGAATAAAAAACCCTACGCCGGTTACCACTGACAACATGGTCAGTGAGAGGCCATCAAGTGCCAGGTTAACGTTGATCTCGAACTGACCAACATGCATCCATGTCCACAGAGCCTGAGTAAAAGGCTGTTGACCGTGACTGAAGAAGTCAACACCAACATAGATCGTGACCAGCGCAGCCAGCCCAACAGAGCCCATGCCGACAGTCGCGGACAGATTCTCAGACCAACGCCCGCGTGAAAAGGCCAGCAGTAAAAAGCCAATCAGCGGAAAGAGTATGGTTAAGTAAAGAAGGTTCATCCGCGCATCTCGCTTACAGTATCAATGTTCAGATTCTGGCGGCGACGATGCAGCTGCAACAGCAGCGCCAGTCCAATACTGGCTTCAGCCGCCGCGAGGCTTATCGCCAGAATATACATCACCTGGCCATCCGCCTGCCCCCAGTAGCTGCCTGCCACGATCAAAGCCAGCGCGGCGGCGTTGATCATAATCTCAAGGCTTATCAGCATAAACAACAAATTGCGGCGAATGACCACTCCGGTCAGACCCATAACAAACAGTATGGCAGCCAGAATGAGCCCGTGTTGTAGAGGGATCATGCGTGCTCCTCCTTTTTACTTTTTCCATCGCCCTGGCGATTAGCCAGCACGTCGCCTGCCCGCTCTTCGCGTCCGACATGAAATGCCACCACCAGGCCTGCCAGCAACAGCATTGATGCCAGCTCAACCGCCAGGACATAAGGGCCAAACAGGCTGATGCCTACCGCTTTAGCATCAATCATTTTGCCATCAATGCCCTGATCGTTAAGGGTATGAATGGCATAGACCATCACACATAGCAGAATGAACGATAGCACGGCCGGGCCTAGCCAGGCAGAAGGCTGCAGCCAGCGGCGCTCCTGCTCCTGAATAGAGTCGCCGAGATTGAGCATCATCACGACGAACACAAACAGCACCATAATGGCACCTGCGTAGACGATAATTTCCAGCGCGCCGGCAAACACCGCGCCCAGCGCGAAAAATACGCCCGCTATCGCCAGTAACGAAATAATCAGATACAGCAGCGCGTGAACCGGATTGGTACCAACAATGACCCTCAGGGTTGCCAGTACCGCGATTACACCGCAAATATAAAACGCAAATTCCATCTCTGGCTCCTTAAGGTAACAAGCCTTTGACGTCGACAGGCCGGGCTTCGTTTTCTGCGTCGCCTTTATCTTTGCCTTCGATCGCCATGCCCGCCATACGGTAGAAGTTATATTCCGGATATTTACCCGGACCTGAAATCAGCAGGTCTTCTTTTTCGTACACCAGATCCTGACGTTTAAACTCGCCCAGTCCGAAATCGGGTGTTAGCTGGATTGCAGTTGTCGGGCAAGCCTCTTCACACAAACCACAGAAGATGCAACGCGAAAAGTTAATGCGAAAAAATTCCGGATACCAACGACCGTCCTGCATCTCAGCTTTCTGCAACGATATACAACCAACCGGACAGGCAACCGCACAAAGGTTACAGGCAACGCAGCGTTCAGCGCCATCAGGATCGCGCGTCAACACAATGCGACCGCGGTAGCGCGGCGGCAAATACACCGGCTCCTCCGGGTACATCTGGGTCTCACGCTTAGCGAATGCGTGCATTCCGATCATCCAGATACTTCGTACCGTGGTGCCGAAACCAACGACAATATCTTTTAATGTCATATTGTTAACCCTCTACTGCGCGTTGTACAGAATCACTGCTGCGGTTGCCAGCAGGTTCAATAGCGTCAACGGCAGACAGACTTTCCAGCCGAAGGACATCACTTGGTCATAGCGCGGACGCGGCAGCGCTGCACGAATCAAAATGAACATCATCATGAAGAAAGCCGTTTTGATTGCAAACCAGATAAATGGCGGCAGCCAGGGACCATGCCATCCCCCGAAGAATAAAGTGACCATCAGCGCAGAAACCGTGGTAATACCGATATATTCTCCAACAAAGAACAAACCGAACTTCATACCGGCATATTCAATGTGGTAACCATCGGCCAGCTCCTGTTCAGCCTCTGGCTGATCGAAGGGATGGCGGTGACAGACAGCGACACCCGCGATAGCAAAGGTTACAAAACCAAAGAACTGCGGAATGATATTCCATAAATGTGCCTGGCTATTGACGATATCGATCATATTGAACGACCCCGCCTGTGCCACGACACCCATTAGCGACAGCCCGAGGAATACCTCATAACTCAGCGTCTGGGCAGAGGCGCGCACCGCCCCCAGCAGTGAATATTTGTTGTTACTGGCCCAACCGGCAAACAGCACCGCATAGACAGCCAGGCCTGCCATCATCAGAAAAAACAGGATACCAATATTCAAATCGGAAGCGGCCCAGGTTGGACTCACCGGGACAATCACAAACGCCATCAGCATTGACGTAAAAGCGATCATCGGTGCCAGCGTGAAAATGGCCCTGTCGGTAAACGGCGGGATCCAGTCCTCTTTAAAGAACATTTTGATCATATCCGCTGCCAGCTGCAGCGAGCCACCCCACCCGACACGATTAGGTCCGTAGCGGTTCTGGAACAGCCCCAGCAAACGACGCTCGGCAAAACTCATAAATGCGCCGCAAACCACGACGACCAGCAAAATAACGATCGCTTTCAGAATGCCGATTAAAACAGCAATCACTTCTGGTGTCAGCCAACTCATTGTGCAGCCTCCCGCAGCGATTCAATATGCTGTCCTGACAGGAAAGGCGGAACCCCCGGGAAGCCAAGCGGCAGACCTATCTGTCCCGCTTTTAGCGCACTGGAAAGCCGGACGGGTAAACGCAGCGTTTCACCGGCGCACTGCAACTCAACAGTCGTGCCCGTATTCACGCCCAGCCTCGCTGCGTCTTCCTGGCTGACAATGGCACAGGCTTGCTGCATACGCTGCTGAATGGCTGGCGAACGCTGGGTCATTTCCTCGCTACCAAACAGATTAAAGTATGGTGCCACCGTCCAGCCCTCCTCCGCTTTCCAGGCTGCGGGAATACCGCTGTACCAGGACAAATTCCCGGCGTCGGCCTCGAACAGCCTTACGCCGGGATCGCCGTTACGCAGCTTGCCGCCCACTTCATCCTGAAACTTGTTCCAGGCCTGCGGTGAGTTCCAGCCTGGCGCCCAGGCAAATGGGATTTGCGAACGCGGAGCGCCGGGTTGATTGTTACCTTCCATTGAGAAGGCAAACATGGTGTCTTTATCCTGCGGCTGACGCGGTTCATGCACACTGATATTGGCACGCGCAGCGGTACGACCACTGAAACGGTGCGGTGAACGCGCCAGCTTCTGACCGCTGATGCGGAAACTGGCATCCGGCGCAGCATCTTTGATACCTGCCATTTGAGGTAGTTTCGCGACGACAGCATCAATAACGTGATCCAGCTGACTCCAGTCAGGATGGCGATTGTTAATCATGCTTTCCAGCGAATGCAGCCAGCGCCAGCTTTCCAGCATGATTACACTGTCATCGTAATAGGACGGCTCATAAACCTGGAAGAAACGTTGGGCGCGGCCCTCCTGATTAATCAGCGTACCGTCGCTTTCCGCAAAGCTGGCGGTTGAAAGCAACAGGCCTGCCTTTTCAGTGGTAGCAGTACGCTGATGATCAATCACGATGATATGTTCGCTACGGCTCAGCGCCGCATCGACAGCCGCTTTAGCCGCATGACGATAGAGATCGTTTTCCATAATCACAACGGTATCAGCCGCGCCACTGCTCAGATCGCTCAGCGCTTCATCGAGGGTTTTCCCCCCCATGATGCCAAGCCCCATGCTGTTAGCTGCACTCGCCAGTAGCGTAATCCCGACGTCTGAGCCACGATTTTTTAACGCTTTAGCCACGTTGGCGGCAGCCTGAATCATCGCTTCACTGCCAGAGTGGGTGCCGGAAATAATCAGCGGTTTCTTCGCGCCAGCCAGAGCCTGAACGACGACGTCAATCTTTCCAGCCAGCGCCTTATCGAGATCGTTAACCGCAGGTGCACTGTCATCCAGCGCATGGGCAATAGCAAAACCAAGGCGCGCCTGATCTGCCACCGGTGCGCGGTAACTCCATGCGGAGATATCATCCAGCCTTGTTTCATCCACGCTGGTAGTGAATAGCGGGTGCTTAGCATGCTGGCCAATATTGAGAATAGCGGCAATCTGCCAGTCAGCGACTTTCTGTGCAGCTGCCATCTCACGCGCTTTACCTTTTACGGCCTGACGAACCGACAGCGCAACGCGCGCGCCCGTTTGGGTTAAATCCTCGCCCAGCACCAGAACCGCATCGTAGCTTTCAATTTCGCGTAAAGCCGGCGTATGAACACCGCTTTCCCGCAGGATATCCAGCATCAGTGCCAGACGTTGCTGTTCACCCGCAGGCATACCGGTGTAGAAGTTTTCGGCACCAACCAATTCCCGCAGGGCAAAATTACTTTCCACGCTGGCCCTTGGTGAACCGATGCCGATGGTACGTTTGGACTGACGCACTATATCCGCCGCACCGCCCAGTGCCTGATCGGCGTTCAGTTTTATGAGATCATGTCCGCGACGCTGTTCAGGCTGCCGCGGGCGATCTTTGCGGTTGACGTAGCCGTAACCAAAACGACCACGGTCACATAAAAAATAGTGGTTAACCGTTCCGTTGTAGCGGTTTTCAATGCGACGCAATTCGCCGTAGCGTTCACCAGGGCTGGTATTACAGCCTACGCTGCACTGATGGCAGATACTCGGTGCGAACTGCATATCCCATTTACGGTTATAACGTTCGGAGTGGGTTTTATCGGTAAACACTCCGGTCGGGCAAACTTCGACCAGATTGCCGGAAAATTCGCTTTCCAGAACGCCATCTTCGGCACGACCGAAATAGACATTATCATGCGCGCCATAAACGCCCAGGTCTTTACCGTCCGCATAATCTTTGTAGTAGCGAACGCAGCGGTAGCATGCGATGCAGCGGTTCATCTCGTGGGAAATGAATGGGCCAAGATCCTGATTACGATGGGTGCGCTTGGTAAAACGATAACGACGGAAGCTGTGTCCTGTCATCACCGTCATATCCTGCAAATGGCAGTTCCCCCCTTCCTCACAGACCGGACAGTCGTGCGGATGGTTAGTCATCAGCCACTCTACAACGCTTTCACGGAATTCGCGCGCTTCACCATCTTCGATCGAAATAAAGGTGCCATCGGAAGCCGGCGTCATGCAGGACATCACCAGCCTGCCACGGGTGTCTTCGGCATTTTGAAATTGCTTCACCGCACACTGACGGCAGGCACCTACGCTGCCAAGCGCCGGGTGCCAGCAAAAGTAAGGAATATCGAGGCCCAGCGACAGGCAAGCCTGAAGCAGATTATCAGCGCCATCAACCTCATATTCTTTACCGTCTACATGGATTGTAGCCATAGTGAACATGCTTCCATAAATCTCGTCTGAGACGAGCGTTAAACACAATGCTTCTTTCTCCAGCCTGTTCGCACCACGGCGACGTTGGCTACTGTCTGCCGGTCCGGCAGCATACCCTGGTATGCTTTCGGTGCCTTAATTTGCACTTGGATCCAAAAAGCCTGGAGTTTATAAATTATTACCAGCGTGCCTTAAGCAAGTTAGGTTGAATGCCATTTATCGCGTGCACATTGCCAAAAACTTGCGGCGCAATACCCGCTTCAAACTCTTCACGGAAATACTTGATTGCGCTTTGTAGCGGTTCTACGGCACCCGGCGCATGAGCACAAAAGGTCTTACCCGGCCCAAGTTGACGACAAAGTTGCAGCAGCGTTTCAATGTCGCCCGGTTGACCCTCTTTACGTTCGAGCGCACGTAATATTTTTACGCTCCACGGCAAACCGTCACGGCACGGTGTACACCATCCGCAGGACTCGCGGGCAAAAAATTCTTCCAGATTACGCACCAACGAAACCATATTAATTTCATTATCAACCGCCATCGCCAGGGCCGTGCCAAGACGACTGCCCGCCTTGCCAATGGTGGCGAACTCCATCGGTAGATCCAAGTGCTGATCGGTCAGGAAGTCAGTTCCCGCGCCACCCGGTTGCCAGGCCTTGAAAGTGAGTCCGTCACGCATACCACCCGCATAATCTTCCAGAATTTCACGCGCCGTGATGCCAAAAGGCAGTTCCCAAACGCCCGGATTTTTCACCCGACCGGAAAAGCCCATCATTTTGGTGCCTGTGTCATCGCTTTTCGAAATACCCTTATACCAGTCAACACCATTGGCAATAATGGCCGGTACATTAGACAGCGTTTCGACGTTATTCACACAGGTCGGTTTACCCCATACACCCGCGCTGGCAGGAAACGGCGGTTTAGAGCGCGGGTTGGCACGGCGGCCTTCAAGCGAGTTAATCAGTGCGGTTTCTTCCCCACAGATGTAGCGGCCAGCGCCGGTATGCACAATCAGTTCGAAATCAAAGCCGCTACCGAGAATATTTTTCCCCAGTAAGCCTGCTTCGTTAGCCTCCGCGATAGCGCGACGCAGATTTACCGCAGCCTCTATATATTCACCGCGCAGGAAGATGTAACCCCGCCAGGCTTTCAGCGCAAAAGCGGCGATAAGCATCCCCTCCACCAGCTGATGAGGTATCTGCTCCATCAACAGGCGGTCTTTATAGGTTCCAGGCTCCATTTCATCCGCATTACATAACAGGTAACGGATATTCATGGATTCATCTTTCGGCATCAGGCTCCATTTAAGACCGGTGGAAAATCCTGCGCCGCCACGGCCTTTTAGCCCGGCGTCTTTTACCTGAGTGACGATCTCATCAGCCGTCATACTTTTTAGCGCTTTCTCCGCACCGGCATAACCATTCTTATTACGATACTCATCAAGCCAGACTGGCTGTTTATCTTCACGTATACGCCAGGTAAGCGGATGTGTTTCAGCTGTACGAATAATCTCTTTCACACTCATGGATACTGCTCCAGTAATCCGGGAATACCTTCCGGTGTGAGATGAACGTGGGTATTCTCATCTACCATCATGGTTGGCCCCTTATCACAGTTGCCGAGACAGCAGGTAGGCAGCAGCGTGAAGCGTCCGTCGGCCGTTGTTTGGCCCGGCTTAATGTTAAGCTGTTGCTCCAGGGCAGCCTGAATCCCCTGAAAACCGGTAATATGACAAACCACGCTGTCACAGTAGCGAATAACGTGGCGACCAACCGGCTGGCGGAAGATCTGACTGTAAAAAGTCGCGACGCCTTCCACATCACTGGCGGGTATACCCAGAATGTCGGCAATGGCGCTAATCGCGCCGTCGGGCACCCAGCCACGCTGTTTTTGAACAATTTTCAACGCTTCAATCGAAGCGGCTCGCGCATCCTCATAATGGTGCTTTTCATTCTCAATCGCTTCACGTTCGCTGGCGCTCAACTCAAAAACCGCAGTCGGGTCGATCGTTGCGATCTCAATTCTTTGATCGTGCATTATTAGCGGTCCACATCTGACATAACAAAATCAATACTGCCGAGGTACACGATAAGATCGGATACCAGACAGCCCCGGATCACCGAAGGTATCTGCTGCAGGTGTGGGAAGCTTGGCGTACGTACCCGGGTGCGATAGCTGGTAGTGCTTCCATCACTGGTCAGATAGTAGCTATTGATCCCTTTGGTTGCCTCGATCATCTGAAATGATTCATTAGCAGGCATCACCGGCCCCCATGAAACCTGCAGGAAGTGGGTGATCAGGGTTTCAATGTGCTGTAACGTGCGCTCTTTCGGCGGCGGCGTGGTCAGAGGATGATCGGCCTTAAATGGTCCTTCCGGCATATTGTTCAGGCACTGCTCAAGAATGCGCAAACTCTGGCGCATCTCTTCCATTTTCAGCACGACACGGCTGTACGCATCACTGATACCATCACCGGTAGGAATTTCGAACTCGAAGTTCTCATAGCCGGAATACGGACGCCATTTGCGCACGTCAAAATCAAGGCCGGTCGCTCGCAGACCCGCGCCAGTAGTCCCCCATTCTAACGCCTCTTTCATATTGTAAGCGGCGACGCCTTTAGAACGACCAATCAATACCGTGTTTTTCAACGCGGCAGTTTCATACTCTTTCAGACGTTTCGGCAGCCAGTTAAGGAACTCACGAAGCAGACGCTCCCAGCCCTTAGGCAGATCGTGTGCCACACCGCCAATGCGAAACCATGCCGGGTGCATACGGAATCCGGTTATCGCCTCGACGATATCATAAATTTTCTGACGATCGGTGAAGGCGAAGAACACCGGGGTCATTGCCCCAACGTCCTGAATAAACGTCGAAATATACAGCAAGTGGCTGTTTATACGGAACAACTCAGATAGCATAACCCGAATAACGTTAACACGGTCGGGTACGGTAATACCGGCCAGCTTCTCGACGGCTAAGACGTATGGCATCTCGTTAACACACCCACCGAGATATTCGATACGATCGGTATAAGGAATATAGCTATGCCAAGATTGGCGTTCTCCCATTTTTTCCGCACCACGGTGGTGATAGCCCACGTCCGGCACACAATCGATAATCTCTTCGCCATCGAGTTGCAAAATAATGCGGAAAGCTCCATGCGCCGAGGGATGATTCGGCCCGAGGTTGAGGAACATATAGTCCTCATTCTGCGTACTGCGCTTCATTCCCCACTCTTCCGGCTTGAAGGTCATCGCCTCCATCTCCAGGTCTTCTTTCTGCTTCGTTAACAGATAGGGGTCAAATTCCGTCGCGCGCGCCGGATAATCTTTACGCAGCGGATGACCCTCCCAGTAGTGCGGCATCATAATACGGCTTAAATGTGGATGGCCGTCGAAGGTGATACCAAACATCTCCCAGGTCTCACGCTCATACCAGTTAGCGTTAGGATAAATTTTGGTCAGCGTCGCAAGGTGTAGATCATTTTCCGTGAGCGCAACCTTAAGCATGATGTCGTGATTGCGCTCAATTGAAATCAGATGGTAAAAAACAGAAAAATCCGCAGCAGGTAAACCGGCGCGGTTGGTACGCAGACGCTCATCCATGCCATGCAGGTCGTACAGCATGACATAAGGTTTTGGTAATTTACGCAGAAACTCCGCGATTTCCAGCAATTGCTCACGCTTAATCCAGACTACCGGAACGCCAGTGCGCGTTGGTTGGATGGTAAAGGCTTCCGGCCCAAAACGGTTACGCAGCTCGCCGATCACCGGATCATCCCGGTGATCGCGTGTTTGCCATGCTGGCTGAGCGAGATCTTGCGTGGTCAAATCAGTCATAATTTTTTTCACCATGCTGGCCCGATAAACTCAGGCACTCAGTGTTGGCGTAAGAAACTAATCTGCGCTTTACATTGTGTGTTTATTCGCGCTGATAATGTTCAATTCACTTCTGTTTAGATTTCATCCGGCGTACGCAGGTTGGTGACAGCAATGCGTTCGTCACGCTTTCTTTCCCGCTCGGATTGCATATTCGCACGGTATACCCCCTGGTCACCTACCACCCACGATAACGGACGACGCTCTTTACCGATTGATTCACGCAGCAATAACAGTGCCTGCATGTAAGCTTCCGGGCGTGGTGGGCAGCCTGGAATATACACATCAACCGGCAGGAACTTGTCTACGCCCTGTACGACAGAATAAATATCGTACATGCCACCCGAGTTAGCACAGGCCCCCATAGAAATAACCCATTTAGGCTCCAGCATCTGATCGTAAAGACGCTGTACTACCGGTGCCATCTTGGTAAAGCAGGTTCCCGCAACCACCATAAAATCGGCCTGACGCGGCGAAGCGCGCAGCACCTCGGAACCAAAACGCGCAACGTCGTGCACTGCGGTAAAAGCGGTGGTCATTTCCACATAACAACAAGAAAGGCCGAAGTTATACGGCCAGAGAGAATTTTTGCGTCCCCAGTTCACCACGTCATGCAGGGCATGCTCAAGTTTGCCCATGTAGACGCTCCGGTGAACGTGTTGCTCCAGTGGGTCGGCGACGACTTCCTGCTTTTGCAGAGGATAGCGGTCGTTACCGTTGCCCTCACCATTGGGGTCTATGCGGGTGAGCGTATAGTCCATCTGAATGCCTCGCTGTTACTGCGTATGATGGTTGGTGTGCGAGAGGTCAGTTTTTTCCGGCATTCGGCGTGAGCGTACAGGCGTCCAGTCAAGAGCGCCAATACGAGCCAGATAAACCAAACCAGCTAACAGCACCAAAATGAAAATGGCGGCTTCCGCAAAGCCAACCCATCCGCTTTCACGGATAGATGTCGACCACGCGTATAAATAGAGGGCCTCAACGTCAAAAATGACAAAAAACATGGCAACCAGATAAAATTGTGCGGAGAGGCGCAGCCTGGCTGAACCAACCGGGTTAGCCCCCGATTCGAAAGGTGTGTTTTTGTTTCTGCCTCTTGCCCGACCACCCAGGAACCAGGCTGCGGATAGCATCAGGCAACACAGGCCAACAGAAGCAATAACAAATATTGCGAATGCCCAGTGATGAGCGACGACTTCGGTGGTTGTAGACATACTCATTGCTTACTCATCAAAAGTGACGTTTAGCGTCAAGCCCTGTTTAATGGCGTTTCGCTTGCCACAACGATACAAGGGAAGGAGAAAACCTTATAAACAATGCTGGTAATTATCAAGTAGCCAGCAATTTTATGGGGGTTTTTACCCTTTTCTATAATCTTTTGTCAACTTTGACAAAGGCATATACACGCTAATTTACATATACACTGAGTTATTAACATATGATGCGAAGAAATCAGGCTTAATCGAGTCAGTCGTTAAGTATGAAAAATCCTTTTAGATGGTGCAGATGCACGATTTGTGCAGTAACCCCACATATTCTGGCAGAAACCTGCCGCTTTTCCTGTATATAACCAGGGATATTTTTTTGATCCAGAGCACACTTTTAATGTTTGAGATAAAAAAAACATCAATTCAACGCATCTGAATTTGAGCATGTGCACTGGGTTAAATTTTAAGCAACGGCAGTCGCACAATCTGCAGACCGATTCAATCCGACTTATAGAGAGCGTATTTGTCTGTTTACTAGACCTTTTTTATATGAAATTTATAGAAAAGCCTCCATAATGAGGTGATCACATGGAGGCTTTTAAAAGTTAAATATAAGCTATATTAAAAATAATTTTCTGAAGTGCGTTATTTGATTACTCCTCTTCATCAGCGTAAACAATCCCACCCTGACTATCTGTCATGCTATAGGGGTTGTTGTTCGACTCCATTGTATTGAAGATAGCTAAAGCCAGCTCATTATCACTGTCAGGGTTGCGGCACAATAAATACTCGGTGTCGGGCAGTACTGGTAAACCTTCCGCGGCCCCCATGACCCGCAGTTCAGGACTCATCATCTCTACGGGCCGGGCAGTCACGCCTAGACCTGCTTTTACCGCTGCACGCACAGCCGCCAGTGTCGAGGCAACGTAGGAGATCCGCCAAGGGATCCCAGCCTCATTGAGGTAATCAATTGCCATATCACGGTAGGGACTTGGCTCATCCAGCAATACCAGCGGAATCGCTTCACATGGCTGAAAAATATAATCAGCAGCGCAATACCACAATGTCGGCGAAGTACGCAGCACCTGCCAGGCAAAATTCACTGGACTGGAGGTCGTAACGACGAGATCAACTTCTCCCTGATTGAGCATTTCCATCATAAAAGGATTACGCTTAACCCGTACGTCAATCGCCAGCTTGGGATAAACCGACGTTACGCGGTTAAGCAGGAAAGGCAAAATGGTGTCCGAAGTATCGTCAGAAGCGCCGATCGTCAACACACCTTGAATATTGCTATACATCAGTGAGGTGCAGGCTTCATCGTTGAACCGCAAAATTTTGCGGGCGTAGCCTAACAGTTGGATGCCATGCTCTGTAAGCAGTTTATTACGTCCATGTCTGGCAAATAACTCTTTACCAACCAGCTGTTCCAGACGCTGCATTTGCTGGCTGACAGCCGACTGAGTGCGGCAAACCGCAGCTGCGGCCGCCGCAAACGTATTAAGATCCGCCACGGCTACAAAGGTACGTAACAGATCGAGATCAAGATTCATTATTGGACGATTTGCACTAGTCATATTTTTTGTTCACTTATAAGATTTTCAAACAGCTACCCTGGTGTTGTCATTCACAAAATTTGCCGCGAATGACGAGTGCGTAATAACTACCATGTTGGACAATAGGATGCATCCATTGCATCACGTTTTCGAGTCAACAGTGCTGACGCAATAACGAAGTGAGTTTACAAAATTCAGGCATCACATCGTCAAATTATCTGCTCTGTCTTATACATTGCTCATGCACGCTGTACTAACTCATAAGTTGCAGACAGTCGTACTGAAGTAATTAATTCAACCCCAGATGCCTTAACCTCGGGCCTCGATGGTACCGATAGTATTCAACAGATAAAAAAATTGAATTACCAAGACACTGTAATTGCAGTCGTTTATATTAAACATGCTTGAACAGTATAGGTATGAAACAAAATACTTTACCTATCTGAAGAAGTTCTGGTCTGGTGTAAACCACTTCTGCTGGTTATCCTGACACACTGTCGCTGGGTTTTTAAGCCCCATGCGTAAATCTTTTCACTAAAATAAGATTTCATCGACACGCGTTGTAAAACACTTTTTTCTCCGTTGAAATTTATCAAATCTCACACGCATTAAACAAAAAATTACATTTTATCGCAATCGCCGACCTGTTTTAGTTGAAGTTGAGATCGTCATTCAGCGCAAAAATCTCATATTTATCTTAAGCTGTGTTTGACGGTTTCAGAGTTCATCAATCCATAAATTTTTAACAAATTATATATATCCCGCTATGTTTAGCTTTACCATGGTCTACAACCAACGACTTGAATTGCTAGACACTATTATTTAATGAAATCAATATGCTCTTTCGAGTATTACACTTACCTCATGATCAATAGCTAAACGTATTAAAGCCTGCTTACAGCCTTCAAAAGCGACTATGAGAGGAGTACATTGAGCGGGTACATTTTCCACGGCAGGAACGGATCACTGCCAGCAAAGGCGAACGCAATGATTACAATAGAGAAATCGACAAAACTGGATAACGTCTGTTACGACATTCGCGGCCCGGTTCTGAAAGAAGCAAAGCGGCTCGAAGAAGAAGGTAATAGGGTTCTCAAGCTCAATATTGGCAACCCGGCGCCATTTGGTTTTGAAGCACCGGATGAAATTTTGGTTGATGTTATTCGCAATCTTCCCAGTGCACAGGGCTATTGCGACTCCAAAGGTCTCTATTCAGCACGTAAAGCTATCGTCCAGCATTATCAGGCGCGTGGAATGCGTGAAATGACGGTAGAAGACGTCTATATCGGTAATGGCGTTTCCGAGCTGATCGTGCAATCGATGCAGGCACTGCTTAACAGTGGGGATGAAATGCTGGTGCCTGCACCAGATTATCCACTCTGGACCGCTGCAATTTCCCTTTCAGGCGGAAAAGCCGTGCATTATATTTGTGATGAATCAGCTGGCTGGTTTCCCGACCTTGACGATATTCGCAGTAAAATAACCCCCCGGACGCGGGGCATTGTCATTATTAATCCTAATAATCCGACTGGTGCGGTCTACAGCAAAGAGTTGCTGATGGAAATCGTTTCGCTGGCCCGTGAGCATAACCTCATCATCTTTGCGGACGAAATCTACGACAAAATTCTTTACGATGCAGCTCGTCATCATTCAATTGCCGCATTAGCACCTGATCTGCTGACCGTGACGTTTAATGGTTTATCCAAAACTTATCGCGTTGCCGGCTTTCGCCAGGGTTGGATGGTGCTCAATGGCCCAAAGAAACACGCCAAAGGATACATTGAAGGACTGGA
Organism: Izhakiella capsodis; assembly: GCF_900115045.1. Lineage (GTDB taxonomy): Bacteria > Pseudomonadota > Gammaproteobacteria > Enterobacterales > Enterobacteriaceae > Izhakiella > Izhakiella capsodis. The sequence continues at coordinate 81,473 of NZ_FOVC01000005.1, read as the reverse complement.
GATGCTGGCATCAATGCGCCTGTGTGCTAATGTCCCGGCGCAGCATGCCATTCAGACAGCAATAGGCGGTTATCAGAGCATCAGCGAATTTATTGTTCCCGGAGGCAGATTGTATGAGCAACGCCAGTGCGCCTGGGAGCTAATTAATGAGATCCCCGGCGTTAGCTGCGTAAAACCGGATGGCGCGCTGTATATGTTCCCAAAAATTGATGCCAAAAAGTTTAATATTCATGACGATCAGAAAATGGTGCTTGATTTCCTGCTGCAGCAAAAGGTTCTACTGGTTCAGGGAACTGCGTTTAACTGGCCCTGGCCAGACCATATTCGTATCGTTACGCTGCCGCGCGTTGACGAGCTGGAAATGGCCATCACCAAATTCGGCCGTTTTCTGGAAACTTATCATCAGTAAACACGAGTAAAACCCGTTTTTGAGCGGTGTATGCCGCTCAAAAACCATATCGGACGCTTACAATGACACAAAGCCACTTCTTCGCCCACCTTTCACGACTTAAATTAATTAACCGCTGGCCGCTGATGCGCAATGTGCGCACGGAGAACGTCTCTGAGCACAGTTTACAGGTCGCAATGGTAGCGCATGCGTTGGCTATTATTAAAAACCAGAAGTTCGGTGGCAAACTCAATGCCGACAGAGTCGCAATGCTGGCACTCTACCATGATGCCAGTGAAGTGCTGACCGGGGATTTACCCACGCCGGTCAAGTACTACAATGCACAAATTGCGCATGAATATAAAAAAATCGAAAAGATCGCCCGGCAAAAGCTGATTGAAATGCTGCCGGCTGAATTACAGGATGCCTATCGCTTGCTACTGGATGATAACCTTCACGATCCGGAGGAGACGGCTATCGTCAAGCAAGCCGACGCACTCTGCGCCTACCTTAAGTGCCTGGAAGAGCTTTCAGCAGGGAATAACGAATTTTTTCTGGCAAAAAACCGGCTGGAAGCCACCCTCAGGGAGAGGAGCAGTGAGGAAATGAACTGGTTTATTGAAGTATTTGTACCCAGCTTTAGCCTGTCACTGGATGAAATCTCTCAGGATACGCCGCTCTGAAAGCAAACGGCCAACAGCACTGGCCGTTATAATTAATGGCGGCAGTGTATGCTTACCCATCCTTCACGGTCTTCATTGATAATTATCTCCGCAAGACAGTTTAATACCATTGCTACGGCATCGAGCCACGGCGCATCCCATGAGGACTTACCGCGATGACATGTCAGCCAGTTCAGACAGAATGCCGGCATGCGCATCTTCAACAACCACGCATTCCTCCGGCTCCCATACCAGCAGCTGCGCTCCTTGCATATAAGGGGCCTGCTCTGGCTTGCCCCGCACTACTCGCTCTGCGGTAATAAAAATATCCGGAGTCGCAGGGCGACCATAGGGTTGCATGCTGAGGCAACCTGCATGCTTTGCCAGGTAACAATCGCTTAGGGAATTTGTTGCTCATAAAGCGTATCCAACAGCCGATCGACACCAGACAACACCTTAATGCCGTCAGTGTCCTCCGCCCCCTGCTTTTCCAGCAGCAAAAATTCCTGCTGGTTTTTTCTCGCTGGCGTCCTGCATAACGTATCTTACCTGGCTGATAGATTGCTTTCCGTGAACAAAATTCAGAATAGTATCGGCATCAGCGCCATGACGCGCCCCATTCTGTTCATGCACGTTCAAACACCGGCAACATACCCTATAAATCAAATAAAAATCCTTGATTTTCAATACATTATACCTTATCAGGCATCAAGGACTTGCGCTATCTCGTTTGAACTTAAATGATATTGCCGTGGGCAAGTTTGCCAAATAGCCAGCATTCGTTGATACTTTTCCCACATTGGCGTTTGGGCATTGAATCCATGCTGACCCGCATCAAAATCAGAATAACGTCCTTCGCTTTCAATCAAAAAGCGCACATATCCCAGTAACTGACCTTCAGTGGCAGCATCAAAACCCAGAAAACTCAGCCGACGTTCATTAATACCATTTTTTTCTTTCAGATTATTCCATGACACCTGGAGCGCATGATACATCTCCATTGTTTGAACAACATTCCGACAGGTCTCTTCGCTTATCAACACTCCAAGCTCGCACTCCAACTCGCGCATTTGTAGACCGTAACCGCGCTCAACGATAGTACTCAATCGGCGGTAGTGTTTCTCTTGTGTCGGCTCCAGCAACGCCAGAAGACGATACTGGTTGGAAATGATTAATCGCTGTGCATGAGATATATCCATGATGAGCTCCTGTGAGGCTGCGAAAGTTAGTTTCTGTTAAGGCAAGGAGCATGCCACAGAGATAAAATTGCAAGAAACGGAAGGGTGCGCGAATTTGATGTAGCGCAGGAAGACAGGAAATATAGTTCCCCGCGCCAAAGCCAATGGGATTAAAGATCGTCGAGGAAGGTTTTATCGAGCTGTCGGAAAGCCCGTTTGAGTATATCAGCCAGCGCCTGATAGGTGGGATGACCTTCAATCGGTGCCAGCGCCTGACCTGATTCAGCCAGCCTGGCACGAACCTCATTAAACCAGCGAAGCAAAGCCGGTGGCAAAGGCCTGACAGAACGTTTCCCCAGCCACCACAAACCTTGCATTGGTAAGCTGCAAGCGAAGAGTGCTGTTGCTACAGCTGGCCCTAATTGTCCGCCCAGGGCCACCTGCCAACAAAGTACAAATGCAGCAACCGGCGGCATAAACCGTACAGCGAAGCGCGTGGCTCTGATGACACGATTCTCTGGAAACACAGGCGCAAGCTGTTTCTCTACAGGCCATGTTTTCATGTAATGCTGACCGCGCTGGAACAGCTTAAATCCACTGATCGAATCTGAATCATTCGCCATAGCTGACCTCGTCTTCTACTTGAAAATTTAAAAAAACTCTCTAAAACACTTTACCGTGTAACTTTCAAAATATTTTGTCTTTACGGGTGGCCTTGGTTATCCTGAGCACAATTTCATTCCTGAACATGCGTCATACTAAAATCCTTAGTCAGCGAGTTCCTGGCACCCACCTTCAAAAAAATGAGCATTTTTTGCATTATTTTTTTAAAATGACTCCGATTTTTATCGATAGCATGACACCAATCATTAATGCAACAGCTTTCATACGCTACGCTGATCACCTGATTGAGTTTTTTTTCGCCATTTTTGATAAATAGGTACTTCCATGTCGAGTAAGTTAGTATTGGTTCTGAACTGCGGCAGTTCATCACTTAAGTTTGCGATCATCAATCCCGCTGACGGTGAAGAGTTCCTTTCCGGCCTGGCCGAATGTTTTCATCTTCCTGAAGCCCGTATTAAATGGAAAATCGATGGCGGCAAGCAAGAAGCACCACTGGGGGCTGGCGCCGCCCACAGCGAAGCACTTGACTTCATTAGCCAACAGATTCTGGCAAAAAAACCCGATCTTTCGGCGCAAATTACCGCAATTGGCCATCGTATCGTTCACGGCGGTGAAGCATTTACTCAGTCTGTCCTTATCTCTGACAAGGTGGTCCAGGCGATAAAAGATGCCTCTTCCTTCGCACCACTGCATAATCCCGCACACCTTATTGGTATCAACGAAGCGATGAAAAACTTTCCACATCTCTCTACGAAAAATGTGGCCGTTTTTGATACTGCGTTCCACCAAAGTATGCCTGAAGAATCTTACCTGTACGCGCTGCCTTACAATCTTTACAAAGAGCATGGCGTTCGCCGTTACGGCGCTCACGGCACCAGCCACTATTATGTCACCCAGCAAGCGTCAGGCTTTCTCAATAAGCCGATAGAAACGCTAAATCTCATCACCTGCCATCTGGGCAACGGTGGCTCTGTTTCCGCCATTCGTAATGGCCAGAGCGTAGATACTTCTATGGGGCTGACACCGCTGGAAGGTTTGGTCATGGGTACGCGTAGCGGTGATATCGATCCGGCGATTATATTTTTCCTGCATGACAGCCTGGGCATGAGCGTTGATGCCATCAACAAGCTGCTGACCAAGGAGTCCGGCTTGCTTGGGCTGACAGAAATAACCAGTGATTGTCGCTACGTTGAAGACAACTACTCGCAGAAAGAAGATGCTAAGCGCGCAATGGATGTTTACTGCCATCGACTGGCGAAGTACATCGGCTCCTACAGCGCTCTGATGGAAGGCCGACTTGATGCGGTGATATTCACTGGCGGTATCGGCGAAAATGCCGCAATGGTGCGTGAAATTACGCTGGCAAAACTGGGTCTGCTGGGCTTTGAAGTCGATCATGAACGCAATCTGGCAGCACGTTTTGGCAACGCCGGCTTTATTAATAAAGAAGGTAGCCGCCCTGCTCTGGTTATCCCAACCAACGAAGAACTGGTTATCGCTCAGGATGCGGCGCGCCTGACTGCATAAGCACTCCGCCGTCAGCAGCCGCTGGCGGCGCTTTTCCAGACACTCAGTAAATTGCCTGAGAGGTTTATTGTGTCACGTACAATAATGTTAATACCCACCAGCACCAGTACCGGTCTCACCAGCGTCAGTCTCGGCGTAATCCGCGCAATGGAGCGCAAAGGCGTGCGCCTGAGTGTGTTTAAACCCATCGCTCAGCCACGAAGCGGCGGGGATCATCCTGATCAAACCACCACTATTCTGCGTAAGAACTCCTCTATTCCTACTGCCAACCCGCTGACGATGAGTTACGTTGAATCACTGCTGAGTACTAACCAGCAGGACGTGCTGATGGAGGAGATCATCGCGCGTTTTCATGAAAACACCCGCGATGCTGAGGTTGTGCTGCTTGAAGGTCTGGTACCTACTCGTAAACACCAGTTTGCCTCTGCGCTTAATTACGAAATTGCCAAAACGCTCAACGCAGAAATTGTATTCGTAATGTCGCTGGGCAATGATTCACCGGCAGAGTTGATGGAGCGTATCAAACTGACCCAGAGTAGTTTTGGTGGCAGTAAGAACAAAAATATCACCGGCGTAATTATCAATAAGCTGAATGCCCCGGTGGACGATCAGGGACGCACTCGTCCGGATTTATCGGAAATTTTTGACGACTCAAATAAAGCCAGCGTGGCTAATATCGATCCCAACGTGTTGTTTGCCAACAGCCCGCTTCCGGTACTCGGCTGCGTGCCATGGAGTTTTGACCTGATCGCCACACGCGCTATCGATATGTGCCGCCACCTGAACGCCCGGATAATAAATGAGGGTGATATTGCCACCCGCCGCGTACGCTCAGTCACTTTCTGCGCACGTAGCTTACAGCATATGCTGGAGCATTTCCGCCCGGGTTCACTGCTGGTAACCTCTGCCGACCGTCCTGACGTTCTTGTAGCTGCCTGCCTTGCAGCGATGAATGGGCTGGAAATCGGTGCAATTCTGCTGACCGGTGGTTATGAAATTGATGAGCGCATTAGCAAACTTTGCGAACGCGCCTTCCAGACAACCGGTCTGCCAATATTTATGGTGCCAACAAACACCTGGCAGACCTCACTCAGCCTGCAAAGTTTTAATCTGGAAGTACCGGTTGACGATACACAGCGCGTAGAAAAAATTCAGGAATATGTCGCAAGCTTCATCAATCCGGACTGGATTGAATCACTGACTGCGGAATCTGAGCGTAGCCGTCGCCTTTCCCCCCCGGCCTTCCGCTATCAGCTCACCGAGCTGGCACGTAAAGCGGGCAAACGTATCGTACTTCCAGAAGGCGACGAGCCACGAACGGTTAAAGCCGCCGCTATCTGCGCCGAACGTGGTATTGCTACCTGCGTTTTGCTGGGTAATCCGGAAGAAATCCAACGTGTGGCAGCAGCCCAGGGCGTGACGCTGGGTAAAGGCGTTGAGATTATCGATCCGCATGTTGCTCGTAATAATTACGTGGCGCGCATGGTTGAGCTGCGTAAGAGTAAAGGTCTGACTGAAGTTGTCGCTCGTGAGCAGTTAGAAGACAACGTGGTACTTGGCACCATGATGCTGGAACGTGCTGAAGTCGATGGTCTGGTTTCCGGCGCAGTACATACTACCGCCAACACCATTCGGCCACCGCTGCAGCTGATTAAAACTGCGCCAAACAGTTCGCTGGTTTCTTCAGTATTCTTTATGTTGCTGCCGGAACAGGTTTTGGTTTACGGCGACTGCGCGATCAACCCCGATCCGAATCCAGAGCAGCTGGCCGAAATTGCTATTCAGTCCGCCGATTCAGCCATCGCCTTCGGTATCGAGCCGCGAGTAGCCATGATCTCCTACTCTACAGGCGACTCAGGCGCTGGTAGTGATGTAGATAAAGTCCGCGAGGCTACCCGTCTGGCTCAGGAGAAACGCCCTGACCTGATTATCGACGGTCCGCTGCAATACGACGCGGCAATTATGGCTGACGTAGCCCGATCTAAAGCGCCGAACTCACCGGTTGCAGGGCGCGCTACGGTATTCATCTTCCCTGATCTGAATACCGGTAACACCACTTACAAAGCGGTACAGCGTTCCGCCGATCTGATCTCTATCGGTCCGATGCTACAAGGGATGCGTAAGCCGGTTAATGACTTGTCTCGCGGCGCACTGGTTGATGATATCGTCTACACCATCGCCCTGACGGCAATTCAGGCGCAGCAGGCGGCAGAACAGAAAGTGTAATCGACTGCTGGTGACCGTTAAACACCAAAAGGGACCTTGCCCGGTCCCTTTTTTGTGGCCGGAACCACAGCGTTACTCAACCTACTGCTGTGCTCCTTTCGGCTTCGCTATAGCGGCTGATCCATAACGATAAAGCTTTGAGCGAGTCCGGTGTAAACTCATCACAACGCGCAGTAATTTCTTCCGGTTTCATCCAGTAAACGTCTTCAACTTCCTCTTCCTGCATAGCAAAAGGACCACGAGAGACGCAGCTAAATAACCCGCCCCAGACGCGGCAATGCGCATCTTCAAAGTAAAAAATGCCATGCTCAGCAAAGGGAACATCAGCAATGCCTAACTCTTCTTCTGCTTCCCGGCGGGCAGAGTCCAGCAATATCTCTCCGCTTTGTACTACGCCACCGGCAGTGGCATCCAGCATCCCTGGCATGAAGTCTTTGGTATCAGTGCGACGCTGAACCAAAATTTTTCCCATCCCATCATGCACCACAATGTAGGTGGCACGATGACGCAAGCATTGCGCACGCATTTGGACACGGCTGGCCTGTGCGATTACGTTATTATTTTCATCAACGATATCCACCCACTCTCCGCCCTGCTGTTGCTCCAACATTCGTTATCCTTAATGTTCAGCCTTAACTTTGCCTCGCCTCTGGCGCGGCAATTGATCCCATCCCGGTCTCTCAGTCTGCCGGTGTATGGTTCCCGAATAGCGGCGTAATTAGCTACATGAGCCACCACAGACTACTGGCTACGCTCAGCGTAAGCAACCAGCAGGCCAGACCGATATCATGATTATTTACGCCAAGCTTTGGCCAGTCATAGCTGCACCGAAGCCCGCAGTCACTGAAAATATGCCTATCCAGCCAACTGTTGAGGAACCAAATCGCCATGTAATACCAGACGATTTAGCATGACAGCCAGATCGGTATCCGCCTTTGACCACTTTCCGAAAAGATCTTGCTGTCCTGATAGCAGCCAGCGCGTGGCGACGGCGATCAGCTTTGCGCCGTCTGCTCATCCGCTTCGTCACGAGGCACAAAGCGTTGCCTGTAAAAATAACCTCAGTCGGACGCCGTTGCCATAGCGGATGAAGATCGCTTAACAGCCATGCCTGAACTTTGCGCGTTCTGGCACGCAGATCCCCATCGCCTGGATAAAGGCGCTCGTATTCTGGTGGCGCAAAGCGCTCTTCAAAATTTTCAGCATTAGCTGAAGATTCAGAAAGGTGAAAACCGGCAAACTCCAGCGCAGGCGCCCGACGTGTAAGAGAAATAGCCGTATAGTCCTCACTTTGTTATCCGTTACGCGATAGATCGACACATTCGACTGTAAAAGATATGTCTTTTTCAGATAGTGCCACATATACCGACGTGATATAGGGGATAAAATAATAGCCATCTGACCAACGCGTCACATTTGGGTTATTCATCCTGATTTCTCATCAGAAAATCAGCTTCGAGTAATTTTTGTTTATAGGTTTTCTTCCGGAATGACAATAGTTGTTAAGGATACGGTTAAATAATTTCCAAAAAAGTCCTCTTTTTTAAACTTAAAAAGTTGCACTATATTTTTTTAAACAATAGCCTCAAAAAACTGGAACAATGGATAAACTCATGATCGACCTCTATTTTTCAGCAACGCCAAATGGACAAAAAGTTGCACTCCTTTTAGAAGAAACAGCTTCACCCTATCAATTAAAACAGATTATTCTTAATAAAAATGAGCCATCGGGTAGGTATTTTCTTAATATCTCACCCAATAATAAAACTCCGGCTATCGTTGATTATCAACCTGTGGACGGTGGTAAACCAGTTGCCCTGTTTGAGTCAGGGGCAATTCTTATTTATCTGGCGGAGAAAAGCGGTAAATTTCTTAGCGCGGAATGGCGCGAGCGCGCTATCACCCTACAATGGTTATTCTGGCAAACATCAGAGCTTGGTCCAATATTCGAACAAAATTATCATTTTAATCAGGTGGCCATGCAAACTATTCCTTATGCTATCGAACGTTTTCAGCTAAAAACTCAAGGTCTATATAAAGTGCTTAATCATCAGCTTGAGCAAAATCCCTGGGTCACAGGCGATCATTATAATATTGCCGATATGGCAATCTGGCCCTGGATAAACTGTCATCAGCAGCAGCGTATTGATCTGACAAACTATCCGTCTATTCATAATTGGTTCACCCGCATTCAGAGCCGCCCGGCAACCCAGCGTGTAAGAAAAATGATGCAGAAAATCAGCTAGATCCTGTCATTGATTCTATGCTGATAAAAAGAAAAACGGTATTTAATTATGTTTGAGAAGGAAAGTCAGCGTGCATATTTTGTTTACTGGTGGTACAGGTTTGATAGGCAGCCATATTATCCCGGCCTTACTTTTCCGTCAGCATCAGGTGAGCGTTGTAACGCGCGATGTTGCCAGCGCACGCGAGCAGCTGGATAACCGCGTTAACTTATGGCCTGACCTTCATCAAAAAACCTCTTTGGACGGCATCGATATCGTCATCAACCTGGCAGGTGAACCGATTGCCAAAAAACGCTGGCGTGAAGCACAAAAACAGCGTCTTTGCGATAGTCGCTGGCAAATTACCGCACGCATTGTTGAGCTGATTAAAGCCAGTACAGTGCCGCCTCAGCTATTGATTTCGGGCTCTGCAACCGGCTTTTATGGCAATACCGACGATCTGGTACTCACCGAAAACGATCCCGGTCATCACGAGTTTACCCACTTGCTTTGCTCTCGCTGGGAAGCGCTGGCACGGCAGGCTGAGAGTAGCCAAACTCGCGTTTGTCTGCTGCGCACAGGCGTTGTGCTAACAAAATCGGGTGGCGCATTAAGCAAAATTAAACTGCCCTTCAAAATCGGGCTTGGCGGCCCACTCGGTAACGGTAAACAATATCTTCCTTGGATCCACATCAACGACTTGGTAGAAGGCGTTCTGTGGCTGATTAAACATCGCGAATTGAGCGGCCCCATAAATATGGTGGCACCTTATGCAGTCAGAAATGAGCAGTTCTCAGCTATCCTGGGAGCAGTAATGCATCGTCCGGCGCTAATACGTACTCCGGCTTTTGCTATCCGCCTGATCATGGGGGAATCCGCGGTGCTGGTGCTTGGAGGACAGCATGTACTGCCGAAAAAACTGAGTGATTCAGGCTTTTCATTTCGTTTTCGTGAACTGGAAAACGCGCTTTCCGACCTGGTATAATCAAGGCGGAGCGGGACAGCATGCCCGCTACCCGCGTTTATTATTGGGCTATTTCAGCGCTCCGGAGAGAAATTGCTGTAAGCGCGTACTTTTCGGGTTACCAAATAGCTCATCGGGTTTTCCCTCTTCTTCAATTTTACCCTGGTGCAGGAAAATCACGTGGCTGGAAACGTGGCGGGCAAACGCCATTTCGTGGGTAACCACCACCATCGTTTTTCCTTCTTCAGCCAGCTTTTGGATAATACGTAGCACCTCACCAACCAGTTCTGGATCGAGGGCAGACGTCGGTTCATCAAACAGCAGAACTTCAGGCTCCATAGCCAACGCACGGGCAATAGAAACGCGCTGTTGTTGCCCGCCAGATAAATTGATGGGATATTTGGCCCGCGCGCGTTCGTCTATTCCCACCTTATCCAGGTAGTGCACCGCACGTTGTTGCGCCTCCTGCTTGCTCAAACCCAGCACCTGGATCGGTGCCTCCATGACGTTTTCCAGCACCGTCATGTGGCTCCACAAATTGAAATGCTGGAAAACCATCGTTAATCGGGTGCGCAGCAAGCGTAGCTGTTCTTTATTTGCTACTTTAAGCTGACCATCGGAGTCACGCACCAGATTGATATTCTCGTTATTGAGCGCAATCGACCCTTCACCAGGCTTTTCGAGGAAATTAATGCAGCGCAGAAAGGTACTTTTGCCTGAGCCAGACGAGCCGATAATGCTGATGACATCGCCTGCATTGGCGCGCAGCGATACGCCCTTCAACACCTCAAGCTCACCATAACGCTTATGAAGATCGGTTACCTTTAATTTATTTCTAGACATAGATCAACTCAGTGAGACGATGAGGGTTTAACGTGTTGCAGCCAGCGTTTTTCCGCTTTGCGAAACAGGCTTATCAACACATAAGAAATCACCAGATACAGCACTGCTGCAATACCAAAAGCGGTAAAGGGCTGGTAAGTCGCGGAATTGATATCGCGCGCAACTTTCAGCAAATCAGGTACTGTTGCGGTAAACGCCAGTGCCGTAGAGTGCAGCATCAAAATAACTTCATTGCTATAGGCTGGCAGTGCGCTACGTAGGGCCGACGGTAAAATAATGCAGCGATAAAGCTTAAAGGTTGAGAAGCCATAAGCACGTGCGGCTTCAATTTCTCCATGTGCTACACCGCGAATAGCGCCGGCAATGATTTCCGTAGTATAAGCGCAGGTATTCAAGGCCAGCGCCAACACGGTACAGTTCATGCCACTGCGAAAAAATGTGTTCAGTAATTCATTTTCCTTCACCAGCGCCAGGGTATACAGGCCCGAATAGATAATTAAAAGTTGCACGTAAAGTGGCGTACCGCGAAACACATAGGTAAACACCCAGACCGGTAAACGAACCGCTCTGTAGGGTGAAACACGGGCAATGGCCAGCAGTACCGCTACGCTGCCGCCCATGACCACTGAAAGCACCAGTAGCCACAAGGTGATTGCTACGCCAGAAAAACGATAACCATCGGTCCATAGCAGGGCTTTCCAGTATTCCTGAATGATGTCTATCATATATCAGCCCGCCTTACGCCAACTGAATAGCGTTTTTCTAACCACAAAAGTACAGCGTTCGAAAGCGTGGTAAAGACCAGATAAATCACACCCGCCACGATAGCGAAATAAAACGGCTGCCAGGTACTTTTTCCTGCAAGCTGCGTGGCCTTCACCACGTCTTCCAGACCCAATAATGAAACTAATGCCGTAGATTTCAGAATAACCAGCCAGTTATTGCCGATACCGGGTAATGCAAAACGCATCATTGCCGGAAAAAGAATGCGACGAAAAGTCTGGGAACGGGTGAAACCAAAAGCAATAGCCGCTTCAATATGCCCTCCGGGTACCGCCAGATAGGCTCCGCGAAAAGTTTCGGTAAAGTAAGCACCATAGATAAAGCCGAGGGTAATGATACCGGCCCCCATCGGATTGATATCAATCTGATTAATACCGAGCAGATCGGTAATGTTATTAAGTGCAATTTGCAGACCATAGAAAATAAGTAACATCAGTACCAGGTCCGGCACTCCGCGTATCAGGGTGGTATAACCTTCAAAAATCAGCTTCAAAATACGGTTAGCGGAAAGTTTTGCACTGGCACCAATCATTCCAATGATGACAGCCAGCACCAGGGAACTCAGCGCCAACGCCAGGGTAACTGCCGCACCTCTCAAAATTACGTCTGAATATCCATACAACATAAAGTAATCCTGATTTATCTGATCTTTCCTGCATTGTGCTTTTAGCCAAAAACAGCGCCCTGCAGCGGCTCCTTATATCAGGCGTTGCTCAATCGCCGTACACGTTAAAACTGAAATACTTTTTAGCCAGCTTATCGTATGTCCCATCCTCACGCATGGCCCGGAAGGCGCTATCAACAGCCGCCTTCAGCTCAACGTTATGCTTCGGCAAGCCCATTCCAGTACCAACACCGAAAAGCTTGTCATCTCTAACCGCCGGGCCGGCAAACGCATAGTCTTTACCGATTGGCTGTTTAAGAAAGCCCTCGCTGGCAGCGACTTCATCCTGAAACGCAGCGTCAATACGCCCCGCAATTAAATCCTGGTACACCAGGTCCTGATTTGCATAAGGGGTGATAGTCACTCCCTCAGGTCGCCAGTTCTGATTGGCATAAGTTTCCTGCGTGGTACCCTGCAGCAGGCCGATATTTTTGCCCTTTAGCGACGCCAGTGTCGGCTGAATTTTTGAACCTTCAGGCGCTATCAGGCGCGCATTAGCCGCGTACAGCTTATCCGAAAAACCGATCTCTTCCTGCCGTTTAGCGGTAATTGATAAAGACGAGATAATGGCATCAATTTTCTTCGCTTTCAGAGAGGGGATAAGCGAATCGAAGTCGCTTTCAACAAAAGTACATTTTGTGTGAATACGTTTACAGATCTCATTTGCCAGATCGATATCGAACCCCACTAACTGTCCCTGCGTATTTTTTGACTCAAATGGGGCATAGGACGGATCGGTACCAATCCGTAGCGTTTGCGGCACCGCCGCCACTACGCTTCCAATGCTGGATATAGTCAGCAGTAAATAAAGGCCCAGAAGCTGCTTTTTCATTGTTAACCCTCTCATGAAGTGATTTTTATTATTTACTACTCTATAGGGGCTGATAACCTGCAGTTTTCATGCCATAAATCGCGGTGGGCCTTAATTTTGTCACGGTTTACACCGCCTGTACCCGACGGGCACAGGCTGCAGCGTTTGCGCAAAAGTTATAACAGATTTGTCATCAAGAAGTGGCTAAATTGTTTCATTATGGTGCAAATGATGCGTGGAATGCGATGCAGCACCATCGTATGCACTAACAGGGTGCATTACTGCGGGGGATTTCTACCCTTCCAGCGCAGGAATAAATCGTCAGGCAGCTCAATATCAAGTTGGTCAATAACCCGATTTACTGTCTGGTCGACAATATCCATCAAGCCAGTGGGACGGTGATAGAAAGCAGGCACCGGAGGCATAATCACGGCCCCCATCTCTGCCGCCGAGGCCATCATTCTCAGATGGCCAAGATGCAGTGGGGTTTCGCGCACGCAGAGCACTAAACGCCGCTGCTCTTTCAACATGACATCCGCTGCTCGGGTCAGCAGGTTATCAGTGTAGCCATGAACGATACCAGAGAGCGTTTTGATCGAGCAGGGCAGGATCGCCATACCGTGAGTTTTAAAAGAGCCTGAAGAAATACTGGCAGCAATATTACGCCCATCATGTACAACGTCGGCCATTGATTGCAGATCGCGCAGGCTGAAATCGGTTTCCAACGCCAGCGTCTGCCTCGCCGCGTGGCTGATCACCAGATGGGTTTCCACGTCATCTGCCTGCTGCAATACCTGCAACATTCTGATGCCATAGATAGCTCCGCTGGCACCAGAGATACCAATAATCAGTCGCTTCATTGCCTGTCCTTAAAACAAACTGGGCCGGGAATTATTTCGGCCCAGTGTAGCTGATTTATGCGCGTAAAGACTAATCAGCCTTCGTTATGCATCTCGAGGCTTTCGACTTCGTTTTGGCGCGCAAGCGCCTTGGCATCATCGTTACGCAGCGACTGGAGATACTCAAGATAATGTTGGTCGACGTCTTTGGTTACGTAAACACCGTTGAATACTGAACATTCAAACTGGACAATATCGGGATTCTCTTCATGCACCGCCTCAATAAGATCGTTGAGATCCTGAAAAATCAGCGCATCGGCTTTGATTAACTGGCAAATTTCATTCACTTCACGGCCATGAGCAATCAGTTCAGTCGCACTTGGCATATCGATGCCATAGACGTTAGGAAAGCGGATCTCCGGCGCCGCTGAGGCAAGATAAACCTTCTTCGCTCCTGCTTCGCGGGCCATCTCAATAATCTGCTCTGATGTCGTACCGCGCACAATAGAATCATCAACCAGCAGCACATTTTTATCGCGGAATTCTGCGCGATTAGCATTCAGCTTGCGGCGAACCGCACTACGACGCATCTGCTGACCGGGCATAATAAAGGTGCGCCCTACATAGCGATTTTTTACAAAACCCTGACGATATGGCTTGTCCAGAATGCGCGCGATTTCCAGCGCGATATCCGTCGAGGTTTCCGGGATAGGAATGACGACGTCAATATCAAGATCTTCCCACTCGCGAGCAATCTTTTCACCCAGCTTAGTGCCCATACGCACCCTCGCGCTGTACACCGAAATCTTATCGATAAATGAATCTGGTCGGGCAAAATAAACATATTCGAACAGGCAAGGATTACTGCACGGATTATCGGCGCACTGACGGGTAAACAGCTGACCTTTTTCGGTAACATAAATCGCTTCGCCTGCTGCCACATCGCGCAGGAATTCAAAACCGAGCGTATCAAGCGCCACGCTCTCCGAAGCGACCATATACTCCGTGCGTCCATCGCTTAGCACGCGTCTGCCGAGCACCAGTGGACGGATCCCGTTAGGATCGCGAAAGGCGATCATGCCGTGTCCTATTATCATCGCGACACAGGCATAAGCACCACGGACTTTGGTATGAACTGCAGCAATAGCCGTAAAAATATTTTCCGCCACCAGCGGATGCTGACAGCGATCCAGCTCTTCGGCAAAAATATTCAGTAAAATTTCTGAATCGGAAGTGGTATTAACATGACGACGCCCACTTTGAAAAAGGTAGCTACGCAATTGATGCGCATTGGTAAGGTTACCGTTGTGCGCAAGAGTAATGCCATACGGAGAGTTTACATAAAAAGGCTGAGCCTCCGAAGCGCTGGAACTACCGGCTGTGGGATAGCGAACGTGACCAATACCTATATTCCCCTGCAAGCGTTGCATATGACGTGCTTCGAACACATCATTGACCAACCCGTTTGCTTTGCGCAGTCGGAAACAATTCGTGGCATCAATGGTGACAATGCCTGCGGCATCCTGGCCACGGTGCTGAAGCACCGTTAACGCGTCATAAATCGACTGGTTTACCGGCATGAAACCGGCGATCCCGACAATACCACACATGCTGTTATTTCCTCATAGCCGCTGCCCCAGCGCGATTACTGAGACATAAAACTCGACGTGCTCTTCAGATAATCAAAAAACCACCTGATGATGGAGCTGAACTCCGGGATAAGCTGTGACTGATGCCAGTCCGGACTCTTTGAAAATCCGGTAAATGTATCAAGGAAAAATAAAAACGCCGCGACAATCAATACCCCGCGCAGTGCCCCAAAACAGACGCCCAGCACCCTGTCTGTACCGGACAGACCCGTTTTTTCAACCAGCGATCCGATAACATAGTTCACAATCGCCCCCACAACCAAGGTGGCAATAAACAGCACGGCGATGGCAATACCATTGCGAATCAGCTCATCTTTAAAACCGGTAAACCAGATGGCAAGGTAAGGATAGTAATGACTGGCAACAAAAAAAGCACACCCCCAGGTAACCAGAGACAGCGCCTCGCGAACAAAACCGCGAATCAGGCTAATCAGTGCTGAAAAACTAATAATGCCAATGATGGCGTAATCAATCCAGTTCATGAACTATCCCAGCGATAAGGCCCCTGCATCCAGTTCGGGGCGCATTTTATCAGAAAAAGAAAACGTTTGCGTAGGGTTTTGCTGACCAACAAAAAAGAAAAGCAAGCTGATCAATAAATATGTTAGATTACAACAATTTAATATCTATCTTCACCCTGGAATTACCACGAAAATCAGCGCTTCTGGCACCCAACCGCTGGCCGAATCTCCGTTGCCGGTTAACGCACGCTGTAAGGCTTAACCACGCCCCCTAACCCGCTGATGGTTTTTAACTCGCTCACAGCAGACTGCATTTTCGCCCTATTCACATCCGGACCGACGTAGATACGCGTAATTTGCCCCTGAATCGGCGTTGCCGGAATTGTATAAGCACGATAACCAGACAGCCGCAGTTGGGCGATGATCTCGTTAACCCGGCTGGCATTTTTCAACGCACCAAGCTGTACCACCCAGGCCCGCCCTGTTGGTACACTTCCCGACGGCGGTGTCTGCTCGTTAGTTTTCGGCATCTCAACCGGTTCAGATTGCTGCAGATTCTTAATTTTTGGCGGCGTGGCCTCAGGCTGCAGTTTTTGTACGGGCTCAGACACAGTCTGAGACGATGGCTGTTTTACAGGCGGCAGAGAGATAACTGTTGGCGGAGTGGATTCAGCAGGCTTGCTGCTGCCCGTATCCGCGAGATTATTGCCCGCGATCGCGCCAGCCGTAGCGCTGTTAGCGTCGGTACCCGCTGACGGCAGTGAAGGCAGAGGCTGCGTTACCGGTGGTAGCATCTCCGTATCCTGCTGATCCCCTGGTTTTGGCACCAGAGGGATGGCGGCAAAATCATCTTTGTAATGCTTTTTTTTACCATCCAGCAGGCCGGGGAGGATAATCACACCCAGCGCGACAATAACTATCGTACCTACCAGGCGGTTTTGAAACTTACTGGCCACAACCCTTCTCCGTTTCCATTGTGTTCATTACTTCAGCGACGGTGTGAAACGAACCACAAACCAGCACAATATCCTGATCCGTTGCTTGTTTCATTGCCCGCCGCCAGGCAATCGTAACAGAATCATAATTTCTCGCTCGTGGCAGGTGGGCGCTAAGCTGTTGTGCACTGGCACCGCGTGGTCCGGTTAATGGCGCGCAATACCAGTAGTCAACGGCCGGAGCCAGCGCCGCCAGGGTACCGGCAATATCTTTATCATGCAACATGCCAACCACGGCATGCACCTCACCCGATGGATTAAGCTGTGTAATCTGCCGGGCCAGATAGCTTGCTGCATGGGGGTTGTGCGCGACATCGAGAATCAGCCTGGGCGACTGCTGCACGGTCTGAAAACGGCCCGGCAGCTCGGCCGTGGCAAGATATTCACGGATTACATTCTCGCGAACAACCAGCCCTGATGCCTGTAATGCCGCCAGCGCCGTTGCTGCATTTGCCAGTGGCACCTGCGGAAATGGCAGATCATTCAATACGCTCTGGTTAAAACGAAAAGACCAGCCGCTGTCACTCTGCTGTAGCGACCAGTCACGATCGCGGCACAGTAGCTGCGCGCCTGCCTCTTCTGCCACAATCGCAATGCTTGCCGGCATGTCTGGATCGCCAACCACTGCCGGCTTACCCGCGCGAAAAATGCCGGCTTTTTCCCGGCCGATACTTTCACGGTCTGGCCCAAGCCAGTCGGTATGATCCAGTGCAATACTGGTGACGACAGCAACGTCGGCATCAACAATATTGGTAGCATCAAGACGGCCACCCAATCCGACCTCAAGAATGACTACGTCCAGTTGAGCTGCGCGAAACAGCCATAGCGCCGATAGTGTACCGTATTCAAAGTAGCTTAATGAGAGGGTCTCTCGTCCCGCTTCAATAGCAGAAAAAGATGCAGTGTGAGCCGATTCACTGAGTTCCTGTCCCTGCACGCGCACCCGCTCGGTATAGCGAACCAGATGCGGAGAGCTATAAACACCGACGCGGAACCCGGCCGCTAACAGCAGCGTTTCCAGCGTCCGGCAGGTAGTGCCTTTGCCATTAGTTCCGGCAACGGTAAAGACGAATGGTGCTGGTTTAAGTAGATCGAGGCGACGAGCCACCTGTTGCACTCGGGTGAGGCCAAGCTCAATTGCCTGACTGTGAAGATTTTCCAGATAATAAAGCCACGTTGCAAGAGGCGACGTGGCTTCAGGGATGTGAAGATTGTCCATGGATACCGTTATTTATTGACGATACGTTGCGGGAGGGAATACCTCCCGATCATCTGTCAGGCTTCCTGGCGATCAGCGTCATTAGCTGCCTGAATTGACGCATCTTCCGGCGCTGACAGATTCATCATTTTTGCCAGAATGCTAGCCAGCCTGAAACGAAGATCCGGGCGGCGAATAATCATATCAATCGCACCTTTTTCTATCAGGAACTCGCTACGCTGGAAACCGGCAGGTAACTTTTCACGTACAGTTTGTTCGATAACACGCGGACCGGCAAATCCTATCAGCGCTTTCGGCTCCGCCACGTTCAGATCGCCCAGCATCGCGAAGCTTGCAGAGACACCGCCCATCGTCGGATCAGTCAGCACGGAGATATAGGGCAAACCCCGTTCGCGCATTTTGGCTAATGCTGCGCTGGTTTTTGCCATCTGCATCAGTGACATCAATGCTTCCTGCATACGCGCACCGCCGGAAGCGGAAAAGCAGATCAGCGGGCAGTTATCTTCAAGGGCCTGTTCCACCGCACGCACAAAGCGGGCGCCCACCACGGATCCCATAGAGCCGCCCATAAAAGCGAACTCAAAGGCAGCAGCAACGACCGGCTTACCGTAAAGTTCACCTTTCATGACAATCAGCGCATCTTTTTCTTCGGTTTCTTTTTGCGCGGCGGTCAGGCGATCTTTGTACTTTTTGGAATCCCGGAACTTGAGGACATCTTTCGGCTCCAGCTCGCTACCCAATTCCAACAGGGTACCTTCATCTAACAGACTGTTCAGACGCTCGCGCGCATGCATACGCATGTGATGGTCGCACTTAGGACAGACCTCAAGGTTACGCTCCAGCTCGGCGCGGTAGAGCACCTGACCACAGCTATCGCATTTGGTCCATACCCCTTCAGGAATACTCGCTTTACGCGTTGGCGTCGTGCTCTTACTCAGAATTCGTTCAATCCAGCTCATTGATGATAAACAATCCGGTTATTATGTAAAATCAGTTAGTTATCGTGTTTTTTAGCCTGCAATTTAGGCGATATTAGAGCACATATCACAACATTACGCTACATATACATCAATAGGATAGATACCCATTTTGGATGAATTTATCCATTAAAATGGCGCACTGCGCCGACGATTTGTAACCCGGAGTTACCTTACGACAGGCAGATCCGAGTATCTCGTCGTATAAGCCGGTGATAGCCTTTCACGTTTCATTGCCCAGTGCTTTTGTATTCCCTGCCCTGCAAACCAAAGCTTACCTTTTCCACTCTGGTTTATTCCATCGACGACCTGCATCAGTGCGTTGCAGTCAGCACGCGGGGCGTTGTCGTCAAACAGCTGAAATTGCGCTACGCCATGACTATAAAAATCACCCAGCATGACGCCTGCTTTCATATATCGATGTCCCTCTATCCATATTCGATCCAGGCATTTCACCGCAACACCAATAATATCCCGGGTATCGTTAGAGGGCGTGAGCAGTTTTTCACTGGCCTGATTACCATAAAAGGTCTCACCGGATATATGGGGATTGGTGCGAATAAACACGCTGATATATTTGCAATACTGACTTTCACCTCTGAGTTTCTCAGCAGCCCGCTCCGCATATGCGCAAACAGCTTGCCTCATAGACTCATA
Organism: Izhakiella capsodis; assembly: GCF_900115045.1. GTDB lineage: Bacteria > Pseudomonadota > Gammaproteobacteria > Enterobacterales > Enterobacteriaceae > Izhakiella > Izhakiella capsodis. The sequence continues at coordinate 61,781 of NZ_FOVC01000005.1, read as the reverse complement.
ATCAGTGATACGCGCGCCAAATGACCGACTGCAAACTATCTGCTGTTTTGTAGGCACTTCTTCAAGCGCCAGGCAAGGCTCACCGCGCAACTCACGAACCGTTCTCTCAAGCACGACATTAAACGACTTCCTGATTGTCCACGCGCTGGCGTCAGCAAGATCCAATGCAGTACTGATGCCCATCGCTTCCAATTTCTTACTAATACGAAGACCAACGCCCCATACCTCATTAACCGGTACCAGCGCCATCAGTTTTCGTTGTCGATCGACATTTGACAGGTCAACGACACTGCCTGTTCCTCGGTATTTTTTGGCCGCATAATTCGCCAGTTTTGCCAGGGTCTTTGTCTGCGCAATCCCCACGCCTACTGCCAGATGCGTTTCACGCTGAATGCGTTGCCTGATTTGATGCCCGAACACCTCCAGGTTAATGCAGTTTCGTACTCCCGACAGGTTGAGAAAAGCTTCGTCAATGCTATACATTTCCAGCGCCGGAGCCATCTCCTCCAACGTAGACATCACGCGATGGCTCATATCGGCATATAGCGCATAGTTACTGCTAAACACCTGCACTCTGTGCCGTCTGATAATGTCACGCATCAGGAAATACGGCGCCCCCATTTTAATATTGAGCTTTTTGGCTTCAGCCGATCGGGCTATCACGCAGCCATCGTTGTTACTGAGCACAACGATCGGTAACCCACGGAGGTCGGGACGAAAAACTGCCTCACAGCTTGCATAGAATGCGTTGACATCAACCAGGGCAAACATGTCAGTGTGTCGATTTAATCACGTACGTTACCACACCAAAGACGTCCAACGCGTCCTCGCTACTGATAGATATCGGGCTGTATGCGCTGTTCATGGGCATCAATTGGACGTTAGGGCGTAGCAGCAGTTTTTTAACCGTGAACTCGCCACCAACCGAAGCGATGACAATATCGCCGTGGCCTGCCGTAAGCGAGCTGTCCACAACAAGCATATCGCCATCGCTGATACCGGCGTCAACCATTGAGTCACCGCTGACACGCACAAAGTAAGTCGCACTGGGACGCTGCACCAGCAGTTCATTGAGATCAATCCGCCGTTCAACGTAGTCCTGTGCAGGCGATGGAAAACCACACTGGACACGTTCTATGTATAGCGGTAGTGGGAGAAAACCCCGAATTTCAACAGGTGGGATAAGCCGCATAATAAGCACCGTAACAATGAATACTGTATATTAATACAGTAATATCGATCGCTGATGACAATCAAGTCTATTTTTGGCATTTTTGGGAAGGGACTGAGCGGCAAAGAAATTTAAAAAAACATCGGTGGAACACCGTCCTTGGCTCCCCTCGTGGCTTTTGACATTAGCACTGAATTGCCTCACTCATCGCCATAGCGCCAATTTTTTCGCAAATGGCTACCGGGATGTGCCAATGCACTCCCCGCAATTTCCGCTCCGCACAGAAATGCAATCGCCCCACAACCTGCCCGTGCATATCGCCCGGCCCGCAGCGATCATTTCGCTCCTCACACCGGCTGTTTTCCTGCGCTTTATGAAGTCCGGTACGCCGGAGTAACCATGAATCAGCCGATGAGCGTATTTTGAAATGAAGGAGAGACCAGGGATGATATCGTCCGTCAACACCAGTCGTAATAACGTCTGACAGGCGTCATGTATAAATTGACAGTGAGTTTTATTATGCCCCTTCAAGTTGGAAACGGCGATTCACGCGCCGCAATCAGCAGCCGCCATCACATAACGCCTACCGCCTGCCCTGATACCCCGCCTGAAATAAGCGTATGGGAAAAAATTGAGGCGTTTTTCTGCTCAACGAACAAGCCTGAAGTGCTGGCGCTTATCCGGCAGATTTGTCATCCTCCGGCCGGCACGACGCGGGAGGCGATGGCCGGCAGATTTGAACAGCTCAGAACGCTCGCGTATGGCGGATTTGAGGAAAACATTCAGTCCGGCCGGCACGAGGAAAACCACTTCTGTATTCTGGACGAAAACAGCCGGGAGATGCTGTCGGTCACCCTTGATGAGGCCGGGAAATATACCGTGACGTGTCAGGGGCATGATAAAACGCACACTCTCCACACGGACACGGCGCGGGCGGAGGATTGTGCAGAACAGGCGGAAGGTGCATACGGAACGCTCCGGGCAGAACATACCGCCGCCACAACCGCACCACTGACGGCAGAAGATGATGAAGCGGCCTGGTCCGCGTGGGAAAGGGCTGCGCCGACAGGAGAGGCCACAGATCGTGCTCAGGTTGTACAGATATTGCGCAAAATTCAGAACAGTGACTTAAATGTACTTAACCTGTGAGGCTTAAAGATTTCTTCCTTACCCGACCATTTACCGCCCTGTATTAAACAAATACAAATCAACAACATCCCACTGACCAGCCTGCCAGCGCTGCCGGCCACGTTGACATGGATGGTGGTGAATAACACTTCAATCACCAGTCCGCCGGAAAGCCTCACCAGTCTGCGCCGGGATGCCTCTGTGGATATAGAAAATAAACCTTTGTCAGAGCGCACACGCCAGGCCCTGCAGGTCATGACCAGCGACCCGGATTATTCGGGCCCCCCGATATATTTCAGTATGGCCGGTCCTTCCGCTCCCCCGGAACCCCGTCCATTACACCAGGCGGTCGCTGACTGGCTGACGCCGGCCAAACAGGGCGAGACTGCGCCCACAGACAGCTGGCAGTCCTTTGGGCGGGAAGATAATGCCGCTTCCTTCAGCGCTTTCCTGGACAGGCTGAGGGAGACGGCAAACTGCAAAAAAGACCCCAGTTTTAAAGCACAAATATCGTCCTGGCTGACACAGCAGGCCAAAGATGATGCACTGAGAGCAAAAACCTTTGCCGTGGCAACAGAGGCAACGTCAAGCTGCGAGGATCGGGTCACCCTTACGCTGAACCAGATGAGGAACGTACAGCTGGTCCATGATGCAGAAAAAGGGAAGTACGATAACAATCTTTCTGAACTGGTTTCTAACGGACGTGAAATGTGCCGGCTGGAGAAGCTGGAGAAGATTGCCCGGGATAAGGTCAGCACGCTGCGCTTCGTTGATGAAATTGAGGTTTATCTGGGCTTTCAGAACAAACTGAAGGAATCTCTTGGGCTGACCAGCGTGACGAAGGAAATGCGGTTCTTTGATGTGTCCTACATTACTGAATCAGACCTTCAGGCTGCTGAACTTCAGGTGAAGACCGCGGAAAACGAAGATTTCAGGGAGTGGATACTGCAGTGGGCGCCGTTACGCAGCGTGCTGGAACGCGCGTATCCGGAAGACTGGGAAACGCTCAATGAAAAGAAAGTATCAGACTATGACAGCGCGTACCGGACACTGCTGGACACAGAGCTGAAACCGGCGGGACTGACTGGCAATGCCGATGCTGAGCGCGAAATCGGTGCAAGAGCACTGGATAGCGCGGAAAAGGCATTTCTGGATGGTCTTCGCCCTCTGGCGAATAAGATGCTGGGCGGAAATCTTAAAGCCCGGTGGCCTTAACTGAGGCCTGTTTTCACCGCACCGGGAAAATCCAGTGCGCTATGACAATTATTCCCGGATACCACAACAAAGACGTTCAACACGTCCTCGCTACAGATAGATATCGTGCTGTAAGCGCTGTTCATGGCCATCAATTGAATGTCAGGGCATAGCAGCAGTTTTTTAACCGTGAATACACTCTCCGCAATATCCGCTCCGGGCAGAGATGCAATCGCCCCATAAAAGGGGCGATTAAACGTCGATCAGAGAGGAAGTTTTACTGGCGTTAACTACATCTTCTGCTGGTGACGCACCGCACGGCGATGCCGCCAGACTTCGAAAATCCCAGGCAGTACCGAGAGCAGGATGATGGCAACGATCAAATAATGAATGTTATCTGTCACGCCCGGCAGGTTTCCAAAAAAATAGCCAGCATAAGAAAACAGCACTACCCAAAAAATGCCGCCGGTAAGGTTATACAACGAAAAATGGCGATAAGACATTTTACCCATTCCGGCAACAAAGGGGGCAAACGTCCGAACAATCGGAACAAAGCGCGCCAGAATAATGGTCTTACCACCGTGACGTTCATAAAACTGATGGGTCTTATCCAGATAACTGCGGCGAAAGATTTTTGAATTGGGCTTACGGAACAACCGCTCACCAAACAGGCGGCCAATCGTGTAATTCACCGCATCGCCGGCAATCGCTGCTACGCAAAGTAAAAAAACCATCAGATGAACGTCCAGTGCACTGCCCGGCACCGCCGCCAGGGCACCGGCGACAAACAACAGTGAATCCCCCGGTAAAATGGGCGTTACCACCAGCCCGGTTTCACAAAACAGAATCAGGAACAAAATGGCGTAAACCCAGACGCCATACTGCGTCACCAGGGCCTGCATATGGACATCAATGTGCAATATAAAATCTATTAACTGATGAATCAGCTCCATTCGTACATCCTTCTGACACTCTGACGTTAATCTTCGAGGAACAGTGGCCCCATCGGTGTATGGGGTAATGCAAATTGCTGAGGATAATCAACGGCAACAAGATAAAGCCCTTCGGCTCGTGCCGTCGCTGCCGCACGCGTGCGATCTTTAGCCACCAGCAACTCCGCCATCCAACCTTCATGCTGGTTACCACAGCCAATTTCCAGCAGGCTGCCAACGATATTGCGCACCATGTGATGCACAAACGCATTGGCTTTAATGTCAACCACGACATAGGCACCGTAGCGGCGCACATTGATAAAGATCAGATTACGCCAAGGCGTGCGTGACTGGCACTGTACCGCCCGGAAAGACGTAAAATCATTTTCCCCCAGCAGACATTGTGCAGCACAGTGCATTTTTTCTGCATCCAGTGGATGATAGAAATGCGTTACGCCACACCCGAGTACCGCCGGACGCAGCCTGTGGTTATAAATAATGTAGCGATAACGACGCGCAGTGGCGCTAAAGCGGGCATGGAAATCTTCACGCACCGGCTTCATCCAGCGTACAGCAATATCCGACGGCAAATTAGCATTCACGCCCAGCGTCCAGGCCCCATCGGTCCGCTGCGACAAGGTTTCGAAATGCACTACCTGTCCGGTACTATGCACCCCCGCATCAGTACGCCCGGCGCAAAAAACCGTTACCGGATGATTTGCCACCTTAGAAAGCGCTCGCTCAAGGTTGGCCTGCACGCTCGCCACTTCCTGCTGACGCTGCCAGCCATAATAATGGCTACCATCGTATTCCACGCCCAGCGCAATTTTATAGCCTGCCGACGCAGCGCTTTCACTATCCTCAGCGATCAATACAGATACTCCTGCACCAGCTTTTCTGCTGTCTTAACCGCCATCAGTGCGCCACCAAACAGCACATTGTCCGCCACCGTCCACATCTGCAACAGTTCCGGCATGCCATAATCGTTACGTATATTACCAATACTCAGCTTTGCATTGCCTGAGGCATCTGTTACCTGAGTCGGATAATCAGACTCTTCCGATAACGCCACCGCTTCCCTACGCTGCAAAAGCTCGCGCGCTTCCGAAGCAGAAAGCGGTCGCAGGCTTTCCAGATGAACAATTTGCGCGTTACCATAAAAAACGGGTGTTTGAACGGTGCTGGTTGCGATCGGCAAGCCTTCGTCCTGCAAAACCTTTCGTACCTGATCAACCACAATCCGCTCATAGCGCACGCTGCCCTCAGCATCCGGTGCCAACGGCAGCATATTAAATGCCAACTGGCGGCCAAAAAAATGCGCTTCCGCCGGTATGCCGTTCAGCAGGCGGGCGCTCTCACCTGCCAGCGAATCCAGCGCGGCTTTGCCATGCGCTGAGGCTGCAAGCAGGCTGGTCACCTGCAGGCGGTTCAATCCGGCCTCGTCAATCAGCGGCTTTATGGCGCTGAGTAACTGGCAGGTCAGGCTGTCCGCTACGCTGATAATATTACGATTGCGATAATCAGCCAGAACCTGTGGATTAACATCCGGCACCACCAGCGGAACATCAGGCTCCAGGGCAAAAAAGCCGCTACTGTCGATGACCAGGCATCCAGCCTCAGCCGCCTCTTCGGCATAGCGCGCTGAGGCTTCGCTACCGGCGACAAAAAAAGCCAGCTGGGCTTGTGACCAGTCAAACTCCTGTACATCACTAACCTGCAGCGTTCGCCCGCCAAAACGTACCGTTTCACCAGCACTACGATCGCTGGCAAGTAACCAGATCTCGCCCAACGGAAACTGACGTTCAGCAAGTTGCTCAATTAACGCTTTTCCTACGGCGCCTGTGGCACCTAACAGCGCTATATTCCAGCCGTCAGACATGGTAATAACTCCAGACAATAACGTAAAAACAGGAGATGGCAATGTTCCTCTCCTGTATGCAGACTTTTCCCGACACGACTGGCCGGTATGATTTAACGTGCAGCAGCGCTAAAGCCCAAGGCCCTGAGCTGCGAAGCAATGTGTTCATTATCGCACGTGACGTGCAGCGACGACCACTCGCGGCGCTCCAGATAGTTTTTACGCAACCGATCAAACTCACCGGGAACAGCCGCAACTTTGCGCAACGGCGCATCGTCGCGGCGCACATCATACACCAGATGGACCAGCCGTTTCAGCGCTGGCTGGTCAAGGGGACCATGTAACTCGATATTGGAGAAATCCGCGACCGGCAATAGCGAATCTAGCGCCACCGGATCAGGTTTACCAAGGAACTCACACCAAGCCTCATAAACCTGAGTCGTGCCGCGTGCCTTACCCTCAAGGGTATAGCCGGCAATATGCGCGGTGGCAATATCAGTCTGCGCCAGCAGCGCTATCGATAAATCTGGCTCTGGCTCCCAAACGTCAAGTACAACGCTGAGATCGTGGCGCTGTTGCAACACCCGTAGCAACGCCGCGTTATCAACCACTGGCCCACGGCAGGCATTAATCAAAATAGCGTCTGGCTTCAGCGCCCGCAAACGCGCTTCATCCATCAGATGCCAGGTGCAATAGGGTCCTTCTTTGTACAACGGGGTATGGAACGTCAAAATATCAGCGTCGTTAATCAGGCTATCGATATCCTGAAAACTTTCGCGATCACCGCGATCGGCCCTGGGGGGATCGCAAAGTAGCGAACGGACCCCCAATGCTTGTAAACGCTGCTGCAGGCGCATGCCGACATTACCAACGCCTACGATGCCGACAGTGCGATCGGTAAGCGCAAAGCCATCACGTTCGGCAAGCAGTAACAACGCGGAAAAAACGTATTCAACCACCGCCACCGCATTACAGCCGGGCGCCGAAGAAAATATGACGCCTTGCTGCGCCAGTGCCTGTTGATCAATATGATCGGTCCCCGCTGTCGCGGTGCCGACAAACTTAACCGGCGTTCCTGCCAGCAACGTCTGATTCACTTTAGTGACCGAACGCACCATCAGGCCGTCGGCATGCTTAAGCACGTCATGTGGAATCGAGCGTCCCGGAACTGCCGTAACCACCCCACTGCGGCTAAACAGCTCGCGGGCATAGGGCATATTTTCATCAACCAAAATTTTCACAGATTGCGTCCTGATGGCAGAGTACAGATGGCAGATGATGCCACAATTGCAAGAGCTAATTAACCTCGTAGTTGCTACTCAATCTTTTTGACGTCGGGATACGATACCTGCTGTAGAAACATGACAATGAGCGCTGATGCCCGATGAATGCCTTTTTTGCCCACGACCTGCAAGGATGAGGAGGAAGATACTCTTCGTGGGCATTAACGCGTTGGTAGCGAAAAAGGACTGTTGGCATCTCATCCCCCTTCGGTCATATGACGGTACCCTACTCAATCATTATCATGTTCAGCGTTGATGTTATCTGATTTTAATTATCTGAAGGTAACAAGAGAAGCTAGAATAAAGCCTAATCAACGATGTACCGGGTCAATAATGAATTTTCTCTTCCCTCTGCTGGCGGTTTTTATCTGGTCGATCAACGCCATTGTAAGCAAACTTTCCGCGACGGCTATCGATCCAGCCGCCATTTCGTTTTATCGCTGGCTGCTGGCATTTATTGCACTGACACCCACAGCGCTTCCCGGGGTCTGGCGACACCGCCACGAAATCCGGCGCGTATGGTGGAAACTGTTTATTCTCGGCCTGCTGGGCATGGTGCTCTATCAGAGCCTGGCCTATTACGCTGCCCACAGCGTCAGCGCGCTGTTTATGGGGATACTGAACGCGTTGATTCCACTGCTAACCGTGTTGCTAAGCATTTTCGTGCTGCGACTGGCACCCACGCGCGGTATCGTCATTGGTAGCATTATCTCCCTTGCGGGACTGATTTGGCTTGTCAGCGCCGGCGATCCACTGCGCTTACTGCAGCACGGGTTGGGTAAAGGCGAGCTGATGATGTTGATTGCCGCAGCCTCATATGCCTTATATGGCGTATTGACGAAACGCTGGTCTCTGGCACTGCCAAACTGGCAAAGTTTGTATATGCAAATTTTATTCGGCGTACTGCTACTGCTACCCGGTTTCCTGCTCACCCCCGATGTCAGCCTGAACGCCCACAATATTCCGCTGGTATTGTTTGCCGGTCTTGGCGCGTCGCTGATTGCGCCTTATCTCTGGATTCAGGGCGTTTTTCGCCTTGGTGCCAGCAATACGTCGCTGTTTATGAATCTGATGCCCATCATTACCGCGATTATCGCCGTCATGTTTCTGCACGAACAATTACACAGCTACCACGTTATCGGCGGAGGTATCACGCTGTTTGGCGTCTGGCTGGCGCAAACGTTAAAAACGCCCCTGCGCCGCCAAAAACTCCATTTAAAGCAAAATAACTCATCTCGTCGGCCCCCGTGGCAACGCTGAAATACTTTTAACGCTTCCCTCAGCGCCGCCTCTGTATATTGCCCGACGGGATTGTTATCATAGCTCCCACTTTTTATCCGGTGCGCCCCGGATACCACCCTATTTTCTAAGGATCCTGCCATGCAACCATTGAGTGGTCCTGGTGCGCCGTTACCTGGAAATCGCCCTCAGCTGGACGGGCAAACGGGCACGTCTCGCACCGATAGTCAGACCACGCCTGGCGATCAGCCGATGACGCCCGCTCAACGCACTTCACTGGAGCGTATGGTAGTAAAACTTCTGGCGATCAGCTCGCTAAAACCGGCTGAAGTCTGGGCAGGTATTCGTCATCAGGTTGGAGTGAAAAATGATAATGAGCTGCTGTCACGCCACTTTCCGGCGGCGGAGCAGTTTCTTAACGCTCGGTTAAGCGAAGCGCAAGTCAGTCACGGTACTCGCCAGTTAATGCAGCAGCTAACAGCAATGCTGCCGCAGGGCAACAACCGTCAGGCTGTCAGCGATTTTATCCGTCAGCAGTTCGGCCACACCGTGCTGAGCGCTCTGACGCCCAATCAGCTGCGTCAGGTACTGACCATGCTGCAAACCGGTCAGATGACCATTCCTCAGCCAAAACTGACCAGCCCGACTGACCGCTCTTTGCTTCCCGCCGAACATCAGGCACTGAATCAGCAAATAGCCCGGCTGTCTGCGACAACCGGCGAGTCTGCGGTCAAAATCTGGACCAGTATGCTGAAGATGGTCAATCTACAAAGCGGCGATCCGGTGCCCTCTCGTCTTTTTCCACTGCTGACGCAATATCTGCAAACCCATCAGACGCTCAGCCAGCACGGTATGCCGACGATCAACCTGCTGGTAGCATCGCTTAAACAACCGCCGACGCCGCAGGAGCATCGCCTGCTGGAAAATACCCTCACCCAACAATTTCAGCTGACGCCGCAGTCGGCGCTGAGCAACGCGCAGATGCAAATTCTGCTGGAGCTGCTATTCAGCCAACGGGCGGAACGTTTACGTGAGCAACACCAGGCTGACAGCGCCATTGCGCCACAGCCGATCGTTGCACCGATATGGGGCTTTCTTCCGAGTTTCATGCAGCCGGCAACTCAGCGGCCGCTACTTAGCCTCTTTATTGCCTTAGCCGTGATTGCCTTGCTTTTCTGGCTGCTATAACGTTGTTCAGTCTAGGTGACTGATGAACAAGCTGTGATATTACCGGCAGCGCTAATCCGGCGGTCAGATAGGTAAGAAATACGCCAAATGGGATGCATGCAAGATGTGCGTTTGACTGCCCTGGAGGGGTAAAAGTGGTTGATGACATCAGTCACAGACTCCTTATTATGAAGACGACGCCATTGTTTTAATGATGACTTACGCGAGACATATCCATGCTTCCGCCTCGCAGCCCTTAAGTGGATGTGGGGAGGTGGGCTAGCCTGAACGGCCTGTGTGGCACCCGACGTATCAGGAAATCCGAATAGTATCGGATTCGTTAAGATGGTAATGCACCCAATACAAACGGCATAAAACCGGCCCCTTGTGACGAAGGGAAAAAAAGGAGCGCCGCGGCGCTCCTGAGTCGATATTGTCTGTCGCAGTTAGCGCACTTTGCGCATCACCAGAGAAGCGTTAGTACCACCAAAGCCAAAACTGTTAGACATAACGGTAGTCAGCTCACGCTCTGTCGGTTTGGTGATAACGTTCATCCCTTTCGCCTGTTCATCGAGATCTTCGATATTGATGCTGGGGGCAATAAAACCGTGTTCCAGCATCAGCAGCGAGTAAATGGCTTCCTGCACGCCCGCAGCGCCCAAAGAGTGCCCGGTCATCGCTTTAGTGGCCGACAGTGCTGGCGTATTATCGCCAAAGACTTCGCGAATGGCACCAAGCTCTTTCACATCACCAACCGGCGTAGACGTTCCGTGGGTGTTCAAATAGTCAACCGGCGCATCCAGATCTTTCATCGCCATCTTCATACAGCGCACCGCACCTTCACCCGATGGTGCAACCATATCGGCACCGTCTGAAGTTGCGCCATAACCGACGATTTCCGCATAGATGTACGCACCGCGTGCCAGCGCGTGTTCCAGCTCTTCAACGACAACCATGCCGCCGCCGCCAGCGATAACAAAACCATCCCGTCCATTATCATAAGTGCGGGATGCCCTGGCCGGATCGTCGTTATACTTAGTTGAAAGTGCGCCCATCGCATCAAACTCGCAGGCCATTTCCCAACATAACTCTTCGCCACCACCGGCAAATACAATGTCCTGTTTACCCAGCTGGATCTGCTCAACCGCATTACCAATACAGTGCGCAGAAGTGGCGCAAGCAGAGCTGATTGAGTAGTTCACACCGTGAATTTTAAACGGTGTCGCAAGACAAGCTGATACCCCCGATGCCATCGATTTGGTGACCACATAAGGGCCAACGGCCTTAAGGCCGCGCGAACTGCGCATCGCATCGGCACCAAAAACCTGAAACTTAGGTGAACCACCACCGGAACCGGCAATCAAACCAACGCGCGGATTGTTCTGATACTGCTCATCAGTCAGACCGGAATCCTCAATAGCCTGCTGCATGGACAGATAAGCATAAACTGAGGCATCACTCATAAAGCGCACGATCTTACGATCGATAAGGCCTGTAGTATCGAGTTTAACATTGCCCCAAACGTGACTACGCATACCGGAGTCTTTCAGCTCCTGAGAGAAAGTAATACCTGAGCGCCCTTCACGCAGGGAAGCCAGTACTTCCTCCTGGTTATTACCGATGCTGGAAACGATACCCAGGCCAGTAATTACTGCACGTTTCATTCAATACCTCATCCGACACTAGTTAGTTTCAGTGACGCACTCTAGCGTACAGTTGTACGCTGAACAAGTCCGATCTGCTGTTATTATGTAAATTTGCACGCGTCAGTACACACAGATAAAATTGCGCCAGTACCTGACAACAGAGTCAACGATGTGAATAACCTTTCTGTCGAACAGGCTTCTCTTAGCTGGAATGAACAGGGTACACCTGTTTCCCGAGCTTTCGACGACGTCTATTTCTCCAATCAAAACGGTCTTGAAGAAACACGCCATGTGTTTCTCGGGGGAAATCAGCTGCCTGTACGTTTCTCCAGCCATCCTCATCCACTGTTTACTGTTGCCGAAACTGGTTTTGGCACAGGCCTGAATTTCCTTGCCCTTTGCCAGTCGTTTACTGATTTTACGCGGCATAATCCTCAGGCCAGGTTAAAACGTCTGCATTTTATTAGCTGTGAGAAATTTCCATTAACCGCAGCAGATATGGCTCAGGCACATCAGGCTTGGCCGGAGTTAGCCCTCTGGAGCAAAGCACTGATCGGTCAGTGGCCTCAGGCTTTACCCGGTTGTCATCGCCTGTTGCTGGATGACGGTCGCATAACGCTTGATCTCTGGTATGGCGATATTAACCAGCTAATTGATACTTTTGATGACAGCCTGCAGCATCAGATTGATGCCTGGTTTCTCGACGGCTTTGCACCGGCTAAAAATCCCGATATGTGGACCCCAGCGCTGTTCGATTGCATGGCACGCATGGGGCGGGAGGGCGCTACTCTGGCAACGTTCACCGCCGCCGGTTTCGTCAGACGCGGCTTACAGCAAGCAGGGTTTGTCATAGAAAAACGCAAGGGTTTTGGCCGTAAACGGGAAATGCTATGTGGCACCCTCAGCCAGCTACGCGCGCCGCAACAACGTACCCCCTGGTATCGGCGCCCTGCTGGCCACGACGGTGATATTGCTATTATTGGCGGGGGCATAGCCAGTGCCCTTCTGGCGCTGGCGCTGCTGCGCCGGGGGCGTCGCGTCATATTGTACAGCGACGCCAGCGCACCGGCAGAAGGCGCATCCGGCAACCGTCAGGGCGCACTTTATCCACTGCTTAACCCGCAGGACGCGGCGCTAAAGCGTTTTTTTCCTACCGCCTTTACCTTCGCCCGCCGCTGTTTTGACACACTGGATTTTTCCTTTGAACATCAGTGGTGCGGCGTAACGCAGCTCGGCTGGGATGAAAAAAGCCAGCGTAAAATCGATAAAATGCTGGAAATGACGATGCCTGCAGCACTGGCTCACCCGATAAGCGCCGGGCAGGTAAACAGCCTCGCCACCCTGACAATCGGCTGTGGTGGGATTCATTATCCGGCGGGCGGCTGGCTTTGTCCGGCCGAAATGACCCGTGGATTAATCCATAGCGCCCAAAAAAAGGGTCTGTCCGTACTCTGGCAACATCGCCTTATCCACCTTGAGAATGAACATGAGAGCTGGCTGCTACATTTCTCTGATGGCCGCAAGGCGCAGCACGCTAATCTGGTACTGGCTAACGGTGCCGGTCTTAACCAGCTAGCTCAAAGTGAAATGCTGCCGGTCTATCCCGTTGCCGGGCAGGTCAGCCACGTACCGACTAACAAACAGCTTAAATCCCTGACGCATGTGCTTTGTTACGATGGCTATCTGACGCCGGTCAGTCCGAAGCACCAGCAGCATTGTATCGGCGCCAGCTATCACCGTGGCAGCATGCAAACTGAATACAGTGCTGACGACCAGACGAACAATATCGCACGGCTGCAGAAATGCCTGCCACAAGCTGCATGGACGCAGACTATCGACGCCAGTGCTGGCGAAGCCCGCTGCGGCGTGCGCTGCGCTACCCGCGATCATCTTCCCATGTTGGGCGCACTGCCGGATTATGCACGCACGCTACAGCTTTACGCTAATCTGGCGCAGATGGAAATACCGCGCCAGGCTGCGCCGGCGCCCTGGCACACCGGCGCTTTCGTGCTGGGCGCATTAGGGTCAAGAGGTCTGTGCAGTGGGCCGCTGGCAGCCGAAATTCTTGCAGCGCAAATCTGCGGTGAGCCAATGCCGCTCGACGCACAAACGCTGGCAGCACTCAACCCGAACCGTTACTGGCTGCGCAAATTACTTAAAGGTAAGCCGGTCGTCCACAGCTGACAGTGAGGCTCTGCACTGCAGGGGATCAAAATCCGCTCAGAGTAAAACGCTGCGATGCCGAAAACACTGCCGCCGCAGAGCCTCCCCCAGACAGAAATGTGATCATCAGGCGATCTGACACGCCTGGGCAAATAAATTGTCCCACATTCCGATAACTAATGCCTGATCGCGTGGTGAAAGCTCACCGGCATGGATTGCTTTTTGCAGGCTATCTTTCACCTGAATCTCTAGCGCTTCCGGGGTGTGATCGCCTGAGTGTTCAAGCTCTGAGACCGCCAGGGTCAAATGACCTCGCAGATAACCGCTGGCAAAAAGTTCATCTTCGCTGGCATGCTCAACCATATCATCAATCAGAGCCAGAATACGCGCCTCAAATTCATCAATCATGACCTGTCCTTAATTCAGTTCTTCACGCCCGGCTCAACACAAATCTTCCGGCCAGGGAAACTGCGCCGCCGTCAGCGGGGGGGTATTGTAATATGCATGAAGCGCAGCAATAAAGCGCGCCGGACGCGCCGGTATCCCTTTTTCCAGATAATTCACTACTTGCTGATGAACCTTGCGCTGAAAGGCAATACGGTCTGGTTCACATTCACCGTCGAGGTTGTCACAGCTGACGTTAAAAGGAAAACCAGCAGCAACGCAAAATAACCATTCCAGCGCCTGCGGTTTGATCTCAACCACTTCAAACGCGCGCTGCGTTTCGGCATTACGCCCGTCCGGACAGTACCAGTAGCCAAAATCTACCTGCTTGCGACGCGCCTCCCCGGCGATACACCAGTGAGAGATTTCATGCAGTGCGCTGGCATAAAAACCGTGGGCGAAAACCACCCGATGCCAGGCAGAGGTTTCATCCGAAGGTAAATAAATCGGCTCATCGTCGCCCTTAATGAGGCGGGTTTGATAATCTTCCTGAAAGCAGCTGTCAAAAATCGTAATCAACTGTTGGTAATGATGGTTGGTTTGCATCTGTGTAATCTCAAAATCACCCATCGCCGAAGTCTGGCGCATCATGTCGGGCATAATAAACGTTCTTTTAATTGAACAGGCGATGTAAAAAAATCGCCACCACACCGCCGTGGCTGTCATAAAGCAGCTTGGCACTCATCAGCGCGGAGACGACAACGACCAGGGGTCTGATCAGCGACTGGCCCTTACTCAACACCATGCTGGCACCCAGTCGCGCGCCAATCGCCTGACCAATCAGCATTACCAGGCCTACGCCCCACACCACCTTGCCGCCCAACATAAACAGCAGCAGCCCACCAACGTTGGAGGTAAAATTAAGCACCTTCGCATGGGCGGTAGCTTTTGCCAGGTTAAAGCCTGCCAGCGTAACAAAAGCCAGGGCGTAGAATGAACCGGCGCCCGGGCCGAAAAAACCGTCATAAAAGCCGACGCAGCCTCCGGCAACCAGCGCGAAAGGCAATCCGGAAAGTCGGTGTTGACGATCTTCGCTGCCAATGCGCGGCATCAGCAGGAAGTAAAAACCAATACCCATGACCAATAACGGCAAGATCTGACGCAATATCGCTGAATCGACGCGCTGCACCAGCAAAGCACCAGAAACCGAACCTATCAGCGTGAGTAAAATATTGCGTTTTTGCGTCGCAAGGTTAACAACGCCGCTACGCACAAAATAGAGGCTGGCGGAAAAAGAGCCGCCTACTGCCTGTAACTTGTTAGTCGCCAGCGATTGAGCGGGCGACAAACCCGCACTCAGCAACGCAGGAATGGTTATCAGCCCGCCGCCGCCAGCGATCGAGTCAATAAACCCGGCCACTATCGCGACGGCAAACAACCCTGCCAGTACGGCAGGCCCGACAATGAACCATTCCATTTGCGCTATTTATCCTTACAAAAGATGTTTATCCAGCAGGGCCTGACATGAGGGTGGTAACAGCGGCGGCTGGCGTTTAACCGGCTTAGCCGTCGCGGCTTTCGCGGGAGCAAACCAGCTATCAAGCTCGGCACCACAGCCATCTCCCGCTGGCGGCGGCAGCTGTTTCTGACATTCGGGGCTGCCCGCCGGACAACGTAAACGAACGTGCATATGAGCGCGATGGCCAAACCACGGACGAACCTTATGCAGCCAATCGCGATTTGCGCCTGCTTCGGCGCACAGCTGCTTTTTGATTGCGGGTGCCACAAAGATACGCGTCACCTCACTATCTTCTGCCGCGAGCTTTACCAGACGGCCTATCTGCGGCTGCCAGTTACGATTAACCGCACGACCATCGGCACTGATCAAATCGAGCGGCTGCGGCGTTAATAACATCGCTTCACTCCAGCGGGACTCTGGCAGCTGTAGCCAGATATCAACGTCCAGCCCGCTCTGATGACTGGCATGACCGCTGCTGAAACGCCCTCCTGCCGCCATGCCCATATCACCGATCAACACCTCGCCCAGCCGTGATCGTTTCACCTGATTGCTCAGCCGCTGAATAAACCTGATCAGCGTGGGATGACCAAAATAACGTCGCTGATCCTGACGCATAACCTGATAACTGTCGGACTGGAGGGGCAGCGGTTGAGCGCCAATGATACAACCATTAGCAAATGCCCCGATCGACTGAGCTGGCCCGCTGACTGGCTGACGAATATTTTGCCAGGGCGCCGCCGCCAGCAGCGGAGTGCTGAAAATCATTGCCGAGAGAACCAACAGCGCTTTTTTCATCCGATTACCAACGCGGCACCGACGAATTGACGTCGGCATTCTGCCCCCGGTGACGCAGCAGATGATCCATCAACACGATCGCCATCATCGCTTCGGCGATCGGCACGGCACGAATGCCTACGCAGGGATCGTGACGGCCTTTGGTAATCATCTCGACCTCATCACCGGTGCGGCTAATCGTTTTACCCGGCACGGTAATGCTGGAGGTCGGCTTCATTGCCAGATGGGCGATAACCGGCTGCCCGCTGCTAATACCACCAAGAATGCCGCCAGCATGATTACTCTGAAAACCGTTGACGCGGATCTCATCACGATGCTGGCTGCCACGCTGGCCGATAACGGCAAAACCATCGCCAATCTCAACGCCCTTCACGGCATTAATACTCATCAACGCATGAGCCAGATCGGCATCGAGGCGATCAAACACCGGTTCACCCAAGCCCGGCGGCACGTTCTCCGCCATCACCGTGACCTTTGCGCCGATCGAATCACCGTCTTTTTTTAGTGCGCGCATCAGCTGATCCAGCGCCTCAAGTTTATCTGGGTCGGGGCAGAAAAATGGATTCCGCTCAACCAACTGCCAGTCTTTCAGCTCACAGGCGACGTCACCGATCTGCGCCAGATAGCCGCGTACCTGAACACCAAAACGCATTGCCAGATATTTCTTGGCGATGGCCCCCGCCGCAACACGCATCGCTGTTTCACGCGCCGACGAACGCCCGCCCCCGCGATAATCGCGCAGACCGTATTTCTGTTCATACGTATAATCAGCGTGCCCGGGACGAAACACATCCTTAATCGCACTGTAATCTTGCGAACGCTGATCGGTGTTTTCAATCAGCAGACCAATGCTGGTTCCCGTGGTCACACCGTCAAAAACGCCGGAAAGAATTTTGACCCGATCGTCTTCCCGCCGCTGCGTGGTATAACGTGAAGTGCCCGGACGACGCCGGTCCAAATCTCGTTGCAGATCATCTTCGCTCAAAGGGATACCAGGCGGAACACCGTCCACAATGGCACCGAGCGCTAAGCCATGCGACTCACCAAAAGTGGTGACACGAAACAGTTGCCCTAATGTATTACCAGCCATTCAAGCCTCAATTATTTTGATTACGCTCTAAATGCAGCAAAATGATGCTGCGCCGCAACGATTTGATCGCGCGTAAGCATGAACACGCCGTCACCACCCTTTTCAAATTCCAGCCAGCGGAAGGGAATATCGGGATAGTTATCAATCAAATGCACCATGCTGTTACCTACTTCGCAAATCAGCACACCCTGTGCACTGAGATAATCTGGTGCATTCGCCAGGATACGCTTCACTAAATCCAGCCCATCGTGTCCGGCTGCCAGCCCTATTTCTGGCTCATGGCGGTACTCATCGGGTAGATCATCCATATCCTCAGCATCCACGTAAGGCGGGTTGCTGACGATTAAATCGTAGGGAACTGGCGTCAGCGAGCGAAACAAATCGGAACATATTGGCGTCACCTGATGCTGTAATCCGTGTTGATGAATATTCAGCTCAGCAACCGCCAATGCGTCGGATGAAAGGTCGACAGCATCCACCTGCGCCTGGGGAAAGGCGTAGGCGCAGGCTATGGCGATACAGCCACTGCCGGTACACATATCAAGAATATGTGCAGGAAAATTGGGGATCAGGCTGGCAAAATTCTGCCCGATCAACTCGCCAATCGGCGAACGAGGCACCAGAACCCGTTCATCAACGTAAAACTCATGGCCACAAAACCAGGCCTTATTAGTCAAATAGGCAACCGGTATATACTCTTTTACCCGGCGGATGATACGCTCAACGATCTGCTGACGCTCACTGAAGGTGAGACGCGAGCCATACATGTCCTCCGGAATATCGACGGGCAAATGAAGCGTCGGTAACACCAGCTGTACTGCTTCATCCCAGGGATTATCCGTACCGTGACCGTACCAGAGACCAGCTGCGGAAAAACGGCTGACGGCCCAGCGCAACATATCCTGAATGGTATGCAGTTCGCTTACTGCTTCTTCGACAAAAATTTTGTCCACATAGCCCTCCACAGGCCGGTCAATCAAGCTTTACATTAGTTTGCCATGAAGAAATCGCTATTTCACCGCATCTGAATTAAAAAGCTGATATTTGTTGAACCGGAATGCGCTTTTTACCGGTAGAATTATGTTTGTCACCCCCAGTCGGCCATAGCGAACGACAAGCATTAAAGGCAAAATACAGACAACAATGAGCAAAAAACATCCTCTGAGCGCCGAAGATCGGGCTTTGTTTAACGAGCTTGTGCGTGGCACGACCAGGCTGAAACAGGACATTGTTCAGCACCAGCCGGTACCTAAAATAAGCAAAGTGCTTTCGACAAAGCGCTTGTTATCAGAGCAGATTGATGCCAGTCACTACTTTTCCGATGAATTTCAGCCTCTGCTGGCATCGGAGGGACCGGTACGCTACGTTCGCACTGACGTTGATGCCTATGAGTTGAAAAAACTGCGTCGCGGCGACTACTCGCCGGAGATATTTCTTGATTTACACGGGCTGACTCAGCGGCAGGCTAAACAGGAACTGGGGGCGCTGATTGCGGCCTGTCGGCGTGAACATTTGTTCTGCGCAAGTATTATGCACGGTCACGGCAAGCATATTCTTAAGCAGCAAACACCGCTCTGGCTGGCACAGCATCCTGATGTGCGCGCCTTTCATCAGGCACCCAAGATATTCGGCGGCGATGCCGCACTCCTGGTACTTATCGAGCTTGAAGAGTGGCACCCCCCTTCACTGCTGTGAATTATCAAGCAAAACGCCAGCGTGTTATCGCCGACGCAGAGAGAGGGTTTAAATGGCCTTTGCCAGTTTGGCCGGACTGACCTGCCACAGCAGTTTGCCCTGCGCACTGTCAGCATCATAATCGATGCAGGCAATCGCTGATGTCGCAAACATAGGTGGCGCTTCCTGCGGGCAAAGTTCTGAAACCAGATAGCCCACTAAAGGCAGATGAGAAATAATCATTACTGATTTTACCCCCTCAGCTGCCAGCGACTGCAGGTAGCACGCCACCAGAGCCGGATCGCCACCCGGCGTCAGCTCAGGTAGCGCCTCCTTTCCCTTCGGTAGAGGTAAGATTTCACACACCGCCTGCTGAGTTTGTTCAGCTCGCAGATAAGGACTAACCAGAACCCGTTCGATGTCCACATTCTGATTTTTCAGCCAGATAGCCATCTGGCGAGATTCGTCACAGCCGCAATGCGTGAGAGGCCTGACGGAATCACTCGCCGCATCTAACGCCGCATCACCATGACGCATGATAAAAACTTGCATATTGCACCGCTGTTGTTAAACAAAAACGCTGGTCAAAGGTTTCATCGCCAGCCCTTCATTTTACAAATGAACGTTGTGTTGTACCTTATCGCCTTCACCATAGTCAACAAGTCGCTCATTTATTAAACGCTTATACCCCGCCTGAGAGAGAACATCAGCAGGGGACAGCTTGCTAACCCGCTGAAGATGAATGGGTATTATCTTGCGAGTCAATTTTGTAAAATTTTTCGTCATCACTATACATCCCCTGTAGACGTTGACAGGGAGTGAATCGCGCACCGTGCTGTTGCGATAACGAGGTTAGAATATTGACAATGCGTGCAATTCCATACTGCTCCATGTAACGGAAAGGCCCACCGAGAAAGGGTGGAAAACCGATACCCAAAATAGCGCCAATATCACCATCCCGGGGGCTTTTAATTACGCCTTCGTCCAGCGCACGGGCGGCTTCATTGAGCATCATCATCAGACAACGTTCAGCTATCTGCTGCGGTGTCTGGCGCGCGCCGGGGGTTACCTGCAGCAGCTTATAGATCTGTTTATCAATTTTTCTCTTTCTCCCGCCACCAGCCGGATAAAGATAAAATCCGCGCTTGCTCTTTTTTCCTTTACGACCATCAGCCAGAACCCGTTCAAAGACAGAGGGTACAGCAAAACGCTCACCGAAAGCCTCAGCCATGATGGGTAAAATTTTGCTGCCGACATCAATGCCAACCTCATCCAGTAGTTGAAACGGGCCAACCGGAAAACCAAATTTCACCAGCGCCTTATCTACCCGGTCAATAGCTTCGCCTTCGAGTACGCATTGCAGCGCTTCGTTTATATAGGGCGCCAGAATTCGATTAACGTAAAAACCGGCGCTGTCAGCAACGACTATCGGGGTTTTGCCCATTTTGCGAGCCAGCGCAACACTCCTGGTGATGGTCTGCTGCGCGGTCTCAGCGTGAGGGATTATCTCCACCAGCGGCATCTTGTCGACCGGGCTGAAAAAGTGCAGTCCGATAACCTGCTGTGGACGCATTGCGTGCGCCGCGATGGCACCTATCGATAATGACGACGTATTTGAGGCGAAAATCGTTTGCTCATCACAGTTATTTTCAATATCACTGACCATCTGCTGCTTAAGCGTCAGATCTTCAAACACCGCTTCAATGACCAGATCAAGCCCGCCAAATCCCCGATAATCAGTACCACCGGAGATCAGTGCCATCTGCTGATTACGCTGCGCCGGGGTAATGTGGCGCCGTTTTACTTTACGGCCCAGCAAATCCCAACTGTATTTCAGCGCGTGGTTGATTCCTTTAGTATTGATATCTTTGATTCGCACCGGCAGCCCCGCTTTAGTGGCCGCTACGCTGGCAATACCGCCACCCATCAGTCCGCCGCCAAGCACACCGAGTTTGTCGGACGACCTCGTGTTTTCATCGTGTGACTGCTCGCGCTTCATTTCACTGATGGCAAAAAAAATGTGACGCAGTGAGCCTGATTCCGGAGTCATGACCAGTTCGCCGAACGCGCGAGCTTCAGCGATATACCCACTGCGATTTTTTTGCTCCAGCCCAGTTTTTACCACCGTGAGTATGCGTTCAATAGCCGGATAATTTCCCTGTGCCTTCGCTTGTGCTTTTTTACCTGCAAGGCTGAACAGAAACTGTCGGCCCAGCGGGGTGTTCAGCAGGCGCTCACTGAGCGGCCAGGGCTGACGTTTGAGCACACCTTGCAGCACCATTTTTACGGCACTCTCCAGTAAAATACTTTCAGCCACCACGTCATCGACCAGCCCTATCCTCAACGCCTGATGTGGGCGTAACGCTCTACCGGTGAGGATCATATCCAGCGCTCGCGACGGACCAATAAGCTGCGGCAAACGCTGGGTACCACCTGATCCGGGTAATAGCCCCAGCTGAACCTCCGGCAGGCCGAGGCGGGTTTTTTCGTGTGTCGTGCATATACGTTTGTCGCAGGCCAGTGCCAGTTCAAGCCCGCCGCCAAGACAGGCTCCGTTTATCGCCGCCACCACCGGAAAGGGCAAATCAGCCAGCTCCTGCATGACACGCTGTCCCTGTTCTGATAACGCCTGTGCTTGCTGCGCCGTCTGGCAACCAGCAATCATGTTAATATCGGCACCGGCAATAAAAGAATCACGCTTGCCAGAGATCAAAATAATACCCGCAAGCTGACGATGACTGCGCGCTTCGCGAATGACCGCTTGTAGCTCTGAGGCAAACTGCGCCTTCAGGGTATTCATTTTATCGCCGGGGACATCAATAGTAACAACCGCGACGTGGTCCAGACGATAATTGAGGTTAAAAGCCAGAGGGATCGTCATTTAATAGCTCTCCAGTACCATCGCCGCACCCAGGCCACCAGCCGCACAGGCGGTAACCAGCGCCAGACCACCCCCCCGGCGCTGCAATTCGCGTAACGTCTGAGTGATCATTCTGGCACCTGTGGCAGCAAAAGGATGACCATAAGCAATCGAACCACCTAATACGTTGAACTGCTCCTCGTTGACCTCACCCAGTGCATGTGACCGGTTAAGCATTTCACGGGCAAAGCGTTCATCGGCAAAAAGCTTCATATTAGCCAGAGTCTGGGCGGCGAAAGCTTCATGCATATCGATCAGCGACAAGTCACTGAGCGTCACACCCGCACGATCGAGCGCCAGCGGTGAGGCGTATGTTGGCCCCAGCAGCATATCCTGCCAGACATCAATCGCGCTAAAGGCATAGCTCCTGAGATAGCCAAGCGGCGTGATACCCAACTCCCTGGCTCGCCGTTCTGTCATCAGCATTACCGCAGCCGCGCCATCGGTCAGCGGCGTACTGTTCGCCGCGGTAACGCTGCCGTGTTTACGATCAAATGCCGGACGCAGGCGGCTGTAACTCTCCCACGTGGAGTTGTGACGGATATTATTATCCTGCTCAGTCGCCTGACGAAACGGTACGGTATAGGCCGTCATCACTTCATCATTGAGAAGCCCCTGTTGCCAGGCTCGTGCGGCTCGCTGGTGGGAGCGATGTGCAAAGCTATCCTGGGCTTCACGCGTAATGCCGTGCGTTTTAGCCATCTGTTCTGCGGTATCGCCCATGCGCAGACCGGTGGAATATTCAGTGACTGCCGGCGCTACCAGCAGCAGGTCGCGTGGACGCAGCCGTCTGAGTAATGACAGTTTTTTTCCTGGTGAGCGGGCTTTATTGAGATCAACCAGCAGACATGCCAACTTTTTACTGACACCAATCGGTAACACAGAACTGGAATCAGCACCACCAGCTATACCTATCTGCGCCGTTCCTGCCAATAACCTTTCCGCAACGTTTGCGACCGCCTGTAAGCTAGTCGCGCAGGCGCGACTGACGCTATAGGCATCGGTATGAACGCTCATTCCGCTGCCCAATACTATCTCACGAGCGATATTGGGTGCCTCTGGCGTCGGCACAACCTGTCCAAAGACCAGCAGGTCAATCAGCTCTGATGGTAATTCGCTGCGAAAAAGCAGCTCGCTTACCACCATTTTTCCAAGCTCTACCGCCGGAATACCGTGGAAAGCCGTCGCCTGTCGCACAAAAGGAGTACGAAGTCCATGCGTAATGACAATCCGTTCTCCCGGTCGTGAGAAACGCGGCTGATGGCTCATCTTTTCACCTGTTACGAATAAAAGACCGACGGCATGCTCGCCTTAGTGGTCAGACCTGATCCTAAGTTTTATCGATAAAGGGGAATTAAGCCAAGCAACAGGAGAAAAAATTGAGAGTAAAAACACGCTTTAACATGAAAACCGGCAGCTGACGCTACCGGATGCGGAGGAAATCGCCTAGCGCAAACCCAGCTGGAAGATTAGCGCTTCAGCCTGGCAGCTGAAAGTAAAATTAACATCCAGCCACACGCCAGCAGCATCTTCCTCAAAGCGGGATGAAATGATGCAGGGTTCAGATTCAACCGCACGTGCTTTTTCCGTCAGCGCAGCCAGTGACTGCTGTGCCTGCTGCTGATCGGCATAGAGATGTCGCCAAGAGGCGTCGCAATCAGAATTGTCCATTACGGTGCCAACATCTACACAGCAACAGGCAGCGGTTTCATTTGCGCTGCATTGATTCAGAGAGTTTTTCAAATCTGGCTCCTTGGAGTTCCGACAGGTTAAAGGCTTTATCACGGCCTGCAGTTTACTCCTGTATTAACGCACAGACAGTGTTCCTGCGCGTTATCGGCAAAAAAATTGATCTGCCGCATATCCGGTGAATGAATGAAAACCAGAGAGAAAGATTTTGTTAAGATGATCGCCTTTTTAAAACATTCTAGACACATATAGAAAACAATATTGTAACTTCAACACAAGCTGTACTTATACTAGACCCACTGGTCTGATTTGTCAGGGGTAGACCAGCCCCTACAATCCGCGATCAATTGTTACCCGATGTAAAATATATTTAAAATTTAAATAATGAGGTTGTGGCCATGAACCATAAAAACCTGTTTGCAAACTCTGCATTGGCGGCAGCAGTGGCACTTGTTGCAACACATGTTTCAGCTGCGGGCTTTCAGCTCAACGAATTTTCAGCTGTCGGCCTGGGGCGCGCATACTCAGGCGAAGGTGCTATAGGGGATACGGCGGCTTCTGCCAGTCGTAACCCGGCCACCATGGCGTTGATGGATCGCACAATGTTTTCAATTGGCGCCGTTTACGTCGACCCTGGCGTAGATATTACTGGTCGAACGGCTTCAGGTAACAGCCTTGATGCGAAAAACATTGCTCCCAATCAGTGGATCCCCAACGTCCACTATGTTTATCCGATCAACGATCAATGGTGGGTTGGCGCCTCGGCAACCAGCAATTATGGACTCGCGACAGAATACAATGATAGTTACGCTGCTGGTGGCTACGGCGGTAAAACTGACCTGATGACTACGAACCTCAATCTGAGCAGCGCCTATCGCCTCAATCGTCATTTTAGCTTTGGTGTAGGTTTCGATGCGGTATACGCACGAGCTAAAATTGAGCGTTACGCTGGCGAACTGGGTTCACAGCTACCTGCCGTGGGGTTACCTGCGATACCCACAGATACCCAGGTCGGCCGGCTTAAAGGTAATGAATGGGGTTACGGCTGGAACGCCGGTATCCTTTACGAGGTGGATGAAAACAATCGCTTTGGCTTTACATATCGTTCAGAAGTTAAAATCGATTTTAACGGTAATTATAACAGCAGTATCCCAAGTCAGCTCAATCCTGTCGCCGGTCAGTTCGGCCTGCCTTTCGGCACCAGCGGCAGCACAATTCCTGGCTCTCTGACGCTTAATTTACCTGAAATCTGGGAGCTTTCTGGCTACCATAAAGTGGCGCCGAAATGGGCAGTCCACTACAGCATGGCTTACACCAGCTGGAGTCAGTTCCAGGAGCTTAAAGCCACTGGCACGAATGGTCAGACACTGTTTTATAAACAAGAAGATTATCGGGACGTTTATCGTATCGCACTGGGAACCTCTTATTTCTACGATGATAACTGGACCTTCCGCGCTGGTATCGCCTTTGATGACAGCCCGGTGCCTTCTGAGAAGCGCTCCATTTCCATTCCGGATCAGGACCGTTTATGGCTGAGCCTTGGCACCAGCTATGCCTTCAATGAAAACGCGTCTGTCGACCTTGGCATCTCTTACATGCACGGTCAAAAAGTTACCGTCAAAGAGGGTACCGACCTTGCCGCAACCAGAGCCGCCGGCGGCACACCCGTGCCTTATACCTTTAATTCTGATGGCAAGGCCTGGTTGTACGGCGCCGAATTTAACTATAAATTCTGACCGTCCACTGGAAAAAAAGACCACTTCAAGTGGTCTTTTTTTTGCACCAGGCTAATCTCCGGAGTCAATCTCCTTCAGATCGCCCTGAATGGCCGCAGCATTCGGATTGATCTCTGGTTTAAGCTTGCCACCGTTGGCGAGAAAATCGTTATGCTGGAAATAAGCTTCACGTACGAAGATGTAAGGATCTTTTGAATTACGCAAAATGGCATCAGAACCCAGTAGTTCTGCACGGGTTTCAATGCCCTGCAATACCCACTTACCGGCAGTCATCCAGAAAGTTAGCCAACTTAACACAGGGTAGAGATCGTCAACATAATCGCCCCCGTCCTGGCGCAAAGTGAAACTACCGTAAAATGGCAGCTGCACATAAGGCCCATAGCCAACACCGTAGGAACCAAGCGTAGTGCCAAAGCGTACCGCATCCGTTCGCGCCAGCCGTGGATTAGCTTTGTCAGCAACGTCAATAAATCCACCCATGCCGAGCACCGTATTGAGGAAAAAACGGGTAAAGTGAATACCAGCAGCATTAACGTTACCTCTCAGGATACTGTTAACCATGCTGGCGGGTTCACCAAGATTACTGAGAAAATTACTCATACCCGTACGCGCCGGCATCGGCACATAGTCTCGCCACGCGACTGCAACCGGCCGTAAAACATAGGGATCGACCACATTGTAGTTAAAATCAAACATCGTGCGGTTGAAGCCTTCCAGGGGGTCAGAACGCCCCTGGGGTTTATCCGCCGGTTTGGAGCTGGCGCAACCAGCCAGAAGGACGCTGGCCAGCGCCAAACCAGTCAGGCGAAAATTCATAGGGGTCTTCCTGTGCTATTAGTCATTTCTTACTCTCCCGGCTGCTGCTGAGTTATCTTCATCATTAACTTTTGATGACCATCAAAAGACGATATTGCATTAATACCACGCCAGCCTCACGACTTCAGATTAGCGCGACCATCGCGAGAAATGCGGGTGCTAGCCTGTATCTGATGCTAAGCAGAATATCAACGCACTGACATTATTGTCATCAAATGTCAGCGATGAAGGAAATAGTTCAGAAGCAATTTTTACTGCCACAGGGGCAGATGAAACGCCATCTGTTACGGAAATATACAATACTCCGCAAGCCGGTAACATTTTTTTGGCATCTGCGGCCAAAAAATCTTTAAAGACAGCCAATCAGCCTGCTCGTCAGCCTCGGTTCTCAGCGGCTAAATACCACGTTGGATCATACCGATCTGTTTATCATTCTCTGGCAATAAGGTTAACATTTTTTGTCAGGCACCCACGCTAGGATCATACTACTGCAGGCCGTATGTTGTATGGTCCTCACCCCCAATAGCGCAAGGTTACTATCATCCTGACGCAGCCGCTTCCTGCATGCCACTGAGCACTGAAATCAATCCTCTGATAACCGAATTATTGGTGGCGTATTTTCAGCAAACACGTCCGGCCCCATGCCATGATGCCGATCGAAAAGGTAAAGGATGGTGGCTATTTCATGCGAATGAAGCGTTCAGTATCTTGCCGAGATAACAGGCGAAGTCCTCTTCAAGCATGATGGCGACAAGGAAATGGCGTCCCCTGCAAAAAACCGACAAATAGCATAAGGTACTGAATTAGATTGCTATTTAATTTAACGCGAAGATAAAGCCCACAATGTCATTATGATGATTGGCTGATGTTAATCGTTATCTTCAAAACGGCACATTACTTACTTCAAATGCGATGAGAATGTGAGTGACTACGCCCGCCACGGTCACATCATCCAGCGCTTCATCTTGCAAAATTTCGCTGTCATCAATGATAAAGGTTAGCCCGGATAACTTAAAAATTGGTTTATAGATAATATCTTAAGAAGCAGACCTATTGTCAGGCAGTATTCTGAAAGAGATATTTCAAAAATCCAGGATGAAATAGTTGCTATGAAAATGGAACATAGGCGCCTTGTACGCCGCGACGAAAAATTTTGCGTGGATCGCAGAAAGAAAATCCCGCAGTTACAAGTAAAATCCATATCAAAGATTTAGGAAATTTCGAAGCTTCTCGACTTAAGCAAGATAGACTCGTCAAAGAATCATATCCTGAAGATGTCATATAATAGAAGAGTTACAAAACAATGATGTCTTTTATTCACCCATCACATAAACCGTTAGACTGTTCAAAACTTATTTCTTTGCTGACGAGTGATTGGACAAGTTCGACCAAATGGCAGGGTGTAAAACCTCCGCCGCGTTGTAACTTTTTCTCCACCGATCCGGATGATGACCGCCTGTTTGCCATTGAGGCCGTTTATATCAGCCCGGTTGCCCTGGAGGTATGCAAAATGCGGGGGCAGATCCTGCTATAGGTGCAGAATCCCTGATGCAGCGTGACGGAAAATATTGTGTCCACGGGGGACGCGCGCTTATCAGGATTGCCGTGGGTTGGATAAAAGACGGCTTTCACGACCGCTCAGTGAAATCCTTAATGCAGTATGCAGCTGGTCAGCGTACTTAAAATATCGGCCGGAGGTAACGCCTGACGCGCCGGCAGATTAACGGTAAAAAAGGAGAGCAGATGAACTATGACTGGCAAAAAGAAGGCCTGACGGCCGATGAAAAGGCTGGCCTCGTGCTGGCGCAGATGACGGAAGATGAGAAATACGCCTGGCTGTCAGGGCCGATGGCAATCCCGATGGGCGACGAACCGCTGCCGGAAGGCGCGATAGGCTCCGCCGCTTACTACCCGGGTATTCCGCGCCTGGGCATCCCGGCGATGCAACAGACTGACGCCAGCCTCGGCGTCACCGCGCCAGGAAACGTTCGTCCGGGCGATAACGCCACGGCGCTGGCCTCAGGCCTGATGCTGGCATCGACCTTTAGTCCTGAAATGGCTGAACAGACCGGTGAGGTGGTCGGCCGGGAGGCGTTTGCCAAAGGCTTTAAAGTTCAGCTGGCAGGCGGCGCTAACCTTGTCCGCGAACCCCGCGGCGGTCGTAACTTCGAATACCTTTCTGAAGATCCGCTGCTCACCGGCATTATAGCCGGACACTCCGTGCGCGGCATCCAGTCGCAGCATGTGGTTTCAACCGTCAAGCATTTTGCCATCAACCCACAGGAAACCGGACGGGTCGTCGCCAGCTCCGATTTGAGCGAAGCGGCTATGCGTCAGTCGGACCTGCTGGCGTTTGAGCTGGCCATCGAGACGGGGAAACCCGGCTCGGTGATGCCCGGCTATAACCTGGTCAACGGCGACTGGGCATCTGAAAACGCGCATCTGCTTAATGATATCCTCAAGGGTGACTGGCGGTATCCGGGCTGGGCGATGTCAGACTGGGGCGCCACGCATTCCTCCGAAAAAGCCGCACTCGCCGGGCTGGACGTGCAGTCCGGTGCCAACCTCGACGAAAATGTCTGGTTTGGCGAGCCACTGAGGAAAGCCGTGGTCGAGGGGCGTGTGCCACAGAGCCGCATTGACGACATGGTACGCCGCATCCTGCGCAGCCTGTTTGCCGTTGGCGCCGTTGAAAATGTCGCCCGCCCCCATGGCGATATCGATTACATGGCACATCGCCAGATCGCTCAACGTGAGGCTGAGCAGGGGATTGTTCTGCTTAAAAATGCCGGAGATACGCTGCCGCTGGCGCGCGGTGCCGGGAGACTGCTGGTCGTGGGCGCGCATGCCGATCACGGCGTGCTGGCAGGCGGCGGTTCGTCGTGCGTAACGCCGGTGGACAGCCTGCGCCTGCCGGGCGTGAACTTCATGGGCATACAGACAGACAAGGTCTACCAGCCGTCATCGCCACTTCACGCTATACGCGCAGAATCGGGCGCGGCGGAGGTTAACTATCTCAGCGGCGATAATCTGGCTGAAGCCGTCAGCGCCGCACGCCGGGCGGATGCGGTTATTGTCTTTGCGGACGAATGGCGGTCCGAAGCGCTGGACGCACAGGGGCTAAGTCTCAGCGACGCCCAGAATACGCTGATCACAACGCTGGCAGCGACGCATCCCAAAACCATTGTGGTACTGGAAACCGGCGGTCCGGTGACGATGCCGTGGCTTGAGGCGGTGCCGGCGGTATTGGAAGCCTGGTATCCCGGCTCCGGCGGCGGCGAGGCGATTGCCGGCGTGCTGTTTGGCCGGGTTAATCCATCAGGTCGTCTGCCTGTTACTTTTCCGTCCTCTGAGGAGCAGTTGCCGCACCCGGCGCAGATCGATCCGGCCAGCACCACTTCCCTGCCGGGCACGCCCGTTAAGGGCGGCATCATCCACATAGACTATAATGTTGAAGGCTCCGATGTTGGCTATCGCTGGCACGCCCGCATGCAACAGACGCCGCTGTTTTCATTTGGCCATGGGCTGAGCTACACCACCTTTGAGTATGACGCTCTGAAAGTCACCTCCGACGGGAAGAATATTATAGCCTCGTTCAGGGTCACTAACTGTGGACGTCGCGCCGGTGCAGACGTGCCGCTGCTGTTTGTTGAGCCAGACGATCGCCACTTTGTTCTGCGCCTTGCTGCATTTAAACGTGTGTATCTTAAGCCGGGTGAAAGTTGTGAGGTCGAGCTGCAGCTGGAGCCGCGCGTGGTAGCGAGCTGGGATGAGAAAGTGGCTGCCTGGGTCACCCGGGCTGGTCAGTACAAGGTGCTTCTCTGTAAAACGGCTGATGACGTCGTACTCCATGCAGGAACTGCACTGACAGCCTCTGAGAAATATTACTGATCGCACTCCGGGCAGATGAACGTCTGCCCGCTTTTGATGAGAAGATTCTGCCCTCCCCCATTATTTGGATTATAAGTCGATATATTCAATAAAAGTCAGTAGGTTATAAGTTTTTTTGAATCCGTGTAGATTTGCACGGTTTTTATTCCGTCAATCAGCCTGAAAGGGGATTTATTTCGGCTGGTGGCTTAAACGGGCAGCGTCACGCCACCGCATCGTCCGAGTCGAGCTCAATATGAATCCGGTCATAGGGTAGTGCAATCTTCTCGCCGTCCTTGTCCAGTACTCCCCCGTTCAGCAAAGACTGAACATCGTTATACACGCCGCGAAAATCACGATTTGCGCGATAGCTCGCGGATAGACACGGCCTGCTCTCCTTCCATTACTTCGATGATCTGCCAGCGGTCATGGGCAAGCATAGTTTTGCCAGTGGTTCTACTGTGGAAAATATCAACTCTGAGCCGACGAAATCGCCGTTCATGGCGCGCGAGGCGTCCAACATTGCCGGCCGGAAAGCATCATCAACGATCATTACCCTACCGGTCAGCACTCGCATGGTGTTATCTCCTCAACAGGTTAATATTTGTCTGAAAACTGGCAATCAGGTTTTCAATTTTGCCGCGCTCGTTGTCTTACCTCATGGCGCGCGCACCATCCACAATGCAGGCCAGGCTGTATCTGTACTGATGTGCGCTCCCTGAGATAGCCGTATCTACTTCCAGAATGCGGATTGAAGCAAAAGCGTTATCAGCTATCAGGATTCGGCGGCTCATCAACCTAACAGCAGGCATGGGCTTATCTCCTTATTGATGTGAATAAATACATCATTAAAGCAAGGAAAAATCATTAAAATCATTAAAATCATTAAAATCATATAATTAATGATTTATGCAAAGCGCGGGATACCGGGCAGGGTGAAACAACTACCTAAAGAGTTGCTTCAGTGCCTGTTTCACTTAATATTATGATTTATCTATAAATATAAGTTAGTGAAACATATGAAACAGGTAAAATAAAGCTTATGTATGCGCGCGTAGAATCTCATTTCCTTTTTGCTCTTGATACCATGTTATATCCCAGCCCGACATCATGATCGAAGTCATACGGTGTAACATGCGCCTGCCTGTTGGCGTCCAGATAATCAGCCCATTTTTGCATCATTACGCGTCTTTCCTCCAGGTATTCAGCGGTATGTACATATGGCGCTCTCACATCATTCCTTTCCTGGTGGCTCATCTCCATTTCGCCAGTCTTACGTGACCACAGTCCCGAATCTGCCGTAGCGCTGCACGCCATCGTTCGGAATCCATGCCCGCAGACTTCTGTTGTAGTGTCATACACCCTCGTTCTCAGTGACTTAATGACAATATTTTCGCTCACAATCTGTTGCGGATTGTGGCCACCGGGAAACAGTCTGCTGGTATCACCGCTGTACTCTTTGAGTTCTTTCAGTAGCATCACTGCCTGTTTGCTTAAAGGGGTCACATGCGGAGTTTCCATTTTCATCTCGCGCCAGGAATAGCGCACACCTTCGATTTCTGGCCGTTTAGGTGGCACATGCCAGACAGCCCGCTCAAAGTCAAACTCCTCCCACCAGGCAAAACGCAGTTCACTGGAACGTAGAAACGTAAGCAAGGTCAGCTCCACCGCAAAGCAGGTTACAGGGCTGTCACTGTAAATGCTTATCCGGGAAAGAAGTTCTTCAAAACGGGCATGAGAAAGTGCGGGGGCGGTGTTCTGTTTTTGCTGATCCCAAAGCACCCGCTATATCCAGCGCGGGGTTAATATCAATAATACCGTTCTGCGCGGCATAGCGCATGACAGAGGTAACGCGTTGTCTCAGACGCTTTGCAACATCATGCTTATTCACGGAATCAGCACTGTTTACGGTGGCTAAAAGCTGGCGCTTTTAAGCTGTCGTATGTCATCACCGCCAATATGTTGGAAAACATAATGCTCCAGTGAGCTAAATACGGCTCGTGCATGTGTTGGGATTTACTTTTTCAGGCATCCGCGATACCACTGGCGGGTAAAGTTTCAAAACTATATGCCCCCTCTGCTTCAGCCTGTGACTCTTTTTGTTCCACTTTGGGGTCGAGCCCTTTAGCCAGTAGGCGTTTGGCGTCATCGCGTTTGGCTCTGGCATCAGCCAGGGAAACAGCAGGCCAGACACTAAAGGCTAATCTGTCCTCCTTTTTATCAGAAGGACGGCGGTACTTCATGCGCCAGTATTTAGAGCCTCGCGGGATAATTTCCAGATATAACCCCATGCCATCAGAGAGTTTACAGGCTTTGTATTCAGGCTATGCAGTCTTTGCCTGCCGTGCTGTTAGTTTCATATAAAGGGGCATTTTTAATATCGAACCTGGGGTACCCCCGATTATGCCCCCTCGCATGTATGGATTGCGGTGGACGTTAAAGCATTTACAGTCACAGCGAAGCCGCTAACTCGAAGGATTTTTAAGGGTTTTGTGGACTTTGCTGGAAGTGAAAATACCTTCGAATGGCGCCCCCTGCAAAAACCGCAAAATATCCTAATGCACTGAAATAAATGATATGTTTTTTAATCTAAAATATAATGCCCGCAATAATGCCCACAATGTAATTTTAATGATTGGTTGACGCTGATAGTTATCTTCAAAACGGAACATCACTAACTTCAAGCGCGATGATGATGTGAGTGACTACGCCCACCACGATCACATCATCCAGCACTTCACCTTGCAAAATTTCGCCGTCGTCAATGATAAATGTTCGCCCGGACAATCTAGCAAATCGTTCACTCTCACCGCATGAAATTAATGCTATGTCGCCCTGACCCGGCATTCTGTGTTTCTCGACAAGCGCGTATCCGGCACTTGTTCTCACTATCAGCGTGTTGGCATTAACGCCGCACAGAATTTCAGGCGTTAAACGCTGCTCAACGTAGTCCTGCGCTGGAGATGGAAAGCCCAATCAGAACCCCCCGTTATTCGGATTATAGAGCCTGAACGTCCGGCGCTCACCTTCTTCAGTTGAGATATCGCGGAACGAGTGCTGATAGTTTTCAATCCAGCAGTTCGCCTCAGCAAGCGTGAACTCGTGATTGTACTTTGACAGTGCAGCTACGAAGTCAACTGTAGCGACTGTGCGCCTGCCGTTGGCAGCTATTTTAATGCTGTCTCTGAATGCTATATGTATTTCGTAGCGGCGTGGCACGGTTAGCCTTCCTGATAAATATACTGTATATGCATACAGTATATTTATCGATAGAAGTGATCAAGTGGGAGATGGAGAAAATTTGGGAAAGGATCGTTGGGTAAAGAAATTTAGTAGGAGATTACCTATTCAACAACAGGTTATAATTATTTTTCACACAGTGCGCAATCTACGTTAGATGGATGCGAAAAATATTCAGGGAAATAGTGCGTTAGGCACCACCTAAAAAGGGTTATTTATCAGATGGATAACTTGAGTTTAGTACTGTCTGGGCAACAGATAGAATTGGAGCTTTATCCAATAAAAGAGGCTGATATTGATGGCGTTCAGATGGGCGTTATGAATGATGGCTCTCCATTTTTAACTCTTCGCGGACTTGCTAGGCTGTGCGGCATTGACCATGCGCCTTTACTTCGTTTCACATCTAACTGGCACGAGGAGCGTACAAAACCGCGAGGAATGTTCGTCGATTCTTTGTTAAAGAAGCAAGGTTTAAACTTACAAAAGTTGTTCACAAAGACGGTTATACAAGGGACAGAAGCAAATGCTTTCCCTGACACTGTCTGCATGGCAATTCTAGAATATTACGCATTTGAGGCTAATCAGGCTGGAAGAGAGATAGCTATTGATAACTTCCGTAAGCTTGCAGGTTCACAATTAAGAAGATTTATTTTTTTAAGTGTAGGCATTGACCCCGAGAACCCTCGACGCGGGGCTATGGAGTGTTTCCATGAGCGCCTACTTATGAATGACCAAGTCCCATTTGGTTACTTTTCAGTGTTTAGAGAGATGGCTGATCTAGCTCTGAAGATGGTAAGAAATAACTTTAATTTCGGACCAAGTGCTATTCCAGACATTAGTGTTGGCAAGGTCTGGTCCACATACTGGGACAGAAATGGCCTCGATGAAAAATACGGTCGTCGCACTAAGTATCACCACGTTTACCCTGATTGGTTCCCTCAGCATAGAGCAGGTCCAGTCGATGCATGGATTTATCCAGATGACGCGCTAGGGGAGTTTCGTCGTTGGATGCAAACAGAGTACATAGAAAATAGGCTTGGCGCATATTTAGTTAAGAAATCGGCAGACGGTGACCTGCCAAGAATTGATGCTGAGAAAATTGTTCTTTCAGTACGCAAACCTGAATTACCAAAGCCTCACTGACACCTAACCCCGTCCACCGCGCCGGGGTTACCCCATTTGACACACTGCACTGACTGTCGCATACTCTGATTAGGTGCTCAAAACACCATGACATAGCGGATACCGCGCCCGACAGTCTTGCGGTTTTTTTACGTCCATAGATTATGGTCGGGCGTGCGGCTAATACAATACCAGTAATGGAAATATGCCCGCCGTCTATGTCCGGTTTTGAGCGCCCGACCGCCCTCTCAAAAGGGGTATAAGTAATCGACATAGGACGCTAAAATGAACACTCATCTCGTCATCTCAAAAATTTCCATACACCATGATACTGAAGGTCGCTATTCTCTAAATGACTTGCACAAAGCGGCCGGTAATGAACGCCGCCATGCCCCACACGAATGGGTGCGCATTGACCAGACAAAAGAAACTATTGAGATTTTAAATACGGAAAATCCCGTATTTAATCCGATAGTCTCAAAAAAAGGTCGCAACGGCGGAACCTATGTTTGTAAGGAACTCGTATATGTCTATGCGATGTGGATCAGTCCATCATTTTCACTCGAGGTTATACGTGCGTATGATGCACTCATGTCATCCCGCAACGATAAGAAAACCACAGTAGACGAACGTACCCCACTCCGTGACGCAATCAATATGCTGGTAAGCAAAAAGCACCTTCTCTATCCAGAAGCCTATGCATTGATCCATCAGCGCTTCAGCGTTGAGCATATCGACGAGCTTTCTTCTGAAGATTTGCCAATTGCTATCGAGTACGTCCACAGACTGGCGTTGGAAGGTGAGTTACTCCCCAAGCAGACAGGCACCCTTCCAGCATTGTCAATCCCCGTCAGAGGCGTAATAGCGATGCATTTTGACGGCTCCGAGATTGTGCGCACTGAGTTTGTGCCAGAGGGTGCTACTGTCGCCACGTTAGACCAGTTTGCAAGCCTGGTAAGGCACAGAGGCGGCATAGTACTTTGGGATGAAATGGAGCAAAGAGCGTTCGTCAGAGAGCGGGCAATGTTGCGCCTCTGACTCCCCCGCCTTGAGCG
This sequence comes from Izhakiella capsodis, assembly GCF_900115045.1. Lineage (GTDB taxonomy): Bacteria > Pseudomonadota > Gammaproteobacteria > Enterobacterales > Enterobacteriaceae > Izhakiella > Izhakiella capsodis. The sequence continues at coordinate 26,090 of NZ_FOVC01000005.1, read as the reverse complement.
TTAAGCATTAAAAACCCGGCACAATGGCCGGGTTAGTCATTCGTTATGACTCGAATATAATGCGATGACGTGACAAGAGCCTGAAGCGGATTAACTCTCATCGCACATAACAAGCGGGAGTCATATTCACGCGACCAATGGCAGAGCCAGTTTTCAAGGTCTTCTGCCGCATATTCCTTACGTGCCAAACCTTCTGAGATGATAACAACCTCATCACCTGGAGCTGTGAGTTCATAGCCGTTGAGCAGCAAAAACACATAGCCCGCCATAAAAGCGGTTCGTTTGTTTGCATTGGCAAATGGATGGTTCTGGATTAGACTTTCGATCAATGCAGCAGACAGGCGAAACATGTCATCTGTCTGCTCATAGTACCTAACTGTGCCTGGCCTGGATTGCGATGAGCTTAGATTATTGGGATTCAGTACTGCTATCGGCTCATTTGGGGTTTGTGTTTCTATCAAGACCTTGTTAATGAAAACAATATCCTCAATAGAAAGATAGTTAACCCCTTCGGCGTACTCTGCCATCCGTTACTCAGACCTTAGAAAGAGCTTCCATCGCCTTCTCATAACGCGCAAAACCAAATTCGAGTGCATTATTCACCTGATCGGTATGCGAACATGATTTGCTGATCGCTGCTTTTGGTTTCGCCACCGTGGATTTGTCACGAGGCGGAATGTACAAACGATCAGCCTTCTCTAATGCGTGACCCATGGTTGGTTCCCCTTGTTACACTTACGCAGTGCTGGTTGGTATATAGCTTAAGCTATTGGTGTCAGTCTAATACCATAAGTGTTATCGGTCAACATCATGTTGTCTCATACCTGCTCATATCTATACATCGCAGATAGGCTTTTCTGTCTGAAGGTTGCGAGGATGCCAAGCAATGCGCCTCCCCACCCCCCCCAACAACCATCACAAAATCTTAACTGTTTAGTGAAAAGTTGGGGCGGGTGTGGGATGATTGCCATTTGGGCGCACATGTAATTACAGCGAGAGAGTTAGATAAAATGGGGTTCTATCGATTATTTCTTGCAGTTTTAGTTTTGTTTTCGCACTGCGCCATAAAATTTCCGTCATATAACCAGGGTGTAACGGCTGTAATTTCTTTCTTGATAATTAGCGGTTACGTAATAACAAAATTAATTTCATATAAATTCCCCAAAAAATCTGACTTAAAGAGCTTTTATATTGATAGAGCACTGAGACTGTTTCCTCAGTTTATTTTTTATTTGATAATCACTTCATTTTTATACTTATTCTTTGACGGCTCAGGAGAGATAAGTATTTCACAATTCCTTGTGAATTTAATAATGCTACCACTAAATACTTTTGCAGTCTATTTCAATAATTATATCATAGTTCCTCAATCCTGGTCATTAGGACTTGAACTACAATTCTATTTATTAATTCCATTTATTCTATCAGGCCGCAGAAAAGTAATGTGGGCAATCTTATCTTTCGCTCTTTTTGTGCCAGCGTTCGCGGGTTTGATAAACACGGACTACTTCGGCTACAGAATGCTCACAGGGACGTTATTCATTTTTCTGCTCGGAAGTATGATGGCGGAGGGTGAGAAAAAGTCATTATGGGCATTCTATATCGTCTCGTGCGTAATGTTATTATTTTCCCTGACAGTCAAGAATCTTTCCCATGAATTTAATAAAGAAGTGTTATCTGGCATTGTCATTGGCGTCCCAGTCGTAGGGTTGATTTTTAAAATAAACTTAAAAAGTAAAATCGATACGCTAGCCGGTGATTTAAGTTATGGCGTATATCTCAATCACCTGATGTTTTTCTATATATTTAATAAAATGGGATTTAGTGTACTATCAACTAGCGGTGCATTAATAATATTAGGGTCATCCCTGACCATGTCATACATTTCACTAAGGCTTATTGAGCAGCCATTTTATAGAATGAGACACAGAAAAATCAGAAAAGATTTGCCGGAACGTCAGGCATCTAAATGATCATCAACTGCGGGGTTTTTGAATTTATTGCTTGACTCATCGTAAGCGAACCCGACGCCGACATCCCGGCCAGTTACATCAACTGTCGAAGTATTATCTGGCTTTTCCCAGCCATTGCTTTCATCGTTAATTAAAACGGTATCAATAACCAATCCATTTTTAATTATCGCTAATATTTTCATATCACCACTCCACTATCATCAGTCCGGGCGCACCGTCGCCCGCAGAATATGAAAAAAGTGCGTCGGTAGCTCCGTAGGCTCCACCGCTACCCCCACCTCCCGCCCCAAACCCAAATGCGGGCTGCCCCTGGTAATCCTTACCTTCGGGGTTTGATTTTACTGCTCGGGATGCGCCTCCGCCTCCGCCGAATGTAGAGCTTGCTCCTGGTCCGCCGTTGCCAGCATAGTTACCATCCGATCCAGATGACCCGGCCGGATACCCCTCGCCACCATCACCTCCGGCACCGCCGCCGCCAACATAGTCGTTATCCACGACGCCCCCCGCGCCCCCCCCCGAACCGCCCAGGAGGGTGACTAATCCGGTGACAGACGTATTTCCGCCGTTATTCCCGTTATACCCCCCGCCCGCAGTTGAGGCTTGAGCACCGTTCCCTGCTGCCCCGATTGAAATCGTCAGCACTTGCCCGGGCGTTACAGTAAATGCTTGCTTAATGATTGACTGGCCGGCCCCGCCACCCCCGCCACCGCCACCGCCAACTAAAGATGATTTACCGCCGCTGTTTGTCGCGCCGGATGCGCCGCCCCCGCCTGCCGCACAACCTGACAAATAAATAGTTGTCACCCCGGTTGGAACTGTGAAAGAACCGCTGGCTGTAAACTTTTGCTGCCTGTTCACAGCATTCGCCAGCGCATCTTTCACCGCTTTAGGCGTAGCGGCCACGTTCTCCGCGTCGCTATTAGTTGCGCTACTGAGTTGCGTAATACCCGCGTTAGTCAGCGATGCAACCGGGAGAACAGCAGTAATATTTTTCCCATCACAGTAGAGATTATTGCGCCCGGAAGACATAACAAGTCCGGTACCCGTAGAGGTTTTGATGGAAACAGTGAAATTACCCTGACAATTGTTAGTAACGTTAAAGCTACGCTGCCATGCAGGAACAATAAGCGTGATATTTCCTGTCAGAGTTCCACTCAGCGCTATCTCATTCTTCGATGCTTGTAATGTTGAGAGTGTGACAGTTCCTGTCGTCAGTCCTGTTACAGATGACGTTCCGTAATTGTTGACCGGTACCCAGCCCGTCAAAGTAGAGTCTTTAACTTCGGGATTGTTTGTATTGCCGTCTAAAGTATTCAGCCAGAAGCCGTCGCTTGTAGAATTAGGAAGCTTCACGCCAGCCGGATAGCCGCTTATTGCAGCAGCGAAATCAGCGTCAAAAGGATAGCCACCGCCTGCATTCTGCCATCTTAATCCGGCGTAAAGCTCGTTAAAGGCCTGGTTAAAATCCCGCCCGTCAGGTGGCAACCCGCCAGCCGCTTTGATAACCATCGTAACGGGTGGAAAGCCAGCATCATATGACGCCTGATTGCTGCCTGTCGGCGTCTTGTCGGTTAAATCCCGACGCGAGCCGTTTGCTGCAAACGGAACCGGTTTACGTGCGGGTAGGTCTGTTTTTTTCATGTAAAGCTCCGATAAAAAACCCGCCGTAGCGGGTTGGGTAATTGAAAGGTAGTGAATCCGGTCAGCTAAGTCCCTGCTCAATACTCATTCCTGCTCCGTGGATAAACACAGCCACATCGTGAATGGTAGTCAGGTGAATTTTAAGTATCTCTAAATCTACCCACCCCTCATCCTGCATGGCCCTTAAATCGTCAATCGCAGTTTTAGCAACATCAATGACTGTGTCAGAAAGCTTGAGTATTCCTTCATGGAGATATCCAGGCTCAATTTCACCTCCCTTGATAGAAACAACATTCATTAGAAAATCCTCTTCAAAATAATGCTGTTAACCTCTCGCCACGCCTCAGCAGGCCATGCCTTAACCGTCCCATATGTTTCATCAGGAACGTCTTTGGCACTTAATCCGTGTTGCTTACACCACTTACGCATTGGGTAAGGGCTATATTTCGTGCCGGTCTCACGCTCAACAGCTTTAATTGTTGCAAACTTCGAGCACTCACCCAGCTTTTCAGCCAATGCATTAGCTCGCCGCTTCTCAACTGATGCAGTTGCCATAGCAGTGGCCTCGCGCTTTTCACCAATCCACGCTTTGGTTTCTATGGCTCGGTCGCGCTGCTCGGACAGTAAGCGATTCTCTTTCACCTTCGCCAGCAAATCCTCAAGCGCATGTTCATAACTAAGTGGCAGAACCGATGCGGCCTGCGACCTAAAGTAGGAGTACTCTAGTTTCTCAAAGAAGTTCCATGCTTCATCGGTGTCGACAATCTTGGACATACGCGCTGCGCCCTTCTCTGTCCATAGAGTTAAAGACCTGGCGCGTTTACCAACAGAGTAGCTTTCATTTACTCTGTTCTTAAATTCCCTTAGATCTGAACCAGTTAAAGAAAAGTAATGAACGCCAGCAATAAACCTGTTCTTATTGTTGCTCAGATTCATACGGATATTGACTTCATCGGTGCCATAGCCTGATGCTAACGACTCCGTTGTCACCACCCGAACGCCATCCCACTCAATAACAGGCAGCGCATGGGGATCGACAGCATGGTTTGTTTTTGCTACATTAAAACCAGTTGATGAAGATTGTTGCATGTAAGACTCCAATCAGTAGTTGATGTAGACCGCCAGCTACCCACTGGCGGTTTTTTTTCAGTTCAGATAATGATTAACCTGATCCCGTACAAATTCTCTTTTCTGTTTATCGTCTAACAAAAAAACAGCGCCCTTGTGTTTCATCCAGATTTGCCAACTATCCACATCATCAACCGTCTTATCCAGCCCAAACATTTTGATTTTCACTTGCTTCCCATTTTCAACACGACAAAGTACCTGATAGGAAAGCGGAGCTAAGGCATTCTGTTGGTCATCTTTGCCTAGAAACTCACCTTCTATTGGCACCCTTGCGGCCAGTGACAATGCTTCAGTGAATTGTTCTTCATCGATTTCTTTGTATGAACACCCGAAATGAGATTTCAGAGACGACCAGAGTGTGATAATTGCTTTGGCCTGTTTATCCTGCGGAAGACTACGCCCACGACTCAGCACCAGTTGTTTGATGGCTTCCTGTTGTTCAGAAGTGATTTTGCCGGGAAGTGCTTTTTTTGCTTTGCGCGGGTTAGTTACCAGTCCTTTAGTCCAGTATTCGTAGAGAACGTCGTCGCACTCTTCCTGATACTGAATGACCTTGTCGCGGATCTCAGGCTTAACTTTGTTTGCGCTAATGGTCTGAAGCCAACCGTTCAGCTTACGAAGAGCAAGGCAAAGCATTGATTGTTCGCCGCCTTTTGTAGGTATCATGATTATCCTGACCCCTTTAGAAAAGCGCGATTTAAGCTTTTCTGCTTGTCCCTGATAAGTTAGTCCCATACCGTCAATAATTGGGCGCATTGGGGTGTACGCTTCATTATTTATACTGACAACATAGAGTTCTGCTCCGTGAAAAGGTACGTTGATGGTCGATGTTGCGGTTGCTATACTTGACATTGTTAGTTCCTCGGAAGTTACTGACACAGAAGCCCCGTTAGTGTTGACGCACTGCGGGGTTTCGCCGTTTTTACTGACCATTCGCTCTTTCCTCACGCAAGCTTTTAGCCAAGCGCATGATGATCGCAGAGTTTAATGAGATGAAATCCATGCCGGCCTTTTCCTCTAATTCTTTCCTCATTCGCTCAGGTAAATTCAACGTAAACCGACTGCTTCTGTTCTGACTGTGTAAATCGTTACTCATTACGCCCCCATATATGCACCAAATTGGTACTATAACCAATTTATCACCATTCAAAGATATGTCAAGTTGGTGCTATTATGATTTTATTGATTCTTCTAACTAAGCGATTTAACGAGCATGAGTAAGTTTCCTAGCCAAGAAATGGACAGATTCAATGTTCGATTACCTAATGGAATGCGTGATGCCGTGGCTGAGAAGGCCAAGAAAAGCGGTCGATCTATGAATTCAGAGATTATTGCGGCCCTAGAGTTCTGGCTTTCTAGCGATATGCATGACAGCTTGCAACAAAAGGAAACTGACAGAGTAATCCGTATAGCCACCAAAGCTTTTGCGGAAGAGATATCCAGAAACTACGATTTGTTTCCTAAGGGTAAAGGCAATTAATACAGATTCTGTGCAGGGAAGAAGAATGATGTTACCTGAAAGTCTTACATATCTTACAAACGCTGATTTAAATGACCTTTCCGAAAACGCTTTGGTTATGGTCATACCTATTAGTAAGTCAAAAAATTTCCCTTTAGTGGAGTCATACGCTGGCATGATGAAATCTGCCAAGTGCATCGTTAACGGAAGGGAAGTTATCACATGTCTTGCGGATCTTTCATCGCCAAGAGACTGTGATTTATCGATGACTATAATTAATGCCGCGCATAACTGGAAAGGCTTCGAGGTTATAGCAAAAAGAAAAATTGTTTCATCTTTTAGCTACTACCAAGTTATCCCTTGCATTATCGAGGCCATGCAATGCAAAAACAAAAATGCTCATTGCCACACAAGGGTAAACAACGCATCTTTTTTGAGAACCTATGCACTTCAACCTTTAACTCTACTTGAGCAACAAGACCTTGAGGTCATACTTCCATGTAAATTGGCTAGCTATGGTTTTTTCGATCCCAAAATTGATGCAAGTCTAGAAGACCAGTATCAGGCTCTTGCAGTATCAAGAGGGGTTCACTGGTGCCCTAACTTTGATGCGTCATTGATAAAGGTTTTCGACAATAAAAATTCTGAGAAATCGATTTCTGACTGCGGAATAGAAATTGTTATACAGAACAAAAAGCCCTCGGAATGAGGATTGATGTAGCGATTATTTGTTTTCGCTTTTCCTGTAAAATGGAGACCAGGCTGGCCCACCTCCGCAGACATAGCCAAAAAATAGCGAAACTATGGGCCATATCAGGAACCCGAAGTCATGGATGAATACGTTAAACTGTTCCAATATTATTCTCCTCTGATTACTACCACCATCTAATTTGACCAATCAGGTAACCTATGGCAGTGATTAGCATCACTACCCATATCAATACAAACTTCCAGTCTGGTAATTGCTTAATCATCAGTCGCAACTCCCGTATCATTTTGCTAAGATCTAACACATGTTCCTCGTTAATCCGCTAACGCTGGAAAGCAGAAAGCCCCGCTTCGCTTGCAACGATCGGGGCTTTCGGTTTTGTGAGGTAAAACCCCCTGCACAGAACAGGGGCGGATATTAACTAAAGTGCTGCGGCGTAAAACGTACCGTCATTGAAGGGGTAGGCATCATCAGCAAAACCAAAGTATGGCGGTACAAGCTGATAAGCAGTTATCCGAACGCCCTGTGGCACGGGCAGAACGTCATAGTTCTGTAAGATAGATTTTTCATACGGAGCCAGTGCAAACTCACAGACAATCCCCATCGTCATTTTTCCGTAGTCAGCACAGAACGCCCGCCCACGCCCTTTAAACAATAGGGACAGGAAACGGTTTATCTCCGGTATCGTGGCAATGCTGATGTTTGAGAAAGCTTTTGCGAGTATCAGTGTGCGATATGCTTCATCGGTTAATCTGACCGTTTCGGTTTCCTGCACGCCGGGATAAAAAGGCTCATCGTTAAACGGCGACGGATAGTGTTTCGCATCGCCGTTATCTGCCTCACCAAAGCCGAATGAGTTATTTTCAATCTCTGCCTGAACATACCTTGAGATATTGACTATTTTTCCCCACACGTCCAGCCCATAGGTTTTATTAGTCGTTATATCCCATACTTCATCGATAAATTTCTCTGTGAAATCATCCAGGCTGACAGCCTGACTGAAGGTATCTATCACGGAGAGTAATTTACTGCTTGCTGAATATTGCGTCAGTATCGTCTCTTTCCAGCTCACACTTTCACCACTTCAATATCGTCAGCCTGAATTGTCGGGATCTGGTCAATGCCAGCAGTCACAGATTGCGCCCATGTTTTACCGTCTGCGGAGATTTCAACAGACAGGATATTCATGTATTCGGGAGAGATTGAAATAACAGGCGCGTAGTAGGTTCCGCTGCTGATTCTTGCGCCAATTCTGGCTTTTGTAATTCCGTCATATTCTCCGTTGAATACGCCAGCGACCATCGACTTAATTTGTGTTGTCACATCGGATGGAAGGTTGATTTTATCGTTCGCGATCCTGACTCTGAAAAATACTCTCAGCGGCTTTGCGGTCTGCCACTGAATGGTGTACTGAGGATATGGCGGGCTGTAGTTTTCCTTATCTTCAATGATATAACTAGTGTCGCCGTTAAGATTGACGCCGGGATTTTTAGTTGAATATATCGCCGTTGCTATGTCAGCATCAGAACCGCCATAAACACAGGCATAGAGTGAATGGCTTTTTACCGAATAAGATGTGACGCCCTGATTTACTGCGCTATCTTCCCGGTTTGACCAGACATAAGCATCCAGTACGCCGTTTGTTGCCAGCAATGCCGCCAGTGTTGAGGCGTCTGTGTTCCTGCCGTTTCGTGCGACTGACTGCTTGCGGCGCGTCTCAAAAGCAATGCGTGACTCAACATCAACCCCGACGACGCCGGGAACGGTATTATTTATCGTGTCCCATCCCGGCACGGCGCGATAAATCTGATTCAGTGCGCCAACGGCACAGGGCAGCGGCCCGGTTGTGGTGTTGACGAATTCAGTATCGACAGTGCCACTGGCCGGAATTGTGGCGGCGTTGATGGACTGATAAATATAGCCGCTGGTGTCTGTGGCCGTGCTGCCTGCCGGGATGAGGGTCCCCACTTTTCCTGTGCATGTAGCCGTTACTACTGTTCCCTGTGCAGCTATACGCTCGATAAAATAGAGTCGCCCAATTCCGTCCTGAAATCTTCCAGTGGCGAAATCCGGGTTAATCTGATTAAAAAGGCAGAGTAATTTGTCATAGTTCTGCGCGATGATTTCCGTGTCAGATTGAGCAATCTGCCCCTGCGGCGAGCTTAAAGACTGGCTGGCACCACCTCCTAGCGCAGTTGCCATGTCAGTTAGCCTGCCTGCCAGAACATCTGCAATGTCAGGAACAAGCAGGCCATTTTCAGTGATTGTTACGTCCGGTACTGCCGTTTCAATTATCGTCATCAGAATGCCTCCGGGAAACCTCGGCCTTCAGGCCGGGGAGCAGTCAAAAAGTGGCCTGCGCTACGTTTCCGTCTTTATCAGTGACGCGAATAGTTCCGCGCACTGTGCGCGTTGTTTTGTCAAAAAAGATGCTGGCCAGCGCCTCATCAACGACAGAAAGCTTTTTTGCCTCTTCCTGCATCTTTTGCGCGATAAAACCCGCCGAGGGTCGTTTGCCCATGACATCCGTTTTCCACGGAATGCCGAGCGTGTTGTCGTAAAAACACTCGCCTGCGAACACAAGGCATGAACTGGCGACATCCTGCGCCACGGAATACGCCCCGTCTGCCACGGCAAGATACCCGTTGCCATCAAGCATTAAATCCCACGTTGATGTATTCAACTGCATGTTTCGATAGGTCATGTCGGCTTGTCCGTTACGCCAGACGTGACAGCCGAACCGCCCGTCTGCACGCCGTTGATAACGTGCTTGTGCTCGTCGTAGCTGTCACGCAGTGATTTAAGTGAAGCGCCCTGAGAGCCACTATTGTCTGTAATGTCGCCGCCTGCGATTATGCTTCCCGTGACATGCACAACCGGCGTTGTCAGCGTGACGCCCTCTGGCGCGGTAATGTTGGCCGATGAGCAGTTGATGTTTACCGGGTTTGGAGTTCGAATGTTTATTGATCCGTCAGCGAACTCTATTACCTGATTTGGGATAGCGTTAAGCAAGCCGCCCAGGTAAATGGCGTCTGACTTGCTGTGTCTGCGGTTACTCCCCGCCGCCGACTCTTTGCGATTTGCTCTGACAAGCGAGGTGTCGCGGTCGCAAACGGCAATCATGCCAATGTCTCCAGGCTGAGGATTCATTATAATGGCGCTCGTTCCCCGCTGAAACCTGAAAACAGGCAAGTCATAAACTGTCGAGCCGGGTATGATTGCGCCTGCCTGGTCTTTTCTTGCCACCAGCGGCAAAACATCGACAACCAGGTCAGGGGCCTCTCCCCTGATTTCCAGCACTTTAACTATCTCAATAAAGAAGTATCCCGACAGAATTCTGTCGACAGCAAAGGCCATGGCCTCCGCATCGTTCATTTGTGCGCTGGTCGGCGTGAACTGGTTATCTGCCATTTTTCTGATCCTCCGTCCTTTCCTTCTGCTCTCTGTTTGCAACACACACTGAATGCCACGATCCGGACGAGAGCCAGGAAGATAATTCGTGGCTAACTGAAGTGAGCTTATATTTTCCGCTCGCCCACGGGACCTCTGTTTTCAACTCGATGACACGCCCGATTTGCAACAAAGAAGAATATTGCGTCTGAAACATCACGCCGCCGTTGGAAAACACCGGATAACCAATCAAACCATATTCTTTGGATATATAAGGGGTTACATCATCCCTCTTACTGTCAGATTTCCAGAATGCAACTTTAGCGGGCGGAGAAACCTGCATAGCTAACCCGTAGGCGATGCAAATCTGATGAAGCTGATCGAGTACGCTTCCCTCAAAATGAGGACTTCCCGATGTTTTCATGCCTTTTATACCGCTAAATTCAGCGGTATAACCCGCCGCGCTGCATACAGAACTGATAACGTCAGTCAAATCCTGAGCGCCACGCGCTGAGAACGGGCTGACCGCGCGGCTCTGCATATCCGCATTTGCAGACGCAGCGATCATCAAGCCTGCCTCCGGAGCAAGGTTCATGTTCGCTATCGAAGCCGTCATAACGCCATAGAACACAAGCGCGTCATCGGCATAGATGGCCATGTCGATTTTCTGCTCAGAGCGTAAGAAATTGCCGTTTGCCTTACCTGACAATTCCGCTATACGCTCAAGGCTTAGCCCGTAAAGCGAAACATTAGCTGTGGTCCCGGTCATGCCGATGACTGAGCCAAGCGAAGCGGTGGATTTGATATTGTTAATGGTGATTTTGTCATTACCGGCATCATCAAACTTTGTCGTCTGATTGATGAATTCGTATCTGAGGGCGTGTTGCTTATACAAGTTCGCTCTCCTCCAGATAGTAAAGAATGAAGCGTGAGCCAAGTCCCTCATAAGCCGGATCTCGCTGTCCGGTGTTGTCAATGAAAACCAGATCGCCCACAAATCCGAGATATGAATAACCGACCAGCCGGTTGCCAAACAGACACGGAACCCCCTGCATTACCGGATTCCCGTTAACCGTCAAATCCATGTAAATAAAACTCTCGCGCTGTATTAAGCGTATAACGCACTGTTGACCAGCCAGCACTACAGACAGCACCTGCGACTTTTTGGGCTGAATAGTTATCGTCTGCACAGTCACTTACTCCCCGGCCCGGTGAGATTTTCACTGATGTTTTTCACCAGCTCAGACGCCTTTTTTGTTGCGCTGGCGGCAACATCAACGGATGCTGTTTTGACAGTATCAAGCGCACTTTGAAAACCACTCGTGATCGGGTCTGTTATTTTTTGAGCAATATCTTTCACAGATTCTTTAAGAGATGACCAGGACTTGCTTAGATCATCGACTGTGGCAGGTTTTGACGCCCCCTCTTTCTGTGCGTCACCCGTGCCATTCGCTCCTTTACTGATCTCGTCTTTAGTGGGCTTTTTATCCGCCTGCGCCCCCGACAGCGTCACTTCCATCTGTTGAATCACTTCCTGGAAATAAAGATAAATCCTCAGCATTGTCACGCCATGCTGTGAATTAACTTCGTATGAATGCTCAACGAGATCATAGCTCGTTAGTGTTTCTTTGGGAGTTTCAATATCGTAAGTGTTAGCGGTTTCCAGCATCGATTTAAGGGTTCTTAACACGCTGCTCTGGCTTGTGAACGTCAGATCGAAAATGTTGGGAATGCTGCCTGAGAATCCTGTCAGGCCAGAAACGATAATTTCACATCTTACAGTCGCCGGGTCTTTGACTTTATTGATGCTCTGATACTGTCCCTTCTCTACCGGAGCCGTTGTTATCTGCGCCCTGCCTTCCGGCTGTATAGAGGACATTCCGCTAAATTCCAGCGCCACACTACCAGTTTTACTATCCCGGATGACGTATTGTGGGTGCAGAGCGCTGTCAATGATTGAAAGCGGAGAACCGCCGCCGATAGCATTAAATATGTCGGCTGTGTTGAGGTCGATGATGCTCATGCTTTCTCCGGACGAAAAAAACCCGCATAAAGCGGGTTATAAGGGTAAAGTGGAGAGTTGGCTGTTATAAATCATTTTACAGCGCTGGCGAACGCCTGATTATTTCTACTTCTTACAAGCTGATTATTCAGGCTCTTAGTAATCGAACCAACGGTGCTTGCATCGGCCTGATTTACTTCTACTTTGTTAACGTTGTTAGTAATGACTGTCGAATGGGTTTTATTATATGGGGGTAATCCATTTTGCATTCCTCTCATGTTGTAATCGCTCATAACTTTTCCTGCATACTCTAAACTTTCTGTCGGTCTTTTTATGAAACGCCCATTATTGTTAACAAAGCCTTCTCCTCTGCCCTGGTCGATCCATTTTCTTGTGTTACCAGGCCCCCAATTGTAGGCTGTCAACGCATCCCCTACATTGCCGTCAAACATTTTCAGAAGTTTGGAGAGATAGCTCTGTGCTGCGGCTCTTGACTTCTGCGGGTCCAGCCTCTCATCAATACCATTTGCAACTACGAGTCCTTCACTTTTCGCCGTTCCGGGCATCAGCTGATAGTCACCCACAGCACCCGAAGGACTGAATAAATTAACCCCTCCGCTGGACTCCACTTGCCTGACAGAGTCCATCATTCGCCCCATATCGAAATTTTTCAATTCCAGGCGTTGCCCTTCAGTAACGTTTCCATTTGTTGAAGATAGCATTGTTCCGAAGGGTCCAGAAATCGAGTTCCAGGCAGATTTTGCTCTTGAATCCAGCCATGCATCAGCCTTGTGAGCGCCGCTATCTATTGAGTCCATCCACGCGGTCATTTTGTCTGTAGCGGCTTTCCCGTTGGGTATCCAGCTACCTATGCGAGATATGATGTCTTTGATGAACTGAACAAAATGTCTCCATATCGCTTCAAATTCAACGCCAACTTGTTCCATGATCGACGTAAATTCCCTTATTGCCTTCTCAATCTCTCCAGGTGACTGATTAAGCGCCTTATTGAATTCATTCATTGCTTTAACAAGCCAGGGTCCGAAGGCGACTGTGAGATTGTTTTTTGTTGTTTCCCAGGTCGTATCCAGCCCCTTTAAGGTGCTAAGAAGCTTTTCCTGTGCCTGAATTTGCTCTGCTGTAAGCTTCGACTTTCTCGTTTCTTCATCAACCAGCTTTGTGAGTTTACCGGATTTTATACCGCTGGCATCATTGGGGTTATATCCCAACGCCGAAAGTGTTTGCATCAAATCTTCGGTACTGTGATTTCTCCCATAGCGTTGCAACTCTTTCAAAGCTGACTGCGGATTACCCAGCTTCTGAATATCAATCCCGGTTCTGGCTCCAATTGTCAGTAAGTTTTGTGCATCACCGGTCAACCCTCCAAAAATGGTCGGATTATTGATATTTGCCAGTGCTAATCTCGAATTTATTGTCCTGTGAAGAAATGACTCGCCATCAAGCCCCGCTCTTGCAAACCCATTACGAACACCGATCACATTATTAGCTGTTCCCCCGAACAACCTTGCCATATTGTTAGCCTTCACAATGCTTTCCGCTGTTGACTGAAACATGCCCTTTAGCGCGACGAGTCCGGCTCCGAGTGCCAGAAACGCACCAAAAGCAAGCCCCAGTCCACGAAACGCTGTAACAGCAGTACCTGCACTCTTACTCATCCCCTCAGAGGCATCTGAAAATGATTCACCCATCCCTTTGCTGGAGTCAGAAATCTGATTTTTGAGTTTTCTTACCTCTTCAGATACCTTTCTTTTTCCGTTGAGAAACTCATCGGCTTTTATCGTGACCTTATAAGCCAGCTCGTCGATAATCATGTTTTTTCCCTATGTTTATGCCACACACGCTGGTTGAAGTTCTCAACAGAAATTATCTCCAGCAGGTTGTACATATCTGCTACAGAAAGCCTTTCCTGAAGGTCAAGATAAGAAGCTTTACCAGAGCAGATAACGGCACTGAGGGAGGGGGATATATTTGCGGGAGTGACTAGTTTTGCCGGCAGAGATTCATCTTCAAGATATGGGTACTTTACTCGCCGGCGATCGTTAAAAAATCAAAATTCACTTTGAAGACGTTGTCCAGTAAAGCGCGAATGGTTGATACTTCTTCAAAGTCCAGATTTCCTTTCACTTTGCGCCTTTGCTGCTTGCCGTCGTCTTCAATAACTATATCAACGGTCGACATCATGCGATCGCGCAAATCACGGGCAATCTCAGGAGATGAGGCAGACAGAACACTCAGCCCAACCGTCGCTAAACCCGCACATCCCATTGAAATAACATCTGCCGGTATTCCTGTAAAATTGGCCTCACCCATCGCCCGGAAAATATCCTGCGCGAGTGTTTCAGCATCCCACGCCGACATTTCTGTGATGATGAACTCTTTACCCTTATCGCGACTTTCATTTTCAACAACATAGCTGATTTCTTTACGTGCCATCAGATTGCGCTCCGTGTGACTGATTCAAAATGAAAAACAGCAGGACGTGGCTGTAAAATCCGCCGACCTGGCGGTGTGGGCGTCCACGTATAAAGCACGCCGTTAACAAAGTTCCACTTAGCATTTAACGCCGGAACAGTGAGAACCGCATTACACGCAAATGCAGAAATAGCCGTGCGCTCTGCGGCCATCCAGTCATCGATGAGGCTGCTGGCGTTGGATGTTGCCATTAAATTAATAGTGAATTCAGTGGGATTGAAGATGAAGCCAGCATGGTATTTACCATCTGCCGACATCATATCCTCTTTATTTTGCAGTGCAGCGGTCTCAAACATGTTATCAGCGGCATAGTCGTCTACATCAAAACCGCCCGGATAGTAAGCGGGTACGACGATGCGCAGCTTTGAATTAGCACTTGTAATATCTATTGGCATTTTATCGTCTCTCAGAGAATGGCGGTTGATGACATAGTGATGCTCTGGATTAAGCCACCATCTACGTAGTAAAAAATGACACCCTGCAAGTCACGCGCCAGACGCGCCGCGCCGGTCTGCGTTGGGATGTAGAGAAACCAGCCCTGTGAGTAGAGCGTCGCTGAGATATCTTTTCCAACAGTGTTGTTAACAATGCGGGTCTGCGCGTTGTCGAGCGTCACGCCGCGTTGTATTGCACCGAAATTAAGAGCCTGCTGTGCAACATCGATGACAGCAGCAGAGACAGCGGCATAGCCAGCACTGTTAAAGGCATAGGACTGATTGTTAGTAAACAAACTGGCAAAAGCACTTACCAGATTCGCATTAATCCAGACCTGATTGACGAATGTATCCAGCCACAAGAATTTACCCGTGATTGCGCCGTTGGATGCATACTGCTTCATCGTCTTGTTGAGACTATATGAGCCATAAAAGTTGTAGCCGTTAGACTTCAGAGCCTGCGCAGTCGCAAGATCACTGACATTAGGCTCAATGCCCGGAAATTCCCGGAACTTAAATGAGATACGCCCGTTTTTGCGACTAAAATCGACAGAGGCAGCGTAAGCCAGTGCGGTGACCGCGTAGAGATATGAGCCATAAACAGGGAAGACGTTTTCATAACCGTTTGCCACAACAACATTCTGGACGAAACACTCAGCGTTGTTCGCTACTGTCCCGGCATTAGTTGAATCATGAACAACATAGCCAAACCTGTTGTGACTTGCGCTCGCCCAGCTGCACAGTTCCTGTTTCTGGCCATCTGTAAGTTCAACCAGTGAGCTGAATAGAATCCAATCCTGATTCTCATTGATAACGCTGTTCATCGTGTCTGTGAGCGATGTTGCAGCAGCGCCGGGGGAAACGACGGCAGCCGTTGCGGCTGTCAGCAACAGCGCATTAGCCAGCGAACCAGCAATAGCGTAAGACACTTCACTATCAGCGCCGGTCGTTGCTGAACGGATGATGAAACGATTTGCCAGCGGCAACCAGGCAACATGCACTTTACTTTCACCGATGCCCGCTTCAATTTTTGCGGCGATATCAGAGAAGCTTGTTGCTGAGGAAAGGTCGATTGATGCGCTTGTCGTGGATGTACCATCGACAATGAGTGTCAAAGTACCGGCTGAGGTTTCTTTCAGGGCTGCGAGGGATGCCCCTTTCAGACTCCCGGACAACAGATAACCGGCTGCATCTGCGGTTACAATACGCTGCAAAAATAACTCGCCTGGGATAACCGTTGAGTTATCGTAGCCGTTGAAATATTGTTGCGCGGCTAGATACTCTTTCGAGTTGCTACCCATCAGCGCTGCCACATCAGCGGCGGCAAAATACGAAGCCACCTTGCCCACCGGGACAAGCTCATTGTCGGTCAGCATCAGGCCGTTAGCATCAACCGCTGAACCGGTCGGCGTTACGACATTGGGCGTGATGGAAAAATCTTTAGATAATGGAATAGTCATATATCAACCTGTTGAGTGGATATTTCTGTTTTGTCGAAATAGTCCTGCGGAAGCGACACGGTAATGTGAGATTGCAGCGAAAGAGTTACGATGTATCTCTCTTGCCACTGACTTTCGGCGTTAATCATCGGAGCCTGGATGGCTGCGGATGAATAAAGAGGCGCTAATCGCAGGTCCAGGGCTTTAATTGCGTCAAAGCCGTAGCTACTGGTAAATAACGTTTCAAGCGCGATAGCCCGATCGCCAGCATTTGCGCCATAGATATCTACTTGTATATCGGCCTGACGGACTTCTGTATAACCCATTGCGCTGTCTGTTGGGCTTCCGGTGTCCTGCATGATATCGCGTGCCGTTGACAGCCGGGTAAATCTGAGCGGTGTCATGATGCAGAATTCGCCTTTCGGCATGGGAATTCTGTCAACCTGTGCCTGCTGAACTTTCCCGCAAATTGGCTCAACGAAATCAGCCAGGGTGTCGATGATGTTGTCAAGGGTATAATTGATCATGTTTCTACCTGCATACAGACCAGCAATCTCGACCAGTCCGGCCACAATTCCAACGGTTCAATGACAAGCCACGTTTTGCCATCGACGATGAACAGATCACCACCCTTCTGCATCTCACGGTTAACGCTGTAGAAGCTTCCGTTAACGTGTATAGACTTAAATAACCCCTGAATATTAAGCCCGTCTACGTGCTGCAGGTCGCCTTTAGTTAGTGGCTGAAACTGGATTGTGATCTGTTCATCTGGTGCATATTGCGGGATTGGTTTTCTGCCTGGGCCCATCACCTCACCTATGTAACGCTTTGCGATGGCCGGGATGTTTGGGTTAATGTTCGCTGTCGCACGATTAGCTATTTGTCTCAGGTTCAATGTCGCTCACCTCGTAACTGACGTCGCCAATCATTACCTTGCTGTCAACGAGCGGCTTAGTGGATTCAGTGGGGCGCTCTTTTCTGGTGCGCCTGATGTGCAGAGTTGTCGGTGAGAGGGCTGGCTCAACCAGCGTTGCTATAGACTCCTGAACGTCACCCTGTATTTTTGCGCCGATTAGCTCAAGCACCTGCTCAACCGGATACCCGGCACGCACGCCACGCGCCACTGCCTCAGACCACTCCTTTTCATGCAGCGCTATCGCATTACGAAAGAATGGTCGGGGCGGCTGATTGTTTTCTGGAATTCCATACTCATTATCTGTTGCCACAGATGCAACTGACGTGCCATCTGGATATGTAGCCCCATCGATAAAGCCAACCTTTACCTGTTTAGATTCAAGCTGCGCAGCCACTTTGTTAAGAAAGTTTTCTATCAAATCAGCCATAAGGACTCCCCGGATAATAGGCTACCATCCGGTAGACTTTCGTTGCCTGCCAGAAGTCGAAGCCATACGCGCTTTGCGTATACCATGCGCTTGATCCACTCATGGCCCCAAGTTCAGACGACACTGAAACGCTACCTTCCGATGCCGATGACAACCTCCCCACCAGTCCTGATCCACCATTGGCCTTAGCATCGCCATATCGCATGTATGACAGATGTGCCATAAGCAGATAGAGCAAACGCTCGCGCTTATTGACATCTGTAATTAGCGAATATTCGGTGTTGCTCAGGTAATCAGTAGCAAAGTCAAAGAGGAGGGAAAGTTGTGCATCGGTAACGTTAGAGAACTCAGGAAACATGGCGCGGAACTTGGGGATATCAAGCACCACTATTGCCATCGTTAATCCTTGTCTGGCTGAGTCTGCTGTTTGTTTGGATCAAGCTGCTCAAGCCCTGTTTTCTGGTCTTGTCGTTCTTCAGATGCATCCTTTGCTGATTTATCATCATTCACGGCAAAAACGAGGCCGTTTTTAATCAGCAACTGGTCAGCGAATGTTTTCTCAAATCCTTCCCACAGACCAGCCGGAACGTCGCGAGTAATGCCAAAGCCGTTAATCAGCAATGAGTCGTTGGCTCCTGCCAGTGTCACGATCTGGCCTTCATGGCTGATAGTCAGGCCAGCGGGCAACTTGCAGCCAACGACATATTTTTCAGGTTTAGCAGCCATTTAAGCCCCCAGCATTTGCGCGAAAAGGAAGGGCTGAGTAATCACAGCGCCATAGGTGGTGCCTGAATATTTCTGTTTGTAGTGTGAAAGTTCGGTAATCAGCGGATGAGCACGCAGTTTTTCACTGAATGCCATAAAGCCAACTTCCTGCCCCTGCGCAGTCTCAACAAACATCTGAATAAGCTCTCCAGCGGAAGTGCTGTATTGTGGGGCCGTCTCAATACGCATGTTTGGGAAAGCTTTCTTCAGCATATCTTCAAGCGAGGTTGCGAATACTTCATTTGCTGATTTGAGATTTACGCTGAGCTTGTTTGACATCGCCAGCACAATATTTGATGACATATCAACACCGTCACCTACGATGCCATTTGTCCGTGTAACCAAATCTTCGTACAAAGCAAGAATATCATTATACTTATCAATAACCTGCTTATCCTTCCACTGAATTTTACTGTTTACGCTCAGTGGTGTAATCGGAGCCGGTAGCTCCGGGTCGTTCAACAGTCCGTAGTTGCGAAGGCCAGCAATGCCGTAGAAATAGAACTTATTCTGATCCTGGTCTAAAACGTTGACAGCGGCACGTTGTTTTTTAGCCGCATATGGGAGCATAGCCAGCCCGTATCGTTCCTGCTCAAGTTCGCCGTACTGCACCACTGTCTGATACCGATATACGTCCCGGTTCTCCCATGATGGCGTCACCTGCACCGCTCCCTGTTCGCTGTAGTCGTCATAAGCTACAGTGTCGCCGGTTTCTTCGATGCGCTGGATCATGAAACTGTCCTGCGCCCATGTACCGCGTTTTTCCTCCCGCCCCAAAATCGCAACAGCGCGGTTTGGCGTGAAAAGAGTTTCGACAATGGTCGGGTCAATAAATGTAGAAACAATTGCCGGAATACCGCCGTTAGCGGGTAAGTTTGGCTGAGGATCGGCGTCCATAGCGAGCCTGTTAACTGTCGAAGGGAAGCTAATTCCCTGTGCACTGGCAACTTGAATGAAATCATTAAATGATGGTCGTGACATTATGCTTTACTCCAGGATGAGATAATTACCAGGTCACCGACTACGGCCCCTTGCGATACATACCAGTCAGTTTCAACATGACCGGTTACAGTTGCACCAGCTGCGCCAGTAGCGATTGTGCCGTCAGTCACGCTGGCGAATACCTTCTGGCCTTCAGTGGCAGCAGTTGAGGATTTAGCCCAGAAATCACCGCCTACTTTGGGTGAAATTTCCACCCCGCCACGAACCTGCATACTGTCGCTCTCACCATAGCCAATTGTTGCCTGTCCAAGATTCTGAATAAATCCAATAGCTTTGGAATCTGCGGCAGGAGCTACGTTACTAACAATCCGTGGATCTGTAGCATCGCGAAAGACAAATGTGCCGATAGTTACGCCAGCAGCGGCAGTTTTGAATGCTCCTGGGCCACCAGCAGCGGCAATAATTGGCGCACTTGATGCTGGGTGACCTACCTGTCCAACGCCACGATACATGCCTACTGATTTCTGAAATGCCATGTTATTTACCCCCGCGAATCATTTTCAGTACTTCTGATTTGGTGTCACCACTCACAATGTGCGGTGTTGAATCTTGTGCAAGCGCTGCTGGTCGAGCGTAGGCTTTAAATACTGATCTAAGAGCCGAAACCGGTAAAGCGTCATGGTCATTACAGCCCAACTGTTTCAGCGCAGTACGATAAACATCTTCAGCACTATCGCAGGCCAGATCGCCGACTATCGGGCGCACATCCCGCTCAGCCTGACGCAATGCAATATGACGCTCTTCAACGCGCTTAACTTCACGACGAATGGCGGCATCCATCGCTAAGCGACTATCGTTAGCCATTTTTTCTTTATCTTTTTTGTCATCTTCATCCTTAGCTGCTTTTTCTTTATCCTCGTGCTCTTTTTTATCCTCTTCGGTTTTTTCATCCTCGGCGCGGCGCTCTTTATCTTTGCTTTCCTCGCTTTCATCTTTAGCGGTCTTTTCCGCGTCGTCTTTGATGACTTTGCTCACTTCTTTCTTAACTTCATCTGGATCAGCATCACTTGCCAGCTTTGGCAGAATGTAATTCCACAGCTTGTCGAGTTTTGACATTATTTTGCTTCCTGTAGGTTTGGAGTCATAAACAAACACGTCGGGGCCAGCCCGACCACTTGGCACGATTGCCACGTGATTACAAACGATGTCGCGCATAACTCCATCGTATGCCTCTCCCTCGTACATTCCGGGCGTCATGTCGAGCCGGTATCGATACGAGGATGAAATTTCTTTCTGCCTTTCTGTCTCTACGCCCATAATGGAATCAAGGTCATACAGAGCCATTGAGTTGTAGAGGTATGGTGGTTCGAACTTCGCGTCGGTGCCCATTGAGCCAACAATGAACTCTTTCGGCGGGTCGATAACGTTGAATCCCAGGTGTTTATTGAGAACCGGCTTATTGTTGAATGTCGGCGCGGCTTTGCGTAATTCTTCGGGGTCACGCAGCAGGCGATATGCTTTATTCTGGATAAGTCCTAACGCTTCAGAGTCAGGAATTTCGTGCCCGTAATAAACGCATACATTCGCTTTGCTGATGGGCGTCTTGCTTACGTGAAGCATCCCGTCAGCGTCATATCTGCGAACACTGGCCTTATCAAAGGCAAACTTCACATCATTCATGTTGTTACCTTTATTCAGGCAATAAAAAGGCCGCATGAGCGACCTTGTGTTGTTGGTTAAATCAGAATGGCAAAACTGGCCGCCAGGTACACCCGCAATTCGGCAACTGCCCAGGCATGATGTATTCGCCGCCAATTAGACAGCCCTCAGCCAGCTTGAATCGCTTCCGCTCTTTACCTGCTTTAACGTGACTCTGACGAGGCTTATGACCGCCTCCGCTGTGTACCCATTCGGCCTCAACTATACCTGCGGCCTGCTGCCTTGCTGATGAAAGAGCGCTGGTTGCTTTCCGTGTCTGGTCGCGGGCGATGAACTCTGCTCTGCGCCGTGTAATGCCGTGCCGCTTGCCGAAACTGGCTTCAATCTCATCAGCAAGCTGCTTACGGTCACCACCTTTTGCCACTGCCCGATATACCATCCCTTCAATCTCGGTAAAGTATTTTTCGGGTATCGAGCGAATCAGCGACACGTTCTCAGCAATCATTGCATCAACTTTTTCAGTCATCGCCGGAGTCCACTGCATATTGATAGTGAGTGATTCTTTCCGGAAAGAGGCCAGTAAGCCGCGATCGACAGCCGACACAGTTTTCTTCAGAAGATCATCAGATATGGGCATTGCATTTTTGATGAATCGGTCTATCCATTTGCGGGCCAGCGCATCGATAGCACGCTTGACCAGTTGCACAGGGTTAGCATCCATTGCCAGTTGCGAGTCCTCTGCAAGTGGATTGCTGAGGATGATTTCCAGCACCGCTTGCTTCACGTCATCATTCATAGAGCGGATTTCAGCAAGCAATTCACGCTGATACCACTTTATGTTTCCTGCGTTATAATTGACTGCTTTCAGGCTCTTCCTCTTCTTCCGGCTCATAATCACCTTCCAGTGTTTCGAATCCGGCGTTTTCTACGCCCTTAAGCGCCTCTCGCGCCTCTTCCGAACTGACTAGTTGACTGTCAGCAGCAACTGCGACTGTCTCAACGCGCAGTTTTGCAATTTCCGCACGCTCTTTTTCGCTGATTTCGTCAAGAGGCCTGAACTCGAAATAAATGTCGTCGTTGATAGCGCCGAACTCAGAGAGCTGGATAATTTTGAAGATATTTTCAAGCGGGCGGCGCATTTCTCCGTCCTGGTAACCAGATACCGTTTCATGCCACGTATCTAACTCAGAGTCGCCGGACGCATTCAGCCCAGCCGGGGCATTCCCCAGCAATTTAAGGTTAGTAATACGAGCGGGCATACAAAGCTGATCCTGATAATTTGACAGCAGGTTAGATAACTCACTCAGAGATGTTTGCATTTGAAGCAAGTCTTCTTCCGTGTCCAGCGCCCATATTCCAAAATTGTCCTGGTATTGCGTGAATAGTTTAATGCGTTTATCAAACTGCCCAGGCTCCTGCAGACGTGCTTCCATGTCAGTTTTTAGCGCTCGCATGCGCAGCGATCGAAGAATCTTAATCACGTTTTTTTTTGCGTCGCGCCAGTCAGTAACGTAATCCTCCATCAGCTGCGTCAGCGACAATCCCCCGAAGCAGTAAGACGCTTTAAGAATGTCCGGCACTGGCCGACTGACAATATCCATGAATCGCGACTCATGGACGGTATCGCCCATTACGTACCACGCTTGGGGCTTATAAAACCCCGGCTGCAATGGCCATCGTGTGTTATACATCGCTGGATAAACCCATGTCGGATCAACAATTCGCAACCCTTTAAGCGAACCTTTAGTAATTTTTCGGGGATCAAGAAAAAGCGGTTTTGCTAGTTCATCACCTGCTGCTGCGGTGTCGATGTAAATATGTGCTACACCGAACATTGAGTCATGACGAACAGCTTCATGCATCAGACGCTTGATGTCATATTTCTCTAGTGCTCGCTCCATGTCATCGATCGCCGGATCGTGGTCGCCATCCTTCCGACTTTTGACCTCAATCCAGTTTCTGGTCATCTCGTCAGCGAACACGCTGTGCATATTTGCGTATTCTACGTGCTGGGACATCGCGGCCAGGGCAGGATAACCACGGAATGAGGAATATTCAGTACCTGCATAAATCGCGTTGATAGCATCGTATGGCGTTGCATCCATTGCAAACGTGGCTTTTTCTTTTCCACCAGGAATCACGCCGGGCAGCGGCTCGTATCTTTTGAACTCAGTAAACGGCTTTTCATCCTTAGCAACAGCTGCATAATCGAGGTGCATCTGTGTAATCTTTGCCACTTCCCGTCGAGTTGCTGGCGCTGTTTTTCGTCTTGTCATTGAAGTATCTCGTCAGGAATGTGAAACGGCTTATGAACGGGAGCGAAAGCCATAATCAGCGAGTCAGCCATATTTGTAGACGGTATGCCGCGCTTTTTCATGTCTTTTTTGCTCTCAACTTTCACTCGTCCATTGTTGTCATAGTCGACCCAAGGGCGTGACAATTCAGCTTTAAGATATTCAAGCTGCCTGATGCCGGATGAAAGACTTATTAACTGGTCGTCGCTGAACTGCTTCACAAACTCAGTATCTTTTGGGTTCGCCTCAAGATGTTTAATTACGCGCCAGGTGTTATAGAACCGGTCACGCACACCCCACCATGCCTGAGCTTTGATGTTTGAGAACATGTCTTTGTTGGTCTTACCGTCTGCGTATTTCGCGTCAGGCTTAAACACTGATTCACCGGCATTAAATCCTGTGGCAGGAATGCGACATACGCGCTTCAGATGGGCTTTAACGCCAGCGCCTACGCCGATTGAGTCGTAAACAATCTCACCAGCCCTAGCCTCTTCTGCGTAGTTTTTAACGCGGTCGGCAGATGTAATGACATCGCCTTTATTCCACTGATTGCAGTCCAGGACAACTGAGCCATGAGCCAGAGTTATTGCGTTGCTATCCTCACCCTCATCAGCCACGTCAAAGCCGACGCGCTTTTTGCCAGAAGGTGTAAATCCAATTTTCAGATGAGCATCAATAGCAGCCGCTATCCATGAAGGCTTGATGATTGCCATGTCGCTGTCAGCAACCGGCTCGCCTTCCCAAATGTGCAGGTAAAGGTCGTAGTCGCGTTCTTTGCACTCAGCCATCTGTGCTGGAAGTGGAGACTCATGGAAAAACGGGTTGTTGTTGTAATTTGCCTTGAGCACTATTGCGCCAGAGGGCGGATTAACAATGAATCGCTGGTATGTATCGTCGAGTATATTTTTTGGGTTAAAACTTACCCATATTTCTGAATGCTTATCACCGCGAATTGAAGGAATGAGTACATCCCAAGATTCTTTAGTTACTGCTTCGGCTTCTTCAACCCAGCAAATACCAACACCCTGTATTGATTTTATTTTTGTGACATTATTTTTTATTCCAGAAAATACAAAACTTGCGCCTGTTCCGTGATGCACGATTGTATTTTTCTGTATTTCAAACTCTAAAGAATAACCCAGCCTTTCTATAGTCTCACATAGCAATCTGTGAACTGAGTCGCTTATCGACCCCTGGAATTCACGCGTACATAAAATCACTGTGTTTATTCGTCGCGCTACTTCTACAGCCAACTCAGCAAAGAAGTATGACTTCCCACTTCCCCTTCCACCGTAGGCCACTTTATATGGGGCGCTTTCTGCGAAGGGACGGAAGTAAGGATTAGCCACTGAATATGTCCTTGATTGACTTACGCTCTACTTTAATGCCGCCCGTTAGCTCGACTACGACTTTATCAAGCCCGGTCAGTTTCGCTTTACCCATCGTCGCAGCAACGGCGGCGGATGATTGCGGCGTCTCTGCAGCTAATGCGGCTTTCCTCGCTTCTTCCAGCTCTTTAATTAGCGAATCAACTGTAACGTTGTGTCTTTCTTTAATTTCACTTTTCAATTTAGATATCATTGCCGAAACCTTGACGTTATCTAATACCTCTTTGGCTTTACGATTTACGCTTTCTGGCTTCATCTTGTCAGCGGCATACGATAAGCGGTACGCCTCCGACGCGTTACCCGTTTCAATGTATGCCCGACAAAAAGCCTCTTGCTTAATTGTCAGTTCTGCCATTTAGAATTTCCTGCTAAGAAGTAAGTATTCCGCCACGGGTCGCACAGTAAATTAACTCTGCTATTTCGCTGATTGGCAGTTTAATAATCTGTTGAAGTTAAAAGCCGTTGTGAAAGTGGCTCTCGATTATTTTTTAGTGCTGGAGAATATTGAGCGTAAAGCACTGTAAATGAGGTATGAACCTATGACGGTTGCCCAGGTAATCGGAATTACTGCATTGAACCCTGCAGCATGTGCAAACATGTTCCACGCATTAAGTAGAATCCAGCTGAACAACAGGCCAATTGTTGCCGCACCGATAAAAACCAACGCAATCAGAAGCACAGCCTGACTCGTTGATAGTCCTTGCATCTTTAAATTCATCACATCAACACCTTATTTTTCTGATACTTTTTCGCCCATGCTTTCGCTATGCACAGGCAGTCATCAAACATCTTTCCTTTTGCGCTGGCTGAAGCTGAACGGCGGTAATGGTCTACCGCCCGATCAGCGCTTATGCGGGCTACTGTATTGTCAAAGCCCTGCTTAACCAGCTCAGAGATGACGTTTTTCTCTATGAACTGTATTGGCGTCATGCGGGATCTCCATCGGGAAAGTTGCCCAAGTCTGGTATTTGTACCTGTGACAATTCAGCGATGACCTTTTGCACCGCACGGATTTTTTTCAAATGACCCTT
>NZ_FOVC01000017.1 GCF_900115045.1 Izhakiella capsodis | reverse complement strand
CAAACTCTTCAATTTAAAAGCGTCTGATGCTCAAAGAATTAAACTCTTCATCCGTTAAAACGGATGATTACGTAATGAATTTACGTGTTCACTCTTCAAGACTTGATACATCAAATAGTTTTGCGATATCAATCCTGCGAGTGCCCACACAGATTGTCTGATAAATTGTTAAAGAGCAGTGCGACGCGGCGCTGAGCCTGCTGTCGCGAGGTGGCGTATATTACGCTTCACCGCTGAAGAGTCAAGGTTTTTTTCCTTCCCTCTCACAAGAAAATGAATCACTTCATTACCTTGCTGACCCGACCGCGTTACCGCTTTACCGTGTCAGTGGTGGCGCATTATAGGCGGCCAAGTGAATTACACAAGCCCTTTTTAAAATTTTTATTACTTGTCGTTTTGCCCGGTAGGCCGGATTTAGCCATCGACCTAAAACACAAAACAGTACTCTGTGCTTATATCTGTTGATCCAAACATACATTTTACGTCAGTCTTTGATCTTCAGGATAATGGAGAAAGATATGATGTCATTAGCATTGCGCACATTGAATGGAAAGCTTCCAACGACAGGCCAACGGGTAATGGTCGACGCGAGTAGCGTAATCATCGGCGACGTAACCATAGCGGACGATGTTGGCATCTGGCCTTTGGTAGCAATCCGTGGGGATGTTAATTGCATAACTATCGGCGCCCGTACGAACATCCAGGACGGCTGCGTTTTGCATGTTACCCATAAATCAGACAATAATCCGCAGGGCAATCCCTTAGTGATCGGCGAGAACGTTACTGTCGGCCATAAGGTAATGTTACACGGCTGTACCATTAAAGATCGGGTATTAATTGGAATGGGATCAATTGTTCTGGATGGCGCAGTTATTGAAGAAGATGTAATGATAGGTGCTGGAAGTCTGGTTCCGCCGGGTAAACGACTAGTAAGTGGTTTTCTTTATCTCGGTAGCCCAGTGCATCAGGCCAGAGCATTAACAGACCAAGAAATAAAGGGATTACACTACTCGGCTGATAATTACGTAAAATGGAAAGATGAATATCTATCCCAGAAAAGCCACACCTAGTCTTGATCGCCCTCAGAACCTTCATAATTGCATCGCTGGCTTCATCTTCTAACTCCCAGCGATGCTTCTAAAAAGTTGCAAGAGATGAAATATCATTGCTGTATAGCGCAGACAAGACGCTGTTAAGATCGCGCAAACTATCTGAAAACTATCCACCAATGCGATTAGGCAAATGACTTGCCGATAAGCGACACACCATGCCCGCTCCGGAAACTGTATCGACTGGTTCACTCAGATAGCTCGCATTTCAGTCTGGTTATTATTGGCGTTATCTCTGGCATTATTCCATGCCAGAGATAAAAGGAATGAGCGGCCTGCCCCACCAGCATTCCTAACCCATCAGCGACATGTTGAGCACCCCTCTGCTGACACCAGATAAGGTAAGGCGTAGCACTCTGGCTATAAAACATGTCGTAGCAGTGGGTTTCATCTCTAATAATTGAAGCTGGAATTGCCGGGATACCCCCCTCTAAGCCGCTGGATGTTGCATTAATGATTAGATCAAAATGCAGCCCAGATAGTTTGCTTAAAGCACGATACTGAATATTGCCATATTGATTAAACAGCTGAACCAGCTCTTCGGCTCGCGCCAGCGTCCGGTTAGTGATAACAATATCTACATCATACTGTAGCAAAGGCAAGATGACTCCACGTGCAGCGCCTCCTGCTCCAATCAAAAGAACTTTGAATCCTGGCTGGATCATGGCCAGGCGTTTGAGGTCAGTCAGCAGTCCAATCCCATCTGTATTATCACCAAGTAATGTCCTATCATGCCTGCGCTTTAAGGTATTTACCGCCCCAGCTAAAGAAGCTCGTTCAGTCAGCTGATTAGCCAGTCGGCAAGCTTCCAGTTTAAAGGGCGTCGTCACATTGGCTCCCTGACCACCCGCATTAAAAAAGGCTTCAATGGCCGTTGCGAAGCCATCCTGTGCAGCCAGAATTCGACTATAAGGGTGCACAATTCCCGTCTGCAGAGAAAACAGCTGATGAATACGGGGGGAGCGACTGTGTTTAATTGGATTACCAAAAACCGCATAGGTTTGTTTTGACATGTTCACTTATCCCGGTCTTATCTGATTACCCGTCAGTGCATCACGAATTTCGGAAGGGTTGATTCGCCCACCAGTCTGACCAATCAGCACCGGAAATTTGCTACCAAACTGATTATAAACCTCGTTTTCATTGCGGCAAGGCTCCCGACCACTGAGGTTAGCGCTAGTTGAAACCAATGGCTTTCCAAGTTCACTGCAAAGTTTTTTAACCAGTGGATGGTTGGTCACACGCACCGCCAGGGAGTCAAAACGTCCCGTTAACCAGCGAGGCGTCTGTGGGCAGGCAGGTAATATCCATGTAACAGGCCCAGGCCAACTCGCAAACATGCGTTCTTTTTGCAGGACAGACAACTCCCTCAGTGCCACGTATGGCTCCAGCTGGGAGAAAGAATCAGCAATCAGAATTAATCCCTTTTCCGGCAGCCGATGCTTTAACGCCAGAAGTTTCATCACAGCGGTTTCACTTTCAGGATTACAACCTAATCCAAAAACGGCTTCCGTTGGATAGGCAATAACTTTGTTTTCACGCAGCGCATCGAGGCATAGCTTAAAATTATCGTTTTTTACTTCAAGGTTCACAGGCATTTCCTGTATCGACGGGCTTTCCACAGGCCTTACTGGCGCAAAATCGCTTCACTCCGCGCTTATTTTTCTTCTCGATGAATAATGGAAACTGGCAATGCGCGCACTGACCTTCTATCGGGGTATAGTTGACGGCATACTGACACTCAGGAAAGCGGTCGCAGGCATGAAAGGCTTTGCCGTAGCGTGAACGACGCTGCACTAATTTACCCTGTTTGCACTGAGGACAACCAATTGAAGTTTCGTCAGGAGGATCAATTGTCTCGGTATGCTCACACTGCGGATAATTGTGACAACCAATGAACATACCATAATGTCCTTGCCGCAATACAAGTTCGCCCAGGCATAGTGGGCAACGTTGTGCTTCAAGCACTTTAATAATATGGCCATCCGCCTGCTGTTTCAGTGGCCGAATATAGTTACACTGAGGGTAGTCAGAACATCCCAAGAAAGCGCCATGTTTTCCTGAACGTATGATCGTCTCTGCCCCACACTGAGGGCAGAGCTCATTTTTTGGTGCACTGAACAGCATTGTTTTACTCATAATTCATTGCACAAATAGCATAGTCTCAGTGCATCATTCCTTCATCAACGTCGAAAAGAAGCTCTTCCATCTGCTGATAAGCGTTTTCACATCCTGGGCTGTTAAACAGCACCATCAACACAACCCACTTGAGATCTTCCAGATCAAACTCAAGGGTATCCAGCGCCATCACGCGTTCAATGACCATTTCCCTCGTATCCATATTCAACACCTGGATCTGCTCCAGGAATAGAATAAAACCACGGCATTCGGCACCAAGGCGCTGACTCTCAGCTTCAGTGTAAATCCGCATTGACAGCGGATCGGATGCCAGTTGAATTGGTGTGGCAAGACCGTCCTGGTAATCTGCCAACTTCTCTAACCAGCTCAACGCATTATAGATATCTTCACGATGAAAACCCGCATCGGTCAAGTCATCAGTCAGCTTATCCTGATCCACTCGCATTTCGACTTCGTTGTGGATATATGTTTCAAATAAGTACATGAGTACGTCGAACATGGCTTGCCCTCCTCAATCGGACATAGCC
Organism: Izhakiella capsodis; assembly: GCF_900115045.1. Classification (GTDB taxonomy): domain Bacteria; phylum Pseudomonadota; class Gammaproteobacteria; order Enterobacterales; family Enterobacteriaceae; genus Izhakiella; species Izhakiella capsodis. The sequence goes on along the minus strand of NZ_FOVC01000017.1, from coordinate 22,353 downwards.
GCCGGGTACAGCTGCGATCCATCCTGCTAACTCCAACTCAAGCAGCTTAGCTACGATGACTGGCACAGGTTGGCCGGCGCGTTCAGCGACAACGTCAACAGGTGTAACCTCATCTCCTACGTTAGCCAACACGTCAGCAAATGGCAATGGCACCGTGGTATCATATGATGAAAATAGTGACTTTTCTGGAATACCTGGCAGCCAGTGTAAATTACCATTGAGCTGTTCAAGAATATTATTAGGATGTGTCACCAGTAGCGCACCTTGCTGGATCAATTCATGCGCACCCGCGCTTGTCGGATTTCCCAATGCACCTGGCAAGGCAAAAACGTCTCGATTTTGCTCAAGGGCATGCCGTGCGGTAATTAGAGAGCCGCTGCGAGAGGCGGCCTCCACGACCAGGACACCAAGGCTCAGGCCACTGATGATCCGATTACGTCGAGGGAAATGCCAGCCGACTGGAGGCGCATCTAAGGTACATTCCGAAACCAGTGCGCCCCCTTGATCAATGATTGCTTCGGCAAGAGGACGATGGGATTTCGGATGGCAACGCAGTAATCCGCTGCCTAATACCGCAATGGTTTTGCCTCCCACATCCAACGCGCCGGTATGAACGATGCCATCAATTCCCAATGCCAGCCCGCTGGTCAATGTTAACCCACTCAGTGCTAACGCCTGAGAAAATAGTGTGCCCCACTGCTTGCCGTATACCGATGATTGCCTGCTGCCAACCACAGCAAGCTGCGGAGAATGGAGCACATCAATAGACCCTTGTACAAATAACATCGATGGCGGCGTAGCAATTTGCGCCAGTAAAGGGGGGTACTTCGGTGCGCCCCATGTGATTAAATGACTATTCGATTGCGCCAGCCAATCCAGCGTCGTAGCTATCTCCCGCTCTTCTGAAAGCCAGAAAAGTCGCTGCTGGTCGTCACTGAGACCCACATCATCCATGTCGGCTTTCTGTAAGCTGGAGTTATCACCCAGCCGTTGAACAATACTAAGCCGCCGTTGAGGCGTTAAACCGGTGACATTTTGCAGTCGCAGCCAGATAATGGTTTTGGTTTCAGTCATTGCCCTGTCCCAGGTAATTGAGGCGCTTCCATGCTGGTCTGAATGCTGTCAATCAGACGCTGAAATGTCTACAATAAACAAAATATATTCTTCCCCTTAGAACACAGCTCTGGAAAATTATGTCCATTTTGCAGGTTTTACACTATCCGGACGATCGGCTACGTACCATTGCGGAGCCGGTTAAAACAGTTGATACCAACATTCAACGTATCGTTGATGATATGTTCGAGACTATGTATAGCGAAGAAGGCATTGGCCTCGCCGCTACACAGGTCGATATTCATCAACGGATCATCGTTATAGACGTTTCGGAAAATCGGGATAGCCGTCTGGTTTTGATCAATCCAGAGTTACTGGAGAAAGGCGGTGAAACTGGCATAGAAGAAGGCTGCCTTTCTATTCCCGGCTATCGAGCCCTTGTACCTCGCGCAGAAAACGTAAAAGTACGGGCGCTCGATCGCGACGGCAATACGTTCGAAATAGAAGCGGATGGCCTACTGGCTATTTGTATTCAGCATGAAATGGATCATCTGCTGGGCAAGCTTTTTATTGACTATCTTTCTCCGCTTAAACGTCAACGCGTACGTCAAAAGCTGGAGAAGCTTCAGCGCCAGAGCACACGGGCTTAATCATCGACAGTCGAGTAAAAAACCAACGTGTCTGAACCATTAAATATTATCTTTGCCGGTACACCTGATTTCGCCGCCCGTCATCTCGCTGCATTGCTGGGTTCAGCTCACAATGTCGTAGGCGTATTTACTCAGCCCGACAGACCAGCAGGCCGGGGCAAACAGTTAATGGCCAGTCCGGTAAAAAAGCTGGCGGAAGCTGAAAATATTCCTGTATTTCAGCCAAAATCACTTCTTCAGAAAGAAAGTCAGCTATTGGTATCTGGACTGCGGGCAGATCTCATGATCGTCGTAGCCTACGGTTTGATCCTGCCCCAGGCGGTACTTGATATGCCCAGGCTAGGCTGCATAAATGTTCATGGTTCACTGCTGCCGCGTTGGCGCGGCGCAGCACCGATCCAACGCGCGCTTTGGGCTGGTGACGCAACAACCGGCATTACCATTATGCTAATGGATGCCGGTCTGGACACTGGAGATATGCTCTACAAACTCAGTTGCCCGATCGAAGACAACGATACCAGTGCGACCCTCTATAACAAATTGGCCACCCTCGGACCACAAGGCTTAATGAAAAGCATTGGGCAGCTCGCCACAGGTAGTTTTATGCCGGAAAAGCAAAATGACAGTCTGGCAAATTATGCGGAAAAGCTGACCAAAGAAGAGGCCCGCCTTAACTGGTCTTTACCGGCAATTCAACTTGAACGTTGCATTCGGGCATTTAATCCGTGGCCGGTAAGTTATCTTATGGTTGATGACATATCGATTAAAGTATTGCAAGCATCGGTGTTGCCCAGCGTTGCCAACAGCCAGCCAGGCGATATCCTGCAGGCAGACAAAAATGGAATTCGGATCGCCACCTCCGATGGCATTCTCAATCTTGAGATATTGCAACCGCAAGGCAAGAAGGCGATGCCGGCTCGGGATCTGCTTAATTCACGTCGGGAATGGTTTTTACCCGGTAACAAACTAGCCTGATAAACAAACCCGGTAAATGCCGGGTTTATAACTTATAAGTCGTTATGAAAAAACAAAACAATGTGCGAAGCCTTGCTGCCGTGGCGCTTGAGCGCGTGGTAGAGAAGGGTGAATCACTCAGCACCATACTGCCCGTTATGCAAAAGCCTCTGAATGATAAAGACGGTGCATTGTTGCAGGAATTATGTTTTGGCGTTTTGCGCATGCTACCCCGTCTTGAAGCACTTACTGGTCAATTGATGGAGCGAACTCTAAAAGGAAAACTTCGTCCTCTGCATTTCTTAATCATGGTTGGACTGTATCAGCTGATCGCAATGCGGGTTCCTCCCCACGCAGCCCTGGCTGAGACGGTTGAAGGTGCCGCAGCATTGAATCGTAACCAGATGAAAGGGTTAATCAATGGTGTTCTTCGACAATTTCAACGTCGTCAGTCAGAATTGATGTCACTGGTCGATGATGCCACAGTAAATTATCTTCATCCTGGCTGGCTACTGAGCCGCCTGCAACTCGCCTGGCCCGATAACTGGCACGAAATAGTGGTTGCTAATAATCAACGTCCGCCGATGTGGGTGCGCATAAACCGTCAGTTTCACTCACGCAATGCCTGGCTGGCACTGCTGAGAGAAAGAGGTAATGATGCCTTCCCCCATCCTGATGAACCCGATGCTTTGCGCCTGGCCACGCCTTGCGCCGTCAGCCAACTACCTGGTTTTAGCCTAGGCTGGGTTACCGTGCAGGACGTTTCAGCGCAAGGCTGTGTCCGCCTGCTTCAACCGCATGAGGGCGAGGTAATCCTCGATCTTTGCGCCGCGCCCGGAGGAAAAACGACTCATATTCTTGAGGTTGCACCAACAGCCAATGTACTGTCGGTAGACGCAGATGCTCAAAGGCTGGTGAGAATAACTGAAAATCTGGCGCGTCTCGGCATGCAAGCTCAGGTTATCCAGGGGGATGGGCGTAAACCCTCTGCATGGTGTGGCGAAAAACAGTTCGACCGCATTCTGATAGACGCCCCCTGCTCCGCAACCGGCGTTATTCGAAGGCATCCGGACATAAAATGGTTGCGCCGCGATCGTGATATTGGCGATCTGGCCGCTTTACAATTAACAATCCTCGATGCTATTTGGCCACATTTGAAAAAAGGTGGCACGCTAGTTTATGCAACCTGCTCCGTATTGCCGGAAGAGAATCATCAGCAAATTACGGCTTTTCTATCCCGACATCATGATGCTCAATTAACTGATACAGGAACCCCCATGCAGCCAGGGTTGCAAATATTTCCCACGCCCGATGGCGGTGATGGTTTTTTCTATGCCAAATTGATAAAAATTGCTAATCCAGAATAACCGGCAGGTTGATGTGCTATGAAAATAATCATTTTAGGTGCAGGCCAGGTTGGCGGAACCCTGGCAGAGAACCTCGTTGGTGAAAATAATGATATTACTGTCGTGGACACGAATCCTCTGCGGCTGCGGCAATTACAGGATAAATTCGATTTACGCGTGGTAGTTGGTCCCGGTTCACATCCGCGTACGCTGCGTGAAGCCGGCGCGGGTGACGCAGATATGCTGGTTGCGGTAACTAATTCTGACGAGACTAATATGGTTGCCTGTCAGATCGCTTATACGCTTTTTAACACCCCCAATCGAATTGCTCGTATTCGCGCACCAGATTATATCCACGATGCAAATAAATTATTCATACCCGAAGCCATTCCGATCGATCATCTGATATCGCCAGAACAATTAGTCATCGATAATATTTATCGTTTAATTGAATATCCCGGCGCTCTGCAGGTAGTGAATTTTGCAGAAGGTAAAGTTAGCCTTGCTGTAGTGAAAGCCTACTATGGTGGTCCTCTTGTGGGCAACGCGCTCTCGGTAATGCGCGATCATATGCCTCATATTGATACACGAGTTGTCGCTATTTTTCGTCACGATCGTCCTATCCGCCCTCAAGGATCCACGATTGTTGAAGCGGGTGATGAAATATTTTTTATCGCCGCCAGCCAGCATATTCGTGCGGTAATGAGTGAATATCAGCGTCTGGAAAAACCATATAAACGCATTATGATTGTCGGCGGCGGTAATATCGGGTTCGGTCTGGCAAAAAGGCTGGAAAAGCAATACAGCGTTAAACTTATCGAACGCGATCAACAGCGTGCCAACGATCTTGCCGAACAGTTGCAGGATACTGTTGTATTTTACGGTGATGCATCAGATCAGGAACTGTTGATCGAAGAACACATTGATCAGGTCGATCTGTTTATTGCCATTACCAATGATGACGAAGCTAACATTATGTCTGCAATGTTGGCGAAACGCATGGGCGCGAAGAAAGTGATGGTGTTAATTCAACGCCGTGCCTATGTCGATTTAGTCCAGGGCAGCGTCATTGATATCGCAATCTCACCTCAGCAAGCCACCATATCAGCCCTATTAAGCCATGTGCGCAAGGCAGACATTGTCGGCGTCTCCTCTTTACGTAGAGGCGTTGCTGAAGCAATTGAAGCTATTGCACATGGAGATGAATCAACCTCACGCGTGGTAGGCAGGTTAATCGATGAGATCAAACTGCCGCCGGGAACAATTATTGGTGCAGTCGTTCGAGGAGATGATGTCATGATCGCTAACGACAACCTGCGTATCGAACAGGGTGACCACGTCATAATGTTCCTGACGGATAAGAAGTTTGTGTCGGATGTTGAACGCTTGTTCCAGCCAAGTCCATTTTTCCTGTAACTGTGATGACATGCATAACTCACCGGTATTGCTACTTTATTAGCAATCAATGTGGCAAAAGCACGACCCTTTGTTAGACTTTAAGACTGGCATAGGACAGGAGATAACAATGAGTATTTTTAAAGAGTTTCGAGATTTTGCTATGCGTGGCAACGTGGTTGACCTCGCCGTAGGTGTCATCATCGGCGCCGCATTCGGAAAAATTGTCTCGTCACTGGTAGCAAACATCATTATGCCCCCACTGGGATTATTAATCGGTGGGGTGGACTTTAAGCAGTTCAGTTGGGTATTACGGCCGGCTCAAGGCAATGTCCCTGCCGTTGTAATGGAATATGGTGTTTTCCTGCAGACAATTTTCGACTTTGTCATCATTGCTTTCGCGATTTTTATCGCTATCAAATTGATGAACAAACTTTATCAGAAAAAAGAAGTTGAAAAAGCTGTAGCCCAACCCAGTGCTGAAGAAGTACTGCTTACCGATATTCGTGATCTGCTAAAGCAACAGAACAACAAAGTCTGATTAGAGCAGTGAGAATCGGCTTTAACAATTGATGAATTAATAAAATAACGACTAACTCCCGGGAGCTTACATCTGCCAGTGACCGGGACTGGTTATTGTATTATCCATGAAATGGACCGCGCTTAACGGCCAGATCTCTTCCCTTGACCTGCAGCTGACGCAGTAGTGGTATGAATGATGGCGATTAAGCAAGAGGGCATTGGTAAATGCTCATTTTACCAATGCTCTCCCAATTCATACTCCTGCAATTTTTCTCTTTACTGCGGTAGCTGGGTTTACCTCTGAGATTGACTTCAACTCGCTGACGAAAAAGAGGAACCTGTAAAAGCGCCTTCAGCGCATTATTACGAATCTTTCCTCTTTTATACCGAAAATCAGCCATAAATTTCTCCGGATCTCGGGCGTCCAGCCAGTATGGCTCACGCATAATAAACTAAGTAGATGCGATAATATTTTGCATAGCTCCATGCTCCAACGCTTCAAGAATCGAACATGAAACACTGCTATGCGCAGTGCCGCAACACAGGTCATGAAGATGCTGCAACGAGTCCTGCATTTTTTGCAGCTCGCTAATCATATTTTGAACTTCCGCCAATCGAAACTGAACAATGGCTTTTGATTCACGGCAGGTATGACGTTCAGGATCAACTCTAATCGACAGTAACTCTTTGATCGCTTCGAGGGTAAAACCAAGCTGGCGACCGTAGCGAATAAATTTAAGCCGCAGCAAATCGTTATCGCTATAAAGCCGGAACCCACCCTCCGTACGAACCTCGTGATCCATCATACCCTGCTTTTCATAAAATCGAACGGTATCCGGGGTGACGTCAGCCAGCCTAGCCAGTTGTCCAATGCGATACATAATGTCTCCTTTTCGGCGAAATGCCCACGTATAACCTGCCCGTAATCACCATGCAGAAAAGCCATATTCATCCCGGCATGCTGCAGCCGTAGCTCCAGCAGACGCAGATGTTTCAGTGAACTTTCATAGCTATCCTTCGACGGATCTAACGTACGCAGCAATGTGTCTAACTTAACTGCATCTTTGCGCATTTACAGTTCCGGTGGGAGAAATCCCGCATTCTTCAACATACAGTAGACCAGACGCAGCGCTTCCGGAACCAGGCTGTCATCATTAAGCTTAAGAGGCAAACCTTCGCCGGGGAAATTATCGAATACGCCTTTTGCTGTGCATCACTGATCTGTTGCTCAACAAACCGATCGATAAATCACATGATGGCTGCTCCATTTAGAAACGTATAATGCAATATTATTTTTAACAGAGAAAAAATAACAGACAGAAAAAAACCGGGCAACGCCCGGTTTTTTTCTCTGTTACCTTGCAGATTACTCTGCAGCGGCTTCAGCTTGAACTTCTGGACGATCAACCAGCTCGATGTAAGCCATCGGAGCGTTATCACCAGCGCGGAAGCCACACTTAAGAATACGAGTGTAACCACCTGCACGGCTCGCAAAACGCGGGCCAAGCTCATTAAACAGTTTTGCCACGATCTCATTATCACGAGTACGGGCGAATGCCAGACGACGATTAGCAACGCTGTCGGTCTTGGCGAGAGTAATCAGCGGCTCAACCACGCGACGCAGCTCTTTCGCTTTAGGCAGTGTCGTCTTGATGATCTCATGACGAACCAGAGAACTTGCCATGTTACGGAACATAGCCTGACGATGGCTGCTGTTGCGGTTCAGTTGACGACCACTCTTACGATGGCGCATGACCTTATCCTTCTCAGTGGAACCTTAACCTGCGATCCGTTTATTCATCAGCAATGCTTGCCGGCGGCCAGTTCTCAAGGCGCATGCCCAGAGACAAACCGCGTGAGGCTAGCACGTCTTTAATCTCAGTAAGAGATTTCTTACCAAGGTTGGGCGTTTTCAGCAGCTCAACCTCAGTACGCTGTACCAGATCACCGATGTAGTGGATAGCTTCTGCCTTCAGACAGTTAGCAGAGCGGACAGTCAATTCCAGATCGTCAACAGGGCGCAGCAGGATCGGATCGAATTCTGGTTTCTCTTCTTTTATCTCCGGCTGACGTACATCACGTAAGTCAACGAAAGCTTCCAGTTGTTCAGCCAGAATGGTAGCCGCACGGCGGATCGCTTCTTCAGGATCCAGAGTGCCATTGGTTTCCATTTCGATAACCAGCTTGTCCAAGTCGGTACGCTGTTCTACACGCGCAGCTTCAACATTGTAGGCGATACGCTCTACGGGGCTGTAGCAGGCGTCTACTAACAGACGGCCAATTGGGCGCTCATCTTCTTCCGAATGAATTCGGGCAGAAGCCGGCACATAACCACGACCACGCTGCACTTTGATACGCATGCTAATAGCGGCATTATCATCGGTCAGATGGCAGATCACATGCTGTGGCTTGACGATTTCGACATCACCATCATGGGTAATGTCGGCTGCAGTCACAGGGCCAATGCCAGATTTATTCAGGGTTAAAATAACTTCATCTTTACCCTGAACTCTCACCGCCAGCCCTTTCAGATTGAGCAGGATTTCCAGAATATCTTCCTGGACGCCTTCTTTAGTGCTGTACTCGTGCAGTACACCATCAATCTCAACCTCGGTCACCGCGCAACCCGGCATTGATGAAAGCAGAATACGGCGCAGTGCGTTACCTAGAGTGTGGCCAAAACCACGCTCTAAAGGTTCAAGGGTCACCTTGGCATGCGTCGAACTGACTTGCTCGATATCTACCAGGCGCGGTTTTAGAAACTCTGTCACAGAACCCTGCATTGTGTCCTCTCTTTGGTACTAAGCTTTACTTGGAGTAAAGCTCGACGATCAGGTGTTCGTTAATGTCCGCAGACAGATCGGTACGTTCAGGAATACGCTTGAACACACCTTCCATCTTAGTTGCATCAACTTCCAGCCATGTAGGCTTTTCACGCTGTTCAGCTAGCTCCAGGGCGGCTTTCACGCGAGACTGCTTTTTGGCTTTCTCGCGGATGCTAACAACGTCATTCGGAGATACCTGAAAAGAAGCGATGTTAACAACGCGTCCGTTCACCATTACAGACTTATGACTAACCAGCTGGCGTGCTTCTGCACGAGTGGCGCCGAAGCCCATACGATAAACTACGTTATCCAGACGACCTTCCAGCAGAGCCAACAGGTTTTCACCGGTATTGCCTTTCAGACGTGCTGCTTCTTTGTAATAGTTACGGAACTGACGTTCAAGAATGCCGTACATACGACGAACTTTTTGCTTTTCACGTAACTGGACACCGTAGTCAGACAGACGCGGTTTACGCGCACCGTGCTGGCCAGGAGCCTGTTCAATCTTACACTTGGAATCAATCGCGCGAACGCCAGACTTCAGGAAGAGGTCTGTACCCTCGCGGCGGCTCAGCTTGAGCTTAGGACCCAAATATCTTGCCATTTTCTTTCTCCAACTATCCTAAAAACGTACGTTAAACGCGACGTTTTTTCGGCGGACGACAACCGTTGTGAGGGATCGGAGTCACATCAGTAATATTCGTGATGCGGAAACCAGCGGCGTTCAGAGCGCGAATAGTAGATTCGCGGCCCGGACCCGGCCCCTTAACCATAACTTCCAGATTCTTGATACCATAATCTTTCACGGCCTCTGCGCAGCGTTCAGCAGCAACCTGTGCAGCGAATGGCGTAGACTTGCGAGAACCACGGAAACCAGAACCACCGGATGTTGCCCAACCCAGAGCGTTACCCTGACGATCGGTAATAGTAACGATGGTGTTGTTAAAAGAGGCATGAACATGAGCCACGCCATCAGAGACTTGCTTTCTTACACGTTTACGTGCACGAACTGGTGCCTTTGCCATTATTCAATCACCCCGATTATTTCTTGAGCGGTTTGCGCGGACCCTTACGGGTACGGGCGTTGGTCTTGGTGCGCTGACCGCGTACCGGTAGACCACGACGATGACGCAAACCACGGTAGCAGCCAAGATCCATAAGACGCTTGATGCTCAGGGTGATTTCACGGCGCAGATCGCCTTCAACGACGAATTTGCCAACTGCATCACGCAGCTGTTCAATCTGCTCTTCTGATAGCTCACTGATCTTAACATCTTCAGCAATACCCGTTGAGGCACAGATGGCTTTAGAACGAGTTTTGCCGATACCGTAGATCGAGGTTAAAGCGATAACGGTATGTTTATGATCAGGAATGTTAATGCCTGCTATACGGGCCACTATGCACTCCTATTAAGTTAAATATGCGCTCCATGCCGAAAAGCCCGTTTTCAGGATACTCAAATGGAAACGCATAGACATAAAAAAGATTGGCTGGCTAATCTAGCCAGCTCAACCCGACTTTGCAAGAAAAATATGCAACTAAATCAGCCTTGGCGCTGTTTGTGCTTAGGCTCTGCACTGCAAATTACACGCACAACACCGTCGCGACGAATGATTTTGCAATTGCGGCATAATTTCTTGACGGAAGCACGAACTTTCATTTTTACTCTCCGTAACTTCTCAGGCCCCTAATCAGCGATTATAGCCTCTCAGGTTTGCCTTCTTCAAAGCAGACTCATATTGACTGGACATCATCAGAGTTTGCACTTGAGCCATAAAGTCCATGATGACAACGACTACGATCAGCAGTGACGTACCGCCAAAGTAGAAAGGAACATTCATCGCATCACGCATGAACTCCGGTATCAGGCAGATAAAGGTAATGTAGAGTGCACCGACCAACGTCAAACGCGTCATTACTTTATCAATATACTTCGCCGTTTGCTCTCCCGGACGAATTCCTGGTACGAATGCACCGGACTTCTTCAGGTTATCTGCTGTTTCACGCGGGTTAAATACCAGCGCCGTATAAAAGAAACAGAAGAAAATGATTGCAGTCGCATAAAGTAACACATAGAGCGGTTGTCCCGGCTGCAAATATAGTGAAATATCTGACAACCAATTCCAACCAGAACCACTTCCGAACCAGGACGCAATAGTCGCAGGAAACAGAATAATACTGGAAGCAAAGATCGCTGGGATAACCCCGGCCATATTCACTTTAAGTGGTAAATGTGTACTCTGTGCAGCGTAGACCCGACGTCCTTGCTGACGTTTCGCATAGTTCACCACAATGCGGCGCTGACCACGCTCAACGAAAATAACAAAGTAAGTCACTGCAAATACGAGCGCTGCAACCAATACCAGCAGAATGAAGTGCAGGTTGCCTTGCCGCGCCTGCTCGATGGTATGGCCAATGGCCTGCGGCAAACCCGCAACGATACCAGCGAAGATAATGATTGAGATACCGTTTCCGATACCGCGCTCAGTAATCTGTTCACCCAGCCACATCAGGAACATCGTCCCGGTAACCAGGCTAACAACAGCGGTAAAGTAGAAAGCAAAGCCCGGATGAATCACCAGACCCTGCATTCCAGGCATATTCGGTAAACCGGTTGCGATACCGATTGACTGAAATACTGCCAATACCAGCGTCCCGTAACGGGTGTACTGGCTAATCTTTCGACGGCCAGCCTCCCCTTCCTTTTTAATCTCCGCTAACGCTGGATGAACCACCGTTAGCAGCTGGATAATAATAGATGCCGAAATATACGGCATAATACCCAGCGCGAAGATCGAGGCACGACTTAGAGCACCACCAGAGAACATATTAAACATTTCAATAATGGTGCCTCGCTGTTGCTCAAGCAGTTTGGCAAGTACAGTGGCATCAATACCAGGGATAGGAATGAAAGAGCCAATGCGGAACACAATCAGTGCACCGATCACAAACAACAGTCTGCGTTTCAGTTCACCTAACCCACCTTTGGCACTTTGAAAATCTAATCCCGGTTGCTTAGCCATCTGCTACTTATTCCTCAATTTTACCGCCAGCAGCTTCGATAGCAGCACGAGCGCCTTTAGTCACACGCAGGCCACGAACGGTTACCGGTGCTTTGACTTCACCAGACAGAATCACCTTCGCAAATTCAATCTGAATACCGATTACGTTTGCTGCTTTCAGCGTATTCAGGTCAACAATATCGCCATCAACTTTCGTCAGCTCAGACAAACGCACTTCTGCGGTGACTGCTGCTTTACGAGAAGTAAAACCGAATTTCGGCAGACGACGATACAACGGCATCTGACCACCTTCAAAACCGCGACGTACGCCACCGCCAGAACGAGATTTCTGACCTTTGTGACCACGACCACCGGTTTTACCGAGGCCAGAACCGATACCACGACCCAGACGCTTAGGCGCGTGCTTAGAGCCTTCGGCTGGAGACAGAGTATTTAGACGCATCTGTTACTCCTCCACTTTAACCATGTAGTAAACCGCGTTGACCATGCCGCGAACAGCTGGCGTATCCTCGCGCTCAACAGTATGGCCAATACGGCGCAGGCCTAAACCAACCAGCGTTGCTTTGTGCTTGGGCAGGCGGCCGATTGCGCTGCGCGTTTGTGTAATTTTAATAGTCTTAGCCATGGTCAATTACCCCAGAATTTCTTCAACGGATTTACCACGCTTGGCAGCGACCATTTCCGGGGAATTCATGTTGGCGAGGCCATCAATAGTTGCACGAACCACGTTGATTGGATTAGTGGAACCATAGGCTTTAGCCAACACGTTATGAACCCCTGCAACTTCCAGAACGGCGCGCATTGCACCTCCGGCGATGATACCGGTACCTTCAGAAGCTGGCTGCATGAATACGCGAGACCCTGTGTGAACACCTTTAACCGGGTGTTGCAGGGTACCGCCAGTCAGCGCGACATTAATCATATTGCGACGGGCTTTTTCCATCGCTTTCTGGATGGCTGCCGGCACTTCACGCGCTTTACCGTACCCAAAACCAATGCGGCCGTTTCCATCACCTACCACAGTCAGAGCTGTGAAAGAGAAGATACGACCACCTTTTACGGTTTTTGATACACGGTTTACCGCGATCAGCTTTTCCTGCAGTTCACCAGCTTGTTTCTCGATGTGTGCCATCTTAGACCTCTACCTTAGAACTGAAGGCCAGCTTCACGAGCAGCATCTGCCAGTGCCTGGACGCGACCATGATATTGGAAACCGGAGCGATCGAAAGAAACACCTTTGATGCCTTTTTCGATAGCACGCTCTGCAATAGCTTTACCTACAGCAATAGCGGCATCTTTATTACCGGTACTCTTCAGTTGTTCAGAAATAGCTTTTTCTACAGTAGAAGCAGCAACCAGAACTTCGGAACCGTTCGGCGCAATCACCTGTGCGTATATATGACGCGGAGTACGATGTACTACCAGGCGAGTTGCACCAAGCTCTTTGAGCTTGCGACGTGCGCGGGTCGCACGACGGATACGAGCAGATTTCTTATCCATAGTGTTACCTTACTTCTTCTTAGCCTCTTTGGTACGCACGACTTCGTCGGCGTAGCGAACACCCTTGCCTTTGTAAGGCTCAGGACGACGGTAGGCGCGTATGTCAGCCGCAACCTGGCCGATCAGCTGTTTATCAGCGCCTTTCAGCACGATCTCAGTCTGAGTCGGACACTCTGCAGTGATTCCCGCCGGCAACTGATGTTCAACAGGATGTGATAAACCCAGAGACAGGTTCACCGCACTTCCTTTGATCGCTGCACGATAACCTACACCAACCAGCTGCAGCTTCTTAGTGAAGCCTTCGGTAACACCGATAACCATACCGTTAAGCAGTGCGCGTGCGGTACCCGCCTGCGCCCAACCATCTGCATAACCATCGCGCGGACCGAAGGTCAACGCATTGTCAGCATGCTTAACTTCTACGGCATCATTGATAGTACGAGTCAGCTCGCCGTTTTTACCTTTGATCGAAATAACCTGACCGTTGAGTTTTACCTCTACGCCGGCAGGAATAACGACCGGTGCTTTAGCAACACGAGACATTTTTTCCTCCGATTAAGCTACGTAGCAGATAATTTCGCCGCCAAGACCAGCATGGCGCGCTGCACGATCGGTCATAACACCTTTAGAGGTAGAAATTACAGCAATACCCAGACCGGCCATAACTTTTGGCAGCTCATCTTTTTTCTTATAGATGCGCAAACCTGGACGGCTAACACGCTGGATGCTTTCTACGACTGCCTTGCCCTGAAAATACTTCAGAGTAACTTCCAGCTCAGGCTTGATGTCGCCTTCGATTTTAAAATCTTCAATGTAACCTTCTTCCTTCAGCACGTTGGCAATTGCCACTTTCAGCTTGGAGGAAGGCATGGTGACCGCAACTTTGTTCGCGGCCTGACCGTTACGGATACGGGTCAGCATATCCGCGATCGGATCTTGCATGCTCATCTGTCTTTACTCCCGTGATTCAATTGGTGACTATTACCAGCTAGCCTTTTTAAGACCCGGAATTTCACCGCGCATAGCAGCTTCACGGACCTTAATACGGCTCAACCCGAACTTCCGCAGGAAAGCGTGCGGACGGCCAGTTTGACGGCAGCGGTTACGCTGACGAGACGGGCTGGAATCACGCGGCAGAGTCTGCAGCTTCAGAACAGCATTCCAACGATCTTCATCAGAAGCGTTCACATCAGAAATGATAGCTTTAAGTTCAGCGCGTTTTGCGAAGAATTTATCTGCTAATTTCACACGCTTGACTTCGCGTGCTTTCATGGATTGCTTAGCCATTTAGTAACCCTTACTTGCGGAACGGGAAGTCAAAGGCAGTCAGCAGAGCACGGCCTTCATCGTCAGATTTCGCAGTAGTGGTAATGGTAATATCCAAACCACGAACGCGATCGACCTTGTCATAGTCGATTTCTGGGAAAATGATCTGCTCACGTACGCCCATGCTGTAATTACCACGACCGTCGAAAGACTTCGCGGAAAGACCACGGAAGTCACGAATGCGCGGAACAGCGATAGAGATCAGACGCTCAAAGAACTCCCACATGCGTTCGCCACGCAGAGTTACTTTACAGCCGATCGGATAGCCCTGGCGGATTTTGAAGCCTGCAACAGATTTGCGAGCTTTGGTGATCAACGGCTTTTGACCGGAGATAGCCGCCAAGTCAGCTGCTGCATTATCCAACAGTTTCTTGTCAGCGATCGCTTCACCAACACCCATGTTCAGGGTGATCTTCTCGACCCGAGGGACTTGCATGACAGAAGCGTAGCCAAACTCTTTCATGAGTTTATTTACTACTTCGTCTTTGTAGTAATCATGCAGTTTCGCCATCGTACTACTCCAAATTACTTGATAGTTTCGCTGTTAGACTTAAAGAAACGGACTTTCTTGCCATCTTCAAACCTAAAGCCTACACGGTCAGCCTTACCAGTAGCCGCATTAAAGAGTGCTACGTTGGAAACCTGAATTGCGGCTTCTTTTTCAACGATGCCACCTGGTTGGTTCAGGGCCGGAACCGGCTTCTGATGTTTTTTAACCAGGTTAATACCTTCAATGATGACCTTACCAGAAGACAGGACATTCTTAACCTTACCGCGCTTACCTTTGTCTTTACCGGTCAGCACGATAACTTCGTCATTACAACGGATTTTCGCTGCCATTGTTCGCTCCTTAGAGTACTTCTGGTGCCAGAGAGATAATTTTCATGAACTTTTCGTTACGCAGTTCACGAGTTACCGGCCCAAAAATACGCGTTCCGATCGGCTGCTCGCTGTTATTGTTCAGAATAACGCATGCGTTACCATCGAAGCGAATGACAGAACCGTCCGGGCGACGAACACCCTTCCTGGTGCGCACCACTACCGCCTTCAGGACATCACCTTTCTTAACTTTACCGCGAGGAATTGCTTCCTTGATGGTAACTTTAATGATGTCGCCGACGCCTGCGTAGCGACGGTGCGAGCCACCCAGAACCTTGATACACATTACGCTACGTGCACCGGAGTTGTCGGCCACGTCCAGCATAGTCTGTTCTTGGATCATTTTAGTGCTCCGCTAATGTCAACTACTACTTCGAGACCCAGAATCAGGTCGTTTGAAATCCCCATAATTGAGGGCGCAGCATTATAACACCGCATCTCGCTGATGGGTAGAAAAAATAAACGGCCCTAACACTTACAGGCCGTTTATCACTTTTTAGAGAGGCAGATTCTATTACAGAACTGCTTTCTCTACAACGCGCACTAGCGTCCAGGATTTAGTTTTTGAAAGAGGACGGCATTCGCAGATTTCTACCACGTCACCGATACCACATTCATTGTTTTCATCATGGATGTGCAGCTTTGTCGTACGCTTGATGAACTTACCGTAAATCGGGTGCTTCACAAAACGCTCGATAGCAACAACAGCAGATTTCTGCATTTTGTCACTAACAACACGACCCTGCAGAGTACGGATTTTATCGGACATTACGCACCCGCCTTCTCAGTCAGTAAAGTCTTAACGCGTGCAACATCACGGCGCACCTGCTTGAGCAGATGACTCTGCTGCAGTTGACCAGATGATGCCTGCATGCGCAGGTTAAACTGCTCACGCAGCAGGTTAAGCAGCTCAGTGTTCAGCTCTTCAACGCTTTTTTCACGCAGCTCAGTTGCTTTCATTACATCACCGTCTTAGTTACAAAGGTGGTTTTGATAGGCAGTTTTGCTGCTGCCAGCTTGAATGCCTCACGGGCCAGCTCTTCCGGCACACCGTCCATCTCATACAGGACTTTACCCGGCTGGATCAGGGCAACCCAATATTCTACGTTACCCTTACCTTTACCCATACGCACTTCCAGCGGCTTCTCGGTAATCGGTTTATCCGGGAATACTCGGATCCAGATTTTACCTTGACGCTTAACTGCACGGGTCATAGCACGACGTGCTGCTTCGATCTGACGCGCAGTCAGACGACCACGGCCAACAGCCTTCAGACCGAAAGTGCCGAAGCTAACATCCGTACCTGCAGCCAGACCGCGGTTACGGCCTTTATGCACTTTACGGAATTTTGTACGCTTTGGTTGTAACATCAGCGACTCTCCTTACTTACGGCCTTTACGCTGCTGCTTTTTCGGTTGAGCAGCCTGTTCAGGTTGTTCAACAGCAGCCATACCACCCAGGATCTCACCTTTGAAGATCCATACCTTAACGCCGATTACACCATAAGTGGTGTGCGCTTCAGAAGTGTTGTAGTCAATGTCTGCACGCAGAGTGTGCAGCGGCACGCGGCCTTCACGGTACCATTCGGTACGTGCGATTTCCGCGCCGCCCAGACGGCCACTAACTTCAACTTTGATACCTTTAGCGCCTAGACGCATAGCGTTCTGAACAGCACGCTTCATCGCACGACGGAACATCACACGACGCTCCAACTGTGAAGTAATGCTGTCAGCAACTAATTTAGCATCCAGTTCCGGTTTACGAACTTCAGCGATGTTAATCTGCGCAGGAACGCCAGCGATATCCGCTACGCCCTTACGCAGTTTTTCAACGTCTTCACCTTTCTTACCAATAACGATACCCGGACGAGCGGTGTGAATAGTCACACGGATGCTCTTCGCCGGACGCTCGATAACGATGCGTGATACAGACGCTTTTGCCAGTTCTTTATTCAGGTACTGGCGAACTTTAAAGTCGCTGTCCAGGTTGTCAGCGAATTCTTTGGTATTGGCGAACCAAGTAGAGTTCCAGGGTTTAACAATACCCAGTCGAATACCATTAGGATGTACTTTCTGACCCATTGCTAGTCTCCAGAGTCTTAGCGATCGGACACAACCACAGTAATGTGGCTGGTGCGCTTCAGAATGCGATCTGCACGACCTTTAGCACGTGGCATGATGCGTTTCATGGTCGGGCCTTCGTCAACGAAAATTTTCGTGACTTTCAGATCGTCAATGTCAGCGCCATCGTTGTGCTCGGCGTTAGCAATGGCAGATTCCAGGACCTTCTTGACCAGTACAGCCGCTTTCTTGTTGGTGTACGTCAGAATGTCCAGAGCCTGCGACACTTTCTTACCGCGAACGAGATCCGCAACGAGGCGAACCTTCTGCGCAGAAGAACGAGCATGGCGATGTTTAGCGATAGTTTCCATCTCTTCCTCCTGGCTTATTTCTTCTTGGCTTTTTTATCAGCCGCGTGACCGCGATAAGTACGTGTCGGCGCGAATTCACCCAGCTTGTGACCGACCATTTCATCGGAAACGAAAACCGGAACGTGCTGACGACCATTATGGACAGCGATGGTCAAACCGATCATGTTTGGAAAGATCGTTGAACGACGGGACCAAGTGCGCAGGGGCTTCTTGTCACCGCTTTCCACCGCTTTCTCTACCTTCTTCAGCAAGTGCAGGTCAATAAAAGGACCTTTCTTGAGAGAACGTGGCATGGCTTATCCTCTATAATTATTTGCTACGGCGACGTACGATAAATTTATCAGTACGCTTGTTGCTGCGGGTCTTCTTACCTTTGGTCTGAACGCCCCACGGAGTAACCGGGTGCTTACCAAAGTTACGACCTTCACCACCACCATGCGGGTGATCTACCGGGTTCATCGCAGTACCACGAACGGTAGGACGAATACCACGCCAGCGGGAAGCACCAGCTTTACCCAAAACGCGCAGCATATGCTCAGCATTACCGACTTCACCCAGGGTGGCACGACAGTCAGCTTCGACTTTACGCATTTCACCAGAGCGCAGACGCAGGGTCACGTAGGAACCTTCACGCGCAACGATCTGCACGTAAGTACCGGCAGAACGGGCCAGCTGGCCGCCCTTACCTGGTTTCATTTCTACGTTATGGACGGTAGAACCGACAGGGATGTTGCGCATTGGCAGAGTGTTACCTGCTTTAATTGCAGCATCTACACCAGATTGGATCTGGTCGCCAGCTTTCAGGCCTTTAGAAGCCAGGATGTAACGACGTTCGCCGTCTTTGTACAGAACCAGTGCGATATTCGCAGAGCGGTTCGGATCGTACTCAAGACGTTCAACAACTGCAGGGATACCATCTTTGTTGCGTTTGAAGTCAACGATACGGTAAGCCTGTTTGTGACCACCACCGATATGACGGGTAGTAATACGACCGTTGTTGTTACGACCGCCAGTTTTGCTGTTTTTTTCCAGCAGCGGGGCAAAAGGTTTGCCCTTGTGCAGCTCTGGGTTCACCACTTTAACGACGTGGCGACGACCCGGAGATGTCGGTTTACATTTAACAATTGCCATTGTTTCTCTCCTCCGACTTACTCTGCGCCGCCGACGAAGTCCAGATTCTGGCCTTCTTTCAGGGTGACGTAAGCTTTTTTCCAGTCGCTACGACGACCAACACGCTGTCCGTGACGTTTAACTTTACCCTTCATGATCAGGGTGTTTACGTCTTTTACTTCAACTTCGAACAGCTTCTGTACGGCAGTTTTGATTTCTGCCTTGGTCGCGTCTTTTGCAACTTTGAGAACGATGGTGTTAGTTTTTTCCATCGCAGTAGACGCTTTTTCAGATACATGCGGCGCGCGCAGTATTTTCAGCAGACGTTCTTCACGGATCATGCCAGCATCTCCTCAACTTGCTTAACTGCATCAGCAGTCATAACGACTTTGTCGAAGGCAATCAGGCTAACCGGATCGATGCCCGTTGCATCACGCACATCAACCTTGTACAGGTTGCGCGCTGCCAGGAACAGATTTTCATCCAGTTCACCGGTGATGATCAGCACGTCTTCCAGCGCCATGTCTTTCAGTTTCTGTGCCAGCAGCTTAGTTTTCGGTGCTTCGACAGAAAATGTTTCGACAACAATCAGGCGGTCCTGACGTACCAATTCGGACAGAATGCTTTTCAGCGCGCCACGGTACATCTTTTTGTTAACTTTTTGACTGTGGTCCTGAGGCTTCGCAGCGAAGGTCACACCACCTGAACGCCAGATCGGGCTCTTGATAGAACCTGAACGCGCACGGCCGGTACCTTTCTGGCGCCACGGTTTTTTGCCGGAACCAGTCACTTCGGCACGAGTCTTCTGAGCACGAGTACCCTGACGAGCACCTGCAGCGTATGCAACTACAACCTGGTGTACCAGCGCTTCGTTGAAATCACGACCGAAGGTAGTTTCGGAAACAGTCAGCGCGCTTTGCGCGTCTTTCAATACTAATTCCATTGCTATCCCCTTACGCCTTCACAGCCGGTTTAACGATCAGGTCGCCGCCGGTTGCTCCCGGAACAGCACCTTTCACCAGCAGCAGGTTGCGTTCAGCGTCAACACGTACTACTTCCAGGCTCTGAACGGTCACACGCTCATTACCCAGCTGACCTGCCATTTTTTTACCCTTGAACACTTTGCCCGGAGTCTGATTCTGACCGATAGAACCCGGAACGCGGTGAGACAGGGAGTTACCGTGAGTCGCGTCCTGGGTACGGAAGTTCCAGCGCTTAACGGTACCGGCGAAACCTTTACCTTTAGAGGTACCGGTTACGTCTACTTTTTTAACTTCAGCGAAAATATCAACACTAATGCTCTGACCAACAGAGAAATCCTCACCTTCAGTAGTGCGGAATTCCCACGCGCCACGGCCAGCTTCAACGCCAGCTTTAGCGAAATGACCAGCTTCAGGTTTCGTTACACGGCTGGCTTTCTTGGTGCCAGTGGTAACCTGGATAGCAGTGTAGCCGTCGTTTTCCAGGCCTTTGACCTGCGTTACGCGGTTCGCTTCAATTTCGATTACGGTGACAGGGATAGAAACGCCGTCTTCTGTGAAGATACGGGTCATACCCACTTTTTTGCCGACTAAACCAATCATTGTATCAACCTCTCAATCGCTCGATGACCTGATTAACCCAGGCTGATCTGCACGTCTACACCGGCAGCCAGATCCAGACGCATCAGAGCATCAACGGTTTTCTCAGTTGGCTCAACGATGTCCACTAAACGCTTATGAGTGCGAATTTCGTACTGGTCGCGCGCGTCTTTGTTGACGTGCGGAGAAATCAGGACGGTAAAGCGCTCTTTGCGGGTCGGCAGCGGGATGGGACCACGAACCTGCGCACCCGTGCGCTTGGCGGTCTCAACGATTTCCGCGGTTGATTGATCGATCAGACGATGATCAAACGCTTTTAGACGAATACGGATTCTTTGGTTCTGCATGAGACCAGAGCTCCAACTATTTATAAACGAAAAAAATTACTCCTCACACCCATTACGATTGATGGGGGAGTGTAATCGTTCAGCTATAACCCCCATATCGGGAGTATTGTAGGTGTCCGAAATTACGGTCGACCTGCGATTCAGCCAGAATCGCGCCTGCAAGATTAGCAAGCTGGCGAATTATACGTGAATCTGTGCAGAAAGCAACCGTCGAAGGGCAAAGAATCTGTCTATGTAAACAACCACCCTGACAATGGGACGGTCATAATTTTCAAAGTCTGTGGATTATTCCCACGTTAGAAACAATGCGTTCGATATCGATGTTTATCAACAGCCTCATCCCATCCATTGACTCATGTCATTCAGCATCATCAAATCGCATTCACTCTCTGCTTTAAATATACGTACAGATAAATACAACTCACCCCCGAGTCATGTATTGAGATATCGGATGGTTTTTGTTATAGCCCTTTATAATTTATCAGGCAATTTTGTTATCACGTCTCAACCTCCTCCCGGGATGGAAATTTAGACGTAACCATAAAAAAAGAGCGCCAAAGCGCCCTTTTTTACGACTAACGATATAAATCGTTAAGCATTAGCGCAATTAAGCGATAACTTTTGCCACAACACCCGCACCTACAGTACGGCCACCTTCACGAATTGCAAAGCGCAGACCGTCATCCATTGCGATTGGGTGGATCAGCTCAACGTTCATTTTGATGTTGTCGCCCGGCATTACCATCTCTACGCCTTCCGGCAGTTCGATGGTTCCTGTCACGTCAGTTGTACGGAAATAGAACTGCGGACGGTAGCCTTTGAAGAACGGAGTATGACGGCCGCCTTCATCTTTAGACAGAATATAAACTTCTGATTCGAACTTGGTGTGCGGCTTGATTGAGCCCGGCTTAGCCAGTACCTGACCACGCTCGATCTCTTCACGTTTGATTCCGCGCAGCAGAACGCCAACGTTTTCACCTGCCTGGCCCTGGTCCAGCAGTTTGCGGAACATTTCAACGCCGGTGCAGGTTGATTTCGCCGTATCTTTGATACCCACGATTTCAACTTCTTCACCCACTTTGATGATGCCGCGCTCTACACGACCGGTTACCACGGTACCGCGGCCGGAGATAGAGAATACGTCTTCGATCGGCAGCAGGAACGGCAGGTCGATTGCACGCTGCGGATCCGGGATGTAGGTATCCAGGTAGCCCGCCAGCTCAATGATTTTCTCTTCCCACGCTGCGTCGCCTTCCAGCGCTTTCAGCGCAGAACCGCGTACGATTGGCGTGTCGTCTCCGGGGAAATCATAAGCTGACAGCAGCTCACGCACTTCCATTTCAACCAGTTCCAGCAGCTCTTCATCATCAACCATGTCACACTTGTTCAGGAACACGATGATGTAAGGAAC
>NZ_FOVC01000015.1 GCF_900115045.1 Izhakiella capsodis | reverse complement strand
ACTGTCTGGTCATTGACTGTCTGCTGACCAATGACCAGACTCGCCAGGGATGGGATGATTGTGCCGGTTGCTGGCAGTGTGAGTCAGCGTAACGCCCGGCACCAGGGGGGCCTGTACCATATTAACCTTCATCACTAGCTCATCTGATTAATGACCGTTATTATTTGTTGATATACGGGTAAATTTCATCAATCTTTACGTATAAGTTGCCCGTTTCGGCTGCTCGTCGTATTTTTTCTTCCATCAACATTCTGAAACTAATGTTGTTTTTGAGCATAAGGGGTCAGTTTGGATATCGAAAATTATTGTACGTTAAGCTCGTTTTTTGAGCACAATAACGTTGCACAGAAGCTTAACTGACACACCTCTATGCAACGTAGGTCACGTCAATCGACTAATGAAACAATGCCTTCAAGAAGCTCTATCAGCTCAATTTTGTCATCATTACCATCTCTATAAGTAGAGCATGTTATGATTTTTTTGGCAGTCATTAGGGGCCAGAACCTGTCCAGTACGTCGTTAGGTTTCGTGCTGGTTGCCTTTCCTATTATGTTTTTAGCGTCACATGTATCAGTGAAAACAATCTGAACCCCTGTCTCATCTTTTATTAGGTCCGGGCAAAGATAATTTTCAACTTCACGTTTACGTGTGGCAAAAAACATTTTTCCGGCCTGTTCTACTTCCTTCTTTCTTTTCTCTATCGAAAGCACTTGTACTGGATCACCTCCAATATCTGAATCAAGAAAAACGCACCATGGTAATCCAAGGTCATTTGCCAGATTTAATGTGACCCAGTGTTTAACACTCCCGCACCCTCCAATCAGTATGGGCACAATATTTACATCTTCCAGACTAACAGGAATATACCCGGATTTTTTTAAACATTTTCCTGCGTGCCTAAGGAATGTTACATCTGATTTCCCCTCAACTAAAACTATACCTTTAGCTCTTTCCATGCCGGTTTCTGGCAAAACGCCAAGACTTTCTGTCGCCTCCCTGAGAACTGCATCTTCTGGCATTTTTACAACAGGCTGTCCATCTGCATCTTTTGTTACATAACGAATTCCTTCGACTGGAATTAATCCAGCTAAAGCTGGGACGTGTGTGGTTACAATAATTTGACGATTAGATTGATTTGAAAGTGACAATAAAGCTTTCATCAACATAACTTGATAATTGGGGTGCTGTGATGTTTCTGGTTCTTCTATAGCGTAAATAACATTGCGCGGGGTTCCTGATACTGCTTTCTCAGCCTCCGCTCTAAAAAAATTAAGTAAAATAAGTCGCCTTACACCACTTCCCCTTTTATTTATTGGAATTCCATTCTCACCATCGAGTGTAAAGTTAAATGTCCATTTAGGCTTTTCTTTAAACCGTGGAGTGAGTTCATTCGCAAGCTCTGGTGCCATTTCTCGCAGTTTATCAAGAGTCCTCCCTGCAACATCTAATACACTGTCCTGGATTTCTTGTTCAAGAGCTGAAATCTTCTCTTGCAATGCAGCCTGAGCATCCTTAACAGCTTGTTGTAATGGGTTTTTTGCTTCAGAGTCACCATCGCTGCTCTCTCTGTCGGCCTTGAAAAGAGCAAAGGTTGGTAACTGTTCAAGAATTCGCCCCCATATTGACTTAGTTTCTGTCCCTAACCCCTTATCTACATCAAGTAAAATTTCAGCACATTCATATGGCATAGCAGCATCTCTGATAGCCTGTCGCCATAAAGATGCAGTTCGCTTATCCTCCACATTTTTCTCAACGTCTTTTCCTGTGACTCTCAATTCTGATATTTTCATTCCCAGCAAATTGTTCAACGGTTCATTTACAGGGTGCTGGCAACGGATGTATGTTTTATCTGGTTTTCCAGTTGTTGTTGCTTTGAATGTTTTTACAATTTCGAAATACCCATGACTGTTTAATAGATGTTCAGAAGCCAGAGTTGTACTCACTCGCTCATCAATAAGTATAACGGGTGGCAAATCATCAAACTCACAAGAAATTTCAAAGTGATTTTCCCCATTAACCATGCTAAAGCAGTTCATGTCATTTTTATCTGCTTTAATCCCATCAATTTCAAAAAATATAGCTAATGCTTCAAGGATGGTTGATTTACCAAAATCATTACGGCCTACAATTCCCGTCATGGCTTCATCGACAGGGATTTCTATTGTATTTCTGTAACCCCTGAAGTTAGTGAGCTTAATCTTTTTGAGTCGCATGTGTAGTCCTTATTTAGTGTATTAAAAAGTTTATTTTTTTTGTTTATATATAGCCTGTATTCGACATACTTGCGAACAGCTATATCCTGTAGCATCAGCTGTTTCTCGAATACTCAGTTTCTTAATCTGACGGTAGTACAGTACTTTCTGGTGACGCTCACTATCGGCTTGTTTACCACGGTATTTACCCAGTGAATGTGCTCGCTCAATCCCCTGTTTTTGTCGCTGGCGGCGGCTCAGCCAGTCCTTATGCGACATCGCAGCCATCAGATCGATAAGCATATTATTGATGGCGCTTATCACGGCGCGGGTGATTGGGTCAGCCTGCGAAGGGTCTTTATCTGACAGTGCCTGCCATGAGGTGGGCACATCCAGGCTGACAATCCGCAGCTCGTGTTGTTCTATCTGCTTTTTAAGCGTCATCCAGTCGCCGTTACTCAGACGGGTCAGGCGGTCAATTTGCTCGACCAGTAAAATATCATTGCGGTGACTGTCCATCAGTAAGCGTCCCAGCTCCGGGCGGTCGAGTTTTGTCCCGCTGATGTTCTCCCGGTAATAGCTGGCGATTTTATGCCCCCGCTCCCGAACAAACTGCTCCAGCATTTCTTTTGCCCTATCGGCGAACTGATCTTCCGTCGATGCCCTTAAATAAGCTCTGATGAACATTTTTTCACCATCTCATCGCATTTAGGTTATTGCATTTAGTCTATCGCATATAGGTTATGTCATTCGTTGTGTGCCGTCACGTTTTGGTTATGGCGTCAGGGTGTACCCTTATGCGATAAGCATTTTTGTTAAAAATACCGCACCGAATAATTTATGAGGAAAACTATATGGCAAGGAGGCAAATTCTTTCACAATCGGAAAGAGAATCATTACTGGCATTACCGGATGACGAGTTAGCGCTGACCCGAATGGCGTATTTCAGTGAGCATGATCTGGTGCTTATCAGTGCTCACCGTAAACCCGCAAGCCGTTTTGGTTTTGCCGTCCTTCTTTGTTATCTGAAAAATGTCGGCTTTGCCCCGGATAAAAAATCGTCTCCACCCGCAGCATTGCTCAGAATCATCGGTGCCCGGCTTAAACTCTCAGCAGAGCTCTGGCAGGAATATATTTCTGGCCGTGATACCACCCGGCGCGAGCATCTGGGGGAACTGTATCGGTATCTGGAACTGAAGACCTTTAATGGGGCACTTCAGAAAGAATGCATCCGGCATCTGCTCCCTCTGTCTACCAGGACTGATCGGGGCATACTTATCGCAGAGGAACTGCTGAAGTATTTGCACCAACAGCGAATTATTATTCCTGGTATTGATGTTGTGGAGCGTACCTGTGCTGAAACAATGACACTGGGTGATAAAGCGGTTTATACCACGCTGAATGCACATCTTGGCATCCCGCATAAATCAGCGATTGATGCGCTACTGGTGACAACTGAAAAACAAATCTCTCGTTTAACGTGGTTGCTTCAGCCTCCGGGAAAGATCAATGGAAAGAATGTACTGCAACATATAGACCGCCTTAACGCCATTGAAGCACTGGCGCTACCGGAAGGAGTGGAGAGAACCGTGCATCAGAACCGGTTGCTGAAGCTCGCGCGTGAAGGCCGCAAAATGAGCAGTCGCGATCTGGCTGATTTTTCCCCGGCACGTCGGTATGCAACGATGGTCTGTGTACTGACTGAGGCCAGAGCTACAATTATTGATGAAATTATAGAACTGCATGAACGTATACTGGGCAGTATGTTCAGCCGGGCAAAACGTCAGCAGGCTGAACGTCTTCAGAAAACGGGCAAGCTGATACAGCAAAAATTACGTCAGTATGTTTCCGTTGGTCAGGCTATCCTGGATGCACGCAATGCAGGCGAAGATCCACTGTCTGCTGTTGAACGGATATTGCCGTGGGAAGATTTCGCCGCCAGCCTGGAGGAAACCCGGCTTCTTGCACGCAAGGATAATTTCGAGCCGCTTCACCTTATTACTGAAAAATTCAGCACGCTGCGTAAATATTCTTCCCGGCTGTTATCAGCCCTGCAACTGAGGGCCACTCCTGCCGCCTTACCGCTTAATGATGCCCTTGAAACTATCCGTGAGATGTACCGTAAACAGCTAAGGAAAGTTCCTCCATCGGCACCGCTGGATTTCATTCCTGAGAGCTGGAAAAAGATGGTGATCACATCCTCTGGTATTGATCGGCAATACTATGAAATTTGCGCAATGAACGAACTTAAGGGGGCGCTGCGGGCGGGTGATATCTGGGTCCGGGGTTCCCGGCGCTATAAAAACTTTGATGATTATCTTATGCCGGGCGACGATTTCGAAAAGTTATTAAATAATAACCAGCTAAATTTACCTGTTGAAACAGAATGCGGGGCTTATCTTAAGTCGAGGCTGACGCTTCTGGCCTCCCGCCTAGAGGAAGTTAACACCATGGCCGCCACCGGAGAGCTTCCTGATGTGGATATTTCAGATAAAGGTGTAAAGATCACCCCGCTGGATAACAGTGTTCCTTCAACGGTCTCACCACTGGCTGACCTGATTTACAACATGCTGCCGCACCCCAAAATTACAGAAATACTTGACGAAGTTGAGCGATGGACAACCTTCACGCGACACTTTACTCATCTTAAGAACCCGCTAACCCGCCCGCAGGATAACCGTTTGCTGCTTACCACCATCCTGGCGGACGGCATCAATCTGGGGCTGAGCAAAATGGCAGAGTCCTGTCCGGGAACCTCGCGGGCTTCTCTGGAAAACATGCAGGCATGGTACATCCGAGATGAAACCTACTCTGCTGCCCTGGCGGAACTGGTTAATGCCCAGAAGTCACGTCCGCTGGCGGCATTGTGGGGAGACGGTTCAACCTCATCTTCTGACGGCCAGAATTTTCGGGTTGGCAGCCATGGCCGCTATGCGGGCCAGGTCAATCTGAAGTACGGGCAGGAGCCTGGGGTACAGTTTTATACGCACATTTCTGACCAGTACAGCCCGTTTTACACCAAAGTGATTAGTCGGGTGCGTGACTCCACCCATGTACTTGATGGCCTGCTGTATCACGAAAGTGATCTTGAAACAACGGAGCATTACACTGATACGGCAAGCTTCACGGAACATGTTTTCGCGCTGATGCATCTGCTGAGGTTCGCTTTTGCACCAAGGATCCGGGATCTTCACGACAAACGGTTGTTTATTCAGGGGAAGGTTGATAAATATCCGGCTCTACAGTCAATTATTTCCACAACACCACTGAATATCAAAGAGATAGAAACACACTGGTATGAAATTCTGAGGCTGGGGACCTCAATAAAGCAGGGAACCGTGACCGCTTCTCTGATGCTGAAAAAACTAGCCAGCTATCCGAAACAGAATGGGCTTGCCAAAGCGCTGAGGGAAATCGGTCGCATTGAACGAACACTGTTTATGCTGGACTGGTTCCGCGATCCTTCATTACGTCGCAGAGTTCAGGCAGGACTGAACAAAGGGGAAGCCCGTAATGCCCTTGCCAGAGCCGTTTTCATGCATCGTCTGGGCGAAATAAGGGATCGTGGTCTGGAAAATCAGAGTTACCGAGCCAGTGGACTTACGCTGCTCACCGCCGCGATCACATTGTGGAATACCGTGTATATAGAAAACGCCATTAATCTACTGAAAAAGAAAGGGATACATATCAATGAGCAGTTGTTGTCACACTTGTCTCCGCTGGGCTGGGAGCACATTAATCTGACGGGAGACTATATCTGGCGAAACAATAAAAAGCTGGCTGAAGGGAAGTATCGTCCTTTGCGGCCTGTTGATGTCAGTCAGTACAAAAAATCATCTTAACGTACAATATTTTCCGTTTCCCAAACGGAGCCCATAATGAACAACTGGCGGCATTTCTGGCTGGAAAAGCAGAACCAGCAGCGGTCAAAGCGAAAAAATAATAGGCAGGCAGCAAATTCCCCGTGTCGGGAGGGAATACTTTAACAGAACTACCAAACGGGAATATATGCCATTACACTTGATTGACTCATTGTGATTAACTATGATTAATAATAAATAAACCAGTATAAGCCGGAGTGAATAATGAAGAACGATACGCAGGCAGTAACCCGGGTGCTGACAGCTCATGTGCCATTACCGATAGCTGATAAAGTTGATCAAATTGCAGCCAGACTTGAACGTTCACGAGGCTGGATCATGAAGCAGGCGCTTTCCGCATGGATAGCCCAGGAAGAGGAGCGAGACCGTCTGACCCAGGAAGCGCTGGCAGATGTGGATTCGGGACAGGTTATCGATCACCAGGCCGTGCAGGCATGGGCTGACACCCTTGGAACCGACAAACCATTACCGGTTCCGCGTTGATGGAAATTAAATGGACAAGTAAGGCGCTGTCAGATTTAGCTCGTTTGTATGAATTTCTGGCTCTGGCTAACAAATCTGCTGCTGCAAGAGCAGTTCAGGCATTGACTCAGGCCCCGGCCATCCTGTTAACCAATTCACGTCTTGGGGAGCAATTATTCCAGTTCGAGCCCCGAGAAATCAGACGATTTCTGGTTGGAGAGTATGAGGTCCGCTATGAAATTCAGAAGTCAGTAATCTACGTGCTGCGCATTTGGCATACCAGAGAGGATCGCTAAATATGACTCACGAATCAGCTGATAAAATCTATTCAGATGAACACCTTACACCGCTGGGAGCAACTGGCCACAATAGTGGCATGGGGAGATAACAGTGCCTAAACAATTATGTTTATAAGCACTTAGGCTGGCCCTCGCCACTAATTATGCCTTTAACATTCAAGTATCTCAATCATTGCTTCCCTTCTTATCTATGAAAATTGACAGATTACAGTGCCAATGAGCGTTAACTGATATGATTCCCTTTTAATATTATTAATATTTCCCTCATCCGAAAGAACTATTCTACTCATGCCGAGAGATACGTTTATGCCCGATAGCATCAGAAAATATTCTTCCTGCGATTCTGCTCCCCTGTATCCTGTCAGCAGGTATGATGCAAATGATGATCCTGCTCAGGAAAGCAGTGATCCATCCCTACGGTCAGTCCTGCGGTCAGTTGATAACAGCATGCAGACGTTATCTGTTGTGGAAAGTGACACAAATACGCGTACCGGCGGTATTTTCTCCCGGGTATCGTCCTGGCTCCCGACTTCTTTCAGAGGTTATATGGGGGGTGATGCCCGCGATGATAAGCAACCCGCACCGACAGAAGTTTATGCGACAGGTGAGGTTCTGCGCCGCAAAGCGGAGGCACGACAGGAGGAGATAGCACTCAGGCACACGTTCGTTAGCCCCCCCGTGCCATATGAATGGAAAGGCGCCCTCCCGAAGCGTGCCTTGATCGGGGTCAGTACTATGAGCGCTCTGGGGGGCACTGTATATAAGTACTCCACTATTCGAAACACGCCAACCGGAGCCATGGCTGACTCACCGCCGCCTCCATCAGCACAGCCCGATCTTGTAAAATTAGACGACTATGGCGCAGGTCTGGAGAGGCTTCCGGAGCATTATGTTAGTTATGATGATCATCCGGCAAATGGGATTCGCCATCGGCGACATAATCTGTCGGCATCCCCATATGATAAGAAAGCACACGAACAAGGCAATTTTAAAAGTCACCTCCATCGTGCGAACCAGTATGTAAATACGCTGTTTTACCACGATGGTCTATTAGAAAACGACACAACGCCCGATAGGGAAAAAATGCTTTTTTTAGCCTCTGACTATCTCTTTCAGGGCGAAAGAGGATCTATCGAGCAGGACTACAGGGTGAAATCACTGGCACAGGCAATACTTTCGGGGCGCGGTCTGTATGGTGGGGGAAAGGATGAAGATATTACCAGTGAACAGGCCAGTAATGTCATTCGTCACTGGGTGTTTGAGAATATCCTTCGCAATAGTCCTGAAAAATATATTGAAAGTAAAATTAAAGAGGATGAATCGAAAGTCTATACTATCGAAGATATCACGAGGATGTTGCCGGTGGACAAGTTACCTGATACCAGAAGCTTTCATCCTGGCAGGCTGACGGTCGCTGAGCGCACAGAATTGAGTGAAATATGGAAAAAGCTCATGATGGAGGAAATGCCCTTCCTGGCGCTCAGTGACGACAGGGTTAAAACAATGCCATTAAATGGTTATGAATTTGCGAATCTGTATGCAGGCGCTCGCTTTCTCAAAGAGACCACAGGAAAGAAGTTTACTTTTGATGAAGCTATGTTAACTGGTGAGAAAATGTGCGCGTTAGCTGCAGAAGAGGGAATTTCAGAAAGAGAGATGAGACTATATTTACCACCCGCTCTTTATTATCTCGCAACGAAATCTCATGAAGTAAACGAGAACGCTAATGACTTTGACATTGTAAACAGATACCTGCAGTACCATCATGATGTCAGCGAAATAAAAAAGGATTTTGAAAAAAAATATAAAATTTATCTTTCAGCAACCAATGCTTGGATGAGTAAAGGTAAACTTGCCGATAAGATTATTTCGGAATGCCATCCTTTAACCCAAAACGCACCACGTCGGATTAAAAAAAGGTCAGAAAGACTAGATTTTTTTCAAATTAATTCACCCAGGGAGGATTATCTTAATGGTATCGATAAACCCTGTAGAAATGCCCCGAATAGTTTGGGCAATGAATACATCAGGCTGACAGCCTATGTCGCTGACAGTTTTCTTGAAGTTGATAGGGACATTATTCAGGCGGCCATAAGTAAATTTTCAGAAAATGAAAAACAATTTATTGAATCAGCAGATGAAATCCATCCTGCAAATGCATATATACAAATGCATCAACTGAGTGATCGCTTTGTGCCACCTAAGTATTATCTACAGGGAGCAGATCTTTTTGCCGTGAAACTAAATGGTGAGGAGAGAATTTATATCCTTATAGCTGAAAAAGATCAGAGTGGTAGCTATAAACTTATCAGGGTTGATCGGAATATCATACCATATCTCACCAATGGATTGTTTGGTGATCCTCTTAATTTAAGCAAAATTGACTGGGGTGATGAAAATGCCATATTTGAACGATTTCACTTTGAAGTTGAAATTGATGATGCTGCTTGGATTGGTAGGGGAGAACATAACACCATAATAACAGACGAAATAAGTAAAATTCATCGCGATAAATTATATAATGCACTATACGAAGCAGGAAACGATAAATCTAAAATTCAAACAGTGTGGAGTATCACTAAGCATTTAATACCTTTTCATGACTGTGTTGAAGGAGTAATAGCTAAAAAAACGGAGGAGGCCGTACCTGCATGTCTTCTTGATGTCGTTGCATTTATTCCCGTTTTCGGCCAAGCAGCAAAACTCAGCGTAAAGTTTAGCAGGGGACTAACCCTTGGGCTTCGCAGCGGTGTGAGTATAGCGAGCAAGGATGGTATTCAGGCCGCGACCAGAGGTCTCGTACGGGAGATCCGGTTGCCTACTACCTCCGAACTGGCATCGCTTGGGAAAAATACGCTGAGGTCCGCTGACCCTGGTTTTGAACTCATAGGGGATATCAGTAAAAAACTTGGCCATAGAGTCATCAAAGTTCTTTCCGGCGACAGCAAAACAGCCGCTTTGGCAGAAAAAATGGCCTCCTCGGGACATCTGAGAAGTTTACCGGATATGCCAGAAAATGAAATTCAGATGCTCAAACTTCCACATTCAGAACTCATTGTTCCCACCGTAAAAATTAGAGAGATTGACGGTGAGCCGATTTACGTGCGCGTGGATCCGGAAACTGGAGAAGGCTTTGGTCAATATTATCTATTAAATAATGGAAAGTTAAGACCATTACCCCATGATTCAATCTATTTAGATGAATTGCAACAATTTAATCTAAGTTGTTGGTATAATAGAATAAAAAGATCATTGGATAATATTGCTAAAACTCAGTTTTGTTTGAATGACTCATGGAAGGTTACAAACGAGGTTACCTTAAGAGAAATAAAGAGATTGTCCGAAGGTAATACAGGCATATATAAAAAAATATATACCCTTAATACTAACTCTCAATCGGAGTATTTTATTAAGCAAGACGGCGTATATCATAAGGTTAAGTATGATGGAAGGAGATCTTTTTGGCGCATGGAGAATATTATTTGCCGAGGATGTCATGCAATTCCAATAAAATTAAATCAAAAGGGCCGATGGGAAGCAAGAAAAGAAGTGTCATGGCCAAAAGGATTGCCTTGGCATACTCCGGGGAGTGTCATCAGAAAAGTGAAGGAAGAGTATATTTTAGAGAAACATATGAGTGCGCTGGAACAAGCCTCAGTAACAAAAAACTTTGCTGTCAGTTTCAGGAAGGCAGGAAAGCCAACCTTAATAGCTCTTAATGAAGGAGCCGCTGCCAAACCTCACTCTATTCTCGAGAAAACAATAAAAGAAAGTTCATTAATTAAATATTATCCAGAAAATAAAGATGAGGTGATGAGAAAAATTCGAGAGGCAGGAATTGAGGGAATAGTTGGTCATTGGAGTAAAGATAATGGACTCGAGGGGATATATTTAACTAATAATATTCAATTCATTAATACAATAAGAATCAGCGATGAAGTTTTTATTTATCCTATAGATATAGAAAAATTAGAGGAGAGTCTAAGACCACTAAAAGAAAAGGAGGGCTGGAAGAAAATCTGTTACACTGGAGATTATGACACTCATGAAATTATCAAATTTAGTAATGCAGGCAGACCAAGAACTGCTTTAGATGGAAACGAAGAAAAAGAATTTATTAATATATTAAATAACGCAGTGTCGTTGACAGATAATGCACGTACTATAGATTCTGCCACCCATCGGGTTTTCCAACATGGTGCTCAAGTTAATTATCCTACATATATGATAAACAATAAATTTGAGGGTGAAGGTGGATTGAATATGGCGGTTGCCAATCCAGGTGAATTCCCCATTATGATGCTAGATCGTGGGATATGGAGTATCATCAATAATTCAGATGAACTTAATAAGTACTATCGCAATATTGGTGCGATTATAAAGGAAAGCTGGCGTCGAGGTGGCGATGTTGTTTTGACCAATGAAGGTATTAAGTCCAGATTCAGTAATTCATAAGTGTTAGTTGTATTAGCTTAAACCTAATCTGACAGTTACCAATTACTTATTCCTGTGTCTGTCAGATTGCATATGGCTTAAATCTTTCTCAGCCCAGATGTGCTTTCCATTGAGTAATGTTTCCATCGGCGTCCGGGCACAGCACATTTTCCCCTGGTGGGGTCGCTCATTATCATTACGGTGATCACCTGGGCGAGATGCGCCTGTATATCCAAACCGCCCCCTATAAGAGCGGATGAGTCTCAGAAACCGATATGCTGCTTTGATGTTACGGCGCGAAGAGAGATAAAAATCAATGGTGCGTCCTCTGCTGTCAACGGCCCGGTATAGATAAGCCCACCGGACATTGACCTTCACGTATGTTTCATCAATGTGCCAGGAGCAGAACCTGGAAGGGTTTCGCCAGTACCAGCTGATATCACGCTGAAAATGCCGGCCTTTGAATGGGTTCATGTGCTGCTCCGTCAGCAAAAGTGGCGAGTAAGTTCACCACCTCCAGATTTTTGCAACAGTGCCCGTTTTCGTACGGTTGGGCTTCAGACCCCTTATAGTACAATGATTTTCGATATCCAAACTGCCCCCCGGCAGGCGGGCATTTTGACCTCCTCCGCAAGCACTCGTCTATGATTAAGTATGATCATCTATCATCGTGAAAACCTTAATGAGAAAATCAGCTAATAAACTCTTTATCAATACCGTATGTTTAAACGGATGCACGCAAGACAAGCTGCGTGCCGCTCACTCCGCCGGATTTGATCAAGTTGAACTCTGGCGTCAGGACGTCGAGGCAACCGACGGCGATTGCTTAGGAATTAAGGATTTACTGCAAGCCCTGCCGATTGCGCTGACTGACTATCAGGTCTTGCTGGATTTCGATGGTGCCCCGGATAGCCTTCGCGAGGAAAAACGCCAGGAAGCCATTCAGATGCTGGATACGGCGGTCAGGCTTGGCGCAACAACCGTATTGACACCTGCCAGCACGCATAAAGCGTGTGTCAGAGAGCGCATCGAAGAGGACATGCGCTGGCTGGTTCAGCAGGCGTGCAGGCGCGGACTGCGAATTGCTTATGAAGGCATGGCCTGGAGCACCGCCGTTAACAATACCGCCGAGGCTTGGCAACTGGTGCAGCGGATCGATGCACCTAACCTCGGACTGGTCGTCGATGCGTTTCATATATTTGCGCGCCAGCGCACAGTGAAAGATCTCAACGGCATTCCGATGGAAAAAATCTTCATGGTGCAGTTATCCGATCTGGTCGAGACGCCTTCCGCCGATCATCTGGCCGATTCGGCACGACACAGTCGTCTCCTGCCTGGCGAAGGCACATTCCCGCTCAATACATTGATAACGTATCTGGAAGAGCAGGGATATACCGGGCCGATTGGATTGGAGGTCTTCAACGATACGCTTAAAAAGCAGGACGCCACCGAAGTTGCCCGCAAAGCCATGCGGGCGCTCAAAGCAGTCTGTTATCGCGACGAAACTCAGTATTCACTGTAATCCGGCAATTTTCATAAATAAGAAGGGAAGCTTTGATTGAGATACTGCATGTTGAAGGCATCACAAGTGGAGAGAGCCAACCTAAGTCTTTATAAAAATAAATATTTATATCACATGCAACCTGACTGGCGAGCAGTGCGCAGCCAGTCCACTGAATGGCGCGAAGCGACATAGAGGCGCCAGCTGGTGTTAAATATGGCACAGTAAGTGAGTGGCGCCGTAGCCCGGCGAAGCCGGTTACAAGTCTTATAGTTTCCACCAATCCATCCTTTCCCCCTGCCAGACACAAATCCACTTAAAGCGACACAGAAGTTTCTGTGCGCTGTCGGAGTTGTCACGACAAGGCAAAGCCGAAGTCGGGGCGTATCTCCGCGTTAGCGGGCCGTAAGGGCCGCTTACGGGCGTGTCACGCAATATTTTCAGCGACACTACTTAGTTGGCAGTTATCGCAGCTACCCTGCCGCTACCCCTCTTTGCGTAAATATTTTGGATGTTGTAACTATTTATCTCTGACTGATGCCCGCCGCGTAGTGGCGGGAGGTACATCTGCTGTTTCCGAACCGGTGCGGACGTAGTCCGCTACAAGGGCGGGCATTCTCTGGAGCCTGTCCACAGGTCAGGCGACGAACAGGTTATATATTTATATGAAGGACATAAAAGATATTTAAAAGAAGTACAGAGCAGGTTTTTAAAAGAAACCACGCACTTTGAAATCAATGCGGCTGGCGCTCTGCAAGCATAACGGCTGTAGCTTTATGGAAAGTTCCCTTGCAGTTATTTGTGGGTAACTGAATTAATCGGGCAAAGATGGCACCGGCGACAAAATTTCAGCACGGTTTTGCCGGAAAAGAGAGGGGATCATGGATGGCCTCCATACCCGTTCGCTCAGATAATAAGCAATGGTGAGTAACAGACGTGCAGAACCCTCCGGGGTCAGCCGGATTAATAAAAGGAGAGGGGGTCAGGTGGTGGCCGTTGACAGCCGCGTATAGTTGTTGCCACGGGACATCAGCATACGCTCTTTCACCCTCCTTGCCTGTTCCCGACGCACGGCGTCCAGGTTGCCGGTAAAGCGGCCCTCAGCAATTTCACGCGTCAGTTGCCGCTTCACGATAGTTTCAATATCGCGGCGGTTACGGGCAGCGTCAAGGCGGGCGCGGGCGCGCTTCAGCCCGTGAGATTTGCGTTCGGACTGGTAGCTCCGGAACCGCTCACGCACGAATCGCCAGGCTTTGGCTATCAGTTCGTCCATATCCAGCCGGGGAAGACGCTGTTTTTCACGCTGCTGGTTTTCCCACTCCACGCGACTGCGCCTCGCGGCCACAACGGCCACGTCAGAAACATCCAGCGCCGAGAACAGGGCAGGGGTGAACGTAATATCGGTTGGAATGTTACAGCCGATCTGCGGATCATACTCTGTCTGGTAGGTAATCAGCCCAAGCTCAGCCATAAACTTCAGCGCCCGTGTGGCGCGGGTGATCGACAGATTGCCTTTTTTCGATTCTGTGGCCAGCCCGCACTCGATGGCCAGATTGGTGATGGAGCGCTGGACGCGGTTAGCCAGGGGATCATAGTGGAAGCACAGCCCTTGCAACAGAGCATCGATGGCACGGCGGCGTAACAGTGGTGGCATACGGTGACGTACACCCAGCGAACGCGCAAACGCAACGTGCATGGAGAAATCAAAACGGGACGTGAAGCCTTCAGCTTTCGACATCAGCTTACGGCAGAACGGCAGGGTCTTTTTGTCCTCACGCGGCGCGAATTCCGGATTCGGATTTTTGACCTGACGGTAAAGAGTGAACAGAGCCTGTACATCAGCCACACCTTCCTGCGCTTATGTTGCACGGAAGGAGCAGGTAGCACAGAAGGTATTGCAGTTTTCTGAGCATGCGCATATACTCCCTGCATAGAGCAACAGCTTCTATGCAGCTTTTAGTTGGCCCCGATTAATCTTCTGCTTCCGCCAAGAATGGAAAGATTATCGGGGTTTCGTTTTTTCTGGCTCCGGATAAACACCTCATCAGAACCAGTTCCCTGCCACCTTAAGGCGTGGCCCGCCAAAAATTCTTAATCGAACAGCAATTTAGCACCGATTCATTCTGCACTCAAGAATGTTCACCCATAACGTTTCTCAATTCTGTGGGACGCATGTATCAGCAATCAGCCGGCTGATCATTTCTGCCTGAGAAACGCCTTCAGCTTCACACAGGTTTTGTAAACGCTCTTTCAGAACTGTTGGAACGTAAACTTTGATTTCTTTATGGGTTTCTTTTCGGCGCTCCATCAGTGCTTGTTGTCGTTCAGACACAGATAATGGATTACCTTTTCTGTAAGCACGTTTCGATGAGGAAGTTGCTGCATTTATGGCTTGCGACATCTCTGCCTCCCCAAGGATCAAAAAAGGATCGTCCCGTGGATAATACTACAGAATCGGTAAATCAGCGACTTAACTTTTATCGAAAAGGCGATCTGTGTTGGCGCACGGATCACCCCTGTCATTGAGAGGCCACCTGTACGCCGTTATCAGTAGGTCGATTGCCAGTCTGTCCCCATTTCCCTGCGGGACTGCCAGTGAGACAGGTACTGGCTGGCGATGGCGGGCATGAAGCGCATCACCACCACGTTCTCCGAATTCTTACTCGCTCCTGCTCGGCTGAAATTATAACTCCCTGACTCGACCGTATGATTATCAACAATTAAAATTTTATCATGCTGTACAGGGAAGCGACCGTTTGTCCTCAGCGGGATACCGGCATTCACAATCAGATTCATTGCCGCCACGCTGGCCTTGTTGCGATTGCCTTTCTCGTCGATAACGATTTTTACATCCACGCCCCGCTGATGCGCGGCAATAAGCGCTTTCATCACGTCCGGATCGGTGAAGGAGTAGGCCATCATCCGGATACTCTGCTGTGCGGAATCGATGGTATTGAGCACCAGATGTAGGCCTGTCCCTTCAGGAGAAAAGCCTACCTGAATATCCGGAGCCGTTGATATCCCCGCGTCGGCGGGGAAAGGCAGAGAATAGAGCAGGGGAAGACAGAGAAAGCTGGCCCTGACCAGTCTTCCGCATGAAAATAGCATCATCATGATTCCTTTTGGATTTTTAACAGAAACGCCAGGGGCGGGTAAAACTTGCTTTTACCCGTTTCCGGAGTTGACCAACTGAGCGCAGCGAAGGCGGTAGCCCTGCTCACTACCGGTGAGACAATGTGCTATTCTCCCGTGCGTCGAAAAAAATGGAGTGGTACGGTTGACCGTCTTTTATCAGAAACGCCCGACCGAAGAACTGATGCATCTGGCGTGGTGCCTACTGGTAGCGATAAAACTGTCACAGAAACAGGGCAAAATTCGCACAGATTTACAGATACACATGTTCATCATGCAGTGGCTTGCTACAGCACAAAAACGCAAGCTGTTCCCTCGCACCGTCGCACAGGATATCCTCTGGCTTCTTGACCAGGGGAAACGCTACGGTTTTGGTGCAAGGCTGCACCGCAAGGTGGAGTACATCTGGCGCTCCAGTACGGGCGAACTGCTTAAGCAAAGCGTGTTATACCGCTTTACTTTTTTTATCGAAACGCTGAAAACAATGGACTGGCGGGACTTTCTGCTGTCACCCCAGGAATGGCACAGTTATCATAGGGAGTCAGTAACGGCCAATGCCGTCTATACCCCGAAAGCAGAACTCCATCCCGCATTCAGTGACAGTGGCGAATTGATTAAACCGCTGGAGATCCGCTTCACCGGTGATATTTCAGGCGTATTTCCGTTACTTGAGCAATGCCATCTTCGCGCAGAGCAGCGACCTGATGAGGAAGGCTTTTCCGTTATCCGGCTGCTGCCGGAAAAGGCATAGCAACCGGCGTCAGTCCTCGAAAGATTTTTCTTTCACGATGTCCCGCTCGATCTGCTTCAGATGAAGTGACTGATCGGGCTGACTCTCTGCTTCCGGCTCTTTCTCCGGCGATTTATCGCCCAGTGCTGCCGCAATATCCCGCCCGGTAAGCGGATATTCATCCTCTTTCAGCTTACCGGCCAGCAGCCCGGTATGAATATCATCCTCCGGCTCGCTGATGGCGGCGAGTACATCTTCCGGACGAATATCCTTCTCACCTTTACCCTGTTTTTCCAGGGCTTCACGGGCAAGTCGTTCTGCCTCCTGTTCAGCGTTCTCCTTCGGCTCAGGAATGAAGGGAAGGGGGTCTTCCGGTTTCCCTGTCACATTGCGGGCCAACTGCGCGGTCAGATTGTCATCGACTACCTGATCAGCGCCGGTGATACGGCTGATATTGAGCGGTAAACCGTCGCCCTCCATCCTGACGATCACGCCGCTGTCGGGATACTCTTGCGCAAGCTGCAACCCTTCCGGCAAGCTCTCCGCGATGCGGTTTTCCCCGTTCCGGCTCTGCTGTATCCCCGCAAACCTCGCATCACTGCTACCAATGACCCGAAAATCACCGGGTAAGGACACGCCGTTACGCTCATCTGAGTTTATCGTCAGGATCACCACGCCTGAGCGGTTGCCGTTACTGTCCCACAACGCGAATGCCAGCCCCGGCTCCGGATGCCGCCTGACGCCCGGCACAAACAGGCCCTGAGATTCACCTTCAGCCAGCCCGTAATTTTTCAGCAACGCCCGGCCTGCGGCAACATCGGCAAGGGGAGAAGCCCAGGATAAAATGCCCTTGGCTGTTCTGCCCGCCCGATCTTCACCCGCCATCAGATAATCATGGGCGGTACGATCCCCCTTGTTTTTACTGAGTTCAGCCAGCCATCCTGCTCTGTCATCGGTGTAAACCTGTACATGCTCTTTTGTACGGGACAAAGTAACGTAACCACTTTCCTTTGTTGCCATGCGTTTTCGCCCTCCTTCAGTCCCTTCAAGCGTAATGACAAACCGGGAACTGGCCCCCTGTGCGCCATAAGCTGTGACGGCATATCCCAGATCGGTATGCATATCTGCCGGATCATTGAGGTCAAGACGACGGGTAAGCTGACCATCCTGGCTGCGAAGGGTCATGCTTTGTCCGTCGATCTGTTCCACGTTCCAGAAGCTGTTTCCGGTATAACCGCGCTCGGCATCAGACCGGGTAAACCGCATTCTGTCGCCCTCACTGACGCTGATAACCCTGGGCTGATAAACCTGTGCATCCTCGGTGCTGTTCTCGAACGGTGACAGGATTTTCTCCCGCCCGTCATGCCCGGTAAGCGTCACCAGCCCGCTTTCACGTTCAGTGCTGCCGACCGTCCAGTATTCCCGGTTAATCAGGGCAACTTTTCCCGTCAGATCCGCCCATCCCGTCAGGCTCCGAAGCTCATTGTGACGGACGCGAACCGGGTCGAGGACAGTTATCTCCTGTTCGTTTTTCGTTATGCCTGCCCTGTACAGATTGTCATGTATCAGGCGGTTTATTTCCTGCCTGTCCGTATTGAGATGCGCCACCGTCAGCGTATTGTCGCGGGCTTCGGCTGCACGTCCCGCAAAGTCAGCCGCTATCGCTTCCGTCACGCTGGCGGGCATCCCGGCATCACGTAACGCCTGGGCCTGTTCTTTATCCGGGCTGACCTGCTCAACGGATGATGCCGGAATAAATGCCCCGGCTTCCCTCGGCACCACATCCGGCGATACGCCTTCAGCCTTCTCCAGTGCGAGCGCATGTTGATCTTCAATCATGGCATACACCACCTCCCGAAGTTCCGGCGTCTGGCGCACAATCTCCTTCATAATGGCGGTATCTATAGCGCTGCGCTGCTGCATCAGCCGGAACGGCTGTCCCGGCTCGATGGCCCGCAACTGCGCATCATCGCCGCTGGTAATGGCCCGCCCGCTGCCGGTGGCAATGGCCTGGTAAGCATCACTCATCGCCCGGTTGCCAATCATTGACGCCTCATCAATCAGGAACAGCGTATTACCGTAGTCCGGCTTCTCACCGTTCATCCGGGCCTGTCTGTCATCCCAGATAAAGGATTCCAGCGTCTGCGCCCGGACGCCCACGCTTTTCATTTCTTCAACGGCACGGTGCGTGGGTGCCAGCCCCACCACCTCCGGTCGCAGGTCTTCCGGCAACGTCTCCATAGCGGCCAGCATGGCTTTAAACTGTGTTGTTTTACCCACACCGGCATAGCCCTGCACCGCTGTAAAGCGGTCGGCGCTTTCCAGAACCATGCGCGTGGCGGCCTGCTGCCCTGCCGTCAGTCCCGTAAGATACTGTTCAGGCACCGACGCCATCAGCGGCGTGACGCTGCCTTTCCCTTCCGCGATATGGCGCAGAATGGCCTTTTCCGTTTCAAACGTGGATTTTGGCAGCATCAGCCCGGCTTCGAGCCGGATAAGCTCACCGTCCTTTACCTGCCGGTTAATTTCAGACTGGATAGCCGGAATGCCAACCGCTGAATTAATACTGAGCGCGGCACTGAGCAGTTCCGGGGCCAGGAACGCAGTTTTCTCATGCTGTACCTGACTGAGGGCCAGATACACGGCCTGAGCCGCCTGGGTTCGTGGCAGTTCTCTTGCGGCATCAAGGGCGGCATCAACCCCTTTTGTGCCGGTGGCCGCTTCCACCTGAGCACTTATCACCCGCACAGCAGGACTGCGGGCAAGTTTTGCCTCGCCCCGTCCGGCATCCATTGCGGTAAATATCCGGATATCACTGCCGCTGCGCGTCAGGGTATTAAACACATCATCGCGCATCTCACGCCCGCTGAGTGCGGCCAGCACCTTTCCTTCAGGCGCTATTGATTTCCCCAGGGATTCAACATAGTTATGTTCAACCTTCAGGGGCTGAGTGATATCTGCCCGGATGACCTTTCCGTTTTTCTCCAGCGCAACAACGCCATCCCCGGCGCTGGCTACGCTGACCACATCCTGCGCCTTCAGCTTACCTTTCGCTTCCCTCCCCATAACCCGCAGCTGATCGCCGGGGGACACCTCCAGCGTCCGGGATTTGAAAAGGCTCCATGAGGCGTCAATCTGGCTGATTTTCTGATGCTGCTGTTCACCAGCCTCATTTACCAGGCGAAGCACACTGGTTTCAGCGCCAACACGATCAATACGCCAGCGCTCCATGTTCTTTTCGTCAGCATTCCAGCGCTCCATCACCATACCTTCACGGTATGTGTCGCGGCTTTTGCGGTTCTTACTGTCGAGCCAGACCGGAGACAATGTTTCAATCCGGATATCATCGCCAGCGATACGCCCCTGCTCACGTAGCGCATCACGAATATACCCCGTCAGTACCTGTTGCTCACGCTCACCGGCAACCTGTGCAATGACACTGTTCCCGCCGATAACATCACGGGCATACTCTGCGGCAAGATGGCTGTAGCGGACTTTTTTATCCGCTTCAGACGTAAGCTGTGCCACCGGCACCGGCGCGTCATTGAAACGATAGTGGGCTGCACCTTCCTCCTGTAGAACCGAAAGGACGCTGCCTGTCCCCTGTCGTTTACCGCTGTCCATCAGCAGGATCTGCGCACCGCTTTCCCGCGCTTTTTCCATCAGGAATACGCTGTCCTTCAGCCCCAGCGTTTCGGCCTCCGCGACAATCACTGTGGTATGAGCATTCAGCGGAAGATCGGCTTTGAGTGCGACACGTCCGGCAATCAGCCCGGACAACGTCTCACTGTCACCCAGAAAAGCTTCATTTTTGCGATCTGCGGCCAGCACCATAACCTGACGCCCCTGAGATCCAGCCAGTGCGGCAAGCCGTTCTGTTCGTTCGCGCTGTACCGCAGCGCCACCACGGCCATAGACAATCGCAAGTGGATCGCGGGTTTCAGCCAGTTCAGCATACACCCCGGTAGCGGCGGCAAGCGTCCCGTTCAGCAGGGCTTCGCCGGTGACAATGGCGCGGCCGGAATCCATATGCTCCCGCGCAAACTGGCGAACCGTCAGTTCATCGAGCACATGGATATCAGACGTGAAAATGCCCTTATCCTTATCGAGGGCAATAAGACGGCCCTGTTCAATAGCGGTATCGATGCCTGCTCTTGCCCGCTGCACCATATCCTTTCCCGCTGGCAGCAGTGACACAACGGCGGTCAGCACTTCACTGTATGCAAACTGCGCTTTTTTATCACTGAGAGACGACAGCGCCTGCGTGATGGCCTCTTTCAGTGCAGGTTCAGCCGTGAGTGTCACGCTGGCCGGACTGCGTTCTGCTGCCTGCGACCGGCTGCGCTCACGGGCAGCCTGGATCGTCTTATCCGGATTAAAGTCGTAGTCCGACAGCACCTT
This sequence comes from Izhakiella capsodis, assembly GCF_900115045.1. Taxonomy (GTDB): domain Bacteria; phylum Pseudomonadota; class Gammaproteobacteria; order Enterobacterales; family Enterobacteriaceae; genus Izhakiella; species Izhakiella capsodis. The sequence goes on along the minus strand of NZ_FOVC01000015.1, from coordinate 38,999 downwards.
ATCCCACTGCTCACGCCTCGCTTCCCCCTCGACGAACTCCTTGTTTTTACGGGTATCCAGCGCCGCAACTGAGCGGGAAAGCGGGCTGGCATCCCGCCCCACGGCATCATCAATCTGCGCGGTTCGCTGAGAAAATGCACGGATCACATCCGGTGGAACTTCAGCAAATTCATACATGCCATGCGGCCCGCTTCTGACCGGCGTGTAACCACAGTCTTCCACCATCGGACGCAAATACTCGCGGTAAAATTGCCCGTAAGCGAGTTTCATATCGTAAACCTGTTCACGAATACCGCTGCGCTGTCGGGTATCACTCCCCAGCGCGTGCCACTTATCATCATCAGCGCGGGTGACATTGAACAGCAGACCGTGCGAGTGGAGGTGCATCTCACCTTCACGGTTCGTATCATGCGTATAGAGTGCGGCAACCATGTTGCCGGTCGTTACCGTAGTGGTGACACCGTCACGGGTAAGGCGGGTATTGACGCTTTTCTCCACTTCCAGCATCGCCAGCCTGACCGCCTCATTATGCGCATCAATCAGCCGGGTATCCCCGCCCAGCAGGGCAAGGATGGAAAGACTTTTTGGCGCACCAAAGGTCAGATCCATGCCCGGTCGGTTTGTTTCATTACCCGCTATCTGGCGGGAAATCACCGTGCCATCCGGCAGATGCCCCCTGAGCATTTCATCAAAGACTTCCGGAACAACTTTACCCTCCAGCCCCAGCATGGCGGCCCCTTTCCCCAGCCAGTGACCATCGGCATTTTCCAGCGTCTCAAAGTTGGCTTCACCGCCGTAATACTTGGCGTCGCCATGAATAGGTTCAACTGAAAGCATCACAACTCCATATCAATTTCATGTGACGGGTGGTGGTTAATATTCACCTCTTCACGGCGCACCTCGTCACGTGTGCCGTGCTGCATCTCCTGCCGCCAGGCTTCATACGCTTCCATATCGACGACCTCGCCCTCCGTACTGACGCCATGAGGTATTTCGTTCTCACGGCCGCCGCCACGGGCAGGTTTATCCGTCACGTCTGGCTTTTCACCAGTCGGGCCGGTTGAAGATGAATCTGGCCCGGTGACAGCCGGTGCAGTCGGCACGCTTACGGAATTGCCCGCCGGTGCCGCATCGGTTTTCCCCTGCGTGTCGGAAGCGATAAACAGCTTTCTTGCTGCCAGGCGTTCACTGCTTTCCTGCTGACTGATTTCATGCTCAATTTCAGGGTCGAGAGACGTTTTCACGTCGCGCTCCAGAATGCCCTCTGCGACTTTCGGCAGTGGCTGATATTTCAGGGTGAGGCGAACAACGGGATATTTTCCGGGCAGCGTGACGAAGCACTGAAGGTCTTCCAGACCCTGAACGTCTGAATAGCTGACTATCGATACCCGTTCTTCGTCTTTGCCGTAGCTGATACCGTCGCGTACTTCATCAGTACCAAAGCTTGTCTGTTCAGAGAAACGCTTACGGACGGTCTGGCCGATATCTTCTTCAACGAATTTCGCAATGGCCGCGCTGGGTGATCGGAAGAAAAATTTGGTATTCAGCAGGTCATAGATCGCAGCGGCAAATTTGGGGCCATAAGTTTCTTCAAGCTGCGCATAGGACTGGAAACCCAGCACAAAGCAGCCGCCATATTTGCGGGCCTCAGCAATGATGTAAGGCAGATTAGGTAACTTATGCAGTGAGGGCAGTTCGTCATAAAAAAACCAGACGCGCCGGTAGCGGTTCTCATGCAGTGATAACAGATTGCCGGACGCAATCCCCAGCCACATAGAGATCAGCGGCTTCAGAGATTCATGGTGACGCTGGTTTGATGTGATGAACAGCCAGCCACTGCGCTTTTTATCGCTGTTGCCCTGCATCCATTCGCGGATTGTGAACGGCTTTTTACCTTCGCGGTCAATACCCTGCAAATAACGCAGCGACTTCACGTAGTTGGTGAGAACACTTCTAATCGAGATGGCAGTTTTCTCAATGCTGCCATCAACCAGCGTGGAAGCAGGCGTTCCGGCCAGAAAATCACGCAGTTTATCAAGTTTTATCGCCAGCAGAGTGCGCAGGAAGCTGTTATACGTTCGCTTTTTATCGCCGCGCATCTGCTCGGCACCTTCGGCAAAAATAGTCCTGGCTGACCCCTGCCAGAATGGATCGGCGCTGTTTCCCATCGGGATAAGCGTTTCAGTGACAGCTTCCAGGTCGGGTAACGTCTGACATTCCGACCATAGATCCCAGTTAGCACAACGCCTGTCCATCGGATTGAGCATGACATCGATGGATTCATCATAAAATTCCTCTACAAAGGTATTCCCTTTGTCATAAATAATGACGGGGACACCGGCTTCACGTAGCCGCAGCAATTTCTTACGCATCAGCGTGGATTTACCCGTCCCCACCGTACCGTGCATGGCGAAGTTCTGTATTTCTGAGTCTTTAACGATTGGCAGGCCATCAATCACGATATGTGAAGCTGTTCCCCGCCTGCGCATAAGGCGGGCAACAACTTTGGGGTTATCTTCCAGGATACGGCCACCAGTGATTTCATCATCACTGGCCTTTTTACCAACCCGCCCGATATACCAGAAAATACCGATAACCACGATAAACGTAATTATCGACGCAAAAAGTCCGGAAAGAATGAGTTCATTCCGCAGTGTGATGCCACACCAGGCGGTGTACTTATCGGTGAGGATTTTATCGTAAGTATAATAAAGGGTATTCCCGTAATACCTCACGGGGTAAACGGGTGGCTTTCTTATAATTGAACCAAACGGTATTAATGTATGACTCCACCAGTAGACCAGACCATTAAGAAAAGTTTGCGTATTGAGGCGTATATAAACAATAAAACTCAAAAGCCCCAGCCAGCCCAGAAATACATAATAAAATAATATATTATTAACTTGCAGGAACATCCGGAAACGCATAAACGTAACCTGACCGCCCTGCGTAATATCACGGCCTTTAAGACTCATCTTTTTTTACTCCGGCGAGAGAATTAACCTGTTATATTTTGCGAGCGATTAATGCGAACGTAGCGTTTATAAATAAGGTTGGCGTACTGTTCCCGCTTACCGGCAGTTTTTTTGGAGAATCCGGCGTTGTATGAACCCAGACAGTGCCAGTTAACACCACATGTCCGTAAATGCTTCGTGAGTATCCACGCGCCAATCTGCACATTCAGACACGGATCGTTCAGCAAATCCTGCGGGGAGCGGATAACCCCCATTCTGACCAGTTCAGGAATGTGCCTGCTGTTTATCTGCATCAGGCCATAGTCTTTACCGAGTCGCGGGCCGTTATCATTGGTGACTCGCGGATTGAGACTGCTTTCCTGCATGGCAATCGCTTTAAGCAGCATCGGGTCAAGGTGGTAGCGTTCTCCTGCCTGCACGAAACAGAACGCGCTGGCATTCATTGAGCACAGGCAGACGGCCACCAGTATCAGTGAGTTAATGAGTTGCATAGATTTATTCCACAGGAAAAAGCGCAGTCAGGAAAACGGCGCTTATCGGGGTCTTAATGGCAAATGTTGATTCAGTGTGGTCAGTGGAGCATTGGCATTTCAGTATCGGCTGTCGTCGAATCCGCTACTGAAAGAACTGCCATGATCTATTGAATGGTTATCGAATCCGCCAGAAATATGATTATCATTCGAAAAGAGACTGTCATGATTTAAGGAGCTACCATAAGTATCCCCTCCAGCATCAAAGTAATCACTGGTCATAGCCAGACCTGTTGCCGGGTTGAAGTCATTGGCGTGAGAACCAGTTACAGAATAGTTTCCTGATTCAAAGTTAATCAAATGACTATCAGCAATGCTCATTGCAGCAGGGATCAGGTTATCAGAGAATAAGTCTGCTCGACCCGATGATAAGGTTTCAGTGAGAACTCCGGTAGCAATGCCTCCCGCAACCTTAGATAAAGCATTTGGATGAACCTTATCTTTGATGCGTCTTTCAACTTCCCGAAAAAGAATATTTTTATAAACTTTCTCAATAACTGAGTTTGGATAGCCTTTTAACTTCATTTCTTCAGCTTGATCTTTCCCGTAATAGAAAAAAACTATTGAGTTAGCCACGCAACCTATAATTTGCAAAGCCAAGAGAAAGATAAAATTCCTGTCTTGTTTGAAATCTCCACCAAACCAATATATAAACACCAAAAACGCAAAAACTATAATTAGAAGGTAAGCAATTACATGCTTTGACAATAAGTTCCTCAAAAACAGATAACTTATAAAAGAGAGAATAGCTACTCCTAGCAAAATCATATAATAGACAATATTATAAGGAGAATAAAAAAACACACTTATCATAAGAAACGTGGCTGAGCTAGTTAAAAGTGGTAATAGTCTTATCTTATTCATTTTTATTCTCCTTCAATCTCTCCACTGCATTGCTAAGATCTCCCGGATTTGGAGTGCTCTGATCATTCTGATGACCTGCGGCTTGAGCATAATTATCAGCAAATTGACCTTTTGACTCATCATTCTCCCTTCTGAGTTTATCGCTTTCTCGCTGAACATCACTGTGACCCTGCTCAATATTTGCGCTGGTCTGTTTAATAACTCCCTGATTTGTTGTCAGCGAATCATCAACGCCCTGTGTTATGTTTCCTTTAATGCCTGCTGATTGCGCCCTGCGTTCGATCTCTTGCTGGCCTGAATTAATCGTACTGGCGGTATCTCCATTTGATGGCTCAACGTTCTGCATACCATTCGCTAACGAGGCGCTATTGCTGTTGAAATCACCCTCAATCCGTGACCGCAGTTTTTCTTCCACAAAGCTATCCGCCAGGGCTTCACGTTCGTGACGCACATTTTCATCAGCCGTATTAGTCAGAATACGGCTGGCATCCCCCGGCGTTTTTTGCTGAACATAACCCACGAACTCCTGAGAAAGATTGCTTGTCTGTTGTGCCGTTTCGCTTTCCGACATTGAAGCCACTTTACTGTACTCATGGCTACGGCTGATACTGTTGGTATATTGCTGGTACTGGCTGTCGGCCACACTCAGTGTGGTACCAATCTGCTCAAGTTGTGAAGCGGAACTGTTCTCGTTACGAACCGCAGAATGCGAAACGCGATAACTCTGAAGTATCTGTTTTCCTTCACGGAAATCACGAACGTTTTTAGCATCTTCACTACTGGAATGATCTGTACTTCCGCTCTGACGTTGATCAGCAGAACTCTGGCTGCCTGATCTGGCTGACACTTTTCCGGATACACCAGCATCAAAACCCATTGCCGTTGCTGCCTTACCGAGTGCAGATTTTGATAATGACCAGCCTCCATGCCCCTCAAGTTCAGCATCCCTTGATTTAGTTTCGATTTCCGCCCACGCCTGCTGTTCACTGATACCGTGGCGTCTGGCATAGTCTTTCGCCGCAGAGATCATCGAGCTAACCCCTTTGGTCGCCTGCGCCGTTTGCGAATCATCCGTGCTGGTATTCATGGTATTGCTGTTACCAGTCTGCTGCGAGAACTGCTGCGCCTGGTTATATGCACTGTTCATGGCATGGTTAAAGCCCTGCAACGATGTTTCAGCCTGAACCTGGCTTTCTCGTGCCAGCCGTTGCGCAGAAGAACTCATTGCGCGGCCAAAGTTTAAATCCATAGGCAATTTAGATGTGCCTGTCGTACTGTTAACTATCGTCGTTCCGTCAGCCGTCGTACCCTGCATGGTGCCGTTCGCCAGTTGTTGATCCCTTCGCCCGGAAGCAAAGGTACTGTTCGTATCCCATTTAAAGCCCTGCACGTTATCCGTCTGCATATTGTTAAACGCATAAGTACCATCTACGGCCTGAGAGGACGACTGAGAGGCAACCCCCTGTGTCATGCTGCTGAGATAGCTGCCCGCCTGGGAAACCACGCCACCCAATCCCTTCACCATGCCATAAGCGATAAAGGGAATAGAGAGCGAAAGCCAGCCCGCCGTTGACGCAATCATTGAATGCTGCTGCTGGATCTGAGAAAGGTTGGACAGCGTAACGTCATAAGCGCCACCGGCTTTAAGGTAAAACGTCATGGCGTTATTCAACACTGCAAACAGCAGCGGCCATGCCTGAAGGTAAGCCAGGGTAAAAATATATCCCTTGAGCACAGTCCAGGTCAGCGTTTTAATAATAGCCAGCACAATCATTACCGGGAAAAGCCCGATCATCATCCCCAGAAGAACGGTCTGCATGATTGGCAGGTACTTCATCGCGATATTGGCGCTGACAGACTGCTGCATGATTTGCTTCTCAGTAGCCGTTTCCGTCGCGATATTCATCATACTGGCGGTATCGCCATTGCGTGCAGCATAAGCGCTGATCCCTTTGCGAAGCCCATTCATAACAACATTCTGTTTAATAATGCCGCTGGCGCTGCTGCCCGCATTATAAAAGTAACCATAGCTGTCACCCAGAAGTGAGGCAAACAACTGCTCCCGGTTGCCCCTGGAACCAAACAGCTTCTGCGCCCAGAACGAGAACGTCTTACCACCCCCGGAAGAATCCGTACCTATCTGCTGTTGCAAGGTCACTGCGGCCTGCTGGCAGGTCTGAAAACTCCCCGCTTTGTCAAATATCCCTCTGAGCGGGCTGGGTTTTTCAAATATCATCGAATAGGGATCGGTGCTGTTCATCAGGTCTTCCATTGAATACTTATGATTCAGGAAGATATCGCCTATTACGCAGTTCTGCACATAATCGGAAAAGAGTCCCGCAATCTCACCATCGGCAAAGGTAAAACCCGTGCTGTCCTTCACCAGTTCGGAGCCAAACAACATCCCAGTTTTGCTGTAGGTCACCGCATCAGGGCGATGAAAAACACTCTCATAAGCCTGCGTGAGCGCATACCCTATCGATGTGATAAATGATGCCGGAATAGCCAGGCCGCCAGGCACATTATCAACCTGGTGAACGGCGGTCGGGTCAGTCATATCAATGACCTGCACCGAATGCTTCTTGGCGATAAGCACCCCCGGTACAATAACTATCACCGCCACCCACTTAATGAAGGTCATCACATCTTTCTTCTGCAACCAGCTCCATATAACGGCCAGGACGGAGAATATCGAAGCCCATTTAATCAGCGTGGCCCAGGTGGCCGAGGCGGTTAATACCGCAACGGCATTCAGTGAGTCAGCCAGCCAGTCACCGCCCGTAATGGTATAAATCACCTGCATAATTACAGTCCCCCGGAAAAGCGATAGTTATTCTGATAGCGGTCAAGCAAACGTCCGGACAGTTGCTGGCGCATATAACCCATCTGACGCTCAACAACCATCAGCGCATCCTGCTGTACCTGAACCCTGGACTGCATGATTGCCAGTTGCTGATTGGCGTTTGCCATGCTTTCCTGCAACGGTTTAAGCGCACTGTCGGGATAACTTTTACTCGCCAGCATAACGCGGGCCTGCTGCATCACTTCCTGCATGTACTGGATGAGAATATCGAAGCTGATGTAATCAGAAAGCTGGTAGATAACCGAATCCGATACGCCCAGAGAGAGAGGATCAACGAGATAACGCAATACCGGAACAGAAGTGGACGTAATAAAGCCTTTTTCCTTTTCCGTCAGCGCTTCATCGGCATAGGCTTTGCTGCCAATGCTCTGCAACATCTTATTGACCTGACCACTAAGAGAGTTATCTGCGCTGATCGTCACTTCCCCTATTGTTACTTTCAGACATTCAGCGTCATTACAGGTATAGATTTTGGCCGTACCGCCATGCAGTAACGCATGGATCAGATCTTCATTTGTCGTCATGGCCGTAAGCGGCTGAGGCTTACCATCATCATCAAAAATAATGGTGCCGGTAATGCTCATGGCAAACTCTTTTAGCTCTTTGTTTCCGCTGAATACCTGATTTTTTTCCAGCGAGTCCCATATCAGGTTTTTGTTACGTAGCACCTGGTCTTTCATATCGGCCCCGGCTTTGTTACTCATGTTTTTGTACTGCCCCCCGGTGCCACAGCCCTGACGCGCTGCCGCCCAGTCCGAAAAGAAGTTGGAATCGCTGCCGATGGTCTGACAAACCGCGCTGGCATTTTCCTGCGTTTCCGGCCATAACCCACCAACGATAGCCCTTGCGGCCTGACAACTGCTCATATTGGAACTGTTAACATCGGACGCCAGTTTCTGAAGAAAATCCTTTGCTGACGCCAGTTGCGGTGTCACTGTCTTCAGAGCCAGGTCGAAAAACAGACCCGGCGCATTGCTGAGAATGGATTTGGCAAACTGAATGAATTCATCTTTGCTGATAAAGGAAAAGGAACCCAGAAACATATCAATACCGCCACAACCGGCGTTCAGGCTGGGTAGCTGGAGCGACACCAGTTGCACATCCTTAGCCGAGGTGCGCGCATAGAGCGCCCCGCCCGTGGCGTAACCTGCCGCCTGCCCCTGCCAGACTTTCGGCGTGGTGGTATTCTGCTCATAGCCCAGCTTGCCAAAGAATTTGTTCATGTCATCGTTAAGGCTTGCTCCGGCCATCAGCGTGTAACAGCACAGCGCCCCGGCCAGCACGCTTTTTTTCAGAATGCTGCTCATCGGTTTTCTCCCTGATCCATAGCGAAGCGCAGCACTTCGTCAAGCCGCGCTATAAAGGCTTCACGCTCACTTTCCCCCTGCTGAAGGGGATAGGTTTTCATGTTGTTCACGTTCACCAGAAACAGCGTAGGCGTGGCAATAGGCAGGCCCTGCGCAAAGAATTCAGTGATCACCATCGGCGGGGCCGGAACGGCCTGCGGCCATGACGCATCGCCCCGGCCATCGAGGGTGTAAGGGAAAACTGAAAAGCCGGTCTCCTTAGCAATCGCTTTCAGTACGGGATCGAAAGCATGGCAGTGCGGGCAGGACGACGACATAAAGAGGACGATTTTCCAGTCCCGAAGATTCACCTGCCGCCCGTCGCTGAGCCGGTGTAATACCTCGGCGGGTTGTGTGGCAATCGATACACCGGTGCTCTGCTGCGTGTGTTTATGAGCTTCGAGTCTGGCAATATCATCCCAGGTGGTGGCGTTGACGGACGCGCTGGCCGTGAACGCCAACAGAAGGAAGGGAAGTGCAGGAATACATCGCATAAATTCACCTGTATTAAAGAGTCGTTAAATCAGGCTGTCGTGACGGCGTTATCCTCCGGGCAGAACACGGCAGCGCCGGTGCAGCTATAAGGCACCTGTCTGATGACTGAGTTTTTTTTCGGCTCCGGGCCGGGGGGGTTAGAATTTATTCTGGCTCAACGGGTCGGATGGCAAGCGAAGCGCGGCAGTAGGGTTTATCGCACCATTAAAAGACTTTTAAAAGCACCATTTAAGATCTATCCTTAAATCAAATCACGCAACAGGAGCTAACTATGACTTATCAAATCCTGACGAATATTGCCGCCAGCATCACCGCTCTGAAGCGCAATCCAATGGGAACCGTCGCGGAGGGTGAAGGTAATGCCGTCGCTATACTTAATCGCAATGAACCAGCATTTTATTGTGTCCCCCCTGAGCTTTATGCTTACTACCGCGACCTTGCCGAGGACGCGCAACTTAACGCTGTTGCAGACGAACGCATGAAAGATCCGGATATCGTGAGCGTAAATCTCGATGACTTATAAACTTGCTTTCGACAGACGTGCGCTGAAAGAGTGGGAAAAGCTGGGCCATACCATTCGTGAGCAGTTTAAAAAAAAACTTGCCGAACGGGTGCATGACCCGCATATCCCATCGGCCAGGCTGAGCGGCAGAACTAACCGGTATAAAATTAAACTGCGCTCATCCGGCTACAGGCTGGTTTATGAGGTTATCGACGATCAAATCCTTCTGCTGGTTGTCGCCGTAGGCAAGCGAAACGACAGCGAGGTATATCATCAGGCCGACATGCGCTAATTGGGTTAAAAACCCGGTGCAAAATCGGTCGCAACAAGAAGGAATTGCGAGGCCAGGTCTTCCTGAGAATGGAAGCCATACGCCAGCGGCTGGTAAGCCTCCGTGCGGGGATTCACCAGGAAAAGCGCCGGATAATGCGTAACATGGTGAAAGCGGCGTGACCGGAACGGTCACTGCGAGCCGGTGTTGACGTTGCGACAGTGGGATGGAAGCCCGGCAGGGCGGAGAAGGTTTACCGGCTCCGTTTACGACAGCCCGGTTCCCGTCAGGGAAGTCGCCCACATTTCTTCAGAAGAGATTCACAGCCGGGTATTAAAAAGCGTGAGGCCACAAAAAAGAGCAGCTATACCGCAGGCATAACCGCTCCTTTTACTTTCCTGCCCTCACGCCAGCGTATTCTTTGTTACGCTGGCGTGAGGGCACCCTTAAGCTCTGTTTTTGTAGTGGTCAACTAATTTTGGCCACACGACCTGACTGTTCATGGAACAGCCGCTCTGATTCATTTGGCATTAAGCCGCCGTTATACCCGTGGGGCCGACGCACTGTAGTATCCCGTGATATGCCGGATTATGGCCGACTGCGCTTCCCCGAAGCTTTCATAGCCCGTCGCCGATACCCATTCACTTTTCAGGCTACGGAAGAACCCCTCCATCGGGCTGTTATCCCAGCAGTTTCCCCGGCGACTCATACTCTGCGTCATCCGGTAGCGCCACGCCATCTGAAGCGCTTTAATGGTGAGGTCTGAGTCCGGTGAGTACGACATCGCCCAGCCCACTGGTTTGCGGGCAAACAGATCAAGTACCACCGCCAGATAAGCCCACCGTTTGCCTGTCCAGATATAGGTCACATCACCGCACCAGACCTGGTCTGGCTCCGTGACAGCGAACTGCCGGGCAAGAAGATTCGGGATTTCAGCATGCTCATTGCCTCCACGTTTGTATTTATGTGCCGGCACCTGACAACTGGTGATACTGAGTTCTTTCATCAGTCGCCCGGCCAGCCATCGCCCGAGTCTGACGACCTTGCTGGTTACCATAATGGCGATACTTCTGGCCCCGGCAGAACCTCCACTGGCGTTCCCGACTTCACTGACAAGACTGCGTTTGACGGCACGGTCAGCATCGGACTCACTGCTGTTTTTACGTGTGTAGCGATAATTGCTCCGGTGAACACCGAACAGCGGACACAACGGTGCTCCCGAGTACTGCGCCTTCAGACTGTCAATTAGCGTGAACTGTTCAGGGAGTCCGACATCAAGAGCGCGGTAGCCTTTTTTAGGATTTCATTATCCATTTCAAGGCATTGTATTCGTTTTCTCATTTCCCTGACTTCGAGCTGTTCTGATGTCAGCGGCAATCCCGGGGGCGTTTTCCGCTGACGTTCCATACGCAGCGATTTAACTCAACGGTTGACGGCTGACAGACTGACGTTCATAGCCTTAGCCGCTTAGCCGTGAGTGTAGTTCTGGTCAAGGACCAGCTTTGCCGCTTTAAGTTTAAATTCAGCAGTAAATACTTTGCTCATTGGTTCACCTGTAAAATTCTGAGGTGAGCATATCACCTCAACTCAGGTGGCCAAATTCAGTAAATCACTTCAAACACTATCAGTAAATTGGAATCATCACCCGTTATCCGTTGCGGCCTACAGGCAGCGTGCAGCAGGGAACGGCATCAACGGGATGCCTCCTGCATGTGCTTAACAGTGAGAGGCGGGCGGGAGACTGTCCGGAAAACTGATGCAGAAACATATGACCGTAAAAGCCTTCATCGCACGGCTTGCCCGTTTCCCGGAAAATACACTTTGTTGTGGAACATTCTGGCTGGCTGACGATTTCCTTTCTCTCGACGACACGCTGTCGCCGGATGATGTAGCGGCGTTGGAAGTGGCGCACACGAAGAAGCTACTATTTTTGGCAGGAAACTAGAACCTAAGGAATTTAAATAAAAGTGCAATGTTTGATTGTTGGACTATGTAGATAAGATGCAATAATAAACAAACAATAACGCTAAGATGATTCTCTTGATAAATATTTCTTTTGTTGTGGTTTTGTTTATTTTTTTAATTGATCTGTCCTAACGATCAATTACTCATTTAATAATAGATTTAAACGTCTATGAAAATGATAAAACATAATGTAGCTTAAGCCTTAGATTAATTAACATTAACACATCGCCATCCATATTATTAATATGGAGTGTTAATTTTATTAATTAGTTTTGTTGAGTCAATCCAGAATTTAAAAGGAAAGATGAATGCTATAAATAATTAAAAATAGTATTTTGAAACTTTTTTATAGCTATTATATTTTGTGAAAAGAACGAGTTCCCTATGTTAATTAGGTCATGACTTTGATTTAAAAATACTCTATAAGACTAGTTGTACATCGCCTATGAGTGAGATTCAAAATGAATATTGCTTTGACGAAAGCAGTTTTAGCTGCGGTAAAGGGTGGTGCTATGGCCATTGCTTCAGTTCTTATCTCAGGTAGTGATGGACTGGAGGGGGTAAGATATCACCCTTATCTGGATGTTTCTGGTGTAGATACTGTTTGCTACGGGCATACAGGCGGTGATGTCATAATGAATAGAACATATACAAAGAATGAATGTAAATATATTCTTCATAGAGATATTAGAAATGTAGCAAAACAGGTAGGCGCCAAAATAAAGTTAAAAATTCCTATTACTACTCGAGGAGCACTATATTCTTTTGTATATAATGTAGGTATTGATAATTTCGATAAATCCACGCTTTTGATAAGACTTAATCAAGGAAGAGAAAGGGCTGCTTGTAATGAGCTTAGCAGATGGGTGTATTCCGATGGCAAGGTACTGCAAGGTCTCATTGATCGAAGAAGAATTGAAAGAGAAGTGTGTTTAATGGGGGTAAAATGAAGCCTTACATAAATATCTTTTATTTCAGCATTACTTTTGTATTTCTATCTTTAATGTTAGCCTTGTTTTATTACAGGAGTGTTTATTATGAATATAAGTCAATGCTCTCGTACAAAGCCAAATTGTATAATTTAGAAAGGATTACGTTTGCTAAGGAACATGAACGTCAACAGCAATTAATGATTTTGGATGAATCTAAAACTAAGGCTTTATATGTGGCCGAAAAAAATAATAATTTACTTCGGCGTCAGCTTATCTCTGGCTCTCGCAGGATGTACATCAGAGGAAAATGCGCCGGTATGTCCCAAGCCCATAATCATACCACCTCCAGCATGGACTATGATTCCACCATCCAACTCAGTAAAAATGCTGGACAAAATGTTCTCGATCTACGAGCTGCCATCATCAGGGATAACGCAAAACTAAGTTTTTTACAGAAGTATATATCTGAGCAATATCAGAATTAGTTAACTTAATACTTACTTGCATTATTTTTCGTAACTTGGATAGAGTTTTTAATTCATGTTGGTGTGGTTTTTTTAGAAGTTAATTGTTTTATTATATATATTTTCGCATTATTAAACGCACTATTCTTCTTTTTAAAATATTTCTTAATTGGAGATGTAAAATGAGTTTTAAAATAACAGTAAGCCTCACTGATTTACAACAGTTTAATGTTTTTTTCGCAGCAATCACAGATATAAATATTAGAAAGCAATTAGAGGAAAACAACAGCACTCCAGAAAATGTTAAGCAGATGATAAATCTGGTTAATGATGAAAATTTTGTCACCATGTCTAAGATGATTGCCAATATTGTTAAACAGTATAGCGATACAACTGAAGCTAATTCTAAACTAAAAGAATCAGCAGATATTTATGTTGATTATATCAAAAAGCATTATCCCCAGGCTTTAGAGTTGATGACTTTGTACGCGAACCTTTCAAAATCCAAAAGTGCTTTGACTGGCTCAGCTCAGGTAAATACGAATGTTGACGTGAATGCTGAGGCTGTGGCTAATGCAGTTGCAGTAACCAACGTTGCAGGTGTTACTGATGTGGCTGTAGCAGTGGAGGTTTTTGTAGCTGTAGCAGCTTTTGTCTTCTAAACTTACTCCCCTCTAATCTTAGAGGGGAAGGATGAAACTATGAAAATATTTCCCCATACTTTAGCTTTAATTACAACAGACAGATGTACCGCAGCTTGTGATGATTGTTGTTTTGAATGCACACCGCAAAAGAATACCTACATCCCTCATAATAAAATGATAGAAGTAATTAATGACGCTAAGAAAATAAAATCAATAAAAAATATCGTTTTTACGGGTGGAGAGTGCTTTACTCTAGGCAATAAACTCAAAGAATTAATTTTTCTTGCTACTAAAAATAATTTTAATACGCGAGTAGTAACTAATGGTTACTGGGCTAAAAATGACATCTATACATCCAAGGTTTGCTCTGAGATTCGCAAAGCAGGATTAAATGAAGTCAATTTCAGTACAGGGCATTCTCATGCAAAATATGTTCCTGTAGAAAACATAATTCGAGCTGCTCACTTTTGTACAGAAGAGGGTATGACAGTAGTTATAAACATCGAGAATCATGTAGATGAAGAAAAATCCGAAGTTTCAATAAGAATAAAAAACGATGAACTAATCAAATCAGCTTTGAAAAAAGGGAAATTGAAATTAATAAATAATTTTTGGGTTAAAGAGGATAACAAAAAAAATAAAGTAAAAATAAAAAATATAATGCAAGGTTGCCAGACGATCATGAATGTTCTGGCTATCACGCCGTCACTTTCACTTGTGCCATGCTGTGGAATAAGATTAGAAAAAATAAAAGATATTCATTTGGGTAGTTTATCTAATAATAGACTTCATAATTTGATTGAATCAGCTGATGACGATCTAATGAAAATGATGCTAAATATATATGGCCCTGAGTATCTCATTAATGAAGCCAAAAAAATAGATAGATCAATTGATGTACCAGAGTATTTCGTACATCCATGCGAATATTGTGAGTACATATACAGAGAAAGTAGAATTAAGAATGCATTAATCAAATATGCCAGGAAGAACGAAAAAGAAATTCTGACCCTCTTTATGGCTGGTTTCTTTGGGAAAGCAAAAGGAATAACCAATGATTACCAGGAGGATCACCACTCAATACCTGTAAAAGATATTTAAATTTTAAACCTATTTCGAAGTCAAATAAGTGCTCTGTTAAAAATACTCTAAATTCTTATGCCATTACACCACTTGCGTAATTGTGATAAAATTTTACAGAAAGACAGCTTAGTTAAGAATAATTATTTATTTTAATTCACATAAACCAAAAGGTTTAATTCATTCATGGTTAAATATTATGACGATCTTCTTTCTGAATTATTTATTATTTGATTAATACAGTAGACCATTACTCTCAATTCTTTTATGCGCAAGTTTGTCTTTACGGTCTCATCAGTGAGCATAATAAAGGGCATGCCCGTCGCAAGTCTGTTTATTCGATTTGCTAATAATTTATTTTTCAGAGTACTACAAGTATCGTTATTCTTTTTTAATATCTCCAATATTATCATCATTGATGATGGGCGGTTTTGGATTAAATAAATACTATATTTAATGTAGTCGCGCATAACAGCTGACAAATATTAGAATGCTGATTAACTTAAACAAGATCCCCCGTATCTGGTTGATTTTCGTGACCGTTCCGGGCGTACAATCGCAGGCGATATAACCGATGAATGGCTGCAACCCGCCAGTGATGAAATGTACCGCGTGCTGAAAAATGCTTTGCTCATTGGTTCACCTGTAAAATTCTGAGGTGAGCATATCACCTCCACTCAGGTGGCCAAATTCAGTAAACCACTTCATTTACAGGGATTGTTTCTCATCAGCTTGCCTCCTGATGAATCAGCTTGTTGGGTACCATCCAGCGCACCAGTTGCCTGACAGATTCCGGGCTTTCTTATGCAAGGGCATCTGATTCGAGCATTACACACCAGAAGGGTTGATTTTCCATCATCCAGCGTTCCATTGGATTAAGCGACTGAAAACGCTCACTCCAGCGCCAGAACATATCCTCCAGATCGTACTGACGCAGTTCAGTACCCGACCAGCGTGCGTTCCAGCTGCTGACCGTATCCGGGGTATGAAAGGCCAGCTCAATTTCCGCCTGTCCCGCCAGCGACTGATATGCAATTTCGCGCCTGCACGTCTCTCTCCGGCGCTGGCGGGTGTATTTTTCAGCACTCAGTTCACTTTTCCTGCGACAGCGTTCCGATATCTGAAACTTTGTTGCCGGAAACAGTCTCCAGGCATCAGACACTGACAGAGGTAACCAGCAACATGCGCCACGGCTTTCAATCAGCCGGTCAATAGCCGCCAGCCATGCCTGTCTTACCTGCCTTTTTCCCCGCAGGGTGTCAGATGTCAGCCCAGGAGAAAACCAGCGGATATCTTTTGCCGTGACACGTTTGCTGCCATTCAGGATACGGAAGAAAGCGCGAGCGTAGGCAAAGTCTGCAGTATAAACGCCCCGCTCATATTTTTTTCTACCTCAGCAAGAGCCGTTCGCCGCGAGGGCGTAAACCAGCGCGGGAGATAGCTGATGTCCAGGGCGCGGTTTACCGCGTGCCATTTACCCTGGACAGCTGACAGCGACTGTGCTTGTCTCAGCCCCGGCGAAAGGACTCAAAAGGATGAAAAAACCAGGCAAGAAATGAGCAGGAACCAGCCGCAACGACGGAAAGCGCGGGCGCGAAACGGCGTTGCCCTGAAGAAGACCGGCAGCCTCATCGCCGGGCTGGTGAGAGCGGCGCATCCGTTAACGGATGCCGCAAGCGTGATATTGACCTCGCGACAGAGGGATGGAAACCCCTGCCCCGCAGAGGCCGGGCAGAGACAGCGCAGCTGGCTCAGTGCGAAGCATGACAGCCCCGGTTCCCGTCAGGGAAGTCGCCTGTGGCCATATTACCCAGGAAGAAAGCCCGGCAGGACAGTGATATTTACCCACACGTAGTGGTGTGGTCACAATCACCAACAAGAGCAACACAGAGATTAAGGACGGTAAACAACCAAAGCAGCAGACACAGGCGAAAATGCGCGGCGCCGGAGGCGCGGCGTAGTTCGCCGGCAGGCAGAGCCTGCCAGGGGTTTTGTGCGCGGGCTGACAGGCGGCTGAACCGCCTGCCGGGGATTAATCAGTTGCTGAATACATAGCCGTCATGGAACACATAGCCACCGCTGAACAGGTCACGCGCATAAGCTCTAAAATTGAAATAGCTTCGCAGCGGCTCAGGCACTTCATTCAGCAGGCCATTATCGTCAACCATCTCCTGCGCATAGTCTTCCTCGCTTTCCGCCTCGCCGCGGTACGCATCATCAAACGCCTCATAATCACACTCGCCGGTATACTCCACCCAGGCAAGAAAAGCGGCTTCTCTGCTATCCTCTTCAGCGCATTTGTAAGCGGCGATAAAATTCCAGTCAATGGAGCATTCAGAGATGAACTGCGCCGGGATACCTTCCCAGTCCTGAAACATAAATTCAGCATCCCATTCATCAGCATGCAGCGCCTGACAGGCTTCATAGAAATCCTCACGGCCGTCAAACCTGGTCAGATCAAACCATTTACCAAAAATGCTGCCGCAGTTGTATTTGTGGTATGTGCCAACGTAGACAGCAGGTGTGGTAGTCGTAATGCGCATAAAAAAATCCTCCGTGGTGGGTATCGTCTGTGTTCCGGCTTACGCCGTGCCGATACGACAGCCGGGCGAAAAGCGGAGGATGCAAGGGCGTCACCGAAGCCGCAGCGCAGTAAAAAAGCAGGAGCAGGCTGGACGGTTTTACGGCGAAAAATGAGCCGAAAAACGACGGGAAGACGGCGGATAATGCCTTTGAAACAGACTGCGACCGGGTGAGAGTGACGGCGTTTACGCTTCCCTTGCATCCGCAGCGGCCCGGCTACAGTAGCGGCACGGCGTAAGCCGTAGGTTGCACGGAGCGTTACTCACCGCGAAACCGCAGCGCCGCAGCGCCGCAGGAGCGGACTGAATGCCCGCGCACGGCGGGGAACGGGTGAGGATGTCGGCGCAGCTTCCCTTGTTTGCGAGGCCGCCCGGCTACCGTGAGGCCACGGCACCCTTACCGTCACGTCGTCCGGCCACCTGGCGGACGGCATATAATGAGGAGCGCAGCAACATCCTTATACCTGTCCTATCTGCTGCAGTACGGTCCGGTCCCCCTGACCTGCGGCTTTTTCTTCCATTACCGGCGAGTTTCCCCGCCGCTCCGTTTTAACTGGCAGGCTGCCAGATATGTTCACTACCCTGTTCAGTAATCACTAGCTGGCCATCTTCATTTTCCGAAATTTTCCAGCAGTCTGTAAAAGTAATATCAGCGATGACGGCGCCCGCCATATCGTCCAGAGCACGGAGCTGTGACAACTCCAGCCGGCCCGCTCAAATGACCAGTACCAGTCGTTATACGTCTCCCCATAGTCAGGCCAGCGGTACCGCCCCATGAGCACCGCCGCCCGCTCGGCCAGATGTTCGTTGATCGCCTTCAGCATGACTGACTGAAGAAATGTCTCTCCGTCATTGCTATGAATGATATAAATGAAGAGATATGCGGACAGCGTAGCGGTCACAGGTGAAGGAGGAGGCCGCAGCGCACCGTGAGCGAGCTGAATTCGCCGCGAATGGGGGGAACGGGGACGAGTGACCCTTGACAGCAAGCGGGCATGGCTAACGTATGGGCACGGCACAGGCCTTACGGTGAACAGTGAATTGATAAGGTGCCGGCGACGCCGGGCACCGGGTAAAAATGGAGCAACGCGACATCACTGATGGAAATTTATTCCTCACTAAAAAAAACAAATCCGTACAGTCCACAAAGTACGGCAGGCAGCTCATGCGCAATAAATTTAAACAGCGTATTTGGATACTCTTTCACATAATCAATCGCCGCCAGAGCAAGTGCGACAGCAGCGATATCTCCCAGTGCCCGCATCATCCGGTGGAAAGCATTACCCGGCGTACCCCAGCCGGACAGCCTCCAGACAAACGAAATGGCCAGTGCCAGCAACGTAAGAAATGTCACCGTAAACTCATCTTTCTTAACGTAATTTTCATACAGTGACATTGCCACGAACAGAAAAATAGCCATCGCAACGGGAAACGCATACTCCGCCAGTGGAAAACGCCGGTAACTTTTCATTTAATGCTCCTTTTATCTGGATTACGAAATCCGCCGCGCAGAATGCGATGCAATTGTCTGGTCTCATCTCGCCACTATATTAACTCAGCCCCTCTGTGCTGACAGGAAAGCCGGACGGGCTGCCATAAAAATTTTCGTCACGTCAATCACCTGCCCATTTGCACTAAAAAGCTGCTTGGCGGTAATTTGACACCCATTATACTGTATATATATACAGTTATATTTATATCATACTCTTTTGTATGGCTGGTCACCCGGGAGCTTTTATGAATAACACAAACAGCCAACCTGAGCTGTCTTTTTTTCGTCCTGATATGCAGGCACCAACTCTAAGTATTCCGTTCTTTTCTGACAGCTGCGCTGCCGGATTTCCCAGCCCAGCCCAGGATTTTGTAGAGCAGGAGCTTGACCTTAATGCGCTGTGTATCCAGCATCCTGCGGCGACATTTTTTGTACGTGCAAGCGGTAACAGCATGCAGGAACTGGGACTGATGGACGGTGACATCATGATTGTTGATCGCAGTGAGAAAGCTGTGCATGGAGATGTTGTCATTGCTGAGATTGATGGGGAATTTACCGTCAAACGTTTACAGCTGTTGCCCCGCCCTGCCCTTGTCCCGATGAACTCAGCTTTTCCGGTTATGTATCCCGATGAGCTTCGGTTGTTTGGTGTGGTTATGCATTTTGTTCACAGCACCCGAGCCCGGAGATGATTAATGCCCATGTTTGCGCTTGCTGATGCAAACAGTTTCTATGTCTCATGCGAAACGCTTTTTCAGCCGGGACTGCGCAGAAAACCAGTGGTGGTTCTCAGTAACAACGATGGCTGTGTAATCGCACGTAACGCTGCAGCAAAAAAATATGTAGCGATGGGCCAACCATGGTTTCAGATTAGGCACGCCAGTTTCCCTGAAAAAATATACGCGTTTTCCAGCAATTACGCGTTATATCACAGTATGAGCCAACGACTCATGTCGGGGTTAGAAGAAATGGCGCCACGTGTTGAGCAATACTCTATTGATGAGATGTTTCTTGATCTGACGGGGATCAATAACTGTATACATTTCGAAGATTTCGGGCGACAGCTGAGGGCACATATTCTGCAGAATACCGGACTGACGATTGGTGTAGGATGTGGTCCCTCTAAAACGCTGGCCAAAAGTGCTCAGTGGGCCTCAAAGGAATGGCCGCAGTTTGGCGGCGTGCTCGCACTTACGCCTGATAATCCCCGCCGAACAGAAAAACTACTTTCACTGCAGCCAGTGGAGGAAATATGGGGCGTGGGTCGTCGGATTGCAAAACGTCTTAACGTACTGGGCATTAAAACTGCACTGGAGCTGGCTCATACTCATCCTGCATTTATCAGAAAGAATTTCAGCGTCGTTCTCGAACGAACTGTCCGTGAACTTAACGGCGAGGCCTGTATTCCACTCGACGAAATGCCCGCCGCAAAGCAGCAGATTGTCTGTTCCCGCAGTTTTGGCCAGCGAGTGACTGAATACAATGAGATGAGAGAAGCCATCTGTCACTATGCTGAGCGCGCAGCAGAGAAACTCCGTGCTGAACGGCAGTACTGTCGGCACGTCAGCGTATTTATCCGCACTTCGCCGTTCACACCCGGCGCGATACACTACGGTAACGTTGCTGGCGAAAAACTGACGCTGGCCACTCAGGATACGCGCGATATTATAGCGCTTGCTATGCGTTTGCTGGACAGGATTTGGTTAGACGGCCATAGATATATGAAAGCGGGAATTTTGCTAGATGATTTTACGCCATCAGGCGTTACTCAACTGAGTCTGTTTAGTGAAGAACAGCCACGTAATGACAGTTCTGCACTGATGGCCGTTCTTGATGGGATCAATCAATCCAGGCTGGGGCAGGTATGGTTTGCGGGTAGGGGAATTAACCCTCAATGGAAAATGAAACGGAAAATGTTATCACCAGCCTGGACCACACGATGGAGTGATATCCCCGTCGCAATGGTCCGCTGATGTCTGCACACAAGCTCTCTTTTTTCCTGTTTTTAGCAAGAAATGCACCACCAATCAGGAGTCCAGCCCAACAAGCCTGCAAAAGTAACTTCAGCCACAAATCCATACTCTGATAAGTGAATTAAAGCGGCACGACGAACAGGGCACTCAGCAACATACACGTTTCGCTAGCCTTTTTATTTTCTGTAGCGTCTGTGCCACCTACACCTAGAGATAGCTTAATAAAAGTTGAATGCTTCACAATCTGGCCTGTTTTGCTGTATGTCATGAAAAGATAGCCTGAAATTTTGGCGATTTCACCGTGAAATTATCTCAAAAAAAACTGATTGCTCAAACACTTATATGTGAAATCGCTATGGCGATTTATTCAGACAGATATCGCGCCAGAACTTCTTTAATAGCAGAATCAATATCGTCCAGGCACTCTTTGGGAAGTCGGTTAAATTCATATGATAGAGCGCGACCGCGAATGCGTTTTCGCGCAAATTTGTCTTTGTCATCAAATGACCACAATGGCAAAACAATCGATTTGTCTTTTTGAGGCGCAGCAACCAGCAGTTGTGAAATCCGGGTGATCAGTTTGAGAATATCCGCTTTTTTCTCATCTTCCGGACGTTCTGATTCTCCCAGTATTTTGTCATGTTCAGCCGTCATGTTTTCTGACAATTGCTGATAAGAAATATCTCTTGCTTTGAGGCTTGCATCAATATCGAGTAACGATTTGTAGTCTGCGTATGATAGCTCTGACTGAACCGGAAACAGGGCGATGAGTTCCTGCGGTACTGCAGCCGCCTGGATTGCACGGGTCACCCGCGCCGGAGAAAGGCCTTCACGAACTGCGATCTCCTTCTGATTTAACCCCGAGTCTTTAAGCAGAAGAAGCCTGAGTCCGACTTCGCGTAGGTTATGCTCTTTAGCGGTCTGAATATCTTTTGCCAGCTGACGGGCCTCATCCGAACTCAATGGATCACTGGTTACCATCACATTAAGTGGCCGATGAGTGAGAATTGCAGAAGCACGTCTGCGTGAACCATCAAGAATTTCAATTTTATCGGCAGCTTCAACGCCGAAACACGGGAAGAATTGCTGAGATCTAAATGTCTTGATGATATCCCGTAATGACTCTTTTGTTAGCGATGTTTGATCCCGGCCATTAGTTTCTTGCTTTACGAACGTTCTTTCTGCAACATCGGCTGCAGGGATCGTTTTATATATAAATTTAATCCTTTTGCCTGTTTTTAATGTCAATACCTGTTCGAAGCCGTCTTGTTTCGAATCTGTTACAGCTATCTGGGTATTCAGTTGACGGCCAATAGTTTTTCTGTGTTCTCTGGACATCAGACATTCTCCTCGGTACGAATAAATTCAATCCGGTCAAAAACGGCTTTTGCAAAATCTTCAGCTGCTGATTTGGCGCTTTTTAGTGCTTCAGTGCTACCATCGTACGTTGCTGGATTCGCAGATATCACAGTATCGAACGTTTCTCCGCAGCGTTCAAAACCATCCAGCCGCGGTAAAACGATATCGAGCATATCGGCACCGAAGACTTCTTTAGCCTGGCTGTGACAAATTTTATGATCTGATTTATTGAGAATTTTGGACATAAATCCGATATTGCTAATCAGGCTGCACTGATGGCCATCGTTCTCGATTGCTTCAATCAGTGCAGGCAGACTGTTCACAAATTTCAGCGATGAATGAAAATCAACCGTTGCCGGAGGCAGGGGGGTAAACATCAGATCAGCAGCACCGATGCAGTTTTTTAAAAATGCATCCAGATGGGGACCGCTATCCAGAAAAATAAAATCATAATCATTTTTAAGTTTATCTATGATGTTTTCTTTCAGAACGGAATGAATATTCTGGCCAGGCAGATACTCTTCGCACAGACCTTTCCAGCCCTCTGCCAGAAATGCGTCATCAATGGACGCTGGTATTATGTCCACACCGGGAATTATTGACGGGACAATAAAGTCTGAGATCAGCTCATCTCTTGAGAGATTCTGTAGCATAGCCTGTGCTGCTGTGTTCTCAACCAGGCCTATTGCATTTTCATGACTCAGGAACATCGTAAGCGAAGCCTGCGGATCAAAGTCGAGAGCAAGAATGCGTAAATCTTCTAAAAGCAGATGAGGGTGGACACGCATAGCATGTGCGAGTGAAGCTGTGGAAACTGTTTTAGAGCCGCCCCCTTTAAGATTAGTGACGAAGATTGTAAATGCCTGTTTAAAACGGTCACGATACTTTGGCACCTTTCTATGAAAATACAAATCGATGACATTCTGTATGGTCATCGCATACTTCATCGTGTTCCCAGATGGTTTTTTCTTGAATACATAGCCCGCTGCTTCCATTTCTGTTACAGCATACTCAACACTGCCTTTGCTCAATTTGGGTAACTTATAGAGTGATGCTTTACTGTACTCAAGATAGAAAACATTCTGTTCGAGCTCATTTTTTTGCTGACTGATACTGTCATTTAATGAAATCAGAAGTTTTCCTGCGCGAGTAGCGACTTTCTTTAGTTGCTCAATATTATTCATATTGCACCTCATGATATTTTTTATCATTTTGCCAAAAATAATTCATGTTGCAACATAAAAATCATCTTATTATCACTTGAAAGATGGAGCCTCAGAAACACTGTTTATGGGAAACAACACAAGTTATGGATAAGGGGTAACAAGACCGATTGGTTTTAAAATCGCAACGCTCGCCGCAGGACAAAACCGTAGCAGTACGGTTTTGTCTGAGGAAGCGTAATTTCACAGGACGTACCCTTTGGCACAAACGCTCTGTATGGGAAACAGACCAAGTTACTAATAGCTAATGCTGTGCCTCAAGCTAATGAGTAAAAAGATATCCACTTATTAACAGCGTACTTTTAGGGATTTTTTTATTTTTTATCATTTATAAAGCTTTTTAGCGAGCTTGAAAGCCTTACGCAGCCTGACATCAGGGAAGGGTGTTGTGGGAAATGCCCAGGATTTATATGGGAGAAGCCCTTGGTTAATATGGGAAACAAAACAAGTTCATATGGGAAATTCCCCAAGTTTGTATGGGAAGCGGCCCAACTTTAACCAAATGATTATAAACATAAAAATGAATTATTTTAGTTTGTGGATTTCACTTGTCCGATACGACGGTATATGAAATAGTGTGGGTACTATTTTTAAGGCCCATACAAAAAATGACTACCCTTACGCCGTTAAAAAAAGCGCTCAACATCAGTCAGTCGAATGAATTGACTGAAGCCGCATACCATCTTCCGTTGCAGGCAAAACGCGTGCTCTGGCTATGCCTGATACAATGTTATTTCAATAAAAATGAGCCTGACGACGTGTCGCCATTATTCTCAATCACTGTTGCTGATTACCAGAAATATTTTAAGGTTGGCGTTGATACCGCTTCGACTGATATGAAAAAAGGGGTCAGGGCGTTGGCCAGCAACAATGTGACGTTTTATCCCAGGGAAGGTGAGTATGAAGAAGTAACGCGGCCATGGCTCGCAGAAGCAGGAATGAAGCGTGGTCGCGGAAAATGGCAGGTTGAATTTAACTATAAAGTCCTGCCTTACCTGCTCGGACTCACCAGCCAGTTTACAACGTATTCATTGGTAGACTGCGGCAAACTTCGGAGTGTAAAAGTTATCAGGCTGTATGAAAGCCTCTGTCAGTTCCGGCAGTCCGGTTTGTGGGTAACCACGGCAGAGTGGCTGTCAGAGCGATTTATGCTGCCGGCGTCTCAAAGAACGAATATGGCTGAGATGAAGCGAACGTTCCTGACACCCGCGCTGAAAAATATCAACGAAAGTACTCCGCTTAAAGTTGGTATGCGCCAGGACGAAAGCGGTAAACTGATATTCACGATCGTAGATCGCAACGCATGAAAACTTGGGGTATTTCCCACAAAATAAAAGGTTGAGCAACGGCCTCTGTTCGCTTCAGTATCATCTACCTTTTAACATTGCCACTGCCTCTGAGCCAGGCACCTTAAATTGAGCCCGGTGCCGGGCAGCAACATCGAGCGCAAAGACTTCCGTATACACTTCCGTAGAGCTGATCGACTTATGACCCATCAGCGACTGCAGCACTTTCAGCGGAATACCGGCATACAGCATGTGCATCGCGTAGCTGTGACGGAACGTGTGCGGCGTGATAGGAATGGAGAACATCACGTCATCCGCAGCGGCCGCCATCACGGCCTGATCAAGCCAAGTTCGCACGGTGCGGTCGGTGATAGTCTACAGTCGGTTTTTTTTCCGTGCGTCAGTGCACTTATTCCTGCGCTCGAGCGGAATTTTCAAGGTGGACACCATCATCAGAAGGTCGCTTACGTACCAGCTAAATGACAGCGGCACCTGGCGGTGCGCCACGGTTCCGGCCAGCGGAGCGGGCCGCCTTTTCTGCTCGCTGCTTGAGAATGGCCAGCTGCACGAAGGGGTAGAGGGGTGTAAGCGCAAAATCCCCCCGACCCGCAATCAGCACAAATTTTGGCTCACATTAACTGCAACTGAAATCGGGCGCGGACTCACAATAACTGCAAATGGACCCGCATTTATCGCCGCTGGCTCGCAATCAAAATTTCCGGACTCACGCTAAGTGAAAAAGAAATCTGCACCAGAACACATGCTAACTGTCTAGTTTTGGTATACGTGAACGTGGCCAGATATCGGCGAAGGCCGTCGAGCAGCGGCACGGTACGCCGGAAGCCGATGAGCGGATTATGATATAAAGGAGAGGCCAAAAATGATACTGTCCGTCACCATCAACGATAGCCGTTGGAACCGCCTGACAGGCGTGATGTGTAAATTTACAGCGAATTTTTATTATGCCCTTTAAAGTTGGAAACCGATGTTTTCCCGCCGAAATCAGCGACAGCCACATTACCCGCTCTGATACCCCGCCTGAAACCAGCCTGTGGGGAAAAATCAAGGCGTTTTTCTGCTCAACGAACAAACTTGAAGCGCTGGAAGTTATCCGGAAGATTTGCCACCCACCGGCCGGCACGACGCGGAAGAACGTGGCCGACAGATTTGAACGGCTCAGGACGCTCGCGTATGGCGGATTTGAGGAAAACGTTCAGTCCGGCCGGCACGGGGAAAACCACTTCTGTATTTTGGACGAAAACAGCCGGGAGATGCTGTCGGTCACCCTTGATGACGCCGGGAAATATATAGTGAAGTGTCAGGGGTACCGTGAAACTCACCATCTCGTCCCGGACACGGAGCGGGGAGAGGAACACGAAGAACAGGCGGAGGCCGCATCCGGAACGTGCATTAATAAAAGTAAAATAGCAGACAATATTAAAATGGTTTACGGATTCAATGAGGACATATTGAACTTTAAGAAAACTGATAGGAATTCTATTGCATTGGACGATTTAAATATTATCTCTGGTATTAATGCCGAAGACATTTTCAGTTCTCCGGGCATTTTTGTCCGGGATGTTTTGTTGGGAAAACTCAAAATTAATAAGCATGCATTAAATGAATACAGTAATGAATTATCCTTAACTACCGACAGCTTAAAAAAAATATCAGTAAAATGGATAGATTTTCTGAGCAAACATGGTGATGAATTGTCCCTAAGTTCATCCCTGAACAAGAGAAATCAAAAATCCGAAACTGCTATGAGTGATTTCATAATGAAAAACAACAAAATAGCCAGTGAAGACCCTGGGCTTAGCCAGGCTCTTGCATTAGATATAAACTCCGATCCCTCTACTTCCAAAACAATGCAGGCGATATATAACGCATTTCTGGAGAGTGATAAAAAAGGGTTTGAGCAACTTGACTCTTTAAAAACACCTCCGAACATTGGTTGTATTTTATTTAAGGGCGCTGTGATTACAGCCATTATCAGGAAAATATCTAAATTAGGAATCTATTTTTCCTTATCTCCTGATAGTGGTATTTCAAATTTAAATTTCATCAAACCAAAAAGCATTAAAAATTTATTGGTTAATGTCTCAAGCCAGAGTAAATGGAGAGGAAATAAAGAATTTACTGGCGTAGGAAATGTATTTGAACCAATTACCTTTTCAGAATTAAGATATATCAGGAAAAATAACCTTGCAGTGTCTTATTCAAATAACGAAACTAAATAATATTATGGACAGAATAGCATTCTGTATTTTATAAGTATAATCGGCTGGTACGTAGCATCTACACACTGAAGTATCTTCGCGATCCGCAGCTGGAACGCAATATCCGGCGTTCCCAGAACCGGATTGAATCTTATCACCAGTTGCCTGCCGCAGTGGCCAAGGTCGGCGGAAAGAAGGAGTTAACCGGAAAAAATGACATTGAAACAGACATCAGTAACCATTGTGGGCGGTTGATTTTCAACGCGATCGTGTATTACAACTCGGCGATCCTGTCGCGATTACTGGAACGACTGGAAGCTGAAGACAATACCAAGGGCATTGAAGCTCTGGCCCTAATATCACCGGTGGCCTGGCAGCACATTTTGCTGAACGGTCATTATACCTTCCAGAGCAGCAATGAGATTATTGACCTGGATGTGCTGGTTGCCGGGCTGAAACTGGGATAATGGAAAAATCTGGGGTTCCGGCGTAGAACCCCAACTCGTTCATACCGCCCTTGATGGGGAATCTGCTATTCCTACCTAAATGTTATCCCCGCCGATATAACCCTAGCAGTTGAGGCGCGCAGCGCCGAACGTTTCCGTCACCGGCTCAGTATTTTGGATGAAGGATACAAAATTAAAGCTTAATGCATATACATTTGTATATGCACACATGAGCGTCAAACCTCAAACAAGGTTATAGAACGTGTGGGGCAGGGGAGGCCATATGAGTTTCTTCTGGGGTTATAGCCTCAATCTGGCTGGCGGCATATTTGATGGCACTGCTGATAGTGCTTCGGCTGCAACCAATCGTTTTCTGAACCTGAGTCCAGGAACTACCACTCAACAATAACCGGTTGATGGCATCATAACGTGGCTTATTGACCTGCCGCCCACGGTATTTACCCGCCGCTTTCGCTTTGGTTATTCCCTGTTGCTGACGTTCCCGCCGCTGTTCGTAATCGCGCCGTGCAATGGCGGCCAGCATATCGAGCAACATATCATTGATGGCCGCAAACATTCGGCTGTCAAATTCATTGGCTCTGGGAGAAAGGTGCTGCCAGGTGGTGGGAACATTAACGGCCACAACCCACACGCCACGCTGACGGATGATCGCTTTAAGTTTCTCCCACTCATCTCCTTTTAAGCGAGAAAGGCGATCGACATCCTCAATGAGTAATACATCACCAGGGCGACTGTCATTGAGCAAACGAAAAAGTTCGGGACGCTCCAGGCGTGCGCCTGATTCATTCTCAGCATAATAGTTACAGATGATAACATTATGCTCGTGAGCAAAGCGGTCAAGCATATCGCGGGCACGTTGAGCATCCTGCTCACTGGTTGAAGCTCGAAGGTAGGCACGAACAAACATGAACATGGTACTGTTAGAGTCCTTTAGTGATACCGGTCTGGTTAGGGTTGATGCCATGTAGATAAACAGTACCAGATTATGCCAGTTCGGTATAGGGATACTTAAACAGAACTGCCAAACGGGGATATATGCTATTACACTTAATTGATTTATAGTGATTAAGTATGATTAGAAACAAATAAACCAGTATAAGCCGGAATGAATAATGAAGAACGATACGCAGGCAGAAACCCGGGTGCTGACAGCTCATGTGCCATTACCTATAGCTGATAAGGTTGATCAAATTGCAGACAGACTAATCAAAACCAGGAGATCTTTCTTCTTGAAGTAAGCCCTTACTGAAACAGGTAAATCAATTTATGAAGGCTGCTTCTCCTTTCCCCGGCAATCAGCAGGGTCTGACTAAAGTGGAGCTGTAATATGCGAAGCTATTTAGTAGCGTTTTTTAATAGTTAATTGATGCTATTTCCATATAGTTAGACAGCTGCGTTGAATAATAGCTCCCTCTGAGGGAGCTCAGCCCGGATTGTGTGATATGAGTAATAGCCAAATATCCTAAACCACTAACCGGACTGAACGATGCCGATCTCAGCGGCGTAGCCAGAACGCTCTGTTGCGCCCGTTCATCCACCGGACACTGGATAAATGGGGTTACGTTATCGGGTGTCGAAGGCCTGAAATCGTTGCCTGCCGGACGTTCCCGGCGCTGGCCCTTCGGGCATATATGTGTACTGCTACGTGAACTGATAAAGCATTCTCCTGCTGATTTTGGTTATCAGCGTTCACGCTGGAGTACGGAGCTGTTAGCTATAAAAATTAAAGATATCACCGGGTGTCGGTTACATGCCGAAGCTGTTCGTCGCGGGTTACCATCACCCGGACTTATGTGGCGCAGGGATGCCCCGACCCTACGAATCCGTGACCCGCATAGAGATAAAAAAATGGCGGCTATCCATAAAAAACTGGATAAATGCAGTCCAGAAAATGGTGTGTTTTATGAAGATAATATCCATCTCAACCCAAAAATCGGTGCAGTCTGGCAGACATGCGGACAACAAAAACGCGTGGTAACGCCGGGTCAGAATGAAAAATATTATCTGCCTGGCACATTGTACAGTAGAGCGGGAAAAGTGAGCTTTGTTGGTGGTAACTATTTAATAGGTTGATTATAAGGAGTAATGGTATGCCATATGAGTTGAGAGTTTTAAATGCTAAGAATAACGAATGGATAAAAAGACTTGACCAAAAACAGTCTTCCTTGCAAGAAAAGAAAAAATTAAATACATTAATAATTAATCAAGGCGCTAATTCTACAAATTCTGATAAAAAAAATTTTGCTAAAACGATTCTAAGCGTTTTAGCACTAATGAATAATATCACTCCATCGAATGCTTCTCTTGCTGCACCTCAAACCTATAGAGACAGGGAGTATTATAATAATAGCGATGGCAAAAAAAATTTATATAGTGCTGAAGGTGAGGTTTTTCAATCGTATAAAAATCCAACGCAAGTAAAAGATAAAAATCAATTTATATCATCATCTATCACTGATCAGATAATTAATGAAATTGAATCCATAAAATCAAAAGAAATTTATTCTGGAGAAAGTCACGCACGTCTGCGTAGGCATGTATTACCTAGTATTACAACTACAACTGAACCAACACCGAAGGATGATTCTGTTGTAGCGGAAAAAATTGATTTATCATGTATTGATCGACGGAATAACCTATCTATTGCTGATATGTTCAGGCAGATAGGCAATACTTTAAAAAATCCAGTAAGTGAGCTAGCAAAAGAATCTCAGGTAATCCATTACTATAATAAATTTAATCGATGTCCTTCTGAAAAAGAATTAAATAGAATTATAAAAGTTACTACTATTGTAGATGGAGTGATATCTACCATTACATCACTAATGCCCGAAAGTGCTCCCCTATTAATTGTCCAAAGAGTAGGAGGGCCATTATTCAAAATGATAGCTGACCAAATTGATAATAAAGACCTTGATATGAATAATTTTGAAGAATTAAATGAGTCGGCTATTAACTTAGGAAAGATGATGGTAGATAAAGTATTAAAGAGTACCCATCTAACCGATGACACAGAGTTAGATATTCCTAAAGGAATAATTTTAGAGAAGAATAAGATCTTTGTTGACATTCATCACGTGAAGAGAGAGGTTAAATATATTGATAATAAAGCTATGGCAAATTATGATGGTAAATATAGAGAGATAGCATATAATCGAGAAAGTAATAAATGGTATAAGGTAATAAAAAGCAAACCAGTTAGCGCCATTTTACCTGGAAAGGAAGCTCCAGAATCAGTTTTTTTTATAGGTATTAAAAATGGACTACCAACTTACAAACGAGTAAATTCTGACACTGGGCGTGCTTACGGGAAAGGATACACTTTTTTTGAATCAAACGGTCAATGGAGAGTAAACCATAAAAGTAATAAAATTTCTGGGGTAAATAATTTTGAATTAATAAAATCTCAACCTTTAAATAGTAAAGATATTACACTTCACAGATCTGGTCTTTTTACTACACTCGATTCTGATGGTAAAAAAACAGGTGATTTAATATTGATGCATAATAGAAAGGGATATCCAGTTACTGAGCTAAGCCAAGATAAGTATTACATGATGCAAGAAGGCGATAATGTTTTAATTTTAGAAAATGAAATTAAAAATGATAAATTCAACGTTATTAAGAATGATTTAGTTGATAATATAGAAGAGGAAGACTATTTTGATAATTCATGGTGCCTACCAAAAATAGGTAGAAAAATACTAGTTAATCCGGAAATTTCATGCAGCGATACGCCACAATTACTTAGTGATAGCATAAATTACAGAATTAATGCTCAATTTAGTAATAACGATATTGTTCGGGATTTTAACGTTCAATATAAAGGATTGAATGGTATGGATACCGAGAGCCGGATGGCTGTAAAAGAGAGAATTGATGATACAATATTTTTTGAACAGCAGAAGATAGTTTTATATCAAGACCCTATAGATGCAACAAATTATGAAAGAATTTTTTCTAATAGTGAGATAGAGATTTCCGAAAACGATAGTTTTTTTTCTGATGACTCTGACCGTAATATTCCTTATACTCCGCTACTCACAAAAAACGAAAAACTTGCCGTAAGACGCTGGACTGCTATTGATGATAATCTGAATGAAGCTTTTAGCGATGGTATGCCTGAAACATATGCTATGGATATAGAATCAAAAAACTATGATTTAAATAAAAAATTAGCTCATGGAGAAAATTTGGGTATTGATGATAGAAATATGGTAAGACTTTTAGACTCGGCATTAAATAAAATTCCTTCACAAAAAGGTGAGTATATCAGAGTTTCTGAATATGATAATCTTGTTACACCTTGGGATAATGAAATAAAGCCTGGAGACATTGTAACTAATTATCCTTGTTTTATGAGCGTATCATCCGACCAGGACTATCTCAGTCAATCAAATGGGCTTAGCGAAAATACTAAAGTCAGTGTCTATTTAAGGTTTGAAAAAACCGAATCAGCGAAACCCTTATTGAAAGGCGTTGCAAGTCTAACTAATGAAAATGAAAGCCTTTTTAAAAGAAATTCGGCCTTTAAAGTTAAACAAATAGCAATTTCCAATGAAGTGACAGCAGGCAATCGTGACGGATTAGTAAACAAAAGAATCGTTGTTACACTTGATGAATCAAACCTCCCTGAATCAAGAGAAGCTAAGAATATACACACCGGTAATATGATAACCGTTCCCTTGTTAAATTGAGTGGGTATTAGAAATTCCGTGTCATTCCAGTAATATAAAATTAAAAAGGGATGACACATGTCCCAACCCTTTTGTTTCGACAAAGCACGGCTTTGTTGAATAAATCGGTAGTAGAACAGGCCGGAAAAATGTTTTTTGCCACACGTAAACGTGAAGTTGAAAATTATCTTTGCCCGGACCTAATAAAAGATGAGACAGGGGTTCAGATTGTTTTCACTGATACATGTGACGCTAAAAAAATAATAGGAAAGGCAACCAGCACGAAACCTAACGACGTACTGGACAGGTTCTGGCCCTTAATGACTGCCGAAAAAATCATAAATTGCTCTACTTATAGAGATGGCAATAGTGACAAAATTGAGCTTATAGAAATTCTTGAAGGCATTGTTTCATTAAGTGATCGATCGTGACCTACGTTGCATAGCGGTGTGTGTTAAGCTTCTGTGCAACGTCATTGTGCTCAAAAAAACGAGCTTAACGTACAATAATTTTCGATATCCAAACTGCCCCCTGATTGACTGGTTCATCGAAGCAGAATTCGACGGCCAAATTTTAGTCGGGAATGAATACTGGATACCTTTGACTGCTGTAAACAACGAGCAGTTGAAAGAACAGGTAGATTATTTATTCAGTGAAATTAATATGATAGCTAATGATCGCAACTGTCTGGTCATTGACTGTCTGCTGACCAATGACCAGACTCGCCAGGGATGGGATGATTGTGCCGGTTGCTGGCAGTGTGAGTCAGCGTAACGCACGGCACCAGGGGGGCCTGTACCATATTAACCTTCATCACTAGCTCATCTGATTAAGGGGTCTGAAGGGAAAGAGATCGATCTGGACGCGATGATTGACGGACTGACACTGTCATCAGGGTGAAAACATAAGAAGGCCGACGCCACAAAATTTTGGCGGGTTCCCGCTTACAACCCCTAATGCAAACGATAACTTTGTCATGGCAATATTTGATGATACATCTCGAGTTATAAGCTTTTTTAATCTAAAATGAGTCAAGGCCGAGTAAGTGCCCATTACTTATTATATCGGCCTGTATGTTTTCATTTGGTCAATGGCCTGGAGAATACAATATGTTATGGATTGAGCAGGGATTGTATGTCCGCATCCAGGAGCTGGATAATGGCCCGAGGCCGTTGCCCTTACAGAGCGGGTTCAGTCCTGATTACGCCTACCGAGTACTTGGATGCTTTAATCCCTCAGAAACCTCAGATGCTTATTACATCCTTGCCAATGACCGCAATGAGATATGGTTCATCTGTAACCGGCATGTTCGGGTGGTAAGACTTGATAATAAGCGAAAGGATTTCAGGTATAGAATCACATCATAAGTGCAACCGACTAAAAAGAGTACGGTGTTTTATTTCGTCGACAGAGATCAACTGACATCGAGAAGTTAACATTCATTTTAATTTCGGGACCACTAGTCATTGATTTAGGATTTTAAATCACGCCTACCCCTTTATGTGGTTTTTTTTACTTCTCCATTTTTAAGAATGAACGTCAATTTCCCACGCCAGAACTCGGCGATAAAAACATCATCACTGGCGACAGAAGCCTTTCTCATCTCCTCCTCAAGCCAATGAACATCCTTCTCTATTGCGTCGAGTTCATAATCTCTTGCTTTACCCTCTTTCATGATAATAACAGAAGGCATTTCCGAGCCCTCACAGATCGCCGTTATCTGACCGCTCGGTTCGATCTGCGCATAGACAATTTCCTGAAAAGAATGAATACCCTGAGCACGAAGTTGTGATGATACGGTTAAAATATCTATCTTATTCTTTTTGTTGAATATGTCTTCGACAAGGAATTTTCCCTTCTTGATTATAGGAATGGGCTGACCTATCGTTATTCTACGAAATAAATGCATATGTTTGCTTATTGTATTCAGTAGAGAAATCAGACATACCCCAATGAGGAGTACGAATATATATTGATAAAGAGGTATGGAGTCACTATAGATGACGCCTCCGATTATTCCACCCAGCACAAAATTTCCGATGAAATCTACCGGGGTCATCTGAGACAACTGCGTTTTTCCTGAAATATTGAGGTGAGTGATAACGATCACAAAACCTAAAATAAACTTTACTAGCACCAGAACATAGTATTCCATCATGCTTGCCTCTCAACTTATTTCTACTTGATAAGGCTCAGATCCATGAGCCCATGGTTATTGCCATCAGGCCGGAATTTGACCAGCGATCATCTCTCGTGACCAGACTCTGTGTAACTTCATCGCTTCGATAAAATCAGCTGCCAGTTCTAATGCGGCATTTCCTGTTATCATTCCCTCATCCGCTGCAGGTAATGGTATTGCATCGTAAATACGTTGCGCCTCTCCTTGTAAACCGATGACCTTGAGATGCTTGAACGCCTGAAGCAGATAATATTTTGCATTGCCATCCTTTAAGAGCGTGTCGATACTTTGTTTTCCATCAGGCACAATGACTGCATCGACCAGCACTGAAGGGTTACCTTCAATGGTTCCATTGATATTCAGCTCAGTGCCCTGTAATGTTCTTAACTTCCCAATGTGAGGTGAGAAAATCATTGTGTGTATACTTTGATCGTGGAGTGATTTCATTATAATCGCCAGTGACTTTTCGCATACACCATCTGCAGCAAGAATAGCTACTCGTCGTGATTTCAATACCTGACTATGCCCATCATATATACTCAATGAACGATCCTTAGATATTCCATTGACAGGGCCAGGTAGTGGATGCCTTAGCTGCTCATGACTGAGTTCAATTCCAAGATTCTCCGCGACAGCTTGGGCTAAATTATGATCTATATAAGTTAGCTGATCAACCACACGTTCACGGATCCATGGGCGCACTACCTTGCCTAACTCGAAACTGAATCCACCAATTATGTGATTTTGCTCCACTTTGGTTTGGCTCAGCCAAAACAGGCGCGGATGGGAATAATAGTCGATAAAAGTGCCACTTCTTTTGCGAATTTTTTCGCCTGTTGTTAGTTGCGGATAAGATGAGAAAACTCCACCTGCCGGAGGAGTCTCTCTTGGCCAATTGTTGTTTATGGAGTTAGGTTCATAGTTAGCTGCCCCTGAAATACTAATACGATGCATACCATCACGTTGATGATTATGGAAAGGACACACCGGCCTATTGATAGGAATTTCGTGAAAGTTCGCTCCCCCCAGGCGGCTTATTTGGGTATCAATGTAAGAGAAGAGTCGCCCTTGAAGTAGTGGGTCATCAGAGAAATCTATACCAGAAACAATATTGCCAGGGCAGAAAGCGACCTGCTCTGTTTCATTAAAGTAACTATCAGGATTGCGATTCAATACCATTTTTCCAACGAGATGAACGGGGACTAAGGATTCAGGGATCAGCTTAGTTGGATCAAGTATGTCGAAATCAAAATTATCCTCATCTTCCTCTGGAATTATTTGCAATCCAAGCTCGTACTCCGGATAGTCGCCAGCTTCAATTGACTCCCACAACTCACGACGATGAAAATCTGGATCGCGACCTGCCAACAGCTGGGCTTCATCCCATAACAGGGAAGCGACTCCGTAAACGGGTTTCCAATGAAAACGGACAAAATGGCATCGGCCTTCCGCATTAATAAGTTTATAGGTATGAATGCCAAATCCTTCCATCATACTATAACTGCGAGGAATGCCGCGATCGGACATTGCCCACATGACGTTATGCAGCGTTTCAGGCTGAAGTGATATGTAATCCCAGAAAGTATCATGCGCGCTTTGGCCTTGTGGTATTTCATTATGAGGCTCTGGCTTCACTGCATGTACAAAGTCCGGAAACTTTATAGCGTCCTGAATAAAGAATATGGGAGTATTATTACCCACGAGATCAAAATTACCTTCTTTAGTATAAAATTTTGTTGCCCAGCCTCTTATATCTCTGACCGTATCTGCGGATCCTCGGGAGCCTTGTACCGTAGAAAAACGAACAAAGACAGGAGTTCTGACGTGAGGATCTTGAAGGAATTCGGCTTTAGTATAAGAGGCCAGGGGTTTGTATACCTGAAAATAACCATGAGCTCCGGCACCTCGTGCATGGACTACTCTTTCTGGTATGCGCTCATGGTCAAAGTGTGTAATTTTTTCTCGCAGAATAAAGTCTTCAAGTAAGGTTGAACCCCGTAATCCTGCTTTCAAAGAGTTCTGATTATCGGAGATCTTTACGCCCTGATTGGTACGCAGCGATTCTCCCAAAGGATCAGACCGGAAATCATCCAGTTGTTTAAGTTTGTCGTTATTATTTTTAGGGTTCTTAAAAGAACCGGGCATCATAGGTTCTGCACCGGGAGGACTTATGCTGGTAAGAGGTTTAGTTAACTTTTTGGAGGGAGCAGTATCTTCGTAGTGCGGTTCAACTGAGTACATGGTCTTGTCAATCTCACGGCTAGGAATTGATTCAGTTTTTTTTCCTTTTTTCATAACTTTCACCATTAAAATTTCAAGAAATGACTTAAAGTAAAGTCCGCCAACATCCACACACATAGCATAGTCAATTATTCATGACTTCTTGGTTTCATGATGTAAAATGAAACAAAGAAATTTTAGCTCAAAAAGAACAGAACGAAAGCTGGAACGCTTACCTTCTAATAGGGTAGCAATAAGAACACTGCAGTAATTGATTAGACTCGGCTGCGCGCAACAACGCAAAAAAATTTATACATTTCATAATCTTCATCTCGTCGAGATTAATAATTTAAAGTGAGATTGAATTTTCATAGCGCAGCTGGCGCTGCTATACAGCTTAACGATTTTGTATTGCTGAGGCTCCGGATTACACTCTACAGGATAGGGCGGTAACTATTGCAAATCTACAATTTTAGTAATTATTCTGGCAGTGTCATTAAATTATTTATGCTACTTCTTTTCTGCAAGAGCGCTGTATCATAAATGGCTCAAATTTACCGTCAAAGATAGAAATAATATTGAATTTAGAAAAATATTTACTATCTTAATCAATAAGATTAACAGTGTAGGTTAAGTATATAATGCTCATAAATAGAGACTTACTTTGGGAAAAGATCACATATCAGTGCATTCCAAACTATTTGAATGCTGGCGATTGCACACCTTGCGAGATGGTAGATATAATGGAAAGATTTGTCATCTATAAGGTGGACGGAGCGATAAATCATTATTTGCTGCTTCCCACAAATAAGGTTACTGGTATTGAAGATGATTATTTTTTGACACTCAATAAAATTTTTTTTCTGGCCTGGGAAAATACGTCGTATCTTAGCAATGAGAGAATGGTTAAAGGGCATCCGTGTCTTTTATCAGTCAACGCTGCTGCTAAGCGGTCTCAGGATCAGTTACATATTCATATCTCTTTTCTATCTCGCGATGCTGAAAAGAGACTCACTGAACTCTATGAATTTATAAAAACTGACATCTGGAGCGACACCCCTTTTGCAATAAAAAATCAAAAGCTGTATCTAAAAAAATTAACGTCATCTACTTTTTCTAGTAACACATATAGTTTCCCGCAGGATGCAAATACGCTGTGCAGCCAGTTACGTAAAGACAGAAATTATTTGACACTAGGAGTGACTTCTTTAGATTCAGATCATTTTATAATGATGGCAGGATTTTGTGAAAGAAATCTTGTTGCAAGCTGTGAGCTCCTTAGTGAAGAGTTTGGAGGGTTTTGACTCTTGTATTTAAACCTATTTTTACAGGCGCCTTATATTACTGAACTCTTTGCTTGCCAAAATGTAGGTGGCTTCATATTTTTTATAAAGAAAGGGGGCTGAATATGAATCGTTCATTATGTTTTTTTTATATTCTTGGAGTCTTGATACTCCATGGAAACATCGCATATGCCGACAGGAATGTTTTATGGGATAAGGTAGATAGAAGTTGCGTTCGGGGTATATCAATAAAGGCACTTACCAACCATGCAGCCTTGTAGACATGAACGAAAAGGTTGCGATATATAAAGTAGATAATGACAAATATCAATACCTTTTATTGCCAACAGATAAGGTGACTGGCGTTGAAGACGATAAACTAAAGAAAATTACGTACCAAATTATCTTTATGACGCATGGCTTGCAAAAATATTTTTAACAGAACGGCTTGGCAAGCCAGTTAGAGAAAGTTTTATTTCTTTAGCATTAAACTCCAAAAATTCCCGTAGTCAGGACCAGTTGCACATTCACATATCATGTTTGTCAAGCTCGGCAAATGATATCCTATCAAAAATACCTAAGAGTAAAATGAGTACAGAGTGGTCTAAAGAAAAGGTAACAATACCTCCTTATTCATTCTATTATAGAAAAGTGAGTCTGAATGAACTAATAAATGAAAACCTATTTAAGTCTGTATCAGATAAGGTTAAAAAAGAAAAGGGACACCTGGAATAAACAGGGGTAGGATTAGTCAATCGGACGCCAGAAAGTTTTATTATGTTAGTTGGCATAGGGACAAGTGCTAAGGGGGTTTCTGCCGAGCTGATTCAAGATCATGAATGCCAGCTTACAGGAAAATAATTCAGGACATACGCCGAAATCGGCTTTGTTGAAATTTGAAGGTCAAGTTTTAGGCGGGAATGAATACCGGATACCTTTAACCGCTGAAAACGATGAACAATTAAAAGAACAGGTAGAGTATTTATTTATTGAAATTAATATGATAACTGATGTTCGCAACTGTCTGGTCATTGACTGTCTGCTGACCAATGACCAGACTCGCCAGGGATGGGATGATTGTGCCGGTTGCTGGCAGTGTGAGTCAGCGT
>NZ_FOVC01000006.1 GCF_900115045.1 Izhakiella capsodis | reverse complement strand
TTGAGAGTCCTGAAGGGACGTTGAAGACGACGACGTTGATAGGCCGGATGTGTAAGCGCAGCGATGCGTTGAGCTGACCGGTACTAATGACCCGTGAGGCTTAACCTTACAACGCCAGAAGCGTTCGGGGTGAGTTGAGAGAATTTTTGGCTTGTTGACGGACAGAGAACAGAGTTGTGTTCTGCGCAGAGAAGAGGCGGGACATGACGTAAAGAATTTGCCTGGCGGCAACAGCGCGGTGGTCCCACCTGACCCCATGCCGAACTCAGAAGTGAAACGCCGTAGCGCCGATGGTAGTGTGGGGTCTCCCCATGCGAGAGTAGGGAACTGCCAGGCATCAAATAAGACCATCCGGTGACGAGGGATGGGAGAAATACCTGAAGCTGTGCGATAAGCAGCATCAGTACAGAATCGGTGGAGCGGTAGTTCAGTTGGTTAGAATACCTGCCTGTCACGCAGGGGGTCGCGGGTTCGAGCCCCGTCCGTTCCGCCACTTTATATAAACCCTGACAGTTATGTCAGGGTTTTTTTTTATCTTTACCGGGACATCGCTAAAGCCCCCACGGATTTCCTCGATATATTCGTATAGAAATTAATGAATACCCGTGTGCATGGGCTTATCAGATGCTCATCATAATAAACTGCTTGAAAAGGCACCGATTCAGGTCGGCGATCCCTCTGTTATTCATTATCTATCCGACGCCAGCGGTTTTTACTGACCAAAAATAACCTCGGTTGAGTTTTAATAAATGCCTGGTAATCATGTGTGCTGCGATCTTTTATCTGCAGGGGCATACTCCGTTCGGTAATATGCGCTGGGGTAGCAACGATGCGACGACAGTAAAAGATACAAAATAACCGGCGTTGAAGCCTCAATGCACAAATTTCGCCGGACGTGCGATGGCCTTCATTGATATTCTTTTCGGCCCTATCATTTCCTGCAATATTTTCTACACGCAGTGGAGGTTGCCCTGACTTCGTTTCCAGCTTATTACCACCTGATTAACGACTGAAGTCGCAATACTCATGGTTCAGCCGCTCTGTTGAAGCTATGCTTTTCAAGGACGGTGACAAACATCAGAAAATCATTCGGAATGGCGATCACGTCTGCTCTTTAAACAAAGGTGAAGGGTAGCTTTTCCCCTTTGCTCAAGATATCAGTACATGACCTGTCAGATGCTTGCATCTGCCCTTCACGGTTTCGCGGGGACGACGGAATCGTACATACTTATGCAGCTTTTCCTGAAAAGCGACGCTATAAGATTGCAACCCTCGGCTAAAATCCTTAACGTAGAAACTCAAAGTTGTAAAAGAGGCTATTAGTCAGTGAATAAAAAGACCTACTCCATGCGCTATACGGCAGGTCAGCCAGCAGAGCGGATCGCCCCGCCAGCGGCACTGTTGCATGTAGGTCAGGCATTATCTCCGGGAGAGCCACTACCGGTGCAGCAAAGACTGCGGGTACTGGTATGGAATATATTCAAGCAGCAGCGTGCAGACTGGCAGTCAGTGCTGCGGATCTTCGGTAGGGACGCCCACCTTGTTCTCTTGCAAGAGGCTCAGGCAACACCTGAACTGGTGCAGTTTGCTACGGCGAATTACATGGCAGCGGATCAGGTTCCGGCTTTTATGCTGCCACTGCATCCTTCGGGAGTGATGACTCTGGCAGCGGCTCACCCGACTTATTGCTGCCCATTACTTGAGCGCGAGCCACTTTTACGGCTTGCTAAGTCTGCACTGATTACTGCCTACCCGCTGCCTGATAACCAGATGCTGATGGTCGTGAACGTTCACGCTGTAAATTTTAGCTTTGGCATTGATGTCTACAGCAAGCAACTGGGGCCAATCGGCGATCAGGTTATGCATCATAAAGGCCCAGTCATTCTGGCGGGTGATTTTAATGCATGGAGCCGCCAGCGTATTAATGCGCTATATCGCTTTGCCCGTGAAATGGGGTTAAGAGAAGTGCATTTTACCGACGACTATCGCCGCAAAGCTTTTGGACGCCCGCTTGATTTTGTTTTTTATCGGGGAATGAACGTGGCTGAAGCTGCTGTACTGGTCACCCGTGCCTCAGATCATAATCCTCTACTGGTTGAGTTCTCAGCCGATTAGCCAGAACTTAGCTGCGCCGCGCCTGACTGCTGTTAACGGGACGGCCAGCCACATCTGACCTTGTTATAAAGGAACGCTTTAATTGGATGGAGGGGGCGGTATATGGCCACGCAAAGTCATCACGACAATGTCGATAAGCAATTTGGGGCACAGGCAGATGCCTATCTTTCAAGTACCGTACATTCCCGCGGGGATGACCTGGTCAGACTGGCTGAGTGCCTGTCAGTAGAGAATCAATGTCGCTTGCTGGATCTTGGCTGTGGCGCAGGGCATGCCAGCTATGTTGCTGCCCAGTATGTAAGAGACGTCGTTGCTTATGATCTGTCGATGCAAATGTTAGCCGTTGTAAAGAATACGGCGCAGGAACGTGGTTATAACCATCTGACCACGGTTCAGGGATATGCCGAGATGTTGCCTTTTGAAGATGCCAGCTTTGATGTTGTGATTAGTCGTTATTCGGCCCATCATTGGCACGACGTTGGCAGCGCTATGCGTGAAGTACACCGCGTTCTGAAGCCGCGCGGCAAGGTTATTTTTATAGATATCAGCTCCTCTGGCTATGCGCTCAACGACGTCTGGCTGTCAACGATAGAAGCGTTGCGTGATACCTCCCACGTGCGCAACTATGCCCCCCGTGAATGGCTGACGCTGTTTGCTGAGGCCGGATTGAAAATTAGCACGTTGAAACAGGGGCGTATTGAACTGGCGTTCAGCAGTTGGGTCGCGCGGATGCGTACACCTGAGGCTATGGTGAATGCTATCCGTATCTACCAGGATAGTGCATCAGATGAAGTAAAAGATTATTTTTTGCTGCAGCCTGATGGTAGCTTCAGTTCCGATACAATTTTTATTGAGGCGATGAAGGCTTGAATGGGGCTACTGCTGAGTGATAAATGCACAATTACCAGTCAAGTTAGGGCAAAATAAAAGCCAGACGGTGTCTGGCTTTTTCATCAGAAGCGATGTTAGCTTTCGGGTGAATTTTTACCACTCACATACAAAGTCAGCCTCTCTCCAGGCTGTATTTTGCTACTGATTCTGCTATTCCAGCGCATCACATCTTTGAGATTAACACCATGGCGCTTCGCGATGCTTATTAGTGAATCACCGGGACGTACCTGGTAAGTAATGCTGCTGTTGTCCGCAAGGGAAAGAGATCCAGCATTCTGCTCCACATTCAACAACTGGCCTGGTTTCAACATTGCGCTACGAAGATTATTGTTGCGCTTAAGCTCGTTGACAGACAAGTGCATACGTTCAGCAATCGCAGATAAAGTGTCTCCTGAGCGAACTGTGTAGCGACGAGTGCTATTGTCTGCCAGCGTGTTGATTGGCTGTAGGGCGTCAATATCAGCGTTGGCAAGCGACTCTCGCAGCTGATTCGCGTGCGATATAGGTAGCATAATGTAATGGGGACCGTTTGGCGCAGTCTCATTAGTTTTATAGCCGCTGTTAAAGTTCTTAAGTTTAGCGAGCGACATGCCGGCCATTTTAGCGACTTTGGTCAGTTTTATCTGCTGGCCAACATCGACTCGTGCTAATGCACGATTT
The DNA here is from genome assembly GCF_900115045.1 of Izhakiella capsodis. Lineage (GTDB taxonomy): Bacteria > Pseudomonadota > Gammaproteobacteria > Enterobacterales > Enterobacteriaceae > Izhakiella > Izhakiella capsodis. The sequence goes on along the minus strand of NZ_FOVC01000006.1, from coordinate 189,083 downwards.
TCATTAGCCGTCGGCAAACGGAAGCCATAGCGGCGATTGTCTTTAAGGATTTCACTCAGTGCCAGCATTTTAGGCACGTAAAGAGTGGTTTCCCGTGGCAATGAAAGATGCCAGAAATCGGTTGGTTTACCGTGCTCTTTATTATATTTGATAGCGTTAAGTACGCGTCCTTCGCCGCTGTTATAGGCAGCAATGGTCAGTAGCCAGTCGCCATTAAACATTTTATTCATGTGCTGTAGCATATCCAACGCCACGCGGGTCGAGGCAGCAATGTCGCGTCGACCATCGTAATACCGGTTCTGCTTGAGACCGTAATTTCGCCCCGTGGCAGGAATTATCTGCCAAATGCCAGCGGCATCTGAAGCAGAGGTGGCCCTGGGGTTAAAAGCGCTCTCCACTATGGGTAATAATACTAGTTCCATCGGCATATTACGTTTCTTAATCTGCTCGACTATCCAGTACATATAGGGCTCTGCCCGTAATGCTACATCGTGGAGATAGCTCTTATTTCTTAAATAATTTATTCGTTGTGCGCGGATCCGGGGATTATCCGGAATCTTCATCTTCAGCCCATTACGGATTATGGTCCATAGATCGCTGTTATTGGTCAGGTTAGTTCCATCATCCTGCCATCGTGAAGACAACATGCGATCCGGGGATTGCCCTTTTCCTCCGGGTGAAGACAAACTCTGTGCGTATTGGTCAGGAGCGTTGGCGTCATGTTCTGACGCCTGGCACCCTACCAATAACACTGAGGCGAAAAGTATCGCTTTAGCCTTCATGTGTTTATCAATAGTTTGCTTAAAAGACGAGCAATAATACGTGGCCTATTGACACAATACAACCAGAATTATTAGAAATTATCCTTCTTCTCGCGTAAAGCTGCGAAAGCTTGTTCAGGTTGCTCAGTATTAAAGTTAAGGTTTAGTTTATTTTTTATTTCAATGAGTTGTGACATTAAAAAAACATTAATTTGACGCTCTTGTTGCAGAGTTGTTGGTAAAGTTATCTGTTTTTTTCTACGCATCGCTTTGATTTCATCATAATAGTCAGATATTTCCTTGTTTTCCGGCCATAATGCTTTAGCAAAGGTCATATTCGAAAGTGTGTATTCATGCGCACAGCAAATTAATGTGTCGCCTGGGAGCTGGTTAATGGTCTGAAAAGATTGATACATTTGTTTTGGTGTGCCTTCAAAAAGTCGACCACATCCACCTGAAAACATTGTATCTCCACAGAAAAGATAAGGATGACTATAATATGAGAGGTGTCCCAGCGTATGACCAGGGGTGTGAATAACACGAAAGGTCAGATCGCCAAAAAACACTTTTTCGCCCTCTGAAACAATGTTCTCTGCACCTTTATCAGCTGTTTCAGCCGGGCCATAGACTTTTACCTCCGGATATTTTTGCTGCAGTTCTCTCACGCCTCCAACGTGATCATGGTGATGATGGGTCAGCAGTATAGATTGGGCGACGAGCTGATGTCGGGTCAGGTAGTCAATGACTGGCTTAGCTTCGCCAGGATCGACAATCAGCACATCTCCCATTTCATTGAGCAGTAGCCATATATAGTTGTCTGATAGCGCAGGAACCGGAATAAGATGCATAATCAACTCCCTAAAGCTGAATAAAAATTAATGGTAGAGCATGAAACCTGCGAAGACACGTACGATCAGGCCTACGCCCAACTCATGGAGCGATATGCTCTGGGGGCAATATTATCGTGATGCACTTGCTGTGCATCTAAAGCCCTGTCTGGCAAAGCTCTATGGTTTTCACTTTCTCAAAATCGGCCAGCTCAGTGCGGAACTTGTAACGGACGACTGTCCGATTTCACATCAGGTTAACGTGGCCTTGCAAGGCGATAACCTCCAGGTTCGTGCCGATCCGCTGCATTTGCCGTTTGAGAGCAAGTCAATTGATGGCTGCTTGCTTGCCCACACTCTGTCGTGGAGTCACGATCCGCACCGAATTCTGCGTGAAGTAGACCGGGTATTAATAGATGACGGCTGGCTGATTATTACCGGGTTTAATCCTATCAGCATGCTGGGAGTGGGAAAGCTTTTACCGGGATTACATCGGAGTATTCCCTTGAATAGTCGTATGTTCAGTCAGGTGCGCTTACTGGACTGGCTAAGCCTGCTCAATTACGAACTGATACAGCGTCGTAGATTCCAGGTACTGCCCTGGCGTAGACAGGGCGGTGAAGTTATCAGTAAGCATCTGCCCGCACTTGGCTGCCTGACTATTATGGTAGCGCGTAAGCGCACGCTACCACTCACGATGAACCCTGCGCGCAAAGCATTGGGGAAAACGCAGCTGCGACCTGTGGTTGGTGCAACGCGGCACTGTCGCCATAGCGATGAGGATTAGACATCCGGGGGGTAACCCGTATCCTCTTCGGTAGGATTTTCAGCGGCACTGCGAGCCAGCTCATCACAGCGCTCATTTTCAGGGTGTCCGGCATGCCCCTTAACCCACTCCCACTGAATGTGGTGCGAATGCAGCGCGGCATCAAGCCTCTGCCACAGATCGACATTTTTAACTGGTTTTTTTTCCGCCGTTTTCCAGCCACGTTTTTTCCAGTTATGTATCCAGCTGGTAATACCCTGACGAACATATTGGCTATCGGTACTGAGTACCACATTGCAGGGTTCTCTGAGTGCTTCAAGGGCGACTATCGCAGCCATTAGCTCCATACGATTGTTGGTTGTCAATCGATAGCCTGTGCTGAAAAGCTTTTCATGCTGTCTGTAACGCAGAATGGCACCATAACCCCCTGGACCGGGATTACCCAGGCAGGAGCCATCGGTGAAAATTTCTACCTGCTTAACCATCTCTGGTAGACTCTCCAATTATTAAACCTTTAGTCTGACATAACGAGCGCCATGAGCACAGCAAATACACGGCAGATTGTTCTTGATACCGAAACAACCGGGATGAACATGATCGGTGTCCACTATGAAGGACATCGGGTTATTGAAATTGGCGGTGTGGAAGTGGTTAATCGCCGTCTGACCGGTAATAACTTTCATCTCTATCTGAAGCCCGACCGGCTCATCGATCCTGAAGCCTTTGGCGTTCATGGCATTGCAGATGAGTTCCTGCTGGACAAACCAGTTTTTGCCGACGTTGCTGATAGTTTCCTCGATTATATACGCGGTGCCGAGCTGGTTATCCACAATGCATCGTTTGATATTGGCTTTCTTGATTACGAATTCTCCCTGCTCGGTGGTGACGCCAGCAAGCTGGAAGACATTTGCCGCGTAACAGATAGCCTGTCGATGGCGCGGAAGTTGTTCCCCGGCAAGCGCAACAGCCTGGATGCACTATGTCATCGTTACGAAATCGATAATAGCAAACGCACCCTGCACGGAGCGTTACTTGACGCCGAAATACTGGCAGAAGTTTTCCTCGCCATGACCGGCGGACAAACCTCACTGGCATTTACTATCGAAGGTGACAGTCAGCAGGGAAGCAAGGGAGAGGCCATCCAGCGGGTAGTGCGTTCGCCGTCCGGGTTAAAGGTTATCGCTGCTTCCGAACAGGAGATTTTCGATCACGAGGCGCGGCTTGATCTGGTAATGAAAAAAGGCGGTAGCTGCGTGTGGCGCTCATAAGCGATGGGAAAGCCTTAATAAAACCCATGAGCGCTGAAATTTCAGCCGGTTGATCTGCATCTCTGCAAAAAGCGTTGACGCAGACGGGGCAGACTTTTACTATTCGACCCGCTCCCGACGGGGAGCAGAGCGCGGAGCGGTAGTTCAGTTGGTTAGAATACCTGCCTGTCACGCAGGGGGTCGCGGGTTCGAGCCCCGTCCGTTCCGCCACTATTCTGGCTCATGTTATTTATAACATGAGCCTTATTATTGCCTGCTTTATTGTATCCTATTGAATAAGTGACTGTTTTCAGGTTATGTACGTCAGTATCGTTCCTCATTGGCGTATGAGAATGCAATTCTTTCATCATTTCTCCCGCATTCCTGACTATCACAGTAGGTTAATATTGATTACCTGCTGACCCGCGCCCGACGGTCAAATGTGACATACGCAGTTCCCTTCTACCTGAATGTGCCTGTGCTGATGAATACGATCGCCGCGGCAACTCGTAACATCCTCCGCATCAAATTTTTAAAACAGATTAAAAGTTATACTACGCTCTGTATGTCGAAGGATGGAAAAGGGTGGCAAAGTGAAAAACGATATTAATCAGGAAATTACTTTTCGAAAGCTATCGGTTTTCATGACATTTATGATCAAAGGCAATATCGCCCGCACCGCCGAAGCACTGGAGTTGAGTAGCGTCAGCGTACACCGCGCTTTACATACCCTTGAGGGGGGGATTGGCTGTTCGTTATTCGTGCACAAAGGGCGAAATCTGGTTCCGACGCCAGCGGCCTGGACACTGCTGGAATATACGCGTGACGTGATGGGATTAATGACACGTGGTCTGGAAAAAACGCGTAAAGTGGCCGGGCTATATCCAGGACGTCTGCGCATTGGCACGCTCTATTCCCTGACCCTTGAAACGGTGCCTCGCATCATCATGGGAATGAAACTACGTTGTCCGGCTCTTGAGCTGGATTTAACCATGGGATCGAATCTGACGTTGGTTAATATGCTTGAGGATGAGGTCCTTGATGCGATTTTAATTTCCGTCAATCAGGACGAGTTCGATGCTGCGCAATTTGATGTCGTACCGCTGTTTCAGGATGATGTTTTTCTTGCCGCGTCGGCCAGCGAAAAGCTGCTCAACGCCGAGCCTGCTGATTTACGCGACTATGCTAACCGTAAGTTTATTTCGCTGACCGAAGGATTCGCCACCCACGCAGGTTTCCAGGAGGCGTTTAATATTGCCGGTTTCGAACCGCAAATTGTGACGAAAGTTAACGACATTTTTTCTTTGCTGAATCTGGTTCAGGCTGGCGTTGGCTTTTCGTTAATTCCAGGGCGAATGAGGAAAGTGTATGAAAAAGACGTTCAGCTACTGACATTGAAAGCGCCCTATCAAATGCGCCAGCATATTTCAATTGTCTATCTGCATCGTCGGGAAAGTGATCCTGATCTCCTGGCGCTGGCTGCTGAAGGGCGGATGTACGCGCGTAGCATCATTTCCTGAGAGCATTCGCCAGGTGACAGGCAACGTCAATGCCGCTACTTTCAAGAGAAACACTTTCACCCACCCAACCTGCCTGGCGCGTTAAGCAGGTGAGTATCCCGCCAGGCGGCATTTCGATTGCCAGCCGGGCATCACGCTGGTTAGCTGCTATCACTGCATCCTGCCACTGGACGGTGCGTGCCATATTAAATGCTAAATCATCAGCAATTTTTTGCGGTTCCCACAGTACGCGCCCGCTGGAGCCGCTGAGCAGGGCGCAGCGTGGGCGGCTCAGGGTGATGGCAGAAAATGCCTGAGCCAGCGCAGCAGCGGGTTTATCCAGCAGTGAGCAGTGGGAGGGAACGCTCACTGCCAGGCGTTGCGCTTTGCAAGCGCCGGCAGCTAACGCCTTGTGTGCAACCTTAGCCATCTCTTCATCACTGCCGGCAATCACAATTTGTGTTTCAGCGTTAAGATTGGCAAGCCATGTTTTGCTTCCCTGCATCAGCGGTACCAGACGATCGCGGGTTAATCCGACAATGGCCGTTAGGCCATAACCGTGTGGATAAGCGCGCTCCATCAGCTCGCCACGCAGCGCAACCAGCTGCAGCGCGTCAGCAAAGTTCAGCGCACCGGCAACTACCGCCGCCGGATAAGCGCCTATCGACAAACCGCTGACAATATCAGGCATCAGACAGCGCGCCATCAGCGCACGCGCCCAGGCCACGCCGGTGATCAACAGACTGAGTTGCACCGCCCGGGTGTGACAAAGTGCCGCTTTGGTATCCAGTGTTTCTACTTCATCGCCCAGCACTGCACGAACTTCAGCCCGGATATTATCGCCATCCGGTAGATTTTGTAGCATGCCAGGGCGCTGAGATCCCTGACCGGGAAAAGTGAATAAAATTTTCATTACTCCTCGCTATTCCAGGGTGCTTTAGTCAGCCTTGGGCCTTGCGAAGTTTTTAGCAACACCCGGCCACCGCGCAGCCACTCACTAAGTGCAACTGCGCCAAAAGGCGTTGCCAGCTGAGTATCGACACGACACGGCAGCGACACCGTTTGGGATTGCCAGTGCAACAGCGCCTCCCTATCGGGAGGGCTGGGTGCTCGTATCAACAGATCGAGATCGCTATCGGCATGCAATACCGGAATATTGGTTGCCAACGCGTATCCGGTGCTGCCGGTGATCCCCCACGACCACGGCCAGTGCTGGTCCGTCAGCGTTATCGCTGCCTGTACCGGTGGCTGTGAAAGATGAGAGGAGCGCAGCAATGTTTGCTTATCAGCCAGCGTTTCGGGCATAACCAGCCGGGTAATTGCGGCTGCCTGCACCCAACCCGCTGCGCGCTGCCCGCGTTTCATACCTCGCACGCCAACAGGTATGCGCCCGTCGGTATCCGTATCGCGACGTACCACCACAGGCAGTCCGTAATGCCACAAGTCGTCAACCCATTTATCCTGAATATCCTCCAATGCCTGAACACTACTGAGCCATAGCAGGTCATGCGGGCGTGGGGGAGATAACATCATCAGCTTCCTGAAGTTAACGTTATAAACAGCGGCAATGTAAGAATGCTCAGCGAGGAACTCAGCAGCAATACGGCTTCGGCATCCGGTGACTGCACGCCAAAGCGGTTACCGAATACGACGCCGAAGAAGCCGCCAGACAGCGCCATCATCAGGATCGCGGTGATAGCGACAGAATCGTGCAAACCCAATAGCAGCACAATGCACCAGGCGATAAAAGGCTGAACCAGTAGCGTTACGACAGTGGAAAGATTCACCACCGTGTTTAATTGCAGCTTACGCGCAGACAAGATCATCCCGGTTAGAAACAGCGCGGCGGCTGTTGCGGCCAGTCCCAGTGGTTTGATCGACGCCAGGAGAATATCAGGCGTTTTGATGTGGGCGGCGGATAAAATGACACCCAGTAGCGGACCCCAGACGATTGGTTTTTTCACGGAACGTGCGATTAGCAGCGGCAGCATTGACAGCATCGAATTGCTGTTTTCTCCGGCGGCCAGCGCCTTCTCCCGCTCAAGGATCAACAGGCAGAATGGGGTCAACAGCACCGAGCCACAGGCAATGGACACCGCCACCGATAGGGAGGTTGAAGGGCTTTCACCCAGCACGCTATTCAGGACAGGCAAACCCAGAGCAGCATAGTTTGGCAGGGCCACCGTCAATGTTAACACGGCGGCATCTTGCGGCGATTTTTTGAAAATTCTGATGGCAAGAAAATACACGGCAGCATAGGTAATCCACATTGCGCCAATCAGTACCACGATCAGCGGCGAGCGGGCAATGATGCCAGACCAGGGGGTTTGCGCTGTTGCGCTGAACAGCGTGGCTGGCAGGGCGAAGTCCATCACAAAGACGTTGAGCAACGAAACATTATTATTGTCGACCATTTTCGCTTTGCCAGCCCAGAAGCCTAGCAGCATGATGACAAAAATGGGCGCAAGAGCATGAATAATCACATAAGTCATAAATCACCTGTAATGAAAAGTAATGCGATGGTTATCATTTTCAGAGAGCAGACTCAGGCTGTGAGCGCAAAATTGCGCTCGCAGAATTCTGCTTTTAGCAGGTGTTTTCAAATTTTTACCAGCAGGCACGCATTCGCTCGCGCACCAGGCCAGAGCGACGACGATTATCGGCACCGAGACGTGATTTCAGGCTGGGATCGCGACGCGCGTCGTCGATCGCCTGCTGCAAGGCGTCGATTACCCGTGCAACGTCGTCGTCGGACGGTGCATCGGGGTTGGTAATGTCCAGCAATGCTGCGAGCAGGCCGAGGGTAGCGTAGTGACCGACGTCATAGGCCATCGGCGCGATGCTGGCGGTCAGTTTTTCCAGCTCTTCCACACTGCGTAGCGTAATACGCGCGGCAGACGCTTTACCCATCGCGTGGATCATCACGCCAGGATCGTTAAAAGCGATGAGTCGGTTAGCTTGGTAACCGTGAGCCAGGAAGGCACCAGACATAGCCTTACCCACAATAAGGCCGATAACCGGATGTCCTGCCAGGCGCGCTTTGGCATAGGCTCCGGCGGCCCCGGCCAACGCCTGATGGATACCGAATGCCTCTTCACGACGACCGTAGGCCTGACTGGGTACGTCAATGATCGCCACTATCGGGCGTTTTTGTGCGCTTTCACGGTCTGCGTCGATGGTTTCATTCATCACTTTTGCCAGCGTCCAACCTTCAAGCAGACCAACCTCGCCATTGTTAGCGCGTGGGTAGTGGTTATTTTTGTCTGGCACCACGGCAACAAAACGCACGGCTTCTTCGCCTGAAAAACCGTCGGCTACCTGTACAGAAGGGCAAAGCCCGCGCATTAATGGGCTATCTGGTGCCAGCGTTTTCAGCCATAAAGCACCGCGGTTGCTGATCTGTTCCATTATTCTTCCCTCCGGGCAAAAAACCGTTTTATCTGCGTACTGTCTGCCTGCTGGTGAGTGTCAAATCGGTTCAGCCGGGCTAAGAAGTCGGCATATTTATCGCTGCGATGCTGCGCGGGTACTCCTTGGGCCAATGCGTCGTTCATCGCACTTTTTACCGCATTGATACCGTCGCCAATCAGAGTATCGACCAGACCGCTCTCATAGCGCACCTCACCGCCGGTGATGCCCCATATAAAGGGACGATCGCGGGAGTCGTATTCGGTAATCCCCGCCTCCTGTTCAATAACCTGCGGGCCATTGAGGCCGAGGCGAGCTTCAGGGGTAACGATGAGATAGCTGCATAGCGCGGCGGCGATAGACATGCCGCCAAAGCAGCCAACGGTACCGGTAATAATGCCGACCACAGGCGTATAGCGGCGCAGGTCGACAATCGCTGCATGGATATCGGCTATTGCCGCCAGACCGAGATTTGCTTCTTGTAGCCGGACGCCCCCGGTCTCCAGGCACAGCACGGCCTGAGTCGGAATATTGTTGCGGTTATCATCGGCGGCCAGCTCCAACGCTGCGGCCATTTTCGCGCCGGAAACCTCGCCCATACTGCCACCCTGAAACGATCCTTCAATAGCGATAACAACTGCGGACCTGGCGTTGATGGTCCCTTTCGCGACCACCATGCCGTCGTCAGACTGTGGAACGATCCCCTGTGGCGCGAGCCATGGCGACATGATCTCCTCAAACGGCCCCAGTAGTTCGCGGTAGCTGCCGTTATCCAGAAGAGCTTGAGCGCGTTCACGGGCTTTTAATTCAATAAAACTACGATCGTTACGCATAGCTCACCTCTTCGAAAACCTGTTCAATACGAATACGCGCCACACCCGGCGTTGCGCCAAAATCATGGATAATCAGCAGCCCGGCGGGCAGACCGTTGATCAGACTCAGGCGGTCAAACAGTGCTTTCCAGCGTGCATCGCTGTTGTCAATAGAGGTCATAATTTCCACGGTAAGCGTTTTTCCCTGGTCGGCAGTGTATAACGCTTCCATATCACCCGAACCGACGACGCCTGCGCAGGCTTTGCCGCACAGCCGGCGTTGAGCGGGGAATGACAATTGAATTTTTTCCATAATATCCTCTTGAAAATTAGCGAGATACGGGCTGGCATATCCGATCAAGAAACAGCGTAGCGGCCAACAAGTCGGCGGCTCCACCGGGGGAGGCGTTAAGTGCAAGCATCCGTTTATCGAGTCGTTCCAGTACTTTCCGGCCTGCGGCATGGGCGCAGCCACCCGCCAGGAGTACCGCTCTGGCACCGTTTTGCACCGTTTCCAGTCCGACCATGCCCGCCCGTGACAGCACGCAGGTATCGCTCAGTGAAGCCATGATCGACATCAGCGCATCAATCCGCGCCTGACTTTCATTAGCACCGGATTGACGGCTGCGCTTAAGCTGGGGTAATGCCTGCGTGACCACATGCGGAAACCCCTGTTGTGCTTCTTCGCGGGCGCCAGGCACCTGCCAGCGGTGGCAAGCTTTAAGCCCTTTGCTAAACACTTTCGGCATTTTGCTATCCGGTAACCGTGCGAGAAGGGCCGCTGTCTGCGCTATCTCGTCCTCGTCGCTGTCCGAATCGCCAGCGTGCATCGCGGCAGCACTAACCAGCAGCCCAAGCGCCCAAATCGCGCCGCGATGGGTGTTTACCCCGAGGGTCGCCTGCATCATGTGTTGCTCGCCTTCGCGTCCGAGACGGCCAATGGTTTCTCGCAGAGCGATATCTGCGGGGCGCTGCCAGCTTTGTCGCGCCAGCGCATGAAAAGTGGCCCCCAGGCTGTACGCTGAACGCTCCATCAGTGCGAGCGACAGATCGTGATGGACACCCTGGCCTCTGCCGTCTACCAGACCAGGCTTGGGGGTTAATCTCGCCTCGTCTATCAGGCAGCAGACTGCGGTGCGAGCCAGGTAATTGGCCCGATCACCGACCCAAGTTGGGGAGCGTAGTTTCATCACCAACTCCGGAATTTAGCGGGTGGGTTATAGAGATCCCCGGACCACTCTACCAGGTCAGCGACGCTGCTGGCGGCCAGCAGTGAGCGTGTCGCGTTGCTGCGACGGATACCGATATCCTCCGGATAGACCACTTTGCCACAGCGACGTAGTTCGGCGACGCGTTTTGCATCGACGCCCAGCCCAATGTCGGTGATCCCGGCAACGGCGGCGACCATTGCCCGACGTTCCTCCAACGAATCGGCGCGATAAAGATAAGCGATACCTTCCTCTGTCAGGACATGGGTTACGTCATCGCCATAGATCATCACCGGTGCCAGTGGCATACCGGCGCTTTGCGCTACCTCAACGGCGTCAAGCTTTTCCACGAACGTAGGTTTCACGCCAGCCTGGAATGTCTCCACCATCTGCACGACCAGCTTTTTACCGCGCAGCATTGGGTCAGCCTGCGTTTTCATATTCAGCCAGGCAGGAGAAGCATGGCGACGACCATGCGGATCGTGTCCCATATTTGGCGCGCCGCCAAAGCCAGACAGGCGACCACGGGTAACGGTTGATGAGTTTGCCAGCCCGTCAACCTGCAGAGTAGAGCCGATAAACATATCGACCGCATACTGTCCAGCCAGCTGACAAAGGGTACGATTAGAGCGCAGAGAACCATCGGCGCCGGTGAAAAACACATCGGGGCGAGCGCGGATATACTCTTCCATTCCTAGCTCGCCACCAAAACAGTGCACGCTCTCTACCCAGCCGCTCTCAATCGCCGGAATTAGCGTCGGATGCGGGTTCAACGTCCAGTGTTTACAAATCTTGCCCTTGAGACCGAGCTGTTCACCGTAGGTGGGCAGCAACAGCTCTATGGCAGCAGTGTTAAAGCCGATGCCGTGGTTCAGCGACTGAACCTGATGCTCTGCGTAGATACCTTTGATAGCCATCATGGCCATCAGAATATGTTCCTGTTTAATCAGCCGTGGATCACGGGTGAATAACGGCTCGATGAAAAAGGGTTTATCGGCAACCACAATGTAATCGATCCATGAACCAGGAATATCCACGCGTGGCAGATCACATTCGTCATCAACCAGCTCATTGACCTGGGCAATCACGATGCCATCATGAAAGGCGGCGGCCTCGACCAGCGCTGGCGTATCTTCCGTGCCAGGTCCGGTGTAGAGATTGCCATTACGGTCGGCTTTATAACCGGCGATCAATGCGATGTTGGGAATCAGATCGACGTACAGCCGGGCGTAAAGTTCGATATAGGTATGAATGGCACCGATCTCGAGCTGCCCGTCTTCCAGCAGCTGAGAAATCCGCAGGCTTTGTGGGCCGGAGAATGAGAAGTCCAGTTTACGCGCGATGCCTTTTTCAAAAATATCAAGATGCTCGCTACGTCCGACGCTTGGCATGATCATATGCAGGTTGTGTATTTTGGATGGGTTGACCTCCGCGAGCATTCGTGAGAGAAAGTCAGCCTGCTTCTGGTTGTTGCCTTCCAGCACTACGCGGTCACCGGGTGCCAGCAACTTTTCCAGTACGGCAACCAGTTGATTGGTGGGTAGCACTTTTCCCTTTAGCGGAACGGATGCCATACGGCGCAGTTTTTCGCTGCGGCGCGTATCCCATTTTCGTAGCGGTTTTTGACCAGAGTTCATTGTTAACCTCCTGATTCAGCGAATTCATTATTCGTGTTATCTGTCAGTCAGTCTGCAGGTTGTACCAGGATGTATCAATCAAGCCGGTCAGGCAATTGTTAGCCAGAGCGTAATGATCAGTCTGCTAACTATGTGATGCCAATCTAAGTATCAGTGGTGAATGTGGCGTATGGCTCTGACTAACAGAATGGCTTCATAAACGGATATACATAAATTCAGGATGTCGTATAGGCCAGAGGAACAACCTATCCGGCGCGTCGGCATAATCTGCCAACCGGACGCGAAATGCCGGATATCTGTCAGGCAAACGACGGCTTTATTATTATCAGACAGCGCGCAACGCGGCGCGCTGATTCCCGCAGATTTCTCCGACAGTTTATCGGTTATAAGGATTTTAAAATGTCACGGATACGCATTCAGGTCATCAATCCTAACACCAGTCAGGCGATGACCAATACGATTGGTCTGGCTGCCCAGGCAGTTGCCGGGCCGAACAGCGAAATTCTGGCGGTTTGCCCGTCAGAAGGAGTACCTTCAATTGAAGGGCATTTCGACGAGGCTATTGCTGCAGTTGGCGTGCTCGAGCAAATAAAAATCGGGCGCGAGCAGGGCGTTGATGGGCATATTATCGCCTGTTTTGGCGATCCGGGCCTGATGGCCGCGCGTGAGCTGGCGCGTGCGCCGGTGATTGGCATCGCTGAGGCGGCGATGCATATGGCGACGCTGGTGTCGACGCGTTTTTCCATCGTCACTACGTTACCGCGGACGTTAATTATTGCGCGCCATTTACTTCAGCTTTACGGTTTCAGCCATCACTGTGCCGCGCTGCACGCTATCGACTTGCCGGTGCTGGCCCTTGAGGATGGCAGTGGCATGGCGCAGCGTAAGGTGCGTGAGCGCTGCATTCAGGCGATCAAAGAGGACGGCAGCGGAGCTATCGTGCTGGGCTGCGGCGGCATGGCTGATCTCGCGCGCGCATTGACGTTGGAGCTGGGCGTCCCGGTTATTGACGGCGTTAGCGCCGCGGTAAAAATGGTGGAATCGCTGGCCGCGCTCGGCCTCTCTACCAGCAAGCACGGTGACCTGGATTACCCGGAGACTAAGCCGCTGAGTGGTCAATTCCAGATTTTTAACGCGGAATGACAGCAGCGACGGGGCTATCGAAATGACGTTGTCAGGTAGCCGTAACGCCCTTTTTGCCCGCGCAACGGAGTGCCAACAGACGTACATTGATGCCAGATGTGAGCCGGTTGTCGCGGTCTGGACTAAAAAAAGGAACAATAAATGGATATCACGCAATTTTCTCAAATCAATCCACCTCAGCGGATGCTCATGGGGCCGGGGCCGGTAAATGCCGATCCGCGCGTCCTCAGGGCCATGTCAAGTCAGCTTGTCGGTCAGTATGACCCGGCAATGACGCAATATATGAACGAAGTTATGGCGCTTTATCGCGGCGTATTCTGTACCAGTAACCGCTGGACAATGTTGATTGACGGTACCTCGCGTGCGGGTATCGAAGCCATATTAGTGTCGGCTATCCGGCCTGGCGATAAAGTGCTGGTGCCGGTGTTCGGTCGCTTTGGTCACCTGTTGTGCGAAATAGCCCGTCGCTGCCGTGCCGATGTGCACACCATTGAGGTACCCTGGGGAGAGGTGTTTACCCCCGATCAGATTGAGAGCGCGATTAAAGCTATTCGTCCGCGTATGCTGCTGACGGTACAGGGCGATACGTCAACCACGATGCTACAGCCGCTGGCTGAGCTTGGCGAAATTTGCCGGCGCTATGACGTGCTGTTTTATACCGATGCCACGGCTTCCATCGGCGGGAATGAGCTTAAAACCGATGAATGGGGAGTGGATGCGGTCTCTGCGGGCATGCAAAAATGCCTGGGCGGGCCTTCCGGTACCTCTCCCATTACACTCAGTGCAAGAATGGAGGCAGAGATACGCCGACGTAAATGTGTGGAGGAGGGCATACGCACCAGCGCGCACCGCAAGGGCGACGATGAGATCATCTACTCCAATTATTTTGATCTCGGCATGGTAATGGATTATTGGGGACCAGAACGCCTCAACCACCATACCGAGGCTACCTCGGCGCTGTACGGCGCTCGTGAATGCGCCCGTTTGATCCTGCAAGAAGGTCTCAATAAAGGTATTGCCCGCCATAAACTTCACGGTGATGCCCTGCTCAAAGGCATTCAGGCGATGGGGCTGGAAACCTTTGGCGATCTGAACCATAAAATGAATAACGTTCTTGCCGTCGTCATTCCGACAGGAGTTGATGGTGAGCAGGTACGGAGTTTAATGCTTAACGATTTCGCGATTGAGATTGGCACCTCATTCGGACCGCTTCACGGTAAAGTATGGCGCATTGGTAGTATGGGCTACAACGCACGTAAAGATTGCGTGATGGCAACCCTGAGCGCGCTGGAATCTGTGCTCAACTACCTTAAGTTTCGTAGCGTTCAGGGTGCGGCGATGCAGGCTGCCTGGGATCACTATCATAATCAGTGCGTAGCGTGATGCGCGCTGATCATTACCCCAGCCAGCGGGCGCACTGCGCCGATGGCTGGGGTAACGGCTGAGGGTGGTCTGGTGTGAAGATGTGAACGCTCATCTGTTATCGTCTGAATCAATGGTGGCGGATGCGCCGTTGATTCAGATTCAGAGCGTAAAGCTGTCGGCATCGCGCCAGGCGGGAAAGCGAGCGCGATAGTCGTTCAGCATCTCCAGTGACAGTGTGGCATCAAGCCGCGCCGGCTGATGGGGCTGTGCGCTGGCGAGAATCTCGCCCTGGGGGCAGATTATCAGGCTGTCTCCGCTGTAATTAATCTGATTACCGTCACTGCCAACGCGATTACAGCCCATTACGTAGGCCTGGTTTTCAATTGCCCGGGCCAGCAGCAACGTCTGCCAGTGATGTGCGCGTACCGTGGGCCAGCTGGCAACGTACAGTGCTAAATCGTAATCGTTCCGATTGCGCGCAAACACCGGAAAACGCAAGTCATAGCATATCTGCGGTAAAATTCGCCAGCCACGCCATTCGATTATTTCCCGCCGGACACCGGCAAGATAGTGCTTATGCTCTTCGCCCATGCGAAACAGGTGGCGCTTGTCGTAGCGATGAACCTTGCCACCGGGTTCGACCAGAAGAAATCGATTTACGGCACCTTTTTCCGTCCGTATCGCCGCGCTGCCTGCGATCAGCGCATCGCTGCGCCGGGCGTGGCCCTGTAGCCATTCGATAACCTGCGCTTCAGGCAGTGAGTGCTGTGCTGCCTCCCTAGCAAAGCCGGTAGTGAACATTTCTGGCAGCACAATGAGGTCGCACGCGTCGATCCCGTCCATCACGCTGTCGAAATGGCGCAGGTTGGCTTCGCCATCCATCCATGCCAGGGGCTGTTGTAATAAGATCGCGTTTAAAGTCGACATAGTCGCTCCGCCGCCGTATCCAGCGTGCTTTGTTGTTTAGCAAAGCACAAACGGATGAGTTTGTGGGGAAAATTATCGGCGCAGAATACGGACAGAGGAATAGCAGCAACGCCAGCGTTGATGGTTAGCCATTCACAAAAATGCACATCGTTCAGATCCGATATCGCGCTGTAATCCGCCAGCAAAAAGTAAGTGCCTTCACAGGGTAGAATTTTAAAGTGACTGGACGCCAGCGAGCGAACAAAATGGTCGCGGCGCTCGCGGTAAAACGCGGGTAGCGCCAGATAGTGATCCGGTCCGGTGTTCAGCATATCCGCCAGCGCCAGCTGAGTCGGCGTATTGACGGCAAATGTCAGATACTGATGAACCTTACGGATCTCTGCGCTTATCGCTGCTGGTGCGATGCTATATCCCACCCTCCAGCCGGTCATGTGGAAAGTTTTGCCAAAAGAGGAGACGGCCACGGCGCGCTCGCGCAGTTCCGGGTGCGCCAGCACGCTGATATGGCCTTGCGGGTCGAAGCAGATATGCTCGTACACCTCATCGCTGAGCACGTAGATTTCCTGTCCGGCGATCGCCTGCCACAGCGCCCTGTAATCCTCTGTCTGCCAGAGGGTTGCTGACGGGTTGTGCGGTGTATTAATGATCACCAGCCGGGTTTGGGGTGATAGCAGGGCGTTGAATGCTGCCCAGTCAATGCGAAAGGCTGGTGGTTGCAAGGTCAGCCGCTTAATCGTGCCGCCCGCCAGCGTAATGGCAGGGCCATAGCTGTCGTAACTCGGATCAAAGCAGATGACTTCATCACCTGGGCGGACCAGTGCGGTGATCGCCGCGAACAGTGCTTCGGTCGCTCCTGCAGTGACGGTAATTTCGCTGTCTTTATCCGGTAAATGGCCATAGAGTCGCTGCGTTTTACTGGCAATCGCCTGGCGCAGCGGCACGGCACCGATCATCGGGGCGTACTGATTTTCGCCGGAATTGACATGGTAAGCCAGCCGCTGTTTAAGGTAATCCGGGCCATCAAAATCAGGGAAACCTTGCGAAAGGTTAATCGCGTTGTGCTGCTGTGCCAGCGCGCTCATCCGGGTAAAAATGGTTGTTCCCAGCGCGGGAAGCTTGCTCTGTGGCATCAACGACCTCGTAGTCATGATTATTTGCCTCACTGGCGTGAAGAAGTGGAATGCGGTCAGGTTGCCAAATCTTAACATCCTGTTAAGATTTGGCAATCAAGATGCATAGACGTCCATAATTAGGCAGTCTGAATAGTTTGTAACGGCGGAAAAGACCATGACAGACGATACACAACTCATGCAGCTGGTGGCAGCCTGTCACTGGATTGGTAGCAAGGGCTGGGCGCCAGCAACCGGTGGCAATATGTCGTTGCGCCAGGACGATCAGCACTGCCTGCTCAGCGAGTCAGGTAAAGATAAAGGAACGCTGTCCGCTGAGGATTTTATTCAGGTTCAGATAGCCACTAACCATGTTCCCTCTGGTCGTAAGCCTTCCGCTGAAACCGGTCTGCACACGCTAATCTATCGTCTGTATCCTGAGGCAGGGGCGATTCTGCACACCCATTCAGTTAATGCCACCGTGTTATCCCGGGTTGTTAAGCACGCGGCTATTGTCTTACAAGGATATGAAATGCAAAAAACGCTGCGTGGCCAGCATAGTCATCTGGACGCCGTGACGATACCGCTGTTTGACAACCATCAGGATATGGATGCGCTGGCTCAGCGGATTGCGTTTTTTGCCAGCAAGACGCCGATTAACTGGGGCTTTTTACTGCGCGGGCACGGCCTGACATGCTGGGGACGCGATGTATCCGAGGCCAGACGTCATCTTGAAGGTCTGGAATTTCTGTTCCAGTGTGAATTACAACGTCGACAACGGGAGGCTCTATGATCCGCGCCATTGTGACCGATATTGAGGGCACCACCAGCGACATTCGCTTTGTACATCAGGTATTGTTTCCCTTTGCGCGAAAACACCTTGAGCCGTGGCTGACACGGCATCAGCATGAGGCGTTGATCGCTCATTCATTAGATGATCTGCGTCAGGAGCTGGGCCAGCCGCAGGCGAGTCAGGCAGAACTGATTACCGCGCTTTACGCCTTCATGGACCAGGATCGCAAATCTCCCGCGTTGAAGGCACTACAGGGAATGATCTGGCGTGATGGCTATCTCAATGGTGACTTCACCGGGGACCTTTATGCTGACGTGCCGCCCGCGCTGCGTGCCTGGCAACAGCGGGATATTATCCTCTGCGTTTATTCTTCAGGCTCGGTTGCGGCGCAGAAACTGCTGTTCGGTTACAGCGACGCAGGTGACCTTACCGGACTGTTCAGCCACTGGTTTGATACCCATGTCGGTGGAAAACGTGAAGTGACATCATACCGTAATATCCAGCAGCAACTGGGCCTACCGCCGCAGGAGCTGTTGTTTCTCTCTGATATTCATCAGGAGCTGGATGCCGCCCGATCGGCAGGCTGGCACACGCTGCAATTGGTTCGTGACCAGCCGGACACTGGCAGTACCCACCGTCAGGTCGCCAGCTTTGCAGAAATCAACCCGGAGTTATTGCCGATATGAGCGCATTGACGATCTATTCTGACACCGAAACCCGCCAGCTAACGTGGCACAGCGATAATCCTGATGAGATACGTAGTCGGCTGGCGACGAAGGGGATCCGTTTTGAGCGCTGGCAGGCCGACTGCGATCTTGGTGCCGCGCCTGACGCCGATACGGTGCTGGCCGCCTATCAGCATGCTATCGACCGGCTGGTGGCTGAAAAGGGCTACCAGAGCTGGGACGTTATCAGTATCCGAGCCGACAATCCGCAAAAAGAAGCGCTGCGCAGTAAGTTTCTCGCTGAGCATACTCACGGCGAGGACGAAGTGCGCTTTTTCGTTGAGGGCGCCGGTCTTTTTTGTCTGCATCTGGAGGGTGAGGTTTATCAGATTTTGTGTGAAAAAAACGATCTTATTTCAGTGCCTGCCGGTACGGCACATTGGTTTGATATGGGGTCTGAACCGCACTTCACCGCTATTCGCATTTTCAACAATCAGGAGGGCTGGATTGCCCGCTTCACTGGCGATAACATCGCAGACGCCTATCCGCGACTCCCCTGACGCCTGGAGATGCTGGCCTGGTGCACCGCAGAAAAAAGACGTCGTCAGGCGTTAACCGCCCGAAGTGGGGTCGCTGCAGGTCGGGGCGATCACTCCGCGGAAGGCTGAAAAATGCCGGCTTGTACCTGATCCGGGGTTATTACGCCGCTGTCCAGCACCCAGCCGCTAATCAGCTGCGCGGGGGTGACGTCAAACGCTGGGTTCCAGACGCGGGTATCTGGCTGCGCCCACTGCACCGCACCAAAGCTGCCGGCAACGCCGGTAACCTCAGTGGCAGCGCGTTGTTCTATTGGTATCGCCGCGCCGTTTGGGCATGCCGGGTCCAGCGTGGTATGCGGTGCGGCAACGTAAAATGGGACGTCGTGATAGTGCGCCAGCACCGCTAAACTGTAGGTGCCTATTTTATTGGCGACGTCGCCATTAGCCGCGATACGATCGGCTCCAACCCACACGGCATCTATCTGCTTTTGCGCCATCAGCGTTGCCGCCATCGAATCACATATCAACTGACAGGGAACGCCCAGTTCGCCCAGTTCCCATGCGGTCAGGCGCCCTCCTTGCAGCAGTGGCCGGGTCTCATCAACCCAGACGTTCTGCACTTTACCTTGCTGCCAGCCAGCGAGGATCACGCCCAGCGCGGTTCCGACACCGGCCGTCGCCAGTCCGCCAGTATTACAGTGAGTCAGTAGTTGGCTACCGGGAGTAATCAAGGCGCTTCCTGTCCGGGCGATACTTTCGCACAACGCCCGATCCTCAGCGACCAGTCGTAGCGCTTCCTCAACCATCCTATGGACATACTGCGTACTGGCCAGCGCCTGGTTCATGCGTTCCAGATTGTTCATCAGGTTTACGGCGGTCGGTCGGGCGATGCGTAGCTGTTCGAGCGTTTGCGACAATTCAGCTTGTGCCATGCCTTTTTCTGCCAGCAGCGCCAGTAGCAGGCTGGCGGAAAGGCCGATAAGTGGAGCGCCGCGCACCCGCAGCGCCTTAATATGATTAATCAGGGTGGCAGCGTCGGGCGTAAGGCACCAGTTTTTCTGCTGCGGCAGCGCCTGCTGATCGAGTATCCACAGCTGGTTATCGCGGATTTGCAGGCTGGTGGTGGTTAATGGTTGCATTGTTAATTCCATGTTGCTTTGGTGTGTACTATTGTGCCAGGATGCTTTTCAGCTGTATAGACGTCTGAACGTCTTATAATGAATTTTGTTGAGGATACGTACATGGCGCAATATCGCACGTTCACCGCCGCAGATGCCATTCAGTACGCCCGCCAGCACGTCGGATGGGACGATGCATCAGCGTTGGTCGATGCGCAGGAAGTAGGCGACGGTAATCTGAACCTTGTTTTTCGCATTGTCGACCATCAGGGTGTGAGCCGGGTGGTGGTTAAGCAAGCCCTGCCTTATGTGCGCTGCGTGGGTGAATCCTGGCCGTTGACGTTAGATCGTGCCAGGCTTGAGGCGGAAACGCTGAGGGCTCACAGCCAGCATTGTGCCGAACATACGGTAAAAATTTTGCACCATGATCCACAGCTGGCGGTAATGGTGATGGAAGATCTCTCCAGCCTGCATATCTGGCGTCGTGAACTGGTGCAGGGGCGCTATTACCCGCAGGCCGCCGCTCAATTGGGTCATTACCTGGCGCACACACTGTTTCATACCTCTGATTTTTGGCTGCATCCCCATGAAAAAAAGGCGCAGGTGGTGCGTTTTATTAACCCGGAGATGTGCGAAATCACCGAAGATCTCTTTTTTAACGATCCCTACCAAAAGCATCAGCGCAACCGCTATCCATCTGAGCTGGAAGACACGGTCGCGTTGCTACGCAATGATGATCAATTGCGAACGGCGGTGGCCGCGCTCAAACATCGTTTCTTCAGTCAGGCAGAGGCACTGCTACACGGTGATCTTCACAGCGGTTCGATTTTTATCGGTGAAGGGCAGCTGAAGGTGATTGATGCGGAGTTCGGCTTTTACGGGCCGATTGGCTTTGACGTGGGTACGGCGATTGGCAATCTGCTGCTTAATTACTGTGGGCTGGCAGGATTATTGCCGCCGCGTGAAGCGGCAGAGGCACGCGAATTGCGCCTGCAGGATGTTAAAATCGTCTGGCGGCAATTTGAACATCAATTTCTCACGCTGGCGGTGGAAAAAACAAACGATGATGCGCTGGCCTGGTCGGGTTATGCGCCGCTCTTTCTGCAAAAAGTGTTAGCGGATGCCATTGGTTATTGTGGCACCGAACTTATCCGTCGCACGGTCGGTATGGCCCATGTCGCCGATCTTGACACTATTCGTGACGACGCCATGCGTTCTGCCTGCATAGCACAAGCTATTCATCTTGGTAAGGCGTTGATCTTAGCTGCGCCGCACGTTGCACATGTCAATGATTTCATTGCTCGTATACGTCAGTACGGCTGACGTCAGGTCAGGCGGGAGGCCCCGGATGCCATGTGCCACGGACGATAAAGCGGCGTATTGGGCGCGGATCTGGCTGGCCTGCACGCTGAGCAAGACGAGGCGGTTGCTGAATCCGACAGCGAGGGTGTGAATAGATATCCAGGCGTAAAGCCGCCGCGTTGCAGGGCGCGGCGCGTAAGACGTCGAAATCACTGACTTGATGCTTTACCAGTCAGGATAGCCCGTTGTTAAATCTTCAGCAGCGCTTTGCCCGGTTCAGAAGCGCGTTCTGGCGATGACGGGCAGAGCGTGCAGGCGGTAATTCAGGATCAGGCCGCTTCAATCTCAGGCGCCTTTGGCGTTTTTTTCACCGGCTGAGTCGCCAACGCGTCGGGATCAAAATCATCAACGTTAATGCTACGCAGACGACTCGCCTCCGCCCGAGCCAACACCTCAGCCTCTTCCTGGCTAATTAGCTGGTTTTGCAGCCACTGTTGACCAAGATCATCAAGACGTGTAAACGAAAAATTCCTTTGTAACTGTCCACACAGGCGCTGATGGATCACTTCCGCTGCCAGTATATGCTCCAGCGCTTCCTCCATTTGTCCCGCCGGGTTATGTTCGCTCGGGGTTAGGTACTGTCCACGACCCAGCCGGCTGCGGGTCGCTGAGGGCAGTTGAAGGATCCTGGCCAGCTGATGATCGAGCTTGTCTGAGGGCGCCTTGCAGTGACGACCGGTCGGGAAAATGACCCATCGCATCAGAGCGGCGATCCCCCGGTTAGGAAAGTTTCGCAGCAGATCGTCAATGGCCGTTTCTGCCTGATAAAGTGCATCCTGTACGCTCCAGTGGACCAGCGGTAAATCAACGCTCTGCCGACCTTCATCGTTATAGCGTTTTAACACTGCGGAGGCCATGTATAGCTGGCTCAGCACGTCGCCGAGACGTGCTGAGATACGCTCGCGCCGTTTCAGGCTGCCGCCGAGGGCCGCCATCGCGATATCCGCCATAAAAGCCAGGTTTGCACTGATACGGTTCAGATGCTGATAGTAGCGGCGCGTCGCGTCGCGGGTCGGTGCGTGACTGGTCAGGCCACCGGTCAGACCCAGCCAGAAGCTGCGTACCTGATTGCTGGCGACGTGGCCAATGTGGCTGAACAATGCCTTATCAAAAGCCTTGATATCATGTTGCTGTACCGCCGCCAACTCTTTCAGCACGTAGGGATGGCAGCGAATCGCACCCTGACCGAAAATAATCATGCTGCGCGTCAGAATGTTAGCACCTTCTACAGTAATCGCGATCGGTGAGCCCTGATAGGCACGTGCAAGAAAGTTGCTATCACCCAGCATAATGCCCTTACCACCGGCGATATCCATCGCATCAATGATCGCCCGCTGACTGCGATGCGTACAGTGGTGTTTGACAATCGCCGAGAGCACCGCCGGTTTTTCACCGAGCATAATGCCATAGGTAATAAGTGTTGCGGCAGCGTCCAGGGCATACGCATTGCCGGCAATACGTGCCAGTGGCTCTTCGATGCCCTCCATCTTACCGATAGGAACTTTAAACTGGCGACGGATGTGGGCATAAGCGCCAATCGCCATTGCGACGGATTTCAGACTGCCGGTCGCGTTGGAGGGCAGCGTGATCCCGCGTCCAACCGAGAGGCATTCAACCAGCATTCGCCAGCCCTGGCCAGCCATCTTCGGCCCGCCGATGATGTAATCAATCGGTACGAAGATATTGTTACCGCGCGTCGGTCCGTTCTGAAAGGGCACGTTGAGCGGGAAGTGACGCTTACCAATTTCAACGCCCGGCGTTGTGGTGGGGATCAGCGCGCAGGTAATCCCCAGATCGTCGGTCTTCCCAAGAAGATGATCGGGATCGGCGAGTCTGAAGGCCAAACCCAGCACGGTAGCAATCGGCGCCAGGGTAATGTAGCGCTTATTCCATGTAAGACGCATGCCCAGCACCTGTTTATCCTGCCAGTCACCCATACAGACTACGCCAGTATCCGGGATGGCTCCGGCATCAGAGCCAGCTTCAGGACTGGTTAACGCAAAACAGGGGATTTCCTGACCGCAGGCCAGACGGGGCAGGTAGTGATTTTTCTGCTCATCGGTACCGTAATGCTGCAGCAGCTCGCCAGGGCCGAGGGAGTTAGGTACTCCAACGGTAATGGCCAGAATACCGGAAACGCCAGCCAGCTTCTGCAACACGCGCGACTGTGCGTAAGCGGAGAATTCCAGGCCGCCATACTCTTTTTTAATGATCATAGCGAAAAAACGATGCGCTTTCAGGTGCGCCCACAGTTCAGGGGGCAGATCGGCCATTTCATGCGTGATGGCAAAATCATTCGCCATGCGGCAGGCTTCTTCCACCGGACCCTCTATAAAGGCTTGCTCTTCCGGGGACAAATGTGGCTGCGGGTAATCATGCAGCGTTTTCCAGTCTGGATCGCCGCGAAATAGCTCGCCTTCCCACCACGTAGTGCCGGCGTCAATCGCCTCTTTTTCAGTACGCGACATCGGCGGCATCACCTTCTGAAAGGTGCGCATAACTGATTTGGAAAACAGCGCCCGGCGTATGCTGAGCAGATTAAATGGTAGCAAAATGACTGCCAGCGGCAGCAGCAGCCAGGTCGTCCAGAGAGACAGCGCGGCCATTAGCGCCGCCCAGATCAGCACAGTTGCGCTACTGAGCGTCAGATTCACTCGGTGATAAAACAACACGCCGATAAGCACTATCGTCGCTGCAATACTGATAAGCACCATAACCTGCTCCCTAAGTCATAAGAGGTCTGACCTGTTGATTTAAGGTTTAGATGATAATCTTTTCATTAGCAATATATTTACATTGCAATTACAACATGGCTCACACTCCGCCAGCGAAGTGAATCCATCGGCTCAGGCTAGCTGAAGCGCTTTGCGTGCCTGGGGCATTTGGTTAAACTGCCTGTGATATTTCTTGAGAAGGAAGGTCTAAGCTATGTACCAGGATATTATCCGCTCTGAACTGAACGAGGCGGCGGACACGCTGAACGCGTTTTTAAGTCATGATGCCAATATTCACGCTATTCAACGTGCGGCGGTCATGCTGGCCGATGCATTCAAAGCCGGAGGAAAGGTGCTCTCATGCGGTAACGGTGGCTCCCACTGCGACGCAATGCATTTCGCCGAAGAGTTGACCGGGCGCTATCGTGAAAATCGTCCCGGCTATCCGGCCATTGCTATTTCAGATGTCAGCCATCTCTCCTGCGTCAGTAACGACTTCGGTTATGAATATGTTTTCTCACGCTATGTCGAAGCGGTAGGACGTGCCGGTGACGTGCTGCTTGGCCTGTCGACTTCGGGTAATTCGACCAATATTATCAACGCCATCGAGGCGGCGAAAAAGCAGGGGATGAAGGTGATCGCCTTAACGGGTAAAGACGGCGGCAAGATGAATGGCCTGGCAGATATTGAAATCCGTGTTCCCCATTTTGGCTATGCCGATCGTATTCAGGAAATACACATTAAGGTCATACATATTCTGATGCTGCTGATCGAAAAAGAGATGATTAAATAAGCCTTTTGGGCAGCGAACCGGTCGCCATGCGAACAGGATGCTGGAACGCCGCGTGCAAGTTACGCGCGGGCAGTCTCAGTGGGCGATATTTCCGCTGAGGCTCTCTTTCTGGCACTCCTCTTTTGCCGGCAGTTCAAGGGGGTAGCATGTGTGAATTGCTTGGGATGAGTGCCAATGTCCCGACGGATATCTGTTTTAGTTTTACCGGGCTGATTCAGCGCGGTGGTGGAACCGGGCCGCATAAAGACGGTTGGGGGATCACGTTTTATGAGGGAAAAGGCTGCCGGACATTCAAAGATCCGCAGCCGAGTTTCAACTCGTCGATTGCCCACCTTGTTCAGGAATACCCGATAAAATCCTGCGCCGTTCTGGCACATATACGCCAGGCCAATCGTGGCAAAGTGGCGCTGGAAAACACGCATCCTTTTACCCGCGAACTTTGGGGGCGTAACTGGTCCTATGCGCATAACGGGCAGCTAAAGGGTTATCGTCAACTGGATACCGGCTATTTTCGCCCGGTGGGCGAAACTGACAGCGAGTATGCTTTTTGCTGGCTGCTCCATCAGCTGGCGAGCCGCTATCCGCGCACGCCTGGCAACTGGCCAGCGGTGTTTCGTTTTGTTGCTACACTGGCGCAACAGCTTCGCAGTAAAGGCGTATTTAATATGCTGCCGTCGGATGGCCATTTTCTGATGGCCTATTGTTCAACCCACCTCTACTGGATAACCCGTCGCGCACCCTTTGGTAAAGCGACGCTGTTGGATCAGGATATGGAGATAGACTTTCAGAAGCAGACCACGCCAGATGACGTGGTTACGGTGATTGCAACCCAGCCGTTAACTGGTAATGAGTCATGGCAGCGGATAGCGCCCGGAGAGTGGGCGCTATTTCGCCTGGGTGAGCGCCAGGGCTGAGGGACGGCTGTCAGAGAACGGCGTCTTCAGAGTGCTGCTGTTCAGCACATATTTGCCATCGCGGACGTTGACTGCCGGTGGCAGATGCGTTTTCACAAACTGTGCATAGGCTGGCTGTAACTGCTGCCAGAAGCTGTAATAAACCGAATGGCGATGACTTTGCATATTCTTTTCGGTCATGTGAAATGGATAAATGCTGATATCCACCCGCGGCTGTCCATTATGCAGCGCGGCAGCAACATACTCGTAAATGTCCTTAATATAGGCATTGGTCATCGCGTAGCAGCCAACAGAAACACAGGCACCGTGGATCATCAAATAGTTGCCTTCATAGCCTTTTTCACGATCGTACTGGTTTGGGAAACCAATATTGATCGCGCGATAGAAACGGCTGTCCGGCTTCAGCTGTGAAAGACCGACGCTGTAAAATCCTTCCGGGCTTTTAAAATCCCCTGGGCGATGTTTTGGTCCGAGGCCCCCTGAGAAATTGCAGATACGATAGCTGTCGAGCAGGCGATATTCATTACCGACTTTGCCATACAGTTCAAGAGTGCGTTCTTGTTTAAATATCTGAATATAAACCGGTGCGCCTAGCAGTTGCTTCTTGAGTTCTTTACTTACCGGAGCCAGCGGTGAAACCGGGCTTAAAAGGTCGGCCAGACAAATGGCCGGCAGGAAGATCATCGCAAACAGCAATGCGATTTTGCCCATCATATTTCCTTGAAGTCTTTTATTTAATCGGTACCAGCGGCGCGCTGCACTTGCAATATCAGCGTTTTCCTCTATCGCAGCGCAACATTATCACTGTCTGTTTTTTTATCAAGCAAGAGCGCGTTAAAAATCCACGTAATTCCACTCTTCTGTCTCGATCGCTTAATTTAATGACCTGGCTTATCGCCAGCACTCTTGCGGCGTCCTTATCATACTGTATACTTGTACAGTTATTGTGGAGGGGTAATGCGTAAAATTATTCACGTAGACATGGACTGCTTTTATGCTGCGGTTGAAATGCGTGACAATCCCAGCCTGCGCGATATACCGATTGCAATCGGCGGCAGTCGCGAAACGCGTGGTGTGATCAGCACCGCCAATTATCCTGCGCGTAAATATGGTGTTCACAGCGCGATGTCAACCGCGATGGCATTAAAACTTTGTCCCCATTTGACGCTGATCCCCGGTCGTTTTGATGCCTATAAGGCGGCCAGTAGCCATATCCGTGAAATATTTACCCGTTACACCTCGCTGGTAGAACCCCTCTCACTGGATGAGGCTTATCTTGACGTCAGTGAAAGCCAGCATTGTCATGGTTCGGCTACGCTGATTGCCCATGAGATCCGCCAGACCATCTGGCGGGAGCTGGCGCTGACCGCCTCTGCTGGTATCGCACCGATAAAGTTTCTGGCTAAGATCGCCTCCGATATGAATAAACCCAACGGACAATACGTTATCACCCCTCAGCAGGTGGCGGAATTCCTGCGAGCACTGCCTCTGGCTAAAATACCTGGCGTTGGCAAGGTGACGGCAAAAAAACTGTCTGAGCTTGGCCTGCATACCTGTGCCGACGTTCAGCGCGCCGATCTGCCCCTGTTACTGCGTCGGTTTGGTAAGTTCGGCCGCGTGCTCTGGGAACGCAGCCACGGGGTGGATGAACGTGAGGTTGTCACCGAACGGCAGCGTAAATCTCTCGGCGTCGAGCGAACGCTGGCTGAGGACATTCACTGTTGGGAGGACTGTCTTGATATTATCGACCGGCTGTATGAGGAGCTGGAAAAGCGTCTGACGCAAATCAGACCCGATCGACAGATTGCCCGCCAGGGGGTGAAGCTTAAGTTTACAGATTTCCAGCTCACTACTCAGGAGCACGTCTGGCCAGAGTTGAATAAAGATGATCTTATCGCCATAGCGCACAAAACCTGGGACGATCGCCGCGCGGAGCGGGGCGTGCGTTTAGTTGGGCTGCATGTGACGCTGCTTAACCCACAGATTGAACGCCAGCTGTTGTTAGGATTGTAGTCAGCTGCCTGGTGAGGGCGAATAGTGGTGAGGCCAAATGACACTAAAAAAGAAAATGCCGGGCGGTCTCTGACAGGATGTTAAGAAATCGGCCGGCGTAGTGTTTCGCGCAATCTGTTATCGGCCGGTGGTTAAACCGGCAAGACATTTATTTTGCCGGAATGGCTTTCAGCAATGCCGTCAGCAACTGCCAGTAGAGGCCTACGCTGGCAATGTGCACCTGCTCATCCGGCGAGTGGGGACCGGTAATAGTTGGACCGATTGATACCATATCCATTTGCGGATAGGGTTTTTTAAACAGACCGCACTCCAGCCCGGCATGGATCACCTGAATATTGGGCATTTTATTAAACAGCTTCTGATAAGTGTCACGCACCAGCGCCATAACCGGTGAATTGGCATCTGGCTGCCAGCCAGGGTAGCCCCCTTTGGGCGTAGTGGTGGCACCTGCCAGCTCGCCGAGTGACGTCAACATTTCTACGACGTAATCTTTACCGCTGTCGACCAGTGAGCGGATCAGGCAGTTAATGCTGGCCTGGTGCTCATCAAAGGTTACTACACCGATATTCAGTGAGGTTTCCACCACACCTTTCATAACGTCGGAATTGCGAATAACGCCGTTTGGCATGCTGTTTAGCAATGACAGAAAGCGGTCGCGGCAACCGTTTTTTAGCGGATGGGCGTTGCTCTCAATGTTTTCAACCAGCACGGTCAGGTTTTTATCCAGCGGGCTGGCTTCATTTTTTAATGTGGCGAGATAGGCCTGTACCGCCTCTTGTAACGCGACCCGTTTGTCAGCCGCAAGCGCCAGCGTGGCGAATGCCTCACGAGGGATCGCGTTGCGCAGCGTGCCACCACTTATATCGAGTAAACGCAGATCCAGCGGGCGAGCCTGAGCAAACAGAAAACGCGCAAGCAGCTTGTTAGCGTTGGCGAGACCCATGTGGATGTCGGCGCCGGAATGGCCGCCGCGCAGCCCTTTTATTGTCAACTTCACCGTCTGAAAACCCGTCGGCAGCGCTTCACGCTCCAGCTTCAGCGTCGAAGTAAAATCGATGCCGCCGGCGCAACCCATATAAATTTCGCCTTCCTCTTCGGAATCGGTATTAATCAGAATTTCCGCTTGCAGCCAATTGGGCTGGAGGCCGAAGGCACCATCCATGCCAGTCTCTTCGGTCATCGTCAGTAACACTTCCAGCGGACCGTGCTCAACGCTGTCATCAGCGAGCACCGCGAGCGCCGAAGCCATACCGATGCCATTATCAGCCCCCAGTGTTGTGCCGCGTGCTTTGACCCATTCACCGTCAATCCATGGCTGAATTGGGTCTTTAGTGAAGTCATGCGGGGTATCGTTGTTTTTCTGCGGCACCATATCAAGGTGGGCCTGTAGCGCGACCGGCTTGAGATTCTCCAGCCCGACGCTGGCCGGTTTCCGGATCAGAATATTGCCGATAGCGTCGCGTTCAGCAAACAAGCCTTTCTCCTGAGCCCAGGAAAGAATATGCCTCGCCAGCGCTTCTTCATGGTGAGAGGGATGGGGGATAGCACAAATTTCGGCAAAAATATCCCACAGCGGCTGTGGTGAAAGTTGAGACAATTCAGACACGATCGGTCTCCTGTTTAATCGTTACCCGGGTCGATGACCAGGCGATCAGCTAGCATTAGCGTCGAATAGAACCTGCCGACGGCGGGTCGGCACCAGACCGCCAAGAATATCACTGTTTCAACCGCAGCGCTTGTTCATGCCAGGGAAAAAAGTTATCGCGTGCCGGGCGGCATACTGGTCTTTCACATTTCACAACACTATAATCTCGCGCAATATTTACCACGGTGTTTTTAGCCAGTGCTTCTGGTCGGGGTCCTTCTATCTATGAGTGAAAAATACGTCGTTACCTGGGATATGCTGCAAATACATGTTCGTAAACTCGCCGAGCGTCTGCTGCCGGTAACACAATGGAAAGGCATTATTGCCGTCAGTCGTGGTGGATTAGTTCCCGCTTCCCTGCTGGCTCGTGAGCTCAATATTCGCTACGTCGACACTGTCTGTATCTCCAGTTACGATCATGATAATCAGCGCGACATGCATATTCTTAAACGCGCCGAGGGAGACGGTGAAGGTTTCATCGTCGTAGATGACCTGGTTGATACCGGTGGGACAGCTCAGGCAATCCGCGAAATGTACCCAAAAGCGCGCTTTATCACCGTTTTCGCCAAGCCTGCTGGTCGGCCGTTGGTTGACGACTATCAGGTGGATATTCCGCAGGACACCTGGATTGAGCAACCCTGGGATATGGGGGTGGTTTACGTTCCACCGATAGTTAAGAGCTGATTGACATCGATCAGGACATCGCCTGCTTATTACGCTATGTTTCAGGTTCATTGCGTATTTTGCCTTGGCGGGCGGTTAACTTGCCGATCCGTGTCATGCATCCCAGTGCTTTGCTATCTGTCGATGCAATGCACTATCCGGGGGAGACCTGATAATGACATCAAAAAATTTAAGTGAAGAACTCTTTAAACCCCGCTTCAAACATCCTGAAACTTCCTCTTTAATTCGGCGTCAGTCCCATCCACACCCCGGTGCGATCCATACCGCGCTTGACGGTGAAAATCAGCCCAGCTGGTATCGCATGATAAACCGCTTGCTGTGGATCTGGCGTGGCATCCCGCCTATCGAGCTGATTGAAGTGATGGCACGCATTGCGAACAGTCAGGAAGCGCGCACGCAGCAGCACCAGTTAGACACCGTTATCGGTTACCGTAACGGTAACTGGATATATGAATGGTCAAAGCAGGCTGCGGAGTGGCAGGATAAAGCTCAGTCGCTGGAAGAGACCCCACAAGCCGGTGATTGCTGGATGCGTGCCGCGACGTTGTTCAGTCTCGCTGGCTATCCTTATCTTAAGGGAGATCCGCTTGCTGAGCAGGCGCAAGTACTGGCCAACCGGGCCTATGAGCAGGCAGCCTGCTATTTGCCCGGCGAACTGAAAGAACTGAGTTTTACTATTTCCGGCGGAGGGGCCATCAACGGTTTTTTGCATATGCCAGCGGGTGTCAGCGCGCCTTACCCTACGGTACTCATCTGTGGCGCTCTTGATGCTTTGCAAAGCGACCACTACCGACTGTTCCATGATTATTTTGCCCCGCTTGGACTGGCTATGCTGACGATTGATCTGCCTTCGGTCGGCTTTTCTGCCAGGTGGAAACTGACCGAGGATGCCAGCTTTCTCCATCAGCAGGTGCTCAGGCAGCTGGTCGATATTCCCTGGATTGACCCTACGCGAGTGTCAGCATTCGGCTACCGGTTTGGTGCCAGCATCGCAGTGCGTCTGGCTTATCTTGAAACATCGCGTCTGAAGGGGGTGGCCTGCATGGGACCGATTGTTCACAGTCTGCTCAGCGATCCCCGGCAGCAGGATGCGATACCCGCAATGTATGCCGATTTGCTTGCCAGTCGTCTGGGAATGACCCATGCCAGCGATGAAGCATTACGCCGCGAGCTGAACTGCTATTCGTTAAAGGTTCAGGGATTGCTGGGGCGACGTTGCCCAACGCCGATGCTGTCATGCTACTGGCCCGGCGACCCTTTCAGTCCGGAGTCAGATTCACAGTTGATAAACCAGTCTTCAACGCAGGGAGCGCTGCTTAGCATTCCGGCGACGCCGGTTATGCAGAGTTTTCAGCACGCTTTACAACAAATTTCACAATGGATAGCCAGGCACGTCGGCGCCTGAGTTGCTACTATTGACGGGCATTACTCATTGACTAATAACAGGAACGCGCGATATGACCTTACCAAGTGGGCACCTGCGAAGTAAATTTATCAAACAGTTCACGGCGCTGGGGCCCTATATTCGTGAAGGTAAATGTGAAGGTAATTACTTCTTCTTCGACTGTCTTGCCGTATGCGTGAACGTTAAGCCAGAGCCGGAAAGCCGGGAATTTTGGGGTTGGTGGATGGAACTGGAAGCTAAACAAGATCACTTCACCTACAAATACTATTTTGGTCTGTTCGACAAACAGGGGCTGTGGCAGGAAACAGCGGTTAAGGGCAAAGAGAATAATAAGCGACTGGAAGAAACCCTGCGCAATTTTCACCAGCGTCTGAAAGACCTGCTGTCAGAACACCAATTGGCACTTAAGCCGGCGGCAGATTTTAACGATAAGCCAGTGGCATTAAGCGCTCAGAGCAGTTAGTAAGATTAAAGGCTGGAATTTCCAGCCTTTTTCATCGACACATAACAATTGGCCGCTACGTCTTTGATCAGGCGTAGCGGTTTATATCAGAACAAGTAGGTCAGACCAAGTGCAACCACGTCGTCGTTATTCAGGGCCAGTTTATTGTTACTGTTCAGCTGATTGATTTTGTAGTCAACCATTGCGGACATATTTTTGTTGAAGAAATAAGTGGCACCCACATCGATATATTTAACCAGGTCAGCATCGCCGATGCCACGCTCAATATCGTGGCCTGTGGTCTGCACGTAGCCGAGTGACGGGCGTAGACCAGAATTGAACTGATACTGCGCCAGCACTTCAACGTCTGTCGCTTTATTCGCCATGCCAGCATAGGTACCAGAGGTGGTGTTGGTCGTGCCCGCAATCGCGTTAGTGGTGATAAAGGGCGTCATATTATAGGTTTGGGTATAAATGGCCGCCAGATAGAGGCCGTTTGCGTCATACTTGATGCCGCCACCAAATGCTTCGGCCTTATTGCCGTGACCAAATACCAGTGACTGCTGCTCAGCGGTGCGATCGGACGAAGTGAAAGCACTGCTGATTGACAGGCCGGTTTCCGGAATGGCATAGGATAATGAGACACCGTATCCATCGCCATTACCTGTGGTGGGGGCGCGTAAGTTTGCGGTATCTTCGCTGTTTTTACCCTGGTACTGCAAAGCCACTTTCAGTCCGGGGATCAGGCCAAAGAAGTCGTTATTACGATAGGTTGCCACCCCGGTTGCGCGCTGAGTCATGAAGTTATCTGTATGAGCGCTGCCGTCCCCGCCGAATTCCGGGAACATATCGGTCCAGCTTTCAACGTCGTAGAGCACACCGAAGTTTCGGCCATAATCAAATGAACCGATATCGCCAAACTTCAGGCCAGCAAAGCCTAAACGAGTTTTGTTGCCGTTATTGGCATCAGCACCCTCAGAGTTGTTCACATTGAACTGAGATTCCCACTGGCCATAACCTGTGATGAGATCGTTGATTTTTGTCTCACCTCTAAAACCCATGCGAAAATAAGACTTGTCGCCATTGCTGAGGCTATTATCGCTGAAATAATGCATAGCTTTTAGCTTGCCGTAGAAATCCAGCTTGTTACCGTCTTTGTTATAGATTTCTGCTGCGTTAGCGCTGGCAGGAACTGCCATA
Source organism: Izhakiella capsodis (assembly GCF_900115045.1). Taxonomy (GTDB): domain Bacteria; phylum Pseudomonadota; class Gammaproteobacteria; order Enterobacterales; family Enterobacteriaceae; genus Izhakiella; species Izhakiella capsodis. Next base: position 156,087 of record NZ_FOVC01000006.1, on the reverse strand, counting down.
GCCGCTAAAACGGCTACCAGTACGTACTTTTTCATTTGCTATCGATCCCGAATGAGTAGTTTTATGCCTTAAATGGCTGTTATACCGGCAGTTTGTGTACCCAATCCGTCCGGTATTTCGGGGGTAGTTTACCTACTTTTGTTGACGTTTTTATTTCAATTTTTTACAGAATATGTTTCCCGTGAACTTCTCAGGCTATGAACTGTCCTGCTAATTTTGACATTTCCCCTGCCAGGAGTTGGTTTCCTCGGCGACTCCTGATAAAAAGTCTGCTCAATAAATTTTTTTAGCTATGGCAGGACAAAATGAGCAGCAGCCAGACCCTGGTCGTCAAACTGGGGACCAGCGTACTGACCGGCGGATCGCGTCGGTTGAATCGGGCCCATATTGTGGAGTTGGTACGCCAGTGCGCACGGCTTCACGCCGCTGGCCATCGGATTGTGATTGTCACTTCAGGCGCAATGGCTGCGGGGCGTGAACACCTGGGCTACCCGGAGTTGCCGCCGACAATCGCCTCAAAACAGCTGCTGGCTGCAGTAGGGCAAAGTCGTTTGATACAACTGTGGGAGCAACTTTTTTCTATCTATGGTATCCATATTGGTCAGATGCTGCTGACCCGTGCCGACCTGGAAGATCGCGAACGTTTTCTCAACGCCCGCGATACGCTGCGAGCACTGCTCGACAACCATATTGTTCCGGTTATCAATGAAAATGACGCGGTTGCCACCGCTGAAATTAAAGTTGGCGACAACGATAATCTGTCGGCACTGGCTGCGATCCTCGCCGGGGCAGACAAATTATTACTGCTCACCGATCAGCCGGGATTGTTCACCGGCGATCCGCGTAATGACCCCAATGCTGAGTTGATTGCCGACGTTCACAGCATCGATGACGCGCTGCGCACCATTGCCGGTGACAGCGTCTCTGGCCTCGGCACCGGCGGTATGGCGACCAAGCTACAGGCGGCTGATGTTGCCTGCCGCGCCGGTATCGATACCATTATTGCCGCTGGCAGCAAGCCTGGTGTGATAGCCGAGGTCATTACCGGCACCCCGGTCGGCACCCGTTTTCACGCTATGGAAACGCCGCTGGAGAACCGCAAGCGCTGGATATTTGGCGCACCGCCCGCCGGAGAGATCATTGTGGATGATGGCGCGATTAGCGCTATTCTTGAGCGCGGCAGCTCTCTGCTGCCGAAAGGTGTCCGTACAATCAGCGGCAACTTTTCCCGTGGAGAAGTTATTCGTATTCGCAGTCTGCAAGGGCTGGATATTGCGCACGGGGTATCGCGTTACAATAGCGACGCAATGCGGATGATTGCCGGGCATCACTCCCGGCAGATCAGCACTATTCTGGGCTATGAATATGGTCCTGTTGCTGTTCATCGCGATGATATGATCGTCAGCTAAAGAGGCAAAAAATGCTTGAACAGATAGGGCAGGCTGCAAAGAATGCGTCTTACCATATTGCGCAGCTTTCCAGTACGGAAAAAAACCAGGTACTGTTAACCATTGCCGATCAGCTTGAAGCAGATAGCCATATTATCCTCAGTGCGAATGCGCTGGATTTGGTGGATGCGCGTCAGAACGGCATGAGCGAGGCACTGCTTGATCGCCTTCTGTTAAATCCGCTCCGTTTACAGGGCATTGCCAGTGACGTGCGCCAGGTGTGCCGATTGGCCGATCCGATTGGACAGATAATTGATGGCGGCCTGCTCGATAACGGCCTGCGTATCGAACGCCGTCGCGTGCCGTTGGGGGTTGTCGGCGTCATTTACGAAGCACGACCCAACGTCACTGTCGACGTTGCTTCACTGTGCCTGAAAACCGGTAATGCCGCTATTCTGCGCGGCGGTAAAGAAACCTACCGCACTAATGCTGCAACGGTTCAGGTTATACAGCGTGCATTGGCAAAACATGGCTTACCGAAAAGCGCGGTTCAGGCTATTGAAAATCCTGACCGCGAGTTGGTTAACCAGATGCTGAAACTGGATCGCTACATTGACATGCTGATCCCGCGTGGGGGCGCCGCGCTGCATAAGCTATGTCGGGAAAACTCCACCATCCCTGTCATTACCGGTGGCATTGGCGTTTGCCATATTTTTGTTGATGAGAGTATGGAGATCGAGGCGGCGCTGGCGATTATCGTCAACGCTAAAAAGCAGCGCCCTGGCGCCTGCAATTCGCTGGAAACTCTGCTGGTACATCGCAATGTAGCCGGACATTTTCTGGCACCTTTTTGCGCTCGTATGGCACAGGAGGGCATTAAATTGCATGCGGACGATAACGTTATCGCGCAGTTACGACCGGGCCCGGCAACGGTCAGCCCGGTGCAGAACTGCGAATACCGTGAAGAATGGCTGTCGCTTGATCTTAACGTGAAGCTGGTGGATGACATTGACGATGCGGTCGCCCATATTCGCGAATACAGCACTCAGCACACTGACGCGATCCTGACCCGCAATATCGCCAACGCTGAACGTTTTGTCACCCAGGTGGACTCGGCGGCAGTATTCGTCAACGCCAGCACGCGTTTCACTGATGGCGGTCAGTTCGGCCTCGGCGCTGAAGTTGCCGTAAGCACTCAGAAACTTCATGCCCGTGGCCCAATGGGATTGGAAGCGCTGACCACTTATAAGTGGGTCGCTTTCGGCCAGGATTTACAACGAAGCTGAATGTTATGTAAAGCTCTTTAGTCGGGGAATCGCTGGCGATATTCAGCAGGAGAGGCTGACGGTGCTTCGTTTACCCTGGATAGAGATAAATGTATCGACCGCCAGGCGTCGGGTCGTCTTCATTCATTCTGATATCGTATCGTGACTTGTGGCTACGCCCAGGCCCTGCTCCACGCGATCGCAGTCTCATCACTTTAGCTACGTTAATTTGCAACGGCCATGTTGAGGAGATCGCCTATCACCTGAATCGCGCAATGGACAGCGGACTGACGCAGGGACAGGCCGCTGCGGCCATCACTCATCTTGCGTTTTATGCAGGCTGGCCGAATGCCATGTCTGCGCTGCCTGTTGCCAAAGGCGTCTTCGAAAAACGACGGGACCAGTGACGAGCAAAATTTATACGACTGATGGTCTGGTGAGCGTCGACGGAGTCGCCGGCAGGGGGGATCATGCCATCCACCGGGTGCTGCAGATAAAAAGCTTTCAGCTTGGTGATCTCCGCAGCGCTAAGCAGAAATCTAACGCGCCAAGTGCTGTGGAGATGCTCGGTTTTTGTCGCCCCCATGGGTGGGGCAGTGATCACTGGCTTTGACATCAGCCAGGCGAGCGCAACATAAGCCTGTGACTCACTATGATGGTTCACAACATCGACCACAGGCTTATCCATCGTGGCTGCCTTCTGGTAGATCTTCATGGCGAAAGCATCGTTTTCACTTCGCCTGGTGCTCTCGCTCCAGTCTCGTGTCAACTTACCACGCGCCATCGGGCTCCAGGGATAACATTTCCCCCTTGATCCAGGTACTGTGGCAGCATCTCGCGTTATTCTTCACGATAAAGTAGCGTGTACTGCGGTTGCATATACACAAAACGGGTCCAGCCGTGACCTTCAGCAACATGCTGCACTTTTACGAAGCTCCATGCCTCCATAGTGAAGCACCTATATAACGCACTTTGCCGGCCTCCACAATGTCATGCAACGCCGCCATCTTTCCCTTACCGGGCGTGCCGTGATCGAAACGATGGATCTGGTAGAGATCGACATAATCCATCCCCAGTCTGACCAGTCTATCGTCGATCGACCGGAACAGGATCTTGCGCGACAGGAATCCAACATCTGGCGCGTTTCGCTGTGGGAAGAACGCGTAAGTGGCATTCACGATCTCGTCACGGTAAGCCATGTCGCGCATGGCCCGGCCGACAATTCCTTCAACGCTGTCGCCCGAATAGATGTCCGCAGTGTCGAAAAAATTAATGCCGGCCACCAATGCCTGCCGGAGCAGAGAACGTGAGACTTCCTGTCACTGTGACCTGCTGCGGCAAAGGTTAGGGTTTTCCATCGCTCATGCAGCTCAGACACAACTGGCTTACCTTCAGGCCTGTACAACCCAAATTTATATATTTCATGTTTGCTTCTTGATAGCCTGCGCATCGCCGCTGGCAGATGAAAGGTTTCTCTTTGGTTCATCATTTGGTGGTGTAAGGGCGAACAGCGCTTGTTCCCCACCAATGATTCAACAAAAGAAAAAGAGAATATTTATCGGTATATTAGGTTAGAGTCATTGGCTGTAATAGTCTTGTAAGCGATGTTCATTAATTAGCAGGACGGCACCATACCTGGGCCGTCAGGCCCTGAACAGCATGCTTTTTCATATCAGTAGCGCCAAACTCTGAGTTTGCACGGGCAGAACCCTCTACATGCAAAGTATTACCAAACATGTCATCCGCGCGTTTCACGCCAATCCAGACGTTTACGAGGCGCTAAAGGTAGTCTGCATTGGCATTGTGCATTACACTTCGCACTGCAAAATTACGTAGATAAGCGACCAGTAGGCGAAACAGCGATGAAAGGAACGATCACAACCTGGTTTAAAGAGAAGGGCTTTGGATTCATCAAAGACGAAAAAGGTGATAACCGTTATTTTCATATGGTTAAGGTGACCAATCCTGATCATCTCAAGAAAGATGCTGCGGTAACTTTTGAACCGACGACCAACAACAAAGGGCTGTCAGCCTACGCGGTGAAAGTGCTACCGGAGAGTAAATATATCTACATTGCGGGTGAGCGGCTCAAACTCACCGCGATCAAGTCTTATCTGGTATATAGCGAGGATGTGCCCGCTGATACCCGTATTGATAAAGAAAATGCGGTGCTATCGGTAGGCACCCTGATGGAGAATATCAGACCGAAATCAACCGCTAAACCGGGTGAAATACGTGCGGTGAAAAAGCTGGCGATCACCACCTTCCATGACACAATATTAATCTTCTCGGAAGATGAGATTGATGTGGATGCTACGGTAAAAATGCTCAAGGTATGAAATAAATTGGGATAACTTATGAATGACAAAATACCGCTAAAATTTTACGATATCGTGGACGAATATTCTGAGGAAACAGCCTGGCCGGTGCGCGAGCCTGAACGTGACAGCCTGGCGTACTATTTTCAGTTGCTCATCACCCGACTGATGAATAACGAGGAGATCAGCGAGAATGCACAAAAAGAGATGGTCTTAAGCACGGGGATTGACGCAGGGCGCATGGATGAAATTGCTATGTTTCTCAATCAGTGGGGCAATGAATAGCGAGGATAAAACATTTCTGAACTCACTTCTCCCCCACTGAGGCTTAATGAAAATCCTGGTCAGAAAAGAGGCGCGACGCAAAGGATAGCGGGTAATACAGATAAAAAACCGGTAACTTATGAACCCGTTTTTTGAATGGAAGATTCAAACGTAAGCATCAACTTTTCTTTGCCCGCTTTGGCGGCCATCCGCCGCGGTAGGTTGCGCTACTGGGAGCAGATAAATACCCGGGTTTACGAGTGAGAGGAAGGCCTGCTGAACTGCGGCTTTATTCTGTGCCTGGGCTTGCAGGCAATGACACTTCCGCTATGGCATCGGATAAGCATACATACGATGCCGGGTTTTAAGGATTTAAATCTGCGGTCGAATCGTCATTTTTTAGCTTGCATAGCTATTTTATATGTGCGTTAATGGCACGTTGGTCTGATGAGCAGACGGTTTCAAAATTAGTTTTTTTATTTCTCATCTATGTTAGTGCCGCCTTTCAGCCTTTCTCTTTGAGTTTTATTCGAATTTGATTTGTTTCTGCAATTCAGCCTCTGTCGCCGAAAGGCTCTCTGATAAAGGTAAATATTATGTCTGATAAAATCACCGGCACTGTTAAATGGTTCAACTCTGAAAAAGGCTTTGGCTTCATTTCACCTGAGAATGGCAGCAAGGACGTTTTCGTTCATTATTCCGCTATCCAAAGTAATGATTTCCGCACGCTTGATGAAGGCCAGCGTGTAGAGTTCTCAATCGAGAATGGCCCTAAAGGCCCTGCCGCTGCGAATGTAACAGGAATTTAAGATTATTTTAATCTCACTCTCTTTAAGATGCCCGCACTGCCGTAGTTCGCAGTACCGGACTTCTGTATTTGATATTTCTAAAGCGAACCCCGATGGTGCGAAATGTATTTTTTGCAAATCAATCATGGTGCGCTTAAAGCCAGCTAGTTGGCAATTGAATTAAAAACTATAAGAAGGTTCATACGAGAACCTTATAAGTAGATTGTTATCTGTAGCATCGCTTTGGCGATGCTTTTTTTATGGTTTTTACTGGCACCTTCTTAATCTGGCAGAAAATAGACTTCTTCACGTCACCAGGCATCCAGCTTGACAAGCGGTTTACCAGGACATTGAACTACTTATGGCCAGTCTCCACTCGCTGTGCTTCGCGCCGTGAGACTTGGCAGTGCCGTCGGCAGAGAAGGGTACGCTGGGTAGGCGATTTTCACCCTATAGCGTTTGTTTTGAACGTTGCTCAAGTATGTGGCTTCAGTTTTTAGCGTTGCGTTGCAGGAGCAGATACAGAGAATTAACGTCAGGATATTCAGGTTCATATCGACGAGTCAATCAGAGTTGAATCGGATGAGAACAATGATGGATGTGGGCGGTGGTCTTGGACTACAGATAAGCAGGTCTGGAGCGGTCAGCGGGAATCGAACCCGCATCATCAGCTTGGAAGGCTGAGGTAATAGCCATTATACGATGACCGCGTGGTGAGTCGTACAGGATTCGAACCTGTGACCGATTGATTAAGAGTCAACTGCTCTACCAACTGAGCTAACGACCCACTGCGCAAGCTATAATAGACTCAATTTGGCATAATAGCCTGATCAATATCAATATACGCAATAGAAGTTAATTTTAAAAAGCGGATTGTTACTCGCGTTGTGGCTTTGTTGCCTCTGATATTATCTGCTATCGCCAGATATGCATAAGCCTGCAGCGCGTTCTGCTCAATTATTATCCTCGGCGCGGGCTGATTCGGAGAAATTCGCATACCGAAGCCTTCAATATTTTTATGAAGGTACTCTGTGTCTCTTTACCTTTGCACTCTGGATGGCTGTTTGATGTTCTTCTCTGCGGGGATTCTGTTGATACGGAGTTCAGAATTTCAAAATGCCGGCATTGTGTCTACGAATAGCCCTTGTATGATTTCGGTAGTAAGCTGACCGGATATTTTGGGATGTTCTGCTGTAATATGTAGACCAAAAATGCACTTTTAATACCTTGAGCGATAAGGAGTGAACTTTGTACGATAAGGGCATATACGATTGCAGGCATCGTAGCGGTTTGTTTCACCTGATGAGCTGTAAATGTCAATACTGGTAAGGCTGGGGCTGATTTACCTGTCTACAGTAGTAAACCCAAATTAAGCGGGCAGCGTGTCCGTGATTCTCTTCGAATTAACCTTACGCCATGCTAAGAAATAAGCTGTCTCAGCACTATGAAGCTTCAGGTAGTAAAAGAATCTAAGAAAACTTATGCACCAGGTAGTATATAAACGCCATCACTGAAGGGAACGTTATCTTCCTGCGGTAAGGTGCCTGGCGCTACGTAATTATTTTGGTACCATACGACCTCCTCAATATCCACTTGTGATGCACATTTTTCGCAATACATCTGCGCGATACGATTATCGTGTAATGAATTCATTGACGCCCTGAATCGGTCACTGCCACACTCTTTGCAATGTAGCTTTATCACTGGCATGATGGATTTCCTGATGGTTTTAATAGTATTCGATAGAATATCTCTAAAATAGTTCTAACTTTCAATTCGATCAAGTTTTAGTTTTAATCATATATTTCATATGGTTAAGTTTATTTTATAGTCTTTATTGATTTTTTACGACTATTTTAGTTAGCTTCCAGTATGAAATAGGATGATAAGTAAAATCGGAAGAACACAATGTGGTTAAAGGGCTACAGTTATTTCATCATTTCCCCAGTGCGTTACAACGCATTTAGGTTTAAAAGCGCATATAGATGGAAAATTGCTGCTTAAGCTTAGTTATACAAGCCTCCGCGCAAAGCATTTGCCGGCGAATAGCTCAGATGCGCGACTGGCTGCTCGCTCATTCTCTTGTCGGACGGCTACTCAGAAGGAAATAAAAATAAAGCCACTGACATTTTTATCAGTGGCTTATTTTATCGCGCAACGTCAGACGTTGAACGCATGTTATTTCGTAAATGAGATGGCTTCGCAGAGGCATTTCTCAATAATAGAATGAGGACTAACCTCAAGCAGTAGACATATTTCAAGGAAAAGGTCGACCCTTAGAGGTGATATGCCTCTTTCTATACGTGAGATATGCTGTTGACTGTATCCTAAAAGAGAGCTGAACTCTGTTTCTGTGAACCGTCTCATACGAGCTTTTCTGATTTCTTTACCTATTAACCTTCTTGATTCTACAATCAAACTTTCTTCTTCCCACAACATTATATCTCCCTATTATTGCGCTCCTGCTTAATGTGACTTTCATGAATGTTCATTTCTGATTCTTAAGCGATCTGTAAACCATAACAATAAAGAGTGCTGAAGGAGAATGTTCATAGTGGCTTCCCGCTCGACAGCATGTCCATTGCAGATATCCACTTTGTGATGTCAATGTCCAGATGACAACCCGTGTTGCTTTTTATCCGGCTTTTATAGGCATAAATTGTCTTAGTGCAGACGTCCATTTTGAGCGCTGACTGCTTCACTGAAAGGCCTTCAGCCAGACAGTTTAGAAAGTCGATTTGCTTTTGGGTCAGGCTTTTCCCCTCGTCTATGATGGTATAATGCATTCCTTTTTTATTTTTGTATAAGCATTTCGCTATAGTAATATGGTTTGAAAGAATGTTGTATATTCGATTAAACTTATGATTTATTGAAATCACCTTTTTCCTTTCGCGTCGTTTTTTCTCCAGTATCGTATTACCCATTGATATTTCTTTCATTACGTTACTGGAGATTACTTGCATCCCTTTCATTATCTGTAAAAGGCTGAATGGATAATCGTGTATCAGTATGCAATTTCCAGAAGAGACGCTCAGGTTATTATCCAAAATAAATATCGGAATGAAAGATTCACTCATTGCCATATTGCTTATGAAGTGAATTAAGCCCTCTCTGAAGAAATAGTTCTCGGAAATTATTACAAAGCTAATCATGAACATGATGCTCGCCCTCTTCCTTAAAGTTAGCTAATGATTTACGAAAATTACTCTGGTTATCAAGTATTTTTTTATTTATTGTTTATTACACGATCAATAGCTTACACATGGAATTTTGCTATAATTTTATTCTTTTAATACTCATCCTGAGAGTAAATTACGGCTCAGATGCTTAATAATTTTAGGGTATATCTAATAATGTAATATTTTTGTATTGGTGGTGTAGCCATTACGCTCAAATATATTTAAAGAATGAGAGGATACAGGGCCAGAGGGATAATTGTGTTACGGTGTTGCCTGGTAAGGCCGGATGGGCTCCAAAAGGAGACTTACCTCGGATAGCACGATGTGGATCATTGAGAACCTGCTGTCGTCTCGCGGTGCTCTTAAAGGATCTGCTGGTGCGTAAAATGCCTGTATTCGTACAGACAGTCATGAAATGAGTTTTTCTGGTAATTGATATCCGACACGTGAGCTTATAGAGCAAGCGCTTTGTCCCAGCCGATATGAAATCTTTTGGTCCATCCTGACCCGAAGCCCTTGGGGGAGAGCCGGTGGAGAGAAAATGATTGCCTCGATATTCATACAAACTTGCGGCGGATTGACTGTATTGCCCGATGAAAATACCTGAGCTAAGAGGATTAGGGGAGCATTAGCATTGGATGCTGAATGATACGACCGAAGCGCAGTAACTCAATATTACATACAGGGGATTTTACATGAGGAGGATGCGATGAATGATTCCCTTCACCTTCCTGTAGCGTGATAATTAGCCTGCCCGATTGCGCTTCAAGCTGGACTGCTTTACCCGGTATAAAGCCAAAAACCGCAAGCCAGTCACCGGATAGTTTTATTTGTGGCTTTGGGTTGCCTTTACCTTGATTAGGAAGATAGCCCACATGAAGACGACGAGTTCGTGGCACGAGAGCCGCGTCCGAAATGAGGCTTTTTTGTTCTGGCATCTGCTACTCCCCTAACATTAAACGCAAAGATAACCATATCAGTGTAACTGGTGGGGATAAAATAAAAGACCGTCATTAATTGAAAATTAGCCTTATGCGGGCTGACTCACAAGACGCCAGAAAAAAGCAAACCTGAAATTAAAATATGTTTGACAGACGTAGCACTTGGCTTAATTCAGTAAGATGATGCCTTCTTTTATTACAAAAAGAATTATTACCCTGATACGTTGACGCGGATCAAGGCAGCGATTGCATAGAATAACCGAATGCTCAGTAAATCGGCTTATTTATAGGACGGCATACGGGCTTCCTGGATTTTTTGTGCTTCAGTGCTACGGCTCGCTGCACTGCGTTAATAAAGAGAAAATTGCCCTCCAGCCTCGCTGGCAATCAGCTGAAAACAAGCTTTGGGTTCGGCATTCAGCACTGATTTCAGTAAAATTTCTTGAGCGATGGTGTGCGTGGCCAGCTTTTCACTTGACATAATTCCTCCGCCTTTACGATGTCCTCAGGCTCTGAGGGTACGGTTAGTTATCGGCAGAGGAGCCAGAAGATAGTAGCATCTGCCAGCGCAATGGTGCCTTACATCCTTCTCAGGTCAGAGAGGACGTTTTCATGATAGTTGTAAGATCAGAACAGAGCGGCAGATATATCGGGTGGAACAGCTATTGCTGTGCTAATGATTTATCGTTGTCTTACTCATCTGTCAGGGTGGAGGTACAGGGCAGGGTAATCACCGGTAAACTTCTCCACACAGCAACACGACATTGGCACGACGCTCATGAACGCGTTCTGCCATCCGTTCACAGGCGGTGCGGGTAGGAAAGATATAGTCAGATACCGGTAGCGCTTCGCAGGCATCTTGGCCGCAGGCGCTTACCAGTAAAACAAAGCCAATTAGCATAATGCGCTCCTGATAACAGCAAGGCCTGAAGTTGCTAAGTATAGTTTATAACCCAGACATCCGAGATCTGCGTTGGCCTTTACTCGATAGAGAATTAGGGGGATTGCTGTTATCATACCGCGCAATTTGCAGAGCGTTAGCTATAGCTGAACAAAAACCGCACAATTCGCACCGCGCGGCCAGCTAAGGTGGCACTCCGGGCCGGTGGTAGGGCAGAGAGTGAATCGGTGTCGTGGTTCTGAACACCCTTTTGCTGCGACCTGGCTCGTGGATTGAATGACGCGTGGTGACGCTGGTGAAATGAACGGATACGCTTTTCAGCGCGAATATATAAGCAGGTGATATTTCTTAGCGCTAAATTTTATTTTGGTACGTAATCACAGCGTCTTCTCAAAGAGGTGAGAGTTTTTGAAGAGTGGATAGATTTTGAATTTTAGCAGCGAATGTACTTAGGTAACAGAATTTATCAAAATGGAAAATAGATGTATCGTGATTGGCTCAAATCTGATTATTTTTTTCATCTAAAGCTTAGAGAGTTTAAGAACTTTTTAATAAATTTATGGCCTACTAGTGATGTCTTATAACGGGAGCTATGATCATGTTGTTATCTGCGTTTTCCTATATCAAAGATAAAACGAGCTACTTGCAAGAGTTTATTTCAGATCCGCGTTCGACAGGCACTATCGCCCCTTCTTCTCGTTCTCTTTGTAAAACTATGTCTGGTGGTGTTGACTGGGAGAATGTCCGCTCGATCGCTGAACTTGGCGCCGGAGATGGTGTCCTGACTCGTCATTTGCTTAAGCGTATGCATGCTGATTGTTCGCTTTCTGCGTTTGAAACTAATCTGCATTTTTATAGTAAGCTGTCTGAAATCGGCGACGAGCGTCTGACGGTTCTTATTGATTCAGCTGAAAATATTGAACCCGGTTATGATGCCATTTTCTCAGGATTACCGCTGTTATCTTTACCTGACGACACTCGCCACCATATCCTGCAGCGCGCCCGCGATGCGCTGAATCCCGGTGGTATATTCATTCAATTTCAATACACAGCGCTCTCAGAATCTCTGCTTTCACAGTATTTCAACTGGACGCGTGCCCGTGTTATATGTAATATCCCTCCGGCTTTAGTTTATCGTTGTCATAGTGTGTAGATCGTAATTTGATATATTTCAGCTCGTTCAAAGTGCGGCCTTGCTGACGTTAGCATGAAAATGTATCAAAATGTCACTCTATAATTCAGAATCTGAAAATATCTCAGCCTTTGCTATGATTCAGTTTTAGCCGTGGAGGGAATATTGCAATTGAGATACAGGTACTGTATTTAATAAAGAAGAGGTTTGCAGCATTATTGGAAAAGTTGCAATGGTTATATCAATGACAGGCCAAACAGTCAATAACGCAACGCTTTCACTCAAATTGCTTTCAGTGGCCGATAACGATCGTGATGATGAGCGAGTACTACTCTATTGGCTCGCCCGCCGACCTTAATCTAGCCGCGTTTTTTTCGCAACAAAGATGTTAATGTTTTGATTTGAATAATTTTCATATTATTTTTTAGTCGAAGAATTTGACCAGCCGTAGTAATGTGAAGTTCTTAAGACGACTGACCTTACTACTTTTATAACGAAAAGCTTAAACAGCTTTACGCAGGACTGGGATCAGGTGGATCACCGTCACTATCATGGTTGATAGTGTGTAAACCAGCAGTGCCATTGCCGGAATGGTCAGAATTGAATATTGGCCTTCGAAGTTAATATTCAAATAGCGTAACAGGCTTTGCAGTATCAATAGGTGAATAAAAAATATACCCATACTGTACTCAGATAAGGTATTTATTATTTTTTCCTGAGTGTTTGAAAGTTTAATCTTCAAGCGCAGTAGCATGAAAAAAAACGAAACCGAAACTATCACTAAAGTCGGCGCTGAATAGTCGAGGAAAATTTGATTCGGTGCAAAAGTGCTAATCGATAATGAGTAAGTTAATATCGCCGTCAGTACGGTGCTAAGTACAAATATAAGTGCAGAGATCGGTATCTTAGGCGTAATTTTAAAGCGATGAATGACTCCTCCAAGAATGTAGTAGCCGGAAAAATAGACCACCAGATCAATATTACTTGGATGGGAAATGCTATGGCCTAACAGCAAACTTTCTTTAATGTTATTAAATAGCATATACACTGAGGCTATGGTAAACCACAGTATTAGAATATAATTCAGGCGTTGGCGGCTACCATTCTGAATGAAGGTATTGAGCATCGGTGTTATCAGATAAAGCAGTATCATGGTGTAAATGAACCACAAATGTGAGTAGGCTGGATGGCTAAGCAGGGTGAATATACTGACCGAATGGTTGTAGCCATTAATAAAATAGTCGTAAAGCTGATAGACTATCGACCAGCTAATTAAAGGTATCAGTAAGTTAACAACCCGGTTTTTCAATGTATCAATCAGCGACTCATCTTCATGCAGTGACATATAACCGGCTATCAGTAAAAACAGTGGATAGGCCATGCGCCCGATAGCCTCATATGCCACGGAGACCGACCAGGCAAGATGAAAATAGCTAAACGGAGTCGCTACAGTGCTGAGCAACGTAACAAAAAATGTAGCCAGCAATGTAATCAACTTGATGTTAGTATTTTCCAACCGCCAACTCCCGCGTCGTCACGATAATTCGGCACTGCCAGAACGGCAGCGATGAGTTCATCAAATTACCAAAATTCGGATAATGACGAATTATCGCAAGCAAATTTATTTGCGCAATGTTTTTCCGTTGAGCGGAAAATGGCCTAATTTGATGATGGATTCGCTATCATAGGTCAGGGATCGCGTTTAAGATTTGTAACTGATTGTCAGTAGCGCGGGGGAGCTGCGTTGTACAGATTTTATAAGCTATAAGCGTTTGCCTGATGCTTATCGCGATGACCTTTTCTGGCAATAAAATAAAAAGGATAAACGCCACGTTGGCTTGGTGTTTAACCGATGAGCCAGAGGGTATGAGCTATGATGCCGTCATAGTTCACGTTTAACAGGTGGGCGCTAATTTTTCCTGACGTGGGGTAATCTATTCTCAACAGCGTAGCCGTAAATTTGAATTTATGAACGTTGTTGCATTAGCCATACTGCTGGGTGAGCGCCAGCAGCAGTCAAAGACTGTGAGTTTAAGGTTATGGCTGATTACTGTGGCGGATTGCAGGATCAAAGCTATTAGGATAAAACGCATGGGTGCATGAGTTGATGAAGCACAGCACCCTGGCTTACGCGGCTCTATATAATCCCGTCGTTAACACTCACTTAGAACCCGGCGCGAGGATTGTTCTGACCAGCGCAATTGTGGACTTGTGACCATTTTATCTCGGAGCGAACTTGAAGAAGCGCACATAACTATTATGCATTGTCACAACGCCCGGCCACTAGTGTGGCTATACATATGAGTGGGATTTTGACGCCACTTCATTTAAATCATGCAATGTTCATATTCTCTCAGCTTCGTTAGGGTTTTTTATCCGCGGTCTGTCGTGGTGCTTCACTCTTCAATGCGAAAAATGAGTAATAACCTCTTCAATACCATTAATGACAAACTGAACGCCCATGCATACCAGCAAAAAACCCATCAACCGCGATATCGCTTCAATGCCCCCTTTGCCGACCAATCGTATGATCTCCCCTGAGCTGCGAAGGCATAGCCACAGAAGAACGCTGATGCATAAAAAGGTCAGGGGTGGCGCCACCATCAGAATCCACTGCGGAAAGACACTATTATCGTGAAAAGTTGAGGCGGTGCTGATTATCATTGCGATAGTACCGGGACCAGCCGTTCCGGGCATAGCCAACGGCACGAAGGCTATGCTGACCGACTTTTGCTCATTCATCTCGTCTTTCTTATGTTCAGCCTCCAGCGTACGTCCTGCCTGATGCGGTGGAAAGAGCATGCGGAAGCCAAGAAACATAACGATGAGCCCGCCAGCAATCCGCAGGCCGGGAATAGAGATACCAAATGTATCCATCACCATATTACCGGCATAAAAAGCGACCGCCATGATGATAAATACGTAGATGGAAGCTTGTAGCGCTTGTCGCTTCCGCTCACTGAAATTCATGTCTCCGGCAAGGCCAAAAAACAGGGCGACGGTAGTAAGAGGATTGGCCAGCGGTAGCAGCACTATTAGCCCAAGTCCAATCGCTTTTAATAATTCCATTATTACTCCTGACTTATTAATGCAGAATGCCGGCTCCTGCCAGCGGATGGCATAAGATTAATGAAATATTGCAAGTTGTTATAGACCCTTAACGGTAAATCTATCTTTTGCTGCTAGCAATGACTTACCCGCGGGAAATTTTAGTGACAGTGGCGAGGGAATAACTCTACACTGCCAGTCTGACTGTCATGAATTTGTGGGGAAGTTATGCTCAATGTGAATGAGTATTTTGATGGTAAGGTAAAATCGATTGGTTTTAACAGTGCCAGTACTGGTCATGCGAGTATTGGTGTCATGGCGGAAGGTGAGTATGCCTTTGGCACTCGTCAGAAGGAGGAGATGACGGTTGTGAGCGGGGCAATGAACGTTCTGTTGCCGGGGGAAACGGAATGGCGAGTCTATTCTGCCGGAGAGAAGTTTGTCGTTGCGGGACACAGTGAGTTTCATCTACAGATTGCTGAGCCAAGCGCATATCTTTGCCGTTATCTGTAAGTCGGTAAGAAAAGGCGGCGAGCCGCCTTCCTGATTAACGTTGCGCCTCTCCTCCCAGTGCAACGATAAGATTAGCAATCAATGCCGCCAGTTCACCGCTCATCAGAACGAAGTCGGCGTCAAAGCGTTGCGCCACATCTTCACGATCGATATCGTCATTCTGTTCACGCAGGGCATCAGCAAACTTCAGCCGCTTGATAGATCCATCATCGGAAAGCACCAACTGAATACGCTCCTGCCAGTCCAGAGCGAGTTTGGTGACTAACTTGCCTGCCTCAATATGATGTGCGATTTCATCGCAAACCAGCTCCTGTTTTTTGCAGCGGATCACGCCACCGTCTTCCAGCAGCGCTTTGAGTTCTGCTTCATCCATTAGTGCAAAGCCCGTGGGCAGTTCACCGGAGCGAACCCACTCAGTTAGCGTCAGTTCAATGGGGTTTTCCAGTGTCAATGAAACTACAGGCAGCGAGCCGAGGCTTTTACGCAACAGTGCCAGAATGTCCTCCGCCTTTTTGGCGCTGGCGCAATCAATGGCAATCAAATTATTTGCTCCGTCAATCCACAGATAGGTTTGACTGAAACGGCTGAAGGCTCGGGGCAGCAGGCTATGGAGGACTTCATCTTTAAGCGCGTCTTTCTCGGTCTTTTTCAGCTTGCGCTGATGTTCGGCTTCCCGTTTTTCAATTTTGGCGTCCAGTGCCTGTTTAACTACTGGTGCGGGCAAGATTTTTTCTTCTTTGCGCGCGCAAATCAGGATCTGATTGTTATTAACGTGTGTCAGTGTGTCGCTGCGGGAACCCATAGGCGAAACCCAGCCGGTCTTTGACATATCCTGACTGCCGCAAGGGGTAAATGTGAAGGCGGCGAGCTGCTTTTCTATCTCTTCTGCCGAGAAAGGGATATCGCGATTCAGACGATACACCATCATATTTTTAAACCACAACATCGTGCATTCCTTCTACAGCGCGCAATAGCATCGCGCAGCGTTTTATAGTTAGAGCGCATGATAGCGAATCGATGCGAGTGTTTCATCGTCTTTGCATTCTACTGTTGATTGGACAGGCTGAAAAAGGCGTTAAAGAGGAGGCTGGGCGATAGGTCGTGCATCATCATGGCGCGAAATCAACTACCCGCACTCCTTTTAAAGCCGGCGATCGCTGAGTGCCAGAAATCGTGTTGCTGGTTGATGGAGAAATTGTTTACAGCAAATATATGAAGACAGAACGTTTTTCGCTACTCACTGGATGGCTGACTGTATCAATCAAAGCGCGCGCCGTCGCGCGCTCAGGAGATTAAGGCAACGCCAGCTTGCTGTAGCCCAATCCGTTTTGATTGCAAACTTTAATCTGTACTGGGATCCTTTCTTTCATCGCTTCTACATGGCTGATAACGCCGATAATTTTGCCACTGGCGTTCAGTGCATCCAGTGCATCCAGCGCGATATCCAGCGTTTCGGCGTCAAGGGTGCCGAATCCTTCATCGAGAAACAATGACTCAATGCGCGTTTTATGACTCACCAGGTCTGAAAGTGCCAGCGCCAGCGCCAGACTAACCAGAAAGCTTTCGCCGCCGGAAAGAGTACGTGTGTCGCGTTGGGCATCGGCCTGCCAGGTATCAATCACCTGAAGCTCCAGTGCCTCGTTATTTTTACGTTGTAGCATATAGCGGCCGTGCAGACGCATCAGCTGATTGTTAGCCAGCCATACCAGATGATCGAGCGTGAGTCCCTGAGCAAACCGGCGAAAACGGTCACCTGTCTGTGAGCCGATGAGCTGGTTTAACCGGCTCCAGTCAATCAGCCGTTGCTCATCGGCGGCAATTCGCTGTAAAACCGCCTGCTGTTGTTCGCGTCGTTGGGCATCGCTGGTTAGCTGCTGAGTCACTTCTCCCTGCTGAAGCGCATTATTCCGCAGCTGCTGACGAAGCAACTCCAGTTCTGAAGGCAGCATCTCTGCCGAAGATGTCATTGCCTGTGGCCTGTGCGTTTGGTGTTCCTCCCAGGCTTGTTGTGCCTGATCCAGCAGTGCATTATTCTGCTGGATATGCTGATTCAGTTGCAGCTGACTGCTCTGCAACTGCTGTTGATCTGAGGGGGCTAACAGAGCATCCAGATAGTGCCGCTCGCTGCTGAAGTTGGCCCGCTGGAGAGCCGTTGCGAATTCACTTTCCTGCGCCGCACTGCGAGCTGTAATTTGTTCAAGCTGGACACTGAGTGTCTGGTATTGCCCGTCCAGAGTATTGCGCCGCTTTTCTGCCTGCTGCCAATTTGTCTGCCGTTCAGCGTGCAGGCTATCGTTCTGCTGACGCTGTTGGTACCAAAGGCTGCGAGCCTCTGCAGGTAGCCTGTCGCCAAACAATGACCGACGCTGGAGATGACCTTGCTGGTGGCGCTGTTGTAACGCATCGATCTGTTCTTGCAATTGCTGAAGGCGAGTGGCTTTCTCTTCAACATCTACAGTAAGCACTTGCTTACGAGCCTGATAGTCGCTCAGTCGATGTATATTTTCATTAAGCAGCCGTTCGTTATGCTGCCATTGTTGCCACATCTGTTCGTGCATATCCAACCAGCTCTGCCAGTCGTCTGAAGGCAGTGACAGCCCACTATCGAGCAGGGTTTTCTGCCAGTCTTCCTGCTGTGACTGGTAGATTTGCTGCTGATCTCGTCGCTGGTTGCTGAGCAGCGTAAGGTGCTCAGCGTGGGTTTGCTGGCGTTGCAGCAGCAGTTGGTGCTGTTGATTCGCCTGCATCAACTGCTGGTTGTGCTGCTGGTAATTTTCGCGAGACAAATGCCACGTGCGCTCAGCTTCTTCAAATTGCTGCAGAGTCATCTCACATTGTTGCTCCTGCAGATCCTGCTGCTGCTGCCACTCGGCCAAAGCTTCCCGCTGTTCTGGACGTAAGGTAAGCGAGAGACTGATACAACAGCGCTCCCATTCCGCTGCAAGTTCCGTAATCTGATGGCTGATATCATCAGCTTCCTGACTCTCCAGCAAAGACTGCTTTTCGAGCATTTTTAGCTGCTCGCTGCTGACGCTTTGCTGCCGGGCCAGTTGTGTTAGCTTCGACCGCAGCTCTGGCAGCCGGTTTGTAGAGTCATCGACAACCAGCTTCTGATATGACTCGACGGCGGGGTGTTGGCAGGCACCGCAAAGCGGGCAGGGCTTGCCGGCAACCAGTCGGTCCCGCTCAGCTGATAATTCAATAATTTTCTGTTCCAGAGCCTGCTGTTTTTCAACCGCGCTGACTTGTTGCAGCATCATGTCATAACGTTGACGTAGCGCTTGCGTTTCCTGCTGCTTTTCGGCGATTGCTGTTTTATTTTGCTCAGCACCCTGATACAGCGCTCGCTGGCGTAGCATCAGCGGCTGTATTTGTGAGTCCAGCAGTAGCATTCTCTGGCGAACGGGACGCAGGTTGTTGAGCTGGCAGAGGTGTTTGCGCAGTTTTTTTTCGTTATGTTGTTGCTGTAATGACGCAAGTACCTGCTCTGCCGCCTGAAGTTTGCGGTGAGCCTGTATTTCGCGCTGCTGTAGCGGCAGCATACGTTGTTCTTGTTGCGTGATTTGCTGCTGTAATTGCTGTTGTTCAGTCGATGCCAGCTGATGTTGTTTACTTAGCTGCTCGACATGTTGGCGCTGCTGCTGTAAATGGCGCAACTGCTGGCGCCAGCCGGCCAGCTCCGGGCCCCAGCTTTCCACCTTGAGGTGCTGTTTTTGCCATTGCTGACGCTGCTGCTGATCCTGTTGCTGTGTGTCGATATCAGATAGCAATTGCGTATATTTCGCTCGGCGCCTTTGTAGATCTTGCTGCTGACTTGCCTGTTCCCGTTCTTGCTCCTGCAGCTGCTGATGTAATGTTGCTAGCTGGTGATCAAGCGGGATCACCTGCTCATTAAGTATGTTTTCCTGCTGGGTGATCTGCGACTCAAGCTGTTGACGTTCAATCTTGGTTTGCTGGAAAGCCTCTGCGGCGATGTTCAGCGCTTTATCCGCCTCCTCAAGTTGTGAAAGTAACTGCTCACTTAGGTTTAAAAGTTCCAGTCGATCCTGCTGTAGTTGTTGTTTTTTTGTCCACAGCGGGCGCAGCGTTTCTGCCGGTGCGCCTTGCGCCAGCCGGTCCCGTTCATACTGCGTGGACTGCCATTTTTCCTGAAGATCCTGCTGCTGGTTTTTTGCCTGGCGAATGTGTTCCTCAATGCGCTTACTTTGTTCAAGCCAGCGGCTTTGCTGCTGTGCCTGCTCATAGTGTTGGGTGAGTGTTTGCTCCTCCGCCAGTAATTGTTGCTTTTGCTCCAACAGTGCGTTACGGGTATCGTTATCCAGCAGGGCCATCGCACCCGCTTCGGTTTTTAACAGATCGAGTTCGTTACGCACATTTTTATGTTGTTCATAAACGCTGGCGGAAATCTGGCCATAAATTTCACTGCCGGTAAGCTGTTCAAGTAACTCAGCGCGATCTTTCGCATCGGCATTTAAAAAGGCGGCAAACTGTCCCTGAGACAGCATCATCGAGCGGGTAAATCGGGCGAAGTCGAGACCGGTTAGCTTTTCTAACATTAGCTTTTTGTCGTTGACTTTGTCCGCAACAATTTTGTTATCAGCGCAGCGTACTAGCTCTACGCGCGGAGGCTGCAAGTTCCCGTCCACCGCGCCGCGCGCCCGGTTTTGTCCCCAGAAAGCGCGCCAGCGTTCGCCTTTAACCTCAAATTCCACTTCGGCGAGACACTCCGCTGTATTGCGAGTCATCAGATCGTTTTGCGTTTGCGACAATCCGCCAAGCCGGGGCGTTGCGTGATACAACGCCAGGCAGATAGCATCCAGTAAGGTGGTCTTACCGGCACCGGTAGGCCCTGTGATAGCGAACAGGCCATTACTGGCGAAGGGGCCGGTTGAAAAATCAATACGCCATTCTCCGCGCAGAGAATTGAGATTCTTAAATCGTAAAGTGATAATTTTCATTCTGCAGCCCCCCGTTCGCGAACGTCCGCAACAATCTGGTTAAACAGCCGGGTGAGTCGCTCTGCGTTTTCCGTACCTTCCTCAGGTTCACCAATCAGCCGCCGGGAGAAAACTTCTTCAACGCTGAGTTCTGCCAGCGTTTCGTTATGCTGACGGACAATGGTGTTCTCACGTTGTTCACGGCTGCGGCGAATGAGCAGAACTTCCACCGGCAGATCGGCGGTGATTGTCTGAATGCGCTGCTGAATATCGCTGAGGTAGTCCTGGCTGGCGATTTCAATATCCAACCAGACGGGTTTATCTCCCTCAGGTAGCGTCAACGTTGCCAGTTGCTGTTCAATTTCTCTCTGCGATCCTTTGATTATGCGCATGGGCTGATAGCAGGGGATTTTAAGTAGTTCAAGAGCACTGAGCTGGTCCTGTTCGAAGTCAACCATGCAGACGCTTTTCTCGCTACCAGACTCATCAAAACTTAATGCAATCGGCGAACCGCTGTAGCGAATATGTGACTGGCCGTTTATTGTTTGCGCACGGTGAATATGTCCCAGCGCGATATAATCCGCCGCGGGAAACGCGTTGGCTGGGAAAGCATCCAGCGTGCCAATGTAGATGTCACGCACCGCGTCGCTTTTCGTCACGCCAAGTGCAGTAAGATGGCCGGTTGCAATGATAGGGACGTTAAGCTGCTCCTGCGTGCGGCGTGCTTGTGCGTGCTGGTAGCATTGCTGATAGTGGGCGCTAATCGCGTCCAGCAGCGACTGCTGTTTTTGCTGTGTGCTCTGCCCGGCTTCACTGCGTAATATATCGCGCGGACGCAGGAAAGGGATGGCACACAGCAACGCGCCGGGTTTGCCGTGACGATCGTTGAGTAACAGAACCTGATGCTGCAGATTTTCGCGGGCGCTGGCAATCACCCGGGTATTCAGGCAGGCCAGTAACTCGCGGGATTCATTTAGCATAGCGACGGAGTCGTGGTTTCCACCCAGTACAATCATCTGGCAACCGCTGCTTTGTAGCCGGACCACGAAACGATTATAAATCTCGCGGGCGTAACTGGGCGGTGAGCCGGTATCAAAGATGTCCCCGGCGACAATCAGCGCGTCAATCCGGTGTGCGATAATTTGTTGATATAGCCAGTCAAGAAACGCCTGGTGTTCGGCTGCCCGGCTTTTGGTGTAAAAAAGCTGGCCCAGATGCCAGTCAGATGTGTGAATAATACGCACCGGATTTCCTCCCTGGCGAAACAGCGGGAATTATACGTAAATTGCCGCTGAAGCGGCAGTGTGGCGACATTTTTCTCTCAATCACTGTCCCTATTCTCGCTAAGTAGCCGGTATTTTTTTCATAAATTTGTCATAAAACTGACGCATAATGGCGCCGTTTATGAAGCGACGAACGTCGCGTTGGCAGGAGCAATGATGGCAAAGCGCATTCTGGTGGTTGAAGACGAGTCCTCAATTCGGGAAATGTTATGTTTTGTTCTTGAGCAAAGTGATTTTCAACCGATTGAAGCTGAGGATTACCATAGTGCTATCAATCTTCTGATAGAGCCGTGGCCGGATTTGATTCTACTTGACTGGATGCTGCCTGGTGGAACCGGTATTCAGTATATCAAGCACCTTAAGCGTGATGCAATGACACGGGATATCCCGATCATTATGCTGACGGCCCGCAGTGAAGAGGAGGACCAGGTCCGTGGGCTGGAAGTGGGGGCTGATGACTATATCACCAAACCTTTCTCACCGAAGGAGCTGATCGCGCGCATTAAGGCTGTGTTGCGACGTGTTTCTCCGATGACCGATGAAGAAAGCATTGACGTGCAGGGATTGAACCTTGATCCTTCCTCTCATCGCGTAATGTCGGGCGATATACTGATTGAAATGGGGCCTACAGAATATAAACTGCTCCATTTTTTTATGACGCATCCGGAGCGCGTTTACAGCCGTGAGCAGCTGCTGAATAACGTGTGGGGAACTAACGTTTATGTGGAAGACCGTACGGTTGATGTCCATATTCGCCGGTTGCGTAAAGCGTTGGAGGTTGGCGGCTATGACAGGATGGTGCAGACAGTGCGCGGGACGGGGTATCGTTTCTCTACCCGTTTCTGATTTTTACTCCCTGGAGTGTATACGGTGCTGGAACGCCTTACCTGGAAAATATTAGCACTGGAGCTGATGCTGGTCTGTCTGCCAGCCTTGGTTGCCGGCCTGCTGTTCGGCTACTTATCCTGGTTTCTGATACTGGCACTTCTGGCGTTAATGTTCTGGCATGCCAGAAATTTAATGCGTCTTTCACACTGGCTTTGGGTTGATCGCCGGATGACACCACCCCGTGGTCAGGGTAGCTGGGAGAGGCTGTTTTATGGTCTCAATCAGATGCAATCGCGTAATCGCCGCCGTCGCGGTGAGCTTCGACAGCTGATAAAGCGTTTTCGTAGCGGTGCTGAATCGCTACCCGATGCGCTGGTGTTAGCGACTGAAGACGGTGTCATTTTTTGGTGTAATGGCCTGGCGCAACGAATTATGGGTTTGCGCTGGCCTGAAGATTATGGTCAGAACATCCTCAACTTACTGCGCTATCCTGAGTTTGCCCGTTATCTGCGTGAGCGTGATTTCAGTCGGCCCCTGACGCTCGTCATCAGCCATGATCATCATACGGAATTTCGTATTATGCCGTACAGTGAAAACCACTGGCTGATTGTGGCTCGCGATGTCACACAAATGCACAAACTGGAGGGCGCGCGACGTAATTTTTTTGCCAATGTCAGCCATGAATTGCGCACGCCGTTAACGGTGCTTCAGGGATATCTGGAAATGATGCATGACGCAGAGATGTCACCGGCGCTGCGTGAGAAAGCGTTGAGTACTATGCACGAGCAAAGCCGACGTATGGACACACTGGTAAAGCAATTGCTAACTCTTTCACGCATTGAAGCCGCGCCATCCTTTGAGTTGCAGGATAAAATCGATGTTCCGACTGTACTGAATATGCTGGAGCGTGAAGTGGAAACGCTGAGCGCCGGTCGTCACCAGATCTATTTTCACATCGATCCACATCTTATTGTTTCAGGGAATGACGAGCAGCTGCGTAGCGCAATATCGAACCTGGTGTATAACGCGGTTACTCACACCCCTGAAGGCACGCGGATTGATATCAGCTGGTTGCGCACTCCGCAGGGCGCGGCCCGGTTTGTTGTAAAAGATAATGGCCCGGGTGTTGCCGCCGAGCATATTTCGCGCCTGACCGAGCGCTTTTACCGGGTTGATAAAGCGCGTTCGCGAGAGACAGGCGGCAGCGGATTGGGGCTGGCTATCGTCAAACATGCGCTCAGTCATCACAATGCGCGGCTCAGGATTAGCAGTAAGCCGAATGAAGAAACGGTATTCAGCTTTACCCTGGCGCCGGGATTAGTTATCGCCTCTACGCTGAAGGATGAAGCGTCTGGTAAGCGCTAATGGATCAGGAAATAAACGCGGACGCTATCCACTGACTCCTCTGCTTTCGCCGCGATAAAACCTTTTATGGCCAGGCTGTCACCTTTTCTGTTTTCAACTTTTAACCCTGCTATTGTTAGCAAAGTGTTAATCAGCCACCTTCCGCCGCCGTGAGGCTCTGCCTGAGTCGGCAGTTTCGCGCAGTCATAAAGTCAGGAGATAGCGTGATATCGCGCAAAAGGGAGGGGTTTTTGCCGCTTGTGCCAACGTAATGGCGAATATTTTACAGTAATGGGTGTTCTTTCGTTCAAAAATAATGCAAATCATATGGCGTTATAATGATGTTAATTGAACGAAATAACTAAACTTGCTGCTAAATTTAATATATAACTCTGCTTTTCCAATGTAGTATTGCCTTTCTACGCTATAAACGCTTTACTGGCGCCCGTTTACAATAATAACGCAACGCAGTACTTACCAGTACATTATCTCCAGGACCCTTGTTTTACAGGTAGCATCCACAGCTATGACACAACATTTAAAGACTAAGGATATTCTTGCGCTGGGTTTTATGACCTTTGCACTGTTTGTTGGCGCAGGGAATATTATTTTCCCCCCAATGGTTGGCATTCAATCTGGCGAACACGTCTGGACGGCAGCTTTGGGTTTTCTGATAACCGCAGTCGGACTACCGGTTATCACGGTTATTGCATTGGCGAGAGTCGGTGGCGGCATTGATGCGCTCAGTTCGCCGATTGGTAAAAAAGCCGGCGTACTGCTGGCTACCGTTTGCTATCTGGCCGTAGGTCCCCTGTTTGCGACGCCGCGAACTGCCACCGTCTCATTCGAAGTCGGTATTGCTCCGCTTACCGGTGAGGGGGCAAGTCCTCTGCTGATTTACAGCTTGATCTATTTCGCATTGGTGATCATCATCTCCCTTTATCCGGGCAAACTTCTGGACACCGTCGGTCATTTCCTCGCGCCGTTGAAGATCGTTGCGCTCACTGTGCTGGGCGTTGCCGCGCTGCTCTGGCCTGCGGGCAACCTGATACCGGCAACCGCTGACTATCAGCGAGCAGCGTTTTCCAGCGGTTTTGTAAACGGCTATCTTACGATGGATACGCTCGGCGCGATGGTGTTTGGCATCGTTATCGTTAACGCAGCGCGTTCACGCGGCGTGGAGCAGTCCTCGCTGCTGACGCGCTACACCATGATCGCTGGTCTGATTGCCGGTGTCGGCCTGACGCTACTTTATCTCAGTCTGTTCAAGCTCGGCTCCGGCAGTGGCGTACTGGTCGAACAGGGCGCTAATGGCGCGGCAATTTTACATGCTTATGTGCAGCACACCTTTGGCGGTTTTGGTAGTTTTCTGCTGGCAGCGCTGATATTCATCGCCTGTATGGTCACGGCGGTCGGTCTGACCTGCGCCTGCGCCGAGTTTTTTGCCGAGTACCTGCCGTTTTCCTACCGAACCCTGGTATTTATTCTCGGGTTGTTTTCCATGGTGGTGTCCAATCTTGGCCTGAGCCACCTTATCCATATTTCAGTACCGGTTCTGACGGCGATTTATCCGCCGTGTATTGTGCTGGTAATATTGAGTTTCACGCTTAGCTGGTGGAATAATAGCAGCCGCCTGGTCGCGCCCTCTATGATCGTCAGCCTACTGTTTGGCATCGTGGATGCGTTTAAATCCAGCGATTTCTCTGCGCTGGTACCCGCGTTCTTTCAGCATCTGCCATTAGTCGATCAGGGATTATCCTGGCTGCCCCCGACGCTGGTGGTTGCGCTGGTCGCTGCTATCAGCGATCGCCTGCTGGGACAGAAACCGCACACGGCACCTCAGTAAGAATTTTTCAGTATCCGCTATGACCACGGGCCTGCCCGTGGTTGTTTATGTGAAGGTTGAATGGAATGCAACAAGAAAGACGCTCACTGAAACGAGGATTGAGTTCCCGCCATATTCGCTTCATGGCGCTGGGTTCGGCAATTGGCACCGGATTATTTTATGGTTCTGCCGACGCAATTAAGATGGCAGGGCCCAGCGTGCTGTTGGCCTATATTATTGGCGGTGCGGTCGCGTATATCATCATGCGCGCGTTGGGTGAGATGGCGGTAAATAATCCTCAAGCCAGTTCTTTTTCACGCTACGCCCAGGATTATCTTGGCCCGCTGGCTGGATATATCACCGGTTGGACCTACTGTTTTGAAATCCTGATCGTCGCTATTGCTGATGTGACCGCGTTTGGCGTCTATATGGGCGTGTGGTTCCCTGATGTACCGCACTGGATCTGGGTGCTCAGCGTAGTGTTGATTATCGGCGCAATTAACATGATGAGCGTGCGGGTATTCGGTGAGCTGGAATTCTGGTTTTCTTTTTTCAAGGTGGCAACCATCATACTGATGATCTGCGCCGGATTTGGCATCATTATCTGGGGAATTGGCAACGGTGGGCAGCCGACCGGTATTCATAATTTATGGAGCAATGGCGGATTTTTTGCCCACGGGATCATCGGGATGCTGCTCTCTTTGCAAATGGTGATGTTTGCCTATGGCGGAATAGAAATCATCGGTATCACGGCGGGTGAAGCGAAGGATCCTGCGGTCTCCATTCCACGTGCTATCAATTCGGTGCCTCTGCGTATTTTGATATTTTATGTTGGCACGCTGTTTGTAATTATGTCTATTTATCCTTGGAGTCAGGTCGGCACCCAGGGTAGCCCCTTTGTTCTGACCTTCCAGCATCTGGGGATTGCCGCAGCCGCCTCCATCCTCAATTTTGTGGTGATTACCGCCTCGCTTTCTGCGATCAATAGCGATGTGTTTGGCGTTGGACGTATGCTGCATGGTATGGCTGAATCGGGCTATGCTCCCCGGGCGTTCACTCAGGTCTCGAAACGTGGGATACCCTGGCTGACGGTGGTGATTATGATGGCAGCGCTGCTGATCGCGGTTTACCTTAATTATCTTATGCCGGAGAAGGTTTTTCTGGTCATTGCTTCGCTGGCAACGTTTGCAACCGTGTGGGTATGGATCATGATCCTGCTCGCCAATATAGCTTTTCGTCGCCAGCTTACCCCAGAACAGCGCAAGTCATTGCAGTTTGCTATGCCTGGCGGGCGTTTTACCGCGATGGTCGGCGTGCTGTTCCTTGTGTTTATTATTGCACTGATTGGCTATTTCCCGGATACCCGAGTATCGCTTTACGTTGGTGCGGTCTGGTTAGTATTGCTGCTAGCATGCTGGAAGCGGGTCAGGTCAGCAGCAGCCCGCCGCTCTTCGTCGTTATGATCTCTGTTTTCTGATTTACAGCACCTGGTAACGGGTGCTGGTCGTGCTAAAATCTGCCTCTCATTTTCGACATTGTGCGCCGAGACGCTGTCAGTAACTGATTAATCATGAATCTCTGGCGGCAGGGCGGGATCTTAATCCAGGAACGGTGGTCTTCGTCTGTCAGCCAATAGATTCAGTGAACCTTCAAATAAAAAAAACCGGCCACGAAGTGACCGGTTTTCATCCGACGATCAGAAACCAGGCTGTGATAACCGATTACAGCTTAGCCACATTCTCGCTGAGGTATTTCGCGACGCCCTCCGGCGACGCCCCCATACCTTCCTGACCTTTATGCCACTGTGCCGGACAAACTTCCCCGTGCTCTTCGTGGAATTGCAGGGCATCGACCATACGCAGCATTTCATCAATGTTGCGGCCTAGCGGCAGATCGTTGACTACCTGATGGCGAACCACGCCGGCTTTGTCAATCAGGAAGGAGCCGCGCAATGCCACACCAGCATCAGGATGCTCGATGCCGTAAGCTTTCTGAATTTCACGCTTAATGTCGGCAACCATCGCATACTTAACCTTGCCGATACCACCGTTATCTATCGGGGTGTTGCGCCAGGCGTTGTGAACGAATTCGGAATCAAAGGAGACACCGACAACTTCCACGCCTTTTTTCTGGAACTCTTCGTAGCGTTTGTCAAAAGCGATAAGCTCTGAAGGACAGACGAAAGTAAAATCCATTGGCCAAAAAAACAGCACGGTAGGTTTGCCTGCGGTGTGTTTTTTGAAGTTGAAGCTATCAACGATTTCGCCGTTACCCAATAC
Source organism: Izhakiella capsodis (assembly GCF_900115045.1). Taxonomy (GTDB): domain Bacteria; phylum Pseudomonadota; class Gammaproteobacteria; order Enterobacterales; family Enterobacteriaceae; genus Izhakiella; species Izhakiella capsodis. Next base: position 127,854 of record NZ_FOVC01000006.1, on the reverse strand, counting down.
AGCGGCAGCGGTAAAATCCGGGGCTTGACGAGTTACCAGGACCATTTTCACTCCTGTAAGTTGGTGAGGTTTAATGACAGGACAGCGGCAGTATAAGCGAGGCGTGGTTGGAAGCCAATGTAAATAGCCTGCGCGTTGCTATCATCAATTCGAGGCGAGGCTGGCAGCTATCAAGGCGGTCAGAGCTCGACACGGCATGCCTTCGCCATCATCCAGGGGTAAAACTGCCAGAACGCCTGCTCAAGTTCAGCGTAATTATCGCGGAAATCCAGCCAGGAGTCGCGCAGTGCTGAGAGCCTTGGGCGGCGATTAGCCATTCCATTGAGTACCCGTTGCAGATAGTCCCGCTCGGCATAGCGCAGCATCCAGTTTTCCTGCCACAGATAGCGGTTAAGATCCTGAAATGCTGGGGGCGTTTGTGCCAGATAAGGAACAATATCCGCCTCTGCCCGTTGCAAAAAATCCGTCAACGATTGCTGCGGGTTCAGCAGGTCCCAGTGTCGTGACAAAAAATGATCCCAGACCACGTCAAGGGTAATGGGTGCGACACGCCGTGTTGAGGGACGAAAGTGTGCTCGCATCGCTTTAACTTCCGGCAAACTGTCCGTCAGTACGTCAACACGTCGGTGCAGGGCAATACCTGCGGCAACGTGCGGTGGCCAGTGCTTAGTGGGATTGCCACGGACAAAATCGGCCATTAGATTTCCCAGTAGCGAACTGTTCTCCAGGCTGGCGAGGTGAAGATGAGCAAGAAAGTTCATTGCGAAAGTATATTGGCATTTCAGGTTCACCGACCATATTTTTTGCCCTCGCTGAGGTTAAACCACGATTGCCGATGAGAAAGGTTCAGCTACGAGGGCTTTTCCGTTAAACTATGCGCCCTGTTTTAACTCTGCCAGAAATAACCATGCGCGTTTCCGATTTCTCTTTTGATTTACCCGACTCCCTGATTGCCCATTACCCTCAGGCGGAGCGCAGCGGCTGCCGTTTACTCTCACTGGACGGTGAAACTGGCAATCTCAGTCATGGAATATTCACCGACCTGTTGGATAAACTTCAGCCAGGTGACCTGCTGGTATTTAACAATACGAGGGTGATTCCGGCTCGTTTATATGGACGTAAAGCCAGCGGCGGTAAAATTGAAGTTCTGGTTGAACGGATGCTTGACGATAAGCGCGCTTTGGCGCACGTTCGGGCATCTAAAGCGCCTAAACCGGGCAGCGCACTTTTGCTTGGCGATGATGAGAGCGTTACTGCCACAATGGTGGCACGTCGCGATGCGTTATTTGAAATCGTCTTTGACGATCCTCGCCCGCTACTGGAAATTTTAAATGCAGTAGGGCATATGCCACTGCCGCCTTACATCGACCGTCCTGATGAAGAGGCCGATCGTGAGCTTTATCAGACAGTATACAGTCAGAAACCTGGCGCAGTTGCCGCACCGACGGCCGGGCTGCACTTTGATCAGCCGCTACTTCAGGCGCTGAGTGCAAAGGGCGTTGAGATCGCTTTTGTAACGTTACACGTTGGTGCCGGAACCTTCCAGCCTGTGAGAGTTGACAGCATTGAAAATCACGTCATGCACGCCGAATATGCCGAGGTACCGCAGGAGGTAGTAGACGCAGTGCTGGCTTGTAAATCGCGTGGTAACAGGGTAATTGCGGTCGGTACGACATCGGTTCGCTCACTGGAAAGTGCCGCACACGCGGCGCAGAATGCGCTGATTGCGCCGTTTTTTGATGACACCAGCATCTTTATTTATCCGGGTTACCACTATCAGATCATTGATGCACTGGTGACTAATTTTCATCTGCCTGAATCAACGCTTATTATGCTGGTTAGCGCTTTTGCAGGCTATCGCCATACTATGGACGCTTATCAGCAGGCGGTGGCTGAGCAGTACCGTTTTTTCAGTTATGGCGATGCGATGTATATCAGCCGTAATCCTGACGCGCCGGATGAAAGCGTGGTTAAGTGAAGCGGGAAGTTGACATGAGTAGCAAGCCGCTTGTCGCATTGGTAGAATGCGCCTCTTTTGATTAATCGCCGGACTGTTTCTCTGGTGGTGGAGTGAATGTGAAATTTGAACTTGATACGACAGATGGCCGCGCCCGCCGTGGCCGTCTTATTTTTGATCGTGGCGTGGTAGAAACGCCGGCTTTTATGCCGGTAGGCACCTACGGCACGGTCAAGGGAATGACGCCGGAAGAGGTGCAGGATACCGGCGCCCAGATCATTCTGGGTAACACCTTTCACCTCTGGCTGCGTCCCGGCCAGGAAATCATGAAGCTGCACGGTGATCTGCATGATTTCATGAAGTGGCCTGGGCCCATTCTCACTGACTCGGGCGGATTCCAGGTCTTCAGCCTCGGTGATATTCGTAAGATCACTGAAGCTGGGGTTCATTTCCGTAATCCGATCAATGGCGATGCAATTTTTCTCGATCCTGAAAAGTCTATGGAGATTCAGTACGATCTCGGTTCAGATATCGTGATGATCTTCGATGAATGTACGCCATATCCGGCGGAATGGGATTACGCTAAGCGCTCAATGGAGATGTCGCTGCGGTGGGCGCAACGTAGCCGGGAACGTTTTGATGCATTAGGTAATAAAAATGCACTGTTTGGCATTATTCAAGGGAGTGTTTACGAAGATTTACGCGATGTTTCTGTCAGAGGACTGGTAGAGATAGGTTTTGATGGATACGCTGTGGGCGGCCTGGCGGTTGGTGAGCCGAAAGCGGATATGCATCGCATTCTTGAGCACGTCTGCCCCCAAATCCCACAAGATAAACCACGCTACCTGATGGGCGTGGGAAAGCCGGAAGATCTGGTAGAAGGCGTTCGGCGTGGTATTGATATGTTTGACTGCGTTATGCCGACGCGCAATGCCCGTAACGGTCACCTTTTTGTGACGGATGGGGTGGTGAAAATCCGCAATGCTAAACATAAAGATGACACCTCTGCACTCGATGCCGAATGCGATTGCTATACCTGCCGCAATTATAGCCGCGCATACTTGCATCATTTGGATCGTTGTAACGAAATCCTTGGTGCCAGATTGAACACGATCCATAATCTGCGTTACTACCAGCGCCTGATGATGGGTTTACGCAAGGCTATTGAAGAGGGTACATTAGAGCGCTTTGTTTTTGGATTCTATCAACGGATGGGTAAGACGGCCCCGCCCTTATCCTCTGATAATTAACAATTGAGGAAAATTTTGATGAGTTTTTTCATTTCTGATGCTATGGCCGCTACCGGCGCTCCTTCACAGGGGAGCCCTTACTCTCTGGTTATTATGCTGGTAGTTTTTGGTCTGATTTTCTACTTTATGATCCTGCGTCCGCAGCAGAAGCGAACCAAAGAACATAAGAAGCTGATGGACTCCATCTCCAAGGGCGATGAAGTCCTGACGACCGGCGGGCTGGTTGGTCGTGTGACCAAGGTTGCTGAAACCGGCTATGTAGCCATCGCTCTGAACGACACAACTGAAGTTGTCGTCAAACGTGATTTCGTGGCTGCCGTTCTGCCGAAAGGTACGATAAAGGCGCTGTAATTATCTGTTTTCCCTAAGGGAACTACCGTGTTAAATCGTTATCCTTTGTGGAAGTACGTTATGCTGGTCGTCGTGCTTATCGTCGCGCTGGTTTATGCACTTCCTAACCTTTATGGTGAGGATCCGGCTGTTCAGGTTACTGGCGCGCGCGGAGCCGCCGCCAGTGAGCAAACGCTGGACCAGGTCCGAAGCATTCTCAACCAAGATAATATTCCAGCTAAATCAGTTGCGCTGGAAAGCGGTACCATTATGGCGCGCTTTGCCAGCAATGACGTCCAGCTTAAGGCGCGTGATGCACTGATGAATGCGCTTGGCGATAAATATGTCGTCGCGCTTAACCTCGCGCCGGCTACGCCTGTCTGGCTTAAGCTGCTCGGTGCCGATCCGATGAAGCTGGGACTTGACCTGCGCGGCGGTGTTCATTTCCTGATGGAAGTTGATATGGACACGGCGCTCAGTAAGCTTCAGGAGCAGAATATTGAAGGCTTGCGCAGCGATCTGCGTGCAAAAAATATTCCTTATACGCTGGTCAGCAAAGCTCCGAATTACGGCCTGCAGATCCAGTTCCCGAACTCAGCTGACCGTGATGCGGCAATTAGCTATCTCTCTCCACGTCATCGCGACCTGGTTATTTCCAGCAGCGGCAAAAACATGTTGACTGCGGTAATGACTGACCAGCGCGTGAGTGAAGCCAAAGAATATGCCGTGCAGCAGAATATCAATATCCTGCGTAATCGTGTCAACCAGCTTGGTGTCGCCGAGCCTTTGGTCCAGCGCCAGGGTTCAGATCGCATCGTGGTTGAGCTGCCGGGTATTCAGGATACGGCGCAGGCGAAAGAAGTCCTTGGCGCAACGGCGACGCTTGAATTTCGTCTGGTAAATACGTCGGTGGATGCGGCGGCGGCGGCTAAAGGCCGCGTGCCAGGCGACTCTGAAGTGAAATACATGCGTGATGGCCAGCCTGTCGTGCTGTACAAGCGCGTGATTCTGACCGGGGATCATATTACCGACTCTACGTCCAGCATGGATGAATATAACCAACCTCAGGTAAATATTTCACTGGATAGTACCGGCGGCAATATCATGTCCAATTTCACGAAGGATCACATCGGTCAGCCAATGGCGACCCTGTTCGTGGAGTATAAAAACAGCGGTAAGAAAGACGCCAAAGGCCGCCCGATACTGGAGAAACAGGAGCAGGTAATCAACGTTGCGAATATCCAGTCACGTCTGGGTAACAGCTTCCGTATAACTGGCATCAGCAATCCAAATGAGGCGCGCCAGCTTTCGCTGTTGTTGCGTGCTGGTGCGTTAATTGCACCTATCCAGATCGTTGAGGAACGCACCATAGGTCCGACTATGGGGCAGCAGAATATCAAACAGGGACTGGACGCCTGCCTGTGGGGTCTGCTGGCTTCAATTCTGTTTATGGTGGTGTTTTACAAGAAGTTTGGTCTAATCGCCACTTCAGCGCTGCTGGCGAACCTGGTTCTCATCGTCGGTATTATGTCGCTGATTCCGGGGGCAACCCTCACTATGCCGGGTATCGCTGGGATCGTGCTGACGCTGGCGGTTGCGGTCGATGCTAATGTACTGATTAACGAGCGAATTAAAGAAGAGCTACGTAATGGGCGCAGCGTACAGCAAGCGATAAATGAAGGCTATAAAGGCGCTTTCTCCAGTATCGTCGATGCTAACGTAACGACGCTGATTAAAGTCATCATTCTTTATGCTGTAGGTACCGGATCGATCAAAGGGTTTGCGATTACTACGGGTATTGGTATCGCCACCTCAATGTTCACCGCGATCCTCGGTACCCGCGCGATCGTTAACCTGGTTTACGGCGGCAAACGTATCAGTAAGCTGTCAATCTGAGGAGCGAGTTGTGGCACGTGAATACAATATTGAGCAGCTGAATCACGGGCGTAAAGTCGTAGACTTTATGCGCTGGGACGCGTTGGCTTTTGTCATCTCCGCTCTACTTATCGTGGCGTCGATCGCCATTATTAGCTTGCGGGGCTTTAACTGGGGGCTGGATTTCACCGGTGGTACGGTGATTGAAATCAACCTGCAAAGACCAACTGAGCTTGATACCCTGCGCAGTGCGTTGCTGACAGCTGGTTTTGACCAGCCCCAGGTGCAGAACTTTGGCAGCAGTCGTGATGTGATAGTCCGTATGGCCCCAACTACAGGACCAGCAGGTCAGGAGCTGGGCAATAAAGTTGTGACGGTGATTAATCGTGCATCTCATCAGGATGCGACTGTTAAGCGCATTGAATTTGTTGGCCCGAGTGTGGGGAGCGATTTGGCACAAGCCGGGGCAATGGCGCTGATGTCTGCGTTGGTCGCTATCCTGATTTATATCGGTATTCGCTTTGAATGGCGCTTGGCGTTGGGAACCGTATTGGCACTGATACACGATGTCATTATTACGGCAGGACTGCTTTCACTGTTCCATATCGACATTGATCTGACGATTATCGCTTCACTGATGTCGGTTATCGGCTATTCGCTCAACGATAAGATCGTAGTTTCAGACCGTATTCGTGAGAATTTCCGCAAGATCCGTCGTGGCTCGTCTTATGATATTACTAATGTCTCGCTGACTCAGACGCTGAGTCGTACCATCATCACTTCAGCCACGACATTGGCAATGGTGCTGATCCTGCTGATCTTTGGCGGCACTCTTCTGCAAGGCTTCTCACTGACGATGTTGATCGGCGTAACCGTTGGTACTATCTCGTCAATTTATGTCTCTTCCGCGTTGGCGCTGAAACTGGGCATGAGGCGCGAGCACATGATTACGCAGAAGGTAGAAAAAGAGGGGGCCGACCAGCCTTCAATTTTACCGTAAGCCATCGTTCCAAAGATTAGCATCAGAGCCAAACAGCACCTTCGGGTGCTGTTTTAACATTTTTTTCGTAGGACACAACGAGGTGTACCCGGACATAGCCTGACTGAACCAACTGAATGCCATTGCGATGCAACGGGACTATCACGACCTGATTGCCTGCCAGTCCGGCATCGATGTGGATACATTGAGTTTGGCTGCCGGCCGGCGGGAGTTTTGTGCTAACGTTATCACGCTCGTCCCATTCAATCTGTGCATTAAAGGCGTGCAGGCTACCTTTATCAACTGATTGAATATTCTAAGGAATCTTATTATTGCCGTTATCAGTGTCAGGAGTGATGAGTGACAGATTCAGATTACTTATTTGGTTTCGTAACACAACCGGCTTTGTTGCATCGGGGAGTAGCCAGGCACCCCGGTCTGAATTTACGTTCAGGCTGTTTTGCCGTTCTGTTGCACGGACCTGGCGGGTCAGCTGGCTTTTTCCCTATTCAGCTCGCTGACCTGATTATGCCACTGGTTAACCTGGTGCGGCGATACTGACGTGCAACCTGCCAGCAGCGCCGCTGTCGTCAGGCAATACCATCTATGACTTAATCAGGGATGCGTAGAACCTGACCCGGATAAATTTTATCGGGGCTGGTGAGCATCGGCTTGTTAGCCTTGAAGATCTTATGGTATTGATTAGCGTCGCCATAGACTTCTTTAGATATTTTGCTCAGGTTGTCGCCGGGTTTAACACTGTAAGTACGAATTTCACGCGTATCGCTGGTGATGACCTGATCGTCAACGGTTTTAATGCCATCAACGTTACCTGCGGCGACCAGAATTTTTTCTTTCACCTCTTGTGATACACCATCGCCGCTTATAGTGACTTTATCCCCGTCGACGCTGACATGAATCTTGTCACTGCCCGGAAGGTTAAGTTGTTGGATATGTTTTTGCAGCGCGGCGCTTTTGTCCTCAGCGCGGCCGAAAAGCTTGGTTCCTACCGTTTCAAGAAAGCTGAACAGTCCCATTGTCGTTCCCCTCGTAGTTAAGCCCCGATGATGGGGCGGTAACTTAATGATAGCTTCTTTTACCTGTTGTCATATTTATTGGCGAAAATTGTGGCAGAAGGTGAGCGGGTTAGCGTTTCAGTTCGCCGCAACTTCGCGTTAAACTGGGATTTATTTGCTAAAAGCAGGAATGTTTATGCATTGTCCATTTTGCTCTGCTATCGAGACAAAGGTGATTGATTCCCGTCTGGTAGGCGAAGGGGGGTCGGTAAGGCGGCGACGCCAGTGTCTGGTGTGCCATGAGCGTTTTACCACTTTTGAAGTTGCGGAGCTGATAATGCCACGGGTGGTGAAAAGCAATGACGTCCGCGAGCCTTTTAATGAGGACAAACTACGCAGTGGGATCATGAAAGCGTTAGAAAAGCGGCCTGTCAGTGCCGATGCAGTTGAAGATGCCCTTAGTCATATTAAAACGCAGCTGCGTGCCACCGGTGAACGTGAAATTGCCAGTAAAATGATCGGGGAGCGGGTAATGGACGAGCTGAAGAGGTTGGATAAAATAGCCTATATCCGTTTTGCATCGGTTTATCGCAGTTTTGAAGATGTGCGTGAATTTGGTGAAGAGATCGCCCGCTTACAGGATTGAATATGCGCGATGAACTGTTTATGGCACGTGCGCTGGAACTGGCGCAGCGCGGTGTTTATACCACAACACCCAATCCTAATGTCGGCTGTGTTATCGTTCGTAACGATGAGATTGTCGGTGAAGGCTGGCATCAACGCGCCGGGGAGCCGCACGCGGAGATTCATGCGCTACTCATGGCTGGCGAACGTGCGCACGGGGGGACCGCCTATGTCACGCTTGAACCTTGCAGCCACTTCGGCCGCACGCCTCCCTGCAGTGATGCGTTGCTGGCTGCGGGCATTCGGCGGGTCGTTGCGGCGATGCAGGATCCAAATCCGCAGGTCGCAGGTCGCGGGCTTTATCGCCTTAAGCAGGCTGGCGTTGAGGTCAGTCATGGACTGATGATGCTGGAGGCTGAGCGCCTGAACCACGGATTTCTCAAGCGTATGCGCACCGGTTTTCCCTGGGTGCAGCTTAAGCTAGGCGCGTCGCTCGATGGTCATACCGCGATGGCCAGTGGTGAGAGTCAGTGGATAACCTCATGGCAGGCTCGCCGTGATGTGCAACATTTTCGCGCCATGAGCTCTGCCATTCTTTCCAGCAGTGCCACCGTGCTGGCAGACGATCCTTCGCTAACCGTGCGCTGGCAGGATCTTAATGCGGATTTACAGCAACAGCTCACACCGGATAACCTCCGTCAGCCGGTGCGGGTCGTGATTGACAGCCAGAATCGGATTACTCCGCAGCACCGGCTGATCAATCAGCCGGGAGAAACCTGGCTGGCGCGACTCAATGAAGATGATCGGCGGTGGCCGGCGTCGGTTCATCAGCTTAGTCTGCCCGCTGTAAATCAGCGTGTAGATATTGTTTCTTTATTGATGCTGTTGGCAAAACAGCAGATTAACACGTTGTGGGTCGAGGCGGGGGCCATGCTGGCCGGTGCGTTGCTCCAGGCCGGGGTGGTTGATGAGCTTATCGTCTATCTGGCACCCAGGCTGTTAGGCAACGGGGCGCGCGGCCTGTGTGAGCTGCCTGGTTTAAGCCATCTGGCTGATACCCCGGACTTCATTTTCAGCGATGTTCGCCGGGTTGGACCGGACGTTCGCTTGATTCTGACGCCGCACTAGACTGGCGCTCTGTGCAAAACCGGAAGCAGATCGCATGAGATTATGATAAAATCCGCCCCCCTCGGGGCCATTACCGAATCCGATAAGGAACTTTATGAAAGTTATCGAAGCTGCAGTTGCATCACCTGATGCGCGCGTTGCCATTGTGATTTCCCGTTTCAACAACTTCATCAACGATAGCCTGCTCAGTGGTGCCGTGGATGCGCTGAAACGCATCGGCCAGGTCAAAGAAGAAAATATTACCGTGATCTGGGTGCCCGGCGCTTATGAAATGCCAATGACGGCGCGGGCGCTGGCGAAGGCGGGTAAGCATGATGCCGTTGTAGCGCTGGGAACGGTTATTCGCGGGGGCACTGCACATTTTGAATTCGTTGCCGGTGAGGCAAGCTCCGGCCTGGCCAGCGTATCAATGAACAGTGATATTCCTGTGGCGTTTGGTGTTCTGACGACCGAAAATATCGAGCAGGCTATTGAGCGAGCTGGCACTAAAGCAGGAAACAAAGGTGCGGAAGCTGCGCTGACCGCTCTGGAAATGATTAACGTACTGAAAGCCATAAAGGCTTGATTTTTAAGGGGAATTAAGTGAAACCAGCTGCCCGCCGCCGCGCTCGTGAATGCGCAGTCCAGGCACTTTACTCCTGGCAGTTGTCGCAAAATGACATCGCCGATGTTGAATATCAGTTTCTGGCGGAACAGGACGTTAAAGACGTCGATGTCGGTTATTTTCGCGAGCTGCTGATTGGCGTTGCGACTAATAGCGCCTATCTGGATGGGTTAATGAAGCCTTATCTCTCGCGTCAGTTGGAAGAGTTGGGGCAGGTTGAAAAAGCAATCCTGCGCCTGTCGTTATACGAATTGAGCAAGCGCAGCGACGTCCCCTATAAAGTGGCTATAAACGAAGGTATTGAACTGGCCAAAGTATTTGGCGCAGAGGACAGCCATAAGTTTGTCAATGGCGTACTGGATAAAGCTGCCCCGCAAATACGTCCAAACAGAAAGTAATCCTGTAAGGCCGGTTTCCCGGCCTGACTCTTTCACTCACGGAATATCACTATGGTCTGTGGCGAATTTGAACTTATCGCACGTTATTTTGACCGTGCAACGGGTTCCCGTCGCGACGTCGAAAAAGGCATTGGTGATGACTGTGCCTTACTGCACGTTCCTGAAAAGCAGACGCTGGCTATCAGCACGGATACACTGGTTGAAGGTATCCACTTCTTACCTGATATCCATCCGGCCGATTTAGGCTATAAAGCGCTGGCTGCAAATCTCAGCGATCTTGCCGCGATGGGCGCCGATCCTGCCTGGCTCACGCTCGCCCTTACCCTACCGAAGGTAGATGAACTCTGGTTGCAGAGCTTTAGCGACAGTTTGTTTGAGCTGATGGATTATTATGGCGTGCAGTTGATTGGCGGTGACACGACGCGTGGCCCGCTGAGTTTAACTCTGGGCATTCACGGTCTGATACCCACGGGCAAAGCGCTGAAGCGCTCGGGCGCACGACCTGGCGACTGGATATTTGTGACCGGGACACTGGGCGACAGTGCTGCTGGACTGGCGCTGTTACAACATCAGCATTGTTGTAACGAATCCGTCAGCCGCGACGCTTTGATAAAACGCCATTTGCGCCCGATACCGCGCATTTTACAGGGGCAAGCATTGCGCGGCCTTGCCAGCGCGGCTATTGATGTTTCCGACGGTCTTCTGGCGGATTTGGATCATATTCTTAAAGCCAGCGATTGTGGTGCCAGCTTGAATCTTGATGCGCTGCCGCTTTCAGCCGCGATGCAGGCTCACTTCAGTCGTGAGCAGCAAATTAGCTGGGCGCTAAACGGTGGCGAAGATTATGAACTTTGCTTTACCGTGCCGGAGATCAATCATGGGGCGCTTGATGTGGCATTAAGCCATACTGGTGTGCCTTATACCTGTATCGGCCAGATAAAGGCGGCTGCTGAGGGCGTAGCCCTGTTGTGTGACGGGCAGCCGGTGAGCAGCGGTAAAAAAGGATTCGATCATTTTGTTGGTAAATAAAGACGCGGCGAAAAGCCGCCTGAGCATGCGAAATCCCTGGCATCTACTGGCTACCGGATTTGGCAGCGGCCTGAGTCCCTGGCTTCCTGGTACGATGGGGTCGTTGGCTTCCATCCCTTTCTGGTATTTTCTGCGACTGCTGCCGCTTGAGCTTTATTCGCTGATGCTGCTACTGGGGATCAGCATCGGCGTCTATCTCTGCCATCGAACCGCGAAAGACATGGGGGTTCATGATCACGGCAGTATCGTCTGGGATGAGTTTATCGGCATGTGGATCACGCTGCTGGTCATTCCTGATAACAGCTGGCACTGGGTGCTGTCGGGCTTTGTGGTGTTTCGTATTTTAGATATGTGGAAGCCCTGGCCGATCTGCTGGTTTGATCGCAACGTACATGGCGGGATGGGTATCATGGTAGACGATATTGTCGCGGGGATCCTCTCTGCCGCTATTCTCTGGCTGGCCGAAATCTGCCTTTAGGTTAATCATGGCTGAGGCTGATTAGCGCACGGATACTCGATAACGCGCTCAGCTCCGGGACGATCGGTGAGCGCAGTGCTAAGCCAGGAGCTTGCAACAGCGAAGCGTCGCATTCAATTTGCAGGCCACAACCAGCTTCATCACTTATTCAAAATCGCTAACCGCATGTGTGATTGATAAACGCTCTTCAACCCGCCAGGCTCCTCGGTGAGAGTTCGATTCCAACTGTTTTACCACATTCTTCAATTATTCGGCGTACGAAGCGCCGACGATCGACGATGTTACTGCTGGCTGGTGATGTATTCAGGTGAGCGCAGTCACGGCGTCATTCTCTTCATGAAAGCCGTACGTAAAGAGGGGCTGCCAGACCTATTGCGCCAGCCAGCTGGCTATCTGCTGTTGGATACCTTCTGCATCCAGAAGATAATCCTGACGGATCTCTTCCTGAGTTCCCTGGGGGATAAACTCATCCGGCAGGCCAAGATTTAGCACCGGTAACGGCCTGCGTTTAGCCATGAGTAGCTCATTGACACCGCTGCCTGCACCTCCCTTGATAGCACCTTCTTCAAGAGTAATAAGCGCCTCATGGCTGGCGGCCATTTCCATTACCAGCTCTTCATCCAGAGGCTTGACAAAGCGCATATCCACCAGCGTGGCGTTAAGCTTTTCAGCAGCGATACGGGCTTCTGTCAAAAGGGTGCCAAAATTGAGGATAGCCAGCTTCTCACCGCGTTGTTTTACTTGTCCTTTACCCAGCGGCAGGGTGTTAAGTGTCTGGAAGTTTGCGCCGATACCTGTACCACGTGGATATCGCACTGCGCTAGGTCCCTCACGGTGATGATAGCCAGTGTAAAGCATCAGACGGCACTCATTTTCGTCGCTTGGCGTCATGATAACCAGATTGGGGATACAGCGCAGATAGGCGATATCGAATGCGCCCTGGTGGGTTTGCCCGTCTGCACCGACGATGCCCCCGCGATCAATAGCAAACATGACTGGCAGCTTTTGGATCGCGACATCATGTATTAACTGATCATAAGCACGTTGCAGGAACGTAGAATAAATGGCTACCACCGGATGATAACCGCCTATCGCGAGGCCCGCAGCAAAGGTAACCGCATGCTGTTCGGCGATCGCTACGTCAAAATAACATTGTGGATAGTCGCGAGAAAAGCGCACCATGCCGGAACCCTCACGCATCGCTGGGGTAATGGCGAGCAGTTTGGGTTCGCTGGCGGCCATTTCGCATAACCAGTCGCCAAATATTTTTGAATAGGTTGGCAGGCCCGGCTTACTTTCCGGCAGCGATCCACTCGCCGGATCGAATTTGGGAACGGCATGCCAGGTAATGGGATCTTTTTCAGCCGGAGCGTAGCCTTTCCCTTTTTTGGTCATAACATGCAGAAACTGCGGACCTTTGAGATTGCGCATATTGCTTAAGGTATGCACCAGAGCTAGCACGTCATGACCATCGATCGGGCCAATATAGTTAAAGCCTAGCTCTTCAAACAGCGTGCCCGGTACCACCATACCTTTAAGATGCTCTTCGGTGCGCCTGACCAGCTCTTTTATCGGCGGCAGGCCGGTAAGCACTTTTTTTCCGCTTTCACGCAGCCGGGAATAGATTTTACCGGAGAGGATTTGCGCCAGGTGATTGTTAAGAGCACCAACGTTTTCGGAAATCGACATCTCGTTATCGTTGAGTATCACCAGCAGATCGGCGCTGATATCGCCTGCGTGGTTCATTGCCTCGAAGGCCATACCGGCGGTGATCGCCCCATCGCCAATAATGCACGCGGTGCGGCGGCCTTTACCTTCTTTTTCAGCTGCGACTGCCAGGCCGAGTCCGGCGCTGATTGAGGTCGACGAGTGGCCGACACTCAGCACGTCATATTCGCTTTCATCGCGCCAGGGGAAGGGGTGCAGGCCGTTTTTTTGGCGGATAGTGCCAATACGATCACGTCGGCCGGTCAGAATCTTATGAGGATACGCCTGATGACCGACGTCCCACACCAGATGATCGAACGGTGTGTTGTAAACATAATGCAGCGCTACGGTTAGCTCAACAACGCCCAGTCCGGAGGCAAAGTGACCGCTGGATCGGCTTACGCTATCGAGTAAATACTGGCGAAGCTCATCACAGAGTTTTGGCAAGCTTTCTTTAGGCAGCAAACGTAATTCTTGCACCGTGCTTGCCAGCGCAAGCGTCGGGTATTTGGCGTTATCAAAACTCATTAGAGACTCATTATTATTTATCGCGTTCAATAATAAAGCTGGCCATTGCGCGCAGCGGTGCCGTGTTCAGCGACTGTCTGGCAAGAGTATCAAGCGCATCCAGGGACTCCTGATACAAATCCCACGCTTTTATCCTGGCCCTGTCAAGACCCATCAGGGCGGGATAGGTGCTCTTTCCTAAATCCTGATCGGCGCCCTGACGTTTACCAAGTACAGCGGTATCGCCGATAACGTCCAGAATGTCATCCTGCACCTGAAAGGCCAGCCCAATTGCGTTAGCGTAGCGATCCAGTATGGGTAGCGCAGCTTTGCCTGCATCGCCAGCGCACAGGGCGCCGAGTCGGACTGAGGCGCCGATTAGCGCACCGGTTTTATGGCGATGAATCTGCTCCAGTGCTGCGAGCGAAATCTGCTTGCCTTCGGCGGCGAGATCTAACGCCTGGCCGCCGCACATACCGGCTACGCCGCTAGCGCGGGCCAACTCGGAGAGCATTGCGATGCGCGTCTGGCTGTTAACGTCGGGTAATGGACTGTCCAGCAAAATGGAAAAGGCCAGCGTTTGCAGTGCGTCACCGGCCAGAATGGCGGTATCTTCGCCATACTTAACATGGCAGGTCGGTTGTCCGCGACGCAGCTGATCGTTATCCATCGCCGGAAGATCATCGTGAATCAATGAATAGGCATGAATGCATTCTACCGCTGCTGCCGGTACATCGAGACTTTGCAGATCGGCACCTAGCATGCTGCCGGTTGCATAGACCAGAAATGGTCTCAGACGCTTACCACCAAGCAACGCGCCGTATTTCATGGCTTCGACCAGCGGATGATCTTGCAATGGCAGCCCGACAAGATAGCGGTTTAATGCCGCGTTGATACGAGCCTGATGAGCGTCAATTAAATCGTTGAACTCCATCTACTCGGCATCCGGTGTAAACGGGGTGAGCGGTGCATCGCGATCGTCACTTAATAATATTTGTACTCGCTGCTCCGCCTGCTGTAGCTGTTGCTGCCCTGTACGGGCCAGTTGCACGCCGCGTTCGAATTCATTTAACGCCTCTTCCAGCGGTAGATCACCACTCTCCAGACGGGAAACAATCTGTTCCAACTGTTGCAGCGCATTTTCAAAACTGACGGGCTTTTCGGCTTTTTTAGGCATAGTGGCTTATCTGGCTCAGTCGTGATTTTCTATCCGGGAAGCACTCATGGTAGCTGACCCCAAATGATTAGCAAAACAATGGTTGATATAACAGATGAATAAGCAACGCTGTCACAAAAGTGGTATACTCGCGGCCCTTGAAGGCAAAGGGCCATGAGCCATTTTGCTCTACGCCTATTTTATCAGTTAAGTGGCAATAATTTTAGCCTCTAATCACCAGACGAATCTGCGCTGCTATGAAGTTTATTATCAAGCTTTTTCCAGAAATCACCATCAAAAGCCAGTCGGTACGCCTGCGCTTTATTAAAATCCTTACCGGCAATATCCGTAACGTGCTGAAAAAATTTGATGAAGATATCGCAGTGGTGCGCCACTGGGATCATATCACCGTTCGCGTAAAGGCACCGGAACAGCAAAAGGTGGTACGTGATGCGCTTACGCGTATCCCTGGTATTCACCACATTCTGGCGGTTGAGGATCGCGAATTTAGCGATGTTCACCATATTTTCGAGCAGGCGCTGACCCAGTATCGTGAGGCGATTGTTGGTAAATCTTTTTGCGTGCGGGTTAAGCGACGTGGTAATCATGAGTTCAGCTCACAGGACGTTGAGCGATACGTTGGTGGCGGGTTGAACCAACATGTTGAAAGCGCATGGGTGAATCTCAGCGCACCTGAAATCACGGTGAACCTGGAGATTGAGGACCGTCGTCTGCTACTGGTAACCGGCCGATATCCCGGTATTGGAGGATTTCCTATCGGCACCCAGGAAGATGTGCTGTCGCTGATTTCCGGTGGCTTTGATTCCGGCGTGTCGAGCTATATGCTGATGCGCCGTGGCTGTCGCGTCCATTACTGCTTTTTTAATCTTGGGGGCGCCGCCCATGAGATTGGTGTACGTCAGGTGGCGCATTATTTGTGGAGCCGCTTCGGTAGTTCTCACCGTGTACGCTTTGTTGCCATCAATTTTGAGCCGGTGGTCGGTGAGATCCTGGAAAAGGTGGACGATGGTCAGATGGGCGTAGTGTTGAAACGTATGATGGTCCGTGCAGCCTCTAAAGTTGCCGAGCGCTACGGGGTGCAGGCTCTGGTTACCGGTGAGGCGCTGGGTCAGGTTTCCAGCCAGACGCTAACCAATCTGCGCTTAATTGATAATGCTTCAGACACGCTGATCCTGCGCCCGTTAATCTCTCATGACAAAGAGCACATCATTAACCTGGCGCGTGAAATAGGCACCGAAGATTTTGCCCGCACCATGCCGGAATACTGCGGAGTGATTTCTAAAAAGCCGACGGTGAAAGCAGTGAAGGCAAAGATCGAGGCGGAAGAGGAACGGTTCGATTTTTCTATCCTCGACGCGGTAGTGGAAAACGCGACCAATGTTGATATTCGCGAGATTGGCAGCCAGGCTACCGGAGAGGTACCAGAGGTAGAAACCGTAGCGTCTTTCGGTCCACAAGATGCTGTGCTGGATATCCGCTCGCCCGATGAACAGGAAGATAAGCCACTGGCGCTGACCGGCGTTGAAGTTGAAGTCCTGCCGTTTTATAAATTGAGCACTAAGTTTGGCGATCTCGACCAGAATAAAACCTGGTTACTTTACTGCGCTCGTGGCGTCATGAGTCGCTTGCAAGCGCTCTATTTGCAAGAGCAGGGTTTTAAAAACGTGAAGGTTTACCGGCCCTGATGCTAGAGTAAACGCCGGCTTATGATCAAACCGGCGGAGTCAGTTAATCCTGGTAATTATAGATACCGGCAGCCAGAACCAGCTGAGCTGCCACGTCAGCGGCTTTCTTTTTTCCGACTAACAAATCTATAAGCTTCAGGGCAAAATCTATCGCTGTTCCCGGCCCCTGGCTGGTTAACAAGTTAACGCGCGGATCCCAGACAACGCGTTTTTCCATCCACTTGTCAGCCGGAATATTCTCTTTCAGGCCGGGGAAGCCAGTCATGTTGCCGAGCGGAAAAAGGTCGTGAGGAACCAGAACCGTGCCGGGTGCAGCGCAGATTGCGGCAACAATCCGGCCTGAAAGATGAAACTGGCGCACGGTTTCAATCAGCAACGGGCTGTCATGAAATGCCTGGGCGCCTTGCAGGCCGCCAGGCAGTACAATGGCGTCAAAGTTGCCGTCTGCTACCTCAACCAGCGCGACATCGACCAGCAGCTGCACGCCGCGCGAACAGCGAATCTTCAGTGAGCCATTACTGGCCACGCTGGCTGTGGTTACGCTGATACCTGCTCGCACCAGCAGATCGATAGTGGTAACCACTTCGGTTTCTTCACTGCCAGGTGCGAGACAGACCAGTACCGAGGCTTTCGTGCTCATAAAATTGCTCCTTACGCTTAATCAAATCGTACAGGCGGCTGTTCTCAGGTGCCGCCATGCCCTGAGCACGGGCGCGTCGGACCACATAGCCGTTGATATAATCAATTTCAGTGAGCCGCTGGGCACGAACGTCCTGCAACATGGATGAAAGGTTGTCTGCGGTACTTTCAATAATTTGCATGACGTAGTTGTACAAGTTTTCTTTGGAACTATGATAGCCCTCGCGCTCCATAATGTGTGCTATCTCGGCGCACAGTCGCAGAATTTCAGCCTGCTGCTCCTTTAATGCACCGTTGCGGCAATCGTACTGTACGCTCAGTGGATTGATAATGCAGTTAACCGCCAGCTTTTGCCAGGCGGCGGGGGCCACGTTGTTGTGCCATGCTACGTCTGGTAAAGCCTGATGCAACGGCTCCGCCAAATCGCTCAGTCGGGCAGCCGGGGCGGAGGTTGGGCCAATATGGGTGATACCGCTGGCGGTGTGAACGATCACGTGACCATCCCGGGTGGCCGCGTGAGTGGTCACGCCCTGCAAAATTGGCTGTGGCAGACCCCTTAGCTCTTCCAGAATGCCAAGACCGTTATTCAGCAGCAGGATTGGACAGGATGGAGCGATTAAAAATTCCAGATTCTTTAGCGCAGAGGCAACCTGCCAGGCTTTGAGGGTGACAATGAGTAAGCTGCTTTGATTAAGAAAATCGGGATCGTTGGCAACGTAAGTTCCATTACTGACGCTGCCATCCAGGTGAACCACATTGGCTGAACAATAAGGTTGCGTAACGCGTAGCCAGCCTTGTACCTCATGTCCCTGACTTTCAAGCGCGGTCAGCCATAACTGACCTAAAGCACCGCATCCCAGCACGGTAATTTTCATTTTCCCTCCCTCAGTTCGGGTTGGATCCACAACACATTTAATTATCGACCAGCAATTTCACTTACTGCGCGCATGGCGGTATTATGCCTGTCAATTTATATTCAGGAGAAAAATATATGCCATCCTTCGATATCGTTTCCGAAGTTGACATGCAGGAAGTGCGTAATGCGGTTGAAAATGCTAACCGTGAGCTGGCTACTCGCTTCGATTTTCGTAATGTGGAGGCCAGCTTCGCGTTTAAAGAAAAAGAGAAGAGCGTGTGCATTTCCAGCGAATCTGATTTTCAGGTTAAACAGCTGGTGGACATTCTGCGTGAGAAACTGCTCAAACGCGGCATTGAGAACGCGGCACTGGACGTACCGGAAAATATTGAACACAGCGGTAAAACCTGGAGTGTCGATGTGAAAATGAAGCAGGGAATTGAAAGCGATGTGGCGAAAAAACTGGTGAAGCTTATCAAAGACAGCAAACTCAAGCTGCAATCTCAGATTCAGGGAGAGGAGGTGCGGATAACCGGCAAATCACGCGACGATTTGCAAAGCGCAATGGCGTTAGTCCGCGGTGGCAATCTGGGACAGGCGTTCCAGTTTAAAAATTTTCGCGATTAAGCTCCTTCGCGCAGCCGTAGTAGGCTGCGCTGTTGCCCTGTGTCACAAGATGATAACGGTGCTGTGGAGCAATAACGGGTTTTGATTAGCACGGGATTAAATTCAGCAGTGCGCAATTTGCCACACTGTTCCTTCCCCCACAGGTGAGTAAAGCTCACCGCGCATGAATGCATATTATTGCGACGCTGGCGTGCGGAGAGGGTAACGTACACAGTCGGACAGCGCAGCGCCGGGTTATTTGTCAGTATATACGGTTCGCCAGTCTGCTTAGTCTTACCATCTCAACCTCCATTCATCATCCTATTCTTCCCTGTGCAACAAATAAGTTTCATCCCTTCAGCCGATAAGCTGCGCGGTAAGTTATTTGACACCGGCCCGGACGATATATGTGCGCCGGGCCGGAGTTTGTTAGTAACACGGTGTGTGGCTTAGTGAGGGCTGTTTCAATCAGGAATAAGTTGGAATTCATCCTGTTTGCGCTGATTCATAAATGGATACATCAGCTATTTATGGTGAAGGGATGATGCACGTTGCCGCGATTGAACGTGGCGATTAATCCCGGTGAAGACCTTTAGGTCCGGGGCTAATGTGCTGGGTTTGGCAAAACAGAATGGCCAGCGAGTCAACGCAGGAGATTGAAGCCGCTCGGAATGGAGTGAGTGGCATCACGCTTATTCACTCCTGCCGCTTTTAGTGTGATGAGTCGCCGGGTCTCATAAGATGGTGCCTGATTAACATCACCAGTTAAGCGCTTATTCGTCAGTGCCGACATACCGCCAGATCGGTCAATAGATTAGATGAAAGACGAGGTGATTTATGCAGACTCTGAAAGCCGCTATCGTAAAATCTTTTGGTGAACCGCTGGTTATTGATCAGATGTCGGTGCCTGACGTGGGAGCAGGACAAAATCTGGTAAGAATAGATGCTACGGGAGTCTGCCATACTGACCTTCATGCCGCTGAAGGAGACTGGCCCGTTTAGCCAAAACAGCCATTTATTCATGGTAATAAAGGCGTGGGTGAAGTTGTAGCTTCGGGCGCGGGCGCCACGTATCTCCACTTGGGTGAACGGGTTGTTATTCCCCGGCTGTACTCTGCTTGCGGGCATAGCGAACATTGTCTGGATAGCAGGGAAACCTTGTGCCATTCACCGCAGAATGTAGGTTATTCGGGCAAGGGTAGTTTTGCAGAAGACTGCCTGGCTGATGCCACTATGTTGGTATTCTGCCGGATAACATGAGTTATCTGGAGATTGCGCCGATTCTTTGCGCGGGGTGTGACCGTCTATAAAGGATTGAAAATGACCGATACCAGGCAGGAGATTGGATTGTTATTTCGGGGATTGAAGGGCTGGGTCACATGGCTATTCAGTATGCTGCAGCAATGGGGCTTACTGTGGCCGCTGGCGATATCGATGTTAGCAAATTGAAGTTTGCAAAATGTCCTGGTGCCAGTGTAGTTGCGAACGCACGCAGCGTCGATCCCGCTGAAGTTTTCAACGCGAATTCGGTGGAGCACATGGGATGCGGGTGACGGCGGTATCGCCGAAGGCGTATGAACAGGCTGTTGGCGTTATGCGCCGTGGTGCTTAACGGTTTGCCGCCGGGTAAATTCGACGGGTCAATTTTCGCCATGGACCTGGATGGCATTACCGTGCGCGGTTCTATTGTCGGGACGCGCAAGGATCTTCAGGGGGCGTTAGATTTTGCCGGCAGACATAAGGTTAAGGCCAGTATAACCGTAGAGCCATTGAAAAATATCAGTGATATTTTCGCCCATATGCCTGCCGGTAAAATTGAGGGCAGAATCGTCGTTGATATGAACATCTCATGAAGTGCGCCGCTGAGAAGGGCCACTAAACCGGACGACCAGATATATCTGAGTCGTCCTCTCTGAATTCCTCCGGCAATTCAGCAGCGGCTTTAGCGTCAGGTGCTGGCGACGAGCGCTTCCAGCTCAGGTCGGCTGATGACTTTGCTGTCAATTTTTACGTAGGCGCTTCTCTCTTCGGCAGCGATGAATACTGCAGAGACGCCGGGCTGAGCCTTGAGGCGCTTCTCCAGATGGTCAAAATCGACCACATCGTTAAGTACGATGCGCAGGCTGCTGACGTACGGCGGTTCATGCATGGTGATACTCAGCAGTAGCCAGGCTGAGGCAATAACTGCCCCAACGAGAAATACGGTCTGCGCCTCGAAGTTGCCGAATATCCAGCCACCGAGGCTACCCCCGATGGCAACACCGATGAACTGGCTGGTAGAATACAGTCCCATTGCCGTGCCTTTGTAGCCAGCAGGGGACTCTTTGCTCACCAGTGAAGGCAAAATAGCCTCCATCAGGTTAAAACCAATAAAGAACAACTGGACACCGAAAACCAATGTCCAGAAATGGTTACCCGCATGCCACAAAATGATTTCAGCCATCAACAGCAGCGCCACGCAGCCGATAAATACAGATTTCATTTTGCGTTTTACCTCTGCGTAGATGATAAACGGGATCACCATCACAAAGGCAACCAGCATGGTCACCAGATAAACTTTCCAGTGCTGCGAGGCCGGGAAGCCTGCTTGCTCAAACTGACCGGGTAGCGCAACAAAGCTCGACATCAGCAGAATGTGCAGGCAGAGAATACCAATATTTAACTTCACCAGCCGCTGATTAGTTAATACCTGACGAATAGAGCCCTTTACCATGCCGGACTCGCGGTTCAGCAGATGATGTTTGGCTGATGGAACCAGCATCAGGGTAATGACAATAGCGCAGCAGGCGAGAATGGCGATCATCCAGAAGAGGGCGTGCAGCCCGAAATAGTGAGTAATTACCGGCCCCAGCACCATAGCGATGGCGAAGGTGATGCCAAAAGAGATACCGATAAAGGCCATCGCTTTGGTACGATTTTGCTCGCGGGTAAGATCGGACAGCAAGGCCATTACCGCTGCGGCTATGGCACCGGAACCTTGTAATGCGCGGCCGAGAATTACCCCCCAAATACTCACGGTGCTGGCGGCGATAACGCTGCCCAGTACGAACAATAGCAGCCCGCCGACGATAAGGGGTTTACGGCCAATCCGATCGGATAACAGCCCGAAAGGGATCTGGAATACGGCCTGCGCCAGCCCATAAATACCAATGGCCAATCCGATTAATGTTTCACTTGCTCCTTGCAGCGCCATACCATAGGTTGTGAGTACCGGGAGAACCATAAACATCCCTAACATCCTGAGAGAGAAAACTGTTCCCAGGCCCCATGTCGCCCGTAGTTCGACCGACGTCATTTTATTATCGTTCATTACAACCTCAGTAATTCGCCTAACCGTATTTTATGCGTGAGTGCATGAGCAGTAAAACACCACTTATTAAGCAGTCGTTACAGAACGGTCCAGGGGGCCAAACAAAAAGGGCGCGATGGTCTATCGCGCCCTGATATCAGATTATTGGAGCGTTGGGTTTTACCGGACGAAGGTCAGCAAGTCTTTTGATGCTGGTGTCATAAAGTCTACGGACATCATGACGCTCAGTGAAGTAATGGCAACGATAGAGAATACGAACAGTTTGCGTGCCCATACGCGATCGTCATTCGCAGTTTTGTAACCGGAAAGCGCCATACCCAGCCACCAGACGCTGACTGCTGCTGCAACCACCAAATACTTATAACCGGCATAGCCACTGAGCGTCAGCATCAACGTTGCAACCATAAACGCCAGAATGTACAGCGTGATATGATTCTTCGCCACTGAAATGCCTTTGACGACGGGCAGTACCGGAATATTGGCGGCCTGATAATCTTTAAGACGGAAGATAGCAATCGCATATGAATGCGGCATCTGCCACAGGCTAAAGATCGCCAGCAGGATCAGTGCGCCGGCATCGAACTCGTGGCTAACGGCGCAATAGCCGATCACTGGAGGCGCCGCGCCGGAAAGACTGCCTATCAGCGTGCCGTAGACGGATTTGCGTTTCATGTAAAGGCTGTAAATGCCCACGTAAACCACAAAGCCTATCACCGCCAGCCACATGGCTAGCGGGTTAGCGCCAAAATACAGCAACGCAAATCCAGCAATACCCAGGATGGTTGCATAAACCAGGCTAACTTTCGGCGAAATGAGTCCTTTAACCAGCACCCGATTTCTGGTTCTCTCCATTTTTCTGTCAATATCGCGGTCGATTACGTTGTTATAAACGCAACCCGACGCCACAACCAGTGACACGCCAACCATGGTGGTGAGAAACAAGGTGTAATCGATGCTGCCCTTTGAGGCCAACAGGAATCCACCGATGACAGAAATTAAATTTCCGAAAATAATTCCTGGTTTTGTAACTTGCAGGTATCGCTTAATCATTACGGTAACTCGGTTAGTGGTCCATCATCATGTTGTAGTTGAGGTTCCACATAATCCATAGTGAGCCGATAACGACGATCAGGATAATGATGGACGCAAATACCATTGCCACCATGTTCCAGCCGCCTTCAGATTTTGTATTCAGGTGCAAGAAGTAAATCAGATGAACTACAACCTGCACTAACGCGCATATTACAACGACGCCGATAATCACGGCGTGAGAGGCTGATCCTTCCATTACCATCCAGAACGGGATCGCTGTCAGGATGATTGAAAGTATGAAGCCTACTATGTAGGACTTCACACTACCGTGAGAAGCACCATGCTCGCTTACAGAATGACTCATTACATGGCTCCCATCAGATAAACTACGGTGAATACGCAAATCCACACCACGTCGAGGAAGTGCCAGAACAAGCTCAGACACATAATGCGTGTGCGGTTTGCTGGCGTCAGGCCGCGTGTTGCAATCTGGTACATCAGCACAGCCATCCATATCAGGCCAGAGGTTACGTGCAGACCGTGGGTACCGACCAGGGTAAAGAAGCTGGACAGGAAACCACTGCGGTTTGGACCGTAACCTTCCATGATTAGATGATGGAATTCATAGATTTCCATTCCGATAAACCCGGCACCAAACAGAAAGGTTAATGCCAGCCAGCCATTAACTGCGCTCTTACTATTATGGTTCATGGCGATGACCGCCATGCCATAAGTAATCGAGCTGAGCAGCAGCAGGGCGGTTTCCACTGCCACAAAAGGCAATTCGAAGATGTCTTTACCTGCCGGACCACCGGCAGTGTTGTTGACCATGACCGCATAGGTTGCAAACAGTGTTGCAAAGATAATGCAGTCGCTCATCAAGTAGATCCAGAAACCAAATACTTTTCTGGCTCCCGTTTCTTGCTCATGGTGCGCATGGTTGTCATGCGCGCCGTGGTGGTTTGTCAGAGTTTCAGTCGACATTATTTCAGGCCTGCTTTGCTGATTTCGTCAAAGTGTTGTTTTTCAATCTGCTCGATCTCTTTGACCGGAACGTAGTAGTCCACGTCGTCATCGAAACTTTTGATGATCCAGGTTGCGATCATGCCGATAAAGCAGATGGCAAACAGCCACCAGATGTGCCAGATAGCGGCGAAACCAAACACCGTCGCGAAGGCAGCGATGACGATGCCCGCGCCACTGTTCTTGGGCATATGAATTTCTTCATAATTTTCAGGCTGTTTGTATGCCTCGCCTTTTTCCTTCATTTCCCAGAACGCATCACGCTCGTGAACCTCAGGAATAACTGCGAAGTTGTAGAACGGCGGCGGCGAAGACGTTGACCACTCCAGAGTACGAGCGCCCCAGGGATCGCCAGTGAGATCGCGGTTTTGTTCTCGGTCGCGAACCGAAACCCAGAACTGGATAACCTGGCACAGGACGCCGCACGCAATCAACGCTGCGCCGAACGCTGCAACCACCAGCAGCGGATGAAATTGTGGGTCGATGTTCTGGCTGATACGGCGTGTCATGCCCATAAAGCCAAGGGCATACAGCGGCATAAAGGCGGTAAAGAAGCCAATAATCCAGAACCAGAAGGCACGTTTACCCCAGGTTTCGTTGAGGGTAAAACCGAAGGCTTTCGGGAACCAGTAGGTAACGCCGGCAAAGCAACCGAAGACCACGCCGCCAATGATAACGTTATGGAAATGCGCAATCAAAAACAGGCTGTTGTGCAGAACGAAGTCAGCGCCTGGTACTGCCAGCAGCACCCCTGTCATACCGCCTACCGAGAAGGTGACCAAAAAGCCGACGGTCCACAGCATGGCCGAGTGCATTTGAATACGGCCCTGATACATGGTGAACAGCCAGTTAAAGATTTTCACGCCGGTAGGAATGGCGATGATCATCGTCATAATACCGAAGAAGGCGTTAACGTTGGCTCCGGCACCCATGGTGAAGAAGTGGTGTAGCCAGACGACAAACGACAGAACAGTAATGGCAATCGTTGCCCATACCAACGAGGTATAACCAAACAGGCGCTTCTTAGAGAATGTCGCGGTCACTTCTGAGAACACACCGAATACCGGTAGAACCAGAATATATACTTCCGGGTGACCCCAGATCCATATCAGGTTGATATACATCATCATGTTACCGCCCATTCCATTGGTAAAGAAATGGAAGTCGAGGTAACGATCGAGGGTCAGCAACGCAAGACTAACGGTTAGCACCGGGAACGCAGCGATAATCAGTACGTTTGTGCAAAGTGCAGCCCATGTGAAAACGGGCATTTTGAACAGACTCATGCCTGGCGCGCGCATTTTCAAGATGGTAACGAAGAAGTTGATGCCTGTTAATGTCGTACCAATACCGGATAGCTGTAGACTCCATATCCAGTAGTCAACTCCGGTACCGGGACTGTATTCCAGCTCTGATAGTGGTGGATAGGCCAGCCAGCCTGTCTGGGCAAACTCACCAATACCTAGCGACAGGTTAACCAGAATAACCCCGATAATCGTAAACCAGAAGCTGATGTTGTTCAGGAACGGAAAGGCAACGTCGCGTGCGCCAATCTGTAATGGAACAACTACGTTCATCAGACCCACCACGAAAGGCATGGCGACGAAGAAGATCATGATAACACCGTGAGCGGTGAATATTTGATCGTAGTGATGGGGAGGCAGGAAGCCCGCTTCACCTGCCGAGGCGAGTACCTGCTGGCTACGCATCATAATGGCATCGGCAAAGCCGCGTAGCAGCATCACAAATGCCAGTATGACATACATGATACCCAAGCGTTTGTGGTCAACGCTGGTCAGCCACTCCTTCCATAAATATTGCCATTTACCAAAATAAGTTATGGCAGCAACAACCGCCAGACCGCCAATAATGATGGCAGCGCACGTAACCATGATAATCGGCTCATGGTACGGGATCGCATCCAGTGTTAATTTTCCAAACATCGTATTATTCCTCGGCTCCGGCGTGAGCGGAATGATTCATGTCCATGTCTCTGTGCTCGGACATATTCATGTTATTTCCGTGGCTCATGAATTTTTCAACAACATCTTTGAACAATTCAGGTTTGACACTGGAAAAAAACTCAACCGGATGGTTTTCGCTAGGAGCGGCCAGTTTCTCGAAGTCTTCCATTGTGTTAAGCGTATTGGGAGACTGCTTAGCCTGAGCTATCCATTGTTCAAAGGTCGCATTATCCGGGGTGGCAATGGCTTTAAATTTCATACCAGAAAAGCCGCGACCGCTGAAGCTAGATGAAATACCGTCGAAGGTGCCTGCCTGATTGGCAATCAGGTGCAGTTTGGTCTGCATACCCGCCATGGCGTAAATCTGGCTGCCAAGAGTGGGAATAAAGAAGGAGTTCATTACGGAGTTCGAGGTGATACGGAAACTCACCGGTGTGTCAACCGGGAAGGCAAGCTGATTAACGGTAGCGATACCCTGCTCCGGATAGATAAACAGCCATTTCCAATCAAGTGCTATCACTTCTACTTCAATCGGCTTCACATCTGAGGCCAGTGGTTTACTTGGCTCCAGAGCATGCGTTGACTTCCAGGTCAAAATGCCGAGAAAAAGAATGATAAGGATAGGAATTGTCCAGACTACGGCTTCCACTTTGTTCGAGTGTGACCAGTTAGGACTGTATTTAGCATTTGTATTGGATGCCCTATATTTCCAGGCGAAGATAACAGCCATCGCAACTGCAGGAATAACGACGATCAACATCAGGCCGAAAGCCGTCAGAATCAGTGAACGTTGCTCCAGAGCGATTTGGCCTTTGGGATCTAACAAAGCACTGTTACAACCACTTAACAATAAAGTGCCTGCAATTAATGACAAAATCCCCAAACTTTTATTGTATTTCCTGAGTCTCATTTAACGACCTCAATGACAAGGGCTCTATTGTCGCTTAAGTGTGTCGGTATTTTACGGGAAGGTTTCCATACTGTAAACCAACTTCAAGACCTGTCAGGATTGTGTAGGCACCTTTTGCTAAGCAGGTCACAAATGATTTAGGTGGAGGAGAAAATGCTGTGCTGGCAGAAGGTTGAGGCCAATATAACAAAATTCAATTAAGGAAGTTTTTTAATAATTACATGGCTATAAAAAGTTAAAAATAATTGCATTTCGTTAACATCAAGGCGTTATTTTGATGGTGGGAATGATACAAAATTAAATTGTTCACCCAATTTAATTTTACGTGAAAAAACAAGCCAGCCCCGTGATGAAGTGATGAAATAATTTTTTTGATCTGGCGCAATAAATTTGCAGATTTGCGGCGGGTAAATTGATTAACAATTAATACATATTATTAATATTGTGAGTGCCAATTAATTTCAAGTTTTCATTGCTTAATAGTTAAAAATTGTGACAGAGCGGATGGGGGATTTCTCAAATGACTCATCAGCCATCACTTAACTTATATCTCAGGGCGACAATGCTGTGATCGCAAATCTAACAGCGTTCCAGCTGTAACCCCTGCGAACAGGCAAATAATTCCGCCTGCAAACAGCCATTCGCTGAAGGTGATAACGTTGAACCATTTCAATGCCCCCAGAGTGATCAGCAGTAGCCAGCAGGCCAGCAGAACCGCTCCAGCCATCGCCAGATAGCGCGCCAGCCGGTAACCGGTCTCAAAGCGATGGCGCAGGGTAAAAGCCATATCATCCCGAAGATGGGAAAAACTTTGACGGCTGGCAATCAATAACAGTAGGCCGGGCAGCGAGGCGATAAGGGAAATAGCAAAAAGTGTTGACCAGCCCCATCCGGCAGCAATCCATCCTGCTGCGGGTCCCACGTATACCCGGCCTATCGCCGAAAGCGCGGAAAGTAAGGCAAACTGGGTTGCAGAAAAGGATTTATTACACAGGGCCATCAGCAAGGCGACAAAAGCAGCCGTTCCCATACCGCCACAGAGATTTTCAATCGTCACGGCCATCGCCATGCTCCAGATGTGCGGAGGCGTGACCGCCAGTAGCCAGTAACCCAGGTTGGAAATTCCTTGCAAAATACCGAATAGCACCAGGGCGCGAAACAGCGTCATGCGCTGCATTAATATTCCGCCAAACAGTGCACCAATAATGGTAGCGGCCAGTCCCAGGGTTTTATTGACGATACCGACCTGGCCGGGATCAAAGCCTAATCCCTTGAGTAAAAAAAGCGTCGACAGGCTGGTAGCAAAGGCATCACCCAGCTTGTAGAAGATAATTAATGACAGCATCATCCAGGCGTTACTGCGACTGAAAAATTCTTTCAACGGTGTGAATACGGCTGCATGTAACGATTGCGGCACCTCAATTTTTTGGCTCGGTTCCGGCGCCAGCAGCGTGGCGATAACACCAGGGATCATGGCTAGCGCCATCAACCAGTAAGTTGCCTGCCAGCCAAGATATTTGTCTGCAAGCCATAGCGCCAGACCGCCGGATACCATCATCGCCAGGCGATAGCCCAGGACGGTAATGGCTGCGCCAGCCCCACGCTCTTCGGCGGATAAAATATCGGTCTTCCATGCGTCAAAAACGATATCCTGTGACGCCGAGCAAAATGCAACCAGCACCGCCAGCGCTGCCAGCATGGTCAAGTCCCGCGAGGGCTGTAAGGTACCCATCAGTGCGATCGCCGCGATTAATGCAATCTGGGTAAGCAGTAGCCAACCACGACGACGACCAAGGAAAGGCAACGTGAAGCGGTCCATCAGCGGCGACCAGAGGAATTTGAGTACGTAAGCCTGACCAACCAGCGAAAAGAATCCGATAGTTTTGGTATCGACATTTTCAACGGACATCCAGGCTTGCAGAGTGCCTGCAGTCAGCGCCAGCGGCAGTCCGGATGCAAATCCGAGAATGAGCAAAATTGCGGATTTACGCTGAGTAAAAATTTTAAGATAGTGGCTGGTCATACGGTTCCGAAAGATATACCCGGCCGGTTTGCCGGGCGTTACGCGTATTAGCGTGCGTTTTGCTTAATGAAATCCTGGGTGCTGGTATCCCGGGCCATATCGGTGATAACGTCACTTAGTGTCTGATTAACCGCTTTCGCTATTTTGTCGTTTGTGGCTGCAAATGCACCTTCTACGCTGTATGTCTGGCGGTAATTTTTGATTTGTTTGTTGCCATTTTTGGCGGTGGCGATAATTGAGATATCGGCGTTAGTGGTAATGCCGTAGCGCAAGTTGCCCTGAGTGACGTCGGCATAGAGTTTATTGACCACTATTTGCAAATTAACCTGAGCGTTAGCCCCAACCATGTAACCACGAGCGGTCATCTGTTTTTCCAGCGCCTCTTGTAGCAAAAAACGCAGGTCGCGTTGAGCAGTGAGAGTGACTATTTGCCCATCGCGATCCACTTGCGCCAGTGCCTGGCTCGGACGCTGATCTGCGCCGGTAATGCTGATCGTTATCGGGGTCAGTGTTGGGTCGCGCTGGGGCAATTGAATTTTAGGATTGATATCGAGAGTATTGCTGCCGCTGCTGACACAACCCGCCAGAAACGATGCAGCCAGGAAAGCCACGATG
Source organism: Izhakiella capsodis (assembly GCF_900115045.1). Taxonomy (GTDB): domain Bacteria; phylum Pseudomonadota; class Gammaproteobacteria; order Enterobacterales; family Enterobacteriaceae; genus Izhakiella; species Izhakiella capsodis. The sequence goes on along the minus strand of NZ_FOVC01000006.1, from coordinate 98,132 downwards.
ATTTTTTTTAACATGATTAGCGTCTCTTGCGTGTGAGTTGTATTGCTGGAAAAATTCGCCGCCATCATAACATTGCTTATTATAAGAAAAAGCCCCGGTGGCGTGTAAAATCATCCTGATGAAGGCTTTCAGGCCCATTATGCCTGACCGACGAATTGATTAATTACCTGCGACACACCAGGATATGCTGGCTTATCAGCGGCTATACGTCCGAGGGTTTATCTCTCGGGCCGGGATTGTTAATCTACACCGCTGGTTTTAGCCAGAAAAAACGTACTGATCCTGAGGAGGTTAACGATGCTCCGCGAGCAAATTGAAGTTAAACTTCGGGCTGCTTTTAACCCTCAGCACCTGGAAGTTGTTGATGAAAGCTTTCGCCATAATGTGCAGGTGGGGAGCGAAAGTCATTTTAACGTGGTGATAGTCAGTGAATGTTTTATCGATCAGCGTTTTCTTCAACGCCATCGGGCCATTTACAGTGAGTTAGCTGAAGAAATGGCAGGTAGCATTCATGCGCTGGCACTTCATACCTACACTGGCAAAGAGTGGGAGGATCAACAAGATCGGACTCTGTCCTCCCCGAACTGCCGTGGTGCTGGTATCCAGGCCTGACAGCGGCGCTCTCTTGCTCATCGACTGTTTTTTAACCGTCTGGCGACGACAATGTCATGATTTTGCCCGTCAGTTGAAGCCTGGCAGCCTCGACGAGCTTAATTCATACCGCTATAATGCCGCGTCTGATTATTCCTGTATGTCTTCGGGATGCTTCTGGTAACAGGGAATACGGTTCTGACATCAGAAGCCGTCCCGGTTGTTAGGCGGTTGCCAGGTTAATATTTAGCCACAAACCGTCTGAAGTTGACCGAGCACGTGATTTTTTGAGGTAACAAGATGCAAGTTTCAGTAGAAACAACTCAGGGCCTTGGCCGTCGCGTAACCATCACTATTCCTAAAGATGTGATTGAAAATGCGGTCAAAAGCGAGCTGGTCAATGTCGCTAAAAATGTACGCATCGACGGCTTTCGTAAAGGGAAAGTGCCGATGAACATTGTTTCAAAGCGTTATGGTGCTTCCGTGCTGCAGGACGTTTTGGGTGATTTGATGCAGCGTAATTTCGTTGACGCGATTATCAAAGAAAACATCAATCCGGCCGGCGCACCAAAATATGCGCCGGGCGAATATAAAGCGAATGAAGACTTCACCTACTCAGCAGAGTTTGAAGTCTATCCGAAGATTAAACTGAAAGGCCTTGACGCTATTGAAGTTGAAAAGCCAGTTGTTGACGTTGCTGAAGACGACATCGATACGATGCTGGAAACTTTGCGTAAGCAACAAGCAACCTGGAAAGATAAAGATGGCGCTGCCACGGCGGAAGATCGCGTAACCGTTGATTTCACCGGTTCAATTGATGGTGAGGAATTCGAAGGGGGTAAGGCGTCTGATTTTGTGCTGGCAATGGGCCAGGGTCGAATGATCCCTGGTTTTGAAGACGGCATCGTTGGACATAAAGCAGGGGAAGAATTCAGCATTGAAGTTACTTTCCCGGAAGACTATCACGCAGAGAACCTGAAAGGGAAAGCGGCCAATTTTGGCATCGTGCTCAAAAAAGTTGAAGAGAGTGAACTGCCTGAGCTGACGGACGATTTCATTAAGCGCTTTGGTGTAACAGATGGTTCGATTGCCGGTTTACGCGCAGAAGTGCGTAAAAATATGGAGCGCGAGCTAAAAGGCGCAGTGCGCAATCGCGTAAAATCTCAGGCGATTGACGGACTGGTCAAAGCCAATGAAATCGATGTGCCTTCTGCACTGGTCGATGGTGAAATTGACGTACTGCGTCGGCAGGCTTCGCAGCGTTTTGGTGGTAATGAGCAGCAGGCTCTTGAACTGCCGCGCGAGTTGTTCGAAGAGCAGGCGAAACGTCGCGTAATTGTTGGGCTACTGCTGGGTGAAGTTATTCGCACCAACGAGCTGAAAGCTGACGAAGCGCGTGTTAAAGGCCTGATTGAAGAAATGGCCTCCGCCTACGAAGATCCTAATGAAGTTATTGAATTCTACAGTAAAAATAACGAACTGATGGATAACATGCGTAACGTTGCGCTGGAAGAACAAGCTGTTGAAGCGGTATTGGAAAAAGCTAAAGTGACTGAAAAAGCCACTAACTTCCAGGAACTGATGAACCAGACTACGCCAGCATAAGCTTTCCGCATCAGGTTCTATTCAGGCTCGCGGCTTTGGCTGCGGGCTTTTTTTGTCTCTAACACCTGCCTGAAACCAATTTAGTGCGCTTGGTTGTTCATTTAAACAGCAAATACTCAAATAGGCAGTTTTTCCTGGTTAGTGAATAAAAAAAAGTTGTTATGCTTGAATTATCGGGCTTAGATCCCCAAATCGAACCTCATGCTAGCGAAGCTGTCTGATTGATCATCCTGATAGCAGCAGGGAGAGGTAATGAGCGCAGGATGCCAGGTGCACTGCCTCATGCCCGGATAGAATCGATAAAATTATTCAGGAGACGGAAATGTCATACAGTGGCGAACATGAACAAACGGTACCTCATATGGCACTGGTACCGATGGTGGTAGAACAAACCTCGCGCGGCGAGCGTTCTTACGACATCTATTCCCGCCTGTTAAAAGAGCGTGTGATTTTCCTGACCGGGCAAGTTGAAGATCACATGGCAAATTTGATTGTCGCCCAAATGCTGTTTCTGGAAGCGGAAAACCCGGAAAAAGATATCTATCTGTACATCAATTCTCCCGGTGGTGTGATCACCGCGGGGATGTCAATTTATGATACGATGAAGTTTATCAAGCCTGACGTAAGCACCATATGTATGGGGCAGGCTTGCTCAATGGGCGCGTTTTTGTTAACGGCTGGCGCCAAAGGAAAACGCTTTTGTCTGCCTAATTCCCGTGTGATGATCCATCAACCTCTTGGGGGCTACCAGGGCCAGGCGACGGATATCGAAATTCATGCCCGCGAAATTCTTAAAGTCAAGCAGCGTATGAATGAATTAATGGCTGAACATACGGGCAAATCTCTTGAAGAAATAGAGAGGGATACTGAAAGGGACCGTTTCCTGTCAGCAAACGAAGCTGTAGAGTATGGCTTGGTAGATTCTATCCTGACGCACCGTAAGTAACGCGAAGGCTGCTTACCCCGGTTTTAGCATTTTTGTAGCGTCAAAAAATCGGTTTTGATACGGGTATTGCTGACGATACCCTCGCCACATCAGGCGGATGAGACTAATGAAGAGGTTTGCAGATGACAGATAAGCGCAAAGACGGTTCAGGAAAGTTACTGTACTGCTCTTTCTGCGGTAAAAGCCAGCATGAAGTGCGCAAGCTTATTGCCGGACCATCCGTGTATATCTGCGATGAATGCGTCGATCTTTGTAACGACATTATTCGCGAAGAGATTAAAGAGGTTGCACCGCATCGCGAACGAAGTGCGCTGCCCACGCCCCATGAAATTCGCCACCATCTTGATGATTACGTCATTGGTCAGGAAAGGGCGAAGAAAGTACTGGCGGTAGCGGTTTACAACCACTATAAACGCCTTCGTAATGGCGATACCAGCAACGGCGTTGAATTAGGCAAAAGTAACATTTTACTTATCGGGCCGACCGGCAGCGGAAAAACCCTATTAGCCGAAACGCTTGCGCGCCTGCTTGACGTGCCTTTTACCATGGCGGATGCGACTACGCTAACTGAGGCGGGTTACGTTGGTGAAGATGTAGAGAACATCATTCAGAAATTGCTTCAGAAATGCGACTATGACGTGCAAAAAGCGCAGCGTGGCATCGTTTATATTGATGAGATCGACAAAATTTCCCGTAAATCGGACAACCCTTCGATCACCCGGGATGTTTCCGGTGAAGGAGTTCAGCAGGCCCTGCTGAAGCTCATCGAAGGTACTGTTGCGGCGGTTCCTCCTCAGGGCGGTCGTAAACATCCGCAGCAGGAGTTTTTGCAGGTTGATACCTCAAAAATCCTGTTTATCTGCGGAGGCGCGTTCGCTGGCTTGGATAAAGTCATTTCTCAGCGGACCGAAACAGGGTCAGGTATTGGCTTTGGCGCTACGGTGAAAGATAAATCGCAGAAAGCCTCTGAAGGTGAACTCCTGTCTCAGGTAGAGCCGGAAGATCTGATCAAGTTTGGTTTAATCCCTGAATTTATTGGCCGCTTACCAGTGGTCGCGACGCTCAATGAGCTCAGCGAAGAAGCGCTGATTCAGATTCTGCGCGAACCGAAAAATGCGCTGACCAAGCAATATCAGGCGCTTTTCAATCTGGAAGGTGTCGAACTTGAGTTCCGCGATGAAGCGCTGACGGCTATCGCTAAGAAAGCGATGTCCCGTAAAACTGGCGCTCGTGGTCTGCGATCCATTGTTGAAGGTGCGTTGCTGAATACTATGTACGATCTGCCTTCAAAGGACGATGTCGAAAAAGTCGTTATCGACGAATCAGTTATTGGTGGTGAATCCGATCCGATTTTGATTTATGGTAAGAATGAGGCACAGCAGGCATCCGGGGAATAAATATCCGATGCTTTCCAGCCAGTTAACAAAAGGGGGATTTTTCCCCCTTTTGCTTTTCTGTCATCCTTAAACATTGAATGCCAGATAATCATCCCCATATATTCGAATTAATAGGGGCAGACTGCATGAGTAATTGCGAAAGAAGAGCCCCGGAACCTGGCGGAAAATTAAACTAAGAGAGAGCTCTATGAATCCTGAGCGTTCTGAACGCATTGAAATCCCTGTGTTGCCGTTGCGTGACGTAGTGGTTTATCCGCATATGGTGATTCCGTTGTTTGTTGGCCGTGAGAAGTCGATTCGCTGCCTGGAAGCGGCGATGGATCATGACAAGAAAATCCTGCTGGTTGCGCAGAAAGAGGCTTCAACGGATGAGCCCGGCATTAATGATCTTTTCTCAGTAGGAACGATAGCTTCCATTTTACAGATGCTAAAACTGCCTGACGGCACGGTAAAAGTGCTGGTTGAGGGATTACAGCGTGCCCATATCACCAGCCTTGCAGACAATGGTGATCACTTTACCGCGCAGGCTGAATATATGGTCTCGCCGGAAATCGAAGAGCGCGAGCAGGAAGTGCTGGTTCGAACTGCGATTAATCAGTTTGAAGGCTACATTAAGCTTAATAAAAAGATACCGCCGGAAGTGCTGACATCTTTAAACAATATTGATGATGCAGCACGCCTGGCCGACACCGTCGCCGCTCATATGCCGCTTAAACTGGCTGATAAACAATCAGTGCTTGAGATGTCAGACGTCAATGAACGTCTGGAATATCTGATGGCGATGATGGAGTCAGAAATTGATCTGCTGCAGGTTGAAAAGCGTATTCGCAACCGAGTGAAAAAGCAGATGGAGAAAAGCCAGCGCGAGTATTACCTGAATGAGCAGATGAAAGCAATTCAGAAAGAGTTAGGTGAAATGGACGATGCACCTGACGAAAACGAAGCGCTGAAGCGTAAGATTGATGCGGCTAAAATGCCTAAAGAGGCTCGTGAGAAAGCAGATGCTGAACTGCAGAAGCTGAAAATGATGTCGCCGATGTCAGCGGAAGCTACGGTGGTTCGTAGCTATGTGGAATGGATGGTACAGGTACCCTGGAATGCGCGCAGCAAGGTGAAAAAAGATCTACGCAAAGCACAGGAAACCCTGGATACAGATCACTTCGGTCTGGAGCGCGTAAAAGATCGCATTCTTGAGTATCTTGCGGTGCAGAGTCGCGTCAGCAAAATTAAAGGGCCGATTCTTTGCCTTGTAGGGCCGCCAGGGGTAGGTAAGACTTCGCTTGGACAGTCTATCGCGCGTGCCACAGGACGAAAGTATGTTCGCATGGCGCTGGGAGGAGTGCGCGACGAAGCTGAGATTCGCGGTCATCGTCGGACTTATATTGGTTCTATGCCGGGTAAACTAATTCAGAAAATGGCGAAGGTTGGGGTGAAAAACCCGCTATTTTTGTTAGATGAAATTGACAAAATGTCTTCGGATATGCGAGGTGATCCAGCTTCGGCATTGCTGGAGGTATTGGATCCTGAGCAGAACGTAGCCTTTAACGATCATTATCTTGAGGTCGATTACGACCTTTCAGACGTGATGTTTGTTGCCACATCAAACTCAATGAATATTCCGGCAGCGCTTTTGGATCGTATGGAGGTCATTCGTCTTTCGGGGTATACCGAAGACGAAAAGCTAAATATTGCCAGACAGCATTTATTACCCAAGCAGATTGAGCGTAACGCGCTTAAAGCCAGCGAACTGACACTGGAAGACAGCGCCATTGTTGGCATTATTCGATATTACACGCGTGAGGCGGGCGTTCGTAGTCTTGAGCGCGAGCTGTCGAAGCTTTGCCGCAAGGCTGTTAAAGCACTGCTTATGGATAAGTCTCTGAAAAATATCATCATAAGCGGTGATAATCTGAAGGATTACCTCGGAGTCCAGCGTTTCGATTACGGTCGTGCCGACAGCGAGAATCGTGTGGGACAGGTTACCGGACTGGCATGGACTGAAGTCGGTGGCGATTTGTTGACCATCGAGACGGCCTGTGTGCCAGGTAAAGGTAAGCTAACTTATACCGGTTCTTTGGGCGAGGTGATGCAGGAGTCGATACAGGCTGCGTTGACAGTTGTTCGTGCTCGTGCTGATAAGCTGGGTATAAACGGCGATTTCTATGAGAAGCGCGATATTCACGTCCACGTGCCTGAAGGTGCTACGCCGAAAGACGGTCCGAGTGCGGGCATTGCTATGTGTACCGCGTTAGTTTCCTGTCTGACAGGTAATCCCGTGCGTGCTGATGTCGCAATGACTGGTGAAATTACACTGCGTGGTCAGGTTCTGCCAATTGGAGGCCTGAAGGAAAAATTGCTGGCAGCACACAGAGGGGGGATCAAAAAAGTACTTATCCCTGATGAGAACAAACGCGATTTGGAAGAAATTCCGGATAATATCATCGCCGATTTGGATATCCATCCGGTAAAACGCATTGAGGAAGTGTTGATGTTAGCACTAGAAAATGCGCCCTGTGGGATGCATGTTGCCACGGCAAAATAGTGATAGATGGCAAAAACAACGTAAAACCGGGGCTGGCAAGTAAATTGGTACTTGCCAGCTTTTTTTTGTGCCGTTAACTTAGAGGCAGTCAAACCAGTCGCGGCAAGATGTAGCAATGTCGCAGTCTGCCTGACTCAGGCAAAATGCCTGTATAATTACTGCGCGATAGTGGCAGATGATTAATCTGACCGCAAAGTAAATAATTAAGAGGGGATGAATAGCGTGAATAAGTCACAACTGATAGATAAAATTGCTGCAAATGCTGATATTTCTAAAGCAGCTGCTGGGCGTGTATTAGACGCCTTTATGAGCTCAGTTTCTGACGCTCTTAAGTCTGGTGAGGAGGTTGCTTTAGTTGGTTTTGGGTCCTTCTCAGTACGTGAACGTGCTTCACGTACTGGCCGTAATCCGCAGACCGGAAAAGAAATCACGATCCCTGCCAGTAAGGTTCCAGGTTTCCGCGCTGGTAAAGCGTTGAAAGACGCTGTTAATTAATGGAACTCTCACGTCAGCTTGCAGAATAATCTGGCTGAATGAGGACTGTTCGGGCGTTATCAGGTAATCTAATAGGCACATCAGGGTGACGATGTGCCTTTTTATCTTTGAGTGACAATTCTCTTTATCTGATTGTCATACGACGTGAGAACGCGCTGCGTAAGACGGCTTAACGGACAGGCCGCTCAAGCGCTGAGATTTATATACATAATACAGCGGAGTGTTGTCACACGATGATGGACAATTTACGTACGGCATCAAGCCATGTCGTGCTCAAAATCATACTGGGGTTGATTATTCTGTCATTTGTGCTGACGGGGATAGGTAACTATTTGGTCGGTGGAAATGCGAACTATGCTGCCAAGGTAAACGGGGACGAAATTAGTCGCATACAGATGGAGCGTGCTTACGCGAACGAACAAGCGCGTCAGCAGCAGATGCTGGGCGATCAGTTTTCTGCGTTGGCGAGTAGCGCAGGTTATATGAGCCAGATGCGGCGGCAGGCGCTTTCTCAGCTGATAGATGAGAAACTGCTCGATCAATACGCTAAAAAGATTGGCCTGTCTATCAGCGATAATCAGATTAAACAGGCTATTTTTAGTCAGCCTGCCTTCCAGAATAACGGTAAGTTTGACAATGCGAAATATAATAACATCTTGTCGAATATGGGCTATTCACCTGACCAGTACGCAGAAGCCCTGCGTAAACAGCTGGCTGTACAGCAACTAATTCAGTCTGTCGCGGGTACTGATTTCCTGTTAAAAGGTGAAGAGGATGCGTTGGCCGCACTGGTTTCTCAACAGCGTATCGTTCGTGAAGCGACTATTAGCGTGGACGCCCTGACAGCAAAACAAAGCGTCAGCGAAAGCGAAATTGAAAATTACTACGAACAGAACAAAGTCAGCTTTATGGTGCCTGAGCAGTTCCGCGTCAGCTACATTAAGTTGGATGCAGCCAGCATGCAGGTGTCGGTCAGCGAGAGCGATATTCAAAATTGGTATGATCAACATAAGCAGGATTTTACCCAACCAGAACGTAGTCGTTTTAGCGTCATTCAAACCAAAACTCAGGCTGATGCACAGGCGGTGTTGAATGAACTGAAGAGCGGTGCTGATTTTGCCACCCTCGCTAAACAAAAATCTATCGATCCTATCACCGCACGCAAAGGCGGCGATATGGGATGGCTGGAACCGGAAACCATGCCGGATGAGTTAAAAAATGCTGGCCTGAAGAATAAAGGTCAGCTGTCAGGAGTAATTAAGTCTTCAGTTGGCTATCTTGTTGCGCGGTTGGATGATATTCAACCGCAGCAAATTAAGCCACTGGCGCAAGTGCATGATCAGATTGCGGACAAAGTGAAGCAGGAAAAAGCAATAGAAGCCTATTATAAGCTGCAGCAAAAAGTGAGTGATGCTGCCAGCAACAATAACACATCGCTAGCGGGAGCCGAGCAAGCCGCCGACGTTAAGGCGGTTGAAACCGGCTGGTTCACCCGCGATACCGTCCCGGCTGTGTTAGCTTTTAAACCGGTTGAACAGGCTATTTTCAATGGCGGTTTGCGGGGTCATAACGGTGCTCCGGGCAGTAACTCCGATATTATCACCGTTGATGGCGATCAGGCTTTCGTACTGCGTATTGCTGACTATAAAGCACCGGCGGTGAAACCACTTTCTGAGGTTCGTGCACTGATAACGCAAGATATTCGCCGCGAAAAGGCTAGCAAAGAGGCTAACGCTCAGGCAGAAAAATTACTGGTATCGCTAAAAAGTGGTAAAGGCGATCAGGCGATGAAAGCGGCGCAGTTGACGTTTGGGGCCCCACAAACACTAAGTCGTACAGATCAGTCGGCGATCACTCAGGCGGTGTTTGAGCTACCGCTGCCGCCAAAAAATGGGACATCATACGGTGTAAGCGAGGATGGCACAGGAAACGTCGTGCTGCTAGCGCTGGATAAAGTACAGGCTGGCAGTATGCCTGAAGCGCAAAAAAATGCGTTGGCTCAGGGCATCACGCAGAATAATGCTCAGATAGCTTTCGAGGCACTGCTGAGTAGTCTGCGCAAAGAAGCCAAAATAAAATATGGTTCAGGAGTTGACGTTCAGTAACCGTCAACAAATTGATTATAAGGCCGAGGCAACTTGCCCGGCCTTTTTTATTATCTTCTTCCCGACGTTTTCTTCTCTTAACCGGAATATTCTGCGCCATCGCGCAAAGATGGATGACGTTGCTGCAATTCAGGATTTTTTTTCCGGCCAGTTTTCCAGCGAGTGAATGAGCGGATTGTGGTGTTTTCACCGGTTGTTTACTTTGGCTGTGCCCTGACAAATAAGGAGATGACATATGGAAAAATCATGGTATCAGGCAATTATTCTTAGTGGCCTTTTGATGGCTGGCATGGGGCAGACGCTTGCTGCGCCGCCAAAGTCAGCTGAACCAACAAAGCTACCTGATCAGGTAGAAATAACAGACAGTAAAAGTAGTGCTGTAAATGGCGAGCAAGTCAGTATCAATCAGGCGAGTGCTTCTGAGCTGGCAAAAATGCTGAATGGTGTGGGACTGAGGAAAGCGGAGGCCATTGTTAGCTATCGCAAGCAATATGGTCCGTTTACAGCGATTGAGCAGCTAAGTGAGGTGCCCGGTATTGGCGAAGCGTTGCTGAAAAGAAATCTGGTAAATCTTAAGCTGTGATCGTGCCCTCATTACGTTACTGACCGAATGGATTTATCCAACATGGCTGCCATGCCTTGAGGTCGCACCAGTTGGTCCGGCCTCTTATTGGCGCATTGGCTGGGGCAGGAGCCACTTTTCCGCTGGTTGCAAGAAAGTCAATACGGTTTTGTGGTGATCAACATCAACATCAACATCAACATCAACATCAACATCAACATCAACATTAACTTTTGCCGCCCAGCACTATTAGAGGATGTACTGAGAGTGGCAAGTGAGCTGGTTGAATTTTGTCGGCATAGCGGTGTTATCAGCCAGACGATCACGTTGTCACCTGATGGTGCAGTGATAGCCTATGCCTGACTGACTTTTGTGTGCATAGATCTGAAAACACATAAAGCACTGCCAATGGAGGGAGAGTTGAGGCAGCGGCTAAGCAGTGTGAACAAATAATGTCGGCGGTGTAATTTCGCTTCAATAAGAACAAAACCGGTTTCAGGTGAGGCCTGTTTTGCTTTTCATTGCCTGCATGATGGTTGTGGGGTTTTGCTGGTACTGCTGAAGACCATTGGCGCGCAGATGACAGGCTGCACATTCACCGCAGCCATCTCCCTGAATACCGTTATAACAGGTAAGCGTTTTTGTGCGAACTAAATCGAGTTGCTGCCAGTAGTCAGCTAGCGCCCATGTTTCCGCCTTGTTAAGCCACATTAATGGTGTTTCAAAACGAATCGTGCGGGCCATACCCAGTTTGACGGCATGATTCAGCGCTTTTACGAACTCATCCCGACAGTCGGGATAGCCGGAAAAATCTGTTTCACAAACACCAGTGATCACGGCCTCAGCGTCGACCTGATAAGCATAAATAGAAGAGAGCGTCAGAAAAAGGATGTTACGGCCTGGGACAAAAGTATTGGGTAGACTGTTCGCATCAGGATCATAATTCGGAATTGGTATGTTGTCGCGCGTCAGGCTGCTGATTGCCAGTTCGTTGAGCAGGGTTACGTCCAGCACTTTATGCGCGCTGACGCCCAGATGCGCACTTAAATGTCTGGCGGTATCAATTTCTGCCCGGTGACGCTGACCGTAGTCAAATGTTATGCAGTGGACATCCTCATACTGTGCCAGTGCCTGGATCAGACAGGTTGTTGAATCCTGACCTCCGCTAAAAACTACAACCGCACGCTTCATCTCTTCTCTCCGGTTAATTCAGATGCATATGGTAGCGTTAGCAGCGAAGAAATCCCAGCCGGATCATCTTATCCCGGAGCCACGCCACGCCCTGGTGAAATTACATCCTCCCTGGCCTTCAGATGTATATCTTTCGCGTCGGACGGCGCGTTGGGTTGAAAGCGATGATAAGAGGGCAGGATGAATCGCCACCAGGCTTATGATGGGCAAGTCAGAAAGGTTGATCCGCGCTGGTATCATTAACCTTCAATAATAGCTGTTTGAGTAAATCCGCTTCGTTAAGCAATGTAGGTAGTGTGCAGACTTAAGCCGTTAGCTGATGTCATAAAGCAAATATCACACTTGCAGAGCGCTCCAACGGATGCTCACTCATATTGAATTGATTCCCCCGGTGGACGCCTCAGATGCTACAGACTGTGTTCGCCCTGTCTGACCGGTACAACGTTAAAGTTGGTCAGCTGGTGACTCTGGGAAGGACTATGGCTCACTACAAGACGAAACGTTGCCTTATTGGAGAGCACAACAAGTTGTGCCGGTTGAACGTATAGCAGCGGGAGCACATCTTTGTTGTTCGTCCTTAGTGTGTTTTGTAGATATGTCCACTGTTTCGTCTGAGTGCGGGACTGTCACCACTGCTTGTCATTGATCTATGTGCGACGCAGCATGCTTACCATTTTCTCAATCATTGTTGGTGTAAACCCTACCCCGCCTGTTCACCCTCGAATATAGTGGTGTTTTAAACAGTGCCGGGCTTGAACGCCTGGTTTTATTGATATCAATAAACTAGCTTACCTGGCGAGTGTTATTGGTGGCCGTCGAAACCTGTGGTTTGGAAGCTGGCCCACGATAGAGAGTTAGCAGTATCCCTGATAAAAAGGGGATAAGCAGCAGCAGTGAATCCCGGCTGATGCTCGTACCACTTAGCTGGTTTTCAAGAGCTATCGCCACCAAGGGGAAAACCAGGAACACAAGTGAGGCTTGAAAAGGTTTAGCAAACTGCTGCAAAGCAAAGTAGCACAGGATGCCGCCAACACCCGCTACAATGCCCAGATAGGCAATTGCCAGCAGCGCCTGAGGTGCAAAATGGCTGAAGTCAGGAGCTTCGCTTAATCCGATCAGTGTGAGTAGCATACCCGCCCCCAGGCAAGGCAAGGCGTTATAGCTCAATACAGAAATTCCCGCACAGCGCTTTTTACACTGTACGTACATGGTAGCGTGAATCAGAACGGCGGCAACCAGGGCTGTAATTCCCTGCAGTAAACTGTCACCTCTGGAATGTGTTTCCTGCCACAGAATAGTACAAAGTGTGACGGTACTGATTGCCAGGCCAATCAGCTGTTGTAAACTGGTTTTTTCCCCAAGGAAAATCATTGAGGCCGCGAGTACTGCCGCTGGCATGGTGGCGAAAATAATGGCCGCCAGGCTGGAAGTAGTAAAACGTTCCCCATAGATCATCAACGTAAAGGGAATTGCAAAATAAAACAACATTACGGCAAGCTGGAAAAACCGCTGCCCGGCAGGAAATAGCAGCGGCGCTTTTTTGTAGCGCGCCAGCGCTATCAGCAGCGGTGACGCACAGAGAAAGCGTAGGCCGGTGGCGAATATCGGGGGAACCGTCGCCACGGTAATTTTCATTGCCATCCAGGTCGTACCCCATGTCAAAGCAACAGCGATGAATAACCCGCTGATTAGTAGGTTCCGTTTTATTTTCTGGTTCATGCTGACTTTCCCTGAGGTATATTAATTTGTGCATATTAACCAAAATATGAGAGAAAAGGTTACTATAATGGCACTACGTAAATCTCTTTTTGGAGAAATTTTTGCTAAACAATAACCTCGATGATAAAGATCTTATGCTGCTTAATTTGCTGCAGAAGGATTGTATGCTATCTCTGCAGGCGCTGGCGGATGCAGTACATTTGACGACAACTCCATGCTGGAAGCGTCTGAAACGTCTGGAGGATGAGGGATATATCCTTAGTAAAGTAGCGCTGCTTAATAATGAGAAGCTTGGGTTATCGCTTACGGCATTTATGATGATTAAAACGCAGCAGCACAACCGGGAATGGCTCGGGCAGTTTGCCGAAGCGGTGCAAGTCATGCCGGAAGTCATGGCCTTTTATCGTATGGCAGGTGAGTATGACTATTTGCTGCATGTTCAGGTGGCGGATATGAAAAGCTATGATGCGCTTTATAAAAAGCTGCTAAATAACGTTGATGGACTCATTGACGTAACTTCCAGTTTTGCAATGGAGGAAATAAAATACACTACTGCACTGCCAGTGCTGATACACGAGGCCTGAAATTCGCTCGTTAATTGAGGTTTTTTTGTGAGACTGTTCAGTCAACTTCGTCACTTTTTCCTGCGCGAATGGCGTCGCTATCTTGGAGCGGTATCGCTGTTAGTAATAATAGCGCTGCTTCAGCTTATACCGCCAAAACTGGTAGGAGTCATCGTCGACGGAGTGGCTCAACAGCGCATGACAAGCGCGACGTTGCTCATGTGGATTGGTCTGATGCTGTTGGCCGCCCTGATAACTTATCTGCTGCGCTATGTGTGGCGTATATTGCTCTTCGGCGCCTCATACCAGCTGGCGGTAGAGCTAAGAGAGGACTTTTATCGCCAGTTGAGCCGCCAGCATCCTGCTTTCTATCTGCGCCACCGTACCGGTGACCTTATCGCCAGAGCGACCAATGACGTTGATCGGGTAGTGTTTGCTGCTGGCGAAGGCGTGTTGACGCTAGTGGATTCGCTGGTGATGGGCATCATGGTCTTGCTGGTAATGAGTACTTCTATTAGCTGGCAGTTGACACTGCTGGCTTTACTCCCCATGCCGATCATGGCGGTGATCATCCACCGCTATGGTGAGCAATTACATCAACGCTTTAAAACTGCGCAGGCGGCTTTTTCCTCGCTAAACGATCAGGTTCAGGAAAGTCTTAGTAGTATACGCATGATCAAAGCGTTTGGTCTTGAAGAGCATCAGTCAAAAAAGTTTACCGCAATCGCTGGCGACACGGGTGCAAAGAACATGCGCGTCGCTCAGATCGATGCCCGTTTTGACCCCACGATTTATCTGGCAGTTGGTTTGTCAAATTTGCTGGCGATGGGGGGTGGAAGCTGGATGGTATGGAGGGGAATTTTATCCCTCGGACAGCTGACCAGTTTCATCATGTATCTGGGATTGATGATTTGGCCGATGTTAGCACTGGCCTGGATGTTTAATATCGTTGAGCGCGGCAGTGCGGCCTGGACACGTATTCAGGCGCTACTGGCCGAGGTGCCGACCGTTGTAGATGGTTTCGTTACTGTACCACAGGGGCGTGGATTACTGCAGATTGCGGTTCGTCAGTTTAGCTATCCTGGTAGCCGGCAGACTGCCTTACTTCATTTGATTGTGGACCTTAAGCCGGGACAGATGCTGGGACTTTGCGGTCCTACCGGCAGCGGAAAAAGCACGCTACTGAGTTTGATTCAGCGTCATTTTGATATTGAGCAAGGTGAAATTCGCTTTCACGGAAAGTCATTAACGCTTTTCCGGCTGGATAGCTGGCGCAGTCGCCTGGCTGTGGTCAATCAGACGCCTTTTTTGTTTTCCGACACGGTGGCTAATAACATAGCACTTGGACGTCCCGGTGCAAGTCGCGAAGAAATTGAGCAGGCTGCGCGTCTGGCGAGTGTTCATGATGATATTTTGCACCTGCCGCAGGGGTATGAGACTCAAGTGGGGGAGCGCGGCGTTATGATGTCGGGAGGACAAAAACAGCGTATTTCAATTGCGCGGGCACTACTACTCAATGCAGAAATTCTGATCCTTGACGATGCGCTATCCGCAGTAGACGGGCGGACTGAGCACCAAATCCTGCACAATTTACGGCGCTGGGGGTGCGGAAAAACACTCATCATCAGTGCCCATCGCTTGTCGGCTTTAGTGGAAGCGAATGAAACGTTGGTATTGAAAATGGGCGCAGTGGAGCAGCGAGGAACACACAGCCAGCTCATCCAGCGGCCGGGCTGGTATCAGGATATGTACCGGTATCAGCAGTTAGAAGCGGCGCTGGAAGATGAGGATCACGAGGTGCCTTACTGTGGCTAATGTTTTTCAGCTTTGGCCAACGCTACGCCGACTGCTTGGCTATAGTTCTCTCTGGCGTAAGCCAATAATAAAAGCTGTACTTATGTTGTGGATTGCTGCTTGTGCAGAAGTGCTTGGGCCAGTTTTGATCAGTTATTTTATCGATAATATGGTTGCACAGCGAAGCATGCCACTCGGACCAGTTATCTGCATATTTTCTGCGTTTGTGCTGTTACAGGTACTGGCTGCGTTACTTCACTATGGTCAGTCGATGCTGTTCAGCCAGGTGGCGGTTGGCGTGGTGCAACGCCTGCGTAGCGACGTCATGGACGCGGCATTACATCAGCCACTTAGCACCTTCGATATGCAGCCGGTAGGGCAGATTATTTCCCGCGTAACCAACGATACGGAAGTGGTCAGGGATCTGTATGTTACTGTGCTGGCGACAGTGTTACGCAGCGCTGCATTGATCGGTGCCATGTTGATCGCTATGTTCAGCCTTAACTGGCAAATGGCGCTCGTTGCGCTGATTATTTTTCCACTGGTACTGGCGGTGATGCTCATTTATCAGCGTTACAGCACCCCTATCGCCCGACGCGTTAGAAGTTATCTTGCTGATATAAATAACGGTTTTAATGAAGTTATTAACGGAATGAGCGTCATCCAGCAATTTCGCCAGCAGGCGCGTTTTGGCGAGCGAATTGGAGAGACGAGTCGCTCTCACTACCTGGCACGTATGGAAACGTTGCGCCTTGATGGCTTTTTGCTGCGACCGCTACTGAGCCTGTTTTCTGCCTTTATTTTGTGCGGGTTAATGCTGCTGTTTGGTTTTTCTCATGCAGGTTCAGTGGAAGTGGGCGTTCTGTACGCTTTTATCAGTTATCTTGGGCGTCTCAATGAACCGTTGATTGAACTAACCACTCAGCAGTCGATGCTGCAACAGGCGGTGGTTGCCGGTGAGCGAATATTTGAGCTGATCGACGCGCCACGGCAGGCGTATGGATCTGATGATCGGCCGATGCAGAATGGTGAAATCACTATCTGCGGTCTGAGCTTTTCTTACCGCAGTGGTCATAAGGTGCTGCAAAATATTAACCTGTCGGTCGCGTCAAGAAGCTTCGTTGCGCTGGTAGGTCACACCGGCAGCGGTAAAAGCACTCTTGCCAGTCTGCTGATGGGCTATTATTCCCCGCAACACGGCACAATCTTGTTATCTGGCCGGCCGCTATCGAACTATTCCCATCGATCTCTGCGTCAGGGCATTGCTATGGTGCAGCAAGATCCGGTTGTTATGGCGGACTCGTTTTACGCTAACGTTGCCCTGGGCCGACCGCTCTCAGAGGCAGTGATCTGGCAGGCATTGGAAAGCGTGCAGCTGGCCGGGTTGGCTCGGGCGATGAGCGAGGGCTTGCATACGCCTCTGGGAGAGCAGGGTAATAATCTCTCCGTGGGGCAAAAGCAGCTGTTGGCGCTGGCCCGGGTGCTGGTTGATCCCCCGGAGATACTGATCCTTGATGAGGCCACGGCAAACATCGATTCAGGTACCGAACAGGCTATCCAACAGGCGCTACGAGCAGTACGAGAGAAAACAACGCTGGTGGTGATTGCCCATCGTCTTTCTACCATTGTTGATGCTGAAAACATTATGGTTTTGCACCAAGGCCAGGCTGTGGAGCAGGGGCGTCACGAAGAATTGCTGGCTCATAAAGGGCGCTATTGGCAAATGTACCAGTTGCAGCAAGCCGGTAAAGCGCTGTCAGAAAACGTCATCTCAAAAATCTAGCCTTTTTTACGACAAACCGGCGTACAACCATCCATTCGCGGTTAACGCACTGCTTTAACGCACGGCGCACCTTAATAGTGCGCAGCGTTGTTTCCGTATCCTTTTTCTTCCCCATTTTTCCCCGAATATCTGGTGGGGAGGCCCGCGAGCCATGTTTAACGTGGTGGAAATTTAACTATCGTCATTTTTGGCACAGCCTTTGCTTTAAAAAGCATATGTAAGGTGTCTGACCTTATCTAATACCTGGAGGGGATCACATGAAGCTGGTTACCGTAGTCATTAAGCCATTCAAGCTGGAGGATGTCCGCGAGGCGCTCTCTTCTATAGGTATTCAAGGTCTGACAGTGACCGAAGTTAAAGGGTTCGGGCGTCAAAAAGGACACGCAGAGTTGTATCGTGGTGCTGAATATAGCGTTAACTTTTTGCCTAAAGTGAAGATTGATATTGCGATTGCAGACGATCAGATCGATGAAGTTATTGATGTAATCAGTAAAGCGGCTTACACCGGAAAGATTGGCGATGGCAAAATTTTTGTTGCCGAATTGCAGCGGGTGATCCGTATCCGTACTGGCGAGGTTGATGAGGCAGCGCTGTAACTATCTGGCAGCAATAGGGTAAGGGGACGGTGAAAATGAATAAAAAAATGATGAAATCCGCACTGGCAAGCCTGGTATTTTTACCATCGCTGGCGATGGCTGCGGCGCCTGCTGTAGCCGATAAGGCTGATAACGCATTTATGATGATTTGTACAGCGCTGGTATTGTTCATGACTATTCCCGGCGTCGCAATGTTTTACGGCGGGTTGATCCGCAGTAAAAATGTGCTCTCAATGATGACTCAGGTTTCAGTCACTTTTGCGCTGGTTTGTGTCTTGTGGGTACTGTACGGCTATTCGCTGGCTTTCAGCGAAGGTAATGCCTTCTTTGGTGGCTTAGGCTGGGGAATGCTCAAAGGCATTGCTCCTACGGCATTGATGGGCTCTTTTTACCAATATATTCACATTGCCTTTCAGGCATCGTTTGCCTGTATTACGGTTGCATTGATTGTCGGTGCGCTGGCTGAACGTATTCGCTTCTCGGCTCTGCTGATTTTCTCGATTATCTGGTTAACTCTGGCTTATCTGCCAATTGCGCATATGGTCTGGGCTGGTGGATTTCTCGCAGCAGATGGCGCTATGGATTTTGCCGGTGGTACTGTCGTTCACATAAACGCTGCCGTAGGCGGGTTGGTGGGTGCCTACCTGCTTGGTAAACGTGCCGGATTCGGTAAAGAGGCCTTTAAGCCACATAGCTTGCCAATGGTGTTTACCGGAACCTCCATCCTCTATGTGGGCTGGTTTGGTTTCAACGCAGGGTCTGCTGGTGCTGCAAATGAAATCGCCGCGCTGGCTTTTCTTAACACCGTTACGGCAACGGCTGGCGCGATGTTAAGCTGGACCTTCGCCGAATGGGTGCTGCGTGGAAAACCGTCTTTGCTGGGGGTGTGCTCCGGAGCAATTGCCGGACTGGTTGCTATTACGCCGGCCTGTGGCTATGTCGGTGTAGGCGGTGCATTACTCATCGGCCTGATTGGTGGTGTGGCTGGCGTATGGGGTGTCTCCGGCCTGAAGCGTTTGTTGCAGGTTGACGATCCCTGCGATGTATTTGGCGTTCACGGCGTGTGTGGCATCGTTGGCTGTATCCTGACCGGCGTTTTTGCCTCTTCTACTCTGGGCGGCGTCGGCTATGCCGCAGGTGTAACGATGGGGCATCAGATATGGGTTCAACTATTTAGTGTGGGCGTTACCATCATCTGGACAGCGATAGTTGCACTGATTGGTTTTAAAGTGGCGGATATGATTGTTGGACTGCGCGTACCTGAGGATCACGAACAGGAAGGGCTCGATGTTAACAGCCACGGTGAGAATGCCTACAACCAGTAAGTGAGTGTCGGAATCTAATCGTTTTAAAGGGAGGGGGGAGCTAACGGCTCCTCCCTTCCCGCGTTTACTGGTTTTAAGATTGATGAACCCTTATTACGCCTTCCTGCGCGCTTGAAGCAACTAACTTGCCGCTCTGAGTGTAAAACTCACCGCGAACGAAACCCCTTGCGCTTGATGCAGAGGTGCTCTCCACACTGTAAAGTAACCATTCGTTTAAATCGAAGGAGCGATGAAACCACATGGAGTGGTCGATAGTTGCTACCTGCATTTCCGGTTCGAGAAAACCTTTACCGTGCGGCTGAAGTGCCACCGCTAAGAAGTTAAAGTCTGAGACGTAACCCAGTAAATATTGGTGAAGATGATAATCGGTAGGAACTGGACCATTTGCCCTCAGCCACACGCAACGATGTGGTTCGTCAACATGACCTTTCAGCGGGTTGTGAAAAGTCACCGGGCGGATTTCAAATGGCTGCTCTGCCAGAAACTTATCGCGCATGGCGAGAGGAAGTGAATGGGCCAATTGCTTTGCGTTGTCTGCTTCAGAGCATAATCCATCGGGCCCCCGAACGTCAGGCATCGTCTTCTGATGCTCAAATCCTTGTTCATATCCCTGAAAAGAGGTCGTCATATAAAAAATAGGCTGGCCCTTCTGCATAGCTTTAACGCGGCGGGTGCTAAAACTTTTACCATCGCGTAGAGTTTCAACGTCATAAATTATGGCTTTTTTGCTATCGCCTGGTCGTAAAAAATAGCTGTGGAAAGAGTGGATAATGCGATCCGTCGGTACTGTTTGTTTTGCTGCACAGATAGCCTGGCCGACAACCTGTCCGCCGAATACCTGACGTAAACCCAGGTCCTCGCTTTGACCCCGAAACAAACCTTCTTCCAGTTTTTCAAGATTGAGCAGCGTAAGTAAGTTATTGAGCGCTTGTCCCATAGCTGTCGTCTCCTTAGCTATAAAGCAGTGTGTGAAAATGCATTCGTTAACGCAATCGCTGAGGTTAAAAATACCCTGAACTGACAGCAATAACGTTGTCCGATGGGGGTCAGGCAAAAAACAGTAACCTGTGCCAAAATTAATTCAACGGGGTATCTGGTCTGTAGATTTCAGCTGCCTGTGTCGTCTCACATTAATTATAAGGGGAAAACAATAATGAAATTCTGGCTGGTTTTAAGCGCTGTTGTGCTGGCGGCAACCATCTCTGGCTGCACGAATAAAAGTAACGATGTTGCTACGCCTACCTTGGGATCGGAGGTAAGGGGGGTGCAAACTGCGTTGAGACAACCAAACGTCAGTGGTGACGTATTGATACGTCAGAAAGTGGCTTTACCTGCTGACTCCGTACTGACAGTTACGGTTTCAGATGCTTCCTCCTCCAATGCTCCTTCGAAAGTTATCGCCCAGCGTGTGATGAGAACCGATGGCAAACAGCCACCATTTCACTTTGTGCTGCCTTACAATCCCCGTGAAATTCAACCCAATGCGCATATTATTTTGAGTGCAGCGGTGGTGGTGAAAGGCCAGCTGGTTTTTATCACTGAAAATGCCAAACCGGTTATTAATCAGGGGGGAATCCGGCAGGATCTGGTACTGATTCCGGTTCCTTCAGTAGCCGTACCTGCCGGTACAGGAGCAACAACTAAGGTACCTTCAACCTCGCCAACTCAGGTAACATCTTCTGTAGCCGTCCCTGCGCCAACCAACATGTAAATTTGAATAAAGCGGTGTCTGGCGCCGCTTTATTTTTAGATCTTCCAACGGTAGCGAGACAGTGAAATCTTGCCTTCATGGCTGACATCAATACCTTCTGCTATCAATGCTTCGCGCTGACGAGATAAATCCGGTCCGGTTAAAGATATCTGTCCGTTCCGGTTAACCACCCGATGCCAGGGGAGTTTGCTTCCCTCTGGTAAATGTTTAAGTACTCCACCAACCTGGCGGGCGGCACAAGGCGAACCTGCCAGCATGGCAATATCACCATAGGTTGAAACGCAACCACGGGGAATTGCGGCAAGTACCTGATAAACCCGTTGATAAAAGTTAGCCCCGGCGTCCATTTTCAGAACCAAAATACCTTCAGTTGTTGAATAAGGGATTATTTAAATAAATTTTGAGCGATTATGGGCAAGAAATCATCGTTTGCCCTGGCTGAGCTTGCATTTGGCAGGTTCATCATCGATAATGCCTGCGCTCTGGAAACAGAGCAATCAATGGAGGCTTTGTTGGTTCTCCCGCAATGCTAACCTGTGAACCCGGTCAGGTCCGGAAGGAAGCAGCCGCAGCAGATGACGCGTGTGCCGGGATGTGGCTTGCAGAGCCTCCACCACTTATGACGCTAAGTCAATTCGCTCTCACCCATTTCCAGTAATAAATTCTATTTCAGCGAACATATTTCCAGACAGAAACAGGGACTTTGTCATAAAGTTTGTTCATCGTTAGTTCTGCCAGTCTATGATCGGCAGCTGAATAGAATATCGCCAGCTCTTCATCAGATAATTCGTACTTGTTTTTTTCTATTACTCGTTCGAGTGTGTCGATAGAACGACAGCGGCGAAGCCGCATAAGATAATCATTTTTAGTAAGAACTTTTTCAGTCATTTTTAAACCGTAGTATAAATAATGAGTTACTGATAAGTGTGGCTGGGATCAGACGCCCATTGCCTACTTTTTTCAGCAAATATATTAAACAGATTGCCAGCAGAGTGTTGCCAGCTCTGTAGCTGCTGGGCGTTGATTCCATAATTGCTAAAAAGCATATAGGTATCGTCCAGGTATTCATCTACTTGAGCTGAGAAATCATCTTGCTGGTGTTTAATCTTGTAATTCATCATAAAAGCTGCAATGTGTTCAACCAGTTCATTGAGCTGAATATTGAGTGCTGATGTTGGATCATTTACCCAGCCATGATGACTTTCACCCAAACTCGCAAGACTTTCATCATATAGGTACTGGCATAAGAATTTTAACTGAGCGATATCATGCCTTTTTGGTGAGTATTCGTCCATCTTTTTCCCCTTAGGTAGCAAACAAACTGCCACGTTAAACACACCTGTACAGCGAGTGATTAGTCAGGAAATGAGCAAACTCTGTGTAAACTAATGTATCATATTATTGTGTTGAAATGAGTAACGTTGCGCATCAATAATGATGATTAGAAAAATTTAATTTTTAAATTTATCATTAGTAAAGGATATATAACCGTATTATTAAATAATAAATTAACAATGAGAATTTTTAAGTTCAGCAAACGCTCGTGTAAGACATCGACTAACGAGAGCGCTGAGTTATGACCTGTATTGTTGCGTAATTTCCTCAAACCCTTCGAAAGTAATAAGTCTGTTGTCGTAGAATAAAATACGCTCAGCTTACGTGGATCTATCTAAAATATTCTTTAAATTTATTTCTAATTCTCTCTGTTTCTGAAGCAAAAAACTTGCCAACTAGTGTTGATTGCGATGATTTACGTTATTTGAGAGATAATATTCTGTGCTCTGCCACATGAGCGTAAACCACTGATACAAACGACAACAAGAAGTATAGATTATCCACTTAATGTTCATACAAAATGCCTCATTAGTAGAAAAACTATTATATATCATAGCTGAATTTTCATAATTTTCCTGCACATTGTCGAGTTTTTAGCTCCTTGATTCATCTGGTTATTATAAAATATTTTCTGCAATAGTTAGAAACACTTTTGCATTGCAAGAATTACGCTGTAGAGAATAATATGGTTGTTATGTTATAACATTTTTGGTTGTTTGATGCAGATGTTTTCCTCTAACTTTAGCTTGCTGACCTTATCCGCTCTGGTTCGATGCGCATTAGTTTTAATGCCAGCCGCCATGTTGTTGCTTATGTGTTGGTGGGCAACACTGGTATGATTACATTTAATCAGCTTCGCGTAGGATACCGGGGAAGGCCGGTAACCCCCGAAATCGATGGCGATTTAACGCAAGGATCGATGACCGCGCTGGTTGGCGCCAATGGCTGTGGGAAATCAACACTATTAAAAACGCTTGCCGGTGCTATTCCGCCCGTTAGCGGTTCAATTAGCCGCCCTATTCCGCCTGTGCGGTTTGCCTGGCTCCCCCAACATGCTGATATTGAAAAGCAGTTTCCGGTGTCTGTGTTTGATATCGTCGCAATGGGATGCTGGCCTTGTAACGGTTGGCTGCGGGCTGTTTCGCGCAGCCAGCGTGATGAGATTATGCTAGCGTTAGAAACCGTTGGCATGGATGCTTTTGCCAAAGCACAGCCGGGCACTTTGTCTGGCGGTCAGCTACAGCGTGTCTTATTTGCACGTATGTTAATGCAACAGGCGCAATTATTGCTGTTGGATGAACCCTTTAGCGGTGTTGATGAAAAAACCGTTGAGCTGCTGCTCTCTCTGCTCCATGAACGCCATCAGGCAGGTTGTACTTTGGTGGTCGTTTTACACGATTCGCAAACAGTAGAACGCCATTTTATGCAGACTCTGCGCATTACAAGTGAAGAGGTCAGCTGGGAGCAGGGTAGTGCAACGGTCGTTCCGCTGGCGACAGCATGCCGGGGAGAAGTGCCGTGTTAATGCATTTTATTCAACCCCTGCTCGAGTTTGGTTTTATGCGTCGGGCATTAGTCGCTTGTCTGGCACTGTCTGTCAGTTCAACGCCACTAGGCGTGTTTCTCTCTCTGCGACGAATGAGCCTGGTTGGTGATGCGCTCTCTCATGCGGTGTTACCTGGTGCAGCGCTGGGTTACCTTATCTCCGGATTATCATTGGTATCGATGGGAATCGGCGGCGTTATTGCCGGACTAACAGTAGCGATACTTTCCGGCGCAGTTAGCCGCTTCACCCCGCTGCGTGAAGATGCCAGCTTTGCGGGATTTTATTTGGGATCGTTGGCGCTTGGCGTGACGCTTGTTTCACTTAAAGGATCCAGCGTCGACTTGTTGAACGTTCTTTTTGGTTCATTACTCGCAGTGGATAACCCCTCATTGCTGCTGGTCACTAGTATTTCTTGCGTAACTCTGATTGTTATGGCGCTAATTTATCGTCCGTTGGTCATTGATGCGTTTGATCCCGGTTTTTTGCGCACGCAGAATCGTTGGAGCCCACCGCTAGTCCACGGCATATTTCTGCTATTGGTTGTTATCAACTTGGTTGCTGGTTTCCAGGTGCTGGGCACATTGATGTCCGTTGGGTTGATGATGCTGCCTGCCACGAGTGCCCGCTTCTGGAGCCAGCGCCTGCCCTGGCAAATTATCTGTGCAGTACTACTGGCGATCCTGGCTACTTTTACTGGTTTACTACTCTCATTCTATCTTTCATTGCCCGCCGGTCCGGCGGTAGTGCTCAGTGCGACAGGGCTATTTTTTATTTCGATTTTACTGGGATCTAACGGTGGCTTACTCAGTCGTCGTTCTCCTGTTTTTATGGCAAAGGAGTCAAAATGAAAAAGTTTCCCCTTACGTTGGCAGTAGCTGCGTTAAGTGTTAGTGCGGTTGTTCAGGCGAAGACGGTTGATGCTGTAGCCAGTTTTTCCATTCTGGGCGATATCGTCAAACAGGTTGGCGGTGAGCATGTGGTAGTTAAGACGCTGGTTGGTCCAAACGGTGACCCGCATACTTTTGAACCTACTCCACAAGATGCCCAGGCATTATCTAAAGCCAATGTCGTTTTTATTAGTGGACTGGGTCTGGAAGGTTGGATAAACCGCTTGATCAGCGCTTCAGGCTATCACGGTAAAGTCATTGTTGCTTCTGATGGGGTATCAACACGTTCAATGGAGGAAGATGGCAAGCAGATTACCGATCCCCATGCGTGGAACAGTATGAAGAATGGCATTATATATGCGCAAAATGTGATGAATGCACTTATCGCTGCCGACCCGAATGATGCGGCTTATTTTCGTCAGCACGGCACCGCTTATATAGAGAAATTGCGTACACTGGACCATTGGGCTTTAGATACGTTTGAAAAAGTGCCGCCAGCTAAGCGTAAAGTTCTCACCAGTCATGACGCCTTCGGCTACTTTGGCCAGCGCTATGGTATTACCTTTTTGTCGCCAGTGGGATTTTCCACTCAGTCAGAAGCCAGCGCCAGTGATGTCGCAAAACTTATTAACCAATTGAAACAGGAAAAAATACATACCTATTTCATTGAGAATCAGACCGATCCACGGCTGGTAAAACAGATAGCCTCTGCCAGCGATGCGAAGCCAGGCGGTGAACTTTATCCTGAAGCGCTGAGCAATAAAGGGGGTGTAGCTGCCACTTATATCCAGGCTTTTGAGCATAATGTTAAGGTGCTGGCAGCTGGCATGAAGTAAATGAATTGTGCTTTGATTATGTAAAAATCCTAAAGATTGGCTATCCAATAAATCGGGGTTTCGTATCTTTACTCGGCAGAAAAGAGTGATAGAAAAAGGCGGATCACATTCGATCCGCTAGCTGTCACTTCTACTTCATCTGAAGGCGATCCTTCAGCGCTTTTTCTTTCTTCCTTGCACCGCTTTAAACCGCGGATTAGTTTTGCAAATTACGTAGATGCGGCCATGACGCCGGACTACTTTGCAATCTTTATTGCGTGTTTTCGCCGTACGTAGTGAACTCAATACCTGCATAACTCAACCTTATCAGCGTGAATTGGCAAAACGGCCAAAACGCTGATTAAAGCGGGCAGCGCGACCCTCTCGAGTCAGATCTTTCTGCTTGCCGGTGTAAAATACGTGTGAAGCTGAAGAGACGTCGAGAGTAATATAGGGAAACGTCTTCCCGTCCATTTCAATAGTTCGTTCAGTTTTAATAGTCGAGCCGACTTTAAAATAGGCGTCGGCAGAAGTGTCATGAAAAACTACTGTCCGATACTCGGGGTGGATACCTTCCTTCATCATAATTTCCTGTATGTTATAACGTAACATATATTATGGCGATTTTATTCTCATTCGGCAACACTATGGGCGGTTTAAGAATAAAAAAAGAGGCCGCAGCAGGCGACCTCTTGATTAACATAACAGAGCAATTTAATGATGGTGTTGTGCTGTGTCTTTACCGGATTCAAAATTGGTTTTATGTCGTGAGAACCTTCGACGTACGACAACAAAGAATACCGGAACAAAGAATATTGCCAGTACCGTTGCCGTCACCATTCCGCCCATAACACCGGTACCAACCGCATTTTGCGCACCTGAACCTGCGCCGGTGCTGATAGCCAGTGGCAGTACCCCGAGGATAAATGCCAGAGAGGTCATCAAAATAGGACGCAAACGCATACGTACGGCATCAAGGGTGGCTTCGACCAGCCCTTTACCTTCAATTTCCATCTGATCTTTAGCGAATTCCACAATCAGTATGGCATTTTTCGCCGACAGTCCGATTGTGGTCAGCAGGCCGACAAGGAAGTAAACGTCGTTGCTTAGCCCGCGCATTGTCGTAGCAATTAGCGCGCCGATAACCCCCAGCGGAACAACCAGCATTACCGAAAACGGAATCGACCAGCTCTCATACAGTGCTGCAAGGCAAAGGAATACCACCACCAGTGAGATAGCAACCAGCGCTGGTGCCTGACTACCGGAGAGGCGTTCCTGATACGACATGCCTGTCCAGTCAAAACCAATGCCTTCTGGCAGTTGATGAGCCAGCTGTTCCATCAATGTCATTGCCTCGCCAGAACTCTTACCTGACGCAGCCTGGCCCAGAATCTCCATTGAGGGAAGGCCGTTATAGCGCTCCAGACGTGGCGAACCATAAATCCATTTTCCGGTAGCAAAGGCGCTTATAGGTACCATCGAACCGTTGCTGGCGCGCACGAACCAATTATCAATATCGCTTGGTAACATACGATACGGTGCCTGAGCCATGAGGTAGACTTTTTTCACGCGTCCGCGATCGATAAAGTCGTTAACGTAGCTACCGCCCCAGGCTGTACTGATCGTTGTATTGATGTCGCTAAGTGATACACCCAGCGCCATTGCTTTTTCCTGATCGATGGTCAGCTTGTACTGTGGGGTATTTTCAAGGCCGTTAGGACGAACACCAACCAGAGTATCGGGGTGCTGAGCAGCCATGCCAAGTAGCTGGTTACGTGCCTGGGTAAGCTTGTCATGACCGAGGTTCGCCTGATCAATGAGCTCAAAGTCGAAACCGGTAGCGGTACCTAGCTCAACAATCGCCGGCAGATTAAATGGAATAACCGTCGCGTCTTTGATCTGGCTGAGTGCTTTCATTGCCCGACTGGCAATTGCCGGAACTTTGTTCTCAGCGCCCTGGCGCTCATTCCAGGGCTTTAGGCTCATAAAGGCGATCCCGGTATTTTGCCCACGACCGGCAAAGCCAAAGCCGTTAACGGTAAATACCGACTTAACGTTATTCTTCTCCTTAGTCAGGAAGTAGTGGGTTACCTGATCGAGTACTTTCTCTGTTCGCTCCTGGGTAGCGCCGGCCGGCAGCTGCACCTGAGCCAGCAGCAGACCTTGATCTTCCTCAGGCAAAAAAGATGACGGCAGTTTAATAAACAGATATCCCATACCCACTACAATAACAAGATAGATAATCAGATAGCGCCCGGTGCTGCGAATAATATGGCTGACACTGTCCGTATAGTGATGAGTGCTTTTTTCGAAAACCCGATTAAACCAGCCAAAAAAACCGGTGGTTTTGCCATGGCTGCCTTTTTGCACCGGTTTAAGAATGGTGGCACATAGCGCAGGGGTCAGGATCAGTGCGACGATGACCGACAGGATCATGGCCGATACAATGGTAATGGAAAACTGACGGTAAATTACGCCAGTTGAGCCGCCGAAAAAGGCCATCGGAATAAATACCGCCGATAACACCAGCGCGATCCCAACCAGTGCGCCCTGGATTTGCCCCATGGACTTTCGCGTTGCTTCTTTGGGCGGTAATCCTTCTTCAACCATCACGCGCTCGACGTTTTCGACCACGACGATAGCGTCATCCACCAGTAGCCCGATCGCCAGCACCATACCGAACATTGTTAGCGTATTTATTGAATAACCAAAGGCGCTGATAATAGCAAATGTACCGAGCAGCACCACCGGAACCGCAATGGTTGGTATAATGGTGGCACGAAAGCTTTGCAAAAACAGGTACATGACTAAAAATACCAGCACGATAGCTTCGGCTAGGGTTTTTACCACTTCATTAATTGAAATTTTAATAAAGGGCGTAGTGTCATAGGGATAAACCACTTTCAACCCTGCAGGAAAGAAGGGTTCCAGTTTACTCAGTGTGGCTTTTACCGCATTAGCGGTATCGAGTGCATTTGCACCGGTGGCCAGCTTAATACCGATACCAGATGCTGGCTGGCCGTTATAACGAGCGATCACATCGTAGTTTTCACCGCCAAGCTGAATTTTTGCTACGTCCCGTAGCAGTACGCGTGAACCATCGTTATTAACCTTCAGCAGAATTTTTCCAAACTCATCGGTGGACGTAAGGCGAGTTTGAGCAATGATAGAGGCGTTTAGCTGCTGACCTGGCACTGGCGGTGTTCCGCCTAACTGGCCTGCGGCAATCTGGGTATTTTGTGCTTTTAACGCGTTGATTACATCAACCGGCGTCAGTTGATAATCATTAAGTTTGTGCGGATCCAGCCAGATTCGCATTGCATACTGTGCCCCAAAGATTTGCGTATCGCCAACGCCAGGTGTACGACTAATGGGATCTTTAATATTCGAGGCAACATAGTCTGCGATGTCATTTTGGTTCATGGTGCCGTTGGTACTAATAAAACCGGCCACCATAAGGAAGCTGCTTGATGACTTCTGCACTTGGACACCCTGTTGCTGCACCTCCTGCGGCAACAGCGGCATTGCCAGCTGAAGTTTGTTTTGCACCTGAACCTGGGCGATATCCGGATTGGTACCGGACTGGAAAGTCAGCGTCAGCTGCATACTGCCGGATGAATCGCTGCTTGAGGACATATACATCAGTCCATCAATGCCATTCATATTCTGTTCTATAACTTGTGTCACCGAGTCTTGCAGGGTCTTGGCATCAGCACCCGGGTAGCTTGCGTTAATCTGAATCGCCGGTGGAGCAACTTCAGGATATTGCTCGATCGGCAGTTTCAGAATCGACAACGCGCCAGCCAGCATAATAATGATGGCGATTACCCAGGCGAAGATGGGGCGATCGATGAAAAACTTAGCCATGGATCAAAATTTCCTTTGAGGCTTATTTATTTTATTCAGACAGGGTCTGAGGCGCAGCGTTCTAATTTTTTGCATCCTGGTCGCCCACTTCCTGTGGTTTGACTGAAATGCCGGGTTTCACACGTTGCAGACCGGTAACGATGACACGATCGCCAGGTTTAAGCCCTTTAGTAACCAGCCACTTGTCCCCGATGGCCTGTGTGGCATCGATTGTGCGCAATTGGACTTTATCGTCTGCCCCTACAACCATGGCAGTTGCCTGACCAGTTGGCGTGCGTGTTACTGCCTGCTGGGGGACCAGCAACGCATCTGGATTGGTGCCTTCTTCGAGGCGAGCACGGACAAACATGCCGGGTAGCAGGTTTCCATTAGGATTCGGGAAAATAGCCCGCAGCGTAATTGAGCCGGTAGTTTGATCGACCGTCACGTCTGAAAACTCCAGCGTACCGGTCTGAGGATAAAGAGTACCATCCTGGCTGATCAGCCTGACCTGAGCTTTACCCGCAATCTGCTTAAGTTTTCCGTCCTCCAGCTCATTGCGTAGGCGCTGATAGTCTTCACTTGGCTGGGTAACGTCAACATACATCGGATTGAGCTGCTGCACGGTTGCCAGCGCAGAGGTTTGTCCGGAGCTTACCAGCGCCCCTTCAGTGACGGCTGATTTACCAATACGACCACTAATGGGCGAGGTAACCTTAGTGTAGGCAAGATTGATACGTGCGCTTTCGACTGCAGCTTCGGCGACTTTCACTGCCGCTGCGGTTTGTGCTTCGTTGCCCAATGCGGTGTCATAATCCTGTTGGCTGATATATTGGGTCTTTAACAGAGACTTATAGCGATTCAGCGTCATTGCGGCCACTTTTGCATTAGCTTGCGCCTGAGCCAGTTGACCTTTGGCGCTGTCATAGGCGGCCTGATAAGTTGCCGGATCAATCTGATAAAGCGATTGTCCTGCCTTTATTTGGCTGCCTTCCACAAAGTTACGCTTGAGAATAATGCCGGAAACCTGAGGGCGAACCTCGGCTATACGGAACGGCAAGGTGCGACCTGGAAGGTCGGTAGTGATGGTCATTGATGTGCTTTTTAGCGTAACAACTCCAACTTCAGGTGGTTGCTGATTGGCTTGCTGACCATTTTTATTATCACAACCTGTCAACGCTAAGCTGCCAGAGAGCATCAGAACGACCGCCAAAGGCGAGATCCTTCTGTTTTTGTTCATAAATAACCCTCGAATATCCAATATCGAATGTTTTGTTCAATGGCGTCGTAATATCTGATAACCCATTGCTACGTTTAAATTATGGTCGTACTATGGTACATACGTTCACAACTGTATGTAAATCGGCCTGAATGTAAAGAACCTCCTTTATGGCACGAAAAACCAAAGAACAAGCTCTTGTTACAAAAAAACAGATCATTGATGCGGCCATTGCCCGTTTCCTGGAGTTTGGCGTTTCGTCTACCTCGTTGTCAGACATCGCCAGCGCGGCTGGTGTGACGCGTGGTGCCATTTACTGGCATTTCAAAAATAAAACGGATTTATTAGATGAAATACTGATTCAGTCAGCATCAGGCTTAGAAAACTTAGAACGAGAGTATCGATTAAAATACCCCGCAGATCCACTGTCTGTGATGCGGGCAATGCTGACATACATACTCCAGGCGACGGCTTGCGACAAGTATCGACGTTCACTTTCGGATATCATCTTCCACAAATGCGAATTTGTTGGCGAAATGAAGACTCTGCAGCTGATGCAGCAAAATCTCTATCTTGAATGCTATGAAAAAATTGAAGATGTATTACACGAGTGTATCGCTGCAGGTCAATTGCCGTCGGGGTTGATGACGCGCCAGGCTGCAGTCATTATTCGTGCCTACATGACGGGCCTGATGGAGAACTGGCTGTTCATGCCGGACAGCTTCAATCTGGAGCAGGATGCACCTAAGCTGGTTTCAACATTGATTGAAACCTTACAGCACAGCTCATTGCTGTCTCAATCAGCGATGGAGTTCTCCTGACCAGACTGCAATCTTCTTTGGAAATCACGTTTAACAATCTCCAGAGCTGCAAGAATGGTCTCAGTCTCGATGGTGTTTTCTTCTAATAGCATGATTAGATCTACCGCCAGTTTGACTTCTGGCGGTGCCTTTTCCAGCGTCATTTATTCCTCCGGCAAAAAAATGGCGTGATTGCTGTTTCAGTTAACCATCGTCACTGTCCTGTTATTGTAGTGTTATTAGTCGTTTTCGCGGTATTCAATGCGTCGTTCTATTTTTTTCAATGCCTGTCGGCAGCGTTGAAGTCTACCTTCCAACGCGGCAATTTCGCGCTGAAGCTTTGGCGCACCGGAGGAGGCACACTGTTCAAGCTGTCTTTCACGATCGGCTATCATAGCTTGTAGGCGACGTTCATAATCCTGATGTTCGGAGAGTAACTCATAGAGGGTTTTACCCGGCTCCGCGTGTGCTGGTTCTGTCTTGCGCAGCGATTGCGTGGCCAGCTCACGCTCCAGTGCAGCGATTTGTTGTACCAGACGTTCGGCAGACCATGCTACTTGCTCACTGCGATCATGGGCTACGGCATGGCTGAGTTGTGTCATATTACGCTCGGCTTCCCGCAGGCAATCTATAAGCCTCAGACTCTGGCTATGAAATAACTGATTGTCAAAACGCGCCCGTACGCTACGCTGTTGAAATACCGGTTCCAGTCGTTCAGCCAGTCCATTCAGCTTGGCCCGAAGCTGCGCCAGCAGTCGATCGCTTTTCATCATTTATCCCTGTCAGAATCCACACGCTGACAGGAAGCATAACAGGTAAGAGATGCAACGAACTATTTTACTGATTGCTGGTTGGTTGGCGATGTTTCTGGCACTGATGGGCGTGTTGTTACCCTTGCTGCCCACGACACCGTTTTTATTGCTCGCGGCATGGTGTTTTGCCCGTTCATCGCCGCGCTTTCATTACTGGTTGCTGAACCGCTCATGGTTTGCTTCTTATTTACGTCACTGGCAAACCCATCGAGCTTTACCCGTGGGGGCCAGACGGCAAGCCATTGGCGTTACCATTCTGAGCTTTGCCATTTCATTATGGCTGATCAAGTTACTTTGGCTACGCGTTATATTGTTGCTCATTCTCGCGGTGTTGCTGTGGTTTATGCTGCGGTTACCGGTCATAAAAGACGATGGCGATCAAGTCTGAAGGGCGTTATTTGGTTGCAATCGTTGAGTGTTTTGCATAGATTTAGGGGTTTTCGTGCGTGGCTTTCCAGCAAAATCCGACAGGCAGCCGTTCTTACTTACGGCGTGGCGGAACGAAGCTGCGCGAGTCAGATTCGGCTTTTACCAGGCGTATGATTATGACTGCTACAGCAGAGCAGATTAAGTTTCTTGAAAAGAGTATTAAGAGTATTGCCGATTACCCTAAACCGGGAATACTGTTTCGTGATGTCACCAGTCTGCTGGAAGATCCGAACGCTTTTGCCCTCAGCATTGAGCTGCTGGTTTCGCGCTATCGTGATAAAGGAATTACTAAAGTCGTGGGCACGGAAGCTCGGGGATTTTTGTTTGGTGCCCCTGTTGCTCTTGGTCTT
Organism: Izhakiella capsodis; assembly: GCF_900115045.1. GTDB lineage: Bacteria > Pseudomonadota > Gammaproteobacteria > Enterobacterales > Enterobacteriaceae > Izhakiella > Izhakiella capsodis. The sequence goes on along the minus strand of NZ_FOVC01000006.1, from coordinate 65,168 downwards.
GGCGTTGGTTTTGTTCCTGTGCGTAAACCGGGCAAGCTGCCGCGCAAGACGCTGAGTGAGAGCTACGAGCTGGAATATGGCAGCGACGCGTTGGAGTTACACCAGGATGCGATTCGCGCAGATGATCGCGTTTTGGTTATCGATGACCTGCTTGCCACTGGCGGAACCATTGAAGCAACCATTAAGCTGATACGCCGCGCGAGCGGTGAAGTTAAGCACGCGGCTTTCATCATTAACCTGTTCGATTTGGGCGGTGAAAGCCGACTTAAAGCCCTTGGCGTCGAAAGCTACAGCCTGGTGAATTTCCCTGGTCATTAACCGCCAGAATAACAGCCTCGCTGTAACGGTGGGGCTGTGTTAGCATTATCTACCGGTAAACTCAACTCTCTCCATAAATCCATGAGCTATCAGGTACTTGCCCGCAAGTGGCGCCCCCAAGCATTTTCCCAGGTTGTCGGACAGCAACATGTGCTGTCCGCGCTGGCCAATGGCCTTTCGCTAGGTCGTATTCACCACGCATGGTTGTTTTCAGGCACGCGTGGTGTTGGCAAAACGACGATTGCTCGCTTGCTGGCGAAAGGGCTGAATTGCGAAAGGGGTATCACTGCGACGCCATGCGGACAGTGTGATAATTGTCGCGAGATCGAGCAAGGACGTTTTGTTGATCTCATCGAGATAGACGCGGCCTCACGCACTAAGGTTGAGGATACCCGTGAGTTACTGGATAACGTGCAGTACGCGCCGGCGCGTGGCCGCTTCAAAGTTTATCTGATTGATGAAGTGCATATGCTCTCCCGCCATAGCTTCAACGCGCTGTTAAAAACGCTGGAGGAGCCGCCTGAACACGTTAAATTTCTGCTTGCCACCACCGACCCACAAAAGCTACCGGTAACGATTCTGTCACGCTGCCTGCAATTTCATCTCAAGGCGCTTGATCCCGAGTTAATCGGTCAGCAGCTGGCCTATGTGCTTGAGCAGGAGAAGATTACGACTGAGCCACGGGCGCTGCAGTTGCTGGCGCGCGCCGCCGATGGCAGCATGCGAGATGGGCTGAGTCTTACCGACCAGGCGATTGCTATGGGAAAAGGGGCAATCAGCGTGGAAACTGTCAGCGCGATGCTCGGTACGCTGGATGACGAGCAGCCGCTGGCATTGATTGAAGCGCTGGTGCAAGGCGATGGCACGGTGATGATGGCGCAGCTGACCCAGGTAGCCAGCCGGGGTGTGACCTGGGATTCTTTACTGGTGGAGATGCTGGCGTTACTGCACCGGATAGCGATGACGCAGCTGATACCCGGCGGGCCGAAAGATGATCCCGGTAGTGAGCCTCGTCTGAGCGAGCTGGCACGCACGCTGCCGCCCGCTGAACTGCAACTCTACTATCAGACGCTGCTGATGGGCCGCAAAGAGCTACCCTACGCGCCGGACCCGCGTATGGGCGTCGAAATGACCTTGCTGCGGGCGCTGGCCTTTCATCCTTTGCAGACCATCACCGAACCTGCGTCACGTCTGGTGATGACGACACAGGCGGAGCCGCAGCCTGATATCCCAGCTGTTATTCCCGCGGCGGTGAGCGTTCCGGCTGATATTCCGGCATCGCCGCCATCTGACATATCGTCAGCCTTACCTGCTAGCACCAGTCAACTGTTGAAAGCCCGGAGCCAGTTACAGCAGCAGGGAGAAAACAAAGGAAAAAAGAGTGAACCGGCGGCGCGGAACGCGCGGCCGGTGAGTCCGGCGCTGGAGCGGCTGGCTGCTGTTGCCGAACGCGGGCAAACGCGTCAGCAGGCCGCGCCGGAGAAAAACGCCCCCATGGCTAAGAAGGAAGCCTATCGCTGGAAGGCCCAGACGATAACCGAGATTGTTGAGGCTCCGGTTACCACGCCGAAAGCGTTGCGAACCGCGCTGGAGCATGAAAAAACGCCGGAGCTGGCTATTCAACTCTCATTGGAGGCGCAGCAGCGAGATAGCTGGGCTCAGCAGCTCAATGAGCTAAACTTGCCTAAGCTGGTGCAGCAGCTGGCGCTAAATGCATGGAAGGAAGAGACGGGCGACGGTATCTGCCTGCATCTTCGTAGTAGCCAGCGCCATCTCAACTCACCCGGTGCGCAGCAAGCGCTGAAAGAAGCGTTAAGCCAGCATGCGGGTCGCCATCTTGAACTCCGGGTTGTGGATGATGATGATCCACAGGTGAAAACCCCGTTAGAATGGCGTCAGGCAATCTATGAAGAAAAGCTGGCGCAAGCGCGCCAGTCAATTCGTGCGGATAATCATATTCAAACGCTATGCCGCTTCTTTGATGCGGAAGTCGATGATGAGAGTATTCGCCCTGTTTAACGAGCCGCTCGCATATCGCAGGTGCGGCCTGATCTAAGAGAGAAGACTATGTTTGGTGGTAAAGGTGGCTTGGGTAACCTGATGAAACAGGCTCAGCAGATGCAGGACAAAATGTCCAAGGTTCAGGAAGAGATCGCCGCGCTGGAAGTCACCGGCGAATCCGGGGCTGGTTTGGTAAAAGTGACCATCAACGGTGCGCATAACTGCCGTCGTGTGGAAATTGATCCCAGCCTGATGGAGGACGATAAAGACATGCTGGAAGATTTGGTTGCCGCGGCATTCAATGACGCAGCGCGCCGTATTGATGAGGCGCAGAAAGAGAAAATGGCTTCCGTCTCTTCTGGTATGCAGTTGCCTCCCGGCTTTAAGATGCCGTTCTGATGCAGACCAGCCCGCTTCTTGAATCCTTGATGGAGTCGCTGCGTTGTTTGCCTGGTGTAGGGCCTAAATCGGCGCAACGCATGGCGTTTCATCTGCTGCAGCGCGATCGCAGTGGCGGAATGCGACTGGCGCAAGCGCTGACGCGGGCAATGTCAGAGATTGGTCATTGCGCTGACTGTAGGACTTTTACCGAACAAGAGGTTTGCGCTATTTGTTCTAACCCTCGCCGCCAGCTGAATGGTCAGATCTGCGTGGTGGAAAGCCCGGCGGATATTCATGCCGTCGAGCAGACCGGTCAGTTTGGTGGTCGCTACTTCGTGCTGATGGGCCATTTGTCACCGCTTGACGGTATTGGCCCCAATGATATCGGTCTCGATCGCCTTGAACAGCGGCTGGAGCGGGAAACCATTTCTGAGGTAATCCTTGCCACTAATCCAACGGTAGAAGGCGAGGCAACTGCCAACTATATTGCCGGGCTTTGTAGTCAATACGCTGTAGATGCCAGTCGTATCGCCCACGGCGTTCCGGTCGGGGGGGAGTTGGAAATGGTAGACGGAACCACGCTATCACATTCGCTGGCGGGACGTCAGAAGATCAAGTTCTGAGCAGTCAGGGGGGGGTATTCCATCGCCCCCTTGAAAATCTCTACGTTAACCCCATCTGTAATCTCAACGTTTGTAATAACCTGTATCCAGTTGAGGTAGCAATGACCATGAAAGGACAAGAGACCCGTGGCTTTCAGTCTGAGGTAAAGCAGCTTTTACATCTGATGATCCACTCTCTGTATTCAAATAAAGAAATTTTTCTGCGTGAGCTAATCTCCAACGCCTCAGATGCCGCTGATAAATTGCGCTTCCGCGCGCTTTCCAACGCGGAACTTTATGAGGGGGACGGCGAACTACGCGTCCGGGTTACGGTCGATAAAGAAAAACGTACGCTGACGCTGAGCGATAACGGCATCGGGATGAGTCGTGATGAAGTCATTGAAAACTTGGGCACTATTGCTAAATCAGGCACCAAAGCCTTTCTCGAATCTCTCGGCTCCGATCAGGCCAAAGACAGTCAGCTGATTGGGCAGTTCGGTGTCGGTTTTTACTCCGCGTTTATTGTCGCCGACAAGGTTACGGTGAAGACTCGTGCTGCCGGTGCCAGCGCCGATTCAGGCGTATTCTGGGAGTCGGCCGGTGAGGGTGAATATACTCTTGCAGATATTAACAAACCGGATAGAGGCACGGAGATCACGTTACACCTGCGTGAAGGTGAAGATGAGTTTCTCGATGCCTGGCGGGTGCGTAACATTATCAGCAAATACTCTGATCATATTGCGCTGCCGGTGGAGATCGAACAGCAAGACGATGAGAGTAGCACCACCACCTGGGAGAAAATCAATAAGGCTCAGGCACTGTGGACACGTAATAAATCCGATATCAGTGATGCTGAATATAAAGAGTTTTATAAGCACATTGCCCATGACTTTAATGATCCATTAAGCTGGAGCCACAACCGCGTCGAAGGTAAGCAAGAATATACCAGTCTGCTCTATATTCCGGCTCAGGCGCCCTGGGATATGTGGAACCGCGAACATAAGCATGGCCTTAAACTGTACGTGCAGCGCGTGTTCATCATGGATGATGCTGAAGTCTTCATGCCAAACTATCTGCGCTTTGTGCGTGGTCTTATTGATTCCAGCGATCTGCCGCTCAATGTTTCCCGTGAGCTCCTGCAAGATAGTCGCCTGACTCAAAGCCTGCGCGGTGCGTTGACCAAGCGCGTCTTGCAGATGCTGGAAAAAGTGGCAAAAGACGATAACGAAAAGTATCAGACTTTCTGGCAGCAGTTTGGTCTCGTACTGAAAGAAGGACCAGCGGAAGACTCTGCCAACAGCGAAGCGATCGCTAAGCTCCTGCGTTTTGCCTCTACCAGCAGTGAAGGATCGGCGCAGACCGTTTCGCTGGAAGATTATGTCAGCCGCATGGTTGAGGGCCAGGAGAAAATCTACTTCATTACCGCTGACAGCTATGCGGCGGCTAAAGGCAGCCCGCATCTGGAACTGTTCCGCAAGAAAGGAATTGAAGTGTTACTGCTCTCCGATCGTATCGATGAATGGATGATGAGCTATCTGACCGAATTCGATGGTAAATCCTTCCAGTCTGTCAGTAAAGCGGATGAATCGCTGAGCAAACTGTCGGATGAAGAGAGCAGCGAAACGCAAAAAGAGGCCGAAAAAGCGCTGGAGCCTTTTGTTGAGCGTGTTAAAACCCTGCTTGGCGAAAGGGTAAAAGAGGTGCGCCTGACCCATCGTCTGACCGATACTCCGGCAATCGTGACGACCGATGCAAATGAAATCAGCACCCAGATGGCAAAATTGTTCGCAGCGGCGGGCCAGGAGGCGCCGGAAGTGAAATACATTTTTGAAATTAACCCGGATCATGCCTTGGTTAAACATATTGCGGATACCACGGACGAAACGCGCTTTGGCGAGTGGATCGAGCTGCTGCTGGACCAGTCGCTGTTTGCTGAAAGGGGTACGCTGGAAGATCCCAATCAGTTTATCCGGCGTATGAATCAGCTTCTGCTGGCCTAATCGGATTTATCCTGACAGAGCTTGTTTATCGGTCTGATGCCGATCATTAAAAGGGCAAGCAATCTGCTCTCTCATTGACGTGATAAGGTTCATGTTTTGCATGAACCTTTTTTTTGCGCGCGTGATCGGCAAGTCATAATTTTATGCCCTGAGACGCTTTGCCTTGCCAGCGCGGTGAAAGTTCGTTATTACCATAATCAGTAACATCAGCAGTTAGTAGGTGATAACATTGGCGTGCTCATCCGGGTTGCGGGTTCTGTAGGTATTTTCTTTGCCGCTACAGATGTATGAGAACGTTGCGCGTCAGGTCAATGAGAAGAATTAGGTGCAAATAAAGGGCATATTTGATCTTTTGCTTTGCCTCTGGGTGAGACAGAATCTGAATCTGCCGCATTTGAAAATCAGCACTATTATAGGAACAGGACAGGCAAGTCGCGATCTGAAACAGGGATTGAGTCGATCGCAATATTACGTTACGCCCGTCTCCTCTGTAAAATCGCGCTAGTTTTACTATCTCGCGAAAGTGTTATGCCATTGCTGTATTGAAATGAGTTAAAAATTGATAGACGCATCTTCACTGATATCCCGGTTTCAGTAGGTTCAAGGCGAACAATTTTACAAGCGAGCGCATATCTATGCTTAGAGACGAACTTCGTGAATCCTTGTCACATATTTATAAGCTTGACGACTACGACATTTTCTTTGTGCAGTCAGTTCGCGTCGGGCTGGTAATTCTGTCACACCTGTTTCACAAACAGGAAACTGCCCGTTGCCTGGCAAAATATGCGCATTCCCTGCCGGTAAGTGAGCTTTTTAATGTGCCTGGCTGTATTGCCGGCCCAGGCAGCGTGCGTGTGATCAACCACGTGGAACCGGACACCGGAGAGATCAACAGCCTGAAAGATAGCAGGGGGAAAGGCGTCGTTGATGCTTCCCACAGCTTTGCGACTAACCTTCACGGCGTGTTAATCCGCGACAGCTCAATCTTTGTTGCGCCGTTACATGAACACGCCTCGCTGGCGCAGGGACTGGCGATTATTGCGCTGCGACCTGAACACTTCAGCACGCTTATGCGTAGCGAGCTGCGTCTTTTCGAAGAGTCCACCTCGGCGGTGAAACCACTGCAAGAAGCGTTGGCGCACATTGGCAGCACCGACTGGAAACCCTATAACATGTCGCATGAGTTAAACCGGTAAAAAAGCTGAACATCGGTGGGATTGATTTTACGTCCATCCATAATTTAAACCTGCCTTTTAGCTGTTGAGACGTTTCAAGGCTGAGTGAGGCACTGCAACAGCGGGTAAAGATGGCCGGGCAGCTATTTACCACAATCGCATACTATTCGCCTTGTCTTCCGCTCGTGTGGCGATGGACCCAAAGCGGTAGATGTGAGCGCCGCGGTGCAGCAGGTGTTGTTGTGGCTCTGGGATCGGCGACAATGAATGATTGCCTGATACAAACTCAGGATTTGCGGCAGGCACCTTGGCATAAATCTCCGAACAGGATGCCGGGCTCCTTTAAGAGCTATCCTGCAATCTGAAAAGGGGTTCAATTTCTATTTTGTTTCTGGCATAGCTACCAGTGAAAACGCCAGGCTGTCTTTTCCCTCGTTCCGATGCTCATGCGGCAACGTCTACTGCTTCATCAGCCCTTCCTTGTCGGCTGGATGGCTTAATGATATGTTCATCCACTTCTTATTTGATTCATTAAGCAATTCGCAAGGGGATTTACGCAATGCGTATTATTCTGCTCGGTGCTCCGGGCGCTGGTAAAGGAACTCAAGCTCATTTCATCATGGAGAAGTACGGTATTCCACAAATCTCCACCGGCGATATGTTACGTGCTGCTGTTAAAGCGGGATCAGAACTGGGCATGCAGGCTAAAGCATTGATGGATGCGGGTAAACTGGTTACCGATGAGCTGGTTATCGCCCTGGTCAAAGAGCGTATTACCCAGGACGATTGCCGCAAGGGCTTTTTGCTTGATGGCTTTCCGCGTACTATCCCGCAGGCAGATGCAATGAAAGACGCGGGTATCAACGTCGATTACGTTCTTGAGTTTGCGGTTCCTGACGAGCTGATTGTTGAGCGCATTGTTGGTCGCCGGGTGCATGCACCTTCCGGACGTGTTTACCATGTCACTTTCAATCCGCCTGAAGTTGAGGATAAAGATGACGTAACCGGTGAAGAACTTACTATCCGTAAAGATGATGAAGAAGCAACGGTGCGTAAACGCCTGGTGGAATATCATCAGCTGACCGCGCCACTTATCGCCTACTACGGCAAACAGGCGCAACAGGGTCAAACTGAGTATCATAAGATCGATGGTACCCGCCCGGTAAAAGAAGTTAGCGCTAAACTGGTAGAAGTCCTCGGCTGACCCAGGCAGGGGCTGGCTTCCGGCCCCTTTTGCAACAATCGATTTTACCGCGTTTGTTTTCCGCTACAATACATCTCAGATTATCATTCGCATCCTCCGCCACAGGACGGTTTTGCGCATCTTTCTAGCAAGGAACAACCATGCGTCATGAAAAGACAGGCATTCTGTTGGCTAATCTGGGTACACCTGACGCGCCGACTTCCGCAGCGGTTAAACGCTACCTCAAAGAATTTCTTAGTGATAAAAGGGTAGTCGATTCCCCACGTTGGTTGTGGTGGCCTATTCTCAACGGGGCAATTTTACCGCTTCGTTCACCGAGAGTTGCAAAGTTGTATGCCTCTGTCTGGATGGAGGAAGGATCGCCCTTAATGGTATGGAGCCAACGGCAGCGGGCTGCACTGGAAGCGCGTTTGCAGATGCCGGTAGTCCTGGGAATGAACTACGGCAATCCCAGTATGAAATCAGCGCTTGATACTCTGATGGCGCAGGGGGTGACGCGATTGATCGTATTACCGCTATACCCGCAATTCTCCTGTTCAACCGTTGCTGCGGTCTGGGATTGCATTTCCCGGGCTTTCACTGGCTATCGGTCGCTGCCGGAAGTCCATTTTATTCGGGATTATGCGACTCATCCCGCTTATATTTCGGCTCTGAAAGTTTCAGTCGAACGTGCTTTCGTATGTAATGGTAAGCCTGATTTACTGGTGATGTCTTTCCACGGCATACCACAGCGTTATGCTGACGAAGGCGACGATTATCCATTAAGGTGCCGTGAAACCTTCAATGCACTGACAAAGGCGTTGGGTCTCAGTGAGAAACAAGCGATGATGACCTTTCAGTCACGTTTCGGACGTGAACCGTGGCTCACACCTTACACCGATGAAACCATGCGCCAGCTACCGGCTCAGGGTGTTGAGCATGTACAGGTAATGAGCCCTGGATTTTCGGCAGACTGCCTGGAAACGCTGGAAGAAATCAGCGAGCAAAACCGGGAGTTCTTTTTGCACGCTGGCGGCAAGCGCTTCGACTATATTCCTGCGCTCAATGATGACGTTGAACATATTGAGATGATGGTCGCGCTGGTCAAACCCTGGCTTGGCGACCTAGCTCCTGAATGATCCTGAGCATGGAGAGGATTGCAGGCTGACGATGTGCTATCATCGCCCGCCTGTTCCATCTCCAGTCAAATCAGCATGAAATTTCCCGGAAAGCGTAAGTCCAAACACTATTTTCCTGTCAACGCCCGTGACCCCCTGATTCAGCCGGTACAGCCTGAAGCTGATACCGGCAGTACCTGCTGGATCGTCGGTATCGACCAGACTCTGGTCGATATCGAAGCGAAAGTGGATGATGAATTTATCACGCGCTATGGTTTGAGCCGCGGCCACTCACTGGTAATTGAAGATGATATTGCCGAGGCGCTCCATGCTGAACTCACGCGAGATAATCTGATAACGCATCAGTTTGCTGGTGGAACGATTGGCAATACCTTGCACAATTACTCGACGCTGGCCGATGACCGCTCGGTTCTGTTGGGCACCATGTGTAACAATATTCAGATTGGCGGTTATGCCTATCGCTACTTGTGTAACACATCGAGCCGCACAGATCTTAATTTTTTGCAGGGCGTTAACGGTGCCATCGGACGCTGCTTCACATTGATTGGTGATAACGGTGAACGCACTTTCGCGATCAGTCCGGGCATGATGAACCTGCTGCGTCCGGAAAACATTCCTGAACCGGTAATTAAAGGTGCATCAGCACTGGTACTGACCTCTTATCTGGTGCGCTGTAATCCTGGAGAACCTATGCCTGCTGCTACCATGCAGGCTATTGAATATGCTCACCGCCACGAAGTGCCGGTGGTGCTGACGCTGGGCACCAAATATGTGATTGCGGATAATCCGATTTTCTGGCGTGATTTTCTGCGCGAACACGTTGCTATTGTCGCCATGAACGAAGAAGAGGCCGAGGCACTGACCGGCATCAGCGACCCGCTACAGGCTTGTGAGAAGGTACTGGAATGGGTAGATTTGGCACTGTGTACCGCTGGGCCCTCCGGTCTTTTTATGGCGGGTTATACTGAAGAATCAGCAAAGCGTAAAACTAACCATCCATTGCTGCCAGGGGTGATCCCCGAGTTTAACCAGTATGAGTTTAGCCGGGCGCAACGACGTCAGGATTGCCAGCAGCCGCTACGCATCTATTCTCATATAGCACCCTATATGGGGGGGCCGGAAAAGATCATGAACACTAATGGAGCCGGGGACGGCGCGCTGGCGGCGCTGCTGCACGATATTACCGCTAACGATTATCACCGCCTCAACGTGCCAAACTCCAGCAAGCATACCCGCCGCTGTCTGACTTACTCTTCGCTGGCACAGGTTTGTAAGTATGCCAATCGCGTTAGCTATCAGGTGCTGAATCAGCATTCGCCACGTCTGACTCGCGGGCTGCCGGAGCGTGAGGATAGCCTTGAAGAGGCTTACTGGGAACGCTAAAGTCAGCCCCCTATATTGCACAACCCTGTGGTTGGCTACTCTGTTTTTCATGGGGCGCGTTTTCCAGGGTCATGTTCAGCATACTGCCAGCGATCTCGCGTTCGCCCATGACCACGCTGTTCGCCCCGCGCTCAAGAATGTATTCAACCTCATCGTCGTAATGCGCGCGCGCGATAATTTCAATTGTCGGGCGCTTTTCCCGCGCAGCGGTAACGATCTCTCCGGCTTCATAGCCGTTCGGGATCGTCAACAGCAGCCAGCGTGCACAGTCAAGGCGCGCTACGTCCATGATGTCACCGCGCGCGGCGTTGCCCAGTACAGCCAACATCCCCTGCTCGCGCAGCGCTTCAACCCGTGTTCGGCTGTTCTCGACCACTACCAGTGGTATACCTGCTTCTGTCAGCTGCTGGCTCAATAAGTTACCAACACGCCCGTAACCCACCACAATCGCATGATTGCAGATATCAATCGGTATTTGGTTGTCTTCTTCAGCCGCTTCTTCCAGCGTTTGCTCTTCCATCGTTTCGTTTTTGTCCAGCCAGCGTTCAAGTACGGCAAACAGAATTGGGTTAAGCATGATGGAGAGAATGGCGCCGGCCAGTACCAGATTGCGACCTTCGTCATTCATCAGTCCCAATGAAATACCCAGTCCGGCAAGAATGAATGCGAATTCACCGATTTGTGCAAGGCTGACGGCGATGGTCAGTGCAGTGCGTTTCGAATGACCAAACAGCCTGACCAGCATGAGCGCAGCCAGCGACTTGCCCAGTACGATAATAGCCAGCGTGCCGACCACTGCCAGTGGATGGCTAAGCAGGATCATCGGATCAAACAGCATGCCGACCGAGACAAAAAACAATACGGCAAATGCATCGCGTAGTGGCAGGGTGTCGTGGGCTGCGCGATGGCTAAGCTCTGACTCGTTAAGCACCATGCCAGCGAAGAAGGCACCGAGAGCAAAGGAGACATCAAAAAACTCTACCGCCCCGAAGGCGATACCGAGCGCCAGCGCCAGCACCGCGAGAGTAAACAGTTCACGCGATCCGGTTGCGGCGCTGCGCGCTAAAATCCAGGGGACAACACGGCGGCCAACCACCATCATCAGCACCATGAAGGCAGCCACTTTACCTATAGTCAGTAATAGATCGAGCATCAGCAGACTGAAGCTGGCATTGCCTTCGTTGAACATGCCGGCAATAGCGGGTAGCAGCACCAGCGTCAGCACCATAACTAAATCTTCCACAATCAGCCAGCCGATGGCTATCTGACCGCGATGGCTGTCAATCAGTTGACGCTCTTCGAGCGCACGTAGCAGCACTACGGTACTGGCGGTGGAAAGGCACAGGCCGAACACCAGACCGGTGATCAGCGGCCAGTTGAGCAGTGTTGATAGCCCCAACCCCAGCAACGTCGCCACAGCGATTTGTAAAATCGCACCAGGGATGGCAATGGATTTTACTGCCATCAGGTCTTTCATTGAGAAGTGCAAACCGACGCCGAACATCAGCAAAATTACGCCGAGTTCAGCCAACTCTGGCGCCAGATTAGTGTCAGCAACAAAACCTGGGGTAAAAGGGCCGACCAGCACGCCCGCCAGAAGATAACCAACAAGCGGAGAAATTCGCAGGCGGTTTGCCAGCATGCCAAATAAGAAGGCGAGAACCAATCCTCCTACCACGGTGGTTAACAGGGGAGCTGTATGTTGCATCCCGCCTCCTTTTTATGTGTGAATGTGTCTGGTTATTTTTAGTTTATGGCAAAACGCTTTACTGCGCTTGTTAATTTCTGTGATCCTTTAAAATTAATCGCACAGTTTGTTAGATCGATGCCAAAAAGGTGATTTTATCGCCTGAAGTAGACTAGTATATTGATTTATAAAAGATAGCGAGTCAGCTCATTACAATATGTATGGTCAATATTTCTACTTTAATGAAGCTTAGTATAGTAAAAGCTGTCTTTTTTGGCTGTTAATGGAGTATCCCCGCTGTCTTTACATATTGACCCTTATTTCAGCAGGAATTCGTTTTTTAAGCAGCTAAAGATAGTGTCTGTCGCCCGTGTATTAGCAGCACTGCGCGATGTCTCATTATAAGCCAGAGTGATTATCCTCACCGGGCCGACTATTGCATAATATTGCGCAAAAGATATCCGGAAATCATAAAACAGAGACGATTTAAACTTAATTTCACCAAAGGGAGGGGGATTGAAACGCTTAAAATTGGCGGCAGCTGCGGCATTGATCGCGACACTGATGACGGTGCCATCTTACGCGGGTGCCTGGGTGAAAGATCGCACCTATAAATTTACCGTGCTGCACACCAACGATCATCACGGGCGTTTCTGGCATAACGAACATGATGAATACGGACTTGCCGCGCAGAAAACCATGATGGATAAAATTCGCAATGAAATTCAGGCTCGCGGCGGCTCGGTATTAATCCTCTCCGGTGGTGATATTAATACTGGCGTGCCGGAATCAGATTTACAAGATGCGGAACCTGATTTTCGCGGGATGAATCTGGTTGGTTATGATGCTATGGCGATAGGCAATCATGAATTTGATAATCCGCTTTCGGTACTACGCCAGCAGCAAAAATGGGCGAAATTTCCTCTGCTTTCCGCCAACATTTATCAGAAAAGTACCGGTAATCGGCTGTTCCAACCCTGGGCGCTGTTCAATCGTTCGGGGCTCAAAATTGCGGTTATTGGGCTAACCACTGACGATACGGCAAAAATTGGCAATCCGGCTTATTTCACCGACATGGAGTTTCGAAAACCATCAACGGAGGCCAAAGCGGTAGTTGAAGAGCTGCGCGCCAGAGAGAAGCCTGACGTAATAATCGCCGTAACCCATATGGGACATTATGATAACGGCAACCACGGTTCAAACGCCCCAGGTGATGTTGAAATGGCGCGCGAGCTGCCCGCAGGCTATCTGGATATGATTGTCGGTGGGCATTCTCAAAACCCGGTGTGCATGGCAAAAGAGAATGAGAAGCAGAAAGACTATCTGCCGGGTTCACCCTGTACGCCGGATCGCCAGAATGGAACCTGGATCGTTCAGGCTCATGAATGGGGGAAATACATTGGCCGCGCAGATTTCACTTTTCGCAACGGCCTGCTGACGCTGGTTCATTATGAGCTGGTACCCGTCAACTTGCGGTTTAGGTTACCAACACTGACGGTAGCAGCAGCTGGGTAAACTACGCTGCGGAAATTCCTAAGGATCAGGCAATGGAGCGGTTACTGACGCCTTTCCAGAAAAAAGGCCAGGCAAAGTTGGGTGTGAAAATAGGCCGCGTTAATGGGCGGCTGGAAGGTGATCGCAGCAAAGTTCGTTTTCAGCAGACCAACATGGCACGTCTGATATTGTGCGCTCAAATGGCGCGCGCCCATGCCGACTTCGCCGTAATGAGTGGTGGTGGCGTACGTGATTCGATTGAGTCCGGTGATATCAGCTATCGTGACGTGCTGAAAGTTCAGCCGTTCAGTAATACGCTTGTCTATATCGATATGAATGGCCGGGAGATAGAAAGATACCTGGCGGTGGTGGCGAATAAGCAGGTGGATTCTGGTGCTTATGCTCAGTTTGCTAACGTCAGCCTGATTGCCGATGGACAAGGCGTCAGTAGAATTAAAATTAAAGGCCAACCGTTGGATGCCAATAAAAGTTACCGTATGGCAACGCTCAGCTTTAATGCCAGCGGTGGTGATGGCTATCCCGAGATTGATAAACTACCAGGCTACGTCAATACCGGTTTTGTCGATGCGGAGGTGCTCAAGGGATACATTGAACAACACAGCCCGCTGGATGCCAGCAGCTTCGCGCCAGGTGATGAGATTGTCCATCATAGCAATGCCCGCTAGTGGAGCGTTCGTAGGCCCCGACTTGACGGGGCTATTTTGTATCAGAAAGATCCCTTTAATTAGGAACAACATTGGTGCCGGGCGAGCAGGCGTGCGCGCAGGCGGTCGTAAATCCAGTTATATAGCATGGTAAACGGCAGAAAGAGCAGGAAGAAAGTGATCTCCAGCACGAATGCCTGTAGTAACGTAATTTTCAGCATCAGGGCCGCCACCGGCAGACCAATTAAAATAAAACCACCTTCAAAGCCTAATGCGTGCAGCACGCGCACCCGCACGCTTCGCATCTGGCCTGGTGGATATAAACGGTCAAAGCCAGCGTTATAAATCATGTTCCAGATCATCGCCAGCGTAGACAGTAGGATCGCCAGCGAGCCCATCAGAAAAATTGGCTTGTCCATAATCCAGGCGGCCAGAGGCGAAACGATCGCAATAGCCAGCACCTCAAAGGTAACAGCGTGAATGATACGCTCTTTCATTGTACGGTTACGCATAATGCCTCCTTAAAAACAGTCGGCATTCTCTCGCTTTTTTTTGCTAAGATGAAATTAGTAGCCATCGATAAAAGCGATAGATAAATGCGCTATTCACCGGAATCATTGGAAGCTTTCGTGCAGACTGTTGAGAGTGGCTCCTTTTCAGCTGCCGCACGAGCGTTACGTAAAAGCCAGTCCACCGTCAGTAGCGCCGTGGCTGGTCTGGAAAGCGATCTTGGATTTTCCCTGTTTCATCGTGAAGGGCGTGCCACCGTGCTGACTGAACAGGGCGTGCGCGCACTGGCCCAGGTGAAAGAGATCCTGCAGGCCAGCGCCCGGCTGGACGAGCTGGCTGTGCGGCTCGCGGGCGGCATCGAGTCAAGCCTGACGCTGGCCGTGTCGGATTTCTGGCAGGCGGATCATCATGAGCTGCTGATGCGCGAGCTGGCGAAGCGCTATCCGGACATTGAATTCGAGTGCATGATTGCCGAAGACGAAGACGTTATTGATCTGTTACAGCATGGCAGGGCGCACGTCGGCGTCGTACGCGCTCAGCATGTTTATCCCTCGGATATTATGATTGCGCGACTGCGGGTAGAAAGCCAGATGGCTATCTATCTGCACAGCAGTCATCCTCTGGCCTCACAGCCTTCGGTCAGCGAAGAGGATCTGCGTAGAGTACGGCAGCTACGGATTAACACTTATCTGGAAAAATCGCCGTTGCCGCCTTCACCCGGTAGTTGGATGGCGTCGTCCTATCCGTTACTGCTGGAAATGGCTGAGCAAGGCTTTGGCTGGAGCGTTCTGCCGCGCTGGCTGGTTGAACAGTTTGGTCACCGTCAGTTAAAGGCGCTGCCGGTGAAAAACTGGCCGCAAAAAATTCAGGTCGATGCAGCCTGGTCGCGACGTTCGCCGCCTGGGCCTGCAGGACGCTGGCTTGTTGACTGGCTGGTTGCACAACCGCCCGGGTAATTAGCCTTTAGCAATATCAGCGAAGGCCGCCGCGAGCAGGTCGGCGAGATCGTCAGGTGCCAGCTCAATATCCAGTCCTCGCTTGCCGCCCGAAACGAATAGGGTGGTGAGCTGCCTGGCGGAACTGTCGATGACCGTTGGCAGACGTTTTTTTTGCCCCAGCGGGCTGATGCCGCCAGTCAAGTAGCCGGTTACTCGCTGCGCCAGCTGTGGATCGGCCATATCCGCTTTTTTTGACTCCAGGGCTTTGGCGATCTTCTTTAGATCCAGCATCGCGGCCACCGGCGTCACTGCAACCGCCAGCTGCTTTGCGTCGCCATCAAGGCTGACTAACAGTGTTTTGTATACCTGAGCGGGATTCACGTTCAATTTGCGCACTGCTTCATCACCGAAGTGCGTTTCATGACTATCGTGCTCGTAAGGATGCAATGTAAAAGAAATATGATGCTGCTCCAGAAGTTTCACCGCCGGGGTCATCGTGGTCGCTCCTTAAACCGGTTAGCAATCTTTATATTAATAAAAAAAGATCTGGCTAAAAAATATGCTTTGGGTAACAATGCTCCCCGCGTCAGCAAATTGCTTGCTGATCAATAACCAGAATCAAAAGCACTTATTTTTAATAGGCCAGTAGCAACACTGGCCTTCTTTTTTAGCGCTTTTTCATCAAGTCCGCCAGATTATGCTTGCCATAGAGATGTAACGCGCCGACGGCTACAACATAGTTGCCCGCCGGGAGTTCGCGCAGCCTCCGATTCCAGAGGGTATTACGTTGATCCATGAGCAGATCGTTCAGCCCGCTACTGAAGGTACTGGGCAGTGGCGATTTCGGGTTGCCCGGCGGTACGTCCAACCACCAGTTAATCATTTTTTGCAGCAGTCGGGCATTGGTATGCCAGTGCATCAGTGTATCCTCCAGTAGTGGCAATCCACCGTCCGGCAGCGTCTCCAGCAGGCTGAGTTGCGTCTCTGCGCCTTCCAGCTCAATCACCCGCTGCTGGCGACCGTGGGCCGACTTTAAAAGCTGATAGTCAATACCGTATTCGGCGCGCAGGCCCAGCTGTTGCGCCTGCTGCGCCTGCAGCATCAGTGCCACCTGCCACGCGGGTAGCGCTGAAATAACGCCGATATCAATATCTAATTTGCTACAAAGCTTGCAGAGCTGCTGCCAGTGGATCGCACTCAGGCGTGACTCCAGCGGTTCGCAAAGTGCGCTATAGCCAAAGGGAGAAACGCCGGAAGTAATATCAGCTTCAACAATCAGCGCGTCGGCCAGTTGGAGCTTTTTAAGCAAGGCCGGGGGCAGTGGTTGCATATCCCGCGTTCCCATATGAATGCTGCCAACAAGATGGAAATAACGGTCGTCCTGGCGTATATCAATTGCGGGCCAGCTGTAACGTCCAGGCAGAAGTGTCCTGTATAAGGTCTGGATTGCCCGGCCAAATTTGCTCATCACTGTCTCCCGCATTTAGTTTAAACATGCTACCTGCTAATGTGCGGGAAGAACAGCGGTCGGCCTCAGTCTGTACTTTCAGGGCGGAAGTGCAGCAGGCGGTTGGCGTTTGCCACTACAGTGATGGAAGAGAGCGCCATCGCTGCGCCTGCAACTACCGGGCTTAGCAGAGTCCCTGTTACTGGCCAGAGCACCCCCGCCGCCAGTGGAATGCCACAGGCGTTATAGAAAAACGCACCCAGTAGATTCTGCTGCATATTACGCAGGGTCGCACGTGAAAGCGCCAGCGCATCGACGACGCAGCCGGGATGAGGTCGCATCAACGTCATACCGGCGCTTTCAACGGCGATGTCGCTGCCGCCACCGATGGCGATCCCTAACTCTGCCTGCGCCAACGCCGGAGCATCGTTAATACCATCACCGATCATAGCCACCTGATGGCCTTGCTGCTGTAGCTCGCGAATAGCCACTGCTTTACCCTCCGGTCTTACGCCGGCAATTACGCGATCGATACCGGCTTCCAGGGCAACGGCAGCGGCGGTGACAGCATTATCACCGGTCAGCATGATCAGCTGATAGCCTTGCTGATGAAGCCGGGCCAGCGCGGGCTGGCTCTCATTCCGCAACGGGTCGCGCAGCGCGAAAAGGGCGATAACCTCGCCGTCGGCAGCTAATATCACCGGCGTGGCACCACCCTCTGCCTGAGTTCGTAGCTGGTCGGCGACATCATCGATGGCAATATCGGCCTGTAGCAGAAAGTCTTCGTTGCCCAACATCAGGCTATGCCCTGCTATGTTGCCGCTGACACCCAGACCGCCAGCCTGACGGAAGCTATTGACCTGAGGTAGCGTCATGCCTTCTGCGCGCCGAAGAATAGCCTGCGCCAACGGGTGCGACGATCCTTTTTCCAGCGCTGCCGCCCAGCCAAGCACCTGCTGCTCGCTCGCCCCTTGCCATGTCTCAATGGCAACAACTTCCGGTATGCCTTTGGTAAGCGTGCCTGTTTTATCAAATACCAGGGTATCGATGCTGCTGGCTCGTTGCAGCGCGTCGGCATCGCGTACCAGTATGCCAAGCTCTGCTGCACGGCCTGTGCCGGCAATTACCGCCATAGGCGTTGCCAGTCCAAGAGCGCAGGGACAGGCGATAATTAAGACCGTGGTGGCGACGACCAGGCTGTAAACCAGATGGGGAGCCGGCCCCACCAACGCCCAGATAATGGCACTGACCAGGGCTATCACCACCACAGTCGGCACGAATACGGCAGAAATACGATCGGCCAGCTGGCCGAGACGTGGTTTACTACTTTGCGCCTGGCGAACCAGCTGAATAATGCGCGCAAGGGTAGTCTGCTTGCCCACGGCGCTGGCGCGAAACAGCACGCTACCATCCTGAACCACGGTACCGGCTGACAGCGCCTCGCCCGGTTTTTTATGCTGCGGCAGTGCCTCGCCAGTCAGCATGGCTTCATCAACCCAGGCTTCACCCTGAATGATGTCGCCATCCACCGGCACCCGGTCGCCGGGCCTCACGCGCAGCGTCATACCGGTCTGCACTTCGCTGAGCGGCCGCTGATATTCATTGTTGTTTTCCACCACTCTGGCCATTGGCGGCGTTAAATCCATCAGGCGTTCAAGTGCCCGGGAGGAGCGCTGGCGCGCCCGCTGCTCTAACAGATGACCCAGATTGATTAAACCAATGATCATCGCGCTGGCTTCATAGTAAAGGTGGCGGGCTTCGGCTGGCACCTTATCTGGCCATAGATTAACGCTGATGGAGTATAGCCAGGCGACGCCGGTTCCTAGTGCGACCAGGGTATCCATCGTCGCACTACCGTTGCGCAGGCTACGCCAGGCACTGCGGTAGAAATGACCGCCAGCCAGAATCATCACCAGCAGAGTGACCGCACCAACGGCTAGCCAGCCGCTACGATTGGTTGAGGTCAGCATCATCGTGCCGCCAAATATTCCCCAGAGCATAAGCGGAATGCCGAGTGTCAGCGCCAGCGCTGATTGCCAGCTGTAGCGGCGCATTGCGCGGCGGGCGCTTTCCTGCTGTTTCGCACGGCGGCGTTCATCGTCTTCAATTGCCTCGGCGTCATAGCCTGCCTGTTGCACAGCAGCGATCAGCTGTAGTGGATCAGTATCCCCCATTACCAGCGCGCTACGATCTGCAAGGTTAACCCTGGCATGGAGCACGCCGCTAACGTTGCGCAATGCTTTTTCCACCCGGCTGACGCAGCTGGCGCAACTCATTCCGCTTATCAGTAAATTGTGGCTTTTATTACTTGCCGGAAGCCGTGCATTGTCCGCTGACAGCGCTTCCGGCTGTTGATGGCTGTCTGCCAGCGGTTCAGTTTTTGGGGGTGTGCTCCCACTGGATAGGGTCGCGTGGTAACCGGCATTTTCAATATCGGCGATCAGTGCTTCCGCGTTGACTTCACCCGATATTCTGGCCTCATTAAGCGATACCTCGGCGTGTTGTACATCACTGCGCTTTTCAAGTACTTCTTTTACCCGTTTAACACAGTGGCCGCAGGAAAGGCCCTCCAGATTAAGCACAATTGTTTTCGACATGTGTGACTCCCGTAATTTGTAATCCTGTCTTGCTAGTGCTATCAAGGTTAGACCTTCCATTAAGGTTAAGGTCAAGGAGTAAAAACGTGAATATCAGCGAGGTGGCAAAACGCACTGGGCTGACCAGTAAGGCCATTCGTTTTTATGAGGAAAAAGGTCTGGTAACCCCGCCGTTACGCGCTGAGAACGGTTATCGCCGCTACGCAGCAAAACATATTGAAGAGCTGACATTGTTGCGTCAGGCGCGTCAGGTAGGTTTCACTCTCGATGAATGCCGTGAAATGGTGCTGCTGTTTAACAATCCGGCGCGACACAGTGCGGAGGTAAAAAAACGCACTTTGCAAAAGGTGGCGGAAATTGAACATCACATTACTGAGCTGGATCGTATGCGATCGCGCCTGATGGCGCTGGCGGAACAGTGTCCTGGTGATGAAAGCGCTGATTGTCCAATCATCAATAATCTGGCGGGCTGCTGCCTGAATAAAAAATAGCGGCGGGTGATACCCGCCGTGTGGATCAGTAAAGCAGGGAATAGAGCTGGCGACGGTATTTCGCTGCCACCGCGTCGCCCGTGCCGAGTGCCGCGAGAATTTCTTGCAACATTTTGCGCGCCTGACCATCGGCGGCGGCTAAATCTTTTTTCAGGAAGCTGAACAGTAGCTCTAGCGCCTCTTCATTACGCCCGACCTGATGCAGTTGCAACGCCAGTTTGCTGCCAAGTTCAGCGTTTTCTGGTTGGTTTTCCAGCTGCTGCTGCAACTGCTGAATTTCCGGGGTATCCGCCGCCTGCTTGAGTAAGTCAATCTGAGCGATTAATCCTTGATAGCGCGTGTCCTGGTCCTGAAGCGGCACGACCTTGAGCACCGCCTCCGCTTCCTCACTGCGATTTAAGGCAATCAGTGTTTCAGCCAGCAGAAAGCCGATTTCGCTGCTTTGATTGCTGAGCTGCCAGGCCTCTTTCAGCAGCGGCAGCGCTTCCAGCTGCTTACCTTCGTCGATCAGCGCCAGCGCTTCCTGGGCTTTCAGCTCTTCAGGTTTAGGCAACACTTTTTCCAGCAGCGCACGTACCGCTTCCTCAGGCTGCGGCCCCTGAAATCCGTCAACGGGTTGCCCGTCCTGGAAGAGGTAAACGGTTGGAATAGCGCGCAGGCCGAACTGGGAGGCGACCATTTGCTCAGCGTCGCAATCCAGCTTAGCCAGGATAAACTGCCCGGCATACTCCTGTGCCAGCCGTTCCAGCACCGGTGTCAGCTGTTCACATTGCTGGCTGCGCGCTGACCAGAAGTAAAACAGCACCGGGATCTGCATGGATTGTTCCAGTGTCTGGTGCAGATTCGACTCGGTAATATTAATAACGGTAGCTTGTGGTGACATGCGCAAAGTCTCTTTTAACTGGGTTTTGATCACTTATGGGGGCATTGCCGCAACGATCAAGGGGCAAGGTCCCGAATGGCTTATTTTACACGTAATATTCTGTCCATTATCGTCGCGGGTACCAGACGACGCAAAACAGTTATTGCCCAGGCGAGCAGCGTTACCGGATAGCGCAGACGTGGGTGGCGGCTCTCCAGCGCATGACGCAACGGCGGTAATATTGCTTCGGCGGGTAACGCAAAACGGGCGGCGATACCCGGATTTTTCACTGGCCTGTCGTGGCGGGTCTGATGAACATTCGCGGTAAAGTGCGTATCGATCGGCCCTGGTTCGATCAGGCTGACGCGAATGCCGCTGCCATGTAGCTCATGGCGCAGTGCATCGTTCCACGCTTCCAGTGCGTACTTGCTGGCCGCATAGGCCCCACGCCCGGCGGTTGAAATCAGACCCATCACCGAACTGGTGCTGATAATCCGCCCCTCGCCCTGCGCCAGCATGGACGGAAGCAGCAACATGGTGAGTTGGTGAGTACCAAACAGGTTGGTGGAAAATTGCTGTTCAAATTGCTGGCGGCTAACGGTCTGCAGCGTACCATAAACACCGTAGCCGCCATTATTAAACAGAGCGTATAAGCGATTGTTGCAGGCTATCAGCACCTGCTGCGCGGCGTGCTCAACGCTTTGCGCATCGTCTAAATCCAGCTGGATACCGATGAAACCCGCCTGGTTCATACGCTCGACGTCTTCGGCTTTACGGCAGGCGGCCAGAACCTGATAGCCGCGTTGCTGCAAATCATAGGCGGCGGCGAGGCCGATACCGCTCGAACATCCGGTAATTAATACCGCTTTTTGCATAACTCTACCTGTCAGGGGACGGAAGCCCGTTTAATTTGTGTTTAACTAATGGCTTCAGCGCATTATTCACCAGCCCGGCAATAAATGGCTGAGCTGCGGGGTTGGGATGAATACCATCCTGTTGCATCCATTCTGGCTTAACGTAAACCTGCTCCATAAAAAACGGAATCAGCGGAATGGCGTTTTTCTTTGCCAGTTCGGGGTAGATGGCGCTGAAGGCCTCCGTGTAACGTCGGCCATAGTTAGCTGGCAGACGGATCTGCATCAGCAGTGGCTGAGCGTGCGCGGCCTTAACCGTATCGATGGCTTTTTGCAGGTCGCTGGCGATATTTTGTGGCGGTAATCCACGCAGGCCATCGTTGCCGCCCAGCTCAATAAGCACCCAGGTCGGTTGATGCTGTTTCAGTAATGCGGGGAGACGCGCCAGCCCTTGCGCGGCTGTATCACCGCTTATGCTACCATTAATCACTTCAGGCGCCTGTTGCCATTTTTCGTTTAACAGGTTAGGCCAGGCTATTTTAGCGGGCATCTGGTACCCGGCGCTGAGGCTGTCGCCAAGGATCAGTAACTTTTGTGCCGCGCCGACCGGCCCGGCAAACAGCGTCAATAACAACAGGAACAGGTAATGCCAGCGGAAAACATTATTGAAGTTCATCGTCTTACTAAGTCCGTCGGTCAAGGGGAGCATCAGCTTCTCATCCTTACCGGAGTTGAGCTGGTTGTCAAACCGGCGCAAAGCATCGCGCTGATTGGTGAATCTGGCTCGGGAAAATCGACGTTACTTGGCATCCTGGCTGGGTTGGATGATGGCAGCGAGGGAGAAGTTTTGCTGATGGGCCACCCGCTGCATCGGTTAAGCGAAGAGCAGCGTGCCGCGCTACGGGCGCAGCATGTCGGCTTTGTGTTCCAGTCATTCATGCTGGTACCAACGTTAAATGCGCTGGAAAACGTTCAGCTACCGGCGCTGCTACGCGGCGAGAACGAAACGCTCAGCCGTCACCAGGCCAAAACGCAGCTGGAGCAATTGGGGCTGGGCGACCGTTTACATCATCTGCCAGCCCAGCTCTCTGGCGGTGAACAGCAGCGGGTAGCGCTTGCGCGAGCATTCAGTGGACGCCCCGAACTGCTTTTCGCCGATGAACCGACGGGTAATCTTGACCGCCACACCGGCGAGCGCATTGCCGATTTGCTGTTTTCACTCAATCGCGATCATGCGACAACGCTAATCCTGGTCACCCATGATGAGCAGCTGGCTGCGCGCTGCGATCGTCGTCTGCGTCTACGCGATGGCAGATTATGGGAGGAGACATGATTGCTCG
Organism: Izhakiella capsodis; assembly: GCF_900115045.1. Taxonomy (GTDB): domain Bacteria; phylum Pseudomonadota; class Gammaproteobacteria; order Enterobacterales; family Enterobacteriaceae; genus Izhakiella; species Izhakiella capsodis. The sequence goes on along the minus strand of NZ_FOVC01000006.1, from coordinate 42,101 downwards.
CTGGTTCTGGCGTGAATTACGCTCGCCTTCGCTGCTCATCGTCTGGCTGGCACTTAGCCTTGCGGTAGCCTGCGTGCTGGCATTGGGATCGGTTGGCGATCGCATGGAGCAAGGGCTAACTCAACAAAGCCGTGATTTTATGGCCGGTGACCGCACCCTTAACTCACCGCGCGAAGTGACGGCTGAATGGCTTGAACAGGCGCGAAAAATCGGCTTGCAGGTCAGCCGCCAGCTCAGCTTTATGACCATGACCTTTGCCGCAGAGAGTCCACAGCTGGCGGATGTGAAGGCCGTTGACGATAATTATCCGATTTTTGGCGCGCTACAAACCGAACCTGCGGGGTTAAAGCCACAGAAGGGAACGGTGCTGGTGGCGCCACGTCTGCTGGCGCTGCTGGGGTTAAAAATTGGCGACAGCATCGAGGTTGGCGACACCCGTCTGCGCGTGGCGGGCGGAGTTATCCAGGAGCCGGATGGTGGTTTCAATCCTTTTCAGACCGCCCCCCGATTATTAATGAACCTTGCCGACGTTGCGGCGACCGGCGCGGTACAGCCGGGTAGTCGCCTGACCTGGCGCTATAAGTTCTCCGGCAACCCCGATCAGCTGGCTGCTTATGATCGTTACATTGAGCAGCATATTCGCCCGGATCAACGCTGGCTCAGCGTGGGGAACTCTCAGGATGCTCTGGGGCTTTCTTTGCAGCGCGCGCAACAGTTTTTGCTGCTGTCGACGTTGCTGACGCTGATGCTGGCTATCGCCGCCGTCGCCGTGGCGATGAGCCACTACGGCCGCAGTCGTTACGATCTGGTGGCGGTGCTGAAAACCCTGGGTGCCGGTAAGGCGATGCTGCGTAAGCTGCTTATCGGCCAGTGGTTGACTATCCTGCTACTGGCGGCCATCAGTGGTGCATTGGTCGGTAAGGGGGTTGAAGCACTGTTACTGGTGATGCTCAAACCGGTGCTACCCGGCGTCTTACCCGCCGCCAGCGGCTGGCCGTGGCTGTGGGCGCTCGGTTCGCTATTTGTGATTTCTATGCTGGTAGGATTGCGTCCCTGGCGTCTGCTGCTGGCAACGCAGCCGCTGCGGGTGCTGCGCCGTGATGCGATAGCCCGCATCTGGCCGCTTAAATACTATCTGCCCGTCGCGGCGCTGATCGTGGTGACCATGCTGACACTGTTGGTCGGCGGCAGCAAGCTTTTATGGGCGCTGGCAGGCGGCATTGTACTGCTGTCCCTGATGCTGGCCGCGCTGGGATGGTTGGTGTTACAGGGACTGCGGCGGCTAAACATACGCCAGCTGGCCCTGCGCCTGGCGATTAACCGACTGCTGCGCCAGCCGTGGGTTACTCTCAGCCAGCTGGCGACGTTTTCACTCTCTTTTATGCTGCTGGCGCTGTTGCTGATTATGCGCGGCGACCTCTTGGATCGCTGGCAGCAGCAGTTGCCGCCGGACAGCCCGAACTACTTTTTGCTCAACATGACGGCCGAGCAGGTTCCGCAGGTGACGGATTTTCTGCAGCAGCACCAGGTTACGCCGCAGCTTTTTTATCCTATCGTGCGCGCCAGGCTGACGCAGCTGAACCATCAGCCGGTCGATCCTAATCTTGACAACGCGCTTAATCGCGAGCTGAACCTGACCTGGGATGACAATCTGCCGCCGCAGAATCCGTTAGTCAGCGGGCGTTGGCCGCCGCGGGCGGGTGAGGTTTCGGTGGAGCAGGGAGTGGCCGAACGGCTTGGCGTCGGCATCGGCGACACCCTGACTTTTACCGGCGATACCCAGGATTTTTCAGCCCGGATAACCAGCCTGCGCAAGGTGGACTGGGAAAATATGCGGCCTAATTTCTTCTTTATCTTTCCGCCGGGTGCGCTGGATGGGCAACCACAAAGCTGGCTGACAAGCTTCCGCTTGCATGACAACAACGCGCTGCTGGTTCAACTCAATCGCACTTTTCCTACGTTGAGCCTGCTTGATATTGGCAATATTCTGCGCCAGGTAGGCCAGGTGCTGAACCAGGTAAGCCGTGCTCTGGAGGTAATGGTGGTGCTGGTGACGTTTTGTGGCTTGCTGTTGCTAATGGCGCAGATTCAGATCGGGATGCGCCAGCGGCGGCAGGCGTTGATGGTGTATCGTACCCTCGGTGCCAGCAAACGCCTTTTACAGCACACCCTGTGGAGCGAGTTCGCACTGATGGGGCTGATTGCCGGAGGGGCTGCGACAATCGGTGCCGAAGCCGCGCTGTGGGGATTACAGCGGAAAGTGTTTGATTTTCCCTGGGAGCCAGACTGGATGCTGTGGCTGACGTTACCGTTGACTGGCGCGGTTCTTCTGGCGCTGTGCGGTGGCTGGCTGGGCGTGCGTCTGCTGAGAGGGAAAGCGCTTTATCGAATATACAACGCCGAATAGCTGACAAAGGGCCTTTACGGCCCTTAAATAGCGCGTTATACCAGTTGACTTATCGCCCAGCTGATACCGGTTGCGTATTCTTGCGGCAGCATCGACTGAAGCGCTTTCAGCGTCAGGTTGAGCGTCATCGCATCCGGATGACTGAGATTGAGATGCCCGACTTTCCGCGCGGGGCGCACCTCTTTTTCATACCAATGCAGATGCACCAGTGGCAAATCGAGCCACTGATAATCCCGATCGGTACCGATGAGGTTAACCATCACGGCTGGCGAGCTGACCACCGGCGTGGGCAGCGGCAGATCAAGAATGGCGCGCAGGTGCAGTTCAAACTGGCTGATTGAGGCGCCGTTTTGCGTCCAGTGACCGCTGTTATGCACGCGCGGAGCCAGCTCGTTAATCAACAGCCTGTCGGCAACGACAAAGCACTCCATTGCCATCACGCCGACGTAGCTAAGCTTATTCATGATAGCGCTGAGCATGCGCTCAGCCTGGTGCTGGAGACGCTCATCCGGTTGCGGTAGCGCCACGCTGGTACGCAGAATTCCCTCTTCATGCAAATTATGCGTCAGCGGATAAAACACCGTGCTGCCGTCATAAGCGCGAGCACCGATCAGCGACACTTCGCCGGAAAAATCAATACCCTGCTCAACGATACAGTTAGCGTAGCATTCTGCGGGTAGGCTGGCAGTTTGATCGGCCTGCAAGCACCATTGGCCGCGACCATCGTAGCCGCCGGTACGACGCTTGACGATGGCAAGCTCGCCCAGTCGGGAGAAAATCTGAGGCCATTCAGTTTCATCTTTCAGTAGCTGCCAGGGGGCGGTGGCTAATCCCAGCTCATCGAGCAGCTGTTTTTGCGTCAGGCGATCTGCCAGCCGGGGGAAAATGTCGCGGTTAACGAATGCACGATGACTGGCCAGCTGGCGGGTTAACGCCGTCTCCGGCCAGCGCTCAATTTCGGCGGTGACCACACTTTGCTGTATGGGTAACGATTCCGGCTGCCCGTCGGTGCCAACCGGAAAGACCGCAATGCCAAGCGGTTCTCCAGCCTGGCGTAGCATACGGCCTAACTGGCCATTGCCCAGTACGCAAACCGGCTTCATGGCAGCAATCTCGGATCGGGGTTTTCCAGTACCTCATCGCTCTGGCTTTTACGCCAGTCTGCCAGCCGCCGTGACAGCGGCGCATCGTGCAGCGCCAGAATCTGTGCCGCCAGCAGGGCGGCATTCGCCGCTCCAGACTTGCCGATAGCCAGGGTGCCAACCGGAATACCGCGCGGCATCTGCACGATGGAATAGAGACTGTCAACGCCGCTGAGCGCCGCACTCTGCACCGGTACACCCAGCACCGGCACCAGTGTTTTAGCCGCCAGCATACCCGGCAGATGCGCCGCGCCGCCGGCTCCGGCGATAAGTATCTGATAGCCGTTATCGACAGCCCGTTCAGCGAAGCTAAATAGCTTGTCAGGCGTGCGGTGCGCTGAAATCACTTCAACGTGGTAGGGCGCTTGCAGGCTGTCGAGGATCTCAGCGGCAAAGCGCATGGTTTCCCAGTCGCTTTTAGAACCCATAACAATGGCGATACGGGCCGATACGGCGGTTGAAGACATGCGGGTCTGGCTCCTGTGATTATCTGCCTGCAGAGCGATGGCGCAAGCATCTGGCGGTCAGTATGAAGGGCAGAGAGAATAGCACGTCCGGCTGGCAAGGAAAACGGTTGCGTATGGCATTACACACCTCCTGTACGGGGCGGTTTAGAGTGGAAAAGCGATGAGTTGCGCTTTGTCGGGAGTTACTTTAATCATTGACCCCTCGTGATGCCAGGCACCGAGCACGATACGTTCGGCTGGTACATGGTTGAGGTTAAACCGGTGGACGGCAGGGCGATGAGTGTGACCGTGGATCAGGCGCTGTACCTGATAATGCGCCATGACCTGCTCGACGGCCTGCTGATTAACATCCATGATGCTCAGCGATTTTTGCTGATTCGCCTGGCGACTATTTTTACGCATGCGGTTAGCGATGTGCTGGCGTATGGCAATGGGCAGGGCAAGGAACAGGCGTTGCAGCCAGCGTCGATGGACCTGGCGGCGAAAGCGCTGATAGCCAGCATCATCAGTACACAGCGTGTCACCGTGCATAATCAGTATTCGCTGGTTGTAGAGGGTAATAATTTGCTCCGCAGGTAGCAACTGCATACCCGCTTTGCGTGCAAAGCGCTGGCCGAGCAGGAAATCGCGGTTGCCGTGAATAAAGTAGCAGGGTACACCACTTTCATTGAGCTGACGCAATGCGTCGGCCACCTGTTGATGCAGTGAGTTTGGATCGTCATCGCCGATCCAGACCTCAAACAGGTCGCCGAGTATATAAAGCGCATCCGCTCCCGGCGCTTCGCGTGTGAGGAAGGAAAGAAAACCGGCAGTGATGGCCGGTTCGTCCTGTGACAGATGAATATCTGCAATGAAAAGTGTGGCAGGCATTAATTATTCGCTGACAGTCACTTTCTCAATAATCACGTCGTCTTTTGGTACATCCTGATGTGCGCCGCTGCGACCAGTGGAAACGCTTTTAATCTTATCGACCACGTCCATGCCTTCAACCACTTCGGCAAATACGCAGTAACCCCAGCCTTGCAGGCTTTCATCACGGAAGTTCAGGAAGTCATTATCGACCACGTTGATGAAAAACTGCGCGGTGGCGGAGTGCGGAGCCTGGGTGCGCGCCATTGCCAGCGTGCCACGCATGTTTTTAAGACCGTTATTTGCTTCATTTTTGATTTCATCTTTCGTGGCCTTTTGTTTCATACCCGGCTCAAAGCCACCGCCCTGAACCATGAAACCATTAATCACCCGGTGAAAAATAGTATTGTCGTAAAAACCTTCGCGGCAGTAATCCAGGAAGTTCTGAACGGTGGCAGGCGCTTTGTCATCAAAGGTTTTGATCACAATATTGCCGTGGTTTGTCTGGAAAGTAACCATAATTTTTTCCTGTAGAGGTTAACGTTTCGCCTACCCGCAGGCGCTCTGACCCCGGGTTCAATCAATCCCGTCTTATATCACAGAATGTCCTTTGCCGTCAGCACCCGACCTGCATGGAGAATTCTTGTTTACCGTAGCGCTCGTGACAACACCAGGGCACAATATAAGAGAATAGAGTCGCATATAACTTATAAACATACATACGTACGTACGGAAGTGTCTCAATGCTGAAGATTTTTAACACCCTGAGTCGTCAAAAAGAGGAATTCAAACCTATTCATGCCGGAAAGGTGGGCATGTACGTATGTGGTATCACCGTTTACGACTTGTGTCATATCGGTCATGGCCGCACTTTCGTTGCTTTTGATGTCATTGCACGCTACTTGCGTTACCTCGGCTATGACCTCAAATATGTGCGCAATATTACTGATATCGACGACAAAATTATCCAGCGCGCGGCTGAAAATGGTGAAAGTGTCGAGCAGTTGACGAACCGGATGATTGCCGAAATGCAACGCGATTTCAGCGCCCTCAATATTTTGCCACCGGATCTCGAACCGCGAGCGACCCGTCATATTGGTGAAATTATCGACATGACGCAAAGACTGATTGCCCGCGATCACGCCTACGTGGCAAAGAACGGCGATGTGCTTTTTGCCGTTGACAGTGATGCTGACTATGGCCAACTTTCACGCCAGCATCTTGAACAGCTGCACGCGGGCGCCCGTGTCGAAGTGGCAGAGTTTAAGCGCAATCCGATGGACTTTGTACTGTGGAAAATGGCCAAAGCGGGGGAGCCGAGCTGGCCGTCGCCGTGGGGCGTGGGACGCCCGGGCTGGCATATCGAATGCTCGGCGATGAACTGCAAACAGCTTGGTGAACATTTTGATCTGCACGGCGGTGGTTCTGACCTGATGTTTCCCCATCATGAGAATGAACTGGCGCAATCCAGCTGTGCACATGATGGTACCTACGTCAATTACTGGATGCATTCCGGCATGGTGATGGTCGATCGTGAAAAAATGTCTAAATCACTGGGCAACTTTTTCACCGTGCGTGATGTGTTACAGCATTTTGATGCAGAAACGGTGCGTTATTTCCTGCTGTCCGGCCACTATCGCAGTCAGCTTAACTATGGAGAGGATAATCTGGTACAGGCTCGTGCGGCACTGGAGCGGCTATACACCGCACTGCGGCACACCGATGCCAACGCCGTGGCTGCGGGTGGCGAGGCCTTCGAAGCGCGTTTTCGCGCCGCAATGGACGACGATTTCAATACGCCGGAAGCCTATTCTGTGCTGTTTGATCTGGCCCGTGAAGTTAACCGCCTGAAAGGCGAGGATGACGTGGCGGCCAGCGGTCTGGCCGCTTGCCTGCGTCAGCTTGGGGCGGTGCTGGGACTGCTGGAACAGAATCCTGAACAGTTCCTGCAAAACGGTGCTCAGCAAAGTGATGATGAAATCGCGCAAATCGAAGCCTTGATCCGGGCGCGTCTGGATGCCCGCAAAGATAAAGAATGGGCGAAAGCCGATGAAGCACGCGACCGGCTGACGGCGATGGGCATTGTGCTGGAGGATGGGCCACAGGGTACCACCTGGCGACGCAAGTAAAACGTCTTACGCCCGCGTTCACGAGGGCGTTTTTTTTAGCCAACCCACTCCCGAAATGACCTGCTGATTGGCGAAGCCAGCTATTCATCCAGACAGGCATAACGGATTGACTACTACACCCGGTGAAAAATGATGCGCTGACGCAGTGGTCAGATGTGACGATAATCAGGCCACCGGAGATGCGTCGCTCGCCTCTGATTACTGAACGACGGTAATGCGCTGACCGGCAAAAGCCACCGTCTGGCCCGGAAAAATTTTGCAGCGCCTGCGAGTTTCAACCTTACCGTCAACCGTGACCTGCCCGGCGTCGATGGTGCCTTTCGCCGCCGCACCGCTTTCTGACCAGCCTTCCAGTTTCATCAGATCGCAAAGATCAACGTGGGTATGTTTACCTAAAGAAAATGTTGCCATTATTGTACCTTCAGATCGTGAAACGCTTCACAGGCTTGCAGCGTATTCTGGATAAGCGTTGCCACCGTCATCGGCCCTACGCCGCCTGGAACCGGTGTTATCCAGGCGGCGCGCTCTGCTGCTTCATCAAAGATGACATCGCCAACCACTTTCCCGCTTTCCAGCCGGTTGATGCCGACGTCAATGACGACAGCGCCTGGTTTAATCCATTCGCCAGGAATAAAACCCGGCTTGCCAACGGCGACGATCAGCAGATCGGCATGCTCAACGTGGTGGCGTAAATCACGAGTAAAGCGATGGGTGACTGTGGTGGTACAACCCGACAGTAGCAGCTCCATGCTCATCGGCCGACCAACGATATTTGAAGCGCCTACTACCACCGCGTTCTGGCCGTAGGTATCAAGATTATAACGTTCCAGCAGGGTGACGATGCCACGCGGCGTACATGGGCGCAACTTAGGCGCACGCTGGCACAGACGCCCGACATTATAGGGATGGAAGCCATCCACGTCCTTATCCGGCGCGATACGTTCCAGCACCTTAACGTTATCAATACCAGCGGGCAGTGGCAGTTGCACCAGGATGCCGTCGATCTCCCGGTCATCGTTTAGTACATCGATCAGTGCCAGCAACTCAGCCTCGTTGGTTGTGGCGGGCAGATCGTACGAACGAGAAATAAATCCTACCTCTTCGCAGGCGCGACGCTTGCTGCCAACATAAATTTGCGAAGCGGGGTTTTCCCCCACCAGCACCACCGCCAGACCCGGCGCGCGCTTGCCTGCCGCTATGCGCTGGCGCACCTTCTCGGCGACTTCCAGACGAACCTGCTGGGCAACGGTTTTACCATCAATAATTTTTGCGACCATCAGAGAGGCAACTCACCTGTAAAGAATTAAATCAAGATGGGCGCTATTTTGTCAGAAGCGTGAGCGGCTGTCAGGCACGAAATGGCATTGAGTCAGACAAACGGCGCTTTTTCTTCGCGTGAATAGCTTCTATTATACAAAGCTCATTTCTGAGCAGGCCCGGTGATGATTTGGTTAATGCTGACCACGCTTGTTGTGGTGTTTATTATTGGATTCCGGTTGTTGACAGCCGCTTCACGTCACTCAGCGCAGACACTGAGTAAACGGCTTAACATTCAGCCGGTATACGTTGAATCGCTCCTTTCGCTGATGGGAAAACAAGCCGCGCAGGAATTCACCGACTATATCGCCCGTGACAGTGAAGAGTCGATGCGTAATGCTGCAGTGGTGTTACTTATCTGGCAGGTGTTCATCGTTGATAGCAGCGAAGAAAACCAACTGCGCTGGCGTTACACTCTGCGAAACGCCGCCATCCCGGCCGACATCAGCCGTCAGCAAATGCTGCTGGCACTGGGCTTTTTGCGCCAGCTGGAGCCGGACAGCCGCGAGATGAACGCCTTTCGTGAAGCCTATAATGCTCACTTCATGCCCGATCCTATCGACAGCATGCCAATAAAAGAAAAATTCATCTCGCATGACGAACATGGTGACGAATATCGCTGACCGATGCGTATTGGTCATAACCTCGGCACTTCGCGCAAGGACCGAGCCAAAAGCATTGACTCGGGAGGCCGTCACCGTATAATTCGACCCACTCTACTAAGCGCCCTTAGCTCAGCTGGATAGAGCACCGGCCTTCTAAGCCGTAGGTCACAGGTTCGAATCCTGTAGGGCGCGCCATTTAAGTCAATGGTTTGAGGTAGATTTTGCACAGGGCATTAGAAAAGTGGGTGCACTTGCGGGTGCTGCTAAAGTTTTGTTCATTAATCCCTTTTTCATATACTGTTTCAGGCCAACTATGAAATGCTCCGCTCAGGCTTTTCTGCGGAGCAGGGAATTCTTTCTTCTTAGCCCACATCCGCCATAATGTTGGGTGGCTTTTCCCGGTTAGCTGACACATCTCTTGAAGTCCGATTTAACGAGCTGCCATTGTTATGCTCCTACCCTGTTTTCAATCGTTCGACCAGAAAATTTAGGCGTGCTACTCCTCCGGCAAAATCTGTGAGAGGGTATCCATGGCGCTTAAACTGTCTATTGCTTCTCGTCACGTTTTCGCTTCGGCATAGCGTTGTTCTGCAATAACTCCTTCCGCTTTTCTGAACGGGAATTCAATAACATCCTGGGCGCCGCTACACCTGGCTAAATCCCCGATCAAAGCGCCGTCAACTGATTTATCGATATACATTTCAAACCTCGCTTTCGTATTGCTTCTAAAAAATTGTCCGGCTCTAACCGTTTTGAGTTGCGCTGCGGCATGACCCATTATTCCAGAGCAATGGCCTTATTTTTGGTTTGTCCAGCGAAATGCTGAGCATGCCGCATAAATCAATGAGTGAATCCGTTAAATCGCCTGCCAGCGCCCTGATCATGGTATCACGCCAGTGTGATGGGTCGGAGTTAAACCCGCTAAGCTGTGGCGAAGTACCGGGCATTCAAACTGGCTGTTATGCGCGTAAATCAGCACATCCGTTTTTTTTAGTGCCAGTCGACGTTCCAGAGGCGTTTTAGTCTTCGCGATAACGCCCCATACCTGTACGGGGTCACGAACAATCGCCTAAGCCCAAAACATAATCCCGGTGTTCGGGGTAGGCATGTGTGCCACTTTTTAATGGGGTTTCGCTATAGGTTTCTAAATCTAACCACAACATTTGGCGCACAAGAGATCTCCGGAAACCAGTGAGAAGTGTTTTTTGATTTTTTATTGTTGTTTTAATGTATAAAATCAGCTGGTATTGATTTTTAAAGGTTAGAAGATGAATGTTAATAATTATTTGTTAAAAATCAGAGCTATTTTTTTTAATAGCAGTGCTGCTGCGTTTAAATCAGGTTGTAGAAATCCTGAAGCCAGAGGTTTTTACACGAACCTTATTAAAGTTAAGAATGATAATGCTCGTTCTTATTTGACGAATGTAAATCTTTCGAATAAAAAGAGAGCTGAGCTGTTAGGGAAAATAAAAAAATATAACAGGCAAGAATATATTTTATCTTTAATAGATAAAATTATAAGTACTCCAGATGAGTCTCGTTTTAAAAAAACCACCCTCCCTGACTCCACTGTAACTATTTAAATTCGCGGTAAAGAGATTTTGATATACATACTCGCCGAGTTTCACTTTTTTCCTCTGCTTTTCTGTTCACCTGATTCTACCCGGTAGAATACCGGGTGTTCACAGATTCAGAAAAGTGCTTCGGCGTCAGTGCTTTTTCTCACATTGTCACAATCATCAGGTGTTGCGCTACCACCGCGAGTGAAAGCATCCCCGTCACGCAGGAACTGCACCCCGCCGAGGGATATGGGAATGCCCTTGTTGCCTTTTCGCGTCGAATACGGGTGCCACGTCGGTACTGAAATTCATCGGGTATATTGCCTGAGTCGGCTTTCAGGCTATAGACGCAGGCAAAACGCTTAGCGTTAAACAGCACGTTCTTCTGATGCAGGATAAATGCGTTTTGCCCATCGGCTATCAACTGTGGGGTGCGGATGAGCAACAGCCGGAAGGAAGGTTTAAAGCGAGTGACGTAGTCTATCTTCTGCAGTACGATCCGCAGGCGTTCTTCTGTGCCTGCGGATCGCTGACGACTTTTCTCGATAACACTTGCTACTGTTTCGCGCGATGTGGCGTTTCAGAGGTTTTGGTAAAACGCTACTCTCCAATCTATTAGTCAATACTTCCGCTTACTCTCAGATTCCTTTTGTTCAGGCTGTGTTATCAGTCGTTTACAGTACCAATCCGTGGGTATAAGCGGAAGCGGGTTAGCGCTCGGTGCGTTATGTGGTTAGCCGCCTTGTCAACCCGCCGGGTCTTTAAGACTAATGAGAAAGAGACATTTAGCAACCATTGCAGTCTTCATCCATACCACCACCGTAAAGACCAGGATAACGACGTGAGAGTAGGGGATAATGGCGGTCGGGCAGTCAGACTTTATCCAGTGCCATTCTGATGTCTTCAATCAGATCGCCCGCGTTTTCGATGCCAATAGACAGCCTGATGGTGGCATCGTTGATACCAATGCGTTGACGAACGTCTTGCGGCACGCCGGAATGGGTCGTGCTGCCAGGGTGACTGGCTAGCGATTCGGTACCGCCCAGGCTGACCGCCAGTTTAAACAGCGTGAGCGCATTCAAAAATCGAAATGCTGCCGGTTGGCCGCCTGCGATATCAAAGGAGAACGTTGAGCCGGCTCCGCTGCATTGATTGCGAAAGGCTTTTCCCTGAGAAGTGTCGGCGTCAAGAAAGGTTAGCCAGCGCAGCGTCACCACTTTCGCATGATCACGCAAAAATGCAGCCACGGATTCGGCATTGCGCCAGGCTTTTTCCATGCGTAGCGACAGCGTCTCCAGCGATCGGCCGAGCATCCAGCAGGAGTGCGGATCGAGTTGGGTGCCTATCGCACTGCGCAGTGCGCGAATGCGCGCTATCAGCGCTTTACTGCCTGTTGCCGCACCGGCGATGAGATCGGAATGCCCGCCGACGTATTTGGTCAGTGAATAGAGCGACAGGTCCGCACCCAGACTCAGCGGTTGTTGAAAAAGTGGGCCAAGCAGGGTGTTATCACAGGCGATGATCGGTCGACTACCCTGACGTTGTTCAATCTCATCGGCGATATGAGCTATTAATGTGATATCCACCAGACTGTTAGTTGGGTTGGCGGGTGTTTCTATCAGAATCAGCGCTATGGGACCGCCGTTCATCGCTTTTTGCGCCGCTGTGCGTACTTGTGCCTCGTCGGTACCGTCACTGAATCCGACTGACGCGATGTTCAGGTTATGGAGTGTTTTACTCAGTAAGGTTTCGCTGCCTCCATACAACGGTTGAGAATGCAGAATTACGTCGCCGGGACGGGCAAAGGTGAGCAATGTGGTGGCGATCGCCGACATGCCTGAAGAGAACAGGGCGCAGCTTTCAGCTTCTTCATAAATTGCCAGCCGATCTTCAACAATTTCACTGTTAGGGTGATTGAAGCGTGAATAAATCAGACCGCCGCTTTTGCCTTCTGCAGGTTCGCGTCGGCCAGCGACGTAATCAAAAAAATCCTGGCCCTCTTCGGCAGTGTTGAAAACGAACGTTGAGGTGAGAAATACCGGGGGTTTTACCGCTCCTTCCGACAGGCGAGGATCATAACCGTAGTTAAGCATCTGAGTTTCGGGGTGCAGCTTACGCGCACCGATGTGTGTTTTTTTGCTGTACATGTCAGACATCTGTTCTCCTGCCTGGCGGCAATATAAGGTGGGTATATTTTGAACACACGCTAACATACAGCTGATTGTGCTACTAAATAGCATACTGTTCTAAGTTTATATCGTCAGGGTATTGGCAGGCGCTAGCCCTGACAGCATCTCTTTAATCAATCTTCTCTTAACAGAAAACGTAAGTTTAAGTGTGGCTTCAGGCGATTAAAGCGGTATGTTGCAACCCCAATTAATCCGGCGATGGATGCAGCCCTGAGTGATTTAAAGCGCTGCTGATAGCACCAGCCAGCGTTGATTTTATCTACCAGGAGATAACGCTGAAACGACACCGATTTATAAGCCCGCGAAACCTGTAATTCCCCTTTTACCCCGCACAGATTGTTGCTTGCGGCTGGCTGATTGTTCGCGGCGATCTATACTTGAGATTCGTTGATATGACTAAGGAGCAGGTGAATGACTATTCATAAGAAAGGTTCAGCGCATTGGGAAGGGGATATCAAAAGTGGCAAAGGCACGGTTTCAACAGAAAGCGGTGCGTTAAAGCAGAATCCCTACGGTTTTAATACGCGTTTTGAAGGTGTGGCCGGTACCAATCCTGAGGAGCTGATCGGCGCAGCGCATGCATCATGTTTTTCGATGGCGCTGTCGCTGATGTTGGGCGAGGCTGGACATAAGCCTGTGGCCATCGATACCACTGCTGACGTATCCCTGGACAAGATTGATGGTGGATTTGCTATCACAAAAATCGCACTCACCAGTAACGTGAAGGTTTCCGGAATTGATAAAGGCGAATTTGATAAAATCATTAACAAAGCGAAAGAAGGTTGCCCGGTATCGAAGCTGCTAAAAGCGGACATTACCCTGGATTATGAACTGAGCAATTAATTCCGCTTATCGCCTTAACCGGGGCGGTTGTCTTATTCAGCCATCGGTCTGTTGAAATTTTATCGGGACGAGCATTGTTAATAACAGAGTGGTGTTGTGTAACGCGACGGTTGCCACGGCGGCGACTGACGCGCTCAAAGATTGCGCCAGTCGCCGTAAGGTGAGGTACCGCACCTGTGTCAGCGGTAAATACCTGCTGATTGCCAGCGCTACCGGCATCACATCTCAATGCTTGTAAGCAACGTCTTGCATCACTCATGCGCCTTAGCACCTGTTTAAAAGACGAACGCCGGCATCTATTCCACCGTGCCAACAATTTCCAGTTTGGCGTCATCTGGCACTTCGTTATAAGAAAGCACCTGTAAATTTCGCGAAAACAGTCGCGAATAACGTGCCAAGAGCGGCCGTAATTGTGGCGTTACTAACAGTACTTGCGTCAGATTTTGAGCTTTTAACTGTTCGGCGACGACCGGCAGCGTGTTTTGCAGCTGCGTCAAAATATTAGGATCTACCGGGAAGCTATCCAGGGCTACTTTCCCCGACTGCTGTGCCTGATTAAGCGCCGAAAGCAACAAGTTTTCCAGTTCGCTATTCAGCGTGTAGGCGGACAGCGTCTGGCCATTGGGGGTGATCGCGGCGATCAGCGCCCGTCGCAGAGCGTAGCGCACGTCAGCAACCAGCAGCTGAGGATCGTTTGTTATCGCTGCGCTTTCGATGAGCGCGGTGGCGATGGTGGTGATGTCTTTCAGCGACACGCGATCGGCCAATAGTAAACGATAAATGCGCAACAGCTGACTGTAATCCAGCACTTTGACCAGATCGTCCGCCAGCTTAGGTGACGTTTGCGCAAGTCGTTCATGCAGCTGGGTAATGTCGTCATAGTTGAACAGCTCAGGCAAAAAGTCGCGGGAGATTTTGTTCAAATGCGTGGCGATAACGCTCGCACAGTCCACCACCTGATAACCAAAGTTAAGTGCGCGGGTTTTTTCTTCCGGCTGAATCCAGGTCACCGTCAGGCCATAAGCGGGATCGCTTTCCAGCAAACCATCGACCTCACCGTATTGCTCGGCGGTGGGGATCGCCATCAGGCGCTCCGGATGAACCTCGCCGATGGCGGCGCGTACGCCGTTAATCTGGATTGCATACTGAGCGGGTTTGAGTTGAAAATCTTCGCGGATCGCGATTTCCGGTAATAGTACACCGCTGGTTTCCGATACCACCTGACGTACGCCGCGTACCCGCTGCGTTAATGGGCTGCCGCGTCCGCTGTCGACCAGCGGGACCAGCTTGTAACCAAGATTAAGTCCCACCGGTTCGACCAACGGAATACTTTGCCAGTCAATTGACAGTGGTTCTTCCAGCTGTAGCGCTTCGCTGAGCGCTGCCATCTCTTCAGGAGACTGCTCCGCATTGAGGATCTGGCGCCTCTGATGCCAGCCAGCGTAAAGCAACAGTAAAGTGAAAAATAAAAATACCAGATGGGGCATACCCGGTACGATAGCCAGGATAAACATCACCAGTGCAGCGCCAAATAGCGTCGTTGGTTTTGCCAGCAGCTGGCTGGTGATCTCATCGCTGATATTATTGCTGTCGCTCACGCGGGTAACGATGATGGCAGCGGCGCTGGCTAATAGCAGTGACGGTATTTGCGCAACCAGCCCGTCACCGATAGTCAGCAGGACATATTGTTCAAACGCCTGCCCCGCCGGCAAATGGTATTTAAAAATGCCGATAAGTATGCCGCCGGCAACGTTGATCAGCAGTATCAGCATCCCGGCGATTGCATCGCCGCGCACAAACTTCGAGGCACCATCCATCGCACCGTAAAAATCGGCCTCACGTGCGACTTCGCGCCGTCGGGTGCGCGCTTCTTCCTGATTAATCAGACCGGCATTGAGATCGGCGTCAATCGCCATCTGCTTGCCGGGCAGGGCATCGAGGGTGAATCGGGCCGAGACTTCAGAAATACGTTCAGCGCCTTTGGTGACTACCACAAAATTGATAATCATCAGAATGATGAATACCACGAAGCCTACGACAAAGTTACCGCCGATAACCACCTGACCAAACGCTTCGATCACTTTACCCGCCGCGTCGGCGCCTTCGTGGCCGTGCAGTAAAACCACACGGGTCGATGCCACGTTTAATGACAGCCGCATCAGGGTAGTGATAAGTAAAATGGTCGGAAAAATGGAAAAGTCGAGCGGCCGCTTGCTGTTAATACTCGCCAGTAACACCATCACCGACAGCACAATATTCAGGGTGAACAGAATATCCAGTACCATCGGTGACAGCGGCAGTATGATCATTGCCAGTACGCTTAACAGCAATAACGGAATGCCGATATGACTCTGACGCAGCGTTAATAGGATCTTTCGAGGATTATTCGGAAGCATGGTTGACAATGACCTCTTCAGATGGAAGCAAATGAATATCTAACTGGGGTTTTTCCCCGTTGCCAGCGCGCCACGATTTCAGCTGCATGACATAGGTCAGCACTTGCGCCATCGGACGAAATAATGAAGCCGGGATCTGTTGATTGATTCGGGTTGAGTGATAAATAGCACGTGCCAGCGGTGCGAAAGTGATGACGTCAATCTGATGTTTTATTGCCAGTTGGCGAATGTAGTGTGCGGTTTCATCGACACCTTTGGCGACAATCCACGGTGCCGGCGCTTTTTGTGGATCGTATTTCAGGGCAACGGCAAAGTGTGTTGGATTGACAATAACCACGTCGGCCTGTGGTAACTGGCGCTGAATTTGCCCCATTGCCATCTGGCGCTGTAACTGGCGTATGTGCGCTTTAATTTGCGGCGAGCCTTCGTTTTCTTTGTGCTCATCACGCAGCTCTTTTTTCGTCATCTTCATTTTTTTCAAAAATAAGAAGCGGCTCAGCGGCACATCCAGCAGCGCAAATAATAAAATAGCAAAGATGAATATGCGCAAAATGGACGTCATTATGTCGAGGCACTGATAGATAGCTGTAGGCAGCGGAGCATGTTGTAATCGTAAAATTTCGCTCATGTTGTTGTTAATCGTCAGCCATAGCAGGAAAAGTAGCACCGTGCATTTAATGAGCATCTTGCCGACTTCGGCCAGTTGCTGAGCGGTAAACAGGCGCTTAATACCGCTAATTGGATTGAGCTTTTTAAAGTCCGGTTTAATTCTGGCAGGCACGAAAATCCAGCCGCCAGGCATGACGGCGGAGACGATAGCTACCAGTGGAATTGGCAGGAAAGTGGCGATGACCTTGAACAGGATAAGCGCCTGGGCCAGCATAAATTGCTGTAGCGCGCTCTTGTCAGTGCTAATCGCCAGCTGCTGCATGAGATTGAACGACTGCTGTATTAACTGCTTATAGAAGGGCGATGCAATAGTGATACTTAGCAGCGCAGTCAGCAGCGTGGCCGCCAGAGAAACGTCACGCGAACGAGGAATTTCTCCTTTTCGTTTTGCTTTACGCAACTTCCCGGGGGTGGGTTTTTCACTTTTATCGCCGCTACCTGCTGACATCAGGCGACCCTCAGCCGTTCCAGCAGGCCCATCACCTGATTGGTCAGACGCAGATAGTGCTCGCCGAGATGGCTACTGAGCACCATAAAACAGAACAGGCCGAACAACATGCTGACAGGAAAGCCAAGTGAAAATAAATTCAGCGTCGGTGACACCCTGTTAAGTAAACCGAATACACATTGTACCAGCATCATGATAAGTACCGTGGGCAAGGCCAGCAGCAGGGCGCCAGAAATGATAAATCCCACGCCGGTTGTTGCGGTTCGCAAGGAATTGAGCGAGATAGCCTGGCCTGGCGGCCAATAAATAAAGCTTTTATATAAAATGGTCACCAGCAGCAGATGACCGTCGAAACTGAAGAATAACAGCCCGGCCCAGATGAAAATAATTTGCGACATGACCATTGTCGAACTGCCACTCGACGGATCGTTCATCACCGCCATGCCTAATCCCATATTCATTGACAGAATGGCTCCGGCGGTTTGCAACGTCCAGAATACCCACCACAGGATCTGACCAAAAATTAACCCCCATAACAGCTGTTCACCGGTAAGCAGCAGCGCACGAACCGTCACCAGGTCGTCAAAAACCTCCTGATGTGGCAGCATCGGGGTGATTAGAATGCTCAGCAGTAGTGCCAGCAGGATACGTGCTTTGCGCGGCAGCGCCCGGCTATCAAGCAGCGGACAAAAAATAAAAAATGCCAGAATGCGCACAAAGGGTAGCCACAGCGCGAATAGCGGAGCAATCAGTTGCTGGATGGAAATGCTCATTTTCAGCCTGTTAACAGCGCTGCTTGCTGAAACAGCAGGTGAGTGAAATCCGTCAGTTGTATCAGCATCCACTTCCCGGTAAACACCAGCGTCAAAAGTGTGGCGACAAGACGGGGCAGGAAGCTGAGCGTTTGCTCATTGATCTGCGTCGTGGCCTGAAACAGACTGACCAGCAGACCAACAGCCAGGCTTGGGAGAATAGCGACCAGCGAGATAATTAGTACCAGCTTCAAGCCACTGGCAAGGATGTCACCCGCCACGTCGAGCGTCATCATCCGCCGACCCCTTGCACGCTTTGTGTCAGCGTACCCACCACCAGTGACCAGCCATCGCACAATACAAACAGGATAAGTTTGAATGGCAGCGAAACGATCAGCGGTGACAGCATCATCATACCCATTGCCATTAAAATACAGGCGACGATCAGGTCAATGACCAGAAAAGGGATATAAATCATGAAACCAATTTTAAAGGCAGTTTTTAGCTCGCTGAGCACGAATGCCGGCGCCAAAACGGTGAGATCCTGCGCTTGCGGATCACCACTGACGTTAGCAATGGTCATAATCTGCGCCAGTGCAGTACTGCTGGTTTGTGCTAGCATAAATTTTTTCAGCGGTACCTCACCACGCTCAATAGCTTGCTTAAGGCCAATTTGTTCAGACTGATAGGGAAGCACGGCATCCTGGTAGATGGTGTTCCACACCGGACGCATCACCAATAGTGTGAGTATCAGCGCAATACCTGTCAGCACCTTGTTCGGTGGTGCTTGTTGCAAACCCAGCGCCTGACGCAGCAGGGCCAGCACGATAATGAAACGGGTGAAGCTGGTCAGCATCAGCAGCATTGCAGGCAGCAGGCTGAGCAGCGTCATCATAATAAGTATTTCAACTTTAACGCTGTAATCTTCTCCACCGCCCGCCGTTGGGGTTGCTGAGAACAGCGTCAAGCCATTGCTCTGCGCCAGTGCCAGGCAAGGCAGCAGCAGCAGACAAATACTGACGGCCTGTACTGGCCACTTCCAGGATTTCATTGCACCAGCTCGGCCAGCTGCTGGTTATTAAAATCAATCAGACGCAGCGCATACTTGTCGTTAACCACCACCACTTCAGCGCTGCCGAAAAGTACACCATTAACTTTGACGTCCAGTGGTTCCCCCGCCAGCTTATCTAATTCAATAACTGAGTCGCCGCCGACATTGATTAACTCGGCGAGAGATATTTCCACCGAGGCGACTTCCAGCGTCAGCGTGACCGGGATGCGGCTAAAAAGCGCCAGATGGCGGGGCTTATCCTGTTGTAAAGCCGTCGTCGGGACGTTGTTCTGTTCGTCGTCGCCTTTTATGGCGCTATCAGCGTCAGAGGTGAAAAAATGGTCCAGATTATCCGGATCGATGGGAGATTGATCGCTCACTGTTACTCCTTTATCAGTTCGCTAAAATCGGAAAGGTATAATTTGCCGTTTTCTTCGCAGATGGCTGCCGTTAGCAATGGTTTAGCACCCACGTAAAGCGGTACCCGCTCAGCCAGCAAAATCGGCAACAGATCCCCAGGTTTAAATTCTGCCAGTTCGGCAACGGTACGGGTCACTGCGGCCAGACGTGCATGTAGCCGTACTGGTAAAGAGGTAAAGCTGGCGCTAACCAGCGCCGCACAGTTCTCGCTGGTATTACGCTGAGGCTTAGGTTCGCGTAATGAGCTGAGTAACAGATCGACGTGATGGCCATCGAGCAATAATGAAAAACCACCGCTTCCGTAGTCGTTTACAAAGAAATCGATGCGATAGGACCATTGAGTGATTAATGCATTGTGGTCCGGTTTGATCGTCAAGGGTCGTGGAAAAACACCGCTATCGCATAATAGCGTCGTTATCTCCAGCGCCATTTTATTTAGCAGGCGCTCTTCCGTTTTACTTACCGGGATATCCAATGGGTTGATATTTTCTGGCTGTGGCTCCTGGCTTAGCCCATAATAGTCATGCAGCGCACTCAGCAGCAACGGGCGGTCTATACAGAACGCCAGATTACCCACTTCACTGCTAAATATTTTGCTCTTTTTGACCCAGCTGTCCATTTGGAACTGTATTTCTTTAAGACCAGTATTGACCCGAAACTTTCTCAGAAAATAGATGCTAAGCTGGCCATCAAGCTGATCAAATCGCTCATTAAATATTCGTGGAACCTTATGATAAGGTCGTCCTAGTTTATTAACTTCAAGGCGCATCATTTCAGGGTGCTGATCCGCCGGATAGATTCTGAATTTTTTTCTTTTTGTTTGCATGCTGTATTTTCAGTCGAGCTATAATCAAGTCATGGATTAAATCTATTGTTTGTGTTAACAAAAGGCAATGACTTGCTTTTGCATGATAAAAATATATTTAACTGGATTCTTTCTGCTGCTTATTTATTTAATTATTTATTTCTTTTTTTATCAAGGTTTTTTGATTATTAATTCATTAATTAAGTAATTAATTGGTAAGCTTTGAAATTCATTAAGGCTATGTTTTTATTGGTTTAATTTTTTAATACGCCATTATCTGTTTTCTGGTTTTAACGGTCTAAGATATACTCAAGGTCAACGTGATGCCTTTTTAATAAGTTACATTCTCACTGAATCAAGGATGATTTAAATGTTAGCAATGGAATTAAATGCATTGGGATTAAGTTTTTATTCTGATTGTTGTTTCTCGACCCCAGCCAATCCTGACAGGGCTTACTCTTAATGGGTGTGGTTAAATATTCTCATAGGAAAGACGGTCTCGATTATATTGCGGTAGATCCCTCCAGCGTTGAGGCCTTCTCACTCGCCGGGCGAGTCGCTAAATTTAACGTGCCCGTTTTAATTACCGGAGAAACCGGAACCGGAAAAGAATGTATAGCCAAATATATTCATGGTCACTCTGCGGATGAAAATGCGGCTTACGTTGGTATCAACTGTGCAGCTATTCCGGAAAATATGCTGGAAGCGATGCTATTTGGCTATGAAAAAGGGGCATTTACCGGAGCGATAAATAGCCAGCCAGGCAAGCTTGAACTGGCGAATGGCGGCACGCTATTGCTCGATGAAATCGGTGATATGCCGATTGCATTGCAGGCAAAATTACTCCGTGTCCTGCAAGAGCATGAGGTCGAGCGTTTGGGGAGTCATAAAAAGATACCGCTTGATCTGCGCCTGATTGCTTCAACTAATAAAGATCTTGAACAGGAGATCGCCGCCGGCCGTTTTCGCCAGGATCTTTATTATCGATTATCAGTAATACCTATTCATATCAAGCCATTACGCCACCGCGTACAGGATATCATGCCGTTGGTTCAACTCTTTTTGCGCAAATACCATGCGTTGACCGAGCGTACGCCGAAGCTGATGCCCGGCGCGCGTATGGCGTTGGAAAACTATCCATGGCCGGGCAATGTTCGTGAACTTGAGAATGTCGTCCAGCGTGGGCTGATACTTTGTGGTAACGGTAATTTGACTGCTACTTGTTTTGGTCTGTCTGAATCCGGAGCGCAAAGCGCCTTGATACAGCAACCTGGCAATGAAAACGATAAGGAGGCTGACAGGGGTATCCGTCCTATAAAACGCCAGGGGAGAATGGCTGAAAGTCAATACATCCTTGATTTGCTACAGCGTAATCAGGGAAATAAATCTAAAACCGCCGAATCTTTGGGGATTACACCGCGGGCGCTACGTTATCGTCTGGCCTCGATGCGTGAACAGGGATTCGATACCGGATTTTTTTAATAACCAGTTTCATGGATGACTTTAATGGTTAACAAAATTAGCGCAGGGAATATGCAAGCCGAAATGTTGGCAAGCATGCAACGAATGCAGCTTCAGGCCGCCGGTGCAGGTATCAGTCCTCCGACGCTGCCTTCATCTATCGGTACCCCCTCATTCAGTGCAGTGTTGAACAGTGCCATCGACAAGGTTGACAGCCTCCAGCAGGTTGCCAGTCAGAAACAGCGTGCCGTTGACATGGGCGAAAGTGACGATCTCAGCGGGGCGATGATTGAGAGTCAAAAAGCCAGCATTGCATTTACGGCGATGGTTCAGGTGCGTAATAAACTGACTCAGGCATTTGATGACGTCATTAATATGCCACTGTGAGGAGCGGGCCGGTGTTTAACAAATTTAAGGCGCGCCTGCCTGCCGATTCACTCGTTATGTTGAAGCGATTTGCTTTGCCAGGCGCACTGGCGCTGGCGGTCACCGCGGCAATCGTTGCACTGCTCTGGCAGAATAATCGTCATTACACCATGCTGTTCGGCACCCACGAGAATATTTCTGTTTCCGACGTCGTCGGGGTGCTTTCCAGCGAGGGAATCAGCTATCGCGTTGAGCCGCAAAGCGGGGCGTTGCTGGTACAAGAAAATCAGCTGAGTAAAGCGCGTATGGCGTTGGCCGCTAAGGGCATATCTGCGCGGTTACCCGCAGGTTATGAACTGATGGATAAAGAGGAGATGCTTGGCGGTAGTCAGTTCGTCCAGAACGTGCGCCTGAAGCGCAGTCTGGAGGGTGAGCTGGCGCAGAGCATCATGACGCTGGATGCTGTTGACTATGCGCGCGTGTTGCTGGGTATCAGTGAAACCAGCTCTTTTGTTCTGACGAATAAGCCCGACAGCAGTGCTTCGGTAATGTTGCGCTTAAAGTATGGTCGCCAGTTAAGCAATGAACAGGTTGCGGCCATCGTCAGTCTGGTTTCTGGCAGCCTGCCAGGGCTGAAGCCAGAACAGGTAAAAGTCGTCGACCAGGCAGGTAATTTGCTGTCGGCGAACGTCAGTGAATGGCTGGATGGCGGCTACGGCCTTCAGGGCAGTGCGGAGATGGTGCAGCATATTCGCCAGCAGACCGAGCGCAACATTGCCAATCTGCTGATACCGGTGCTGGGTGCTGACAATTTTCGCGTTAGCGTTGTGCCGCGCGTTGATTTCAGCCAGGTCCAGGAAACGCAGGAACGTTATCTTAATGAACCCCATCTGGCAGAGGAAAATCTGCTACAGGAAAACACCAGCGAGGCGCTGGCGATGGGTATCCCAGGTTCGTTAAGCAACACCCCAGCTAATACGGCGAATAATAAAAAGCCGGCGGAGCAAAATGATAACGCTCAGCAGAACAGTCAGCCGCTCTCAACACGCAACCAGGCGCGACGGCAATACCACTGGGATCGCGATATACGCAATATCCATCATCAGAACTATCAGTTACAGCGTTTGACGGTCGCAGTATTAATTAACCAGGACGCGCCACAGCTGAAAACATGGGATGAGCAGCAGCTCAAGCAGATGCAGCAGCTGCTGGACCACGCAGCGGGTATTGACAGTATCCGTGGTGATGAGCTTAGTCTGTCGCGGATTGCCTTCACTAAAGCGCCGGAATACCAGGAGCCCGTTCTGCCATGGTGGCAGCGCCCGTCAACGTTGTGGTGGGCTGAACGCGGAGGCATTGGTTTGCTGGCATTACTTATCATCTTGTTTGGCATTCTGCCGCTTATGCGACGCTGGGCTCGTCCTCCGGATAAGGTTGCGATTTCTGCGGCCAACAGCGAACCGGTCTCAGCAGATGAATCTGGCAATCATCAGGGCGAAATGGCCGGAGGCGCTACTTTTGAAGATGATGAGCAGCTTCCGCCGCAAAGTTCAGGATTAGAGACAAAAATCGCCTTTTTACAAACGCTGGCTAAAAATGAGACCGACCGCGTTGCCGATGTATTGAAACAATGGATAAGTAGCAATGAGCGAAACGCAAAATAAGGATGACGTTAACGCCGGGCGTACGCCCCTGGAGCAGGCTGCAATTATTTTGCTAAGTATTGGTGAAGAGGCGGCCGCCAGCGTAATGAGCAAGTTATCACGCGAAGAGGTGCTCCAGATGAGCGACGTAATGGCGCGTCTCAGCGGTGTTAAATTAGCCCAGGCGCGTAGCGCACTGGATAATTTTTTTCAGGACTACCGTGAGCAGAGCGGTATCAATGGTGCTTCGCGTAGCTATCTACGTAACATTCTCGAAAAAGCGCTGGGCAGCGAGATCTCCCGGAGCGTCATCAACGGCATCTATGGTGACGAGATACGCTATCGTATGGCGCGTTTACAGTGGGTGGCACCGCCTCAGCTGGCGGCGATGATCAATCAGGAGCATTTACAGTTACAGGCGGTGTTTCTGGCATTTCTGCCTCCGGAAGTGGCGGCGGACGTGTTAAATCAGCTTGATGAAGCCACTCAGGAAGAGCTTTTATTCCGAATTGCCCGGCTGGATGATGTCAATCGGGACGTGGTAAACGAGTTAGATCGCTTAATTGAGCGTGGCCTGGCGGTCATCTCAGAGCACGGCTCGAAAGTCAGCGGTATTCGTCAGGCTGCTGATATCGTCAATCGCTTCGGCAATAATCAGCAGGCACTGCTGGAAAATCTGCAGCAGCGGGATGGCGCGATAGTCGAAGAGCTGAAAAGCGAAATGTATGAGTTCTTTATTCTCAGTCGTCAGAATCCGGCGGTGATACAGCGGCTGTTGGATGAAATTCCATTGGAAACCTGGGCTGTGGCGTTGAAAGGTACCGAGGGGGTCCTGCGTCAGGCGATTTATAATGCCATGCCTCGCCGTCAGGTACAACTGCTGCAAAGCACGACCAGTCGTCTGGGACCGGTTCCCGTCAGCCGGGTTGAGCAGTTACGTAAAGAGATAATGGTCAAGGTGCGCGAGTTGGCGGAAGACGGTGAAATACAAATTCAACTTTTTAATGAAAGGACTATGGAGTAGTGAGCGAATGACGCTGAATGACGCCATTGACGGAACGCTACGGCTGTATCACTTTCCATCTCTCAATAAGAAGCCACCTGAGGACGCAACGGCTGCGCTGCAGGAGACGATCGACGAAGATCAGCTCCAGCAGGAAGTCGAGCAGATGAGGCGTAATGGTTTTGACCAGGGGCATGAGCAGGGTTATCAGGCGGGGCGCAGTGCCGGATATGAAGAGGGCCACCAGCAAGGCCGGGACGAAGGTCTATGTGAGGCCCGCAGTAATTTGCAACAGGCCGTAAGTCCGGTCGATGCGCTGGTTGTTCAACTGCGTCAAACGCTTGATGAGTATGAGCAGCGGCGTCGCGATGAGTTGATGCTGCTGGTCGAAAAAGTGGCGCGACAGGTTATTCGCTGTGACCTGGCGATTCAGCCCTCTCAGCTGCTGACGCTGGTGGACGAAGCGCTCTCCAGCCTGCCTGAGACACCCACACGACTCCAGGTTCTTCTCAACCCCGACGAGTTTGTCCGCATTCAGGAGCTGGCGCCGGAGAAAGTCAGTGCCTGGGGGATGACAGGCGATGCGTTTCTGGAAGCAGGGGAATGCCGTATTGTTACTGATGTTGGAGAGATGGATATCGGCTGTAATCATCGTCTTGAACAGTGCATTGATGCGCTTGGTAAAAGTTTGGCCGCCCCGGTGGGTGGCGCGGGATCGCTACTCAATAACCCCCCTTCTCAAGAGCAGGAAAAATGAGTCCGCTTGAGCATGCGCTGAAATCGATAGAAAGCATTCCGCTGGCACGGGTGTCAGGTCGTCTGGTGCGAGTTAAAGGACTATTACTGGAGTCGGTAGGTTGCCAGCTGGCAGTCGGCCAGTATTGTCAGATTGAAGAGAGTAGCGGAACAATGCTGGACGCTCAGGTCGTTGGTTTTGACCGTGATGTGACTTTCCTGATGTCCTTCAAGTCGCCAGGAGGGTTGACTGCGGGCGCCAGGGTCTTTCCAGTGGAAAAAAAACGCGCATTGATGATCGGATCGGATTGGATGGGAAGGGTGATCAACGGACTTGGTGAGCCGCTGGATGGCAAAAGCGCCCCTGGCGGAGAGTTTCCGCTGAATTCGCAGCCGGAGTTGATCAATCCATTGTTAAGAAGGCCGGTTGATACCCCGCTGGATACTGGTGTTAAGGCGATTAACGGGCTGTTGACGATAGGTAAAGGCCAGCGTGTTGGCCTGATGGCAGGCTCCGGTGTTGGTAAAAGCGTCCTGTTAGGCATGATTACTCGCAGTACGCAGGCTGATGTCGTCGTTGTCGGGTTGATAGGTGAGCGCGGGCGCGAAGTGAATGAGTTTATTTATCACACGCTTCAGGCCAGTGGTATGGCAAAGTCAATTGTTGTTGCCGCGCCGGCGGATGAATCACCGCTGATGCGTCTCAAGGCGGCAGAGTTATGCCATGCCATTGCGGCGCATTTTCGCGATCAAGGCAAAGACGTCCTGCTGTTGGTTGATTCCTTGACCCGCTATGCGATGGCACAGCGGGAGATCGCGCTGTCGCTGGGCGAGCCGCCGGCAACGAAAGGTTATCCACCGTCGGCGTTTGGTATGATCCCCCGCCTAGTAGAAAGCGCCGGCAACAGCGACGCAGCGGGTTCAATGACGGCGATTTATACCGTCCTGGCGGAGGGCGATGACCAGCAGGACCCTATCGTTGATTGCGCCAGAGCGGTGCTTGATGGTCATATTGTTCTTTCGCGCGAGTTAGCTGAAAGTGGGCACTATCCCGCGATTGATATCGCTCAGAGTATCAGCCGCTGCATGGGGCAGGTCACCGAACCGAACCATCAGCATGCCGCACGCATTTTAAAGCAGCGTTATAGTGATTACATGGCAATAAAACCGCTGATCCCGCTTGGTGGCTACGTGGCAGGCGCTGATGTCGAGGTAGATAAAGCCGTACGTTTACAGCCAGCAATGATGAGCTTTCTGCGCCAGGATAAGGATGAACCGTCTCCGTTGGCGCAGTCGACCCGCGAGTTACTGGCGCTAAGCCAGGCATGAGGTTGATTTGTGAGTGGAAAAAATAACAATGTCCGGCTGCTAGAGCGCTTACGCCAGCTGAAAGAAAATAGTGTTGACCGGCTCAGCAGTGAGCTTGCCAGCCAGCAGCTGACCGCACTGCGTTATCGCAATAATATCGATGCGTTAAATCAGCTGAAAACGGTAAGTTTACCGGCACCTGGCGGCGGCAAGATGATGCAAAACGCCGCTGATTACAAAGCAATGCTTCAGCGAGTGGTTGACTGGCAGGAGCAAGAGCATGCGCTAACGCAAGTGGAGATCGTTCAGCTAAAACGTGTACTTTATGAAAAGTCTCGTGAGGAGATGCGTATGGCCCAGGCAGTTAAGCTACAACGACAACAGCTACAAATGTCTGAAGCACGCCAGCAGCAGCGGCAAACAGATGATATCGCCCTGCAAAGCTGGCTGCGTAAGCAGAAATGAATGCGCAGGTGGTGAAGTAAACCTATTCAGCGTAAAGAAAATTAGTCGCGCTGTTATTGTTTATTAATCCGGCAAATATTTCCTGCTGAGCATGCAGCAGGCGACCGTTACGGCTATTGAGGTGCTGGCAGCGCTGGGTTTGCTGTTCGAGCTTTTGCCACCACTCCATCGCCTGCGCTGATAACCCTTGTGGTAAAGCGTTCAATAGTTGGCGCATACCTTCGTCCCTCTCAGGCAATCCTAACGTTTTCAGTATCGTTACCCGACGTTGAGCGGAACCTTGCAGTTGCTGATAGCTGGCTAATAGCTGTTGATTCAACTCCGCCATTTGCAAGCTGTCGCATGAGATCATCGCACTATGCTGCAACTCAAGCAGTTCTGCCAGCTGCTGATAGCGTTGATCATCCAGTCGAATATCGCCCAGCAGCGCTTTGATCTGTTCAGTTTTAGCGCCCATGACGATGAAAATCCATCATAGCGCGGGCCAGTTCATCGGTATCTACCGTTAAGTTTCCCGCCTGAAGTTCGGCTTTACACGCGGCGACTTTTTGTTGATCAATCTCCGGCTCCTCTTGCAGCTGTTGGCGTGCTGTCAGTAGCTCTTTCGCGGTGGTATGCAACTGTTGTTGTGGGATCTCAGCTTTTTTTTCTGAAATACCGACTGACTCGGATTCTTTACGATGGTTCTGCAGTGCAGGCACGGGTATCAGCAGGCTGGTTAAAATTTTCATCGGGTGTCTGGTTCTCTGACATATTGGTGATGGTTACTGAGTAAATGCGACCGGGACCGTCATAAACTTAACTCATCTTTGATTAATTTTATCCGGCGATCAGCAAACGCACCACCGCCGGGCCTTCAACAATGGCGGTCACTACGGTTTTGCTGCTGAGGTTACGCACTCTAATCATATCGCCCTTGCGCCCTTTTTTCAGCGCTTCACCCAGCGTACGCGCTTCCACGCCATCTTGTTCTGCCACCATTAAAACCCGTTGCCCGCGCTCAACCATTAATGGCTGCTGCAAATGGGACGGTAGCAGCGGCTGCAATTCATTTACCCGTTTTTTAACTGTCAGACCAATCGCATCATCCGGTGAGGTTATCGCGCCATCGCGTAGCATGGCGACATTGCGTTTTTTCATTTCCACATCGCCCGCTTGCAGGCGTTGTCCGCGTGTCAGCGTACGGCTGGCAACCAGTACGGGCACATAAACATTAGGCTTAACCGTGACCGTGATATCCCAACGCTCAGCCCCTTCACAGCGTATATCGTAGCGTAGGCGGGAAAGCACCCTGGCATCTCTGGTGGGTAATGAGGTTATCAGCGGTCGTGTGCAGGCAGCGAACTGACTCACTTCTCCGGGAATAAATACGTTCAGCTTGCTGGTCACATCCTGCCATTTACGCTGTTTGGCGATACGCTCAATATCTGCAGTGGCATTAGCGACTGCCTGGTTATAGACCTGCTTACGCGCTGTGATTGAGATCTTTTTTGTCTGCAGGGCGGCATTAGCCTCAGCGGGGGGGATGAAGGCCGGAAGAACAAACAGTACCGGTGAGAGGAAAAATAATTTCCGTGATTTAAACAATAAGATCATAAAATCCCCTTAATTTCAAAGTGTTAAATTTTGGCATGCTATTTGCTAGAGAAATGCGCATGGCGTTTTAATTGAACAAATCAGGGGGCATCAGTGGGAATCAGTTTTGATCGAGCATTAGGCATTCATCCTGCCGCATTGCAGCTTCGACTTTCGCGAGCTGAGCTGCTGTCGGCTAATTTGGCCAATGTTGATACTCCTCACTTCCAGGCAAAAGATATTGACTTTGCCGCCGAGATGCAACGTTTACAGAATGAAAATTTGTCAGATGTAAATCCTCGGGTGAAATATCGAGTGCCTTACCAGCCATCGGCAGACGGTAATACGGTTGCCACAGCCTTGGAACAGGCTGAGTTCACCAAAAATGCATTGGATTATCAAGCCAGCATGACATTCCTCACCGGCAAGTTCGCCGGACTTAAACAAGCGATTGAAGGGAGATAATCGTGTCTTTTAACAATATTTATCGCATCTCCGGATCGGCGATGAATGCACAGACTATCCGGTTGAATACTATCGCCAGTAATCTTGCTAACGCCGATACCCCGGCAACCAGCGCTGCGACCGCATATAAAGCACTTAGCCCCGTATTTTCGGCTGTTTATGACAATACTAACCCGGGTATTTCCGGCGCCCGGGTGCAGGTGTTGGATGTCGTTGAAAGTGGCGGAACTGTGCAGCGCTATGAGCCGGGGAATCCGTTGGCAGATGCGCGCGGGATGGTTTTTTATCCGGATATTAACAATGTGGAAGAAATGGCGGACATGATGTCCGCATCACGTAGTTTTGAGACCAGTGTTGAGGTGCTCAATAGCGTCAAAAGCATGCAGCAAAGCGTGCTCAGGCTAGGGGAAATTTAATGGATATTAATCCACTTAACAAAGCGCCGCTTCAGGCTGACAGCTCGGACTTACTGCCGACGAAAAATGGTGATGCATCCGGCGATATGTTTCTTAAACTGCTGGTGGCGCAGATTGAAAACCAGGACCCGACTAATCCGACGGATAGCGCACAGTTTATCAATCAGTTTTCACAGCTGTCGCAGATTGAATCGATGAACAAAATGACCCGCGAAATTAATAAAGTGGGCACATTGGTTGATAATATTCAACTGCTTACCCTGAGCTCTCTTGTCGGCAAGCAGGCCTACGCCGAGGGAAGTCATATTACTCTGCAGGAAAATAGCAAAGCTAACGGTCGCCTGCATCTGGCCCATGCGGGCGCGAACCTGACGTTGCATATCAAAGATGCAACCGGGCAGGAAACAGTGATACCGCTGGGTGACCAGCCAGCCGGGGATGTCAATTTCACTATTGATGCGACAAAACTCGGACTCAGAGCCGGTAAATACAGTCTCAGTGCTGTGGCTGATGGGGGGATGCAAAATATCCCAATGGAGCTTTCAGGCATTGTAAACAGTATACGTGTCGATCCGGATAGTAATCTTCCGGTACTGACGCTTTCTGGTGTAGGCGACGTGCCTTACACCCAGCTACGTCAGTTTGGAAGTCGTAGTACCGCGTGATTTTTAAGGGATTAATTTATGAGTTTTAATATTGCTAATTCAGGCCTCAACGCTTTATCTCATCAGCTGAGCGCTATCAGTAACAACATTGCTAACAGCGATACCGTTGGCTATAAGTCAATGCGCGCAGAATTTTCCTCGCTCTATGCCGGTAATCAGCCACAGGGCGTTAGTGTTGAGCGTATTGCACAGAGCATTGGGAAGAACGGGAATCTGGTTGCTGCGTCCAGCGACCTCGATCTCGCCATTTCCGGGGGCGGTTTTTTTATTACTAAGGATAATGCGGGCAACACAAGCTATACCCGTGCCGGTTATTTTCAACTGAACAATGAGGGATATCTGGTAAACAACGCTGGTAAGCGTGTTCAGGGGTATTCGGTTGATGCTAATGGCCAGTTGCAGACCGGAATAGTGGGCGATTTATCCGTTAGCAACGGCACTATTCCAGCGAAGGTGAGCGATCAGATGAAGTTTGCTGCCAACCTGAATGCAGATGCACCTGCGATGGATGACAGTCGTTTTGATCGCAACGATAATCAGACTTACAACCAGGTTTTCCGCACGCCGATCTATGATTCGCTTGGACGTCAGCACAGCCTGGAGCAGTACTTTGTCAAAACCAACGAAGGACAATGGCAGGCGCATTATTATATTGATGGTAACGCGACTGAACCAGCTGGACAGCAGTTCAATTTTGACGCGAACGGCCTGATGGTTCAACCCGCCGATAAGCTGCAGATTAATTACAGTCCTGCGGGCGCCTCAGCGATGAGTATTGGCACGGTATATACCGGCACAACGCAATTTGCCAGCGATTTTAACGTCACGACCAATAATACCAACGGCTATGCCAGTGGCGAGAGAAACGGTCGGCAGGTCGATGCAGATGGCAAGATCTACGGTACTTACAGCAATGGCCAGCGTCAGTTGCAGGGGCAGTTAGTGCTGGCAAACTTTACCAATCCCGACGGACTTGAGTCGACAGATGGTACGGCATGGGCGATGACCAACCAATCTGGACAGCCGCTGCTGGGAACGCCGCAAATTGGCAGTTACGGCAGTATCAAATCCTCAACCCTGGAACAGTCAAATGTTGATATTACTAATGAGCTGATGGGACTGATGTCAGCGCAGCGTAACTATCAGGCTAATACTAAAGTCATCTCAACTAACGATCAGATGATGAATGCTCTGTTCCAGGCGCTTTAATTATGGATCGTTTGATTTATACCGCGGTGAGCGGTGCTAATCGTAGCCTGATGCAGCAGCAGATTCACGCCAACAATTTGTCAAATGCCAATACTGATGGCTTTCGTGCCGATCTTGAGCGAGCGTCCAGCCGGGTGATAAATGGCGAGGGTTATCACAGTCGCGTTCAGGTTAGCAGCGCCAACGGCGGCATTGATCTGACGCCCGGAGTGTTGCAGGAGACCGGGCGTAACCTGGATGTCGCCATCAAAGGCAATGGTTTGATTGCTGTGCGGGATGCCGGTCGTGAGGCTTACACCCGCAATGGTCATATTGAAGTCGATGACCAGGGCAACCTCACTATCATGGGTAAACCGGTGCTGGGCGTTGGCGGGCCGATTCAATTACCGCCTTTTTCACAAGTTTCCATCGGCGTTGATGGCACTATTTCCTTGGTGCCAGCCGATGGCGACGTTCAGGCAGCCTCCGACGTCGACCGTATAAAACTGGTCGATATTGCAGGCGGCCGGCTCAGCAAAAACAACAACGGTTTTCTGGTAACCAACCGCGCTGTCAATCCTGGCAGTGAAGTGGTTCGGTTGACGTCGGGGCACCTGGAGGCCAGCAACGTTTCAGCCATTAACGAAATGGTGCAGACCATCTCACTGAGCCGTCATTTTGAGACCCAGATCAAAATGATGAAGGTGGCAGATACGCTTGCCCAGGCGGGAAATCGTCTGATTCGTGGAACTTGATATAAGGATATAACAGGATGAATCCCGCACTTTGGGTGAGTAAAACCGGCCTTGCGGCGCAAGACGCCAAAATGGCCGCCATTTCGAATAACCTTGCTAACGTCAATACGACTGGTTTCAAACGTGACCGCGTGGCTTTTGAGGATCTCTATTACCAGACTCAGCGCGTACCTGGTGCCATGTTAGACCAGAATAACACTGCGCCTGGCGGTATTCAGTTTGGTAGCGGTGTTAAAATCCTCGGCACGCAAAAGCAATTCACGATGGGGCCGATTCAGAATACTGAGCAGGATCTCGACGTGGCGATCACGGGGCAGGGGTTGTTTCAAGTTGAAACCACCAATGGTGATCTCGCCTATACCCGCAATGGTAATTTTCGGGTCAATGCCGATGGTGTTCTGACCAACTCTCAAGGGTTGCCGCTGGTTCCTCAGATAGAGCTGCCGCAAAACGTGCAAAAAGTCACCATCGGCAGGGATGGTACGGTCACCGCCACGGTCGGTGGAGAAGCTGAGCCGGTGGAGTTAGGGCAGCTCACGCTGGTAACATTTGTCAATCCGTCAGGTCTTGAGGCGCTGGGCGACAATCTTTATCGCGAAACGGTTGCCAGCGGTGAAGCCAATGAAGGCGTACCTGGTGAAGATGGCATTGGATCTTTATTGCAGGGCTCGCTTGAAGGCTCCAACGTGCAGGTAGTCGAAGAGATGGTCGATATGATCACCGTGCAGCGCGCCTATGAAATGAATGCCAAAATGGTCTCAGCGGCAGACGATATGTTGCGATTCCTTACCCAGCAGATGTAAACCTCAGGCGGAAGCACTGCTTCCGCCGGAAATCCGATCATGATCAATACACGAATAAAGCAGCTTATAGCCTGCACCTTACTGTCATCCTGTGGATTAACCGGCTGCGAAAGCCAGGCGCTGTTGGTACACAAGGATGACGCAGCTTATGCCCCTCCGGAATGGAACCTCGAGCCGCGAAGAATGCCGAGTGGTGGTGGGGTATATCAGTCAAATTATGGCTGGTCGCTAACTCAGGATCGGCGTGCCTACCGCGTTGGCGATATTCTGACGATCCGTCTTGATGAATCGACACAGTCCAGCAAACAGGCAAAAACCAATTTTGGCAAAAAAAACGATGTTGAGCTGGGCGTCACGTCGCTGTTCGGTAGGGCCGAGAGTAATCTGGACAGTGCAATAAACGGTGACCGGGATTTTCGTGGCAATGCCAGTTCTACGCAGCAAAATATGCTGCGCGGCGCTATCACAATTTCAGTTTACAAGGTGTTGCCTAACGGCGTACTCGCCGTGCGCGGAGAAAAATGGTTAACGCTTAACCAGGGTGATGAGTATATGCGAGTGACCGGCCTGGTGAGCCCTGAGGATATCGCAAGCGATAACACGATTTCTTCACAGCGTATTGCCAACGCCCGTATTTCTTATGCCGGACGCGGCGCGTTAAGCGATTCCAACTCTGCGGGTTGGCTTACGCGCTTCTTTAACCATCCACTGTTCCCATTTTGAGGGGGGATATTATGTCGATCCGCTTTTTATCGCGATTGCTTGCCGTATCGCTCATTGCAGCCAGTGCCGGGCTGAATGCGGAGCCACTTGGCAACCTGGTTGATATTCAGGGGGTCAGGGGGAACCAACTGGTTGGCTATAGCTTGGTGGTGGGTCTTGATGGTACTGGCGACCGTAATCAGGTTAAGTTTACCAATCAGTCATTAGGAAATATGTTGCGTCAGTTTGGCGTTCAGCTGCCACCACGTGTCGACCCTAAGGTAAAAAACGTTGCGGCGGTGACACTGAGTGCAACGCTACCGCCAATGTATGCGCGCGGTCAGACCATTAACGTCACCGTCTCTTCAATTGGCGATGCGAAAAGCCTGCGCGGGGGAACCTTGCTGCTGACACAATTGCGCGGCGCGGATGGGGAGGTTTATGCCCTGGCTCAGGGAAACGTTGTGGTCGGAGGCATTCGTGCTGAAGGTGACAGCGGATCCAGCGTGGTGATCAATACGCCGACGGTCGGCCTTATTCCTAACGGTGCAACAGTCGAGCGGGAAATTCCCAGCGACTTCCAGCAAAACCCGGCGGTGATGCTCAATCTGAAGCGACCCAGCTTCAAAACCGCCAATACTATTGCGCAGCAGCTGAATAAACACTTTGGTAGCCGAACGGCGGAAGCAAAAAGCGCGACCAACATTGAGGTTCGTGCGCCAGTTTCTGCTTCTGAACGCGTAGCGTTCATGTCGATGTTGGAAGATGTACAGATTACCGCTGATGCCGCTCCGCCGCGGGTTGTTTTCAATGCCCGCACGGGTACTGTTGTTATTGGAGAAGGGGTCGTGGTTCACGCGGCAGCGGTTTCCCACGGAAATTTATCGGTCACTATTCGTGAACGGCCGACGGTGAGTCAGCCTGGCGCGCTCAGTGGTGGCTCAACGGCTGTCACACCGCAAAGTGATATCAGTGTCGATCGCGGCAATGGGCAGATGGTGGTCGTACCCGAAGGGACTAGCCTGAGTAGTATTGTAAATACTATCAACAGCCTCGGTGCATCGCCGGATGACACTATGGCGATTTTGCAAGCGTTGCATGCCGCTGGGGCGCTCGACGCCGAATTGATAGTGATATAGGAATTCAGATGATTAATTCTATCGATACTTCATTGACGACGCCTGCTGTCGGAGGGCCGAAGATACGCAACCTTGACCAGGCTGCTGAGCAGTTTGAAGCCATGTTTTTGCGCACAATGCTAAAGGAAATGCGTAAGGCAAGCGACGTTATGAGCAGCGAGGACGGCATGTTCAGCAGTCAGGAATCGCGCAGGATGCGTGATTTTCTCGATGATGCACTGGCACAACAGCTGGCCAGTCAGCGCAGCACCGGCATAGCAAATTTGTTGATCAAGCAGCTTTCGCCGCAGGAAAAATAGTGTTGGAAATTAATTTTTGGGCACGATGCGTCGCTATTGCATAACGAGAAGTGCGGGAATTAAATCACAGGGAGAATAGCGGTGAGTTTAAGCGATATCGGATTTAGCGGCGTTCAGGCTGCACGTAGTGGCCTGAACGCCACAGCCATGAATCTTGCCAATATCATGACGCCGGGATACAGCCGTCAGCGCAGCGAGCAGCAATCAGTTGGCCCGGCAGATAATAATCGTTTAAATAGCGGCGGCGGCGTGGAGGTCATCGGCATTCGCCGGATGGCGGATATGTATCGATCGGCGCAAGTCTGGCAAAGCAACAGTGAAACGCAATATTTTAATCAGACGCAGAGTTGGTTAACCAGCCTGGAGACATTTGTCAGCTCGGCTTCGGGTGAATTGAATAGCAGTCTTGATAGCTTTTTTGACTCACTGAACGCTGCCAGCACGAAGGCCGATGATTTGGCGCTGCGCCAGGATGTGCTGGCGCAAGCGAAATCACTGGCGCGACGGTTTAGTAACACCCAGCATTTTCTGCAGAGCCAATGGAGTGACACCGGCAATCAGCAGCGGACGTTAGTACAAAGCATCAATCAATACAGTGCGGGCATTGCCAAATTCAATGAAAGTATTGTCCAAACTGAGGCCGCAGGCGGCAATACTAACATTCTTCGCGATCAGCGTGATGAGCTGGTAAAGTCCCTAAGCAGCCATATTGCCGTTCATGTAAATGAAAGCGATAAGGGCGAATATCAGATTACGCTGGCCGATGGTCAACCGCTGGTCAGCGGTGGTGAGGCCGGTCGTCTGGAGATCAAATCGGGCAACAGCGCCCAGAATGAATTATGGTTGAATTTCTCTCATAGTCAGCTACGCGAGGATACATCCTGCGGTGGCGATCTTGGTGCGTTATTTGACTATCAGCAGCAGATGCTGAAACCGATCTACAGTGCGTTACAGGGAATGGCGCATAACCTGGCTGATGCTTTCAATGAACAGCAGGCGAAAGGGTTCGATCTGAATGGAAACCCCGGAGAGCCACTGTTTACATTCAATAGCAACAATCAGCAGGGTATGCTGCAAGTCACCGATCTGTCACGGGGAGCGCTGGCCTTCTCTTCTGAATCAGGAGAGATAGGTGATAATCGCAACCTGCTGGCGCTTATCGCTATCAAAGACCAGCAGATGGATATCCCCGGTCTGGGCAAGCTCAGCCTGGGCAACGCCAGTGCGATGTTAATCAATGAGGTTGGCACGCAAAGCTCGCAGAATCAGAACGAGCAGCGCGCTGCACAGTCACAACTGGATATCGCTCAGCAGCAGCGAGACAGCGTCAGTCAGGTCGATAATCAGGAGGAGAATTTAAACTTGATGGCTTACATACAGGCTTATCAGGGCAACATGAAAGTTATCGCAACGGGCGATGAGTTGTTGAGAAGCGTACTGGCATTATTTTGACCGGAGGACTTATGCGATTTCCAAATCAGATGCTTTTTAATTCGCTGCAGAATAGTTATACCAACAGCAATGTACACATGAATAAACTGTTAAAGCAAATTGAGGCAAACAAACGGATCCTAGTACCGTCAGATGATCCCGCCGCCAGCGCCCAGCTACTTATGCTACGTCGCGGCATGGCGGATTCTGAACGATATCAAAGCAACATTGAAAGCCTTTCTGGCCAGCTTTCACAGCAGGAAATTCAGGTTAGTGGTAGTAATAAGCAATTGCTTTCTATTCTCGATAGCTTACGGGAAGCTAACAACAGCGATTTAAGCGCTGCTGATATGAGCGGCTATGCCCAATCAATTCGCGCTAACGTCAGTGCCCTGGTAGGCATGGTCAATGCACGTGATGATAATGGCCACTACTTTTTTAGCGGTACGATGAGCGACAAAGCGCCGCTTGTCAGAGGTGCTAACGGCAAATGGTTATTTCAGG
The DNA here is from genome assembly GCF_900115045.1 of Izhakiella capsodis. Taxonomy (GTDB): domain Bacteria; phylum Pseudomonadota; class Gammaproteobacteria; order Enterobacterales; family Enterobacteriaceae; genus Izhakiella; species Izhakiella capsodis. The sequence continues at coordinate 5,130 of NZ_FOVC01000006.1, read as the reverse complement.
GCAATCATAACAACACCGCTATTTCGGTTGGGAACAGCAATAGCGTTGAAAGTCGCGTCGATCTGGTTTCAGCACTGGGTGGTAATGTATCGGTATTGAATAACCTGGAAGATTTGCTGAATAAAATGGATGATCCCACGTTGGAATCCAGTAGTTATCTCAGTGATATCAGTAGCATGATTGGTCAGGTAAACGACGCTTTTGACGGAAGCGCCTCGTTACTGTCAGAGCTGGGGACCCGGCAGAATATGCTGACGCAGATGAATGAAACGCATGAGGATAGCCTGGTGATTAATCAGACGATGGCCGATCAACTTGAAGGGCTGAATCTGCCGGCCGCTCAGATGGAGTTTCAAAAATATACGATGGTAACGGAAATTTCGATGAAAAACTTTGTCAAAATACTTAACCTTTCACCCTTTGGGCAGGGATAACGTAAGACGATGCAGATAGATAATCGTAATCTTTCGTCCCTGTCTGGCGTCCAGCTTAGTCAGACCAAAGCGACCGGGCAGGCGGCGAAGGTTCAAAACGGCAATAATGGAAAACGCCGTCAGGATAGCGCTTTTCCAGACTCACCGCTAATTTCCTCGCAGCCGCTACGTTATGGTACACAGCTCAACCAACAATTAACGCGCGTCCAGCAGGCCGATGATTATCTGAAAGCGGTTGAGAGCCGGGTAATTGCCATACAGCATGCATTAAATCAACATAAAACCTCTGTGGTCATTGCCGACAATATGCGGCAATTACAAGATCTTCTGACAGAGCGCGCAACAAAATCTGGCGGAAGCATTGATCGTCAGCTCAAGGTCAATTTCGAACAAGATGCCCGGGTCAATTTCCGTCTTCCTGGGAGCGAGCAGTGGGTTGATAGCAAGCAGCATGAAATGCTGACGTTTTCTCTGACGGGAAATTCGCAGGAAATTAGTGCTGCGGTGTTACCTGCGGGTGGTTCGCCTCAACAGATAGTCCAGTTGCTTAATCGTACGCTTGGCAAGTGGGGAATATCCGCCTCTACGGCCCCTAAAGGAGTGCCACAATTTCAGGTTGATGAAGTAAAGTGGTCACGTGTCAGTCAGCAACTCAGCGTTCAGGGTAGCGGTGGTCTTTATCCTGCTGGTGAGTTCTTTCCAATAAAACCCGAATCAGATCCTTCACTGTCAGATCTGCTTCAACAGCCTTTATCGGCCAGACGTATGTTACCGGTTATGGAAAAAACGCTCACCATGCTTAGCGTTCAACGTGAAGTTTTGCAGGAATCACAGCGCAAAGTTAAAACACGGATTGAAAGTATGGCGACGTTCAGTCCGCAGCTGTCGGCATTAAGCTCGGCAAGAAGGCTGGCAGAGCGGCTCAGAGACAGCGATTTTCTTTCGTTAAATCAGGCCCTGTTGGCACAGGCAAGGGTGCCTGCAGCCAGGGTCAGAAACGTACTAAGCAGAAGTGGTTAGAATCAAGAGTAAAGGTGATAAACTCACATCAGCATATCAGCCCCATGCTAAGAGGTTGGTCGGAATGTCAGTAACAGGACCCGTCATTTTAACGGGGTCCAGCGTCGCGTTATTTTTGATATGGAAACAACGCGATACGGTGATTAACTGGCAAGCCACCGAGTATTTACTGCTTAGTTGGAGGTAACATTTTGAGAGGGCAAATGGCTTAGCCTTTCATAAGGTTCGTCATGAGATGTAGGCAAAAGAGGTGCCAGTTTTACGTTGTCCCATAGGTTGTGGCTTAGTACCTCAGGTATTTTCGTTTCCAAAAATAGTGACTTAACGAGTACCGCGCTTAAAATGAACACTAATGCCATTTGTACTAAAAATAACCGTTGCCAGAGTTTGTTCGGCCGAAATTGGGTGGTGATGGTTGTGGGGCGTGAACGCGCCTCTGGCATCTGTGTGTAGGAAGAATCAACGGTCTCTTTCGTATGTAATGGCTGAGCCCATATTTCGGCCCCGTCAGCTAACACTGGCTCGATTTGAACGGTTAGGTTCTGACAATACTCAGCCTCAAGCATGTAGCCTTTTTTAGGAATGGTTTTGATAATAAATTTTTGTTTACTATTATCGTCAAGAGCGACGCGTAGTGCATGTACTGCATTAGGTAGACTGTTGTTTCCGATTACGCGTTTTTCCCAAACTTTGGCATTAAGTTCATCTCGCGAAAGTATCTTACCTGCATTGTCGGCCAGCACTTGTAATAGTCTGAACTGAAATTCGCCCAGCCTTCTCTGTTCATGACTTTCCTTATGTATAAGTGACGAACTATCGCCGTCCAGTAACCAGTTATTAATTGTAAATTTGGCGTTCATCTTTTTGTCTTCCTGATTGACTAGCCTTATTCTGGTCTTCCTGCCAGAACATATAACATCTTGAGTTTAGGTTCTAATCTCGTTTTTTTAAAAATGTAATATATCAATTAATTTGATTAATTAAGTAATGAGAGTGGATCCCATTTCGATCTATATATTCATAGAGTGCGTTGCAGAAATTTTATATTTTTTTTCAGAAAAATTCAAAGATCACTGCTTTAACCTTCTGAAGAGTAAGCTCAGATGTTGGCTACCGGCTTGTTGCTACTCATCTCGGAATACTACTGCTGGAGGGGCTCTCAACGTTAACGTTTAGTCAGTAAGCAAAAGAAATCAAATAACTATCTGTTTTACAAGTATTTATTAGAAAAATGAAAAAAAATTCTCTCTGAGTTTAAGAAATGACAAAGGGGGGTCGTTTTATTCCTTTGCAATTTTCAATAATTTAAAGAGAGAAACGGTATGCTTTCTATTTTCACTAACTCTTCAGCAATGACCTCAACTAACGCCATGAATCGTGCAAATGCCACGTTACAGACGGCCATGCAACGTCTGGGTACAGGTAAACGTATCAACTCAGCGGCTGATGACGCGGCCGGTTTACAGATCGCAACCAGGCTGCAGGGACAGTCAAATGGGATGACAGTTGCACAGCAGAACATCGGTAAAGCGACCTCCATGCTGCAAACTGCGGAAGGTGGTTTTGATGAGATCACTAATATTCTCTTCCGCATGAAGGACTTGGCAACTCAGAGTGCCGATGATACCAATGGCGATGATGATCGTAAATCGATACAGGCTGAGTTTACTGAGCTGAATAAAGAACTTAGCAATATCATGAATAATACATCTTATGGATCTGAGAAGTTGTTTGCCAGCGGCTCTACGACTGGCGATGCCACCGCTGATGGCGATACTTCAGCAGCAAGTACTGCTGGCAAGCTGACGAAGGCGATGCAGTTTCAGATCGGTGCTGGCAAGGATGAGGTGCTGAAACTGGACATCAGCAAGCAGCTCTCCGCAGTGACTACGGCGCTTAATGGCTTGTCTGCTGAAGATGCCGTAACCACCGGCACTAGCGCAAATACTATGATTGGTCAAGTGAGCGATGTGCTGAATCAGGTGACGGAGATCCGCTCCAGTCTGGGCGCTAATATTAACCGCCTGGGACATACGTCAAACAATCTTGCCAACATGAAAGATAATACGGATAACAGTATTGGCGTTATTCGGGATACCGATTATGCCAGTGAATCATCGCAGATGACCCGCCAACAGATGCTGGCGCAAAGCAGCCAGTTAATGCTTAAGCAGGCAAACAGCATGAGTGGCATGGTAATGAGTTTCCTTAACTGATAGGTGAGAGAATGCACCGACCTTTTAGGCGGTGCTTTACCGTACTACCTTGAAGACTTCTAAAACTAAACACTCAATGGTCAGATAAAGATAAGCAAATTCGCCGACAATCTTTCCTGACAGATCACCCGTAATAAAAGGTGTATCTCATGATTTCGCTTTTTACCAACCCATCAGAAATGACGTCCGCCAACGCGCTCAACCGTGCAAATAAAGTCCTGCAGAGTGCGATGGAGCGTCTCGCTACCGGCAAGCGTATTAATTCCGCGGCAGACGATGCGGCAGGGTTGCAAATCGCCACCCGCCTACAGGGCCAGTCAAATGGGATGACAGTCGCGCAGCAAAATATCAGTAAAGCCAGCTCGATGCTGCAGACGGCGGAGGGGGCTTTTGATGAAGTGACCAATATCCTTTACCGCATGAAGGACCTGGCGACACAAGGGGCCGACGACACCAACGGAGCCAGCGATCGTGATGCGCTCCAGTCTGAGTTTACAGCACTGAACGATGAGCTGACGAATATCCTCAAAAATACCACATACGGTAGCGAGAGGCTGTTCAGTTCAGCCGTGTCAGTGAAAAAGCCTGAAAAAGAAGTTGTTCCACCAGCAGCTGAATCGCCTACAGTACCTAAGGATTATTCCAAACCGGAGGATGGCTATAAATTCAAGATTGAAATATTGCCTACCGATAGTGAAAAAATAATACATTACACGGTGAATTATTACCTTAGGGATGGTACGGAGGGAAAAGTGAATTTTGCTCCAGGAATCCCGGGATATGATTTTATCAACGATTATTATCGAAGAGGTGAGACTACGACTGATAGAGCACCATGGCTGGATCCCTCGGCAGCGTCAGCTTCGTCTGCTGAATTGAAGTCTCACTCGGCACCGTCAGGGTCACCCTCCATCTGGATAGACACTTCGACAGCGCCAGATTTGCCTGCCGAATCTGATCCAGCCTCAGCACCGGACCCGGCCCCGGCTGCGGCATCCGATGGTCCCTCGGTGACTATTGAGACGCAGGGCAAACTGACAAAGGCGTTGCAGTTTCAAATCGGTGCCGGTAAAGATGAAGTGATGAAGCTTGATCTCAGCGAGCAAATCAATGATGTCGCCTTGGCGATTGGCGAACTGGGCGTAGCCGGTCACGATCTGACCACCGGAGCCAGTGCAAATAGCATGATTGGGCGGATAAGCGACGTGCTGAATTCTGTCGGCGCCATCCGCTCCAGCCTCGGTGCCAGCATCAACCGTCTGGGCCATACTTCAAATAATCTTGCCAATATGAAAGATAATACCGATAACAGCATCGGCGTTATCCGTGATACCGATTATGCCAGTGAGTCATCGCAGATGACCCGGCAGCAAATGCTGGCGCAAAGCAGCCAGTTGATGCTCAGGCAAGCCGGGAGTATGAGTTCTATGATATTGAACTTTCTTAAATAATTATAGCAT
>NZ_FOVC01000020.1 GCF_900115045.1 Izhakiella capsodis | reverse complement strand
GGGATGAGCTATATCTTTTCTTATCACCCTTAACATTGATGCTAATGCTTGGCCAGCCTTTGAATTCTACGTCTGGGAAACAAAATGCATCGGAATCAATATCTTTTCTTGCAAGCATCGAAGAAATGAAAGCATTGAATTCAGCTTCATTTTGAATCAAGAACTTTTCTGCGGTTGTCATTTTTTCCTTGGAACTCTCTGGGAAATATTAATTGTCCTGATCTATTACCAGATACACGCAAAAGTACATTATGGGCATTTGCTATAAAAATTACAGTCCTTTCCTCTGCGATCTACCATTACCCAAGCTCACCGCCTCACGCATCCACACACCCAGCCCCGCCATGCCCCTGATCACATTAATTTTATTTACGTTTTGCTATGATGCTTTACCGTGGCGCTTCTTTAACATTTCTTCGAAGATGGCGTCAAAATGAGCTTTTCGTGCTTTCATCTCTGATAAGAAACGTTTAGCTTCAGCGTCTGGCAATGCTGAGAATATATCTATAAGTTCTTGATGTTCATGTTTATTATCACTATCTAGTTTTGGAGAACTATCTTTATCAACTTCAATTGTTCCATCTCTTAAAACAACAAAACTACTGACGCCCAAAAATGACAGCATAGATGTGATTTCTTGCAGCCCTGGATCTCTTCTTCCGTTAAGCCAATGGCTTATCCCACCTTTAGTTAACTCAAAGTGTTCTGCCATTTTTTCTTGTGTAATTCCCTGTTCACGCATCAGGGATTTAACTATTTCACGCCACGGTTTACCCATCTGACGATCATACAAAACGTATAAATTATTATCGAGTGACATCTCGTATACTCCCATTGCCTTTTTGGATACGATATGTATACTTAAAGGGTTTCATAAGGAGAAAAAAATGAACAAGCTACGTTATTTCCGGAGAAAGGTCGGGATGACACAGTATGAGCTTGCGTCATTAGCTGGATTTACAGCTGGAGCAATCAGTCACTACGAGCGAGGCAGGAGAGGTTTAGATCTCACTGGATGCCGCCTGCTAGTAAATATTCTGAACTCAAAAGGTGCTAACGCCGGAATTGATGACGTTTTCCCACCTGACGCCGCTTAATTTTTACTGCTCTTTCAAAACTTAACCGCTCGTTTAGCAGCGAGCACTAACAGTGGCAAACCCCACGGGTTAGCTACGCACTAAAATCAACATGGACAAGTATCACTCATGGAAAACGCAACAACACGCAAATCACAAACAATCTCATTTATCAGCCGCCATCTTGTCGCCAGTGCTCATCATGCTCTGTCAAAGACACGGCAATCCGCTGTAGCAAAGCTGCTTAACGTCGCTGACTCAACAGTACTCAGACGCACAGAAAAATACCCGGAAATTATGGACACTCTCGCCGCTTGCGGCGTGGAGGATTTCGTTATGCGCGGGGAAAAGAAAATGCCTCTTGAGCAGTACAGGTGGCTTATGACGACAGCGATGGAGTTCGCGAAGTTGCAACTTGAAATGACAAAAGAAAACGCCCCGGACGCTGGAACGTTCGAGGCCTGATTAAATGTTATTGAACTGAGGAAATATTAACATGATTCTGAAGTTAAGCAAAAGAGCCTTATTGTCTGCGATGATTTTTCAGGCAAAAATTGACCCGCGCTATTACCTGTGCGGCATCTGTTTTGCGCCAGATGGGAAATTGTATGCGACAGATGGGCATCGGGCTTTCATTGGTGAGCATCAATCTGAAGACGTTACAGAAAACATTATCGTTCAGATTAAAGGACCGCGATTTACCCGATTTGATTACGCCGAAATCGACATGGATACGGGAATTCTGACTTATTGCGATGAGCATGGAGAGGGTGTCGCCGTGGCGATGGTTCGCAAGGTAGATGGTCGCTACCCTGACATTAATCGCGTTATTCCAAATGGTAATGATCCAGTTTCTGAAATAGGTTTCAACGCTGGATATTTATCCGACATCGAAAAAGCCGCAAAGCTCTATAACTCCAAATGGCCTGGCATAATCATCAGGCCAAACGGCAATGCTTCTTCGGCAATCATTGAGCTGAGCAACACGTTCGAGAAAGCCAGTGTTGTAATTATGCCAATGCGTCTGTAGGAGGTGATATGAAAAAGCAGAGCTATCGCCATACTGGCGTACATAAAAACCTTGTCAGGCTCGACTACCTCAACAGATTTAATCAGCTTGCTGTCATGAAGCTTCGCAAGATGTTTGAAGAGTCAAAGAAGCATCAAAGGGAGGCTCAGAATGAATCTTGCGCATGAAAAAGTAACACCGATTAGACCTAATCTTGAAGTCGTGGAGGTTCGCGTGGCAGATCTTGATGACGGGTACGCCAGGCTATCGAATGAGCTTCTTGAAGAATACGCCGGAGCTGATTTAACAAAGCGTCAGTTTAAAGTTCTACTGGCCATTTTGAGAAAAACTTATGGATGGAATAAACCGATGGACAGGATTTCTGATTCTCAAATTGCTGAGATAGCAAAGTTACCTGTTAAGCGGTGTAACGAAACTAAGCTAGAGCTAGTCAGAATGGGGCTTATCAGGCAACAGGGGGGTATGTTCGGCCCCAATAAAAACATATCAGAATGGTGCATCCCTCAAAATAGGGGATCATCCCTCAAAACAGGGGATAAAACACCCCTCAATTTAGGGGATTCGAATCCCTCAAAACAGGGGGACACAAAAGACACTATTACAAAAGAAAAGAAAGACAATACCCAAACCCACAAAGTGGGATGTAATGTTGATGTAAAATTAACCACAGGGAAAAAGGGCAAAAATCCAGGAGCCAGAGGAACCAACTCAAAGGCGAAAATGCCTGAGTTCGATCGCCAGCGTTTCAAAGACACATGGAACTGCAAAGCCGAACAGTATGGACTTCCAAAAATCCTCAGTGTCACCGTCACACACGAAAACGGACTGAAGCGCCTGTGGCATTCGTACCTGAAGCAGTGCCGCGAAATAGGGCGCGAACCAAAGGACATCGACAGCATCCTGAACGGCTATATCGAATTCGGTTATACGCCGACAGCCTGGGCATGTGGCAATAACCCTGAAGGAAAAAAATACGGCATTGAAACCGCGTTCAGGCAGGAAAAGATAGACCAGATCCTAGCGGAGGATGCAGGATGAACAGTTACGAAACTGAAGAGCTTCTAATCGGCGCAATGATGCTCAAAGGCGATCACATCGACTGCCGGGAAATTGCAGGGAAATTACCATCTGAAGCGTTTGAAAATGCGCATCTACGCAGCATGTATCGGGTAATCACATCACTGTTGGACAAAGCTGAGCCAGTGGACGTTTTCAGCGTGCAAAACGGAGTGCGAGAAGAAACAAAAAGTTTCGTTCTTGATGTATTTCAGCGCCAGATATCCGCCGCAAATATCCGCGCATGGGCTAAACGTGTTCGCCGGAACTGGATGTCGCGGAAAGCCATTGCTGATATGACACGGGCAATTTATCTGCTGGAAAACGCATCAGTTCACAATGCCGACGACATAGCTAGAGAAGTCGCGCATATCATCGGCGGGATAAAACTGGAGACGTCAGATCGGCTCCCGCGACGAATCGGGGATATGCTCGGTGACTATCTGGACGTGCTGGACAGACGGATGAAAGGCGCAGAATCAGGGCTTTATCTTCAGACCGGAATTACTCCACTTGACGAAGCTTACGGCGGCTTTGATCGCACGGATTTAATCATCATCGCGGCTCGCCCAGGCATGGGTAAAACAGAGCTGGCAGTTAATATTGCGAATTCGATCGGTCGGCAGAATGGGAAAGGGCTGCTGATATCGATGGAAATGTCTGATATGCAGATAGTTGAGCGACATGTTGCCGATCGCGCCGGACTCTCGCTTGAGCTTTTACGCAACCCACTCAACATGCTTGACGAGCAATACACGAGACTGACAGCGGCAACGGGTACACTGCTTGATGAAAATAATCACGTTTTATCAGGCTCTTTCAGTGTCGATGAAATTATCGCACAAGCAGAACGGATGAACGCAGACGCGGGGCTTAGTTTTCTGGCGATCGATTATCTGACTTTGATTAAACGACCCAAAGACACCGCGCCTCATACCGCGATCGCTGAAATAACTGGGAAGTTAAAACAGTTTTGTCTGCGACAAAAAGTTCCTGTAATCCTGCTTTCGCAGCTAAACAGGGGGCCAGAGTCACGAGTTGATAAACGTCCGAATCTTGGCGATTTGAGAGAATCAGGCTCTATTGAACAGGATGCTGATGTCATCATCTTTCCGTACCGTGATGAAGTTTATAACAAAAACAGTGAGATGAGAGGCGTTGCCGAAATTATCATCGGTAAATACCGTTCTGGACAACCACGAACTTTCTTTATGGGCTGGAACAAAGGCCATTTCGTGAATATCGATCAAACGCAAGTTGCGCATCTGTATTCTGACAACAAGCAAAAGCAATTTAAGACTGTTAATGACTGGCGGGGTGGATGATGCTTATCGCTAAAATCATCGGCACGGGGTGGATGCTGTTCTGGTTTTTTATGTGCCTATCTCTAATGGCAAAGTTATTCAAGGAAGGTTCAGACGCGTTCGGTGGATTGTTTAGCGCAAGTATGATGTGGTTAATTTTCGGCTTTGGGCCAATAGCCATCGTCAAATTCGGATGGAGGTTTATTCAGTGAATGGAAATTTAACAACGGTAGTAGCAGAAAGTGAAATCACCCTGGCGCCGGATTTGACTATCAAAGTTCTGCTGCTGAGTGACGGAAACCGCATAATACCTGAAGACGACATGCAGCGCGCTTGCGAATGGATTGGCGCCGATTGGTCATCACTTCAGGCGATGACACAAACCACACTGAAGGGAGGGTGAGATGGCTTACTTCGCCTGGACAGGAATTATGCTGAACATTGTCATTGCTGCATGGCTCACCTGGAACTGTCTTTTATTACCCACTCTTGAGGCTACAAGCATAACCCGATGGTACTGGGCAATAAGCCGAAAGCACTCAGTTGTCAAGCCTGCTAAAACTTGGGCACATATTTGGATGAGTAATTTCCACCTCTTTGGCAGAGACTTTGATTCAATGAGTAATAGGCTTGGACGGTGGGACGGTATTGGTAAATGGACAGTTTATAGCGGAGAAGAGGAATGACCGACCAACAAAACACTGAGCGTGAAGCTTTTGAACGATGGTTTTATTCTGATTACAACGAAGATCTGCACGCCAAATTAATAATTCAGTTTGCAGAATCAATAGCGTGGAAAGCATGGCAGGAGCGCGCAGAAATGGAGTGTGAATATGGAGAAACAAACGTTCTTTCTCAGAAATGAGCAAGTGAGGCGAAACCTTATAGACGCAATTACCAGCCTTCCGACAGATCCCAGCAAGCCAATAGAAATCGAAGTATCTCCTCCTAAGCGCTCCCTATCACAAAACCGCAAAATGTGGCCGTTGCTGCATGATCTGGCTGAGCAGGTGAGCTGGTTCGGAAAGAAATACGACGAGGACGACTGGAAAGACCTCATAACGGCTCTGGTAGCAAAAATGAAAAAGCAGGAGCAGAGGACAGCCCCTGGCATAGGCGGCGGTGTTGTGATGTTCGGTCAGCGCACCAGCAAAATGCGTGTAGCTCAGATGGTAGAGGTAATCGAGGCGATTTACTGGTTCGGCACAGAGCAGGGCGTCAGGTTTAGCGAAGAATCCCGCCAGCGCATTGAGTGGGCGCAGAGGTGGGGAGAAAACAACAGGAAAACATCATGAAAAAATACCGACTGATCTACGCTGATCCTCCGTGGACCTACCGGGATAAAGCCAACGATGGCAAGCGCGGAGTGGGGCATAAATACCAGACCATGACATTGGCTGATATTTGCCGCCTGCCGGTGTGGGATTTAGCCGATCCTGAATCATGTCTGTTGGCTATGTGGTGGGTGCCGACTCAGCCAGTAGAGGCGATGAAAGTTGTAGGGTCGTGGGATTTCAGGCTGATGACGATGAAGGGTTTCACCTGGCACAAGACGAACCGACGCAAAGGAAATTCCGCTATCGGTATGGGCCATATGACCCGCGCCAACAGTGAAGATTGCCTGTTTGCTGTGCGAGGGAAATTACCGGAGCGCCTGGATGCTTCAATCTGCCAGCACGTCACCGCGCCACGAATGGGACACAGTGCAAAGCCTCCAGCGTTTCGCGATCTGTTGATCAGGTTGCTGGGCGACGTACCGCGATGTGAGCTGTTCAGTCGCGACTTTGTTCCGGGCTGGGATATGTGGGGTAATCAGTGTGACAACGCGTTCGATCTTCATCCTGGTGTAGCAGTCGAAAAACAAATCAGTGGTGCAGCATGAAAAAAGCCAGAGAAGCAATAACAGAATTACTGTCATACGGAATGGCGTACAGAATTGAAAAAATAGTAGAAAAGACAGGCTTTAAAAAATCAACTGTATCAAGCGCACTCAGAGAACTTCAAGCAGCAGGACTGGTCGTTAAAGAGAAAGATCAGGCGTGCTACGATCGCTATGTCTATCTGAGTGCAGACGCGCCGAAAGGATTCGGTATAAGTCGTCGTCTGTGTGAGCTTAATAACATTTTAAGAGAGCTTCGGCGTGAAAAAAACTTGGTTCACGCATGAGCCGCTAGACACCGACACCGCCAACGAACTCCTGTCACGATACGCCTCCCGCAACATACAAACACAGAAATCACTAGCAGCCGATCCCAAACTATGGCTGGTCAGTGCGCTATTGCCATTTTCTGAGCGTGAGCCAAAGCAGGACAGGAGATATCAACAGAGAATCTGGAACTGAACATGACTGAACCTGATTACGGAGATTGCGCAGGGTGTGGAATGGCTCTTTCAGAGGTTGAAACGTATCTGTGTGAGGACTGCGCCGATTTCTACGAAATGATGGGAGGGGATGATGATTTACCGGAGTCCTAAGTGGTTAAAGGCTGTCAGGGAAATAGAGTGCTGTGTCCTCTGCGGTGCATATGGGGTACAGGCGGCACATCGCAACGAGGGGAAAGGGACAGGTCTTAAAGTAGACGACAGCCTTACCGCTGCGCTCTGCCCTGAGTGCCATTCCAGAATCGATAATGGCAAAGATATGTCCAGAGACGAACGCCGCCATGAAATGGACAGGGCGATAGTCCTGACTTTGCAGAAACTCAGCAGGGAAGGGAGGCTAACTGTGCAATGAGCGAATACAGAATAACTCTACCCTGGCCACCAACGGTGAATACCTACTGGCGACATTGCAGAGGGCGACACTACATCAGCGCCAAAGGCACGAAGTACCGGCAAGACATCATCAGCATAATCCAGCAGCAACACCTCAACATCAACACCACCGCACGTCTCAAAATCTCGATCATCGCCAACCATCCTGACAAGCGCCGCCGCGACCTCGACAACCTGCAAAAAGCCGTATTTGATTCGCTGGTTCACGCAGGGTTTATGGCTGACGACGAACAGATTGATGATTTCAGGGTGCGACGCGGGGTGCAGGTGAAAGGCGGATCGCTGGAGGTAACGATAACTGAACTGGAGTCAGCATGAGAATAGAACGGGATTATCAGCAAATTGTCAGGCTGGCTGGCGTCCGCAGTAGTGCTGAAATGCGCCGACTGTTCGGACGAGGCTGGAAATCAATCAATAAATCTCAGCAGGTCTGGGTACGCCATTTACTGACTGTGTGGGGAAATCACCTGTCCGGCGACGAATATGAAAGGGGGGAAATTAACGTAATCGGCAGGTTGATGCTGAGATGCGAATGGAGCGAACAGAAATCCCGGCAGATAGAGAAAATAGTCACGCAGCTTTATTGCGATGGCTGGCGAGGTGATGATCTTTACCGCAAAGCTCGTGATCTCCTTATTCCTCAATCATCCACGGCCAACATCATCGCTCTCGCCAAAGAATCAGATGATGCGGCGTTCATGGAGTCTGTGATTGTAAAGACATTCGGACGCGACAACCCAATCCGATCTTTAGCCAGATTACGCTACTGCAAATGCAAGAGCGCGCAAAACATCTCTCAGTCACTTATTTACTTCACTGGCATTACACAAAAAGAGGCGCGTAGTAGAATGGAATGGGCGTCAGAAATCCTCGAAGGAGAATTGTATTACGCCGTTAAGCGAGAGATGGAGAAGGAGTATTCTGTATTAATTGTGTAATAGCACTAAATGCTAAAGACATTGGGCAATAAACCTGGCTAAATACAGGCATGCTCGGGAAGCAAAGCGAACTGAGCGCCAAATCGAAAAAAGAAGCCCTGGCAGAAATGTGCGGGGCTTTTTGCTTTCCAGGCGGGGTTCTGGCGGGGTGTTGACAACGTAAAAGCGATATTGTAAAAAAATAATCACCTTCCGTTATTTGTTTAATCTTGAGTCCAGTCTGTAGCGAACGGAAGGTAACAGCCCCGGCAGAAATGCGCGGGGCTTTTGTCAAGCTGGTATATTTAGCCACTCAGTTTTTTTCGGTATATGCGATCATCATCACTTTTTCAACTTTTTCTTCTGCGATCCACCGCGCGGCTTGTATTTCAAATCAGTAATGTCGCTGCCAGGATTTATACCTTCTCTTCTTAGTCTAAAATAAAGATTTGACATCCCACGCTTATCTCGAGGGTAGCCTAATTCATCCCCCGCTTCTTTAATTGAAAGCAGCTTCCCGTTAACGAGATAAGTTCTGATGGGGAAATTATCACGACTCCATTTGCCCTCGACATTATGTATTTTCTTTTTCTTATCGACAGGCCCGGCTTTCTTGCTTGCATCGTCTGCACGAGTTATCGAACGATGAATGAGCGTTTGCAAAGGGCGGGCGACTGCCTCCCGGCGTCGGCGGATGTACATCCACAATTCCCAGCAAGCCCTGAAAGGGGGGTATCGGTCAGGGACGTACAGCCATTTGTCGAGAGTGTTATCATTAACTTTGTGCAATACCTTGAGCATGTCTCTGCTAACATCGGCTAACTTTAGCGCTTCGACGTAAGCCAGTTTTTGTTCTTCGTTATCTTTTTTGGACATTTTTGCACCGGAAATTAACAGGACTTAGGCAGTTCTCTTCGGGGGCTGTAAATCCAGTTCCCGGAGACGATCCACCCATCATTAAGCCATTTAGTCACTTGCTGGCGATTAACGCCCATAGCGCGGGCGAACCCGGCCTGGTTGCCGCCATATCTGGCGGCTATATATTCACTTAAGGGCATCAGATTTCAATTTCACTCAGTGGCTTTTCTACAAAATGATACAGGTCGTTGGTGCCGTTACCGTTATCCCTGAATTTTATAGCGCAATCAGCGATTTCTTTAGCTATTTCATCACTGAGAAAGACATCTAATGCGCCCTCTGCATACTGTTTTACGTAGTGAGCGGTGTATTCGATGTTGTCATTAGCGGAGTCAAATGCGGCATCGTAGATTTCAAAAGCGTTCATCTTTAATTCCTTTTTTGCTATTGGCATGATTGCCTTTCGATGTGACTAATGTAATCGAAATATGATTACAGTGCAAGCTTTTTTTTAGCTAATCACTAAATATTTCGCGCCCTGCCATTCACTGCAAACACACAGCTTAACTACTGTGGCAGCGGCGCTTTTCTTTCAACTGACAGCCACCCGTGCGGGGGTTGGGATAATGAGAATGGACAAATACAGTTCCCAGCTATCGTACTGGGTCGCATCGATGCTAACCGCAGCCGGGGCGATGACTTTACAGGACTGGGCGGTAATGGTGGGTATTGTCGTTGCGATCGGCACATTTGTTATCAACTGGTACTACAAGCGCAAGCTGGTTAATAAGTTAACGGCTGTTGGTTATGACAAAGCAAAAGCAAAAGCCGCTTATCGCGCGATGAACGAATGAGGCCACGATGTCAGGAAAAATCAAAACGGGTCTTGCCGGTGGCATTTGTTCCGTGGCGGTGATTATCGGGCTGGTTATTGACAAAGGCCAGGTCCGCACCAATCAGCGGGGTCTTGAGCTTATTGGCAATGCTGAAGGGTGCAGGCGCGACCCGTATCACTGTCCGGCCGGTATTCTGACCGATGGTATCGGCAATACTCACGGCGTTAAGCCCGGCGCCCGTAAAACGGATAAGCAGATTGCCGCTGACTGGCAAAAGAACATCCTCGACGCCGAGCGGTGCGTTAATCGTTATGCCAACGGTGCAAAGCTGCCGGAGAATACATTTTCCGCCGCCGTAGAAATCACGTTCAATGTGGGCTGCCCGACCATGCAGAAATCAACAATGTTCCGTTTATTCCGACAGGGGAAGTTAGTCGCGGCATGTAATGAGCTGCCACGCTGGGTATATGCCAACGGGAAAAAACTAAACGGACTGGTTACCCGGCGTGCTGAGTCTGAGGCATTGTGCCTGGAAGGATTGAAATGAGTTTCCCGTTTTGCGCTAAAACTATGATATTTGGCTTGCTAATCGTAGTAACAACTGTTGCATGCAGATTGACATCATATTATCGGGATAACTATCTTGCGGCATTGAATAAGCAGCATGAGTTTGCACAACTGGCAGATTCCAGGCTGAGCACTATCACTCACATGCAGCGCCAGCAGCTATCAGTAGCAGCTATCGACGCGAAATATACGAAAGAGTTGGACGATGCGAAAAATACCATTGATGACTTGCAGCGTGATGTTGCCAGCGGCGCTAAGCGGCTGCGCGTCAACGCAACATGTGAGCGAGTGTCCGACGCTACCCGCGCCAGCGGCGTGGCTGATGCTTCCGCCGCCGCCGTTACAGCAGACGCTGAACAAAATTATTTTCGTCTCAGAGAGCAAATCGCAACAGCAGAAAAACAAATAAACGGGCTTCAGGACTATATCAGGGCAATACAGAACGTTGAAAAAACGCAGTAACGCCTGAACCGAAATAAGAGGTCGCCAATCGGCGGCCTTTTTTTTATGTAGTCACCGATCCGTATTTAATAGAGAGGTTTATAAATTGAGCGCAATAATTACAGATTCAACAGTATACTTTAATAAAGCGAGCGGATTAACTTTTACACTTGAAAGTACGGACTTGATGCTGAGAAATCAGGGAGTGATTGAAGATCAGAATTATCTTGTCAGTCTCTACATCTCGTGCATACCATCAAATGTGATATTTGAGTACATGCCTGCACAAATTACCCTGAGCTTCTCTACCCAGCAAACAGGGGATGAAACGCATCTTTATCCCGTTCCGTACGTTAATCCGTCTTTGCGTTCATTCCAGGCGACAGTAAGACCCTTCATTACAAATGTTAAGCAAAATGGACTGTATGGATTTTTAACGGATACAGAAAACCAGATAAAAACCATGTTTGAAAATGGTGGTGAGCTGACACTCAGGATAATGGCCGTCTTACAACCCGTCTGAAATTAAACTGGCCTCGCATTAGCGGGGCCTTTTTATGCAGTAAATCCACGCGCATTCTCGTGCGCATTTAAATCAAGAGTCTTTTTCGGGATATGTGGCAGAGATAGGACGGTGGCTTTCATCGTGCCGCTCTTGGGCTGTCCATATCTACGAGAACTGACGCATATCCCCAAAAGGAAATACGATGAAAGAATTGACATTTAAAAACCACTCTGTTGTGCCATTTGATAACGGAGACGGAAAGATATGGTTTACGAGCGCAAACATGGCTGAATTGCTCGAATATGCTGATGAAAAATCAGTAAACCGCCTTTACAACAGAAATAAAGATGAATTCAGTGCAGAGATGACGCGAGTGGTCACTGTGACCTCTCGTAATAAAAACAATAAGTTGCAGTATAACAGAGCGAGAATATTTTCGCCTCGCGGCGCACACTTGCTTGGAATGCTGGCAGAAACCAAAGTAGCTAAATCACTTCGTCGCTGGTTACTTGATCTCATTGAAAAAGAGACTCAGCCAAACCTTTCATTGCTGGACATGGGAAGTTTAAAGGATTTGGCAGTAGGAGAAATGCAAAACAGGGTTTTCAGGGTTAACGAATGGTCACTTGAAACTTTTGGCAGGCCGGGAAGTTCAAGAATGACAATTCGCAAGGGTCATTTGAAAA
>NZ_FOVC01000013.1 GCF_900115045.1 Izhakiella capsodis | reverse complement strand
AAGCATTTTATTCTCCCCGTATTCCCCAAGAGTACGGACAAGCTGCTGAATACCCCGGCGGCAGTCTTCCGTGAACGGAACCCGCAAATCCGCCGTTTCTCCGGCAGAAGATGACGGCTCAGCCTGATGCTCTTCGCATGCGTCAAACCAGGTCTCTTCCATTTCAACCTGGTCGATGGTGTCAAACCAGATATCCGGGTCTTCCGGGTTCGAACTATCCTGGTATACCCGGGATAATTTGGTTGATGAGGTGGGGGGGAGTGGGTTAACAGGTGGCATATAATCCCTTTCTTGATCCATAACTGGCTGTTAAAACCCCTGTTTACCATCATCAAAAAAATTTTCTGTCAGTAAACAACTTTATTTCTGTTGAGTGCCTGAATACGGCATTTTTTGAATAGACTGTAACCTGTGGCGTCTGCGGATTTGCCGATGCTGAGTTTTTTACCTACCGGTAATACATAACCTTCTGCTGCCGTTTCTGATCTGCCTGTTTGCCCCGAAAGTTCCCCAGCGTATGTGCGCGTCTGATACCTTGTTTTTGCCGTTGGTGATGGCTTAGCCAGTCCTTATGCGACATTGCGGCCGTCAGATCGATAAGCATGGTATTGATGGCGGTGATGACTGCACGGGTGATCGGGGCAACCCGCGAAGGGTCTCTATCTGACACGGCTTGCCATGAGGTGGACACCTCCAGGCTGGCAATCCGCAGCTCGTGTTGCTCGATCTGCTTTTTCAGCGCCATCCAGTCGCTGTTACTCAGACGGGTCAGACGGTCTATCTGGGCTCCATCAGGGAAGCGGAAAATAACGTACTATAAGGGCTTCCCCGCATGCCAACGCCGCTTGTATGGTTTCTGCCTGCTCGTCAGTAATATTAAGGGGTGAAACTGCGTTACTATAAACGGCCATTATGAATTGTTATCGATTCGACCCTGAAAAGACACGCGTGAGGCTCCTGTTCGTTAAGCGGATACCTGTATCCTGTACAATAATCAGATATACCACGCGGGGTCTAACCCTTTATCATCAACCTGTTGCAGGTCAGATGGTTATACAGCTTTGTCTTTTAGCTGGCTGATAAAGCCTGAAATTATCACTATAATGCAACGATGCCCGGCACAGCCTTGCATTTTTTGGCCGCGATGGCGATAACAGCACGCCAGTAACCTCTTCGCTCAGCCCGCGAGCAGTCCCAACGACTGAATGCGTCAATGCTTTTCTCAGCCCCGATCAGGACCGAACGCGCACCCAGAACCAGAAGTGTTCAAGAATAAGAAATGTGGTTCCGCTCAGTCCGTCAAAACATCAGCGTCACAGGTCCAACTTACACGCCCGCCGCTGAGCGAAAATGCACAAGACAACCCAGGAATAGCATTGAGAAAACACAATATGATCATGAAACTAATACTGAAAAACAGCCCCTCAACCGCACTGGTTGCTCAGTTTAATGTCCGCGAATCGTCAAACAATCTGCACTCAGACTGCCCGCCGCCGTGAGCAAATCAGCAGCAGCCCGACCACGATCGCCGCCATGCCCAGCAGCTGCAACCAGCTGAAACTATCGTGAAAGCCTGGCAGGCAAAGTGCCACTAACCAGACGAGGATGTAACTCAGACTGAGCAACGGATAGGCGCGGCTGAGCGGCATATAGCGTAGCGCAACAAACCAGCACAGCATCGATGCGGCGTATGCCAGCAAGCCACCAAGCAGTCCCAGTACAGGCAAGCCGGTCAGCGGGACCGTATGCATCCAAAGCAGCGGCGATGTGAGCGGCGGCAGCTGAACCATTGCCCATTTCATTATCAACTGCGCCGCGCTGACCAGCAGCACGCTGACGGCGGCCCAAATATAGCCCATCATGTACTGACTCCCATCAGGACAATACCGATAACAATCAGCACAATACCCAACTGATGACGTCGATCAATTTCTTCCCGCCAGATCAACCTGGCGGCCAGCGTGACCAGGATGAAGTTAAGGCTGAGCATCGGGTAGGCAACACCCACCGGCAGACGCTGCAATACCTGCAACCAGACCAGCATCGCACAGCCCAATAAAAACAGCGCCAGCATCAGCCAGCGCATAATATCAACCCGTCTTGTTTGGTGTGCTGCCTGCTTCTGGCACAGCTGGCCGCCGCAGCTAAGCAGGCTTGCCAGCACCAATAGCAGATAACTCATGGCTGCTTCTGGTAGTAAAACAGCACTAAACGTCCCTGCCGCCAGGTGAAGTCGGCATGAGGGAGCCTGAGGTTATTTACGTCCTGCTCACGATTGAGCTGAAGCACCAGCGAAACATTGCCCTGCATACGTGCGGCTGTCAGCCAGGCGGGAAAATCGGAATCACTGATAAAGTCGCCACGTGCGTCAGGATAAGCCAACCCATAAGCCAGTTCGCCTTTTTCACCGTACATTTTTATATCAGCGCGTTTCAGCTCCCAGCCAAGCGCAGCACCAACCCCGACGGAATCGGTCAGCACGTAGCGGCTACTTTCCAGCCGGTTGTGGATAGCGGTGATAAACGGCTGCGGCTGTTTGCTACTGATCTGCTGCGGTAGAGCAAAGTTATACAGCAGAGCAACACCAAGTGGACAGGCTGCAGCCCAGTGCCAGCGACGGCTGGGATTAAGCAGGCTTAGCCAGCCCATCAGCGCCCAGACGCCAAATGCCAGCGCCCCTATCAACACCTGCGGAATTTCATAGTGAGCGTATAACGGGTGTTTTAAAACGCCCCAGGGCGCCATGAAAACCACCAGAGCAACGATGCAGATGAGGCCAAAAATAAGGTTAATGGCGCCGTTAGCTTTAAAGACATTAATCCCTTTACTCAGCGCTGAACAGGCGTAATGCGCCATCAGAATGGCCAGCGGAGCAAAGCACGGCAGAATATAGGTCGGCAGCTTGCCTTTTGCGATGCTGAAAAACAGGAATGGCATCACCATCCAGCCCAGCAGATAGAAAGGCGCACTGTTGCCTTCACGTCCTTTCCAGCCGAGTTTCAGCGCGCCAGGTAGCAAGGCCAGCCAAGGCAGTGAACCGATTAACAACAGCGGTATGTAATACCAGAATGGAGCTTTGTGCTGGGCATCTGATTCAGCGAAACGTTGAATATGCTGAACCCAGAAAAAGTAATGCCAGTAGTCCGGCTCACGCCGCGCTATGGCGATAACCCAAGGCAGGCTAATAGCCAGTGCGCTGAAAATAGCCAGCCAGCCCCAGGTTAGCACCGTTTTCCAGCGTTTCTGAACAATCACCCAGGGCAACACGCTTATCACGGGCACCGCCAGCGCCAGAAAGCCTTTGCTCATAAAACCCATACCACAGGCAAGGCCCATCAGTAGCCAGGCAGAGAAGCGCACGCGGCCGCTTGGCGTAGTCACCGCCAGCCAGAAAAAACACATGGCGGCGGTCAACCACAGGGTAACCATGGGGTCAAGCGTTGCATAGCTACCGATGCCGTAGACCAGCAGGGTGGTAAGATAGATTACAGCGGCCATCAATCCAGTGCGCCGGTTTTGCCAGATGCGCACTGCCAGCCAGTAAACCCCCACTGCGCTAAGGCTAATCGAAAACACAGAACCAAAGCGTACAGCAAAGTTATTATGGCCGAATATCAGCTGGCTTATGTTATTGATCCAGTAACCTGCGATCGGCTTTTCAAAATAACGCAAGTCAAGGAAATGAGGCACAATCCAGTTGCCACTGGCCAGCATTTCACGGCTGATCTCGGCGTAACGGGTTTCATCCGGCTGCCAGAGTTGGCGAAATTCAAGAGGGACCAGATAATAAAGCGCAAAAAATAGCAGTAACAGCCAGCCTTTTTGTTTTGTCGACATAGTTAATGACCCATAACCTGTTGGCAACCCAGCCATCCTTCACGCCCGGTCAGACTGCCGCGCACGATTTTGCCTTTGGGTAGCAGTGAAATATCCTCTGGCAGCAGTTCACTCAGCGGGCAAAATTGAATACCCGCCTTCTGCGCCATTTCCAGTAGTTGCTCAAACTGTTGATGCAGGACAATACCTTCCACTTCAGCATGAATGGTATAGACCGGCGTACCTTCATCCTGAAGCATTTGTTGCAGAATAAACGCGTTGTAATTTTCCCGACTGGTGAGCGTACCGACGGCCTCATCCCAGGTTGGTAAGGTTACCGGGATCTGCACCGTTCCGGTGTGACCACTTTCCAGTAGAGGCAAAAAGGGCTCCTTACCACGGCAGTCACTGTTATAGGAAAAATGAAACGCTTCTTTGGCCTCCACTACGCGCTGATCGGCACGCCAGCCTGCGACTGCCGAGCAGCGCATAGGCTGACCGCAGATCTGATTGAGTTCATCGTAAGCCAGCCGGATCTGTTGATCCAGCTTGTCAGCAGGCCAGACACCGCCCCAGGTCTGCCAGGCAAAATGATCCCAGGCATGTAATCCGACTTCGTGTCCGGCTGCCGTGTCGCGAATAATCTGCTGATGACCACGCCCAATGCGCCGTCCCGGCCAGGCGGTACCCGCCAGCAAAATATCCCAGCCGTAAAGCGAGGCGGCACGGGAGCGCAACATCTTCCAAAGAAATTTAGGCTTAACCAGCCGCCAGAGATGGCGGCCCATATTGTCCGGGCCAACAGTAAAAAAGAAGCTGGCCTGAACCCGGTGCGCACTAAGTATTTCAAGAAGGCGCGGCACGCCATCACGGGTTCCGCGCCAGGTGTCCACGTCTATGCGTAAACCCACCTTGATCATTTGTCGATCTCAGCGAGATCCACCGTTTTCAGGAAGAAGTCCAGCGTCTCGTCAATGGTTTTTTCCATTTCGATATTCGGCGTCCAGCCCAGCAGGCGTTTTGCATTAGTGATACTTGGCTTGCGATGCTCAACGTCCTGATAACCTTTACCGTAATAGCTGCTGCTTTCCACTTCACGAAAGCCAGCGAACGGCGGGAACTGCTGGCGTAGCGGATGCTTCTCAAAGCTTTCCAGCAGCATTTCTGCCAGCTCACGGATGCTGGCTTCATTGGTCGGATTACCAATGTTGATGATCTGACCGTCGCAGTTGTCATCTTTGTTTTCAATAATGCGGAACAGCGCTTCAATGCCGTCTTTGATATCGGTAAAGCAGCGTTTCTGCTTACCACCATCAATAAGCTTAATCGGCGAGCCTTCTACCAGGTTAAGGATCAGCTGGGTAATAGCACGTGAGCTGCCGATGCGCGCCGCGTCGAGATTGTCGAGGCGCGGCCCCATCCAGTTAAACGGACGGAACAGGGTAAAACGCAGACCTTCTTTGTCGCCATAAGCCCAGATAACCCGATCAAGCAGCTGCTTGGAAACGGAATAGATCCAGCGCTGTTTGTTAATCGGCCCGACAATCAGGTTTGAGTTGTCTTCATCAAACACTGAATCGGTGCTCATACCGTAAACTTCCGAGGTTGACGGGAAGATAATACGCTTTTTGTACTTCACGCAGTCGCGAATGATCTTCAGGTTTTCTTCGAAGTCCAGCTCGAACACCCGCAGCGGGTTACGGGTATATTCAATTGGCGTGGCAATTGCCACCAGCGGCAGTACCACGTCGCACTTCTTAATATGGTATTCAATCCATTCAGAATGGATACTGATATCCCCTTCAACAAAATGAAAATGCGGGTTATCAATAAAGCGGCTGATGGCATCAGAGCCAATGTCCAGGCCGAAAATTTCGAAGTTATCATCCTGCAACAAACGTTCGGTCAGATGGTTACCGATAAAACCATTCACGCCAAGGATCAGCACCCTTGTACGGCGCTTAACCGCACTCCAGGGCTTGCTGTTTAACAGCGCTTTACTCACCAGTCCCATTGTCTGAGCCAGCTGAGCACCCTGCATATAGATACCGTTCTCGCCCTGTCCGGTAACGATTTCCAATGCATCTTCACCGCAAGCAACGATCAGCGGGTTTGCTGATAAAACGGTGCCAGGGCGGGCTGCCGGCTGATCTTTACGGACTTTTGCCTGCCAGATAATAAATTTTTGCGTGCCAACATAGCTGAACGCACCAGGCCAGGGTTCGCTGACCGCACGCACCAGATTACGGATCTTGCGGGCGGACCATGACCAGTCGATACGACCATCATCCGGCGTACGGCGACCAAAGCAGCTGCCTTTACTCAGATCCTGTGGCTGCTCACTGAAGCTGCCGTTAAGCAGTGATGGCAGCATCTCTGCCAGTAGCTGTTTGGCCGCATCGCACAGTTTATGGTGCAGAGTCAGCGCGGTGTCATCATCA
Source organism: Izhakiella capsodis (assembly GCF_900115045.1). Classification (GTDB taxonomy): domain Bacteria; phylum Pseudomonadota; class Gammaproteobacteria; order Enterobacterales; family Enterobacteriaceae; genus Izhakiella; species Izhakiella capsodis. The sequence goes on along the minus strand of NZ_FOVC01000013.1, from coordinate 65,429 downwards.
GCAATCGCCAGCGAACGCTGGGCGATAATATTACCGGCATCTGCCTGCGCTACCATGCGGTGCAGCGTTACGCCAGTCTCAGTTTCACCCTTCACCAGCGCCCAGTTTAGCGGCGCACGCCCGCGATATTTTGGCAGCAGCGAACCGTGCAGATTAAAACTGCCTTTGCTGGCGCAGGCCAGCAGCTGTTCGCTCAATAAGTCACGGTAATAGAAAGAAAAAATCATATCCGGATTCATCGCACGAATACGATCTACCCACAGCGGATGGTTCACCTCTTCCGGTGCAAAAACCGGAATGCCATGAGCGGCAGCGGTACGCGCGACCGAGGCAAAAAAGTGATTCTCGCCAGCCTTATCAGCATGGGTAAAAATCGCCTCAATGGTAAAACCCGCCTTAATCAGGGCTTCAACGCCTACACAGCCCATGTCGTGATAGGCAAAAACAACAGCTTTCATGAATTTTTTTCCTGTGAAGAAGGTGTTACAGGCGCACTGCTGACAACACGCTGAATAAAGTAACGCGGGCGCGCGCGCACATCGTTATAAATACGGCCGATATACTCACCGAGCAGGCCCATCCCGACAAACTGCGCACCAATGAACATGAACAACAGGGCAAACAGAGTGAAAACCCCGCGCCCCGCCCATTCGGCACCAAAAAACAGCCGCAGCAGCAGCAGCATAACGGCAAGCGCAAAACCAGCCAGCGCGGTAATGCTGCCAAAAATGCTGAGCAGACGCAGCGGCGTCGTCGTCAGGCAGGTGATCAGGTCGTACATCAAATTGATCAGCTTCAGCAGACTGTATTTAGAATCACCAAATTCACGCTCAGCGTGCAGCACCGGAATTTCAACGGTACGACGGGCAAAGGTGTTAGCCAGAATCGGAATGAAGGTACTGCGCTCATGGCAGTGCAGCATGGCGTCGATAATCGGGCGACGATAGGCGCGCAGCATGCAGCCATAGTCACCCATCGATTTGCCGGTCGCTTTCTGGATAAGGCTGTTAATCACTCGCGATGCACGGCGGCGAAACCAGGTATCCTGGCGATTCTGACGTACTGTGCCAACCACGTCGTAACCTTCAGCGGCTTTTTCGACCAGACGTGGGATCTCCTCCGGTGGATTCTGCAAATCGGCATCCAGCGTGACGATGAGATCACCGCTAACGTGGCTGAAACCAGCCATAATAGCGGAGTGCTGGCCATAATTACGATTTAGCAGAATAGCCACTACCGGGCTGTTCGGTTCGCTGGCTGCCGCTTCCATCAGCAACGCGGAATCATCGCTGCTACCATCATCAACCAGTATCACTTCATAGGGCATGGTGAGCAAATCGCAGGCGGCACGCGTGCGGCGAATCAGCTCCGGCAGGCTCTCCTGCTCATTGAATACGGGTATAACAACCGAAACCTTTTTAATGGGTTCATTATTGATCATGTTTTTTTCCTGCCAGCTCGTGCAGAGCCTCTATGACGCGGGTAACGTCGTCATCGGTCATGGTGGGGAATAACGGAATCGAACAAATACGCTCGCTGTTCCAGCTGCTGTTTGGCAGTACGACTTCCGGGAAACGCTCGCGATAATATTTTTGCGTATGGGCGGCGCGGAAATGCAGCCCGGTGCCAATATTGCGCTCCTTAAGTGCCTGCATCAGCGCATCGCGGCTAAAGCCGCAGCGTGCTTCATCAACGCGGATGATAAACAGATGCCAGGCGTGCTGATGCGGCCATTCAGGCTGCGCCAGAGGTAAAAAGGGGGTATCGGCCAGTTCGCGCAAATAGCGCTGAGCAATCGCTTCGCGGCGGGCATTCAGCTCAGGCAGCTTTTTCAACTGTACCAGCGCAATCGCCGCATTAATATCGGCCAGATTATATTTAAAGCCTGGTGCAATAACCTCAGCCTGGGGCGCACGGCCGTGCTGATTACGGTCGAAGGCATCAACGCCGAGGCCGTGAAATTTCAGGCTGCGTATTTTGGTTGCCAACGCTTCGTCGTCGGTGACCACCAGCCCGCCTTCCGCGCAGGTCATATTCTTAATTGCATGGAAGGAGAAAATAGCGGTACCGCTGGCGCCAACATGACGGCCTTTATAATAGGTGCCGGCCGCATGGGCCGCATCATCAATAACCGGAATAGCGTGGCGTTTACCCAGCGCGTGCAGCGCGTCAATATCGGCCGGCGCGCCAGCATAGTGGACAGGAATGATAGCACGGGTACGCGGCGTTATGGCGGCTTCAACCTGCTCTGGCGTTACCATCAGCGTGTCGCGGTCAACGTCAATCATGACCGGTGTTGCGCCCAGCAGGCAAATCATATTCAGCGTAGAAACCCAGGTCAGTGCAGGGGTGATAACTTCATCTCCGGGGCCGATACCCAATGCCATCAACGCGACATGCATCCCCCCGGTTGCAGAACTGACTGTAATAGCGTGCCGATTGCCGGTCAGCTGGCAGAAAGCCTGCTCAAGCTGTTGATTTTTCGGGCCAGTGGTAATCCAGCCCGATGACAACACCTCTTTGACCGCATCAAGTTCTTCCTCGCCCATTGCCGGGCGGGAAAAGGGCAGAAACTCAGACATTAGTTCAATTTTCCTAAGCGAACATTGATTAAATGTTTAATTTTTTGTGCGGGCCGTCAAGCGGCGGAGCGACAAATATCAACTGGCATATGATACTTCCCCAGGAAAATCAGAGAAAGCGCCCGCTCGTGAGAATACTCCCTAAAGTTTAAACATCAGAGAAATCCCGACCAATAAAACTCATCATTACGCCGAATAATAATGCGCACTTTAACAGTAAATACTGATTATTGCTTAACCCCGTCAAAAATCATAGTAAGGCTAAAAACTCCACGCACCATAAACATTCGCTGCCGCGACAGCAAGATCTGTTTTTAGCAGGGTGTCACTGTTAATCACTATTGACACACATTATCCAACGGCAAGACATTTCTCAGGGCAGTATGATCCGCTCTGCGATATTAGATAAAGGCGAGAAAATAGAGCAAAAAAGCGTTTACTATTAATAACATTACACCCGTCGGCGCCTGCGCCTTAATCACACCATTACGATCAGGCAGCTCCAGCAACGCCGCAGGAACAAGGTTAAAATTCGCTGCCATCGGCGTCAGCAACGTCCCACAGTAACCAGAAAACATACCGATTGCCGCCATCAGTGCAGGATTCGCGTCCAGATGCTGTACCAGAATGGGAATACCCACCCCTGCGGCAATAATCGGAAACGCCGCAAAAGCATTGCCCATCACCATTGTCAGTAATGCCATGCCTAAAACGAATACTAATACCGCTACCAGCCGGTTATCAATCGCCAGCCCGGTTTCTACCAGATGAGAGATTGCCGCGCCAACGCCAGCCTTGGCGAATAACAGGCCGAGAGTGGGGTGGATCTGCGGCAAAATGAACGCCCAGCCGATCGCATCAAGCAATCGCATCAAGCAACCGCCGCGTCAACCTGCAACATTGTTGCCAGGCGGGTGGCGAAGAAGGCGTCACAGGCGGTTTTAGTGATATAGTGCGCGTCCGGCGGTTGATGTAGCGCATCCAGCAGTTTTCAGGCCTCGCTGTTTTCCGTCATCCAGCCATCGGTATGCTGAACAAACACCACGTGATCTGCCGCATCAATAAGCTGATTGATGCGGGCAAGACGTCCTGAGGGATCAAACAACGGCTCAGCAAAGACCCCGTTTTGCATACCGATTACCCATAACAGCTTTACGGCGGACATGCACTCTTCCTTTTATCAGCAGGGATTAATAAAGGTATAGGTCACCGGAGCGTCGCTCGCCAACCATTGCCCGGCGGTTTTCACGATGGAAATTAGCGTTGATGCCACTCTCACCATCGGCAAACAATATTAGCCGTAAATTTATGGTTTACTTCACTGTTCACCACGCTATCCCTTTCATGCATACCTGCTTTTTGTAACCCCCTGGCAAATCGTTGTTTATACGCACGATGAGCGGGAGATAAAGAGAATACCGATAAAAATAACGATAATGATAATTATTTACATAATTACATTAATTTGTACAATCACTCACTCTTACTCATCTTTAAGCCTTTCGCCTCTCGGTTTATAGGGGTTTTTGATGAGCGCAATGGCCTTTCAAATGGAGTGATTGGACTATGTCCCGCCTTAAAATGCTTACCGCACTTGCGTGCACCGCCGCAACCTGCCCATCACTCTTTGCCGCAGAGCAAAGCACGATGGTGGTCACGGCTACCGGATTTAAGCAGAAAATTCAGGACGCCCCAGCGTCTATATCGGTAATAACCAGGCAGCAGATTGAAGATAAGGCCTACAGAGACGTGACGGATGCGCTTAAGGATGTTCCCGGCGTCGTCGTCACCGGCGGAGCCAGCACCAGCGATATTAGTATCCGCGGCATGTCATCGCAGTACACGCTATTCCTGGTAGACGGCAAACGTATCAATACCCGTACGACACGACCAAATAGCGATAATTCCGGAATTGAACAAGGATGGCTACCGCCCCTTGAGTCGATTGAACGTATTGAAGTCATCCGTGGCCCGATGTCGTCACTTTATGGCTCCGATGCCATGGGGGGTGTCATTAATATCATTACCAAAAAGGTCTCGAATACCCAAAGCTGGTCAGGTTCCATTCATGGTGATGCCACACTGCAAGAAAACCGCCACTCAGGCGATCTTTACCAAACCGATGCTTACGCCTCAGGAGCGATCATTGATGGGCTACTCGGCGCAAAAGTTTCCGGGCTGTTTTCACACCGTGCAGAGGATAACATCCTCAATGGTTATAATGAACAAAGAATGCGCAGCGGCGCGATCACGTTGAACCTGACGCCGGATGATAAAAATGATTTTGACCTTGATTTCAGCCGTGAATTGCAGGATCGCGACAGTACCCCCGGCAAATCAGCTGCCACCGAAGTTTGCCGGGGAAAACGTTGTACACCAAAGAGCAAAAGTGAAAGCCGCTATGAGCATACAACGTACGCTTTGACGCATAACGGCTATTACGACACCGTTAACACAACCAGCTACATTCAGCATGAAGAATCCAATAATCCCGGTCGCCGAATGCGCGCATACAACACAACGTTTAATAATCAGAACCAGATATTTCTTGGTGATCACACGCTCACTGTCGGTGGTCAGTATCGCTATGAAAAATTGAGTGACAAGGGAAATCAGCTTCAGGCGGCTGATGGCCTGAGTAAACTGACCCGCTGGAGCTGGGCGCTGTTTGCCGAAGATGAATGGGCCATAACGGATAGTGTTGCACTAACCGGTGGCTTGCGAATGGACAATGACGAAAATTACGGTATTAACTGGACGCCGCGCGGTTACGCCGTCTGGCATCTTGCCGAGCAGTGGACATTAAAAAGCGGTATTTCTGCTGGTTATCGCGCTCCGGATCTACGCCAGTCTTCTGCCGGTTGGGGGCAGGCCAGTGGCGGCGGCCGCAGGGATGGTATTATCATCGGTAATCCTGATCTCAAGCCGGAAAAGAGCCTGAGCGAGGAAATCGCGTTGCTGTGGGATAATAACGATAACCTGAACGCCGGTATGACGATATTTAATACCGACTTCAAAAACATGATCACCGAGATGCGCCTCTGCGATAACGGTGCTGATCCCGCCTGCACCATCGGCACCTATACCTATGACTTCGTCAGCGATCGGGTCAACGTGGATAAAGCAAATATGCGCGGCATAGAGTCCACTTTTGGCTGGAAGGTTAGCCAGGATCTCAATCTGACCGCCAATTATACATTCACCGAGACCGAGCGTAAGAGCGGTCAGTATTCCGGTAAGCCGCTAAACAAAATGCCTAAGCATATGTTTAATACCACCCTTGATTGGCAAACTACGCAGGATCTTGGCATCTGGAGCCGCCTGAACTTCCGTAGCAAAACCTCTGAATATTTGAGCCGTACCTCAATGTCGGCGGGAACACCTGCATACACTCTGATCGATGTGGGTTTACGTTATTATGCCACTAAAAATACACTGCTTTCGGCAGGCGTTTATAACCTGTTTGATAAACGCATTGATTATCAAACCTATAACACCATCCTGGATGGCCGCCGTTACACCGTGGGATTAACCTATAATTTCTGATCGCGTCGGATCCCCGCCTGGCCCGGCGGGGATATTATGCTAGTGCTGCACGATTAAACGGGTTTATTACGGCGGCGGACAGGTCCGTTTTTGACCAGCCGACATCGCCTGAAGCCCGGTAGAACAACCGTCTCTCAAACCCAAAAACGGGTTAGTAATATTCAGTCCCGCGCGACGATCAATCGATGCAGAGCATTCATGTCGGGTAAAACGCTATTCTGGACAACGCCTTTACCGATACCGAACGGAAGCGCGAGCTGCACGTACGAGGGAGTAATCAGCTGATTTTTGACGCTATCTGTACTGAACCACGCAGCGCAAACATCGCATGGACAGCAAGCGCTCTTCATAAGTATCGGGTTTAACGTCGTTATAGCTACCATTGCGCGGAAAGGTTTTCAGACATTATCGGCCTCACTGGCATCCCCTTTGGTAAACATCCCGGCCATTGGGTATACTGGCGCTCACTTTTTTTTAATCCAACCGTGTCGCGTGCGAATTCAAGATGCAAAAGTTTGATACTAAGACCTTTCAGGGCCTGATCCTGACCTTGCAGGATTACTGGGCGCGCCAGGGCTGTACCATCGTCCAGCCGCTGGATATGGAAGTCGGCGCAGGAACCTCTCATCCAATGACCTGTCTGCGTGCGCTCGGCCCCGAGCCGATCGCCGCCGCCTACGTACAGCCCTCACGCCGTCCTACAGACGGACGCTATGGCGAAAACCCTAACCGGTTACAGCACTATTATCAGTTCCAGGTCATTATTAAGCCGTCACCGGACAATATTCAGGAGCTGTATCTCGGTTCGCTGCAAGCGCTGGGAATAGATCCAACCATCCATGATATTCGCTTCGTTGAGGATAACTGGGAAAACCCGACGCTGGGCGCCTGGGGCCTCGGCTGGGAGATCTGGTTGAATGGCATGGAAGTGACACAGTTCACCTACTTTCAGCAGGTTGGCGGCTTGGAGTGCAAACCCGTCACCGGGGAGATAACGTACGGTCTTGAGCGCCTGGCGATGTACATCCAGGGCGTTGACAGCGTATACGATCTGGTTTGGAGCGATGGTCCGTTAGGTAAAACGACTTACGGTGACATCTATCATCAGAATGAGGTTGAACAATCAACCTATAACTTCGAATACGCCGACGTCGATTTTCTCTTCACCTGCTTCGAACAGTATGAGAAAGAGGCGCAGCTGCTGCTGGCGCTGGAGAAACCGCTTCCGCTACCGGCCTATGAACGCATTTTGAAAGCGGCGCACAGTTTTAACCTGCTTGATGCACGTAAAGCCATCTCCGTTACCGAACGTCAGCGCTATATTTTGCGTATTCGTACCCTGACTAAAGCCGTGGCTGAAGCCTACTACGCCTCCCGCGAGGCGCTGGGCTTCCCGATGTGCAATAACAAGTGAGAGGCAGCCATGACTGAAAAAACTTTCCTCGTAGAAATCGGCACCGAAGAGCTACCGCCCAAAGCTTTACGTAACCTCGCTGAGTCATTTGCCGATAATTTTACCGCCGAACTGGACAACGCCGGCCTGGCACATGGTGAAGTGAAATGGTTCGCCACGCCACGTCGTCTGGCGCTTAAAGTGGACGCCATGAGCGCCGCACAACCGGATCGTGAAGTAGAAAAACGGGGCCCGGCCATCAGTGCCGCATTTGATGCTGAGGGTAATCCGACCAAAGCAGCCGAAGGCTGGGCGCGCGGCTGCGGCATTCGCGTTGATCAGGCTGAGCGGGTTCGCTCTGACAAAGGCGAGTGGCTGGTTTATCGCGCAGCGGTTAAAGGCGAGTCAGCACAGAAATTGCTGCCGGAAATGGTGAGCACGGCGCTGACTACACTGCCGATCCCCAAGCTTATGCGCTGGGGCGATAGCGACGTTCAATTTGTCCGTCCGGTTCATACGGTGACCCTACTGCTGGACGATGAGCTGATCCCGGCCACTATTCTGGGAGTTGCTTCAGATCGCGTCATTCGCGGTCATCGCTTCATGGGCGAACACGCGTTTACACTTGAGCATGCCGGAGACTATCCGCAACAGCTGCAACAACGCGGCAAGGTCATCGCTGACTTTGACACCAGAAAAGCACAGATTAAAGCTGACGCCGAAGCCGCCGCCCGCCGAATAGGCGGAATTGCTGATTTAAGCGACAGCCTGCTGGAAGAGGTCACCGCACTGGTGGAATGGCCGGTCGTGCTGACGGCTGAGTTTGAAGAAAAGTTTCTGGCGGTCCCCGCTGAAGCGCTGGTTTATACCATGAAAGGCGACCAGAAATATTTCCCGGTTTATGACCCGCATGGCAAACTGCGGCCACATTTTATCTTCGTCGCTAACATCGCGTCTAAAGATCCACAGCAAATTATCAGCGGTAATGAAAAAGTGGTCCGCCCACGCTTGGCCGATGCTGAGTTCTTTTTTAATACCGATAGAAAAAAACGCCTGGAAGACAACCTGCCACGGCTAGAAACGGTGCTGTTCCAAAAGCAGCTTGGCACGCTGCGTGACAAAACTAATCGTATCCAGGCTCTGGCCGGTTGGGTTGCTGCCCAGATTGGCGCAGACGTTAACCATGCCACGCGCGCCGGGCTGCTCTCCAAGTGTGACCTGATGACCAATATGGTGTTTGAATTCACCGATACTCAGGGCGTCATGGGGATGCACTACGCCCGCCATGATGGTGAAGCAGAAGACGTTGCCGTTGCACTAAACGAGCAGTACCAACCCCGTTTTGCTGGCGACGATCTTCCCTCAAACCCGATAGCGTGCGCCCTTGCAGTGGCTGATAAAATGGATACGCTGGCCGGGATCTTCGGCATTGGTCAACATCCTAAAGGCGATAAAGATCCCTTCGGATTGCGTCGCGCCGCGCTCGGCGTACTGCGTATTATCGTTGAAAAAAATCTGCCGTTGGATTTGCAAACGCTGACCCAGGAGGCGGTGCGCCTGTATGGCGATAAGCTGACCAATAAAAACGTGGTAGATGAGGTTATTGACTTCATGCTGGGCCGCTTCCGCAGCTGGTATCAGGAAGAGGGTCATCGCGTAGATACGATCCAGGCGGTTCTGGCCCGGCGGCCAACTCGCCCGGCGGACTTTGACGCGCGGATGAAAGCGGTGTCGCATTTCCGCACGCTTGATACAGCTCAGGCGCTGGCCGCGGCGAATAAGCGCGTTTCGAACATCCTGGCTAAAGCGACGGAACCTCTCAATGGAGAGGTTCAGGCTTCGCTGCTTAAAGAGAATGCGGAGATAAAACTCGCAACCTACGTCGCCGTGTTGAGCAGCAAGCTTGAACCGTTATTTGCCGAGGGGCGCTATCAGGAAGCACTCAACGAGCTGGCCCAGCTCAGGGAAGCTGTAGATAACTTTTTTGATAGTGTCATGGTTAACGCTGAGGATGCAGCCGTCAGGCTCAATCGTCTTACCCTGCTGGCTAAACTACGTGAACTTTTCTTGCAGGTTGCCGATATTTCGCTACTGCAATAATCGCGCAGATCTGGCCTGTATCGCGGATGGCCAGATATACAAAATCCACGCTTATGTCAGCTGCCCCCACAGGTTGGACAACGAGGCTAAGCGGCTAAATGGGGCGATGTTCGGTCTTTTACCGGATTCAGCCCTTTTAGTTTTAAACGCATCTGCTCGCCATTGTCGCAATGTAGGTACGCTGTAACTGCCTGTTTTAACTTTCTGACATTTTTATAGCGGATAAGGGAAAAGCATTCTGCTTTCAGCGTGCCGAAAAATTTTTTCGCGCCAACATTATCCAGACCGTTTCATCTGGATGACCTGCTTTTTAGAATGCCACGACTTTACAACTTCGTCTGATAACTACGCACCGGCTACTGCCCTTGCTAATCAGATATCTGTGATATGAAGATCAAGAGAGAGGGACAGCGACAACATTTTCGATGCCTGAACCCCCGGTAATTTAAAAAACTGTGTTTTTTAAAACATCGCGTAAACATACTTCTGGTTGAATATCTTTTCAAAGGGCTGAAGCAGCCCTTTCCTAAAAAATAAAGCATTTTTATTTATTCATGTAAGATGGTGATTTTCGATCAGTGCACATACTTCATATCTCACCACCTGATATTCAAGCCATTAACCCAAAAGCCGTTCTGATTTTACCTGGTTTCTCTTCTTGCAAGCTGGACAGGACATTTTTAAGAACGCTGTCGTGAATAATTTTACTGACTTCACTGATACTTTGATTTATTTCAGATGTGATATTTTCGACATAACTGGATTCATCTGCAGGCCCCTCACTGGGCGTTGAGTAAACATCAATACCGTATGGTGCGAGATCTGCTTTTATGGATTCCAGTAGTTTGTTAACCGCGCCCTGCACATTCGCTTTCAGCGCAGTAAAAGCATTGCTCAGTGTATGGGTATCCAGATGTCCGGTACAAACAGCGCTGGCGATAATATTCATTAGCTGGCCGCTGAAGCCCGTCAGCACGCCGACAAAATCACTGTCAAAGACGGAAAAGTTATCCTCCACCTGTTTCAGTATCGGTTGAAGCGCCTGCGGAAGCTCTTCCTGAAGAACTGCGGTAATTTTATTGCCCGCATAGGAGAGCAATTCCGCAATGTATTTTTGCTCAGATGCCAGCGCTTCGTGCCCGGTAGTTGCAACCACCGCGTTCATCAGTCTTTCAAGCGATCCCTGCAGATCTTCCTGCAGCTCAAAGAAGGCATTGCTCAGTGCATGGGTATCCAGATGTCCGGCACGCACAGAGTCGGCGATAATATTCACCAGATTGTCGCTGAAGCCCGTCAGCTCTCCGATAACGTCACTGTCAAAGGCGGAAAAGTTATTCTCCATCTGTCTCAGTAACGGCTGAAGCGCCTGTGGAAGTTCTTTCTGAAGGAGAGCGGTAATCTTATTGCCCGCGCAGGAGAGCAACTCCGCAAGGTATTTTTGCTCAGCTGCCTTAGCATCGTCTCCGGCAGTTGCAACCACCGCGTTCATCAGTCTGTCAAGCGAGCCCTGCACATCTTCCTGCAGTTCAATGAAGGCATTGCTCAGTGCATGGGTATCCAGATGTCCGGCACGCACAGAGTTGGCGATGATATTCATCAGATCGCCGCTGAAACCTGTCAGCACGCCGACGAAGTCACTGTCAAAGGCGGAAAAGTCATCCTCCACTTGTCTCAGTAACGGCTGAAGCGCCTGCGGAAGCTCTTCCTGAAGAAGAGCGGTAATCTTATTGCCCGCGCAGGAGAGCAACTCCGCAAGGTATTTTTGCTCAGCTGCCTTAGCATCGTCTCCGGCAGTTGCAACCACCGCGTTCATCAGTCTGTCAAGCGAGCCCTGCACATCTTCCTGCAGTTCAATGAAGGCATTGCCCAGTGCATGGGTATCCAGATGTCCGGCACGCACAGAGTTGGCGATAATATTTATGAGATTGCCGCTGAAGCCCGTCAGTACGCCGATAACGTCACTGTCAAAAGCGGAAAAGTTATTCTCCATTTGTCTCAGTAACGGCTGAAGCGCCTGCGGAAGTTCTTTCTGAAGGAGAGCGGTAATCTTATTGCCCGCGCAGGAGAGCAACTCCGCAAGGTATTTTTGCTCAGCTGCCTTAGCTACGTCTCCGGCAGTTGCAACCACTGCGTTCATCAGTCTGTCAAGTGAGCTCTGTACATCTTCCTCCATTGCAGTGAGGGCATTGCGCATCGCATGGGTATCCAGATGTCCGGCCTGCACAGAGTCGGCGATAATATTCATCAGATCGCCGCTGAAGCCCGTCATTACGCCGACAAAGTCAGTACTAAACTCGGCAAAGCATTCCTCGAAAGGTTGCAGCTGGATCCATAATTTCGTTGGCAAAACATCCTTAAGTAAATCGCTGATTTCTTTACCTAAGTTTGACAGTAATTCAGTCATGTATTTTTTATCAAGCTGAAGAACATCATCTTTAGCGGTAGTGAAAAGCTGATGCAGAAGATCACCGAGTTGCGAGCGTAGGCTATTTTTAACAGCTGCAAGAAGTTTTTCAATAGCGTCAGTTCCCATGCCCTGCTGGCTGGCAAAACTAAACACCATATTAATTACGTTGCCGCTAAATTGAGAAAAAGCCGCCTCAACATCTTGTTCAAAGGGTTGGAGTTGGTTACTAACACTAGCTGGTAATAATGTATTGATTTCTTTAAATACATCATCACTAATTGATCCTAAAATTTCACTGTCAGGCATGAAGTTTTGCTTTATGACTTCATAAACCTCCTCATAAACTTGATCGTCAATCAAATTACCCGATAATTGTAATGTAGCGATAGATATAGCAGCACAAATGATTTTAGCTAAATTTTCTGATACTACTTGTGCTGTTGGCTGACTAACGCCTAAATCAACCATAGCTTCGCTGATATATTTAGTCATATCATTAAGGAGAGGTTTTATCACATCACACTCTAACTTATCCTCTAATGAAACGCCCGTTATCATCTGTTGTATTTTATCAATTGCATCCGCTAATAGTAGGATAGAGCCTGGCGCACCCAATCCCAAACTTAACAAAGGAATAATATCTTTAAGAACTGGAGCCATTTCTTTTAAGTAATGTAACACCTTCGAGATTATGTTATCAGCTGGCGTTCCACTATTGGTATCACGAGACATTGATATATATTCAGCATTGCTTGCCTCTCTATTATTGATAATGTCAGAAACAGCTGAATTGGTTGCCACTTTATTAATCAGCAATAATATGTATAAATCACTATACTCAGTCGGGCAATCAGTTTTATTGGCTAAGCCTGAAGAGTTTGCCAGTTTAATTTTTAAGTTATTAATATCAACCTTCTCTGATTCAGGTTTGAAGATTAATGGGGCGCAACTATTGCTATGAAGATTAATCTCAGGGAGATCATCCAATCCAATGCTTTTAGCCAATCTATTAGTACATTCATTTTTACTGGAGTTTTTATTATCGTTAATTTTATTATCAATGTAATTTCTTGTTACAGCCCTTATATCTGCCATGTATCACCTCAATATATTATTTAGTTTTTCATTATGTACTGCGCAGTTAAAATTAAAGCCTATGAATATAATTAACCAGTAGCACTCGCTTAAAATAAGGACTACGAGCTACAATCAAAATATATCAACCACTCACTCTGAATGAACGTGTAGATAAATCATTCCTATTGAAATTTACACATTAACATTTAACACGTCTATTTTCTTAATTCTTATGACCATACATTCAAAATTTATTTTAAAAAAATACCGTAAAAACTTTCAATGAAAGAGCTAAGCCACAACGATGATAAAGTCAGTGAATGATAAATAATACAAAAAAACGATTTGCTTTAAATATATCTGGTCAGCTCTCTTACGTATGATTCTGGAATTAAAAATTTCTCAGGCGGCCATCGTTCCTGGAGTAAATATCCGCCTGAGCTGCAACCTAAGCATTAGCTGACACGGTAATAACTTGGAAAATCATTATAAGAAGATGATATCTATAATGAATTTTCGATAATTACATATTTTCTGTTAATCCTTGTTGTTAATTTTATCATTCACATAAAGAATAACATCTCCGACAGTAAGGTTACTACTGATATCGGATTCAGAAATAGTTACTCCTATTTCCTCTAGCCGCATCAAAAAATCAATAATTTCTACAGAGTCCATTGCCAGATCCTTGATTAAGCTATCCTGTTGTCGAATGTCCTTTGGCAGCGCGCCGTTAACTTGATAAATCAAATTAACGACCAGCGACTCAGCATCATTATTCATCTCTAACTCACTCATAGCTTAAAACTCCCAAGACTACTTTCAGTTATATCTTTAACGACTTCGGATCTATACGTTTTGCTGTTGCTTAACTGGCTGCCACTCTCCCCAGCCCCATCCTTTATTCCTACTATTTACTAAAGCCTGCTCACGAACAAGACTATCATTTTGTGAACTTAGGAAATAACGTAGCTCTTCTTTATCTTTGATTGCAAAGTATTTAAGTTTATATCCTTAATAAAATTACCATTAATTTCCTTATTGATAGCCTGAACATGTTTTTCAACACCTTAAATTTCATTATTTGTATTGAGAGCTATATATATTGGTACAACTTTATCAAGTGAGTCTATGATCTATTTCGATGATCTAAATTTATTTATAATAGTAGGTTTCTTTGCTGTGGAATAATTATTTAGCTCAGAGATCAATGAACTTGAACGCCCTAATTTAGGGTTCGGCACTCTGCGTTCCCACATGGAACTGGTCCTGTATGGTTTTATTTCTTTCGCTCTTAACGAGATAACGTTGGACAGCGACAATTGGTCCGTTATGGCAGAACCCTCTCTGCCTGCTGACTGATTCAGGGGGGTGCTCCCGTGAATATCCACCGATTCACGCGACTCGAGTGGATCGTCGTTCACTCGCACGACATTTTCATGATAGGAACTATCGAGCATATCCAATTTCTCGCGCGCTATATCAGGATCCTGCCCTAAATCAGATTGTGCTGATTCTGGCAGAGCCTCTTTTCTCTCGCTTTCCGGTGCGCCTGCCCCGTGGCGGTTTTTTATCAACCGACTGCGACCATCGCGTATGGCCTTGGTGAAGGAGGAAACACCCTGCAATGATTCGATATTCTCAGAGTCACGCGGCTGAGCCGGATCGTCGTTCACTTGCACTGCAACATCATGAAATGAACGCCTGGGTATACCCCATTTCTTCCGGGCCATATCAGGATCCTTAATAAAATCATACACCGCCTCTTGCAAATCACTTACAAAATGATGTTTTTCTGGCCCTGACGGATCCTCTGTTCTCTCGCTCTCCGATACACCTGCCACTCGAAGGTTATTTTTTAATCGGCTGTTGTCATCAATCATGGCCGCGATGGTAGGGGAGTCTGCCTGGGATAATTCAGCATTCTCAGCCTTATGCCCCTGCGCAGGTTCGGCACCGATTTTCTCACTGGCACCCATAGTCGCGGAGAGCGCGCTATTCTCCCCGAAAACAGAGGTGATCATGCCAACGGCCCTGTCATCTGCGGTCTGATCATCGATAGGAATAAAATTATCAATCTCAGAGTGGTTACGTACATAGTTGCCTACTTCATGGCGTAAATCCTGTATATCCTTATCAGAAGGATCTTTGCCGTGGTATGCACGATAAATACTGCGGAAAAAACAGTTTCCGTCACGCGCGACCTGTAATTCTCTTCCGTCAATGACCGGAGAGTAATGATCATTTTGCAGGTTAAGTTCTACTACCCGTTTAGCCTGGCCGCTCTCAGCATTAATCACTATCTTATTTAATACGTTCCCCGCCGCATCAAGGTTATTTACGATCAGGTTGACCGGATATACATTAATAATTATATTCGCGGCATAGTCACCACAGTTTCCACTCCAATTTCCATTTGTTTCAATCCATTGTGCCAGTTTTTCTCTAGTGGAAATGCCATTTATTTCTTCAGCCTGCATCTCGGAAGACATGTTATATGCTTCAGGGCGTTGTTTAATTAGACCTGCTTCCGACAAATCGGCTTCAGAATTCCCCAGATCCATTCCCTGCCTCAACGCGAGTTCAGACTGCACTGTCGTGTCTCTGCTTTTGCTGCCCGGTACATTAGCCCCTACGTGGTTGTTTTCTAATCGACTATGGTCGTCAGTTATGTCTGCCGTTGAAGGGATGTTTATCGGAGATAATTCAGCGTGCGCTGACGCACGCGACTGCACAGAGTCAGCGCTGGCTTTCTCACCGATAGCGGTAGCATCGGAGAACGCATTGTCCTCTCCGGATTTGGGGGCGCTCAGGCCGGTGAATTCTCTCGCATATGTTGACTCACGCGGCTGCGCGCGGACATCGATAATATCGCGAGCGGTGTCTTTCACACCTTCAACCTTCTCAACATGTTCAAGAATTAAAGATGTAAAAATTATCAGTTCATTCGGAGTCATCTTTGTTGAGCCGACGGCTGCTACAGCGAATGTAAAGACGTTATCCGTACTCTTTTCGCGAGGAACATTATGATCTTTGTGCACACACTCATTTGTGGAGCTGGATGAGCCGCCATGTGCTGTATTGTTTATAACTATGTCTCTATCGCCATTGGGTATACTCTGAGTATTTCTCGTCGTGTCAGAATACAGATGCGGTTTATCCTGATCTCTACCAACATTGCCAGCAGGCGTTGGCGTGATGTTTTCATTATCCCCGCCATTGTCAGAAACCGGGGGCGTTATGTCGGGTTGATCTGCCTTATGGAAGCGGATTGTTTGAGCGGTAGCCTGGGTCGCGTCCATAAAAAACCTCATAGTCTGGGCTATACTTGTCCAGCAGGCAGAGGATTTAGGTTTAACTAATGTTTGCAGATTGGTTGAGGCAGCGCGCTCGGTGCATATCTGTTCATCTTTAAACGTCTCCTTACCATCAACATTAATATTCCGTTCACTGTGGTAATCTTTCCAGGCTTCAGTACATTCACCATAAAAATATTTGTACAGCTCGCCTAAACAATCTTCTCCAAATGTGGAAAGTAGCTCTGATACCCCTTCGGCAATGCTATTCTGCATTTTAAACTCTTCTTTTGGCTTTGTTTTCCCCCTATTCTTAACAAGCGCCCTGAAAGTTAAGAAAACTTTCTCTAAGATTTCACGCTCTTGTACATATCCACTTTCGTCACTGTTGAAAGCTTTAGTTAAAGCACACAGGATTTGATAAAAAGCTGCATCATCACGACTTAGATTTTCAACGTCTATGCTTTCATTTTTTATAGGTCGATCGAATAACAAAGCCTGCACAAGCACTTTTTTGGCACGAATAACATTTGTAGGATCCTTTTTAAACATCTCCCGGGCGCTGTTCGTAATGCTTTGTACATTACCTAAAGAAGATGATTCGCAAGCCTCTTTCTCAAATCTGCCATTAATCCCTTGTAAGGGTTCATTAGATACAAGTGAAGATTGACGAGTTAGTATGGGTGATGAAAGAGACATACTCTATCCTTAATATTTTATAAATTCAACATTGATTGAAAGATGAAACATAATATCCATTTTAAGGATATATAATTATCGATAACTCTTTTCGTTTCCTGATACTTGCTGATCGTTAAGCTCAGCATATCCTAAAAAAGAGTCTCTAGAATTTCTTTTCAACCAGACGCTGGAATAAAAATTTGAACGTTACATCAGTTACTGGCAAAGTGACGTTATAGTAAACTTATAAAGAATCGAAAAATTGTTTTGCAATGTCTCCCATTGCAGAGATCGATGAGCTGATCAATTTACTTTCGTTATCAAAGGTACTATTCGCTTCGCTATAACGTTGAGAAAAAGCCTCCATATTGCTTTGCAGAGCCGTTCCATTCGCGTTAAACGTTGCAAGCCACGCCTGATAGCTGGTCGTGGAAATATCGGCCTCACCTTTTTTGTCAACACCAGCGGGCAATGGATTATTTTTTACCATAGCCTCAAATTGAGTTAGATTAATCGTGACATTACCATTATCATCAACATTAAAGGCTGGTTTCAACGAATCAGCCATTTCCTGTGCATCATCTGCCTTCAGATCAATTTTGTAAACAGAATTTGTTAACCATTTATTTTCGAATGTCTTATAAGCTTCAGATAAATTATCTTTGAAATGCACGGTATTACCATCTTTACCACCAGTGACACATCCCCCCTCCGCTTGCTGAATATTCTGATTATAATCCTGATACATCTCGGTGTATTGCTCCATCAATTTAGCATATACATCAAGATAGTTTTTCTTCATACTATCTACCGCATTGACTTCTTTATCCCAAAAATCTTTATAGCTTGGATTGTTTTCACTATCTTCTTTTGAAGCTTTAGCTATCATGGCTTTGTATTGTAAATACTTACAATTAGTTTTACTTACGGTGTAATCTTTATGGGTACTGATTTTCTCTAAAGACGTTTTGGTAGTATCCACCAGCGCCCGCTGATTGATAAACGTTTCAGCAAGATCTGTCGATGCACTCGCCTTATTCGCTGCCGCCTTAATTGTTGAAAGTGCAGAACTGAATTTATTTTTTTTATGATCATCCGCGCTGGTATCATAGCCGTATTTACTAAAGATGATTCTGCGCCCCTCAATGATGCTCCCTTTTTGAGGGTGAAGAGTTTCACTCAAAATTTCTTTGAACATGCTCACTTTTTTTTCATTGGGGGAGTCAGCCTGTGGGTGATTGGTTGATACGATTGGCTTATCAGAATAAGCGTGCTGATTATAGCGACTCACAGAATAACTATTTTGATTAATTTCCATTATAAAATCCTCTTATATAGCAGCGGACAGAATATACCCATCCGCAGATAAATGTTCTTTAAACCTTAGGTGCGATCTGCCATACCGGAGATCGCGGCGGAATTGTTATTTAATGCACTATCAATAGCATTATTCATTGTCGCTCTGGCTTCAGCAGCTCTCTTCGCAATTTGAGTCTGCACATCGGCCAGTGCATTGTTAACTTCACGGTCAGCTCGCGCCAATTCAGCCTGTTTCTGCTCACCTGCCGCAGAGACATTGAATCCTGACTCCATTAAACCTTGACCGAGTTTACCTCCTTGCATGAGAGCGTCAGCTTTGATGCGAGCCTTGTTTGTTTCGATCTGTATTTTGTTATGGGCATGCTCCATGGATATGCTCTGATCAATATCATCTGCATGGCTCTGGCTCATAACTGACCGGGTAGTGGGTGACAATGTCATATTCTCGCCAGGACTACTATCAATCACGTGTTCGTTGTTTGCCACACCCGTTTTAAGCGTTCTTGCAGGACCAAGGTTTCGCTCTATCGAACCAGATTCTTCATTCAAGGCTTTAATCGATTTATAGGAGCCTAAGCCTGTTGCACCTATATTCACGACACCGCCACTGATCACACCCGTTAAATTATCCTGAGCAGAACTGATCATTTTGTTACCGGCGCGACCTGCGGCATCATAGGCACGAGTAGAGTCCTCTGCACTCTGTAACATCTGCGTGCGTTCAATATTTTGCGAAACAATCGTAAAAATATTCTCGGCATCTATCATTTCTTCTGATCCAATCATGTTGATATATGATGAATGCTCAGAGTTGTTAGGAACATGATTCGCAGATGGATTGTTACTTATTTTTATCGATGATGAATTAGCAGGATTTGATGATTTTCCGGGTTCCCACGTCGCCTTTTGCATAGCAAAGAGATATGTGCATGCCTCGGGTGTAGTAGTATCAGCCGCCAGAGCTTTAACCGGCGTGTCTTCACGCTGATTAACCTTCGCTGTATTATTGCTCACATCAGCTAGTGATACACCGCTGAATTTAATATTGTTATTAACAATCTGCATGATTATTTTTCCTCGTATTAATTGATATATAATAAACAGCTATCAGACTCTTACATGGCTATGTGCCCCATCTTCCGGGTAATATATTTATCAGTTCGCATTTGATTTTGTGCAGCGGAGGACATGTTTTTAGTAATTTGATTGACCGCTTGTATTTGGTGCGTAAACATGTCAATAGACCGGCTCATCATTTCATTGATCAACTGTTGTAGCTCAATATCTTTCATTAGCTTCGCTTTAATCATGGCTGCATCCACCATCATCTGACTTGCTATAATATTGACTCCTACATTCAGACTAGAATTTACCGCTTGAGAAACAGTCACTGCTGTTTCGGTACGATTAGCTACCTGCTCTACCGTCGTCTCATCGAAGTCCAATGTGCGCCCCATTCCTTGACGAAGGCACTTGACTAGCGTGCTATTTACAATTCGCTGCATGGTATTTTTGGCTGCGTTTTCAGTGGCCGTTTGTGCGACATTCTCAGCCGCCTCTGTTGCCACGACGTCAGCGGCCTCCTCAGCAGCTTCACAGCTTAGACTTGATGCTAAAGACTCAATCGCGGTAGAAGCAGCCGAACGTACGGTCAGACATGCTACAACTACGGCGGCGATAACCGCCACCGCTGCTGTAACCGTACCGACAACACGCCCTATCATTTCAGCAGAATCTTTGGGTACATGACAATCTTCCAGAAATGCGGTGATTTTTCCTGCTATTTTATCCGCCAAGGGTTTAACCACATTATTCATTACCGCTTGCATTCCATCGGACATAAACGAATGACCGGTAACAGCCTGATCAATTTCGTCCGCGGCCATCAGCGCTAACCCAACGGCAGCCAATGCCAGACTAGCGCCTCCAGTGAACACCGCCGCAGCAACGCTCACTACGGTAATAACCCAGCCGGCTACTTTGCCTATGCAGCCCATAGTCTTTTGCATCTCTTCGGCTTTTCGCTGCTTCTCGTCAAATTCTTTGGCCTTTTTCTCGGCATCTTTCGCAGAAGATTTAGCTAACTCCTGCTTCAATGCAGAGGATGCCTTGAGATCCTCACTGGCACTTTTATCAATGAGCTGCGACATTACTGCCATCAGATACTCTAAGGACGACGCTTGATTATTATTCTGCTTAAATTGAGTTTCAATTACGTTATGCTGCTGGATCGTGAGGCTGTTAATAAGTGAATTCGACTCAGATATAGTTGCATCCAGCGCTAGTTTTGAGCTATTAAGCGCATCGATCGCCGGGTTCAATGTTTTATCTATAAAAGTTTTGCTGTTATTTTTAGCAGTCTCTAAACCTGTCTGGGCTTGAACTACTGCGGCTTGTGCTTTATTTATTTGATTCTGCAAATCAGATGGAACAGGATTTTTACCTGCGGCTTTGGCTTTCAGGTTGTCGAGCGTTTGTTGCGCTTCTTTTAGTTTCGACTGATTGTCAGTCACATCTTTGGACAGTTGACCGGCTTCTTTCTTAGCTTGATTACATGCATCACTAGCGCTGGCCCACTTCTTGCCTTGTTGCTCAAGCTGATCCACCAATGATGAGTAGGCCTCTTTCGCTCCATTCATCATACTGGTATAGCCTTTCAGCCTCGTTATCAGGCTAGTGATCGATGAATCTGAGCTAAGTGCATTAACTTTTCCAAGTAATTCCGTTAGCATCGCACAACTTGTAAGTTGATCTTCCTCGCTGCTTGTCACTGCTTGTGTATTACTTTTTTGCGGTTCCTTAAGCTGAGGTGTATCCTGAACATCGATTTTTGTCGTTGTACCATTACCACTTAGGGCTTGCCGAGTATTCTCTAATACTTTTAGCAACTGTTCTGGTTCAAGGGTCTGAAGAGCATTTTTGACTTTGTTTAGCTGAGGATGAGTCCTGTAATTTCCATTATCAATACGCTTAGCCTGAGCAGCCTGTTTTTTTAATTCTGCATTACCAGCATCAACATGATTAGTTTTCGCGATCTCCAGGGTATTTACGAAGCTATTTATCCGTACATTCATGATTAATCCTCATTTATATCTGTTTTTACACAACTCGCTTCCTTCTCTCTTTTTAATTTATCAAGCGCGGAGAGATAAGCTTTTGCCTTCTGACATAATAATTTGTCGCTGCACCGCTCCAGTACAATATCAAAGCACTTTCTCGCTTGAACTGATTGGCGCAGCATTAGGTTACATTGGCCCGCATAAAACATTGGTCGGTAATCATCATCTGATAATGAATAGGCGAGTGCGTAAAAATCAATTGCCTTCGCGTAATTTTTTTTCAGTTGATGTACTGCCGCTAAACCGATGACATATTCATAATTATAAAAATCATAAACACAAAGAAAACGAAACAGTGACTCTGCATCATCCAGCTTACCAGTATGATAAAAACTATAAGCCAGATTATAAACATCTTGCATAGTTTTATTGGGAACACCTTGAATATCCTTTAAGGTAGCTCCATTATTAATGGCATCCAGTAGATTTTCAGAATATGCATCAACATCTTCACCACTCTGAAATTTTTCTTCAAAAAAAGACTCATTCTTATCAGCCATCTAGACCTCTCAGCTAGCTCATAAAAAATATAAAAAATAGTTAACCCGAACGATAACAGTGAAGAAGACACTGGCATCATAGGGTTCCGTCCCGAAAGTTAATACAAAAAAACCGTACATCACTCGCTCTTAACTGCCGTTAGATATCTCTTCAGAGCTCTCCTGGGGAGAAACATTATCACTCTCTTCAGGAGGCGCTATTTCCGTCATGCCAGCAACTTCAACTTGCTTTAACCATATAAGTATTTTCATCACATCAATTAGCGCGTCATCGTTTACAGAAATGAAGTTAAACTGTTGATAATATTTATAAATTCTTCTAGTCAATAAAATATTACGGACGACAGGTATACCCATTTTTTCCGCATAAGCAATTGCAGCTTTCGCTTTCATATTGCTGCAACGCAGAGCAATGAATGGCAGCGCTGCTATGTCTGGATTGAAATAGATTGCGATAGCAATATGCGTAGGGTTCGCCAAAATCACTTCGGAGTTTCTAACGGCGGTCATTTCTTCAACGGAAAGAATTTCCAGATGAGACTGTCGTCTGGCACTTTTAATCTGGGGATTGCCCTCAAGCTCTTTATGCTCTTGCTTGACTTCATGTTTTTCCATTTTGATATCTTTAAAATGAAGGAAGTATTCAGCGATAATGTCCGCCAGTGTCAATAAGATCGACCATCCGATGAACAAAAATACGGTTTTTTCTGCCAATAACATCCAACAGTTAATTAGACCACTAATATTTGTGCGATAGAGGACTAGTATCTGTTTGAGATATAGATGAAATAGGCTGTAGCACGTTAAGACAAAGATA
This sequence comes from Izhakiella capsodis, assembly GCF_900115045.1. Taxonomy (GTDB): domain Bacteria; phylum Pseudomonadota; class Gammaproteobacteria; order Enterobacterales; family Enterobacteriaceae; genus Izhakiella; species Izhakiella capsodis. Next base: position 42,591 of record NZ_FOVC01000013.1, on the reverse strand, counting down.
AGGAGATAACAGAGCGATCTCACCAACTCTTTAACGGTACGGATGCTGAAAATTTTCTTTATGCCTTCAACAAAATTTAGCGCTTTAAAGTTCAATTTAATGACTTCCGTCGCAACAGAAAATCTCGTCTGTAGCAGTGTGCTGGTGAATCCCACTAATACACACAGAGAAATGAATGGCAGCGAAAGAAGAATAAAAATATGAGTCAATTTAAGTAAAAAAGCATTCATACTCACTTGCGTGTTGCAGCGCAGAAGCATGGTATAAAATGAGACAAAGCTTTCTAAGCTTAAGAAGTGTGTAAGAAAATAAATACCGATTAGCAAAATAAGGGTGGTAATCAAATCTTTACTTTTGAATGTTTGACCTTTTTTCGCCGAGTCTTTTCGTCGTTTACTAGTTGGTTTTTCTGTTTTTTCCGCCATAGAATTCTTTCTCAGAAGATGAACTGCTGAAAAGCTGACAAGGAAAACATCTGGAGGGTTTTCTCAGAAAAAGCATCAAAACCATAGTAAATAAAAATAAAAAAAACGATAAAACTTTTTATGGTTAAGGACAAAGAAAACGCATTTAGTTGAGGACAATAGCGTGAGAATACACCGAGTAAAATTTCTGAAAGCATCATTGATAACATGACCGGGGCTGCCAGAAGGATACTGTTTTGCATAAGCATCTGTAATATTCGTCCAACCAGTGCCCAGTGAATGAGGCCTAAAGAACTACCAATTGGAAATACATGATAGCTTTGGCTCATAACTGCTATTACTCTCTTCATACCACCACTTGAAAAAAAAATTGCGCCAAGCGTGAAGTTAAAAAAGCCAGATAATATCGAACTTTGACTCCCATTTACTGGATCAATACTATCGCTGATAGTCGCACCGCGTTGATTATCCATTATCTCACCGAACCCCATAACGACCCAAAAAGGAATACATAGCGTCATCGCTAACATTAGCCCAATAATGCATTCTTTAGTAAGAAGAATAATACAGCTCTGTTCTACTATCATTACGGTTCTAATACATGGCCACAGGCCAATAATTGTCAAGGAAATGAGCATGTTTTTGATAAGGAAATTTGATAAAACTTGCCGTCCTAACACTGGCAACATATAAAATGCAATTGATAGCCGTGTATAGGCCAAAACAAAAATCAAGACACTATGCTGAAAATAAAAATAAGATGCTAAATAATGCATATTTATTCCGTATTAATGAAATGCCATATAGAAAGACTGTGTGGCGAAATTCATCATTTCGGCAGAGAACCATTCGATTAACATAAATATACTGGCAAATACTGCCAGCATCTTCAAACCAAATGGTAACGTTTGTTCCTGAATTTGCATGACTGTCTGGAACAGACCGACAATAACGCCAACAAGAGTAGCAAAACCAATAGGGACTGCCGTTAACTTTAAAACGATAAGCAGTGCAGAATTACTTATAAAAAGAACACTATTCATGATGTCATTAGATCTGTGTACTGTGAGATCATTCCTTTTGTTAATAAAGTCCAGCCATTCATTGCCACGAATAAAATAAGTTTAATGGGAATAGAGATCGTAACCGGACTCATCATCATCATACCCAGAGCCAGTAATATACTGGAGACCACCATATCAATTACCACAAAGGGTACGTAAAGGTAAAAAGCAATTTTGAATGCGCTTTGCATTTCGCTTAATGCGTAGGCAGGCATAAGCGTCATTAGTGGCAAATTCGCTAACGCACTATCTTTTATTTCGGGTATTGGTGTATTATTTCGCTGTTGCTGGATCTGATTAAAATAGCGAATGAGATTGTGATCTGAATAGCGTACCAAATAATCACGATATCCCCCTAAACCTTGATTTAAGAGCTGCTCAACGGAGGCACCATTATTAAAGTCAATATGGTTTGACTCAATATAACTAGATATTCGTTGGCATACAGGCATCATAACAAAGGCACTCAAAATTAGCGCAATTCCATTCAGGGTTAATGTTGAAGGAACCTGTTGAATTCCCAGGGCATTACGAACCATTACCAGTACGATGGAAAATTTAATAAAACAGGTACCCCCAGCGATAAAGAAAGGCAGCAAAATAAAGAACGACAAAACGAGCATTAACGAGATATCATTACTATACATTGAACTATTCTGCCTCTTCAATGAGCCCTGGATTGACCCGATTAATCTCTACGGCAAGGGGGCCATTTTCAAGTACCACTAGCTCTCCACTAGCAAAAAGTCTTTTATTCAAATAAATTGCGATTTTCTTTTCGGCATCATGACTTAATATCAGTGAAGTACCTGCTTTGATCTCGTCCAATTCGGACAAAGTAACAGTGCGGCTATCCAGTACGAATTCAATGTTTACAGGTAAACATCCCCAATCGTTCAACGTTTCTCCTTCTTGATATACTTCATGATCTTTTGTTAACTCATTTCCCACAATAATCTCCTGGTTAAGGCCATAACTCACTTCATAAAGACGACATTGTCCAATTGCTAAATGCGTGAACATCTGGGTGATCAATAACAAATCCCCGGGGGCTAAATCTGTCAGTTGGGACAATTTAATTTGGCTGTAACCAAGAATCACCTGCAGTCGGAATGGTATATGCCAGACTGTAATCATCGGTCCGAACTGCACACCTGTATGTCCCTGAGGCCAGTCAATACAAAACAGCGGACAGGGATCGGCAGGCAGCATAAGCACTTCTTCCGGCAGGGGCTGAATACACTCCGCTATTTGCGTCACTTGCCAATCTGTTTGGTTAACCAGAAAACTAATCTGAAAACTCTTTAACCAACGAATCAGATAACTAAGAGGAACTTCGAACCAAGGGATTTCGGGAAGATGAATACCCATCTTTTCTAACCAATCATCCACGTTGAACCATGCCAGCACCGAGCGGCCTTGCTCGTCACCTAATTGCAAATGTAGATAGCGTATTGCAGGATCAAGCTTCGCGATCTCGCTGCCCGGATAGCATGCACATAACTGTGTCAATGCTTGCCGTCTATTGCTTCTCAGGCGCAAATAATCTCGCAAACTCATTCTATCTCCTCATCCTGCTGTGGATGGTTTTGCTGCTGATTCTGCTGTTGCTTTTCATCTCCCGCCATACGTGGCGGCAAAAGCTCCGGCACTGGCCCCTTCAAATGATCCATATTGCGAAGTAGGATATCTGCTGCATGGGTGTCAGACGGCAATAGCGTGATATTTGCATCGTGCAAGGGTTGGGTCGGCACAGATACTTTGACCGATGGTGAACCTGACCAACGTTGAAATACGTAATCTACTTCTAGCGTTTTCCTCTCGCTATCTGGCTTAACCGTCGGCCTGGTCGAATAAATCTGTACCTTCAGTTTCTGCAAAGTCGTAGAGTCGTTTTTACTTTTCGCTCGATCATTCTCATTCATGTGGGATGAAAACGTCTGCAGCTTTGTGCCAGTCTGAAACCCGACAGCCGCCTCTCCAACTACCTCTTTATCATATGACTGCCGACTCGCTTGATTTTTAGCCTGAGGTAATACGATCTTTCCGTTGAGTGCTGCAAATTCTGAAGGTGTTATCGCTTTAGGTTTCTCTGCTGATATATGCTCTGCCGTTGCGTTATAACCCGCTGCTGTAACTGCGTTACTCCCCCGCGCTTCAGCAGGCTCTGGCGATGTGTTATTGCCCCCCGCAGTAACGTGCTCTGAGGCTGCGTTACCCCGTCGCGGGATAGCATGCTCTGGCACTGCGTTACTCGCCGCCGCTGTAGCACGATGCCCTGGCACTGCGTCACTCCCTCGCGCTATAGCATGCTCAGGCACTGCGTTACTCGCCGCCGCTGTAGCACGATGCTCTGGCACTGCGTTACTCCCCCCCGCTGTAGCATGCTCTGGCTTAACTTTATAATTCATTGCGGATGCATGCTTTATCACTCTATTATGATTGGTTGACACGGTATTCTTTGTCATTAGCAGGATGGATTGGTGGTGCAGATGATTACCTTTATCAGACAAACTGGTTCTGGTGCTGGCGCAGAATATGGCATCTGAAATGAGAATAGATTGTTTCTCCACCTTATCTTCATTTTTATGCAAGCCACTATTTGCAGCATGATATTTATCAAGCTGCATCAGTAACTCTTGAGGAAGGATTACGCGAGGAAGTGCATTTTCTACAGTGCATTTCTTTCTTTTTTGCTTATCACTCCATTTCGACGATACATAATGATCTAATGATGAATTATTATCCACCACGCTATCTAATGTGTTTTTTGATGTTTTTACAGTTGTATCAGATAGTTGTCTTAACATAATTAGCTATATCCTGAATTTCATTTTCAGCATTGTTATCGCCGCGGCGAATATAATTAATTCTTTTTTTATTCAAAGAGTCAGTCAACTTGTGATTTTTTTTTTCAGAGAGAATATAGAGGTATTACTTTGTTGAATTTGTTGTTCAAGCTCATATTTCTCACTTTCTAACTGAGTAATTTTATTGGATATAAGTTGTTTTTTTGTTAAAAAAATACCTTGTTCTCTTATGCTCTTATAAATATACTCCCGGCTAAGTAAACCTAAATCCATACAAGCTTTTATCTGTTGATTAATATCCTCGATCTCCTGCAAATGTAGCGCTATCATTCGCTTGACTTGAGTTAGCTGATTTTCGGATTTAGCTAAACTGTTCTGCAATAAGCACTGCTTGCGATCCAGCATGAGCACATACGCCTGCCCTTTACGCCAAACTTCCATTTAAACCCTCCAGACAGGCTAATATGTCGGTTTTTTCAGACATAGCTTGCTTAAGAAATGCTTCCATCTGCTCCCTGTGGTCAAACGCTGTGTCATTATCTGGATTCTCTCCCCGATGATATTCGCCAAGATCTACAAATAACTGCATCTCTTTTTGGCGGGCAAGATAGTCTCGGAAATGTGCAGCCATTTGCTGATGCTGTGGCATAGTTATCTTTGAAAATACGCGACTAATGCTTTGCATTACGTCAATAGCTGGGTAATGTCCTTTTGCTGCTAGTTTTTTATTAAGATAAATATGACCATCAAGAATTGAACACACCTCTTCACCAATGACGTCTGCCTCTTCTTCGTTTTCAATCAGTACAGTATAGAAGGCGGTGATCGAACCAGTTGAAAAACGCCCTGCGCGTTCCAGTAGCTTAGGTAATGCTTCAAAAACCGAAGCCGGATAACCCCGGCGAGCAGGGAGTTCCCCCATGCTCAGTGCTACATCACGCAGCGCCCTTGCATAACGGGTAATAGAGTCGATAAAAAGTAAAACATTTTTACCCTGGTCACTGAAGAATTCGGCTATCGTAGTGGCCACTTGTGCCGCATTGCAGCGCTCAATACAGGGTCGATCTGAGGTAGCGTACACCAAAATAATTTGCGAGCACCGCGGGGATCGTCTCAGAATATCCACGAATTCAGAGACTTCACGACCACGCTCACCAATCAGACCTATAACATAGATATCCACTTCAGAGTGATCAATTATCATGCTCATTAAGGAGGTTTTACCGCAGCCTGCTGCAGCCAGAATACCCATTCGTTGACCCTGACCGCAGGTCAGCAGACCATCAATAGCTCTAACGCCAGTGGCCATGATTTCTGTGATAGGTTTGCGATGTGTGAAATCACGAGGCGTTCCGTTAACATCTAAAGTTATTGCAGCATTCAACCGCGGCTGCTCAATATTATCTAATCGCCCCTTGATATTTCCAGCTGAATCAATAATAGCTCCAGCTATATTTTCCTGAACATTTATACAAAAGGGTTTTCCTGTTGGTAATAAAATATTTTCACGAGAGAGTCCATGATTATCATTTAGCAAACTTAACAACGTATGCTCTTTGTTAAAACCTATGACTAAAGCAAAGCCAATTGATTTAGGTTCCTGTAAGGATTTTTGAATCTCGCAAATCTCGCCTATTCGCGCCCCGGGCAAATGTGCCTCAATTACATTTCCCTGAATGCGTAACGGATGAGCGAGATGCAACAGACATTGCTTAATCATGAAGGCAGCCTCTGTAATTAAACGAGTGCTAAACGATAGCTCTGCAGTATATCCAGATAGCGATCCAGTATAAGTAAGAAATCATCTGCAGATTGCAGATGATTATCTTTTATCTGAGCACGTAGCTCAATAAACCCATTAATAGGATATAAGCATGGTTGACCAACATAGAAATAATTTTCATCATGTTCCATTATCAGGGGAATTAAATTTGCACTATTATAAGATAATATGGTTGGTATATTTTCCATAAGTTGCGCCCAGACCCAGACTTCGTCATCGGTATTGCTAATATATATAGTTGGAATATCATTTTTCATGTTGAGTGCGATAGTAGAATGATTACTTATCTCTTCATCTATAATATTATCCATACCAAGTTTTTTTAGCGATTCTGAGATAAGCTCTACTATATCGTATTTCATTTTTTATGCCTTATTTAATTTATAAAGAAGCAATGACATCTACACTCACACCGGAGGATATGTCTCCATAGGAAAGAACCTCCATTTCCGGATAGCTGACTTCAATAATTTTTTTTACAAATCTACGAATATCTAATGATACCATTAGAATAATGTCTCGAGCATTGACGCCATTTTTTTTAATACAGTTTTCCAAACTCTTTAAAATATCTTCAGTTTCAGGTGGAGAAATATTTATGAAAGTACCATTGGACGTTTGCCTTACCCCACTGCGAATAAGCTCCTCCATTTCATGTGACATGACAAGCGTGCGAATAAGTCCATTAGAAGAAAAACGATTAGATATATAACGAGATAAAACACCTCGAACATGCTCTACTAACATAATTGGATCTTTTTCTTTCGGTGCCCACTGAACCAATGCTTCAAGTATCAAACGCATATTACGAATAGATATCCTCTCCTGAAGGAGTCGTTGGAATACCTCAGTAATACGCTGAACTGTATTATTCCTGAAACATTCTTTAAGCAGCTCGGGATATTTTCTTTCTAAATCGTCAAGCAGAGTTTTGCTTTCCTGAATACCAAAAAATTCACAAATATTATGCACCAACAGTGTGGAAAAACAAAAGTAGAACTCATCAATTGCCGGCCGGGAAAAATATCCTAGATCGTGCGCAATTTCACTACGTTCTTCTGGAATCCAATACGTCACACCATGAGCCGCATCAATCTTTTGTACACTGTCATCAATGTTCTGTAATTCATCACCACGCATCAATATCTTACACATGCCGGGTAAGACGTCGTAAGAAGCTACTTTAATTTCATTGATCGCAATATTAAGCTTTCCACGTTCCATTTGCGGATCATAATTCATCAGAATATCAGGTAAACGCACTCCATATTCAATAAAAAAGTTTCGCTTAAGTAGTGAACATAGGTTGTTCTTATTGAAATAACTTTCATATCCTTGCCAGGCGGTAATAATGAGAGGTATCGTCTCAGGGATATACTCACCGTCAATCATTACAGGTTTACTTTTCGGCGTAGGCTGTTCTTTTCCATCATCTCCCCTTGGTATTGACTCTGAATCACTCTCTTTCTTCTGCTTCATCTTGTCATGAACGAAAATGCCTAATAAAATTGCAGCAAGCAAAACAAAAACCGGAAGTGGAAAACCAGGCAGCAAACCCATTGCAATCGCTAAAACAGCTGTAATCAAAAGAATAAATTTATTTGAAAACATATCCTGCAAAATTTTAGCACCAAGATTTCTATTCTCACTGTTATTAACCCGGGTGACAATAAGTCCGCCACTGATAGAAATCAATAATGCTGGAATTTGAGCTACCAGCGCATCTCCAATGGTCAATATTGTAAAAACTGACATGGCTTGAGAAACATCCATTCCATGTTGAAACACACCAATAGAAATACCACCTATGAGGTTTACAAAAATTATTATGATTCCAGCAATGGCATCGCCTTTAATGAATTTCATTGCTCCATCAAGAGCACCATATAACTGACTTTCGGCTTCAAGATCACTTCGTCTTTTTCTTAATTCTTTTTCATCAATTACACCAGCCTTAAGATCAGCATCGATGCTCATTTGCTTACCCGGCATCGCATCCAGGGAAAAACGCGCAGCTACCTCCGCTATACGCTCGGATCCTTTAGTAATAACAATAAATTGCACAATGGTGACGATAAAGAAAATTACAAAGCCGACTACTATATTACCGGAAATAACGAATTTACCGAAACTCGAAATTATCTCTCCCGCATCCGCATTTGTCAGAACCAAGCGACTAGTACTAATAGAGATAGCAAGACGAAAAACGGTAGTAATCAATAATATTGATGGAAAGGTCGAAAAGTCCAGCACTCTGGAAATATAGAAAGAGCCAAGAAAAATGAGTAATGCCATTGTCAGATTGAGGCCAATAAGAAAATCAACCACATATGTTGGCAATGGGATTATCAACATCACAACCACCATTATCATTATGCACAAAATAATGAGTTCAGGTCTTTTGCGAATTTGTAGTGCAAGTTCATTAATCATTATTTAAACCTTTACACCGACTAAGAGTGCTGCTCATATTTTTCATTCCAGATACCTACACGCCTCTCTTTTTCATGTATTTTTAGCAGTATAAAAGCAAGATGTTCTATCGTAGCCTCATAATAGTATGAGTCGATAAAAAGAAATTCAGGGGTTAAACTAAAAATACTACGCAGCGATTGTATTACCGTACCACGATGTTTAACCAGTAAAAAGGACATGAAATTTTTACTAAAAGAATCCAGCATGGATTTAAATTTAACTAAATCTAATAATCCATAAATGTAAAGTCCAACAATATCCGCATCAACCAGCATTACATCCTTATTTCTCATCTGATCGCGAAAGGGAAATTTGGAAAATTTTTCATTTAAAAGTAGATCCAGTGTGTGAAGAGTACGTGCATCAGTAAGTTTGGCGCTAAGTGGCCCAAACTCTGAATATTGAATTCCCGGTTGATTGGACTTAATATCAGCCACTAAAGCTGATAAAAAAAAGGCCAACAAACGGGTTCTGTTCTCAAAGCCATAATCATCTATTATTTCCTTATAGATAAATCCTGCAGGCCTCTCCTGCTCCAGGAAATTAAGATAACTGTTTCGCAGATCATGCGCACTGAGTGATTTATCGCTGAAACGTCTGGCCGAACGCCCAACATTTATACCTGACCTCATTTTTCTTATATCGCTAAACTTCTCTAAATCAGCAATAGCTTCTCTTATTTTCTTTTTTTTCAACTCCGAAAGCATTCGACTGAGCAACATTTCTCGCAGCGCCAGTATCAAATCACTATCATTAATAAAATATCTACGAGCACAGTTTAATAAGTTATTTAAAGTAGTAAGCTTAAGTTTAGCCACCTCTTGTATCAGTGTAATTAATTTTTCATCGGCTTGATCGTCAACCATCGACGAAACAAAGTCGTTGTCAGTATCGTTATTTTTACGCCCTAACTTTCCAGAGCGTCCAAATTCGGAAAGTAGTTCCGCCATTTCATTACTGGAGCTGAGCATCTCCTCCAGCAAATTGAGTGACTGAACATTTTCTTCAGCATCCGTCGCAGGTTGTTCCTTATAGCTTTCTGACATGAAAACTCTTTGTCGATAATCGATACCTTCAATTCGACGGATGTCCATAACTGTCTCTTTCTTTATTTATCCCTATAGCGCTTCGTAGCATAGCAACCGTTGACTTTAAGGTTACTAACCCACCACTCACTGTACGACCTAATACTGGATTCGATTCATTAGTATCGTTCCATGTATCATCGTTTCTCAGTAACTTAGGCTGGATAAGAAAAACACGTACCATCTTTTGATGGCTGGTGTAACTATAATTAAACAATCGTCCCAGGTAAGGAATATCACGGAGTCCAGGTATCCCAAAATCGTGATGCTCATCCTCATCGCGACTATAACCGCCAACCAAAAGACTGTAATTATTGGGTACGCGGGCTTCTGTGCTTATTTGGGTGTTGCTCACTACAGGAAGTTGGTCAACATCTTGCGTATCCCCACTGTTATTTTGTTCAAGGCCGCCATCTTGAATATTGAGGATCATTTCAATTTCGTGCTGGTCCTCTGCTAAACGTGGCAGAACGCTTATCATCGTGCCATAAGTTATTGTCTTGAGCGATGCAGTACGCTCTGCTAACAGTTTGGCATAGAAACTACTGTTGTTATCAAACAGGGCTGGCACATTATCCTGGGTAAGAATTTCTGGTCTTGAAACTATTTGAGCATTACCTTTTTGGGCAAGTGCGGATATGTCTGCCAGAAAATGAATGCTGTTTTCTGGTGTCAGCGAGCTGGTATTAAACGTTACACCGTTGTTGCTAATCTTTGCTGCTCCCTGCCATTTAATCCCCAGTTCGTTAATATCTTCCTTTGAAATATCGATAATCCACAGTGATAACTGAATCTGTCTCTTAGGAACATCAATGGCTCTTACAAGATCTTCAACAAAACTAACCTGCCGTTCTGAACCCTCTACCAACAAACTGTTGGTGTCTGAATAGCCGACGATATTAATCGACTGATCAGAAGCGTTATTTTTTTCGAAAGATTTTTTTGCTACAGGTGCCTGATTTAGTGAGGACAAAAATGGAAAGCTATCACTCCGCGGCGCGGCGTCGGTCTCCTCTATTGCACCACGCGTATCATCATCAACACTGATCGTCGCGTCCGCCGGTTCATTATTTTGACCGTTGGCATGGCCAATTAATTGATTCAGTACCGTAGCGACACCGGGTATCGTGATAGTTTTACCACGCTGAGTATACTTACGATCGTTCACAAACGTATTTTTGAGTTTAATAACTCGAATAGTGGTCTCACCAGATTCCGGACGCGCGTAGGTTGCATCCATATACTTAGCTGCCGCTTGCACCAATTGGACATAAACTGGCGGTCCAGAGACATAAAATGAACCTGAATCACCATCAGAATCAGATCTCACCGGAAAGCGTTTATCATACAAACCAGTTGATTTTAAATAACCTAAAAGCGCATCAAACGGTGCATACATCAATCGTACGATGCTACTTTGTATCTCACTGGCATCATATACATATATAGCACTGCCATCGTCATACCATATCAACCCAGTACGCGTAGCCACCATTTCGAATAGCGCTGCAGGTTTACTGAGATCAAAATTACCAGATACCTGCTTTTCCGCCGCCTTACTGCTAACAATAAAGGGCTTATGCAGCTCACCGCCAATAACAAAGAAGAGCTGCTGAACACTGTTATCCTTAGCAACATAAATATTTTCATTGTCATGGAGTGACGCGTCAGCTAAAGCGGACGAGGGTAACAGCATACATAACCCCAGAAAGAGTATCTGACAATTAATAACTTTCGCCAAAAAATTATTCATGAAATAAAAAATCCAGTTTTTTAAATTCTCTAGGTGTCATACCAAAAAAAGCTTTTATCTCACTGGAAAAGTGAGATGACGAAGCGTAACCGTTATTTCCCGCAATAGTGGATATCGAACTTTCTTTATCGATCAATTGTAATACGCTATTGGCAGCGCGCCAAAGGCGTAATTGCTTCTTCGGCCCTCTGGTAAAGGCTTGCTGGCAGAGTTTTCTAAAGTAGGACTCTGAGACACCATAAACTTTACTGGCATTGTATATTTTAGTTGTGTCACTCTCTTTAAAATCATTCATTATCTGAGATAATAAAAAGTGTGAAATCCAGTAACTTTCCTGGCTTCTTACAAATGAAAACAAACCCTCTAATTGGGCATTTTTTGAATAAAGCTTAGAATAAATAAGCATATCCATAAAAGTCTTATTTTCCTGCTTGAGTGTTATAATTATGTTGCGATCATTGTGAAATTCTGGTGTACAGGCATCATCACCGGAAGATTTAACAAGAAGAGTGCTTTTTTGATCGGATTGAAAATCGAGGAAAGAAAAGAGCGTACTCACCTGCGATATAGTAATAATTTCAACCGACCACTCACCACAAAAAGATACGTCCACTCTATCCAGAGTAGCTAATAAAAAAGGCTGTCGAATACTCTCTTTTTCCAACATGCTCATGTTGCTCCCCTGAACAGGGGTGAAGGTAATTGCAGAGTCAACCGTCAATGGCCTGGCAAATAGCACGGCGTTATTTATCTCACTAACCTCACCATTTACCTTCAATTGTTGGGTAATTAGTCCAACATCATCATTGCGCTGACAGACAACTCTTTTAAGATTATGCTTAATATCGCTAACAGACATTAATATCGCTCCTAAGCAAATCGCAGGTACTACTTAGCTAATAGCAAAATTACAAACTTCCTTCAAACTAAACGCTATATGATATTCCTTCATCCTTCTTATACGCTAGATAAACAAATTAATATTAAATTGCTTATATTCTCTATTAATAATGGGGCAAAGATCATAATAAACAGACAATACATTAGATGCGAAATAATATAATGCATTACGCCCTCTTCGTAATATTCGAGCATTGGTTTAATTAATAAACCAGAAATAATTAATAAACCAATATATTTTTTATGGCATAATACAACACAGTACTCTTTCTGGGTGAAATTCGCGCATTGGCTTAATTTAAACTCGGTCTTACACCTTTCCCCATTAACTTCCGCTCATCACCAAACTGATATTGCACGTCAATGACACCGCGATAAACGTGGCAATATCATCAGTCATTTTTACCTGTTCTTGCGGTTAAGTGCTGCAGGCTTTCAACCTATCGCCCCGCATATCGATATTTCCGTGGCCCACTGCGATCTTCACTTCAAGCATCAAACCAACACGTACTGCACTTCAAAAAGGGCCGAGCACGCGCCATCCGGCCTGTTGCATTCACCTGTTGTCCGGCAGGCACAGTGGTATGAGCTTGGTCTGCTGTCGGATCAGTGCATAGCCGGGATGAGCGCCAGTACCGGCGTAAACCTGAAGCTCCAGTTTGGCGTCATTCAGTATGGGGCACTCCCCTATGACGATTAATAAGTCAGGCGCCGAATCAGCCACACGGCACCGCAACATATTGAGATCATGCGTTAATCGGTATTTCTGGCCAACTGCAAGCGGCGAACCCGACTCCTGGCGTCCTTGCAAATGCCGGGGCAAAAAAAACCGCTATTAGCGGTGCTAATGAGGGTTTTCTGTGTGAGTACCGGTAAAATACATTCGATGCCGGAACAGAATGTTTTAGTCGGCACTCTGACTTGAAGGTGTGCACCGAAATTACGTTCGCATAGATTACAGAAGTAGTGAAAAAGTGGTGGGTGCGGATACCAAAGAATCAGGTCCGGCACGTCTGAAAAATAAATTAGAGCTTAAAAGTACGCCACATCACTCTCCCCAGAATCACATATTGGTCAGAGTCATCACTGGTATATGCTAGCAAGAGAAAAAATGTGATCTGGTGATTATCAACACTAACAGAATTAAACGTAACTATTGAGATTTTTATACGATTAATAAACGGAATCACGAAACACATCGCTTTTTTTATAATTCATAGTCATGATTCGCCGAACAGATTCCACTATTTTCCATTGATGACAAATAGCAAAACCTTTGAAGCGACATGCTGGTTAAAATTAGGGGAAATACTTTGAAGCTTAATTATAATAATAGATAACCATGTCGATTAACACAGACTTTTTATAATATTTAAATTTATCATCATTAACTGCCTTAAGATAAAAACTTCGCAGCCTAAATATAAAATAGTGATATGAATGAAATAAACGATACTAAGCCTATCCCAGATGAGCCAAAAGCGTACACTCTGAAGATTCTTTTTGGCCCCATGTTCGGCTGTGAATTGCATCTTCCAGTAGGCGATTATTTTTTAATTATTACCCCTGCATTAACTCTGCAGGATGTCGACGCCGATAATATGCTTAATTTTGTCGGTGAGCATGCTGTCAGCTATACACATAACACGCTCTATATCCCTGGTAATACACCTTCACCAAATCTTGTTTTACGTCTCTCCGCCCCCATAGAGGAAGAGGAGGAGGGCAAATCTAATAGTAGCTATAATGTCGACATACTGAATGAGACAGAGTGTCATTCAACACTGCTACGCATAAACGAAGTGTTTGTGTATGAACACATCCGATTCGCTATTAAGGCAGACGATGACGAGTGGTCGGAGGATATCAAGAACTTTGTACTTAATCCTGAATTGAGTGCAGGTGACAGCCAACAGGCAGTAAAGCGTAATCATAATCTTAAAAAGCATTATATCTTGGTTGTATGTTCGATAACGCTGTTCATCGTGCTACTGGTCTCAGCAATTATGTTATATAAAATATCAGAGAGAGATCACCAAATCTTGAACCTGAACAACGCATTAAGCGGTTCGCCTACGCCCCTTGATATCGTCCGTGGGAGGAATGATAAACATCTTTATATACTGACGAACGATTATCAAACAATGGAGTGGATTCAGGAGGGGCTTTTCAGGCTGGGAAAATATCATGATGCCATTCCTGTTTTACTTTATCATGAGAAAAACGAGGTGGTTGACCAGCTAAATAATGCGGGTTATCCGGTATTGGAGATCGATTATACGCAGCCGCAGCACCCAATCATCGCGCTCTGGAAAACGTTATCAATTAAACTACAACAGCAATTAATAGCCATGACCATGCAAAAAATTCCCTTTGCTGACACTGTTAAAACAGTCGTCAAAACAAAAGCGCAGCTGTTGCAGTACGCCCAAGAGAGTCTGGCGCGTCTACACATTGATTATCGCCAGCTAAATACACCCGGAGGGTACGCTTTCATCATTCGTGGTTCCCTTAGCGATACCTCACTCACTGCATTAAATAATTTTATTACTACTTTTAATCAGCAATGGGGCAACCGTATCATTAACTTTTCCATTAATATGGATGAAAACTGGCTTGAGAGTAAATCATATCTTGACTCATCAAATGGGTATCTTTTCATAAACCCTTTACACTGGTACTTCCCTTTAAAACATGGAGATATAAATGTCTAGCATACTAAATGCAACTACATCAGCAACTGGAGATGGTTATTATTTGGGTGACGTGTCAGCTAATTTCGAAACAGGCGCTGTTACTATGATGGGCAACCTTAAATCGGCTCTTACAGACATGGAGAATGACCCTTCAGATCCCACGAAACTGGCTAAATATCAGGCCTGTCTGCAGGAGTATACGTTGTTCCGTAATGCGCAGAGTAGCACCATTAAAGCCTATTCAAGTATCGGCGCAACTATTATTCAAAACTTCCGATAAAAACTAACGACGTGGAGAAATAATGAGCCAGGTAATTAATGCGTTATCGGCACTGACCAAACTGACACCAGACAATATCGAACCAGAGAATGACTCATCCGTCATGGTTCACGATCAAAGTTTCAATAATCTGGTGTCCAGCACATTCAATAAACTCAGTGCGACGGACTCACATTTTAAAGATGTGATTAACACCCTTAGTCAAGCTCAATTTACCAGCGATCCGGGGGCACTGGTTAAGCTACAAAGTTATATCGGTGAATACAGCAATTATGTTTCCTTAGTAAGTTCGGTGATGCGTAAAGGCGTAAGCACGGTTGAAACACTGGAAAAGTCGCAATAATTATGTATAAGCATTCGCGCCCACTGATTGTAACATTGTTTAGCTTGATACTCTGCGCCTGTCACGATGAGACATTATTATCTCATCTGACTCAGCAGCAAGCTAATCAGGTACTTTCTGTACTGCAAAGAAATAATATTGTGGCTCAGAAAGATGGCTCTTTCAAAGAGGGCTATACAGTCACAGTAAATAAATCGGAAGATACGGCCGCGCTTTCCATCATTAATCAATATCAGCTGCCCTGGGCAGCTGAAGTACAAATAGCGCAAGCATTTCCAACCAATTCTATGGTGGCATCTCCTGGCTCTGAGCAGGCTCGGGTTCTCTCTCTGCAAGAGCAGCGGCTTGAACAATCTTTACGAATGATTTCTCAGGTAGCCAATGTCAGCGTTAATGTCAGCTACCTTCCTTTTAACGATGATACCACCTATCAAAAACCTGAAACCCACGTGGGAGTCCTTATTACTTATGAGGGACATATTGATGATGACCTGTTTATCTCGCAAGTTAAATCATTAATCAAAAACAGTTTTAATGATGTGCGCTATGATAATATTTCAGTAGTGCTGTTTCCAGCACCGAAGATTCAGTATGCTCCCCCAACTCAACTATCAACCCCTATCTCTGTTCTGTGGACATCTATTATATTCGGCTTAGTTCTGTGCCTCGCTTTTGCGGCGGGCTATATATTATACAAGTTCAAGTTTCAATCTCCAGAGAACAAGCAAAAGACATTAATCCAGGAGGATGAGGAGCCGATCGAATTATGATTGAAGTAGAGCAGCGTATAATGACCATTTTATATGCCCCAGCGTACTATACGCACGAAAGCTACTTGCCAGAAACATTTCTGAAAGATGATATATGGGAAGGCACGCTGATTAACTGGTGGCTATTAAAACATCTCAAGCTCAGTAACCTACCCAATGCATGGCAGCCCATCGACACTATGTTATCGCAGTTGATCGCTCAGTGGCATCTGATCCCGGCAACTGCCCATTTAATTGGTGGTTACCTGTTGAGAAACCATCTACCTAAACAAGGCGCAGTGATAATGTCAGATCCGCGTCTATTGGCATTTATCTCTCTCCCCTTACTACATCAGATAACCCTGGATGACGCATTTACCAGCCCAGACACAGTTTCTTTCGGCATAACATTTATTCTTGGGCAGTTCCCTGAACTACCTGTCGCGCTTCGTCAACGTTTTTTGTTGCACTTTCCTTCCGGGATGAAGCTTCCTCAGTTTCCCGCCCCCAAAACGCTAAATCATATTAATTTACTAAGAATGGCTTTGGTGTATGCGCACAATTACTATTGATAAGTTACCCCAGGACTTACACCATCAGGTGATAATCAAAACAGGTGAGCGCACTCGCTATCAGCGAATGGCTCAAGCGCTGGAACGCACTTTAAGTCGCTGTAGAGAAATTAATGCAGAAAATGAATTACAAATTATTGACCTGCGAAAGAAATGTGAGAAACAAGGTTTCGAGGCTGGTTTTCAGTTGTTCTTTTCCCAACTGGTGACGATGATAGATGAATATCAGCAGAAGCAGAATCAACGTCAGGAACAATTCCAACAGCATGTTATTAAAGCCATAAATAAATCGTTAAATGATCCAATAATTGTAAACCGCATTATCCATCAACTGCAGGAGCAGTGCGGTCTTCAAAAACCTCTCTATATTACTATTCCCTCCTCCGTAAAATTGCCGGACGGAGCTGATACATTAAACTATCAGTATACTGACGATAATCATATTACCGTCGAGAGCGATAAGGACGTCATTCGCTTTCCCAGTGATTCGCTCTGTCAGCAATGGTTGCAACATGCTGAAGAGAATGTCATATCGTTAGATGACGCAATTAAAAGTCTCAGCGCCGAAGTACTGCGGGATATCGCCAGAAAACTGACAGATATGAGCAACCAGTTATCTGCAACCCTTAATAAATTGGAAAATAAGTATGACTAATATCAATGGTATCGCTGTTATTCATCACTTGCAGTCATATAGCAAAAGTGATCAATCAGATCCAAATTTTAATGATAAAGTATTAAACTATATTGAAAAATATCAACCTCACTGTTCGCTTAATGACTTATTGAAACAGATCAAACAGCTTTCGCCAGACAAAAGAAGTATCACTCTGCAAAAAATGATTAATGCATTTACGTATGCCGACATCAACCTTAGAGAAGATGGAAAATATAAGAATTACACCGAAAGCACACTTGATAAATTCACTTCACAGCTATTTGATCTTAACATGCTATACAATCAGATGCTGTCAAAGGATGTTGATCAAAGCGAGTGATTCTTAAATTGATTTATTCTTGCGTTGACTCTTTAAATTTTTTAATTACCGCTGGCTCTATAATTGCACTGGCATCATTAGTTTACAATCTGAAAGGTCTGCCCATTCTCGCTGCCGCGCAGGCCGCAGCATTTTCTACATCACTTGCTCATATTTTTATTGCACGTATTTTGTGAATGAGTTCGGTCCCTACGTCTTTACACAGACTTAAAGACGATGGCAAGTGAGAACGAGGCAGGTAATACTCAAGAAAGAGTAAGGTCGAAATTAACAACATACCTGACCAGTTCATTTTAATAGTTTAAATTTAACTTTTATCACTTATGGATATCAGAGTAATCCCCATCGATGAATGTGGCTGAGGAGTGAGTTACACATAAACAGTGAGATATCTCACCCACCTATACACTTACAATTGGAGAAAATAAGTTTTATGTTCAGTTGTGTTTTATAAGAATATCATTGATGCTTTCATCAAAAATCACATATTGCATTGAATATAAGGCTCATGTGACTGCTCCCCGCCGTAAACGACGAGGCTTCCTCTCACTTCTCAGGCCGCAACCGTCTTTGTGAAGGATTTACGCTGGGCTCTATGGGCAGAGACGACGAAACCCGCCGCCTGTAATGCCAGTATCCCCTTCTGTCGGATATCGCGCGCCGCACTGATATCGTGGTCATGTTCAACTCCGCATTCGGGACATTGCCTTATACGCTTGTTCAGTGCCATTTCCAGCATTTTGTGATCACAGCTGTGACAGGTTTTCGGGCTGACGAACCCTTGATCCTGTTTCACCACATGAACACCTCTTTCTGTCGCTTTGTATTCCAGCTTTGAGATAAATCCGCGCCATCCAGCATCGCCTGTTGCTCGTGCCAGATGGTGATTCTTCCTCATATTTGCCGATTTCAACGTCTCTACAATTACCGCCTGGTTTTCGTCAACAATTGTACGTGAGAGTTTATGCTGGAAATCAGCGCAGGCGTTGGATACCCGTTGGAGTACCGTCGTAAGCTGTTTGACGGGCAGATGATCGCTCAGCTACGTGATGCTTTTGGTTCGGTTGCAGCAAAGCTGGGGGGCGAATGAGATCAGGTCCATTTGCTGATAGCGTATTCGCTAAAGCTAGCTGTCAGCGTGATGACCATTAATTTAAAATCGGTATCGTCACGCCTGCTCCGTCAGGAAAATACCCATTTGCGGATGCAGAGCAAAACCGGGCTGCTGCGGTCTCGCTCTTACTTTGCCTGTCGCGCAGGTGGTGCCACAATAGAAACGCTCAAAGCGTATGCGCTCAGTCAGATAGTTTCATCTCACCTCTGAGTCTATTCATGGTCTGAAACGCATCCAGACCATGTTGAAACTCTGGCGAAAATCACATCAGGATCATGACCTCTTCTCCGGTATGTATATTCTTCGCGATTCTGTCTGCAGGAAGTGGGGCCTCTTTAAGGACAACGACTATCCTCCTGGGTACAAAAGGAGTATCAAATTCAGGGGTTACTGCATCAGAAATCGCAATATGTTTAACCTCAAAAGTCATATCACGCTGGTAAAGGTTCTCCAGGTCTTCATTAAGAGATGCAGCTCCTTTTAGCAGAGGCTTTGATGATTCCGTATCTTCGAATTTGTAATAAACATAAGTCTTCGTCGGTAAAGGGCTAACACCTCCCTGCTCAAGATAATCGGTTGTTGAGGACACACTCATATAGCGAGGATAATTAGTCACTATATCTTTCGGTCTTATATTAACGTCCCATGGTGTAATGCTTTCACTATATTCTGAAATTCTGACGAAATCTCCATGTTGGGAGGGTAATTTGTTTAATGCTGAATCGAGAATTCTGACCATATTCCTTTCATCCTCATTAAGAGTTCCAGGATGGTCCAGTTTCATATTGAGTTCATAATTCTTATCACTCACTCCAATTGTCTTTAATTGTCTCATGCCATCACTAAAAGATTTAATATCAATTTCATCGTCAATTGCCGTCCAGCGCCTGATAGCAAGCTTTTCATTTTTGGTAAGTATAGATCCACTCGCTCCGATATCAGACTGATCAGTAAAGACACGCTCAGATTCAGAAACAAAAATATCTTTGTCGGCAAAAAGCTTGTCATATTTAGTTGCTTCAATAGGATTCTGTGTTAAGCTAACATCCCCATTTTTCATAAAACATAAGATCATCAATATTTTTTTTTGACATGTAAACGATGGCCAGTATCCATACCACCTAATCCTTTAATTTTGACATCAAAGTTTTTTGCTTTTGCTTCTCCATCTAATAAAACATTATATCGATAAACGACTGTTTCATCACTAAAAGAAGGACTCCCTGCGCATTCAACCCCTGGATTGACTAATAGTCGTCGACCGAACACACCGGGCAGGCACCAAGTGTTATCAAGGTACATTGACTGACTTAATTCTTTATCTGAAATACGATCAATAACCTCGAATTTACGGCTGCCAGCCTCTTTCTCCAGAATCACTGTATTATCTTTGCTTCCTGCAGAATAGTATTTATCGCGATAAATTTCTGTAACGGGGATGCCTGTATCTTCTCTTATCAGGTAGAGCTTTCATGTAATTTTTCCGCTTGAATCAAGCGTTGTACTAAACCCTGAGTGATGGGAGGTTACTTCTTTTAATGTTAACTCTTCATGATCAAAGGATCTCCATCTCTCCAGGCCTTTGACGCGGGTTTCAGGGTATTTCACTTTTTCTGCTCTGTTGCTCAGTTCGATGAGCTCACCTGGCTCATTTTTGATATACCGCCGCCCATAACGTTCCCCTGTTTCTGGGTTCACGCGCACGTAAACTGGCTCACCGTGAATTTCGCTAATTTTCACGGTGGGAACTTTAACTTCTGTGTGGGAAAGTTTGAGCATCTGAATTTCATCTTTTAGTATTTCCGGCAACCGGTTCAACTGAACCGAAGAGGCTATCTTATTCACCAGAGCGGCGTTTTTGTTTTCTCCGGACAGAAGTTTGACGACGCTATTGCCAAGCGTTTTACTGAAACCCGCTACGAGTTCAAGACCGGGATCCATTGATCTCAGCGTGTTTTTTCCCAGCGACGCCAGCTCAGCGGTTGTTGGCAATTTAATCCTCTCAGCGAGAGCCCTGGCCGAGGACTTAATGCCTTTCCTGCCCGCGATACGCACGCCACTGTTAAGCCCAAGAGCGAGTCCCTTGCCAAACTTTGCGCTCAGACCCACAGCCTGACCTACAGCGGGCACTAATGCAATGACATCAAGAACACATGCAGCTACGCGCTCCGAGTTTTCTTTCATGATTTCTTTAACACAGTCATGAAAAGGTATTAAACTCTTCGCTAAACTCCATACTTGCTGTATATCAGACTTATCGTTTCCTTCTATGTACAGTACATTATATAAATTATCACGATGAATTTTACCTACTGATTCACTTATTATACTGCTAAATTCTCCACTACTCGGCCAGGCAGCACTATTAACATCGATTTCAATTTGAGTAGATGACTTAATTCATAATCATTATCCCAGTTAATTTTGTATCCAGTAAGAGCGTCACCAAACAATCCGTTAGTAACATATCGTTTAACATCCCTGTCCACCCTGATAATCTTGTAACCATCATTCATTTCTTTCCCAGATTTAAGGGCATAAATTCTCTCTTCTCTATACAGTTTTACGGCAAAGATATCCGTTTTCTCCAAAAAATGCCTGGGCGGCACAAAGCGTGATTTCTCCTGATACAGATCTATAAAAGCGTTTGCAGGATAGATCTCTTTATCTGCTGACTGGATAAATAACCTTTCATTTTCCGGTAATGACCTGATTGCCGCTAGAATAATATATTTATCAACTTCAAAAAAACTATCAGCTTTATTGGCTACCAGCCTACGGTATTCATTATCTAAACTATCCGGTGCTTTTTTACAGGGTTTAGCGATGCCATTCAGATACCTTTGCCTGGCATACTCCTCTCCCTTTTCTCTTTGCTCTGCTGGAGTACGCAAAATATCAGCCCGGTCGACCAATCCAAGAGTAAGAGAAGGGCATTTTGAAATAATCTCATCGGCAATTTCTCCTTTACTGCGCCACGCTTTAGCTGCTGAAAGATAATTGTTGATTTTTATTTCGATATCCTTCTTTATTTCACTGGCTTTATGGTGGTACTGCAGATATCTGTTTAAATATAAAGGTCATTAGCGTCTTGGTTTATGTTACCTTTTTCAGTTGCGGAAGAATAAAGCGCGGGTGCAAGATAGAACCTCATCTCACTCTCTGAAATACCCTCTGTTGCAGCTGACGCCCACATTTCCTCACCCGTTAACATAGCCTCATCAAAAGTAAAGTTATCTCCTACGGTCTCTTTAAGAAAGCGAGCGCCTGCATACAGATTCGCAAATGCATAACCATTTAATGGCATTTTTTTAACCTGGGCGTTACTGAACGCAAGGAAGGACATTTGCTCCATCATGCGTTTTTTCCATATTTTACTCAATTCTGTGCGCTCAGCGGCCGTCAGCCTGACAGGACGAAAGCCTTTGATATCAGGTAACTTGTCCATCGGCAACATGCCCCTGATATCTTCGATGGTATAGCTTTTAGATTTATCCTCCTTAATTTTACTTTCAATATATTTTTCAGGACTATTTCGAAGGATATTTTCAAACACCCAATGACGAATGACATTACTGGCCTGTTCACTGGAAATATCTTCATCCTTTTCCCCACCATACAGACCGCGCCCCGAAAGTATTGCCCGTGCCAACGATTTCAACCTGTAGTCCTGCTCCACAGAACCTCTGTCGCCATCAAAGAGATAGGCAGAGGCAAAATAGAGCATTTTTTCCCTATGGTGCAATTATCTCGTTTTCTGTTATGCCCTCACGATAAAGCAGCCTATTTACACGTTCATCCGCACGATGGAGATGAGTTTTAACATGGCTTTCTTCGTGTGCCTTCCTATTATAAGGGGATCGCGACAGAAGATGTCGCCGATGGCGGCCCACCTCTTTCGGATAATCCCCATAACTAACATCACGTTCCGGCAGCCTCTCAGGACTTACGCCATTGTCGTCGTCTATTTCTACAAGAGCTGCCGGTGCAGATGGAGAGGACGGTGAGTCTGCCCCGGCTCCGGTTGGTGTGCTTCGGGTAGTGGAGTACTTAGATACAGTGACCCCCAGGGCGCTCAGAATACCGGCCCCGATCAAGGAACGCTTCAGGAGGGGCCTTTCCATCCATGTGGCACGGGCTCTTCTTCGCGCGTGTCCCTGAGTGCTATCTCCTCCAGGTATGCCTCCGCATCGCGGCGCAGAACCTCACCTGTCGCATAAACTTCCGTCGCTGCGGGTTGCTCATCATCGTTGACATAACCTGTGAAATATTTTACGAAGCTTGAGCACCTCCCGGAAAAAAAATCAAGTATTTGACTTTTGGACATGGAGAACATCTGCGCACTGTTTTTAACTGACCGCACAGATGACCGTATGGATGAATCACTGCTTTCCTGAGCAATATCATCATCCACATCATGGCTGATGACTGGATTGTAGGAAGGATGGTTTACGATGCCACCGGGCATAAGCGTATATCTCTGAGTGAGGGGAACGGTTCTTTTGGATGAAGAAAACATTAACCATTTTGATTGCAAGTTATATCAATTAACGCTCATTTAATATCGATCAGCACCAACAAGCCGGGTCTTGCTACATTAAAAAGAGGCTTAATAACACCCTGTTTACAACATAACTATGGCGCGAAAGCCTGCGGTGCTGAGTATGGAGGGATGCTGCAGTCAGATCGCCCATTGAAGCAGAAGATCATCGAGGCGAGTTCAGGTTCAGGTTCAGGTCTTAACACTATAGCGATCGCCGATCCTTAAGACGTGTAATAGTGTCAATGATTAATTTTGTTCTGTTTTAATAAATATGAAATGTTCCCTTTTACCCGTCGGCAGAGTTATTTTCAGGCTTAATTCTCCACCTAATGGTGTTACAAAGCATTTGAGCGCTGAGAATTCAGAATACTTGTTAACCTGCTCCATGCAGGCAACAGAAGGTTGTCAGATCCCCATAACAGAGGTCAGTTCGGTTTGGGAAATATTAGAGAGGGTTGAGAATTCTGGGCCACGTTAAAATTTCTACAGCGTCACCACACCAGGAACAAGGTGTTAGTCCCGGCCCAAGTTGTGGTTGTGGTTGTGGTTGTGGGTATAGCAGACCCCGGCAATTTTTCGCGTCAATTGCCACCTCACGATGTTTTTAATATCGCGAAGGTTATGATCCTGACCACGGCGAAGGCGGACGCACTTTATCCCGTGACGAGAGCGGTGCGTAAATCGTTAATCCTGACGTTCAATCAGCTGTAGTAGTTGAACAGCAACATCACGGCGATGCAGACGCTTTTCGACTACAGTCTTAATAGAGTTAACCCGGCTTAACTCTTAATCTAACATTGTCACTAGAATCAGGATGTCCTTACCACGTCAGAAAGATGCGATCCTTTATGCCGTGAAAAGTGACACTATGCTATGAGTTCTACATCTTTAGTGCGTATAATTTACGATCCGGTATATTGAAAAGGGCGCCGCCAGGCGATGTAGTCGCATCGAATTAACTGACCAGCTGCTTATAAAGAAGGGGGTTAGTATGCAACAGCTGCAGCAGTTTCTGCGCCGAACCGGAAGGACGGGCGGCGTGTGATTCCCAGCGCCTCACTGAGGAAACGCTCACTCCCAGTGCCGAAGCAAATTGTTCAACTTCCATGCCGCTTCTCTCACGGATCTTTTTGGGTTCCGGCATTACAGTTACATGAACAGCTTCCGGTAACGTTTTATGCTGGTGACTCAGGACAATTTGTTCAAGGCTGCTGAGTAACTCGGCAATCGGTTCTCTCGTTTCCACGCGGCACTCCTCACTAAAAGAATAGTCAGCGGAAAGACCTGATACAGGTCCAGATAATACTGGTCGGGATCGTGCACGGAAGCTTGCCAGAACAGGCAGTGCATAGATGAACGCCAGACTTTAATTATGAGTCTGATACATCATTCTTGCGCCACTTTTTTATACCTTTTTTGCCAGTCAGAGCAACCTCATGAATTAGCGGAAAATTACTCACATCGACCTCCTTTTAAAGAAGGCCCAGCTTATCAACACGAGGTGGCAATCCAAATAAATCACATGAAAGGTCGATATCATGACAATAATCCGGATATTCGTTTTATTAAGATAGAAGTGTCGCTCGCAGTCATTTTAATTATATAGCACTACCAGTATCACTGCGCGCCGATGCATCCTGTGCTATCACCCTGCCATTTACGAGCAGCACCGGCATCCTGAACCGGGCTGGCACTTAATTGATGCGATATTCAAACTGTTAATTTTTCGTGATTCCGTCTATTCTTCAGGCAAGTTTTATTCACAAATCAGACTGATAGTTTAAACAGGAGTATTCATGAATACGGGGATCTCACGCCTATGTTCGGCGTTATGGTTACCACTGATCATCTTTTTTTCGGCGACAATATTAACCGGATGCGGTGACAAAACGGCCGATCAGCGCAAAGCTTTCATCGACTTTCTGCAAAATACCGTAATGCGCAGTGGCGAGCAAATTCCCGCGCTAAGTGAAGATCAAAAACAAAAGTTTGGGCCTTATGTCAATGATTACGCCATTCTGTACGGCTTTACACAGCAGGTAAACCGTGCAAAGCAGGACAGTCTTCAACCGATCATTTCCGATCTTAGCGCTGTTCGTATGCCACAGGATTATATAACGTACCGTGATAGCCTGCGTCAGGAGAGTGGTTCGCTGGGCGTGCTAATCCAGCAACTACAAGCTGCAAAAAATCAGGCTGATAATAGCAAAGCAGGATTGAAGCAGCCCGAAGACCTTAAAACGGTTTACGACAAAGCCTATACCCAGTTGGTCACACAACCAGCCAACCAGCTGTTATTGGTACTGCCTGCATTGCAGACCCTCAGCCAGAACGCAGTGCTAGCCGGCGATCTACTGCAGCAGCAAGCCGCAAACGTCACCATTAACGGAATGAGCGTTCAATTCACCACTCAGCAGCAAGCCGATACCTATAATGGTTTAATGAAGACGTTGTCACAAAACAGCACGTCATTAAGCCAGGCACAGAAACTGCTGCAATAACGCCTGCTCTCATGTCGGGCTGGCTTGCGTCAGCCCAAGGCTCATTACAGTTATCTCCCTATAACATCATCACTCAAATAAAAATGCGTAATACACATCTGACCTCAGGATAAAATGTGGTCAGATGCAGATCTCCTACAAAAATATCTTGTGATTTAGATCACAATACAGAAATAAAATAGCAACATGAAAAGGTGACTTTGATCACAACACACGATGATTACTACGGTTTTTTTTCTTTTTTTAGCCTATTTCACACTAACAGTGTGATCGGAATCACTAAAACCTCCCATTCATGCCACCATATTAAGTGACATGCATCACATTTCATTTGCAGTATTACGCAGTGAGATACTCACATGATAAAGTCCGCGTGCATACAGTAATACGAGTGCTCTGCACTGTAAGACTCTCACGAATTCACGCGCTCTCTTATTTCTCAGCGCGAACCAATAAGGGGTGTGTTTATGTCCTCAACAGTCAAGATCAAAGTTCAGAGCTTTGGTCGTTTTCTGAGTAACATGGTGATGCCAAACATTGGCGCTTTTATCGCCTGGGGTATCATTACCGCGTTGTTTATTCCTACGGGATGGACGCCAAATGAAACGCTGGCCAAACTGGTCAGCCCAATGATCACTTACCTGCTGCCGTTGCTAATCGGTTATACCGGAGGCCGACTGGTAGCTGGCGACCGCGGCGGCGTTGTCGGTGCCATTACCACCATGGGTGTGATTGCCGGTGCCGACATGCCGATGTTTCTCGGTTCAATGATCGCCGGCCCGCTGGGCGGCTGGGCAATTAAAACCTTCGATCGCCAGGTTGAAGGCAAAATTAAAAGTGGTTTCGAAATGCTGATTAACAACTTCTCTGCCGGTATTATCGGCATGCTGTTGGCTATCCTGGCATTTCTTGCTATCGGTCCATTGGTAGAGAACCTGTCGCATATTCTGGCAACCGGTGTGAACCTGATGGTGAAGAACAATCTGCTGCCGCTGTCTTCCATTTTTGTTGAGCCGGCAAAAATTCTGTTCCTGAATAACGCAATTAATCACGGCATTTTCTCGCCGCTGGGTATTCAGCAGGCCAGCGAACAAGGTAAATCTATTTTCTTCCTGATCGAAGCTAATCCTGGCCCAGGCATGGGCGTACTGATGGCTTATATGTTTTTTGGTCGTGGCAGCGCCAGACAATCTGCCCCTGGCGCAGCTATCATTCACTTTTTTGGTGGTATCCACGAGATTTATTTCCCGTATGTATTGATGAGCCCACGTCTGCTGATCGCGGTTATCCTCGGTGGTATGACCGGCGTATTCACGCTGTCCGTTTTGCACGGAGGTCTGGTTTCACCTGCCTCTCCGGGTTCAATTATCGCCGTACTGGCAATGACGCCAAAAGGTGCCTACTTCGCTAACATCGCAGCGGTAGTTGCTGCCTTTGCCGTCTCCTTTGTGATCTCAGCCATCCTGCTGAAAACCAGCAAAGCGAAAGAAGACGATGACATTGAAAGCGCAGTGCGCCGCGTGCAGGATATGAAAGCGCAGTCCAAAGGTCAGTCATCAACCACCAACGCAACATCAGGAACCAACGTAAAAGAGGCCGATCTTAGCCATGTACGCAAAATCATCGTAGCGTGTGACGCCGGAATGGGTTCCAGCGCGATGGGCGCCGGTGTACTGCGTAAAAAAGTAAACGATGCTGGCCTGAGCAATATCTCAGTAACCAATGCCGCTATTAATTCCCTGCCAGGTGATGTGGACCTGGTTATTACCCATCGCGACCTGACCGAACGCGCTATTCGCCAGGCACCACATGCGCAGCACATCTCGTTAAGTAACTTTCTCGACAGCAGCCTTTACAGCGATCTGACCGCCCGTCTGGTCGAGACTAATCGTTCCGAGTTACACCGTGAGAAAGTTAACGAAACGCTGGCTGATAGCTTCGATAACAGCGGCAAAAACCTGTTTAAGCTCAGCGCAGATAACGTATTCCTTAGTTTGACCGCCAGCGATAAAGAACAGGCTATCCGCTTTGCCGGCGAGCAACTGGTAAAAGGAGGTTATGTTCAACCGGAATATGTTGAGGCGATGCTGGCGCGTGAAAAATTAACCCCTACCTACCTGGGCGAGTCAATCGCCGTACCGCACGGTACGGTGGAGGCAAAAGATCGCGTACTGAAAACCGGCGTGGTGTTCTGCCAGTATCCAGCAGGCGTTCGCTTCGGTGAAGAGGAGGATGAGATTGCCCGCCTGGTCATCGGCATCGCTGCACGCAATAACGAACATATCCAGGTAATTACCAGCCTTACCAACGCCCTTGACGATGAGCACGTGATTGAGAAGCTGGCAAATACCACCCATGTCGATGAGGTAGTGGAGATTCTATCCGGGGCCCACACGGCTTAATCGACGGGGCCTGCTCATTCGGCCCCTTTTTTATCTACGGATTATTTATGAAGGTAGCGTTATGAAAGCATTACATTTTGGTGCCGGTAATATTGGTCGCGGTTTCATAGGTAAACTGCTGGCTGATGCCGGTATTCAACTCACCTTTGCCGATGTTAATCAGGCAGTACTGGATGCGCTGAATGCGCATAAAGAGTATCGCGTTAAGGTTGTTGGCGAGGATGCGCAGGTTGAGATGGTCAAAGGCGTTGATGCCATCAATAGCACCAGCGAAGCAGTTATCAGTAAAATAGCCCAGGTTGATATCGTTACCACGGCGGTTGGTCCGCAAATTCTGGAACGTATCGCTCCGGGAATTGCTAAAGGGCTGGCCAAACGTAGTGATAGCGGTAACACCTGTCCGCTGAATATTATCGCCTGCGAAAATATGGTACGCGGTACCAGCCAGTTAAAAATGCATGTTCTCAAAGCCCTGCCCACTCAATACCGTGATTGGGTTGAAGCACACGTCGGTTTCGTTGACTCAGCGGTCGATCGAATTGTACCACCCTCGGAATCCATCAACAGCGATCCGCTGGAAGTGACGGTAGAAACCTTTAGCGAATGGATCGTCGATAAAACGCAGTTTAAAGGAAAATTTCCGCAGATCTCCGGTATGGAGCTGACGGATAATCTGATGGCATTTGTCGAACGTAAGCTTTTTACCCTTAATACCGGCCATGCCATCACAGCCTACCTTGGGCAGCTTAACGGTCATAACACTATTCGCGATGCCATCCTGGATAACAAAGTGCGTGCTATCGTCAGAGGTGCCATGGAAGAAAGCGGCGCCGTGCTGATCAGGCGTTACGATTTTGATCCAGCGAAACACGCCGCCTACATCAAGAAAATCATTAGTCGTTTTGAAAATCCTTATCTGATTGATGACGTCGAGCGCGTTGGCCGTCAGCCGCTGCGTAAACTCAGTAGCGGCGATCGTTTGATCAAACCCATTTTGGGGACACTGGCGTATCATCTTCCACATTCTAATCTGGTAACGGGTATCGCCGCTGCGATGCATTATCACAGCGATCAGGATCCCCAGGCGCAGGAGCTGGCCTCATTACTGGCTGAAAAAGGTCCGCAGGAGACGATAGCGCAGATTTCAGGTCTGGATAGTAAAAGCGAGGTGGTTACTGACATCGTTAAAGCTTATAAGGCCATTAACAAGTGCGCTCCCTGACTTATCAGGTAAACAGCAAGGGCTCCGTCAACTGGCGCCCTCTTTGGTTATAAAAAGTTGTGGGCAGTTATGGAACAACCCCAGGCATTCGAAAATAAGGCTCTCGAACGTCTTAATGACGGCAGAACAGTGCGGAGCTTCTTGATCGCCATCGAGGAATTACTGGCTGAAGCGATCAATATGCAGGTTATCAAGGTGTTTCGTAAAGACGACTTCGCGGTGAAATATGCCGTAGAACCCTTGTTACTGGGCAGCGGCCCTCTCGGCGAACTTTCAGTTCGCCTGAAACTCATTTACGGCCTCGGAATTATCAGTCGCCATGAGTATGAAGACTGTGAACTACTGATGGCATTACGTGAAGAGATGAATCATGATGGTAATGAATATCGCTTTACCGATGATGAAATTATCGGACCATTTGCTGAGTTACACTGTGTAAACACATTGCCGCCCCGCCCTCAGATAATTGAGAAAGACGCGCAATTACAGACAATGCAACAACAGCGCTATCTGCAGATCGTGCGTTCGACTCTGGTGTTATCATTGACCGAGCTGATCGCCCGTATCAGCATGAAAAAAGCCTTCCAGAAGTAGACGGTTTTCCCCGAGTTCATCCTTTTAATGTATCCTTAATCCGGTAAAGAGTTTTTGTTACAGCTAAGAATCACCGGGTGCCAAAATGAAAGAGCAGGAAAAAGCAGAAATCAGACGCCTCAGCGACCAGCTGGACGCGCTAAATCGTAAAGAGTCAACGCTACTCACCGCCGGATACAGCGAAAAATTAGGTGAGTTACTGGCAGAAAAAGATACGCTTGAAGCGGAAATCGACCGCTTACGTGGTGTGCGCGAGCAAAAGCTAAGTAAGGAAGCGCAAAAATTGAAGAAAATGACCTTCAGCCGGGCAATAACTCGTAAAGAGCAAGCCAACATGGGGGGGCTGAAAAAATCGGTCAGAGGATTGGTGATTGTTCATCCTATGACCGCGCTGGGGCGGGAAATGGAACTGACCGAGATGACCGGTTTCGCTAATAGCACGTTTTAATCCTTTGGCAAGTCTGCTCGCCAGGCTTGCTTCATTATTCAGCACCCAAATTTCCTCTATTCTTAATCAGTCAGGCATTACCCCTACGATAAACATCAATTCCCCCCAATATTCTTTAATATATATCGCAGTAAATGAATTTACAGTTGAAAATGTCGCATTTTTAACACCACGACGCCCTCAGATTATTTTGCGGTATATTAGTGATGGCCCTTAGAGGATGGGCTTCGCTACACATTTCTCGAAGGAAACGACTGGCTAGTGGCCGCTACAGAACAACATCAGGATACTCTGGTTGCGCGGAACATTGCGCTCGAAGATGGCTAACAGGGAAGTAAAAATGAAAAAAAATCTCTCGGTACTGATATGCGACGACGATCGTTTTTATGCATCAGGCTTGCAGACGCTTATATCCACGTGGGCTTCCGAGCGTAAACTCAACGTCAATTTCGCCGATCAGTTTCAGCTACGCGCGCGTAGCGAAATTATCTTCATCAGCCAAAGCGAGCTGTCGTCTTATCGCCTGCACGCACTGCGTATGGAAATAACCGCCTTTCGTCGTTATGTATTTGTTATTCAGCAGCAGGAAAGCAGTAACCGGGACGATTTGAACTCGTTGAAGGAGAATTTCGCCATGATACCACGACAGGCTCAGCCTGCTGTCATTCAGCGATATCTGGAAACCGCGCTACGTAAACTGGAAAGCTTCGCCGCCTCATCTCCACAAACAGCGGGCGCCATCTCGGTCAGTTCTCCGCTGACATTTCGTGAAACCCAGATACTGCGCTTTCTGGCACGCGGCATCAGCCATGCGACTGTAGCCCGCTACTTACAAATTAGTGAAAAAACCGTCAGCACGCATAAACGCAACATTATGACCAAACTCAATATCAGCCGAACCACCGAATTGAACTATTGGCTTATTGACGAGGGTTTTTTCCGGTCGCCACCGTCATTTAACGCTCTTGCGAATAATAGACATTCAACTAATACCTAGATCTTCAGGAAGATGTATATGAAATCCCTTTGGTGTCTCATAATGGCTCTACTAGTGAGTAGCTCACTGGCAGGTTGTCAGAGTATGTTCAAAAATCAATCGGTTAATAAAACGACCCAGGCGCCCCCCATAAAAATGTCCACAGCGCCTGTAGCTAATGACACCAATAATAAAAAACCTGAAAGCCCGCAGCTATCAGGCCCATCTAAAGTTGATACAGTGGCGGAAAACAGCACTAAATCCGACAACAGTGTGATGGCCAACATGGAACGCTGCAAAGCGCAATTGGATGCACTTAAAACTCTGGCTCCGGATAAATATCCCCGCCTCAACAACGCGTTTCGTTATATTATGCGCGGTGCTGCCAGCTATGCATCGGTGCGCCCGGAGATCTCGAAGGAAACGCAGGACACCATTGATGCTCTTTATCATTACCGCTCCAACCTGATCTGCGCGCAGATCAGCCAGACCATGATGAACACCCTGAGCCTACATGGAGCCATGCCGTAATGCGGGCAACGCTTTATTTGAGTATCGCTGCCAGCCTCTCCCTCAGTCAGTTATCGCTGGCAGCACAAGCTAACTCAACGCTGCCACCACTACTACGTTTTGCTGAGCAATATGCGGCTGAGCATCCCCCACGCCAGCCAAGACCCTCAGCCCACAAAGCCCCTGCCCCGAAAAAAGCGCCTACGGCAAAACGTCGTGAAGATGTCAGCCAGAATCAGGACGTATTACAGAGTAATCAACGTCTCCAGCAGCAAGCAGAAGAAATAGACACGTTGAAGAGAGCGCTGGCTAAAGCACAGGAAAATCAGCGGCTATCCACACCCGTAAGGCTGGATTTGAGTGCAATGGCTGCGGGTATTCAGAAATTGCGCCAGCTTTCAGGAATGACCAGTGACGAAGCTCAGACCCGGAAAACCATCGATGGACTTTCGCAACAGCTGGCGCAAAGCCAGCAGCGCATCACTGAGCTTACCGCGAAACATGTTCAGCTGATTGATCAACGCAACATGCTGGAAAAAGAAATAGAGGCGTTTCGCGAGAAAATTAATCAGCAACATGCTGAAAAAGATACGCAACTGGCACAGTCAGCAAAACTGAAAGAGCTGGAGCAGCAGCTGATTCAAGCACAGGCTGACGTTAAATCAGCAGAATTGGCTCGTCAGCAGCAGGATGGGACAGTAAAAGCGCTTCAGGAACAGCTCAGAGAGACCCGCAGTCAGCTTGCGCAGCTGCAAGCCATCAAAGAGAATAGCCCCGAAGACCCGTCCCAAAAGCAAGCCGCAGCTGAAATCGGAAAAATACGTGAACAGCTTGAGGCCGCAAATCAGCAGCTGGCACGCTTACGCACAAATGCCGATCTTATACAACAAAGATCGACTCAGGCATTAAAAGACGCTCAGGAAAAACTAGGAAAACAACTAGATACGGCAAATAAGAAGCAGAATGAGCTGCAAGCACAGCTAAAAATGAGCAATAAAGACGCCGAATTAGCCGTCGCACAACGCCAGCAAACTGCGGAGGAGCTGAATACAACGCGCGGCAGGCTCCAGCTGCTACAAAATCAGCTGGATATGCTGCGGGCTACGAATGCGAGCAATCCAGTAAAAAACAATAGCAACCAGAAGTCGGATAGTTCAGACGAACTGCAGAAACAGTTAGATCAGGCACAAGCTAAGGTAAAAGAGTTACAAAACCAGCTTAACGCTCTACCGCTCAAAGGACTACCAATTTTAAATTCACAGATTTTGCAAAATCCTACCGTTCGTCAGGGCTATGCTATTGGGGTTTCGTTGGGCGCGGAAATTTTGCTTTTGCAGCAAACACATCAGGCAGAAGGCAATAAGGTAGATAAAAACCTTATCCTTGCCGGTATTATCGACGCCTTCGATGATCAACCAAAGCTTGACGAAAAAAGCCTGACTAAAGCGCTGGAAGAGGCGAATCAAGCAACCAATGGACATCTGCCAGTGGCAGCTAAGGAATCCGCTTCTCGGGCTCCATCATTGCCGGAGCCGGGCTTCAAACCGACCATCCGCAAGCAGGATCGAGGCTTTATGGACGCCTATCTCAAACGAAAAGGTGTCAAAAAGTCATCTCACGGATTCTGGTATGAAGTGACTAAGCCGGGTATTAAACCATTGAAACCCGATGACACGGTCGCAATCGTAGTCCAGGAGAGTCTGACAAACGGCACGGTTATCAACGATATGGAAAAGACCGGGCGGATGCTGAGCGAAAAGCTGAGTGACTACCCCCCGCTCTTTCAGGAAGCGCTGTCGAAACTACGCAGCCAGGGTGAAATGGACTTAGTTGTACCGCCGGAGTTAGCATATGGGAAAAAAGGGATGCCGCCTAAGATCCCGCCGAATGCCACAATGGTTTATCATGTCCGTATTGTCGCTGTCTGGCCGAAAGGGAAAGCACCAGCGCCATCAAAAAATTAATGTGAATACGTTGTCGCTAAAAAGAAAAAAACCATCTTTACTAAGATGGTTTTTTTCTCTCAGTGCTTCAAGCCTGGACTATCAGTTCGCTTCCAGTAAAGGTGTTTAGCATGCTTGCCCTTAACAGAATCAATTAAACCTTTTTCCTGTAGCAGCAAAAGGATATGGCGTGTTGAGTAAATACTTAAGCTACATCGATCGGCGATATCGCGCGTGCTGGGAAATAAAGAAAAATCAGCAAGGGAATGACCAGATGAGCTCATCATTTCTTCGATAGTCTGTAATACCTCGACTATAGTATCCAGTCTTTTGCTACTGCGAACATTAAATCTTTCCATGTTAGTTGCTCCCTAGTGATGCTTCAGCTATCCATTGCCAGACCGCGAGAAATATTTGCGACCCCGTTAATCTTATCATGACTAAAACAAATGCAAATATGCCAGAATATGAGTAAACAACAAAGCTATGAAACTCATTAACACTATCTTGTTTAAAGTTAATGCATGTTTTCAGTTATCCAATGTTCATTGGATAACTGAAAAAATTTGAATTAAAATTAATTTCTTTCAATTAAAAACAAACATTTAGCAACGATAATAGCAACTCCCTTACACAAATTAACTGAGAGTGAGTCTTAATTAATTAAAAATAAAAAGCCAGACAAGTATATACAAAAAAACATGAGCATTAATTCTTCAGACAGATAGCCAGAAAATTTAGCAATATGATAACAAAATTTTCTGCTAGTAAATGCGCTGTTTTGCGAATGATATGCCCATCGTCAGGATGCAGATACAACAAAGCCGACAAACGTAACATTTGCCGGCTTATGATCCTAAAGACGAATTTATTTCGCTTGATCGTAACGGTTCGCCGCTTCATCCCAGTTAACTACGTTCCAGAACGCTTTAATATAGTCAGGGCGCTTATTCTGGTATTTCAGGTAATAAGCATGCTCCCAAACATCAAGTGCGATGATTGGAAAGCCGGAGACGCCGCTGACAGACTCGCCCATCAGCGGACTGTCCTGGTTCGCGGTGGAGACAACCGCCAGCTTATCGCCTTTTTTCACCAGCCAGGCCCAACCGGAACCAAAACGGGTAGCGGCGGCTTTCTCAAAGGCTTCTTTGAACTTTTCAACGCTACCAAAATCCTTCTCGATAGCAGCCTTAAGCGGTCCCTGCAAAGTAGTGCCGGTTTTCAGGCCTTTCCAGAATAAGCTATGATTTGCATGGCCGCCTGCGTTGTTACGAACGGCTGTCTTCTTATCAGCAGGGATTTTATCCAGACTGGCAATCAGTTCCTCGACCGGCAGGTTAGCAAATTCAGTGCCTTCAACCGCAGCATTAGCATTGTTGACGTAGGTCTGATGATGTTTAGTGTGGTGGATTTCCATCGTCTGCTTGTCGAAATGCGGCTCAAGTGCGTCGTAAGCATAAGGCAAGGATGGCAGTGAATAGCTCATGTTTCATCTCCATTTTATTGATAAGCGAGAGGGGCCAGCACGCTGGCCCCTCTCTGCGTAAGCAGTGTGGTCATTATAGTTGAATTCAACACATGGGAAAGGTAGATCAATGTCTTACAACTATGAATAAATGCGATCTGCTAAAAAACGCTGCGTCATTTCACAGTAAACTGAGCTTGCTGATACGATTTTCCTGGAGATATATAACGATAAAACAACGCCATTCGGTCGTTTTCAAAAAACTACAGACTCTTGATATCAGCGTTGAAATACTCATCAGACTTAGCTGAAACAGAGCACAAATAGTCACAGCAGAACCTTCATGATCGCACGTGAATTATACGATTTTTTAGTGTCGTTTAAGAATCTTCTGCTTTTTGATAATTTCATTGGTATGTCATCCAATCAATACCGAGAACGATTTATCCTGATTGTGCGCCCTCAGCGCAAACGCTGCGGATGAGAATAAACAGTCGCACGGCCTGGCTGACTAAAACCGACCAACGTCAGATTACTGCGCTCTGCCACTTCAACAGCAAGACTGGTTGCCGCAGAGACGGCAAACAGAATTTCTACCCCGCACATCGCAGCCTTTTGCACCATTTCATAGCTGGCGCGGCTGGATATCAGCGCCGCACCAGACTGCCATTCAGGCTGATGACTGCGTGCGCCAAGCAGCTTATCCAGCGCCACATGGCGGCCAATGTCTTCGAATCCGTTGATGAGTTGACCATCTGGCATGATCCAACCGGCAATATGCGTGCATCCGGTCATTCTTCCCACCGGTTGGCATATTTTCAACTGTTTTAGCGGCGCATCAAGCAGTGACAGTTCGAAAGATTGCGTAAAGGGTAACGGCTCAACAGGCTTACCGATTTCAGCCAGTTGCTCCACACCGCATACACCGCAGCCAGTGCGCCCTTCCATCGCACGGCGGCGCTCTTTCAGCGCCATAAACCGACGGCTGGAAAGCTCAATCTGCACCTCGATTCCCTGACATACGTCAACGATATCAATACCATAGATATCCTGAGCCGATGCGATAATTCCCTCTGAAAGCGAGAAGCCAACCGCCAGATGCTGCAAATCGCCAGGCGACGCCATCATGACTACGTGAGAAATGCCGTTATAGACCAAAGCAACCGGTACCTCCTCCGCCAGCCAGTCGGCAACAGATACATTCAGCGCCTTTTTTGTCCAGATCGGCTTACTGACCACACCGGACGGAATACACCGCGCCTCATTCGGGGGTTGCTTTTCAGCGTTCAACGATGCCACCTTTTTCTCAATCCTGCGAATCTTATAGTAATGACTTAACTTTATAGCATGATTAAACCATTTCATTTCGGCGCTATGAGACTTACGACAAGATGGCGGATGCAAGCTGTTAGTTATCGCGCGCATTAAGGCTATTTTTATCTGAGCAGCTCACTCAGCTCTATGGACTTAAAGGACGACGATGTTCTACGCATAGCATAAACCACATTGGTCAAACCCCGCCATTTTCGCCCCGTGCGGGCCAGCCGACAGCAGATAAACGTAGTAAAACAAAGATTTACGTTATCTGCACTGCAAATTTGTGAAAACGCATAGTATATCACGCGTGCAAAAAATGATGCTGAATGTGCTGATGGAACAAGAGGGCTTTTTCTTCAGCTATCTCAGGGCGTTTCTTCCCACAGGAACAGCTTTCATGATTGCGACATCTCTCACAGCAGTCGCCTTTAAGGATAACATTTGTCCAGTGTGCAACGATGATAGTAGCGAAAATGAATCACATAACGTTATTAACATCGTGCTCACCTTCATGCGTAGACTGATTTATTGACCGGTTTTCGAAGAGGATACACTATCACCATTTTCAACAATCCTTACCTTGTCTCTCACCAGCTGATAACCTTTATATTTGATCTCTTCGCACAGCGTGTTCAGTTTCATGCTGAGTGAGATTGAAAGAATAGATCTGGCATCCGGGTCCATAATATTTTTATTTTTATTGAGAAAACTATACACGCTACTGATTCTGCTATATCTCTCCTCAAACTCCGAGTAATCATCCTGACTTGCGCTTTTAAGAAAATTGAAGTTGTCGATACAGGTGTTATTAGAGGAAGGGAGCGAACTCCAATATTTTTTTGGGGTTTTACGCACCTCTTTAGTCGATATTTTATGAAGAGCCTTAACTGTATTCGCTGTATTTTTAGCATCCGGATAGACATCAACGTCACCAGAGGAAAAAACCGAGCAACCAGTTAAAGATAAAAACATTAAAATAAGAAAACCATACCTGACTACCACTATCCGAACTCTCCATATTCTCAATGGTAGACACTCAAGGAAGCCAACCATTATGTCTGACTGAAAATTAAAATACCTACTGCAAGCTTATCCCTTGCAGCAGAATCTTGCGGATGCTGCAATTAAGGATAGATTGGTAATCTGGAGCCCCACGTTAAATAGTAAAACTCAGAATGATTTGACTAGCGCATAGTTCTGTAAAATCAATAACTTACATACTCAACAAGAATTTATATTTATTCAAATAGATATAGCTATAGTAGAGTTAAAATTGAGCAAAGAGCAATAGTAGAACTGCACTACAAAAGAAATATAAACACAATTATATGATAAAAGATAAAAACTATGATTAATGACTCTTTAAATCCACACGCTAGCAGATAATTTCACATTATTTTTGTAAGGCGTTATCAACTGAATAAAACTCTATTGCCGCAAGGTTCATTATCAATGCAGTAGGCTGCTGCCTTAAAAAGCCACAATTCTACCCAAATTTTCAACATTGAACATGACAATATGGCCTGTTTGAGCAGCTCATAAAGTGCACAAGCTAAAGAATGCTTTATCATTTCAGATTTTTCTCTCACAGAGATATCCCAACAGAGAGAATGATACGTTTTACATGAAAAACATCATTAAAATTGGTAGATTATTGATAAAAAAAAATGATCAACACGGATATTTTTTCATTAAGATTAAAAATAAATTATGAGTATGTTATTCATTTCGTTTAATCCAACTAAATATTATTATGATTAAGTTGCTTATTTTTTGAATTGCTTACAACGATCGATTCAAACAGTTTAATTGTTTTAATCTATTTAACTTTTCCAGTTTTTTACTGTAGTGTAACAATTGCTTATGTATGATCTATAACTACTGGCATAGTCTTCTGGTTAGAATTTTAATGGTGGTTTTTTATGTTTATTTTTTTTTTGAAACTAAAAGCAATGGCATGGATAGTTCTCTTTCATAAAAAAGTGCAAAAAAAGAAAGAATGTAATTACTGTTATAATCAGCTTTTGCATTTTTATAGCCGCTTTAATGACTGAGGAAAAGCATACCTGCTTTCAATAATAAATTCACAGTTATCACTGCTGGCTCTTTTATAACATTCTCACACACATCAAAGTCCAAGCAAAATGGTAGGACTTTGTATATTTATGGTATTAATTTATTATATTAGATAATTTCAACCACACACAGATTTTAAAAAGCATGGTTTTTTAGTTTCACAACCAAGTTGTTGTGATAACCACTTTATATTCAGGATAAAAAGTGAGATGGATCTTATGACAGTCAAAATAAATAATGAAGTTGAGTATGATAAGGATAAAAAAATGCTTAAATCTGATTTTACTAGCTACGATATAAGTACACCTGCATCATACTGCCTAACTTTATTAATAGAAAAGAGAGATAATCTTGTCAGCCATGAAGAATTGTACGAATATGCATGGCGGCGCTTCGGCATGGAAGTCACAGCAAATACTCTTTATCAAAATATATCCGAACTCAGAAAAGCATTGAAGTCCTGCGGCATTCAGGAAAAATTAATTCAAACGATTCCACGCAGAGGATTCACACTTTTATCGGATCAAAAACAGGCGTCTTTAAAAAACGAAATAAACAATGGAATAGTTAATATAAACCCTACAGAAAAAATTAAAAAAAATAAACTCTCATCAACACCTTCAGATAAAAACATGTGGAGAAAATTAAGCTATGTTTTATTATTGATGATAATATTTAATATCTTAATTACATTATCACTATTCATAATGTGATATAAAGCTAACAACAATAGATTAAGAAAAATACAACCTATGAGAACTCATTAAATTAAAACATAGAAATCATACAGCAATCTTATTCATTAATACCTCGAACTCTTTTGTTTAATCATATCAATCGAGTGAATAATAACGTAAAGCTATTATTTATGAAATGACAGACCGGTCTCTATTCGCTCAAAAAATGACAGCTAATGCTGCTTTCTTATTCGATTTTATGCAGCATTAACTTTTTAAAAAAACTATACTAAATTGGCTCTGTCAGTCTCAACTTCGTAAAGTGCCTTGAGCGATAAATCAATAGGATGTGGATGCCATTCTATTAAGGCATTTATTTCGAAATTGATGATGCCATTACACGACGGCGACTGCCGGTTACCTTCAAAGTTAATAACTATAGAATCAGCGATAAGTCTGGGTTCAAACCTGATAAGAGCATTGCGCACTTTGATCTCTAATGAATTCCAATTATGTGATGAGGCATATCCGCCAATAAGTGGTGAGATGCCATAGTTCAATGTTGATGCCATAACCTCTTTGTGACGCATAGCATCAAGGCTACCTTCAATATTGGTGGTATTAAGCAACTCGGCGATACTACGTTGGACAACAGCCCGCATTGTGCGGGCGTCATAATGGTATTTATTCCATTCTTCTGACTGAACTCTTGGTTCGTCATCCAATAATCGCTCCAGTAGCCCCGGAGGAAATGGATTGTTTCTCATTGCAAATTATCCCGTTTGCTGAAGGTAAGCTCACCTGTTTCGAAAAGCGAGTATTCTCCAAGGTTAGTTATCCACATCTTTCTTCCCAACCCAATATAACGTCCCCCTTCCTGCCGCTGCCACTCGGTTTTAGAACCGACCTTCAAGCTTTGCTCACTGGTAATGGACAATGGATATCGAGCAGGTAAATAACCTTTCCATGTTTGCCCGTCGATCACTATTTCAGCTGGAGCCCAGATTAGATCACTTATGCCCTGAGGTTCATTAACCAGCAGGGATTGTATGTCAGCAACAGGAACCCAGCGATAAGCACCAGCACTGATAAATTCACAAACGGGTCCCAGACGATCATCGCCATCGGCCAGCCACTCAAACTCGCCAATAGTTGAACTATAACCTGGCTGCGCACTCGCAGCTTCAATACACTGACCGCGAACTCGCTCTCCCTCAACGAACTGGCCTGCAGCATATAATGCATTTGCCTTCAGTAAATCATTAATCCAGACTGGCTGTTTATTTCCAACTAAACCTGCCGCTCGTTCACCTAAAAGTACGGATTCGCGCATGCGTTCACTGTAAATCAGATTGTTATATAATTCACATTGTTGCTGCACCGCCGGTTCAATCTTCTGCAGTGTTACCAGCTGGTGCAGAGCATTATCCCATTTGCTTTGCAAACAATAAAGTTTGATTAATGTCAGACGGTTTTCGAAATCTTTTGGGTTAGTTTTAACAGCATCAACTGACTGAGCGATCATCTTATCAATTTCAGCCATTTCCGTAATTAGACCTGTTTTTCCTGTGCTCATTTAACTATTATCCTTCAGAGGTGGCTATCCAATCCTAATTTATAAAGTTCACGATAAAGTAATTCTGGCAGAGGATGCTTTTCAACTCTGGCCATATTTTCAGGCGCTAACACCGTTAATAAGTCAGGCAACCTTTCTTCTGTATCTTCCAATTGATTCATTGACATAAGTTCATCAATCACAAGATTAATCAGACTTTCATTATCAAAAATACACTCGGTAATAGTTCTGTCTTTTACGTTGTCGGTTACTCCATCGAGAAATTCATCACGTTCAGGTAGATAATTTTCATCCTTTTCTTCATTTTCATAGTTCCTCTGAATATTATGCCCCCACAGTAAAAAATGCTTATATTCATATGCCAAATTTTTCAGTACATCATCCTGATGTGTTTCCGATTCCACCCAAGGTATAAAATGCCCTCCATGCGATATAACATCATCTAATTCGGGCAGCTTCTCATGATCTCCGATAATATCCTGAGAGAGGATAGTGTCATCTTCATCTGACATGATGACGCCTAATCTGAATACTCCTGCCTGAATTGTTATCCCACTTTGTAGAGTAGTAACATCGTCTGGTCTCTGAGCATGTCCATTAACCAGGCAGACGTGCTCATGACAATGATTATTCATCACAGGAACAGTATCCGCCCAGCT
This sequence comes from Izhakiella capsodis, assembly GCF_900115045.1. Taxonomy (GTDB): domain Bacteria; phylum Pseudomonadota; class Gammaproteobacteria; order Enterobacterales; family Enterobacteriaceae; genus Izhakiella; species Izhakiella capsodis. The sequence continues at coordinate 635 of NZ_FOVC01000013.1, read as the reverse complement.
GAAGCATAAATAATCCTCTCCTGTCGGTGGGGGGCTAAGGCTGGTTCCGGCTTGACTCAAAACAAAATACAACCCGTTACCATCCTTATTTCTCCCCCCATCGACAAAGAAGGGGGGCAGGTTCGGCGGCCAACTAATGGTAAGTTGAATGATATTAGCCGATGAAAACATCACCGGAACCACTTGTAATTTCGGCACCACACCCTGTTGAGTCCCCTATACGTGCAGCTGGCTGTTGATTGATGAATACCGTTCCTGACCCACAGGTAATACTCGCCGCGCCGTGTAATAAAGCGCAAGTCACTACACTAACGTTTCCAATTGCAGCGGGTTTGCTGTTGATAAATACAGTACCGGAACCACTGACTATAGTTCCCCCATGACTGCTGCCATCATCCAATCTTGCTGCAGGTTGCATTTTCAGTCCTCTCTAACGAACGTCAATTTTGTCCGGGTTCAAAACCAGTATGGTTTTCCACTTGATTAAGATTCATTGTCTGACTCATCGTCGTCGTTCACGGCTACGGCGGTCACGGCGGCGGCGGCTATCGCTACAGCTGCTGCTGCGTAAGCGGCCCCGGAGCCATGAGAGCCATGAGAGCCATGAGAGCCATGACCGTGAGTACCTTCACTCG
>NZ_FOVC01000016.1 GCF_900115045.1 Izhakiella capsodis | reverse complement strand
TTTTGTCTGGAGAGACGCTTGGGAATGAATGCGGGGTGCCATATCGGCCAACACCAGGGAAAATTTATACTTCAACTCAATATTACACATGAACTTTTCTGATGTAAATAAATCTATTTCGCTGCGTATTATCTTAACAAAAAATTTTATATTTTTAATTATTTTGTAACAACCTTACTAATTAAGGCACTGCTCACGCGGTGCCTTTTTTTATTCCGCGCCCTACCATTCACTGCAAACACACAGCTTAAACACTTTGGCAGCGGCGCTTTTCTTTCAACTATCAGCACCTTATGGGGGCTGGGATAATTTCCGATAGGTGGGGTATCATGCTAATCCGCTGCAATAATTTTTTGGAGAAATGCATGGGAATAACATTTAACGACCTCAAGGAAAAGCATCTGAAGTTAGGCCAGACTCAGTGGAAATTGCGCGAGAAGCTGCAAGGCAAAGCGTGTGAACTTGTGCGGGAATACAGTGAATCTTTGTCTCTACCCTCGGATGTCTGGAAAGACTCTGAAGGCAACGAGCATCCTTATGTAGAGATTGGGGTATGGAAAAAGCCAGGCGAGTTTGAATCTGTATCGCTCCCCCGATTGCCGATGGATGAAAATTACACGCTGAACTTTGTGATTTCCACAACACTCGATGATTCACCTTTGACTGGCGGACACCGGCACGGGGTCAGTGTTGCACTCCATTACGATAATGTTGTGCTCTGTGCAAGTGTCGGTAGTGGGGATGATACTGCTTACTTCAATGTATCGCCGAATCCTGGCGGTTTCTACGAGGTTTGCGGGGCTATTAAGGCGTTGATTAATACTGCAATTGTAAGGGAGACTCCAAAAGCCTACATCAATTGATGATGAGGACTTTACTGCACAATTCGTATAAATAATCAGACGTAAAAAAATTTCAGGGCTGCACTTCGGTGTGGCCCTTTTCTTTTCAACTGACAGCCACCCGAATCAGGGAGGTCAACTGTGATAAAAACTATGCAAGATAAAATTTCATCTGCGGCCTCTTACTGCACGTCGGGCGGCCTGATTTGCGGCGGCGTTTTCCAGTGGCTCCACGGCCTCGACTGGAATTTCATAGCACTGATTTGCGGTATCTGTATCGCTATCGCTACGTATATCACTAATCTGTACTTCAAGCGCAGGCAGACCAGGGCGTTTGAATCGGCTTTAAAGCGCGGGCTTATTACCGCGCCCCCGTCGGATGAATGAAAATGGGAATGTCTCCGTCGTTACGAAATAATCTCATCGCCGCAGCGGGGGGAGGGGCGCTGGCAATAGCCGCCGCGCTACTGCCAGCTCTTGAGGGTACAGAGTACAAGCCGTATCAGGATACAGGCGGGGTGTGGACGGTGTGCAATGGCATCACCGGCTCTGACGTAACCCCCGGAAAAATTTATTCGCAGGCTGATTGTGATGCACTGCTGCAAAAACATCTCAGGGTATATGCGCAGGCTGTTGAGCGCTCTGTAAAAGTTCCTCTGAATCACTATCAAAAAGCCGCACTAATCTCTTTTAGTTTTAACGTCGGCGTCAGTGCGTTTGAGCGCTCATCAGTGCTGAGAAATCTAAACGCAGGGCGCTATAAGCAAGCGTGCGACGGACTCCGGGGCTGGGTTTATGTTGATAAAACTAAAATTCAGGGGCTTGTTAACCGGCGCGAAGTAGAGCGCGAAATCTGTAACTGGGGCGCAAAGTGACGCAGCTAAGATGGGCGGCAATTGCGGGAATTTTGTCTGTGCTGACAGTAGCGCTTTTAGTATCCGGGCTGCTTCACTATCACAGCGAAGCGGCAAGCGCACAGGAAAGCATTAAGCAACTTCAGCGCGAAGCGAGCGGACAAGCTGAGATAATTGCATCACAGGCTTTCAGTTTTCAGCGCGCAAACTCTATCGCGGCGACAGCACAGCGAGACGCAACATTCATCAGAGAAGGCGCGAGGAAAAAAGAAATTGAATACAGGACGATACTCAAAACCCGCTCTACGTGCGATACCGCTATTCCTGCTGATATCACTGTCCGGCTGCTCGACTACACGAACAGTTTACGTACCCGCGCGATGCACGCCGATCCCGTCAATTCTGACAGTGCCCGTTCTGGCCCCACTGCCACCGGCACCCTGACTTATTGCCAGGCGGTGCTGTGGATTAATCCGCTGCTGGCAACGATAGAGCAGGCTAACAATCAGCTGGCGGGAATAAGAGAGATAGAAAAGGTTCGTCAGAATGCAATTCATTAACCGGCTGAAAAGCCTGTTTTTTACACACAAAGAGAAGAAAGCAATGACTGATACAGTTGTAGAAGTTCCTGAAGCCACCCCAAGCGCCGAATTTAAAACAGGCGTAGAAGATTTTGAGAAAGCATTTGAGTTCGTCACCGCAGGCGTTAAAACGCTCGGAGACGCAGCGAAAGACGAATTAAAAGCGCTGGCTAAGAAATACCTGTAAAGCCTGAACAGAATTAAGAGGTCGCCAATCGGCGGCCTTTTTTATTCTATGCGGAAGTATTGCGGAGGAAGTATTTGATGGAAACTGTAAAGATAGAAGGGTGGAAGGTCGAGCTATTTGACGACCCAAGTAAATTGAGTTTTATAGCAGGAGAACTACCTAAACGGCCATTTTTCATCGGGTATTCAAGAGAACGATTTAACCCTGATAATTTTCAGGATAAAGAGTTTATTACACTATATGTAAATCGCCACGCCCCGGATACTTGCACATTGCGTCTTAGCAGAGTTTTTGAAGTTCGCTGCACCCCGGTTTATGCCCGCGAAACAAATACATCAATCGGAGAGTAACAACGATGGCAGAACTAAAAGGGAAAAAAAAGCTGTTCTGCCACGCTTACGTTCTTGATATGAACGCGACACAAGCAGCCATCCACGCAGGCTATAGTGCACGGACGGCATATAGCATAGGGTCGCGTTTACTATCAGAAGCAGCGGTAAAAGAATGCATTAACAGGCTTAAGCAGGACCGGATTGATCAATTAAATATAGACGCGAATTATGTATTACTGCGCTTATATGAAATTGATCGAATGGACGTGCTGGATATTTTGAATGACGACATGTCTGTTAAACCGGTCAGTAAATGGCCAGCGGTGTGGCGTCAGTATCTGAGCGGCTTTGATCTGGCGGAAATGTTTGAAGGGCAAGGGGATAATCGCGATATTGTCGGCGTTCTAAAAAAAATAAAGTGGCCGGATAAAGTTAAAAATCTTGAGTTGCTGGGCAAACATGTGACAGTTCAGGCGTTCAAAGAAAGCGTTAAAAATGAGATTACAGCCCCGGACGGTTCGAATGGCATAATCATCAAACTTGTTAACTCCCCTGATGACGACTGAATACACTATAGAATTTCTGCCATTTCACAGCAGGCAGAAAAGCATTTACCGCACGTCGGCTAAACGTAAAGTGATCCGCGCGGGGCGTCGTTTCGGCAAAACAACGATGCTCGAACAGTGCGCTGGGAACTGGTCAGCGCACCGCATGCGGGTAGGGTGGTTTGCACCCTCTTATAAAATACTTCTCCCTTCTTACAAGACGATACGCAATCTCTTGAAGCCGGTGACGGTCAGCGCAAGCAAAACCGATATGATTATCGAGCTGATCGGCGGCGGGCAGGTAGAGTTCTGGACCTTGGACAATCCAGACGCCGGGCGGTCCCGCAAATATCATAAAATTATCATTGATGAAGCGTCGCTGGTTAAAAAAGGGATGCGCGACATCTGGGAGCAGGCCATTGAACCGACGCTGCTTGATTATGATGGCGATGCAGTCATGGCCGGTACGCCGAAGGGCGTAGATGATGAAAACTTCTTTTATCAGGCGTGTAACGATAAAGCGCTGGGCTGGGAAGAGCACCACGTACCTACTACCGCTAATCCACAAATTAAGCCGTCTGCCTACGCGCAAATTGTGGCAGGCAAGCCCCCGCTTGTCGTTCAGCAGGAATATTTAGCCGAGTTTGTAGACTGGCGCGGACAGAACTTCTTTAAGCTTGACTGGTTGCTTGAAAACGGCGAATCGGTGGACTACCCGGCGCACTGCGATACCGTGTACGGCGTCGTGGATTGCGCTCAAAAAGGCGATATTAATAACGACGGTTCGGCCTGCATCTGGTTTGCGCTCATCAATTATCCGATCCCACATCTGATAATACTCGACTGGGAGATCATTCAGATAGACGGCTATTTTCTGAAAGACGTTGTACCGCAGTGGGTGAATAGAACAAAACATCTCGCTGAGATATGCCTGGCGCGGATGGGTAGCACGGGGTTGTTTATCGAAGATAAAGCCACGGGTATTACTTTGCTTCAGCAGGGCGCTAACGAAGGCTGGAACGTCCATCCGATTGACAGCGGTTTAACTGCACTGTCTAAAGAGTCACGCGCAATAAACATATCTGGCTACGTGGCATCGGGAAAAGTACGCGTATCTAAATACGCTTACGAAAAAATATCAGAATATAAGCAGTCGAAGAAAAATCATCTGTTAACGCAGGTTCTTCAGTTCATCATTGGCGAAGTTAATCAGGATGATGACCTTTTCGATTGTTTTAACTACGGCGTAACACTCGGCCTCGGTAACGGCGAGGGCTTCTGACGGGACCTACTTATGTACGAAGATGATTTCGCGTTCGGCAGCGACTCGACGGAGCTTATTAAGCTTCTGGAAAGCGACGATATCCAGCCAGGTATAACCGCCGGATATCAGACGTGTAAAACGATCTATCTCTATCACCCCCTGGGCGGAAAAATGGTAGACCGTCCGGTCAAAATGGCAATGAACGAACCCAGGGCGGTCCACGTCGCGCAGGCATTCGGGCTTGAGCAGCGTCTGCGTGATGCGTTTGAAAGAGAATGGAAAGCCCTTAATGCCAACCGACACATCGCTAATGCTGCGCGTATCGCCCGAATTTACGGCGTTTCGGCCGTGGCGATGCTTGTGGATAATCAGTCGCCGGACGAGTCGCTGGATTATCGCACGCTGTACAAGCATAACGTGAGTTTTAACGTTCTTGATCCGCTTAACACCGCGGGCAGTATCGTGCTGAATCAGGACCCCAATGCGCTGGACTTTCAGCGTGTCGAGGGCATCAGAGTCGCGGGGAAACCGTATCATAAATCGCGCTGTGTGGTTGTGCAGAACGAAGACCCGATTTACTTAGCGTATAACGCGGCGGCTTTTGGTTTCAGCGGTCGCAGTGTCTATCAGCGTGCATTATACGCGCTCAAGTCTTTTATACAGACAATGCGCACAGACGACATGGTAGCCGCAAAGGGTGGGCTACTGGTGACAAAAATACAGAATCAAAGTTCTATTGCAAACAGTGTGATGCAAAAGCTTAACGGCATTAAACGCCATATGCTTAAGCGGGGAAAAACCGGCGAAGTGCTGCAAATTGGGGTGCAGGATAGTATTGAATCCATTGATCTGAGCAATCTTGAAAAACCACTGGACTCCGCTCGCAATCATATACTTGAAAATATCGCCGCTTCCGCCGATATGCCAGCTATCATTCTGAACTCAGAAACATTTGCACAGGGGTTTGGAGAGGGAACGGAGGACGCGCGATCTGTCGCGGTATACATCGATAATATCCGGGGGTGGCTGGAGCCGCTTTATGACTTTTTCGTCAGGGTATGTCAGTACCGCGCCTGGAACATCGAGTTTTTCCGTTCCCTGCGTGCTGATTTTACAGAAATCGAGGATACATACAGCGTCTATTTTTCAAGATGGATTAACAACTTTGAATATAGATGGCCCTCGTCTCTGAAAGAGCCTGAAAGCGAAAAAGTTAAGGTAGATGAAATACGCTTTAAAGCTATCGTGAGTATGCTTGATGTGCTTTTACCGCAGTTGAATCGGGACGTTGAAAACCGCGCGGCGCTGGTAGAATGGGCGTGCGAAAACGCCAACGCCAACGAACATCTTTTCCCGCAACGTCTCGATCTGGATTTTGATGCGCTACGAGACAATCCCCCCGCACAACCTGTACAAAATGAGCCGGGGGGTGGGATGATGCTATGAGAACTTTTACCCGAAAAGTCAGGGAGGCCGTCAGATACTTCCTACGAAACGGCTATTCGTCCAGGGAAGAGCTGGAGTGCTGGCAAAGCGTTATCCGGGACGCGGCGGAGGGTGAGACATCCAGTGATTATCTCGACAGGGTTTCACGTCACCTCCGGCATACCTATGAAATGCAGATCAGCCACGCTAAAGCGCTGAAACGTCATCCCGGGGTTTCCCGTTTCACACTTAACTACATTGAGCCAAAACTAAAAACAGAGCTTGACAGGCGAATATTAGCGAGCGTTGATTTGATAAAGCTGAACCGGCAAAAAGCGATTGCTACGACGCTCTCGCGGTTCAGCGGGTGGGCCAGTAGTATCCCCCCTGCGGATTCGATAGCGCTACGCGGTGTACAAGGCGCGATGCTAAAAACAGCGGAACACATCCAGAAAAGTGCAGAGCAGGTCGATTTTGAAGCGCGTCGGGTGATGATTGATCAGAATCACAAGCTGATAGCTAATATCGATAACGTAATCGCAACAGATAATAACGCAATTGCCGCGGTCTGGCACAGCCACTGGCGACAGCCCGGATATGACTACCGGCGGGACCACAAAGAGCGGGACCAACTCACATATCTTATCCGCGGCAACTGGGCGCAGAAAAAAGGCTATATCAAACCCGGCAATGCGGGCTATCTGGATGAAATTACCCAGCCGGGTGAAGAGGTTTTTTGCCGCTGTTACGTTACCTACATTTACAACCTTCGCAGTATCCCTCAAGAAATGCTGACTAAAAAAGGTAAGCAATTTCTGGAGTCCTTAAAAGCAGCATAGGAGCATTAATCCGTGGCTATTTCTGGCAGCGGGATAATGTTTCGTCAAGGTGAGTTCGTCTTCCTGATCCAGCGCTCAGACGATGGAATGTGGTGCATACCCGGCGGCGACGTTGCGCCGGGTGAGCTTGCTGTAGACGCAGCACGGCGAGAAGTACAGGAGAAAGTGGGTTATCAGTACGACGGCCCGCTGACACCGGAAAGTGTTTCCGGTGATTATCTCACGCTGCGCGCCACCGTGCCCGATCAGTTTGACGCAGTAATTAACGACGAGTCGCTTGGCGCTGGATGGTTTCATATTGACGATTTGCCGAAGCCGTTGCATCAGCCCTTTGCAGAGGTTTTGTCAGGGCAATCGCTCAACGAAACCGAAGTGGCCGCGCTTATCGCTGACGGAACATTAAGCAGCCCGCAGTATTTTATCAACATGTGGATGTTCGCCATCCGGGTGACAGGAACAGGGGTTACCTGGCGCTCCGCAGACCAACAGATGACCTTTCGCAATCCGGATGACTATCTCACCCCCGAATTTCTCCAGCGTGTGGCCGGGTTACCTCTAATCTGGCTGCACCCCGAGAAAAATACGCTCGATAGTGATGAGTTCGCAAAACGCGTTATCGGCACCCTGACCAACAGCTGGGTTGCTGATAATGGCGAGGTGTGGGCCATTGCGCGCGTATACGACGCCGAGGCTGCCGAAATTATGGCGACCCGGCAATTAAGCACCTCCCCAACCGTCAAATTTGTTGAGGTGCCCGATTCAATCATTGAGATCGACGGTCAGCCTCTACTGGTGGAGCCATCCCCTGAGCTGCTCGACCACGTTGCAATTTGTGAACAGGGGGTGTGGGACAAACTCCTGGCCCCTACTGGTGTTAAATCTGATTCCATTCCAAATGAGGCTGAAAAGATGGACGAGGAAAAGTTTGTACAGATGTTTAATAAGTGCATGGACGCACGCGAAGCGAAAGCCGACGCGGAGGCTGAAAAAGCCAAAGCCGATGCAGAAGCGAAAGAAAAGGAAGAGAAAGCGGAAAAAGCTGATTCTGAGGCGAAAGAAGCAGAAGAAGCCAAGGCCGACGCAGAAGAGAAGGGCGCCAAGGAAAAAGCCGACGCGGAGGCCAAAGAAAAGGCAGATGCTGAAGAGGCTGAACGCCTGGCAAAAGAGAAAGCAGATTCTCAGCTTCGCAATGAGATCGCGGAGTTACGCGCACGCATTCCGACTGAGCTAAGCGACTCCGAGCGTAACGAAGTGGCTGACGCACAGGTAAAAGCCGATAGCGTGTTTTCAGGTTTCGGGAAGCGCGCACCGATCCCACTCTCCGGTGAAAAACCGCTGGCTTACCGCAGGCGGCTGATGGTGCAACTACAGGAGCATTCCCCTGATTTTAAAACCGTGGATTTATCGTCAATCGCCGATTCCGCACTGCTGGGATTTGCTGAGAAGCAGATCTACGCCGACGCACAGAAATCAGCGAGTTTGTCTGTCGCACCCGGCACACTGCGCGAAATAAAACGCGCGGATGCAACAGGGCGTCAGATTAGTACGTTTGAGGGCGATCCGTCAGCAGCATGGGCACCCTTCAAAGCGGGTAAGCGTCAGGTCACCGGATTTAATAACCAGGCTTAAAAGGAGTAATTAATGGCAAGTTTATCTCTTAATCCGATGGCGACAACTAACGCCCTCGGTTCTTTTGGTGTGCAGTCTGACGGGTACATCCAGGGCGTAGCGCTGGACGACCCCGCAAACCGCTTCAATCTTGCGGCGGGAACGGTAGCGGAAAACGAGACACAGCCGCTGTGGGGCGGGCTACCCGTTGCCGAAAATTTGCCCGGGACAAATTCCAGCCCGCGAGGGTCAACAATTCGCAGAGCGGTATCTCTGTCGGAAATTGAAGGTTTCACAGTATTCAATCAGGCGCATAACGGGCTTACCACGCCTCAGTCACCGGTGCCGCTGTATGCGTCAGGCATGAGCGTTTCTTACTATCGGCTTGGCTCGAATATGCGCGTGCCGCTAAAAGCTTCTCCGGAGGTGGTTGCGCTGGGTACAGCCGGGGCATCGGTAAAAACGCCGTTGGCGTGGGATTTTGTTAACAGTCAGCTGACAACCGCAGCATCCGCCGGATTTTCAGGCGCTGATATCGCTACAACGGCGATTAGCTATGAAGATGGCGTTGCTAAAGCGACTACGGCATCCGCGCACGGGCTGGTAGCAGGACAGTACGTAAAAATAAGCGGTGTGGCCCCTGAAGCGTACAACGGTACTGTGATCGTTTTGTCAGCGCCCACTACTACCTCGTTCACTTATACCCCTGTGGGGACCCCGTCCGGCCCTGCGACTACGCAAGGAAATATGGGTGCCGTAGCGCTCACTGATATTGCATTGCCCGTGAAACTGATCGCTATTGAATCGGGTAACTCAAAGACCGTCAGTTATGACAGCGTGAAGGGCTTTCTGACGTGGAAAAACGAAGACAGCTGCGCGCTTGTCTTATTATAATCCGGAGCAAAATTAAATGGCTGCAATCACTCCCAGTTACACTATTGTCAATCCGTCGTATATCGCGCCGGAGATGATAATTGGCTATCAGCAGGCGTCCGGCGCGTTTGAAGCTATCGCCAGCGGCAATCCTCAAATACGCCTCGGCGTTGGCGATCAATACGCTTATCTGCGCCGTCTTGATATCCGCACGCAGGTCACATCAAGCCAGTCGGGAAATGGAAATCAGCTTCCCAGCGTGGCACTTGAAACCCGAATGATATCTACACCTACCTATCTTTTTCGTTGTCGCGGAATTTATGATCATCACGATATGGCGGCGGCCGGGAACTGGAATATCGCATTACCGGAAGCACAGCGTTTAGGTATGCGTCAGGGTATTTTTCAACAGCTACGATCCGCGTTGCTGAACGGCATGAATCCAGCAGAGGGCGAAGGGCTGCTGAATACTGCTGGCGCGACTACGGAAACTCTCCCCGCTGATACCAGCGGTAACGCAACGGTATTATCGTACGATCACGGACAAATGGCGGTCTATCTGCTCGGGCATGTGCAGGCAGCGCTAACCCGGACGATGCAGCTCGGACGCCAGCAGCGTGTAGTAATACTTGGCCCGCAAAGGGTACTGGGCGCGATGGAGATTCAGCAAGTTGTTCAACTGACATCTTATCAGCGCCCCGGCGGCGGTACTGATACCGTGGGTAACATGGTAGAAGAGGTGCTTAAAGGTGCTAACGTTCGGGTTGACTGGGTATATGACGATACGCTTATCGGCGCGGGTGCGGGGAATACCGATGCCGTGATTATTACGGTTCCCGAGGTTGAGGTGCCGATGACCAATTCAACGGTGAATGCTAACGAATTTGCCAGGTTGTCCCCGTCTCTCGCGGCTAACGCGCTGATGTTCTGCGACATGGCGGCACCGCGTGAAATTCCGACCCCTATCCCCGGCGGCGCGGTTGATGTGCTGTCAGAAATGCGCTCAACATCGGGCTGGGCTGTGCGCCCGGAAGCCATAACCGTCCTTTCGATGAAATACAGCGCCTGATCTATTGAGAATTAAACAAGCCTCCGCCGAGGAAACTCCGCGGAGGTTTTTTTTTGTGGGGTAAACAATGAAACTTTACATCGCTAATACGACTAAGCAACGCCACGTTTTTACTTTCCGCATGCTGGAAACGGGTCGCCTGCGCCAGATCCCCATACCGCACGGGGGCCAGATGCAGGTACTTGACGGCTCCTCCGATGAAATTGACGCAGTTATTCAACATCATCAGGCATACGGGTTAGTAGACTCCAGCAGAATAGATCAGAGTAAAGCGTTTATTGGCTTGTGCTACAGCATTAATAAGCCCGTTTCGTCGGCAGTCATCGAAAAAACGCTACGTGATAACGATCATCATCTTACGCGTGAGGCTCACAACCGCCGGCAGGCTTCTGTTGCCGCACTGGACAGCACGTTACGCGAAAGTGGCACCGGATATTCCGGGGAGATGGAGTTTAGCGCAGAGCGAACTAAGGGCAGGGATGACGGAGACGACGTATCAGATATTAACGAAAAGATAGTGACGCCCAAATCCGGGAGCCGGAAAAAATGACGATCAGCGTGGCCGGTTTTATCGGATTCGTTCGCACTGAAATGGGCATTACGGCAGACGATATCCCGGACGCGTCCGGGTCTCTTACGGCAGCGTACAGCGGCGCGGTGGAGTGGGTTAATCGTGAAATTGAAACGGTTATGCCAATCCTGTATGCCAGCGCCGTCTACAACCTCGCGGCGTCTTTTCTCGTCAACTACGGAACTGAACCCGTGCTGGCGAAGTTGAGGAGCGCTAAAGGACTGAATGATTTTAAATCCGGGGTGATAACCGGGGCGTCGGATAACGCAACCAGTGCCCAGCGACTTGCCCCGGATTTTTTTAAAGATTTATCGCTATCGGATTTACAAATGCTGCAAGATCCGTGGGGCCGCCGCTACCTGATGATCGCTCAACAATTCGGAAGCCTGTGGGGGTTGTCATGATTACTTTTCATCTCGGCGTTATTGATATTCCCTACGAAGATGAGAACACGACTACCGGCGACGTCGCGGGATATCTTGAGTCTAAGTACCGCATCATGCAGACGTTCTTCGATCGTCACAAAAACGATATCGCTGATCTGATAACGAAAGACATGGCAGCCGGACTTGAAAATTTGCTGGCGGGGGCATCCGCGAACCGCGATCCGCTTGCGGAATCAATGTCGCATATTCACAACCTGTTTGTCGCTTTTCTTGATAACGAAGAAATGAACGGCTTGCCGGGCGTACCCACGCGCCGCGCGTTGCTCGGAATTTCTAAACGCTTCAAACACAAGAAAGGCAACCCGCGGCCTTCATTTATCGATACCGGAACCTATCAGGCTTCTATGCGCGCCTGGGTAAGCGGGGTGCTCAATGCCTTCCCTGAGTGAGTTTAGTACCGCAAAAACAGAGTTAAACGCCATACTGACGACGGGTCTTGATGACCTGAGTCAGTTTCAGAACGTGACTTTTACCAAATATATTCGCAAAGTTTTACCGCTTGATGGTTTCGTGTTCTGGATTAAAGCCTCTCTGCTTGACGAGGGGGAAAGCAGCGATCCAGACACAATCAGCGTTAAGGGTTATCTGCATCTGACGACTGAATCTATACAGAATGACGAGCAGTTATACGATCGTAACGTAGTGACATTCACAGCGCAGGCGGATATCGATCCGTTTAACGATATCGGTTCTGATGTGCTCTATATCGGCGAGTTTTTCGGCATTCAGTTCTCTTTTTCGCGCCGTACGGGACTGAATGAACCCGCGAACCTTTATCACTACACCGGCGAAGCGATTTATCCTCACATGCGATCGCAGATTATCAATTCTGCCGCAGATATCGATCTCAATGATGTGGTGGTATCTAACTCGTTGCCGATCTGGTTGGCACTTAATAAGTTTATGCCAATGTATCCGGCAATGCTGGCGCTACAAAATCTGTCGCCGCCGTACGCGACAGTTAAATGCAGTAATACCGCGCCAATCGCGGGGGCCTTCTTTCTTGACGAGAATCAGAACCAATATCAGCTGGTTTCCGAAGATGTAACGCTGGCTGTTACCGGCCTGCGTAACGCGCTCGTGCAGGATTTTTTAAGCTATATCCAGGACTACACGCTGAGCGACACAGCGGAAATGGGAGTAATGAATACCCCCGTCGTGCAGGATGAGCGCGTTACGCAGAACGAGCTGAATATTCTCGCGCAACGGAAAACTGTCAAATTCAGAATTAATTACTATCAGCAGCGGATGAGAAACCTATCCCGTGGACTGATCATATCTGCAATTCCGTCTTTATTCCCGGAGAAATAACGCAATGTCTATTGTTAATATTAATGTGTCGGTAACCGATCCCCCCAGGCCTTCGGCTCTGCTTAAATCCGGTGCGATGGTTTCTACAGGCGGGACGACCCTCGCGCCTGGCGGCTATCAGCTTTTGACCTCAGCGGAGGACATCAATGCGATTCTTGCCCCGGCTAAGGCTATATCTTCTCTCGCCTGGGCCACGGGGATAGTGACCGTCACGCTGGTGGAGGCGCACGGATGGCCGGAGGGCGATAACGTCCCGATCATCGTTGCGGGAAGTACCCCCGCTGGCTATAACGGGGCGTTTACGTCGACCGTGACGGGGGATAAGACTCTTACCTATGCTCTGAGCGTTGATCCGGGGACCGCAACCACAACGGGCACCGTCTCCTCAGTCGCCGCGGGTGAAATACAGCAGATGAGCGCAACATACTGGGCGCAGGGTTCAGGACGTGCAGTTTATGTTCTGGAACTCGGTGAGCTAAGCGTACCGGCCGCAGTGAAAACGCTCGGTACATTCATCAGTGAAGATACCTCACTCGGCAATACCTACCAGAAGTTTTTTTCATATCTGACGCCGCGGGAGTGGGACACGGAATCAACCTTCCGCGCGCTGGTGAACAATTACACGTCAGCCGGATCGCTGGTTAAATTCTTTGTTACTACGACAACCGCGACCTGGGAGGCATGGGCCTCGGAAAAATATCCAAATGTATTTGCAGGCGTCGAAGCCCCAGGCATAAGCGCCACTGAATTTTCGATGGCTGCCCCTTTCCAGTCTGCTTTATCCAACGATCCGGGTTCATCAAATATGACGCCTCCGATGGCGTGGCGCTTTATGTACGGCGTGACCGCTTATCCGGCGGCGGGCAATGGCGCTTTGCTAAAGACGTTGCAGGCAAACAACATTAATTACATCGGCACCGCCGCGGAAGGGGGACTTAGCAATAAAATGCTGGTAGCGGGGCACATGCTGGACGGAAACCCTTTTAATTACTGGTATGCCGTCGCATGGTGCGCCATCAATCTTGAGCTTGATATCGCAAATGAAATCATCAACGGATCTAACACCAGCGTCAACCCGCTTTATTACAATCAGCAGGGGATAGACAGGCTACAGCGCCGCGCGCTGAAAACGTTACGCTCAGGGATAAGTTACGGCCTGATACTTGGGCAGGCCCTGGGTGAAAGCATGATCCAGAGTGACTTTAACAACGCCTACAATAAAGGGCAATTTGCGGGCAGTGCTGTGATCAACGCGGTGCCTTTTGCGAGCTACACAAGCCTTAACCCCTCGGACTATGCCCAGGGTAAATATGGCGGCCTCAGTACTGTGCTTACGCCGTCGAGGGGCTTTGAGTCGATTACATTCAATGTGAATGTCACTAATTTCGCGGGAGCATAAGGCATGTCCAATCCATTAATTCCCCAGGGCTTTCTTAACAGGGTCCGGGGCAGCATGACTGTTACTGATATCCCGGCGCTGAATGTTACTGCGTCGTATCTCGGTAAAGACGGGATCAGCTTGAGGCCCGACGGCGCTGCTACCGATATCATCGCTACGATGACAGGCACGATCGGCAGTCAGGCGCCGTATCAACAGGCAACGGTAACCGTTCATCTGCTTAAAACGCAGGCGCTCGCGGTGAGCTATCAGAATCAGTTTATTAATGACACGGCGCTCGGAGAGGTGGTAGTAACGCCCGACGCGACACCCTTTAACGCTATTACGTTGCATAACTGTTATCTGGTCAATTTCAACGAACTGACTTTCAGCGGCGCGGACGCGGGTTACGTAGTCACGATAACCGGGTATCTGATAACCAATAATAAAATGTGGGGTTAATAGCGATGCGAATTGATAAAAAGCTGAACTTTGTCACCTCAGTTAATCGTGACGACGGAGAAATAGTATACGTGCATGTTATTCCGTTACCTCACGAAGTCGTGGAAGAAAACTGCGTTCTTCTCGGTAGTCTTTTTAACAATTTCTTCTCAACGGTTGGCGCGCTGGGATCTACTCGTGTCGCGGCTATGATGCTGCGCAAGGCCATTCAGTTGGGGGAAGGGGATAACGCGAGGGGTACAGAAAAGCTCCCGACGCTTCTTGATGATATCGCACGCATGAGCACCGTCGTATGTAAAATATCCGGCGACTGGCAAAGCATACCGCTGGACACCGCAGTAAGCCAGGGAGTGATAACGCCGGATGAATACCGCGAAGTTGAGGGCGAGATTGTTTTTTTTATTGTCAGCTCTGCGATACAGAAAAGCAGCTTAATACCCGGGACGATCGGGGCGGTCCTGGGTGTGTACAGTGGGCAACTTACATCGTTGAGCGCTACGGAGTACAGCGCTTCTTTACCGACGTTGAAAACGGATACCAATACCCCGACCCCGAGTGTCCCGCAGGAAACATCATTTATACCGTCCTAGACTGGGCCTCTAACGAGGGCTTCCGTGAACTTTGTCGGGAGCTGGACTGCGAACAGTTCAAAAGCCCTCTCCATTTTCGCCAGCGCTTTATTCTCGACGCTATAAAACACGGAGACTATTTTAATGTCGGTTAAAAGCATCTGGGAGATTAATGTTGATGACAGCCAGTTCCAAGATTTTCTCGCTAAATACAACGATTATCAAAAATCGCTTGAGCAGATGCCGGAGCAGTGGAGAAGTATCGCGCAGGGCATAGGCATTACAGCAAATGAAGCAGGCAGGGCGCAAAAAGGAGCCGAGTCTGTCTCGGCGGCTTTCAATGCCGGAATAGCTGCGCTAACGACGCTTAACGCCAGTGTTGGTGAACTTAACGGCTCACTTACTCAGGCATCAAAACGCCAGGGGGATTTTGGTAAAAAATCCCGGGATTCGGCAACGTTTTTGCGCAAAGCAAATCAGCACGCGAAAAGCCTGGCGGGGCATATTAAAAGCGCGACAGGAAGCTTGTTGTCCTGGGGGAAAATCCTCGGCATTTTTTCGGGCGTGCTCGGCGCAGGCGGGCTGTTTGGCATAAATAAATTAGCTTCTGTGGCGTCGTCGCAACGATTCAATGCGCAGGGGCTTAACACTACATCCGGCGGACTCGATGCCAGTAACATCAATTTCAACCGGATTTTAGGAAACGCAACGGCAACACTCGGCGCTATCAGAAACGCCCAGCTTGATCTCGGGCAGCGCTGGAAGTTTCAGGCGCTGGGCATAAAAAATCCGGATGCGGACCCTTCAAAAATACTGCCGGAGCTGCTGCGCAACGCCCGTGATATTTTTAACCAAACGGGACGCACGCAACAGGGGGCTGAGGCATACGGGCTGACAAGCTTTATGTCAATGGAAGATTTGACGCGCCTGAGTAAATACAGCGACGCCCAAATCGATGCGATGGCAAAACAGGCGACGGCGGACGCGCAGCGCCTGCAACTGACGGATAACCAACTCAGACAGTGGCAGGACTTTAACGTACAGCTTGACCGCAGCCGGCTGAATATCCGTAGCACCTTTGTCCGGGGTCTGTTGCCGCTGGCACCGCAGCTTACGCGATTATCATCGGCGTTCTCTGATGCCGTCAGCGCTGTAATGAAATCACCCGCTATAGGCGCGGGGATAGACTGGCTTGGCAATGCCATAAAACGTTTCAGTAGCTATCTTTCATCGCCTGAATTTCCCCGGGATGTAAGAGACTTTATGCGCGGCGTTGCGCGTCTTGCACGGGCTATTGAAAAGGCGGCGGACTGGATAGCCTGGATGTTTGAAACCCCGTCGGAACCGGCTGGCCCTGACAAGAGGATCGGCCCCTATACCCGCCAACACTTCGCCGATGAAAACAAATCTAAGTCCCCGTCGAATGTTCCGTGGCGCGGTATCAACCCGATAGTTGATCCTTACACGGGTAAGAAATATCTGCCACAGAAAATCAACGACGATTTCGCCGCCGCTGCCAAAAAGTATGGGGTCAGTGAAAAGCTGTTAAAAGCTGTCGCCGGGGCTGAATCATCATGGGATGTACAGGCTAAAAGTAAGGCGGGTGCGCTGGGTCTGATGCAGGTCATGCCGTCTAATTTCAAGGACGGGGAAAACCCGTTTAATGCGAGAGACAATATCATGGCTGGCGCGAGAGTACTTGCCTGGGCACAGAAGCGGGCGCATGGAAACCTTGATGAGATGCTTCGTACCTACAATGGCGGCGTAAACAGGGGGAGCGCGGAAAATATTAATTACCCGCAACGTGTCAGGGAGCAATATCTGGCCATGTTTGGTAAACCTGTAAGTGGTAGCGAACAAGCCGGTACGACTAAGGCACGGGAGGATCGCTACACCTCGGATCTTATTTCTGCTTACACCGGCTCACGTCCCGGTATTGTTATTTACAATAACACCGGAGGCAGCGCCCTGGTGTCGAGCACCCAACTGAGGGGGGCGCACTGATGGCTATCTCCCGCGAGATCTACCGGCTGGGCTTCCAGATTTCGCCGGTTATTTTCTGTGATGGTATCGCTGCAGGTATTCCCGGCGGTATGTTACCTGTCGTCGCGATTACGCAAAGCGCCAGCTTTGTCAGCGGCCTGTTGAGCGGAGCATTTAACCTTACTTCACTTGATAAGTATTTCTGCCACTGGCGTCCGGCGCAGGGCGGAACGCTGATCGACTATGACATCGCACGTTACCCTTTTTTTAACCAGGCCGTGGCGGCCAACGCGCTACTGGCACAGCCACTACGCATTCCAATGATGATGTCCGCGCCCGTTAACGAGAATACTGGCGCGATAACAAAACTCGTTACGTTGAGTGCGCTTCAGTCAGTTATCGAGGCCCACAGTAATCTCGGCGGCACCTATGTTGTAGCCACCCCCGCGGCTTTTTACAGCGGTTGCGTGCTGAAAACCGTTTCAGATGTAACCAGCGGTGGCGAGCCATTGCCACAAAGCCAGTGGCTTTGGGATTTTGAAAAACCGCTGATAACGCAAAAAGAAGCGGCAAACGCCGTAAATAGTTTCCTGGGCAAACTTGACAGCGGGGACAAAGTTAACTCAAGCGCCTGGACTAATACGTTTTCGGCACTGGGTAATACCGCGCTGGGGAGTGGCATATCCGGCGTTGCCGGTGACCTCACAAACGTCGCCGGGAAGATTACGGGATTAATCGGGAGGCTGGGACTGTGACTACGGAAACCTTTCCGTTTACTGGAAACGAGAATGAAAGCCAGCATTTCAGCCCGACAATTAACGGCGAAGCGGTCAACTGCCAGATCCGCTGGAATATGTCGGCGCAGCGCTGGTACCTGGTAGTTACTGACGGTTCGGGAACACTATTGCGCACCGTCGCGCTGTCGGAGTCTGTGCAGGGGCGTGAAATCAATTTAGTTAAAGATATTTTTCCCGGTGCGTCCCTGTCGTGGCTCGCCGACACGGGAGTAATAGAGGTAACCGGCTGATGCGCTATTACGATTTGACGATAATGGATGAAAGCGGAAAAGCGATACGGCATTACGGCAGCCTGGCGAATGGCGTTTACGACCCCGGTGCCCTAATGATCGAATTCGATATTCTCCGTTTCGGAGAATCGACGCCGCAGGGAGGAAGTCACGTCACCCTGTGGGGAATCAGTCAGAAAGAAATGCAGCAGGCTACCCAAGATTTATTTAACAAGCGTATGCGCCTGCGTGCCGGCATGTCAGCGGGGCTTCCACTGGCAAACCCTGCGCAGCGAAGCGTTATTCTTGACGGCTACATCTGGCAAGTATACGGCAACTGGATAGGGACAGAAATACGCCTTGATTTCGTCGTGATGCCAGGGCCTTCCGTGGGACAAAGCGGCGAGGCGTTGCCGGATATTAACCTCACGCTACCGTGGAATAAAGGCACCGAGCTTTCCGTAGCGCTGACACAATGTTTTCAGACGCTGAATAAGTTTGCTTTTGATATCAATATCAGTGACCGGCTGGTCAACAATTACGATTATCCGATGTTTTGCGGCAGCCTCAGCGAAATGGCGATATCACTTAACGCGATAAGCAAAAGTATTATCACGACGCCCGGTTATAAGGGCGTGGATATCGTGATGGTCAGCGCCGATAAAATCAGAGTATTCGATAACGCAAAGCAGTTAAAAGCCTCGTCAGGTAGTGCGCCTGTTACGCAAGCGAAGACCATTAACCCGGTTGATCTTGTTGGCCAACCGACCTGGGTAGGCTTTGGCACGGTCAGCGTTCAGTGTGTGCTACGCGGCGACGTGATGGTCGGCGATGCAATCCGACTGCCCGCGCAGTCGCGTGCGACGCTGACTGATTCGTCATATTCACAGTATAAAAATTCGGTAGCTTTTACCGGGGTGTTCCGCGTGTCCTCAGTGCGGATACTCGGCAACAGCAGGCAGGCGGACGGAGCCAGCTGGATGACGATTATTGAAGCTTATCCCCTGCTGGAGAAAACTGCATGAGTATTGACAGTAAGATTAATTTCAGCAGGAACATGCACGGCTTTGTCAGCGACAGGATAACGCAGGCCATGCAGATGAAGGGCAAAATTTTACCCGCAGAAGTCGTGGCAAGAAATGGCAACATGATCACCGTTAAATTCCTTCTGCGCGATATTCCCTGGACGCTGCCCCAGGTCACGATCCCCTTATTCGGCCCACAGTACGTTCGTTATCCGATGCAAACCGGGGACCGGGGGATCGTTATCCCGGCCGATACTTACCTCGGGGGCGTGAGCGGGCAGGGGGGTGGCGTGGCGGATATGACTCCGCCCCCGAATCTCGGCGCGCTGGTGTTCCTTCCGGTTTCTAATACTGAATGGCAGGGCGTTGACCCCGGTATGCTAACCGCCTATGGCCCGGAGGGTGTGACACTGCGTGATTCTGGCGCTAAAACCACGTTCATTCTGCGTCCCGACAGCATTGCTATTGTTACCCCGGATACGTTCAAAGTCAGCGCTGCCAGCTCCACGCTTACACTAAATGCGCAGGGGTGGTCACTGACGGGTAGCAACGGAACCCTGACCGACGGAGCCGCCACGACCAGCCCGGCAATTATGCAGGAGGGTTTTAGTGCGCTAATTCAGTGGCTGAATACGCACCAGCACAGCAATGGTAATGAGGGAGCGGACACGGGCGCGCCCGTAAGTAAATTTTCCGGGGGGATAACACATTGAGAACATATGGCCGGGACCAGTCAGGAAAATGGCGGAGGGTTGAGACTGACGCTAACGGATTCGATGACAGCGTATGGTTAACGACTTTAATTCAGACGCTGAAATTGTCGCCCCAGGAATCCCCTTTTTATGCCGCGCACGGTATCCCCGCTAACGGCTCTGTCATACAGCAGATCTTACCAACATATTATGTAGACCGTATTCAGCGGCAGTTTAGTGGCAAATTTGCGTCATTAAGTATCGTACTGACACAGAGCGATCCCCCCGTTTACAACATTTCAGCGATAACGCAATCCGGATCAAAAATAGTAGCGGAGATAGTAACGTGAGTGACTTACCTGTTGAGTGGAACAGCTCGGGGCCGCAGGTGCAAACCGCCGCCGCGCTACGTGAAAAAATAGTCAGCATAGCAACACAACTCGCGCCCGGAATTACAACAGAACTCCCTGGCTCTTTAATCGAAGATATCGCAAGCACGAGCGCTGGCGCACTGTTGATCTGCGACCAGGCCAGAGTAGATGCTATCAACTCGGTCAGCCCGCTGACAGCCAATCTTTTTGTCTTAAATTTGCTTGCTCAGCAATACGGCGTGCAGGGACAGAAAATCGCTGGATTTACCGCAGTAGACGTTACTTTTACGGGGCCTGCGGCGTTTATTATCCCCGAAGGCTTCCAGGTTTCGGACGGGAGTAACACTTTCGCATTACCCTACGCCATTGTTATTAATGCAGATGGCGAATCCGATCCGGTTACCTGTATTGCCACCGTGAGCGGGGCATTTGCGGTGCCCGAAGGAACAGTTACGCGTATTGTAACAGGGGTTCCCGCTGGGATTACGCTAAGCTGCACGAATAAAACCCCCGGGATACCCGGCAGTGGCGCAGAGACGGTCGCACAGTACCGCGCCCGCGTGTGGGACGCCGGTATCCCGACCGTACAGGGCTACCCCGGCTTTATACGTACCGCGCTGGCAAATGTGGCTAATATCAATCTTCGTCTGACAGCGGTTATTGCCGACGGTGATCGATGGGTCATTATGTGCGGAGGTGGCAACACTTACGCAATGGCAGCGGCGATTTATCAGTCGGCGGGCGACATCAGCCGGTTGAAGGGGTGCGCACTTGAGGTTACTGGCATCACTTCAGCCAGCCCCGGCGTGGTAACAACTAATATCACGCACGGTTTCAGCGACGGCCAGACTGTCACTCTCAAGGGTGTCGAGGGGATGACGGGGATCAACGGTACACCGTTTAAAATCAGCGTACTGAGTCCGCACAGCTTTTCCCTTAATTCCGACACCAGCGGTGCCGGAACCTGGGCGGGAGGCGGTGAAGTCACACCGAATCTGCGTAATCAGCGCGTAACGGTGACCGACTGGCCTGATACTTATCTCATTCCGTTTGTTATTCCACTCCAGCAGAACGTTAAAATATTCTTCAAATGGCGAACGGACGGCGTGAACTACCTCACCGCCCAAAGTGTTAATTCTGTCGTGTCCGCGCCGGTTATCGCTTACATCAATCAGCTTTACGCGGGAAAACCGCTGAATCTGAACACAGTTAAAGATATTTTTCTCAGTGCCATTTCTTCAATACTTAACCCGGACCTAATCAGCGCGCTCGATGTCACCGTAACCGTCAACGGCGTTATAACCGCGCCGCAGGCAGCGATGGATATTATTACCGGTGATCCGTACAGCTACTGGTACATCGCTGCAAACGGGGTCACGGTATCTGAGGGGTAAACAGTGAGCGACAAAATAATCCCGGCGTATCTCTATCAACAGTACAACGATGATGAAAACCTACAGGCATTCATTGATACGTATAATTCGCTGGCGCAGGGTTTATACGACTGGTTAAAAAATGCGAATCTCGCTGTTTACGCGGGTAACGGACACGCAGGTCAGGAATTACGCTGGCTGTTGAAGGGACTGTACGGAGCAGACGCACCGGTGCTGATGAACCGCCGCCAGCGCAGCTATGGCGCTTACAACGCGCTGGCGTTTAATCAACTGGCGATTAATGCGTGGGACGTTGTGACGTCAGATGCCGAAGTCGAAACGTCAGACGATTTGTTTAAGCGCGTAATGACGTGGAATTTTTATAAAGGTGACGGCTTTCACTTCACGATACCGTGGCTTAAACGGCGCGTACTGCGGTTTCTGACCGGCGTTAATGGCGCGGACGTAGTGAACGATCAGCGCTGGAGTGTTTCAGTGCTGTTCTCTGATGCGGGCGCGGCAGTGTCAGTTATCAACGGTTATCGGGAATTGACTGATACAGCGGTGCTGAATAGTGCGGCATATAATACCCGGTCTTTCAACGAGGCAAAAAGTACTCTCTACAAAGCTAACAGCTACGGCTATGCAACGTTTTTTAAACAGGCTTTTGAGGGCGGCATATTGCATATGCCGTTTTATCAGCCGGTTTCGGTCACTGTTGTTGGCTAGTTAGAACTTGACTTCATCAACGCGTACATTGCGCGATGTTTTTTCGAGTTCGGCGCTATTGTTCCTGACCTTTGAATCCCGCGTGTCCGTTAGGATGTTTAAATAGAAATTGAGGCACATGCAAATCATTATCAGTGACACTGAAATTAGCGACAAGGGTATGGTTATGCGCAGTAGTAATACATTATCTGATAGTGAAATACTCTCCCCTATCCATGCTCTGATAATAAACGCTATGAGAAATGCGCAAATGCAAATTGTAACTGTCGCGCACGAAGAAAGTAGCGTTTTAACTATATAAATTGCGGCCTTGTTCATCTCTACCATCCTGTCAACTATTCATAGTTCAAATTAATATAGGGCGAAAATGGCACTTACACTATTAGTATCTAATAACGCGAATAGCGTTCTCTCAGCGTCGATTAATGCTACCTCGACTACGTTGTCCGTAAATACAGGTGCGGGTAGTTTATTCCCGGCGGCGGTAGAGGGGCAAAGCTTTTTTAAGCTGACT
The DNA here is from genome assembly GCF_900115045.1 of Izhakiella capsodis. Lineage (GTDB taxonomy): Bacteria > Pseudomonadota > Gammaproteobacteria > Enterobacterales > Enterobacteriaceae > Izhakiella > Izhakiella capsodis. The sequence continues at coordinate 4,562 of NZ_FOVC01000016.1, read as the reverse complement.
ATCATTGACGCCGCGACGGGCCAGCTTAATGAGATCGTGCACGTTACAGCCCGCAATGGCGATGTGTTTACCATCCTGCGCGGGCAGGAAGGAACGGTAGCGCGGGCATGGTCGGCTAACGATATCGTCGCTAATATGCTGACGGCCGGTACGATCAGGTACCTTATCGACGGGATAACCAATCTACCGGTTGCATCACTCACTCAGGCGGGTATTACGCAACTCAGTAGCGCAACTAATAGCGATGCTGAAAACGTGGCCGCAACGCCTAAAGCGGTGAAAGATGCGCTGGCGAATGTCGGCAATGTTAAAACAGTTAATACGTTATCCCCCGATAATGCCGGAAATGTGCAACTTACGGCTTCAGATGTTAGCGCGTACAGTAAGTCAGAGTCCGATGGGTTGTATATTCCAAAATCCTCAATCGGTGTAAATAACGGCCAGGTAATGACGGTTAATGCGCGATATCCGTCTGAGAATAATCTTACTACCGCCTTTATGTCGGGTGACACTCCGGGGTTATCCAGCGCAACAGGTGAAAAACGGCCATCTCTGGAAGTGAGCAACAATGGCAATAAATATGCGTCAGCGGCGTTGATGTTTCACCGTGAGGGTGATTTTGCAACATACTTCGGGCTGGACACTGATAATGCCCTTGCGATTGGTGGTTATTCACTAGAAAACGCACGTTATCGCATATTCCATGAAGGATTTACAGGCAATCTCTCAACACAGACTGATGCTCAGAACAGGGCTAACGCAGCAGAGCAGAACGCTAAGAATTATACAGACAGCAGGATTAGCGCCGTAACAAATACGGCAAGCAAAAGCGACACTGGCTGGTTTAAAGATACAGCGACGGGGATGATGTTCCAGTGGGGCACTGTAGGACTTGGGAGCGATGTACAAGTTGCATTTCCGGTTGCATTTCCAACAGCGTGCATATCTGTTCAGATGACACAAAGCAATTCTACTAATGGGAGTAATAGTTCTTCTAATATAAGTGCAACCTCAAGAAATAAAAACGGATTTATTTCTCATATCTACACCGATGAAATATCCGCAGACTGGTTAGCAATCGGATATTAAGGAAAAACACTATGAGCTATTTTTACAGTAAAACGACAGGTGGTTTTTATCCGGAAGCGATGAAAAGCGATTACCCGGACTGGCCCGCTGATGCTATACCCGTTAAGGATTCGGATTACGAACAGTTATTTGAGGGGCAGGCTAAGGGTAAAATTATAACTGCTAATGAAAGCGGGTATCCTGTTTTATCTGACCCGCCGCCGCCCACCCAGGAACAACTCCTTGCGGCGGCAGAGTATAAGCGTAGTAAGCTCATGGCAGAAGCAACTCAGACAATAGACACATTACAGGATGCAGTAGATCTTGATATGGCAACGGACGACGAAAAACAGTCGCTTGCTAGCTGGAAAAAATACCGCGTTTTACTGAGCAGAGTAGATTGTACGAAGCCTACATGGCCTGAACGTCCTGATTAATTTTTTTTGATGTGCCTGGCATGTATTTACTTACCGTATGGCGTAATCTTCCAGATAATCGAACTTCTACATATTCATGTGAAAGAATCGCCATTAGAATAGACGCTGTAAGTAATATAATAACCCCCAGTGTGGAGTGCATTGCATTGGGGTATATATTCTCTACTTTATCAGAGAGGAAATTGGCAAGCGGGTTGTGAATTAGATACAATGAAAAAGATATATCTCCAAGTTTAATTAAGAACCGAGGTGTGAACTGGACAATAAATCGATCCGCTAAAGAAAATGTAATAACTAACATGGCGAAGGAGCAAGCTGTGATGAGATTAAATCCTTCTAAATACCCATTCGCAATAGCGAAAACTATTGAAATGAGTGAAATTATTGCCAAAGCGAGAAAAAAAAGTTCATTTGAATTTTTTAAATGCTTGAATATGTAGCCTGCGATCGCACCAATACCAAACTCAAGAATGATTGGGTTAGTAAGAAATCGTGCCATAACTGACGAAAATTCATAACCTGATGTTAAAAATGTGACGTTGGGCATTAAAAAATAGGCGACTATGACCGGGGTGCTGAGCCAACAAATCAATAGGAACAGCCTGGGTTTAATCAACAGACAAACGGCGAAAGCAAGATAAAAATAAATTTCATAGTTAAGTGTCCATCGTATGTTTAACATACTACTTTCACCAACATAAAGGGGGGCGGGATTAGTTAAGTTTGGATGAAATGTCAAAGCACTAATCAAATTGCTAACCTTAGCCGGATGATGGAGAATACTCATCGCGCCTCCCGTTAGAAATGCAAATAATAGAATTATATAATATGTGGGAAGAACTCTGGTTAACCTGTTTACGATGAAATTCAGGCTTGTATTTAAGCCGCTAACCTTTCCATCCGTAACGTACACCATGATGAACCCGCTGATGACGAAGAATAAATCTACACCTATATTACCCCATCCGAAGAGCTTATTCGGAAGCTCAAGGCTAGCTCCATCGGGTACTAAATAGAAACGATAATGAAACAAGACTACAGAAAGGACTGCCAGCCCACGAAGAATCTGAATTGATTCGAGTTTATTTTTCATCATCAGCCAATAATATTTATGTTAATCAAGAATGCCACACGAGCATATAAATTATCCCAATCATCCCACACCCGCCCCAACAAATCACTAAACGGTTAAGATTTTGTGATGATTGTTGGGGTGGGGGATGGCGTCAATCACGCGAAGCGTTGCGCCTCTTCCTGGGAGAACGCAACTAGTTCCCATGCCAGCTCTTTGCCGCACTCGTAGCAGCTCAACAGTTGAGCCGCCTCAAGAATAGTTTTTAGGTGGTTCACAAAGTCCGCACGGGCAACGGGGTGGCTGTTCTGCTTAGCTTTATGGATGCGCTTAATTTCACCTTCTTCAAAGTATCGGTGCTGGGCGGCGACTGCTTCTTCAACTGTAGGGAAGCACCCAACATAAACGTTTTTACCGTTGTTGCTCGCCCAGGCGCTGTAAGGGTTATATTTACTCTTACGGTGATAGACCATCTTAGGCAGGCATTCGCGATGCGGGGCAACAACAATTGTTGGCTGCTTAACCTGACCCGCTTCACGGTCAAGCAGGTCAAGTACCCACTTGCGGAATTCCTCGGCCACAGGAGTGCGGGCAAACATGGCTATCAGATGGACGCCGCGCAGGGAGAATATACGGACAGAAATCTTACGTAAGCTATTGTTTATTCCATTGGTGGTCGAATCGACCACCAACGACATACCTTTTTCAAATTCGCTTTTATAGTTGGCATAAAGACCGCTTACGGAACGTTTATCTGCATATCCTAACGCCTTGGCGATGTCGGCGGATTCAAACCGAGTACGGCCGTCGATAGCATGAGCTTTAAGGGAATGATTCTGGAAGGTGAAAGTAGCCATAGCGATAGTCCTCGGTGTGTCAGGGCAATCACCACCCTCTGGTGCAAATCGTCGGGTGGTGAGACGTACAGGGTTTGCACTACCGGGCACCAAGGAAACCGGCGAGCCTTGCGGCTCCCCCGCACGCCCCACCATTGAAATAATACAAGGTGCGGGGGGCCGCAGGCAATAAAAAAGACGCTGGCGCGTCTGATATCGCCTTGGTACTGAACGGGGTGCAAATCCCGGTACCAGATTTTGCTGGTACTAATTCAGCATACGGCGTGAAAATCGGTCGTGTCAACACAAACGTGTAAAAAAATTACGCACTCAGATTTAAATCGGGTTGTCAACAGACGTTGCGGAATTCCTCGGCCACAGGAGTGCGGGCAAACATAGCTATCAGGTGGACACCCCGTAGCGAGAAAATTCTGACTTTTTTATGTTGCAACCCATTGATATTACCGCTGGTACTTGAATCAAGTACCTTGGTCATTACCCCCTCAAACTCATTTTTATAGTTGGCATAAAGCCCCGTCACTGCTCTATGATTTGCGTACCCTAACGCCTTGGCAATGCCGGCGGATTCAAACCAGATTTGATCGTTTATATGGTGTGCTTTTAGGGGATGGTTTTTGAAGGTGAATGATTGAGTGGACATACTATGATCCTTTTCTAGAGGAAGCCTGAAAGGCTCAGGCGGCCAAGTGCTAGAAACTTGTCATAGTCAAGCGGGCTTATTCCCCGAAGGTATTTTATTCACCCACACTCGGCCATATCTGAAATATGGGCGAAAAAAGACCGCTAAACTTTCGGGAGCGGTTACCGCTATGATGGTGTTTCTAGCACCTGAAAGCAAACATAACGTGCGAAATGTATCTTGTCCATACAAACGTGTAAAAAATTACACACTCAGATTTAAATCAGGTTGTCAATAGTCGTTGCGGAATTCCTCGGCCACAGGAGTGCGGGCAAACATAAGTAGATTAAGTACAAAATTCAGTACATATCGAAAATAGCTAATAATAATATCGATATACTTCAATTAGTTGCGTTTAAGGTTTCATAGTCATGGAAAAGAAAACTGCTCTGTATTTCGTTGCTCATGCGTGTTTGAACCTGATAGCGTTTGCGTATGTATGTTTATGT
>NZ_FOVC01000008.1 GCF_900115045.1 Izhakiella capsodis | reverse complement strand
ATATGCTGATGAAAAATCAGTAAACCGCCTTTACAACAGAAATAAAGATGAATTCAGTGCAGAGATGACGCGAGTGGTCACTGTGACCTCTCGTAATAAAAACAATAAGTTGCAGTATAACAGAGCGCGGATATTTTCGCCTCGCGGCGCACACTTGCTTGGAATGCTGGCAGAAACCAAAGTAGCTAAATCACTTCGTCGCTGGTTACTTGATCTCATTGAAAAAGAGACTCAGCCAAACCTTTCATTGCTGGACATGGGAAGCTTAAAGGATTTGGCAGTAGGAGAAATGCAAAACAGGGTTTTCAGGGTTAACGAATGGTCACTTGAAACTTTTGGCAGGCCGGGAAGTTCAAGAATGACAATTCGCAAGGGTCATTTGAAAAAAATCCGTGCGGTGCAAAAGGTCATCGCTGAATTGTCACAGGTACAAATACCAGACTTGGGCAACTTTCCCGATGGAGAACCTGCATGACGCCAATACAGTTCATAGAGAAAAACGTTATCTCTGAGCTGGAAAGGCAGGGCTTTGACAATACAGTAGCCCGCATAAGCGCTGATCGGGCGGTAGAACATTACCGCCGTTCAGCTTCAGCCAGCGCGAAAGGAAAGATGTTTGATGACTGTCTGTGCATAGCGAAAGCATGGGCGAAAAAGTATCAGCTCAGAAAGAGTTCTACATGACAAAAAAATGAAAAGCAGCAGCTTGAGACAATCTGTCGTTATCTTAAAGATGGTTATAAGTTTCTGACATGCGGTAGAACACAGGCAGGAGTGGAATCTGTAGAGAAAGCAGATGTACTGCTTAAGGTGGAGAATCTACACCATTTAAAATAATCAAAGGTCACAAGGGTGGCACCGTCTGCGTCAACCCAATAAGCAAAGAGGAATAAAATGGCAAAGCCGGATTGGGAGGCCATTGAGTCTGCCTATCGTGCTGGCTTGCTGTCACTTCGCGAAATTGCAGCACAGCACAGCATCAGTGAGGGCGCTATACGCAAGCGTGCCAGGCGTGATGAGTGGACACGCGATCTCGCTGCAAAGATTAAAAGTCGCGCCGAAGATTTGGTACGCAAACAGGAAGTACGCAGGCAGGTACGCACTGAGGGAAATTTGTCAGAGCGCGTACTCATTGAGGCTACGGCTGAGACAATCGCGCGCGTCAGAATGGAACACCGTGGCGATATTACACGCGCCCGTCGTCTTGCCAATATGCTGTTTGACGAGCTGGAGGTAGAAACCTCGTCGGTGGCTGACTTTGAAAAGCTGGGCGAACTGATGCAAAGCCCGGATGACAAAGGCCAGGATAAATTAAACGAGATTTACCACAAAGTGATCAGCCTGCCTTCGCGGGTTAAGTCAGTTAAGGAACTGATAGAGTCGCTTAAAAATCTCGTGGGTCTGGAGCGTCAGGCCTACAACATCGATGATGGTAAAGAGCCAGTGTCGTCGTATGGCGAAAGTCACGGCACTGACCTGACAACAGACCAGGCCGCAGAGCTTTACCGCAAGATGATGGGATAATTGCTGAAAAGGTGAGTTTCGCCACATTTTAGCCTTATGCAAAATCGGCCCTGTTTTATGCATCGATTATGCAGTCCGTTTCCAGTCTATCCGTCATGAATTCATCACTAAATACCCTTTTGGCAGCCAACAGTGAGTGAGTGCTGTTTCGCCAGTACGGGTAACGTCCATTATGTTAAATAGAGTTTAAATCGGAACATTTCCATGCCTATTCCTTTCCCCTTCGATTTCCGCAACCCGGATTACACACAGGTGTTTGAATGGCGCATGGAGAGGTTGCAGCGCATCAGACAAAACCCCGGCACGCTGCCCGCTATGAAGGCTTTTTACCGTGACAATCCGGCCCAGTTCATTATCGACTGGGGTATGACGGTGGACCCGCGCAACGTTGAGCGCGGGCTGCCAGCGCGTATACCGTTTCTGCTGTTCCCCAAACAGGAAGAGTGGGTACAGTGGTTTGTCGAGCACTGGCGCACCTCAAAGCCCGGTATCACCGAAAAAACGCGTGACATGGGCATGTCCTGGCTGACCGTGGGTATGGCAGCATCGCTGTGCCTGTTTAATCGCGGCATCATTGCCGGGTTTGGTTCGCGCAAAGAGGAATATGTAGACAAAATCGGTTCGCCAAAGTCTCTGTTTGACAAGGCGCGTAATTTTATTGGTCTGTTGCCTGAAGAGTTTCGGGGCGGCTGGAATCCCAAAGCCCACGCGCCGCACATGCGCATCCTGTTCCCTGAAAATGATTCAGCGATGACGGGTGAAGCCGGTGACGGCATCGGGCGTGGTGACCGTACATCGTTCTATATCGTCGATGAGTCTGCATTCCTTGAGCGCCCGTATCTTGTAGACGCCTCATTATCGGCAACTACAAACTGCCGTCAGGACATTTCAACGCCCAACGGCATGGCGAACTCGTTTGCTGAGCGCCGCCACAGCGGCAAGGTGGATGTGTTTACCTTCCATTGGCGTGATGATCCGCGCAAAGATGATGCCTGGTATAAAAAGCAGTGTGAAGAGCTCGACCCTGTGACCGTGGCGCAGGAAATCGACATCAACTACAGCGCATCTGTGGAAGGCGTGTTAATTCCTTCCGCATGGGTGCAGGCCGCTATTGATGCGCATATTCACCTGGGAATACAGCCCACTGGGCAGCGCATGGGGGCGCTTGATGTCGCTGACGAAGGTAAAGACACCAATGCCTTTTCTTCACGTCACGGTTTCCTGCTGGAAGATATCGAGGAATGGTCGGGCAAAGGCGACGACATCTTCGGCACAGTTCAGAAGGCATTCAGTATTTGCGATCAGCGCCGCCTTGAAATGTACCGGTTCGACTCTGACGGGCTCGGGGCGGGTGCGCGCGGCGATGCCCGCGTCATCAACGAGCAGCGAAAAGAACGCCGGGAACGCCAGATTACAGCGACGCCATATCGGGGCAGCGGATCTCCCGCTAACCCTGAGGAAGAAGCTGTGCAAGGGGAGTATGGACAGAAAGGCAGACTAAACAAAGATTTCTTCGCGAACGCCAAGGCTCAGGGCTGGTGGCGCTTACGAACTCTTTTCCGCAACACGTATCGTGCCGTCGAAAAGGGGATGCCGTATAAGGCTGACGAAATCATTTCAATTTCCAGCACGCTGGTGCTCAAAAACAAACTTATCGTCGAACTCTCACAGCCCACTTATTCGGTAAACGGCGTGGGTAAAATTGTTGTGGACAAAAAGCCGGACGGCACCAAATCGCCTAACCTGGCTGACTCTGTAATGATTGCCTACGCCCCGATGGAGGTCACCTCAATGGATATCTGGGATTTACTGGCAAGGGGTAAATATGGCTCGTAAGAAACGCCCGCGCCAGCAAAGTGCGGCACCGACAAAGACGATCGACGGTTACGACAACTTTGTATCCCGTCTGGGCCTGCAGTCCGGCAACCTCAGTGGTCACGGTACCTATATGCCGAACTTCACCTCACGCAACCGCGTGTTACTGGAGTTTGCCTACCGTTCATCGTGGATTGTGGGCGCTGCCGTGGACACCATCGCGGACGATATGACGCGCAAAGGCGTCACCATCACCTCGCAGATGGACCATAAGGCAAAAGCCCGACTTACCGGCCGCTGGGAAGAACTGTCACTGTGGGAAGGATTAAGCGACACGATAAAGTGGTCACGCCTTTACGGCGGGGCGGTGGGTGTGCTGCTGATTGACGGTCAGGACATGTCCTCACCCCTGCGCATGGAAACCATCGGTCGCGACCAGTTTAAGGGCATGCTGGTGCTCGATCGCTGGATGCTCAACCAGACCATCACGGAAATAATCACCGAGCCCGGTCCCGACCTGGGTAAGCCAAAATATTATGAGGTAGTGGCCGCGCAAAACGGCATTCCGGCGTGGAAGATTCACCACAGCCGCCTGATCCGCATGGACGGTGTGGGCCTGCCTTATCAGCAGGCGTATACCGAAAACGGCTGGGGCATGTCGGTGGTTGAGCGTCTTTATGATCGCATCATGGCGTTCGACAGCGCATCAACCGGCGCTGCCCAACTGGTTAACAAAGCGCACCTGCGCACCTACAGCATCGAAAATCTGCGTCAGATTCTGGGCTTTGCCGATGAGCGCGAAGCGGTGCTGATGAAGCACATAGACATGATCCGCCAGTTTCAGTCCATCGAAGGCATGACGCTGATGGACAAAAACGATGTATTCCAGACGCACAGCTATTCGTTTGCGGGCCTGTCGGACATCCTTTCGCAGTTTGGTGAACAGATAGCCGGTGCAACCGGTATCCCGCTAATCCGCATGCTGGGCCAGTCGCCAGCCGGTTTCAGTACCGGCGAATCTGACCTTGCGAACTACTACGACAATGTGGGTTCGCTGCAGGAACGCCGTCAGCGTCGGCCTGTCCGGCGCCTGTTTGAGGTTCTTCACCGCTCTGAGTTTGGAACGCCGCTGCCGGATGATTTCGACTTCGAGTTTAACCCGCTCTGGCAGATGTCCGATGTTGACCGTTCAACGGTGGCGAAAAACACGGTCGATACACTCAATGCGGCCATCGACAGCGGGCTGATGCCTTTGCACGTTGGTATGGCTGAACTGCGCGAATCATCCCGCGTGACAGGTATTGGCTCAAACATCACCGATGAGGATATTGAGAATGCCAAAGGGGCCGAGCCGCCAGGGTTCACCGAAGAAAGTGATGACGACGCGCCGGATCCCGAAACAGGTGCAAATAAGCTATACCACACAGCTACGCAAGATAGCGCGAGCAGTGGGCGACATCGTAAATGGCCGTTACGATGGTTCAAATGACAGCGTTACCGAAATCATGGATGCGCTGGAGCGCTACAGCGAAATCATTGACGGCTGGGCCAACCAGGTCGCCACGGGCTTTGCCGCATCCGTAGCGCGGTACAGCGAAAAAGAGTGGCGTGACAACAGCCAGCAAATCGGTGCTGAGCTGCGTCATGTCATTAACAACACGCCTACCGGGCAGGTCATGCGTAGCATCGTTACCGAGCAGGTGAAATACATCAAATCGCTGCCGCTCGAAGCCGCAGGCCGAATTTACGACATCCAGAACCGCGCGATCGAAACCATGGCGGCGGGTGGCCGTGCTGATGCGTTTGCGAAAGAGATCGCGGCATCCGGTGATGTGGCGGCTTCACGGGCAAAGCTCATCGCGCGGACTGAGGTCGGGAGAGCTGTTACCGCGCTGACGCAGGCGCGATCAACGGCCAGTGGTTCTATGGGCTACATCTGGCGGACGGCTCATGATGGCGATGTCCGTCACTCTCATGCCGAAATGGAAGGTAAATTCGTTTACTGGAGCGATCCCCCTACGCTGGACGGCATGACCGGCCATGCAGGTGCGCTGCCTAACTGCCGTTGCTGGTGTGAGGTGGTTTTTCCTGACGGTGATTTGATCGCCGCGCCGCATCCTTCGCGCTGACCTTATTACAGCTGCCATGAGCAGCTTTTTTTTATGCCTGAATTTCGCAGGTGGACAATGAAATATTTCTTCAATACCCGGCTCGGTCCTAACCGTTACCTGCTGGGTGATGGCTCGTTGCTGTGTAAAGACGTGCCGATCGCCCGCCTGGGTGACCAGGCCTACCGCGCAGAGGATTTGCCCGAACTCACGCCCGACGATGACGGGGAAATTATCGTCACCCGCTCAGCCGATGAGGTGTTTTCTCCCGAAGCGATGGCGTCCTTTGAAGGCATGACCGTTGTGATCCTCCATCCCGAGGATGAGGCGGGCGAAATCCTGTTTGTAGACCCGAAAAACTGGCGCGAGCTCACTATCGGTCACGCCTGCAACGTCCGGCGCGGTCAGGGTGACCAGTCAGACCTGCTGATTGCCGATCTCGTCATAAAAGACGCCCTGGGCATTCAGGCAATCAACGATGGCCTTCGTCAGGTTTCATGTGGCTACAACGCAGAGTATGACGAAACCGCCCCCGGACGGGCTAATCAGTATGACATCCGGGGTAATCACATCGCGCTTGTTCCTAATGGGCGGGCCGGTGTTCGCTGTTCAATAGGAGATGCACAAAGCATGGCAAGTAAAGCAAAGCAGTGGTTCGCCAGCCTGCGCAAGGCGGTGAAAACCAAAGATTCAGCGGCTGCCGAAGAGTTGCTGAATAACGCACCGGCCAACATGGTCGGTGATGACGATGAAGACGACGGCGTAACCACTGTAGTGGTGAAAGTTGAAGGGCCGGATGCTGCTGTTCCGCATGGCGCTCCCGCGAATGCGGTCACTGATGAAAGCAGCGACATCGAGACTCGCATTGCAGCTATCGAAGCCGCTGTAAAAGCGCTGACCGATAAGCTTTCTCCGCCAGTGGGTGACGCTGACGACGACGAGAAAAAAGAAGAGAAGAAGATGACCGGCGATGCTGGTTATCAGCAGGACGTTCTCTCACGTGCAGAACTCATCCTGCCAGGCTTCTCGCTGCCGGAAGGCTCCAAAATGGGCACGCTCAAGCGCGAAGTGCTGGGCGCTGCGCTGCGCACCGCTGACGGTCTGAAACTCATCGAACCGCTGTCAGGTAAAAATCCTGACTTCGCCAAAATGAGCATGGCGACCGTGGACAGCATCTTTAACGGCGCATCTGAACTGGCAAAAAGCCGCAACAATAGCGGCCTGAGCCTGGCAGTGTTCACCGCAAATTCGCAGTCCGGCGATGTGGCCGCGCTGAATGAGAAAAACAAAGATTTCTGGGCTAAGAAGGGGGCCAAGTAATGACAGGTCAGTCTATTTATTTAACGCAGCCGTTCAGCTACGCCGGTGCGCTCACCCGTCCGAATCACTCAACGGTAGAGCCTGTCGTGATGGACACCACCAACCCGTTCGCCGGTGACGGCCTGCCGGGGAAAAAAGTTAACGGCAAGTTTGTACCGCTGGCGGCGGGTGATACCGCAGCCGTGCTTTACGGTATCCGCGTTCGCTCTTTCCCGTTCACATCTGACAAAGACCTTGCCCGCCAGCTGACTAACCCGACGAACTACACTGGCGATGCGCTGGTGCGTGGCTATATCGGCGTCAAAGTGAATGCCGGTACCGTGGCGGACAACGGGGCCGTCTACATCCGCGTGGGCGGTGCAACGGCAACACAGCCGATCGGCGGTTTCGAAGCCGTGGCTGATGCCACCGCAACCAATACCGTGCTGGTGACCAACGCGCACTTTATCGGTACCACCGACGCCAACGGCATCGCCGAACTGGCATTCAATATTTAAGGAAAGCACTCAATATGATCACCTACGACCGACAGACCATCGATAATTCCGGTGCGTTCCTGATTGGGCAGCTGGAGCGTTTCGATCCGGTTCTCAACATGCCGCTGCTGGCGTATACATGGAGCCGTGACGTTGATCTGCGCGAAGACGTCTCCATTGCTGACGAAATGTCGAGCTTCTCAAACAGCAGTTTCGCCGCGCCAAGCTCAGTGGGTACCGAAGGCGAATCGTGGATCAGCAACAGCACCAACGTGATTGCCGGTGTGGATCTGGACATTCAGAAAACCACGCTGCCACTGACGCCCTGGTCGCGCCAGCTGTCATGGACGGTTTTCGAACTGGCCTCCGCGCTGCAGATGGGACGCCCGATTGACTCCCAGAAGCTCGAAGCGATGAACCAGACCTACCAGCTGAACGTTGACCGTCAGGTTTACGTGGGCAGCACCATCCTGGACGTGAAAGGGCTGTTTAATCAGGCGGGAGTTAAAGTCATCAACGCCGCTAAGACGTGGGCCAGCAGCACGGCGATGGAAATTGTTAAATCCATCAATGACGGTCTCACCACGGCCTGGAAACAGACAGGTCGCGCCGTGGTGCCGGATTCGCTGCGCCTGCCGCCCGATCAGTATGCGTTGCTGTCCAGCCTTATCGTATCCGATGCCGGTAACCGCTCTCTGCTGGACTACCTGAGCGAAAACACCATTGCTTACAAGCAGAACGGTAAGCCGCTGGATATTCAGCCGGTGAAATGGCTGGAAGCGGGCGCGATGCAGAACGTTAACCGCATGGTGTTCTACACCAAAGACCGCAAGTACGTTCAGTTCCCGCTGGTTCCGCTTCAGCGCACCCCGATGGAATATCGCGACCTGCGCCAGCTGGTGACCTACTACAGCAAGGTGGGTGCGGTCGAACTGCGTTACAGCGACACGATGCTGTACGTCGACGGTATCTGACAACCGGCCCCGCATGGGGCCATTTCTTTCAGGAAAAATCATGAAACGAATCCGCGTGCATACCCCGTTTACGTTTAACGATACCGATTACACCAAAACGGATTTTGATGTCGGTGTTCATAACGTGAAAAACGATATTGCCGATCACTGGTTTACGCAGCGTCATGCCGAAGTGCTGGATAAAACCGATAACGGCGGTGAAGGCGCTAACCAGGCGGAACTTAGCGCACTGAATGCCAGAATCGCTGAGCTGACTACCCAGAACGCTGAGTTAACGGCTAAAAACGGCGAACTGACCGCGCAGGTAACAGCAGCTGCTGAAGGTCTGACCGAGCGTAATGCGCTTATCGAAGAGCTGAAGCAGAAAATTGCTGAGCTGACGGAGCAGGTCAATGGAGCTAAAAAACAGTAATCTCCCGACCGTCGAGCAGTTTCGCACCGATTTCCCGCAGTTTAATAACTCAACCCTTTATCCCGATACCCAGGTCCAGTTCCGGTTAAATCTCGCTGATATTCAGCTGGATCAGAATCGGCTCGGGCGCACGTTCCCGTACATGGTGGAATTGTTTGTCGCGCATTACCTCACGCTGCAGGCGGGTGATAACCGTTCCGCAGCGCTGGGCCGTGCGGGCGGCTCCAGTAGCGGGATTGTTTCAGCGAAATCGGTGGATAAGGTAAGCGTGAGTTATGACAACTCATCAACGCTCAACCCTGCAGCTGGTTTCTGGAACAACACACGTTATGGCACGGAGTTCTGGCAGACAATCTGCATGTTCGGTGCGGGAGGGCGTCAGCTATGAAAAGTGGCGTCTCTATAAGAGTTGATAGGGCGAAATCTGTTTTAGACGCACTGAAGACTATCGGCAACCGGGATGTGCTGGTAGGCATCCCTGCCGAAACATCCGCAAGGAATGATGCGTCGATAGGTAATGCAGCCATAGGTTACATCAACGAAAACGGCTCACCAGCCAGAAATATTCCGGCCAGGCCACATCTGCAACCCGGTGTTAAATCGGTACAGGATAAAACGTTGCCAATGCTTAAACAGGCAGCGCTTTTAACACTTGATAAAAATATGTCTGGCGCGGAAAGAATGCTCAACCAGGCAGGTGCAACGGCAGCGGATGGGGTTAAACGTTTTATCACTGCCTCTGACTTTGTTCCGCTCGCAGAGAGTACGTTGGCAGCCCGCGCAAGAAGGGGAGGAAAAGGAGCCTTAGCGGAACTTGAAAGCCGTGCGGCGGGTAACGCACCTGATAACTCCAACGCCAGACCTTTGATTGACACCGGACAATATCGTCGCGCAATCACGTACATCGTGAGGGATAAAAATGCCAAATCTTGATGTAACAGATGTTCTGTTTGATCCCGACTTCTGTGACACCAGTTTACGTGTTACGCGGCGGTTTCAACAGACGGATGCAGACGGCATCACGACCAGCGTCGAAGAAACATCAGGCTTTTCGGGTGTGGTGACGGTCGATCGTTCGCTGGAAAACCGCCGAATGCAGGCGGGGCAAGTTATTAGTGGGGCCATACTGGTGGTGACGACTGAACGCCTGAGTAACGGCGAAACGGGACGTGATGCCGATATCGTGACGTACCAGAACCGCGATTATCGCGTGACATTCGTCGACCCGTACACAGCTTACGGCACTGGCTTTGTTCAGGCTCATTGTGAATTGCTGCCATTTGATGGAGGAATACCGGTTGAGCAATAACACAAGCCAGGAGCGTGGCTGGTTGCCACCTGTCTGGGAATCGCCCGCTTATGGTGAAGAACTGGACAGGCTTCTCAGCCGATGGCTGCGCGGTGTCTCAGGACTGCCTGCTTCTGTGGTTCGTCCCCGCTGGCAGCCAAAACAGCCCGCACTGTTGCCGCCAGAGACTAACTGGTGCGCGTTCGGTGTGGTGGATATGCCGATTGACGATAATCCGGCATTTGTTAACCAGACCGAAGATAAAACTGAACTCTGGCGGCATGAGTCCATTGAATGCCTGGCTTCATTTTACGGCCCCGCAGGGCAGCAGTACGCGACCCGTTTTCGTGACGGGATCGGTGTCAGTCAGAACAACGCGGAACTGAACACCCAGGGGCTGTCGCTCGCGGGTTACAGCCACATTATTCCTTTTCCCGAACTCATCAACAATCAGTGGGTTCGCCGTTACGATTTTAATGTTCGCCTGCGCCGTAAGGTTGTGCGCGAATACAACGTTAAATCGCTGGTTGCTGAATCACCGACCGATATACCGGTCACCTTTTCCGGAGAATAAATTATGTCACAGGGCTTACCTGTATCGAGAGTGGTTAACGTCACTGTCGACATGTCGCCGCGTGCGGCAAGTGCGCGAAATTTTGGTGCGCTACTGATAATGGGGGCGTCGTCCGTTATTGATCCCGTTGAGCGTATGCGGGCGTATTCGTCTGTTGAAGAAGTGGCTACCGATTTCGGCACTGCCGCGCCGGAATATCAAGCCGCAACTCTTTATTATCAACAATCACCGCGACCGGTTGATCTCTATATCGGGCGCTGGGTCAGTAAAGCCTCTGCGGGAATGCTGCGCGGCGCGATACTGACCTCAGAACAGGCGAAAATCAGCAACTTCACCGGGGTTACAGATGGCGCAATGAAAATCACCGTCAACGGGAAAGCGGTAAATGTTACCGGCGTCGATTTATCGAAAGAGACTAACCTGAACGGTGTTGCCCAGCGTATTGCGGAAAAAATCACCACCGCTACCGTCCTGTGGGATGCAAACAACAGCCGTTTCACGGTGGTGTCATCTACAGCAGGTAAGAACAGCTCGGTGGGCTACGTTACCGCGCCGGACAGTGGTACTGATTTGACCGCGTTAACACTGCTGTCACAGGCGGCAGGTGCGTCACCTGTAGCGGGGATGGACGGGGAAACAGCGGCGCAGGCGGTAGAGACACTGGCCGATTTCTCCAGCGCCTGGTATGGTCTTATCGTTGCCGCTGACCTGTCGGCGGATGATGCCACCGCTATTGCTGCCTTTATCGGTGCCAGCAGCACATCGCGTATTTTCGGTTTAACCACACAGGATACGGCGGCTATCGACGCCACCAGAACGGACGATATTGCCTCGGTGCTGAAAAAAGGCAATTACGGTCGGGTTTTCACGCAATACTCCACCTCCTCCCCCTGGGCTGCTGCTTCGGCATTTGGTCGCGCTTTTACGGTGAACTTTGGCGGTAACAATACCACTATCACGCTGAAATTTAAGCAGGAGCCGGGCATTACAGCGGAACTGCTGCGAACGTCTCAGGCGGATGCGCTGGCGGCAAAAAACTGTAACGTTTTTGTGCGTTATGACAATGAAACGGCCATTTTGCAGGAAGGCGTAATGACAAATGGCGACTTTTTTGATGAGCGCCACGGCCTGGACTGGCTGCAAAACTATGTTCAGAACAATCTCTATAACCTGCTTTACACCAGTACAACCAAAGTACCGCAAACCGAT
Organism: Izhakiella capsodis; assembly: GCF_900115045.1. GTDB lineage: Bacteria > Pseudomonadota > Gammaproteobacteria > Enterobacterales > Enterobacteriaceae > Izhakiella > Izhakiella capsodis. Next base: position 132,768 of record NZ_FOVC01000008.1, on the reverse strand, counting down.
TCGGGAGGTACACGCCTGCTGGCCAGCGTAGAGCAATCGATGGAACAGGCGGTGAATAACGGTCTGATTGCCCCCGGCGTCTGGAATGGTGGTGCGATAGGGCAACTGTCTCCGGGCGATACGCTGACCAAAGGGTATTACGCCTGGATCCAGCCAATGGCAGAACAGGCGCAGGCAGATCGCGAGAAACGCAAAGCGCCGCCGATTCAGGTCGCCTGCAAACTCGCCGGTGCCGTGCATTTTGCTGATGTACTGATCACAGTCGTTCGCTAAGGGGAAAAAATGGCAACTTACAGTTTTATGGATGTGTCGGCCTCAATGACGGGGCCGACCGGTGTAATTGACCTCGGTTATGGTTCGGCAAACTCCGATGAGGGGATCGTTGTCGCCATGACAGAGGCGAAGAACACCATGACTATTGGCGCAGACGGTGAAGGTATGCACAGCCTGCATGCCGGAAAATCTGGAACTATCACAGTCAATCTGCTGAAAACCTCGCCGGTTAACAAAAAGCTGATGATCGCTTATAACGCGCAAAGTCTCTCATCTGCGCTCTGGGGCAACAATATTTTTGTAATACGCAACCATGCGTCAGGTGATATTGCTACGGCTCGCGGCGGTGCGTTTCAGAAAATACCCGACTGGCAGAATGCTAAAGATGGCAATACGGTAGCCTGGGTGTTTGACTGCATCAAAATCGATGAACTTCTTGGAGAATTTTAACGATGGAAATCGAACTGAACGGCAACACATACCGCGCCGGGAAACTCAGCGTGTTTGATCAACTGAAAGTGGCCAGAAAACTGTTGCCGGTATTATCCGGCATGGTGGGTGAATTGCAGAAGCTGCGCAGTGGTGAAGCCGCCATTGAAACGTTGTTGCCTGCCATTGCTGATGCGGTGGCGGGCATGAGTGACAGCGATTGTGATGCCATCCTCCACCCGTGTCTTTCCGTAGTTTCCCGCCAGAACGGGAATAAATGGAAGCCGGTTTTTCGCCAGGGTGAACTGATGTTTGATGATATCGACCTGATTAGCATGCTGAACATCGTTGCTCAGGTTATCGGGGATTCGCTGGGAAATTTTTTTCACGCACCCCAAGACGCCGTGACAGCACCCCTACAGCAGGGTTAATGCTCGACACACTTCCTGGCGGTGAGAACTACCTGATGGATCCGGTGGACGCTGGTTACATCCCCTATACCGCTCTGAAAGATGGCTCAGTCGATCTCGCTGATATCGCGCGTATGAACGACTGGCTGGGACTGAAACACGACAATGAAGCGCGAATAGCGCGATGGAGAGAGGCAAACAGTGGGTAACGTAGATATCATCCGCGATTTCCTTGTCAGTCTCGGTTTTCAGGTTGATGAATCGGGGATGCGGAAATTTCAGAGTGTCCTTACCGGCGTTACGGCCAATGTGCTGAAAATGGGCGCAACGGTGGAAGGTGCAGCGCTGTCGGTGGTGGGATTCACCACCAAAATAGCGGCGGGGCTGGATAAACTCTGGTGGTCGTCACAGCGCACCGGATCGACGGTCGCAGGAATGAAAGCGCTGACGTTTGCCGCCGCGCAGACCGGCAGCAGTGCAGAGGCGGCGCAGGGAGCGCTGGAAAGTCTGGCGCGATTTGTGCGCAACAATCCCGGCGCTGAAGGTTTTTTTAACCGGCTGGGAGTACAGACGCGCGATGCCAGCGGAAACATGCGTGATATGTCCACCATCTTTACCGGAGTCGGGCAGAAGCTGAGCCAGATGCCGTATTACCGGGCTAATCAATACGCGCAGATGCTGGGTATCGATGAAAACACGCTGATGGCGATGCGCAGAGGGCTGGGCCAGTTCAGTGCGCAGTATACGCAAATGGCAGCGGCTATTGGCTTTGATGCAGACAGAGCCGCTGCCAGTTCTAACAGGTTCATGACATCACTGCGTTCTTTCAGTCAATTAGCAGGATTAGCGCGTGATAAGATCGGCTCAAACTTTGCAGGTGGACTGGCGGGATCGTTAGACAGTCTGCGTAAAAGGGTAATTGAAAACTTCCCTAAAATTGAAAAAGTCATCACCAGCGGCGTTAAAGACCTGTTAGCAATGGCAGATGCTATTACGCGAGTCATTTTCCGTCTCATCCAGGCTGCTGCTGATATTGAGGCGTGGTGGACTACGCTGGGTAAGGGAACAAGACAGTTGATTGAGGTATTCGGTGGGCTGCTGATCGCCTGGCGTTTACTGAATACAGCGATTCTTACATCTCCTTTCGGCATCATAACCATGCTGGGAGCATCCCTGCTTGCTCTTTATGACGATTACGAAACATGGAAGGAGGGCGGTCAAAGTCTGATTGACTGGGGTAAATGGGAGCCTGACATACAGGCGGCCCTGAAGAATATCCGTGAGTTGATGGGATCAATCAAAAAGCTGTCCGATGAGGTATTAAAACTCTTTGCCATCGATCCAAAAAAATGGACGGTTAAATGGGAGTTTGAGAATTTGTCTCAAAACCTCGGTGAGCTGGGTAAAATGCTGAACCTTATTGGCGACCTACTGAACGCCCTCAATGAGGGGCGATGGGCGGACGCTGCGGGGATTGGGAAGCAGCTACTTAAACAGGGCAGCGAAAAGCCCGATGCTATACCCGGCGTCACAAAAAGTGCAATGGATACCCGAAAATGGATACTGAAAAAGTACGGTGCAGCTAACGATGCGTTAAACCGGTATCTGCCTGAGTGGATCGGCGGTGCACCCGCTCCGCGAGGTATACGTAATAATAATCCCGGAAACCTCAATTTTGTCGGACAGAAGGGGGCGGAGATAGAAAAAACCGGGGGGCGTTTCGCCCGGTTTCAAACCCCCTTTGATGGCCTGCGGGCTATGTCCCGTCAGTTAACGTTGTACGCCGGACGGGGCATTAACACTATTGAGAAAATTATCAATAAATGGGCACCTGGCAATGAAAACAACACCGGTGCATATATAAAAGCGATCTCTCAACAGCTCGGTATCGCGCCTGATGCATTACTCAATTTACACAACCCAAAGATTATGTCCTCATTAATGGACGGTATTGTGCAACATGAAAATGGGCGTAATCCTTACAGCAGCGAGCTAATCAGTCGGGCGGCAGTGGCAGGTATGGGTGGCAATGTACAGCAGGAAACAACGATTAACGTCTACGGCGCGACTGATCCCGCTGCAACCGGTATGGATATTGCCGGAAGGCAAACCAGCGTAAATGCCCGACTTATCGGACAGACGAAACAGAGGGCTTACTGATGGATATTCTGTCAACGCTGTTCATGCAACAAACCCGACAGATTGGCCTGATGGTTCCTGATGTCATCATTTCTGAGAAACATCAGGACACACTGGAAATCACCGAGCATCCGGTAGAGACGGGCGCAGCCATAGCCGATCATGCATACAAGCGTCCGGCAGAGCTTACGATGGAAGTGGGATTCGCGGGCGGCGGTAGTCTGGTCGATTTTGCCGATACGCAAAATATAGGGATCAGCACCCCGCTTAATACTATGTCGCCAGAGGAAGTTTACCGGACGTTTGTTGATTTGCAGGCCAGCAGAAAACCGGTTGATGTTATCACCGGCAAGCGTAAGTACAGCAACATGCTGATACGTGCAATCGAGGTGACAACTGACAAGACCAGTGAAAATGTGCTGATGGCGGTACTGACGCTACGTGAATTAAACATGACTCAGACGGAAACGGTGACCGTCAGCAGACAGCAAAATATGAAGGAAGGGGCAACCACGACTGGTGTGAGTAATACCGGCGTTAAAAACGCCAGACCGGTTGAGAATGTCAGCCTGTTACAGCGACTATCGGGGTGGTTCAATGCAGCTTAGAGAAATACCGCTCAGTGCGACCTGCCAGCAATTCACTATCAGCCTGTCAGGCCGGGTATGGCAAATGCGACTTATCTGGCGCGATGCGGCAGGCTGGATGCTTGATATGCTCAGTGCGTCCGGTGAGCCGGTCATAACAGGCATACCGCTAATCCCCGGTACGGATTTACTGGCGCAATATTCCTGGATCGATCCGGGCGGCAGGCTGGTTGTCGTGACGGAAGATGAACAGCCCCCCGGCGAAACCTCCCCCGGCCAGACGGCAAAATTTTACTGGCTTACTGATTAACCTGCTCCGGCAGGTTTTTTTACGGACAAAAATTATGTCACAGAACTGGATAAGAAAATGTTCGCTGATCGTTGCCGATGAAAAAGGCGAAGGGCTGGAGCTTTCTTCCTTTCGCTGTACGTTCAGTATTTCGTGGCCGGATACGCGCTGGCCGAGGGCGGCGGTATTTAAAGTATGGAACCTTAAACCTGAGACGACTAACAGGATACAGGCCGGAGAGTTTGCCAGCGTGCAACTGATGGCGGGATACAAGGATAACTACGGGCTGATTTTCACCGGGAAAATTCGCTACTCCATCACCGGCAGGGATAATCCTACCGACACCTTTGTGATTGTTCAGGCGGTGGATTCTCATGATGCGTACGATTACGCGACCATGAATACCACACTCAGTGCCGGGCATACGCAGGCCGAACAGCACCATGCTCTGCTGGAAGGGCTGGCACCGTACGGTATCGTGAAAGGAGCTACGCCTGTATTTGATGCAACGCGCTTCCCGCGAGGGAAAACGTATTTCGGCATGACCCGTGATGCCGCCGACAATCTGGCGGGGCAGTGCAGGGCTTCCTGGCAATATATCAATGGTCAGCTGGTCATGGTGCCGGAAGATAACTATGTCCAGGAGGCCATTGTGCTTAACAGCAATACGGGTCTCATCGGTATGCCGCAGCAAACCATACAGGCGGGCGTCAATGTTCGTTGTCTTATCAATCCTGATATTCAGGTTAACGGCCTGATACGACTTGATCAGACTCTGATTTACCGCACCATGCTTCCTGAAAGTGATATCGCCGCGTCAACGGGTCGCATTGATACTGTGACGAATGGATCGCTGCAACAGACAGATGGCAGCATTTCACAACCGGCCAGCCTTTCCACTGATGGGGACTATATCGTGAAGAATATCAGTTATTCCGGGGATACTCGCGGAAAGCCCTGGTATATGGATTTGGTCTGCATCGCTAAAGGCTCTGCTGATCTGATGAACACATCAACGCTAAACAGGACAAGTTAATGGCCATATCTCTATCTGAAAGAGCGGGCGGCGAACAGGAACTGCTTGATACATTGCGTCATGCTCTGTCATCACAACTCAGGGTGGCCATGCCCGGTATTATTCAGTCATTTGACACTGAAGCTGTTACCTGCACGGTACAGCCAGCGATAAAAGGGGTTGTGAGTGACCAGAATGGCAGTACTCAGTCGGTAGAGTTGCCGCTGCTGGTGGACGTTCCCGTTATTTTTCCGCGTGGGGGCGGCGTCACGCTGACGTTTCCGGTTGCCGCAGGTGATGAATGCCTTGTGGTGTTTGCCGACCGCTGTATTGATTTCTGGTGGCAGAACGGCGGCGTGCAGGAATCTGTCGATCCCCGCCAGCATGATTTATCCGATGCGTTTGCACTGCCTGGCCCACAGTCTCAGAAACGGAAGATCAGCGCTATCAGCAGCAGCGGCGCACAACTACGCAGCGATGACGGGCAGGCGTATGTTGAGGTGGCCGCAGGGCATGATATTACCGTTAAAACACCGGGTAAACTGTCGGCCAGCGCAGAAGGTGGCGCTGAGATAACCGCGCCAGAGATAGTGCTTAACGGTAATGTCACCATCAACGGCAATCTGTCTCAGGGAATGGGCAACCGTGGTGGTAGCGCGAACATTAACGGCCCGGTTACGATACAAAACGACCTTACCGCAGCGGGGATCAGTCTGTCATCACATGTGCATTCCGGCGTTCAACCGGGAAGCGGCAATACGGGTAAACCACAATGAGATACCGGCGTGAAGATGAAAACGGCGATTACAGCTTTGGTCAGGGGGATGCCACTTTTCTGACTGATTCACCGGAAGCGGTGTCACAGGCACTTAAAACCCGGCTGGCACTATGGCGTGGGCAATGGTTTCTGGATACTCAGGAAGGTACACCCTGGAAACAGGATGTGCTGGGAAAACAGTATACAAATGTGTATTACATGGCGGTAAAGCAGCGGATCCTCGCGACTCCCGGCGTTCTGGAAATTAATGATTTCTCCGTCAGCCGCGATACTGATACGCGAAAAATGGGCTTTACGGCAACTATCCGCACACGCTTTGGCGACACTTCAATTACAGGTTAACGATGCTGAATCTTGACTCACTAGGGCTGGCGGCCAGCGTGACCGACAGCGGGATCAGTGCGCCTGATTATCAGACGATACTCAGCCGACTTACAGAATACTTCCGGCAGATTTATGGTGCGGACAGCTATCTTGAACCGGACAGCAAAGACGGTCAGATGATCGCTATCTATGCTCTGGCGATGCATGACGCGAACAACGCTATTATGGCTGCATACAACAGCTACAGTCCGGCTACCAGCACGGGCGCGGCGTTGTCGAACAATGTAGCTATCAACGGAATTGCGCGTCATGCGCCGGGATACTCGAATGCTGATGTGCTGCTCACCGGGCAGGTGGGAACGGTGATAATCAATGGACGGGTACGCGATAAGAACGGCAATCTGTGGAGTCTGCCATCAACCGTCACGCTCGACACGCACGGCAGCGCTACTGTTACAGCCGTCTGTACTCAGACCGGTCAGATTACGGCGCAACCTGGCGACATCAGTGAAATCGCCACACCAACCCGAGGCTGGCAAACGGTGACTAATCCGTCAGCCGCAACAACAGGGAGGCCGGTGGAAACGGACAATCAGCTACGTGCGCGTCAGAAGAAATCTGTTGCACTGCCCTCGCGCACTGTGCTTGACGGCATTCAGGGTGCTGTTGCGCTGCTTTCCGGCGTAGTGCGCCAGCGCGGGTTTGAAAACGACACCAGTGAGACGGATAAAAACGGTATTCCGCCGCATTCTATCGCAATGGTCGTCGATGGCGGGGATGTAAATGCCATTGCCCGCGCTATTGCATTAAAAAAGACGCCGGGGGCAGGCACCTTTGGCGATACGTCTGTGATGGTGACCGACAGTTACGGGATGCCGCGTAAAATCAGCTTTTCACGCCCAAAAGATGTTCGTGTATCAGTTGAGATAGACCTGACGGCATTTACCGGATACACAACGCTAACCGGCGATAAAATCCGTTCTGCTGTCGCGGCGTACATTAATGCGCAACTGATAGGCGACAATCTGTACCTTACCCGGCTGTATTCCCCCGCCAATTTACCCGGTGATGAGGAAGGACAGACCTACGATATTACCGCAATAAAAATCGGTCGCTCAGCGGATGCCGTAAGTGAAAATAATCTGCTGGTGGCTTCAAGCGAGGCCGTTAGCTGCACAGCTGATGATGTCAGGCTGGTGGTAACGTCATGAGAAACTACACAGACTACATTACGCCTGCACATCTGAGTGCAGATAAATTCGTTCGTCATATCAGTCTCATTAGCCGTCCTTTCACCGATATTGCAACTCAAGCCGGACAATTAAACGCACTGTACAGTATCAACTATAGTAACGGGCCACAGCTTGATGCTGTTGGTGAGTGGATAGGTCTGTCACGCTATGTCAGTACGCCGATTACTGGGGTTTATTTTGCGCTCGATACTGAAGGGGTGGGGTTTGACCTGGGAAGCTGGAAACGAAAATTCGATGCTGACAGCGGTTTTACCGAACTCGACGACGACACTTACCGCTTTATTTTGCGTGCAAAAATCCGGGCTAATCACTGGGACGGGACAAGTGAAATGCTGGCAGGTATTTATCAGGGAGTAATCCCCGATGAATCGGTGAAAATATTCTTCACCGATAATCAGGATATGTCGATTGATGTTTACCTGACAGGCGGTGTGGTGCCGGAGGTAATAAAAGCGGTCATTCGGCAGGGCTACCTCAATATCAAACCGGAAGGGGTGAGGGTAAATAACTACACCGGTTCAGAAGGTGATAACGGTATTTTCGGTCTGGACCTTAACAATGAATTTATTTCCGGCTTTGATACCGGAAGCTGGGCAATAAAACTTTGATATTCTCAATCCCCGCCAGTCCACTTCTGGCGGGCAAAATTCCCTAATTTTTCTTTTCAATTTTATCAGCCAGCTGCTTCAACTGGTCGTCGCTCAGGTGACTGATTGATTCAATCACATGCGAATTGGTCTGGTACCAGTTAGCCACTTTCCCCATGAGCACTGAAAAAATCTCGTTCGTATCAGCATTCGCGGAAACCTTATTATCAATCGCATCCTGAAGTATCTGGACGATCTCCGAGTTCATTGACCTACCATTTTCCTTAGCGCGTTCTGCGATAGCATCACGCATCCCGTCTGGGAAGCGGAGCATAAATTTATCGTAATCACGAACCTGTTTATCTGACATAAGCACCTCAAAATTTTCCCAATACTATCACGTTGACACCATCAGTAAATTGAGTCATAGTGACATCATGTCACGGTGACATACAAAAAGGAGCCAAGATGAATGCTTTATATACAGAAACTAAAAGTCAGAGTTTTCAACTTCGTTTGCCTGAACGCATGAAAGAGGAAATCCGCCGCATGGCAGAAATGGACGGGATTTCGATTAATTCTGCGATTGTGCAGCGCCTGGCTAAAAGCCTGCGTGAGGAAAGAGCGAATGGTCAGTAAAAACGGCGAAACCCCGCAGTGCGTCAACACTAACGGGGCTTCTGTGTCAGCAACCTTAGGAGCAACTAACGATGAGTAGTGTAGCAATATCGAGCTTCAATTTCCAAGGTATAGAGCTGGTTCCGGTAGCAAGCCTTACCGACGTGTGGCTGACTTCAGCTGATATCGCTAGCGCTCTTCGTTATAAGAGTGCCAAGTCTATAACCAATCTGTTCAACCAGAATGCTGAGGAGTTTACCATCGGAATGACTCAGGTCATTGAATCAGTGACCTCAGGGAATTACCGAAAGAAGGTACGAGTTTTCTCCCTACGTGGTGCTCACTTGTTGGCAATGTTTGCCCGTACACAGGTGGCAAAAGAATTTCGTCGCTGGGTACTGGATATCCTTGATAAAGAGGTAGAGCAGAATGCCTTAGCTCCGCTTTCCTATCAGGTACTTTGTCGTGTTGAAAATGGGAAGCAAGTGAAGATCCAAATGTTTGGGCTGGATAAAACGGTTGATGATGTGGCCAGCTGGAAAATCTGGATGGAACACAAAGGCGCTGTTTTTTTTTGTTCGACGATAAAGAAAAAAGAGAATTTGTACGGGATCAGGTTAATCGCTACCTGAACTGACAAAGAAAAACCGCCAGTAGGTAGCTGGCGGATATCAAAAACTAAACAAAAGGAATCATCGAATGCTCAAAAGTAATTTAGCAGTACAGAGCGAGGTTGTCACTATGTCCAGTCTGGAAATTTCCACACTGGTTGGCAAGCGACACGACAATGTAAAAAGAACGATTGAATCTCTGGCTGAGAAGGGGGTTATCGCTTTTCCTCAATTTGAGGAAAAGGCCACGGCTGGGCGGCCGGTGATGTTTTATGTGTTTGAGGGTGAGCAGGGCAAGCGCGATAGCATCGTCGTAGTTGCTCAACTTTCTCCTGAGTTTACCGCGAAACTGGTAGACCGCTGGCAGGAGCTTGAAAAACTGGTTTCAGGGGCAGTATTCGATCCCACTCGCGCACTTAATGACCCGGTGTTCCTCCGCAATATTCTATTGGAGTACACAGAAAAGGTTGAATATCTGGAGGTTGCCAATAAAGACCTGACCAACAAAGTTGAAAGCATGGAGAACCTTTTCAAAGAGGGCATGACGCCAACTCAGTTCTGCAAAATGTTGAATGGAGTGAATGTCATGCTGGTTGGTCGTTTTCTTGAAGATAGGAAGTGGCTCTATAACGAAAGCAAGACGCGCATCCGCTGGCGTACAGGCAACTATGCACGCGATAAGTATCTGACAGAACACCAGAGCAGGATTAGCGTGCATGGTGGTGATGATTTCATCAAGTACACACCTGTGCTGCTGCACAAGGGCGCTGTCCGACTTTATCAGCTTTACCTCAAGTCCCTGTTGCCCATGAAATCAACATGGAACGGCGTATTTACCCACGATAAAGAATTAAAAGGAAACGCATAATGAAAGAAATATTAAATGCCGCTGCAAGTCTGTTGGATATATTGCCCGCTACTGATTATCAGGCAATTGCCGATGAAGCATTGGAAGAAAGCCCCACCTTTGGTTTTGATTTAGACAACTCAGAAGTTTCAGGTATGGATCAATCAGTATGGAGTGATAAGTAATGGCTAAAAGCGAGTATTTGCCGTTTGCCACAGCAGATGGTGCTAACGTGATTTCAGATGACGAATACCAGAATCTGACAACCCGTCATAACGGTTTTGTTGCTGGTGTCGCCCGCTCGGATGTTATGAATACCGTATGGCGACAGTCATCAGTTATGTCGTCAGCGCTGGGGCAGTTTATCGCAGACAGAACGGGAAAAGACGTGCTGGACGATGGCGATGTAGCCGCACTACTTACCAGCTTGCAGGATGCTCTTAAAAGTCAGATTAGCGATACGGTACCAGCAGCATCAACCTCGGTAGCTGGTATTACCAAACTAAGCAGCGCCACCAACAGTAACGATGAAACGATGGCCGCTACGCCTAAAGCGATTAAGGCAGCGTATGATCTTGCCAATAAGGTTAGCGTTGATGGTATCTACCCGGTCGGTATTGTGACGTGGTTTGCGCAGAATAAAGATCCTAATACACTGTTTCCGGGCACAACGTGGAAATATATTGGGGAGAATCGTACGGTTCGTTTGGCCAGCGCCAACGGCAGCGATGTGATGACAACAGGCGGCGCGGATTCAGTCACTCTGACAGCAGAAAATTTGCCTGCGCACGCGCATACTTTTTCTGCTAATACCAGCACGTTTGATTATGGAACAAAGCAAACTGATGTGCAGGGGGAGCACACACATCCATTTAACGGTCCCGATTATAGTCATGGTAACGGAGCGGATGGCGGTAATTTTAGACTTGATGCACCTCTGAATACAGGCGCAGCAGGTTCGCATGCACACAATGTACCGATCGGCGCTCACGCGCATTCTGTTTCAGGAACAACGGCAAATACTGGTTCTGGTACGGCGTTTTCCGTAGCTAACGCATTTATTAAACTAATGGGATGGTATCGAAGTGCTTAGATATTAATATAAGCGCAACATAAAATCGAAGAGTTGGCATGACTGGCATTCAGGCATGTCAACTTAAAGACCTTTGAAGAGCGAAATAAAAGCTTTATAGTAAAGTATTCTCGCGCTGTAAAGCTCTGGACCTCCGGGGATTGCATTGGTTCTTCCTAATAAAATCGAATTTCTTTTCTGCCTGAAATATATACCGCGATTTAGGCCTAGCTCCCTGAATTTTACATAATCATTTTCCTTGTTTTTTGAATCTAAATCGCAACACTTGAAGATTATATCATTCACTCCCTTATTTTTTAAAAAAATATTTAGTCTTTGCCTTCTTCTATTCCATTTTGAAATGCAATCATCAATATTTTTGAAATGAATGAAGTAAATAATAACGCCATCTAAGTTTGCAATCGGGTATTCCTCACTTGGAATGAAATGACTATATTTAATATCAATACTCATGTAATAATTAAAATTTTTTATTAAATTTATAAAGTCTGAGGTAGGTATCATTAGACCGACAAACGGGGTGTTATATGGCTTTCTTAAATTTTTGTAGATACCTATGTTCCAGCAATTGTTAGATACTATACAAAAATCCTTGTTTCTTAAAACTATCCTATCTATCAAATCGGTCAAATTTTGTTTTTGCGCAATGCGTAATACTCTATGGTTTAAATATTTAATAATATTGGTAAACATTTATCTTACATTCCGTTGAAAATGCCTCACAAAGGCATAACCCTCACCTCCCCCAATCATCCCACACTAGCCCCAACTTTTCACTAAACAGTTAAGATTTTGTGATGGTTGTTGGGGCTATTAATGACTACATTCTGTTGGTCAGTTGGCCTATACAGCTTTCTTCTAGCCTACCCAGCATCAACATCCCATCGCTTTCCTGGCGCTGTAACTCAACCAGCTTCTGATTCATTTCAGATAGCAATGGCTCAAACTCTACCCGCATGCGAACGGCTTTGCGGGTAACGGTTTTTTCGAAGTCAGACACTGCAACATTTGATGTGGAGATGGTGAGTATATTGTTTCAATTAGACACAAACAGAAAAGCCTCGGGCATTAACCGGAGGCTTTTTTCTTTGCGCCTAGAGATGCGCGTGCATTTCACGTGCACTTTTTTGTACCAACTATGTCAGTACGCTGTCCCTTGGTTGTCTATAACACCTGATTATAAAAGGTGTTGTCCCAGCAACGTCCTATCAATGATGGCGGTGAGGGGGGGATTCGAACCCCCGATACGTTGCCGTATACACACTTTCCAGGCGTGCTCCTTCAGCCACTCGGACACCTCACCATATTTTGCCGCTGCCTGTTTGGGTAGCAACGGTGCGGTAATATAGGGAGTCAGTGCGGGTGGGTCAAGCAGAATTTTCTTCGGGATTTTCGTTCGCTTAAGGCTTGTACGAAATGAAAGCGGTTATCGCGTTTCGCGGTCATTTTTCATCTTCAGCGTGGCGATGCAGGCTCTTCTGGTCATATTAAATACATACCGACGTCACAAAAGCGTTACAAAACTGTCGCAGACTTACCGGCTCAAACATTAAGTAATAATTTCAAGGAGGACAGAGGATGCACTGTAAATGTTTTATTTTAGCCACGCTGTTAACGGCATCAATAGTGAACGGAGCCGGAGCCGAAAGTTTAGTTTACCACCGTAGTGCAGAGGGTGATCTCAGCAAGCCTGGCGGAGCTCGCCGTATACAGGGAGATCAAACCCAGGCGCTGAGGGATTCACTTCATTCAGGGTCGGCAAAAAATGTCATCTTGCTAATCGGTGATGGTATGGGCGATTCGGAGATTACCGCTGCGCGCAATTATGCTGAGGGCGCGGGTGGTTTCTTCAAGGGAATTGATGCGCTGCCGCTGACCGGCCAATATACGCATTACTCCCTTGATCAAAAAAGTCATAAGCCCAATTATGTTACTGACTCAGCGGCCTCAGCAACGGCCTGGAGTATCGGCGTTAAAAGTTACAACGGTGCCATAGGCGTTGATGTCAATGGCAAAGCCTATCCGACGCTGCTGGAGAAAGCCAAGGCCGCCGGCAAAGCGACTGGAAATGTCTCTACCGCTGAACTGCTGGATGCAACGCCCGCCGCGCAGATTGCCCATGTCATGTCACGTCGCTGCTACGGCCCTGACGTTACCAGCGCGAAATGCCCGATTAATGCGTTAGAAAACGGGGGCAAAGGTTCGATTGCAGAGCAGCTGCTGAATACCAGGGCAGACGTATCATTCGGCGGCGGGGCCAAAATATTTAATGAGCGCGCTAAAGGTGGAGAATGGCAGGGAATGACCCTGGCAGAACAGGCTCATGCCAGAGGCTATCAACTAATAAAAAACCTTGATGAGATGAACAATCTTAATTCAGCCAGTGCTGATAAGCCCGTGCTGGGATTATTCGCTGATGGCAATATGCCGGTACGCTGGAAAGGACCGACGGCGACACTGTACGGTAACCTTAATCGAAAACCCGTTACCTGCGAAGTCAATTCCGACCGTCCGGCAAGCGTACCGACACTTGCGCAGATGACGGAGAAGGCCATTACCTTACTGAGCAAGAATCCGCAGGGATTTTTTTTGCAAGTTGAAGGCGCTTCAATCGACAAGCAGGATCATGCGGCTAACCCTTGTGGGCAAATCGGCGAGACGGTTGATTTAGATGAAGCCGTGCAAAAAGCACTTGAGTTTGCTCGCAGGGACGGCAATACACTGGTTGTCGTGACCGCTGACCACGCGCATGCCAGCCAAATTATTCCCAATGATGCCAAAGCCCCGGGATTAACTCAGTCCTTGAACACGAAGGATGGGGCGGTGATGACGATCTCCTATGGCAACTCTGAAGGCGATTCTATGGAGCATACGGGGACGCAGCTGCGCATTGCCGCGTATGGGCCACAGGCGGCAAACGTCGTGGGTCTGACCGATCAGACTGATCTATTTTATACCTTACAACGTGCCATGAGTCTGAAGTAGTTGTAAAAGAGCCGATGCCGGAAAACCCGGCTCTTTTTGCTATTCAGCGCTACGTTTCAGGATGCTGAAAATAAAAAGCACCGCCGCGCCCAGCACAACTGAGGGGCCGGCGGGTGTGTCGTAATAGGCTGAAAGAGTGAGTCCCGCCGTAACGGCTATTGCCCCAAACACCACGGCGAGAGCGGCCATCTGCTCAGGAGAACGGGCGAAACGCCGGGCGGTAGCGGCCGGGATAATCAACAGCGAGGTAATGATTAAAGCGCCAACAAACTTCATTGCTACCCCAATTGTTAAGGCAGTCACCAGCATCAGCGTCAGACGAGCACGCTGCAGATTAACACCATCAACCTGGGCCAGCTCCGGACTGATAGTCATTGCCAGAAGCGGGCGCCATTGCCATGCCAGAAGCCCGGTAACCACCACTACACCAATGGTAATGCTGATAAGATCCTGTGGCGTGACGGCAAGCAAATCGCCGAAGAGGTAGGCCATCAGATCGACCCGAACATTAGCCATCAGGCTGACGACGACCAGACCCAAAGACAGCGCACTGTGAGCTAAAATGCCTAGCAGCGTGTCGACGGGTAGCATGGGACGACGTTCAAGCCATACCAGCCCTAGCGCCAGCACTACTGTTACGGCAATAATCGCATAGAAAGGATTAATGTTTAGTAGCAGGCCAAACGCGACGCCGAGCAGGGATGCATGGGCCAGAGTATCGCCGAAGTAGGACATACGTCGCCAGACGACAAACGAGCCTAGCGGCCCGGCAGCCAGTGCCAGCAACATTCCGGCGACCCAGCCGGGAAACAGCAACTCAATCATGGAAGATTTTTTCCTTTACGCAAGATGATTCGTCCCTGTAAATCATGCCGATGATTATGATTGTGTCGGTAGATAGCGAGTTGTTGTGCGCCATGTTGGCCAAACATAGCGATAAATTCCGGGTGCATGGAAACAACCTCAGGCGCACCGGAGCAGCAAATATGTTGATTAAGGCACAAAACGTCATCAGTTTTTGCCATCACCAGATGCAGATCATGGGAAACCAGTAGCACAGCGCAGTTTAGCTCATAACGTAGCTGATCAATTAGGTCGTAGAGCGCAACCTGGCCGTTAACATCAACACCCTGTGTGGGTTCATCGAGCACCAGGAGCTGCGGCTTATCGAGTAAGGCGCGCGCCAGAAGGACGCGCTGGGTTTCCCCCCCGGAGAGCTTCTGCAGCGAGGCGCTGGCGAGGTGTCCGGCTTGTACCCGTTCTAATGCTGGCAGAATGTCAACACGTTTAACGCCAGACTTAAGGCGCATAAAACGTGAGACGTTCAGCGGTAGTGTGGCATCCAGATGTAACTTTTGTGGCACATAACCAATGCGCAAACCCTCCTGGCGGGCGACCTTGCCCGAGGTTGTTTTGAGTAACCCAAGCACTACGCGGACCAGGGTTGATTTACCCGCACCGTTAGGGCCAAGTAGCGTCAAAATCCGGCCTGGCTGTAGCGAAAGTGAAATATCACTGAGTACATGCTTTGAGCCAAATGACACGGAGACGGCGTGCAGAGAAACTAAATCAGACATGATGTTTTATAAGTTACAGGAGTTAACAAATGTTATAGTATCACATCTAATTTTACCATCACGACGGATTGAAGCATCATGTTACATAATAAAAAACAACTTGCCTGTGGCTTATTCGCGCTGGTATCTGCAGCGTTGTCCTCCGGTGCCGCACATGCAGATATCGTGGCCTCGATTAAACCAGTCGGTTTTATTGCGGCGGCGATTGCCGATGGGGTTACTCCGGTCAAAGTATTGCTGCCGGATGGCGCATCTGAACATGACTATTCACTGCGCCCGTCAGATATAAAAGCTATACGTAACGCGGACTTAGTGGTCTGGATAGGGCCGGATATGGAAGCATTTATGCCGAGAATAATTGGGCAGTTACCGGCGAAAAAATCACTCGAAATAGCCGATCTTAGCGACGTCAAACCGCTGTTAATGCGCGGCGCTGAAGATCATGAAGAGGGGGATGCAGCGGCTGACCATAATCATGGAGTTATGGATCAGCACCATCATCATGGCGAGTTTAATATGCATCTGTGGCTGTCACCAGAGATAGCAAGGAACGCAGCGGTTGCAATCCATGCAAAATTATTGGAACTTATGCCGCGAAGCAAGGACAAATTAGACGCCAATCTGCAGTATTTTGAGGCATCATTAGCGCAGTCCGATAAAGATATCGAAAAGCAGCTGGCACCGGTAAAAGATAAGGGTTATTTCGTTTTTCACGACGCCTATGGCTATTTTGAAAAACACTACGGGCTTTCCCCTTTAGGGCATTTTACCGTGAACCCGGAAATTCAGCCCGGTGCGCAGCATTTACATTTTATACGTACACAGTTGGTTGAGCAGAAAGCCGTATGTGTTTTCGCTGAGCCACAGTTCAGGCCGGCCGTTATCGATGCCGTTGCTCGTGGGACGAAGGTGCACAAGGGCACACTCGATCCGTTGGGTATGGATGTTCGCCTGGGTAAAGATAGTTACGTGAAATTCCTCTCACAACTGTCCAGCCAATATACGAGCTGCCTGAAAGGAGCATAAGAGGAAAGAGTAAGTGCAGCAGATAGTCCGCGCTGTCGCAACAGCGTTTAATACGTTACCGCGTCGCCATCGCGTTATGCTGGGTTCTTTGACAGTCGTTACCCTGGCCGTCGCTGTCTGGCGGCCATTTATTTACCATACTGATAACAGTGGCGGTGTGACGTCCGTTATCCGAAATATCGAGCTGGATAACGGCGATCAGCGTGCATTACTGCCTGAAGCCAGTGAACCTATTGATCAGTTCTCACTCGTACCCCAGGATGGTCTGCCTCAGGATGAAATTGACCAGGATGTACCTACCGAAGCCGGTACGCATGACTATGTTGTTTCCAGTGGCGACAGTCTTAGCAGCATACTCAACCAGTATGATATCGACATGGCGGATATCAGCGCGTTGGCTAAAGCTGACAGTGATTTGCGCGCGCTACAGGTGGGGCAGCAACTCTCCTGGACGTTAACTGATGAAGGCGATCTCAAACGCCTTACATGGCAGCTTAACCGTCGTGAAACTCGCACTTATGATCGCAGTGGCAACGGCTTTACCGTCTCGTCACAAGTACAAAAAGGCGATTGGTCGAACAAGGTGTTGCGCGGACAGCTAAACGGTAGCTTCGTTGCCAGTGCACAGGCCGCGGGACTCAGCCGTAATGAAATAAGTGCGGTAATTAAGTCACTACAATGGCAGCTCGATTTTCGTAAGCTGCGTAAAGGCGATCGTTTCTCCGTGTTAATCTCGCGTGAAATGCTCAACGGAAAGCGTCAGCAGAGCCAACTGATAGGTGTACGACTGGAAACGGCTGGTAAAAGCTACTATGCGATTCGCGCTGAGGATGGAAAGTTCTACGATCGCAACGCTTCCGGATTGGCGCGAGGGTTTATGCGCTTCCCTACTGTTAAGCAATATCGAGTCTCCTCTAATTTTAATCTTCGTCGGCTGAATCCGGTCACCGGTCGCATCGCTCCGCACCGGGGGGTAGATTTTGCTATGCCAATTGGTACACCGGTGCTCGCTGTTGGCGATGGTGAAGTCGTGGTGGCGAAAAATGGCGGTGCGGCGGGAAATTATGTCGCCGTCCGTCACGGGCGTCAGTATATGACGCGCTATATGCACTTGAAAAAGCTTCTTGTTAAACCGGGACAAAAGGTAAAGCGTGGTGATCGACTGGCGTTGTCCGGTAATACCGGGCGTTCAACGGGGCCGCATCTGCATTATGAAATCTGGATCAACAATCAGGCTGTTAATCCACTGACGGCGAAGCTGCCGCGCATGGAAGGTTTAAGTGGCAAAGATCGCCGTGATTTCCTCGTTCAGGTACGTGACGTTGTGCCCCAGCTAAGTTTCGGTAAATAAACCCTGCCTGAATTGAACATAGCCGGCGATGGCACGCCGGCTTTTTTTTATCCATTATTTAGCCACCCCTAAGCTCTGGCGAAGCTTATTGTAAATTTGGGTTCTGATATTATCATTAGCCAGTTATCGTTTGAGGCGAGTGCATGGAAAACAGTAAGAAAAAAAATAGTGAGTCTTTTATACCGGTATTCAAAAGGGAGTTTTGTGCGCCACGTTACTGGGGCAGCTGGCTGGCAGTCGGTGCGTTTGCTGCCACAGCTCTGATACCCGCAGTCATTCGCGATCCTGTGCTGGGTGGACTTGGCCGCCTGGCAGGAAAGTTTGCTAAAAGTGCACGGCGACGCGCGCAGATAAATCTTTATTACTGTTTTCCGGAAAAAAGTGAGGCCGAACGTGAGGCCATCATAACTGAAATGTTTGCCACTGCACCGCAGGCTATATTAATGATGGCGGAGCTAGCATTGCGTGATCCGTCGGCATTAAGTCAGCGCATAGTGTGGTTTGGCCGTGAAATTATTGATGAATTAAAAGCCAGTGATGAGAACGTGATCCTATTGGTGCCTCATGGTTGGGGCATCGATATCCCTGCAATGCTGCTGGCCTCAGAAGGTCAGCAGGTCGCCGGGATGTTTCATCATCAGCGCAATCAGGTGATGGACTACGTCTGGAACCGTATCCGTCTGCGTTTCGGAGGCCGTTTGCACGCGCGGGACGATGGTATCAAGTCGTTTATTAGCTCGATACGACAGGGCTATTGGGGTTATTACTTACCTGACGAAGATCACGGAGAGGAGCAAAGTGAGTTTGTTGAATTTTTTGCTACCTACAAGGCTACATTGCCGGCGATTGGACGCCTGATGAAGGTATGTCGGGCGCGAGTGATACCTCTTTTTCCGGTTTATAACAGCAAAACTCATTGTCTTGAGATCTATGTCCGCCCGCCGATGGATGATCTTAATCAGGCAGATGATCCTACGCAGGCTCGACGCATGAATGAAGAAGTTGAGCTTCTTGTTGGCCCGAATCCTGAGCAATACACCTGGATCCTCAAGCTACTGAAAACGCGCAGGCCCGGTGAGATGGAACCCTATAGTCGCGACGATCTCTATCGCTGATATTCAAATTTTTAGCGGAAATTAGAATTGTTCGACTAACTCCGTTGAGTAGATTCGTTGTTCAGTTCTGTTAACACCTCCGATGTCATTGAAGGCAGCTCAGTGTTAAAAAAGCCAGCGATGGGCTGGCTTGCAGTAAATTAATGATAATTATTCAACCCGCAGAACGCGGCTGGTATTTGTTGTGCCGGTAGTCGCCATTACGTCGCCCTGAGTCACAATCACCAGATCACCGGAAACCAGGAAACCTTTGTCGCGTAACAGGTTAATGGCGTCATGTGCTGCGGCGACGCCGTCATTATTACTGTCAAAATAAACAGGCGTTACACCGCGATAAAGCGCAGTAAGATTCAGAGTACGCTCGTGGCGCGACATAGCAAAGATCGGCAGGCCTGAAGTAATACGTGAAGTCATCAGTGATGTACGACCAGATTCCGTCATAGTGATAATTGCGGTAACACCTTGCAAATGATTAGCAGCGTACATGGCGGACATGGCAATAGCTTCTTCGATATTATCGAACTGAACCTCAAGGCGATGTTTTGAAACATTGATCGCCGGTATTTTTTCCGCACCCAGGCAAACGCGCGCCATTGCCGCAACAGTTTCTGCCGGATACTGGCCAGCGGCGGTTTCCGCTGACAGCATAACGGCATCGGTACCATCCAGTACCGCGTTCGCCACGTCCATAACTTCGGCGCGTGTAGGCATCGGATTAGTGATCATCGATTCCATCATCTGAGTGGCGGTGATAACTGAACGATTAAGCTGGCGGGCTCGACGGATCAATGCTTTCTGAATGCCAACCAGCTCTGGATCACCAATTTCAACCCCTAAATCACCACGGGCGACCATCACGACATCGCAAGCCAAAATGATGTCATCCATGGCTTCCTGGGTGGCAACGGCTTCAGCGCGTTCAACTTTCGCGACAATTTTAGCTTCGCAACCGGCATCGCGCGCCAGGCGACGTGCATAGTTAAGATCTTCGCCGTTACGTGGAAAAGAAACAGCAAGGTAATCACAGTTAATTTGCGCTGCGGTAAGAATATCGGCCTTATCTTTTTCCGTCAGCGCTTCTGCAGAAAGACCGCCGCCGAGCTTGTTGATGCCCTTATTGTTTGACAGCGGGCCGCCGACGGTAACTTCGGTAAAAACTTTCATACCCTGTACTTCCAGCACTTTGAGCTGAACCCGACCGTCGTCGAGCAGCAGCAGATCACCCGGGACGACATCAGCGGGCAGATTTTTATAGTCAATTCCGACCTTTTCTTTATCCCCTTCACCTTTGTCGAGACTGGCATCAAGCAGAAAGCGGTCGCCAACATTGAGAAAAATCTTCCCTTCTTTGAATGTTGAAACCCGGATTTTAGGTCCTTGTAAATCACCGAGAATAGCAACGTGGCGGCCCAGTTTTGCCGCGATTTCACGCACTTTATTTGCGCGTAGCTGATGATCGTCAGGGGTACCGTGGGAAAAATTGAGGCGGACGACGTTGGCGCCAGCAGCGATGATTTTTTCTAGATTATTGTCGCGGTCGGTAGCTGGCCCCAGTGTGGTTACGATCTTGGTTCTTCTGAGACGTCTTGACATGCATAACTCCGTATCTGGTAGTCGTTGTTGCTGTAGCAATCGGTATAAGAAATCATAGGTTATACCATTAGCTGCGAATGATCCCGAATCTCCCTTACTCGATATTAAAAAAGCCAGTCATTGATCTGGAGGGATGAAATTGAGGCATTCTCTATCAAATCGCGAATGTTTAAAGACTTCATTTATCCACTTCAGACTCTCCAGGAATTTTCCCTTGCCCCCAAAGTCGTCAGGCTACCAGCATCTTAATAAAGTATCTGCGCCAGACCTGATATCGCCAGCATACACTTATAGTGTCTTGCAAAACACTCAGCGACCGGGTTGTTTTCTGATTAGCAGGGTATCAGCAGAAGAGAAAAAAGCGCCATTGCATCATTGACCCATACCAACGTGCTAATAAGGTGACTGGTAGGGTCTTATCGAAAATTAAAACACCGTTCAACGTGATTGTTGTTATTACAATTTATGTGCTGCACACACTATCATCAGAATAAAAACGGGAATATTGCAGCAGAAATTCATTTGTTGCTTCATCGCTACTGTAGCGTAGCCTCCTGGCTATAGCAGGTCACTCTCAAGCATAGCAACGTTGTCTTTCGTACAATCAATGATGTGCATATCCGATGCTCGACAGATCGGAGAAAGCCAGAACGCTAAGAGGTCATAGGTTCCATCCTATCGGTGTTAATGCTGTTACACACTGTGATATAGCATCGTGCTCGCGGTGTACTGGCGTCGATCTGCTGTGCCAGCGCAATCCTGAAATCGGTAAAGCGTATACTTCTGCCTGATTCGTTATATTTGCTCATACTGACGTGGATAGAATGATTCCGGTCACTTTGCGCTCAGGTTCACTTGCAGCTCTGCCTGAATTCAATGTTATCGTGAGCAATCATCTGACAGGCTCATTAATTCTGGCGATATGAATAATAGACTGAAATGCATAAAGATTTTTCATGATCATAACCTGAACCATTCTGATGTCTGCAGAACAGAGCAATGCAAGCTACGTTTCTTCTATCTTTTTTGCCTTGGATTGAAATTTAAGCATGAACATAATTTAACAAATTTAGCGAAAATGACGTACAAATTGAGTCATGGGAACAGCGCTAACGACTTAAATTAAAAAACTGTCAGTATGTGTGCAGGATACCTGTTATCTGGTTTACCCTATTCAGGCAAATCAGGTTCATTATACTTTGACAAAATGACACGAAGTGCTTGGCCAATGATGGATTACTCAGGCTATGCAATCCTTCAATGAGGAGAAACAAATGGCGTTAATACAAACAGCCCAGGCGTGCGATTTAGTTATTTTTGGTGCCAAAGGCGACCTTGCACGTCGTAAACTGTTGCCTTCGCTGTATCAGTTAGAAAAAGCCGGGCAGATCAACGAAGACTCCCGCATTATTGGCGTCGGCCGTGCTGACTGGGACCAGGTCGCCTATATCAAAGTGGTACGCGAAGCTCTCGACACTTTCATGAAAGAAAAAATTGATGAAGCACTGTGGGAAAAGCTCAGCAAGCGCCTTGATTTTTGCAATCTTGATGTCGATGACACTTCACATTTTACGCGGCTTGGAAAAATGCTTGATCAGAAAAAGCGCGTGACGATCAACTATTTTGCCATGCCGCCTGGAACCTTCGGTGCAATCTGTAAAGGGCTTGGCCATGCAAAGCTAAATGGATATCCGGCGCGAGTGGTGATGGAGAAGCCACTGGGTACGTCACTGGAAACTTCTCAGGAAATTAACGATCAGGTTGGTGAATTCTTTCATGAAAGTCAGGTATTTCGTATCGATCACTACCTGGGTAAAGAGACCGTGCTCAATTTGCTGGCGTTGCGTTTTGCCAATTCGATATTTGCCAATAATTGGGACAACCGTACCATCGACCACGTACAGATAACTGTCGCGGAAGAGGTTGGTATTGAAGGTCGTTGGGGATATTTCGATAAAGCTGGTCAGATGCGTGACATGATTCAGAACCATCTGTTGCAGGTGCTGACTATGATTGCCATGTCGCCACCGGCGGATCTGAGCGCCGATAGCATTCGAGATGAAAAGGTTCGCGTTTTGCGTTCGCTGCGTATGATTGACCATACTAATGTGCGCGAAAAAACCGTTCGCGGTCAGTATACCGCCGGTTTCGTTCAGGGGAAAAAAGTACCTGGATATCTGGAAGAAGAAGGTGCCAATAAACATAGCAGCACAGAAACTTTTGTCGCCATCAGGGTTGATATAGATAACTGGCGCTGGGCTGGCGTGCCTTTTTATCTGCGTACAGGTAAACGTTTACCGTCTAAATGCTCAGAGGTAGTGGTTTATTTCAAGAATCCTGAAATGAACCTGTTTAAAGAGTCCTGGCAGGAGTTACCACAGAACAAACTGACTATTCGACTGCAACCTGATGAAGGGGTGGATATCGAAATTCTGAATAAGGTGCCTGGGCTTGATCATAAGCACAACCTGCAAACCACTAAATTGGATTTGAGCTATTCAGAAACTTTTAATCAGTCACACCTCGCTGATGCTTACGAACGTCTGCTTCTGGAGGCCATGCGCGGTATTCAGGCCCTGTTTGTACGCCGTGATGAGGTTGAGGCGGCCTGGAAGTGGGTTGATTCAATCATCGATGCATGGTCAACGGATAAAGAGCCGCCGAAACCCTACCAGGCGGGTACGTGGGGGCCGGTATCGTC
This sequence comes from Izhakiella capsodis, assembly GCF_900115045.1. Classification (GTDB taxonomy): domain Bacteria; phylum Pseudomonadota; class Gammaproteobacteria; order Enterobacterales; family Enterobacteriaceae; genus Izhakiella; species Izhakiella capsodis. The sequence continues at coordinate 109,167 of NZ_FOVC01000008.1, read as the reverse complement.
AGTGGCAATGATTACTCGCGATGGCCGCTCCTGGAACGAAGTCGAATAATCTCCAGTCGGTGATGCCTCCAATCAGTTGAAATGGTGCCTTTCTGTAAAGGCACCAATCACTTTCTCGTGGAGATCAACGGGACGAGAGAAGCAGATGGTCTTGCGAGCCAATCGACTGATGTGCGTTCTGAGCGTCAGGTTGTTACGCTCGATACGCTGGGGGAATATCCTCCCGGTCAGATGCATCTCGCTCAGCATCTCTCTGGTATAGCTTTCCCGTTACCACTGGTGATAAAGCCTGCCTGCAATGGAGAAAGCAGGCTCAGCAACCCACGGCATGTCTCATCATTGCGTGGGCCAACGGTCCATGTCACGACTCGCTTTCTCTTGGTATCAAGGCGTACCAAAGCCAGTGTCGATGCTGTTTGTTGCCGACACAGGCCCATTGCTCATCAGGTTCACAGATAAGCGCCACGTCATCGGAGGTTACTTGCCTTGTGGTGAGTTTTTTAGGGCGCGAATGACGGTGTTGATGCCAATCCTGAGGACGCGAGCAGTATCACGAACACCTGAGCCGTTGAACGCCATATCAACAATCTTGTGTGTTTTACAGGTGCAGGTGAGCTGAAACACGTGCGGACAGACAGGGCAACGATAGCGAAGATGGCTGGCAGGGGTCCTCCCATGGCAATATACGTGGTCAGAGTTGCAACGAGGACAGTGAACGGTGATGGATGCCATGAAGCTGTAGCTCTCAAAAGAGTTCATCATATCAGCCCGACCGATCGGAGGCATCACCACGGCATTATTAGCACTTGATGATAGCGCCAATGCAGGCAATGTCGGTATAGAACTTAGCGATAAATATCACCGACCTTTATCACTTGGTATACAGACGAAAAAAGTTGAGGTTGATGCCAGTGGGAATGCGACCCTGCTATTTTTTGCCCGCTATAAAGCAATGAGTGATAATGTTCAGCCAGGTTCGGCCTCTGCCATTGCGGAATTTAATATTACGTATTATTGAAATTTTTTGAGCGAAGAGCTGACGCAGTTTTATACGGAACAACAGAGTTTTAATTTTGAAACTGCGTTTTAAAAAATTGTGTTTCTCATAGACGATCAGTGACTCACTGCGGTAAGGTACAATGTGTCTACATTCACTGTTTTAGCGTCGCGACTGATTATCGACGCAAGGAGCTTGGTCTAATGAAAAACTGGAATACCAGCGCTGAACAGATCCTGACTACTGGACCCGTTGTACCGGTCATTGTGGTTAACAAGCTGGAACATGCGGTGCCGATGGCCGAAGCGCTGGTAGCCGGCGGCGTAAAAGTTCTTGAGGTGACGCTGAGAACGTCTTGTGCGCTGGAGGCCATAAAGGCGATAGCCAGAGCCGTGCCGCAGGCGATCGTCGGTGCCGGAACGGTGATTAATCGTCAGCAGCTAGGGGAGGCTACCGATGCTGGCGCGCAGTTTATCATCAGTCCGGGCATCAGTGAGAGCCTGGTGCAAGCTGCACTGGCTGGATCAGTACCACTGATCCCAGGAATCAGTACCGTTTCGGAGTTGATGCTGGGTATGGAGCACGGACTGCGTGAGTTTAAATTTTTTCCGGCAGAAGCTAACGGTGGTGTAAAAGCATTGCAAGCCATTGCCGGACCGTTTCCCCAGGTTCGTTTCTGTCCAACGGGCGGCATTACGCCCCAAAATTATCGCGACTATCTGGCGTTAAAAAGTGTGCATTGCATTGGTGGTAGCTGGTTGGTTCCCGCCGACACACTGGAATCAGGTGACTTTTTGAGTATCACCAGGCTTGCTCGCGAAGCCGTTGGCGGTGCCCGGGGCTAATTGTCAGGTCGCGATGCGCCGGCTCTAACCGACGATAGAGATTTAGCCTTTCACTACGACCTGCCGGGCGCTGTCTACGGCGCGGCTGATTGCTTGTTCAACGTTATTCCCTGTTGCCAGCGCTACGCCCAGGCGACGATGACCGCTCATTTCCGGCTTGCCAAACAGGCGCAACTGTAATCCGGAGCCCAAAGCAGCCGAGAGATTACTGTAAGAAATATTCTCACTGGTGAGCCTGGGCAGGATGACTGCCGAAGCCGCTGGGCCATATTGGCGAATGTCACCAATTGGCAAACCGAGGAATGCGCGTACGTGCAGTGCGAATTCGGACAGATCCTGAGATATCAGCGTCACCATACCGGTGTCATGCGGTCGCGGTGAGACTTCACTAAAGATCACTTCATCGCCGCAGACAAAAAGTTCAACGCCAAATAGCCCATGTCCGCCAAGAGCGCTAACCACCTTTCCGGCAATTTGCTGCGCCCTCTGTAATGCCAGAGCGCTCATCTGCTGCGGCTGCCAGGATTCACGGTAGTCGCCATCTTCCTGATGATGTCCCACTGGCGCACAGTAATGAATGCCGTCCACTGCGCTAACAGTCAGCAGGGTGATTTCAAAATCGAACTTAATCACGCTTTCAACAATCACCCGTCCGGCGCCAGCGCGGCCGCCTTGTTGGGCATACCACCAGGCCTTGTTGAGGTCGTCTTCGCTACGAACAAAACTCTGCCCTTTACCCGATGAGCTCATTACCGGCTTTATAATGCAGGGAAAACCAATTTCCCTGACGGCCTGCAAGAAATCGGCCTGGTGATCTGCAAAACGATAACTGGACGTTGGCAAGCTGAGTATTTCCGCTGCCAGTCGGCGGATCCCCTCGCGATTCATCGTCAGTCGCACAGCTTGTGCACATGGCACCACTCGTTGACCCTGATTTTCCAGTTCTGCCAGTACATCGGTGGCGATAGCTTCAATTTCAGGGACGATGTAATCCGGTCGCTCCAGGGTGATGAGCTCTTTAAGGGCCTGCGGATTAAGCATGTTGATCACATGGCTGCGGTGTGCGACGTGCATTGCCGGTGCGTTGGCATAGTGGTCGACTGCAATAACTTCAACTCCCAGCCGCTGGCATTCGATAGCCACCTCTTTACCCAGCTCGCCGGAACCTAATAACATTACGCGCGTGGCGGAGGGACGCAACGCGGTGCCAAGAGTTGTCATGATCGCATACCTGAGTTAACTAAAATCGTGCGCAGTATAAAAGAAAACGTTTGCGTCGGCACATGCTTTCCTCAATTGCACTTGAAAAAAAATCTACTATACTGGATAAAAACACAGTATCGGGGTGAGTGATGTCGGTAGAAATTAAATTTGTCGTAATGCGTAATGGTGAGGAAAAAATGACGTTTGCCAGTAAGAAAGAGGCGGATTCCCATGACAAAATGCTGGATATGGCTGAAACCTTCGCCGGCTGGCTAGCGCAGAGCACGCTGGAGCTTGATGAAGCACAGTGCGAGGCGGTCGGTTTACATCTTGCCGCTGAGAAAGAAGCAATCCAGTATATTATTCGTACCAGTAAATTACCTGAAATTATCGTCCGGCAGAACACAGATAGCGATAATCTGTTGAGCAGGCAAAAGAGAACACCCATTAAAGCCGTGGATGCCGCGTGACTCTTTGCGCGGTGGCTACTCCTCCGGCGTTCTATCATTTAGCGCCGTCTGGCACCCTCGATATTCGGTTGAACACGGTCGCGATAAATATCATCCCCATAGGGCAGATTATGGTGATGTTACTGAAAGCGCACGATGCGCATAGTGATGCGGCGGGTACTGTAATCCCTGGTTGTGATGTTCAGGTCCTGATGCCCGCGGATGATGTGCAAGCTTTATGGTACCCAGTCAGTTACCCTCCATTTTTCAGGTAGCATGCGTCGATCGACGCGGCTATTTTGAACGGTATACTCTTCGCAGACCTGGTCGTCCAGAGTGGTTTTTAAAACGCTGGCATACCCCAGCTATCCTGGGAGGCGATCCGAGAGATCGCTACTGTCTGTCGGCTGGAAGCTCGATCTGGTTGCCAAATCGCTCTTAGATGGATGATGCCGTCGCCAAACCTATCGATGGATGCAATTCTGACGATTTCAGCCTCAAGACGACAGATTTCATTACCAATTACGTGAGCCCCCTTTATCCCGGACAATTTTTATCGCCTCCGGTTTAACGAAAGAGATAGTGTCGCCCTGCCAGTTACCGCCAACGACAGAAGACCAATAACGATACTCATCCAGCTTTTGCGCCGGTTGACTAACAAAAGCTAACTGGTAGAGGATGCTCCATCCCGACGCACCCGATTTTGGCCCGGATTGTGACACTGTAATTGGCGAGAAAAAAGAAAACCACGCCTGAGCGTGATGATCCAGCAGGCTATCTCAACGGGAACGACAACGAAAAATGAAATCACCGGTGAAGATTATTTATTTTTGCTTTGGTTCCCAGGGTAGACGGCTTAGCGAAAGAGAGGCCTTGCGGTGGTGCTGCAATCTTTCCCGAAACCATGTGCGCATGCTTTGAGGTTGATCTTTTTCAACCTGTTCCGCGATGACCGGCATATTATAACGCTCTTTATAGGCCACGCCTGCAGCAGCTAAATCGGTATTGACGCGATCTTTTTCCTGCTGGTCGAGCTCTGCCAGATTAAATGACATATCTTCACTCCTTATTAGTTGAGCAGAAAGTACCTTAGTCGTTGCGGGCTGACAAGTCTTTGCCTGACGAGCCAGACTTAACTGATCTCGACACGGAGAAGGGGGCGGAGTATGCTGACGCGGATGTTAACTTTCATGTGTTGAATGACCTGAGGTCTGAATTCGGACATTATGCCACTGGAGAGTGTTTATCTGTTCAGCCGCTGGATACATTTTACGCTGCTGTTCATTTATTCTGGCTGTTGTTTTTACACTGCGCTGCTTGCGCCGCGACGCTGGCGTTTGACGTTATCACACCGACTTTCTTCTTTCACCCTATATAGCGCTGGCGGATGTTTGCTTTCCGCCTGGTTGCTGCTGGCAGCACAGGTCGGCCTGATGGGGGACGGATGGCATGATATTATGATGCCGGGCGTCTGGCAGTCCGTGTTTAGCACTGCTTTCGGCCGCATGTGGCAAATACAACTTTGGCTACCAATAATCAGCCTGTCAGCCCTATTTTTTACACAGCAGTTTGGACGTAATCTGGCTTTACTGTCGGCGCTTATTCAGCTTTGTGGGCTGGCTATGGTCGGCCATGCCGCGATGTATGACGGTATGCTCGGTATCCTGCAATGTATCAACCAAAGCATTCATTTAATCAGCGCCGCGTTTTGGATCGGCGGGTTGGTTCCGCTGACTGTTATCATGCGGGCAGCGTATCGAGAGTCGTCACGCTGTGATGCTATTTGCACTATGATGAGGTTTTCTTCTTATGGCCATTTTGCCGTAGCGTTAGTGCTGGTAACTGGCATAATTGACAGCTGGATATTGCTTGGCTTTCCGCCACGAAGCTTTCAGCTATATAACCAGCTGTTATCGGTAAAAGTGTTGTTGGTGATGCTGATGATTGCCATCGCGTTTTACAATCGCTATTGGCTGGTTCCGCGTTTTCAACGTGCAGATTATCAGGCTCAACAGAGGTTTATTGCTGCGACTTGCCTTGAATTGGTACTGGCTACCTGCGTGCTTACTCTTGTTTCGTTTTTGGCAACGCTATCACCGGGTTAAATTGTAAGGGTTAAACTATGAAAAAATGGTTAAGTATTCTGCTGTTATTGGGGATAGGAAACAGCGCTGTTGCTGCCTCGAAAATTGTGACTGTTAGTCGTTTTGAGATCGGTAAAGACAAATGGGCATTTAATCGTGAAGAAATTATGCTCAGCTGCGAAAAGGGCGGCGCTCTGTTTGCTATTAATCCCGGCACGCTATTGCAGTATCCGCTAAATAAAAAGGCCGAGGCAATGATGATAGCCGGTGAGGTCCAGGCTAAACCTGTCTCAATCATCCAGCTGGATGACCCGGCGAACCCAGGTAAAAAGAAAAGTTTACAGCCTTTTATCGATCGCGCAGAGCAGCTTTGCCGCTGACCGGCGACGTTCGACGTTATCCCAGTGACGTTTTTGACGTCAGTGCTGCTGACGTCACACTCTGCTTTTTCGCCTTTTTACGATACCAGAAGGGAAATGCGCCAGAAGAATAATGGTGGACAGTTAGTTTATTCCGGAAGGTTTATCTTTACTCCTTATTACGTTTTTCGTTCAATACTTCCGCGATGTTGCTGGGCCAGGCATGGAGATGAGGGGTGAGTTGTCGTCATTCTCAACGAACAGAGGTAAAAAGTTTGCCATCGCGCACCAGCTCCCTTGGATAACTGTTTTTCAATCGGCTGCCGATCTTTTTAGCTAGCCCCAGTGGCTGTAGCTGAAATGTCACTATCACTTCACTGGCGTTAATTTCACTGCCCGGATAAATGTCCCGCCCACGGTACCATTCTTCAGCTTCTTCTGGCGTCAGCGCAAGGCTGTTTTTCGACTGCGGATCGGCTAAAGCTATAACCGCCTCATGCTGCCAGCGATAACCTTTGGCAAAGGTCTCCGCCAGTCGTAGACCAATGCGTGAAAAGCGAACCTGTCCGAGCAGTGGCACGATAGCTTCCGGAAATAGCCAAATTTCTTTATCGCGCTGCCAGAGTGTCAGTAATGAGCTATCCCAACGTAGACCGACCTGTCGGGCAGCTTCGGTTACCTGCTGGCTGTTCGCGTGTGACAGGCGGGTAAAGGGGAGTTTGCCCAGCCTGTAGCCAGGAGCCGTAAGTGCAGGGATAGAGGTGACTTTACGCAGGCGGGCAACAAAGAATCCTTCGCTGTCGAAGCGCTGGGGGAAGACGTGCAGATCGCCCGCCGCTGTAGCAACACGGCCGGCGTCCGGAAACAGTGTGTTGAGCGGGAGACGCTCAGCGGCGCCAGGCCATTGTCCCAGCAACCAGTCAATGATTTGCTGATTTTCTTCACGGTTGAGGGTGCAGGTAGAATAAACCAGGACCCCTCCTGGCTTCAGCGCGTGAAAGGCGCTGGTAATAAGATCGCGTTGCGTTGCAGCTATTTCGAGATTGCTGGTCGGAGACCAGTTTTTTAATGCATCAACGTCTTTGCGCACTGCGCCTTCGCCGGAGCAAGGTGCATCCAGCAGTATGGCGTCGAACTGTTCTGGTAACGCTGCGCCAAATACCCGGCCATCGAAATGGGTGAGGGCGACGTTGCTGACGCCGCAGCGGCTGAGATTAGCATGCAACACCTTAATGCGGCTGGCAGCGTACTCATTGGCGAGAATCACGCCATCTCGTTGCATGCGGGCGGCAATTTGGGTGGTTTTTGATCCCGGCGCAGCAGCCATGTCCATCACTCGCTCGGGGTGGGATAGCGCATCAAACAGAGCCGTAACTGGCAGCATTGAACTGGCTTCCTGAATGTAAAACAATCCACTGAGATGCTCTGCGGTGCTGCCGAGGGGCAAATTATCCTCATTTCTATCGATCCAGAAACCTTCCTCACACCAGGGGATCGGCGTTAGCTGCCAGCCCCAGGGCGCAACCAGCTTTAGGAACGAGTGTACGTCAATTTTTAACGTATTGACCCGCAGGCTTCGGCGCAGCGGCTGCTGGCAAATAGTGATGAATGCGTTGAAATCGGCTTCATCAGGCAGGAGTTGGCGCATTTGCTGCAAAAAAGCGTCGGGGAAGAAGGGTGTTGCAGTGAGGGTCACAGGCTTAATCCGGGCCAGCGGGGGCAGTGAGCCCCCGTTACGATAAAACGCCATTATGCCCTGTCGGATAGCCGTTGTCGAAAGTGGTACTCTGATCATCGGGGCTGCGGTATCGCCGTTCCCCAGTTGCGCCACCCTTTTGGCTCTTCGTTTTCCAGTAAAAAATGTTTACCTGGCGTTGCCTGCGGTGCCAGTGGCACCGTCGGCGGCGTTGCAAATGAGATCCCGCCCTGGATAAACTGCTGGAAAGTACCTGTTTTCACCACTCCGCCAATGAGGCCAAATTTCAGGTTATAGCCGGATGATAGCCAGAATACGGAGTTATTTCGCACCAGGTGCTGGTACTTGCTGCTGATACGCAGGAATACCAGTACGCGATCTGCCATTGACCCAAGCGTTGTACCGGTTACCGTACCTACTTCGACACCGCGGAAAAACACCGGAGTACCTACCTGTAAAGAACCCCCCTCATTGGTATCAACGATCACATTAAGCCCATCAATATAACGTGCGTCGGTGATGGTATTTTCTTGCAGCTCGAAGCTACGCATCACCCGACCTTTTCCCGGATCAACGTTGATATAGGGCTGTAACAGAGTCTCCAGATGGCTAACACCCGCAGCGGAAATCTGCGGTGAAACTACCGAAAACTGGCTGCCCCAGCGTGCAAACTCATCTACGTATTCAGGATAAAGTACCGCTTTGGCTACTATCTGTCGGTTATCCGGGCTGAGTGCCAGATTTTCCACTTGTCCTACACTGATGCCCAGATAGCGAATCGGCATTCCTGGTGACAACTTAGCACCATCATAGGTACGCAAGATGATCTGACTTCCCACAGCACGGGCTGCAGTTTCTGATGCATAGAGTGCGCGCTTCTGATTGTCGCCAATATCAGCGCTTGCACCAGACAGGTTGTCAAAGCTAATAGCGCCTTTCAGCGCGCGGTTAAGGGGGGAAGCCTTTACTGTCAGCCCGCTACCATTCCACTGCACTTTGGCGCCGCCTTCCGCCCAGAACACGCTGTTTCTCGTCAGCAGCTTGCGGTATTCTGGACGAATGTAAACGCCAATATCGAACTTATTAGCATAGGGCGTGACTGAAACGATTTCGCCGACCTGGAACTTCCGGTATAGCACTACCGATCCTGCCTGAATATCTGGCAGGCTGTTGGCAATCAGCGTTAGGGTGGTTGGCGGCTGATCGCCCGTTATCCCTTCTTCAGCCTTTGCTGAATCGCCATACAACGGATAGCTGGCAGCGGGTGAGCCTTTGTCGCCCGGTTCGAGACGTATTCCCCCATCTACCCATTCTCGGGCGCTCGCGGCCAGTACCTGCACCCCCTCTAAACCAAACTTCACGTCAAGTCGGCTGTTAACGATAAATTTACTGTCGCGATGAACCAGATGGCGATAATCGGCATCAATGGCAATAGCAAAGCTGACACCTTTTTCCGTAAGGCTACGGCTAACAACCTGCCCGATTGTCATGCCATGCAGCTTTATCGGCTGTCCGGCACTGATGCCATAACTGTCACTGGCATTAAGTGTGAGTTTAAGAACATTTGGCTGCTGTAGCGGTGCGTCATTGACGGCAGCAACAGAAAAATGATCTACAGGGGTGCCATCGCCCGGTATCAGCTCAAGCGTGGGCCCCGTCAGCAGGTTGCTAATGGAGGCATCAGAAAGACGGAGCTTAGGCATGTGAAGTGCGATGCGGGTATTCTTACGCATCAGACCCACGACTGAGGGATCGATAAGCAGCTCGCCCTTAACCCGCCCGCTGTCCTGCAATTGCATTGCGCTGAGCGTACCCACTTGTAACCCCTGATACACCAGCGGCGTGGCGTCGGCTTTCAGCCCTTTGCCATTTGGCAGATCCAGCGTAATGTTCACGCCACGCTCACTGTGCTGTAGATCAGGGTAGAGCGGGTAATTATCTTCCGATTTAGCCTGAGGCGACGATGGTGGGGAGTCGAAGGCGACAGCGCCGTTTACCAGCGCTGAGATACTTTCCATTTGTATCTTAGGGGCATTGAGGTTTAGATCGGCTTTAAAACCGGAGACGTTCCAGAAACGACTCTCTTTTTTGACCAGATTGGTGAAACGGCGCTCGATCAATACGTCAATTGTGACGCCCTGAGTGGTCGGATTCACGCTGTAGTCATAAACCCGGCCAACGGGGATTTTACGATAGTAAACTAATGAACCGGTACCGAGCGAACCCAGATCTGGCGCATGCAGATGTATCAGCATTTCGCCAGTGTTCATCCGGTATTTAGGTTGAGTATCAAGGGCAATAAAATCAGTGCGTGGTTGGCCTTTACCTGGCATCATGCCGATATAGTTGCCGCCTACTAAGGCATCTAAACCTGATACGCCTGCCAGCGAAGCCTTAGGCGTTACCAGCCAGAACTGGGTGTTTTCCCGCAAGGCACCTTTCATATCATTTTTGATACTGGCCTTGATACGAATAGTACGCAGGTCGTCACTCAGATTTATGCCCTGTACCGTACCGATCTCAACACCCTGATAACGTATAGGTGTGCGCCCGGGGACGATACCGTCAGCAGAATTGAAGATAATGGTAACAGAGGTGCCTCGCTCCTGATAATTAGTCCACAGTAGCCAACCGGCAATCAACACGGCTATTAGCGGTAAAAGCCAGAATGGCGATATTTTCCGCCGGTAGCGGATGCGAGCTTCAATCGGTGTATTCGGCGTTTCCTGTTGCATGTGCGTCCCAAAGTAAGCGACTGTCGAGCCATTCGGCGGCAAGAATAGTCAGGATTACCGCCGAACCAAAGTAAAATGCGGCCGGCCCCATGGTAAATGCCAAAAGCTGATCGCGGTTGACCAGCGACATGGTGAGTGAAATAACAAATAAATCCAGCATTGACCAGCGGCCAACCCATGTGACTACGCGTAGCAGACGAATGCGGGTTTTAAGGCCTTGTTCACAGCGAAAGTGGATACTTATTAGCACCGTAAGCAACACCAGAACTTTGGTTACGGGAACCAGAATACTGGCAATAAATACCACGGCTGCTACCGGCACGTTATCGCTGGCAAGAGAGATAATACCAGTCAGAATGGTGTCTTCTTTACGCGCGCCATTCAGATAAATAACCGATATCGGCAGCATATTAGCCGGGATAAGGAAAATAATTGAAGTAATCAGCGCAGCCCATGACTTTTGCAGGCTATGTCGACGCCGTAGTGGGAGTGGTGTAAGGCAGCGGGGACAGCGCCCAAGGCTATCGGGCTCACCAGTAAAGTGACAGTTTAAGCAAATACGCAGCGAGGCTGAAGGGTGGTTAGCTTCGCGCTGTGGATAATATCGCTGCCAAAGCTCATCAGTATTTATATGGATTAACAATAGCAGGCCTAGCATTGTCAGGGTAATAATTGCAATCAGACCCGGCCCCGGCTGCAGTATCGCGTAATCTTTAACTTTAATTGAGGCTACTGCGATGCCAATCAGATAAACATCCAGCATTAGCCATTCTTTAAGGCGTCGCAGTATCAATAATACCGGCCGTAAATTCATGCCGAGACGATGACCAAAATCTAGATAAAGAATCGATATAACCAGTATAAGAGGGGTGGCGATGGTACAAAAAGCAACCATCGAAGCAGTAATAACGTCGCCTTGACGAGCCATTTGCATAATGCCACCGATTAGGCTGGCGCTGATAGTGGTGCCAAGAAGTGAAATCGACATCAGCGGCTCGTTAAAACTAAAAGGCATCAGCAATAGCATCGTCACTGCGATGGCACAAAGCCGGGTCATTGACCAGTCACGACCATCAAGATTGCGGGCATTACAGCGCGGGCAATAAGCCGACTGGATCGATTTTATCGGTGGCAGTGAAAAAAGGGTATCGCATTCGGGGCACCGCAGATAATGTGCCTGTGGCAGAATATGGCTGATAGCGTTAATTTTCATAATTATAATCTTTATGCCGTATTTGTATTCTGTCATGCACTAAAATAAGCGATCAATCTATGTCACCCGAAACCGCAAGATTAAGGGTATATTAACTAAAGGAATGTTTCACCTTGTCGAAATGAACAATTAATGCTTATTTATCAGCTTTGCGTATTTGAGGCGTATTTATTTATCAGTTAAACAGTGGTAGCTAATGAATAAACAAGAATTTTATCGTGAATTGAATCGTGACTTACGCGCTTTAGTAGATGGTGAGACGAGCTTTCTGGCTCTGATGAGCAATTGCAGTGCGCTGCTTTATGAGCGTCTGGAACAGGTAAATTGGGCGGGTTTTTACCTGCTAAGTGAAAAGGATACTCTTGTGTTAGGGCCGTTCCAGGGCAAGTTAGCCTGCGTGCGTATTCCGATTGATCGCGGCGTATGCGGCGCTGCGATAACGGAAAAAACTATCCAGCGCGTCGGCGACGTCCATACCTTTGTCGGGCATATTGCCTGCGATGCTGCGAGCAATGCGGAAATTGTATTACCCCTGACGCTAAATAATGAAGTTGTTGGTATCCTGGACATCGACAGCATTGCTTATAACCGGTTTGATGACGGAGACGAGGCGGGGCTCAAAATACTCAGTGAATGGCTGAGTGAGGCGTTAGCTGCAACCGACCTGTATCAATTTTTGCAGATCAATCGTCGCTAAAACGCGCGATCACGTAGCAATTGGCGTCACGGTCATTATAATGTCGCCTGTTCATGCCTGCGCTGGTTGGCAAACCCGTTGTAATCAGGAAATTTCATGGAAAATCAACCCAAGTTGAACAACAGTAAAGAAGTCATCGCCTGGCTGGCCGAGCGTTTCCCGCAATGTTTCAGCGCCGAAGGTGAAGCACGTCCTCTTAAAATCGGCATCTTTCAGGATCTCGTTAATCGTGTGCAGGGGGAAATGAGTCTGAGTAAAACGCAGTTGCGTTCCGCTCTGCGTCTCTATACTTCCAGCTGGCGCTATTTGTATGGTGTTAAAGCCGGTGCCATTCGTGTGGACTTAGATGGTAATCCCTGTGGGGAACTCGATGAGCAGCACGTTGAGCATGCCCGTAAGCAGTTAGAAGAAGCCAAAGCTCGTGTTCAGGCGCAGCGTGAAAAGCAGCTGGCTAAGAAGCGAGAAGCAGGTGAGGACGTAGGCGTGCGTCGTTCGGCAAAGCCTGTAGTTCGTAAAGCTGCTGTTGTGGGAGATGAAGGACGTAAGCCGCGTAACATTAGCAGACCGCCTCAACCGGCTACTGCAAAGCGCAAGCCCGTTGAGGAAGCTGAACCCCGCAAACTTGTTACCGATACCGCCTCGCTGTCAGTTGGTCAGAATATTAAGGTTAAAGCAGGTAAGAGTGCAATGGATGCCACGATTCTTGAAATTACAAAAGATGGCGTTCGGGTAGAGCTGGCTTCCGGCCTGGCAATGATTGTACGCGCAGAACATTTGCAGTTCTGAAACGGAGGCCGATTAGGGGCATGAACACTACGTTTAAAATAATTATTCTCACCGGCCTGCTTATATCTGGCCCTGTTATGGCCAAAGATAGCGCGGCAATAACCAATGAAAACCAGATCCCTATCCTCAAGCAGGAGCCTCAGGACGCGACAGTGAGCGAACGCGTTACATCGCGTCTGACTCAGTCTCACTACCGTAAGTTTGATCTGGACAAGGCCTTTTCAGCGAAAATTTTTGACCGCTACCTCAATATGCTGGATTACAGCCACAATGTACTGTTGGCCTCTGATGTTGCAAGCTATGCTGATAAAAAAAGTACGCTTGGCGATGAGCTTCGCAGCGGCCAGCTGACAGTATTCTACGACTTATATAATCTGGCGCAGCGGCGTCGCTTTGAGCGTTACGAATATGCGCTCAGCGTGCTGAAGCGACCAATGAACTTTAACGGCAACGATACCATTGATATCGATCGCAGTAAGGCACCGTGGCCGAAATCGATAGCAGAGCTTAATTCATTGTGGGACGCTAAAGTTAAATACGATGAGCTTAACTTGAAGTTGGCCGGTAAAGACGAAAAAGAAATTCGTGAGATTCTGACGAAACGCTACCAGTTTGCCATTCGTCGTCTGACTCAGAGCAACAGCGAAGATGTATTTCAGTTGGCAATGAATAGCTTTGCTCATGAAATTGATCCGCACACCAACTATCTGTCCCCACGCAATACCGAGCAATTTAATACCGAGATGAGCCTCTCGCTTGAGGGTATCGGTGCCGTGTTGCAAATGGATGATGATTATACGGTGGTTAACTCTATGGTTGCCGGCGGTCCGGCAGCACGGAGTAAATTACTGAATGTGGGCGATCGCATTGTTGGAGTTGGGCAATCCGGTAAGCCGATGGTAGACATCATTGGCTGGCGTCTCGATGACGTCGTAGCACTGATCAAAGGGCCGAAGGGCAGTAAGGTTCGTCTCGAAATATTGCCTGTTGGTAAGGGAACGAAACCCCGCACGGTGACTCTGACGCGTGAAAAGATCCGTCTCGAGGACCGCGCAGTGAAAATGTCAGTGAAAAACGTTGGCAAGGAAAAGGTCGGGATACTGGATATTCCTGGTTTTTACGTTGGGCTGACGGACGATGTCAAAACCCAGTTGCAAAAGCTGGAAAAACAGAAAGTTGATAGTATTGTTATTGACTTGCGTACTAACGGGGGGGGCGCGCTTAGCGAGGCAGTGTCGCTTTCCGGACTGTTTATTCCAAGCGGCCCGATCGTGCAGGTAAAAGACAACAACGGTAAGGTGCGTGAAGACAGCGATGACGATAGCATCGTTTACTACAAAGGTCCGCTGGTGGTTTTAGTCGATCGCTTCAGCGCCTCAGCATCAGAAATTTTTGCTGCCGCTATGCAGGACTACGGGCGTGCGTTGATTGTTGGCGAACCGACGTTTGGTAAGGGAACTGTGCAGCAGTACCGTTCGCTAAACCGCATCTATGATCAGATGCTGCGTCCTGAGTGGCCGTCGTTGGGTACCCTTACTTATACTATTCAGAAGTTTTATCGTATTACCGGTGGGAGTACCCAGCTTAAAGGTGTTACGCCTGACCTGATTATGCCGACAGGTGTTGAAGCGGCAGATACCGGCGAAAAGTTTGAAGATAACGCATTGCCCTGGGACAGTATTAATCCGGCGACGTATGCTCAATTAGGTGATATCAAGACTTATGTGCCTGCGCTGAAAAAGATGCATGATGAGCGTATCGATAAAGATCGTGAATTCCAGGATATCATAAAAGACATTGCTCGCTTTAATGCTATGAAAGAAAAGCGCAACCCTATTTCTCTGAACCTCGCGCAGCGTGAAAAAGAGGATAAGGAAGAGGATGCGTTGCGTCTGGAACGGATAAATGCGCGCTTTGAGGAGGAAGGTAAAAAGCCGCTAAAAAGTCTGGAAGATCTGCCGAAAGATTATAAAGGGCCCGATCCCTATCTGGATGAAACGGTACACATAGCCAATGACCTGGCGCAGCTTGAGGCCAGCAGAAAGCCGGATACGCCAGTAAGTTCTAAATAGTTCACGGGGCAGCTTAGCTGCCCTTTTTTTTGCAGTTCCCTCGCCCGGCAAAGAGAGTGGGGATTACGCCTTCGTCGACGCCACTCGATCTCGACTTTCCATACCAGTGCAGAGTTTGTGGGGCCGTTAATGCGTCCTACGATCGGATGAATGCTACAAAATGTAAAGTTATGTCGTTATAAACCTTTAATGGTTAAGGTTGCTTGAATTGTGCCACGCAGTCCATAGGATGTAACTCGTAACAAGACATTTTTAACTAAGGAAAACTAATCTATGATGCGTATTGCTCTTTTCCTGCTGACCAACTTGGGTGTCATGGTGGTCTTCGGGCTGATTCTTAGCCTGACAGGGATCCAGCGAAGCAGTATTCCGGCTCTGATGATTATGGCGGGTCTGTTTGGCTTTGGCGGTGCGTTCGTCTCACTGCTGATGTCAAAGTGGATGGCGCTGCGCTCAGTTGGCGGTGAAGTTATTGAACAGCCGCGTAATGAAACCGAGCGCTGGCTAATGGAAACCATCTCTCGTCAGGCGCAACAAGCCCGGATTGGTATGCCGCAGGTTGCTATCTATCATGCGCCTGATATCAATGCGTTCGCGACCGGTGCTCGCCGTAATGCCTCGCTGGTCGCCGTGTCAACGGGTCTGCTGCAGAACATGAGTCGCGAAGAAGCAGAGGCTGTACTGGCTCATGAAGTTAGCCATATAGCTAATGGAGACATGGTAACGATGACCTTGATCCAAGGCGTAGTTAACACGTTCGTTATCTTCTTGTCGCGCATTGTTGCTCAGGTTGTAGCGAGCTTCGTCTCAGGTAACCGTGATAATGAAGAAAATAACAGCGGTAATCCGTTGGTTTACTTTGTGGTCTCTATGGTGCTTGAAATTGTTTTTGGTATCATCGCCAGCATTATTACCATGTGGTTTTCGCGCCATCGTGAGTTTCATGCAGATGCAGGTTCAGCGAAGTTGGTAGGGCGAGAAAAGATGATTGCAGCGCTTCAACGTCTGAAAACCAGCTACGAGCCTCAGGAAAGTAATAGCATGATGGCTTTCTGTATTAACGGTAAATCAAAAACCTTCAGCGAGATGTTTATGTCGCACCCACCGCTGGATAAGCGTATAGAAGCGCTGCGTAGCGGCGCTTATCTGAAGTAAATGCGAGATGAGTCATGAGCCGGATGCGAAAGCATCCGGTTTTTTTTGCCGGACGGTTCAGGGGTTCACTGGTTGCTTAATACGCATCAGACTAATGATGGCTGCGGCAGTTGAGAACGCACTGGCCAGCAGCAACGCTGCATGCGTCCCATTCTCACCACACACGTTAAACATCAGGGCCACGAGTGCCGCGCCCGTGGTTTGCCCAACCAACCGGGCAGTTCCCAACATGCCGCTAGCCCCTCCACTGCGATTCTGGGGCGCTGAACTAACAATAGCGTGATTATTCGGTGACTGGAACAGGCCAAAACCGGCACCACACAGCATCATTCGCCAGATAATGTCCCAATCGACAGGTTTGGCTGGAAGCAGTGCAAGGGTGA
The DNA here is from genome assembly GCF_900115045.1 of Izhakiella capsodis. Classification (GTDB taxonomy): domain Bacteria; phylum Pseudomonadota; class Gammaproteobacteria; order Enterobacterales; family Enterobacteriaceae; genus Izhakiella; species Izhakiella capsodis. The sequence goes on along the minus strand of NZ_FOVC01000008.1, from coordinate 92,493 downwards.
ATAAACCAGCAGCAAATACTGTCAGGCCAATACCGCCGAGCAGGCCACTATGAAAACGCCCGATGAGCCTTCCGGCAATGGGTGCCAGTACCATAGTTGCAAGCGGCCATGGTGTTAACAGCAGGCCGGTGGCGACCTCATCGCGCCCCAGCGAATTCTGTAGAAAGAACGGCAGTGAAACCATCGCCAGCATTTGTGCGCAAAAGGAGCACACGGAGGTACACATCGAAAGAGAAAAAAGTGGAATCCGCAGCAAATCTACGGGAAACAGTGGTACCGGCATCCGAAGCTGGCGGCGAATAAACAAAGTACCGATAATCAACAGCAGGGCTAGCTGGAGCAACACCCATTTCATCGCTACGCCCTGGGCATAACCGCTCAGCGCCGAGAGCATCAGACCAAAGCTAAGTGCATTCATTATCGCGCTGATAACATCGAAATGTTGCTGGCTGTTTTTTTGTTGGTTATCGGGCAGAAAAAGCAGCGCCAGCCAGAGTGCAATAATGCCGAATGGGACATTAATCAGAAATAGCCATTTCCAGCTGGCAATTGACAAAATAGTGGCGGCTACCGTTGGACCTGCTGCAGTAGCGACCGCGACCACCAGTGAGTTGATCGCCATGCCACGGCCAAGGAAGCGCTTAGGATAAATAATACGGATTAAAGCCGTATTTACGCTCATCAGCATAGCACCACCTAAGCCTTGCACAACGCGCGCCATCGTTAGCACGTCAAGTGAGGACGATAAAGCGCAGCCCAGAGAAGTGCAGGTGAACAGCACTAACCCCCATTGGTAGATACGTCTGTACCCCAGGATGTCGCCCAGAAAAGAGAGTGTCAGTAATGAAACGACAATAGCCAGCTGATACGCATTCACGATCCAGATTGACTCGGCGGGGCTGGCCTGAAATTCACGCGAGATGGTTGGCAGAGCAACATTCGCAATCGCGCTGTCCAGAACCGCCATGGTGATTCCAAGCGCAATGGTGGCGATTGCACCGTAGCGCTGCGGCAGCGGAAGCCCGTCTGGGGGCGTGGTAATTTGCATATCAGGCATATCAGCAGATGATTAAGATGGATAATTAACATGCTAATCATTATGGCGTCACAAATCTATCTGCCCGTATAACAAATATCGGATAATTGCACCGACTCGTCAGGCGTACAATTGCTGTGAATCAATGCTCCCAGTATACTAAAAAGCGTTTCACGTAATTAAAAAACCAACACTGAATTCAGGAGTGCTTATGTCTGCGCTGGAAAATAATAAACAGCCGGATCCCGTTTCGTCAGTACGCAAGGTGTTCGGCATACTTCAGGCGCTGGGTGACGAACGGGAAATAGGCATTACTGAGCTGGCGCAGCGCCTGATGATGTCTAAAAGCACGGTTTATCGTTTTTTGCAAACAATGAAGTCGCTGGGATATGTTTCACAGGAAGGAGAAAGTGAAAAGTATGCGCTGACGCTCAAACTGTTTGAACTGGGCGCTAAATCGCTGCAAAACCTTGACTTAATCCGCGTGGCAGACCAGGAAATGCGCAATTTATCACGTCAGACTCGTGAAACGGTTCATCTCGGTGCGCTGGATGAAGATAGCATCGTCTATATTCATAAAATAGATTCTCTTTATAATCTGCGTATGTATTCACGTATCGGGCGACGGAATCCGTTGTACAGCACCGCCATTGGCAAAGTGCTGTTGGCATGGCGTTCACAAACTGAAATTACCACTATTCTTGCCGGATTGAATTTTGTTCGCACGACAGAGCACACGTTGACCGACACTACCGCGTTACAGGTGGTGCTGAATAGGATGCGAGGGCAGGGATATGGCGAAGACAACGAAGAGCAGGAAGTGGGTATCCGCTGTCTGGCCGTGCCGATATATGACCGTTTTGGTAGGGTGATCGCCGGTCTGAGTCTCTCTTTTCCTACGCTGCGTTTTAATGAAGAGCAAAGATCTGATTATGTAACAATGTTGCATATTGCGGGTCGTAAGATATCTGCACAGATGGGTTATCCTGATTATCCTTGGTAAAAATTGGGAAGCTGAAAACAGCCCGCTGCGTGTACATTAATCATCCATCACCTCATTACTTCTTTTCAATAACGGACACTCAGACACACCGACTGCAGCACTGTCGTTATGCAAATATTGTGAAGCAACCACACTGCGGGCTGTCAGATACTGACATTTGAATTCAAGACCGGCGACGTTTTTACTGCCGCTCGGTAGTACACCCTAGCCCGTTACTGGCATCGCCAGCCAGATAAGAATCAGCATCGCAAGGATGCCTACGATAAGTTACATATTTTCTCCTTGTTGAAGAACACGCAGGCCGCATATATTACGCGGTTAGAATCAACAACTGCAGGATGGCTTTCACACATAATGAAAGCGTTAAGAGGATACTGAAATCCACGGTACAGGGACGCTTTTTGTTGGTATCTGATACGGGTTTTATTATTACGACGACTTATAAATGCAGGAGTAACAGGGTAGAATTCGCAAGCTGATTTGAAAATCAGCCTATCCTGTGCTGATAATTTGGTGTGCTGATTGCATGCCGGGAAAAGATAAATGAATCAATTTTTGAATGTTTCTTCCGGTTTTTTTTCAATCATCGCTTTAGCGGTGGTTATCGTTGCGCTAATCGCATGGTATTTTGTTAACAGAGCAAGTGTGAAGGCGAACGCACAAATACGCCTGTTAGAGGCCTTACTCGAAGAGCAAAAGCAACAAAATACATTGTTACGCCGTCTTACAGATAGACTCGTCTTAGAAGAGGAAGCGGTTGAATCAACAGATGAAAATAAAGATTTTATCCGCCTGATACCTGAGCGTTAAGCCCCAGTTAACACAGGAGCTAAATAAGTGGCATGGAAAAATCCCTGGTATAATCCGCATCTGGAGCATCATTCACCGACAGGCTTTAAAAACCCCGATCCGGAACTACCTCAAAAACGCGATTTCAAAAAATGGCAGAAGGAGCGTAAAGCGGCCGGGTTACCTCTTCCACCCGCAGCAGGCTACCCGTCATTTATAAGCCAATGGTGCCAGCAAACTGATCTCACGGGCGATCAGGACGCGGCCTGGTGGTTAGGACACGCCGCACTCATGTTAAGGCTGGACGGGAAATATACGTTGATCGATCCTGCGCTTTCACCCCGCGTATCTCCGCTGAGCTTTTATGGACCGCAACGTAAGACGCCTGCCCCTCTGCAAATTGCAGATTTACCGGCACTGAGCTACGTTGTTATTTCTCATAGCCATTACGATCATCTTGATCGATCGACGATAAAGCAAATTTTACGTCGTTTTCCGCAGGTGGAATTCATTGTCCCACTTGGATTGGCACCCTGGTTTAAGCGACTAGGAGCCAGACATGTCACGCAGCTAGACTGGTGGCAGGCCACACAGCGGGGTTCCATGACCTTTCAGGCAGTACCTGCTCGCCACTGGAGTATGCGAACCCTGTGGAATCGAAATCGTTCATTGTGGTGCGGCTGGGTGATTAGACACAGCCGGCTTAATTTCTGGTTTAGCGGTGACACTGGTTACTCTGAAAATCTTTTGACTATCCCAGATCGTCTCGGCCCATTTAATCTGCTGGCGTTGCCGATTGGTGCCTATGCCCCTAAATGGTTTATGCAGGGACAACATATGGATCCTTCACAATCAGTGCACCTGCATAAAGCAGCAGGTTGCCCACTCACAATACCGATACACTGGGGGGTGTTTGAACTGGCGGACGAGCCATTGGACGAACCACCGTTGGCACTGCGTCAGGCGTTAATTGACGCCGGGTTATCAGCTCAGTTTTTTCGTCCCTGGAGAATAGGCGAGAGATATTTGGTGGAGAATCTGAACAATTCATCCTGATTCAGTCCAGGCGAGACCAAAACAATGTCGATGATTTTTGTATTTTTGCTGCGTATGGTTAGCGAAATTATATTTGTATTGAGGTTGCTTCTTTTTTAGTCGCAGAATAACGCTTTTCATAAATTTAGTACATTGCACGACTACCCTGTGCATCGGGATTATTAATGAACACATTTTCATGTTCCCGGCTAATTATCCGGGGCTTTTTATTCGTACTTTAACAATAAATCTTTATTAAATTTAAGCAATGAGATTGGGTAGGAAGATATCCTTGTTTAGGATACGTTATCAGGATAAACCTGCCTTATACAATGATGTATTGCTCGATAATATTTATAATCTGTTGATTAAAAGTTGTTTTCCCATTGATCGGTTGATGCGATTCAGCGCTGATATTTTCACTTTACGTGCTTGACTCTCTTTTTCATGCGCATTATCTCATTTGTTGTCTAAAAATGGCTTGCCATTATATTGAGGATATGTGATAAATCCTGTTGGATAAATCGAGGTACAGTTCTGTTTATGCATGGCATTTCAGTAAAGAAGTTTTGAGTACAGACGTTGACGTTGAATACCGCTTCCTTGCCGAACCTTAATCAGTGCCTCATTCAGTAATGTCTCTGGTTTCTCTATCAGTACCGCCTGCGGGCAAAAAATACACTCTAAGGAAATTTGTAAAATGGCAAAGATTAAAGGTCAGGTTAAGTGGTTCAACGAGTCTAAAGGCTTTGGTTTCATTACCCCAGCTGACGGCAGCAAGGATGTATTCGTACACTTCTCTGCAATCCAGGGTAATGGTTTCAAAACTCTGGCTGAAGGTCAGAACGTAGAGTTCGAAATCCAGGATGGTCAGAAAGGTCCTTCGGCTGTAAACGTTACTGCTATCTGATGAGCCACAGCGCTGGTCGACACAGACCAGCAGCGTGACACTCTAATCAATAAAACCCTGCCAACATAGCAGGGTTTTTTATTTTGCAGTACACTGCGCGCCTGATTGACCAGTGAGACCACCTGTAATGCACTATCAATGTCCGCTCTGCCATCAGCCTCTATCTACGCAAGAAAAGGGCTGGGAATGCATTAACCGCCATCAGTTTGACAAGGCGCGAGAAGGCTACGTAAATTTGATGCCAGTGCAGCATAAACGCTCTAAGCAGCCGGGTGATAATGCTGAAATGATGCAGGCTCGCAGGCAGTTTCTTAATGAAGGGCATTATCAGGCGTTACAACGTGTTGTTTGTCAATTGTTGTCAGGGATCACTGGTGATGGCTCTCAGCAGCAAACCGTGCTGGATATTGGCTGTGGTGAGGGTTATTACACCGGCGCAGTGGCACAATCTCTCTCAGCACGTGCCAACGTTGAAGTCTGTGGACTGGACGTGTCGCGTGAAGCGATACGCAGCGCAGCAAAACGCTATCCGGAAGTGTCATTTTGTGTTGCTTCCAGCCAGCGCTTACCCTTTATGAACAGCAGCATCAGTACAGCGCTTCGTATTTATGCTCCCTTTAACCCTGAAGAGCTGGCGCGGGTTATGTGTCCAGGCGGTTATTTACTCACTGTGACACCCGGCCCCCGGCATTTATTGCAGTTTAAGGCGCTAATCTACCGGGAAGTAAAAATGCATGATCCTGCGCCGGAATCGTTATCAGGTTGGTCATTGTGTCACGAGGAAACCCTGGCATATCCGTTATCATTAAGCAGCGACAGCGCAGCGACGCTTCTGCAAATGACGCCCTTTGCCTGGCGTGCTCGTCCGGAAGTCTGGGGGCGCCTTGCGACTGTTGAGCATTTTGCATGTGAAACTGATTTTATGTTGCGTCTCTGGCGACTTCAGCGCTGAGACGTAGCGGGTTGTTCTGCTAATAGGAAGTGATAAATACGCTCCAGATCGTCCAGATAGCGTACTTCTATCAGCAGCCGTCTTTGTTCAAGCTGGATAACCAGCACGCCATCTTCCGAAAGATTCATCGACTGAATTCGCTCATAGTCGATAAATATATTGGCATAGAAAAATCCGGAGCGCTTAAATACGATCCTGGGCTGGCGAAACCAAAACACGTACAGCGACATAAACGCCAACACCAGGAGTAGGGTAGTGGTAAGCTGGGGTCCCTGATGTTGCAGATTCTGCCACAACAGGATAGCGATCAGCCCGACAAAAATCAGGCTGTCGACGCGATTACGCCGTTTGAGTGCTACCGTCATGCCCGTTTTCCCCATCCGGCGTGGCATGATCAATTCATCGTAGATGGCATAAGCCAGAAACAGAGAGATGACCAGCACCAGTATTACGTCATTCAACGTCATAACTTCTCCTTAAAAAATGATGCGCAACCGCTCGGGAGAGCAGTTGCGCATCATTTTTAATAACAGCGGGAGTCAAGCCCCCGCTGTAACGCTTACAGACCGAGAAGGCCGACCCAGTAACCAAAAATTCCCAGCACGAAAAAGCCCATGATGATCCACAAGGCGTTAACTTTACGCCGTAACAACCACATGCAGCCAAAGGTCAGCAGCAGCGGTATCAGTCCCGGCATTAACTGATCGAGGATTGTCTGAACAGTCGTGACGGTCGTTTTTCCTGTCTGGTCAGTAATTTTTGAGACGACCACCGGTATATTAATGTGGGTCCATTTATTTACCAGGGCTCCCATAACGAACAAGCCGAGAATAGACGCTCCTTCCGTCAGTTTTTGCAGGAAGCCGCCGCCCATATCGCCGACAATATCGACACCCTTACGGTAGCCGTAAGCAACCCCATAGTAGCGAACCAGCAGGCGCACCAGGTTAAACAGCACGAAGAACAGGATAGGACCCAGTATGCTGCCACCCATTGCGAGACCGGCCCCCAGAGCTGCGAATACAGGCCGTACCGTTCCCCAAAAAATAGGATCGCCGACACCGGCCAGTGGTCCCATCAGACCGACTTTAATGCCATTAATGGCCGCGTCGTCAATGGACGCGCCGTTAGCACGCTGTTCTTCCATCGCCAGAGTAACGCCCAGCACGGGTGCTGCCACGTAGGGATGTGTGTTGAAAAATTCCAGATGGCGCTTGATTGCTTGTTTCCGTTCATCATTATTTATTGGGTAAAGACGACGTATTACCGGCACCATTGAATAGCAAAAACCCAACGACTGCATACGTTCAAAATTCCACGATCCCTGAAATAAATTGGAACGGAGAAACACGCCGCGTACGTCGCCCTGTGTCAGCTTTTTGGTCTGGCTTGTTGTATCCACCATGTGAGATTCCCTCAATTAGTCCAGTTCATTATCAAGATCGTTATTTGCCGGACCCGCAGCCGGGGCAGAGCCAGCGGTGCGGTTATATTTTGGTGCCAGCTGAATATAGAGAATTGCCATCACTACGCCGATTATGCCCAGCGCAACCAGGTTGAAGCTGGTAAATGCGGCCGTAACAAAGCCCAGATAGAAGAAGGGCATCAGATAGCCTGCACGCATCATGTTGATCACCATTGCGTAACCAACCACGACGATCACTCCGCCAGCGATATTCAGACCGTTAGTGACGACTTCGGGGATTGAGGCGAGCAAGCCCTGTACTTCGCTGGTGCCAACGGAAACGGCGACGATTAGCGCTGGAATGGCGATGCGTAATGCCTGCAGGATCAGAGCAGAGAAGTGGATCCAGGAAATAGCCGTCAGATTGCCCTTTTCCGCGGCTTTATCCGCCGCATGCTGGAAAGCAACAGTAATAGTACGAACGACGATGGTCAGCACTTGTCCAGCAGCCGCCAGAGGAATAGCCAGCGCAATACCGGCACCGATGCTCTGACCGCCAGCGATAACCAGAATAGTAGAAATGATAGAGGCGAGGGCGGCATCCGGCGCCATTGCCGCACCGATGTTCATCCAGCCAAGTGCAATCATCTCTAGTGAACCGCCGATGATGATACCTTTTTCAATATCACCCAGAATAAGGCCAATGAGGGTACAGGCGACCAGCGGACGGTGAAACTGAAACTCGTCGAGTGTTGAATCCATCCCGGCAATACAGGACACAATAAAAATCAGTACAAGCTGAAGGATTGTTATCTCCATTGTACTTCTCCTCTGACAATCAATAACTGAGTTAAACCGCATCTGCGGATAAGAAACACACCTTTGAAATTAGATTTTCGCGATCAAATCCATCATTTTTAGTCGAGGATCGCTTGAGACTTTACGCACCTCCAGCTCAATGTGGCGCTCGTTCAGCTTACGGAATGCGTCAATATCCTTAATATCTACGGAAACTGCATTGTTCACCTGAGTTTTACCCTGACGGAATGCCATACCACCAACGTTTACCGACTTAATGTCAATGCCTTTTTCCACGACCCGTAAAACGTCTGTTGGATTGGTGAATAGCAACATGACGCGATCGCGAGCATATTTGGGGTTATTCCAGACGCGCACCATTTTTTCAATATCGACTACGTGTGCAGTTACCCCTGGCGGAGCAACCTGGGTGAGCAGGGTTTTACGTACATTGTCATTTGCAACTTCGTCGCTGACGACAATAATTCGCGTAACGTTCGTTTCCTTTGTCCAGCGGGTGGCTACCTGACCGTGAATCAAGCGATCATCGATGCGCACAAGACCAATTTTCATGTGATCGTTCGGGCCGAGGGGAGCCTGCGGCGCGACGGGTGTAGCGGCGTCAGCTGGTGCGTCTATTACTGGCGCCTCTGGTTGTTTTGCTTTTAGCGCTTTTACGCCTTCCCGACCGGTTTCCACCGCCTGTGCCACCAACTCAGCAAACGCCGGGTTATCATCACGCGCCATCAGCGTCTCAACCAACATAGGAATATTGACGCCGGCTACGACTTCGTAATTGTCTTTATCGACAACAATCCGACTGGCGGCGTTAAACGGACTTCCGCCCCAGGTATCGACGAGGAATAGAACACCCCCGCCGGTATCAAGTTCGGCAAGGCGCGCTTGGTACTTCTCGATTAAGGTTTCGGCATTCTCACCGGGGACAAAATCGATCCAGCCGACATTTTCCTGCTCTCCCAATAGCATTTCCGCAGTTTTGAGCAGTTGTTCTGCTGCCCAACCGTGTGTGCCAATCATAATAGCAATGGTCACTTGCTACCTCCTGTCTCTTTTATTATACAAACCCTGACTGAAACTAAGGTTCGTGTGATTTTATCTGTATCAACATTTAATCATCACTTTTTCCTGATGGAGAGCTGATATTTCAGGTCGGATGACTGCAAACTTATACAGTAACCAAAAGTGAATTCGCGAATTATTTTAGTCTGCAAAAAAATAAATTATGTGACATTGATCAGTTATTTAGAGGTCGATTCCATTCTGGGTTCCTGTTGATTGATTTCACAGCACTTGAAGTAACTTTACAGTTAAAACTCACAATCTATTTTGTGACTTTATAAGGCACTGTTAGAGTAATGGTCCTTTTATTGAACAGGAGTAACGGGCATCAGCCCCCTATATGGACTGTCACCGAAGTTCTTTCACCATGCCACCGGGTCATCCGGCTCATTGTTATGTGTCCGAACGTAATTTCTTCTCTTTCTGCCGTGCTGCATGTTGCTCACGTAATTACTTTATGTCGGCGGGTTCAACCTTTTCATTTCTTCGGAGTAGGTAATGGAATTTCTTCTGGATCCCTCTGTCTGGGCCGGTTTGCTTACGCTGGTAGTGCTTGAAATTGTTCTGGGTATCGACAATCTGGTTTTTATTGCCATTCTTGCCGATAAACTTCCGCCCAAAAAGCGTGACAAAGCGCGGTTAATCGGCCTTTCTCTGGCCCTGTTGATGCGTCTGGCTCTACTTTCACTTATATCCTGGATGGTCACGCTGACAAAACCTTTATTCAGCGTAGGCGATTTCAGCTTTTCGGGGCGCGACATTATCCTGCTCATTGGTGGTATTTTTCTACTGTTCAAAGCCACGATGGAATTGCATGAGCGATTAGAAAATCATGAGACTAACAGCGAAGGTAGCAAAGGTTATGCCAGCTTCTGGGCGGTAGTGCTACAGATAGTTATACTGGATGCGGTCTTCTCACTTGATGCGGTTATTACCGCCGTGGGGATGGTAAATAATCTCGCTATTATGATGACGGCGGTGGTTATTGCTATGGCAGTGATGCTGCTGGCATCAAAGCCTTTAACGCGTTTTATCAACGCACATCCGACGGTGGTGGTGCTTTGCCTGAGTTTCCTGCTGATGATCGGTCTGAGCCTGGTAGCGGAGGGATTTGGCTTCCATATACCTAAAGGCTATCTGTACGCCGCAATTGGCTTCTCAATTTTGATCGAGCTGTTCAATCAGATTGCCCGGCGTAATTTCCTACGCCATCAAGCGCGCCGTCCAATGCGTGAGCGAACCGCAGAAGCAATAATCAAGATGATTGGCACGCGGAGGCAGAATCAGCATGAGGATCAACAGACTGAGCCAGAATCCGCTGCCGGGCAGCAGGAGCTACCGCATGAGGCGTTCAAAGAAGAAGAACGTTACATGATTAACGGTGTTTTAACGCTGGCCTCACGCTCAGTGCGAAGCATTATGACGCCACGCGGGGAAATATCATGGGTGGATGCCACTCGTCCGGCCGATGAGATCCGCATCCAGCTTCTGGATACACCGCACAGCCTGTTTCCCGTATGTCGTGGCGAGCTGGATGAAATTATCGGTGTGGTGCGGGCGAAGGAACTGCTGGTTGCCGTTGAGCATGGTATGGATGTGGCCGCATTTGCCGCAGCGCATATGGCAATTGTCGTTCCGGAGACCCTTGACCCAATCAATCTGCTCGGTGTGCTGCGCCGCGCCAAGGGCAGCTTTGTGATTGTGACTAATGAGTTCGGTATGGTGCAAGGGCTGATAACCCCCTTGGATGTTCTGGAAGCCATTGCCGGCGAATTCCCTGATGAGGATGAAACGCCGGATATCTCAGTTTACGAAGATGGCTGGCTGGTTAAAGGGGGGACCGACTTGCACTCCCTGCAACAGCGGCTTGATATCCGCGGTCTGGTCGATCCAGCCGAAGATTATGCATCATTGGCCGGTTTATTAATCCACCATCATGGCCAGCTACCGCGTGTAAACGATGTCATTGAGTTGAACGGCTTTAGCTTCCGTATTGTTGAAGCGACGGACTATCGTATTGACCTTGTCAAGGTTACCCGCATTCCTCGCGATAAGGATGAAGACAGCGACTCATAATCGCCGATCTTTGTGGTTCTCTCTGTCCATATCTGGCCCGCCATCATCTGGTGGGCTTTTATTTTTCAGATGACAGGGGCCAGTTGCTGACAGTTTTCCGCCAATGCGACATCCTTTCGCGCTACCGGCGGTGTGAAAACAGCAGCAGAGCGTCAACGCCGTAATCCCGTTAATATCTTTCCGGCTGAAAAGTCGATAAGGCTGGTTCGTCGGGCTGGAGTGCTGCTGTGCTGTTTTTTGGCTACTAAAAGCGATGAATAAACGTTTGCGAAGAGATAAAGGCGAAGGGAAGGGATTATCTGGCAGCCGGCTGCCTCGGCCGCCAGAAATGGCGGGACTACTGGTTAATCGCACTGTACCTTAATTGCCAGACCGCCACGCGAGGTCTCGCGATATTTCGCATTCATATCTTTCCCGGTTTCATACATGGTTTCAATAACTTTATCGAGGGAAACGCGTGCCTGACTGGTGCGGCGAAGTGCCATGCGTGCGGAGTTGATCGCCTTAACGGCGGCAATCGCGTTTCGCTCGATACAGGGTACCTGCACCTGACCGGCGACCGGATCGCAGGTCAGGCCAAGATTATGCTCCATGCCAATTTCCGCCGCGACGCAAACCTGTTCCGGACTGGCCCCGAACAGTTCAGCAATGCCTGCTGCTGCCATCGAACAGGCGACGCCCACTTCACCTTGACAGCCAACTTCTGCACCCGAAATTGAGGCATTCATTTTATACAGCACGCCGATGGCACCGGCTGCCAGAAAATAGCGGGTGAAAATTTCTGTGGTAACTGGCTCGACAAAACGATCGTAATAAGCCAGCACCGCTGGAACGATGCCGCAGGCTCCGTTAGTGGGGGCTGTCACGACACGTCCGCCTGCGGCATTCTCTTCGTTGACCGCCAGGGCAAACATATTAATCCAGTCAATAATGCTCATCGGATCGTTATTTAGCTTGCCCGAAGCCATTAACATTCTGTGTAGCGCGGCTGCGCGACGTGGAACACGCAGTGGGCCGGGCAGCACGCCTTCAGTATTCAGACCACGGTTAATACAGTCACTCATTGTTTGCCAGATGCGTCTGAAATAGGCTTCAATTTCCGCGCGGGAGTGAAGTGCCAATTCATTTTTCATCACCAGACCTGACAGGGAAAGCCCGGTATCCTTACATTCAATGAGCAGCGCGGTAGCAGAGTGAAACGGGTGGGGTACTGAAACTTCGTTCAGCGTTGATTGACCGAAGTGAGCTGCGTCAACGATGAAACCACCGCCCGTTGAGTACCAGGTATTGGTGTATAACAGTCGGTCACCTTGCCAGGCATAAAATGTCAACCCATTTTCGTGAAGCGGTAAATTCTCGCTGCGAAATATCATTCCACCTTCGCGTAGAAAATCGACTTCATGCTGACCATTAGCGACCAGAAGTCGTTGACGTTGTTTGACGTCTTCAATGAAGGCCGGTATGGCATCAATATCAACATCTTCTGGCAATGCGCCGGACAGTCCCATGATAATGGCGATATCGGTATGATGCCCTTTTCCGGTCAGCGACAGTGAACCGAAGACATCAACTGCCACGCGGGTGGTCTCATGCAGTATTCCCTTCTGCACTAATTCATCTATGAACTGTTTTCCGGCTTTCATTGGCCCCATGGTATGAGAGCTCGAAGGGCCAATGCCGACTTTAAACATATCGAATACGCTAATCACGCTGGAAACTCCTGAAATGGCAACACTGCCGTATAAAGCAGGTTAATTCACTAATAGTAATCTCGGGATGTTTAAACATTGCATCATTTCACATGAAATAAACTAATGACATCCCAGCAATTAAGTCACAGATGCAGGCACCACCTGCAGGCTTAGCTGTCGAATGATTCCGGCCGTCATACCCCAAATCAAATACTGATCAAATTGTGAGAACCATAGCCGACGCGTCTGGCCATCATGATTTATCTCCAGCGCAGTATAGCGAGCGGTATCCAGCGCCAGTTGAAGCGGCATTTCGAAGATGGATTCAACTTCACTTTTATTGGCGCTCAACGGCAAATCGGCTGGGACAATCCCGAGGTACGGTATTACCTGAAAACCTGTAGAGCTGGTGACAGTGGGAAGCTGGCCGATCACCCGCACCAGATCGCGTGGAAGAGCGATCTCCTCTTGTGCTTCACGCAGTGCGGTTTCAAGCAAACAACGGTCAGTTTCATCACGCATGCCGCCGGGGAAGGCTACCTGCCCGGCGTGGTTCCGTAATGATCGCGCACGGCGAGTCAGAAGCAGCCCAGGCTGCGCCCGATTGACCACCGGCACCAATACCGCCGCCTGACGGCCTGCACCAAAGTGACACGGTAACCTTGGCAGCTGTAGCTGAAAATGCGCAAGAAAATCATCCAGGGGATAGGGGCTATTCATCGTGTACCGCAAAGGCAGTAAGCGCTGAAAGAATGCGGCCAATTTTATCGAACGTCTCCTGGTATTCTGCGTCCAGCTGACTGTCGGCAACGATGCCGCCGCCAGCGGCGCAGTAAAGTTGTTGATTTTCAGCGATTAGCGTGCGAATGGTTATGCTGCTGTCCATTGTGCCGCAGGCGCTGAAATAGCCGATGCTACCGCACCATGCATTGCGGCAATGAGGCTCCAGCTGTTCGATAATTTCCATTGCCCTGACCTTCGGTGCGCCAGTAATCGAGCCGCCGGGGAAGCAGGCACGAAGTAAATCGCTGGCATGCAGCTCCGGCCTTAGACGGGCGCTGATGGTACTCACCAGATGGTAGACGGCGGGAAAGGCTTCGACAGCAAACAATTCTGGCACGCTGACGCTGCCAGGCAGCGCTACCCGGCCGATATCGTTACGCAGCAGATCAACAATCATCAGGTTTTCAGCGCGATCTTTCTCCGATTCTGCAAGTTGCAGCGCCTGTTGCCGGTCATCCTCAACGTCTGTCAGACGGGGACGTGTACCTTTAATCGGGCGCGTTTGGATTGTACCTGCCTGCAGGCGTAAAAAGCGCTCGGGGGAAAAGCTAAGGATCTGACTGTCGGCAAGATTAAGCCAGGCGCTAAACGGCGCTTTATTCGTCCGTAACAGCTGATCGAACGCTTGCCAGAGATTGCCGCTGTATCCTGCGTTGAAACGCTGCGCCAGGTTAACCTGATAACAGTCACCGCTGGCTATCCAGCGTTGAACCTGCTCATAGCGTTGGCTGTAGTCTTTCTTGCTCAGATTTGAACGCCAGGGGCTGGTAAGTTTGAACGCGTCACTCTCTGAGTTGCTACTTTGCTTTTCCAGCCAGTCAAGCCGCTGCTGCAAATCGCCGTGGCAAACCAGCGTGAGTCGCTGCAGCTGATGATCAGCAATCATTGCCCAGTCATAAATGCCGATAGCCATATCGGGTGTTTGCAGGTCGCGTTGAGTCAGCTGCGGCAAGCGTTCAAAGCGCCGCCCGAGATCGTAACCAAAAAGTCCGAGTGCGCCTCCCTGAAAAGGCAGCGATTCAGTCGGCCTGACTTCTGGCAGGAGCTGTTGCAGTAGTGTTTTACAAAGGTGCAGGGGATCCTGCTCGCTCAGCCTCAGGCACCCTTTTTCGCTGATTGTGGTTTGCATTCCACGCGTTTCCAGGGTGGCCAGCGGGTCAGCTACCAAAATATCAAACCGGCTGTCGGGATGGGGAGCATGCCCTGAATGTAATAGCATTGCCCAGTGCAGGGACGCAAGCGGTGCAAAGCGCTCTTGCAATGCGTCACGACGATAAGGAAGTGAATGATATTTCAATAACATGGCAAACGTAATGTAGTGGCGGCAACAAGCGTGAAGCCTGGCATATTTTTCTGTTGCTGGCATCTGTTTATTACGCGTGAAATAATAGCGGACCAATTCAGGAGGATTTTATGTTTAAGGGGTTACCGGCGCTTTCTCACGATCAGCAGCAGCAGGCGGTAGAGCGAATTCAGTCACTTATGCAATCTGGCATGAGTAGCGGTCAGGCGATTGCTCAAGTTGCGCAGGAGATCCGCGAAAGTCATTCCGGCGGTATGATCCATGCGCGTTTTGAGGAAGAGGACGATTAAGCCGTGATGCTGCCGCCCAGGCTATGTCCGGTCCTATTTCGCGGCGATAATTTTTATTTCGACGCGGTATTTCGGATTCATTAACTGGGCCTGTACCGTGCAGCGTACAGGCGCAAAGCCAGGAGAAACCCAGGCATCCCATGCGCGGTTCATCGCAACAAAATCTGCCATATCAACCAGAAAAATGGTGGCATCAAGGATTTTTCGTTTATCTGAACCCAGGCGGTCTAAAAGCTTATCTATTGCCGCCAGCGCGTCAGCCGTTTGTGCCTCTGCATCCAGATCGAGGTTTTCCGGTACGCTGGTGTAATAGATGGTGTCGTTGTGAATAACCGCTTACGACATCCTTCGTCCCACATCAACTCTTTCAATGGTCATTGTCTGTATTGATCCTTTTAAACTTGAACCGGAAAATTGCTGATAACAGCCTGCCACAGTAATCACGAGCTGTCATTATTGCCACCGGTTGCTATTGGCCGCATTTGTCTCCACGGTCTGATACTGACATAATCCACAGTACTTTTTCAGGCCTGAGATAATCTGTGACAAACGATTTTGAAGCCGACGGCGCACTGGCGCAGGCAATACCCGGTTTTAAACCCCGCGCCCCTCAGCGTGAAATGGCGCAGGCCGTGGCGCGGGTTATTGCCGGGCAGGGTGAACTGGTGGTCGAGGCCGGCACCGGAACGGGTAAAACCTATGCTTATCTTGCTCCGGCGCTGCGTGCTAATAAAAAAGTTATTATCTCCACCGGATCAAAAGCGTTGCAGGATCAGCTTTATAGTCGCGATTTACCCACTATCATCCGCGCAATTAACTACACAGGCGCGCTGGCGCTGCTAAAAGGTCGTTCAAACTATCTCTGTCTCGAACGTCTGGAACAGCATTCCTTATCCGGTGGCGATCTGGCTGCGCAGGCGATGAGCGACTTAATACATTTACGCGGCTGGTCCGCCGCGACCGTTGACGGTGACATCAGCACCTGTGCGGCCGTTGCCGAAGACAGCGCGGTATGGCCATTGGTGACCAGTACCAATGATAACTGTCTCGGCAGCGACTGTCCGCTGTACAAAGACTGCTTTGTGGTGAAAGCGCGGCGTAAAGCGATGGAGGCTGATGTGGTGGTAGTTAACCACCATCTGTTTCTCGCCGACATGGTCGTCAAGGAGAGTGGGTTTGCTGAACTGATCCCTCAGGCCGACATCATGATTTTCGATGAAGCGCATCAGGTGCCGGATATTGCCAGTCAGTATTTTGGCCAGCAGCTTGCCAGTCGCCAGCTGCTGGACCTGGCAAAAGATATCACTATGGCTTATCGCACTGAGTTACGTGACGTTCAGCAATTGCAAAAATCGGCCGATCGCCTGGCACAGTGCGCGCAGGACTTTCGTCTTGCGCTTGGCGAGCCAGGCTTTCGCGGAAATCTGCGTGAGCTGCTTAAAAACCAAGCGGTTCAGCGCATGCTGGTGCTACTCGATGATGCTCTGGAGTTGTGTTATGACGTCGCCAGGTTGTCGCTGGGGCGCTCAGCATTACTCGATGCGGCTTTCGAACGAACGGTCATTTATCGCAGTCGGTTAAAACGGCTGAAAGATGTGAATCAGCCGGGATTCAGCTATTGGTATGAATGTAGCACCCGTCACTTTGTTCTGGCATTAACGCCGCTTTCGGTATCAGAACGCTTCCGCGAGGTTATGAACGACCGACCGGCCAGCTGGATTTTCACCTCAGCGACCTTAGCGGTCAACGGACAGATGACCCACTTTGTAGAACGGCTCGGCATTGAGAAAGCGCAGACGCTGATTTTAAATAGTCCCTTTGATTACAGTCGGCAGGCGCTACTTTGCGTACCGCGCCAGTTGCCATCGCCAAATCAACCCGGTGGCGCGCGGCGTCTGGCAAAGATGATGGCACCGCTGATTGAAGCCAACCAGGGTCGCTGTTTTTTTCTCTGCACCTCCCACCTGGTGATGCGTGAGCTGGCCGCAGAATTTCGTACCAGCCTCACGCTGCCGGTGCTACTCCAGGGAGAAACCAGCAAAGGGCAGCTGATGAAACAGTTTGTCGCCGCGGGTAATGCACTGCTGGTCGCGACCAGCAGCTTCTGGGAGGGCGTTGACGTGCGCGGCGATGCACTGTCGCTGGTTATTATCGATAAACTACCTTTCACCTCGCCAGAAGATCCCCTGCTCAAGGCACGGATGGAGGATTGCCAGCTGCGTGGTGGTGATCCGTTTAACGATGTCCAGCTCCCTGATGCGGTGATTACATTAAAGCAGGGGGTGGGGCGCTTAATTCGTGATGTTGATGATTACGGCGTACTGGTGATATGCGATAACCGTCTGGTAATGCGCCCCTATGGGGCCTCTTTTATTAACAGCTTACCGGCAACCCCCCGCACCCGCGACATTAATCAGGCGATGGAATTCCTGCGTGCGATGCGCACCTGATGAGAAACTCTGTGATATGATGCGCGCCGAAAATTGTCAGCCGTGGAGTAAGCATGTCAACTCGCATTCTGGCGCTGGATACCGCCACTGAAGCCTGTTCCGTTGCATTGTCAGACGGTCAGGAGGTGCTCACGAAGTTTGAACTCTGCGCCCGTGAACACACCCAGCGTATATTACCCCTTGTGCAACAGATTCTGGCTGAGGCCGGGCTGGCGCTCAACCAGCTGGACGCGTTGGCTTTTGGCCGCGGGCCGGGGAGTTTTACCGGTGTGCGTATTGGTATCGGTATCGCTCAGGGGCTGGCGTTTGGCGCTGGACTGCCACTGATTGGCGTTTCCTCTCTTGAGACGATGGCTCAAGGTGCCTGGCGGCTCCATCGTGCGCAGCGCGTGCTGGCAGCTATTGATGCGCGGATGGGCGAAGTCTACTGGGCGCAATATCAGCGCAGCGACGTCGGCGACTGGCAGGGTGAATCGACTGAGGCGGTGCTTAATCCTGAAGCTGCTGTGCTTCGTATGAAACAGCTCGATGGTGACTGGACGCCTGTAGGCACCGGCTGGCAGGCCTGGCCTGTGCTGACACAGAAGAGTAAACTGAATTTGACTGGCTGTGAGGTAATGCTTCCTGCCGCGCAAGATATGCTGCCACTGGCGTTGCTGGCGCTGGCTCAGGGCAAAGCGGTTGATGCAGAACATGCGGAGCCTGTCTATTTGCGTAACGAAGTAGCATGGAAAAAACTACCGGGACGCGAATAGATCAAGCAACTATTCATTATGTGCTCAGTCTAAGCAGCGGTATTGAGGAGATTTTTATGCGTAAATCAGCTTTACTGACGTTCTCGTTTTTCGCGAGTATTTTGCTGCTGACGGGCTGCGTTAGCATACCGGACTCTATTAAAGGAACCTCACCGACGCCGCAGGAGGATTTAATTCGGGTAATGAATGCGCCACAATTGTACGTTGGACAGGAGTCACGCTTTGGCGGCAAGGTGGTGAAGGTTATTAACGAAAATGGTTACACGCTTCTGGAAATCGCTGCCAGCCAGCTTGACGATTCCGGTCGGCCAATTCTGGGTGCGGCCTCTACTGGGCGGTTGTTTGCCCGCATCAAGGGCTTCGTCGATCCGATTGATTTTAATAACCATTGGGTCACGGTCGTTGGGCCAATCACCGGTACCCGGGAGGGTAAAATCGGTGGTGCGAAGTACAATTTTATCACGGTGGATGCTACTGGCTATCAACGCTGGCGTATTGCACAGCAAATCGTCTCCCCCCCAATGCCTGTCGATCCCTGGATATGGTATGGTCCTGATCGCTTTCATCACCGCGGCTACTGGGGGCCGCCACCCTTTGGTTGGTATAATCCTGGACCGGCGCGGGTCGAGACCTTCCTGACAGAATAAATTTCCCTCTTAACGCCCTGCTATCCTCAATGATGGCAGGGCGTTATTTTGTGCCTCAAATCATGTGTAAAATTTTAGTGATGGGCTTCGCAACCTGTACAACCTAAGAATGGCAAACTGGTACGCTGAGTTAAAATAATGTTAATAAATAGCGTGTGGGGACCAGATGACGACCAATAATAACTTTCGAGGTGCTGAGTTGAAAAAGGTCTGGCTGGACCGCTATCCAGCGGATGTTCCGGCAGAAATTGATGCTGACCGCTATGCGTCATTAGTTGATCTCTTCGAGCAGGCGGTTGAACGTTACGGCGACAAGACCGCGTTTGTTAACATGGGTCGTAATATGACCTTCAGCCAGCTCGATCGTCGTAGTCGCGCTTTCGCTGCCTGGCTT
Source organism: Izhakiella capsodis (assembly GCF_900115045.1). GTDB lineage: Bacteria > Pseudomonadota > Gammaproteobacteria > Enterobacterales > Enterobacteriaceae > Izhakiella > Izhakiella capsodis. The sequence continues at coordinate 73,096 of NZ_FOVC01000008.1, read as the reverse complement.
CAGCAGGGATTAGGCTTGAAAAAAGGCGATCGCGTAGCCCTGATGATGCCTAACCTTTTGCAATATCCTATTGCGCTGTTTGGCGTGCTGCGCGCGGGTATGATAGTGGTTAACGTGAATCCTCTTTATACACCGCGTGAGCTGGAGCATCAGCTTAATGACAGCGGCGCGCAGGCTATTCTGATTGTTTCCAATTTTGCTCATACACTGGAAAAAGTCGTGGCAAAAACCCAGGTTCGCCACGTGATGCTGACGCGGCTTGGCGATCAGCTCTCCCCGGTGAAAGGTTCTGTGATTAATTTCGTGGTTAAATACATTAAGCGAATGGTGCCTAAGTATAATTTGCCGGGGGCTATTTCATTTCGCAGTGCGCTACAGCAGGGCGCAGTTATGCGCTATAAACGCCCGATAATTGATAATAATGATTTGGCTTTTCTACAATACACGGGCGGCACCACCGGGATTGCTAAAGGTGCAATGCTGACGCATCGGAATATGCAAGCAAATCTCGCTCAGACCAAAGCGACTTATGGGACGTTATTGCGTGATGGCGACGAAACCGTGGTCACTGCTCTGCCGCTCTATCATATTTTTGCGTTGACGGTTAATTGCCTGCTGTTCACCGAGCTGGGTGGGCGCAATCTGCTGATAACCAATCCACGTGATATCCCCGGTCTGATTAAAGAAATCAGTAAATATCCCGTCACCTCACTGACGGGTGTCAATACGCTGTTTAACGCTTTACTTAACGATCCTAATTTTCATCACATTGACTTCTCAACGTTGCGTATGTCAGCCGGTGGTGGAATGTCGGTACAGAAAGCGGTTGCTGAGCGCTGGGAAAAGCTTACCGGCTGCTTTCTGCTGGAGGGCTACGGTCTGACCGAATGCTCGCCGCTGGTTTCCGTTAATCCTCATGATATTTCTCATCATACCGGCAGCATTGGTATCCCCGTGCCTTCTACTGATATCAGTCTGGTGGATGATGAGGGCAATGAAGTTGCGCCAGGTGATCCTGGTGAACTGTGCATTCGTGGTCCGCAGGTCATGCTTGGTTACTGGCAGCATCCGGATGCCACGAATGAGGTTCTCAAAAATGGATGGCTCCACAGCGGTGATATTGTTACCGTGGACGAACAGGGCTTTTTGCGTATCGTCGACCGTAAGAAAGATATGATACTGGTTTCCGGTTTTAATGTTTATCCGAACGAGATTGAAGATGTATTGATGCTGCACCCTAAAGTCCGCGAAGTTGCAGCAATTGGTGTACCGCATGAGGTGGCCGGAGAGATAGTTAAAATTTGTGTGGTGAAAAAGGATGTTTCGCTAAGCAAAGAGGAGCTGATCGCGCATTGCAAACTCCATCTAACCGGTTATAAGGTACCTAAGCTGGTTGAGTTTTACCAGGAGCTGCCAAAAACTAACGTGGGTAAAATACTGCGCCGGGAACTGCGTGACGAAGCGCTCAGGGCGGCAAAGCGGGGGGGTGACGGCATCATACCTGACCCATAACAGTAAAAACGCCGTTTTTACCAGCATTTTTACTCACCAGGAATAACCCGCAATGCGGGCAAGAAAGAGATCTTATGCTCAATTATACCATGATTAGCGGGAATGCTGAGCTGGCGGTAGTCTGCGCCGCTGCCAGGCATAAAAAGGCGATGGCGCTGGATACCGAGTTTGTTCGCACCCGAACCTATTATCCGTGTCTCGGGCTTATACAGATGTTCGATGGTGAGCAGATCAGCCTGATCGATCCGATGAATATAAGTGACTGGCAGCCGTTTATCTCGTTGCTACAGGACACGGCAGTAACCAAATTTCTCCATGCGGGTAGCGAGGATCTGGACGTCTTCCTTCACGAGTATGGCGTGATGCCTACGCCGCTGATTGATACGCAAATTCTTGCTGCTTTTTGTGGAAAGACGATGTCGCTGGGATTTGCCAGCCTGGTTGAGAGTTATACCGGGCTGGCGCTTGATAAAAGCGAAGCACGTACCGACTGGCTGGCGCGTCCGTTAACCGCTAAGCAATGCCAGTATGCCGCTGCTGACGTCGGATATTTACTGCCCGTTGCGTTGCGTCTGGTTGAAGAGTGCCGCGTGGCTGGCTGGCTGCCGGCAGCGCTAAACGAGTGCCAGCTTTTATGCCAGCGTCGGCAAGAAGTGGCCTCTCCCGAACAGGCTTGGCGTGATATTACCAATGCCTGGCAACTACGGCCGCGTCAGCTCGCAGCGCTTAAGCTGCTGGCAGCCTGGCGACTGGAGCTGGCAAGACAAAAAGATTTGGCAGTTAACTTTGTTGTGCGTGAAGAAAACCTGTGGAAAGTGGCGCGTTATTTGCCTGGAACGCTGGGTGAATTGGATCACTTAGGTATACCCGGCCAGGAAATTCGCTATCACGGTAAGCAGCTGCTGTCGTTGGTTACTGATGCGAACGAATTGCACGAATCGAAACTGCCTGAACCAATGATGAATCTGATTGATATGCCGGATTATAAACGGCTATTTAAGGCGATTAAAGCGCAGATAGTCCAGGTAGCGCAGGATACCGGATTAAGTCAGGAGTTGCTGGCGTCACGGCGCCAGATAAACCAGCTGCTAAATTGGCACTGGCAGTTAAAACCGCAGCAACGTGTTCCTGAACTGGTCAGTGGCTGGCGTGGCGATCTGCTCAAGCAATCATTGGATAGCTTACTGACAACTTCTGAGACCTGAAAATTCAAGGCTCTCTGCTGGTTGCCAGCAGAGAGCCTTGTAATACCCTATCATTTCGCCGTGTCTTCCGTCTCCGGCAGGGTTACATTTAGCTCCAGAATGGAGATGTCGTCGTCGTTCTGATCCAGCTTAACTGTAAGCATTTCTGGATCGATCTTGACGTATCTGCAAATCACTTCCAGTAAATCCTTTTTCAGCTGCGGTAAATAATGGGGCTCAGCGTCGCCCCGTCTGCGCTCGGCAACGATAATCTGTAGCCGCTCCTTGGCAATGTTGGCCGTGTTTTTTTTACGGGATAAAAAGAAATCAAGGAGTGCCATGTCTTATCCCCCAAAAAGGCGTTTCAGGAAACCTTTCTTCTCTTCTTCAATAAAGCGGAAGGGGCGTTCTTCACCAAGTAATCGGTCTACCGTATCAGTATAAGCCTTACCTGCATCGGAGTCGGCTGCTAGAATTACCGGCTCTCCTTGGTTGGAGGCGCTCAGTACCGCCTGGTCTTCGGGAATGACACCGGCCAATGGAATGCGTAAAATCTCAAGTACATCTTCCATGCTCAGCATATCGCCGCGATTCACCCGGCCTGGGTTGTAGCGAGTTAGCAGCAGATGCTCTTTAATCGGATCCAAGCCTTTCTCTGCACGACGGGATTTAGAAGAGAGGATGCCAAGAATGCGATCTGAATCCCGAACCGATGAGACTTCCGGGTTGGTAGTAATGATCGCTTCGTCAGCGAAATAAAGGGCCATCAGCGCACCGGTTTCAATACCTGCGGGTGAATCGCAGACGATAAAATCGAAATCCATCGCTGCCAGGTCGTTGAGCACTTTTTCTACGCCTTCGCGAGTCAGCGCGTCTTTATCGCGGGTTTGTGAGGCAGGTAGGATATAGAGTTTATCCGTGCGTTTATCTTTAATCAGCGCCTGATTCAGCGTCGCATCGCCTTGAATGACATTCACAAAGTCATACACCACGCGGCGTTCGCAGCCCATAATCAGATCCAGATTTCGAAGACCAATATCGAAATCGATCACGACGGTCTTTTTACCTTTCAGCGCAAGACCGGTCGCGATCGCAGCGCTGGAGGTGGTTTTGCCAACGCCCCCTTTGCCTGAAGTAACTACAATAATGCGTGCCATAAAGTGATTTCCTTACAAAGTGGGGCTCAACAGCCTGCTCAAAACAATTTCTGTATTGTCATCGCGCCGTCCTGCAAACACAGTCGGGACGCTTTCCCAAAAAAATCGGCAGGAATTTGATCCATTATCCAGTATTCACCAGCGATAGAGATCAGTTCTGCAGATAAATTACTGCAAAAAATCTGGCATTGCCGATCCCCGCTGGCACCTGCCAGCGCACGACCACGCATCATGCCATAAATATGAATATTGCCATCGGCGATAAGTTCGGCACCAGCGCTAACGCTGCTGGTTACAATGAGATCGCTATTTTTGGCATAAATTTGTTGCCCCGATCGCACTGGCGTATTGACCAGCCGCGTTTTAGCGGACTCAGGTGCGACACCGATAGACTTGATCTCTTGCGCAGGAGCTTTATTCTGTTTTTTTTGCGGTTTACCTTCGCTGAGCAGTGGCAGTCCTTCCTGACCTATCCGACGCTTTAAGTCATCGTCTTTGCAGCCGCTGACACCAACGATATACAAACCTGTTGAAGCAATAGCCTGTTGTAGTTGGGGCCAATTCACGTCGCTTTCCAGTGCGGAGACATTCAATACGACAGGGGCGTTTTTTAGAAAGGCCGGAGCCTGATCTATTTTATCCTGCAACGCCTTGCGAACCATTTCTGGTTCCGGGTGATGAAGGTGAACAACCGACAGTGTAAAATTACTGCCTTTAAGCTCAATTGGCGCTTGCGACATCGATATCAACTCAGTCCAGTTATCTTCCCTACTTAAATTATGTCTGCTTTTGCTAAGCATAATCGCGGCGGAGGGAATATTCCGAAGTTATAGCAGCATGTTATAGTTAGAGCTATATTCAGGCAAGATGCCTTCCTGGTTAATTCGAGTAAAAAATATGTTTTGTGTGATTTACCGAAGTTCTTTTCGCGATCAGACTTATCTGTATGTTGAAAAAAGAGATGATTTCTCCCGTGTGCCTGAGGCACTTTTATGCAGTTTCGGCCGGCCGCAGTTTGTTATGATGTTACCTCTTGATGGGCGAAAGAAACTGGCTAACGCCGATCCTGATAAAGTGACGACCGCGCTCAGAGAACAGGGTTTTTATTTACAGATCCCACCCGTACCTGAAAGTTTGTTAACTACCTGTCTTGAGAACGGCAAAAAGTCGGTTTAGCCTTCCATCGGATAAATTCCGTATCCCCTGGATAAACTTAGCTGCATTGGCTTAATTTAGCCGGGGCCTCTACTCACACCTTGGCTACAATCGTTGTTAAAACAGTTCGTAATATAAGTGAAAAGAGACAGATCCCGTTACAACGTCACTTAAACTTCTCTTACTAGGCTCTTGGCAACAGGAAACCGTTATTCTGATGCCAGATGCGTTCCGTTGCTCAATGTCAGGTCATTAATTTACACAATACTGGCTGATCACAGCGCGCCGGTATAATTTGGTCAGACCACGTTCAGAACCGGACGATTAGGGTTTTTGGTAACTCTCGAATTATTAAATGTTGGCGCTATTCTCACTAATTTGCGCTGAGCGTCGGTATGATGGCTCAAGAATTGGCAAATTGGGATCGGCGACTGACGACGAGTCTTCTGATTAATCAGCGAGGGAACAACATGTATCAGCACCATAACTGGCAGGGCGTTCTGTCAGATTATCCTGTCAATAAAGTGATTTGCGTCGGCAGTAATTACGCGAAGCACATCCGCGAGATGGGGAGTCACACGCCGCCAGAGCCGGTGCTGTTCATTAAATCAGAAACGGCTCTATGCGATATGCGTCAGCCGCTGACCATCCCTGAGAATATGGGGGCGGTACACCACGAAGTGGAGCTGGCGGTGTTGATTGGATCAACGCTGAAGCAAGCAAGGGAAGAACACGTACTTGAGGCGATTGCTGGCTATGGTGTTGCGCTGGATCTTACGCTGCGCGATATTCAGGCTGACTGTAAAAAGGCCGGACAGCCGTGGGAAAAAGCCAAAGCTTTCGACAATGCCTGTCCGATTTCAGGTTTTATTCCCGCATCTGATTTTTCCGCAGATCCACAAAATACCGAACTTAAGCTGCTGATTAACGGCAGCCTGCGTCAGAGCGGAAATACGGCTGATATGATAACCCCCATATTACCGTTGATTGCCTATATGAGTAGGTTCTTCACCTTGAGAGCTGGTGACGTAATATTAACTGGCACGCCGGAAGGCGTGGGGCCGATGTTTTCCGGCGATAAGCTGGAGATATCGTTTGCCGGTTATGGCATTTCAACCCGAGTGCTTTAAGGGGAACAGCCCGGCGGAAGGGCTTGCATCTGTCGCCGGTAAGTTTTATAAGGTGCAGCTTCCTGATTGTGCGAGAACAATGATGAACGAACTTGCATTCTGGCAGCGCAAAAGCCTTGAACAGATGAGTGATGCTGAGTGGGAGTCGCTTTGCGACGGCTGCGGACAATGCTGTTTAAATAAACTACAGGATGAAGAAAGCGACGAAATTTATTTTACTAATGTCGCCTGTGACCAGCTAAACATTAAAACTTGCCGCTGTAAAAATTATGAGCGCCGCTTTGACTATGAGCCCGATTGCATAAAGCTCACACGAGCAAATCTTCCAACCTTCTCGTGGTTACCCTGGACCTGTGCCTATCGACTGCTGGCGGAAGGAAAATCGCTACCGGCATGGCACCCGCTGCGAAGTGGCTCTAAAGCCGCAATGCACGCGCAGCGTATTTCAGTACGCCACATTGCTGTACGTGAAAGCGAGGTGGTTGACTGGGAAGACCATATTATCAGGCGTCCAGCATGAGACCGTTAGATCCCGGCTGACGCCGGGATCACACCAAAAGCGTTCTAATCGATTGCAGGATGAAACTCTGCGTTGAAACGCAAAGCTGATGAAGCCAACGTGATTTGCACAGTAGTTGGGATGTATGCCTGACTACCGCCTGCGCAAGGGCTGGGCTATCGTTACTAGCAGGGCGATCACTAAATAAACGGCAAAAGTGACAATCAACCATTGCGGCATGCTGAGGTTAAACAGCGTCCAGCCGCGATCCGAACATTCACCGCCAGCGACGAAAACGGCCGGGAACCAGTGATCCAGTGGCAGCCAGCTGGGAAAGTTGGGGGCGAAATCACAGGTCGAGAAAGGATTGGGATGAAGCTGCAACATGGTGTGCTGCCATGAGAGGCGCAGACCTTCCCAGGCGCTGTAAATCCAGATCAGAATCGCTAACCCGCGCAGAGGTGTACGTGGTGCAATGGCGCCAACGATACCCGCGCCCATCACACCAAACAAAGCGCAGCGTTCATAAATGCACATTACGCAGGGCATCAACCCTAATACGTGTTGGAACCAGAGTGCCACTAATTCCAGCGCCAGTGCAGAGAGTGCCAATAACAGCCAGGCTCCGCGTCCCCGCGAGCAGCGATAAAGATAAGTCAGCATAAGACGTTCCATGAATAACTGATAAACGAGAAGTTTAAACGAAAAATAACGTCCTGCCAGCCCGCAAGACGCTAAAATATAGTACTGAGATATAACGTAAGGTAAAGATTTCCCCACTACCAACCCAGGTAGGTTAAACGTTAAGGCTACCAGCTGAATATTGTTTGATATATCGCCTGATACGTTACCCGTGGGCTATATCGCACAGAATGCCTCTGGTATGATGAGTCATCATTTATAGCATTTTCCCTTTAACGGATAATAAACGTTATGGTCATAAAAGCGCAGAGCCCGGCAGGGTTTGCGGAAGAGTATATTGTTGAAAGCATATGGAATAACCGCTTCCCGCCAGGATCTATTTTACCCGCTGAACGTGAGCTGTCTGAATTGATTGGTGTAACGCGAACCACGCTGCGCGAAGTCTTACAACGTCTGGCTCGTGATGGCTGGTTGACGATACAGCATGGTAAACCAACGCGAGTTAATGACTTCTGGGAAACATCAGGATTGAATATTCTTGAAACGCTCGCGCGTCTGGATCACGATAGCGTGCCGCAGCTGATCGATAATTTACTCTCGGTGCGGACCGATATCGCCTCAATTTTTATCCGTCGAGCGGTCCTCAAATTTCCGGAAAAAGCGCAAGCCGTACTCTCTACGGCCGGAACCGTGGAAGATAGAGCGGATGCCTATACCGAACTTGATTATGGTATTTTTCGCGGTCTGGCATTTGCTTCTGGCAATCCCATCTACGGACTAATCCTCAACGGGCTTAAAGGATTATATATCCGGGTCGGGCGTCACTATTTCTGCAATCCGGAGGCCCGGCAACTGGCGCGACATTTCTATCTTGAGCTGCTGACGCTCTGTCAGCAGTCGCATCCTGACCGCGTGGTGGACGTCGTACGTGATTATGGTCGTCGCAGCGGAGAGATCTGGCACAGCATGCATTTGTCAATGCCGCAGCAGGAGACGAGCAGGCTGAAGAGTTTTTGATGAAAAAACCCGGTCAATGGCCGGTTTTTTTGTGCATCGAAAATCCCCAGCCTGGCTGCGGATCCCGTTAAACGCACAGCTATGAGTAGTCTTTCAGAGCCCCTTTTGATTCGTTAGAAAAACCTTGCGTTCTGGCAACTGCAAAGTGCATTCATGGCATTGATAGGTGGTCCCGATGGGGGATGATAAAAGCTTAGCACGCACGTGGTGAGACGGTAATTATCATTTTTTTGCACCAAAGTGCAGAAGACATACGATCTACGGTGAGAAACGCAGAATAATTGGGAGCATTTTAAGAAAACTGTGTTAATTGAAGATGGTAAGCACTCTTGAGGCCGAATGCTGTGTGGATCACATCAATATGCTACTGGACATACTACCGAAGATGAGTGTTTGAGATTTCATGGGGTATCTGAAAGGTAAAAGTAGCCTGATGCTTTACGATCGATTTGGGGATTTCAAGTTCAACTATCGTAACCGGGATTTTTGGTGCAGGAATATTGTGTGGATACGGTCGGGGAAAATACAAGACCTATCCAGGAGTACATAAAGCATCAACTGGAAGAGGATAAATTGGGCGAACAGTTTCCATACCCTATTCGGGGAGCCCGTTTACGGGCCGCGAGTAGAGAAGCCAAATGCAAATGTCAGATCGTATGCGCCTGTAAGGACGCGGCGGGTAAAAGAGGCTTATTGGCGCATATGAAAAACCTCCGGCTATACCGGAGGACAGTTATTAGGTGTTGTTGATGATGATGCTAACCTTGGCGAAGTAGATCAGTGCTTGTTAAAAAGATGTGACAATAGCAGATCATCTGAATCACAGTGTAACGGGGTGTGGTGGACAGCTCCCCAACCGTTCCACAGCGCTATTTTCGTTCAGCTGTTCAAGGTGAACATCGAAGCCCCAGAGCCGGTGAACATGTTTCAACACTTCGCGACAGCTCTTATCCAGTGGGGTACGGTTTTGGGGTACGTACCGCAGGGTAAGCGACCTGTCACCGCGTAAATCCACGTTGTAAATTTGAATATTAGGTTCTAGATTACTCAAATTGTACTGTGCAGAGAGTTGCTGACGAACTGCCTGATAACCGGCTTCGTCATGGATAGCAGCGATCTCCAGATAGTTATTTCGATCATCATCGAGGACGGTGAAAAGACGGAGGTCACGCATCACCTTAGGCGATAGAAACTGACTGATAAAACTTTCATCTTTAAACTCCCGCATAGCGAAATGCAGTGTGTCCAGCCAGTCTTTGCCGGCAATGTTCGGAAACCAGTAGCGATCCTCTTCCGTTGGTGCTTCACAGATACGTTTAATATCCTGAAACATGGCGAAACCCAGCGCATACGGATTAATTCCGTTATACCACTGACTGTTATAAGGGGGCTGAAAAACAACGTTAGTATGACTGTGCAAAAACTCCATCATGAAACGGTCGGTAAGTTTACCTTCGTCATAAAGGTGGTTAAGGAGGGTGTAATGCCAGAATGTCGCCCAGCCTTCATTCATTACTTGCGTCTGCTTTTGCGGATAGAAATACTGACTGACTTTTCGCACAATCCGCAGAATTTCACGCTGCCATGACTCCAGCAAGGGGGCATTTTTCTCCATAAAATAGAGCAAATTTTCCTGCGGCTCAGAGGGAAAACGCCGCTGTTGTGCCTGTGCTTCCTCTTGTTCCCTGCGTGGCAACGTGCGCCATAGCGTACTGACCTGACTTTGAAGATACTCTTCACGGCTCTTCTGACGTGCTTTCTCTTCTTCCAGCGAAATCTTTTGCGGACGCTTGTAACGGTCAACCCCATAGTTCATCAGCGCGTGGCATGAATCGAGGAGCTGCTCGACCTCTTCAAGACCGTATAACTCCTCGCATTTGCTGATATAACCACGCGCAAAAATCAGATAATCAACAATTGAGCTGGCATCAGTCCAGCTGCGAAACAGATAGTTATTTTTGAAAAAAGAGTTATGCCCATAGCAGGCGTGGGCCATCACCAGCGCTTGCATGGTCAGGGTGTTCTCTTCCATCAAATAGGCAATACAAGGATTTGAGTTTATAACAATTTCATAAGCTAATCCTTGCTGGCCCTGCTTATAACGCTGCTCTGTTTCAATGAATTTTTTACCGAATGACCAGTGCGCATAGTTAATTGGCATACCGACGCTGGAATAGGCATCCATCATCTGCTCGGAGGTGATGACTTCAATTTGGTGCGGATAAGTTTCAAGCCGGTAATGTTTGGCGACGCGATCTATCTCGTGCAAATAGACGCCAAGCAAATCGAAAGTCCAGTCGGGTCCATCGCTTAGTCGTTTGCAATCCTTAACTGGCTCGTCATACCTCGTTGTCATAGCGCACCCCTTAATTACAAGCGGTCGGACCGACAAGGCCCGGACCGTTCATTCTTGATCTCTCAATGTATCGCCGTGCCAGCCAGATCCTGAATCTGAGCTTCATCGCTAATCATAGTTCACTCTTCGTCATCTCTGGAATTAAAACAACCGAAATCTTGCCGGGACGCACTGGCATCGTAAGCTGTCAGGTGCACAACAACGTTAAATTCTGTGACGATTGTTTTTAATAAGCTTCTGATGTTATTGAATACGTTGACTACAGAATGCTTTACTTTCTGCTGGTGGAGGGACTGACTTTGATCTCTTTTGGCGTTTGCTCCTGTAGAGCGTCATCAGACTTGATGCAATGCTAAATTCTTTACAGGTAATGAGTTACGATTATCAAAATGCAAACAAAAGAGGTGAAATACAGACGCTAAGTTCACGTCATTATTTCCGGCTAATTGTCGGCGTAAAATATCACTTTCGTATTTTGTTCTTTTCAGCAATGCGGAGCGGTTATGCAAATAGTGATTCTGGGGAGTGGCGTTATTGGTGTTACCAGTGCCTGGTATCTGGCACAGGCGGGTCATGAGGTTACCGTTATTGAGCGCCAGCCTGACTCTGCGATGGAAACCAGTGCGGGCAATGCCGGGCAAATTTCACCCGGTTATGCGGCACCCTGGGCGGCGCCCGGCGTGCCGCTCAAAGCCATCAAGTGGATGTTTCAGCGCCACGCACCGCTGGCGATACGCCCTGACGGTAGCCGCTTTCAGCTGGCCTGGATGTGGCAAATGCTGCGCAACTGCGATGTGAGTCACTATCAGCAAAATAAAAGCCGCATGGTACGTATTGCTGAATACAGCCGCGACTGCCTGAAGGCGCTGCGTGATCAGACCGGTATTGCCTATGAGGGACGGCAGGGGGGAACTCTACAATTATTTCGTACCGCGCGGCAATTTGATAACGTAAACAAAGACATTGCGGTTTTGAAAGCGGCGGGCGTGCCCTATGAGCTGCTATATGCCGACGAGCTGGGGCGTGCTGAACCCGCATTAGCTGTAAGGCAGCACAAGTTCACCGGTGGGCTACGTTTGCCTCATGACGAAACCGGCGATTGTCAGCTGTTTACTCGCCGGTTGACAGAGATGGCGCGTGCTGCTGGTGTGACTTTCCGTTTTGGGGTTGCCATACAACAACTGGTGCGCGAAGGCAATCGCATCACCGGGGTGAAGTGCGCATCGGAAACATGGACTGCTGATGCCTTTGTGCTGGCACTTGGCTGCTGGTCAACGGCGATGCTCAAGGGGATTATAGATATCCCGGTTTATCCACTGAAGGGGTACTCCCTGACGATCCCCATAACCAACCCTGAGGCTGCACCTGTTTCAACGGTACTGGATGAAAGCTATAAAGTTGCCGTTACCCGCTTTGAAAATCGCATACGCGTTGGTGGTATGGCGGAAATTGTTGGTTTTAACAAAGAACTATCAGCCACGCGGCGTAAAACGCTGGAGATGGTCGTCAACGACCTTTACCCTGAAGGCGGCGACGTCAGTCGGGCCAGCTTCTGGACCGGACTGCGGCCGATGACACCTGACGGTACCCCGATAGTCGGACGTACACCCGTGAGTAATTTGTTTTTAAATACCGGTCACGGTACGCTTGGCTGGACGATGGCCTGCGGTTCGGGGCAATTATTGGCCGATCTGATCTCGGGGCATACGCCAGCTATTGCTGCTGATGACTTATCTGTACTACGTTACCTACCGGGATTTAACCACAACACTGGCGAAAAATTACATCGTGTCGGCACTGTGCGCTGATCATCAACGCCACTGAGTGAAAGGAGGAAAAATGGCTCGTCCTATTGTTGCAACTATTCACAGCGATGCATTGCGACACAATTTGTCCATCATTCGTCAGGTGGCATCGGAATCTCAGATTTGGTCCGTGGTAAAAGCTAATGGTTACGGTCATGGTCTGGAGCGTATCTGGCAAAGCCTGCGCGATACCGATGGTTTTGCGCTGTTGAACCTGGAAGAGGCGATCCTGCTACGTGAAAAGGGCTGGAAAAAGCCCATCCTGCTGCTGGAGGGTTTTTTCTCTCCCGAGGAGCTGGAAACCCTTGATCGCTACCGGCTGACGACCTGCGTGCATAGCAACTGGCAGATTCAGGCGTTGGCGCAGGCCACGCTTTCCGCGCCGTTAGATATTTATCTCAAAGTTAACAGCGGGATGAATCGGCTTGGTTTCCAGCCGGAGCAGGTTAACAATGCCTGGCACAAGCTTCGTAATTCAGACAATGTCGGCGAGATAACCCTGATGTCGCATTTTGCCTGTGCGGAAGAGCCTGAGGGTATCCAGGAGCCACTGCGTCGCATAGAGTTGGCGGCAAAAGATATTGTCTCATCATGGTCGCTGGCGAATTCGGCGGCCACTCTCTGGCATCCTCATAGTCGCCGTGATTGGGTCAGGCCCGGTATTATTTTATATGGTGCCTCGCCAAGCGGTCGCTGGCAGGATATAGCCAGCACTGGCCTGCGGCCAGCGATGTCGCTTCAAAGCGAAATTATTGGAATACAAAACCTGCGTTCTGGCGAGACGGTTGGCTATGGTCGCCGCTATCAGACGAGTAGAGAACAACGGATTGGCATTGTCGCTTGTGGTTATGCAGATGGCTATCCCCGCCATGCACCGACCGGCACCCCGGTTTATGTTGACGGCGTGCGAACCTGCACGGTCGGCGCTATCTCGATGGATATGCTCGCCATCGATCTCACGCCATGCCCCGAGGTGCATATTGGTACGCGCGTGGAGCTATGGGGCAATAACATCAGAATTGATGATATAGCCCAAGCCGCTGGCACGGTGGGATACGAGCTGATGTGTGCGCTGGCACCGCGAGTGCCGGTGGTCGTTGCCAACTGACAGTTACAACGAGGTGATCGTACCGCGCATTTTTTTGCTCATTCGCCATGCCAGTGCGCAAAGCAGTGTACCCAATAACATCATCAACATCAGCGCGTTTTTTTCGTTTAGCGGTAATGCCATGATCAGCATGCCAACCGATGCGCCCCCGGCCATTTGTATAAAGCCCATTAACGCCGAGGCGACCCCTGCCTGTTGTGGCCAGGGTTCCAGCGCATAGCTGGTTGCCGGTCCAACGGTCCAGGCAAGACCGGCACAGGCGATAACAACCGGGAGCATATAGCAATACCAGGCGCTCTGCGTTTCAGCTGGTAGCAGGCTGAATTCGGCTAACAAAATTAGCGCAGCGCAGAGCTGAGCAAGGCTGCCGGCGAGTAAGCAAGCTGGGCGGCCAACTTTTCGGATCATCTTGTTAACGAGTATGCTGAAGAACATGATCCAGAAACCGTTAGCGCCGAAAGCAAAAGAGAATTGCAGCGGCGAAAGTTTACCCTGATTCATCAGTACTTCGGGTGCGAGAGAGACATAGGTCAGCACCATGCCCATCACACCGGCATTGGCGGCGGCAAAAGCCAGAAACTCGGGACGTTTGATAATCAAACCGTACTGGCGTAAGGGAATTCCCCGCGATCGCAGCGTTCCTGGCGGTTTGGTTTCCGGCAGCAAAAACACCATCAGCATCCCGATAACCAGTGCATAGAGACTGAGAAGCCAGAAGGGGGCACGCCAGCCAAAGCTGGCACTAAGCAATCCACCCAGCAGCGGAGCCAGTGCCGGGACGATATTCAGGGCGGCATTAAGAAAGCTGTAGGCGCGTGCCGCGTCTTCTCCTTCAAGCCGATCGCGTACGCCGCTGAATGAAACCACTGCGGTGCAACATACGGCACAGCCCTGTATCACCCGAGCCAGAAAAAAAAGCGGCCAGCTCGTTACGCTGGCGGCCAGTACGCTACCTGCCAGATAAAGTGCAATGCCCAACAGCGCGATCGGCTTACGGCCGAAATTATCCACCAGTGGGCCCGCGACGAGTTGTCCCAGGCCCATGATCAGCAGGAACAGAGGGATGGTTAATTGCATCAGAGAGATTGGCGCACCAAGACCAGTGGCAATTTCTGGCAGCACTGGCAGATAGAGATCAATACCCAGCGGACCAAACAGGATCAACGTAAGCAATAACAGGGTGAATTTTTGCATGTAAACCCGGTGGTAAAAACTAAACAGAAGGGCTAAGGGTAGAACGATGAAGATAAAAAAGAAAGGCTGGCGCGCGAATGTCCACACGCTTTTGCTAAGGATGCAATGAATCTGGTGAGAAGCAAACGCGCTATTCAGGATAATAATGGCGTATAATAAAGTTTATCAGCATTACTTCCTGGTAATGATCAACTAATCAACTGCATAGAGAAAAAATATTAAAAATAAACATGAAAAATAGAGCGGAGACGATGAGCAAAGTTAACAATGCCAGTATTGATGTTTTTCTCTGAAAATAATTTCGGCGGGGGGTTTTAATATCCTGCCGGTGTAATATTTATCCTAATGATTAATACCCTTGCTTATCTTCCCCTTTCCCGTCCTGACGGCAACGCAAGTTTCAGGTTCCTCCCAGACAGATTGCGGTTCGGGCAGCAGGGAATGAGGCCGTCAGTGACTGTGCTTTTATTGACCGGTCAAACCGAACACGTATTCAGCGTTATTCTTCCGGGACGCGGATCCCGACTTTTACTATCTGATTTTCTTCTTTTTCTGCCACGGTCCAGAGTAAATTATTCCATTCAATCTGATCACCGACCACTGGTGCTGCGCCCAGCATCGTCAATACCAGGTTGCCAAGCGTTTGTTGGCCATCAACGTGCTCATCCAGCGTCAGACCGTAAATTTGTGCGACATCCCGCAGCAGCGCATCTGCCTCAAGAATAAAGTCGCCAAAGAAGCGCTGATCAAGCGATACTGGAGGCGACTGACTAAACAGCTTACCGAGCGCCGGCAGGTCTCGTTCCCGACCTATTACGCAAATGATGTCACCTTCTCTTAGTCGGGTGTTACCGGTCGGATGAAGCAGCACGTTATTGCGAAACAGCGCGGCAATACGCGTTTCGCGCGGCATGTGTAGATCACGCAGTGCGGCACCAACACACCATTTATCAGCACTGAGCTGATAAACCAGCTGCTCCCAGGGATTTTGTGGATGAATATCCAGCCCGATGCGTGAAATGGGTGAGGCAGTTGGCGGTACGATAACTTTCGCCTTACTGGCGGCAAAGCTGAGAGAGGTTCCCTGTACCATCAGCGATACCAGTACGACAAAAAACGCAATATCAAATATTAGCGCGGCATGACTCAGTCCCGCCATCATCGGAAAGACCGCGAGGATGATTGGCACCGCGCCACGCAGTCCTACCCAGCTTATAAAGATTCTTTCTCGGATATTGAAGCCACGAAAGGGCAGTAATCCGACCAAGATAGACAGTGGACGAGCAACGATAATAAGCCAGAGAGAGAGTAGCATCGCCGGAATGGCGATGTGCCAAAGGTTGGATGGGGTAACCAGCAAGCCAAGCACCAGGAACATACCAATCTGGCTGAGCCAGGACATACCGTCGAAGATTTGCAAAATGCCGTAGCGGTTGCGTATTGGCTGGTTTCCCAGCACAAAGCCGCACAGATAAACCGCAAGGATACCACTGCCCTCGATGGCCGTAGTAAAGGAAAAAATTAGGATGCCACCGCTGACTGCCAGCAGGGGATAAAGCCCGCTCGCCAGGTTAAAGCGGTTAATCATCTGCAATAGTAGCCATCCACCGCCCAGACCCAGAGCAATGCCGAGGCCAAACTCCTGAACAAGATGAACAAAAAACATCCAATCCAGGCCGGTCTGCCCTCGTTGGATCATGTCTATCAGGGTAATGGTCAGAAATACGGCCATAGGGTCATTGCTACCGGATTCGATTTCAAGCGTGGCATTAACACGTTCGTTAAGCCCCTTGCCCCCCAGTAGAGAAAATACCGCCGCCGCATCCGTTGAGCCAATGATGGCGCCGATTAAAAAGCCTTCAATCAGATCCAGGTGGAATAGCCATGCTGCGGCCATACCGGTTAAGCCAGTAGTGATCAGTACACCAACGGTGGCTAGCGATAGTGCTGGCCACAGTGCGACCTTGAATGAGCTTGCTTGGGTACGCATGCCGCCATCCAGCAAAATGATGGCTAACGCCAGGTTACTGACCATATAGGCGACGGGATAATTATCAAAGACTATGCCGCCAATGCCGTCGACACCAGCCAGCATTCCCAACGCGAGAAAGATAACCAGAATCGGAATGCCTAGTCGCGATGAGAATGAGCTCAGTAAAATGCTGGAAGCCACCAGCACCGAACCAATGATAAAAACGCTGTAAATGGCACTGGCTTCCAAGGTGAGATCTCCTGCGAGTTTTTCCGGGCAGTACTGAGTTGTAATACCGATGTAATCAACAATGTTAACTTGATTTAATCGTAGTGAAAGAGATAAATAATAAAGTGAGACAAAAATAGCGTTTTTCTAAGAAAATGATATGCCAAAAAAGGCTAAGGGCAGCCGTTTTTTAATCGGTGTGACTCAGGCGGCGTTCAACTCTGGCAGTCACGAGGCCGGACAGCCAGTATCCGGCCTGACATATCAATAATTTTTTTCAGCCTGCTGATGAAACAGTTCTCTGAAAACCGGATAGATGTCTTCGGGTTCACGAATATGCTGGAGGGCAAAGTTATCAAACATCGCCTGCAGATGTTCGTATTCGCGCCACAGGGTTTGATGCGCACGGCGGGTAATCTCAATGTAGCTGTAGTAGCGCACGATGGGCAAAATGTTTTTTGCCAGGATCTGGTGGCAAAGGGGAGAATCATCTGCCCAGTTATCGCCATCTGACGCCTGAGCGGCATAAATATTCCACTGCTGCGGATCATAGCGCGCTTTTATCAATTCATCCATCAGCTTTAAGGCGCTGGAGACGATAGTGCCGCCGGTTTCCTGCGAATAGAAAAACTCCTGCTCATCGACCTCCTTAGCCTGGGTATGGTGGCGGATATAGACCACCTCCACGTTTTGATAGGTGCGGCTGAGAAACAGATAAAGCAAAAGATAAAATCGCTTTGCCATATCTTTGGTTGTCTGATCCATTGAGCCGGATACGTCCATCAGACAGAACATCACTGCCCGGCTTGAAGGTTCAGGCCGCTTTTCAAAATTTTTATAGCGCAGATCGAAAGTATCGATAAAGGGTGTCCGCGCAATGCGCGTTTTAAGTTCGGTGATCTCTTTACGCAGGCGTTCTTCTTCTGACAGCTGTGCCGGCACTGCTTTTATAACCTTTGCCAGCGCTTCCTCAAGTTCATGCAGCATGCGCTTTTTACCCGCGGTCATCACCGTGCGTCGGGCCAGCGAGTTTTGCAGCGAACGAACTACACTAATGTTGGCGGGTACGCCTTTTGAGGTATAACCGGCGCGATGCGTTTTATATTCATTGATCTGGCGTTGCTGATTTTTTTTTAGATTAGGCAGAGCGAGATCTTCAAAAAGTAAATCGAGATATTCATCTTTTGAGATTTTAAAGACAAACTCGTCCTGTCCTTCGCCATCCTTGCTGGCTTCACCTTGTCCGCCACCACCACCACCGCCCCCTTGCGGTCGCTCGACACGATCGTTTTGTACAAAGTGGTCATTCCCTGGATGAACCCGATGTCGCTCGCCACCGCGGCCCTGATGAAACATGGGTTCATTGATGTCCTCGATAGGGATGGAAACGGACTCGCCGCTCTCAACGTCGGTAACCGAACGTCTATTAATGGCCTCGGAAATTGACTGCTTGATTTGAGCACGATAGCGTCGTATGAAGCGCTGGCGGTTAACTGCGCTTTTATTTTTACCGTTAAGGCGCCGATCGATGAAATAAGTCATATATCCCCCAAACTTACTGGCATGGGGTCAGATAAATCTGACCCCGCTTATGCACTCGGTATTACTGATATCAGGAAGATTTCCGTACGCGCAGATACCATTCACATAGCAAGCGAACCTGTTTTCGGGTATATCCTTTTTCCATCATACGGTCTACGAAATCATCATGTTTCTTCTGCTCATCCGTCGAGGTTTTAGCATTGAATGAAATGACTGGTAAGAGTTCTTCAGTATTAGAGAACATTTTCTTCTCAATGACTGTGCGCAGCTTCTCGTAGCTGGTCCAGTTAGGATTGCGGCCATTATTTTGTGCTCTCGCACGCAGGACAAAGTTAACGATTTCATTTCTGAAATCTTTGGGATTACTGATACCCGCAGGTTTCTCAATTTTCTCCAGTTCTGCGTTTAGTGCCTCACGGTTAAACAGCTGGCCCGTATCGGGATCACGGTATTCCTGGTCCTGAATCCAAAAGTCAGCGTAGGTCACATAGCGGTCAAATATGTTTTGACCATATTCAGAATAGGATTCCAGATAGGCAGTCTGAATTTCTTTACCAATAAATTCAGCGTATTTAGGTATCAGATGACCTTTAAGGTGTTCAAGATATTTCTCAGCCAGCTCCTGTGGAAATTGTTCTCGCTCTATCTGCTGCTCAAGGACGTAAAACAGATGTACCGGATTGGCTGCGACCTCTGCGTGGTCAAAGTTGAAAACCCGTGACAGGATCTTAAAAGCAAAGCGAGTTGATAATCCATTCATACCCTCGTCAACACCCGAGTAGTCACGATACTCCTGATAAGATTTAGCCTTAGGGTCGGTATCTTTGAGACTTTCGCCATCGTAAACACGCATTTTGGAGTAGATGCTGGAGTTTTCTGGCTCTTTCAGGCGCGACAGTATCGAGAAGCGAGAGAGTGATTCCAGTGTTCCCGGCGCGCAGGGCGCGTGGGTAAGCTCACTATGATTAAGCAACTTCTCATAAATCTTAATTTCTTCGGAAACCCGCAGGCAATAAGGCACTTTGACGATGTAAACGCGGTCAAGAAACGCCTCGTTGTTTTTATTATTGCGAAACTGTACCCATTCCGATTCATTGGAGTGGGCCAGAATAATACCGTTAAACGGCAGGGCGGAAATTCCCTCGGTACCGTTGTAATTACCCTCCTGGGTAGCTGTTAGCAGCGGATGCAGCACCTTGATGGGTGCTTTGAACATCTCGACGAACTCCATAATTCCCTGGTTGGCACGGCACAGCGCGCCGGAATATCCATAGGCGTCAGGATCGTTTTGCGCATGATTTTCGAGCTGGCGTATATCCACTTTACCTACCAGCGCTGAGATATCCTGATTGTTTTCATCGCCGGGCTCGGTTTTTGCAATTGCCAGTTGTTGGAGAATAGATGGCCAGACCTTCACAACTTTGAAGCGGCTGATGTCGCCGCCAAACTCATGCAGACGCTTTGCCGCCCAGGGAGACATGATGGTACCCAGATAGCGGCGCGGTATTCCGTATTCCTTTTCAAGGATGTTAGCGTCTTCCTGCGGATTGAACAGGCAAAGGGGATGGTCGTTTACCGGGCTGCGTACGCCATCGGCACTGAGTAGATAAATCGGTACGCGCTGCATCAGCGATTTCAGTCGCTCAGCTAAGGATGACTTACCACCACCAACCGGCCCTAAAAGATAGAGAATTTGCTTTTTTTCCTCAAGGCCCTGGGCAGCATGTTTCAGGTAGGAAACGATTTGCTCAATCGCCTCCTCCATTCCGTAGAACTCTTCGAAAGCCGGATAACGCGCAATAACACGGTTAGAGAACAGACGTGAAAGACGAGGTTCGTGGGCTGTGTCGACCATAACGGGCTCACCAATGGCCGTTAATAGTCTCTCCGCCGCATTGGCGTATGCATTGCGATCTTGCTTACATACTGCAAGAAACTCCTGCAATGTGAACTCTTCGTCCTTGGCAGCTTCATAACGCTGACGATAGTGATCGAATATATTCATGGTATGCCCGTCCTTTCGTTTTTAGTACAGAGACCAGAAGCCAATAAAAGGATAAGGCAGCTCCTGGAAGATATTCTTGAATGTTTATAGCAACCCTTATGCCAGCCTGGCATAATTTTGCTTAAGACATAATGTTTTTAGCTACTCCAGGCATATTAGGTTTCACTTCAGATTAAAGTCTAGTTCGCATCCGCGAAATTTCCTGAGTTCCGGTTTATTTTCAAAGAGAATTCAATAACAAAATACTTTAGCTTTAAAGTAACCAGTTAGTTGGCTACAGAATGTGAAATTTTTTAAAAAAATGAGTGATAGCGCACCTTATTTATTGTTTAAATCATCTGATTATATGACTGAAGTGAATAAGTTATGAACTATTTCAATATGAGTATGCCTATGCTGAGAGCCGTTGCCAGCTTTGCGGTATCCGCTAGCTAATCTATTTATGCTGGAGGCATCGGTTTCCTCCTGAGAAACCCCCTACTGCAGTGGATAACCCCGTTATTTCTCCGCACTGATTATTCACTTTAAACGAATGGATTCTATTTTTAGGGTCATTTCTGATGAGTATTATCTTTATAGAAATGATCTGAGTTCCCGGTTGTTGATGTTTAGCGGTCCGATGCAGCAATTTGCTCAGATTGACACCGTAAGGGTGATATGGAAGTTCAACGCAAGTAGCATCCGAGCGTAATGAGCAGCGTTGCTTATCGTCGGGCAGCGGTAATGGAATTCAGTGAGATTTAGTCTGACATCGGGACTTGTTACTGTCTGAAATGGTAAAACTTGATACCGTTAATATTTCAATGTCTCAAGCGTTTATGATTCGATTCACCGCAAACGTTGCGCGGGTAAGCCGGATGACAGTTACATTACTAATCCTGAACGGGTGGCTGAATAAGCGCGTTATAACCACCCCGACAGTGAGATAAACGTAGATAAGCATTTGAAGGCAAATCTATGAACGGACATCCTTGAAATCCTTTGATGATGCGGTTGCCCCATAACGCTGCAACGACGATGGCGTGCATGCGCCTTTATGGTGCTCCCCTGCGTTCGGTGAGGGGTATCAGCACCGGAGACATGATGGCGATCCCAAAAGTCAGCTTTGAGGTACACCTTGCGGCTAATGCTGGCTTAAGCGCACCGCCGCGAGATATTGTTTGATGAAACCGGAAGTGTTACGCCAGTTTTTACGTGATGCGGCTGCCTGACCGTCGATACTACCGGGATCTCTCGCGCAGTCGGAAGGTGGCTCCAAGCCGTGTGGGTGTCTCTGGGGTGCTTACCATTGGGCTGGATATATGCGCGGTTTCGACGCAAACCATCGTTTTATAGCCATTTGCTGTCATATCGCTCATGCTGCCCGACAAGGCCGGCCCCGGATTCCAGGTCACCACGTCGCTGTGATGGTGGTGATAGATTTCAATTACGCGGTTCCCACTTCGATCATCAATAGTACTGTAGTTTTCCGGCCTGGTGTAGATACGGTCAATACGGTCGGGATAGGTCTGCTTACCCTCAGGAGACAGACCATCGCTGGCACCTTTAACTTTATCAATGTAGGGTTGACCCAGACCGGAGACGGTAACATCAACAATATCTGCGACCTGGAAATAGCTATGAAGTGCGCCGGTGCTGGCGTAATCGCCGTGGGCTTCAAGTTCAATTTCGCAGTGCTGACTAAAGCGAAAGCGTGCATAAAGCGTAAAGTCATGCGGCCACAGTTTTTTGGTTTGCTCATTACTTTCGAGCGTCAGCGTCAGCATTACACTGTCACTATTTTCATCATGAGCGGAAAGGGACCAGTCATAATTACGGGCAAATCCGTGTGGCGGCTCGCCTGCCGGCCCGAACCAGGGCCAGCAAATGGGTACACCGCCTCTAATCGCTTGACCTATTTGCCAGAATGAATTGTCGCTAAGCCATATAACCGGATTTTCGCCTGCCGGTTGCCAGGCGAGCAGGTGTGCGCCTTGTAAGGCAACGGCTGCCCGCACCTTCGGATGGTTAATGACCAGAATCTCAATTTCACCCTGTAGGCGCTGTGAAATATAGGGAGATATTTGTGCAACCACTGGCAGTGAGAAGAGTTTATCCGACATGATTTGATCTTCCTCGAAGCGTTTGGCAATAAAAAAGGGCGACCATCATAGTCGCCCTTACGGTTCAGTCTGTCATCTGATTACCGGCCAGCAACCAGGGCAATCAGGTCAAGAACTTTGTTCGAGTATCCTGTTTCGTTATCGTACCAGGAAACCAGTTTTACAAAATTATCATTCAGGGCGATACCAGCTTTGGCATCAAAAACAGAAGTCAGTACTTCGCCGTTAAAATCGGTAGAAACTACGTCATCCTCAACATAGCCCAGTACGCCTTTCATTTCGCCTTCAGCAGCGGCTTTGATCGCCGCACAGATTTCTTTGTAAGACGCGGGTTTAGCCAGACGAGCGGTCAGGTCAACAACGGAAACGTTCGGGGTCGGAACGCGGAATGCCATACCCGTCAACTTACCATTCAGTTCGGGCAGCACTTTACCAACGGCTTTAGCTGCACCGGTTGAAGACGGGATGATGTTCTGAGAGGCACCGCGGCCGCCACGCCAATCTTTGTGAGAAGGGCCGTCAACGGTCTTCTGAGTCGCAGTAGTCGCATGTACTGTGGTCATCAGACCCTCAACGATACCAAACTTATCGTTGATAACTTTGGCCAGCGGCGCCAGACAGTTGGTGGTGCAGGATGCATTAGAAACAATGTCCTGGCCAGCGTATTTATCAAAGTTAGCACCGCGAACGAACATCGGGGTATCATCTTTAGAGGGGCCAGTCAGGACCACTTTTTTCGCGCCAGCGGTCAGGTGCTTACGCGCGGTTTCATCTGTCAGGAAGATACCTGTTGCCTCGGCGACAACGTCGACACCCACTTCGTTCCATTTCAGGTTAGCCGGATCTTTTTCAGAGGTAACGCGGATTTTTTTACCGTTAACGATCAGTGCACCGTCCTTGACCTCAACAGTACCGTCGAAACGGCCGTGAGTGGAGTCATATTTCAGCATGTATGCCATGTAATCGGCATCTAACAGATCATTAATTGCGACGATTTCGATGTCAGAACGCTGCTGTGCAGCACGAAAAACGATGCGACCGATTCGGCCAAAACCGTTAATACCTACTTTGATTGTCATATATTCCACCAGCTATTTGTTAGTGAATGTTAGCGAATAAAAGATTGTTTGTAGGATCACCAAATCCTTGCCAGGCGTCAAGCGGAATCGTGTCAATGGTTGCGAAAAAACAATCGTCCTGACAGGAATAATTGCCTGGAATACCGACCCCACAGCGACATCTGTGACGCGATAGGGTGCTGTCAACGCCAATATAAATGGCTGTGAAGTAAAACGCGTGATCTGCTTCACGAAATGGCTACCTGATGCTCAGTCTACCCGTCCTACCAGTAAAACTTGCCCATTTTTGTTGAGTATTTGTTAGAATAATAGCTGGTATTTACAGAGTATACCTGACTGAGAAGAGAACCATGGTTAATGATACCCAACGCCTTTCCCAACAACCTGATTTAACGGAAATGCAACGGCATGTCACGCAAAATCGAGGTACTGAACCGCCGTTTACTGGCAAGTTGCTGCACAATAAACATGAGGGCATATACCACTGTTTGGTTTGCAATGCGCCGTTGTTCTTGTCAGAAACGAAGTATGAGTCAGGCTGCGGCTGGCCAAGCTTTTATCAGCCTGTCAGCGACGACGCAATTCGCTATCTGGAAGATACTTCACACGGCATGCTTCGTGTCGAGATTCGTTGCAATACCTGTGATTCACACCTGGGGCATGTATTCCCGGATGGCCCACAGCCGGGCGGAGAGCGCTATTGTGTCAATTCGGCTTCGCTAAGTTTCAGGGATAACGAAGGCAATAACGTCCGGGGGTAGTTGTGGCAGAAATGAGTCTTGAAAGAATGATTTGCAGTATTACGCCTGAAGTGTATCAGCGTCTGGCAACCGCAGTTGAAACCGGTAAGTGGGCAGACGGCGTGCCGCTAACCGCAGAACAGAAAGAGCACAGCCTGCAACTGGTGCTGCTCTGGCAATCGCGAAATAACGACGACCTGCAGCATATGAGCATTGGGCGCGACGGCCAGATTGTCAATAAAAGCAAACAGCAGTTGAAGAGCGAGTTTGGCATTGCTCAAGAGGAGGATGTTATCCGACTCAAATTCCAGTAATTATTCTCCCACGTACAATTGCCAGCCACTGTGTCCAAAGGAACGGCATGTTGTTGCGCTTTTTAGCACAGTTTTGCCCCCATTTTTTTCACTTCAGCCAGCGCCTGCTTGCTATCCTCAGATGCAGATTGACGCCACGACAGCCTGCTGCTTGATTCATAGCGTTACCCGCTTCTAAAGTATCGAGTACTGAGAATTTAACGCAGTAATCGGTTGCCAACTCCATCACCATCAGCGCGTTGATTTGCCTGTGGCCTGGCCAGGTGACCAGCACGCCGTGTGCATTCCACGGCGCCATACAGTTATTCGCTACCGGCACAACGCGATCGCCGTTATGGACCGCCAGTGCGCCACCGGGGCAAAAATCGTTCTGAATATCTATCAACATCAAGGCATGATGACGATACACAGCTTAATCTTCTGAAGTGAGCTCACCGCGCAGGTTGGTTTGCATCAGGCGGCGGATCTCGTCTGGTTCCAGATCCTGACTCAGCAAATAATGAAGCTTAGTCAGCGCTGATTCCACTGTCATATCGGTACCGCTTATGACTCCTGCGTGGGCTAAGGCATTACCGGTGGCATAGCCTCCCATATTCACCTTACCGGACATACACTGGGTCAGATTAACCACGACGATACCACGCTGGCTGGCCTGGTCCAGCTCCTGCAAAAATTCATTATTCTGCGGAGCATTGCCGACACCGTACGAGCGCAATATCAGCGCCTTAACCGGCTGGCGCAGGAAGTTACGCACCACATCTGCACTGATCCCCGGGTAGATAGTTACGACGCCGATCGGCTGAGGCGTGATTGGATGCACCCGGAGCGCGCCCCTTCCTGGCGTGATGCTGGCTGTATTGAGGCGGCGAATATGGATCCCGGCTTCAAGCAGCGGTGGCAGGTTAGGAGAGGCGAAGGCATTAAAGCCGTCGGCATGGGCTTTGGTCGTGCGATTACCGCGAAACAGCGTGTTATTGAAAAACAGCGTCACTTCATTAATGGGATAGTTAGCGGCGACAAAAAGCGCATTCAGCAAGTTCTGCTGGCCGTCAGAGCGCAATTCAGCCAGGGGTATTTGTGACCCTGTCACAATAACCGGTTTGGCGAGATTTTCCAGCATAAAAGAGAGTGCTGATGCACTGAACGCCATTGTATCGGTACCGTGCAAGATAACAAAGCCATCATAGCGCTCGTAATTGGCGGCGACATCATCTGCGATAGCCTGCCAGTCCAGGGGCGTCATGTCCGATGAGTCAATCAGTGGTTGGTATTCATGAATGGTGAAATCAGGCATTTCAGGACGATGAAACTCAGGCATCATCGCCAGTTGCTGTTGAAGGTGACCGGAAACCGGAATGTAGCCATTCTCAGATCGTTGCATACCGATTGTTCCGCCGGTATAGGCAACATAAATAGATTTTTTTTGCATCGTTTCGTCCGGAATTGCGGTGACAGACCGTTTATAAGTTGAAAAGAGACGTAAATCAGCCCGACTCAAGTCGGGCTGAAAGGTAAGATGCCGTCAGCGAACCTCGCCGCAGGTCAGGCACATTGCATAGCGGTTTTGCGGGTCGTTCATTTTATCGAACAGGCCCGGCTGTTTTTTCATCATGCTCATCACGTCATACATCGGCGCTGGCAGCACAGATTGCAAGGTTTCTGGCAGAACAGCGCGTATCTGAGCATTCATCTGACCAAATACCAGGTCGGCGAATGAGGGCTGATCCTGATACCACTGCAGTTCAGGCTGATTAATTTTTGCCAGCTCAGCAGCCTTTCTAACGGCAGTATCAAAATCGCCGAGTGCGTCAACCAGGCCATTTGCTTTGGCATCACTGCCCGTCCAGACGCGGCCCTGAGCAATCGTATCAACCTGTTCAGGCGTCATTCTGCGCGACTTTGCAACCAGGTCAATAAAGTTTTTATAGCCGTTTTCAATGCTTATCTGCATGACCTGCTGCACCTCCTGCGGTAGTGCTTTGGTCACAGAGACATCGGCCAGTGGGGAGGTCGAGACGCCGTCAGTATAAACGCCAAGGGTACTGAGCGATTTTTCAACGGTGTTAATAATGCCAAAAATACCAATGGAACCTGTCAATGTGCTGGGGCTGGCGATGATGTAATTTGCTGGCGTCGAAATCCAGTAGCCACCGGACGCGGCCATGCCGCCCATTGAGACCACTACTGGCTTACCCGCTGCACGTGCTGCGGCCAGCTCCTCGCGGATAGTTTCAGACGCTGTTACGCTGCCACCTGGACTGTTGACCCGCAAAATGATGGCTTTGATATGGCCATCAAGGCGGGCAGAACGGATTTCTGCAGCGGTAGTATCGCCACCGACCATTCCGGGTGTCTGAGCGCCATCAACGATTGGACCATCAGCGAAAATCACGGCGATATTGCCTTTCGTCGGCTGTTTCTTCAGCGCGTAATCATAAATGCTGGTGGCGTGATAATCTTTGGTCTGCTTATCCCAGCCAAAAACGTTGATTAGCTTTTGATCAACCTCTGCAGGCGTGGCCAGCTCATCAACCAGCCCGGCGTCGAGTGCGTATTTCGCCATATCGCCACCATTTTTCTGTAAAGCGGCGATGAATTGCTGGGCGCCGGGGAAAACCTCTTCAGCTGTAATCTGGCGATTAGCGGCTATCTGAGTAACATAGTTATGCCACAGCTGCCCGATCCAGCGAGTATCCGCTTCGCGTGCCGCTGGCGACATATCATCGCGCAGGAACGGCTCAACAGCGGACTTATACGTTCCGACGCGAAAAACATACGAACTCACTTTCAGCTTATCGAGCAGGGATTTGTAATAAAGCGAATTCGTTGCAAAACCGTGCAGATCGATGCTGCCATGCGGTGACAGATAGATTTTGTTGGCAAAGCTGGCCAGATAGTACTGTGCCTGGGTGAAGTTGTCTCCGTAAGCATAAATTGGCTTACCGCTATCGCGAAACTCACGCAGCGCTTTACCGATATACTGAAGAGAGGGCTGATCACCACCGGCAAAATCGCGTAGGTTTAGTACGATGCCGCTGATGTGCTTATCGGTTTTTGCCTGACGAATGGCTTCAACGATATCAAACAAGGGATTCTCTTTCAGACGGCTGCTGCTGGCGCCGAGCAACTGGCTACCCAGCTTACTGAGCGTATTGGTGACTGCGGGTTTATCCACGACTACGCCAGCCAGATCGAGATTCAGTGCTCCTTGCTGAACCTCAACCGGTTGGTTGGCATTTTTGATATGCATCCAGACTCCGACGCCGACTAAAACAAGCAGCAGCAGGAACAGGTTGAGGATAAACTCCCTGATAAAATTGATCAGGCGCCATGCCCATTTGAACAAATTCGCCATGATGCGCCATAAGGTTCGCATTTGATCTCCATAGTCGTGGTAATAATGCAGGAATGCCGACAAGCGGATAAATAAAGGCTGCTATCCTAAAGAGCAGCAGTGAAAATGTCAGTAAGAAAACGGCGATTACAAGAACAAATTATGCTGTTACTGCGAGCTGTCACCTCATGATTCCGCGTGTTAGGGTGACGATTTGAAATATAAACATCAATAAGGAGATTTTAATGGATGCACTGGAATTACTGATTAATCGTCGCTCCGCTTCAAGACTGGCTGCACCCGCGCCAGCAGGAAAAGCATTACATAACATCATTCAGGCCGGAATGCGGGCACCCGACCACGGCACGCTAAAGCCGTGGCGTTTTATCGTGGTTGAAAATCAGGGACTGGAGCGATTAAGCCAACTGCTGGCGCTACGGGCGCGGGAGCAAAATCAGGACGAAAAAGCGATCGAAAAAGCGCGGAATGCGCCTTTTCGTGCGCCAATGATTATCACCGTTGTCGCACATTGCGAAGTGCACCCTAAGGTGCCGCAGTGGGAGCAGGTTGTGTCAGCGGGGTGCGCGGTAATGGCGATGCAGATGGCGGCGCTGGCTCAGGGATTTAATGGTATCTGGCGCAGCGGTGCCTGGACGGAGGATCGACAAATCAGAGAGGCTTTCGGCTGCCGGACTCAGGACGCCATTGTTGGCTTTCTTTACTTAGGTACGCCGCAGTTGAAAGCATCTGGCTCCTCACAGCCTCCTGATGTAGCCCCTTTCGTTAGCTATTTCTGAGTGAGCAAATGCCATTAATATTGGTCGGATGAGGCGTTTTGCTCTGTTTCTAAAGCCATTGTCGCTGTCAGGCGGGTAATTGAGCAACTGACCAGATAACATCGTCATGAGGCTTACGCTATGGTGTGAGACGGGTTAAGATGCGTCACGGATAACTCGCTGATGACAATGAGCAACATCACGTTAATGATCGACGGGCAACTGCTGACGGTTGAGTCTGAAAGTGACCTGACCGGCGTCCCGATGCCGTTGATTGTGACCGTGTCAAAAGTTGGCAGGCCAGACGATACACCTGTGGACCCTGCTGTCGTTTTTCTCCCCTATCTGAATTGGAATTTCGCTCTACATGCGCCTGTTTATCGCCGAAAAACCAAGCCTGGCCCGTGCTATTGCCGACGTTTTACCTAAGCCGCACAAGCGTTGTGACGGCTACATAGCCTGTGGCAGCGATCAGATAGTCACCTGGTGTGTGGGTCATTTACTGGAGCAGGCGGGGCCGGAAAGTTACAACAGTCGGTTTGCTCGCTGGTCGCTTGCCGATCTGCCTATTGTGCCGGAAAAGTGGCAGCTGCAACCACGCCCGTCAGTTGCAAAACAGCTTAATGTCATCAAACATCTGCTTGAGCAAGCTAGCGATATTGTTCACGCCGGTGACCCGGACAGAGAAGGTCAGCTTTTGGTCGATGAGGTGTTGGACTATCTGTTATTGACGCCAGAGAAGCGTCAGCAGGTCCAGCGTTGTCTGATTAACGATCTTAATCCCCAGGCGGTGGAGCGGGCGATAGACCGCTTAAGGCTGAATAAAGAGTTTATACCGCTGTGCGTTTCAGCGCTGGCACGTGCAAGGGCGGATTGGTTGTATGGCATCAACATGACGCGCGCCTGGACGCTTCTTGGTCGCAATGCTGGCTATAACGGTGTGCTATCGGTGGGGCGCGTTCAGACGCCGGTTCTGGGATTGGTGGTGCGACGCGACCAGGAAATAGAGAATTTCATTGCGAAAACCTTCTTTGAGGTAAAAGCCCATATCGTAACGTTACAGCAAGAGCGTTTTGTAGCCATCTGGCAGCCGAGTGAATCCTGTGAACCTTATCAGGATGAGGAAGGGCGATTACTCCACCGGCCGCTGGCCGATCACGTGGTGACTTGCATCACGGGAAAACCAGCGCGGGTCACCGGCTATCAGGATAAGCGTGAAAATGATGTTGCACCCCTGCCATTTTCACTGTCGGTGCTGCAAATCGAAGCGGCAAAGCGCTATGGTCTGAGTGCTCAGGTCGTGCTTGATACCTGTCAACGCTTGTATGAAACACATAAGCTCATAACCTACCCGCGTTCTGACAGTCGTTATTTGCCGGATGAGCATTTCGCTGGGCGCCACGCGGTTCTTAGTGCTATCCAAACGCATCAACCTGATCTGACGCTACCGGAAATCTTTGACAGCGACCGGAAAAACCGCTGCTGGGATGATAGAAAAGTCGACGCTCATCATGCCATTATCCCCACCGCGCGCAATGGTAAAGTCCAGCTGAATGACAACGAACGTGATATTTATCAACTGGTTGCCCGGCAGTATCTGATGCAATTTTTGCCTGATGCCGTGTTTCGCAAATGCAGTATCGAGCTTGATATTGCGGGTGGTAAATTCGTAGCGAAAGCACGCTTTCTGGCTGAGGCTGGCTGGCGGACTTTACTGGGAAGCAAAGAGCGGGACGAGGAGAATGATGGTATGCCTTTACCGGTCGTGGCTAAAGGTGACGAGTTACACTGTGAGGGCGCTGACGTGGTGGAGAAGCAGACTCAGCCTCCGCGACATTTCACCGACGCCACGTTACTTTCTGCCATGACTGGTATCGCGCGTTTTGTGCAGGATAAAGATCTAAAGAAAATACTGCGAGCGACCGATGGATTAGGAACGGAAGCGACGCGCGCGGGTATTATTGAGTTACTGTTCCGGCGAACCTTCCTGTATAAGAAAGGGCGCTATATACACGCCAGTGAAGCCGGCAGGGCGCTGATCCATGCTTTGCCAGAAATAGCCGCCCGACCAGATATGACCGCTCACTGGGAAGCAACCTTAACCAGAATCAGTGAAAAACAGTGCCGCTATCAGGATTTTATGCTGCCGTTGGTTGATACCCTTAATCATCTAATTAATCACGCCAAACAGAGTCCTTCACTTGAGGTATTCCGAGGGGGATTGCCTGTCTCAGAGCGCAAAAATAAATCCAGCAAGAACCGAACGAATAAAGATAGGGAGGTCGAATAATGAAAGCCGTGTTTACAGTTATGATCACATGTCTGATGGTGTTTAGTACACCGCTTTTTGCCGGGCAGGCGCATTACTATGTCACCAACCCAGGACAAATGTTCTACAGTGGCGGTCATGCCGCTGTTATCGTCGATATGCCGCCGCAGGCATGGAATCAGGAAAAAGAAAATAATCAGCCCTCTTGCCTGCGCTGCTGTAGCTTCAACAGTCGGCACTACAGTGAGGGGTCGGTGATCAAAAGTGAAGGGGTGCTTTTGCAATGTGCAAGCGATGAACGCTCGGTGGGAACAAATAATCTTATATGGAAAATGCTTAAGCAGTGATGAGGTGCTGCAGCCCTGGATCGGGCTGCTCAGACTTAATTAAACTTAAATGTCGCCCAAACCGGCGCGTGATCAGACGGTTTCTCCATACTGCGAATTTGGTAATCAATACCGCTTTCAACACAGTGTGAGGCCAGTTCCCGGCTTGCCAGCAGCAAGTCGATGCGTAGGCCCCGATTATCGTCGAAACCTTTCGAACGATAATCGAACCATGAAAAACGATCGTTAACATTCGGATTTTGCTCGCGCCAGAGATCAGTGAGTCCCCAGCCTAGCAGACGGTCCATCCATTCGCGTTCCTCGGGTAGAAATGAACATTTTCCGGTACGCAGCCACCGCTTGCGATTCTCTTCGCCAATACCAATGTCTCTGTCGGTGCTGCTGATATTCATATCGCCCATAATCAGCACCGGGCTATCCGCCGTCAGCTGAAGCTCAAGATAATCCTGAAGGTCACGGTAGAATTTTTCTTTAGCCGGAAATTTTGTCGGATGGTCGCGGCTTTCGCCTTGCGGAAAGTAGCCGTTAATAACCGTGATATTGCCGAGTGGGCTGGGGATTTCCGCCATGATCAGACGCCGCTGAGCTTCTTCATCGTCGAGCGGAAAACCTCGTTGCACGGAAACGGGTTGATTTTTACACAGTAGTGCCACGCCATAGTGGCCTTTTTGTCCGTGATAAAACACGTTGTAGCCGAGTGATTTAACGTCCTCTAGGGGGAACATATCATCATGAACTTTCGTTTCCTGCAGACCTATTACATCCGGCTGATGTTGTTGAATAATGGCCGCAAGTTGATGTGGTCTTGCACGCAGCCCGTTGATATTGAAAGAGATGAATTTCATAGAACCCTGTCTGTTAAGCCGGGAATAAGTAATCAGCGATGTTATCAGACCTGATCAGGACGGGAAAGTTTGATCCACCGTTATCCCTCGATAAACGGTACAAATATGGCCGAAGCCGCATCAGCTTTTCAGTAGGTAATTTTTTCTGCTTGTGGGGGGCGTGATGAACGACGAGGAAGAAGTGGTGGTGGGAGAAGGATTCGAACCTTCGAAGTCTGTGACGGCAGATTTACAGTCTGCTCCCTTTGGCCGCTCGGGAATCCCACCATTGGCCTGCTTGTCGCTTATAAGCGGGGCGCATAATATCAGAAGCTGACGCCCTGTAAAGCATTATAAAAATATAACGTTGCGGTTGCTTTTTTTTTGCCCGAACCCCAGCCGGATCGGGCAAAAGATCTCATGCGGATCACAAAATGATGGTGCGATTTCCGTAGACAAAAACCCGTTGTGCCAGCACCTGGTACAGCGCCCGGCTGAGCACGTTTTTTTCTACATCCCGTCCAGCGCGCATCATATCCTCTGCGCTATAGCTATGATCGACGTGAATCACGTCCTGCATAATAATCGGCCCTTCATCGAGGTTATCGTTAACGTAGTGCGCGGTGGCGCCAATTATTTTTACCCCGCGCTCATAGGCCTGATGGTAGGGGCGAGCGCCAATAAAAGCAGGTAAAAACGAGTGGTGGATATTGATAATTTTGTTCGGAAAGCGCTGGACGAAATCCGGCGTGAGTACGCGCATGTATTTTGCCAGTATTACGTAATCTGGTTCGTAGCGTTCAATCACCGCGGCCATATTATTATCATGCTGCTCGCGAGTAAGCCCTTCATGGCTTACCAGAATAAATGGAAGATCAAAACGCTCGACCAGAGCGCGAAGCGTTTCATGGTTGCCGACTACTGCTGCGATTTCAACATTAAGGCCACCATACTCACTTTTCATCAGCAGGTCGCCGAGGCAGTGGGCTTCTTTAGTGACCAGAATGACCACCCGCCGCCGGTCGGCGGGATGTAATTCTCGTACCGATCCCTCAGGCAGCGCGCCGTCCAGATCCGCCAGTAGCGTTTTATCGTTAAAAATACCCTCCAGTTCGGTGCGCATGAAGAAACGCCCGGTGCGGTGGTCTACGAACTCGTTATTCTGAATGATATTCAGCTCATGCTTAAAACAGACGTTAGTTATTCGGGCGATCAGTCCGCGCGCGTCGGGGCAGATAGTGCGTAAAACTTTTCTTTGTAGGTTTTGCTGTTGCATTGCATTGATAATCCTGTTGAAAAAACTCTGCTTGTTGTCGGCGAGTTACTGACCGCAACATTTTTTATTTTTTTTGCCTGAACCACACGGGCAGCGGTCGTTGCGACGTAGTGCAGGAAAAGTGCCGTCGACATAGTACCAACGCCCATCTTCATACACAAAGCGTGAACGTTCATAAATAAATCCGGGTCGCGTGTCGGTATAACGTGCAAAATATGTAACGTAGCCCGTATTGCCGTTGTTAGCCCATTCATTACTTAGTATTGTCAGCCCCTGCCAACGGATAGCGTCAGTATTTTGTGCCAGATGTAAGGCTAATCCTGCCGGTCGGCTGGAAGGGTGCCAGGTTTGTTCTAACCACTCTCCGTGGTTTTGTACATAGGCCACATAGCGCGATCGCATTAAGGCGGTTGGATCGGGGGGAAGCAGCAGCTCGCTTAGCCAGCGACCGCAACATAAGCTATACTCCACCCCACTACAACATGGACATAACATCGACACAGCGACTCCGTTAACTGCATAAAAGATAAAAAGAGATCAGGCATCAATCCTACCTGAGCACGCTTGCCGATGCCATTAAAGACCAGGGGATTCACAGGTAAAATGAGACAGGTAAAAATTGGTCTGGCGCTAGGTTCCGGCGCCGCCAAAGGTTGGGCACATATTGGCGTTATCAACGCTTTGCAACGCGCAGGTATTCAGATCGATGTGGTCGCTGGGTGTTCCGTTGGCGCACTGGTTGGCGCTGCTTATGCTACCAGTAACCTTGGTCGTCTGGAGCGCTGGGTTCGCTCATTCAGTTACTGGGATGTTTTACGACTGATGGATGTTTCCTGGCGTCGGGGGGGACTCCTGCGCGGTGACCGTGTATTCACCCAAATCAAACAAATCATCAGCTCAACGTTGATTGAAAAGGGCGTGATGCCTTTCGGTGCGGTGGCTACCAATCTTAGCACCGGGCGGGAGTTATGGCTGACTGAAGGCGACCTCCATCTTGCCGTCAGAGCTTCCTGTAGTATGCCGGGCCTGCTTCCTCCAGTTGGTTACAACGGTTACTGGCTGGTAGATGGTGCGGTGGTTAATCCCGTTCCGATTTCGCTGACACGCGCACTGGGCGCAGATGTCGTTATTGCCGTTGATTTACAACATGACGCCCACTTAATGCAGCAGGATTTGCTGTCAATTACGCCCGACAGCGTCTCAGAAGAGAAGTCTTCCGATTGGAGAGGGCGTCTCAAAGATCATATTGCTCGTTTTACCCAGCGTAAAAGTCAGCAATCGCCTGGCGCAATGGAAATTATGACCACCTCGATTCAGGTGCTTGAGAATCGCCTAAAACGCAATCGTATGGCGGGAGACCCGCCGGATGTACTGATCCAACCATACTGTCCACAGATATCAACGCTGGATTTTCATCGTGCAGATGAGGCGCTGGCGGCGGGAATATTGTCTGTTGAAAAAAAGAGGGATGAATTACTTCCTCTGGTTCGTCATCGTAAATAGCGTAACCAGATGATGACTTCAGGATTTTCTGAGAGGCAAAACCGGCATTTATCGATCACTATTTACTTATCTTGTCAGAGGGGAAAGTGATGGAACAGCCATTAAATGGAAAACACATTCTTGTGGTTGATGACGAGGCCGTTTTCCGCACTTTGCTTGATAACTTTTTGCAATCGTTAGGGGCGAACACCACGCTGGCGAATGACGGCATTGAAGCCATTGATTTTATTGATCAGAACGCACCTGATCTTATCATATGTGACCTGGATATGCCTCGTATGAACGGCATCAAACTGATAGAGTACTTGCGTAAGCGTAACTGCATGGTGCCCGTATTGGTGATATCTGCAACGGAAAATATGGCTGATATTGCCCAGGTGCTGCGGCTCGGCGTACAGGATGTGCTGCTTAAACCGTTACGTGACCTCGGTCTGCTGCGTGAGGCAATGTTGGAGTGTCTTTATCCATCAATGTTCACCTCGAAAGTCGAGGAGGACGAACAGCTTTTTCATGACTGGGATGCATTGGTGCGCGATCCCCCAGCTGCTGCCAAGCTGTTAAAAGAGTTACAGCCACCGGTTCAGCAGGTGCTGGCAGGGTGTCGTATAAATTATCGGCAATTGACTATGGCAGAGAAGCCAGGATTAGTGCTGGATATCGCCGCGCTGTCAGGGAAAGACCTGGCTTTTTATTGTCTGGATGTAACCCGGGCTGGTGATAATGGTGTACTGGCTGCGCTTTTATTACGTGCATTATTTAATGGTTTGTTACAAGAACAATTATCCGGGCAGGCGCAGCGACTGCCTGAATTAAGTAGTTTACTAAAACAACTCAATCTTTTATTACGGCAGGCCCATTTGCACGGACAGTTTCCTCTATTGGTGGGTTATTATCACCAGGAATTAAAAAATCTCATCCTTGTTTCTGCTGGTTTAAATGGCACACTCAATATAAATACGCACCAAATTCGGCTCAGTAGTGGTGTGCCACTTGGTACGCTGGATAGCACCCATCTTAATCAGATTAGCCATCGCTGTGATGCCTGGCAGTGCCAGGTCTGGGGCGCTGGAGGGAAATTACGGCTTATGCTGACCACAGATTAATCATTCTATCTTTTTTATAGCTGCAGTATAGAGACACTACCGGGGATAAGTTTTACACTTGAGTAATAGCCTTAATTTCTGCTGAAATGATTCGACCAGGATAAATCCGTAGGTATCAAGCTGATATAATCATTTTCGTTTTAAATCGATAAATCAAGTAACGACTTGAACGGCCTAAAGAGAGGTAATTTGATGTCTGCCTGTAAGTCTAAAGTAAAAAAAGCGGTCATCCCGGTGGCAGGATTGGGAACGCGAATGTTGCCGGCTACCAAAGCTATTCCTAAAGAAATGTTACCGCTTGTTGATAAGCCGTTAATTCAGTACGTCGTTAACGAGTGTATCGCTGCCGGAATTAATGAGATTGTACTCGTTACTCATTCATCTAAGAATTCTATTGAAAACCACTTTGATACCAGTTTTGAGCTGGAAGCTATGCTGGAGAAGCGTGTTAAGCGTCAGCTGCTTGAAGAGATCCAGTCAATTTGTCCGCCGCATGTCACCATCATGCAGGTTCGTCAGGGATTAGCTAAAGGGCTTGGTCATGCGGTTCTTTGTGCGCATCCATTGGTCGGTAATGAGCCAGTTGCTGTTATTCTGCCGGACGTCATTATTGACGAATACGAATCGAATCCGACTAAAGATAACTTAGCCGAGATGTTGAAACGTTTTGATGAATCCGGCCACAGTCAGATCATGGTTGAACCGGTTGCCGATGTAACAGCATACGGCGTGGTTGATTGTAAAGGTGCAGAGCTGCAACCTGGTGACAGTGCGCCTATGGTGGGGGTAGTCGAAAAACCCAGAGCTGACAAAGCGCCGTCAAATCTGGCCGTGGTAGGGCGTTACGTTTTGTCTGCTGATATCTGGCCTTTGCTGTCTAAAACCCCCCCGGGTGCGGGTGATGAAATTCAACTGACTGATTCCATTGCCATGCTGATGGATAAAGAGATTGTTGAGGCATATCACCTGAAGGGTGTCAGCCATGACTGCGGCAACAAGCTGGGTTACATGCAGGCATTTGTTGAGTACGGTGTGCGTCATGATACGCTGGGCAAAGATTTTACCGCCTGGCTTGAAGGCATTATTGGTAAATAAGTTAAAAACATTTCTAACCGGGACAATTCGATGAAAGTCACCGTTTTTGGTATCGGCTATGTAGGCCTGGTGCAAGCTGCTGTACTGGCAGAAGTAGGGCACGATGTCATCTGTATTGACATTGATGAAAACAAAGTTGAAAACCTGAAAAAGGGAATAATTCCAATTTTTGAACCAGGACTGACGCCGCTGGTCATGCAGAATTACGAAGAGGGCCGCCTGAAATTCAGCACCGACGCCAAAGAGGGCGTGGATCACGGTGTTATGCAATTTATTGCGGTGGGTACCCCCCCCGATGAGGATGGCTCTGCTGACCTGAAATATGTTACTACTGTTGCGCGTACGATTGCGGAGCATATGCAGACGCATAAGGTCGTTATCGATAAATCAACCGTACCGGTTGGGACGGCAGATTGTGTTCGTGCTGTAATGACTGAAACGCTAAAGACACGTCAGGCTGACATTGCCTTCGATGTTGTATCTAATCCTGAGTTCCTTAAAGAGGGAGCAGCAGTTACTGACTGCATGCGTCCGGAGCGTATTGTTGTCGGTACCGACAACGCACAGGTTGTCGATATGCTGCGTGAGCTTTACGAGCCATTTAACCGTAACCATGATCGTATGATTCTGATGGATATTCGCAGCGCCGAGCTGACTAAGTATGCAGCTAATTGCATGCTTGCTACCAAGATCAGCTTTATGAATGAGATTTCAAACCTGGCAGAGCTGCTGGGCGCAGACATTGAAAAGGTACGTCAGGGAATCGGTTCTGACTCACGCATTGGTTACTCTTTTATCTATCCAGGATGTGGATACGGCGGCTCATGCTTCCCGAAGGACGTGCAGGCGCTGATCCGAACTGCCGAAAAAATTGGCTACACGCCACGTATTCTACAGGCAGTTGAGGCGGTTAATGACGAACAGAAACTCAAGCTGCCGGCCTATATTAAGCATCATTTCGGTGAGGATCTGAAAGGCAAAACCTTTGCGCTCTGGGGATTGGCTTTTAAACCAAATACTGATGATATGCGTGAGGCCTCCAGTCGGGTGTTGATGGAAACGCTGTGGCAGGCAGGTGCACAAGTTCAGGCATTTGATCCAGAAGCAATGGATGAGGCACAGCGTATCTACGGAAATCGCCATGACCTGAAATTAATGGGTACCAAAGAAGCAGCGTTGCAAGGGGCGGATGCGTTGGTGATTTGTACCGAGTGGAAAAATTTTCGCGCACCGGATTTTGAATCGGTTAAAAATGCGTTAAAAGAACCTGTGATTTTTGATGGACGTAACCTGTATGATCCGGAAAGAATCATCAAGCGCGGTTTTGTTTATTATGCAATCGGTCGCGGAGCTTCTGTTAAATTGCATAATTAACCGAGGGAAAGTATGAAATATCTGGTTACCGGCGTGGCAGGATTTATCGGGTTTTATGTTGCCCAACGCCTGTTAAGCGCTGGTCACCAGGTTGTCGGCCTTGACAACCTGGATGACTACTATGATGTCAGCCTGAAAAAAGCACGACTTGACCTCATTGCCAGTCATGAACGCTTTACTTTTTTTAAGGGTGATTTAAACGATTCACACACGGTGGCAGATTTATTTATTCTCCATCGCTTTCAGCGTGTTGTTCATCTTGCGGCCCAGGCGGGAGTGCGTTATTCGCTCGATAACCCGCATGCCTACACCAATACTAATATCACAGGATTTCTCAATATTCTCGAGGGATGCCGTCATCATAAAATAGAGCACCTGCTTTACGCTTCTTCCAGCTCGGTTTATGGTTTGAATCGCAAGTTGCC
Source organism: Izhakiella capsodis (assembly GCF_900115045.1). Taxonomy (GTDB): domain Bacteria; phylum Pseudomonadota; class Gammaproteobacteria; order Enterobacterales; family Enterobacteriaceae; genus Izhakiella; species Izhakiella capsodis. Next base: position 34,029 of record NZ_FOVC01000008.1, on the reverse strand, counting down.
ATTCTCAACCGATGATTCAGTCGACCATCCGATCTCGCTTTATGCTGCGACGAAAAAAGCCAATGAGTTAATGGCGCACTCGTATTCTCACTTATATGGCATTCCTACGACCGGGCTACGTTTTTTTACAGTATATGGGCCTTGGGGACGTCCGGATATGGCGCTGTTTAAATTTACCCGAGCGATTCTGGCTGGCGACGCTATCGATGTTTATAATCATGGCAATATGTGGCGCGATTTTACCTATATTGATGATATCACTGAAGCGGTAGTTCGCCTGCTGAATATCATCCCCGTTGCCGATAAGCAATGGAAGGTCGAGGATGGATCTCCGGCTTCAAGTTCGGCGCCGTATCGCATTTATAATATTGGCAACAGTCAACCGGTGATGCTGACTGATTATATCGCAGCTATTGAGAGTGCAACCGGGATTGAGGCACGTAAAAACATGCTGCCAATACAACCGGGAGACGTTCATGAAACCAGTGCTGATACAAAGCCATTGTATGAAGCTATTGGCTTTAAGCCAAAAACAGATGTTAAAAGCGGCGTAAAACGCTTTGTTGATTGGTATCGTAATTTTTATCAGATTTGACAGTAATTCGGGTAAGTAAAAAAAAGGAAGCCATCGCTTCCTTTTTTTATCGGTTCAGAAGGTAATTTGGTGAAATATAAAATGGATCTTAATAACAATCAGTCATGGAAGCGAATGGACGGTTACAGCAAAAAATCATCGAGCTGTTTACCTTGCTCTTCAATAGCTTTCTTAATAAATGCTGGCGTACGACCCTGGCCTGTCCAGGTTTTAGTTTCCCCGTTCTCGTCAATATATTGATATTTTGCCGGGCGTGATACGCGTTTTGATTTCATGCTGTTTTTGGTCGTGCCTATCGCGGCGAGTAATTCATTAGGATCAATGCCGTCAGCGATCAACATTTCACGGTATTGCTGCAGTTTTCGACTACGCTCTTCGATTTCTGCCTGTGCCTGATTGTCCTCTTCACGGCGCTCATGAACGACCACTTCGAGTTTTTCCAGCATCTCTTCCAGCGTTTCCAGGGTACATTCTCTGGCCTGCGCACGCAAAATTCGAATGTTGTTGAGAGTTTTAAGGGCTTCGCTCATTGTCCGGATCTCTAAATTATATTGAAGGTAGGTATCGTTGCTAATAATAATGAGAGCGGATATGAACTGCAACTAATAATTTTATTTAGACCAGTGGTTTAAATATTTAGGGTGGTAAAAAACGGGCAATTTTTTATTGAAATAAGCTGTAATACTGGGTGATGACGGATAAGGCGAATGCTGTGAAAAGCAAAATACAATAAACTCTAATTAAATATTATGTAAGATATCGGTTGATTCACCTAAAATTTGAATCAGTAGCATTTTTATCATATAGCCGGTGACCTTGCGCCACTGAGTTTGTCATCGCAACCAGCTTCTCTGTGCCATTGTGTTACGTTACAATCGCGATAAAATTTTATCTCAATGTCTGGAGTACAGCCATATGGCGCAACTTTATTTTTATTACTCAGCAATGAATGCGGGTAAGTCAACGGCCTTACTGCAATCGTCTTATAATTATCAGGAACGCGGCATGCGCACGCTAGTTTACACCGCAGAAATAGACGATCGTTTTGGGAGCGGAAAAGTGAGTTCACGAATTGGCCTGGTATCGCCTGCTAACCTTTATAACCCGCAAACTTCGCTTTTTGAGCAGATCACTGAGGCACACGCTTCGGAAACGGTTAACTGTGTATTAATCGATGAATGCCAATTTCTTACTAAACAGCAGGTAAAAGCGCTATCTGATGTTGTCGATTTTCTCGATATACCGGTACTTTGCTATGGTTTACGCACTGATTTTAGTGGAGAGCTTTTTTCTGGTAGCCAGTATTTGCTGGCATGGGCTGATAAGCTGGTGGAATTAAAGACGGTTTGCTATTGCGGCCGCAAAGCGGGAATGGTTTTGCGTCTGGATGAGAATGGTGTGCCTTTTCGTGAAGGTGAACAAGTCGTTATCGGTGGTAATGAACGCTATGTATCCGTCTGTCGCAAGCATTATAAGCAAGCTATCGAAACGGGAAATCTGCAGGCAGTTGATGGCAAGTCTGCTGAAAATTTTAGCTAATGTCACCAGAAAATTCCTGGTCGAATTATTCGGTTTTTAATAAAATTTATTAATGATTAAAAGTAAACCCGCCGGTGCACGGAAGGCTCGCCAGTGATGAGCGGGTAAAACAGGACGCGCATAGAAAAATGTGATCGACTGAGGGTGCCAACAATCAGGCAGATCGATTCTATGCCCGCTCGTTAAGTATGTCAGACGCTTTTCCCGTAGTGCTTCAGCGCCGGCGATAGGGCAAGACGCCGGCGGGTACTGAGCCTGCTTGCTGCAACGGTAGTACTGTGGCTACCGGACTATCCTGCTGAAAATAAAGGGTTGCTTCTGAGATATCAAGTCAGCAGTCTGAAAATACCAAAAGTTGTATCATATCTGACGTTGCGGAGAGCGTCCTGCGACACTCTCCGCTAATCTTAAAACGAACGGCACGGGATGCTGTTTTTAACCCCCTCGTCAGAACCTACCGAAGCAGGGTGCTGGTTTATTAGCGCTGCTTTATGGGGATACCTCAGCGCAGATGCGCGTTTATTATTAATGCAACCCGACAATTAATCGCATCGTCAGGTTGTAGACGTACCAGCCTGATCAGCCTTTTTTCATTTTTTTCTCACCCTTTTTGACCGTTAACGCTTGGGTGCTGGCGGTTTTAGTGATGTCGTCAAAGGGTTCAACAAATTCACGGCCATAGAAAGTATCCAGCATGATTTGCTTCAGCTCGGCAATCAGTGGATAGCGAGGATTAGCGCCGGTGCACTGGTCATCAAAGGCATCATCAGCGAGTTGATCTACTTTTGCCAGAAAATCAGCTTCCTGCACGCCAGCCTCGCGAATGGACTTAGGAATACCCAGCGACGCCTTCATTTCTTCCAGCCATGCCAGTAGCTTTTCAATTTTCTGTGCGGTACGGTCGCCTGTGGAGCTAAGACCAAGGTGATCGGCGATTTCGGCATAGCGACGGCGAGCTTGTGGACGATCATACTGACTGAACGCCGTTTGCTTCGTCGGATTATCGTTGGCGTTGTAGCGAATGACGTTACAGATAAGCAGGGCATTGGCAAGCCCGTGTGGGATATGGAACTCAGATCCGAGCTTGTGCGCCATTGAGTGACAGACACCGAGGAACGCATTGGCAAAAGCGATACCGGCGATAGTGGCTGCGTTGTGAACACGCTCGCGGGCAACCGGATTGGCGGCACCTTCATGGTAACTGGCAGGCAGATTCTCTTTTAAGAGCTTAAGTGCCTGCAATGCCTGGCCATCCGAATATTCATTCGCCAGCACTGAAACATAAGCTTCCAGCGCATGAGTTACGGCGTCCAGACCACCAAATGCGCACAACGATTTAGGCATATTCATCACCAGATTAGCGTCGACAATCGCCATATCGGGAGTGAGAGCATAATCTGCTAGTGGATATTTCTGACCGGTAGCATCATCGGTTACTACTGCGAACGGAGTCACTTCTGAGCCGGTGCCTGAGGTGGTGGTGATCGCTATCATTTTCGCTTTCACGCCCATTTTCGGGAACTTATAGATGCGTTTACGAATATCCATAAAGCGCAACGCCAGCTCTTCAAAGTGGGTTTGCGGATGCTCGTACATCACCCACATGATCTTGGCCGCATCCATTGGTGAACCACCACCAAGTGCGATTATCGTATCCGGTTTGAAGGCGTTCATCTGTTCGGCACCTTTACGCACGATGCTCAGTGTCGGGTCCGCTTCCACCTCAAAAAAGATCTCAGTTTCAATGTTATATGATTTGAGTACACGGGTTATTTGATCGGCGTAACCGTTATTAAACAGGTAACGATCGGTAACGATAAACGCGCGTTTTGCGCCTTCACTGGCGACCTCTTCCAGGGCAATAGGTAATGAACCGCGACGGAAGTAGATAGACTTGGGTAGTTTATGCCACAACATATTTTCAGCTCGCTTAGCCACGATTTTTTTATTGATCAAATGTTTAGGGCCAACGTTTTCTGAGATGGAGTTTCCTCCCCAGGAGCCGCAACCCAGCGTCAGTGAAGGAGCGAGTTTGAAGTTATACAGATCGCCGATTCCGCCTTGTGACGCCGGAGTATTGATCAAAATGCGCGCGGTTTTCATCTTATCGCCGAATACACCGATCCGTTCATGCTGATTATCCTGGTCGGTATAAAGGCAGGAGGTATGGCCAATACCGCCCATCGCAACCAGTTTTTCCGCTTTATCTATAGCATCGTTAAAATCTTTTGCCCGATACATCGCAAGCGTTGGCGATAGCTTCTCGTGCGCAAATGGCTCGGATTCATCAACCAGTTCAACTTCACCGATTAAAATTTTTGTATTAGCAGAAACATCAAGTCCGGCCATTTCAGCGATTTTTGCCGCAGGCTGACCAACAATATCGGCATTAAGTGCGCCGTTTTTCAGAATGATATTCTGAACCGCTTTCAGCTCATTACCCTGCAGTAGGTAACCGCCGTGGGTGGCAAAACGCTCGCGAACCGCTTCATAAACGGAATCAACAACGATAACTGACTGCTCAGAAGCGCAAATGACGCCGTTGTCAAAGGTTTTAGACATTAAGATGGAAGCCACTGCCCGTTTGATATCAGCAGTTTCATCAATTACCACCGGCGTGTTGCCCGCCCCGACACCAATTGCTGGCTTTCCTGAACTGTAGGCGGCCTTCACCATGCCTGGACCGCCGGTGGCAAGGATAAGGTTGATATCCGGATGATGCATTAACTGGTTTGATAGCTCGACAGAAGGTACGTCAATCCAACCAATGATGTCTTTGGGCGCTCCGGCTTCTACTGCGGCTTTCAGAACAATGTCTGCCGCTTTATTGGTGGAGTTTTTTGCGCGTGGGTGGGGGGAGAATATGATGCCGTTACGGGTTTTAAGACTGATTAACGCTTTAAAGATAGCAGTGGACGTTGGATTGGTTGTAGGAACAATTCCGCAAATCAGGCCGATAGGTTCGGCAATGGTAATTGTACCGTAGGTGTCGTCAGTGGCAAGTACGCCACAGGTCTTCTCATCTTTATAAGCGTTATAAATATATTCAGAAGCAAAGTGATTTTTAATTACCTTGTCTTCAACGATGCCCATACCTGACTCTGCCACTGCCATCTTAGCCAGTAGAATTCTGGCATCCGATGCGGCCAGCGCAGCCGCGCGAAAAATTTTGTCGACCTGTTCCTGTGAAAAATTTGCGTACTCACGCTGGGCGTTTTTAACTCGTTCAACCAGTGCGTTTAGTTCGGCAACATTCGTAACAGCCATAATACTCTCCTGATGAAATTAAACTCTTTTAGTAAACAAGCCTGAGCGACATTATAGCTATCCGGTACAACAGCGAGTCTGCAATGCGGATAGGTCAATTTGCTTCTCATACTTATTTACTAAAAAAGTCTGCTAAAAGCGCAATTCCAGTCAATTTTTAGCGTATTCCTTCAGTGCTTGTAGCGTAACTCTGCGATGGGATAAAAAGCGTGATTCAAGTCAACTTTCCTTAAAGCTGACACCATTCAGCTTTGATTTTTATCTTTATTGAGCATGACTTTTATCAATCATTAAACTTGGTGAGCACTATATTAACATTGTGTATACTTTTAATTTATTGATTAGGAATAATGTGGAATAACCGGTGTCGGCCTGCGAAATTGCTGACTTAGGAAGTATAATTGGCGCTGTGATTGTAGCGAAAAGGAGAGCCATCATGGGTTTGTATCAGAATATGTTGATTTTTTATGTGGCTATGGGATTCATAGCGGCTATCGCTACTTTTTTTATCGCAAGGGATCGCCTCGGCATCAGATTATTATCTGCGCTGCTTGTTGGGGCTACGTGGCCGATAAGTTTTCCAGTCGCCTTACTTTTTGCACTGTTCTGACAATATGATTTTAGCCATAATAATTCTTTCATCGAACATCTGCATGCTAAAGCACAAATTTCGTACCGAGAGTGTCAGCCTCATAGACTAATTTCAACATCCGGTGTTAATTTGTACCGCACTGGTGCAAGCAGGCATCATGTCGCACCTTAATTATGCATTTATTCACTTTCTCTGCGTAATAATTACTTTTAATTGTTAATAAAAGACAGATTCTTCCAAAAGAATACGGTTATTTTGGTATTTTAGCCTGTGGCTGAATTTTCAGTTTAGCGCTAGATTCAAAAAATTGAGAGGTTGCAGGATAGTGTTTTATTTATCGTTATAACATTATGATTCTCATTCATAAACTCTATCAGATAAAATCTGTAAATTCCTCAAAGTATTTAACCTTATGAAACTTATAACATTATTTTTTTCATACGAAGAGAATCATATCATCTGTATAAAGATCGATGATAAAAGAGAATCAGTTTACATTCACGTCAGATAGTTTTGGCGCAGTAAAAACCATCGAGTAATTTCATTGCGATGGAAAATTCGAGCGTATATCAAAGTGCGTACGGATTTTGCTTATCACCTTTAACACCTATGAAAGATACTTGCGGCGGAAATGAAATTGCTGACATTAAAACCGAGGATGAGATTTGTCCTGGTTGTCAGGACTTATCACATTCTACGTTTTTCGGCGCAGTGAGTAGCGATGAGCAGGTCCACCCGATACCTGGCGTGGCTGAAAGCTCGGAAAACAGCGGTGGTAAAATCTGGATATTTAATCTGCGCCCGAATGCTAAATGGTCCAACGGCCAGCCAGTCAACGCTGCTAGTTTTGTTTAATGGTAGATGATATTAGCCTGCGTTTTTTCAGGCCGAAACGCTGGGCGTGGTCGGTGAGCCAGGCTGTAGAAAGTCAACCAGTCAGGTGAAAGCGACGAGAGCGCGCGTTACCTGGCTTGGTCGTGATTTGCTGGGGCAGAGTGAAGAAGAGTGGCGCAGGGCGCGTAGTGATATCCAGAGGATTTTTCAGGATCCGTTGGCTTCACTTAACCCACGTATGACTATCGGTGGAATTATTGTCGAGCTGCTACGAACTACCACCCTAAGATGCCAAAGCAGGAAGTGAAAGAGCGGGTCAAAAATAGGATGACGAAGGTAGGGTTGCTGACCAATCTCATCAACCGATGATCCTGGAACCCGGGCTGATTATTTGTGACGAACCACTGTCGGCCCTGGACGTCTCTATTCAGGCACAGGTGGTTAACTTGCTGCAGAAGTTACAGCGTGATATGAGGCTGTTGCTGATATTCAATGCTTATAATCTGGCGGTGGTTAAACATTTTCCGATCGGGTACTGGCGATGTATCTGGGACGTGCGGTGGAACCAGTAGCCTATGATCAGGTGTATAACAATCCGCAGCATCCCTGTACAAAAGCGCTGTTGTCGGTGGTACAGGTACCTATCCCGGATCCCGACCTGGAAAAGAAGAAGAAAATTCAGCTGCTGCAGGGGGATTTATCGTCGCCAATTAATCCCCCATCGGGCTGCGTTTTCCGCACTCGCTACCCGATAGCAGGCTCGGAGTGTGGGAGATCAGCGCCCAGCTTATAGGCAGCTTCTGTCACGCGGTCTCCTGTCTCAAGATTGATCCACTTTGAGTTATCACAACCCTAACATTGGTTACTGACCGGTACTGAGGATATGCGCTTAGCTCAACGGGTCGGGGTGTACAGATCTGAACTGGGGCCCACTGGTGCCGTCTTATTACGACGCAGCGCCGGGTCTCAGTGAACTCATTCTTTCCAGATGATATGGCACAGTTTGTGGTCTTTTTCGCGACAAAGCAGCACGCGGGCAAAAACATCATTAATTGGCTCACCGTCTTCTTCTCCGAGGCCAATGATAACTTCGGAGAAAAAGTCAGGGTTAATGTCGAAATCGACCTGCTCCTGCCAGTCGTCCGCAGGGTCATAAAGTTCGGCACCTCCGCGCTCTTCAAACTGCAAATTGAATAAAATGATGTCTGCCGGGTCAAGATTGTCTCCTGCCAGCTCCAGAAAAATATCGTAGGCCTGTTCCAGGGTTTCATCTTCTGTCAGGCGGTTATTGAGGTCCATAATAAATCCTGTGTACATTGCTGCGCTGTGTGATTCCGCCTCTTTTACAGTAACGGACTGAAGAAGTAAAACAGTCGCTCCACCACGCGCCGCCACCATGAGCGATTTTCCCAGCGTATGCGGTCGACCAGGGTTGAACGGGCAATATAATCATCCTGAACCCGTGAAAGGTCGCTTCCGAAACCATCATCGTCAATTACCAGCGTAATCTCAAAATTAAGCCACAAACTGCGCATATCCAGATTGACTGTACCGACCAGACTCAGTTGCCCGTCCACCAGAACGCTCTTGGTATGAAGCAGGCCGCCTTCAAACTGATAAATCTTTACCCCGGCTTCCAGCAGTTCGGAGAAAAAGGCCCGACTGGCCCAGCGCACCAGCAGATTATCGTTATAACGAGGAATAATGATGCTGACATCGACGCCCCTTAACGAAGCCGTGCAAATGGCGTGTAACAGATCGTCGCTTGGCACCAGGTAAGGCGTTGTCATCACTAACTGCTCATGAGCGGAATAGATGGCGGTCAGTAGCGCCTGATGGATCATATCTTCCGGAAAACCCGGGCCTGACGCGATAACCTGAATAGTGTGGCCGCTTTCCTGTTCAAAAGGCATGATGTTGACATCGGGGGGGGGCGGCAAAATGCGTTTGCCAGTTTCTATCTCCCAGTCGCATGAGTATACAATCCCCATAGTAGTTGCGACCGGCCCTTCCATACGCGCCATCAAATCTACCCACTGGCCTACGCCCGCGTCCTGTTTAAAGTACCGTGGGTCGACCATGTTCATACTACCGGTATAGGCGACATAATTATCGATCAACACCACTTTTCGATGCTGCCGGAGATCCATTCGACGTAAAAAAACGCGCAGCAGGCTGACTTTTAACGATTCGACGATATCAATGCCGGCATTGCGCATCATTCCCGGCCAGGTGCTGCGGAAAAAGTCCACGCTGCCCGCTGAATCAAGCATCAGCCGACAGTGTACTCCGCGTCGCGCTGCGGCCATTAGTGATTCAGCGACCTCATCGGCCAGCCCGCCAGGTTGCCAGATATAGAACACCATTTCAATATTATGACGTGCTAGCTGAATATCACGTACCAGAGCTTTGAGCGTATCTTCAGTGCTGGTTAGCAGCTGCAACTGATTACCTTTCACACCGGCAATGCCCTGGCGCTTTTCACACAGTTGAAATAGTGCCCTGGCGACATCGCTATTCTTATGGGCAAAAATATGCTGCGATTGCTTCAGATCGCTAAGCCACCTGGCGGTAGCAGGCCACATCGCGCGCGCGCGCTCAGCTCTGCGTTTTCCCAGATGCAGTTCACCAAATGAAAGATAGGCAATAATCCCGACCAGCGGCAGAATATAGATAATGAGCAGCCAGGCCATAGCAGAAGTTACCGCCCGCCGCTTCATCAATATCCTGAGTGTGATACCGGCGATCAACAACCAGTAGCCAAAAATCAACAACCAGCTCAATAAAGTATAAAAAGTACCCATGTAAGTGGACATCCCGTTCACGCTTGCGTTTAAGAAGTGTACGTTGAGATGACGATGGGCGAAACCCTTAATACGATGAAACTAATCCCTTGATCGACATAGCGGAAATACTCCGGGCATTGTACAAGAAGAGATCGTCATGAGACGAAGCAGAAATGAAGACGTGCGCTGACGTACATGGCGTCAAGTACGGTGGGGGAAGGCGCGGGGCATGAAGTACAGTCAAGGCGTAATCGCTACATACAACATTTTCATTATCTGGTTAATCAGCGACAGAGGCGTTCTATTTTAGTTGCCTGTCAGCATTAAAGCCGCAATGCGCCCCGGCTGGTTACGGGGTAGTTTGAACCGCAATTGGCGAAGTGGGGACGTTTGGCTGTTGTTTACCTTGACTGGACTACCGTCAGTTTACCTTTTACATACAACTTACCGGGATAGTAAAAATGTGGGATTTCCTGGCCCTGGCTCTGTTGTTACTGCGTTTTAGTAAGAAGTGCGGATATATTGTCCTTGCCGTTGCCATTATGATGGGATGCTCTGTCGGCGTTCTGGACTGGACAGCGCTGGTGTGGATTGTGGCAACAGGCGTCATATTGCTTATCCGTACTTACGTGAAACCATATCGTTCCTGGCGACATTTAACTGAGGCGGTGCTGGTCGCGGATGCAGTTGCTCTGATGTTGCATCTGGTTCATGGTTTTAAAAATTTACGTGTACTTGATGGCGTGTATGTCAGTCCCGACAGTCTGCCATTCACCATGTATTATAATTTCGACAAGGCGCTGGTTCCCTTCATTTTGCTAGGTTGTGTCAGTACACTTTTTTATACTAAACATCACAAGCATGTCAGCTGGCAGTGGGGATTGCTGGTGGCGGCGGTTCCGGGGCTGCTTATGCTGGCAACTCTTGCTGGTGGGCTGCGCGTTGAGTTCCACGCGCCCGTGTGGTTGCTTGACTTTACCCTTGCCAATATCTTTTTTGTCTCGTTGGCAGAGGAGGCGCTATTCAGGGGATATCTCCAACAACGACTGGCACGTGCAGTTAATCCGGCCGCCGCATTGGTCATCTCGGCATTGTCATTTGGCGTGATGCATTATCATGGCGGGTTAATGATGGTCCTCTTTGCCAGCCTGGCTGGGCTGATTTACGGCATAGCCTGGATGTGGAGCGGCAGATTATGGGTTGCCGTGCTGTTTCATTTTGGCTTAAACCTGACTCAACTGCTGTTTTTCACCTATCCTGCTTTACGCCACCTGCCCTGAGTAATAGCCTCAGCCAGCCAGAGAAAAGCTGGCTGCGGGCACGCCATCATATGATCCCTCTATGATTAATAAATAGCCACGATATGGCTGACCTGCTATGTTAGGGGGGTTGTTTCATTCTTAGCAGGACATATATTATGGAAACCGGATTTTATTGGGTTGGTTCTCAACATGCCGCGCCGCAAATATGGTATTACCTGCTGGGATACGGGATTTATCGGCCAATGGAACCAATCCCACTGTCGCTGGAGAGATTCAATGCCGCAGGCTTTACTTTTCTTAGTGGCAAGCTGATTCTACCGTCCTGACTTTTTCATAATCTCACCGGTTAAAGCGAATACGCCCAAGTGATATTAATTTCTCGGGCGTTATGTTAATGAGATATTTTTAACACGGGAGGGGAGCTTCTGCCCGTATTTAGCGAACGGTCATGGGCGTCATTATGCGACGGGCACCGATGTAGTGACGCTGCCAGTAGTTATCGGCCAGCTTACTGATGTGGATATCTTCACCGGTACGTGGCGATTGAATAAACTTACCATTCCCAAGGTAGACGCCAACGTGATCAGCACCTAAATGACCTTTGATGTGGAAAAATACCAGGTCGCCTTTTTGCAGCCGATTACGGCTGACAGGTTTCGCATCCCGGAAATGGAACATTTCGTTTGCCGTTCTCGGCAGGCTATATTTAACCTGGTTTTTATAGGCGAACCAAACCAGGCCGCTGCAATCAAAGCCGGTTTTCGGCGACGTTCCTCCCCACAGATAGGGTTTTCCCAGCTGATGCATCAGTTTTGCCATAACTTTAGCGCGCACCTTACGGAATTCAGCGAGCTGTTTTTTGCTCAGACGTATAGGTTTGTTACTCCCGGTTGCAACCTGATGTGATTCTCTACGACGCTCACGTCCGTAATGTTTGCGCTCGTGATAACTAATCTGATGCTCGTTGCGCCATTTTTTCTGGGCGAGACGTTGCCTGTCTTCACGTAATTTTTCTTCTCGTAATCGCGCTTCATGCAATCTGTCTTTACGTAATTCGTCTTCATGCGCCCTTTCTTCGCGAAGTTTCTCATCACGTAACTTCGCTTCTGTAAGATGCAGACGTTCATCACGCTGTCTTATTTCTGTCAGGCGCATTTTGGTGCTTTTTTCTCTGGAGTTTTCGAATATCTTTGTGCGCCCATGCTGATGTGCTAATCGCTCCGTATGATGCTTTTTATCCGGACTGGATATGGCATGGAGTGACCTTTCCGCTTCAGTTTCGGGCTTAGCGTCTCTTTTGTTCAACCAGATGCTTCGGACGCCGGTAAGCCGGCTTACTTTGTGAGGCGTTTCTTTGACCTTTTTTGTGTTATACGTTTTCGTCGTACGTCTTTTGCGCCGATCATCTCCTCTCGGTGGGTTATTTTCCACCTTATGATGAACAATGTTAACTCCTGGTCTGGGAGCCGCATGCGCTATGTTTATGAACAGCTGGGCAAATCCCAGTAAAAAAAGCGTGATTAGTAAACGCATCGTTTGCAACAACAAGTTATGCTTCTAATTAAATAACGTCAGAAGCTAAATGGATTAAATTTTTTCTGCTATAAGGCAGAAGTGTCGGACAATTCTAATTCAGAATTTTCACAAAAGGTAAGTGGTTTTTTGTATCAATGTTGTGCCGCGATGTAATGAGTTTTTTGTAAAAATAATCATTAAGTTAATTCACCGGAGACTAACATAAAATTGATGAAAGCATGTTGTCCGACCGTCAATGACCTCGCGTCATGCTATTCTGACGCTTTGCAGGATGCCAGCCGGGATAACCCTACTGAAATTGTCGTTTTCATCCGCCCTGAACACTCGCTACAATAAAATGACATGAAATTACGCTTTAGAGGAAGGCAAATATGAGTACTGTTGAAAAAATTCAGCGCCAAATCGCAGAAAATCCAATTCTGCTGTATATGAAAGGTTCACCGAAACTACCAAGCTGTGGTTTTTCGGCTCAGACGGTGCAGGCGCTTTCCGCTTGTGGAGAGCGATTTGCCTACGTCGATATTCTACAGAACCCTGATATTCGTGCGGAACTGCCAAAATATGCCAACTGGCCTACTTTTCCACAGCTTTGGGTTGATGGAGAACTAGTCGGTGGCTGCGACATTGTGGTGGAAATGTTCCAGCGCGGTGAGCTACAGACGCTAATTAAAGAAGCGGCTGAAAAAAACAAGGATGCGGAATAATCATCTATCCTTGTTGTTTCAGGCGGCCTTAGAGCCGCCTTAGAGATGGCGAAATAGTAGATTAATCCGCGTTTTTCTCTTCTTTTTCCAGCGGCCAGCCCCCAAGTCGTTTCCAGCGATTGACCAGCTCGCAAAACAGCTGTGCCGTCTGCTCGGTATCATACAGTGCGGAATGAGCTTGTTTCGGATCAAAGGCAAAACCCGCCGTGGTACAGGCTCGTGCCAGTACCGTCTGGCCAAGTACCAGCCCGCTCAGTGCCGCAGTATCGAAAGTAACAAAGGGATGAAAAGGGTTGCGTTTCAGACTAACGCGTTCGGCAGCCGTCATCATAAACGTATGGTCAAAGCTGGCGTTGTGGGCGACGACGATAGCGCGATTACAGCCGCTGTCCTTGATGCCTTTGCGCACCATTTTGAAGATGGCGTGCAGCGCGTCATATTCGCTAACTGCAGCGCGTAACGGATTATGTGGATCGATGCCGTTGAAAGCAAGGGCCTCAGGTTGCAGTACGGACCCTTCAAAAGGCGTAACGTGAAAGTGTAGTTTCTCGTCCTGTTCCAACCAGCCCTCTTGATCCATTTTCAGCGTAATGGCTGCTATTTCCAGCAGTGCGTTAGCTTTGGCATCGAAACCGGCGGTTTCAACATCAATAACAACGGGATAAAAACCGCGAAAACGGCCGGCGAGGGTATTCAGATCGTTGGTTTCAGACATCAGGCGCTCTTGCATGGAAAATGGCAGCGCGCATTATGGCAAATTTTAACCTGAGATGCAGCTGTGTCGGAAGGTTTGGCGGGTAAGGGCGGCACAGTGGCCGCCGACAGGGATCAGTTACCCAGCCCTTCTGTGGCCTGTTTATTTTCAATCAACTCTATTTTGTAGCCATCTGGATCTTCAACGAAAGCAATAATCGTCGTTCCACCTTTTACTGGACCGGGGTCACGGGTAACGTTGCCGCCCGCTTTGCGGATGCGATCGCAGGTTGACGTAACGTCATCAACACCCAACGCGATATGGCCGTAAGCTGTTCCCAGCTCATAGCAGCTTACTCCCCAGTTATAGGTCAGCTCAATAACTGCACCTTTACTCTCATCGCTATATCCAATAAAAGCCAGGCTGTACTTATATTCACTATTTTCACTCTGGCGCAGTACGCGCATACCCAGCACGCGGGTATAAAAATCAATCGAACGCTGCAAATCGCCAACGCGTAACATAGTATGAAGTAAACGCATAACAGCCTCTAAGACATGTTGAAAAAAATCAGTATAGCGGCGTTGTCGCCGCATTTTCATCGGTTTAATCGATTGCAGGTAATCAGTCTGCCAGGCGTGGGTAATCGGTATATCCTTCGGCACCGCCGCCGTAAAAAGTCTCAGAATGAGGGGTATTTAGCGGCGCGTTTAGTTGCATACGTTCCACTAAGTCAGGATTCGCAATATAATTGCGACCGAAGGCAACCGCATCAATTAAACCCTGTTCAATCAACGCTTCTGCTTTCTCTGCCGTGTAACCGCCTGCCGCGACGATTACGCCAGGATAATTAGCCCGTATCGCTTTACGAAATTCAGTACTGTAGGGTTTGCCTCCAGCCCAATCCGGTTCGGAAATATGCAAATAGGCCAGCTTACGCTTCGCCAGCTCTTTCAGATAATAGAGTGCTGCGGTTTCCTGGTCCTCACCGTTATCCAGGCCGTTGAACGGTCCCAATGGCGAAATACGGATGCCAATACGACTGGCATCCCAGGCTGCAATCGCTGCATCAACGACTTCAAGCGCAAAGCGAGTCCGGTTTTCAATACTACCGCCGTATTCATCCTTACGCTGATTAGATGACGGTGACAGGAACTGATGTATCAGATAGCCGTGCGCGGAGTGTAATTCCACCATGTCAAAATCAGCCTCGCGCGCATTAGTTACCGCCTGGTAAAAATCATTGACGATGTTTTTAACCTCAATGGTTTCAAGTGCGCGTGGTGTCGAGGTTTCTTCACGAATTGCATGGCCTTGCGCATCACGTAGTGTGGTGCGAGTTTCAGCGTTAATGGCAGAAGCGGAAACCGGGCGCTGTTCTCCGGGCTGAACGCTTACGTGAGAAATACGTCCCGTGTGCCACAGCTGTACTGCAATACGTCCGCCAGACTGATGAATTCCGGCATTGATTAATTTCCAGGCAGCGATCTGTTTATCAGAATGAAGTCCTGGTGCGCCAGCGTAACCTTTCGCCTGCGCTGAAATTTGCGTCGCTTCGCTAATAATGAGACCGGCGCTGACCCGCTGGCGATAGTATTCCCCCATCAGCGGCGTAGGAATGTCACCGGGTTCTAAACTGCGTAAACGGGTCAGGGGTGCCATAAGAATTCGATTGGGTAGGGTGATTGCGCCTAGCTGCAAAGGTGAGAACAGTTTTTTTAGCGACATAAATACTCCGGATAGGGTGGTTTATGAGTGGCAGTTTTTTTTAACAGGAAGTGGCAGCATCCGCGCCATTTCTTCCCAGGCATTGATCAGCGGAGCGTTGCTGCGGCAAATTTTACTGTGCAGGCTGGCCCCGAGCCAAAGAGTGTAGATACGCACCGCAGTACTGTGAGCGCTGGTGATCAATGCTATCTGCCGATGGCATTCTGCCAGCTCCAGTACCTGGCTAAGAACAGAAATTAACGCGTCTGAGCCTTGTTGTAATGATGTACGCATCGATTCCGAAAGGTCACATACTTCAGCCGATATTTTGACCGACAGGCAACCGGGAAACGTTGGTTCCTGACACCAGCTGGAAAGTGACTGTTGATAATAGTCCAGTAAACGTTGACGTGGATATTCTGGGGCCGCGTCAAACCACGCCTGAAACTGCTTAACGTAGCGGGAGAAATAGCGTTCAAGCACGGCTACGCCAAATGTTTCCTTCGACGAAAAATAGTAATAAAAAGACCCTTTAGGAACGCCCGCTTCCTTGAGTAGTTCAATCAGACCTAGCCCAGTAAAGCCACGCAAGGTATATAGTCGCTCACCGGTGTCCAGTAACTGTTTCCGGGTATCTGTCCGTATCAATTTCATTTTAACAGCCTAGTAGACCATTCGGTCGGGTACAACCAACGTTAATGCCTGAGGGCACAAACGGTTCATTTCAGGATGACACTAGTGGCGTCAGGCTTAGAGTAGCCACATAGCGGCTTATTGCTTGCAAGGTGGCATAAAACCGCCAGCCTCAAGGTGACTTTTTTATCAGTAACGCTTGCACATCAGAATCTGAAGAACTTCAATTAAAAGATCTCTTTTCAATGTGGAGGGAATGTGGCGGAGCAGCTTGAGTTTTTTCCAGTTCCCAGTCCCTGTCGCGGCATTTGCCAGGCTGATGCACGGGGCTACTGTCTTGGCTGCCAGAGAAGCCGCGAGGAGCGCTTTAGCTGGGGTAAATACAGCGATAGCGAAAAGCGTGAGGTGTTACGATTGTGTCGACAGCGCTTTATGCGTATGCAGCGTGTGTTAAAACAAAAACTACCGCCTGAGCCAGAACAACCGTCACTGTTTTAACCTTAACTGTCGTACTGCACGGCCTGTCTAAGCTGTGACAATGAGCAATTCAGGCGTCACAGGATCGTTGCCAGTGTTACTGCCTCGTCTTGCTGGCTTTCATTGAGCTGCACGATAATCAAAATAAGCGCGTGTAAAATGTTATCGAGTGAACTGAGGTGAACGCTGCGTTCACTGATAATCACAGCTAGCTCCTGGATTGCGGCGTCATGAACTGGCAGTAGCATCGCCGATTGGCTATGCCATTGACGTAATTACAAGAAAATATGAGCAGTGTTAAAGAATGCAATACTCCAGCGTAGTAACCAGACGCGGGCCTGTTCATCGCGACTATTAAAAAGCCGGCTAATGGGATGATAGGTTCGTACTTAAGACTTTTGCTCAGCTAAGCTGAGGACAACGGTTTAGCTTGTCGCGAAAATTCCGACGTAGGGCATGTATTGTCGGCGGTTATGACTTTTATCGGAACTTGGCCGTAAGATCTGAAATGACAGCCAGGCGATCATTATACCGTAAACTTTGGCCAGATTGTTGTTATGAAACGACGAGTGATCCTGGTCGGTGATATTGCTGACAGCCAGAAAAGATCCCATGAATACGATAAACAGCGTCCACAGTGGCGCCAGTTTATGCTGCTGAGGTTTATAGAGTGGCAAAGTGATATTCTGTTGGAAAAGCAGTAGCAAAAATTGCCTGAACACTGTTATCTGCACCATAACCGCATACTTCATAACTAAGCTGAAAAGGCATAAGAGTAGTAAGGTCCGTATCAGTTGTGATAAGCTGTTAGACAAAGAATATAATACGTGGCTGAATCGCTATTAGCGTTAAGGCTACGCTATGTCCTTCCTAACCCAAAAACGCTGGCGCAGAAAGTTCGCAGTCTGCTTCAGCGCGATTGGAATCACGGATAAGGGCCGATACCGGCGGGGCAAGGAGTGTTACGATAACATTTGCTTGCATCGCCAAACGTTAAGGCTTCCATCTGTAACGTCGTTCCACGAAAGAGTGGTTCCGGCGGAGCGTTCCAGTTAACTAGCTTCTGCGGAAGGCTGGAGAGGATGCTGGTTAACTTTAACTGCTGATGTAAGGCATCATTCAGCATATGATTCTGACGACAAATACGGTAATGGCTCGTTTAGGCCCGGATACGCAGTAGATTAATGATTAAAATTTGGTCGATAACCTGTTCATAAGTAACATGAATCTCTTCGGTGTTTCCTTTTTTGTAGCATCTATCAAAAGCGCTTATACATGGCAGGAAGAGATCCGCCTAGAATATCGCCATCAGAGTGCAGGATAAACTAATATCAGCCCGGCGCAGAGAATACCGGTATTTACTTCACAAACCAGCGACTGGGTAATACCCTATAGCTAGCTGAAATCGGTGATATCGACAGTGGTAAATACAGTAATCGCTGCGATATAGCCTGCCAGTGAGAAGACATAAGCAACGTAATTTTAAAGTGGTTTACAATCCAGATACCAAGGCCGAGCAAGCTTGCAATCCCTGGATGAAAAGCTATGGCTCATCAAAAGTATGTTTGGCAATGACGATGGCTGCTATTGCTCTCACAAGGCTACAAACAATGCGTCCGCGGCTTTTACTGATAACACCGCCACTGGTCGGCAAACTGATGACTGCCACTAAAGGCATCGCACAGTCAGTCTCTTTCAGATCAAGAAGTTAAGCGATCCTGAGTGTCAACATATTGCAAGGGCGTTGCGTATGTCATAGCGCCGCAGTGTGCATTGGCTTTGGTCCACGGTAGCAGGCACAGGTTTACCCGGCTTAATTTTATGGCATGCCTCAACGCTCTATGGTTATGGTACAGATGGTCATTGCGAACAGTATTAACCCCTTTGGTATTCTATTCAGGCAGACCCTGACAGATAAACGCTATGCCAGACGAACCCAAGGCTAGCCGAACGTAATATTGGGAGCAAGACTGCTATCGTTTGCAAGGCTCTGGTCTATAGATAACATGACCAATACTTTCAACGGTTTCCTTCAAATGACGATCATCGCAGTACGATGTGATATTGGCGATTGCGTCGGGGTAAATATGGCGTAGTTTTGTTTAGCCCGTCTGGTAAAAAGAGTAGTTATCAACAATGGCAAACACCACCTTGTCAGCGGAGGCCAGCTTACCCGGACGCGTGAGAAGAATGCTGACTCAATCATCGCCAGGCGCAAAAACCTTTGTCTGCTGTAACTGCCAATTTGCTTGCTCCAGCACTGCTTCAGTGGATTTCATCATTGCGTGCGCTTAGATTGCGTTCAGGTTTGCAGTATCAAGGTCTTCGGCGGAAATAATGTTTTGGGAGGGCGTTGAGGTCGGGCCGCTTCATGCTGTGCTTCCGCGAGTGCTGAACCAGCTTTTGACCGTTGAGATTTGTCTTTGCGTACGCGATCTTGAAAGGTCTTGTGCCGGGGATGAATAACAGAACGTTTCTATGCACAAATTGATTATCTTTCACTTGCAGTTGTTCGATGCGGCCGGAAACCTATGTGGAGATATCTACCAGCTCATCCCGGACCCGATCATCCCGGATACAGAGCGACAGTGTGTAATCACTCCACAATCACCAGCTAGCGCACAGCGTGACAGAAAAACTAGTGCGGAAAAGTATTTCAATGAGCTGATTTTGATATTAATTATCAAACGATCATTAGTAGCATGGCAGCGGCAATACCAGGTAAAAATTAATAAATCTATTAGAGTTGGATGCCAGATTACATTTGAGTAGAGCCAGTCAAAATCTGAGTATAACGGCTTTAAAAATAGGGGGGAGACGAAAACCTAATCGTACAGAGGGGGCACTGGGGTGTGAATAAATCGAATTCCTTTACCATAACCGAGGGCCAGCGCTGCAATAAATACGCATTTATGTTGTTGGTTGACCATCAATTTGTATTTTGTCCTGTAAATTCGCAACATAATTTTAAATAATGCCTAATAGCTAGCAAGATAATTATAAGGAGAGTAAATTGGATACATCATTAGGAACGGATTTGTCCAGGCTGGTGCGTATCTGGCGTGCGTTAATCGATCACCGTCTCAAGCCGCTAGAACTCACTCAGACCCATTGGGTTACGTTGCATAATATCCATCAGCTCCCTCCCGAGCAATCCCAGATTCAGCTCGCTAAAGCAATTGGTATTGAACAACCATCGCTGGTGCGTACTCTGGATCAGTTGGAAGACAAAGGATTGATTACCCGTACAACGTGCCCCAGCGATCGCCGCGCGAAACGCATTAAGTTGACAAAAGAGGCTGAACCTATTATTGAGCAGGTTGAGCACGTCATTAAGGCTACACGCCATGATATATTATCAGGTATTTCACGTGAGGAAGTGGAAAAAATGGTAAAGCTGATAGAGAGGCTGGAGCGCAATATCAGTGAGCAGCATAATAAAGAAAAAGAAGAATAACAAAACGGCATCGCTCGCGATGCCGTTTGTTTTTACACGCTGGCTTAGCGAGGAGAGACGGTGACCTGGCTACCGTTTGAAGCCATCATTACACGCTGGCCAACAGCGAAGCGACTGGCTGCCTGCTTCTGAACGACTACGATAGTGTTACCATCATCTTTACGGATTTCCAGCTCAACGCCTCTGGTTTTATTCAATGCACCCTGGACACCCTGGCCCGCCACTGCGCCTGCAACGGCTCCGCCAGCCGTTGCCAGGCTCCGTCCGGCACCACCGCCAATAGTATTGCCAAGGAATCCTCCCAACACTGCGCCGCCAATTGCACCAATTACATTACCATCATCACCGCCCTGTATATTAACAGGACGGACGTGTACGACTGTACCGTAGCTTACGCTCTGGACTTGCTTAGCTTCCGATGCGCTATAGGTGTCACCGGAAAGGGTATCATTACTGACACAACCTGCCAGCGTTATTCCGGCTAATGCCACGATAAATAAACGCTTAATCATTATTAACGCTCCTTTGTAGAATAACTGGCTATTAAAAGGACAACTTACAACTTAATTATATGATAAAGGCCGGAGTGGAATCATCTTTTAGGGCATGAAGAGGCGAAAAATGCACAGCATAGAACACAAAACCTGAACCCAGGTTCAATTGTGTTCACGCAGACGCCATAAAAGCGGGCCGTATACCGCTTAATACCAAAAAACACTATTTCATCATATAATTGCTGCTGTCTTTTTGCCAGGCTAAAGGTGTTACCACCAGCGGCGATGCCGGGATATTTTATGAATTCAGGGCGTTATATTGGAGTAATGTCGGGCACCAGTCTTGATGGTGTTGACGTGGTACTGGCAGTTATCGATGAAAACAGAGTTGCTCAGCAGGCACGCTATTGCTGCCCAATACCGGCAGATTTACGGCAGCAAGTGCTCGCCATTTGTCAGGGACAAAGTCTGACGCTCTCACAGCTCGGTCGAATAGATCATCAGTTGGGAAGGCTGTTCGCTGAAGCGGTCTTAATGCTTCTTTCCCAGCAACAGCTAACGGCGCAAGATGTGGTCGCCATTGGTTGCCACGGACAGACTGTCTGGCACGAACCTGATAGTGAGACGCCACATAGTATGCAAATTGGCGATAACAATCTTATCGCCGCCCTGACGGGTATCACCGTAGTCGGTGATTTTCGCCGTCGGGATATGGCGTTGGGTGGGCAAGGCGCGCCGCTTGTCCCGGCTTTCCATCAGGCAGTGTTAATGCATCCACATGAGCGGCGCATGATCCTAAATATTGGTGGAATTGCCAATCTTTCACTGCTATTTCCTGGCCATACCGTTATGGGTTATGACACCGGGCCTGGTAATATACTGCTTGATGCCTGGATTTGGAGCCAGCAGGGCAAAACGCTGGATAAAGACGGTGCATGGGCAGCCCAGGGACATGTGCTGTTGCCACTTCTGCAACAGATGCTGTCCGATCCCTGGTTTGCGCTACCCCCACCCAAAAGCACAGGTCGTGAATATTTCAATCTCAGCTGGTTAAAAGAACATTTGCGTCTGTTTCCCGGCGTGCGCCCTGAGCATGTACAGGCCACTCTGATTGAGCTTAGTGTGACCACCATCGCTGAGCAGGTGAGGCTGAATGGGGGCTGCGATCGTCTGTTAGTGTGCGGTGGCGGCAGCCGTAATCCGTTATTGATGGCGCGATTGGTCTCAGCGCTGACGGGCACTGAAATAGCCAGCACCGATGAAGCGGGTATAAATGGTGATGATATGGAAGCACTGGCTTTTTCCTGGCTTGCCTGGCGTACCTTAAATAGTCTGCCGGGTAATCTGCCGTCGGTAACCGGCGCTCGTGAAGCCACGGTGCTCGGTGCCATTTACCCTGCGAACTATTCAACAAATTGAAAAGGGTTCGGATAGCAGAGGTTAAGCGATTCTGTCAGAGCCTTGCACTATATTTGTGGGATTTAATCGGTTCGGATGCAGGGGGGGAAGTAGCCAGCGGTAGGTGAGTTTTTTAGGGGATGCCACGAGTAATTAAACAAAGCAATATGATATCCGGTACGCGCTATCTTGATGAAAACACGGTATTCTGAACAAAAGCGACAATGCTATCATCTAACGTAGTAAAAACTTGACTAATGACTGCCAGTTGCAGCGATGGGCTGCCAAATACCGGGAGCTGAGCAATGAGTGATGATAATCTTCTACAGAATATTGCTGGTCTTCGCCGTGAGTACATTCGCGGCGGTTTACGTCGTAAGGACTTACCCGACGATCCAGCGGTTCTGTTTAATCACTGGATAAAGCAAGCCGTAGAGGCCGGCCTGCCGGACCCTACGGCGATGACGGTAGCCACGGTTGACCCGCGAGGGCAGCCATATCAGCGTATCGTTCTGTTAAAACATTTTGATGGGCGCGGCATGGTGTTTTTTACCAATATGGGCAGCCGTAAGGCGAAACATCTGGAGAGTAATTCGCGCATTAGCCTGCATTTTCCCTGGCATATGCTGGAGCGCCAGGTCATGGTGCTGGGTGAAGTCGAAAAGCTTTCTACACTAGAGGTGGTCAAATATTTTCACAGCCGTCCGCGCGACAGCCAGATTGGCGCCTGGGCATCAAACCAGTCCAGTCGTATATCAGCCCGCGGTGTTCTTGAAGGTAAGTTTCTGGAGATTAAACAGAAGTTCCAGCATGGCGAAATCCCTTTACCCAGCTTCTGGGGTGGCTATCGCATCAAAATCAATACGTTCGAGTTCTGGCAGGGTGGTGTACACCGTCTGCATGATCGCTTTATTTATCAATGCAACGATGACGGCTGGCAAATCGACCGTCTGGCACCCTGAGAGAAACAACAATTAATCCCTTAGCGCTGGCACGAAGGGCCCCGGCGTTTTATGCTATAGCCCTCATTTTTATCCGCATCTCAGCGGAAAGCTGTGTACCGGCAAGGTGCAAATGTTTTAAATGGAGCTTTCGATGACCGGCAGTAACCTGATTCAACAATTGCAAGAGCGGGGCCTCGTGGCCCAGGTAACGGATGAGGCAGCGTTAGCAGAGCGGCTGGCGCAAGGGCCAATTGCTTTGTATTGTGGCTTCGATCCGACCGCAGACAGCTTGCATTTGGGTCATCTGGTGCCGCTTCTTTGTTTGAAACGCTTTCAGGATGCTGGCCACAAACCGGTAGCGTTGGTGGGGGGGGCTACTGGCCTTATTGGTGACCCGAGCTTTAAGGCTGCGGAGCGCAAGCTTAACTCGACTGATACCGTGAATGACTGGGTGGAGAAAATTCGTCGCCAGGTCGCCCCTTTTCTTAGTTTCGAGTGTGGCGATAACAGCGCCATAGCGGCTAACAACTATGACTGGTTTGGCGACATGAGCGTCCTGACCTTCTTGCGTGATATCGGTAAGCACTTTTCGGTCAATCAGATGATCAATAAGGAAGCCGTTAAACAGCGACTCAATCGTGAAGACCAGGGTATTTCATACACTGAGTTTTCCTATAATCTGCTTCAGGGTTTCGATTTTGCCGAGCTGAATAAACGGTACGATGTGGTTTTACAGATAGGCGGGTCAGATCAGTGGGGTAACATCACCTCAGGTATTGACCTGACGCGTCGTCTGCATCAGCAGCAGACCTGGGGGCTGACCGTCCCGCTGATTACCAAAGCTGATGGCACTAAGTTCGGTAAAACCGAAGGTGGTGCGGTCTGGCTTGATGCCAAAAAAACCAGCCCCTATAAGTTTTATCAGTTCTGGATTAACACCGCCGATGCTGATGTTTATCGCTTTCTGAAGTTCTTCACCTTCCTGAGTATTGATGAGATCAATGCCATTGAGCAGGAAGATAAAAATAGCGGTAAGGCACCGCGAGCGCAGTGGGTGCTGGCTGAGCAGGTTACTCGTCTGGTTCATGGCGAGGCGGGTCTTAATGCCGCCAGACGTATCACTGAAAGCCTGTTCTCAGACACCTTGAGCGTAATGACCCAGGCTGACTTTGAGCAGTTGGCACAGGATGGCATGCCGACTATCGAACTGAAGGAGTCAGACGATCTCCAGCAAGCCCTGGTTAACGCTGGACTGGTGCCTTCGCGTGGGCAGGCGCGTACCATGATTGCGTCAAATGCGGTTACTGTAAACGGTGAAAAGCAAAGTGATGCTGAATACCGCTTCAGCGCTTCTGACCGATTGTTTGATCGCTATACCTTATTGCGTCGCGGTAAAAAACATTATTGCCTTGGCTGCTGGCAACAGTAATGACGTTTAATACAGGGCCGGTGCTTACCGGCCCTTTTTATTTTTTGGTGGGGGGCTAGACGTTGCCTATGAAAAATATTCTTTCAATCCAATCTCACACTGTTTATGGTCACGCAGGGAACAGTGCAGCGGAATTCCCTATGCGCCGGTTAGGCGCTAATGTCTGGCCGCTGAATACCGTTCAATTTTCAAACCATACACAGTACGGCCAGTGGACTGGCATGGTGATGCCTGCGCATCATCTCACTGATATCAGCAAAGGCCTCGCCGATATTGACAGGTTGAAAACGTGTAGCGCGGTGCTAAGCGGCTATCTTGGCTCAGCTGAGCAGGGCGAAGAAATCCTTGAGATTGTGCGTCAGATAAAGGCCGCTAATCCTGATGCATGGTATTTTTGCGATCCTGTAATGGGGCATCCTGAAAAAGGATGCATTGTAGCGCCGGGTGTGGCGGAGTTTCACACACATTGCTCTCTGCCAGCGGCGGACATTGTTGCACCTAATCTGCTTGAGCTGGAGATGCTGAGTGGACATTCTGTGACGTCCATCGAAGAGGCCGTTACAGCCAGTCGCCAGCTGATCGCTCATGGCCCACGTTTAGTGCTGGTCAAACATCTGGCCCGCGCCGGTCGCCGCAGTGACCGCTTCGAAATGCTGCTAGTTACCGTTGATGACGCCTGGCATATTAGCAGGCCGCTGGTGGATTTTGGCGTACGTCAACCGGTTGGCGTGGGCGATCTTACCAGCGGGCTACTATTGGTTAATTTACTGCATGGCCAGTCGTTACAGATGGCGTTGGAGCACATTACTGCGGCGGTCTATGAGGTAATGCTGACAACACATCAAATGGGAGAATATGAGCTGCAATTAGTTGCAGCGCAGGATCGTATCGCGCGACCTGAACAGCACTTTACGGCGGAAAAACTCTAATAACCGGGGCTGAGCGCCCCGGAAGTACAATTGTTAAATCAGCCCTTCAGCCTGTAATGCAGCGATAACCGACGGGCGCTGCGCTACACGTTGGTGCCATGCTTCAAGTTGTGATAACTCTCCAAGATTTAAAGTCATGGCATGACCCCAGCATAGGACGTTGAAAAGATAAGCATCCGCAATCGTGAAATGATTACCTGTCAGCCAGCATTCGTCGCGCAGTCTGCCATTCACATAGCTAAACTTCTCCTCAAGCTGGCTTCTGTATTGCGGTATCATTTCCTCAGGTGTGCCGGGGCGATACAGCGGCGAAAAACCTTTATGTAGCTCGCTGGAGATATAGCTAAGCCATTCAATGGTGCGATAGCGAGCCATATTGCCAGTCGGCTGCAACAGGTGACGCTCCGGCTTGAGATCCGCCAGATACTGTAAGATCGCTGCCACTTCTGTCAGTACACTACCGTCATTGAGCTGCAAAGCTGGCACCTGGCCCTTAGGATTGATCTTCAGGAAATCCTCTCCTTTTTCCGTGACGCGCGTTTTTAGATCAACGTTTATTAGAGTGAAGTCAAGACCGGCTTCACGCAGGATGATATGCGGCGAGAGAGAGCAAGCACCCGCTTTGATATACAGTTTCATCATTGTCTCCTGTGGATACGAAGGATAACGGCATCATACCTGGAGCGAAGCAAAAAAAACAGTGTGTGGGCGCATATCTTCGGGAATGAATAATGAAGGCGGCGCCAGTGTGGCGCCGCCTTATATGCTCAGTTTGTGGCTTCCTGCTGTTTCGCCTGATTATCCTGCGTCATGCGATTAAGCAGCGGTGCGGTCAGCAGCATTAGTACGGCTATCACACCGGTTACAATGCCGATTTGCATAAAGACATGCCCATAAATACGCAACGACTCCAGTGGATCGGTGACGTCGCCGGGCACCGCCATCAGATTGGCAACGTTACCTGCGACGAGTGCTGCGCCAGCGGTGGTTAAAAACCATGAGCCCATAATAAAGCCCATCAGTCGTTGGGGAACCAGTTGGGCAACCATAGCCAGGCCCAAACCGGATATCATCAGCTCACCAACGCTTTGCAGTGCATAGCTGAGAACCAGCCAGCTTACTGGGACAATTCCTGCCGCACTGGCAAATTTAGTGCCTAAAGGCAGTACCAAAAAGGCACAGCAGCAAAGTACCATGCCGAAGGCAAATTTATGCGGCATAGGCATACGATCGCCCATTTTATTGTATATCGCGGCGAGAATAGGACTGGCAACCATGATCCACATCGGATTTAGTGCCTGAAATTGCTCCGGCTCGAAAGTGATGCCAAAGATAGCGTGCTCTACGTTACGGATAGCAAAGAAGTTAAGTGAAGTCGGCATTTGCATGTAAAGCACAAAGAAAACGATCGCTTCAACCATGAGCAGAAACGCCACAATCATTCTACGTCGCGCCATCCCTTTTAAAGCAAATGTTTCTTTGGCGAAAATTATCACGATACCGATCGCAACCACACTCAGCACAATACGAGCGATATCCTGGTGGTGTAACAACCAGGTGGCGATGACGATAAGCACGACAATGCCCAACAGCGTCGTGATTAATTTACCGAAATGAAGCGCCGCAAAGTCAGGTTTGGAACCGTAGTCTTTAACCTGCCGCTGACAGAACAGAAAGTTGAGCAGCGTGATGACCAGACCGACAACAGATAAAGAAAACGCCACACTCCAGCCATATTTCGCCGCCAGCCAGGGTGTCAGCATCATGGAGATAAATGAACCGATGTTGATGGCCATGTAAAACATAGTGAACGCCCCATCGAGACGCGGGTCATCTTTCTCATAACAGGTTGATAGTAGAGAAGAGGGATTGGCCTTAAACAGGCCACTACCAACGGCAATGGTGGCCATGCCTACGTATACCAGCGTCACGTTATGTCCTGACCATGCCACGGTGGCATAGCCCAGCGCCAGAGTAATCACCCCAAGGATGATCAACCGCTTGGTTCCCAGTACCTTATCGCCCAGCCAGCCACCAATAGCGACGAGGCCATATACCAGAGCACTGAATGAGGAAAACAAGGTGATGGATTCGGCTTCTGACATACCCAACTGCTTGACCAAATAGACCGCCATAATGGCTTGCAGGCCGTAGAAACCAAAGCGTTCCCATAACTCAATGGAAAATATCAGGTAAAAAGCTTTTGGTTGTCGAAAAGAGTTAAGGCTGGATGCCTCATCGTTGTTGTTGTTTGCAGTTGACACTTAGCACCTCTGGCTTCGTAATCCTGTTTTTTTTCAGGAATTAAGTCGTCGTTATTGTGTAAAAATTTCACGACTTTGTTTAAAGAAAGGAAAAATTAGCCCACTAATTTCGCTGATCAACGTCATGCAGGCAAGTGTTTTTTTATCGTGGTTATGTCTCTGTTTTAGGAGGTCTGAAGTGATTCTTTTTCTTAAATATAGATATAAAATATCAATTATTTCTATATTTATAGAATATAGTTTTATAGATAAACCTTTAATCAGGCTTAAATACCAAATCCATCTTGACTGGATTTTGTGCTGATTAAGGGGTGAAATATAGTTTTTTATTTGCGATTCAGAGTTACTTTTATGAATAAAAATCTGCGTTGCTCTGATGATGTGGCGTCTGTGGCTGAATCATGCGATCGTCTGGATGACGTTAGGTATAATTTTTAGTTGCAAAAAAAGTTTGGCAATCGTTCTTTTTGTTAATTTTTGGTAAAAATAAATTTATTAACTTATTGATATATATAGATCTTTATCATTTAACTAAAAACTCGTAACAATTATCCCATGTCACGATAGTTACCGCCTCTAACTGAAATAAACCAGAGGGCTCGAGATGTTGTTCATGGGAAGCTACTCACCAGAACGTAAAGCAGCAGTGATCGCAAGAATGTTACCGCCGAATAGTCAGTGGGTTTACCGGCTTTCCCGACAGGAAAACATCCCTGTTAATACGCTCTATGGCTGGTGGTCTCAGGCAGTAATATGCGCTCAGTCGGTGAACAGTGATGATTCGTGGCATAGACCGTTGGCCCACGTAATGATGAGACATGCTGTCGGTTGCTGTGCCTGCTTTCTCCGTTGCAGACAGGCTTTATCACCCGTGATAACTGGAAAGTTATACCAGAGAGGCGCTGAGCGAGATGTATCTGACCGGGAAGATATTCCCCCGGCGCCTCGAGCGTAACAACCTGACGCTCAGAACGCACATCAAGCGATAGGCTCGCAAGACCATCTGCTCCTCTCGTTCCGTTGAGCTCCACGAGAAAGTGATTGGTGCCTTTACAGAAAGGCACCATGTCAACTGATTGGAGGCATTTCCCCCCACGCTTAACGTAATCTCTCTATTCTTAATTGAGGCACAGGGCATACTTTTGGGTGATCATATATTCACGATCCCCCTCAAGCGCCTGTTGTAAAAACTGGTCTTAACTGGTTGTTATAGCGAAACTTTTATTTTATCACTTTTAGTGAAAATTCAAATACATAAAATTTTTGCTCTCCTCTTTTGTATAACTGAGTAAGTCCCGAACATCAGCAACCGCATTACCTCCCGTCACGCTAATGCCATGAAAGAAATCAAATGAACCGTCTGCTTTCTCTGCTACACGAATATCAAAGTATCTGGCGCCGGCTATGGCCTGCTCTATCAAGTTTGAACTTTGTGTCTTAAAGGCAAAAGTAAATACTGCCCCCGCACTCTTAAATCCGCTAAAGTCATAAGTTCCTGCATCGTGGCTACCTAATATAGATATTCTCGCCAGATGGGTATTTTCATGAATGTCATGATGATTAATCATCAACACTCCTTCGCTAGTATGAAGATCAATGTTGATTTCAGAATGACCTGACCGGAGGGCCAGGCTTCTAAATCACGATCTGCGTGGATTTGACTGCATTTGGATAAACAGCATCATGGCCTTAAGCTTTAGCAGCAAGGGCTGGGAAAAACCATTTTTCCTTCATTTCATCAAAACGCATCAACAGCTTTTTTTGTCCCTGGAAAGTTATCCAGAAAGAGGAATCTTCTGATTGCTCAACATTAACCCAGGCGTTTTTTTGTATTTTGATATAACTCTTTCCTGAAAACGTTGAGATAATACCTCTGGCGTCTCCTGTTGAGCGTAATGCTTTTATGTCTTTTGTAGGAACTGAATATTTTAAAATCTGTTTTTTAAAACCTGATTTAATGCTGTGTGTGACTTTTATCTCATCTGGGGAAAAAATCGAAAAATGAGATTTTAGTGCCATAAGTTTATCCAGATCTCCTTTTGTTTCAGTGTGAAGAGATTTTATCGCCCTAAATCTTTCCGGATCTCCTGTTTCAGAATATTTATTCAAGGTGTTGGTCAGAGTTTTTAGTTTCTTAGTTATGGTGTCAATATCCGCAATAAGACAGTTTTCAAAGTTAGTGCCGTGTTTTAAAAATTCCACATTATATTTTTTGATTAAACTACTCTGGAAATATCTCCCTTTTGTATCAAAAGGTTGAGCTAAGACATCCTTCGCCAATGAGGGAGTATCAAAGATATTCATAATGACCACTGAACTCTTGCCGCACCCCTCTTTATTAATCATCAATGCCTTCCATTCATCCAAAGTTGATATTATCGCCTCTTCAGGTAAAAGAGGATAGAACTGGTTGATTGTGGGGTCGACAACAAAATCATAAGCGTCTTCTTTTAAAACCACGGCAAAATGATTTGACGGCGCTTCATCCCAAGGGGTTTTATAGAAGAGTAAACCAATAACTTTAGGTTGTTTACCCTGATTTTTAAGTGAATAGTAAGACTCTTGCATTGCTTATAAGCATAAACCTGATGGGTTTTGACGGAACTCGCGGAGTTTAACGGCACTTTCTCTTCGAGAATAGAGCAGTTCTTGCAGAATTTTTTTTGTTTCTTCACTATCATCATCAATCCAGCGAAAATTTAGATCTTCGCCAAACGGCTTTTTCACCGGCTGCAACCGCCTTTCTCCGGCTATAACTTCCCTTGGGCCACTCAGAGCATCTTCGTTTATTGACTGAATACGCTGCAGGGATCCCGACTGCATATGCAGGGAAGGGGTATCTGCTCTCGATAAAGTCTGGCGGTATGAAGTGGCGGATTTAACCGTATTTTTGTTTGCGGTGATCGCACCTACGCCATTTAAGCCTAAAAAAAGCAAGCTCATACCGACATCTACCAGAACATCTCTCTTGGCAGCGTTATATTCATCCTGCGTATCGGCCGTATATATTAGCCCAATACCTGTACCCAATTGAGCGGCTGTCAAACCAATGTCTAAAGCAATACCCACTGGCCCTAACATCGGTAAAATGGGCATAGCCAGCATACTCACCATTTGTAATGTCTGGTGAACCGAATTCAAAATAATCTCTCCGTTTGAACTGATTAAAGTATCAGAGTCCTGTTCTGTGCGTTCTTTAGTTAACTGGGTGAGGACAGAGAAGGCATCTTCATTATCAAAATGTGCTTTAACACTGTTTTTGATGATGGTAGGTTTTTGGTCATACCCCCGTACATCTGCAAATATTTTACCATTCGCCAGATCGTTAAGAGATGCTTCAACCTCTTTTTGCCGATCCGCCAGTGAAAGATGTTGAAGGAATGCGTTGCGGGTCTCTTCCTTTTTAATTTGTTGTTCAAACCATATTTTCAGTTCTTTCTCATCTTTAAATTCACGAAATGGGTTGTTCTCTCCTGGGAGATAAAGAACTTCACGTTCATCTTTGCCAGTGAAACAGAGTATATTGGTTGTATAAAATGTTGCATCAGGCGTAAGTTCGTAATCTATATCCTCGATCAGAGACAAGTAGCTTGATTGAAGACGAACATTTAAAACACTCACCTTCACCGAGGGGTCGGCGGCAGTATACTCGTTTAGTTCACGCATCGTTACCGGATCGTAAAGGATAATGTTGGCGGCGCCGCCTTTTATGGCTATTTCATACGCCTGCTGTGAAAGGACTTTGTTGACATAGGCTAAACGCGCCTCTTCAATGAACTGGCCCTTAGCCATGGCTCGCCAGGCTTCGCTGTTTTCACTCCAGAATTTCCGTTGCTGGTCTTCAATCTGTTGCATGACATTTGCATCATAGATGTCATCTTTTAGAACGGAGGGAAGATACTTAACTTCATTCTCAGCACCGAAATGCATTGCACTGGAATTAACCTGATATAAGCCCGTTAGCTTATCTGGGCCGGTAAAAAATGGGGCGGACAGTTCAGAGTTGTCCAAATGCTCAGGGCGATATCCATTTTCCATCACTCCGGCGGCGGCGCTATTTAAAAAGTCCATGAATGATTTTTGATAACGCTTGCGAAAGACTTTAAAATTATCCATATAGGCTTGCGTTATCGTCTCGCTATGTATTGGCTGGCCGTTATGTGCAAAGCCTGTATAGCTGTGACTATCTTCTACTGTTTGGCTAAGTTCAAACTGGTGAAGGAAAATGGTATCTGGATCAAGGTTTTGGCCCGTTCGTTGATAAATTTTATTTCCGGCAATGTTTCTTGCAACTTTATAGGGGTCGCTGAAACTATTACGGAGTTCCTGCGCTTTCTGTTTAAAAGAAATAAAGTGCGGGTTGGTTGCGAGGTTATCCTCAATACCGGCGGCATGGATACCGTCCTCTCCAAGATCTCGCAGGTAAATCGTTGCTGAGTCTGTATTGGCGGTCATTATATCCGCCCGGTAAATGGGATCATAGAAGAATTTCAGCGTCTCAAAATCATTTTGTGATCCAGTGAATACCCATGTTATGTCATTAACGATTTGTTGTTGCTCATGCAGTGAGGGAGCGCTTTTACCTGTTTTTCTCTGATAATATTCATCCTGTCGATTTTGAAGTTTATTTTTAGCTTCATTCCGCATCTCGTCTGTAAGGGGGCTACCCTCAGTTTTGTTCAGTATATCCCGCACTGCTTTATCATCAGGATAGACAGACAATTTACCAGCTAACGCCTTCGTTGGCTGATATTGATTAGCGAAAGAGTCCGTGGCCTGCTGATATGATCTCAGAGAGGCTTCCTGTTCATTTTGACATTCAGGCTGGGTAACAAAAGCATGCGTGTTTCCTCCCAGCATGATCATCCGCTGTATGAACTCCACCATCAACTTAGAGTCATAACCTGCTGATGATTGTTGAACCAAAAGTTTATCAATCATGTTTTCAGCCTCTTCCAGGTTGATTTTGATTATTGCTGGATCCTTTTTGTTAACAAGAACTATCGGGCTCTTACTCCTGGTGTAAGGTAAAGGGATATTCTTATCTCGTCGTTCAAAAAAAGACACGTGATGGATGTTATATTTAACCAACATAGACGTCAGCAAGGCCGTTCTTCTTAACCTTTTGTAAGCCTCTTCAAGCGCTATTGTGTTATCTGTGTTAAGTGCAGCAGACAGATAGAATAAAATTTCATCTTTTGCTGCCGGATTAACAAATTTTCGATAAGCGTTATTAATTCGTCTCTGACCTTCATTTAGGGCATTTTCAATTCTGCGTACAAGAATTTTTCCACGCTGGTCGTTTAGCGCATTTTTAAGCTGTTCCAGTGAATCATATTGCCTGAGATTATTTTCACCAACGATGGCTTTCATGTTAGCGGTGATTTCATTTAAGGCTGCTACTGAATTGTGGGACTGAATATTATCATCTATTTGAAACTCTTTTTGGCATGGCATGTTTGAGACATAATAATTATTATAGGGCACATCGTTTGAACCCGGATCACGCTTGCTTATACGTGAGCAATCCTGAAGGGTACTCTCTCCCTTAACGCTTTCATCCTTGACTAATGAGTGTGTGTCAGGAACGGCGCTATCTGCATCTTTCATTACGGGTGACCTGAGGCTATTCCATAGCGCTTT
Organism: Izhakiella capsodis; assembly: GCF_900115045.1. GTDB lineage: Bacteria > Pseudomonadota > Gammaproteobacteria > Enterobacterales > Enterobacteriaceae > Izhakiella > Izhakiella capsodis. The sequence continues at coordinate 845 of NZ_FOVC01000008.1, read as the reverse complement.
TCCTCCAACGGTTAGTCCGAATAATCCCAGGCTGGTTCCAGCTGCAATAGTCGTTTTACTCTTCAGGGCCTGTATATATGGTGTTGTCACCGATGCCACAGCGGCGCCTGTCACCAGAGGCAGTAAAGCCTCCCCACCACTCCGGCTTGTTTCTGCCGAGGTTACCTGCGTTTCCGGCATCTCGGTGTGTACAGGTAGGCTGTCAGTCTCTTTCGTCAACGGCTCAGGATAAGCGATGGCATCACATTTCGTATTAAAATGCGCGTTGGTTACAACTTTTTCGTTTATTCGCTGGCGGCTCTCAGTCTTAACGTCTGTACAATACAGCAGGTCTGAAAGACCACTCTCCTGCCGGAGTTTATCCACAGCCAGATAATGCGCCTGTTCAGGCAAAGAGAGAGGGGTATTTCCCCCGGTCGCAGGGGCCGGCCTGTTCTGTACCGTCGCTCGGGTGTAAGCCTCGGGGCTGGCTGTTGAATTTGACGAAAATGCGGTAAGCCGTGGTATTGAGGAAGAGCAGGAAACGGCTGCATCGCATACCTCTCTGGTCAATTCTGCCTCGGTATCCACCTCAAAAGCTGGCGCGCGTTGTGATGTGCCGGTATTTTCAGGGATTGCCGCGCCGGACGGCAGACTGCCCGCCATATTTCCCAGCGCAGCCCAGTAATGACTGGCGCGGATAAAAATATTAGCCATAAAGGCCGGGACCCTCAGAACACCGCGCTGCGGGGCCCCTGCGTCTTTCATCCAGCGTCCCGCCACAATGGCCGTAATCGCCAGGGCTGTAAACAGATGGATGGAAGTCTGATTTTCTTCGTTGCCCATAAGAGGCTGCAGAAAAGTCT
>NZ_FOVC01000011.1 GCF_900115045.1 Izhakiella capsodis | reverse complement strand
CGTAATGAATTTACGTGTTCACTCTTCAAGACTTGATACATCAAATAGTTTTGCGATATCAATCCTGCGAGTGCCCACACAGATTGTCTGATAAATTGTTAAAGAGCAGTGCGACGCGGCGCTGAGCCTGCTGTCGCGAGGTGGCGTATATTACGCTTCACCGCTGAAGAGTCAAGGTTTTTTTCCTTCCCTCTCACAAGAAAATGAATCACTTCATTACCTTGCTGACCCGACCGCGTTACCGCTTTACCGTGTCAGTGGTGGCGCATTATAGGCAGCTGACAAGCGCTGGCAAGCGCTATTTACAAAATTACAATTAACTGCCGTTTTTTTACTCATTAAGTGAGCGAAGTGAGAGTTTTTCCAGCGTTTCAAAACCATAACGTTGTAAAACGGGTAAAAGTTGTACTGCTGATTCATCCAGACGCAAGCAAAATGCCCGACATGGATCAGCAGAGCAGGCATCCGGAGCTTCATTCGCCAGCAGCCATGCGGTACGTCGCGCTATCGCAGCACCAGAATCAATTAACCGCGTTCCTTCAGGCAATACTGCCTGTAACTCTTCACTTAACAGAGGGAAATGCGTACAACCAAGCACCACGGTATCAGGTGGTTCAGCCATACGTAGCCAAGGTTGAAGTATGTGACGAATATCGTTAAGAGATATAGCCTTACCATGCAGCTTTATTTCCGCCATTTCAACTAAATCCGCAGAACCCAGCATCTCCGTCTTGCATTCATTAGCAAAACGAGAGATCAGCTCATGCGTATAGGGTCGTTTAACTGTACCACGCGTTGCCAGAAGCCCCACGACACCGTTACGCGTGAGTCTTGCTGCAGGTTTAATCGCGGGAACGACCCCAACGACAGGGAAAGCAAAGTTCTGTCGCAGTGCGGGCAAAGTGACGGTACTGGCCGAGTTACATGCAATGACCGCCAGCGCCAGAGGGTAGCGCCGGGTGACGGCATCAACGATTTGTACTACGCGATCAACGATAAACTCTTCGGTTTTTTCCCCGTAAGGAAAGGCTTCATTGTCGAAGGCATACAGGTAGTGCAAACCGGGTAGCAGCTTCCTGATTTCATCATAAACAGAGAGTCCACCGACGCCAGAGTCAAATACCAGCACGGTGGGACGAAGATCAGAAGGTGTAAGTTCCGTTAACGAAGTACTCTCTTCCGGGAGTCTGATAGCCATACGCTGTCTCGTAATCTTTATCGAACAGGTTAGCAATTCTACCACGAACAGTCAGATGAGAGGTGATTGGATACGATACGGCAAGATCTACCGTACTATATATAGCTGGGCAGGCGACGCTGCCCGGTCGAGTATTCACTGGTGTTGTTGTCGTAGCGTTGGCCAACGTATTGGTAAATAGCATCCATATCGAGGTCATACAATGTCACCCTAACCTGATATTTAAGCTGCTGACGGGCACGACGAGCCAGGGCTTCATCGTCGGAGTCACGACGCGCATCCAGATATGTAAGCGTGAGCTGATGACTCAGTGGGCCGGTATCGATCTCACCGGTCCACTCAACACCCTTCATCGTTGCTGATTTCACGTTGTAATATCCCCCCTGGAAGGTTACCGGATTGCTAGCATAATCAATCATGTTTTCAACCTGATTATGCCAGGCCGCCAGCCGCCAGGTCAGCGGTTCGCTAACACCATCGAGGTCAGCTTCCCATTGTCCCGACTCTTCAGGCTTCAAATTGGGATTGGAGGCAATATCGAACCTTTTTTGCCCGTGAAGCTGCCCGAGCGTAGGCGATTCGAATCCCGTACCATAGGAAAATGTCAGCTTATAAAAAGGGATAAATTCCCAGGCGGCAGCGGCCTGCCAGGTACCATGACGACCAAAGTCTTCGTTATCGTCACCGCGAACAGAACCTTCCAGAGTAACCGTTCCCAGCTGTTGCTGTGTGGTCAGGTACGCCCCGCTATTGTTCTGCTGATAGCGATCGCTTTCACGAGCAGACGTAGAAAAACTCTGCCCGACCGAAAGCAGACGTTGATGCTTCCAGTCCATACCTGCAGTAACCATCCCTTGACCTAGCCGCAACGTATTTCCCCACTGCAGCGTACGCTGTTTCATATCGTCGAGACTGGTGCTATCGGCATAGCGGCCTTCGGCAGTAACGTAATTCAGCGCTTTGTATTTTTGATAGCTGGCAATCAGCTGCGAAGCGTAGTCGCCGCGATTAAAGCGTAAACCGGCATCATAACTATGATTATAGACTTGCTGCGCATCTTGTCCGCCAAAAGAGCCCGCATCATAATCAGTGCCCGCACCATAGCCATAACCACGAAAGAAAGCTGAGAAGTTTTGGTTAAAAGTATGATCAATCCCAGCCCAGAAAGCTTTATTGTTCCAGCCGTCGCGATCACTATCAGCCGGCCAGGTTGAATTGGGTTGAATATTATAACCTACAGTTTCCTGAAACGAGCCGGTCACTGTAATACGCGTATCTTTGGTAACATTTTTCGTGAAATTACCGCTAAATTCCTGATAACGATCGGAGCCGGCATCCGCGGAGATACTGGCATTATCATCATGAGTTTGGATAATAATGTTAATCACACCGCCAATCGCATCGGCACCATAAACAGCTGAGTGAGGACCACGGATAAACTCAACGCGCTGGACCAAAGAGATAGGAATTTGATTAAAATCAGCGACGCCAGTGATACCGGGTTTAGCCAGCGGGATACCATCCACCAGCACCAGCGTGTGGCGCGCTTCGGAGCCGCGAACATAGAGCGAAGCACTCTGACCGACACCACCATTCTGTGCAATATCCACGCCTGGCAGGCGATGCATGACTTCCACCAGATTTTTAGACTGCCAGAGTTCAATTTCATCTTTTGTTACCACCGTCGATGAAGCCAGAACGGAAAAAACAGGCTGAGCGAAACGGTTCGCTGTGACAACCATTGTGTCATCATTTTCCTGTGCCAAGGAATAAGGCGCGCAGAAAGCAGCCGCTGTGGCGCTCAGCACACACAAGGGATATTTTTATTAATCATGTATGCGTATCCAAATCAAAACTCAGGTTGCCAGAGCATACGGCGGGGAGAACGCGATGTCCGGACGAGGCATACCCAACACTAATAGCATCTTCGGGTTTAACGTCATAAACGACAGCGACTTCCCATCACGAGAAAAGTGTCTGTACGGAACGGTTCTCATGGCACGAAATACCGCTGCGCGCCAGCTCCAGATTTAAACTGAATGCCTGTTTCACCTGATACCGATGCGGGCATGCTACAATCGCCGCAGATAGAAATCCAGGCATCTAAAAATCGCTTAATTTCAGGTACTGGACATCATGGCCTGAATCCCTAAAATTCCCACTCAGTTTAATGGACAACCTGGACACTTCATGACCCCCGAAATTCTGCCAGTGGAACACTATGACGACCAGCTTGATAAGAAAGTCAGGCACTTAAACGTGCTGATGGCGCCATTTAATGCGCCCAATATTGCGATATTTCGTTCGCCAGCCAGCCACTATCGAATGCGCGCAGAATTTCGAATCTGGCATGATGGCGATGATCTTTATCATGTTATTTTTGATCAACAGACTCACCAACGAATTCGGGTCAATCAGTTTCCGGCAGCGAGTACGCTAATCAATCGCCTGATGCCGGAATTAATAGAACGGATTCGCCAGCACAGCGTACTGCGACGCAAGCTGTTCCAGATAGATTACCTTTCCACCCTGAGCGATCAGATCGTGGTAACACTTCTTTATCATCGACAGCCAGATGAAGAGTGGAAGACCGCCGCCATGATACTTCGTGACGCGTTGCGTGAAGCCGGCTTCCAGCTTCAGCTGATTGGCCGGGCAAATAAAACGAAGATATGTCTTGATCGGGATTACGTTGATGAAGTACTGCCAGTGGCAGGTCGTCATTTAATCTATCGCCAGGTGGAGAACAGTTTTACCCAACCCAATGCGTCGGTAAATATTCTGATGCTGGAATGGGCGCTGGAAGTCACTAAAAATTCGCGTGGCGACTTACTTGAACTGTATTGTGGTAACGGCAATTTTTCTCTGGCATTAGCGCCAAACTTCCGCCGCGTACTGGCAACCGAAATCGCTAAGCCATCGGTTGCTGCAGCCCAATTCAACATCAGCGTAAACCAGATTAATAATGTACAAATCATTCGCATGGCGGCGGAAGAATTTACCGCCGCAATAAATGGTGAAAGAGTTTTTAAACGCCTGCAGGGAATAGAACTGAAAAGCTATGAATGCGAAACTATTTTTGTTGATCCGCCCCGTAGTGGACTGGATGAGGCAACGGTAAAAATGGTGCAGGGTTATGCGCGTATTCTGTATATTTCCTGCAACCCGCAGACACTATTCGAGAATTTGAAGGTGTTGAGCCAGACTCATGAAATTACGCGCCTGGCGTTATTTGATCAGTTTCCTTACACGCACCATATGGAGTGCGGCGTACTACTGGAACGTAAAGCTAAGGCTTGATAAGTGGCGGTGCCACAACCGGCACCGCTGGCGTCATTAACGTCCTGATGTCGAACGACCCTTTACACGCAGACCGATCCAGAAAACTATGATCACCATCAGGATCGAAGGTACAAAGTTTGAGCCAATATCAGGGTATTCAGCGCGAACGATGGCACTATAAAGTAGGATACCCAGCAGAAAAAAAGCCGCCGCCAGGGATGGCAGGCCGTCCGGCATTGAACGGTTTAGATAGCGCTGATGCAGACACCAGGCGGATAAGCCCAGCGCAATGGCGGGAAAAAGAGAAAAAGGCACATAAGCGCTGAAGAACGCAGAAAAAGTTCCATTCATTGAAAGTCCGGTAAGAAACGCCAATAGCAGCGTACCTTTATCCCTGGCAGTAACCAAACTCATATTGCTTACCTTTTTTGATTGGCCTCTGAGCCCAAAGAAACCGCCAGCTTTTCCTGCTCCCGACGATACCAGTAGCAGGCGCCTTTCGAAATCATTCGCAGCTGCAACACCAGGCGATCTTCTAACTGGCTACGCTGTACGATGTCAATATCCAGCGCTTCGGCACCGGCGTTAAACACGATAATAACCATCGCTTCGGCCTGTGCTTCTATGAAGCTACGCGGCATACGATTTTCCAGCTCCAGATAATCAGCCAGTTCGGCAATAAAATGCTGGATTTCACGCGCGACCGCGGCACGAAACGCTGCGGAAGTACCAGAGCGCTCACGCAGCAACAAGCGAAATGCATTGGGGTTGTTGCCAATGAACTCCATAAAAGTCGACACCGAAGTTTTAATGATGCTGCCACCCTTGGCGATGCGCTGACGAGCCTGACGCATCAGCTGGCGCAGCATCAGACCGCTCTCATCAACCATCGTCAGCCCTAACTCATCTACATCACGAAAATGCCGATAGAATGACGTGGGCGCGATCCCCGCTTCGCGGGCAACCTCTCGCAGGCTCAGGCTGGCAAAACTGCGCTCCGCACTTAATTGGCTGAATGCGGCTTCGATCAGCGAACGCCTCGTACGCTCCTTCTGTTGCGCCCGAATGCCCATTTTTGTGCCTGTTTTTGTTGTCATCTTTGCACTATATCAAAATTATCAGCGTACAGTCCGCCAAACTTTGTGAACGGCTGTTAACATCACACATTGTCAAACAGTACAGTCTGGAAGAGTTAGAATTAGGAACTGACCTACTTGATGTTAAAATTCCGTTGTAGAATTTTATATAAAAGGACGTACTGGTATGCCACACGCTTACGATTATGATGTCATTGTGATTGGTTCTGGCCCTGGTGGAGAAGGTGCGGCTATGGGCCTGGTTAAAGGCGGCGCTCGCGTTGCGGTCATTGAACGCTATCACAACATCGGAGGAGGCTGCACCCACTGGGGAACCATCCCTTCCAAAGCACTTCGCCACGCGGTTAGCCGTATTATTGAATTTAATCAGAATCCCCTTTATAGCGACCACACTCGCTTATTACGCTCTTCCTTTGCCGATATTCTGAACCATACAGAAAACGTTATCAGCCAACAGACGCGTATGCGTGAAGGCTTTTACGAACGCAATCGCTGCGAGCTGTTTCAGGGTGACGCTAATTTTATCGACGCGAATACAATTGAAATTGAATCGCATGATGGCACTCGTGAGCGTCTGACGGCAGAAAAATTTGTCATCTCCTGCGGCTCGCGTCCTTATCATCCTGCCGATGTCGACTTTACCCATCCACGTATCTACGACAGCGATTCAATCCTTAACCTTCATCACGAGCCCGATCACGTAATTATTTATGGCGCAGGGGTTATAGGCTGCGAATATGCGTCCATATTCCGTGGACTTAACGTTAAAGTCGATTTAGTCAACACCCGCGATCGACTGCTTGCCTTTCTTGACCAGGAAATGTCCGACTCGCTCTCATACCACTTCTGGAACAGCGGCGTAGTTATTCGTCATAACGAAGAGTTCGAAAAAATTGAAGGGATGGACGATGGTGTCATCCTGCATCTCAAATCAGGGAAAAAGGTGAAGGCTGACTGTCTGCTATTCGCGAATGGACGCACTGGCAACACCGATACTCTGACACTGGATAAGGTGGGGTTGGAAGTAGACAGCCGGGGACTGCTGAAAGTAAACAGCATGTATCAAACCGCGCAGCCACATATTTATGCCGTGGGCGATGTTATTGGTTATCCTAGTCTGGCATCCGCCGCATATGATCAGGGTCGCATTGCTGCTCAGGCAATTATGAAAGGCGAAGCAACGGCTCATCTGATTGAGGATATTCCAACGGGAATTTATACCATTCCTGAAATTAGCTCGGTGGGTAAAACTGAACAGCAGCTGACGGCAATGAAAGTACCCTATGAAGTAGGTCGCGCTCAGTTTAAGCATCTGGCTCGGGCGCAGATCGTCGGCATGAATATCGGAAGCCTGAAAATCCTTTTCCATCGCGAAACCAAAGAAATCCTGGGTATACACTGCTTTGGTGAACGTGCGGCTGAAATTATTCATATCGGCCAGGCTATCATGGAGCAAAAAAATGGCGGTAACACGATCGAGTACTTCGTAAATACCACCTTTAATTATCCGACGATGGCCGAAGCCTATCGCGTTGCGGCGCTTAACGGCTTAAACCGCCTGTTTTGAAATAGCATCCATATGCTGCTGCATGTGCGTTTTTATCGCCTCAGCCAGCTGCTCATAACGATTACGCAATGGTGAACCTGGGCGGTAAATCAGCGCGATAGTACGTTGTGGCTCTGGCTTATAGCAGTCGATATAGCATACGCCGTCGCGCACCCTTTGGTTGGGCACCGCCAGCGCTGGCAGCAGGGTAATTCCACTGCCAGCTGCTACCATGTTACGCAGCGTCTCCAGGCTAGTTGCACGAAAATGCGTGTCTTCGTCGGCACCGGCTTCAAAACAGAATCCCATTGCCTGGTCACGCAGGCAATGGCCGTCTTCCAGCATCAGCAACTTCTCGCCTGCCAGTTCGGACATCGCGATACGCTCACGATCATGCCACGGGTGATTTTCATAAATAGCCAGCTTCATTGGCTCATCAAAGAGCGGAATTTCAATGAAAGCTTCAGATTCTTTTACTAACGCAAGAATGGCGCAGTCGAGCTTGCCGCTATCAAGCAGGGCCAGCAGCTGCTGGGTTTGCGCTTCATGCAGATACATCTCCAGTTTTGGGAAGGTATGATGCAGCATCGGAATTATCTGCGGCAGCAAATAGGGGCCTACGGTGGGAATGAGTCCAATATGCAGCGGCCCGGACATACTTTCTCCCTGCTGACTGGCCATCTCCTTCAGTACCTTTACCTCACGCAGCACGGTACGTGCTTGCTCAACAAGCAGCAGTCCAGCCTGAGTAAACAGTACTTTACGACTTGTGCGCTCCAGCAACATCACGCCCAACTCATCTTCAAGCTTACGAATTTGCCCACTGAGCGTCGGCTGGCTCACATGGCAAGAATCAGCCGCACGACGGAAATGGCGATTCTCCGCCAGCGCAACCAGATACTCTAAATCACGTATGTTCATGCATTCCCTCCCAATTACGATAGTCCATAACGATAGATAGAATAGCAATCAACGATTAGCCCTATCAAGCTAAGAAAGCAATAATACCACTCAGAAGTGTAGTTTACAGTTAAACAACATTGAGGTTTCGTAGTATATATGTCAGTCAGGAAGGGAAGTATGTTGCACAGGCCACATTCCACATCACCACGAGCAGGCTGATATTTTAAACAGTATGGCGAAGACAGCATTCTTTGCGTGTCAGTGAATCACACCTTTGTGATGAACGCATGGCAGGCCGATCAGCGTGCTTAAAATATCACCTCTGTTCCGGACGGCAATGGTGACTTCACTCGCAGTATGAACTTGCTGGCTGAATGTCTGATTTTGGCTTTGGGCTGCGCTTATGGCGCTACTCAATGCCGGTACGCAACGGCATAATTGAGAAAATGTTTGTTAAACCAGAGAAGTCTGGCGATCCGTTCGAATTCTCAGGCGTTGATACCCTGCTGCGTTAACTGGCACCTGAGTTTCGCGTACAGGAGTCTGTCTCGCTGTTTACCAAGCCCGGCTGCATATTTTTAGCAAGGCAAAACAGATATTGATCGATCGCGGCATTCGTTATGAAGAAATTATCTTGGGTGAGGATGCCACCACCGTAAGTCTGAGGGCAGTATCCGGCCAAACCACAGTGCCCAGGTGTTCATTGGCGGGCGACATATTGGTGGAAGTGAAGATTTGGAGCGCTACCTGAAAAACGCCTGAAGAATCCGGGGACATGACGCAGTTGTCGCGTTTAGACTCTCTGGTGTGCCTTAGAGAAGTAATAATAAAACTGAAGCGAAAGTTTTGGCGGGCCAAAAGCCCGCCCTTTTTTTTACCTCAGCCGATGTCTGGCTTCAGTAATTGCCTGCGCCACCTGATACGGTGACACGCCGCCTTTCGCATTGCGCTTATCAAGACAGGATTGCAATGCAAGATACGGGTAGACATCTTCCGCGATAACCGGACTGAAAGCCTGAAAGGTTGTCAGATTCAACGTTTCCAGCGCCACGCCTTGCTTGAGTGCCGCCACAACAACTTCGCCGACAATGTGGTGAGCCTCACGAAACGGCACGCCTTTCGCGACCAGATAATCCGCCAGCTCCGTTGCGTTTGCATAGCCCTGCTCAGCCGCTTCCTGACAGCGTGAACGCTTCAGTTGAATACCATCAAGAACCAGGGTTGCCATATGCAGGCAATCGGCCCAGGTATCGAGCGCATCGAACAACCCTTCCTTGTCTTCCTGCATATCTTTGTTGTAAGCCAGCGGCAAGCCTTTTAGGGTCATCATCATGCCGGTGAAAGCGCCTTGCACCCGACCGCATTTGCCACGAATCAACTCCAGCGCATCGGGGTTTTTCTTCTGCGGCATCAGCGAAGATCCTGAGGTAACGCGATCAGAAAGCTCAATGAAACCGGCTTCACCACTATTGAAGAAAATTAGATCTTCGGCAAAGCGCGACAGATGAATCATGCTGATAGAAGCATCTGACAGCAGTTCCAGCACGTAATCACGATCAGAAACACTATCAAGGCTATTGCGTGTCGCACCAGCGAAACCTAGCCGGCCGGCCAATTGTTCGCGATCTATTTCATAGGCGGTGCCAGCCAGCGCGCCGCAGCCGAGCGGACTGACATCAAGCCGCTTGAGGGTATCCTGCAACCGACTTTCATCCCGCGCCAGCATCTCAACATAGGCCAGGCACCAGTGGGCGAAGGTAATCGGCTGAGCCCGCTGCAAATGGGTATATCCCGGCATCACGACGTCTTTATTTGCTTCAGCGGTTGCCACTAACGCTTTTTGCAGTTCACGCACGGCGTTAAGCAGTCCGGGAAGCTCGGCTTTACACCACAGCTTCAAATCGGTTGCGACCTGATCGTTACGGCTGCGTCCGGTGTGAAGCTTTTTACCGAGCTCACCAACCTTGTCGATTAACTTGCCTTCAACCCAACTGTGAATATCTTCAGCATCGCTGTCCAGGATCTGCTGTGGATTTGCGCGCACCTCCTCAAGCAATACCCTTAGCGCCGATTCCAGCTGCTGCTGTTCGTCAGCGGTAAGTACGTTAACGCTGACCAGCGCATTGGACCAGGCCACGGAGCCAATGATGTCCTGCTCAGCCAGCCGGTAATCAAAACGCAGTGAGTCATTAAACTGCTTGAACCGCTGGTCAGCTGCCTGCGTAAAGCGTCCACCCCAAAGAGCCATAGTCATGCTTCCTTATACCTGGTCAGTTAACGAATATGCCTTACTTTTTTTCGTTCAGTGCGCGAATACGCGATGAAAGCGAGAACAGGCGAATAAAGCCCCCCGCGTGGCTTTGATCGTAAACTTCGTCTTCGCCAAACGTCGCGAAGGCTTCGGAATAAAGGCTGTTTGTCGAGGTTTTTTGCAGAGCATTAACGTGGCCTTTATACAATTCCAGCACCACTTCACCATTCACATCCTGGGCCAACGATTCAGCGGAAGCCTGAAGTGAGCGGCGAAGTGGCGCAAACCAGCGGCCATCATACACAACATAAGACATCTCCAGGCCCAGCTGCTGACGCCATTTGAAGCTATCGCGATCTAATACCAGCTGCTCAATGGCACGCAGGGCAGCCATCATGATGGTGCCTCCGGGTGTTTCGTAGCAGCCGCGCGATTTCATGCCAACCAAACGATTTTCTACAATATCGATACGGCCAACGCCGTGCCTGGCACCAATAACGTTCAGCTTTTCCAAACATTGATAGGGGGTGAGGGCTTCACCATTAACCGCAACGACTTCACCTTTTTCGACTTTTACGGTCACTTTTTCTGCCTGATCTGGCGCTTTTTTCGGATCAACAGTCCAGACCCAGCAATCATCATTATTAGCGTTTGCCGGACTTTCCAGTACGCCACCTTCGGTAGAAATATGCCAGGCGTTCTCGTCGCGGCTGTAAATTTTTTCCAGCGATGCAGTCGTCGGAATGTTGCGCACTTTCAGATAGTCCAGCAGGGCTTCGCGTGAGCGCAGATCCCACTCACGCCACGGAGCCACCACCTTTAATTGGGGTGCAAGGGCGGTGTAGGTTGATTCGAAACGTACCTGGTCGTTACCTTTGCCGGTCGCACCGTGGCACAGAGCGTCAGCTCCTACTTTCAGCGCCAGCTCTACCTGTGCTTTGGCAATAATCGGTCGTGCCATTGAGGTACCAAGTAGATAGGTACCTTCATATAATGCGCCGGTTTTCAGCACCGGATAGACGTAATCACGGATAAATGCTTCACGCAAATCGACCACGTAGCATTCTGATGCGCCGGATTGCAGCGCTTTTTTTTCTACGCCGATCAGGTCTTCGCGATCCTGACCAATATCAGCTACGAAGGCGACTACGTCGCAACCGCCGTAGTTTTCTTTCAGCCACGGAATAATCGCCGAGGTATCCAGACCACCTGAATAAGCGAGGACGATTTTCTTAATAGCTTGATTATGCATGTCTAATTTTCCTTGAATACGATTTCGAATTATTAAGCCAGAATACGAGTACCAATCGGCACACCGTTAAACAGATCGTGGAGCAATTCAGCATGGCGCCAGCTGGCGATATCAACTGGCCTTCCGAGAATACGCGCTGCGTCAAGCGCTGCATTCACCTTCACAATCATGCCGTCAGTAATGATGCCTTCATCAATAAGCTGCATGGCCTTTTCTGTAGTCATTTCCTCAATACGCGTTTTATTCGCATCAAGGATGCCGCTTACGTCAGAAAGCAAAATCAAATCGGCGCCCAAGGTCCCTGCCAGCGCCGTCGCCGCCTGATCGGCGTTAACGTTCATCAACTCCCCCTCTGACGTAATGCCAATGGAGCTGACGATCGGCAGAAAATCGGCCGCCAGCAGAGCGTTAAGTAACGCCGGGTTGCCGAATGTTGCGTCACCGACGTGTCCAAGCGCAGGATCAAACTGCGCCACTCGCACGCTATCTCCGTCGCCCAGGCAGAGACCCACGCTGCTGATCCCCTGCTTTTTCGCCCAGGCCAGAAGCCTTTTATTGGCGGTCCCCGCCAATGCGCCGGTAATTATATCAATCTGGTCGGCAGGCGTTACTCGCAGACCATTCTTCTTGGTAACCGGTAGTCCGAGTTTTTGCATCAGCTCATCAACCAGATAGCCACCGCCGTGTACGATGAGTAATGGACGACTGTGTGCAGCACGGTACGTCACTAAAGCGTCAAACAGCCGGGTCAGCGCCTCATTGCTGTCCAGTATTACGCCACCCAGTTTAATAATCAGGGGAGTTATCATCGGTCGCTACCTACATATAAACCAGAGATTCGGTTTCCGGGAAACCAAAACGAATATTGAGACACTGCACCGCCTGTGAAGCCGCACCTTTGAGCAGGTTATCGATGGCGGAAATCACAATCAAATGTTCTTCCTGCACCACAAAGCCAATATCACAATACGGCAGACCCGCTACCGATTTGATTGAAGGCACACCCTTATCATATATCCTCACCAACGGCTTATCTTGATAAGCATTGTGAAACGCTGCGGCCACATCCTCATGTCTGACAGTCGGTTTCAGCCGACAGGTAATCGTTTCCAGAATACCACGCGAAAAATTACCCAGATGCGGTGTAAAAATGACCGATGAACCTAAATGACTGATGATTTCTGGCTGATGACGGTGGTTGAAAATACCGTAGGGTTGCAGGCTCACCTCACAAAAGCTGGTTGTTATGCTGGCTTTACGTCCGGCACCACTTACGCCACTGACGGCATTAATAACCGGCCACTGCCCATCGTTGATCAAGCCAGCTTCCAGCAGAGGTCTCAGTGCCAGCTGGGCAGCGGTGGGATAGCACCCCGGCACGGCTATCAGCTGCGCCTCTGCGATCTGCTGATGGTTCCACTCGGCCAAACCGTAAGCCGCCTGGCTTAACCAGTGCGGATACTGATGGCTGAAACCATAAAACGCATCATAAAAACCCGGTTTGCTAACACGGAATGCCCCAGACAAGTCAAATACCACGCAGCCAGACGCGAGGAATACCGGTGCCAGGTCATGGCTGACCTCATGGGCGGTAGCAAGAAATACGACGTCAACCTTACTGGCCCAGGTTGCGGCATCATTCAGCGGCTCCAGCCTCAGATCTATCACGCCTTTCAATTGAGGATGCAGATCAGAAAGTAGTTTTCCGGCATCGGGGCTTTGCGCTGAAACGGCTAAAGCGGTTAAGGTCATCTGTGGGTGTCGGTTGATATAAGTCGCCAGCTCTACGCCAGCGTAACCGCTGGCACCAACAATCAGCGTATTCAACATCAGATTCCGTACCTTTGTGGTTCATGAAATGACGGGTTGCAGCGAAGCACGCAGGCTTCCCTCGATGCAATGCAGAAAAGTCGTCACTAAGCGTTTTCATCTGCATCTAATTATTGTATTTTTATTCACTAATACTGCATGAATATTGATACTATCCTAACGCAAGGACTGTCAACAGTGAAGATAAAATTACCACCCTTTATCGAGCTATACCGTGAGCTGATTGCCACACCATCAATCAGCGCAACCGAGAGTGCACTCGATCAGAGCAATGAAACTTTAATCAACCTGTTGGCCGGATGGTTTCGCGATCTCGGTTTCACCGTTGAGGTTCAACCGGTCCCTGGCACGCGTCATAAATTCAATCTGCTGGCTAAAACCGGCAGTGGCGCTGGCGGTCTGCTATTAGCAGGACATACTGATACGGTGCCCTTTGACGATGGGCGCTGGACGCGTGATCCCTTCTCCCTGACAGAGCATGACAATAAGCTGTATGGCCTCGGCACAGCCGACATGAAAGGCTTTTTTGCTTTTATTTTAGATAGTCTGCGTAATGTTGATATTTCAACGCTGAAAAAGCCGCTCTATATTCTGGCAACGGCGGATGAAGAAACCACGATGGCCGGAGCGAGATATTTTTCTGAAAATACCCCCATCCGTCCTGACTGCGCCATTATCGGCGAGCCAACCTCATTAAAACCGGTGCGCGCTCACAAAGGGCATCTCTCAAATGCCATTCGTATCCAGGGTCAGTCTGGACATTCGAGCGATCCGGCGCGAGGCGTTAATGCGATTGAGCTGATGCATGACGCGATCGGTCATCTGATGCAGCTACGTAATACGCTGCAAGAACGTTATCATCACACAGGCTTTGCCATTCCTTACCCCACGATGAACTTCGGTCATATCCACGGCGGTGACGCCGCGAATCGCATCTGCGCTTGTTGTGAGTTGCATATGGATATCCGCCCACTGCCTGGCCTGACATTAAGTGATTTAGAGGGTTTATTAAACGAAGCGCTGGCACCGGTAAGCGAACGCTGGCCGGGCCGCCTGACTGTCAGCGCACTGCATCCGCCCATACCCGGCTATGAGTGTCCACGTGAACATAATTTAATCAAGGTGGTTGAAAAACTGTTAGGTACGGAAACGGAAATCGTCAATTACTGTACCGAAGCGCCGTTTATCAACGAAATTTGCCCGACGCTGGTGTTAGGACCAGGCTCAATCAATCAGGCACATCAGCCGGATGAATATATCGACATGGCATTTATTAAGCCGACCCGCGAGATTATTAGCCAAGTCGTCAACCATTTCTGCCAGCATTAGGCAGAAGCCGGGGTATATGATTGGAAAATGACGACTTACCCCGGATATTTTACCAATTTGCCGATAAGCATAACTAATGTCATAACAGCTGAATTAAATTTCTTAAATTACCTACAGTTAGCCACTGAACTCCGTGCATTTAAGTCAATTGACGAACGCGACTAACCGTGGCTAGATAAAAGACAAGGTTACGTCCAGCCTCGCAAAACAGGCCACTAAAAAAAGAAGGTGACAGGGTCAATGAACGAACAATATTCCGCAATGCGAAGTAATGTCAGTATGCTCGGTAAACTTCTTGGAGACACCATCAAGGATGCGCTGGGAGAAAACATCCTCGACCGGGTGGAAACCATCCGCAAGCTCTCTAAATCTTCCCGAGCAGGAAATGACGCTCATCGCCAGGAATTGCTGACAACCTTGCAAAATCTTTCCAATGATGAGCTGCTCCCTGTCGCCCGCGCCTTCAGTCAGTTTCTTAATCTCACTAATGTGGCTGAGCAGTTCAATACCATTTCGCACAAAAGCGGTGTATATGAGCCTGAAATGCTGAAAAGCATTCTTGAGAATCTCAAAAAACAGCCGGTGCTGAACGAAGAGACCATACGTAACGCGATTGAGTCGCTGTCGCTTGAGCTGGTGCTGACTGCGCATCCGACTGAAATTACCCGCCGGACCCTGATCCACAAGCAGGTCGAAGTCAATAACTGCCTGAAAGAGCTCGATCATGATGTTTCCGATCATGACCGTCGGCTGATAATGCGGCGCCTCCGTCAGCTGATCGCTCAGGCCTGGCATACTGACGAAATCCGTAAGCATCGGCCAACACCGGTGGATGAAGCCAAATGGGGTTTTGCGGTGGTAGAAAATAGCCTGTGGGAAGGCGTGCCGGATTTCCTGCGTGAGTTAAACAGCCAGGTAGAGGAAACGCTGGGCTATACGTTACCCGTGGATTTTGTTCCGGTGCAGTTTACGTCCTGGATGGGCGGAGACCGCGATGGTAATCCTAACGTAACCGCTGATATCACTCGCCACGTACTGCGCTTGGGCCGCTGGAAGGCGACCGACCTGTTTTTACGCGATATTGGCACGCTCATTTCTGAGCTGTCGATGTCGGAATGCACTGATGACATTCGCGAACTTTGCGGTAAGCCTAATGCGCTTGAACCCTACCGCGAAATAATGAAAAACCTGCGTCAGCAGCTGCTCGAGACCCAGGCCTGGCTGGAAAGCCGTCTGAAAGGCGAAAAACTTCCGCGTCCGGCCAATCTGCTGATTGACAATGATCAGCTCTGGGATCCGCTTTATGCCTGCCATCAATCGTTGAAAGCTTGTGGGATGGGTATCATCGCTAATGGGCTGCTACTGGATACGCTACGCCGCGTCAAATGTTTCGGTGTGCCGCTGGTGCGGATCGATATTCGTCAGGAAAGCACCCGGCACACCAAGGCAATTGGCGAAATCACCCGCTATCTCGGCCTCGGCGATTATGAAAGTTGGTCCGAAGCAGATAAACAGGCGTTCCTGATCCGTGAGCTGAATTCGAAACGGCCGCTGTTGCCACGTCAGTGGGAACCAACGCCTGATACGCGAGAAGTGCTGGAAACTTGCCGGGTCACAGCCGAAGCCCCACGGGGTTCGATCGCCGCCTACGTCATCTCAATGGCGAAAACGCCCTCTGATGTTCTGGCCGTCCATCTGCTGCTAAAAGAGGCCGGCATTCAGTTCGCACTGCCGGTAGCACCGCTGTTTGAAACGCTTGATGACCTGAATAATGCCAATGATGTGATGTCGCAGCTTCTGAGCATTGACTGGTATCGCGGTTTTATTCAGGGCAAACAAATGGTGATGATCGGCTATTCCGACTCGGCAAAAGACGCCGGCGTGATGGCTGCCTCCTGGGCGCAGTATCAAGCGCAGGAGGCGTTAATCAAGACCTGTGAAAAAGCCGACATCACGCTAACGCTGTTTCACGGTCGCGGCGGTAGCATCGGTCGTGGCGGTGCGCCTGCCCAGGCGGCGCTGATGTCGCAACCGCCCGGAAGCCTGAAAGGGGGTCTGCGCGTTACCGAGCAGGGCGAGATGATCCGCTTTAAATTCGGCCTGCCAGAAGTTGCCATTACCAGTCTGGCGCTCTATACCGGCGCGATTTTGCAGGCGAACCTGCTACCCCCGCCTGAACCGAAGCCCGGTTGGCGTAGCGTTATGGATAATCTGTCGAAGGTCTCATGCGATATGTATCGCGGATACGTACGCGAAAATAAAGATTTTGTCCCCTATTTTCGCTCAGCAACGCCGGAACAAGAGCTGGGCAAACTGCCCTTAGGTTCACGGCCGGCCAAGCGTCGTCCGAACGGCGGCGTTGAATCTCTGCGTGCTATTCCGTGGATCTTCGCCTGGACGCAAAACCGGCTGATGTTACCCGCCTGGCTGGGGGCCGGTGCCGCGCTACATAAAGCAATGAACGACGGGCATCGCGACCAACTGGAAGCAATGTGCCGTGACTGGCCGTTCTTTTCTACTCGTCTTGGCATGCTGGAAATGGTGTATTCCAAAGCCGACCTCTGGCTGGCGGAATATTATGATCAGCGACTGGTTGATCCCGCTCTCTGGTCACTTGGCCAGAAGCTACGACAGCAACTGGAAGCGGATATCACAACGGTATTAACCATCGCCAACGATGCCCATCTGATGGCTGACCAACCATGGATCGCCGAATCTATCGCATTGCGTAACGTTTACACCGATCCGCTTAACGTACTTCAAGCGGAACTGTTACATCGGTCACGCCAGCAGGATGCTGCCGGTGAAGGAGTGGATCCGCATGTAGAACAAGCGCTGATGGTCACCATTGCTGGCATTGCCGCGGGTATGCGCAATACCGGTTAATCACGTAAAGCGGTTTTTTTACGCTGCTTTATAACCACGTCAGACATCATCATCCCGGTTATGGAGATGATGATGTCTGACGAAACGGTAAGTTTTCTCTGAATACGTTGCTCTGTCCGGCCTTTCGCCACTAATTACCCCCCACCGAGGGCGCTTGCCGCATACCTTTACTGCACTTTTTTCCGATGGCTTGGGGAAGGCACAGCCATAAAATAAACTGTCAGTTATAAGAGACAATTTATATTGACTTCAGTGGTCGCCGCTTTGCACTCAATATCGGAGTAACACCCGCTACAGTATTGTGTTTTCTTGTCGGTAGAACAGAGTTAACTCCACCAGTGGCAATGCGTATTGCAGGAGCTGGAAAGTAAACCTGAGTTCTGAATACGTCTTCAGAGCGCTTATGACCTGCGTCAGTTGGAAAACGTCCGAGATTGTTCTATACGGCAATCAGGACGAAATTTCACCGGGTACTTCAAAACATTAATAAACAAACAACCGCATTGTTGGCAGTTATCTCGGCTACACGGACACTACCCCAGTAAGGCCACCAGTAAATTCGCGCAGCGGTACATGGGACATGAACGAGAGCATTACTGCGCAAACAACTTTTAGACAAAGATGGAGCTGCGTAAAGAACGGATCTGCGATCAAGAACAATCCCGCTGTTGCGCAGTATGTGTGGTACGTTCAGATGTTGTCAGTTTTTTTAGCCAGGGAAACTGAAAAAATCCCCCATGGATCTATTTTTTGACTAATCTTTGTAAATCCTGCTAACCGGACTAAATCGTCAATTTCTTGTTGAAAACGACGTCGAATTAACCATGGTTTTTTATCTTTATTACGAGTCATAACTCGTGCCATGTAAGTATGCCGTGGATGCCAGAGGAAATTGGTATAAATAAAAACGCCCTCTTCTTCGAGAGTATTAAAAATACCCTTTAAAGATTGTAAAACATTCTCATTTTCATCAAAAAGCTCATAGAAACCAGATGCAACAGCAATAGTCCTGTCCGTGGGAAGTGAAGCCAAATCCAATGCAGAGAAGGCATCACCCTTCTCGCAAGAAATAATCCCATCTAACTTTCTTTTATTGATAATATCATTAACTATATGTAAGTTGTATTCATCATAATCACGAAGAATAATATTCTTAATTTTTTTAAAGTCATCGTCTGATAAACTAAACAAATACTTTGCATGGCCAGATGCTATATCTAATATGTTAACACTAAATCCTGAATCAGAAAGGTAGTTAATTGATTCAATTAAGTAGGTATGAACACACTTTTCTCGATGCCGTGCCCCTTGCCATGGAATACTATTTAAGTATAACTTATCAAAATACTTCCCTATAATCCACTTTCCCTCGGGCCTGTTATTGTAAACATAATCAAGCATTGCATCGGAATCAAAACCATGAACTATTCCTGTTTTTATACCATCTGAAAAAAAAAAGCAATCCTGAGCAGAATCCAATGTACAGTCCAGTATATTTTTTTTAAAATTATTTTTTTCCGGGATAGCTAACCTGGCGTTCTCTTCATAGGTAAATCCTTTTTTTTCAGCATTGATGAAAAGGAAGTTTTCTTTTAACTTTATAGAAGATAATTCAATGAAGGACTTTACACTCTCTTTAAGAGAAGGACTCTTTGATGAGTCATTTAGTATAAATGATGAAAAATTCTTATTGAGTATAGAATTGAAAAAAATTTTTCCATATTTATTTTTATTGGATAAAATTATCATAATAGGGCTAACTACTGAATGAGAATCGTAGGAAAGTTTTTTTAGTCTGAATGAGTGAGAGGATAGGGAAAGTGAGTTTAATGAAAAGAGTATTGCAGAGTTAAACCTCGGGGCAAAATCATGTATCCATGATAAAAAATAAACTGTAACGACATCGTCACTAATGAAAACAACGTCCTTTGGTTGTAAGCCGGATTTTAATATTTTGCTTTCATATAAAAAATTAATTTTATGAACATTACACCTCAACGTATCCTCTTCATAATCTTCTCCAGGTTCCGGAATGATACCCTCAAGATTGAAAAGATATACATCATACAACCCATCAATGTCGTTGATGATTTCAGATAGTTTATCGCTTGTTTTAAAAAAAAGAAAATAAAAATACTTTTCTTAGACTTGGAGTGTAATTGAGGAGTTTTTTCTGGCATTTTATTTACCTGAGAATAAATAGGAAAGAAGTGAGGAAACAGTAACAAAGCTAAACATCATGCAACATTACCTTGCGGTTTTTTTATTTTGTAAGACGGCTTCTTATCTTTTCCATTAATTTAGGCTCCCATTCATTGTCCCATTTATCCACTAGATATTTTATTTTATTTCGATGATGTGAAGATTTGGCATCGAATCCTGGTTTAACAAAGTTAGTTCTTTTAGGTAATCTTGCATTTATTTGTTGAAGTGAAATATCTATGTTTAACTCTCTGGAAACAAAAAAAGTTGCATTGATTATTTTCTCGTTAAAACTGCTCGTTTTTTATATATTCAGCTATAAACTCCTTAGTCCATAATTTTTCGCCATAAATATTTTCAAATGTCGCGATAGAAACATGGCAATGCTCAATTTCTTCAGCATAATGATATTCCAATAAATATAGAACACCAAGATTCTCTGAAATATCCAACATATAATCAATTTTCCATTATCCATGACATTTTCAAAAAAGGAAAATGCTGCCATACACACTTCAGTTTCAAAGGCAGCAATACTCTTCAGTGCCTCTTTAAAGAAAGGGCTGTCTAAAGTTAAACCATTACCCTCATCTTTCTCAATACCTTGAACAATTGGTTTTACAAAGGATTTATAAGTTGTAAACATGAAATCATAAACCCTTGGGTGATACTTTTCGCGGGTGGGGGGAGTACATTCTTAGCAATAAAAAGATTTAACTTTTTGTGAGCTGCTGCATGCCTTCTTTCTTGAGAAATAAATGTGCTAAATCTATTATCCCCATATGATGTATCTTTCACAAATCTGTCATAGTACTTGCTAATAGCATCGCCATAGAACTCGAAAAATTCAAGAAAATATGAAGTACCAAGACCAATCAAGGAAAAAACATTGTCGCCAATCCATTTGTATTTAAAGTTCTTATCGAGTGACATAACATCAAAAACTTCTTTCGGTACCATCCTTAATTTCATAATGCACCCTTCATTAAATTGATAATCCGCCATCTACTAAAATATTTTGTCCAGTTATATATTTCCCACCCTCACCGATTAAATAAGATACAGTGTGTGCAATGTCATCAGATTTTCCAAGTCTTCTTAATAATATCAGAGAGAGTAACTGCTTCTTCTTTTTAGGTTCAAGGGAAGACAGCATATCAGTTTCAATAAGACCTGGAGCAATATTGTTCACACGGATATTAAACCGCCCAACCTCTCTGGCAAGACTTTGAGTTAAGCCAGTCAATGCGGCCTTAGAAGCTGAATAAGCTGTTTATCCTACATTGCCTCGCAGCGCTGAAACAGAACTGATTGTAATAACGCAACCATCCCCCACATTAATCATGGATGGTAACAGTGAACGAATAGCATAAAACGGTCCATTTAGATTGGTATCAATAATCTCCTGCCAATCCTTAAATTCAGTATTGATAAGTAATTTGTCATTTTTCATGCCGGAATTATTTATTATCCCGTAAGGAGCTCCATGAGATTTTATTAAACTGGAACATAAGTTGTTAAGGCTTTCGTGATGTCGGACATCACAGTAAAAACATAGGCAACAACCTCCTTTTTGATTTATATCATTGGCGATCTCTAATGCGTAACTCTTTTTTGATCGGTAAGTGAAAACAACTTTATAACCTTCGTCAGTTAGCTTTTTAACTATACTTTTTCCAATGCCACTATCGCCGGACGTAACAAAAATCCTTTTTTTTAGTTTCATTTTTCCTGTCCCTCTGATTGTTTGAAGTTCCCGATTTTGTAAGGATAGCGGAAGTCGTTACCAACGATGTCTCCGTTCTTAGTAAAGTCTTTCTACGAAGCATATAACCCCCTATGTTTCATAGCATAAATAGCCCTTATCTGTTAATCCAGAAAACAACGGATTTTATCTTCACCAAATAAAATTTAATCTGCTGATTTAATATGTTAATTTTTATTCTAACTTGTTTTCCCGGTTGATTTAGATTGCGCTTAAAATGCTCGTGTAATGCTACCCATTGAAGATTGATATAATAATAAATCCCTATGATATATTTGATAATTGAGTACGCTATAAACGGAAAAATCTTGCTTAATGATATCCTTGTCCTCGAAAAAAACTTAAATCTTTTAAATTCTCAGGTCTTAAAAGGAAGTCGTATTGGTTGATAATAATGTCTTGATCCACCTGATATGTAACAACCTTAGATTTATCAGGTTCTTTGGTAATATTCAAAGCCTTACTGTAAAAAGGATCACCATTTTGATATTTAAAGCAAACGCTGAAAATAAATGCATCCATAATAACCCAAGGAATATTCACCTCAGGATATGTTTCTTTAAATATAGCTAATTGATCTGATATAAATTCAGCATCGATAAGTATTTCATTACTCGCTTGCTTTGTTTTTTTCTATTTTCATCTTTACGTGCACGACCTACGACAGAGCAGTCACTATTTAAGCATTGGATTTTTGATACGATGTAATCGGACTCTATAAATAAATCATAGCTAACCACAGAATTTCTATAAACAGGTCTCTTTAATCTATGTGAGATCTCAGCTGGAAATCTAAGGTGATTTTTCAATGATAACTTCGAATATAAAAGATAGAGCATTCCCTGAACAATTATATCGTTAAGTCCATTTTTATTGCTACAGACTCATCAAAATGAACTTTATTGTAATCACCAGAGAAAAACGCCCATTTCTCTATATCGTCATGGTTAAATTTTCTATTCATTTTGATATTCCTTCAATATGAGACAACTATTTGCCCCACCAAATCCATAATTGACATTCATTGCATGTTTCACAGGGTAATGTAACAAATGCTCATTTGGTACATAATTTAGATCACATAATGGATCTGGTTTTTTAAAATTTATTGTTGCTGGGATAATCTTATATTCCATAGCTTTCAGACAAAAAATCGTCTCCATAGAGCCAGCAGCTGAAATCAAGTGCCCTGTGTAAGACTTTGTACTCGTCATGGGGATTTTATAGGCTAAATCACCAAAAACTTCTTTTGAAACCTGAGTTTCACTCAGATCATTCATCGGAGTTGATGTGCCGTGTGCGTTTATATAATCGATGTCATTGCATGTTAAGCCAGAAGATTTGATGGCATTTTCTAAAGTTTTTATCTTTCCTTCCATATCTTCAGCTGGTGCAGTTAATACTGGCCAGGCATCTGAATGGTTAGCATACCCTATAACTTCACCTAAAATTTTTGCATTCCTTTTTTTTGCTTTTTCCAGTGATTCGAGACAAACTACGGCACTTCCTTCAGATAAGATAAACCCACTACGCTCTTTGCTAAAAGGACAGCAAGGTTTCTGTGGATCATATTTCTCCTTGCTCAAAGCTGATAAAACATCAATTGACCATACCGGAAAATGTCCCATTGTGCTCTCAGCGCCTCCTGCCAGCATTAATGACATTTTCCCACTTTTTATGATTTCATAAGCCTCTCCAATAGCTATATTTCCCGTAGCACAGGCTGCCACTGGTGTGCTCTGATAATCTTTCAGATTCCAGTTCACGGAAATTACTGCTGTGGCAATGCTCGGCATAGTATGAAAACGTGCCTGGATTGAAGGATTTTCTTCCCGATAAGCAAAGTAATTAGCTGCTATATTATCGAAACCACCCCGCCCAGTTCCGACAATAACACCACAATCAGTATTATGATAATGATCAAGAATTGATGAGTCTGGAAATGACATATCAATAGCTTCTTTAGCTGCTATCAATCCGAGTTGTGCAAATCTGGGTGAGTTTTTTTAAATTTTTTTAGAAATCCAACGAGTATCTAGCGGTTTTTTATACGGCCAAAAAAATTAGCTCTAATATTCCTATCATTATAATTATCATATCCCATGCTTTTATTTAATACACTCTCCCAAATTTTTACAGCATCTTCTCCAAGTGAACATATTCCACCATATCCGGTAATGACTACTCTGTTCATAACATTGAACCTTTAAACTGTAATTCAATGCATTTTAAAAAGTCTTCATATTTTCGGGCATGTTTTCTGCTATACGATCAAAATCCAAAAGGAAGTCGAACTCTCTTTTTTAAAACAACTTGAATAGAAAGAAAGTCTAAACTGTCAAATCCAACATCTTGGATTAAAGTATCTGGTTTTAAATTGTCAAGATTGAAATCTGTGAGTTCACTGAACTGCTGCTTCAATAGTTCATCTATACTCAATTTGATATCCTTCCCTTAACTTATTGATGACTGAATCTATCCAAAGAAAAATAGATAACGAAGCTGTTGAGTGAAGTGGCGATCCTTATCAGGCAACGCTCAACGTAATTTATTTATAACCCCTTAACTCAAATATTGAAAAAGGGTAATTTCGATCAATAACAGTGATTCAATATTTTTTGGCTATTGAATAATATTTTATGATCGCTATAAACGATTAGATTTTTTTAGAAATTTAATGTCTGAAATTTTTGGATAAAAAAACTCTAATACCCTGTTTTCACTGTGTTTTAATCAATATTAATCCTTACCCAAAATCTCCAGTAGCGTTGATAATGCATCCCCTAATCAGACTTCACTTTAATTACTGATCACATCGCACCCAGTCCTGGCTTTCTATCGCAAGTGTCAGAAAAGGGAAAAGCGAATTCAATTTGTTAGCTGAGCTGTTCGTCCCGCAGGCCATGCACCAGCGGCGATAAGCTGAAAACGGCTTGCTTAGCGGTGATCGCTCTGAACAGAGAAATTAGCGCATCTGGCGTCCGCAGTCGGTATGAGCAGAAAATGAGCGCAATGAGGCTAATGAGCCAGTGCGCCGGTTAAACCTGTGCTGCGGCGATCGCCAGTTCAATCTGAGACAGATCAACATTGCGATTATGATAACGCCACCAAAACTTACAGGCAGAATGTATCGACATAAAAGGGCAGTAAAACAGGCAGAAAAATCAACAAAATGTTGACTTTGTTGCGTATTTTACTCTGGAAGCCGCATTTGAAATCCACGAATTATCCCACAGACTCTTTTGCGGACTGGCTTAATATGACAGGAAATAAATGGCAATTATCAGGCGGCACTGACTGCCGGACGTACGCCGAGAGTATGGCAAATGGCATAGCTCATTTCAGCACGGTTAAGAGTATAAAAATGAAAATCTTTCACCCCTTCGCGGCTGAGGATTTTTACCATATCCATAGCGATATTCGCGCCAACCATTTTGCGTGTTTCGGCATCATCATCCAGCCCTTCAAACATGCTGGTCATCCAGCCCGGCACTCGTACGTTAGTCAGCGTCGCGAAGCGTTGTAATTGTTTGAAGTTTGACACCGGCAAAATGCCCGGCACCACTTCAACGTCGATGCCCGCCGCTACACAGCGATCGCGAAAACGCAGATAGCTTTCCACGTCAAAGAAAAACTGCGTTATCGCCCGATTGGCGCCAGCATCGATCTTACGTTTAAGATTAATCAAGTCTGCCTGCGCGCTACGCGCTTCCGGGTGCACCTCCGGATAAGCTGCGACAGAAATATCGAAATCGCCTACCTCGTTCAGCAGAGAAACCAGATCGCAGGCATACATACCCGGTTTTCCGCTGCCGGGAGGCAGATCGCCGCGCAGTGCAACAATGTGGCGGATCCCACTTCTCCAGTAATCCTCTGCGATGGTTTTTAGCTCATCACGGCTGGCGTCAACGCAGGTAAGATGTGGTGCAGCGTCCAGTCCGGTGCGGTCTTTAATGTCTTTAATGATACTGTGAGTCCGATCGCGTTCGCCAGAGTTAGCACCATAGGTTACCGAAACAAACTTAGGCTTGAGGCTGCTAAGACGATCAATTGAGTTCCACAGAGTATCTTCCATTTCTTTGGTGCGCGGCGGAAAAAATTCAAAAGAGACATTGAACCGCCCACACAGCTCGGCCAGACTTTGATTCAGCGCCTCACGCTGGTTGGCGTGGAAGAAACTCATACCCTTACCTCATCGATCGTAGCTTAAATGGCTTGTCATATTGAACATCTATACGTTTAGACGTCCGAAAGTAATAAAATGACGCTTTTACGCCACAGCGTCAATGAAATCTTGGCCATTCTGCGTGACAAATCTTCAGGGAAAGTGAAAAAAAATCATCACAAAATTTACGCGTAGGCCTGTTCATCATCAGAGGAAAACGCGGGTACGTAGGCTTAAGACGCGGGAAGAAGACTGTATTCTGAAGGATTGATGAAAACTCGATTGGATCCTGCCTGAGTCAGCCAGCACGCTCCTTGTGACTGGCTCTTTAACCGATAGCGACGTCTGCGACGATCAGCGGCAATTGTTTGTCAAACAGCGCGCTGGATGCTATTCAACGGCGGTCACAGAAGCTGCGCCAGCCGGTTGAGATCGGACTGGATAGCTCCGGCAGTGACGTCGCGCCCCGCCCCCGGCCCACGAATAACCAGTGGATTATCACGATACCAGCGGCTTTCAATGGCAAAGACGTTATCACAGGGCAATAACGAGGCTAGTGGGTGCTCAGGCCTCACAGCCTCTACGCCAACACGTGCTTTGCCATTAGCATCAAAGCGTGCGACGTAGCGCAGTACCAGCCCCATCTCCTGCGCGGCTTCAAAACGCTGTTGCAGGGTTTGATTGAGAACGTCCCCGTTTTCAAACAAATGGTCGATTGACCCATTATCGCAGCCTGCAGGTACCAGAGACTCAACGCGAACCTGATCGGGTTCGACGTCATAGCCAGCCTCACGCGCCAGAATAACCAGTTTGCGCATAACATCCTGACCGGACAGATCGACACGCGGATCGGGTTCGGTAAGTCCCTGCTGCCAGGCCTGATCCACCAGTTCAGTAAACGGCACGCTGCCGTCATACTGCAAAAAAAGCCATGATAACGTGCCGGAGAAAATACCGCTGATAGCCAGAATACTATCGCCACTTTCACGCAGGTCTCGTACCGTGTAGTTAATTGGCAGACCAGCACCCACAGTGGCGTTATACAGCCAGTATCGCCCGGTTTTGGCGAAAGCATCGCGCACCTGGCGGTAGTGGTCGCCCGCCGAAGCCCCTGCCACTTTATTTGCACTGATGACGTGAAAACCATAGCTGGCAAAATCAAGATACTGATCCGCCAGCTCTTCGCTGGCAGTAACGTCTAGCACCACCAGGTCGTCATAGGGATGATCGCGCATCCACAAAAAGAGCGACTCCTCATCACGCTCTTCGGCTTCGTCGCCAAAAAATGCCAGTGCACGACTGGCGTCGAGGCCGTCGTAGCTCAGGAGGCTACGGTTGCTATCCACCACCCCGGCGAGGATAAACTCAAAACCTGTTCTGGCGGAAAGTGTTTCCTGCTCGCGGGCAAACAGCTCCAGCCAGCGCGAGCCAATGTTACCCTTGCCGAATAGCATCAGGCCAATTTGTTTCTCCGCCCGGAACAGCGACTGATGCAAGCCTCGCACCAGATGTTCAGTAGGGCCAACACGCAGCACCGCAACCAAACTGATACCTTCGGCTGACTGCCATATAAACTCCACTGGCTGGTCTTTAATTTGCTGCCAGAAGCGGTGGCTGTGCAGCGGGTTGCGGCTAACGCCTGCCCCTACCAGCGCCACCATCGCTAATCCTTCGCGGAGTTTCAGTCTGCCCGGCAGGCTAGCGCCCTGTAATAAACTCAGCGCACTGGTGACCACTTCTGAGGTATAGCAGAGTTGAATAAGGCTACGATCCTGATGGATACCAAGCGCCAGCGGTCGAAGCTGAGCACGTTTGAGTAAGGCGTCGATTTCTTGCTGTAAGGCGATAAAACTGTGAGAGGCCGCCGCCTGAAACTCAATCAGACATACGTCGTCATGGCTGGTAACGATGCGCGCCCCGGTGCCAGAAGCCAGCACGCGTTCTATGCGAGTGGAACCCTGTTCAGGCTGATAGCTACAGCGCAGCTGTAAATTGATATCGCTTGAGGAAACGGGTTGCAGCGTGCGGGTATGCAGCACCGGTGCCGCCAGCCGCGCCAGCTCGCTGGCCTCATCCAGACGTAGCAAAGGTAGGAGGCAGGCATCTTTAACTTTGCGCGGGTCAGCGCTATACACGCCAGCGACGTCACTCCAGATAGTGACATTATCCACACCCGCCAGCATGCCGATCTGGGTGGCGGAATAGTCGCTCCCGTTGCGCCCCAGCAGCACGGTCTCCCCAGCCAGGTTGCGGCTGATAAAACCGGTAACCACCAACCGTTGTTCAGGGTATCGTGCAAGCAGCGCCTGCAGTAAAGGCAAGGAGCTACCTTCATCCACCTGCGGCTGCGCAGCACGCTCAGCACACAAAAAATCACGTGCGTCCAGCCAACTGGCGGCTAAATCGCGTTGATTAAGCACCGCCGCCATCAGGCGTGCGGACCATATTTCACCCTGTCCGACGACTTCGGCATAAACGGCATCGCTCATGACACCGTCGAGCAAAGCGGCCAGACGCTCAAGATCGCGAATGAGTGCATTGAGCAGAGGGCCAGCGTATACCTCCGGCAGCAGGGTCGCGATAAGTTCACTCTGATAACGGCGCAGCGCCTGCTGCACCTGATGAGCAGACAGGCGATCGTTCTGACTGAGCTTCAGCCAGCTAATCAGCTGGTTAGTGGTGCTGCCTGCGGCAGAGACCACCATTATATCGCCAGGCTGGCTGTACTCGGCCATGATGTCAGCAACGCGCTGATAACACTTCGCATCGGCCAGGCTACTGCCACCAAACTTATGTAACTGCCGGGAAACTAACGCCCCTACTGTCGTACTCATTTGTTACCTCTCAGCCGCGATCCGGAAGGCATTATCCATATCGGCAATTAAATCTTCATGATCTTCAATACCTACTGACACCCGCAGCAGAGTATCGGAAATCCCCGCAGCTGCACGCGCTTCCGCCGACATGCCAGCGTGAGTCATCGTTGCGGTATGCGAGATCAGGCTTTCCACTCCCCCCAGTGATTCAGCCAGGGTAAATAGCGTCAGCGCTTTGAGGAAACGACGGAGTACTGTCTCATCGCCATCCAGTTCAAAACTCAGCATCGCGCCAAACCCCTTTTGCTGACGGGTAGCAAATTGATGGCCGGCATTTTCTGGCAGAGAGGGGTGATACAGCTTCTTCACCAAAGGCTGTTGTTGCAGGTAATTAATCAGTGCCAGCGCGTTGCGCTGTGCCGCTGCCATACGTGGTCCAAGAGTTCGCATACCTCGTAGCAAGAGATAGCTGTCGAAAGCAGCGCCGGTAACGCCGATGTTATTGGCCCACCAGTTCAGTTCAGTCGCCAACGTCAGATCTTGTGCGACTATCGCCCCGGCAACGACGTCTGAATGGCCATTGAGATATTTCGTACAGGAGTGCAGCACCATGTCGGCACCCAGCGCCAGTGGGTTTTGCAGGGCCGGACTCAGGAAAGTATTATCCACCACCGTCAGTGCGCCAACGTCATTTGCCGCTTTACAAATGCTGGCAATATCAACCACCCTCAGCAGCGGATTACTCGGCGTCTCGATCAGCACCAACTTAGGCTTTTGCGCTAGCACAGCCTGTAAGGCTTTTTCATCGCCCTGATCGACAAAGGCCACCCGATATGCGCCACGCTTACTTTGGCTCTCAAAAAGACGATAACTCCCGCCATAGCAATCATGGGGCGCCAGCAGCAAATCGCCGGGTTTGAGAAACACCGTACAAAGCAGGTGGATTGCGGACATACCGGTATTCGTCATCACCGCGCCGGCGCCATCCTCCAGCTCTGCCAGTGCGCGCTGTACGACGTCGCGAGTAGGATTACCACGCCGGGAATAATCATGCACACGTGGCTGATTAAAGTCGATGAAATTGTAGGTGGTAGACAGATTAATGGGAGGCACCACACAACCATATTGCTCATCGTTATTCAAACCACTACGCACTGCAATCGTTGCCTGTTTGCGCGTTTTCATGATGCTTATCATTCCTGCGAAGCTAAAAGAGGCTTATAGCCTAAACAGAGGATCAATAGACGTCAATACATCTGGACATCTAAATGTCTTTGCGTATAGATTGAGCAGCGAGACGATTCTCGCTAAAATTATGTCACTTTTGCGTGCCGGTAGTTATCGACAAGCAATTTATCGTTAACCTTGTTATCGATCCGTGTAGCGACGCGCTATTTGCAGCATAATTATTCCTGGTCGACATGCATAGCCTGCAAAGTCGCACAAGGTAACTTTCACTCTGACGAGGATTAAGATAACTCATGGCTGAATGGAACGGCGAATATATCAGCCCCTACGCTGAGCATGGCAAAAAGAGCGAACAGGTCAAAAAGATTACGGTCTCGATTCCGCTCAGCGTGCTTAAAATTCTGACCGACGAACGTACGCGTCGCCAGGTAAATAACCTGCGCCACGCCACCAACAGCGAATTGCTATGTGAAGCCTTTTTGCATGCCTTTACCGGGCAACCGTTACCAGATGACGTCGACTTACGCAAAGAGCGTAACGATGAAATTCCTGAGGGCGCGAAAGGCATCATGCGGGAAAAAGGGATTGACCCTGATACCTGGGAATACTAAACGGTAAAGCTTCGCTCAGCGACGTCGAGCACATGACGCAACGTTGTGTGCCCGACCTTGCCCGGCTGCCACAGGGCAACGACCGGATGCAGCATCCCTTTTCGCCCCATCACGGTTTCAATACGCTCAACGCCCGCTTTCTGCCGGGTAAAAAAATGCGTCGGCAGCATCGCCCACCCTTGCCTGGCCTGCAGCAAAGCAATCAGAAGTTCCCGCTCATTGGCGCTTTGCGTATGGTCGGCGATCTGCAGGCGCTGCGCCAGATATTCCGGCATGAAATCCCAGGGTAACAGCTGAGTATGGGAAGCAAGCGCCATCATAGTTACTGGTTTTTCACTAAACAACATAGGGCTGGCATAAACGGCAAACTCTATCGCACCAAGCGTCTGCCAGCTAAACGACTGCCCCACCGGGCGATTCAGCGCCTGATAAATACCTATGTCTGCCCGCCCCTCAGCCAAGGCCTGCTCGCCCTGCGATCGTGGCTCGCAGCGTAAATTAACTGTCACGCCGCTTTTGGCAAGCTCCGTGCTCAGGCTAACAAGCATTGAGTGCGGAATAAAAACATCGTAACTGACCTGCAACGACTGGCTCTCTCCGCCAGCCAGCTGGCTGGCAATACCACTGAACGCCTGGGCCTCTTGTAGAAATAACACCGCCTGACGATACAAACGGTCGCCAGAAGGCGTCAGGCGAGGAGGGCGCGTTTGCCTGTCGAAAAGTTCGCAGCCGAGATCAATCTCAAGGCAATTAATCAGCTCGCTTACCGTCGTGCGATCTTTGCGTAACGCCTGAGCCGCGCGCGTCATAGTACCGTGACGGCACACCGCAACAAACGCTTCCAGCTGAAGCAGAGTGAAAGAGATCATACTCACCTCATTATGGGGGGATATCCCCCGATAACTGACTCCTTACAACGCGCATTATCGGCATAACCTGTCCTTATTAACACTATAAGGAGCTTTATCAATGAAAAAATTTGCCGTAATACCTGTTGCTGCGCTGCTGCTTACCACCGCCCTCTCCCCCACTGCGGATGCCTGTACCCGCGCCTTTATGAATCAGTATCCGGGCTATATGGTCAGCGGACGCAACCTGGACTTTTTCGGCCCCGTGGACCCGTCACTGGTGATTACACCACGCGGCGTTGCCCATAATGGTGGCGACGTGGCAAATGCTGTCCACTGGACGTCACGCTACGGCAGTGTGGTCAT
Organism: Izhakiella capsodis; assembly: GCF_900115045.1. GTDB lineage: Bacteria > Pseudomonadota > Gammaproteobacteria > Enterobacterales > Enterobacteriaceae > Izhakiella > Izhakiella capsodis. Next base: position 93,091 of record NZ_FOVC01000011.1, on the reverse strand, counting down.
TTATGCCGACAATCTCTTTCCGATGGATGGTATAAATGAGAAAGGGCTGGCAGGTCATACCCTCTACTATACCAACGGCAAGCAGCAGCAGATCAACAATCAGGATAAGCCCGTATTACAGAGCCGCGCCTGGCTGAGCTACATTCTCGATAACTACGCCACCGTAGATGAAGCGGTTAAAGGATTACAAAACGTCCGGCTGGAAGCCGCTAAATTACCGATCGATTACGCCACGGATACTAAGCATATTGCCATTGAAGATCGCAGCGGCGACTCGGCAATTATAGAAATCGATAATGGTGTGGTTCATATTTATCACGGCAGGCAATATACGGTATTAACCAACCCACCGTCTTATGAAAAACAGCTAGAAAATCTGAAGAAATACCAGCATGTCGATCGTAACGCCATCCCAGGTACCCAGGAGGCTGACGCCCGCTTTGTGCGCGCCAGCTTCAACCTGCACAATCTGCCGCAGCCTGATAATAAATACCAGGCGCAAGGTTTTGTGGAGTCGGCACTAAACAACGTGGCCTATCCAATCGGATATCCAAGCGGTAAAGAAGAAAATGCGGTGTCTAACGTCTATGAGAAATACACGAAACGGAAGAATCAAGATAAGGGAGTTGGCACTTACTGGACAACAATTTCTGATCTAAGCCACGGTGAGTATCACTTCAAATCCACCTTTGCACCTTCAGAAGTTTATATCAAACTTAGCGAAGTGAATTTTAACGTCGGGCAGCCGGTAAAGCGCATTCTGCACCTGAACGATTACGCCTTACACGGTTGGGAAGGCAATATTCTCAATCAGGCTAAAGCGCAATAATCGATCATCAAGCATAAAAAAAACCCAGCAAAGCTGGGTTTTTTTTATATCCGCAGGACTTATTTGCTGCCCGGGATGCTAAAGCGTTTGTTGAAACGCTCAACGCGACCGCCGGTATCAACTACGCGCTGCTTGCCGGTAAAGAACGGGTGGCAGTTGCTGCACACGTCCAGGTTCAGGTCACGACCCACGGTAGAGTGGGTTTTGATAACGTTACCGCAAGAACAGGTTGCAGTAACTTCGACGTATTTGGGATGGATATCTTTTTTCATGGCGGACCTCAGTAAGGCCGTGTCGCTCTCCCGTGCCAGACCACTGGTCTGCACCGGCACCACACGATGTTAAAAAGTTAGTGTATTCCGACGTCGATGATTACACGCCGAAGGCCGCGAACTATACAGAAAATAACCGTCTGGCGCAATCTGATCCTCACATTTTCGCCATCACGGTGTACACTGTCCAACTCTATGCTGCCGCCGGAATGTTTGATGACCGTTGTTGAGATCGCCTTACCCGTCCCGCTGGCCCGCCGGTTTGACTACCTGCTGCCGGATGGCCTGCCACCCGCGAGTATCGGCGGTCGGGTAAGCGTTCCATTCGGAAAGCGCAACGCGATTGGCATCGTCACCGCAATTAAAACTCACAGCGAGCTACCGCAAGCCCAGTTAAAAAACGTTCAGGAGGTGCTGGACGGAGATTCTCTTTATCCTCCCTCTCTGTGGCGGCTTCTCAACTGGGCAACCAGCTATTACCATTATCCGCCTGGCGAAGTACTGTTTCACGCCCTTCCTACACTTTTACGTCAGGGGAAGCCAGCGCGTGAAACACCCCTCTGGCAATGGTATATCACCTCGCAGGGTAAGGAGACGGCGCCTGAAAGTCTGAAAAGCGCACATAAACAGCGCCAGGCGCTGGCCGTTCTACGTCAGGGGGCACTTTATCGTCACGAAATCAGTCAACATGATATCAGCAACGCCGTTTTGCAGGGGTTACGTAAAAAAGGACTTTGCGATCTGCGACCATACTACGCCACGGTAGCCGACTGGCGTCAGCTAACCATCATGCATGGCCAACGCCTGTGCCTTAATACCGAACAGGCCACAGCCGTCGGTGCAATCCGCAGTGCGGATAATTGCTTTAGCGCCTGGCTGCTGGCTGGTATAACGGGTTCAGGTAAAACCGAAGTTTATCTCAGCGTACTGGAGAATGTGATTAATAGTGGTCGTCAGGCGCTGGTACTGGTACCAGAAATTGGCCTCACACCGCAAACCATCGCGCGCTTTCGTGAGCGTTTTAACGCTCCCATTGATGTGCTGCATTCTGCGCTGAATGAAAATGAAAGGCTGGCGGTTTGGCTACGCGCCCGTCGGGGAGAAAACGCCATTATCATCGGCACGCGCTCGGCTCTTTTCACACCATTGGCTCGTCCAGGCGTGATTATCATCGATGAAGAGCATGACAGCTCCTATAAACAGCAAGAAGGTTGGCGCTACCACGCGCGCGATCTGGCGGTGATGCGCGCCCGCGAGGAAAATATTCCGGTAATTATGGGCTCAGCGACACCGGCGCTGGAAACGCTGCAAAACGTACATAACGGCAAATATCGTCAGCTAACGTTGAGCAAACGTGCCGGTAATGCCAGGCTGGCAACACAGCAGCTGATCGATCTGAAAGGCGTTAAACTACAAGGAGGGCTATCTCCCCAGCTGGCGGGCAAAATAGCGCAACATCTGCAAGCAGATAACCAGGTGCTACTGTTTCTCAATCGTCGCGGTTATTCTCCAGCACTGATGTGCCATGAATGCGGCTGGATTGCTGAGTGCCAGCGCTGTGACCACTATTATACCCTGCATCAGCATCAGCGCCAGCTACGTTGCCACCACTGCGACAGCCAGCGTCAGGTGCCGCATCAATGTCCGCAGTGCGGTTCAACTCAGCTGATGCCCGTCGGGCTTGGCACTGAGCAGTTGGAGCAAAACTTAGCCAATCTGTTTCCTGGTATTGCCATTTCCCGTATCGATCGGGACACCACCAGCCGGAAAGGCGCACTTGAACAACAGTTGGCTCAGGTACATCGCGGTGGCGCCCGCATTCTGGTCGGCACCCAGATGCTGGCCAAAGGGCATCATTTCAAAGATGTTACGCTGGTGTCATTACTGGATGTCGACGGTGCGCTGTTTTCTGCAGACTTTCGCTCTGCAGAACGCTTCGCTCAACTTTACACTCAGGTAGCAGGCCGGGCTGGGCGCGCGGGTAAACAGGGTGAAGTCTTGCTGCAAACGCATCATCCTGAACATCCCCTGCTGCAAACCTTGCTGCATCAGGGTTATGACGCCTTCGCGCGTCAGGCTCTTATCGAGCGAAAGAGCGTTTTTCTCCCCCCCTTTACCCGCCATATTCTGTTTCGTGCCGAAGACCAGGACAACCAGCAAGCCGCACTTTTCCTCCAGCAGCTGCGTAACCTGCTTGAGGCCAGTCCTCTGAAAGATGAGGCCTGCTGGATCATGGGACCAGTACCGTCCTTGCAAGCAAAGCGAAGTGGTCGTTACCGTTGGCAGCTATTGCTGCAACATCCTTCACGCCCCCGTTTGCAGCGCCTGCTGCAATCGAGCCTGCCGTTAGTCGCAACCCTTCCTGAGACGCGAAAAGTTAAGTGGACGCTGGATGTCGATCCAACCGAATGCTGAACGGTGCGAGACGGATCGAAAAAAGTGGTGAAAGTCACATTTTTTTTGCAATTTAAGTAACGGATTACATTGTTTATCTGATAACAATGGAGAAAGGTTTTATACAAAATAGTGACATGCAAAAAATCAGGCCGGGAAGCCGTTGCCTGAAAAGAGGTAAAAACGTTGGAGCGGAAACAGGTGTCCCCGGGTGCGACGATGAAAGAGGTCGCGGAGAAAGCAGGCGTATCCACTGCGACAGTCTCCCGCGCGCTGATGAATCCGGAAAAGGTTTCGGCTACCACCAGAGAAAAGGTTGAAGCAGCCGCAAAATCGATCGGCTATTTGCCCCACCCATTAACCCGTAGCATAAAGCGTAACGAGACACATACTATTTTGGTTATCGTGCCGGATATCTGCGACCCTTTTTTCGGTGAGATGATTCGGGGTATTGAAGTCACCGCAACCCGTCACGGCTACCTGGTACTCATTAGCGATTGTGCCCATCAGAATCAGCGAGAATCATCACTGATGGATTTAGTGGTTACGCGTCAAATTGATGGTATGGTTCTGCTTGGATCGCACCTGCCTTTTATCAGCAGCCCGAACGACGTGCGCCTCCTGCCGCCGATGGTAATGGCGAACGAATTTGCCCCTGAACTGGAGCTACCGGCGGTTCACATTGATAATCTGACCGCCGCCTTTGAAGCAGTGAATCATTTATTAAAATATGGCCACAGGCGAATTGCCTGCCTGACCGGCCCGGAAGACACGCCCCTGAGCCAATATCGTCTGCAGGGTTACATTCAGGCGCTACGTCGTAGCGGCATCGCTATTGATAACACCTATATCATTCGTGGAGACTTTACCTTCGAGGCCGGAAAAAATGCGCTGAAAGTCCTGATAGCACTGGCAAATCCCCCTGAAGCGATATTTTGTCATAACGATATTATGGCACTGGGTATTATCGCTCAGGCGAAGAGTGTGGGGCTGCGGGTACCACAGGATATTTCGGTGATTGGATTTGACGATATTGAGCTGGCTCAGTATTGCGATCCACCGCTGACAACGGTTATTCAGCCGCGCTTTGCAATTGGCGCGGACGCAATGACGCTGTTACTGGAAAAATTAGAAGGAAAAACCATCAGCAACGGTTCCCGACTGCGCGAGTTTAGACTGAAAGTCCGAGCCAGCACTGCGCCTCCGCGCGCCTGAATGGCGCTTTTACCTGCGCTATAGCAGAACATCGGGCGTATCTTTGCTGGTCAAACCTCCGGCCCTTAAGTAACATGGCGGGCGAATAACTTTGTCTCCATCGCCGGATGTTGGCCAGACACTTTCTCTTGATCAGTGACGGAACGATTAGTGGCACAAAAAGATTATGTAGGCCGCGGGCGTTCGACAGGCACGCGCCGTAAAAAAACGTCAAACGGCCGCAGCGGAAAAAGACGCGGTAATAACTCCGCTGTTTCTAAATTTATGGTTGCGTTGGCCGTCGCGGTACTGGTTACCTTTGCCGGTGGCCTGTGGTTTATAGCCCATCATAAAAAAGAAGATGCGCTGGTCATTCCCAATCACAAAACGCCCGGTAATGGCCTGCCTCCTAAACCGGAGGAGCGCTGGCGCTACATCAAAGAGCTGGAGAATAGTCAGGTAACGGTCCCCAGCCCGACAGAACCATCAGCCGGCGGCTTTATTCATCCACAAACACAACTGACGAACGAACAGCGCCAGCTGCTCGATCAAATGCAGGCTGATATGAAGCAGCAGCCAACCCAGCTCAATGAGGTTCCCTGGAATGAGCAGACGCCTGTACAGCGCCAGCAAACCTTACAGCGGCAGCGCCTGCAAAATCAGCTTGAAATGCAGTCACGCCTGCCCGTGCAATCTCTACAGCCTCGTCCGACACAACCTACGCCACGCACGCCTCAGCCGCAGACCACCGCTAAACAGCCTGAGTCCGCAACGGAAAAAGTCAAGTCCCCGCGCTGGATGTTACAATGTGGCTCTTTTAAAAGCGTCGGACAAGCCGAATCAACACGCGCTAAGCTGGCTTTTGAAGGCTTTGAAAGCCGGATCACCTCTGGCTCCGGCTGGAACCGCGTCGTTATAGGGCCTTACAACAGCCGCACCGGGGTCGATAGCGCCCTGCAAACCTTGCGCGGTTCCGGCCATACAAACTGCATCCCTATCGCCATCGGGGGTTGAAACCCGTCAAAGCCGCCCCATATCTGATTGCACTCACCCCGCAGCGTAAACTGCGGGGATTCTTATTCGATTGCATTAAGGGGTCTGCCCGTGACAACAATTGTTAGTGTTCGACGCAATGGCCAGGTAGTGATTGGCGGCGATGGCCAGGCTACCCTCGGCAACACCGTAATGAAAGGCAACGTTAAAAAAGTGCGTCGTCTTTATAATGACAAGGTTATTGCCGGATTCGCTGGCGGCACGGCAGATGCTTTTACCCTGTTTGAACGCTTTGAGCGTAAGCTGGAAATGCATCAGGGACATCTGGTTAAAGCTGCCGTTGAACTTGCTAAAGACTGGCGCACCGATCGTATACTACGCAAACTGGAAGCGTTACTGGCGGTCGCTGATGAAACAGCTTCACTGATCATCACCGGTAACGGCGATGTTATCCAACCCGAAAACGATCTGATTGCCATTGGTTCAGGTGGTCCTTATGCGCAGGCAGCAGCGCGCGCCCTGCTGGAAAACTCCGATCTGAGCGCACGTGAAATTACCGAAAAAGCGTTGAATATTGCTGGCGATATCTGCATCTATACCAACCATAATCTGACTATCGAAGAATTAACGTCCAAAGCGTAAGGAATCCTGATAATGTCTGAAATGACGCCTCGCGAGATAGTAAGCGAACTTAATCGCTTCATCATCGGCCAGGAAGGTGCAAAGCGCGCCGTTGCTATCGCGCTGCGCAACCGCTGGCGCCGCATGCAGCTGGACGAAGATCTTCGCCACGAAGTAACGCCCAAGAACATCCTGATGATCGGCCCGACCGGCGTCGGCAAAACGGAAATTGCCCGTCGCCTCGCTAAGTTGGCCAACGCGCCCTTCATCAAGGTTGAGGCAACCAAATTTACCGAAGTAGGCTATGTCGGCAAAGAAGTTGACTCGATTATTCGGGACCTGACCGACTCGGCGCTAAAAATGGTACGCCAGCAGGCCATTGAGAAACATCGCTATCGCGCCGAAGAGATGGCGGAAGAGCGCATCCTTGATGTGCTAATCCCACCAGCAAAAAATAACTGGGGTCAGTCCGAGTCAACACCAGAGCCTTCCTCAGCACGTCAGTCATTTCGCAAAAAGCTACGTGAAGGGGAGCTGGATGATAAAGAGATTGAGATAAATCTGGCTACCTCGCCGATGGGCGTTGAAATTATGGCCCCCCCAGGCATGGAAGAAATGACCAATCAATTGCAGTCCATGTTTCAGAACCTGGGGAGCCAGAAGCAAAAGCCGCGTAAGCTGAAAATTAAAGAGGCAATCAAGCTTCTGATTGAAGAAGAAGCTGCGAAACTGGTTAATCATGAAGAGCTAAAAGAGCAGGCTATTGAAGCCGTTGAGCAGCATGGTATCGTCTTTATCGATGAGATAGATAAAGTTTGTAAGCGCGGTGAAACGTCCGGGCCGGACGTTTCACGCGAAGGGGTTCAGCGCGACCTGCTGCCACTGGTTGAAGGCTGTACGGTTTCAACCAAACACGGCATGGTTAAAACTGACCATATCTTATTTATTGCCTCCGGTGCTTTCCAGGTTGCCAGTCCATCGGATCTGATCCCTGAACTGCAAGGCCGCCTGCCCATTCGCGTAGAATTGCAGGCGCTGACTACCGGCGATTTCGAACGCATCCTCACTGAGCCAAGCGCTTCGGTGACCGTTCAATACAAAGCGCTGATGAAGACTGAAGGCGTGGATGTCCATTTTACCGAGGACGGAATTCGACGCATTGCCGAAGCTGCCTGGCAGGTTAACGAAACGGCAGAAAATATTGGCGCACGCCGCTTACATACCGTACTTGAGCGTTTGATGGAGGATATTTCCTATGATGCCAGCGAGCGCAATGGCGAATCTATCACTATTGATGCCGCTTATGTCTCCAGCCACCTGGATGAACTGGTTGCTGATGAAGATTTGAGCCGTTTCATTCTGTAACGCTTCCCACAGCCGGTCATCAGACCGGCTTCATTTCACTGATAGTATCAACATCCGCGATGTACTTGACGTAGCGCAATTTTAATCAAAGCGGGTTTTTGCCATCTTCCGCCCTAAAGCGATATACTCATTCATCCTGCGGCAAACTGAAGAATAATCTATGAAATACGATACTTCTGAACTCTGCGATATTTACCATGAAGAGGTAAACGTAGTTGAACCGCTGTTTTCTAATTTTGGTGGCCGCACCTCCTTCGGTGGGCAGATTACTACGGTAAAATGTTTCGAGGATAACGGTCTGCTATATGATTTACTTGAAGAGAATGGTCGCGGTCGCGTTCTGCTGGTAGACGGCGGTGGCTCGGTACGGCGTGCGCTGGTAGACGCTGCGCTGGCACGCATTGCTCTGCAAAATGAGTGGGAAGGCATCGTCGTATATGGCTCAGTGCGGCAGGTCGATGATCTGGAAGAGCTGGATATCGGTATCCAGGCCATTGCCGCAATTCCCGTCGGTGCTGCCGGCGAGGGCGGAGGCGAAAGCGACGTGCGGGTTAACTTCGGCGGCGTCACCTTCTTCTCAGGTGACCACCTTTATGCCGACAATACTGGCATCATCCTTTCTGAAGATGCACTTGACATCGAATAACGCATCGCGTACCGATGTAAAACGGGTGCCTGCGGCACCCGTTCATATTTAAAGTTGACGCTGGCGTTACACTTCTTCCATCTTACCCAGCAGTGCACGTAAACGCTCCTGCCAGACATGTTGTTCCTCTTTCAACTGCTGATTTTCCCGCGCCAGGGACTCGCTGCTGCCAGCAGACTGTTGGATCTGCAGATTGAGATGCGCTTTCTGCTCTTTTAGCTCTTCAATTTCCATTTGCAATAGCGTGATAGTATCAATCGCCTGCTGTACTTTCGCTTCCAGTTTTTCAAAAACTTCAAATGACATCTTTTATTCTCTCCTAATCGCAAGGCGATGATGATGCTAGCCGCGGATGAACAGGCCAGGCCGGATTGCGCGGTTAGCAACAGATACCCGATTGTAAGTAGAGGGTTAGCTCAAGTCCAGCAGCGAAGTCACAGTGAAAAAGGTTTTTAACGTTTTTCAGTTTATACCTGGTTATTTTTACAATTCTCACGTGAAGAGCGGTAAAATTGTTAACAAAATGCTCAAAATTCGGGCTAAAAGGAAAATAAAAATAGCGTTTCAGTAAAACCAGAATACGCGAAAACGCTCATTTATATGACGTAATACACATTTTTTGATTTCGCTATTTCTCGAACATGTTCGTTAACGATAAATTTACAGCAGCCCAACATTAAGGAGGGCAACTCAATGGAATGATACAAACAGCAGAAAAAATTAACTTCGCTTTCAGGACATTCATTATGAGTTATTCAACCAGCAGGCTCAAAGGGCAGTGCATCGCCGAATTTCTCGGAGTCGGTATCATTTTATTCTTCGGCGCAGGCTGTGTTGCTGCGATGAAACTAACCGGCGCCAGCTTCGGACAGTGGGAAATCAGCATTATCTGGGGTATTGCGGTCTCAATGGCCATTTACCTCAGCGCTGGCGTATCGGGTGCGCATCTTAACCCGGCAGTCACTTTGGCACTGTGGCTATTTGCCAATTTCGAAAGAGATAAAGTTATTCCTTACATCCTCGCTCAGATAGCGGGCGCCTTTTGCGCAGCAGCGCTGGTATACGGCCTTTACTACAGCCTGTTTTACGATTATGAGCAGACGCATCACATGGCGCGTGGCAGCGTTCAAAGCCTTGAATTAGCCAGTATCTTCTCAACTTACCCTAACCCACACATTAGCGTCGGCCAGGCCTTTCTGGTTGAAGCAGTGATTACCGCCTTGATGATGGGTCTGATCATGGCGTTAACAGATGACGGCAATGGACTGCCAAAGGGCCCATTAGCACCGCTGCTGATTGGCCTGCTAATCGCCATTACCGGCGCATCTATGGGGCCACTGACCGGCTTTGCCCTGAATCCTGCCCGTGATTTTGGGCCTAAATTGTTCGCTTTTCTTGCCGGGTGGGGCAAGGTTGCCCTTACCGGTGGCGAAAAGATTCCGTACTTCCTGGTCCCTATTTTCGGTCCTATTGTCGGGGCCATCGTCGGCGCTTTCGCCTATCGCAGCCTGATTGCCCGTAACCTGCCGGGAAAAGCGACTGAAAACGAAACACTGGCGGAACCTGTTACGGGCGCAGCGCAAGCACAACGGAAAGTGTAATTTATCGCCGCCCGTTATCGATGTTGTTTATCTGCCTCAGAGCAGAACTGCCACGGTAACGGGCCGCGGTCTCAGACTCTTGACATCATCAGGACAGTATTATGAGAACAGATAAAAAATTTATCGTCGCACTCGATCAGGGCACCACCAGCTCCCGTGCGGTGGTACTGGACCACGACGCCAACATCGTAGCGGTATCACAACGTGAGTTTGAACAAATTTATCCTAAAACCGGTTGGGTGGAACACGATCCCATGGACATATGGGCATCGCAGAGTTCAACGCTGGTCGAAGTGCTGGCACACGCGGACATCAGTTCTGATCAAATTTCCGCTATCGGTATTACCAATCAGCGGGAAACCGCAATCGTATGGGATAAAGAGAGCGGTAAGCCTATTTATAACGCTATCGTCTGGCAGGATCCTCGCACCGCAGATTACTGCGCAAAACTGAAAAAAGAGGGGCTGGGAGAATATATTCAGCACACGACCGGACTGGTCATTAATCCCTATTTTTCCGGAACTAAGGTGAAATGGATCCTCGATCATGTTGAAGGGTCACGCGAGCGCGCCAAACGCGGTGAGCTGCTTTTTGGCACAGTTGATTCCTGGCTGGTCTGGAAGATGACCCAGGGTCGTGTACATATTACCGATTACACTAACGCCTCGCGTACCATGATGTTTAATATTCATACTCTGGAATGGGACCAGAGGATGCTGGAAATTCTTGATATACCGCGAGAAATACTGCCGGAAGTGAAAAGCTCCTGCGAGGTTTACGGTCAGACCAATATCGGCGGTAAAGGCGGCACACGTATTCCTATTGCCGGTATCGCTGGCGACCAGCAAGCGGCGCTTTACGGGCAGCTCTGTGTTCAACCCGGCATGGCGAAAAACACCTACGGCACCGGCTGTTTTATGCTGATGAATACCGGGACAGAAGCGGTCACCTCTTCACACGGCTTACTCACCACCATCGCCTGCGGCCCGCGCGGCGAAGTAAACTATGCGCTGGAAGGCGCGGTATTTATCGGCGGTGCTTCAATTCAGTGGCTGCGTGATGAGATGAAGCTGATTGGCGACTCAACCGACTCCGAATACTTCGCGTTAAAAGTTAAAGATACTAATGGTGTATATATGGTTCCGGCTTTTACCGGTCTCGGCGCTCCCTATTGGGATCCCTACGCCCGCGGCGCTATTTTTGGCCTGACGCGTGGCGCTAACGCCAATCATCTTATCCGCGCGACGCTGGAGTCGATTGCCTACCAGACCCGCGATGTACTGGAAGCAATGCAAAACGATGCCAATACACGCTTACAATCACTCCGTGTGGACGGCGGAGCCGTTGCTAATAATTTCCTGATGCAGTTCCAGTCCGATATTCTCGGCGTGCGGGTTGAGCGCCCGGAAGTGCGGGAAGTTACCGCGCTGGGTGCTGCTTATCTGGCAGGCCTGGCGGTTGGTTTCTGGAACGATCTGGAAGAGGTTCGCGCCAGGTCGGTGATTGAACGCGAGTTCCGCCCCGGGATTGAAACCACTGAGCGTAATTATAAATATGCTGGCTGGAAAAAAGCGGTAAAACGCGCTCAGGCCTGGGAAGACGAAGCGGAATAATATCAGCAAATAATCGGGGGGGCATGAAACCTATGGGCTTCATCCGCAGGTTTTTTTTAGCTATCCCGCCTGTGTTAAACTACCAGCCCTCCTTATAAAGCCGGAAAAGGCGATGAAACGAGAGCTTGCAATTGAATTTTCACGGGTAAGGGAAGCCGCTGCGCTGGCCGGTTATCGCTGGCTAGGGCGCGGTGATAAAAACGCGGCCGATGGTGCCGCAGTCCAGGCCATGCGTCACGTGTTAAATCAGATTGATATCGATGGCCAGATCGTCATCGGCGAGGGTGAGATCGATGAAGCACCGATGCTATGGATCGGTGAAAAGGTCGGCAGTGGTCAGGGCGACAGCGTCGATATTGCCGTCGATCCCATCGACGGCACGCGCATGACGGCGATGGGGCAGGCCAACGCGCTGGCGGTAATGGCCGTCGGCGAAAAAGGCTGCTTTTTACACGCGCCGGACATGTACATGGAAAAACTCATCGTCGGGCCACAAGCCAAAGGCAGCATTGACCTGACGCTGCCTTTGCAGACCAACCTCAGCAATGTTGCCAGGGCGATGAATAAACCGCTCAGTCAGTTGACCGTCAGCATTCTGGCAAAACCTCGCCACGAGGAAATAATTCAACAAATGCAGCAGTGGGGGATACGGGTTTTTGCTATTCCTGATGGGGATGTCGCCGCCTCGATTCTGGCCTGTATGCCAGACAACGAGATGGATGTTCTCTATGGTATTGGCGGCGCCCCCGAAGGGGTGATTTCGGCTGCGGTGATCCGCGCGCTGGATGGCGATATGCAGGGACGTCTGCTGGCACGTCATCACGTTAAAGGTAATACGCCCGAGAATCGTCGTACCGGTGAGGAAGAACTTCGCCGCTGTCAACAGATGGGCATCAGAGCCGACGCAGTGCTGACGCTGTCGGAGATGGCCCGCACCGATAACGTGGTTTTCGCCGCTACCGGCATCACCAGTGGAGATCTGCTAAAAGGTATTAGCCTCCGTGGCAATATAGCCAGTAGTGAAACGCTGCTGATACGCGGTAAATCGCGTACCATTCGCCGTATTCAGTCGATACATTATCTCGACCGCAAAGACAGTGAGCTGCGCCACTTGATACGCTGAAGGCGGCGATCAGTGTGAACTGACTGAACTGTCTGCTGGCTGGCGTGAAAGCGGTAGCCAGCAGATTAAAATCAGCAGCGCGAGCGCAAACATCAGCATCCCAAGACTGAACTGACCGTGCTGCGGCAGCATCGCGGATAACCAGGCACTGACCCCTGCGCCGAGATTCTGTAAGCCGCCAAGCAGTGCGCCGGCAGTACCGGCCAGCCACGGCCAAGGCTCCATCGCCCCGGTGGTCGCCAGCGGAAACAACATTCCGGCACCAAAGAAGAACAGTGCCGCTGGAACCAACAGCGTCCAGACATTCATAACGCCAAACCATGATGGCAACCACATCAGCAGCCCTGCAGTCAGACAACTATTAACCGCATACCACATGATTGTCTGACTGCTACGACTATCACTACCAGCAAACCACGCACCGAAAAATGCCGCCGGAATAGGCAAAATAAACAAAATGCTGACGGTCATGCTGTTCAGGCCAAGCACACCGCCGAGCAGCACACCACAGCAGGCTTCAAATACTGCGATACCAGCCAGAGCACCGATCAGCATAATCATGTAGCGAACGAAATTACCCTCCATAAGCAACGGGCGGTAACGGGAAAAAAACGGTAGCCTGACCCCCTCATAATGGGGGCGGGTTTCCGGTAGCCAACGCAGCATCGTAAAACTCACGACCAGGCAAAGGGCCAGTAAAAAAGCAAAGCAGGCACGCCAGCCATACAATGACATTAGCACTGCGCCAATCAACGGAGCGATCAGCGGACTGACCAGAATACCCATATTCAGCAAGCTATTAGCATGGCGTAGTGCCGCGCCCTGATAAACATCACGCGGCAACGTGCGGGCCATTACGCCAGCCACACCCGTACCTAGACCCTGAATTGCGCTTCCCAGCACCAGGCTGCCAAAGTTGCTGGCAAACAAAGCGGTTAGCGTACCGATGATAAAAATGACCATGCCGGTCAAAATAACTGGCCGCCGTCCGTAAGAATCGGATAGCGGCCCATAGATAAGCTGTGAACCACCATAGGTCATCAGATAAGCGGCCATGACTCGCTGCACCGAGCCATCGGAAACATGCAGCGTGGCAGCAATAGCCGACATGGCAGGAACATAAACGGTTTGTGCCATCTGCCCCACGGCGACCAGCATGGTCAGCATCAGCAAAACCGCGTTATTTTTTTGACCTTTCATCAGGCTCACCACAGAGTGATAACTCGCCATTTTTTAATTTTTCAGTAAGAACGACGGGTATAAAAATAATTCGCCGGAAAAAATACCAAAAATCCCTAACAATTCGAGAGGCAGACTGAAAATTTCTGCCCACTCAGGTGTCACGATTTACATACAGAATTCGTTCTGTCAGAGGCTATTTACAGCTGCATTCAATTGCGCCAGATTTGTCGTCAAGAGCTTTGTAGTGGATCAGCACTGGAAATTCAGCAATACAGTAGCGAAGATGATGCTAATTGTTGCGCGTAATCACAATATGAGGAGTCGTCATGGCCGAGTGGGTCAATGCTACGGTGAAACAGGTAAATTACTGGACAGATGCCCTGTTCAGCATCACGGTAAATGCACCCATAGCGCATTTCACTGCCGGACAGTTTGCCAAGCTGGCGCTGGAAATCGATGGTGAACGCGTTCAGCGTGCCTATTCATACGTTAACGCACCCAACGATGAAAACCTTGAGTTTTATCTTGTGATGGTCCCTCAGGGTAAGTTAAGCCCTCGCCTTTATGCGCTTAAAAACGGTGATCAGATTATGATTACCAGGGACGCCGCCGGCTTTTTTGTGCTGGAAGAACTTCCTGAGTGCGACACGCTCTGGATGCTGGCCACCGGTACGGCTATTGGTCCCTACCTGTCTATCCTGCAGCAGGGGGAGGACCTTGATCGCTTTCGTAATATAGTGTTAGTTCACGCAGTACGTTACGCTGCCGATCTCAGCTACTTGCCGCTGATGCGGCAATTACAGCAACGTTATGCGGGTCAACTGCGCATACAGACAGTAGTCAGCCGTGAGGAGAGCACCGGCTCGCTGACCGGGCGCATCCCGGGGCTGATTGAAAGCGGCGCGCTGGAGGAAGCAACTGGACTACCAATGCGTGCCGAACATAGCCACATAATGCTGTGTGGAAATCCCCAAATGGTGCGCGACACCCAGCAATTGCTGAAAGAGAGTCGCGGTATGCGTAAGCATCTGCGACGCAAGCCTGGGCATATAACCAGCGAACATTACTGGTAACGGGCCCCGTGACGGCGGCCAAAGAAAACAATCTGCTGCGTGGCTTATACCAAATGGTTTACACGCTTAGTGCCATCGTTGGAATCAGGAGGATCCACGTCGGCATAAACGCGTTGAGAATAATCTGCCACGGCATGATAACGATTAAAATTTGGCATTTAGCCGCAGACAGTCAACGATGCGAAGTCACAACCCCTGCTCGCCTTTGACATTAATCGCCCGACTCGGTTTTAATCGGGACCTGGTTAATTTCAGGGCAAATGAACGATGAACAACTTGCTGCGTACAGGCTTAATAGCGGTCTCTATTTTGATTAGCGGTCTGTGTCACGCCGATCCCCAGGAACAAAGCGCCCAAATGCCAATGGCGGCATATTTGCTGACTGGAGCGCCCACTTTTGATATGACAATCGGTCAGTTTCGTGAGAAATACAATGCCAGTAATCCTTCACTTCCGCTAAGCGAATACCGGGCAATCGATAACCGGAGTGACAAGAGCAATCTGACGCGAGCCGCCAGTAAAATTAATGAAAACCTTTACTCGTCAACGGCACTGGAACGCGGCACAGGGAAAATCAAAACCCTACAAATCACCTGGCTACCCGTCCAGGGGCCGGAGCAGAAAACGGCCTATGATAAGGCACTGGCCTACATGGCAGCCTTCGTGCGCTACTTCGAACCGATGCTTAATGAAGAACAAAGCCTGAATCGGGTAACAACCCTGCTGGCGGAAGGCAAAGGACAGCGCTACGTAGCTAAAAATGAAGGCGCGTTGCGATACGTCGTCGCCGACAATGGCGAAAAGGGAATTACCCTGGCCATTGAGCCACTTAAGCTGGTTCTGGCTCCCGATAACCAGACAAAATGACAAAAAGCAAAGCCCTACGGCCTTTTGATCTTTATACTGTCAGGCAGATTATGCCGCCCACCGGGCGGTCAGATTAACACTATCGCGTTTCGCGTGGAGGATATGATGCGACATCCATTAGTAATGGGGAACTGGAAGCTCAACGGTAGCAAACATATGACGGCCGACCTGATCGCCGGTCTGCGTAACGCGCTGAGCAGCGTAGACGGCTGTGATGTCGCTATTGCGCCTCCGGTGATGTATCTGGGGCAGGCTCATCAGGATATTGCTGGCAGCCACATTACGCTGAGTGCTCAGAACGTAGACATTAATCTCAACGGCGCATTTACCGGTGAGATCTCCGCAGAGATGCTGAAAGACATCGGCGTCCGTTACGTTATTATTGGCCATTCTGAGCGCCGTACCTATCATAAAGAGAGCGATGAGCTTGTCGCTAAGAAATTCGCTGTACTTAAAGATGCTGGCCTGATCCCGGTATTGTGTATTGGCGAAACCGAAGCTGAAAACGAAGCGGGCAAAACGAAAGAGGTCTGCTCCCGTCAAATTGATGCCGTGCTGAACACACTGGGTGTCGAAGCGTTTAACAATACTGTTATTGCTTATGAGCCTGTTTGGGCAATCGGCACCGGTAAATCCGCTACGCCTGCCCAGGCCCAGGCTGTACATAAGTTTATTCGTGACCACATTGCCAAAAAGAATGCGGCTGTTGCACAGCAGCTAATCCTGCAATACGGCGGTTCAGTCAATGATAAAAACGCGTCGGAGCTGTTTGCTCAGCCAGATATCGATGGCGCGCTGGTTGGCGGTGCCTCACTGAAAGCTGACGCCTTCAGTGCCATCGTTAAAGCCGCCGCGCAAGCTAAAAACGGCTAAGCGAATTGCCTGTAAAAACCACCTGCTTGCAGGTGGTTTTTTTATCTCTGGCTACCCCTCAACCGACCATTCTGGTTTATGCAGGATATACAGTCTTAAAGGTTGACCCGATTAAAATAAGCGGCTGACAAAGCTAATTGCCCACCGCTTTCCACAGAGAACCCGAACAATCAGGGCCAACGCGTTCATATTTTTATCAATCGACTGAATCCGTCATTGGAGAGGCACCTTGAGCCATGAAGGCTATACTAGCTAAGAATCTTACTGGCAAAGGAAAAAAGGTTTCATGACGGACAATCATCATACTCCCCGTCCGCAGGAGAAAAACAACGGCGATGCCCAGCCACTGATCAATATTAAAACCGGTAATAAAACCGTAGATCAGTCAATTAGCCGGGTTTCCCGTTTTGTCAGCTGGTTTCAGGCAATTCCAGCAGTAGCACACTTAATACGCACCGGTGAACGTTTTAACGATCGACTCGGCAGTCAGTTTGGCGCCGCCATTACCTACTTTTCATTTTTGTCTCTGATCCCTATCCTGATGGTATCTTTCGCCGCCATCGGTTTCATTCTGGCATCGCATCCGGGCCTGCTTACCGAACTGATTAATAAAATCGCCAATAATATTAGCGATCCAAACCTGGCGAACACCCTGAAAAATACCGTCAATACAGCAGTACAACAACGAACCACCGTTGGTTTAACGGGTTTGCTGGTCGCGCTCTATTCCGGCATCAGCTGGATGGGTAATCTGCGCGAGGCCGTTCGCGCTCAGTCGCGCGACGTATGGGAGCGCAACCCACAGGATCAAGAAAAATTTTGGCGTAAATATATCCGGGATTTCATCTCTCTGATCGGGCTGGTTTTGGCACTGATTATTACGCTGACCCTCACCTCGGTTGCCGGGTCGGCGCAAAATGCTATCGTAACAGCGCTGGGACTTGAGCATATTGAATGGCTGAAACCGGCATTGACCCTGATTGCAACCAGCATTTCTGTTCTGGCTAACTATTTGCTTTTCTTATGGATATTCTGGAGATTACCCCGCCACAAACCGCGCAAGAAAGCCCTGTTTCGCGGCACGCTGCTGGCCGCAATTGGCTTTGAAGTGATTAAATTCGTTATGACGCTAACACTACCTAAACTGGCTACTTCCCCTTCAGGGGCTGCATTTGGTTCAGTTCTCGGATTAATGGCCTTCTTTTACTTATTTGCCCGCCTGACGCTGTTCTGCTCGGCCTGGATAGCCACTGCCGAATACAAGGACGATAAGCCGGTTGAAGACGATGATCCTCACTAATTTATTTTGCTACAGCGGGCGCGCTGCTATGGCCATATACCAGCGCGCAACTATGGTCCTGGATCTCTTCGGCTGAAGCACGGTTGAGGGTAAGCAGGTTGCGCTGAATGGCCATGATCGCCCGACGCCCATCACTTAGCACCGCAATAGCTATCCCATAATTCCCCATTTTTTCCCGGGCGCCAGGAACACCATTGGCAAGGAATATAAATGGACTCTTATGGTTGAATTCGTCACGTGAAACGGCTTTTATTAACCACTCGTGCTGATTCAGCTTCTCTCTACGCCAGCGGCTATCAAGCTGCGATACCAGCGTATCAAGCCGCTGACGAACATCAGGCTGCAGGCAGGATATATGGATATGCAGCTGATTTTGTGTACGTCCCCAGGGGGAATTTACCGCAAGGGAAAAAATAGAGCTATCCAGCCTCTTTCCGTAAAGCGCCTCAGCGTAGTGTCGGGCATACCATGCTTCAGCAAAAAAATTAGCTTTCGTGGGATGAAGCAGTGCCGGACTTTCGATACCGTTTATAGGTTCGATGGGCATCAGTAAAAACTGCAGCGGGCCGTTACGGTCTTTCATCACCACAAAGCCATTGCGTAAATCAACTTCCTGGCAGGGGGCCGGTGTCTGATGCGCGATCTGATTAGGAACACACTGCTGGCTAATGATTCGCCACAGCGCGTCGGAGTTTTTATGGAAGATAAATGCCAGATAACCACCGGCGACAAGCGCGAACAGTATGACAATGCAAAATCCAATGAAAAAGAGCTTTCGTCCTTTCATCACAGCCACCCCTGGTAATCATTAAATATTAAAGTAATGGAACCAGAGGTGAAGATCATGCAAATCTTACATCGCAGCAATCAGAGATTATGACGCTCAAGGCTTCATTACCTGATCATAGGAGCCTCCATCGGCAAAATGCGCTTTCTGCGCCTTTTGCCAGCCACCGAACTTCTCATCAATGGTAAACAGCTTTATCGTAGCGAACAGATGTGCGAATTTTTTGGCCACCACGGGATCACGCGGTCGATAAAAATTTTCTGCCGCAATGGTCTGTCCTTCCGGCGAATAGAGATATTTAAGGTAATCCTCGGCTACTTTACGCGTATCGCGCTGCTCTACCACTTTATCCACAACGGATACGGTAGGCTCAGCGAGAATAGACTCGCTCGGCGTAACGATTTCAAACTTGTCGTTGCCACCGTGCAGCTTATTTACTGCCATATAGGCTTCATTTTCCCATGCAATCAGGACATCACCCAGCCCGCGCTCCACAAAGGTATTTGTCGCGCTACGTGCGCCGGGATCCTGCACGGTGACATTTTTAAACAGCGCGCGTACAAACTTTAGCGCCTTCTGCTGATCCGCATGGTTTTGGTCGAGGGCGTAGCCCCAGGCTGCCAGATAATTCCAGCGCGCTCCGCCGGAAGTTTTCGGATTTGGTGTAATAATTGAGATGCCGGGTTTCGTAAGGTCGCGCCAATCATGGATCTGCTTTGGATTGCCTTTGCGTACCAGAAAAACGATGGTGGAGGTATAAGGCGCGGAGTTATCAGGCAGGCGTTTAATCCAGTTCTTGTCAATGCGTCCGCGTTGAGCAATCGCGTCGATGTCCGATTGTAGCGCCAGCGTCACTACGTCGGCGCGAATACCGTTAATAACCGAGGTCGCCTGCTTACCCGACCCTCCATGGGACTGACGAATAGTGACATTATCGCCGGTTTGTTTTTTATAATATGCAGAGAACGCCTGATTATATTGATCATACAATTCGCGCGTCGGGTCATATGAAACGTTTAGCAGATTTATATCTTTCGCCAGCACGCTGCCAGAGGCCAGCAGCAGGACAGCGCCGACACGCCACTTTTTCATTATTACGCTCTCCAGGATAATGGATAAGTAGAGCGTGACACAGACCTACCAAAATATTAAAGAATTAAAAATAAAATGTAATAACTTTATAGAATATACTGAATATCAAAAAGGCGCTTAAACCAGCGCCCTGATAAATCAATAAAGTTTTTTCGCCATTTCCAGCCAGTCGCTTTTAAACGGCCGCTTCATGTTTTCAATGGCGTCGATAATGTCATGATGCACCATCTTTTCATTCTGAATTCCAACGCAGCGCCCACCATAACCCTGTAATAGCAACTCTATCGAATAGGCACCCATACGTGAGGCAAGAATACGATCATAGGCCACCGGTGCGCCGCCGCGCTGAATATGTCCCAGCACCGTTGAGCGGGTTTCTCGCTTGGTTTCAGTTTCAATATAGCGAGCCAGCTCATTAATATCGCAGATATGCTCGGTAATCGCGACAATCGCATGTTTTTTGCCTTTGGCAATGCCAGCTTTTATTTCCTCCAGCAGCTCTTCACGGGTATAAGGCGTTTCCGGTAATACAATAAATTCACAACCACCCGCTATCGCAGCAGCGAGAGTCAAATCGCCACAGTAGCGCCCCATAACTTCAACAATTGAAATACGTTGATGAGAAGAAGAAGTATCACGCAGTCGGTCGATCGCCTCTACCACGGTTTCCAGCGCGGTAAAATAACCAATAGTGTAGTCAGTGCCGGCGACGTCGTTATCAATAGTTCCTGGCAGACCAATACATGGGAAGCCCATTTCGGTCAGACGCTTTGCGCCCATGTAAGAACCATCGCCGCCAATGACAACCAGCGCGTCAATACCGCGTTTTTTCATATTATCAATGGCAATCGCCCGCACTTCTTCATTACGAAACTCCGGAAAACGCGCGGAACCCAGGAAAGTACCACCGCGGTTTATCATGTCAGAAACGCTGTAGCGGTCCAGATTAATCATCCGATCTTCATACAAGCCAAGATAGCCATCATAAATGCCAAAAACTTCCAGTCCTTCACTCAGCGCTGCACGCACCACACCACGTATGGCGGCATTCATTCCGGGTGCGTCGCCGCCGCTTGTCAGTACACCGATTTTTTTGATCATGACAACCTCTATACTGTTGAAGCTCATTGAATTCCTGGCCGGCAAAGCCGTTTTGGCAATGGTAATGTACCACCGGCATTAAAATGATTAATAGCTATACTATATCAAAGACCTGATGCTGAATTGATTCAGGTCAGACAACATCCGGCTATTATTTTTCACATTTTAACATGGCTGCCCCGGAATTCCCGCTTCAATTGCATAGATAGCCAGCTATAACTCGTACTGCCCACGACGATCGAGCGGCACCACCGAGCAAGGATCAATATGAATAATGATATCCGAGCCAGGGAATTTTCTTAATAGCGCCAGCTCCATTTGCTCGGCGACCTTATGGGCATCTACCAATGCCAGACTATCATTCATTTCCAGATGTAGCTGAATAAAACGCGTCGGACCTGATATTCTGGTACGTAACTCGTGTGCCCCATCAATGCCTGGCCAGCCAGAAACAATTGAAATAATTTCCTGACGCTCTTCATCTGGCAAAGCTCGATCGAGCAGGACCTGCACGGCCTCATGCCCCATACGCAAAGCACTGTAGAGAATATAAATGCCAATCCCCAGAGCGAAAAGCGCATCGGCTTGCAGAAAGCCATGCCAACTCAGCACCAGTGCTATCAAAATTGCGCCGTTCATCATTACATCAGCCTGATAATGCAACATATCCGCACGTACCACCTGGCTGCGCGTTTTGCGTATCACCCAGCGCTGAAAAGATACCAGGATAAGGGTACTGAAAAGCGCAATCAGCGTAACGACAACGCCAAGACCGGTGCCTTGCATCAATTGAGGTTCAACCAGGTGTTTAAACCCGGTCAACAATAGGAAAAGTGCCGAGCCGGAAATAAACATACTTTGCGCCAACGCAGCCAGTGACTCCGCTTTTCCGTGGCCAAAACGATGATCCTCATCGGCTGGTTGTAGCGAATAGCGCACTACCAGAACATTAGTCAGCGATGCGGCAATATCCACTAACGAATCGACCACAGACGCCAATAAGCTGACCGAACCGGAATACCACCAGGCGTAAATTTTAATCAGTAATAACATCAGCGCCATTATCGTTGCCGCAAAAGCGGCGCGGCTGACCAGCCGTCCGTATTGATGATCCATAGATAACATCTCTGAGTTATTCGATCCTTTAAACTACAATTCTAACAGGAAAACAAAACGCCTCTGTGTCAGAGACCTGAAACAAAATGGCTACACAGCGCTGCCTCCTGTTTTGCTCCGGTCGAAAAATTATTGCGTCAGCAACCCAAGAAAGCCGCCCAAATTTATTCCGCCTAGTAAAAACGAAGACAGGCCGTAGTCTTCCCATCGAGCCGCTCATATAAAACAGGCTTTCTACCACGTAGCGTTCAAACTGCTGGCAAACAAAACCAGACTGACATTTATAACGGTGATTTAATCACGCCTGAAAGCGTAATAGAGGTTGATGAAGCTTAAATTTGGAAGATTGCCGTGCCATAAACCGGGCCAGGATGGCCGCCAGCATTGTTGATAACATTCTGACTCCATCAGTTAAGTAGGACAGCTAGATAATAATGCCGACGATGATTCTAACGTGCGATGGCCGCCAGCTGGGACTATACGTCTCTATCAACCGTACTTACGGGCAAATTTTTCGTCAGACATACAGAGATAAATGATGAATTCGATAAAGGCTATGATTGCCGGAATTGCCGTCCAGCAAAACAGCAGATACAAAATACCCAGCCCCACCTGACCTAAATAAAATTTATGAACCCCGAATCCCCCCAGGAAAAATGCCAGCAATGCTGCGGCCACTTTGCTTTTGCGGCCTTCAGGATACTGAATCGCACCGCAATTCGGGCAGGATCTAGCCGTACTGTGGATCGGTTTTCCACATCCCCGACAAAAAACCATTTCAGACATATTATCTCGCCAATTTGTATGCATATTGCAGACGCTTATTATATCGCTGACCGGTGACGAAAGAGAAGGTATACGCATCGGGATAACGATATGCCTCGCGATACACCTTTTTACAGCGTTATCCCGGACATACGAAAATTAACGATCCTCCCATTACAGCAACATACAGTGACGTTAAATTCTCAGGCGGCGGGCTGGCGGTGTGACAATATTGTCTACATCTTGTCTACACCCGTAGCGCTGTATCCTTCTTGTTACTGCTTATGGCTGTTGCAAGGAGGATTGATTTATATAGGATTTTTTCTAAGTACCTGATAAAAAAGACCCCGCCATTATGGCGGGGAAGACAGGGATGGTGTCTATGGCAAGGAAAACAGGGATATTCTGTTACTGATTTTTACTCAATACTTGCAGCGATTTAACCTTCTATCTTTCACGCAGTTCATGCATACGCTGCTGATAATTCTGTTCTAAAACTGCTCGTTGCGCTGGCGTTAATTGCTGATACATCTGATGCCTGACCCTGGCGAATTCAAGCTGCCTTTCAACTTCCGCCTGAGCTATTTTCTCTAACTCCGCTCGGTAGGCCGCTACATTAAACTGGTCTGCCGTAGTTAATTCATGCAATGTTTCCAGGTCAGTAATGTCGACGGAAGGCCGTTCGTGCCTCGTCTGCTGCATCAAGTCGCGCATCCTTTGACGCTGCGTCTCAGTCAATTGAATGCCATCAAACATGTGATTTCGAGGAAATTGCGTCATACTGCCTGTCGTCATTCCACGATATTGTTGATGCGCTTCATCACTCGTCGTAACGTTTGCAGCCAGAGTAGCAGAGCAACTAACCATCAGCGGTAAAATCGCAACGACGGCTGTAAGTTTGCGCATCGCTTACTCCCAAATTTATCGCTGTATTGTGTTGGTACGCAATTCAGTCTACGAGGCACGCTGCAAACATGCGTCAGGGGGTGTAAAACTAAGTAAAGTGATAGGATGACCGCATTTGTTCAAGGTATTTTGCCTGCGGAGGGCAAGAAAAGATGAATAAAATCCTGTTGGTTGACGATGACCGCGAACTGACTTCGCTTTTGAAAGAACTACTGGAAATGGAAGGCTTTAACGTCGTAGTTGCCGGTGACGGTGAACAGGCGCTAAGTCTCCTGGACAGCTCAATTGATTTATTATTACTCGACGTCATGATGCCGAAAAAGAACGGCATCGATACATTGAAAGAACTACGCCAGCAGCATCAAACCCCGGTGATTATGCTCACTGCTCGCGGCAGCGAACTGGACCGCGTTTTGGGCCTGGAACTGGGCGCTGATGATTATTTACCTAAACCCTTCAACGATCGCGAGTTAGTAGCCCGCATCCGCGCTATTTTACGCCGTTCTCACTGGAGCGAGCAGCAACAGCAGCAAGATGCCAGCTCCCCTACGCTGGAAGTGGATTTATTGCGCTTGAATCCCGGCCGCCAGGAGGCCAGCTTCGGTGATCTGACACTTGAACTGACCGGAACTGAATTTACCTTGCTCTATCTGCTGGCTCAGCATCTTGGTCAGGTGGTTTCACGTGAGCATCTTAGTCAGGAGGTTTTGGGTAAACGTCTGACACCGTTCGATCGTGCTATCGATATGCACATATCCAATTTACGTCGTAAATTACCCGATCGCAGCGATGGACATCCTTGGTTCAAAACCTTACGTGGACGTGGATATCTGATGGTCTCAGTAGCATGATTTCAAGCCTTACCACCCGTATCTTCGCCATTTTCTGGCTAACGCTGGCATTGGTGCTGATGCTGGTATTGCTGTTGCCTAAGCTTGATTCACGTCAGATAACCCCGCTGCTCGATAGTGAGCAGCGGCAGGGTTTGATGATTGAACAGCACATTGAAGCTGAGCTGCGCCAGGATCCTCCTAACGATCTCATGTGGTGGAAACGTCTGTTCCGCGCCATCGACAAATGGGCACCACCGGGACAACGTTTACTGCTGGTGACCAGCGAAGGCAGAGTTCTTGGCGCTCAGCGTAGTGAAATGCAAATCATACGAAACTTTATCGGGCAATCCGATAATGCCGACCATCCACAAAAGAAAAAATATGGCCGCATCGAAATACTGGGGCCATTTTTGGTGCGGGATGGCGAAGATAATTATCAACTCTATCTGATTCGCCCTGCCAGCAGTTCTCAGCTTGACTTCATTAACTTGCTGTTTGACCGTCCGTTCCTGCTACTGATGGTGACCATGTTAATCAGCGCACCGCTGCTCCTTTGGCTTGCCTGGAGCCTGGCAAAGCCAGCTCGTAAGCTAAAGTTTGCCGCCGATGAGGTCGCCAGCGGTAACCTGCGCCAGCATCCCGAACTGGAGTCAGGCCCTCAGGAGTTTCTCGCGGTCGGCTCCAGTTTTAACCAGATGATCAGCGCGCTGGAGCACATGATGTCTGCTCAACAGCGCCTGCTTTCTGATATTTCTCATGAGCTACGCACTCCGCTGACCCGTTTGCAACTGGCAACCGCATTGATGCGTCGCCGCTTTGGCGAGGGAAAAGAGCTTGAACGTATCGAAACCGAGGCGCAGCGACTTGACGGCATGATAAACGACCTGTTGGTATTATCCCGTACCCAGCACAAAAATGCGCTGATCAGTGAAGCAATTAAAGCAAATCATCTGTGGGAAGAGGTACTGGATAATGCCAGCTTTGAAGCTGAACAAATGGGTAAGAAGCTGGATGTACCTTATCACCCCGGCCCCTGGCTGCTTTACGGCAACCCTAATGCCCTGGAAAGCGCACTGGAAAATATCGTACGTAATGCGTTGCGCTATTCTCATAACCACATATCAGTAAGCTTTTCAGTAGACAACCAAGGGATCACCATCCATGTTGATGATGATGGCCCGGGCGTCAGCGAAGAAGATCGCGAGCAAATTTTTCGGCCCTTTTATCGTACTGATGAAGCACGAGATCGCGCATCCGGCGGGACCGGTCTGGGGCTGGCGATTGTTGAAACCGCTATTCAGCAACACGATGGCTGGGTCAAAGCAGATGACAGTCCTCTAGGAGGCCTGCGACTTACTCTTTGGCTACCGTTATACAACAAGCGTATTTAATTTGCTATTCTGCGGCCTTCGTTACAGAGGGCCGCTACTGATGCTGAATATCGTACTATTTGAACCTGAAATTCCACCCAATACCGGCAATATTATTCGCCTTTGCGCTAACACTGGCTTTCGTCTGCACCTTATTGAACCTATTGGGTTTGCCTGGGATGATAAACGCCTGCGCCGGGCCGGCCTTGATTACCATGAATTTACCCGCGTCCAGCACCATGCCAGTTACCAGGAATTCATTGCCCAGGAGCAGCCCTCACGCTTGTTTGCCCTCACCACGAAAGGCACTTCTGCACACAGCACGGTGAGTTATCAACCGGGTGACTATCTTATGTTTGGTCCGGAGAGCCGTGGGCTGCCTGCCACGATCCTTGACGCATTGCCAGTACAGCATAAAATCCGCATTCCAATGGTCACAGGAAGCCGCAGCATGAATCTTTCGAATGCTGTATCGGTGGTAGTTTATGAGGCCTGGCGCCAGCTGAATTATGCCGGTGCGTTGTTACGGGAATAAGCGAATTCTCTCGCGCATCGAAAATGATTAGAAAAGAATGGCTAGGAACGACTTGTCATACTCAATAGGGAGTGGCCTGCGTCGGCTGGCAGCAATAACCAACCGAGTCACCCCGGACAGCGATCAAATACCGTCGCCAAACTCAAATCCCGCCACAGTGCCGTTAAAATGTTGGTCCATATCGACGGCAGGCTTTTCCGACGCAGGCTTGCCTACTACACGTGCGGGTACACCAGCCGCAGTAGTATGCGGCGGCACCGAATGCAATACCACGGAACCCGCGCCAATTTTAGCACCACGCCCCACTTCAATATTGCCGAGAACTTTAGCCCCAGCGCCAATCATCACGCCTTCGCGAATTTTAGGATGACGATCCCCACTGGTTTTTCCGGTACCGCCAAGCGTGACAGACTGTAGAATGGAAACATCATTTTCTACGACCGCGGTTTCGCCAATAACAATTCCGGTTGCGTGATCGAGCATAATACTGTGCCCTATCTTTGCCGCCGGATGAATATCAACGGCAAAAGAAACCGATATTTCGTTCTGTAAATAGAGCGCCAGCGCTCTGCGCCCTTCATTCCACAGCCAATGGCCAATGCGATAAGCCTGCAACGCGTGAAAGCCTTTAAGATAGAGCAACGGTGTGGAGTATTTATCTACCGCGGGATCACGCAGGCAAACGGCCTGAATATCGCAGGCGGCAGAATCAATCATGGAAGGATCTTCTTTATATGCCTCTTCGATTATTTCACGAAACGTAATCGCAGGCATAATAGGATTAGCCAGCTTGTTTGCCAGTATATAGCTCAATGCTCTACCGAGATTTTCATGTTTAAGCAGCGTCGCGTGATAGAAACTTGCCAACATGGGTTCACAGTCGGCCAGCGCTCGCGCCTCTGCTTTGATGTGACTCCAGACAAGATCCAGCTCAACACACTGCATTGCTTAAATCCTCATGAAAAAAAAGCGCCGCTCGGCGCCAAGTGTGGTACTACATCTTGTTCAGTTTCAGCGCTGGCTATTTTCGTCTTTTCTCGTACGTCCCAATAAGGTCAATGCTGCCTCTTGCGCGCTTTTTTCGCAATACAACACCTGATAAATTTGCTCAGTTATCGGCATTTCAACACCTACCCGCGCCGCCAGAGACCTGACTTCTTTGGTATTACGGAATCCTTCCACAACCTGGCCAATGCTATCTTGAGCCTTTTCAACTCCGCAGCCCTGACCGAGCATCATACCAAACCGCCGGTTTCGGGACTGATTATCAGTACAAGTCAGCACCAGATCGCCCAATCCGGCCATGCCCATGAACGTGGTGGGATCTGCGCCAAGCGCATTACCCAGCCTCGTCATTTCTGCAAGGCCTCGGGTAATCAATGCCGTACGCGCGTTAGCACCAAAGCCGATACCATCAGACATACCCGCGCCTATCGCAATCACGTTTTTTACCGCGCCACCCAGCTGAACGCCAATGAAATCAGGGTTACTGTAGACTCGGAAGCTTTTACCGCAGTGCATACGCTTCTGCAACTGCTCAGCAAACAGGAAATCGGTCGCTGCCAACGCGATGGCGGTTGGCAATCCAGCAGCCATCTCCTTGGCAAAGGTCGGTCCGGAAATCACAGCCAGTGGAGTAGCGTTACCAAGGATCTCACGCGCCACATCTTGCAACAGCCGTCCGGTATCTACTTCGAGACCTTTGGTCGCCCAGACAATGCGTGAATCGGCTTGCAGGTAGGGTTTAATTTGCTTCAATACTTCGCCGAATACATGACTGGGCACCACTACCAGCAGGTCGCGGCTAACCGCAATGGTGCCAGCCAGGGAGGCGTTGATATTTAACACATCAGGGAACGGAATATCAGGTAGAAACGCCTGGTTGCTGCGATCGGCTTCAAGCTGAGCCAGATGAGCTGGATTATGCCCCCACAGCGTAACCGGCTGACCATTACGCGCCAGGGTAATGGCCAGTGCGGTACCGTATGAACCAGCACCAATAACGCTAATTGAATCCGTTACCCGTTGCATCATGCATCCTGCTGCGGCTCTTCACCTGCCTGCTGTTGCAGATAGTTCATAAATAACGCGTCAAAGTTAACCGGTGCCAGGTTCAGCTGCGGGAAAGTACCCCGTGAAACCAGGCTGGTAATGCACTCACGGGCATAGGGGAAAAGAATATTCGGGCAGTAGGCTCCAAGGCAATGGGCCATCTGGTTGCCATCAATACCGGCAATGCTGAATATACCCGCCTGCTGTACTTCACACAAAAATGCGGAGTCTTCCCCAACACTTGCGGTCACTGTCACGCGCAAAACAACCTCGTAGACTTCTTCAGCCAGCTGACTGGAAGCCGTATCCAGATCCAGTTTAACTTCCGGTTCCCACTCTTTCTGAAATATCTGCGGTGCATTTGGCGCTTCAAAAGAGACGTCTTTCGTATAGATACGCTGGATCTGAAAAGTCATCTCGGTGTTATTTTGTTCTGACATAATATTAATAGTCCTGTTAAATGAAGTTATCCATCAGCGCGCTGTGTGCGCGTCATATTTTATTTCAGTAGACGATCGAGATCCGCGCGGGCATCCAGCGCATAAAGATCATCGCAACCGCCAATGTGCTGTGCATTAATAAAAATCTGTGGGACAGTCGTTCGCCCGCTGCGAGTTATCATTTCATTGCGTTTATCAGCATCACCATCAATAGGGATTTCCTGATAAGTAGCGCCTTTTTGACTGAGCAGCGCTTTAGCACGATGACAAAAAGGACAGGTTGTTTTGGTATAGATTTCAACGTTCGCCATGAGAATTCCGCCTTTATTTACCACGAACCAGCGGCAGGTTTTCACCGCTCCAGCCTGAAACGCCGTCTTTCAGCACCGAAACCTGAGCAAACCCGGCTGCATAGAGCTTAGCTGCCGCGTCCTGTGCGTTCTGACCGGTCGCGCAAACCACGATAATCGGCTGTATTTTGTGCTTTTCCAGTTCACCGAAGCTATCTTTTTTGATTTCGCTCGCCAGGACGTTCAATGCACCTGAAATATGCCCCTGACGGAACTCATCGCGGCCACGAATATCGACCACGATAGCATCTTCTTTGTTAATCAGGCGGGTGGCCTCACCCCGGCTAATAACTTTTACTTTGGAGAACATGCCCTTAACGGTAGTCACGATCACCAGAACCAGCAGAACAACCCATGCCAGACTAAGTATGGTGTGATTGCTTGCGAATTGCATAATCTCTTGCATGAGGGGTAAGAACTCCCGAAAGGGTTAATAAGCTAAATCAAAGGCTCTGAGTATACATTCCGGACGCTGCATGTACAGCCATCCGGCAATGAGAGTGACACTTTCTGTAGCCCAATTTCCAAAACTCGTTCAGTTACAGAAACCCGTTCATAATATCAATATCCACCAATTGATACCTCTTCGGTAACGCAATATAGTCAAAAAACTGGCGTTCGAACCACGCAGAAAAAATGATTCTTTTTAAGGCAAATCAGTAGCGGAGTAGTGAGATCGCTGGTAAGAGTTGATTCAACGTGAAATAATCCGTCGCCATGAGGGTTAAAGCGACGCAACCTAAAACAAGGACAAGGACGCCACGTCACTCACCACAGTTACGTGCTCTATTGTCCGCTTTTTGCGCCAGTGCAATCTTTACTGGGGTTCTGCTCTGCTCTTTTTCCGCCAACGCCGCCGTTGATAATAAAGCACAGCTTAAATCCATACAGCAAAACATCGCAGATAAAGAAAAACGCGTTCAGCAACAAAAACAGCAGCGTAGCAAGCTATTGACACAGCTACAAAGCCAGGAAAAAGTCATTGCACTGGCGAGCCGCCAGCTGCGTGATTCGCAAATTGCCCTGGATGGCTTGAGAAGAGATATCATCGACCTGACAGCCTCAATCGCCAGACTGGAAAAACAGCAGAAGCAACAGGAAGCGATCCTCGCCCAACAGCTCGATGCCGCTTTCCGCCAGGGGCAGCACAGCGCGCTACAGATGGTGCTAAGCGGTCAAGAAAGTCTGCGCAGTGAGCGCATCCTTGCCTACTTTGGCTATCTCAATAGAGCCCGTGAAAAGATAATTACCGCGCTCCAGCAGACCCGACAACAGCTGGCGGAACAGAAAGCAACGCTGACTCATAAACTTCAGCAACAAAAAACGTTACTCATACAACATCAGAACCAGCGGAAAAGGCTGGAAGAAGCGCGTACAGAACGTAAGTACACGCTGACAAAATTGGAAGCCTCCCTTGAAAAAGATCAGGCCCAGCTGGTCGAAATGCGTGAGAACGAAAGCCGACTGCGGGATGAAATTGCCAAAGCCGAGCGGGAAGCGCGTGCACGCACAGAGCGCGAGACGCGTGAAGCCGAGCAGATACGTAAACGTCAGGAACAGGCTCGCCGTAGAGGCTCAACATATAAACCAACCGCCAGTGAGCGCAATTTGATGTCGCGCATCGGTGGTCTGGGTCGCCCTGCGGGACAGGATGTATGGCCGGTACGCGGTACTGTCATCCATCGCTTCGGCGAACTGTTACAGGGTGAGCTACGCTGGAAAGGTTTAGTTATTGACGCACCGGAAGGTAGCGAGGTTCACGCTATCGCTGCCGGACGGGTACTGATGGCCGACTGGCTGCAAGGTTACGGTCTGGTGGTGGTGATCGATCACGGCAAAGGCGATATGAGCCTTTACGGCTATAACCAGAGCGCACTGGTGAAAGTCGGTGAAGAGGTTACAGCAGGCCAACCGATCGCACGGGTCGGCACCAGTGGCGGTCGGGGCACCCCTTCGCTCTATTTTGAAATTCGCCGCCAGGGACAGGCAGTCAATCCACTACCGTGGTTAGGAAAATAGGGTTTGCTGCAACAACGTATATTGCTTAGTGCGCTTGTCGCTCTGCTGATAAGCGGCAATGCCTGGGCCGGCAAACTGGCACTGGTAATTGATGACGTTGGTTATCGGCAAAAAGAAGAGAATCAGGTGCTTAAATTGCCTGTCGCTATTTCGATTGCCATATTACCCAATGCACCGTTGGCACGTCAGATGGCGATGCAAGCTCACCAGCAGGGGCGGGAAGTTCTTATTCATCTGCCCATGGCGCCCCTCAGTAAACAGCCGCTGGAAAAAGACACACTGCGTCCTGGCATGAGCCAGGAAGAAATTGCTCTCATCATTCACGACGCTACGCGCAAAGTTCCCTATGCCGTGGGGCTGAATAATCATATGGGCAGCGCCATGACCTCCAGCCTGGAGGGAATGCATAAAGTCATGCAGGTATTGAGTCACTATAACTACTATTTTCTCGACAGCATGACGATCGGTAGCAGTCAGGCCATCAGTGCAGCTACGGGTACAAATGTTAAGGTCATTAAACGGCGCGTTTTTCTCGATGACAATCAGAGTGAAGCATCAATCCGATAGCAGTTGATACGCGCGGTGCGACTGGCTGAGCGCGACGGCTGGGCAATCGCAATTGGTCATCCACATACCAACACCCTACGCGTGCTACAGCAAATGCTACCCAAACTTCCCGCTGATATAACGTTGGTGCCCCCCAGCCAATTACTTAATGAGGCGCGAAGCGCGAATAACGCGCCACCGGTCAAACTTCCTGGTAACAAACGGCATGATTCTTTCCGTGGCGTTCAGACCTGCATGATTAAACACCCGCTTCCTCCGGTTCCGGCTAGCCGGGCGCTCATATTGGTCAGTGACAGCCTCTCCTCCAGTCCCCTGTTACAAAAGGTGGCTGCCTGCTTCTCCGGGCTGCATATCGACTTAAACAGTCTGAAGGCCAAGGCAATTCGCCAGCCGTGAACGGTATTACTCGCTCAGAATAAATTTATCTGACTTTCAGGATCGCAGCGCATCGGACATGAATAACCCGATATCAGGCAAAGCCGCCCTGATAATTTACACCTGTATTACGTATTACGGAGAAAGTGCGCTTATCCAGTATGGCCGTCCCCATATTCCAAAAACACGCTCCCCCTCTTCAGACGCAGTGCCCGGCGGTTGATAAAAACGCTGGTAGCATTTCCTTCCCCACGTTTTTAACCTCATTTATAGGATAATGCTTAGCCACTATCACTGGAGGATCAGCAAATGAACGAGAAATCATCATGACAAATCACATGATTCCAGAAAAGTTTATGCATAATCCCAACGCTATCCTTTCAGTTGCAGAGTCATCTGGCTGTGTGCAGAAAGATGAGATGCTATGATAGTGGCCATATAACATGTGAAAACTCCTTTTTCACTCCCGTAATCTAAGGTAAAGCAGATGATTATAGTCACAGGCGGCGCCGGTTTTATCGGCAGCAATATTGTTAAAAAGCTGAATGACTTGGGGCGCAGCGATATTCTGGTGATAGATAACCTGAAAGATGGCACTAAATTCATCAATCTGGCGGATCTGGATATAGCAGACTACATGGATAAA
Source organism: Izhakiella capsodis (assembly GCF_900115045.1). Taxonomy (GTDB): domain Bacteria; phylum Pseudomonadota; class Gammaproteobacteria; order Enterobacterales; family Enterobacteriaceae; genus Izhakiella; species Izhakiella capsodis. The sequence continues at coordinate 60,191 of NZ_FOVC01000011.1, read as the reverse complement.
GAAGATTTCATTGCCAGCATTGTTGCCGGTGATGATTTTGGTCATATTGACGCCGTTTTCCACGAGGGGGCCTGTTCCGCGACAACCGAGTGGGACGGTAAGTACATGATGGATAACAACTATCAGTACTCTAAAGAGTTACTCCATTACTGCCTCGAACGCCAGATCCCTTTTCTTTATGCCTCATCTGCAGCCACCTACGGCGGCCGCAATGAAAACTTCATTGAAGAGCGCCAGTACGAGCAGCCATTGAACGTTTACGGCTATTCCAAGATGCTGTTTGATCACTACGTTCGCGACATATTGCCTGAGGCTCAATCGCCGGTGTGCGGTTTTCGCTACTTTAACGTTTATGGGCCGCGTGAGGGACACAAAGGCAGCATGGCCAGCGTCGCTTTTCATCTCAACGAACAGATTTTAAAAGGAGAGAATCCTAAGCTTTTCGAAGGCAGCGAAAACTTCAAACGTGACTTTATTCATGTTGATGACGTGGTGAACGTCAATCTTTGGTGCTGGGAGCACGCTATATCAGGCATATTCAATTGCGGGTCCGGGCGCGCTGAATCTTTCCAGGCCGTAGCTGACGCAACCCTGGGTTTTCATAAAAAAGGCGATGTTGAATACATACCCTTCCCGGACAAACTGAAAGGCCGCTATCAGGCTTATACACTGGCCAATCTGACTAAACTGCGCGCAGCGGGCTACGACAAACCATTCAAAACTGTCGCTGAAGGGGTTTATGCCTATATGGCGTGGCTGAACCGCGGCGCATAACGAGGTTCAGTAATGAAAGCTTTGATAATCGGCCCCTCATGGGTAGGCGATATGATGATGTCGCAGACGCTTTATCGCATGCTTAAAGCTGAGCAGCCTGACAGGGTGATTGATGTGATGGCTCCGGCCTGGTGCCGCCCATTACTGTCCCGTATGCCGGAAGTTAATCAGGCGCTAGATATGCCATTAAGTCACGGTGCGCTGAGGCTGGGAGAGCGCCGCCGTATCGGCAGCGCGCTGCGCGGCTGCGGCTATGAACACGCTTTCGTGCTGCCGAACTCATTTAAATCAGCGCTGGTCCCTTTCTTTGCCGATATTCCGCAGCGTACCGGCTGGCGCGGTGAAATGCGTTACGGTTTATTAAACGACCTCCGTAAGCTTAATAAAACCGCGTTTCCTTTAATGGTCCAACGCTATGCAGCCTTAGCCTGTCCTGCGGATAAAATTCGGCAGGCCAGCGACCTCCCTGAACTACTCTGGCCAAAACTTGAGGTCAGCAGACAGGAGAAAATTGAAGCCGCCGCGCAATTTGGGCTTCAGGGCGAAAGACCGATCATCGGTTTTTGCCCCGGCGCAGAATTTGGGCCAGCCAAACGCTGGCCACATTATCACTATGCCACGCTGGCGGGCGAACTCATTCAACGCGGCTGGCAGGTTGTAATATTTGGCTCGGCGAAAGACGAACTGGCCGGTGAACAAATTCGAATGACTCTGGCCGGTAAGCTGCGCACCTGGTGCCATAATCTGGCGGGTAAGACGCAGCTGGAACAAGCAATATTACTGCTGGCGAATTGTGACGCCGTGGTAAGCAACGATTCCGGCCTGATGCATATAGCCGCAGCGCTGAATAAACCGCTGGTTGCTCTTTATGGCCCCACCAGCCCTGATTTTACCCCACCACTTTCCGATAAGGCCCGGATAATCCGTCTAATCAGCGGTTATCATAAAATTCGTAAAGGCAATGCCCTTGAGGGCTATCATCAAAGCTTGATCGATATTAAGCCCGAACGGGTTATCGCCGAGCTTGATAGCCTACTGACCCCCAGTGCGGAGCATGAATGAAGGTTCTGATTGTTAAAACCTCCTCAATGGGAGACGTATTGCATACCCTACCAGCACTGACGGATGCAATGTGCGCAGTTAAAGACATTCGCTTTGATTGGGTTGTAGAAGAAAATTTTAGCCAGATCCCAGGCTGGCATCCTGCCGTTGAGCGCGTACTTCCGGTGGCTATCCGCCGCTGGCGTAAAAACTGGTTTGGTAGCCAGGCGCGCGAAGAGCGCGTTACCTTTAAACGTGAGCTCCAGTTGCAGAGTTACGATCGAATCATTGATGCTCAGGGGCTTATCAAAAGTGCCGCGCTGGTTACCCGACTGGCGAAAGGTGAAAAGCATGGTCTGGATAGCAACAGCGCGCGCGAATCATTTGCCAGCTGGTGGTACGACAAACGCCATGAGATCAGTAAAAAGCAGCATGCCGTTGAGCGCATGCGCGAGCTTTTTGCCAAAAGTCTTGACTATGAAAAACCAGAAACAGTGGGTGATTATGCGATTGCCGGGCATTTTCTCAGCAACCTGCCGACAGATGCAAACCGCTACCTGATGTTCCTTCATGCAACCACCAGAGATAATAAGCATTGGCCGGAGTCACACTGGCGCGAGCTTATTGCCTTAATGGCCAACAGCGGGCTCAGCATAAAACTGCCCTGGGGATCGCCCCATGAATACCAACGCGCACTGCGCCTGGCAGAAGGTTTCGATTACACCGAAGTATTGCCCAAAATGCCCCTTGAGCAGGTTGCACTAAATCTTGCTGGCGCCAAAGCGGTCGTCTCCGTTGATACTGGACTGAGCCACCTTACCGCGGCGCTTGATCGTCTTAATATTACACTCTATGGCCCGACCGATCCGGGACTGATTGGCGGCTATGGTAAAAATCAATATATCATCCGCTCTCCGCATGGAAATAACATGAACAGTATCACCGCGAAATCTGTTGCCGAAAAGTTAATGCAGGTGATGGAATGAAGAAGCTGCATATTATCAATCTGGCGAAAATGGGCGGCGTTGAGCGCTTATTTATTCAATATATTAACGACTTTTCTGCTGGCAACGACGAGGTTATCTGCATCAGCAATAAAGTCGATCCGTCTATTTTGCAGCAAATTCCGCAGCAAAAGATCATCTTTGCTAATCGTCTGTTTAATCATTTCAAACTGAAAGCACCTCAGTTTCTGCGTAAATACCTGCTTCAGCATCGTATTAATCGTAGCCAGGCCGAGGTAGCTATTGTCTGGGATCTCGTCCCCGGACTTACTCATAAACCCAAACGCGCAAAATTAGTGTATTACGATCATGGCTGTTCATGGCGCTATCCTAAAAACGAGAAAACATTGGGCTTTATGACTAAGCTGGATGGAGTAATTTCAGCATCTCACGCTTCCAGCCGGGTTATGCAGCAAAGGTTTAATTTGCCCTGCCCTCATTATGTGGTGATTAATCGCATCATGACGCCGGCTCATACCGGCGACCATTCGCAGCGACCGGGCAAACCACTCAGGCTTGGAACGGCCTCACGTCAGGTCAGCCTTAAGGGCATTAGCGTCACGCTGCTGATGATGAAAGAACTGCTCGATCGCGGATGTGACGTCACTCTGGAAATTGCCGGTAAGGGCCCGGACCTTGACGCCTTTATCGCGCTGGCCCGGCGATTGAAAATAGACAAGCATGTCACTTTCAGCGGTTTCCAACAGGATATGTCCGTTTTTTATAACCGCACAGACTTGTACGTAAGCACTCCCGTTACGGAACCTTTTGGGCTATCATGTATGGAAGCACTTTACTATGGTATTCCCATTATATTCCCGATGATTGATGGTCAGCCTGAAGTTATTAAACACGATCAATGCGGCATAGGTCTTATTCCGGACATATCAATTGAGGAACACGAAAAACTGAGTGGAATTCGTGTCGACTTCCCCTTTGAAGTTTACGATCCGCTGACTGACACCATGACTCCCCCCAAATTGCTTTCTCACCAGTCGTGCGCGGATGCCGTAGAACGCCTGTCTGACCCGGCGATTTACCAGAGTATGAGTCATAATGCCAGACACCGCGCGGTAACACACTTTGATTATCTGCTGTTTAAAACAGACTTTGATAACGCTTTGCTGAGTATTATTGGTAATTAATATGAATATACGAAAGTTTGTTACTATCAAAGATGAGGCACCTCATCTCTTTTTCAGCATCTTAATATATTTTAGCTGTGCGATAGCACTACTTATCGTGCCCTTTGACTTTCAAACCGGAGCTAAGTTTTATTATTTAGCCACCTATATTTCACTACTGGCATTTATTCTGCATTTTGAATACTACATAAAAGATAAAAGAAAGTTACTATTGCCAGCCGCAATGCTGCTGACAGGTATCGTTTGTATCATCTGGACTGCGATTTACAAACAGCCTGATGACTACGTGGTGTTATACCGCCAATATCAATCTACTGGCAGGCTGCAGATTGCCACCGCTTTTTTGCTGGCGTTCAGTCTCAACGATCCGCGATCCTGGCAAAAACAGACTACCGTGCTGGCAATTGTCGCGGGCATCGCGGTTAACGCTTATGCACTGTATCAGGGAATAGTGATGCATATCGCTCGCGTTGAGCTGAATTACGACCGGGCAACTATTGCCGCTTATATTATTACCGTAGTTAACCTACTGTTCCTCAACGCTGTATTACTATTAAAAAAGCGGCTCCGTATACCCCTTTTTCTAATAATATTTTTTATTACTTTTACCACCCTGGTTTTAACAGGCACCCGCGCAGCCATGCTCACTTTCCCCGTGCTGGCATTCGTTACCATTTTGGCATCAAAGCACATGCTGTCGAATAAGCATAAAGTAATTACGCTGATATTAATTCCCCTGCTAATCGGTTCCTGTGGCGTAATATTCAAAACCAGGGTTGAAGACCGCGTGAAAGATTTTCAGGAAAATATTGCCATGCGGCACGAAAAAACCGGCGACAACTCGATCATCTCCCGGATGAGTATGCAGTATGCTGCCTTGCATACAGGCCTGGAAGCATTGATGGGGCAATCAGCAGAGCAGCGAGGTGAAAGCATCAAACAGATGGTTAAAAAGCATCCTGAACTCTACGGCGTACTGCCCTACCTCACCGTGCATATGCATAATGAAGTGCTGGAAGCCTTTTCGCTTAAAGGAATACCTGGCGTACTGGTATTGCTTGCATTGTATCTGTGTCTGATTACTCACAGCTTTTGGCCACAGCGTAATCCCGTTCTGCTGGTTATTTCGCTGTCGCTGATTGTTTACGGACTGAGCGACGTCATTTTCTTCAGTGCCCAAGGCACGCTAATGTACTGCCTTGGGATCGTGCTTAGCATTCTGATGATTCAGGATCCGCGTGTCAGCAGGAAGAGCAGCTGATGAAAGATTATTCACATTTACTCAGCATCATCATTCCTTTTTACAATGATGAACGCTTTATCATCGATTGCCTGGGGTCGCTCTTTTGTCAGATAGATCAGGATGTACAGGTGGTGCTGGTAGATGACGGCTCCAACGATAATACCAATCATCTCATCAGCGGTTTTCTGAACGCCAATTCTGATGTTCAGGTTAAAATTATCCACCAGCATAATCAGGGGATCTCAATAGCACGAAACGTTGGTCTACAGCAGGCAACGGGAAAATTCATTGCCTTTCTGGATGCCGACGACATCCTGAGCAAAAACTATTACGCGGTAATAAAACCGCTACTAAGCGCTGATGAAGATGATTTGATTGATTTCAACTATCAGCGCTTCACCGATACGCCACCCGTGGCGGCGATCAATGAAATAGCTGACAGGGTACCTTATAACTTTGAGGCTGAAGGGCTCTCTTGTCTCAAGCCGCTATTTAAGCACTCCATGTGGCATCTGTGGAGTCGTGTATATCGCCAGACGCTACTCGACGGCGATAGCTTCGAGGCGGGTCGTCGTTACGAAGATGTTATTTTTGCGCCCTTCCAGTATCTAAAGACACAAAAAATCGCGCATCTGAATAACTCGCTTTATTACTATCGCGATAACGCATTGGGCATCACTCGCAACATAAAAAAAAGCGACATTGATGATCTGCACTTCGCGCTGAATAAGATGATTTCCTACACGCAGACTCATGACGAAGATCCGCTGTTACGCCAGCTGGCCGCCGGGATGCTGCTCAACTGCTTTAATGAAATTAAAAATATGACTAAGGCCGTACACGGATTTTATCACTACGGACCGGCGCTAAAGCGCGATATTAAAATAGCAGCCAGGATCTGTCAGGGAAGCGACATCCCGGCCAAAAAAGTGATGCAAATGCGCTTTCCCGAAGTGGATACTCGCCTGTCAGCACTACGCCGGGCGTTAAAAAAAACCAAACCCAGACCGGCTACTTCGTCTGTTTGAGCCGCTTACGCGTGGCATATTCGCTCAGCGTCATTCCCTGAGTACGCGGCTGTAGCCAACTGAACAGCTGCTCCAAATCCTCATAAAGCCGCTCAATGTCAGACTCGTTTTTAAACGTCGGGCTGCCATCCGGCATGAACTCCGATGAATGGAGCATAAACTCCACATAGTCGTTGCCCTGCGCCAGCGTTTGACCGACAACCTGCTTCATCTGCGCAAGATTCCCGCCACAGGGCCGCAGCCAGTTGACGGAAGGACCGCGTCTTTTTCCACGAAGCTGATTCCAGATTTGTTTGATTTGGGTTGTCAGCGCACCGTAGCGATATTGAATGGACATAGGCAGCTCAAGCAAGCCCGACTGTGCCGGTCGAGCAATATCATTAAGATCAATATAATAGGCGCTGTCGGGAAAATGGCGATAATCTGTTCCGCCCTGGCCCTGCGGTGCACCAGAAGAATTACGCCAGTCAACTCTCGGCGTTACTGAACAATCTACCCAGTAATCAAGATCCAGCAATGCCCGCGCGTAAACCGAATTAAATGCCCAGCGACCAGCGCGATGACTACGCATCTTTACACCGAAATTGTTTTCCAGCAGCTCCGTCATAAAAGCGACTTTTGCCCGCAATACCGGCTCAGGATACTCAATCAGATAGGGTTGATAACGCCAGTCATCATCGGTGAGCCGATGTTCAGGCGGACTGTGCCAGGCGTGAAGGTGCATACCGATTTCACCCTGTTGGCGCGCCAGAAGATCGCGACCGAATTCAACGTAAGCAGGATCGCTTGCCATCTCATAGTTAGTCAGCCAGGTGGGTTTGAAATGATATTTTTCACATAAAGCCTGAAAACGCGGTAAAAAGCCAGTGTTGCGGGTCGTCACCTTACCGTGGCGATTGCGCCAGAGGTTATCCCCTTCAGTATCGAGCGTGATAAGAAACGCAGGTTTTTCCATTACGAACTCATACCAGCAAAAAAAGTTACTCTAATGTTACGCACCCAGCCAGTGTGAGGCAAAAAATTTGCACGACCATTTTACCTAATGACAGATATCTCATCTCAGCAGAATATTTTACACTAGCAGTAAAGCATAACCCGATGACATGGCGCTGTTGTACACAGTTAACTGCTGATGAAAATCACCACCTGGCGAAAACCAGTGTGCAGCACTCGCGCCGTAAGCTTAAGATACCCTATCAGGCAGGCGATTTAAGGTGTTTATATTGTCCAGAAGCGTTTTATTGATCATTGATGGCCTGCCCGGCGGCGGCGCGGAGAAAGTTGTGCTGACCCTGGCGGAAGGATTAGTCAATGCGGGGCATCGGGTCGCCATTTTTTCCTTGCGTGACGTCTGCGAATATCCTCTTCCCACCGGCGTAGATCATCAGGTGATAGAAGACAGCTGCCGTCGACCCTGGCGTAAACTGACTGAATTACGTCGTCGAGCAACGCGGCTGGAACAATCTGTACGACGATACGAATCACAGCATGGCACATTTGATCTCATTATTTCCAACTTGCATAAAACCGATCGCATCGTGAGCCGTTGCCGGGCGATCCCCATCAACAAAACTTGGTATTGCCTGCACGGCGTTTTTTCTGCCTCTTATCTGGCGGGTAAAACTGGCCTTTCACTTTGGTTAAAACGTTGGAAAATCCGTCAGACTTATCAGGGACGCCAGATAATCGGAGTTTCTCAGTATGTTGTCGATGACCTTGTACAATGTCTTGGCGTTATGCCACGCCATACCCGTGTTATTGCCAACCCTTTCGATTTCCAGCACATTCATCAACTAGCCAGCGCGCCCTGTGAGCTAGCCGGCTCGGATTATCTGCTTCATGTCGGACGTTTCCATCAGACAAAACGCCACGACCGATTGCTTGAGGCCTATGCCCTGAGCGGTATTCAAGCCCCCCTGGTATTACTGGGCAAGGGGAGCCAGGATGCAGAGGAACGACTCCGTCAACTAACGAAAACCCTGGGTATCAGCGAACGGGTTCGTTTCGAGGGATTTCAGAGCAATCCCTATCCCTGGATTAAACATGCACGTCAACTGGTAGTCAGCTCCGATAGTGAAGGCTTCGGCAACGTATTGATTGAGGCGCTCAGCTGCAATACGCCGGTCGTTAGCACGCGTTGTCCGGGTGGCCCGGCCAGCATTTTGACAGGCGATCTGGCACGCGGTCTTGCCGACCTTAGTGCACAATCTTTAGCTGAAAAAATGCAGGAAATTTACTTTAATCCCCCCGATCTGGCGGCGATTAATTTGGAAATCTACAGCCTGCCGGTGATATGCCAGAAATATTTGCAGCTCGCAGAGCCTGCCGGAAGCCCCAACGCCGGAGGCTGCTGAAATGAAAGTACCGTAGGCGCCTGAGTAACCTCATCGCCTGGGAGAATTGACATGCCGAGCCTTCGCTAAAGCACGTCACTCCGGGCATGCTTAAAATATCGGAGGGTATCTCACACGTTATCAGTACTCATCGGCCAACGCTTTATCATCATGTTGTACATGACCAATCTATCAGCAATCAAAAGCGTTCCGATCAAAGTCAGGTTGAATATCAGTGCTACTATCTTAAAATTGCTCACCAGGTGGATGGGATTAACCAACGATAACGTCAACAGGTTAAACTCTATTCTTCTTTTTATCTTCAGGTAACACGCGAAACGCTGGGCATATGTCATGCTACTCGCCTGGAGCCGAAGCCTGACGCATAAAAGGCGGCGATTTCAGATCTGTTTACCGGGTGCAGGCACAAAATTATGCTGTCCAATGCTCACGGGCTGAAGCAGTGATGTCAGCGATGACACTGGCGGCAAAACTGATTCACTTTAATACATTTTACTTTGCTTTGAGAGCGATCATTGATGAGCGTACCCGCCCATTTTACCCCGCAGCGAGTGTTAGTCATAAAACTGCGTCACCATGGTGATATGTTACTGACTACGCCACCGATAAATGCGCTGCATCAGCGTTATCCGCAAGCGAAAATCGACGTCCTCTTATATAAAGAAACACGTCCGATGCTGGAAGCACATCCGGCAATCAACCAGATTTTTATCATTGACCGCCAGTGGAAAAAAGAAGGGACATGGCAGCACATCAAGCACGAGTGGCGACTGCTCAGACAAATTCGCCGCCAAAAATACGATCTGATAATAAACCTCGCCGATCAGTGGCGCAGCGCCTTCCTGACGCTGTTCAGTTCAGCCACCGTGCGTATCGGCTTTGATTACGACAAACGGCAAAGCTTTTTCTGGCGCATGGCTCATCCCACGCGAGTTGCTACCACACATTTTGACAAGCTCCACACTGCCGAGCAAAATCTTAGTGCGCTTTCCCCACTGGGCATAACAACCACCAACGTTCAGGCTTCGATGCATTACCACGATGAAGACTGGCAGTATGTCCAAAGCACGCTACAAGCAAAAGGCGTCAGTAAATCCTGGGTGGTGATTCAACCAACCTCTCGTTGGGTATTTAAGTGCTGGACAGATGAAAAGTTCGCCGCGCTGTTGGAAACATTGGCTAGCACGGACTATCAGCTGATACTTACCAGCGCGCCGGATAAATATGAGTTGCAGATGATCGCGAACATCATGGCGCTGAGTAAAAATAAACAAGTTATCTCTCTCGCTGGAGAATTTTCCCTTCCTCAGCTAGCAGCCCTGATAGATCATTCCCGCCTGTTTATCGGCGTGGACTCTGCGCCTATGCATATGGCGGCCGCACTTAATACGCCATGCATTGCGCTATTTGGCCCCACCAAGCTAACGCAATGGCGTCCCTGGGGAAGTAATAACCGCGTTATATGGGCGGGTGACTTTGGCGAATTGCCCGATCCTGACAGCATCAACACGCATAGTGAGACACGTTACCTCTCATCAATTCCTCTTGAAATCGTTGCTGACGCAGCAAGGAGTTATCTCAATGACTAAAACCCGCCTTGCAATCGTCAGGCAGAAATACCGCCCGGACGGCGGGGCAGAACGTTTCATCGCCCGTGCGCTGGAGGCCTTGGATGACGAGACGCTGGAGTTGAATATTATAACCCGCAGCTGGCAAGGCTCCCCCAATCCTGACTGGCATCTGCATATCTGCAACCCACCCAAATGGGGACGAATCTCACGCGAACGTGGCTTTGCCCGCGCTGCGCGGGAGTGCTGGCAGCAAGAAAAGTTCGACATTGTTCAGAGCCATGAACGCATTGCCGGTTGCGATATCTTTCGCGCCGGCGACGGCGTACATCGCGTCTGGCTTGAACAACGATCCCGCATCCTTTCGCCTTTGCAGCGACTGCTCACCTCTTTTAGCCCCTATCACCGCTATGTGATGCAGGCTGAGGAAACCCTGTTTCGTTCACCGGCGCTTAAAAAAATCATCTGTAACTCCAGCATGATAAAGCGAGACATCATGCGTTGTTTCCAGGTACCGGAAGAGAAGTTCGCGATTATTTATAATGCAATCGATCACGATAAATTTATTCCGGCAACATCGCAGCAACGTCAGGCCTCGCGTCGCACTCTGGCCATTGCCGATGACGACAAAGTGTTCATTTACGTCGGCTCGGGATTTGAGCGTAAAGGACTACGTGCGGCAATCTGCGCTCTGGCGCAAAGCTCAGCACACTTAATTGTTGTTGGTCAGGATAAGCAGCAGGCGCGTTATCAGGCACTTGCCAGTCAGCGGGGCTGTGATAAGCGGGTACATTTTGTCGGCATGCAGCAGCAGGTTATGCCGTTTTACTATGCCGCCGACGCGCTGCTCCTGCCAACCCTTTACGATCCTTTTCCGAACGTCATACTGGAAGCTATGGCCTGCGGCTTACCCGTAATTACCAGCACGACCTGCGGTGGCGCTGAGTTTATTCAACATGGTATTGAAGGCTATGTTACCGATGCGCTCGACGTGCCAGCAATTGCACGCGCCATGCAAAGTATTCCCTGTCTGAATGAAGATAATCGTATGTCCGAGGCTGCACGTCAGCGTATTTTACCTTACACACCACAGGCGCTGGCCCGGCAATTGAACGACCTTTACCGGCAGGTGCTACAACAACCCCGATGAAGTTGTATGGAACGGGCGTATTAATCTGCTAACATGCCGCATTATTTCGTTTTTCGGCGCCTCGTCACGCGCATCTGTTTATATTGCATGAGAACATTTTACACTGCTCTGCTGTATCTGATTCAGCCCCTGATTTGGCTTCGTCTTTGGTTACGAGGACGCAGAGCGCCTGCTTATCGTAAACGCTGGGCAGAACGCTATGGTTACTGCGACGGTAAAGTATTGCCTCACGGTATCGTTCTGCACTCAGTTTCTGTCGGAGAAACGTTGGCTGCAATACCGCTGGTTCGCGCGTTACGTCACTGTTACCCAACACTCCCGATTACCGTGACAACCATGACGCCAACGGGTTCTGAGCGGGCGCAATCTGCATTTGGTAAAGACGTTCAGCATGTCTATTTACCTTACGATCTGCCCGGCGCGATTAATCGCTTCCTTGATAATACGAAACCCAAACTGATGATTATCATGGAAACGGAGCTGTGGCCAAATCTGATTACGCTGCTGCACCAGCGTAATATTCCACTGGTTATTGCTAACGCGCGCCTGTCGGAGCGCTCCGCCCGTGGCTATAAGAAAATCGGTAAGTTCATGCGCCAACTGCTATCGCGTATTACCCTGATTGCTGCTCAGAATGAAGATGATGGCAATCGTTTTATCGAGCTCGGTCTTAAACGCACACAGCTGGCGGTGACTGGCAGCCTGAAATTTGACATTTCTGTCACACCGGAACTGGCGGCCCGCGCAGTGACGCTGAGACGTCAGTGGGCACCGCACCGTCAGGTATGGATTGCCACCAGCACTCATGAGGGCGAAGAACGCATTGTTCTTGAGGCACATCGTAATCTACTCGAACATTTCCCTCAGCTATTATTGATTTTGGTGCCGCGTCATCCAGAACGTTTTGCAGCGGCCAGCGCAATGGCACAAAAAGGGGGCTTTTGCTATCTCACTCGCAGCAGCGGTGAGATCCCATCCAGTAGTACCCAGGTTGTCATCGGCGATACTATGGGTGAACTGATGCTGCTGTATGGCATCGCCGATCTGGCTTTCGTCGGTGGAAGTTTGGTTGAACGAGGTGGCCACAACCCACTTGAGCCGGCTGCACACGCCATACCGGTACTGATGGGCCCTCACACCTTTAACTTCAAAGATATCTGCGCCCGACTGCAGGCTGCTGACGGGCTGATAACGGTAACCGATGCGAACAACCTGGCACATGAGATCGCTAATTTACTCAATGATGAGGATTATCGTCTTTATTACGGCAGACACGCCGTGGAAGTGCTGCATCAGAACCAGGGCGCTCTGCAACGTTTGCTACAGTTACTGGAACCTAACCTACCACAGCGGAATCATTAAATGACTGAGCCTCTGCATCTTTCCGTGGTCATGATCGTTAAAGATGAGGCTGAACTATTACCGGAATGCCTCGAATCGGTCAGTTGGGCTGATGAGATCATCTTGCTAGATTCTGGCAGTCAGGATACCACCAGAGAAATTGCAGCCCGTCACGGCGCGTTAGTTTTCAGTACTGATGTCTGGTACGGCTACGGCAAACAGCGCCAGCTGGCACAACAGCGTGCCTCAGGCGAGATGATTTTAATGATTGATGCCGATGAGCGGGTTACCCCTGAACTACACCTTGCCATTAAGCAAGTGCTGAATGCGCCGCTGCAACAGGATGTCGTCTGGAGCATTGCCCGCCGGAACCTGTTTCTCGGGCGTTTTATGCGCCACAGTGGCTGGTATCCTGATCGAGTAACCCGGCTTTATCCCAGGCATTATCAGTATAACAGCAGCCAGGTTCACGAATCACTGGAGAGCGGTAACGCTCGTATTCAGCCGTTGCAAGGCGATTTGCTGCATCTGACCTGTCGCGATTTCGCCAACTTTCAGTGGAAACAGTTTGCCTATGCGGAAGCCTGGGCAAAACAGCGTTTTCATCAGGGCCAGCGCTGCGGTTTCTTTTCCATCTTCAGCCACACGCTTGGCGCCTTTGTTAAGACACTAATAATCCGTGCCGGTTTTTTGGACGGTAAGCAGGGATGGCTACTGGCGATGGTTAACGCACACTATACTTTTAATAAGTACACCACGCTCTGGGCGCTGAGTCACGCCGCCAAAAAAGGATAATGATGAGTACCAAAGCGATTTATCCAGGCACCTTTGATCCGCTGACCAACGGGCATCTCGACATACTCAAGCGCGCATCACGCATGTTTGACCAAATCGTTCTGGCAATTGCCGCCAGCCCCGGCAAGAATCCGATGTTTAGCCTGGACGAACGCGTTAATCTCGCGCGTAAGGCGGTACAGCACCTGTCAAACGTTGAAACGGTGGGTTTTAGCGATTTAATGGCTAACTTTGCTCAGCAGCAGCAGGCAAACGTATTAATCCGCGGATTGCGTGCGGTGTCCGATTTTGAGTATGAATTACAATTAGCGCAGATGAATCATCATCTTCTGCCGGGTCTGGAAAGCATATTCATGATGCCATCCAGAGAGTTTTCTTTTATTTCATCATCGCTGGTTAAAGAAGTGGCCCGCCACGGCGGTGATGTGCAAGCGTTTCTGCCCGATGTCGTCTGGCAAGCTCTGATGGCTAAGCTGTAGCGCTTATTTCTGGCAGTGCGGGCACCAGTAAGTGCTGCGCTGTCCGTGCTTGCCGCTTAGCAATGGTGTTCCACACATCCGACACGACTTGCCTGAACGTCCGTAAACCTGCAATTCCTGGGCAAAGTAACCGGGCTTGCCATCACTTTGTAAAAAATCACGCAGAGTGGTTCCCCCCTGCTCAATCGAACGCAGCAACACCGCTTTAATCGACTGTACCAGTATGTCGGCTTCATCAGAACTTAGCGTCATAGCCGGACGATCAGGTAAAATGCCAGCGGCAAACAGCGATTCGCTGGCATAGATATTTCCCACGCCAACCACCAGTTTGTTATCCATCAGCCAGGGTTTTATCGCCGTGCGCTTAGTGCGTGATTTCGTAAACAGATATTTGCCATCGAACGCTTCACTGAGCGGCTCTGGTCCCAGATGGGCCAGCACGCTGCTGGCTTCGGGGTCAGCGCTCCAAAGCCAGGCGCCAAACCGACGCGGGTCGGTATAGCGCAATACCTTGCCGTTGCTCAGCACTAAATCAACGTGGTCATGCTTTGCCGCAGGCTGCTCTTCCGGCAAAACACGTAAACTGCCTGACATACCAAGATGAATGATTATCCAGCCTATCGGCAGTTCAAGTAGCAAATATTTCGCGCGCCGCTGCAAGCTCAGTACCGGCTGGTCGCTCAGAGCTTGAATTTCCTGCGATACCGGCCAGCGCAGGCGTGGATTACGGACAATAGCATGCAGTATCGTTTCGCCGACCAGGTGAGGCTCAATCCCTCGCCGACTGGTTTCGACCTCTGGTAGTTCAGGCATCTCATATCTCCATAAAACCCTGACAAGCAGGCAAAATAAAAAAACCCCGCCGGAGCGAGGTTTTTATTCTACTTATCACTAAACCGATTACTTGATTTTAGCTTCTTTGTAGATCACATGCTGGCGCACAACCGGATCGAACTTTCTAAGCTCAAGTTTTTCCGGCTTAGTACGCTTGTTTTTCGTGGTGGTATAGAAGTGACCTGTACCAGCAGAGGAAACCAGCTTGATCTTCTCACGAATACCTTTAGCCATGATTTATTCCTTAGTACTTCTCACCACGGGCACGCAGTTCAGACAGAACGATGTCGATGCCCTTTTTATCAATAACACGCATACCTTTAGCAGATACGCGCAGAGTAACAAAACGCTTCTCGCTTTCAACCCAGAAACGGTGTGAATGCAGGTTGGGCAGGAAACGGCGCTTCGTCGCGTTCAGCGCGTGTGAACGGTTGTTACCGGTCACCGGACGCTTGCCAGTTACTTGGCAGACTCGTGACATGTCAATTCTCCAAAAATCAAATCAGCTCGAGCTTTAAAAATAGGGTTTTTGGCCGCCTCGTCAGGCTCTTAGCCTGTCCAGACTGGTTCAATGCGAACCCGCTGAGCAGGCCCAAACGCCAAACCCGAGATTCTCAAAGGTGGCGTAGTATACGCCCTGTAGCCCGGGCGCTCAAGTCCCGGACAAAAAAGATCCCATCGGATCGACTGAAATCTCTTTTTCAGTTGCAAAAAAGACGCTATGACCCCCGATGATCGGGCTATAACCACCCTCTTTCGGCAAAAGAGACGCTACAACCGTGCCCGATCACCAGATGGTCGAGTAGTTGAATTGAAAAAAAAGAGCTGGCTTGTCTGAGCTGCTCGGTAAGCTGGCGGTCAGCACGGCTAGGCTCTGGAACCCCGGAGGGATGGTTGTGAGCGACGATCAGCGCCGCCGCGTTAAGCTTCAAAGCCCGGCGAATAATTTCCCGAGGATGCACCTCAACCGAATTAAACGTTCCGGCAAACATCTCCTCTGCACTGAGAACCTGATGCTGATTATCCAGAAAGATGACCATAAATATTTCTCGCTGCTGGCGCATCAGCCGACGCTGCAGAAAACGCCGTGTAGAATGCGGACTGTTCAGACTCTCGTCACGCAGGGTCTGGCTATCATAAAAGCGATCTGCCAGCTCTGCTATAGCGTGTAACTGGGTAAATTTCGAGACGCCAATACCACTAATCTGATTAAGCTCACTGCTATCAGCCTGCAAAATACGCCGCAGTGAACCAAAGGTTGACAGCAGGCTCTCCGCGACCTCAATGACATGCAGATTCCGGGTACCGGTGCGCAAAAATAAAGCCAGCAGCTCGGCATCACTGAGCATTTCGGCACCGTACTTGATCATTTTTTCCCGTGGAGGAAGTGTCACCCATGCTTTAGCCATCATCTTTTCCCGAAACATTCTCTTTATGCTGATCATGCAACCAGTTGTTTCTCGAGCCTACTCTTCTGGCTCAATTTTTCGGCGATGTTCGCAAAATTAACGGGACCACCACCTGCGCTAATCCCGGTTAATCTTAGTGTGATAAGATACGGATAAAGTACGGCGTGCAACACGTACCGCTAGCTTAGGTGGGGCAAAACATCATGATGGAATTACACGGTAAAAAAATCGTGCTGGGCGTCAGTGGGGGCATTGCTGCCTATAAAGCGCCAGAGATAGTGCGCCGCCTGCGCGACAGAGGTGCTGAAGTCAGGGTTGTAATGACGGTGGCTGCCAAAGCCTTTATTACGCCGCTTAGCCTGCAAGCCGTTTCTGGTTATCCTGTCTCTGACAGCCTGCTCGATCCCGCCGCAGAAGCTGCAATGGGCCACATCGAGCTAGGTAAATGGGCCGACCTGGTCATTCTTGCCCCGGCGACCGCCGATCTCATTGCTCGCCTTGCCTGTGGCATGGCAAATGATCTGGTCACTACTGTCTGCCTGGCGACAGCTGCACCTGTTGCCGTTGTGCCAGCAATGAATCAACAGATGTTTCGGGCAGCAGTCATGCAAGAGAATCTGACAAAGCTGGCAAGCAGGGGAATGATGATATGGGGGCCAGATAGCGGTAGCCAGGCCTGTGGTGACATAGGCCCAGGGCGTATGATTGACCCGCTTGCTATTGTCACCGAAGCCGTGAAATGGGCTGTTCCCGTCAACAATCTGCAACACCTGAAGATTATGATAACCGCAGGTCCTACGCGTGAGGCGGTCGACCCGGTGAGGTTTATCTCTAACCATAGCTCGGGAAAAATGGGCTTCGCCATCGCTCAAGCCGCAGTGCGTCGTGGAGCCCAGGTCACGCTGATTGCTGGGCCAGTAAACCAACCTACTCCCGCCAACGTGCAACGTATTGACGTCATCAGCGCACTGGACATGCAGGAAGCGGTAATGCGCTACGTCAGGCAGCAGCATATTTTTATTGGCTGTGCGGCGGTAGCTGATTACCGCGCCGGTGAAATCGCCACGGAAAAAATTAAAAAGCAGGGCGAAGAAATGACGCTGAGAATGGTAAAGAATCCTGATATTGTGGCAGGGGTTGCGGAGATGACCAGCGAACGACCTTACGTTGTCGGATTTGCCGCTGAAACCCAGAATGTGGAAGAATACGCCCGGCAAAAGCTGTTGCGGAAAAAGCTCGATTTGATCTGCGCCAATGATGTGTCCCGAGCGGGACAAGGTTTCAACAGCAATAATAATGCGCTGCATCTTTTTTGGCAGCAAGGAGAGAAAGTCCTGCAACTCAGCGACAAAACACGCCTTGCCCAACAATTATTAGACGAGATTATTCTTCGTTATGATGAAAAAAATAGACATTAAAATCCTCGATCCCCGTGTCGGAAACACTTTTCCTCTACCGTCCTATGCAACTTCTGGTTCAGCCGGGCTGGATTTGCGCGCCTGCCTGGACGCAGCGATTGAGCTACTACCGGGACAAACAACTCTGGTGCCAACCGGGCTGGCGATACACATCGCCGATCCGCAACTGGCAGCCGTTATCCTTCCTCGCTCCGGCCTTGGCCACAAACACGGTATCGTGCTGGGAAATCTGGTGGGCCTGATTGACTCTGATTATCAAGGGCAGCTGATGGTTTCCGTCTGGAATCGCGGCCAGGATACTTTTATTATTGAACCCGGCGAACGCATCGCTCAGTTGGTTTTTGTACCGGTAGTGCAGGCGGAGTTTAATATCGTTGAATCTTTTGACGCCAGCTTGCGCGGTGAAGGAGGATTCGGTCATTCAGGCCGACAATAGCCACCTCACCATCAATATCTGAGGCGCCTGGCGCCTGATAATACGTTTCACGTATCCTGTTTCCTGATGGGTAATTTATCCGACAGGGGAACGTGAGCTTATGTCCATTGAAGGTGATTTTCAGGGGTCTTTGCAGAGATGGCAGAACAAAAACGCGCTAAAAAAAACCGCCGTGATGAAATACTTCAGGCTTTAGCACAAATGCTGGAGTCCAGCGACGGTAGTCAGCGTATAACCACAGCCAAGCTGGCGGCAACGGTTGGTGTTTCAGAGGCGGCACTTTATCGCCACTTTCCCAGCAAAACTAAAATGTTCGACAGCCTAATCGAGTTTATTGAAAACAGCCTGATTACACGCATAAATCTGATTTTACAAGACGAAAAAGAGACGCTGCCTCGTCTGCGCTTAATCACGCAGTTAATACTTGGCTTTGGCGAACGTAATCCTGGCCTGACGCGCATTCTTACCGGCCATGCGTTAATGTTTGAACAGGATCGTTTACAGGGACGAATCAACCAGCTTTTTGAACGTATCGAAGTACAGCTGCGCCAGGTTCTGCGCGAACGTAAATTACGCGAAGGTGAGGGGTTCAGCAACGATGAAACCCTGCTTGCCAGCCAAATTCTGGCAAGCTGTGAAGGGCTGCTGTCACGCTATGTCCGTTCGGAGTTTCGCTATCGCCCCACTCAGGATTTTGATACCCGATGGCCGTTGATTGCCGCGCAGTTAATATAAACCGCGGTGGTCATCACTTCATTTAAGCGACAGAAAAAAGCGCAGTCTGGTAAACTGACTGCGCCTGTACCATGCCTGATATCTTCCTGCGGTCGGTTTCAGACACCGTAGGTATTTCGATAAGACCGGACGCTGGCCAGATGATCGGCCAATTCTGGTTTTTCTTCCAGATAGCTGATTAAATCAGCAAGAGTAATAATCGCGATAACGCTGCATTTATAATCACGCTCAACTTCTTGAATTGCCGAAATATCTGCCAATCCACGCTCCTGTCGATCCAGAGAAATCAGTACGCCTGACAAATGCGCCTTATTTGCCTGTATAATCGCCATTGATTCACGAATAGCCGTTCCGGCGGTAATAACATCATCCACCAGCATCACTCTTCCTTGCAACGGACTACCGACCAGAAGGCCGCCCTCGCCGTGATCTTTCGCCTCTTTGCGATTGAAACACCAGGGGACATCGCGGTCATGGTGATCAGCTAATGCTACGGCGGTAGTGGTTACAATCGGGATGCCCTTGTATGCCGGCCCAAACAGTAAATCGAAATCAATACCGTAATCAATCAGCGCCTGCGCGTAGAAACGGCCCAATAGGGCGATATCACGACCCGTATTGAAAAGTCCCGCATTAAAAAAATAGGGACTGACGCGCCCGGATTTTAGCGTAAACTCGCCAAATTTCAGCACCTGCTTGTTCAGTGCAAACTCAATAAACTGTCGCTGCCAGGCCTTCATATCCGCATCCTCATCGTGTAAAAAAGACGACTCGGAGGTCGCCTGCTTCATCAGTTTGTCAGTGCAGCCTTTTGCGCTGCCACCAGGGTCGTTATGCCGCTACGTGCCAGCTCGAGCAAGTTCAATAGCTCCTCATGACTGAATGGCTCACCCTCTGCCGTTCCTTGTACTTCAATCATGCGTCCATCTTCCATCATGACAACATTCATGTCGGTTTCAGCTGCAGAATCTTCAACGTATTCAAGGTCACATACCGCATTACCATTGACGATACCAACAGAAATCGCGGCGACCATACCCTTCATTGGACTTGCGGCCAGCTGCTTATTGGCGACCATCGCGTCAAGCGCATCAGCCAGCGCTACGCAAGCCCCAGTAATGGAGGCCGTGCGGGTGCCGCCATCAGCCTGAATTACATCGCAGTCAAGGGTAATGGTATATTCGCCCAGCTTGTGCAAATCCACTGCCGCGCGCAGTGAACGCGCAATCAGCCTTTGGATTTCAAGTGTGCGACCGCCTTGTTTTCCTTTCGCCGCTTCACGAGCATTCCGGCTATGTGTTGCCCGCGGCAACATGCCGTACTCCGCCGTGATCCATCCCTGCCCTTGGCCTTTCAAAAAGCGCGGCACGCCTTCTTCTACGGTGGCATTGCAGAGCACTTTTGTTTCACCAAACTCAACGAGCACAGAGCCTTCCGCATGCTTAGTATAATGACGAGTGAGGGTAACGGGGCGCACCTGCTGTGCATTACGGCCTGCTGGACGCATAAATTCTCTCCGGCGGTATAGTATTTAGTTGCGCATTATACGAAATTCACCACTGGATGCCTATCCTGCGTATACTCGCTTCAACTGGACTGTGGTAAAGGATTTAACCGTTATTGCACCCGCGCCTGTCAACCCTCAACGCTCGTCGCTATAATCAGTGAACATTCATTTTTACGGGTAATCTACATGATTCGCAGCATGACCGCCTACGCACGGCGCGAAATTAAAGGCGACTGGGGCAGTGCCGCCTGGGAACTACGTTCAGTAAACCAACGCTATCTGGAAACCTACATCCGTCTGCCTGAGCAGTTCCGCAGTCTTGAACCCATAGTGCGCGAAAGGCTACGTAGTCGATTAACTCGTGGCAAGGTCGAATGCGGGCTACGCTTCGAGGCCGATCTGCAATCTCAGGGCGAACTAATTCTCAATGAGCCGCTGGCAATCCAGCTGGTAAAAGCGGCCAACTGGGTAAAAATGCAGAGCGATGAGGGCGAAATTAATCCGCTGGATATTTTGCGCTGGCCGGGCGTCATGTCGGCAGGCGAGCAGGATCTGAGCGCTATAGCAGAAACCCTGCTGGGCGGGCTCGACGGCACAATTGATGATTTTATTACCGCCCGCGAAACTGAAGGCGCGGCCCTGAAGAGTCTGATCGAACAGCGGCTGGTCGGCGTCAGTGCTGAAGTCAGTAATGTACGATCGCATATGCCGGACGTTCTGAAATGGCAGCGCGAAAGGCTGATAAATAAGCTGGAAGACGCAGAAGTGCAGACTGACAGCAACCGTCTTGAACAAGAGCTGGTAATGATGGCGCAGCGTATCGACGTTGCCGAAGAGCTCGACCGCCTCGATGCCCATGTAAAAGAGACTTATAACATCCTGAAGAAAAAAGAGGCTGTTGGTCGCCGCCTTGATTTTATGATGCAAGAATTCAATCGCGAGTCGAATACCCTGGCATCGAAATCAATCAATGCGGATATCACAACTTCTGCTATAGAGCTTAAAGTGCTGATAGAGCAGATGCGCGAGCAGATTCAAAATATTGAGTAACGTTGCATGCCGTCGCACTCAGTAGCAGAAAACCCACCCAGCCCGCTAAATGCGGGCTTTTTAATTTTCATACTGTCGCATATGATGGCATAACATCGCGGATATAGGGTGTACCAAACGAAAAACGCTTTAGCAAAAAACCAGCCAATAAAAGACCTTTACGCGCTTACTCAATGAGCAGATTCAATCGAGTAGATTTACTATCAAACTCTTCAAATCTCACAACAACTTCCTGATACCCTATAGCCCGCGTCATAACGGACTTTTTTCTGAACATGGGCAGGAAAGGTCGGCGGTGCTCCCCGACTTAAACGTCAGTTGGCTGGATGAGATGAGGAGCCGGGCATTCGCCAAAAAGCAGCGACATACTTCGAGAAACGCCTGAATGAAGGATGTTTTTATTGAAAGACACCATTAAGGCCCATGCGTAGCGTACTCGTATAACCATAAATGTCCGGCCGCGATTCAGTCAGTGGCGCTTTTGCGTCTGGCGGCTGAGTTACGAACTCAGAGGCATCGCTTCAATGTAAAACCATTGCGACCAGCCTTAGTCGCCAGGTTCTGCGGGAGAGAGCCTCACAGGATTTCAGCCCGAGCGGCTACTATTAACTCAGGGATGTCAGTAAGTGATACGAGCAGCGGTGCTTAACGATATCGAGAGTGATTACAATCGCTATCTGGATAATACCAATTATCGCGGATTCTGATGCGTCCGATACACTCGTGGTAATTCACGTCGAGTTACTAAGCTCCTATTAGATAGGTGTACGCGCTCACAACGTTGCAATCGACGTGAATTATCATTTTTTGCAGCAAATACAGATAGGGCGTTTATCAACGACTTTATTAAAAGGAGGAATTGCTATAGAAGTCCACAATGCCAGTCACATCCCCTATTGCCCTATATAAAGTGGAGGCGATTTATTCATAGCAGCCTGCCAAGCTTTTCCTGAAAGCACCACCGTTGTTTGTAATCTAAGGTTGGCTTCCCAAAGGAGAATCGAATATGCTTACCTTCAGAAGAAATATTGTTATATGCTTCATTTACATTGATCCACATCAGGATAGAGCCTAAAGAGTGCTTTCTAATTTCCTTATTTATCCCAATATTTATAAAGTCCAGTAAAATCGTGTTTCCCGAATCGCAACGTGTTATCAACATAAAAGCACAAGGCTTATTATTTAAATAAAGAATCTTTCCGAAAAAATTACTCCTGAATTTTTTAATAAAATTCCGTTCATTTCTGCCATCATAGTTTCGTTTCCCCCACCGCATTTCAAAAAGGGAGTGGTATATATCCACCATCTCATCCGATTGGAATTCAGATTGCTCCTTTATTTCTCCACCATCATTTAAAAACTTACTCAGTTCTCTTTTTCGTGTCTGAACTGTCTTCTTTGAAAACGATGCTAAAGGTTTAGCCAGACAAATGGCTCTTCTTGCATTAAATAGTTCATTTCTATTAAAAATATTTTTATTTATTGGCGAAATTATTTTGCTTTTGAAGGGTATGAAAGTTTTCTTTTCTTTAGCCACAGGTAAAATCAATTCATCTTTAGCGACGGGAATGCATAGATGCGACGTCACTAAATCAGTACATGTATCATTAGCTAGCCTGTTTTTATGCCATACGTACACCCCACCATTTATCCTACCTGATGTAAGATGAACGAAGTATTTCTCTTTACAATCGGCATTGCTATGAATATAAGCTAACACATCTGGGTGAGTAGAAAAGTTACCGCCATATTGTGAATAACATCGTTTGTATTCATCAAAAGAAGCTTCTTCCCAACCCAGGAACTTACGAATTAACATGTTGTATTCCATTGTTAGATTCTCATAAAAGAATCTGTATTTCTTCGCCCGGTAACTATATCAGTTGCCATATGGGGCTGGAAGCTTTACGTTTCCACTCTAAGCCATTACGTTGTAAAATTGTCCTTAATAGACTTTCCGACGAACAGAGAAGCGGCAAGCTTTACCGCCTGCGTCTTCTTCTTTCACTTAGGCGATGACATGGATGGCGTACGTAGCAGATGAGTAAATTCCTGGCCCCACTATCCAGCTATTCTCTGGATAGGGCAGCACAGATGCTATGCGCTCACGGGGCAGATTGCACCAGTGAGGATTTGCTGACGCTTTGGAATGAAAAACATATCGAGTTATGTTTTTCGCTACCTGACCATATAGCCTGCGAAAACGTCCCGGCACCGGGCACCGGCAGAGAGGTTTTGCTTTCAGTTTCTCCGGTCAGTTTTCACGTATTCTGGGAGTCGGTAGATTACGGCCTTCCCTCGGATGATTACGCAATACTCAGCGTTAAGA
Organism: Izhakiella capsodis; assembly: GCF_900115045.1. Classification (GTDB taxonomy): domain Bacteria; phylum Pseudomonadota; class Gammaproteobacteria; order Enterobacterales; family Enterobacteriaceae; genus Izhakiella; species Izhakiella capsodis. Next base: position 36,551 of record NZ_FOVC01000011.1, on the reverse strand, counting down.
GATACGGCTCTAAGGATAACTATACAGAGCGTAAACTGCATGTAAGTATGAAACCTGAATATTCCGTTTGTGACGATAACGGCCAATGGCTATGCGCAATACTTTCACTTACCTACGGTCTGGACGGTCTTTGCATTCCCGGTAAGGAGCTAGAGAAACTATTTCATTTTCTGACAGATCCTGAAGGCGACGAGGTTTTAGCCGAGGGTAAGCCTGTATCAGCGAAAACCATCAACTATTTGGCCGTTACTTTAAAATCCTTTATTTATATTCACTATGGGGCAGATGTTGCGGAAAATCTGAGAAAACATCTTGAAGATCCTACCAGCCTGATACGAACAGATTTTGCCAACAAAGAAATAAAAGCACCCGGAGGGAAAGCGTTGGCGGGGCACCTGAAAGATATTCTTATTGAGATTTTACCCGCTATTGAGAGAACAGACGTAGAAAGCGGGTGTGATAACAGGTAATCCCACAGAGGAACATTTGTAATATTCTGGCGCATTAGAATATTCCAGAACTCTGCACAGTACTCTTTTGATTACCTTTTTACTGAATAGAGATAATTGTATGAAGTATCTGCAATTTACTATTCCGCCGAGCGGAAATGCCCGCGCCCATCACGTTGCTCTCTATCCCGGCGTACATATCAGTACGATATGGCATTACGCTAAACGTACGGGAGGTGTATATGCTTGATTCTGCCCCCCCACGTGTTGCAACCTCAGCACCTCTTAATTCAACGATTCGTAACCATATCGTATCAATGGTGGCACTGGTGAGACAACTTTCAGGGGAAAACTCTGATAATAGCACCCTAAATCAGCACAGTAGGGCCATCGTTATGGCTAATCACCCTGCCCATTTTCCGTTCAAGTTTCAGTATCGTTCTGTGCCATTGTCCCGCGCTGATCGGCAGGAGAGACTCCGCCAGATTATCCTTGAAGCCACTGGCGAGCACCAGGCTGCAATCGTTCATCGCCTTATGTCTCCTCATCCGGGCAATCTGATTGTGGCCGACACCAACGCGCTGACAGACTTACTATCTTCATCGGTATCTAGCACTGCCCGTTATCTGAATAGCATGCAGATTAAACAGGGGATCGGTCATGCGTAATTCCTACTCAACTCCCGCTGAAGCTATAAGACCAATCGCAGCCGTACTGGAAGCGGCACAATACCTGTTTAACGACGAATACGGCAAAGAACTTGCTCATGATCTGCTTGCCTGGGCGCAGGAAACCGCAGTACGCGCAACCCAGGCAATGAGCGGCGTAGAAGAAAGCGACTGTGAGTAAGTGCCCTGCGATCATCTTTTTAAAAGAGGGCGATAAAACTGGCCCGGATGCCAGATTAAAGTTAACTGCCAGCGAATAGGTGCGGTGCCGGGTACCGCGCCACTATATGATGAACTGATGGGCGTAGGGATATTAAAAAAACGACAAAGCTGAACTTCTTTTTGCTATCAGTGTTCGCCTGTGGGTAACCTGGTTGTTCGTAAAGATTTTAAAGGAAACAGCAGGCCTGACCATAGCGACAACACCATTTTCACCAAAAACACGCCTATCTGGAGGCTTACGGTCATCAAAGGGTGTTGGTTCTCATCACGTTAGTAGAGACCTGCAGGGATGGCGAATGGAACAGCACATGGCTACCCGAAAGTGGGATAACCAGAAAAATCGCCTAAGATTCCCTCTTTGCATACTGACCAATATTTGACCATACCCTTTCAGTTTGTAGCCAAAATAAAAACATACCATCAACAAACCAATTAATAAAAAGGCTTAACAGATGTGCTCAATAAACCGATTTAACATTCAATTAGGCACCTTACTTCACCCCCAAAACGATTTTAAATGTAGTGACAAAACGGAAAATTGTCTTTTCAGCGTGGCGATGTCTGATCTCGCACAATAAGTCTCGATTAAATCCGCATTGAGCGGATTAATGGCAAAATATTGCGATCACGATCACTTTCAATTGACCTACATCAGGATATCTTCCTTGCGCCCACTTGTGATTAAAATTCAAACAATCATAAATAAATGAAATATTATTTCGTACTAATTAACTATGACATTATTTATATCCAAAATGATGGCTATCATAGATTTCAGGAGATATAAATGGAAACCATGCAAACGCATTCGGTTGTGACTGGTACTGGCCCGGCAGCATGGCGCAAAACTGATACCATCTGGATGCTTGGCCTGTATGGCACCGCGATCGGTGCAGGCGTGCTTTTTCTGCCAATTCAAGCAGGAATGGGGGGAATGCTCCCGCTTATCGTCATGACGATCATCGCCTTTCCGATGACTTACTATTCTCATCGTGGGCTGACTCGTTTCGTACTTTCAGGAAAAAATCCTGGCGATGATATTACCGAAGTTGTCGAGGAACACTTTGGCAACGGTGCAGGTAAGCTCATTACTCTGCTTTACTTCTTTGCAATCTACCCAATTTTATTGACTTACAGCGTAGCCATTACCAACACGGTAGAAAGTTTTATCACCTATCAGATGCATATGTCCCCACCTCCTCGTGCGCTCCTGGCATTAATTCTGATTGTTTGTCTGATGAGCATCGTACGCTTGGGTGAACAGATGATCGTTAAAGCGATGAGCTTTTTGGTGTTTCCGTTTGTAATAACCCTGACCCTGCTGGCGCTCTATTTGATCCCCCATTGGAATTTGAGCGGATTGCAGGGCATGTCGTTTGAAACGCCGCAGGCGGGAGCCGGGCTGTGGAAAACACTGTGGCTGGCTATTCCTGTGATGGTGTTCTCGTTTAACCATTCACCGATCATATCCTCTTTTTCGGTAGCTAAACGCAATGAGTATGGCAAGGAAGCTGAGCAAAAATGTAGCCGCATCTTGATGTTTGCCCATATCATGATGGTTTTCACCGTTATGCTGTTTGTTTTTAGCTGCGTGTTCTGCCTGTCAACGGCCGACTTAGCGCAGGCCAAAGCGCAGAATATTACAATCCTTTCCTACCTGGCGAATCATTTCCATGCACCTTTCATCGCCTGGGCTGCACCGATTATTGCCATGATAGCTATCTCAAAATCCTTTCTTGGCCACTATCTGGGGGCGCGTGAAGGGTTTAACGGCATGATGGTTAAAATGCTGCGCAGCCGTGGGAAAAACGTTGACCACAACAAGCTAAATCGCCTGACCGCTATATTCATGCTGTTCACCGCCTGGCTGGTGGCCACCCTGAATCCCAACGTCCTGAATATCATTGAAACTCTGGGAGGCCCGGTAATCGCTATAATCCTGTTTTTGATGCCGATGTATGCTATTGCGAAAGTGCCGGCAATGCGCAAATACAGCGGTCACATCAGCAACATCTTTGTGGTGCTGATAGGGTTGATTGCGATCACAGCAATCTCCTATTCACTGTTCCTGTGAACGCCTGAACGCAAACAGTGCTGGGAAGAAATTCCCAGCCAGTTCGTAAAGACAGTGATAAATAAAGTTAGGATAAGCTGGCCCATTTCTCTGGCAGAAAACCCACCTACCAGAACTAAACTCACCCTTCTGAAATAAGGAAAAGTTATCTGATTTACGATAAATTAAAAAATCTCAGTAGTCGGCCTCAGGTTGAATCAGTACGCTGCACGCCGGTTTGCAGGAGTTATTATGTTACTGACCGTTTTATATATTATTGGAATAACCGCTGAGGCCATGACTGGCGCACTGGCTGCAGGACGCCGTAAAATGGATATGTTTGGTGTAATTATTATCGCCTCAGTTACCGCCATTGGCGGCGGATCGGTGCGCGATATCCTGTTGGGCCATTATCCGCTTGGTTGGGTCAAACATCCGCAATATATTCTGGTCGTTGCGGCCGCTGCGGTTATTACAACCCTTGCCGCGCCGCTGATGCCCCATCTGCGCAAAGTTTTTTTGGTGCTGGATGCGCTGGGCCTTGTCGTTTTTTCTATTATTGGCGCTCAGGTAGCACTTGATATGGGCCACCCCGCGCTCATTTCCGCAATCAGTGCAGTCATTACCGGCGTATTTGGTGGAGTACTGCGCGATCTGTTTTGCAACCAGATACCGTTAGTGTTTCAAAAGGAGCTCTACGCAGGTATCGCCTTCGCCTCTGGCTGGCTATATATTCTGCTATTGAAAACCCAACTGCCTAATGAATGGGTCGTGGTTATAACCCTGCTTGCAGGCTTTTTGGCCCGCCTGGTCGCTTTGCGTTTTCGCCTCGGCTTGCCCGTTTTTAACTATCAGCACCCCGACCATTGACTTGCTTTTCAGAACTACCCGGATCAGGCACGCCCTGAGCCTGGAGGAATGTAATCAGCTGCCGGACAGTTTCATTGGCAAACCAACGTCGAATGCGATCGGCAAGCACAGGACCAACACCGGGCAATTCACGCCACTCTGCTGATGTTTTTGCCATCAGTGCCGACCAGCTGCTCTCATGCAACACGTTCAATGCAGGTCCCGGCACTGGTATTCCCAGAGCCTTCACCCAGCGCTGTAACGGCTGTCTGCGCGTCACGTTAAAGCGATGCAAAAGCCAGGCTGAACGAGATGGAGAAATACCTGGCAGCGTAGCAATTTGTGCTTCACTAAGCGTAAGCCAGCTAAACAAATGCTTAATTGCACCTGCCTGAATAAGCTGCTGCCAGTAGCCCCGGCTCAACCCATTCATATCTAACACCTCGCGGCTAGCTAACCAGTCGAGGCGCGCCAGCATCTGTGATGCGCATCCATCAGTTAACATCAGACAGCTAAGTGAGTTATAGCGACCTTCATAGGGTGGCGTGGGGTAAACGCGCGTTCGGGTACGCCAGACAACGCGGTCGAAGCGCGGGATCCCTAACCCGGCCAGCGATACGCTGATCTGATCGCCAGGTACGATGTCGGCTTTACGCCAGCGAAGAAGCGTACCCAGACTAACGTGGCGCAACTGCTTATCATCCAGAGCTTGCGGCTGAAGCCTGAGCACGACGGCGATTTTGCCGGTCCGACCGAGTTTAAACTCAACCGCTTTCACTTCTGCGATAGTTTGCGGCGGCGGAAATTTCCATGCCACTGCCCAGTCACCAATGCCCGGCCGCCAGCTCGCCCCGATCAGAGTCGGTTCCCGATGCACCACTACACCATCAGTGGCAAACGGCAGGGGAGCTCGATACCAGCGTTGTCGCCAGGCAGCAACCTCTTTGCTCTCAGAGACAGGGTATGTCCACTTTGACGCCAGGGAAAATCCTAACGACGAAAGCAGATTCTGCCGCGCGGGCATCGTCGCGGGGCCATCCGGCCAGGCCCAGATGAATAGTCCGATATCAGCCAGTAGCGGGCTCGGTTGCTTGCGTCTCAGGGCACCAGCAACTTTCGCTCTGGCGTTTACACTGCCCTGCTCAGCCTGCCGATGATTTTTCATTCGTAAAAACAGTTCGCCCTGAAGTACCAGGCTAAGCGGTTCAGGTAACGAAGCTGGAATGGCTGCAATAGCGTGAGCCTGAGCCGTCCAGTCCTCACCATAAATACCATCCCCACGGCTTATCAGCCGCTGTAGCTTCCCGCGATGATAAACCAGCGTTACCGCAATACCGTCTACCTTTGGTTGTACCCAGTACGGGCCGCGTGATTGCTGCATCCAACGCTCCAGAGCTGCTTCCCCCGGCAGCTTACGCACGCCAATGTGCGCGATGGGATGTGCAGTTCGCCCATGGGCGACACCAATCGGTTCAGACATCGAATAGTACGAGTTAAAACAGGTACGCCAACGCCCCAGCCGTTCGCGCAACGCATCGTATTCGTAATCCTCTACCGGGCTTTTTCCGTCACGATAGTAGGCGCGATCCCAAATGCTGAGTTGGTGACTCAGCGCCCTAATTTCCTGCTCTGCGCGCTCTTCAGGCCAGGACGGACACAGTGCCGCAACCGGGCTGCTAAATATCAGGGTGATGATTGCCGCAGCTCTCCATTGCATTATTTCACGTCTCCCTGTCAGATGTCTGGCAACTCTAGCCAACCCATCATTTATCGGCGACATACGGATATTCATTGGCCGTACTGGGCCTCACGCTTATTGTGCAACTACCTAAGATTGAGGTTCATTTTGCGGCGAGGCTTCAGGCGGCAGAGAAAATAGTTGTCGGTCGGCGTTAAACGCTGCATCGAGTGCGTCAGGCGTGTATACTGAGCACGAAATAGACTTCGCTAATTGACATATAACTAACACACATGGCTCAAGGCACGCTTTATATCGTTTCCGCTCCCAGTGGAGCAGGAAAATCCAGCCTGATTCAGGCACTACTGAAAACACAGCCGCTGTACGATACCCAAGTTTCTATTTCTCATACCACCCGGTGTATGCGGCCGGGCGAACAGCACGGGGAGCATTATTTTTTTGTTTCCCATGATGAATTCCGTGCCATGATCGAGCGTGATGCGTTCCTTGAACATGCTGAAGTTTTTGGCAACTATTATGGTACTTCGCGCGAAGCTATTGAGCAGGTGCTGGCGACCGGCGTCGATATTTTCCTTGATATTGACTGGCAAGGCGCTCAACAGATTCGGCACAAATTACCTGACGCGCGCAGTATCTTTGTCTTGCCGCCGTCACGCGAAGAGCTGGACCGTCGACTGCGTGGCCGTGGACAGGATAGTGAAGAAGTCATTTCCAGGCGTATGGCACAAGCCGTTGCGGAAATGGATCACTACGCTGAGTATGATTATTTAATTGTGAACGATGATTTCGATCTGGCATTATCCGATCTGAAAACCATTATCCGTGCAGAACGCTTGCGGATAGGGCGTCAGAAAGCGCGCCATGATGGATTAATCAGCAAATTATTGGCAGACTGAAGCCACTTTCAGTATGATGCCCAGTCTTTTCGTCACCCGTGGAGTAGCACATATATGGCACGCGTAACCGTACAGGACGCAGTAGAGAAAATTGGTAACCGCTTTGACCTAGTTTTGGTCGCTGCTCGTCGCGCACGCCAGATGCAGACGTATGGTAAAGATCCGCTGGTCCCGGAAGAAAACGACAAACCAACCGTCATTGCCCTGCGTGAAATTGAAGAGGGTTTGATCACCAGTCGCATCCTCGATGTGCGTGAGCGTCAGGAGCAGCAAGAGCAAGAGGCTGCTGAACTGCAGGCTGTTACCGCGATTGCAGAAGGCCGTCGTTAATTATTTCGCAGGTCACCCTTGTATCTGTTTGAAAGTCTTAATCAGCTGATTGAAAAATACCTGCCTGAGGAGCAAATTAAGCGCCTCAAGCAGGCCTATCTGGTCGCACGTGATGCTCACGAGGGACAGACACGTACCAGTGGTGAACCCTATATCACCCATCCTGTCGCCGTAGCCTGCATTTTGGCCGAGATGAAGCTCGATCATGAAACGCTGATTGCTGCGCTGCTTCACGATGTTATCGAAGATACTCCGGCAACCTATCAGGATATAGAGCAACTTTTTGGTAAAAGCGTTGCTGAACTGGTAGAGGGGGTTTCCAAACTCGATAAGCTCAATTTCCGCGATAAGAAAGAAGCGCAGGCGGAAAACTATCGTAAAATGATCATGGCGATGGTGCAGGATATCCGTGTCATTTTAATTAAATTCGCCGACAGAACGCATAATATGCGTACGCTGGGTGCGCTGCGTCCGGATAAACGTCGTCGCATCGCGCGTGAAACGCTGGAGATTTACAGTCCGCTGGCCCATCGACTCGGCATTCATCATCTTAAAACCGAGCTCGAAGAGCTGGGTTTTGAAGCACTTTATCCCAATCGCTACCGGGTAATTAAAGAGGTGGTAAAAGCAGCCCGTGGCAACCGCAAGGAGATGATTCAAAAAATCCTTTCGGAAATTGATGGGCGTCTGCAAGAAGCAGGCATTGCCTGCCGCGTCTCGGGGCGGGAAAAGCATCTCTATTCAATTTACTGCAAAATGCACCTTAAAGAGCAGCGCTTTCACTCCATCATGGACATTTACGCTTTTCGCGTCATCGTGCGTGATGTTGATACCTGTTATCGCGTTATGGGTCAAATGCATAGCCTGTATAAACCGCGCCCTGGTAGGGTTAAAGACTATATTGCCATTCCTAAAGCTAACGGATATCAATCGCTGCATACTTCGATGATTGGCCCGCATGGCGTGCCCGTTGAGGTTCAGATTCGTACTGAAGATATGGATCAGATGGCTGAAATGGGGGTTGCAGCGCATTGGGCCTATAAAGAACAGGGTGAAACCAGCACGACAGCGCAGATCCGCGCACAGCGTTGGATGCAGAGCTTGCTGGAGCTGCAGCAGAGTGCCGGCAGTTCATTTGAATTTATTGAAAGCGTAAAATCCGATCTGTTCCCGGATGAGATTTACGTTTTTACTCCGGAAGGGCGGATCGTAGAGCTACCTGCCGATGCCACGCCTGTCGATTTTGCTTATGCCGTGCATACCGACATAGGACACGCCTGCGTAGGCGCTCGTGTCGATCGTCAACCCTATCCACTATCTCAGCCGCTAACCAGCGGACAGACTATCGAGATTATCACTGCACCCGGCGCCCGTCCTAATGCCGCCTGGCTCAATTTTGTGGTCAGCTCACGCGCACGATCAAAAATTCGCCAGATGTTAAAAAGCCTCAAACGCGAGGACTCAGTCAACCTTGGTCGTCGCCTGCTTAATCACGCCCTCGGCGGCAGCCGCAAGCTTTCTGAAATAAGGCCTGAGCATATTCAAAAAGAGCTGGAACGCATGCGTCTGAGCAGCCTTGACGATCTGCTGGCTGAAATTGGCCTCGGCAACGCTATGAGCGTGGTTGTCGCGAAGAATCTGCAACCGGGGGAGACGACCATTCCGGCACCAAACACCGCCGCGCATAGTAAGCTGCCAATTAAAGGCGCAGACGGCGTACTGATAACCTTTGCTAAATGCTGTCGTCCCATCCCCGGCGATCCAATAGTAGCGCATGTCAGTCCTGGTAAAGGGCTGGTGGTGCATCACGAATCTTGCCGAAATATTCGCGGCTATCAAAAAGAGCCGGAAAAGTTTATGGCGGTCGAGTGGGATACGGTGACCGACCAGGAGTTTGTCGCGGAAATCAAAGTGGATATGTTCAATCATCAGGGCGTACTTGCCAATCTGACAGCGGCAATTAACACCGCTGGTTCGAACATCCAAAGCCTGAATACCGAAGAGAAAGACGGCCGCGTCTACAGCGCCTATATCCGCCTTACCGCTCGCGATCGCATTCACCTTGCTAACATCATGCGAAAAATTCGCGTTATGCCGGATGTGATCAAGGTCCACCGCAACCGTAATTAGCATGAACAATCAACGCCATGCCCGTATCCGTGCCATGCTCGCCAGCCGTCAACACGACTTGACGGTCTGCATGGAGCAGGTCCATAAGCCTCATAATGTATCGGCGGTCATCCGTACTGCTGACGCCGTCGGGGTGCATGAAGTTCATGCCGTATGGCCCGGCAATCGCATGCGAACGATGGTTTCAACTGCCGCAGGGAGCAACAGCTGGGTTCAGGTAAAAACGCATCGCACCATTACCGATGCGGTTGAGCATCTTAAAGGTTGCGGCATGCAGATTCTGGCCACGCATCTGTCCGATGAGGCGGTGGATTTTCGCGAAATAGACTATACCCTGCCAACCTGCATTCTGATGGGACAAGAAAAGACCGGCATCACCGAAACAGCGCTGTCGCTGGCTGACCGACAGATTATTATCCCTATGGTCGGTATGGTGCAGTCACTCAATGTCTCAGTCGCTAGCGCGCTGATCCTTTATGAAGCACAGCGCCAGCGTCAGATTGCCGGGATGTATCATCGCCAGCAAAGTACCCTCGAGATCAGCGAGCAGCAGCGCCTGTTGTTTGAAGGCGGCTATCCGGTGCTGGCACGGGTAGCACGGCAAAAGGGGTTGGCCACACCCGTTATTGGTGTGGAAGGCGAAGTCATTGCCGATCCAGAGTGGTGGGCCATAATGCAGTCTTCGGTGTCACAATGAAAGGGCACCTGCTGGACGCGATACCACTAAGTACGCTTTCCGGAGTCGGTGCCAGTCAGGCTGGAAAGCTGAGCAAACTCGGCCTGTATAACGTACAGGATCTGCTGTTACATCTACCGCTACGTTATGAAGATCACACGCATTTGTACGCCATTAACGACCTGCTACCCGGTGTATATGCCACGGTAGAAGGCGAGGTGCTTCACACCGAGGTCACCTTCGGACGCCGGAGGATGCTGGCCTGTCAGATTAGCGACGGCAGCGGGGTGCTAACGCTACGCTTCTTCAACTTCAATGCCGGTATGAAAAACAGCCTGGCGATCGGTAGTCGGGTGACTGCCTACGGAGAAATACGCCGGGGTCAGCGCGGTGCAGAAATTATTCATCCGCAATACAAAGTACAGGGCGGACAAGGTGCCATGATACTTCAGGAAACGCTGACGCCGATTTACTCCACCACCGAGGGTGTACGTCAGGCCACACTGCGTAACCTTTCCGATCAGGCGCTTAAGCTGCTGGACACCTGTCCGATTCCCGAGCTGCTGCCGCCCGAACTGAGCCAGGGTATGATAAGCCTACCCGACGCGCTACGCATGCTTCATCGACCGCCGCCGAACACGGTGTTAAGTGATCTTGATAGCGGTAACCATCCTGCTCAACGCCGCCTGGTTATGGAAGAACTGCTGGCGCACAACCTCAGCATGCTGGCGGTACGCGCCGGCGCACAGCGTCACCGGGCATTATCATTGACTCTTCTTCCCGCACTTCGCGAGAAACTACTGTCGGCGCTGCCATTCAAGCCTACCTCCGCACAAAGCCGCGTGGTGCAAGAGATTGACGCAGATCTTGCTCATAACTATCCGATGATGCGTCTGGTGCAGGGCGATGTCGGCTCAGGAAAAACGTTGGTGGCAGCGCTCGCCGCGCTGGCGGTGATTGCCCACGGTAAGCAAGTTGCGTTAATGGCACCGACTGAGCTGCTAGCCGAGCAACACGCCAACAATTTCCGCCAGTGGTTTGCCCCACTGGGAATCGATGTGGGCTGGCTGGCTGGCAAGCAGAAAGGTAAAGCCCGTAGCGCCGGACAGGAGGCGATCGCCAGTGGCCAGATCGCGATGGTGGTTGGCACCCATGCTCTGTTTCAGGAGCAGGTCCGATTTAACGGCCTGGCGCTGGTGATTATCGATGAGCAGCACCGGTTTGGCGTGCATCAGCGCCTGGCGCTGTGGGAAAAGGGCGAAGAGCAAGGTTTCCATCCCCATCAGTTGATCATGACCGCAACGCCAATACCACGAACCTTGGCGATGACGGCTTATGCAGATCTGGATACCTCGGTAATTGACGAGCTGCCACCGGGCAGAACGCCAGTGACTACCGTGGCTATCCCGGATACCCGTCGGAGCGATATTATCGAACGGGTACAAAAAGCCTGCCAACAGGAGGGACGTCAAGCCTACTGGGTCTGTACGTTGATTGAAGAGTCCGATTTGCTGGAAGCTCAGGCTGCGGAAGCCACCTGGCAGGAACTACAGATAGCCATTCCGACGCTCACTATCGGATTGGTACACGGACGCATGAAACCGCTGGAAAAGCAGGCGGTAATGCAGGCATTTAAGCAGGGAGAGCTACAGCTGCTGATCGCAACAACGGTTATTGAAGTGGGCGTAGACGTGCCGAATGCCAGCCTGATGATAATTGAAAATCCGGAGCGCCTCGGTCTGGCTCAGCTACACCAGCTGCGTGGGCGCGTCGGTCGGGGGGCGGTCGCTTCACACTGCGTGCTGCTTTATAAAACGCCCCTCAGCAAAACCGCACAAAAACGCTTGCAAGTACTGCGCGACAGTAATGACGGGTTCGTTATCGCTCAACGAGATCTGGAAATTCGCGGACCAGGTGAACTTCTCGGTACCCGCCAGACTGGCAACGCTGAATTTCGTGTCGCCGACCTGGTACGCGACCAGGAGATGATTCCTGAGGTTCAGCGCATCGCCCGACACATCCATCAACGCTATCCACAACAGGCCCAGGCGCTGATTGAGCGCTGGCTTCCGGAAACTGTGCGCTATAGTAATGCTTGATCTTCTCTACGCCGGGGGAAATTTCTGGCAAACAGCTCCACCAACCGCGTGCGGGCGGCATCGCCGCGATAAGTCATCAATTTTCACCCCTGCCCATCAATGGTGCTACTGGCACACAGGCTTTAGCGATGGCGTGCCACTCTGGCACAGGAAATGTTATCGTCACCGGACCTAATCGTCAGTTGTGAGGAACTGGGCCGATATTGCAATTGAGCTTAAAATCCCTGACGTCTGTGCTGCACAGTTATCGGCTACATTCCGCAACATTAAACCTTATTGTACAGCGCCATTGGCAATCTGCCCCCGGCTCTGCTAACGACCAGCGTCGCAATCTGTTGAATATTATGCCTCAGACAGCCTTAAGCGTGCCTTGCCGACCGCGTCCGTTAAGAAGGCGTGGCAAAGTGATGACAGTCGCTACCGCGCTGATTTACGCTCTGAATAGTCAAGCGCAGATGGCCCATAGCAAACGATTGCTTTTGATTGGGATAGGTTTAAAATCGCCACTTTGTTGTTATGGGAGTCTCTTTATGTCCGCCAATACCTTTGAGGAAAGCCGGGTGCAGGACGCGCCGGCACTGTCACGCAGCGAACTGATTTACCGGCTTGAAGATCGCCCGCCGCTGCCACAAACCCTGTTCGCAGCGTTGCAACATTTGCTGGCGATGTTTGTCGCGGTAATCACTCCTGCCCTGCTTATTTGCCAGGCACTGGGCTTGCCGACAGAAGATACCCGCCACATTATCAGCATGTCACTATTTGCTTCGGGAGTAGCATCAATTCTACAGATCAAAACCTGGGGGCCCGTTGGATCAGGGCTATTGTCAATTCAGGGTACCAGCTTCAACTTCGTTACGCCGTTGATTATGGGCGGCATGACGCTACAAAACGGCGGCGCAGACGTACCGACCATGATGGCCGCACTATTTGGCACCCTGATGCTGGCTTCCTGTACTGAAATACTATTATCGCGTGTACTGCATCTGGCCCGCCGTATTATCACGCCGCTGGTCTCCGGCATCGTGGTAATGATCATCGGTCTGTCGTTGATTCAGGTAGGCCTGACATCCATCGGCGGCGGTTTTGCGGCGATCCACGATCATAGCTTCGGCGCGCCGAAAAACCTGATGCTGGCGGGCGCGGTGCTGTTGGTTATCATTTTGCTCAACCGCCAGCGCAATCCCTACTTGCGCGTCGCTTCACTGGTGATTGCCATGACGGTGGGATATCTACTTGCCTGGGCCTTGAATATGCTGCCGCAGAGTGCGCCAGCCGACCTCGCGCTAATCGCCGTGCCGCGCCCCTTTTACTATGGCCTGAGCATTGACTGGAGCCTGCTAATCCCCTTAATGCTGGTGTTTATGGTAACTTCACTGGAAACCATTGGCGACATTACCGCCACCAGCGATGTTTCTGAACAACCGGTGAGCGGGCCGCTTTATATGAAACGCCTGAAAGGGGGCGTTCTGGCAAACGGCCTCAACTCTCTGGTTTCGGCGCTATTCAACACCTTCCCTAACTCCTGCTTTGGCCAGAATAATGGCGTGATCCAGCTTACTGGCGTCGCCAGCCGCTACGTTGGGTTTGTGGTAGCGCTGATGCTAATAATCCTTGGGCTATTCCCTGCGGTTGCAGGCTTTGTACAGCATATCCCTGAGCCGGTATTAGGCGGCGCGACCATCGTGATGTTCGGAACCATTGCCGCTTCCGGCCTGCGCATTGTTTCGCGCGAGGCGCTTGATCGCCGTGCAATAATGATCATTGCGCTCTCCCTGGCTGTCGGCATGGGCGTATCTCAGCAGCCACTGATCTTGCAGTTTGCTCCAGACTGGTTGAAAACCCTGCTTTCATCGGGCATCGCTGCCGGAGGCATCACGGCAATAGTGCTTAATTTGGTATTTCCTCAGGAAAAATAGGTGCATAAATGAGGCCCGGCGCGTCTGAATATTCGGCTCCGGGCTTCCACGAGCAGAAGGCTGCATTTTTATCCATGCGCAAATTGTCTCATTAAAAGTAGATGTTTTTCTAATTTCAGCAGTTAGACGATAGTGCTAATAAATATTAAATCACAGACAGGTTAACGATATTTAAATCATAGGCTATTTTGATAGCATGTTTAGCATTAGATGCATTGAGTTTCATGACAATATTTCCCATATGAAATTTCACCGTTCGCTCCTTAATAGCAAGGATAACTGAAACTTCGTTATACGTTTTTCCTTTTACCCGCCCAATAAAGCACTTCATTTTCCCTGGCAGAAAGAGGAATATTTTTTCCTGATACCCGTCTAAGGGCATCATAGGACGAAAGGATCTTCTGGTGAGTATCTGTCAGAAAAAAGAGTAACTTTTCTCTGCTCAAAGTTAAGTTTGATTAATCATTGAAAAGATTGTTATTAAAAACAGACAGTAAAACAAGATTATTTCTGTAGTCGTGTAAAACGAATGTTTTCCCGCTGTATATCCCGTATTCTTTAGCATGGACCATAACTTTTGATGCGGTTTTCTACGCAGTGAAAATGATGCTCTCATCCCATTGATCCCAGGTAAAATCACCCAGCCTTGACAGCGATTTAGTCACCACCGGATCTGCTACTTGATGCTTCTGTTTTATATATAAGTCAAACCATTCTTGATTATTGTTTATAATACTTATCTCATTTAAGTTTGCTTTATTTATTATGAAATAAGCAAACTTTTCCCCCTCAAAATTTAGATTCAGATGCTCCTTTATCTTGCTATTTATCTCTTCATTTTTGAAAAATTCGCCAGACATCCGTTCATCTCCCTGGAAGGTCAACTCACTGAAATCTATCCCTCATAAAGGATGTGCACAGCGGATAACCCTGTCAAATTTTACCGTTGAAGTCTACAGGGATGTGCGTGAAAGGTATCGGTAGCACCAGTAATTTTCAACTCGTTAAATAGGGCCCTGTAGATGAGGCGAATCGCAGCGCAAATTGAACACTCAGCCAAACGCCTGCAAGGTTCGGATTGTCTCATGCTCAGGTTCAGGTATGCTGAGGCAGGGTGCTTTCTCAGGCCTGATTCAAACTGTTCGTCATCGAGCAATAATAAAAACCGGCATAACCATCGATTTTGTTAGTTTCAAACGGAAGGGTGCATGAAATTCATTGGTAAAGCCTTACTTACATTGCTGCTACTTGTTTTACTGATATTGCTGACGCTATATATCCTGCTACAGACGCCCTGGGGCGCAAGCTGTATCGGCCGGGCCATCAGCAATAACTCCAGTTATCAGCTACATCTGAGTAAGATTGAGCATAACTTTTCCTCCCCTTCACATCTGTTGCTCGACGACGTTACTTTTGGCCGCAAAGGGCAGGCACCACTGCTGGTTGCAAAGCAAGTCGATATTGGACTGGGCTTGATTCAGTTCAGTACTCCTATGCACTTCACAAAAATTCATCTCGATCAGGGGACGCTTAATATCAATGAAAAAAGTGCCGTATTACCACTGAGTGCCGGAACGCTTCAGCTGACGCAGATGACGGTAAACAGCCCAACGTTTGTTTTACCGATCAAAGCTGAAAAAGTGACCGGGGCAATTTCACCGTGGAAACCTGAGGCCGGTAACTTTGTCGGCAATAATGCAAACTTTCAGTTTAGTGCGGGTTCACTAAACCTGTCGGGCTTTGATGGCACCCATCTGCTGGTGCAGGGCAAGATGGCAGATAACAAGCTAATACTCAGCAACGTCGGCGTCGAGTTTGCGCGCGGTAGCCTTACTGGCAGCGCCGAGCGCGATGCGCAGGGCAACTGGAACGTTTCCCGTCTGCAACTGAGCCGTTTGCGTTTTCAGACCAATAAAAATTTAACGGCCTTTTTTACGCCGTTTTTCGCTCTGCCTTCATTACATATTCGCCGCCTTGACGTCACCGGAAGCAGCATACAAGGCCCGGACTGGGCGGTCAGCGACCTGAATTTTTTATTGAAAGACCTGACCCTACAAGATGGCAACTGGCAGAGCAATGCTGGCTCACTGTCAATTAACGCCAGCAGCTTTGTGAAACAAGGATTGTTGCTTAACAACCCGATCATCAATATGACTTTTTCACCACAGGGCATCGAGCTGACTCAGTTCAGCTCTCGTTGGGTCAACGGCCTGATTCGCGCAGCGGGAAACTGGGATCGTCGCGCTAAGAAGCTGACGCTAAATGATCTCGCTTTTGCCGGACTGGAATACACCCTGCCGGGCAACTGGCGTGATATCTGGATTAAACAGCTGCCCTCATGGTTGGAAAGCGTTGAGGTCAGCCACTTTAGGGCTAATAACAACCTGATTATTGATATCAATCCGGATTTCCCATTTGAAATGACGTCGCTTGCAGGCAATGGTCATAACCTGCTGCTGGCAAAAGATCGTCAGTGGGGTATTTGGGGCGGCACAATAGGCTTTAATGCTGCGGAGGCCACGTTTAATCGGGTTGACTTACGTCACCCCTCAATAGCACTTACCGCAAACAGCAGTCAGATTGACGTAACGGAAATGAGCGCCCTCGCACAAAACGGCCTGCTTGAGGCTAAAGCCATTTTAAACCAGACGCTCCGACGAGAAATTTCACTGCAACTTAACGGTCGTAACGTTCCACTTGATGAACTGATCAACTGGGGCTGGCCGGCGCTTCCTTTGCAGGGCAATGGCAATCTGAATCTCGATTTTAAAGCCAGCCTGGCAGCGGATACGACATTAAAGCAGAGCGCCAGCGGCACTCTGACGGCCACTCAGGGCGATAAAGTGATTAATCAGACGATGAGCAACGGTGTAATAAACGGTCATTAGTCGTTACGGGGCTGTCTTCGGTTGGTAAGCCTGTTTACGCTTACAGATGCGCTGGAATCATCCTCTCCCGACATCAGGCAGGTTGCCAACAGCTTACGGCCGTTACTGAATTGGCGGCTCCAGCGGGTCGTCAGGATCGGCAGGCAGAACCAGATAAACACCTTCGAAAATCGCCCCGCACTCTTCATTGCCATATAGCTCAACCTCCAGCTGCACCCGGGCTTTGCGCCCACGAGCCAATCGGTCAAGATCGCCACTTAACGAACCGAGATCGGCTATTGCGCCAGGACGTCCGCTGATGGGTTTACTGTAACGGATATGCGCATCAGCCAAAATAATGGTTCCGCCAAGATGCCGCTCGCGCAGCAGAAGCCAAATCAACCCCCAGCCGGTCAACGTCGCTAAAGAAAACAGGCTACCAGCAAAAAGCGTATGGTGAGGATTCTGATTGCCAGTTTCCGGCATGGTGGTCACGAATTTCTGCCCGGTGTATTGCAGAATACGAACGCCCATTTTTTCGCTCAAGGGAATATGGTCATACCAGGCTTGCTGTAGCTGCCCGCACCAGTCGCCACGGTGCAGAATATCATCCAGCGTAACCACCGGTTTGACCATCAAATAATGGCGCACAGGTGTCGTCTGCGGCGCGGTAATCTCTCCCTCATTGATATAGTCAAGTTTGGCAAAAAACTCGACGGCATCTTCACGTGCGCTACAGGTTACCCGTTTAACGCCTTCCTGTCGGGCAACCGATTCCAGCGTCATCGCAACAAGGGTTCCAAGCCCCTTTCCCTGTACCGATGGATGTACAGCGAGAAAGCGAATTGATGCTTCGTTGTCGCCATTTATATACAGGCGACCAATAGCAACCGGCTCATTATGTTCATCAACCACCATCTGATGATGCGCCAGTGCATCCCAGGCCTCACGTTCTGATCCTCTGGGCTGGTGCAATGGCTTGCGTAACATTTCCCAGCGAAACTGGTAATAAGCCTCCAGTTCTTCCGCCGTTTCAGGTACACGAAGATGGTACATAAAATGTTTCTCTCTGTCTGAGCCTGCCAGAACATTTACCTGGCCACCGGCTAATTACCTCAAACCTGCAACCAGAAGGTGACCGGCCCGTCATTAACCAATGCAACCTGCATATCGGTGCCAAAGCGTCCAGTTTCAGTACCGATATTACGCTGACGGCAGCAGGCTACGAAATAGTTATACAATCGCTCCGCATGGCCCGGTTCGGCACTGCCCGAAAAACCAGGGCGCATACCCTTTTGAGTGTCTGCCGCGAGTGTGAACTGAGAGACTACCAACACCGACCCGCCGGCTTGCTGCACGTTAAGGTTCATTTTGTCGTTTTCATCGCTGAAGATTCGATAACCCAGAACGCGCTCACACAGGCGCTCGGCCTTCTGTTCACTGTCTCCCTTCTCAACACCAAGGAGGATCAGCAAACCGCATTCTATTCTTCCGATGATCTCACCACTAACCGCCACGCTAGCACCGCGTGTACGTTGGATTAATGCAATCATAGTTAACTTTCCCTGCTAATTGCGTTTTAGTCAGCAGATAATTCCCCGGAAATAGCGACACCAACGCAACGGCAAAAACGTCGGGAGCACCAGTTCCACGTTAAATGACGGAGAAGAAATTGTTGAACATGATAAAAATCGTCACGCAGCAGTCTGAAACATCGTCTTTTGCTGCCCGCTAAAACAGTGCCCAGCAAAAATAGACTCAAAGACGACTGGCTATATAATCGGGAATGACGCTGGCATCGGTGACATGTACCGCGTTGATCCCAAGCCTACGCGCACCTTCAATATTATCAGCATTATCATCAAAAAAAATCGCCTGCTCAGGTTTAAATCCTTCCTCATAAATAAGTTGCTGATAAATGCGCATCTCTGGTTTTCGCATACCCATTTCTTGTGAAAGATAAATTTTATCTGCAGCCTGCTGCACTTCCGGATACTCAGTACGCCAGAAATCACAGTGCAACTGATTAGTATTCGACAGAACGACCACCCTATCGCCTCTCTGTCTAAGCTGATTCATTAACGTGATAACTCCGGGACGCACCCCAACAAAAATAGCCTGCCAACCCGCAGTAAACTGTTTAAAACTCAGCGCCAGCCCCAATTGCTGACACAGTTTGGCGGCAAACTGTTCATCATCGATCTCCCCCCGCTCGTGCTGGTGAAAGCTCTCCTCCATTGTGAAACGCTTTTGCAGCAAGGCCAGCGGCACCCGACCGAGATCACTCCAGACTCCCAGCACGCGGTTAAAATCAATATCAACGATGACATTACCTAAATCAAAGATATACAGCATAGTCATACCCTTCTGCGCTTCTGTGACTATTCACTTTAACGGTAAAATGGAGGGCTGAACAGAGCGCAAAGTTAAATATGATGTATGTAAAAAGGGCCGGTTTTTACCGGCCCTCTGTGCATGATTTTTAATGAATCAGGCGTCTTTATTACCGCGCATTGCACGCTTGCGATCGTTCTCAGTCAGATGGCGCTTACGAATGCGAATCGAGGTAGGGGTAACCTCCACCAGCTCGTCATCATCGATAAATTCCAGTGCCTGCTCAAGGCTCATTCTCACTGGCGGAACCAGAATAACGGCCTCATCCGTACCAGAAGCACGCATGTTAGTCAGTTTTTTACCAGTCAGGCAGTTAACCGTCAAATCGTTGGAACGGCTGTGAATACCAATAATCTGGCCTTCATAGACTTCAGCACCGTGACCCAAGAATAGCTTACCGCGATCCTGAAGGCTAAACAGCGCAAACGCTACCGCCTTACCCTGACCATTAGAGATCAGCACACCGTTGAGACGCTGGCCGACATCACCGGCGCGCACATCGTCGTAATGGCTGAAAGTGGAGTACAGCAGACCGGTACCGGAGGTCATGGTCATAAATTCATTACGGAAACCGATCAAGCCACGGCTGGGAATAACGTAGTCCAGGCGAACACGTCCTTTACCATCCGGATTCATGTTCTTAAGGTCGCCTTTACGTTCGCCTAACGCCTGCATTACCGAGCCCTGATGCTGCTCTTCTACGTCCAGCGTGACGTTTTCAAACGGCTCCTGTTTATGGCCATCCACCTCACGGAAAATAACCTTAGGACGTGAAACCGCCAGCTCAAAGCCTTCACGGCGCATATTTTCAATCAACACTGAAAGGTGCAGCTCACCACGACCAGAGACGCGGAATGCATCTGCATCGTCAGTTTCTTCTACGCGCAGCGCAACGTTATGCACCAGCTCTTTATTCAGACGCTCAAGGATCTGCCGCGAGGTGACATATTTACCTTCTTTACCGCAGAACGGTGAGGTATTTACGCAGAAATACATGGAAACGGTCGGCTCATCGACGCTCAACGCAGTTAGCGCTTCAACCTTCTGCGGATCGCAAACAGTATCGGAAATATTCAGCTCACCCAGGCCGGTAATAGCAACGATGTCACCTGCTTCAGCTAAATCGGTATCAATGCGCTCAAGACCCAGATGGCCCAGCACTTTACCCACCTTCCCATTACGGGTTTTTCCTTCGCGGTCAATAACTGTAACCTGCTGATTAGGCTTCACTTTACCACGTTTGATGCGCCCAATGCCGATAACGCCCAGGTAGTTGTTGTAGTCCAGCTGGGAGATCTGCATCTGCAGCGACCCGTCCAGATCGACGTCAGGCGCAGGCACATGGTCAACAATCGCCTGATAAAGCGCGGTCATATCGCTGCCCATATCAGTATGATCAACACCGGCAATGCCCTGCAAAGCAGAAGCATAAATAATCGGGAAATCCAGCTGCTCGTCGGTAGCATCAAGATTTACGAACAGATCGAAGACCTGATCAACCACCCAATCCGGACGAGCACCAGGGCGGTCAACTTTGTTGATAACAACGATCGGCTTCAGGCCGTAGGCAAATGCCTTTTTGGTAACGAAACGGGTCTGCGGCATTGGGCCGTCCATTGCATCAACAACCAGCAATACGGAGTCAACCATCGACATTACGCGTTCAACCTCACCACCAAAGTCGGCGTGCCCGGGGGTATCAACGATGTTGATGCGGTAGTCATTCCACTTGATGGCAGTATTTTTAGCGAGAATGGTAATTCCACGCTCTTTCTCCAAATCGTTGGAGTCCATTACGCGTTCGGTTGCTTCAGTACGGGCATCAAACGTTCCGGACTGCTGAAGTAACTTATCGACCAGAGTGGTTTTTCCATGGTCAACGTGCGCAATAATGGCGATGTTACGCAATTTTTCGATCACAACTTTGCCTCAGGCATTAGAAATAGCGCGTTATTGTACACGGATTAAGCGAAATACTGAACGGAGATCACAAAAATACATCTAACAATTCCTGCCTGCACCATGACGCGCCATGGAGCAGGCCAGAAATCGATACCCCACAACATTTTTCGCACTAATATAGTGCAAAGCCTGCCTCTACGCACCGTTATGGTGCCGTGGTGCAGCCTGCCACTTGCGGGAGGATGCATAATAGCGCCTTTTGCACCAAATAAAAAAAGTTGGCACAGATTTCGCTTTATCTTTTTTAAGCAAAAACGTCTTTTCTACAACGATTAATAGCTTGTCAGAGATCCTTACTCTCTTTTGTTGAGCACAGAAACGCGATATGCAAACTGTAAAGGGTCTCTTACCACGACAATGAAAAATCCAGGAGAGTATAAGTATGTCCGCTGAAAACGTTCTGTCGATGATGAACGAGCACGAAGTGAAGTTTGTCGACCTGCGTTTTACCGATACCAAAGGTAAAGAGCAGCACGTAACCATTCCTGCTCACCAGGTGAACGCCGACTTCTTTGAAGAAGGAAAAATGTTTGACGGTTCATCGATTGGTGGCTGGAAAGGCATAAATGAGTCCGATATGGTTCTGATGCCTGACGCAACAACTGCGGTTCTGGATCCCTTCTTTGAAGATTCAACTTTAATCATCCGCTGCGACATTCTTGAGCCTGGCACCATGCAGGGTTACGACCGTGACCCGCGCTCCATCGCTAAACGCGCTGAGGATTTCCTGCGCTCTTCTGGCATTGCTGATACCGTACTTTTCGGGCCAGAACCTGAATTCTTTATTTTTGATGACGTTCGTTTCGGCAGCAGCACCGCTGGCTCACACGTTACCATCGATGATATCGAAGCTGCCTGGAACACGGGTAAAGAGTATGAAGGCGGTAACAAAGGCCACCGCCCGTCGCTAAAAGGCGGTTACTTTCCAGTCCCGCCGGTCGACTCAGCTCAGGATATTCGTTCAGCCATGTCTCTGACTATGGAGCAAATGGGGCTGGTCGTTGAAGCTCATCACCATGAAGTTGCCACAGCCGGCCAGAACGAAGTGGCAACCCGCTTTAACACCATGGTGAAAAAAGCAGACGAAATTCAGATCTACAAATATGTGGTGCATAACGTTGCGCATGCTTACGGTAAGACAGCAACCTTCATGCCTAAGCCGATGTTCGGTGATAACGGTTCCGGCATGCACTGCCATATGTCTCTGGCAAAAGATGGCAACAACCTTTTTTCCGGCGACAAATACGGTGGCCTTTCAGAAATCGCGCTGTTCTACATCGGCGGTATTATTAAACATGCAAAAGCTATCAATGCGCTGACCAATCCGACCACTAACTCTTACAAACGTCTGGTTCCTGGTTATGAAGCACCCGTAATGCTGGCTTATTCCGCGCGTAATCGCTCGGCCTCTATCCGTATTCCCGTGGTTGCCAGTCCGAAATCTCGCCGTATTGAAGCGCGGTTCCCGGACCCTGCAGCTAACCCGTACCTGGCATTCGCCGCGCTGCTGATGGCGGGACTGGATGGCATTATCAATAAAATTCATCCTGGCGATGCTATGGATAAAAATCTTTACGATCTGCCACCGGAAGAAGAGGCTGAAATTCCAAAAGTTGCAGGCTCTCTGGAAGAGGCGCTGAACTGCCTGAACGAGGATCGCGAGTTCCTGACTCGTGGCGGCGTGTTCACCGATGATGCCATTGATGCTTATATTGAACTGCGAAAAGCGGACAATGATCGCATTCGCATGACGCCGCACCCGGTTGAGTTTGAACTGTATTACAGCGTCTGATTGGTCGGTTTAGATTTTAAAAGTTTGTCATCCTCAATGGCCCGCTGGTCGTCACATTAATAAACTGGCCGCCAGCGGCGAACTGATGTGAAGGTCATCTAAGATTTTTGTTGCCGTGGAAACTTTCAGCCCATCTCCGGATGGGTTTTTTTCTCTGCGAAATCATTATCAGGCATGATGATATTTGGGTAAAACGCTATAATGCACTAAAACAGTGCAGGAGAAGACTGAATGGCAACTGGCATGCAGCCCGATGCTGGGCAGATTCTCAACTCTCTCATTAACAGTATTTTGCTGCTCGACGACGATTTGGTTATCCATTATGCCAATCCGGCTGCGCAGCAATTACTGGCGCAAAGCTCGCGCAAACTCTTTGATACTCCGTTGCCAGAGCTAACGGATTATTTATCTCTGAATATCAAAGTAATGCTTGAAAGCCTGGCCGCTGGCCTCGGCTTCACAGATAGCGAAGTTACGCTGGTTGTTGACAGCCGCGCGCATATTATGTCGTTAACAGCCCAGCGTCTGCCCGACGGCCTTATCCTGTTGGAAATGGCACCGATGGATAATCAGCGCCGCCTGAGTCAGGAACAACTTCAGAAAGCCCAACTGGTTGCCGCTCGCGACCTGGTACGCGGGCTGGCCCATGAAATTAAAAACCCGCTTGGCGGGCTGCGCGGTGCAGCACAACTGCTGGCAAAAGCGTTACCGGATCGAACGCTCACTGAATATACCCAGGTCATTATTGAACAAGCAGATCGACTGAGAAATCTGGTCGACAGATTACTTGGACCGCAGCAGCCGGGAATGCACGTTATCCAGAGTATCCATCAGGTTGCAGAACGGGTGGTTAACCTGGTTTCAATGGAACTGTCCAACACTATCACGTTGGTACGCGATTACGATCCCAGCCTGCCGGAGCTACCCCATGACCCGGATCAGATCGAGCAAGTAATTTTAAACATTGTACGTAATGCAACGCAGGCTCTGGAGCCAGCGGGCGGCACCATCACGCTGCGTACCCGCACCGCATTTCAACTAACACTACACGGCGTACGCTATCGTTTGGTCGCCCGAATTGACGTCGTGGATGATGGTCCGGGAATTCCGACGCAACTCCAGGATACGCTCTTCTATCCGATGGTAAGCGGGCGCGAGGGGGGAACCGGGCTTGGCTTGTCCATTGCACGTAACCTTATCGACCAACACTCAGGAAAAATTGAATTCAACAGCTGGCCAGGCAACACCGAATTCTCCATTTATCTACCGATTCGTAAATAGAGGTCGCTATGCAACGAGGGATAGTCTGGATCGTCGATGACGATAGCTCCATCCGCTGGGTGCTTGAGCGTGCGCTCACAGGAGCAGGTTTAAACTGCGCGACCTATGAAAGCGCAAAGGAGGTGCTTGATGCCCTCGTAAACAAAACCCCGGACGTATTACTGTCGGATATTCGTATGCCAGGCATTGATGGCCTGGCGCTACTGAAACAAATAAAACAGCGTCATTCGATGCTACCGGTCATCATTATGACCGCACATTCAGACCTCGATGCCGCAGTGAGCGCCTATCAACAGGGCGCGTTCGATTATCTGCCAAAACCCTTTGATATTGATGAGGCCGTCGCGCTGGTTGAACGTGCCATCAGCCATAATCAGGAACAGCAACAGCCGCGTAACCTACCGGATTATGGTCCGACGGCCGACATCATCGGTGAAGCACCGGCAATGCAGGATGTATTTCGCATCATTGGACGACTTTCGCGCTCTTCAATCAGCGTTCTCATCAACGGTGAGTCTGGTACCGGTAAAGAACTGGTTGCGCATGCACTTCATCGCCACAGCCCGCGCGCCAAATCGCCATTTATCGCACTGAATATGGCTGCTATTCCCAAAGATCTTATTGAATCCGAACTGTTTGGCCATGAAAAAGGGGCCTTCACCGGTGCCAATCAAGTGCGCCAGGGACGGTTTGAACAAGCGGACGGGGGGACGTTGTTTCTCGATGAAATCGGTGATATGCCGCTCGACGTACAAACCCGGCTGCTACGCGTGCTGGCCGATGGTCAATTTTATCGCGTTGGTGGCTATGCTCCGGTTAAAGTAGACGTACGAATCATCGCCGCAACACACCAGAATCTGGAGCGACGTGTTCAGGAAAAACAGTTTCGCGAAGATCTGTTTCACCGTTTAAACGTCATCCGTGTCCACTTACCGCCGCTGCGTGAGCGCCGTGAAGATATTCCTCGCCTGGCGCGCTACTTTTTACAAATCGCTGCACAGGAATTAGGCGTTGAAGCCAAAATTCTTCATCCGGAAACCGAAAAAGCGCTGACGAGACTGCACTGGTTTGGTAACGTGCGTCAGCTGGAAAATACCTGCCGCTGGCTAACGGTGATGGCTGCCGGTCAGGAGGTGCTAATTCAGGATTTGCCTGGTGAGCTGTTTGAAAGTACCGCGCCGGATAATCCGGTAAAGTCATTACCTGATAGCTGGGCGACGTTGCTGGCCCAGTGGGCCGAGCAAGCATTGCGTTCCGGTCATCAAAATCTGCTGTCAGAAGCGCAGCCAGAGATGGAGCGTACGCTGATGACCACCGCGCTACGTCATACTCAGGGGCATAAACAGGAAGCAGCAAGACTACTTGGCTGGGGAAGAAATACCTTAACTCGTAAACTAAAAGAGCTTGGTATTGAATAGCTCGCGCTTTACATAGTAGGAACCTTCAGTATTATTCCCGACGGCTCCCGGGAACATAACTATGTTTGGAACTATTTTTCATCTTTTATCACAAGCATTGCTGCATACCCATACACCGCAGACGGCTTTTATCGCGCTCCTGTGCGCGGTAATGTTCGGCGTTTTTAGCTGAAACGTAAAGTAAAACGCCCGGCTCACTAGCCGGTCGTTTCGTTTACATTCTGCCTGAAGGATTAGATTACCCGTGAATACTGCCGCTGCTGCAATTTACGCTGTAGCCAGCCATCAAAACACATGCAAATATTGCGGATCAGCAGTCGTCCTTTCGCCGTTACTGTTAGCCCCAGCGTTGACTGCTCAATCAGTCCATCAGCCACCATCGGTGCCAGCTTCGCGAGCTCTTCAGCAAAATAGCTTTCGGTATCAATCCCCCAAAGCTGGTTAAGCTGAGTAAAATCCAGGGAAAAATTACAAATCAGCGATTTAATCACCTCACGGCGAAGGCGATCGTCGGCGTTAAGATCCAACCCACGGCAAATGGCGCTACCTTGCGTCCCGATAAGCTCCGCCCACTGGCGCAGCTCTTTATCATTCTGACCGTAGCTTTCACCAACCATGCTAATAGCGGAAACGCCCATGCCTAACAGGTCACAGTCACCCTGAGTGGTATATCCCTGAAAATTGCGATGCAGCTCACCGCGACGCTGCGCCTGAGCCAGCTCATCGTCAGGCAATGCAAAATGATCCATACCGATAAACTGATAACCCGCCCCACAGAGAGTTTCAATTGTTTGCTGTAAAATAAGAAGCTTATTTCTGGCAGACGGTAGCTCCTCCTCACGGATCTTACGTTGGGCAGCAAATAGTGACGGCAGGTGAGCATAGTTGAATACGCTTAGCCGATCCGGACACAGGGCCAGTACGCGTTGCAGAGTAAAAGCAAAGCTCTCCGGCGTTTGCATCGGCAACCCGTATATTAAGTCGATACTGGTCGAGCTAAACCCAGTCTGGCGAGCTCGTTCGACCAAAGAGAAGATAAAATCCTCATCCTGAACCCGATTAACCCGCTCCTGCACGATCTTATTAAAATCCTGAACGCCCATACTAAGGCGATTGAAACCCTGCTCACGAAGATGGTCAATCATCTCAAGGGGAATTTCGCGCGGATCGATTTCAATAGAAATTTCCGCATCACGGGAAAAATCAAACTCGGCGCGTAGCAGTGATATGAGTCGTTGTATCTGCTCTGCGGTTAAAAAGGTTGGCGTGCCGCCGCCCCAATGCATCTGTGTTACCTTGCGCTGACGGAACAGCGCTGCGCGCGCTTTAATTTCTATAAAGAGCGTTTGAAGATAAACCTCTGCTTTGTGTTGATGGCGGGTAACCTGCTTATTGCAGCCGCAAAAATAACAAAGGCGGTGGCAGAAGGGGATATGCAGATAGAGGGATAGCGGCCGTTCAGGATAACGATTCACCGCCGCACGAAAAGCGGGTTCCCGCCAGCTATCGTTAAAATCTAGCGCTGTCGGGTAAGATGTATAACGCGGCCCAGAAGCGTTATATTTTTCGATCAGCGCCTGATCCCATTCTATCTGCGGCGAGCTCATTGCGTTTCTTCCTCTGGCATGGTTCACGTAAATGCGAGCCTGTCCACTGCCTTCGAGACTGCGATGAGACTCGAAGCCGCAGGCGCGTTTTCAGGCGCATCAGACGTAAAAGTCTAACTAATAGCCAGCCCAAGTAACATGCCAGAATGATACCGACACTTGATCCAGACCAAAAAATCATCAGATATCACCGTAAATCACATCGCTGCTATCTTGCGTTAGATCAGCTTTTCACAACTACGCTTGTCAACCTTTTAGCAATCTGTACAAATCTTCTTCAGCGTTTTCTTCCTTAACATCATCGTTCAGATCGATACCCAGCAGCTCCATCAGCGCATCAATACGATCTAACGTCTGATCCAACCAGGCCTGATCTTCAGCGCTGAGCGATGCACCCTTTTCCAGCTGGTCGAGCAGTGTATCCAGCCGCTCGTCATTTTCCAGCATCGCCAGCTCTTCCTGTGGGGGTATAGCGACTCTTTTCGCGTCTACTGACGCAGACTTGTCAGTTAAATGATTCTTTGTTGCCGAAACACCGGAGCCTAATGGAACCGGCTTTTTACTGCCAATACGTGGATCTTCTGGCTTTCCGCCATTTGCTCTTTTCTGTGGCTGTGCATGCAGATTGCCGCGGCTACCCGCAGCATTACCACGATGCTTCTTCTCGCGCTTACGGTCGCGCGCTTCCTGGTTCAGCATTTCACGCGTCTTACGTTTGGTTTTACTGCCGGAAGAAGTGCGAGCAGGTTGCTTCATGATAGTTGTCTCAGCGAAAGTTTCCTCAAGGGAGTGTCGCGGAATCTAGCAGAAAGTGCTGAAAGAAAAAAGGCGGCAGGTCACCCTGTCGCCTTTTTTTCACCTTCCGCAGAAGGGCTGACCTTGTCAGCATCCCTGTTAGCATACAACATCCCGGTTTTCCGTTTGCCAGTCACTTCCCTGAGCTAATCCTTTCCTTTATGTTTTGCTCCGAAAACTTGTCCCTTTATTGCTCTTAATCATCCTGAAGCTTCCCTGAGCACATCTTCATGATGATGTTCTTCCCGACCACATCAATAAATGTAGCCTAACCAGTCGGAGTCTCAAGATAGTAACTTGAGAAATTTTCATTCAATCATAAAGAATTTTTATATTTAATTGTTTTTTTGGATTTTTTTGGTATCTGATTCTAATAAAGATACCGTTTAAGCTTGCACCTTTTATGGCAAATGTCTCACAAGAAATTATTCAAAGTGAGTTGAGAAGACCTTCCTGGGCTTTCCCGGTATAATCACCCCAAAGTCTAATCTGGAGTATTATTTGTGTCAGCCTGGAATTATCACATCACCCGATTTGTCACCAGTGCACCGGATATTCGTCACTTACCTCCCGATACCGGAACGGAAGTGGCTTTTGCCGGTCGATCAAACGCTGGCAAATCAAGCGCACTAAATACTCTGACCAATCAAAAAAGTCTTGCTCGCACAAGTAAAACGCCGGGGCGCACTCAGCTTATCAACTTGTTTGAAGTGACTGAAGGTAAGCGACTGGTCGATCTGCCAGGATACGGCTATGCCGAAGTTCCTGAAGAGATGAAGCTAAAATGGCAGCGCGCGCTAGGGGAGTACCTGGAAAAACGAGCCTGCCTGCGAGGACTGGTGGTTCTGATGGACATACGCCATCCAATGAAAGATCTGGATCAGCAGATGATTGAATGGGCCGTGGATAGCAAAATACCCGTGCTGGTCTTACTGACTAAAGCCGATAAGCTGGCATCAGGGGCGCGTAAGAGTCAGCTGAATAAGGTGAGAGAAGCAGCGCTAGCTTTTATGGGAGATGTACAGATCGAGATGTTTTCGTCGTTAAAGAAAATCGGCGTAGATCAACTGCGTGTTAAACTTGATAGCTGGTTTGAAGCTGCGGAGTAATTAGCCAAAACCAGTGAGGTATGGCTTGCTAGCCAATAAAAAACGCCCCAGTTACACCAGCAACTGGGGCGGCTAATATTTAGCCAAATCCGATTACGTGAAGTAAAAGGTCTTGAAGATAGAACATCTTACCTCTGTACCCTACGTGTTTAACTTTACCCGATATCTCCTGACCGACAAAGCATTTTTTGTAGTCAGCTCCCATTATTTCCAGTTAATTACCATACTCAACTCACAATATTAAGACGAAACCCTAGCTAAATTATAAAAAAAGTGCCTTTACACTAATCAATTAGTGTACCTGATGCTCTGATCTATCTGATAGCCCGCTGATAAACGACAATGCGCGTACATTTCCGTCAAACATCAGCTAATGGGCTTCATCCCAATTGCTTCCGGTACCGATATCCACCTGAAGCGGCACATCAAGATTCATGCTGGACTCCATCAACCGGCGAATCTGTGCAGAAGCGGCTTCAATTTCGCTCTGCTGAACTTCAAATATCAGCTCATCATGAACCTGCATAATCATCTTCACCTCTGGATTGTCCTGCAACAGCCAACCATCAACGGCAATCATTGCGCGTTTAATGATATCAGCTGCAGTACCCTGCATCGGGGCATTGATAGCTGCGCGCTCAGC
This sequence comes from Izhakiella capsodis, assembly GCF_900115045.1. Lineage (GTDB taxonomy): Bacteria > Pseudomonadota > Gammaproteobacteria > Enterobacterales > Enterobacteriaceae > Izhakiella > Izhakiella capsodis. Next base: position 6,696 of record NZ_FOVC01000011.1, on the reverse strand, counting down.
TGCCTTACGCCGTATTGCGTTACCCGATTTTATATCTGGTAAATAGAGGCGACGACCTTCCAGGGTCTCTACATAGCCCCTCTCTGCTGCAAGAGATCGCGTATTTTCCATATAGTTCAGCACGCCGGGATAGCGGTCGAAATAACGGTCCATATACTTTTTCGCCTCTTTGGCGCCTATATTCAGTTGTCGTGAAAGACCAAAAGCACTCATTCCGTAAATCAAGCCGAAATTTATTGCCTTAGCGCTGCGACGCTGCTCTGAGCTGACTTTATCCAGCACAACGCCAAACACTTCCGATGCCGTAGCTCTGTGAATATCCTGTCCTTCAGCAAACGCACTGAGCAATCCTTTGTCCTGAGACAGATGAGCCATTATCCTCAGCTCTATTTGGGAATAGTCTGCCGCGAGGATGCGATGCCCCTGTGGCGCAATAAATGCCTGACGAATGCGACGCCCCTCGTCATTACGCACTGGAATATTTTGCAAATTAGGGTCAGTCGAGGATAACCGTCCCGTTGCAGTAACAGCCTGATGATATGAAGTATGTACGCGGCCTGACCGTGGATTGATCATCTGCGGTAGCTTATCGGTATAGGTAGATTTCAACTTCGACAGTCCACGATGCTCCAGAATAACTTTCGGCAAAGGATGATCGAGTGCCAGCTCAGCCAGCACTTCTTCGCTGGTCGAAGGCGCACCGCCAGGGGTTTTTTTCGTTGGATTGATACCCTGCTTTTGAAACAAAATCACTTGCAGCTGTTTGGGTGAGGAAAGGTTAAAAGGCTCTCCCGCCAGTTCATGGGCCTGCAGCTCAAGCTCAGCCAGTCGGTTAGCCAGCTCTTTTGAATGCTCCGATAATATCTTCTGATCGATAAGTACACCGTTTCGCTCAATACGCGAAAGAACCTCAAGTAACGGCATCTCAATGGTTTCAAAAACATTTTTTGGCCCGACTTCTTCTTTTAACACAGGCCACATTTTTTTATGCAGTTGCAGGGTAACGTCAGCATCTTCCGCTGCATAGTGCGCTGCTTGTTCAAGTGCTATTTGATTAAAGGTAAGCTGATTTTTACCTTTACCGGCGATATCTTCAAAGCTTACCGTTTTATGATTCAACCAGCGTGATGCCAGGCTATCCATATCATGCCTGCCACCAATGCTGTTCAGCAAATAGGACTCCAGCATAGTATCGTATTCGATACCGGAGAGCTGAATGCCATAGTTATCCAGTACGCCGCGATCATATTTCAGATTCTGGCCAATTTTACCCGGTTTTTTTCCCTCCAGAAGCGGTTTGAGTTTCGCTAACACCTCATCAAGAGCCAGCTGTGGCGGCGCATCAAGGTAATCATGTGCAACGGGAAGATAGGCAGCTTCCCCGGGCTCAATGGCAAAAGACAAACCAACAATTTTAGCACTTAGCGTATCAAGCGAGTCAGTTTCCAGATCGAATGAAAAAAGCTCGCTATTGCTTAATTTTTCCAACCAGCTAGCAAAAACCTCTTCATCCAGGATAGTGACGTAACCGTCGGATAAGAGCACGCTGGCAGGTTCCTCAGGAATCCCTACGTCTTGCGATTCAACGCCCTTTTTTTGTCTGGTCGTATTGCTTTTCCTGTCCTTTAGCCAGACGCCCTCCTGAATATCACTCAGCCAACGTTTAAACTCATAATGATTAAATAATGTTAAAAGCTTTTCCACATCGGGTGAGCTAACCGTAAGTTCATCCGGCGTCAGATCAAGTTCAACGTCGGTTTTAATCGTCGCCAGCTGATAAGATAGAAAGGCAACGTCTTTATTTTGCTCAAGTTTTGCGCCCATTGTTTTAGCGCCGCGAAAACCGAGATCAGCGACTTTGTCCAAAGCTGCATATAACGTATTAAGACCACCAAGCCCATTGAGCAGGGCCTGAGCGGTCTTTTCACCAACCCCCGGAACACCAGGAATGTTGTCAGATGAATCTCCCATCAGGGCGAGAAAATCAATGATTAGCTCTGGTGGAATACCATATTTCTCAACCACTTCCTCAGGCCCGAGAATGGCATTGTTCATCGTATTAATCAGCGTAATATTGCGTGTTACCAGCTGCGCCATGTCTTTATCACCGGTACTGATTAACACCGAGCGCCCCTGTTTGTCCGCCTGCTGCGCCAGAGTACCAATTACATCATCCGCCTCAACGCCGCTTACCATCAGCAAAGGCAGCCCCATCGCTCTGACCATGTCATGCAAAGGCTGAATCTGCGCACGAAGATCATCAGGCATAGGAGGACGATGGGACTTGTAATGTTCAAACAGTTCATCGCGGAAAGTCTTTCCTTTCGCATCAAAGACTACGGCCACGTGCGAAGGCTGATACTGCAGCAGCAGACTCCGTAACATATTGAGCACGCCATACATCGCGCCGGTAGGTTCACCGGCGCTGTTCGTTAACGGTGGAAAAGCATGGAAGGCACGGTACAGATAAGATGAACCGTCAACAAGAATAAGCGGGTTTTCTGCGATTTTAGCCATTGTTATAGCATCTTGCGTAGTTGTCTGATTTAACACTAAGGATGCCACAGCTTGCTGCTAAAGACGACGTAACCACGTTAATTAACCCTGAAGGGATAATATATTTGCTATGAACTGCGCAAGATCCTTTTGTGGATAACTTTGTGCGTAAAATTGCTAATCTATTTAACCTAAAGAAAGGTTAATTAGATCAGAATCTATAAATTCATATTAATCAATAAATTATATTTATAAGGCAATCCTTTTATCCAAGCTAAATTCATAACATCTTTGTGGATATAAATTATTTTCTTTGCCTGACCCACCGCGTATTCATCTGAATACTGAATAATATCTGGAATTTTCAGTAGCTATACGGCTACGTTGACAGCTTAGATGAAATACTGCGCTCTTACTTTTCAGGAATCAGACATTCAGAGCGCAGCATGGTATTACCACTCGTTATATTAAAACTATTTCTTATTTAACAAGAAGTTAATCACGTTGGCATAATCCTGTACATAGTTTTCCTGGGAAGAAGTATCCAGTCCTCCATTATTAACCATATATTTACCGTTAACAAATATAGCCGGTACGCCACGTAAATTGAGATCCGCCGCCGCTTTTTGTTGCTGAGCAACCAAGGCTTTAACCGCAAAGCTATTCCACGCAGCATCATACTCTTCCGAAGTGATCCCTGCGGCTTTAATAAAGGCTGCTTTCAGACTTTGAGCATCAGTGATGGTTTGATCTTTCTGAATGCCATCAAACAAAGGTGCAGTTACCTTATCTTCCACACCTAAAGCCATCGCAACCGCCCATGCATGGGTTGCTATCGGGCCAAGATCACCGCCCAGGAAATCTACGTGATACTTAGTCAGTTTCACGTTATCAGGTAAGTTTTTCTTAATCGCGCTATTCACATGCCATATACGTTCAAATTGGTAGCAGTGTGGGCAAAAAAAGGAGAAAAACTCCAACACCTGAGGTTCACCGGCAACTGGCTTATCCAGTGCGACATACTGTTTACCTTCGCTGTAAGGTGCCGCAGATACGCCAAAAGCCAGAACCAATCCCGCCAGCGCAAACAAAATCTTTTTCATTGAAAAACTGTCCCCTCATATTATCCCGATCGAATAACTATTTAGCCGCTAAAAACACGGTATCATCCGTACAGGTGGTTCCCGAAGCAGCCTTTCCTGTTCGGTAAATAGTGCAATTTGTCGGTGCCAAAAATCCTCCTGAGTCATCCAGGGAAAGCTCCCGGGAAAAGCAGGATCCTGCCAACGGCGTGCAACCCACGCCAGATAATAAACCATACGCATTGCGCGTAAAGATTCAATCAGTGTCAACTCGTGAACATCGAACTCACAAAACTCCTGATAAGCTTCAAGCATTATCTCCCACTGGAGACGCTGCTCCTGTTTATCACCGCTGACCAGCATCCAGAGATCCTGAATAGCGGGCCCCGTTCGAGCATCATCTAAATCGACAAATAACGGTCCGTCCCGCCAGAGAATATTGCCTGGATGGCAATCACCATGCAAACGCAACGGCTGCCACTGAGTATGCCAGCACTTTTCTAAGGTTACGATCAACCGCTCAAGAGCTGCAGTAAAAGAAAACCTTAGATTTTTGGGAATAAGCTCACACTGTTTCAGATGCTGCTGTGGCTCATAAATATACTCTTGCAAGCCAATTTTCGGACGCTCCTGAAAAGCAGACTTACCTGCACTCTGATGCAGCCGCCCTAAAAAACGTCCAACCCATTCCAGTTGGTCAAGGTTATCAGTTTCATATTGACGTCCTCCCATACTTGGAAAAACTGCAAACATAAAACCATTATGAGTTAACAACGTATTGTTGTTTAACGTTAGTGGAGCAGCAACCGGTACCTCATCATTGTTGAGATCGCAGGCGAACCTGTGTTCCTCCAGAATTTGTGCCGCACTCCAACGCTGTGGGCGGTAAAATTTAACGACAAAGCGCTGCTTATCTTCATCGCTGAATTGATAGACGCGATTTTCATAGCTGTTCAGCGCGGTCAGCCCCGATTCAACGCGGATACCGCTGTCCCACAACGCATCGAGAATAGCGTCGGGTTCCAGCGTGGAAAAGTTAAAGGCGGGTTCAGTCATCCTGCAAGTTCAGCGTCAAGAGAATTGATCGATGCACAGCATAGCATCAAAGCAGTGTCGATGTGCCCGAGCTACTCTTTGAGAATACCGCGCGCGCGCAATAGGGCCGTTTTAAAATCATCCTCATAATCTTTTTGTAACCCAGGGATTACACTGTCTTTCACGGTATTACGCATTTTCAAATGGTAGATCAATACGTCATCACTCAGCTCAACCAATGGCGCATCAAAACCAGCTTCCTGCGCCAGTTTTTGTAAAAATTGCACAAGGTTGAGATCTGGCTCACTTTGCCAAGCTGGATGTAGCAGTTCAATCAATTCATTGAGTCGGTGATTTTTCATGATACTTTCCTGGAATATGTTGTTTAATAATGCGGGCAATCAACCTGTAAAGAGAATATATGCGTAGCGACATTTTGCCTATCACTGGCGCACTTTTAGCTGGTGGTCTGGGTAGCCGTATGGGTGGAAAAGATAAAGGCTTATTGCTGTTTCAGGGCCGTCCCCTTTATCAGCATGTTCAGCAAAATCTGCAACTTCAGGTAGACAGTGTAGTGATAAACGCCAACCGGAATCTTGATAGCTATGCGCAGAGTGGGCTGCCGATTATATCAGATAGCTTACCTGACCATCCGGGCCCACTGGCAGGCATGCTGGCGGTACTGGCAGCATCACCGACTCCTTGGGTAGCATTTGCACCTTGCGATATGCCCTGGCTGCCGTTTGATTGGATAAATAAACTTTGGCAGCAAAAAGGAGCTGCACCGGCCGCCTGGGTAAAAAGCCACGAGCGTGATCATCCTGCATTGACGCTTTTAAATACCACACTACGCCCTGCGCTTCAGTTCAGTCTTGCTCAGGGGGAGCGTCGTCTGAGTCGATTTCTTTCCGGTGCTGGCGGTCATGCTGTAACGCTGGAAGATGAGGAGCGTTGCTTTGCCAATATGAATACACCGCAAGATCTTGAAAGGGCCGATGGCTAATTCCGCGCTGCTGCCTTTTCTCCATCCCATGCCCGGATGACGCCCATAAATAACTATCCTCCGGCATAGCCGGAGGTTTTTCATATGCGCCTGTAAGGCTCTATTACAAGCCGCGCCCTAACAGGCGCATACGATCTGACATTTGCATTTGACTTCTCTACTTACGGCCCGTAAACGGGCTACCCGGATAAGGGATGGACAACTGCTCGCCCAATTTATCCTCTCCCAGTTGATGCCTTATGTACTCCTGGATACGCCTTGTATTTTTCCCAACCGTATCCACATAATATCCCCGGCACCAAAACTCCCGGTTACGATAGTTGAACTTCAGATCCCCGAACCGCTCGTAGAGCATCAGACTGCTTTTACCTTTCAGGTACCCCATGAAGCCTGAAACACTCATCTTCGGCGGGATTTCCAGAAGCATATGGATGTGATCCACACAGCATTCGGCCTCAAGAATGTTCACATTCTTCCATTCACATAGTTTTCTTAATATGCTCCCAATTATTCTGCGTTTCTCTCCGTAGAACGCTTGTCTTCTGTACTTGGATGCAAAAACAACATGATATTTACAGTTCCACCGCGTGTGCGCTAAGCTCTTTTCGTCCCCCATCGGGACCCCCTTTCGATTCCTTGAATGAACTTTGCAGTTGCCAGACCGCAAGGTTTTTCTAACAAATCAAAAAGGGCTTTAAAAGACTACTCAAAGCTGTAAGCTCAACGGAACCCCCAGCCTGGCTGGGGGTTTTCGATGCACAAAAAAACCCCGTGCGCAGGCACGGGGTCTCTTCTTCTGTTTGATGCCTGGCAGTTCCCTACTCTCGCATGGGGAGACCCCACACTACCATCGGCGCTACGGCGTTTCACTTCTGAGTTCGGCATGGGGTCAGGTGGGACCACCGCGCTGTTGCCGCCAGGCAAATTCTTTACGTCATGTCCCGCCTCTTCTCTGCGCAGAACACAACTCTGTTCTCTGTCCGTCAACAAGCCAAAAATTCTCTCAACTCACCCCGAACGCTTCTGGCGTTGTAAGGTTAAGCCTCACGGGTCATTAGTACCGGTCAGCTCAACGCATCG
>NZ_FOVC01000018.1 GCF_900115045.1 Izhakiella capsodis | reverse complement strand
GTTCCTTACATCATCGTGTTCCTGAACAAGTGTGACATGGTTGATGATGAAGAGCTGCTGGAACTGGTTGAAATGGAAGTGCGTGAGCTGCTGTCAGCTTATGATTTCCCCGGAGACGACACGCCAATCGTACGCGGTTCTGCGCTGAAAGCGCTGGAAGGCGACGCAGCGTGGGAAGAGAAAATCATTGAGCTGGCGGGCTACCTGGATACCTACATCCCGGATCCGCAGCGTGCAATCGACCTGCCGTTCCTGCTGCCGATCGAAGACGTATTCTCTATCTCCGGCCGCGGTACCGTGGTAACCGGTCGTGTAGAGCGCGGCATCATCAAAGTGGGTGAAGAAGTTGAAATCGTGGGTATCAAAGATACGGCGAAATCAACCTGCACCGGCGTTGAAATGTTCCGCAAACTGCTGGACCAGGGCCAGGCAGGTGAAAACGTTGGCGTTCTGCTGCGCGGAATCAAACGTGAAGAGATCGAGCGTGGTCAGGTACTGGCTAAGCCGGGCTCAATCAAGCCGCACACCAAGTTCGAATCAGAAGTTTATATTCTGTCTAAAGATGAAGGCGGCCGTCATACTCCGTTCTTCAAAGGCTACCGTCCGCAGTTCTATTTCCGTACAACTGACGTGACAGGAACCATCGAACTGCCGGAAGGCGTAGAGATGGTAATGCCGGGCGACAACATCAAAATGAACGTTGAGCTGATCCACCCAATCGCAATGGATGACGGTCTGCGCTTTGCAATTCGTGAAGGTGGCCGTACTGTAGGTGCGGGTGTTGTGGCAAAAGTTATCGCTTAATTTCGATAACATTTGACGTGACCTGACGGAAAGGGCATCATTTGATGCCCTTTTTGTACGCTGCGATATAGAACCTGGCTCATCAGTGATTCAGCCGCATAATCATTGCTGAGGCAGGCTCTCTTGATCGGCGTTGAGCACCGAATTAAGCCTGAGAGCCTCATTCGGTTTGGAAGCCCTGCCATGCAGGGCAAATTAGTTTCTGTTTATTGTGGCAGGTTGTTTTTATGAGTACAAATACCGAAGCCCAAGGAAGCGGTCGCAGCCTCGAAGTTATCAAGTGGTTGGTTGTCATCGCGCTGTTGCTTGTGGCGATTATCGGCAATTTCCTGTATCGCGATGTAATGCTGCCAGTTCGCGCACTGGTTGTCGTAATTCTGTTCGCAGCGGCAGGCGGCATCGCTTTGCTGACAACTGCTGGAAAAGCGACTGTTACCTTTGCCCGTGAAGCCCGCACTGAGGTGCGGAAGGTTATATGGCCAACACGTCAGGAAACGCTGCACACCACCTTAATCGTCGCTGCGGTTACTGCCGTGATGTCACTGATTTTGTGGGGACTGGATGGCATTCTGGTTCGTATTGTATCGTTTATCACTGGCCTGAGGTTTTGAGATGTCTGAAGCTCCCAAAAAGCGCTGGTACGTCGTTCAGGCGTTCTCCGGTTTTGAAGCCCGCGTAGCCACATCGCTGCGTGAGCATATCAAATTACACAACATGGAAGAGTTGTTTGGTGAAGTCATGGTTCCGACTGAAGAAGTCGTGGAAATTCGTGGCGGCCAGCGTCGTAAAAGCGAGCGCAAGTTTTTCCCAGGCTACGTGCTGGTTCAGATGGTCATGAACGATGCCAGCTGGCACTTGGTACGTAGCGTCCCCCGTGTAATGGGTTTTATCGGCGGCACGTCCGACCGCCCCGCGCCTATCAGTGATAAAGAAGTTGATGCGATCATGAATCGTCTACAGCAAGTAGGCGATAAGCCGCGTCCTAAAACGCTATTTGAACCGGGTGAAATGGTTCGTGTCAACGACGGGCCTTTTGCCGACTTCAATGGTGTGGTTGAAGAGGTTGATTACGAGAAGAGCCGTCTGAAAGTATCGGTTTCCATATTTGGCCGTGCAACACCAGTTGAGCTGGACTTTCATCAGGTTGAGAAAGGCTAAATTTAGGCGTACAGCGTTCAACTTTTAGCTCTTGTAGTCGGCGCGAAATTGGTCTAAAATTTCGCGCCTTTTGTTTTTATGCGCCTTTATTATCGGTGCGTGAATTTTAACGTCGGGGAGCTTCTCTGAAGCGTTACTACCCAATAGAGGATATATTATGGCTAAGAAAGTCCAGGCCTACGTTAAGCTGCAGGTTGCAGCTGGTATGGCGAACCCGAGTCCGCCGGTTGGTCCGGCTCTGGGTCAACAGGGTGTTAACATCATGGAATTCTGTAAAGCGTTTAACGCCAAAACAGAATCTCTGGAAAAGGGTTTGCCTATTCCGGTTGTTATCACTGTTTATTCTGACCGTTCTTTCACCTTCGTTACCAAAACTCCGCCAGCGGCTGTTTTGCTGAAAAAAGCGGCGGGTATCAAGTCTGGTTCCGGTAAACCGAACAAAGAAAAAGTTGGTAAAGTGACGCGTGCTCAAGTACGTGAAATTGCAGAAACCAAAGCCGCGGATATGACGGGTGCCGATGTAGACGCGATGAGTCGCTCTATCGAAGGTACAGCTCGTTCCATGGGCCTGGTAGTGGAGGATTAAGATATGGCTAAGCTGACCAAGCGCATGCGCGTAATCCGTGAAAAAGTTGATGTAACTAAATTATATGACATCAATGAAGCTGTCTCTCTGCTGAAAGAACTGGCGACTGCTAAATTCGTTGAAAGCGTGGACGTTGCTGTAAACCTCGGCATTGATGCACGCAAATCGGATCAGAACGTACGTGGTGCAACTGTATTGCCGCACGGTACTGGTCGTTCAGTACGCGTAGCTGTATTTACCCAGGGCGCTAACGCAGAAGCCGCTAAGGCTGCTGGAGCTGAGCTGGTAGGTATGGAAGATCTGGCTGAGCAGATCAAAAAAGGTGAAATGAACTTTGACGTTGTTATTGCTTCACCAGATGCAATGCGCGTTGTTGGCCAGTTAGGCCAGGTTCTGGGCCCGCGTGGCCTGATGCCGAACCCAAAAGTGGGTACTGTTACGCCTAATGTTGCTGAAGCGGTTAAAAACGCCAAAGCCGGGCAGGTTCGTTATCGTAACGACAAAAACGGCATCATTCACACCACCATCGGTAAAGTTGACTTTGATTCTGACAAACTGAAAGAAAACCTGGAAGCTCTGCTGGTTGCGCTGAAACGCGCTAAACCCGCACAGGCAAAAGGCGTATACATCAAGAAAGTCAGCATCTCTACCACTATGGGTGCGGGTGTCGCTGTTGACCAGTCGGGTCTGAGCACGGTAGCAAACTAAGTTTTGCTGCTTGAAATGGGCGAATTTTTCATCTAATATCTTACGCCCATCGCATTTTATGCGCGGAATAATTTGACTCTTGTGGGAAGTCAACTGTAAAGGTCTGATGCCATTGCAGTGAGCTGCTGCAAGAGTAGGTTGGAGTCAGGCCCTATCCTGACCTCCGTCCAAGACCGCAGGTGTCTCTTTTAGACTTAATTTTACCTGCGTAGACGGTGACAGAACCGAAAAGAATTTTTTCTTAACTGGATTCTGCTCACCGTGTTTTAGCGCTCATCTCTTTTTTGAGTATGAGTGAAGTGAGTTCCGGAGAAATTATTCTCTGGTCAAATCCAGGAGCAAAAAGCTAATGGCATTAAATCTTCAAGACAAACAAGCGATTGTTGCTGAAGTCAGCGAAGTAGCCAAAGGTGCGCTGTCTGCGGTTGTTGCCGATTCTCGCGGCGTAACCGTAGATAAAATGACCGAACTGCGTAAAGCAGGTCGTGAAGCTGGCGTATACATGCGTGTTGTTCGTAACACACTGCTGCGCCGCGTTGTTGAAGGTACTCCTTTCGAATGCCTGAAAGACACGTTCGTCGGTCCGACCCTGATTGCATACTCTATGGAACACCCGGGCGCTGCTGCTCGTCTGTTTAAAGAGTTCGCGAAAGCGAATGCAAAATTTGAGGTCAAAGCTGCAGCCTTTGAAGGTGAGCTGATCCCGGCGGCCCAAATCGACCGTCTGGCAACTCTGCCGACTTACGAAGAAGCACTGGCACGTCTGATGTCGACCATGAAAGAAGCCGCTGCTGGCAAACTGGTGCGTACTCTGGCCGCCGTACGCGATGCGAAAGAGGCTGCATAAGCCTTTTTCGTACGCGGTCGCTAACGTATAAACTATTTCTGATTGTTAGGAACAATTGTCATGTCTATCACTAAAGATCAAATCCTGGAAGCCGTTGCCGCTATGTCCGTAATGGACGTTGTTGAGCTGGTTTCTGCAATGGAAGAAAAATTCGGCGTTTCTGCTGCTGCTGCCGTCGCTGTTGCTGCTGGCCCGGCTGCTGAAGCTGCTGAAGAAAAAACTGAGTTCGATGTAATCCTGAAAGCCGTTGGTGCTAACAAAGTTGCTGTTATCAAAGCAGTACGTGGCGCAACTGGCCTGGGCCTGAAAGAAGCGAAAGATCTGGTTGAGTCTGCACCAGCTGCGCTGAAAGAAGGCATCAGCAAAGACGACGCTGAAGCTCTGAAAAAATCTCTGGAAGAAGCTGGCGCTGAAGTTGAAGTTAAATAAGCCGACCTTCCAGGTTGCAGCCTGACTTGCCAGGCTGATGGCTGGTGACTTTCGGGTCACCAGCCTTTTTGCGCTGTAGAGCAATAATGGAATTTCGCACTGTTTATCCATTGATTCAGCTTAATATCTTTTTCTATCGACGACTTAATATACTGCTTTCCTGTTAGGGTTTCCTGCCCATGCAAAAGCAATGAAATGATTTAAGAGTGATAGAAAGATGTATTAGAAAGGTGTAACGCCTTTCACAAATAAAATAGTGTTGCATGAACTGTCCTCCAGGACGGACAGAGTGGGTCGACTTGTCAGCTAGCTGAGGAACCCTATGGTTTACTCCTATACCGAGAAAAAACGCATTCGTAAGGATTTTGGTAAACGTCCACAAGTTCTGGACATACCTTATCTCCTTTCTATCCAGCTTGACTCGTTTCAGAAGTTCATCGAGCAAGACCCTGAAGGTCAGTACGGATTAGAAGCCGCATTCCGTTCTGTCTTTCCTATCCAGAGTTACAGCGGAAATTCTGAGCTGCAATATGTTAGCTACCGCTTGGGTGAGCCAGTATTTGACGTTAAAGAATGTCAAATCCGTGGCGTAACCTACTCTGCACCACTACGTGTGAAACTGCGTCTGGTGATCTACGAGCGTGAAGCGCCTGAAGGCACCGTAAAAGACATTAAAGAACAAGAAGTTTACATGGGCGAAATTCCGCTCATGACTGAAAACGGTACCTTTGTTATTAACGGCACTGAGCGTGTAATTGTTTCTCAGCTGCACCGTAGTCCTGGCGTCTTCTTTGACAGTGATAAAGGAAAAACCCACTCTTCGGGTAAAGTGCTGTACAACGCACGCATCATTCCTTATCGCGGTTCATGGCTGGACTTCGAGTTTGATCCAAAAGATAACCTGTTCGTTCGTATTGACCGCCGTCGCAAGCTGCCAGCGACTATTATTCTGCGCGCACTGAATTACACCACTGAACAGATCCTCGATTTGTTCTTCGATAAAGTGATGTTTGAAATACGTGACAATAAGCTGCAAATGGAGCTTATACCAGAGCGGCTGCGTGGTGAAACGGCCTCTTTTGATATCGAAACCAACGGTACGGTATACGTAGAAAAAGGCCGTCGTATCACTGCGCGCCATATTCGTCAGCTGGAAAAAGACGGCGTTGAACATATCGAAGTGCCGGTTGAATATATTGCTGGTAAAGTTGTTGCGCGTGATTACATTGACGAAAGCACTGGCGAACTGATCGTTTCAGCCAATATGGAGCTGTCGTTGGATCTCATGGCTAAATTGAGCCATGCTGGACACAAGCGTATCGAAACGCTGTTCACTAATGATCTGGATCACGGCCCGTACATGGCGGAAACGCTGCGTGTCGATCCGACCAACGATCGTCTGAGTGCGTTGGTTGAAATCTATCGTATGATGCGCCCCGGTGAACCACCAACGCGTGAAGCAGCAGAAAATCTGTTTGAGAACCTGTTCTTCTCGACCGATCGTTACGATCTGTCAGCCGTTGGGCGTATGAAGTTCAACCGCTCATTGAGCCGGGATGATATCGAAGGTTCAGGGATTCTTAGCAACGATGACATCATCGATGTAATGAAAAAACTGATCGATATCCGTAACGGTAAAGGTGAGGTTGATGATATCGATCATCTTGGCAACCGTCGTATCCGTTCCGTCGGTGAAATGGCTGAAAATCAGTTCCGCGTAGGGCTGGTGCGTGTTGAACGTGCAGTGAAAGAGCGTCTTTCACTGGGCGATCTGGATACGCTCATGCCGCAGGATATGATTAACGCTAAACCGATCTCTGCCGCGGTTAAAGAGTTCTTTGGCTCCAGCCAGCTTTCCCAGTTTATGGACCAGAATAACCCGCTGTCTGAGATTACCCATAAGCGTCGTATTTCTGCGCTGGGCCCAGGTGGTCTGACACGCGAGCGTGCTGGCTTTGAAGTTCGTGACGTACACCCGACTCACTATGGTCGCGTTTGTCCGATCGAAACGCCCGAAGGTCCGAACATCGGGCTGATTAATTCGCTGTCTGTCTATGCACAAACCAACGAGTACGGTTTCCTTGAAACACCCTATCGGCGCGTAGTCGATGGCATCGTGACCGACGAAATTCATTACCTTTCTGCTATTGAAGAAGGCAATTACGTTATTGCGCAGGCAAATACCAATCTCGACGATAATTTTGCCTTCGTAGATGATCTGGTCACCTGCCGCAGTAGAGGCGAATCAAGTTTGTTCAGCCGCGATCAGGTTGACTACATGGATGTTTCTACTCAGCAGGTCGTTTCTGTTGGTGCGTCGTTGATTCCGTTCCTGGAACACGATGATGCTAACCGTGCTCTCATGGGCGCAAACATGCAACGTCAGGCGGTGCCGACTCTGCGTGCCGATAAGCCGCTGGTTGGTACTGGTATGGAGCGTGCGGTTGCGGTTGACTCCGGTGTTACCTCCGTTGCAAAACGTGGCGGTAGCGTACAGTACGTGGATGCGTCCCGTATCGTTATCAAAGTCAACGAAGACGAGATGTACCCGGGCGAAGCCGGCATTGATATCTATAACCTGACTAAATACACCCGTTCTAACCAGAACACTTGTATTAATCAGATGCCTTGCGTTTCTCTGGGCGAACCGGTTGAGCGTGGTGACGTCCTGGCTGACGGTCCTTCAACTGACTTGGGTGAGCTGGCGCTGGGGCAGAACATGCGCGTCGCGTTCATGCCGTGGAACGGTTATAACTTCGAAGACTCCATTTTGGTGTCTGAGCGCGTAGTTCAGGAAGACCGCTTCACCACCATCCACATTCAGGAACTGGCTTGCGTGTCACGTGACACTAAGCTGGGGCCGGAAGAGATTACGGCTGACATCCCAAATGTGGGTGAAGCGGCGCTCTCTAAGCTGGATGAGTCGGGCATAGTTTATATCGGCGCCGAAGTAACCGGCGGCGATATCCTGGTTGGTAAAGTGACACCAAAAGGTGAAACTCAGCTGACACCGGAAGAAAAACTGCTGCGCGCAATTTTTGGTGAAAAAGCCTCTGACGTGAAAGATTCGTCATTGCGTGTGCCAAACGGTGTGTCAGGTACGGTTATTGATGTTCAGGTCTTCACTCGCGATGGTGTGGAAAAGGACAAACGTGCGCTTGAAATCGAAGAGATGCAGCTAAAGCAAGCGAAAAAGGACCTGACTGAAGAATTGCAGATCCTTGAAGCTGGTCTCTTTACCCGTATTCGTACTCTGCTGGTTGCCGGCGGTGTTGAAGCAGAAAAACTGGATAAGCTGCCTCGTGAACGCTGGCTTGAACTTAGTCTGACTGATGAAGAGAAACAAAATTCTCTGGAGCAGCTGGCTGAACAGTACGATGAGCTCAAGCATGAGTTCGAGAAAAAGCTTGAAGCTAAGCGCCGTAAAATTACCCAGGGCGACGATCTGGCTCCGGGCGTGTTAAAGATCGTTAAAGTTTATCTGGCAGTCAAACGCCAGATACAGCCGGGTGACAAAATGGCTGGCCGCCACGGAAACAAAGGTGTTATCTCTAAGATCAACCCGATCGAAGATATGCCTTATGACGAGAATGGCACGCCGGTTGATATCGTACTGAACCCGCTGGGCGTACCATCGCGTATGAATATCGGTCAGATCCTCGAAACCCACCTGGGTATGGCGGCGAAAGGCATCGGTGAAAAAATCAATGCGATGCTGAAGAAGCAGGAAGATGTTGCCAGACTGCGTGAGTTTATCCAGCGGGCTTACGATCTTGGCGCTGATGTGCGTCAGAGAGTTGACCTGAGCACCTTCTCTGATGATGAAGTGCTGCGCCTGGCTCAGAATCTGAAGAAAGGTATGCCGATTGCTACGCCGGTGTTTGACGGTGCAAAAGAGGCTGAAATTAAGGAACTTCTGCAGCTGGGCGATCTGCCTACCTCCGGTCAGATTACGCTGTTTGATGGTCGCACTGGTGAGCAGTTCGAGCGTCCGGTAACCGTAGGTTATATGTACATGCTGAAGCTGAACCACTTGGTCGATGACAAGATGCATGCCCGTTCTACCGGTTCTTATAGCCTGGTTACTCAGCAACCACTGGGTGGTAAGGCCCAGTTCGGTGGTCAACGCTTCGGTGAGATGGAAGTGTGGGCGCTGGAAGCTTACGGTGCCGCGTATACCTTGCAGGAAATGCTTACTGTTAAGTCTGATGACGTGAACGGCCGTACTAAGATGTATAAGAACATCGTGGACGGCAATCATCAGATGGAGCCGGGCATGCCGGAATCCTTCAACGTATTGTTGAAAGAGATTCGCTCGTTGGGTATCAACATCGAGTTGGAAGACGAGTAACCCAAGTTAGCTCGCAATTGTACTGGTTATGGAACGCCCGGCTGGTGTCGGGCGTTTCTGAGAGTCTCACTCCGACGGGAGCTACTCCGTGAAAGACTTACTTAAATTTCTGAAAGCGCAAACTAAAACCGAAGAGTTTGATGCGATCAAAATTGCTCTGGCATCGCCAGACATGATCCGTTCATGGTCGTTCGGTGAAGTTAAAAAGCCGGAAACCATCAACTACCGTACCTTTAAGCCGGAGCGCGACGGTTTATTTTGCGCCCGTATTTTTGGCCCGGTAAAAGACTACGAGTGCCTGTGCGGTAAGTATAAACGCCTGAAGCACCGCGGCGTTATTTGTGAGAAATGTGGCGTTGAAGTGACTCAAACTAAAGTGCGTCGTGAGCGCATGGGTCACATCGAGCTGGCGTCTCCGACCGCTCATATCTGGTTTCTGAAGTCGCTGCCGTCACGTATCGGTTTGCTGCTGGATATGCCACTGCGTGATATCGAACGAGTGCTTTATTTCGAATCTTACGTGGTTGTCGAAGGTGGCATGACCAACCTGGAAAAACGTCAGATTCTGACCGAAGAGCAGTACCTTGACGCGCTGGAGGAATTCGGTGACGAATTCGACGCTAAGATGGGTGCCGAAGCTATCCAGGGTCTGCTGAAAAATATGGATCTGGAGCAGGAGTGCGAGCAGTTGCGTGAGGAGTTGAATGAAACCAACTCTGAAACTAAGCGCAAAAAGCTAACCAAACGCATCAAGCTGCTGGAAGCGTTCGTCCAGTCTGGCAACAAGCCTGAGTGGATGATTCTGACTGTGCTGCCCGTTCTCCCACCGGATCTACGCCCGTTGGTGCCACTGGATGGCGGCCGTTTCGCTACGTCCGATCTTAACGATCTTTATCGCCGCGTGATCAACCGTAATAACCGTCTGAAACGCCTGCTGGATTTGGCTGCACCGGATATTATCGTTCGTAACGAAAAGCGTATGTTACAGGAAGCGGTTGATGCGCTGCTGGACAATGGCCGTCGCGGTCGGGCTATTACCGGTTCCAACAAACGGCCGCTGAAATCGCTGGCCGACATGATCAAAGGTAAGCAGGGTCGTTTCCGTCAGAACCTGCTGGGTAAACGCGTCGACTATTCCGGTCGTTCTGTCATCACCGTCGGTCCCTACCTGCGCCTGCATCAGTGTGGTCTGCCGAAAAAAATGGCTCTGGAACTATTCAAGCCCTTTATCTACGGCAAGCTGGAGCTGCGTGGTCTGGCGACCACGATCAAAGCTGCCAAAAAGATGGTTGAGCGTGAAGAAGCGGTTGTCTGGGATATCCTGGATGAAGTTATTCGCGAGCACCCGGTTCTGCTAAACCGTGCGCCTACGCTGCACCGTCTTGGTATTCAGGCCTTTGAACCGGTTCTGATTGAAGGTAAAGCGATTCAGCTGCACCCGCTGGTGTGTGCGGCCTATAACGCCGACTTTGACGGCGACCAGATGGCTGTTCACGTACCGCTGACGCTGGAAGCCCAGCTCGAAGCGCGCGCGTTGATGATGTCTACCAACAATATCCTGTCACCGGCTAACGGTGAGCCGATCATCGTTCCTTCTCAGGACGTTGTCCTGGGTCTTTATTATATGACCCGTGAGAAAGTGAATGGCAAAGGCGAAGGCATGGTATTGTCAGGCCCGAAAGAAGCCGAGCGCGTTTACCGTGCTGGTCTGGCAGAGCTGCATTCGCGCGTTAAAGTACGTATTACGGAATACGAGAAAAACGAACAGGGCGAATTCACGTCAAAAACTGGACTGGTCGATACCACTGTTGGCCGCGCTATTCTGTGGATGATTGTGCCGAAAGGTCTGCCGTTCTCCATCGTAAATCAGGCGCTGGGTAAAAAAGCCATCTCCAAAATGCTGAATACTTGCTATCGCATTCTGGGTCTGAAGCCGACAGTAATCTTTGCTGACCAAACGATGTACACCGGATTTGCCTATGCTGCGCGCTCAGGGGCATCAGTCGGTATTGATGATATGGTGATCCCAGCGCGTAAAGTTGAAATCATCAGCGAAGCAGAAGCAGAAGTAGCCGAAATCCAGGAGCAGTTCCAGTCTGGTTTGGTAACTGCTGGTGAACGCTACAACAAAGTTATCGATATTTGGGCTGCCGCTAATGAACGCGTCGCTAAAGCGATGATGGAAAACCTCTCAACTGAAACCGTGATTAACCGTGACGGTCAAGAAGAGAAGCAGGTTTCTTTTAACAGCATCTTTATGATGGCTGATTCCGGTGCGCGTGGTTCTGCTGCACAGATTCGTCAGCTGGCAGGTATGCGTGGCCTGATGGCTAAGCCGGACGGTTCAATCATCGAAACGCCGATCACCGCTAACTTCCGTGAGGGTCTGAACGTACTTCAGTACTTCATCTCTACACACGGTGCGCGTAAAGGTTTGGCGGACACCGCACTGAAAACCGCGAACTCGGGTTATCTGACCCGTCGTCTGGTTGACGTAGCACAGGACCTGGTGGTGACCGAGGACGACTGCGGCACGCACGAAGGTATCCTGATGACGCCGGTTATAGAAGGCGGTGACGTTAAAGAACCGCTGCGTGAGCGCGTTCTGGGTCGTGTAGCGGCTGAGGATATTCTCAAGCCGGGTACGGCCGATATTCTGGTTTCCCGTAACACGCTGCTCAATGAGCATTGGTGTGACGTACTGGAAGAAAATTCCGTCGACAGCGTCAAAGTCCGTTCAGTGGTAGGTTGCGAAACCGACTTCGGCGTTTGCGCCCACTGTTATGGACGTGATCTGGCGCGTGGCCACCTGATTAACAAAGGTGAAGCCATCGGGGTTATCGCTGCGCAGTCCATTGGTGAGCCGGGAACCCAGCTGACCATGCGTACCTTCCACATTGGTGGTGCGGCATCGCGTGCGGCGGCAGAGTCCAGCATTCAGGTGAAAAATAAGGGTACTATCAAGCTCAGCAATGCCAAGTCCGTAACCAACTCTTCAGGCAAACTGGTCGTGACTTCGCGTAATACTGAACTGAAGATGATCGACGAGTTTGGTCGTACTAAAGAGAGCTATAAAGTACCTTACGGTGCGGTTATGGCCAAAGGCGATGGTCAGGAAGTTAGCGCGGGTGAAACCGTGGCAAACTGGGATCCGCACACCATGCCGGTTATCACTGAAGTGAGCGGTTTCATTCGCTTTGTGGATATGATCGACGGTCAGACGATCACTCGTCAAACTGATGAGCTGACGGGTCTTTCGTCGATCGTGGTATTGGATACCTCTGAACGTACCTCCGGCGGTAAAGATCTGCGTCCGGCGCTGAAGATCGTTGATGCTAATGGCAATGATGTAATGATCCCTGGCTCTGATATGCCAGCGCAGTACTTCCTGCCGGGCAAAGCGATCGTTCAGCTTGAGGATGGTGTACAGATCAGCTCGGGTGATACCCTATCGCGCGTTCCGCAGGAATCTGGCGGTACTAAAGATATTACCGGTGGTCTGCCGCGCGTTGCCGATCTGTTCGAAGCGCGTCGTCCGAAAGAACCGGCAATACTGGCTGAAATTAGCGGGATTATTTCCTTCGGTAAAGAGACCAAAGGTAAGCGTCGTCTGGTGATTACGCCAATCGACGGTAGCGATCCTTACGAAGAGATGATCCCAAAATGGCGGCAGCTTAACGTATTTGAAGGTGAGCGTGTAGAGCGTGGTGACGTAGTTTCTGATGGACCTGAGTCTCCACATGATATCTTGCGCCTGCGTGGCATCCATGCGGTTACGCGTTACATCGTCAACGAAGTGCAGGACGTATACCGTCTGCAAGGCGTTAAGATTAACGATAAACATATCGAAGTCATCGTACGACAGATGTTGCGTAAAGCGACCATCAGCGCTCCAGGCCATTCTGAGTTCCTGGAAGGTGAGCAGGTTGAGTTCTCCCGCATTAAGGTTGCGAATCGCGATCTGGAGGCGGAAGGTAAACTGGGTTGCAACTTCGACCGCGATCTGTTGGGTATCACTAAAGCGTCACTGGCAACCGAGTCGTTCATCTCTGCGGCCTCCTTCCAGGAGACTACCCGCGTTCTGACCGAAGCTGCCGTTGCGGGCAAACGCGACGATCTGCGTGGTTTGAAAGAGAACGTCATCGTGGGTCGTCTGATACCTGCTGGTACTGGCTATGCTTACCATCAGGATCGTATGCGTCGCCGTCAGGCCGGTGAAGTGCCTGCTGCACCGCAGGTAACAGCAGATGAAGCGTCTGCCAGTCTGGCTGAGTTACTCAATGCCGGACTGAACGGTTCCGACGAGTAATTTATTTTTAAAGTACTAAAAACCGCGCCTGGGCGCGGTTTTTTTATATCTGTAATTGATCACTGAGCCTGACGAATTAGCACCCCGTCGATCTTCCTCATCATCATGGGTAAAAAGCGGTAAACGCCGAGTCAAGCTTATGCTTGTCCAGGATATTCCGACGAAAATTCAAAAATTGTGTTCACTCAAACTTTTCTATTTGTCTGTCTGAGACGGATTTCAGCAATGCCGTGTTCAACATTTAAACTTACCCAACTTACCCAACTTACCCAACTTACCCAACTTACCCAACTTACCCAACTTACCCAACTTACCCAACTTAGCCAACTTATAAAGGCTTGTAATAG
Organism: Izhakiella capsodis; assembly: GCF_900115045.1. Taxonomy (GTDB): domain Bacteria; phylum Pseudomonadota; class Gammaproteobacteria; order Enterobacterales; family Enterobacteriaceae; genus Izhakiella; species Izhakiella capsodis. The sequence goes on along the minus strand of NZ_FOVC01000018.1, from coordinate 8,618 downwards.
ATTACAGTTGGGAATTTTGTGAAGGGCGTCTATGCAGGTCGGACCAGGTAGCTGTCGTTAGCGGCTAACGGATTTTCTGGATTATTGTTCAGCGTCAGCTGAATCAGCTTATCTTCCAGCATGAAACGCGACTCCAGATATTCGCCAATTTGTGATAGTGCCGTCTGAAACTCAAGACAGTTATCATCGTCGATTGCAGCTTCGAGATGGGTATCATAAAGCTCCATCAGTACGTCGGTATTGGCCTGCAGCGCCGGATAAATTTGTATAGCGGCTCGCAATGGGCTGTCTTCTGCCATCTCTTCAATAATCCGTTCATATAGACTGAAATGTCCGCTAGAGAGGTAATCAACCAAATTTTGACAAAAATCATCCAGGGTTTTTTCGTCGAGCACAGTGAGAGAATCCCTGTTAGGCTTGATGCCAACCATGCGGTAATAGGAAACCAGTAGTTGACGGCGGAAATGTAGCCAGTGATCCACCAGATCATTACTCCCCACTACGCGTTCGGTCAGAATATTCAACTGGTTAAGCATATGCTACTACTCCGTGAGTGAGTGTCAACGTTGGTCCGGGCATCGAAAAATGAAAAATCCGGCAAGCTGAGGATACGTATATTATGGAACGTGAAATTTCAAGCTTAGACGCTGGCTGGTGGATTGTCAGCCATGAACATAAACTTTGGTTACCGAAAGGTGATTTGCCATATGGAACAGCAGCAGATTTTTCCCTGGCAGGAGGGCGGGGATTGCAGATCGGTGAATGGCAAGGCGATTCTGTCTGGTTGGTACGCGCAAATAAATCTGAAAATATGGGGTCGGTTCGGCAGTTGATCGATATTGATCCCGGCTTGTTTCAGCTGGCCGGGCGAGGTGTACAACTGGCAGAGTTTTATCGCTCCCATCATTGGTGCGGTTATTGTGGTCATGAGATGCATCTCAGCAAAACGGAATGGGCCAGCCTTTGCAGCCATTGTCGTCAGCGCTATTACCCGCAAATCGCCCCCTGTATCATCGTTGCGATTCGCCGGGGCGAAGAGATTTTACTGGCTCAACATAACCGCCACCGTAACGGTATCTATACCGTACTGGCAGGGTTTGTTGAGGTTGGTGAAACCCTGGAGCAGGCGGTAGCGCGTGAGGTGATGGAAGAAAGTAATCTCAGTGTTAAAAACTTACGCTACGTTACCTCTCAGCCCTGGCCTTTTCCGCAATCTCTGATGACCGCTTTTATGGCAGAGTATGGTGGTGGAGAGCTGCGCCATGACCCGAAAGAATTACTGGATGCAGGCTGGTATCGCTATGATGCGCTGCCGCTGTTACCGCCGCCGGGCACCGTTGCCCGGCGCCTGATTGAAGACACCGTTGCGCTATGTCGTGCTGCGGAGGAATACCGGACACGCCATTAAACCTGGACGGTGCTGCGTCCTGAATTGGTGTGCAATTATATGAGAGAATGGTTATGAGCGAACTTAAGAACGATCGTTATTTGCGAGCCTTACTGCGTCAGCCGGTAGATGTAACGCCTGTGTGGATGATGCGCCAGGCTGGTCGATATCTCCCTGAATATAAAGCCACTCGCGCACAGGCGGGAGATTTTATGGCGCTGTGTAAAAATGCTGAACTGGCCTGTGAAGTGACGCTTCAGCCTTTACGACGCTATCAGCTGGATGCCGCCATTCTGTTTTCGGATATTCTCACCATTCCTGATGCAATGGGTCTTGGGCTATATTTCGAGGTCGGCGAGGGGCCGCGCTTCGCAGCACCGGTGACCTGCCGCAGGGACGTGGAAAAATTGCCGGTGCCGGACCCTGAGCAGGAGCTGGGTTATGTGATGAATGCCGTGCGTACAATTCGCAGAAACTTATGCGGCGAGGTTCCGCTCATTGGTTTTTCTGGCAGCCCTTGGACGCTGGCTACCTATATGGTTGAAGGCGGAAGCTCCAAAGCTTTTACCAAAATTAAAAATATGATGTATGCGGAGCCTGAAACCCTACATCTGATGCTGGATAAACTGGCGGATAGTGTGATGCTTTATCTGAACGCGCAAATTCGTGCCGGCGCCCAGTCGGTGATGATTTTTGATACCTGGGGTGGTGTCCTGACAGGACGGGACTATCGTGATTTTTCCCTGCATTATATGCATAAGATCATTGATGGTTTGCTGCATGAAAACGAAGCGCGTCGGGTGCCAATCACGCTGTTTACGAAAGGTGGGGGGCAGTGGCTGGAGGCGATGGCCCAAACCGGTTGTGATGCCCTGGGACTGGACTGGACCACGGATATTCATGATGCACGCCGGCGCGTTGGCGATAAAGTCGCTTTGCAGGGCAACATGGACCCTTCAATGCTATATGGCACGCCTGCACGGATTGAACAGGAGGTTGCTACAATCCTTAATGGATTTGGCAAGGGAAGCGGTCACGTATTTAATCTCGGCCACGGTATTCATCAGGACGTTTCTCCTGAAAATGCCGGGGTCTTCGTCGAGGCCGTTCATAAATTATCAGGTAAATATCATCAGAACTAATTATGGATATTCAGGCACTACGTCACCAGCAAATGATGCGGGCGAAGGAAATAATACGGACAGATGATTTTGAGGTTATGCCACCGCGCCTGATTGCCGGTGCTGATGTCGGGTTCGAGCAGGGCGGGGACGTCACTCGTGCTGCGATAGTCATTCTCGAATATCCGTCGCTGAAGCCTGTTGAGTTTAAATTAGCACGTATAGCGACGCAGATGCCCTACATACCCGGCTTTCTCTCTTTTCGTGAAACGCCGGCACTTCTGCAGGCATGGTCGCAGCTTGAGCTAAAACCCAATCTGCTGTACGTCGATGGCCACGGAATTTCTCACCCAAGACGTCTGGGTATCGCCTCGCACTTTGGTCTGCTGGTGGATACGCCAACTATCGGAGTAGCAAAGAAGCGGTTGTGCGGCGAGTATATGCCGCTTGATGCCGGGCCAGACGCTTGTCAGCCCCTACATCATAAAGACGAGCAGATCGGCTGGGTGTGGCGTAGCAAAGCGCGCTGTAATCCGTTATTTATCTCTGCCGGGCACCGTATCAGCCATGATACAGCGTTACAGTGGGTGAAAAACGTGATGGCTGGCTACCGGCTACCAGAGCCGACGCGTTGGGCAGATGCGATCGCTTCGCGGCGCCCAGCGTTTCTGCGCTGGCAACAGGATAACCGAATAACAGGCCTGTAATGCGGGTTTCAGGTACAATGCCGCCTGATTTGTGCTTAAAGAGATGGTGCTATGTTACGTAACCCTATTCATCTGCGGCTTGAGAGGTTTGAGAGCTGGCAGCACGTTACCTTCATGGCTTGCTTGTGTGAGCGAATGTTTCCTAATTATTGGGCATTTTGTCAGCAGGCGGGCTTTGGAGATGGCATGCTTTATCGGCGTATTCTTGATCTCATCTGGGAGACGCTGATAGTAAAAGACGCCAAAGTTAATTTTGACAGCCAGCTGGAAAAGTTTGAAGACGCTATTCCTTTAGCCGGGGAGTATAGCGTTTACGGGGTTTATCCGGCAATTGATGCCTGTGTTGGCTTAAGCGAATTACTTCACTCGCGCTTGAGCGGCGATACGCTTTCTCATGCTATTGCCGTTAGCGAAGCTTCGATTAACTCTGTGGCAATGCTGGAAATGACTCAGGCCGGTCGTGAAATGACCGATGAAGAGTTAAAAGAGAATCCTGCGGTGGAAGAGGAATGGGACATTCAATGGGAAGTATTTCGCCTTCTGAATGCTTGTGAAGAGCGCGATCTCGAGTTGATTAAAGGGCTGAGATCTGACCTGCGAGAAGCCTCAATAAGTAATATTGGTATAAATTTTCAGCAATAAGACAATAAAACGTGACTTCAGGCCTGATTTGTCATGCCTTAAGGCTTCACATTAGCCCCCACTCTGGTCTACATTTGAGGGGCTGAAAAATGTGGCTATCGGTGCGTGACTGCTAGAGTGCCAGAAACTGGTTTTCCTCTCGCATTCGATACTTAGCAAGCGTTATATACACTGTAAGGATAACTTATGAACAAGACTCAACTGATTGATGTAATTGCAGACAAAGCGGATCTGTCTAAAGCCCAGGCAAAAACTGCTCTGGAATCCACTCTGGCTGCAATTACTGAGTCTCTGAAAGAAGGTGATGCGGTACAACTGGTTGGGTTTGGTACTTTCAAAGTTAACCATCGTGCTGAGCGTACCGGCCGCAACCCGCAGACTGGCAAAGAAATCAAAATCGCTGCTGCAAACGTTCCGGCTTTCGTATCCGGCAAAGCTCTAAAAGACGCTGTTAAGTAATTACGAGCAGTAAAGAATTAAACAGGGGGGCGATTTCGCCCCTTTTGTTTTACTGTACTCGTTAGTTTACCCAAGTCGGACAAACCGATGCGTATTCGTACTTTTTCCCTCGTATGTGGGCTAGCCCTGCTGGCTGGTTGTAGCACCCATAACGAATCATCTGATTTTACCGCCAGCGGTTACCTGGCAGACCATGGCGCAGTGCGAATCTGGCGTAAAAATTATGGTGAGACGGTTCATATGCTAACCGTGTATACGCCGTTTTCAGACTCTGGCGTAGTGGAAACCTATTATACCTGGCAGCGAAATCATTTGATGTCAGTGGAGCGTCATATGAAAGGCAGTCAGCCTGACGATGTCACGCTGCGCTTTGATAGCGGCGGTAAGTTGAGTTTCATGCAACGTCAGCTCGCCGGACACCGTGAACCCTTGAGGAACGATGAGGTTGCGCTCTATCAGTTTGATGCGCAGCGAATGTTACAGATAAGCGATGCCTTACTGGATGGACGGGTTGTGTTACACCAGGGGCGCTGGCAGTCCGATAACAAAGTAATCGACTGCCATGATCAATATGTTGATCCATCCTTTGATGAACATGCCCTCCGGGCTGTTCAACAAATCCAAGGCACTGACCATACGCCTGTCAGTGTTGCCTGGCTGCAAGCGGCTCAGGGAACTCAGCTTCTGTTGGTGTCTACGCGGGATCTGTGCATGGCAGAGCCGAAAGAGCCGAGTTTCTGAAAAAGTCGGACATGCTCCGACTTTAACTTCTGAGCTACCGGCGATTAATCGCGCGGTAGCCGATATCTTTTCTGCAAAAGCTACCTTCCCAATTAATATTTTGTGCCAGCTCATATGCGCGCTTTTGTGCCGCAGCAACGTTCTCTCCGAGGGCTGTGACGCACAGAACACGACCCCCATTGGTAACTACTTGCTCTTTAACCAAACGGGTTCCAGCGTGGAAAACCTTGCTGTCTTCGGCTTCTTCAAGTGGCAAACCGTGAATTTCATTGCCGATATTGTAGTGACCTGGATAGCCGCCGGCTGCCAGAACTACGCCAAGTGAAGGTCGCGGATCCCATTGTGAATCTACCTGATGTAGCTTACCCTCACATGCCGCCAGACATAACCCGACCAAATCGGATTGCAGACGCAGCATGATCGGCTGCGTTTCTGGATCACCGAAACGGCAGTTGAATTCAATCACTTTAGGTTGTCCGTCTTTGTTAATCATCAAACCAGCATAGAGGAAGCCCGTATATCGGTTTCCTTCTGCGGCCATACCCTGCACGGTAGGAATGATGACTTGTTCTACAATGCGCTGATGAATTTCATCGGTAACCACCGGTGCTGGTGAGTAAGCCCCCATTCCTCCAGTATTAGGGCCGGTATCTGCATCGCCAACGCGTTTATGATCCTGACTTGTCGCCATAGGCAGTATGTGTTCGCCATCAACCATGACAATAAAACTGGCCTCTTCGCCCTCGAGAAACTCTTCGACGACAATCCGACTGCCAGCTTCGCCAAAAGCATTGCCTGCAAGCATATCGCGAACGGCTTCCTCAGCCTCCTGCAGCGTCATTGCGACGACTACGCCTTTCCCGGCAGCCAGGCCATCGGCCTTAATGACGAGGGGTGCGCCTTGTTGCTGGATGTAGGTTAATGCGGGGGCTACTTCGGTAAAGTTTTGGTATTCCGCTGACGGGATAGAATGTCGCGCAAGAAAATCTTTAGTAAACGCTTTAGAGCCTTCCAGCTGAGCTGCGGCTTTGGTGGGGCCAAAAATCATCAAATCCTCGGCGCGAAATGCGTCGACGATGCCTGCCACAAGGGGCGCCTCAGGACCGACAATAGTGAGATCGATACCTTCTGTTTTGGCAAAGTTAACCAACGAAGTAATATCTGTCGCGCCGATATCAATATTTTTTAGCGCGTGTTCCAGTGCAGTTCCAGCGTTTCCTGGCGCAACATATACCGTGTTAGCCAGCGGTGACTGAGCGGCTTTCCAAGCTAAGGCATGTTCCCGACCACCATTGCCAATAACTAAAACTTTCATTGTCACATCCTTCGTTGATTAATGACGGAAATGCCGCATATCGGTAAATATCATCGCAATACCGTGTTCATCTGCAGCGGCGATGACTTCGTTATCGCGAATAGATCCGCCTGGTTGGATCACACAGGTCACACCAACGGCTGCTGCGGCATCGACACCATCACGAAAGGGCAAAAAGGCATCGGATGCCATTGCTGACCCCCTCACTTCGAGTCCTTCATCGCCCGCTTTGATCCCAGCAATTTTCGCGGAATAAACCCGACTCATTTGACCCGCGCCAATACCAATAGTCATATTTTCTTTGGCATATACGATGGCATTTGACTTAACAAATTTAGCGACTTTCCAGCAAAAAATAGCATCGTTCAGTTCCTGCTTATTAGGCTGGCGTTTGCTGACGACACGAAGCTTGTCTGGATCAACTATGCCGAGATCCCGGTCCTGAACCAATAACCCGCCATTGACGCGTTTGAACTCGAGTCCGGCGATACGTTGTTGCCATTGACCACAGGTCAGCACGCGTACATTTTGCTTGCTTGATGTGACGTTTAACGCAGCGTCGGTGACTGAAGGGGCGATGATGACTTCGACAAATTGGCGGCTGATGATAGCTTGGGCAGTGGCTTCATCCAGCTCGCGGTTAAAGGCGATAATGCCACCGAAAGCCGAGGTGGGGTCGGTTTTCCATGCGCGCTCGTAGGCCTCAATAATAGACTGGCCAACAGCGACGCCACAGGGGTTGGCATGCTTGACGATAACGCAAGCCGGCTCGGCGAATTCCTTCACGCACTCCAGCGCCGCGTCAGTATCCGCAATATTGTTGTAGGAAAGCGCTTTGCCCTGATGTTGACGGGAAGTGGCTACAGAAGCTTCATGCAGATTTTCTTCAACATAAAAAGCGGCGTCCTGGTGGCTATTTTCACCGTAGCGCATGTCCTGCTTTTTGATAAAGTTGAGATTCAGTGTACGGGGAAAACGACCGGAAGCTTTATTCTTTTCGTCATGATAGGCAGGGACCATCGTGCCAAAATAGTTAGCAATCATGCAGTCATAGGCAGCTGTATGTTCGAAAGCTTTGATTGCCAGATTAAAACGCGTAGCCATTGTCAGTGAATTTGCGTTGTCGTCCATTTCTGCAACAATTGCACGGTAGTCGCTGTTATTTACTACTATGGCTACATCGTTATGGTTTTTAGCCGCAGAGCGAACCATCGTTGGCCCACCGATATCAATATTTTCTACTGCGTTTTCGGGGGTACAGTCGCGCCGGGCAACTGTTTGTGCAAAAGGATAAAGATTAACGACAACCATATCAATTGGCGCGATCTGGTGCTGCGCCATAACGGTATCATCCTGTCCCCTGCGTCCCAGTATGCCTCCATGGATCTTCGGGTGCAGCGTTTTAACCCGTCCATCCATCATTTCCGGAAAGCCGGTGTGCTCAGATACTTCAGTGACGGATAAACCAGCTTCTGCCAGAATACGGGCGGTTCCTCCCGTAGAGAGAAGCTCTACGCCACGTTGTGAAAGTGCCTGAGCAAATTCAATAATACCGGCTTTGTCAGAGACGCTGAGTAGGGCACGGCGTACAGGACGAGATTGTTGCATGGATAAAATCCCCTGGCGTTATTCGCTACAGATAATCTTTGGGTTAAGAGCGTTACCTGAATCTTAGTCTGCAGAGACCTGATTCAGGTAACGTCCTTTACTGTATTCTGAAGGCAGCCTGTAAATTTTGCGGAAGTATTGTAACGAAAACGTTTGCGTGGTGCTTGAAAAAATTCTTCTTTCAAATTGATTGTGGATAAAACAGTGAATAAAGTTGTATAAATAGCTCTTTCGCTGTGTAAAGCAGCAAACGATTGAAAATTGCCATTTTAATTATTGCAAGCTCAAGAGAACTCCCTATAATGCGCCACCACTGACACGGTAAAGCGGTAACGCGGGCGGGTCAGCAAGGTAATGAAGTGATTCATTTTCTTGTGAGAGGGAAGGAAAAAAACCTTGACTCTTCAGCGGTGAAGCGTAATATACGCCACCTCGCGACAGCAGGCTCAGCGCCGCGTCGCACTGCTCTTTAACAATTTATCAGACAATCTGTGTGGGCACTCGCAGGATTGATATCGCAAAACTTTGATGTATCAAGTCTTGAAGAGTGAACACGTAAATTCATTACGTAATCATCCGTTTTAACGGATGAAGAGTTTAATTCTTTGAGCATCAGACGCTTTTAAATTGAAGAGTTT
>NZ_FOVC01000009.1 GCF_900115045.1 Izhakiella capsodis | reverse complement strand
AGACTTTTCTGCAGCCTCTTATGGGCAACGAAGAAAATCAGACTTCCATCCATCTGTTTACAGCCCTGGCGATTACGGCCATTGTGGCGGGACGCTGGATGAAAGACGCAGGGGCCCCGCAGCGCGGTGTTCTGAGGGTCCCGGCCTTTATGGCTAATATTTTTATCCGCGCCAGTCATTACTGGGCTGCGCTGGGAAATATGGCGGGCAGTCTGCCGTCCGGCGCGGCAATCCCTGAAAATACCGGCACATCACAACGTGCGCCAGCTTTTGAGGTGGATACCGAGGCAGAATTGACCAGAGAGGTATGCGATGCAGCCGTTTCCTGCTCTTCCTCAATACCACGGCTTACCGCATTTTCGTCAAATTCAACAGCCAGCCCCGAGGCTTACACCCGAGCGACGGTACAGAACAGGCCGGCCCCTGCGACCGGGGGAAATACCCCTCTCTCTTTGCCTGAACAGGCGCATTATCTGGCTGTGGATAAACTCCGGCAGGAGAGTGGTCTTTCAGACCTGCTGTATTGTACAGACGTTAAGACTGAGAGCCGCCAGCGAATAAACGAAAAAGTTGTAACCAACGCGCATTTTAATACGAAATGTGATGCCATCGCTTATCCTGAGCCGTTGACGAAAGAGACTGACAGCCTACCTGTACACACCGAGATGCCGGAAACGCAGGTAACCTCGGCAGAAACAAGCCGGAGTGGTGGGGAGGCTTTACTGCCTCTGGTGACAGGCGCCGCTGTGGCATCGGTGACAACACCATATATACAGGCCCTGAAGAGTAAAACGACTATTGCAGCTGGAGTCACGTTAGGAGTGGGGACGGGTTGTTATATTTATAATCGCCTTACATCTGGACGCTCGGATTCAGTGATCCCAACCCTTAATACAGAGGGTTTAGATGATGAACAACCCATAATATCAGCTTTGGTAAGCAAACCTCTAAAATTCCGGTTGTATACAGATAACACTGTTACTGATGAGAGTGTCATGAATGATATATTTCCACACTTGAACATCAGTAATAAAATTGCTGAGATAATAATGGATATAATAAAAAATGCCAGATTAGATCCTGGGGTTATATCTCACAAAAATGACGAAAGTAATGGTAAGCTAAATTTAGTTAAATTATCTCTGAAAGTTCGAGATACGCTTCTTGAACGCATCAATCTTCTGGATAAATATCCTTTTATCCTGTCGAAACTTGAGCTGGATGAATTAAAAGGAATCAGTGAGATCTTTGAAGTTCATCTAAGCAGCCAAGAAAGAAAACTTATCAACTCACATTTGGAAAAACCTAGATCGCCTCAGGAACTACTTCATAAAAAAGAGATAAACAAGATGCAGGCGGAACTTTTTTTTAGAAACTCAATTTTCACTAAAATTAAAAACCCAGATGCAATACAACTAATCAATGCAATGTTGAATGAGATTTTTAAAAACGAAACAGATATCGAAACGAACTTCGCTGTTAGTAATTTAAATAAATTGATTTTTGATAAGATAGAATTAATTATTAACAGTGCAATAATTATGGGAAAAGAGGATATTCAGGTAATATTTGATCTTCAGAAAACGCTAAATATTTTAGGGAATTACGATGGAGCGCTATCGACACAGCAACAAAAAGACAAATTGAAAAGAAGGGAAGAAATTAATGAATTATTCAATAATAAAATAATTCCATCAGATAGTGGGTATGTTAGAAAGTTTTTTGATAAAATGGATAAAAATTTATTCAGGGCGAGCATTTATAATCCTGATGTCGGCACGCCCAATGATTATACACGAGTGGCTACAATAATCATTGAAGAAATTACTGAGATGTTAAATACTGTTTTTTCTAAAGCAGGGCCGGAAAAAATATCCTTACTGAATAAAAATTCATTGGAATACCATACGTTATTGAACTTATCGAAGGGTTTAACTGAGAATAATAAGTTGGTTGGCAGTTTTATTCATGGTAGTATAACCGGTGACGATGGAATTAAAAATATACATGAAATTGCGAAAAAAATTGCAAAAGAAAACGTATACGTAAAGTTATTATCTTCCGTTCCCGACGAGTTTAAAACTCGTGATTTATTTTTTTCCAGCAGACTATTAGATAAAATTCTAAAATTCCCTGATGCAGAAAATCACTCATTACAAATAAAGGTATTAAAAGAGCTTAGCAATTGGGATAAAACCTTTAAGGAAAAAAGAATTGAGTTTATTAACGCATTTTTGAGTAATCTTACAATTAATGGTTATCTTTTAAATACCTATGCTAAAAATACAAAGGTATTAATTAGAGTATTAATGAATAGATACACCAGGTTTCAGCGGGTGTTATCTAATGAATATTCAAAGCATTTGATTAACTCTGAAAATAACTTATTCAAAGAACTGGTCAATCAAGACCTGGATAAGATAAGTGGAATAGACGAGATTCATAGTAATGCGATACTGACCATTATTAAAGATAACACAAATAAAATTAACAACATATTTGATGGTTTAAAATTCAATGAGACTGAGATATCTCACAATAAAATAAATGAAAAATTGGAATCTTTGCTTTTTGAAAACTATTATTTGAATTCTGACTTAGATGATCGATCTATCTTGCTTGATATAGTTAAAGATCATTTGAAAAACAAGGACTCCGATGAATCATTTCTAAAACCAAAAAACAAAATAGAGAGAACTCCACCTATTACAGATCTTGAAAAAATAGAAGATTCTAAAGTTGCTGCAGTTGAATATTTATATGACTGCAAAAACATGACAACAAAGCAGGCGCTCAATATATATGAACATGTTTTACATGCTTCAACTATTGAATCAAAGGTTTTAGAAATATATTCTGCATTCCATTGGTTTGTATTTTATGATAAAAACAATAGCAATATCACACATCAACTATCCAAGTTAATTGAGAAAAATCTCAGTGGTACCGACGTAAAAAATTTTAGTGATCTGGAAAAAGTTTGGATAAAAATATTATGGCACAATTTATCACCGTTTAAAATCACTGCTCTTTTCAGAAGTGCGGAGTTATCTTTCTTAGACAGTAAATTCCTTGATGATTATCATAAATCCTATAAGTCTGTATATTCACTAAAACCACGATCTCAGTGTGCTAGCTTTAAGGATTATGCAAACCAATTTGTCAGTTACAGACGAGATGATTTATCCACAGAAGCCACAAAATTATCAAACCTTTTACTTTTTATGAGTGGTGTTAGCGAGGAAGAGTTAAATTCGAAAGTTATAAATAAATGGAATCTCCAACATCTAAATTGTAGGAATGAAAGATTAAACGTAGTAAGTTCGAGTCCATTTATCAATGGACGAGAAGATGAAATGTCTATACTGCAAACTTCGAATGGAAAATTTATAGTATCATATACAGCAGAGGGTATGTTCTATATTAAGATTTTCAAAGGCAATAAAATAGCAGATCTGCCTTTTATCATGAAACTCTCGGCTCAGGAATTAAAAAATTCATTTATACCATTTTACTTTAAACCGGACGAAGTAAGTACATCATTTTACCCTGTAGATAACAATAGTGATGACGTGGTTGTGAATATATCCGCTATTGGGTCTCACCTTCCTAAGTTATCAAATGGTAACTCGATAGATATAGATGGAAAGTTTTTTTCTGTATTCAAAATTAAAAAACAAAATACTGAAGAAGACCTTAAGTCTAATGTCAGAACGCAGTTTAATCATACTCTTAAAGAAGTTTCGGATAAAATTGAATACTATTCAGACGATGTTTTTAACCGCGGAGATGTTGCCCTTGGCCTTATACCCTTTGCGCTTATTGCAAGGAAAAAGATAGATGACCCAGGTTATGTTATTAGTAAAAGAGATGAGACTGTAGAGGGCGTTTTTTTAGCACTTTCAGCCATAGCGGAGTTAAGTCGCATTGCAGAATTCAGTTCATTGATAGGAAAATCTATGCAAAAGTTTTCTGAAGTGGCTGCCAGGGAAACTTTTATGTCCGCGTTTCGCGGATTAATAAAAGAAACACCTCAAATTGCTAAATCAGGATCATTACTCACACTTAGAATTCTGAATCCCATTCCTTTCAGCCATAATATAATTACGGGTGGTTACTCTAAGTTTAAAGAGCTAATCAGTATGCCTAAAGCAATAACAGAAGATAGCATGATCACATTCGCTTCAGATATGACTATTGATAAAATGGAAATGACCTCGCCTGTCAGCAATAAAGAAAGGCTTCCTCCAAAAGGTTTCACTCCCGGAAATAAGGATAATCTGTACTGCTTAGATTTCTTTTTTGGTAGATCCAGGATAAATCAAGATATAGAATTGAGTAGCTTCCAAAGTATTGATCAGTCCTTAAACGCTCCTCATTCTGTACCAGTAGATATCATTTCAGATGTTGAAAACTACTTACCACACATGATCAATGCATTAACTCATAGAGGTGGCACATTGATAGGCCGCGGAAACAGTGGAGTATCCGCTATTACAACAGCTACAGAGACCTCCCGGGCCGAGGATTTATTAACGCATGTCTCAGGTCTTGATCTTGTTCTGAACAAGGCAAATGATGTGGTTGACGCCGCCCTGGCCACTGACGCGACGCCAGCGTCCAGAGCCATGATATTCGATCATATATCCTCTCTGACTGGGGTTAATGACCCTGATCTCATTGAAGAAATGTTACAAACATTAAAAAATAGAAATAATAATATGCAAGATCTGAATCTTAACGAAGATAATATTCTTTTTTATAAAAATGATCGTGAAAAATATTTGATAGCGTATTGCAATCCTCACGATAATACGCGCACAATATTTTTTAACCTTAGTTCATCAACTACAGAAACTAAGTTGACAGTTATTCATGAAGCTACACATTTCACAGGTACTCGTGATATTTTTTATATAAATACTGCTGGAGGAAGCATTACTGATATGTTGAATCATTTGTTATCAAACCCATCAGAAATACCTGATGATTACATAAGGGCAGGGCTTGAAATGAATGATGATGCTAATATTCATCCTTGGCATAGGAATGAATTTATAAAGAAACTAAAAGACCCGCGCTGGAGATCTCATTTTTTGATGTCCAATGCAGATAGTGCTGCATCTCTTACTTTACAACTGTCTGAAGGATTTGAAGTCAACAGCTCAGGGAACATAGTAAAAGTTAATAGGAATAAGCGAAGCCTACAAAATTCCCGATATACAGAAGTGCTTCTTCAGGCTGGTTACAAATTCACTGAAAACAGATTCATAAACGGCAAGGGTCAATGGTATATTTAATTAGTATTAGCTCAGGCCTGAGCTGACAGTCACTTGTTGTTGATTTAGGGGTTCTGTACTGGAACTCCTACGTTTATAATCTGGAGAGGTTTAATGCTCGCGAATTGAAATAATATAAATTCATAAAGGATCGGGTTTGTAATAATTTGTTCATTTTTTAATGATATGTTTGACCAGGATTCTGTCTGCGCTTATTTAAATTATGAGGTAGCATAAAATATTAAATATCTCATAATGAGTGGTGGTGAATTTATAATTAGATTTAATGTGATTATTGCAAATTATTCTATCCCCGATACCGATTTACACATAGAATATACAGATAAACTAAAAAAATAAAGCTGACAGTTCGAAATTCTTAAGTAGTCTCTTAATAATACAAACATTAAAACTTTGTTCTGTGGAAATGACTGTTGATGTTGAGTTGTTTGCAGCATGGCTGTTGGCTGGAGCCTGATAAAAGTAAACGAGGAAGGTTTCGCGGCGGGGAGAATGTTGATACTGCTCTACGCAAGGCGAGCAGTCCTGTTACAGCAATGCATAGGTTTACCTGGCGGGCAATGATAACAGGTTATGTCAAACTCCCCAGGTGACGTGTGCAAGCCGTTATCTGGTTTCGATGACTGCGCGGACTTATTGATGAGTTAGACATTCTACTGGTACAGTGCGGCCTTTATGCCTGGTATTCGCTATGTCTGGGAACGTTGATGCTCTGCGTAGCATGGTTTCTGAACAGAGGAGCTGTTTACCACGTCAGGTTCAGCAATTTATTGATGATTTGCTAAAGCACATCGACCGCATTGAAACTAATCTAACTGAGTATGATAAAATATTGTCCAGTTTGGCTAAAGTTGATTACCGCAGCCAGCGACAGATGGATTTGAAGAGAGTTGATGCTACAAACCGCCTGTGCGCGGGTTGCCTGTACTGTCAAGGCACATGATTTCAAGAATGGGCGTCAACCCGCCTTAGCGTCTTTTCACTTGTGTGCAAATGATCACCGTAGATTAAAAGGATCGCTAAGACCCTTCTTTAACTGCTGTGAAACCTGTCATTTTTACTAAGCGCCAATTTACACTGATTATCAACCCGACGGCTTTCGATAACGCATCCCTCTTATTTACAATATGCCACCTGCGACCATGAAAAATCGAATTTTGAAAGAAATAAAACCTCAGATAGCTAATATAGTCGCTTGAAACTCAATGGTATGGGAAAGGTTTCATAGGTTAAGGGCTAATTGTCTGATAAATAGAGAAATTATTGACACCGATTTTTTAGACACCCTTTTTTTCCTGATGTGAGCTTTTATGTCACTGAGTATCAGACCCAATACCACTTCCGTTCACCTCTAAAGGGATAAAAAGATCATGATAATCAACGGTTTAGATAGTAAAGCGTCTCAGATTTTAAATAAACATGCACTCCTCTCATCGCTCGCCAAGGGCAAGAAAAGTGGAGGTATATCAACCAAAATCGCCAATGTAAATAATCAGCCATTAGTGAATCGCTGGGGTACTTTGTATAGGGGGATGGAAAACCGCCCACCGGTAACCCGGTCCAATTTGGGTAAACAGATTCATTCCGTAGCACAAGAGAAAAAGCTCTACAACCCACTTAACCACTTAGGTATTCCTTTTCAGCAGTTTATGCACGACGTATCGGCCGAACCGTTCTATGGGCTTGAAAAGGTTCATTCCGCTGCAAGATAAGAAATCGACAGAGTGTCTGTCATCTCAGGAAGCGACGCAGCACTGATTAAATTCGTTGATTTAGCGGATTTCACCATGTGAATGATGGCTTATATATCATCAGATATAATGAATATGCAGCGCGTAGCGGTGAGTATAATAGGTTTTCTGAATGCGAAATGGAGGCGTATCTACTGGATAGATCCTCGCTGTACGATTTTTTCCAAAAAGATAACCATGATGAACGTTCAACCTGCACGGGAGAGTTGCGAATCCCCAATACGTCTTTCGAGCCACTGCATTACACCCTGACTTATATTCAACCAGTGAATAACCCTGAATTATGTCCATAGGGTAACAGGGATAAAGCCAGATAGCGGCGAATACGTTGATTCGCTGTCATTTTAACGCTTTCTTTAGCAGATATGGCCAGGTAACATGATGAAAAATATATGTTACCCGGCTACTTTTTATGTGGTCTGGCCGTGGCACGTTTGTGCCGCCCGATATTAAATAAGCACTCATTGATATGATTCTCAATAAGAATTATTGATATTTTTCTCATCTAAAAGTATTGTTCCTCCACTCAGGGATATACGCTTATGCCCGGTAGCGTAACATCAGAAAATATCCTTCCTGGAGTCCTGTTCTCTGTCATCCAGTCAGCTGTAGCAGAGGGTATTTTAAAAGTAAGGTGAGATTTTATTTTACACCCACTTTTTATTTTTTTCACAGCTGGAAAAATGGAATTAATGAGAACGCTAATGGTATTGCAGACTGGTACTCTCAGTACCATGATGAAATCACTGAAGTAAAAAATATTGAAAAAAATAAAGAAAATATCTTTCAGGATTTACTGTGTGACTCAGTAAAGGAAAACTTTCTGATAGGATTATTTTTCAGCTCTTTCATTTACTTCTCGCCCTGAAATGCAATCATAAAAACCAGGTATTCCAGTTCCATCAACCAGGTGGAATTATCTGAATAGCATCTGAAAACTCTGTAAAGAAGCTACAGATAGTATAGATAATGCAGACAGCAGGCTGATAGCCAACACTACGGATATCTTAAATTATTTTGATAAATACCTTATTCTGGCAGAAATCAGATCATTGTCGGAAAATAAATAACCATCTGTTCTGGTAGAGGATGAAAGTATCTATCCTGCGAACAAGTTATACCGCTTTATCTTTCTTATCACGCATTCCGCCATCGAGGCATCATCAGCAGGGCGCAGATTTCTTTGCCATAGAACTATATAGAGAGGAGAGCATTTATGCCCTGAAAGCTGAGATAAATACGAGTGATAACTGTAAGATTGTGAGGGTGGATTGGGATATTAAGCGATATATTTGCAACGGATTGTTGGTGACGCCTCTAAGAGATGCCAAATTAACTGGCAAGTAATGTAGCCTTATCTATCCTTCTGAACGGATTAGCGGATAATCCAGAAGATGAAATTCAGCAGCGTACACTTGCTCATTCAGAAGCTAATGTTCCCACCGTAAAAATTAAAAAAATTGACGGTGAGGAGGTTTATCTGCCCGTAGATACGGAAAAGGAAAAGGCTTTGATCAACGTTACCTTTGCTCTGATTATATATATTTATTATTATCATAAGCATATATTATCTCTTGATGGTTTGATACCGAAAGCTTTCCGGCATTCACTTTTTCAGAAAAAATTTCTTATTAAATAAAATTTTTGAATTCTTAAATATGCGATGAGATGTTTCTTATTCCAATAATCTTCGGTAACCAACTCACTTAACTTGGTAACCTTCTCCGAATGGATTACGTTAAGTCTGGTTTTATAACAACACTGATGTTGATAGTTACGCCTTTCGCGAGCAGATCGGCGCTGAAAAGCGTAACCCGTGCAAATCGGTTGATGACATGCTGCTGGTCCCGGAATTAATAGCCTATGTCGATCGTCATCCTGGGGGCAAGCTTCTGGTTATTCTTCATACCAGAGGCTGAATTATCTGTACTATCATCGCTACCGCGTAGTTTTGTCCGTTATCAGCCTGAATGCCTGAGTGTGGATGACGTCTGTACGAAATAACAGCTGGTCAACGTATAGGATGATTCGCTACCCTACGCTGACATTATGCTGGGTAGCAGTATCGACCAGCTACATGATAAATAGGCGATAGTGTTCTACACCGTCGATCATGGCGAATCCATTAGCGATAATATGTATTTCCACGGCACACCTCGTAATATGGCACCGACGGAGCAGTTCTGCGTCCCGATGATTTTCTGTTCTTATGACACCTGGCTGGCGAAGGTCAATAAGGAAAGTGCCTTCGACAGGCTGAAAGCGCAGCAGCGCGCCGGTGTGACTCATCGACATGCCGAATTGTTTGATACCATCATGGGTTATCTGGCTATATCTCGCCGGCTGGGGTCACTAATCAGATAAATAATGGCCTCGCGCCGCCTGCTAACAATCAGTCACCGCCGATGACAAAAGTACGGTGAATTTTTTCAGGGCGTGGGCTGCTTTCTGGCCTGAAGTATCTCCGCTGCGTTTCCAGGCAAACGGCGTTCAGGCGCGTTAAAACCCTTGACGGACGAGCCTGGCTGGCAGTAATATCCGCCCCCATCGGTGAGTGGCGCAGCCTGGTAGCGCACTTCGTTCGGGACGAAGGGGTCGGAGGTTCGAATCCTCTCTCACCGACCAGATAGTAAAACCTGCTTAAAAAAGCAGGTTTTTTGGTTTGTGGTCAGAAAAGAATGAGAATCTCCGAAGGAGGTTTGAGCCGAGTACTGTGTAGCCTCATGCTGAATTCTGCGCTTCGAGCTGAGAGAATACGTGCTCAAGTATATAGTCGGTGCCTGTATTGAAAGATGAAATTTCAGCGCAGAGTTTAAACGCGATTAGGCCCAACGGGTTTCTGACCAAAACGGCACTGCTGCAGGTGTAGCCAGCGCTATGAATGTTGGCTTTTCTATAATGATGCGATGAGCGAAGCCGTTATCTGATAATCCCCAGGGCAGCCTCCGGTCATAGTGAATGTGATTATCGTCTTCGAATCCAGTATGCTCACTATTTCACTCTATTCGCTGCTTCTGGTGTTCAGTTTGAAAAGGTGTTTTTCGCTTAACTGTTAATATACTTTTTCGTTCAACGATAGGTTAACAACCTGAAATATTGAGCCTGCAGCAACTTTTCTACAGAGACATCGCATCACCCTGGCTCCGTCATTTATTCATCTTAATGATCGTGATTGTATTGGACGTCGGGTTACAACTCACGCATCAACGGTATTAGAAAGGGCGCCGCTCTACGCTCATATAAGCTGGCACATTATCTCTTTGCCAATGACCTTAATCGCGATCTGTTAATGAGAAAATTTCATGACTGGCTAGGTTCTGATTTGCTTTATATTTAATAAAATACCAGCATTATGTCTTTATTATCTCTGACGTATTTCTTAAATAAAAATCTTTATTTAATTTATGGTGATCGTGACTTAAAAAAACGTTAGCCTTTAATCTGTCTGGTGATTAAGATAAAAATTACAGTTTAATTCGGTTGGTATATTTATCTCCATATTGGATAAGTGGTTCTAGACTATGACGCATCATTCAAGGGCATAATGACGTATTTTGATGTTTATGGTAAAGGGCTTAATCAGTGTGATTCGATACTCAACTACGCTGCTCACTTAGGAGAAGTCGATCGTGGCTTTATTCAACGGTTAATCATGTACAGTAGAGTTTTCTGGTTTTTTTTATATGCTGATCATCTTCATCAGATGATATCAGTTAATACGGATACGCATTATCTTCATGTTCGCGCTGTCGGTGATACTCATCAGTGGAGAACAGTCCCAAGCGAGAATATATTCAAGATTTTAATATTGCTGAGCGTATTTATTCTCATGGATAGATTGACAGTAATTTAATCTTGAACAGCAGGACCTGAAAAAAGTTTCTCCCAAAAAGAGGTAACGCCAGCCAGTCAGAGAAAGAAAATTTACATCATCTTTCGATGTCCGCCGCGTCGCATTTTTATGGTGACATGAATAGGAAAACCGATGATTAATGAAAACCAAGCTTTCAATCTTTTGGAGATTGCCTCAAAATCTCCTGAATTCTCTTCCTCGGGAAATACCGCAGGCGTACTGATCAATGAGCCAAAACCAAATGTTTCAGCGAGTGGGCATAATCCGCTAGAGCTATTACTAATCGGTTGGGGATTTTATAAAAATGAAGAGAAGAAAGCCTTCGATAAAATAAAGGATTATGTTCATACCGGTTTAGATTTGGCAGGGGGCATTCCCGAGGTAGGTGCCGTGTTTGATGGTGCGAATGCTGCCCTTTATGCCGAGGAAGGTAATTATGAACAAGCTGCGATTTCACTAGGTTCCGCTGCCTTGGACCTTGTGCCTGGGGTTGGTACCGGAGCTAAAATCACTAAATATAGCGTAAAAGGCGGCATGGCAGTCAGTAAAGCGGTGATAAAAACGGCGGAAAAAGTGGGATTAGAACAGGCTGAAAAAACAGCATTAAAACAGCTTGAAAAGGGTGCTTTGAAGGAAACGACGAAAACAGCAGAAAAAGGGGCGCTAAAAACGTCTGAAAAAGAGATCGTAAAGACCGAGGAAAAACAGGCGGTGAAGAATGCAGAAAAGAAAACCGGTGATGCATCAACGCAGGGAAAAGCTGAAGAGGATGGCATTGCGGTTAAGGATAGTAAAAATAAGCAAGTGGAGAAAGATTGTCCCGGAGCTGGTCATCCGGTAAACCCCATTTCAGGGATCAAATTTCTTACGGGTGAGGCTGAGCTGGATTTTGTGTTATCCGCACCTTTATCGTTGTTCTGGCAGCGCAGTTACTTTTCCGATCAGACAGGTAACGGCTGGCTCGGGCAGGGATGGTCTTTGCCTTTCAGCTGGCGCTTACTGCGCCAAACTGATGGAATGAGGTTAATTGACAGCCAGGGGCGCGTCTTTCACCTTCCCATTCTTAGGGCAGGACAAAGCCATTTTGACCGCCATGAGCAGCTCTTTTTCTCGCGCGAAGATAATGGTCGCTACTGTGTTACAACGTCAGATTGCCGGTTGCGATACCTGTTTTCGCCGTTGGCCGCAGGGGAAGAGGATCCGCAGGGAGAAAGAGCGCTCTATTTACCCCTGACTGGAATTGAGGACGCCAACGGCAATCTTATACGTCTCTTTTATGATGATGCCGGGTTGCCCCATATGATACAGGATGCGGCGGGTCGCTGGTTGAAACTGGCATTCATTACCCTCTCTCTGCCTGACGGCCAGCAGGTACATCGGTTACAAAAGGTTATTTTAATGAAAAAACAGGAAAAGGATTGCTCTACAGAAACGCAGGTAAGCTACGGCTATTCAGATGAAGGTGATCTGATTAGTGTCCTCGATGCTCAAGGACAGATTTGTCGCGAATTCCGTTATACCAATCATATACTTACTGAACACCGGCAACCCGGCGGGCTGATTGCCCGCTACGAATATGACATCTACACGCCGAAAGGCAAAGTTGTTCGCCATACCACCAATCTGGGACAAGTCTGGCGATTTGATTATTCCGACGGTGAAACCCGGGTCACCGATCCTTTAGGACGGGTTACGCACTATCAGTACAACAGCGCTCGGGCTTTTATTGGCTTTGTCGACGCTAATGGACAGACAACCCAGGCAACGCTGGATACCCTCGGCCGGCCTGTCACGTTTGCCTTACCTGGAGGAGGGCAAACCCATCATACTTATGAACCGTATGGCAAACTGACTTCACGGACCGATACCGCAGGTAACCGGACAACCTTTCGTTATGACAACCGACAGCGTCTGAGCGCGATAACTGACGTAATGCAACAGACTACGCACTATGAATATTGCACTGAAGACAACGCGATGAGCGTGATTAATCCATTGGGGCAGAGAACAGACTATCTTTTCAATAACAGGGGATTGACCACGGCGATTACATGTGAAGACGTTATACGTTGTCAGATGCGCTATAACGCGGAAGGTCAGCTGGTTTCCTGGACTGACTGTTCCGGCTATGTCACCCGTCTGACCTATCAACATGAGGGGCGCGTGACAACACTTAAGTTTCCGGATGGTACGCAAACCATCGTAACGTATAACGCGCAGGGAAAACGGCTTTCAAGCTTGTTTGCTGATGGTTCTGGTGAATACAACGCCTATGATCAATATGGACGCCTGACGGAGCGCCGTAATGTTCTCGGAGCGCAGACCGTCTGGCAACTCGACTTGGATGGACTCCCGCTAAAACGCATCAACTCTCACAACGAAAATTTTAGTTATCACTATGATGCCGCTCGTCGGCTGGTGAAACTCACCAATGAAAACGCTGCTGATTATCACATAGAGTATGATAACAACGATAATATTCTGCGGGAGAAAGGCTTTGATAATGGGGTGACAGGCTACCGGTATGACGCTGCTGGCAAACTGATTGAAAAAACGGAATATGGCAGCCCCGCTTCTGCCACTGCGTGCGACCCGAACGCCCCGGGGATATTGACCACCTTCCGTTACAATGATCAGGGCCTTATCATTGAGAAAATCATCAGGAACGCAGCACAGAACACTTCGGCACATAGCTATTTTGATTACAATGCAGCCGGTTTTTTGATCCTGGCCAGAAATAGCCATAGTACGGTCACGCGCCGCTACAATGCGCTCAACCAGTTGGTGTCGGAGACCAGCGAAACTATGGGTAAAAGTCAGACTCTTCAGCACCAGTACGCCAGTCATGGTCAGCGTAGTCAGACCCTGCTTCCCGATGGTAAGCGAATTGATTACCTCTATTATGGGTCGGGCCATTTACTGCAGATCAACCTTGACGGGAAGCCCGTTTGCATGATGGAACGAGATAAGATGCATCGTGAAGTTTTCCGCAGCCAGGGCCTCTTAAGCAGTCATTTTAGTTATAGCCCCATAGGACAACTCACCACCCAGCACGTTGCAGCAGACGCCGTCTCAGACTTCTCTGCGCCAGTTATCTCGCGTCATTATCAATATGATAAGGCCGGTAATTTGCAATTGATGCATGATCAGTATGAGGGGGTGACGCAGTATCGATATGACTCTCAGGACAGACTGATCAGCGCGGGCAGTGAGTGCTTTTCGTTCGATCCCGCGGGTAATCCGGTAGAACCTGGCGTTTCAACGAGTGAAAATAGGGTGATGAATAATCGCCTGATACGCTACCAAAACAATCATTATCGTTACGATCGCTACGGTAACCTTCAGGAAAAAATTACCGGCGATGGCAAGCACCTTTATCTGTACTACGATCCTGAACATCAGCTTGAACGCTTAACGATGATCAGTAACGGCAGGCAGCAAACCACGGTATATGGCTACGATGCGCTGGGGCGCAGGATTTATAAAAAGCATCAGGATAACACGGTGATGTTTTTATGGGATGAAGATCGTCTGGTGAATGAAACCCAAACCGATCAGACAAGGATTTATTTGTATCCCCCAGCCAGCTTCATCCCGCTGGCACAGATTGTTCAGCGTGCCAGTATGGAGCCGGAAATTTACTATTATCATACCGATCAGATTGGCACCCCGCGTGAGATGACCTCGTCAGAGGGTAAGATCGTCTGGCGCACCGGTTATATGGCATGGGGTAAAACGCGTATTCATGATCGGTCGCAGAAAAACAAGGACGCATCGCCGGCACAGTCTTTGCGCTTCCAGGGGCAGTATTATGATGAAGAGAGCGGACTACACTATAACCGCTATCGCTATTACGACCCGGATACTGGTCGTTTTATCTCTCAGGACCCGCTGGGCCTCGCTGGTGGAGAAAACTCTTATCAGTATGCTCCTAACCCTACCGTCTGGGTTGATCCACTGGGGCTGATGAATACGTCAGGAGTTTCAGGCGATTCAAGCTTCAGTCAGGGATCGATAGGTAAAGCCAGCTATGAGTTCGATACAAAAACCAAGAATTTAACCATCAAAACGCATGGGGCTCCCTTTGCGACGCAGACCGATCGACTGGCATCTGGCGCTTCGCTGACAAAGCAGATAAAAAACGTGATTAATAAAGAGGGCGGCTATGTTAACCGGGTTACGATGCAAAGCTGTTACAGCGCGTATGGTGGCCCGGCTTCCCAGGCTCAGCAGTTAGCCAATAATCTGAACACACCGGTTACCGGATATACTGGAAAATTCACCGAAGAAGTCAGGGTGGGTGCGAGCCGCCCGCTCGGCGGTGACGCCAAAACCTTCCAGCCTTCAACCTCAAATATTGGCAAAAACGTCAGCAAAACGCTCAACAAGGCTGGGAATAATGCGACAAAAGGGGCTTATAATGTTTCAAAATTGTTTAAAGGCTCAGGAAACTAAAAGGGTGATGCAAATTGCTCTATCAGAAAGTGCTTTGCAGCGTCTTAGTTTAGCTACCTCTTAGGGAGAAATGAGAGCATGGAATATTATGGGTACGTATTAGTAAAGTTCATCATCGGCTTTGTTATCGTCATCACTCATCTTAACTTGTCGGGTAAAACGCAGTTGTCGCAAATGACACCGATCGATTTTATCGGCAACTTCGTGCTGGGTGGGATCATTGGCGGCGTCATTTACAGTGACGTTATTCCTTTATATCAATATACCCTGGTGCTTCTTATTGGCGTCGGTCTGATTTCTCTGCTTAACGCGATAAGCAAGCACGTTCATTTCTTTCGCAGTGTAACGATAGGTCAGCCCATTCCCATCATCAAGAAAGGAAAGTTTCTTATTGAGACAATATCCAATAAGAAGAACAAAATAGATATTCTGAACGTATCATCTCAGCTGCATACGCAGGGGATCCACTCCTTTCAGGAAATCGTCTATGCGCAGATTGAGCCGAGCGGACAGATCACTGCTGTCTGCGAGGGATCGGCAATGCCTTCGGTTATCATTATGAAAGATGGCAAAGCCAGGGAGCATGCACTGAGTGAGATTGAAAAAGATGTCCGGTGGCTTAAAGATGAGATGAAAAAGGTATCGGTAAATGGCGAGGATGTTTTCATCGCGGAGTTCTGGAGTGGGCGGGTGACCTTTATTCTGAATGATGGAGAGATCAGAAAATCACACGCATAAACGGTGACCTGATGACGGAGTAAGAGGCGATGACCTCCCCTGAGTCATTCGCGGCCTGTGGTTCAGTCAACAAGGCTAAACCGTCAGCACGGAAATGGGCATCCTGTAACAGCCTCTCTGTGAATCAACTTGCTGGCGTTATCTGATAAAGCAAATCTGTTGCCGGTTATCTCACCAGCAAATGATCGGTGTCTGGATCCAGGACAATTATTGTTCCCAGCAAAAAGGCCCGCAGATGACTCTGCAGGCCTTTTTTTACAGGGCCCGAAGCGGGTCCAGACAGCCGAAAAGCAAGACTAACGGATAGAGCACGTGGTTCTATCCGATTCAGTCGTTTACGCCCGGACTTTGCGGCGTGAAGAGTGAGTGTTCACGCCCCACAGACCTGCCAGTGCGCTGATGACTGCGCCCACCAGAAGGGCGAAGAATGACCACAGCGCAATTTTTGCAGCGGCGTGAGCAGCGTTATCCGCTTTTTCTTTAGCCTGCTGCACGAACTGTGCATACTGTGCTTTCGCCTGATTGAGGTTAGTCTGAAGCTGCGCCATACGCGCGTCGACTTCCTTAACGGTTTTGTCACGTGCCTGAATAAAGTTGTCGACGGCTTTGTTAGCCTCTTCCGGCGTCATACGGGTATTTTCCGCCAGCGCTTTTTTAACCTCGTTCCTGTCTACGCCCTTGCCGATCGTTTCACCCCGCGAGGTCAATTTATTGCTCAGATCATTGAAAATGGCATCGCTGTTGCCGGGGTTTACCGCCAGGTCTTTAACTGCAGTTGCAACGTCGCTCCCTGCCGCTTGCAATTGTGATTGCAGGTACTCAGGCTGAAGTTCCTTAATGTTACTTTTGCGTAAGGCATTCAGAACCTGACTGTCTGTCTGCGAAGCAGTGAGTTGCGTATTAAGTCCAAGCCTGTCAGCGATATTCTGGCCGATATCTGCCGTTGCGCTTGTGGCTTTACCTGCTGCACTGCCCAGTCCACTCACGGCGGAACCTGCGGCAGAAGCTGTTGCGCCTACTACGCTTCCAGCCATATGCAGAACGCTGCCAGCGGCGGCGAAGCCCAGTACCGAGGCAACCAACAGGGAGGTGGCCCATGACAGGAAGCCATGAATAGTTCCATCTACACCAGCCAGCCTGCCCGCCACAAATCCACCGCAGGCCAGGCTCAATACGATTGAGATAACTGACCAAATCATAACCGCCGTATCTGCGCCATTGATCATGTCTTCGGACTGAGGTGAAAGCATTGACAGCCCAAGGCTGGTGCCCAGCGTGGTCAGTAACAGGGATACCGCCATTGCCGTTATAACACCGGCGATGATGCTGCCCCAGGATACGCGCCTGGTTAGTTCCGTTTCTTTTACAAGTTCCATCGCTATCTCCATTAATATTTTGATAAAAACACGGGATTAGTCCGTGTCCAGATTAATCTTAGTAAAATAATGGCAGTCCGATAGTGAGCCAGCCAAAAAAGGTTTTGTCGTGTGATGAGGATGTGATTTTTAAGTCGGATAACGCATTAACGTCGACAAACGGCATTGATAAAACGCCTGAAGACGTTGGATGTCAGGCCAGAATAAATGAAAAAAAGGGATACAGGCGCTTAGCGACAGCCGCAACGATTGATAGCGTTCAACATCAGCGATTTTTTGATTAAATACGGCTGCTCATCCGTAGTGACAGTGTCGTCTGAACGCGACGTCATTCGCCGAAAGTCCGAGCTGCTGGCGACCAGGGTTCAGGGCAGAAACTCCCTTGAGTTTACGCTGAGCGTCAAAGCTGGTTTAATTAGTGCTTACCACTTAGCAGAGCATCATAGCGACGCAGGTAGTAGTTGAGTAGTGATACCAGCCAGCAGAGGATGAACAGCCCAACAATGACAAATCCGGCGTTGGACAGACTGTCATTCAGACGGCCAACCCATTGCCAGAACACGCCTTTTCGCGCAAATTTATCCGCCATCAGCCCCAGCGCTTCCAGCCCGCCGATGCCCAGCGCGACTGCAACGGAAGTCGCGGTGATGGTCATATTGTAATAGAGCTTACGTTGGGGTTTGTTAAATGCCCAGCCGTAAGCGCCGAGCATAATCAGGTTATCCAGACTATCAACCAGCGCCATAGCGCTGGCAAAAAGGAGCGGGAAAGCCATGATCGACCAGGCTGACATCCCCCTGGCCGCGCCAACGGCTGACAAACCCAGAACGCCGATCTCCGTGGCGGTATCAAATCCCAGACCAAACAACAAGCCAACCAGATACATATGCCAGCTCCGGCTTACCAGACGGAACGCCGGGCGATACAGCCAGGTTGCAATACCGCCGACGGCGGTGGTCTGTTCATCATCCGGACCCGATTCACCGCGTTTGAGTGTGGCGAAGCGATGCCACAGGTCACGCAGGATCACCAGATTAACCAACGCCATCATCAGCAGGAAAAAGGCGGAGATCGCGGTGCCGATGGTACTTCCGACCTGGTGAAGCCACGCTATTTTTTGACCGAAAGCGCTGGCCGCTGCTGCAATAGCCATGGAGGCCAGCAGCACGATAGTCGAATGCCCAAGAGAAAACCAGGCACCGATACCACAGGGGCGCTGACCCTGCTGCATCATTTTGCGCGTGACATTATCGATCGCCGCAATATGGTCGGCATCTACCGCATGACGCAGGCCGTAGCTCCACGCGAGCAGGCTGGCGGCCATCAGGGCAGGTGTCTGATGAAACAGATAAAACGCCAGTCCCCAGGCAAGCAGATTGAGCGTTATCAATGCCAGCATCAGCAACGCGCCCGGTGAGTGCTTAATGCCCGGCAGGTGTAACATGATTATTTTCCTTGATTAACAAAACGTGGCGGCGGCAATGACCGCCTGACCATAAG
The DNA here is from genome assembly GCF_900115045.1 of Izhakiella capsodis. GTDB lineage: Bacteria > Pseudomonadota > Gammaproteobacteria > Enterobacterales > Enterobacteriaceae > Izhakiella > Izhakiella capsodis. Next base: position 113,141 of record NZ_FOVC01000009.1, on the reverse strand, counting down.
CAATGGCACCATCACCGGCGGGCAGGGCGTGCGGCAGGAGTAAGTGATAATCTGCCAGCCACACACGCAGACGCTCACGCAGCAGACGATTGTTCAGCACGCCACCCGCGCAGGCGATGGTGGCGATGTTGTCGCGGCGGGCGTAATAAGACGCCATCTGCGCCAGGCCGTGCGCCAGCGCATCGTGAAATGCCCAGGCGCGCGCTGCGACAGGTGCCTGCCAGTTAAGCCACTGGTGCCAGAACGTCGCCATGTCCAGGGTGCCGTCAATAAAGGGTAGCGTGAGTGGATGATCAAGCGACCCGGCGCGTAATGCCAGCGCTTCGAGACGACAGGCAGCCTGTCCCTGATAGCTTTGCCGTAACGGGGTACAGCCGATGTCAGCGGCGACGGCGTCAAATAATCTTCCCGCGGAAGACGCCACGGGGCAATTAACTCCGCGCGCAATGGCGCGGGCCATCGGTCGCCAGGGAAATACCTCCAGCTTTTCAGCCTGCGGGTGCTTCTGCCAGTCAGGGACGAAGGTCTGCCATTGCGCCAGCAGGTTACGCCACGGCTCACGGGCCGCCAAATCGCCGCCGGGCAGCGCGACGGGCGGCAGGCCGCCAAGGCGCGCGCAGTGCTGATAGTCAACGCGCAGGCATTCGCCCCCCCACAGTGCGCCATCCGCTCCCCAGCCGATGCCATCCAGCACCAGGGCGATCACTTCGCCGCCGCCGAGTGGCCAGCGGTGTTCTGCCAGGCAGGCAGCGGCATGGGCATGGTGGTGGAGCACTTTCTTCCTGGGGATGTCAGGGTGTAATTCCTGCCGGGTGGCGTAATAGCCAGGGTGAGCATCGGTGACGATCAGCTGGGGTCGCAACTGCCAGACGTGTTGCAGGCTGGTCAGCGTCTGATGCCATTGACGCTGTACGGGTTCGCTATCGAGAGTGCCCAAGTGCTGGCTGAGAACGGCCTGGTCGCCATGCGTCAGGCAGATCGTGTTATTGGTATCGGCCCCGAGGCAGAGCAGCGGCGGGACGGGTTTAAATCCGGGCGGCAACGCCAGCGCGTCCGGTGCCAGCCCTCTGGCGCGACGCAGGGTCTCGCCGCTGGCATAGACAACGGAGTCGTCCAGCCGCTGGATGATGTCACGATTATGTAGCAGCCAGCCGTCGGCAATACCGGCAAGATCCTTGAGCGCCTGAGCATTGTTCAGCGCAGGGGGCAGGCCGTTACGATTACCGGATGTCATCACCAGCGGCCCCGCAACGCCCGCCATCAACAGGTGTTGTAATGGATTAGCCGCCAGCATAATGCCTGCATCATTCAGCCCTGGCGCGATGGCAGCACACAGCGGTAAGTCGCGCTTATTGACCACCACGATCGGTGCCGCTGCCTCATTGAGCCGCGCCTTCACCGGTGCGGATAACTGGTCAGCGATGGCAGGGGGTAACATCACGGCCAGTGGCTTATCCGGCCGCTGCTTACGCAAGCGTAAGCGTTGTACGGCGGCCTCATTTTGCGCATCGCAGGCGAGGTGAAACCCCCCCAGACCTTTGATGGCAACGATCTTGCCGCTTTTAAGCATGGCGATCGCGGCCTGTAACGCCGCTTCTTTTTCTTGTGAAGGCTGTCCCGGCGCCTGCCAGCTCAGCTGAGGCCCGCATTCAGGGCAGGCCAGCGGTTGAGCGTGAAAGCGGCGATCGTCGGGCGAGTGATATTCTGCCGCACAGGCCGGACAAAGGGTAAAATCAGCCATGCTGGTCACCGCGCGATCGTAGGGCATCGCCCGAATAATGCTAAAGCGCGGGCCGCAATGGGTACAATTAATGAAAGGATAACGGTAACGGCGCTGTGCCGGGTCCTGCATCTCATGCAGACAGGCCGGGCAAGTGGCGGCGTCAGGCACCACCCCGGTACAGATTGAGCCTGCGGTGCTGGCTCGGATAGTGAAATCCGCGGGTCGCCGTGACCAGTGCCAGGCCGTGATGGTGACGTCATCGATACGCGCCAGCGGCGGGCATTCCCGACGGAGGCGGTGAATAAATGCGCGGGCGTCGCCGGCAAGGCGTATGGTGACGCCCGCGCCATCGTTGCTGACGTCGCCTGTCAATGCCAGCTCCTGTGCCAGCCGCCACACCCAGGGACGAAAGCCTACGCCCTGAACGTTGCCGCGAACCTGTAATATTGTGCCGTTACATTGGGTCATATTGACAAAACGATGCGTAATCGCACGACAAACGCAGAGAAAAAAGAGTGGCTCTGAAGACCGGCCAACGCTTCCACTTGCCGGATAGCGCTGGTCGGCAGACACGCCGGTACGGCTGAAGATTTACTCTTGTGATCAGGATGAAACCGCTTCGCGCAGACGTGATTTCATCGCGCTGTAAGTGGTCTGCGCATAGTTTTCAGCCCATTGTTGATCCTCAATTTGACTGATATTGACGGCGCAATACTTGGTCTCTGGCGTTTTCGAGATCGGATCGAGATTATCCTGCGTTAACTCGTTGCAAGCGCCGATCCACCATTGGTAAGTCATATACACCGCGCCCAGGTTAATACGCTCGCTGACATCAGCGCGGCTAATCACCTTGCCGCGCCGCGAGCTGACCCATACCAGCTGACGATCCGTGATACCGGCCTTAGCGGCGTCCTGCGGATTAATTTGCACAAAACCTGGCTCATCGGCCAGCGATTGCAGTGCAGCGCAGTTGCCGGTCATTGAGCGGCAGGAGTAATGGCCCACTTCGCGAACCGTACAGAGCACCAACGGATATTCATCATCCGGCAGCTCGGCAGGTTTACGCCAGGCAGCGGCAAACAGCTGGCCTTTACCGCTGGGGGTATCGAACTGATTATCCTGATAGAGGTAAGGCGTACCCGGATGCTCAATGGTCGGACACGGCCATTGAACGTGCCCCATCTCCCCCATTTTTTCGTAGGTGGCGCCGTAGAACTGCGGGCAGAGTTCGCGCATCTCGTCCCAGATTTGCTGGTTATTTTCATACTGCATGGGATAGCCCATCGCGCTGGCGATCAGGCTGATAATTTCCCAGTCACGCTTAACGTTATATTGCGGTTCGATGGCCTTCTCGAAACGCTGAAAGCCACGATCGGCGCAGGTGAATACACCGCCGTGCTCACCCCATGAGGTCGCTGGCAGCAACACGTCTGCGGCCTCGGCGGTTTTGGTCATAAAAATGTCCTGCACGACGACAAAATCGAGTGCGTCAAAGCCTTCGCGTACCAGGCCAAGATCCGCCTCGGTCTGTAGCGGATCTTCGCCCATGATGTAATAGGCTTTGATTTTACCTTCCAGCGCCAGATGTGGCACCTCAGTAATACGCACGCCGGGCTGGTCATCCATCGACGCCGGATCAATGCCCCAGGCGCGGGCGAATTTTTCGCGGATTTGCGCATCGACGACGTTCTGATAGCCGGGAAACTGATTAGGGATAACGCCCATATCGCAGGCACCCTGCACGTTATTTTGTCCACGAACCGGGCCGACGCCTACGTGTTCACGCCCCAGGTTGCCAGTCAGTAACGCCAGGCTCGAAAGGCCCTTGACCACGTCCACCGCCTGGCCAAATTGCGTGACACCCATCCCCCACATAATGGTGGCGGACGGTGCAGCGGCGTAAGTGCGCATGGCCTGGCGAATCTGCCGGGCGCTGACGCCGACGATCAGCTCGACTTTCTCTGGCGCATAGTCTTTCACCGTCTCGCGCATTTCTTCAAAACCTTCGGTGTGGCGTGCGACGTAATCTTTATCGTAGAGATCTTCTTCCAGCAGCACGTGGATAAAGGCGTTGACCAGTGCCATATTGCAGCCGTTATGGATTTGCAGGTGTTGATCGGCAATGCGGGCGGTTTCGATGCGGCGGGGATCGCAGACGATAATTCGCGCACCATTTTCTTTTGCTTTGATTACGCGCCGTGCGACGATTGGATGCGAATCGGCACAGTTATAGCCAATGATCAGTAAACACTTTGAGTTTTCGATATCGTTAATTGAATTGCTCATCGCGCCGCTACCGAGTGTAACCTGCAAACCGGCCACGCTTGGACCGTGGCAAACGCGGGCGCAGCAGTCGACATTATTGGTATTCAGCACGGCGCGGGCGAACTTCTGCATGACATAATTGGTTTCATTGCCGGTGCCGCGTGATGACCCGGTGGTCATGATGGCGCGCGGGCCATACTTTTGCTTAATGTCGCTCAGTCGTTGCGCGGTGTAGCTAATCGCTTCATCCCAGCTGACGGGCTGAAACTTCCCGCCCTTCTGGTAGCGGATCATCGGCTGGGTCAGGCGCGGTGTCAGCAGTTTTGTATCGTTCAGAAAATCCCAGCCGTAATAGCCTTTCAGGCATAGCTGGTTCTGATTGGTGATGCCATCAGCCGCCTCCGCCCGAATGATTTTGTTGTTTTCGACAACAAGCTTTAATTTGCAGCCTGCGCCGCAGTAGGGACAAACACTGGTGATCTTTTTCATCAGACAAATCCGTTATTAACAAGTAAAGGGGCGTGGACTGGTCAGAATGCCAGCATTGAAGCGCCGTCCAGCGCCGCGCGTCGGCGTCTTTCCTGACTGAGCTGTTCCAGCTTTTCGCGGTCAACGCAGGCAATGGCGTTGGTCGGGCAGACCCGGATACAGGCAGGGCCGTCCGCCTGATCCTGACAAAGGTCGCACTTATTGGCTTCCGCTTTATCTGTGAGCACATTCAGCCCGGAACCGGCATTACGCACTACCGGGCGTAGCACCACTTCCATCGCACCATAAGGGCAGGCAACCACGCAGGTTTTGCAGCCAATGCAGCGCTGCTGTTCAACCGAGATATGATCGCGGTGACGTGTAATCGCGCCGTTAGGGCAGACGTTAGCGCACGGGGCGTCTTCGCACTGGCGGCAGGTCGTCGCGATCGAAACGTTAACGCCTTTAACCACATGGATCCGCGGCAGAAAATTTTGCGGCGTCAGGGATGCGCAATCTTCAACCTGCTGGTGGGATACGACGCAGGCAACTTCACAGGTACGGCACCCGATGCATTTGCTGGCATCGGCAATAATGAAACGGTTCATTGACTTCTCCGGCTGTAGCGACAGAGGGATCATTCATAAATCGTGCCAGTTTTTATCCTATTGTTTTATATATTAATTATTGTTCTTCAGGGCTGTTCGATGTTGACATCGACACTAATGTCGATGTCAGATGTCGATGCTGCGGCGTGAGGTTCAATCGGATAATTTCAGGCTGTACTGGGCGGGATCACAGGGCGGGGAACCGGCCGGGTGCATCCCGGTCATCGAGGCTGAGATAGACGGTTTCGACAGCGTGTTTAATCGCGGCCGTCATCGGGTAGCAAAATCCCACAATATCCGGCTGGATACCCAGGAACAGCACGTCGCTCACATCTTCACAAAGCTGATCTATCAGATAGTTAAGCGGCATATTGTGGGTGGTCATCAGATACTGTTCGGCAATATCTTGCGGATCGATAAGCCGTATATCACCGGGATTCAATCCCATATCGGTCGCATCGACGATCAGTAATCGCTCAGGCTGCAACTCGCGTATGGCGACGATATCATTTTCAGGCGCGCTACCGCCGTCAATCACCACCCAGTCGCCGCGCGCAGCCTGACGGCACATATCGGCCAGAAGCGGTCCGGCGCCGTCATCCCCCATCATGCTGTTACCCACGCAAAGCAAAACGTCAGTCATCTTGCCGCCTTACCAACAGATAGATGGCCGGTTCGCGATGGATGTTGTGCAGCATCTCCAACAGGCTGCGACTCCAGCCCTGTTGCGGCGACGATTGCTGCGGCAGCGCGGCGTTAAAGGCGCTCGCGAGCATCGTGATGTGCTGGCTATCGATCACGATCTCACCATAGCGCGTTACGCCCGCCATCTTACGCTGTGCTTCGCCGTTCTCCTCAAGCGTGGCAATCCACTCCTGATAATCCTGTAGAGGGCAAGTCAGCGCGGCGCTCAGGCAGTCAATAACGCCGAGGTGATGACCGATGGCCAGCCCGTAGTAGATAACCTGCTGTGCCTGTGCTGAGGTCTGCTGACTTTCATCGATAAACTTGCGCCTCAGCTGGCTGAATACCACTTGCCCTGTCATGGTCTGCGCTCCTGCATGACCAGCAGATTAAGCTGATCGACAATCTCCGTCAGACGTGGATCATTTTCGCTTGCCAGCCAGCGGGTTATCGCCTCTTCGCCCTGTGAAAGATGCTCCATGAAACTGTCGGCAATCTGTCGCCCGTAGCGATAGCCTGCCAGGCGGCGTGCGGCGCGGTCAATGCGCACCCGCAGCGGCTGTACCATTCCCGCATGCAGCAATTCCGCCGGCTGACTGTCCTGCTCACCAGGCTGCCGGGCATGAATTTTTTGTTCCAGCAGGCCCAGCGCCATCGCAAAGCCGTACAGCGTTGCTGCTGGCGTCGGTGGACAACCGGGGATATAGACATCCACCGGCACAATTTTATCGGTGCCGCCCCAGACGCAGTAGAGATCGTGAAAAATACCCCCGGAGTTGCCGCAGGCACCGTAAGAAATACAAATTTTCGGGTCGGGGGCCGACTCCCAGGCGCGCAGCGCCGGTACACGCATCGAGCGGGTTACCGCGCCGGTAAACAGCAGAATATCGGCATGGCGCGGAGACGGCACCACCTTAATGCCAAAGCGTTCGGCATCGAAAATGGGGGTCAGCGCGGCGAATATTTCGATTTCGCACCCGTTACAGCCGCCACAGTCGACGCGGTAAACGTAGGCTGAGCGCTTGATATTTTTCAGCAGTGAGGTTTTTAGCCTGGCGATGGACTCATCCAGTGTCACCGGCTGCGGCATTCCCTGTGGGTCACGCGGTGTAAAAAAATCAGACATCAGCTGGTCTCCTGCATGGTCCGACTGAGGGCATCCTGCGTTGCGGGCAGCAAGCCCTGCTGGCGCTTACATGCCGGGCAGGTTTCAACACTTTCACGCCGTGCCTCGGCATGTTCGTCGCCGTTTTGCTGCAGTAGCGCAATCACGTAATCGATCTCCTTTTGCACCGCCCAGGGCTTATGGCACACCCGGCACTGACACAGGGAAAAGCGCGCCTGCTGCAAAAGATCGGCTTTTTGCCATACTGCCAGTTCGAACTCTGTCGACAGGCGTATTGCCGTCGTCGGGCAAACCTCTTCACAGCGACCACAGAAAATGCAGCGACCGAGATTAAGCTGCCATAGCAGCTGGTTATTGGCGGTATCGGTTTCTACCGTTAAGGCATTAGACGGGCAGGCGTTAACGCAGGCGGCGCAGCCGATACACTGCTGCGAATTATGCTGCGGCTTGCCGCGCAGGTTTTTATCGACTGCCAGCGGCGCCAGCGGATACTGCTCGGTAACAACGCCGGTTTTGAGCGATTTTTTTAGAAAATTAAACATACCAGCTCCGGTTAGCGGCCGCCGTTGCCCGGCCTGTTGTGGCGGGCAACGGCGGTAACGATTATTTCAGCGGCGAATTTTTGCCTTCGATGCTGTAGCGCTCGATCTCTTTGTACGGCACGACCCGGCTTTTCTTTTTCCGCACGTCGATGACTGTCATGCGATCGGTACAGGAGTAGCAGGGATCGAGGCTACCGATGATAATCGGCGCATCCGAGACCGTGTTGCCGCGTAGCATGTAACGTAAGGTTGGCCAGTTAGCATAGGTTGCAGCCCGACAGCGCCAGCGCCACAGCTTTTGGTTATCGCCGGTCATGCTCCAGTGAATATCATCGCCGCGCGGTGCTTCGGTAAAGCCCAGCGCAAAGCGGTTTGGAATGTAGGTGAAGCCCTCCACCAGCAAGGGGCCTCCCGGCAAATTATCGAGACCGAAATCAATCATGTTAAGGGCGGTAAATACCTCATTGATCCGGACCTTAAGGCGCGAGATAACGTCACAGCCTTGCTCGCTGTGGACTTCCATTGGTAGCAAGCCATAACCGGCAAAGGGATGATCGGCACGGGCATCGCGTGTGTGGCCGCTGGCGCGAACCATGGGGCCGACGTTACTGAAATCGCGGGCGATCTGGGGGTCAAGGCGACCGATACCCACGGTGCGCTGCTCAAGATTGGGCGTGCTGAGCAGAATATCCACCAGTGACTGGACCTCAAGGCGCATTTGCTGTGCCAGCAGGCGGGTGGCAATCATATCCTCTTTCAGCATATCGCGCCGGATTCCACCGATGAGATTAAGCCCGTAGGTTTTACGCGCGCCGGTCAGGATTTCGGCCATCTTCATTGAGGTTTCACGCACGCGGAAAAACTGCATAAAACCCGAGTCAAAGCCGATAAAATGACACGCCAGCCCCAGGTTAAGTAGGTGGGAGTGCAGGCGTTCGACCTCCAGCAAAATGGAGCGGATGGCATGGGCGCGCGGCGGGACGTTAATGCCCATAGCATTTTCGACCGAGGTGGCATAGGCCGTGCTGTGCGCGAAGCCGCAGATGCCACACACCCGATCCGACAGAAAAGTCACTTCGTGATAACCCATCCGGGTTTCTGCCAGCTTTTCCATACCCCGATGCACGTAAAACAGGCGATAGTCGGCATCGATAATATTTTCACCGTCAACGAATAAGCGGAAATGGCCCGGTTCGTCTGAGGTAACGTGCAGCGGTCCGATGGGCAGCACGTTATTTTTTTCACTACCCAGCTCATTAATAAATTCATAGGTTTCAGCGTCGGTGGTCGGCGCCGGGCGTTGGCGATAATCCATGCTGTCTTTACGCAGCGGGTAGAGGCCGTCTGGCCAGTCGTCCGGCAGCACCAGGCGGCGTTCATCCGGTAACCCGACCGGAATAAGGCCGTACATATCGCGCACCTCACGCTCACCCCATACCGCAGCCGGTACGCGCGGTGTGACGGAAGGATATTCCGGGTTGTCGGGGGCCACTTCAGCCCGCACGGTGATCCAGCAGCGCGTGCCCTTTTCCATCGACAACACGTAGTAGACGGCATAGCGGCCGCAAAGTTTGCGTTCGTCGTTACCAAACAGCACCGACAGCCAGCCGCCCTGCTGGTAGTAAAGGTATTCAACCACCTCTGGCAGCGCGTCGGTTTTTACCGTGATGGTCAGCTGGTCATCGGTTTGCCAGGCGTGCTCCAGCACCGTACCGGGCAACGCCTGGTGAAGTGCCGCAAGATAGTGTTGTCCTTTTTTTTCTTCAGACATGAATGGGTTCTCTAAATCACGCCGCCAGCAAGGAGACGAAGGCTAAAAAGGCCAGGCCGAAACCGGCCCAGGTGATGCGGGAAACAGCGGTAAAGCGCAGTCGTGCCATGCTGTTCTCAACCAGGGCTATCAGCAGCACCCCGACCAGCAGCTTGGCCAGTGCGAGGATCAGCGCCAGCCCAAACCCCGCCGCAGAGAAAACCGTCATTTCGCCCCAGGGGAAAAACACGCCGAGAAACAGTTGCAGTACCGTTATCTGTTTGAGGCTGATGCCCCATTTCATGATGGCAAAGCCAGCACCACTGTATTCTGACAGCGGCCCTTCCTGCAGCTCCTGCTCCGCTTCAGCAAGGTCGAACGGCAGTTTGCCCATTTCGACAAAGCTGGCGAAAGCGCAGGCACAGAGCGCCAGCAGCAGCGTCAGGCTTTGCGCGGGCGGCCAGTACCAGACGTGCAGAGCGATCTGAGTGATGAAGGTGGAACCGGCCAGCTGGGCGACCACCCACAGGCTGAGCAGCAAAACCGGCTCCACCAGCACCCCAAGCATAGCTTCACGACTTGCGCCGACGCCGGTAAATGGGCTGCCGCTATCCAGGCCACCGATGACGAAAAAAAAGCGGGCAATGGCAAACAGGTAAATCAGGGTGATGAGATCGCCGCAGGCTGGCAGCGGTGTGGCGATGCTGACCAGCGGTAGCGAAGCGGCGATCGTCAGCATGACGGCGACGAATATCAGCGGCATCAGGCGGAACACCCAGCCGGACGCTGCGGGTGCGACGCTCTGACGACCCAGCAGCTTGATCAGATCGCGATAATCCTGCAGGACGCCCGGACCGCGGCGATTATGCAGACGCGCACGCGCCACGCGGCTGATACCGGAAAACAGCGGTGCCAGCAGAAACATCCCCAGTCCCTGTAACGCGGGAAAAATCAGCCAGTTCATATCAGAGACTCCGTGTAATCAGAACAACCAGCAGCACGGCCAGCTCAATCGTAGCAAGGCGGCGAAAAAGATCCGGCAGCGCTTCTGCCTGCCAGCAGGGCAGCCAGCGCACCGGGTTAAGCTGTTGGCGTAGGTTTATCAGCGGCGCGAACGCCGCTTTCACCGGTCGGGCGAAACCATGCGCCGTGATCACCATCGTCGGTTCATGTTGATAGCCGCACGCCCAGGCGCTCCCGCGCTGACGCAGCGGTAAGCGCCCGCCTTTTAACAGCAGCATACAAATGAACGGCAGCAGCAAGGCGCTTATCAGCACCAGGGCAATCACCGGCTGAAAAACGAAGGTATGGTTGATTACAGGTGGGAGGGTAACCAGCGGCGCAAAGTAGGGCAGCAGCCAGGGGGCGCTGATACCACAAAGAGTGCAGCACAGTGCCAGGATCACCACTACAGCGGAAGCCAACGGCGACGTCGGGCGGGCCTGCTGTGCCGCTGGCGAACGCGGCGCACCGAGAAAGGTCACGCCGTAAACCTTGGCCATGCACATTACTGCCAGTGCGCCGGTGATCGCCAGGCCGGTCGCCAGCAGCGGGCCAAGCAGGCGAGCAATCATCAGCGGTTGCTCGCCAAGATGGAAGAAGGACTGGTAAATAATCCATTCACTGGCAAAACCGTTGAGCGGTGGCAGCGCGGCCATCGCCATCAGACCCGTCAACATGGCCAGAGAGATAAGTGGCATACGTTTGCCGATGCCACCCAGTTTTTCAATATCCAGCAGGCCGGTACTCAGCCAGAGCGTACCCGCACCGAGATACAGCGTGGTTTTGAAAAGGCCGTGGTTAAACAGATGAAACAGGCAGCCCACCATGCCAAGTGCGACCAGCAGCGGTGAATGCAGGGCGTAGCCTGCCAGACCGGCACCCATCCCCAGCAGAATAATGCCGATGTTCTCCAGGGTGTGGTAAGCCAGCAGACGATGAATGTTATGCTCCAGCAGCGCGTAAAGCCCGCCGATGAAGGCGGTCAGCATGCCGAGCAGCATAATCGTCAATGCCCACCAGAGCGGCGTGGCGGTATCCAGTAAAGAGAGACTCAGAATGCCGTACAGGCCAACTTTCATCACCACCGCCGAAAACAGTGCTGCGGCGGGTGCAGAGGCATTGGCGTGGGCCTGCGGCACCCAGCCGTGCAGGGGAATGATGCCGGCCAGCAGGCCGAAGCCCAGCAGGCCTAGCAACCGTACGCCGCTGCCCATCGGCATGTTTTCCATCAGCAGGTGCAGGCTGACCATATCCAGCGTGCCATAGGTTCGCCAGAGTAAAATACACATGAGTACCAGCAACAGACTTCCCAATCGTCCGAGGGCAAACCACAGTTTTCCTGACTGCTGGCAACCGGTGAGAAACAGCGCACATAAAGCCATCACCTCCGCCATCAGAACCAGAAAGGCCAGATTTGCCGCCGTGACTGCCAGTGCCGCCGCTGCCAGCAGCAGATTTATCAGTAACCCTTCCGGGCGCGTCTGGTGATGACGTAGCCAGTCGAGGTTAAACAGGCAGACAAAGAGGCCCGGTATCCCAACGATGAGCAACCAGAAGGCATTGATTGCGGATAATTGCAGCAGCCAGCCCCCCAGAAACGGCACCAGTGACGGCGCATTACCGGCCAGAGAGCAGACGGCTACCAGGATCAGCAACAGGCAGCCCAACGTGCCTCCCAGGCTGGCAACCAGCCCGCTTAACGTTTTAAATCTTGCCAGCGCCCCGGCCAGCAGACCGCTGAGAACCAGCAGCAGCAATGCGCCGTTTATTAATGTTATGACGTTCATTTTTTCTCTCCGCTCAGCGCGGTCAATAGCGATAGATCGTCGGGAAACGCAGTCACTGCAAGCTGGCGTTTGCGCTGGCTGGCGCGTTCAACGTCCTGATTATCAATCAGCTTAAGAGCGCCAGTTGGACAGGTGCGCACACAGGCCGGCCCCTGCTCATCGAAGTGGCACAGATCACATTTCACCGCAACCGCGCGCACGCCAGGCGACCAGTCAAGGAACGGACTGATGCTGGCTGGTGGTGGGGGAGCAGCGGCGGCCAGCGGTGTATGACAGCCGGGTGTTATGCCCTGCGGCTGGCTACCGGAATAGGTAATCGCCCCGAAAGGGCAGGCGATACCGCAAAGTTTGCAGCTGACGCACAGGCTTTCGTTGAGTTGGATCGCGCCGTTACTGCGGTTAATGGCATTGACCGGGCAAACCTGCGCACAGGGCGCGTCTTCGCACTGGTGGCATAGCTGGGGCGCGGAATATTGATGGTTTAAGGTTACGCTCAGACGGGGCTGGGTTTGTAATCCCTGCTGGCGATGCTGCTCAGAGCAGGCCGCTTCGCAGGTGTGGCAGCCAATACAACGAGCGGAATCAGCAATGACAAAAAGGTTCACCGGCTATCCTCGGGTGGCGGTCATTTTTGACGAAACTCTACCTGACGTGTCACTTTCGACACTTTCAGGCGGACCCAGATTGATGAAACATCTGCTCAAAGGCGGTAATTTGAAGCGGTTCTCCACGCTCAACCGCCTGATACAGCAGGTCGTAAACCGGCCGGACCTGATGCAGGAAATGGCCTAAAACCGCCTCCTTTTGACCAATATTAATTGCGCCGTTGAGCAGGCCATCATCGCCCAAACGGGCTTCGCCAAGCCGGGTTACAGACGGGTTTTCATGCGTTTCAAGGCTGTAGTACAACCGGTGATCGTTGAAGTTAGCATCGGGTCTTACGGCGATGAGAAATTGAGAAAAAAGTCGGAAACTCACACTGTTATCGGTGCTGCAGTTAATGCTGAGATGGAGAGGCGTCTTGGTTTGGGTAATGGCCTGAACCAGGGTGTTGCTGTATTGATGCCAGAGCATATTCAATTCGCGGCGGCGTCTGGCAATGAGGGCCGCTTTTTCGCCGAGTTCAGAGAGTATCATCATTAGCTGTCCGTAAATGAAATCACTCCCCTCAAGCACATTCCATGCCATTTTTTATATTATTGATTTATATGTTTATTTTTTGATAAAGATTGCTGCCGGGAGTGATGATGACATGTCATATCGTCATCTTTGACGCTGGTGGCCGGACGTTGCCGCCTGCTGGTCCCAAAATGCAAAATCGCCTCTGAGCGCGCCGCTTTGTCAGATGGCATTGTTCTTGCATATTCCTGATTAATAACAACCCGGAGGCGCGTGATGCATGAAATTACCCTTTGCCAGCGGGCGCTGGAGCTGATTGAGCAACAGGCGTTGCGGCATAAAACCCGGCGGGTCACGGGCGTATGGCTGCGCGTCGGCGCTTTCTCTTGCGTGGAAACGAGCGCGCTGACTTTCTGCTTTGAACTGGTCTGCCGTAACACCGTTGCTGAGGGCTGCGCGCTGCATATTGAAGAACAGCAGAGCGAATGCTGGTGTCGCAACTGTCAGGATTATGTTCAGCTTTGCTCCTTGCGCGTAAGACGCTGCCCCCGCTGCGGCAGTGATGATCTGAACATCGTCGCGGATGACGGACTGCATATCATGCGGCTGGAAATTGAACAGGAGTAGATTATGTGTACCACCTGCGGTTGCGCTCACGGCAACCACTATATCGAAGGCGATGATCAACAGGGTCATTCAACGCAGGGTGGCGTGCCTTTTGCGCCCGGAGTCACTCGTCCACCGCGTCTCAGTCACGTCATGAGATACCGCTTAACCGGCAATAAAGCGCTGGAGAAAAGTCTGGATTATGGTCAGGGTGAGGCGGGAACGCACGCACCCGGGCTTAGCCAGAGAAAGATGGTGGAAATTGAACTGGACGTACTGGAAAAAAATAACCGTCTGGCCGCGCGTAATCGGGCGCGCTTTTCCGCTGCCGGGCAGCTGGCGTTAAATCTGGTTTCCAGCCCCGGGTCAGGCAAAACGACGCTGCTGACTGAAACGCTGATGCGGTTGCAGGATCGCGTGCCTTGCGCAGTCATTGAGGGCGATCAGCAGACAGCAAATGACGCCCGACGCATTCGGGCCACCGGCACGCCAGCGATCCAGGTTAATACCGGCAAGGGCTGTCATCTTGACGCTCAGATGATCGCCGATGCCATGCAGCGCCTGCCACTGGCCGAAGGCGGCATTATGTTTATCGAAAACGTCGGCAACCTGGTGTGTCCGGCGGGATTCGATCTCGGCGAGCGCCATAAGGTGGCGCTGCTGTCAGTCACTGAAGGTGAGGATAAACCCTTGAAATACCCGCATATGTTCGCTGCGGCCTCGCTGATGATACTGAACAAAATTGACCTGCTGCCCTTTTTACGTTTCGACGTAGATCAATGTCTGGCCTATGCCCGCGAGGTAAACCCTGAGATTGAGATTATTTTGCTCTCCGCGATCAGTGGTGAAGGCATGGCTGACTGGCTGAGCTGGCTGGAGGCGCAACGATGTGCATAGGCGTTCCAGGTAGGATCTGTCAAATTATCTGCGAAACCAGTGCCAGAGCCGAAGTCTGTGGCGTAACGCGCGATGTCGATCTGACGCTGGTTGGCTGTCGTGATGCATCCGGTGGCAGTCGTCTCGGCCAGTGGGTGTTGATTCACGTAGGATTTGCCATGAGTGTGATTGATGAGCAGCAGGCGCTGGATACCCTTGCTGCCCTCAACAGCATGCGGGAGGTAGAGCCTGATGTTGACGCGTTGCTGTACGGCGAGGAGCGGCCTGATGCGCTTCGTTGACGAGTACCGCGATGTGAACGAAGTGATGCGGCTGGTGGACGGGCTGCATAGCCGCAGCGCGTTGCTGACTTACGATGAACGCCGGCCGCTGCGCGTGATGGAGGTTTGTGGTGGCCATACGCATGCGATTTTCAAATTCGGACTCGATCGGCTGCTGCCAGCAAACATTGAGTTCATCCACGGGCCAGGCTGCCCGGTATGCGTACTGCCGATGGGGCGCATAGACAGCTGTATTGAGATTGCCTGCAAACCGGGAGTTATTTTTTGCACTTTTGGCGACGCGATGCGGGTTCCGGGCGCATCCGGCTCTCTGCTTGATGCCCGCGCGCGTGGGGCAGATATCCGTATTATTTACTCACCGCTGGATGCGCTGAAGCTGGCACAGCACCATCCCGATTGCCAGGTGGTGCTGCTTGGCATTGGTTTCGAAACGACCATGCCAGCGATGGCCGTCACGCTGATGCGGGCAAAGGCCCAGCGGGTCGATAATTTCTTCTTCTTTTGTCAGCACATTACCCTCATTCCCGCGCTAAAAAGCCTGCTAAGCCAGCCTGACAATAGCATCGACGCGCTACTGGCACCCGGCCACGTCAGC
This sequence comes from Izhakiella capsodis, assembly GCF_900115045.1. Taxonomy (GTDB): domain Bacteria; phylum Pseudomonadota; class Gammaproteobacteria; order Enterobacterales; family Enterobacteriaceae; genus Izhakiella; species Izhakiella capsodis. The sequence goes on along the minus strand of NZ_FOVC01000009.1, from coordinate 97,688 downwards.
ATGGTGATTGGTACAGAGGATTACGCCTTTATTGCCCGGGACTACCGGCGACCATTGGTGGTTGCTGGATTCGAACCGGTTGATCTACTGCAAGGCCTCATGATGCTCATTGAGCAGAAGATAGCGGGTATCAGCCGGGTCGAAAATCAGTATGGTCGCGTGGTTGCCGATGCAGGCAATCCGGATGCGCTAAAGGTGATGAACGCGGTGTTTACTATCGAGGGAGCCGCTGAATGGCGCGGGCTGGGCGTTATTGGTGATTCCGGTGTGTGCCTCAGTCCGGCTTATCAGCAGTTTGACGCCGAACAACACTTTTGTCTGGCGCCAGGGCGCGTCTGTGACGATCCGCAAGCACGATGCGGTGAGGTGTTGACTGGACGCTGCAAACCAGTCCAATGCCCCTTGTTCGGCCGTCGTTGCACACCACAAAGTGCCTTTGGCGCACTGATGGTGTCCTCTGAGGGCGCCTGTAGCGCCTGGTACCAGTATCGTTCGCAGGAGAGTTAACCATCATGAAAAAGATAACCCTTGCCCAGGGGAGCGGCGGGTCAGCGATGCAGCAGCTCATTGCCGACTTATTTATGCGAGAGTTCGCTAACCCACTGTTACTGGAGATGGAAGATCAGGCGCGTATTCCGCTAGACCAGCTGACGCTGCAGGGTGACCGTCTGGCCTTTTCCACCGACAGTTATGTTATCGATCCGCTGTTCTTCCCCGGTGGCGACATTGGCAAGTTGGCCGTGTGCGGCACTGCCAATGATATTGCCGTGAGCGGCGCGATCCCCCGTTGGCTCTCCTGCGGTTTTATTCTGGAAGAGGGGCTGGAATTATCGCTGTTGGAGCGTATTGTCTCCAGCATGGCGCGTACCGCTTCCGCCGAAGGTATCAGCATTGTAACCGGTGATACTAAAGTGGTTCCACGCGGTGCGGCGGACAAAATATTCATCAATACTTCGGGGCTTGGCGCTATTCCACAACATATTGACTGGGGTTTACGTCGGATTCAGCAAGGGGATGTCATATTGACCACGGGTACACTGGGCGATCACGGCGCTACCTTACTCAATCTGCGTGAAGATCTGGGAATGGAGGGTGCGTTAGTCAGCGACTGCGCCGTACTGACGACATTAATTCAGTTGTTGCGCTATCAGCCTGGCGTTAAAGCGTTGCGCGATGCCACGCGTGGTGGTGTCAATGCTGTTGTCCATGAGTTTACTGCCGCCAGCGGCTATGGTATTGAACTTAATGAAAATGCGCTGCCGGTAAAACCGTCTGTACGGGGTATTTGCGAGCTGCTTGGTCTGGATGCGTTAAATTTTGCGAATGAAGGCAAATTAATTATTGTGGCGGCGCGTGATGCCGCTGAGCAACTCATCACCGTATTACAACAGCATCCGCTTGGCCGGGATGCCGCATTAATTGGCGAGGTTGTAGAGCGCCCGGGCGTTCGACTCACCGGACTTTATGGCATACGGCGCAGCCTCGAATTACCCTATAATGAACCGATGCCACGGATCTGTTAGTCAATAAAATTTAATTTTCTGGGCAGGAAGCATGTCGTATACACCGAATCGTTCTGGTAACGAGCAGGGCTTTTTTGAAATAACCCGCACGCTTTTGCAACAACCTGATTTTAGCGCCCTGGTGCAGGCGATTAGCGAGTATGTCAGGCAACATGGCTTTGCCGATAACGTTAACTTGTTGCTATGGAAAGCAGAGTACCAGAGCGCCAGTCTGTACAGCGTGGATAATCAGCAGCAGGCTATTTTTCATTGCGATGATGCACTGCTGGCTAGCGGCCCACTACACCTTACGCTGTCAAATTCCGACGTGCTCTACTACCCAGAAGAGATGTTCCGGGAGCACTGGCCCAGGTTTAGCCAGCTGAATGCCTATCCCCCATTCCGACACTATTGCCTGCTGCCGCTGGTTTCTCAGGGCAGAATCATTGGTGGCTGCGAGTTTTTGCTGAATGCCGAGCGACGCTGGTCGGAGTCAGACCTTGCCGGACTACAAACGTTGGCGCTGGTTATCACTCTTGGCGTGGAACATATTCTTTCACACCGGGCGAGCGATGACGTTTATGCCGAGCTTTACCGGGAGCGCAACGATTTTCGTCTGCTGGTGGCGATCACCAATGCCGTGCTGTCTAAGCTGGACCTCGAAGAGTTGATCGCCGAGGTTGCGCGTGAAATCCATCGGAACTTCGGTTTCAGCTCTATCAGCCTGGCGTTGCGCAGCGGCAGTCCAGGCAAGCTGAACCTTTATTCAACGCATTATATTGACGACAGCGCGCCGTTACACGATCAGGTTGAGGTGGACGAAAAGGGAACGCTGTCGGAAAAGGTCATCAAATCCAAAGAATCCCTTTTTCTTATCCTCAATCGCAAGGATAAACTAGCTCCCTATGAACGCATGCTGTTTGAGATGTGGCGTGGCGTGGATCAGACGCTGTGCTTGTTTCCGTTAATCTTCAGCGACAGGGTGCTGGGGGTGCTGAAACTTTCACATCCTGTTTCACCGCTCTTTACCGGCGCGTCTAATATCAAGTTGCTACGTCAGGTTGCAGAGCGACTGGCGATCGCTGTTGATAATGCGCTGGCTTACCAGGAAATTCGCCGGCTAAAAGAGCGCTTGCTGGATGAAAATCTGGCGCTGACCGAACAGATAAATAATATTGCTGGCAACTTTGGCGAAATCATTGGACGCAGCGAGCCGATGATGACGGTAATGAAGCAGGTGGAAATGGTCGCGCAGAGCGATAGTACGGTGCTGATCCTCGGTGAAACGGGCACCGGTAAAGAGCTCATCGCCCGTGCAATACACAAGCTCAGCGGACGCAACGAGCGACGCATGGTCAAACTTAACTGCGCGGCCGTGCCGGCGGGTCTGCTGGAAAGCGATCTCTTCGGCCATGAACGCGGTGCCTTTACCGGAGCCAGTGCCCAGCGCATTGGTCGCTTTGAGCTGGCAGATCGCGGCACGCTGTTTCTTGATGAGGTGGGCGACATGCCGTTGGAATTACAACCCAAACTGCTACGCGTGTTGCAGGATCAGGAGTTTGAGCGCCTCGGCAGCAATAAGGTGATCCGCACCAATGCACGCCTGATCGCCGCGACCAATCGCGATCTGAAACAAATGGTGTCCGATCGGGAATTCAGAAGCGATCTCTATTACCGTTTGAATGTTTTTCCTATCCGCATTCCACCGCTGCGTGAACGGCCGCAGGACATCCCGCTGTTGGTGAAAGCGTTTACGTTTAATATTTCCCGTCGGCTGGGGCGTAATGTCGACAGCATTCCGGCGCAGACCCTGAAGCTGCTGAGCAAAATGGAGTGGCCCGGCAATGTGCGGGAGCTGGAAAATGTCATTGAACGAGCCGTATTGCTGACGCGCAGCAACGTATTGCAGCTGTCGCATGCTGATTTGTCACCCTATCCCTCACTGAGTACATGTGCTATCGGGGGAAAAGAAGATGAAGATGCTGATAGCGGCGAGGATGAATATCAGCGTATTGTCCGGGTGCTTAAAGAGAGTAATGGGGTGATTGCCGGGCCTAAAGGTGCAGCCGCCCGGCTTGGGCTGAAACGTACCACCCTATTATCGCGAATGAAACGGTTTGGCATTGATAAAAAAGCACTGTTCTGAACTCAGTGAACTGTAGGCGATAAAAAACCGGATGCCATAGCATCCGGTTTTGTCCAGATTCCATGTCAGCTTTAAATTAGAATTTATAGCCGACGCCAATATTAAAGCCATTGAGATCGAATTTTTGGTCATTCGCTTTGGTTAATCAGTAAAAATCGTCTTGTATGAGCTGCTTACCCGTTGGGATAACTTCATCTTTATCAAAGGATAAAAGATATTCCTCGTCGTAAAGTTTTATTGAGTATCCATAAATGATCCCATCTTCTTCGCTTATCCCCATGACACCACCTCTTTTATCTGCATACTTCTTATTTTTTTCTTTGCAGTCAGGAGATATTTTTACCTCTTGATAGAAACCAATTCTATTTTCCATAAATACGAGTCTCATGGTTATTTATGTGTAATTCCTCCATCCAGAGAGATATTTAAGTGAGAACCATCTCTGGTTGCCCAACCAGGTTGGGCTTTACTTTTAGGTGATAATTGCACATCCCATTCAAAGGCCTGCCCGGCGGTGCGAGATGAACCTTTTACCCATTCGTTACCAAATTTATCGAGGTAACCGTTGTTTGGCCCCCTTGGCAATGGGTTGCAAGGAGAGTAATTGCTGTCTGGGACAAAACGTATTTTCCCTTGAGTAGAAAGCTCTACGTACTTGATACGCCCTTCAGTGGACCAGGACTGAGCACCTCCTGCTGTGCCCCCTGGATTAAATGGTGGTTCATCAACGTAACTAAGACTCTTATCCGCCGAGGATTTGCTGACAGTTGTGGGCTGTTTAATCTGAATGCCCTTCATGCCTGCCAGTGCTACGGCGATTGCCTGCGCCTGCATGGCTGAATCATATTGTTCAGCCATTTTGTCCCAGCTCTGCCCGGATTGTTCCGCTATTGCCGTTATCGTCTGATCCCGGCTGATACTGCCCGCATCCAGTCACTGCAACTCGCTTTCCAGATTTTTCGCATCCTGAGGATGCAGGTCTTTATACAGCAAAGAGTAAGTGACGTTTTCACTGTACTTATTTAGCGCTTCCTAAGCCGGACCAATCAGCGCTCCGCAGACGGAACCACCTTTATTACCGTCGGTACAGACCGCTTTTATCGCCAGGTCGCGGGACTTGTCTGTCTGGCTGATGGTCGCCGGCTCATGCTTTTCGTCGGCGGTAATAGCGCCGGATTTCTCTTTACGCGCCAGTACCGCTTTTCTGTCCGCTTCCTGAACGCTCAGCCAGTTATTCTCAACGTCAACGCTGATATTTTGCGCCCCGGTGATGCTGTTCGCCAGATCAACGCCCTTGCCGCTAAACGTGATAGCACCGCCAGCCTGATTTCTCCCGCCTGCAGTCAGTTGCCCGGCGCTGGTCAGGGTCAAGCTGCCACCGCTCAACGGCGTGTCTTTTGGCGTCTAGCCTGCGGTCAAACTGCTGTCGGAGGTGCTGGTAATACTCGCGGCTGAGGCGTTCAGATTTCCGCCTGCGGCTAATGACCTGCTGTAGCTCAACGGATTGTGCGATTGAATCGCCAGCTGATCGCTGGCATAGATCGCGCCGCTGTTGGCATTGCTGCCGTCGGCAGAGAGTGTGATATTACCCGCTGAAACGCCGACGTCGCGTTCGGTGCCAATCAGCCTGATTTTGCCGGCATACATGCCGCCAAGGCTGGGGACATCCAGCGCCAGCTGTGGCGTGAGTGGATTATCGTCCTGCTGGCTGCTGATTTTCTGGTGAGCCACGTTCACCCGATTACGCCCGGTAGTGATACGCAGATTTTGGGCGGACAGACGGACGTTGACCTTTACCGTGCGGGCAATAATATCGGTATAGTCCTGGGCCGAGCTGTCCATGCCCGTACCGTTGATGGCGATTTCACCGCGATCAATAACGTATCTCGTCAGCTGGCCGTTTTGCATCTGCGGCTGGCCGGTGGCAAGGGTTGCGCGGTTGGCATTAATAAAGCCGCAGCCGTTACAGGTGATCCCTGCCGGGTTGGCGATCACCACCTCTGCTTCGCGGCCAGCCACTTCGATAAAACCATTCAGCTGGCTCGGATCGCGAGAGTTAACTTCATTAACAATGACCCGCGCTTCGGCCCCGGCAAGCCAGGGTTTTTTTGCCACCCTGCCGTCGAGCTGAGTCTGTACATTTTGGTGAGCGTTATTGAGTATCAGGCCGTGCTGTTCAACGTCAAACTGGCTGTAGCGATTATGGGAAACGCCCGTTGCGCTGGGTGCCTGAATATTAACCTGGGGTGTGCCGTTAACATTGCTGATAATCGTTGGCTGCTGATTCCCCGGTGCGGCGCTGTTTGCTACCACGCCAGCCTGAGCCAGGCCCACGGCACTGGCTGCCAGCAGTAGCGCAAGACCGATCGGGGTGAGGGTGGCGGTGAGGGTTTTAAGCATCTGTCCGGGCGTGACCGATGCAACGACGCAGTGGCAGGCCTTGGCGATTTCCGCGACCACCATCAGCAGTCCGCGCGCCTGGTTGAAATTGATCCGATAGCGGTTTTATTCATATCAACGTCCTTGTTCTGCCGACTGCGTGCTGGCGACTGGATGCCGTTGGCGCCAAATCCGTGCCTGCTTCCGGCTCAGCTGGCTTCCTCTGAAGTCCATCACGCGTTGACCTTTGAGCGCACCGCGATGATAGAGCGAGCGTATACAGTGATAGGGAAATATCTCGGTCTGTATCAGCCGACGCATGCGAGCGGTATCGCCAAAAGGCGCAATCCAGTCCCGAATCCACAGGCGATCACCGCTGGTCCAGTCAGACTGACGGGTCATAATGGTCGGCTCCGCCAGATAGCGCCGCTCAGAGATCTCATCCATCCATGCCCAGCTACAAAAAAAAACGGGTTGGTTATCGCGGCTGGCCAGAACGTATTGCTCTGATTTGATAATCGGCAAAAGCAGATTTGGTAGCGCACTTAATGGCGTGTCCCTGTGCATGGGGGAATGCATCCATAACCATACGGCGGCACCCAATATTTCTGCTTCGCCAGGCGCATTACCCAGCAGAAACGGTGCGCTAATCAGATAGTTTTGCCAGCGCATCAGTAGCTCCAGCTCAGCGTAAAGCCGAGTGTGACCGGGCTGGTACGATAGCCAGCAGGCTTAGACAGCGGCACGCCAACGAAGAGATCATAGCGGATGCTGGAAACTGCGCCACGCAGGCCCAGCGTGCTGCCCGCCAGATGATGGCCGATCAGGTCGGCATCTTTTCCACCCGCTTCACCATAATCGACGCCGAGATACAGCTCCTGCTGTGGGAGTGGCGTTTGCCAGGCAACATCGTTGCGCACGAACCAGCCGCGGCTGGCGCTCAGCGAGCGTTCACCATCAAAGCCGCGTACCGTCCAGCGGTTGCCGATGGCGAATTGATCCTGCGGTGTCAGCGGGGTATTGCTGGTCTGGCGCAGGTATTGGGCGTTGTAGCGGAAGCGTTGATTCGCCAGCTGAAAGGGCAGGTCTAACTGTAGGCTGTACGGGATAATTGTGCTCAGAGCGGTCGCGTCGCCGAAGGCTTCTTCCGGCGCATCCAGTGCGCCTAACCAGCGGGTGCCTCGTTGATAGCTGATGCCGGCATCCAGTGTGGTGCTGCCAATGTAGTGACGATGCTGGAGTCCTGCACGCCAGCGGGTAATGCGCCGGCGTTGATTATCGATTTCAGTATCAACAATAGCGTTACGTGATTCGCGGGCGATGAGGTCAACGCTGATACTGGTTTTCTGGCTGCCGCTACGGTGCAGTACGCGGCTGACTTGAAAGTCCAGATTACGGCTCATACCGCGATACTGATAGTCGTTATTTAACCCGGCGACCGTTTGACGGTAATGGTAATCACTGGCCGTTACGCCGACCATCCAGTAGCCAAAAGGCACCGAATAATGTGCTGTAAGATTATGGGTTCCTTTATCGCCCTTGAGGTTAATGTCGTGACTACCGGACAAATAGAACAGATCGCTAAGTGAGAAGGGATTTTCCAAAAACAGCGGCAGTGCGCCCTGATAGCGGCCGGTGTCTTTGGTGCCGGAGTCATCGACTGAGGCGACGACGCGCCAGATTTTTGCTTGCTTCCAGCGCAACTGGATATCACTTTCGCCCGGTGTGTCGCCCGGCACAATTTCCATTTCCGCTTGCACGCTGGGTAGTCGCTGTAGATTTTCCAGCCCCTGTTCGATATCACGCAGATCCAGCAGATTACCGGCATAGGGCGGAAACGCGCTATAGAGTGTGAGCCAGTTGCCGCTATCAGGCATGGTGCGAACGTGGCGAATGATATCGGGAAGAATGCGCAGATGCAGGGTGCCACTTTTGAGGTTTTGCGCCGGTGCCAGCACGCACGAAGTGACGTAGCCATGATCGATCAGGCGGTTTTGTAACTGACGCATCAATAAATTAATGCCCTGAACACCGAGGCACTGGCCCACTGCCTGGTTCGCCAGTCGTTGCAAAGGGAGCCAGTGCGGCATCGCGCCGGCACCCTCCAGCTCGACCCGATCAAGTCTGAAACAGGGCTTTTCAGCAGGGAAAATCAGACCTGAGAAGCTGCTGGAGGGGGCCGATAGCCGTATGTCCGGGGTTTCAGGCTTAAGCTGCCGCTCCAGGGCCTTCTGCTGTTCTAGTTGATGAATGAGTGGGTTGTCCAGCTTTGCCTGAGGTTGCGTCAGAGAGTGGCTCATCGATGAAGCCGATGGGTGAAGCGGTGCGGCAAACGCCAGTGGGACGCGGAGGGGAAAAAGTAAATCAATCGACCCGTTTCTGAAAGGCAAGCAAAACATGAAATACATTCCTTTGTGATCTTCACTGCTATCCTGACAGTAAAAAACGTTTCTTATTTTTTCCCGAGAAAACATAAAATATTTTTAGTGTTAAGTAAATATGTCAGGATATAAACAAATAGGGAAGGTGTGAGGCGTTATTACGTTTTAGACGTTGATAGTCGAGCGATGATTTACTTTTTTAAAAGTAAATTCGTTAAATAAATTAACATGAAGTTTTCATAACGAGTAAGAAACCTTCTGTCGTGGGTGAAAGTGGGTTTTATTCCAGGTTTTTCTTTTTAACGTAGATTTGCCGCAGTGATGAATGGAGAGCCCGGCATTTCACATGGAAAACACAATGGAATTTATATAGGCTATAAATTCATTGTATTTTTTTCGGCGACTATAAATGAAGGTCTAAAAAACTCGGATGATGCCCCGCTATATCGTTGATCCGGCCTTGTCTGCTGCACCAGGCTTTCGGTGCTCTGCAACTGAGACGTCTCATTTGCTGTTGCGTGGCCCGCTAATGTCCTCTGATTATGTCTGGTCGGTAACAGTTAGCTATCGGGCAGCGGGCAATCAATACTCGTCGGAAGAAGGGGGAGTTTGTCTTTCTGTGAATGAATCAGTGTAAAAACAGGATAAATGAGAAAAGAAGCCACGGGCCGTTTGATCATCCAATTGTGGGTCACAACAATAGCGTTCAGGTGAGTTTGATCGCTCGTTTTAATGCATGGAGTCAAAAGGGAGCGGTTGCGTTAACTTATTTTTCTTCTTTAAATAATTAAAGACAAGAATTAATGATGTCTGTTTCGGTTAGTGCCAACCTACTGGTTAATGATTGACAGTACGTGGGTACAGGCGGAGAGGCGCGCCACGTTATTTTTTCAATTTTTGCAGAATACGCGCGATAGAATCACTGTGGGCTAACCGATTAGTGATCATTCTCACGCCTTTGGTATCAGCCCCCTTTTTGCGGCTATCCTGTTCACCCTGGCAAATTAAGATGTTCGAGCAGGATCGAACCACCGATGCAGATTAACACCAGTCCACCGATTATTTCTGCCCCTTTGCCCATGACCGGGCCGAGAAATCGGCCGAGCAGAATGCCGGTTGCCGCCATAATGGTGGTTGCTGCACCGATAGCTAACGCGGTGGTAATGATGTTAACTTGAAGAAGCGCCAGGCCTACACCAACGGCCAGTGCGTCCAGGCTGGTTGCCAGCGCGGTTGTCGCCAGCACGAAGAAACCGTGGCGCTGGGGTATTTGCAGCGGATCATCGGCATTTCTCTTACGTAGCCCTTCCAGCACCATGCGGCTGCCAAGGAAAAATAGCAGGATAAAGGCCACCCAGTGATCCCAGGCCATTACATACTGGCTGGCAATGATACCGATGCTCCAGCCGATAAGCGGAGTCAGCGCTTCGATAACACCGAAAATCAGACCGGTGCGAACGGCTTCTTTCCAGCCTGGTCGATGCAGAGTCGCGCCTTTTCCAAGTGCGGCAGCAAAGGCGTCCATCGACATGCCAAGGGCCAGAATAATAGTTGCATAGAGGTTCATGGGATTTATACCAGCCAGCGCAGGCCAATCATCTCCAGCGCATAAAAATAAGTTCTATCCAGCAAAAAAAGCGGATTCGGGCTAAGCGGGGTGGATACTAACACGTAAAATTTTAAAAAAAAAGACAATAAAATCATGGTTTTAAGTATAGCACTGGCTATACTATTTAAAACTTGCTCATTCTGGATAATAGCTTCGGATAAAAACTGTAAAAGAATGACCCGGTTAGCGGTGGTATAGCTTGTGCCATATTTTTCTGCATGATGGTTTTGCCGAAAAAATGCATAAAAAATTTATCTGTGGGAATAATCAGAAGTCAGCTACGAGTATTCGCTTTTTGGTCCGTTTCTGTATTGCTTTAAGCAAAAAAAAACGTGGGTCAGGGTGGGTAGCTTGTGTCAGCCAACTTTTTCAAACCACAACATCGCAATTATTGCCACAAATTAGCCTTCCGGGATTTCAGTCAGCGCGGTGAGATGTAGCCTGCGCTAGCGTGCTGAGATTGTTTCGTCGAAAAAATTGCCGGAGAATGGGCCTACCTGTGCCCATTTAGTGAACGTTATGAAAACGCCTTTTGAATTGTTTCTGATGCCAATGTCGACGCTACTGCTGGGGATGCTTTCAGCGCTTTTGTTGCCCGCGCCGCAGTTTGGTCTGCAACTGACGCATCAACTGGTTACCCGGTTTCATCTCAGCGATATTAACCAACTTTATACGCTGGTGTTCTGCCTGTGGTTCCTGCTGCTTGGAGCCGCGGAATTCTATCTTATTCGCTTCCTGTGGCGCCGGTTTCTCAAAGTCTGAGGCACCCTTGCGGGTGCCTCGCGATCACAAAATCATCTTCATACCGCAGCTGAGGATAATCAGCCCAATCATAAATAAAACGATCAGGGCATAGATATTAAAGTTCGGCATTGTTCCCCCCTTAAAACCACTGACCAAACAGACGGATGTAAAGCATTTTTGCGCCCTGTGCGACCACGCAGTAACCGGCAAGAATTGCAAGCAGCCAGGGAAAATAGCTCACAGGCAGCGCTACCATGCCTGACGCATGGCCGAGAGATGTAAAGGGGATGATGATACCTGCCAGCATAATCAGCCCGGTCATTAACATCACCGGCCATGCGGCGCGGCTTTGAATAAATGGAATGCGCCGGGTGCGCAGCATATGTACCACCAGGGTTTGCGATAGCAGCCCTTCAATGAACCAGCCGGACTGAAACAGCGCCTGATGGACCGGTGAGTTAGCGGCAAAGACGTACCATAGGACCAGCCAGGTGGTGATATCAAAAATCGATGAGGTCGGCCCCATAAACAGCATGAAACGGCGGATGTTACGCGCATCCCATTTACGTGGACGGCGCAAAAATGAGCGGTCCATTTTGTCCCAGGGTAGCGACAGTTGTGAGATGTCGTAAAGCAGGTTTTGTATCAGTAGCTGAATGGCCAGCATGGGTAAAAAGGGCAGGAATGCGCTGGCGACGAGGACCGAGAACACGTTGCCAAAATTGGAGCTGGCGGTCAGGTTAAGATATTTGATGATGTTACCGAAGGTTTCGCGCCCTTTGAGAACACCTTCCTCCAGTACCATCAGGCTTTTTTCCAGCAAAATGATATCGGCGGACTCTTTGGCGATATCAGTCGCGCTGTCCACGGAGATACCGATATCTGCACAGCGTAATGCCGGTGCGTCGTTAATGCCGTCACCCAGAAATCCAACGGTGTGATCGTTACGTTGCAGCGCCTGTAATACGCGGGATTTCTGCTGTGGGGTCAGGCGACAAAACAGGTTACGCTGTTCCACTTCGCAGGCCAGCGTGTAATCGCTCATAGGGTCTATTTCACTGCCGCACAGTGCTTCGCCGGGGTCCAGTCCGACATCACGGCAGATTTTGCTGGAAACCGCAGCGCTATCGCCGGTTAACACTTTTACCACTACACCCTGTTCGTGCAGTGCTCTGAGGGCGCTGGCGGCGCTGTCTTTAGGCGGATCAAGAAAGGTTAGCAGCCCTGCTATCACCAGATCGTGTTCATCCTCTTTGGTCAGCGGTGTGCTGAGTGGCCGATCGGTCAGGTCGCGCTCGGCAACCAATATGACACGATAACCCCGGTTGCTCCATTCCTGAACCTGCTGCTGGATGAGGCTAATGGCTGCGGCGTCCAGCGGCAGTGTCCGCTGACCTTCGCGTATATGGCTGGCTACGGCCAGCATTTCCTCAACCGCACCTTTGCAAATCAGACGCTGTTTTTCCTGCTCGTCGGCGACAAGGATCGACAGACGGCGACGTTCGAAGTCGAAGGGAAGCTCATCGACTTTACGGTAGCGGCACAGGCCTGATAGTTCTGTTTTACCCTGGCTGAAGCGCAGGATGGCGAGATCAATCAGATTTTTGACGCCGCTCTGGTGGCGACTATTGAGCCACGCCAGTTGCAAAACGTTATCATTTGTTTTGCCAAAGATATCCAGGTGATGGGCAAGAATGATGTTGTCCTGCGTCAGCGTTCCGGTTTTATCGGTGCAGAGGACGTCCATCGCACCAAAGTTCTGAATGGCATTCAAGTGCTTTACCACCACTTTACGCCGTGCCATCGCGATGGCGCCTTTTGCCAGATTGGCACTGACTATCATCGGCAGCATTTCCGGCGTCAGGCCAACGGCAACGGCCAGCGCGAACATCAGGGTCTCACCCCAGTCACTGCGAGTAAAACCATTGATTAACAATACGATAGGCACCATCACCAGCATAAAGCGGATGAGTAGTTTGCTGACACTGTTGACGCCGCGATCAAAGGCGGTCTGCGGCCGATCGCCCAGCAGCGAGTTAGCGAGATTGCCATACCAGGTATCGGCACCGGTGGCGACCACCACACCCGTTGCGGTACCGCTGGCAACGCTGGTACCCATCAGGCAAAAGCCGGGTAGCCCAAGAAGGGTGTGCTCATCACAGGGGGTTGGCAGTGCGTCGGGTGTGGCGAACTTTTCCAGGGGTAGCGCCTCACCGCTCAGCGTCGCTTGGCTGATAAACAGATCGCGACTTTCCAGCAGGCGAACATCGCCCGGAACCATATCGCCAGCAGAGAGCCAGACGATATCGCCAGGTACCACTTCCTCCAGAGGGACGTCCATTTTCATCGCTTCGCTGTCAGGGGTTCCGCGACGAACTACCGTGGCCGTAGTGCGAACCAACGATTTTAGCGCTGCCGCCGCTTTATTCGTGCGGTATTCCTGAATAAAACGCAGCAGCGCGCTGAGGATAACCATCGTCATCATGATGATTACGCTGCTCAGGCTGGCCGGCTCTCCGTGGATATGAGGCAACCAGAAATCGATTACAAAGCTGATAGCCGCCAGCAGGGTCAGTACGGCAATAAACGGGTTTTTAAAAGCATTGGCCAGCTGGATCAGGGCATGGGGCGCTTTCTCGCTGGCAACCTGATTCGGACCATATTCATCCAGACGGTTAAGCGCTTCGTCACGTGTCAGCCCCTTTTGACAGCAGCGCAGTTGGTTAAAAGTACCTGTCTGTGTTTGCTGAGCCTGCTGGCTGACGGCAAACAGTTGTGCGAAAGTTTTATTTGGGTTTTTCATTTTGTCGCCCATCACATAATTACGATCAATTCATCAGGCTGACGCCTGTCGCAAAGCTGGGGTGGGTAAGGCAATCGCGTTTTATGCAGGGAATTCAGAATGCTGAACATTCCCGTTACGCGGCTTAAGCCATCCTCATCCGCCTTCTGGTAGGAGGTTCTTTCATTTTTTCTTCACAGAAATTTGGCAAAGGCAGGCATACGCGCATAGCCGCTGTTAAACGGGAAAATACGCATAATCCGGCGGTACCGGTTAATCATTCGGGAATGAATCGCTCAAAACGAGAGTGCATTGCCCGCCGTGTTGCTAACGGCAGGCGCACGAAAGAGGTGTCAGCCTGCCTTTTGTAAGACGTAACCGTCAGGTTTACTGTCCAAAAAGGGATCTCCACTGAAAATTTGCCGAAACTATAGTCCTGTTGATATCACTTGTAAATCATTGCTTATTTTATTTGTTAACCGCCAATTTAATGATTAAATCATTGTTTTTTAACGTAATAAATTTTGATTATTTTTCTATAAACTACCGATGTTTCATAAACAGATTATAAACGGGCCACAGAAACTCTTTGAGCAACTTTGGTTACGCCTTGATCCAGGCAGTATCGGCCAGAAAATCAGCGTTAAATCACGCACTCTGATTATTAATAAGCTAAACAGGCGCATGAACACTGGCTGCCCACTTTTTTAGAGCGTGTTTCAGTGATTAACGCTGAAAAGAGTACTTTTGTCCCTGCCATTCGCCAGCCAGAGCGGCGAACTTGATATTATCTTCTTTTCACTGTGGGAGGCCGCATCTGGTGGGCTGTTAGCCATTGAATGCCCGAGATCGGATGCGTAATATTCTGTGACTTTATTTACAAATAAGAAATAACTATGCCAGCTTCCATCGCAGAACCCTTCAATGTTGACCATCAGCAACCAACAAATTCCCGCAGTAAAGTGGTCATCGCCTCGTTGGTGGGTACGGCTATCGAGTTTTTCGATTTCTATATCTACGCCACGGCAGCGGTCATCGTTTTTCCACATATCTTTTTCCCGCAGGGCGATGAGACCGTCGCCACGTTACAGTCGCTGGCAACCTTTGCCATTGCCTTCATCGCCCGGCCGATCGGTTCGGCACTGTTTGGTCACTTTGGTGATCGTGCCGGACGAAAGGTTACGTTGGTGGCATCGCTGCTGACGATGGGGATTTCTACCGTACTGATTGGCCTGCTGCCAGGCTATGAAACCATTGGCGTGTTCGCGCCGTTGCTGCTGGCACTGGCGCGTTTTGGCCAGGGGTTGGGGCTTGATGGTGAATGGGGGGGCGCGGCGCTGCTGGCGACGGAAAACGCTCCGGCGAAAAAACGCGCGCTTTACGGCTCATTCCCGCAGCTGGGGGCGCCCATTGGCTTCTTTTTTGCGAACGGAACCTTCCTGCTGCTTTCTTGGCTGCTCAGCGAGCAGCAGTTTATGTCTTGGGGCTGGCGCGTCCCCTTTATTCTCTCTGCGGTGCTGGTGATCATCGGCCTCTACGTGCGCGTTTCCCTACATGAATCGCCGGTATTTGCCAGAGTGAAAAAAGAGAATAAGCAGGAGCGCGTGCCGATTGGCACCTTGCTGACAAAGCATGTGAAAGCAACTATTCTCGGTACGTTTATCATGCTGGCGACCTATACGCTGTTCTACATCATGACCGTTTATTCAATGAGTTATGGAACGGCGCCGCTCCCTGGTGGTCTGGGCTTTCCACGTAATACCTTTTTGTGGATGCTGATGGTGGCGGTGATTGGTTTTGGCGTGATGGTGCCGGTGGCCGGTTTGCTTGCCGATCGCTTTGGTCGCCGTCGCACGATGACCATCATTACTTTGCTGATCATCGCCTTCGCGTTTTTGTTTCCTACGATGCTGGGTTCAGGAAACCAGCTGCTGGTGATGGGGTTTCTGCTGCTGGGTTTGAGCATCATGGGGTTAACATTCGGGCCAATGGGCGCGCTGTTACCTGAGCTATTTCCCACATCGGTGCGTTACACAGGGGCGTCCTTCTCGTACAATTTGTCATCGATTCTTGGGGCATCGGTGGCACCCTATATCGCTGCCTGGCTGACTCACACTTACGGCTTGTACGCCGTGGGGCTTTATCTGGCAGCAATGGCGTTGCTGACACTGATTGCGGTACTCTCCTGTAAAGAAACACGAAACGAATCGCTTTACGATTAAGGGTGTTAATCAGACAAGATAAAACCCCGTAGCCGACTGCTCAGCGACGGGGTTTTTGCCAGTGGAGGTGGGCACGATTATTAATGTGCTTTCATCTGCTGCAGCACCTGCGTGCATTGGTTGTTTTCGTTCTCGCTCGGCGAAACCAATGCCAGCAGCGCCGCTGCCGGTGCAACTACCGCACCCAGAGCCACCGCCGCCGCTCCGCGAGCGATAAGCGGTCCGGGCTTCACACCCGCATCGGGATTTTTAAAGGTACCGCGGACATAGAGCGGGGAGCGTAGGGTGACGATGCGTACGCCCTTACTTTTGGGATCGATAGTCAGATCCAGACGCTCATTGGCAAAGTTGGTGCTGCCGGTGACGTTGATAACCGCATTTTCAGTGTCAAAAACAAACAAGCGCGGTGTGGCAAGGCCATTTTTCAGCGTCAGATCCGTGGCTGCGCAGTTAATTTTGACTTCATCGTCGCCAAAAAGCTTACCAACCAGATAGTTGCCAAGATTAAGGCCCGCAATCTCCATCAGATTGCGACTGATAATTCCGCTGTTCATCAGCACCTTCAGCTCGCCGTTGCTGGTTGCCAGCAGATCGGCCACTGAATTACCGCGACCGCTGAGGGTTGCATCACCGTTAAGCTGGCCGAGGCTGTGTTGCATTGCCTGTACGCCCGGTGCCAGCTGGCGTAATTTTAAATTACGCGCGTGCAGATCGGCACGCCCCTGCATCGGTGATTTGTTGCCTTCCAGATGAATACTGGCGTTGAGATTACCACCGGCAATGCCAAAGCGTAACGGATCAAGGCGTAAATCACCGTTCTTGAGGATCAAATGGGTATAAAGCTTACTAAGCGGCAGTTTGTTGCTGTGCTCTATGCGCTGGCCGCTGAATTTAACGTTTGCATCCATCATGCCCCAGCTTTTTGTATCAAACTTATCGTGCGGCAAAACCCGATTGGCTGGCTGCGTTGTGGCATCACCGCGAGCGGCTTTCGCCTGTTCGGTTTTACGGCTGTCTTTACCTGAATTCACACCGATTAATGGGCCGAGATCGGCCATTCGTAGCTGCTTAGAACTAAGCTCTCCCGACAGCGACGGACGGGGTTTGCCCTGGGTATAGGTCAGCGTGCCGTGAATATCGCTGTCGCCAATATGGCCGTTGAATTTTTCATAGCGAAACTGCGGCCCCCCTGCTCTTTTGAAGCGGGCTATCAAGTGACCATCGGTTTCGTAAGGCGGTGTGTCCGGCAATAACACGCCGGTCAGGCCATAAAGGTTTGCCAGAGTATCGCCGGAAAAACGCAGGCGGATATCCAGTCCGCCGAGGTTCAGCGGGTCCTGTAAGGTTCCTTCCAGCCTTATGCGGGTCGTCCCGTTGCGCACGTCGGCCTGAAGCGGAAAAGGGGTGGTTTTACTGCGCAGCGACAGCATGCCGCCGATTTTCCCTGCGCCGCTCAGAGGCTGGTTGTTGTAGGTGCCGTCGGCATGCCAGCCAAAGATGAAATCGGAGGCACCGTGCTGGGCAGCGCTGTCTTTGCCGCCGGTAACCTGCGCGTAAGGCACCGGTTTACCCAATGGATTAACACTTACCCGTACATTGGCTTTGTTAATCGCATCCTGATAGTGGAGGGTGCTGCGGTCAAAAATAATATTATCGAGTTGAAATGACCAGCTGGAGGGCTGAGCGTCAGCCTGGGAATTTTTGCTGTTGGCAAGATCGAAGGTCCAGTTATTCTTACCTTCAGACGTCTGCACCAGGCTGACATCGGGTCGCTGGAGTTTGATCCACGGCAGATAAATCTGTTTACTGAGCAGCGCCAGCGGTGAAATGGAAGCATCCACCCGTTGCAGATGTACCATATCCATTTGCGCCATGCCCGGAGGATTGCCCAGCATGATATCCTGGGCATGGATATGCGGCCAGGGCAACCAACTGCGCCAGCCCGGCTCATCTCGATGGCGCTCCCAGTTAACGCCCAGATCGCCACGAATAACAAAGGGGCGATTCAGCTCCGTAGTCACCTTTTTATTGATGGTCGGTTTGAGGCGGTTCCAGTCGAAAGTGGTAATCACCACAATGATGAGAACCAGCAGGGCAATAATGATCCCGGCAACCCAACTTAGTATTTTTCCTGTACGTGACATGTCCGTCTCCTGACCCATTCCTTTCTAAGAATAGACGAGGTGAGCCAAAGCGATCAGGTGATGTGTGTTGGCAGAGGGATTTAACGGGTCAAAAGCCATCGATTGGGTAAAAATGCCGGTGTAATAAAATTAAAACATCGTTTTATTTTATTGACTGATCGCGTTGCTGGCGGGAAACTCGAAGGTCTGTATCACTTCAACTGAGAAGGCGCATGAAAAAGATAGCGGTTATTGGCGAATGTATGATCGAGCTGAAGCAGCACGGTCGCGATATGAGCCGTGGTTTTGGTGGAGATACGCTTAATACTGCCGTATATATCGCGCGCCTGGCGCCGGTGGGTGCATTAGCGGTTTCCTATGTGACCGGATTGGGTACCGACAGCTTCAGCACAGAAATGCTCGACGCCTGGAAGCAGGAAGGTGTTGAAACCAATTTGATCCAGCGCATGCCTGACCGGCTACCAGGAGTGTACGTGATTGAAACTGACGCTCAGGGTGAGAGAACCTTTTATTACTGGCGTAGCGAGGCGGCGGCGCGTTTCTGGCTGGAAAGTGACGCCGCTGATGAAATTTGCCGTCAGCTAAAGCAATTTGACTATCTTTACCTTAGTGGCATTAGCCTGGCGATCCTGAGTGAAACCAGCCAGATAAAACTGTTTGCTTTATTGTCAGCCTGCCGTAAGCGCGGTGGACGGGTGATTTTCGACAATAACTATCGTCCACGCCTTTGGTCAGGCACGGAAGCCGCTCGGCAGGCCTATCAGTTAATGTTGCAGCATAGCGATTTGGCCTTCCTCACGCTGGAGGATGAAACGGCGCTTTGGGGAGAGGAAGGAGTGCAAGCGGTAATTGAGCGTACACACCGTGCGGGTGTCAATGAGGTGATCATTAAGCGCGGTGCTGAGGCTTGTCTGGTTTCGCTTGCGGGCGAGCCTGTTCTGGAGGTGCCCGCTAACAAGGTTGCCAAAGCACAGATTATTGATACTACGGCTGCCGGTGATTCGTTCAGCGCCGGTTATCTGGCCGCACGCCTTTGCGGTGAGAAGGCGCAGCGCGCGGCGCAGATGGGGCATCGACTTGCCAGCAGCGTTATCCAGCATCGGGGAGCCATTATTCCCCGGGGAGCAATGCCCCAGGCATAACCTGGATCTCTCAGGGTTATTGCTCAAGGAGAGGCGGACAGACGCAGTGTACGCACAGCTTCTGCGTGGCCTATGTTAAACACGTGATGATTTTGTAGCCCGAGCCGCTGGTCTGTTATCATCTTCTACGTTTCTTCCGCTGCTACGATGGTAGCTCCCTGAACGTGATAGCGGCGGCTATCCCGCAGATTTCTACGATAATTTATCTTAACTTCCGTGACGGATGATTGTGGTGAATGGTTCAGGCTTGGATGCTAAGTACGGTATAGCTGGGTTCATGCAACGAGTCGACCCGGCACGTTGTGCAGCAAGGCGGTCAGGGTAAACCGCAGAGTCTCCGTGCTTTGCCCCGCTAGTGCCGCCATTGACAGCAAGGGTTACTGGGTAGATTGAGGGTTAGCCAAAACCTCAGTTTTGCCGTCCTCGCTGCCAATGGTACTGGCCGCCGGTGCCATAATTTTCGTCCAGTTGCTCTGTAGCTCGCGCATATTCGCTTCAGGTTCGCCCTGAGGTTGCATCAACATCAGCGTGAGTTCCTGCGAAAGTTGTTGGCGTAACTCCTGGTTCATCATTGGCAGCTTCAGGTCTGAGAGGAAGCGGCGCCGTAGCTTTTGATACTGCTCTGGCGCAATATCCACCACAGCATTTTGCTGCGAGCGCAGACGCTGACCCATAAGTACACTGGTGTCGATTCGGGCGTAGGTAGCAAATAGCTTGTTAAGCTCGGCGTTTTTCTGCGCTATCAGCGCATCAAATTCGCTTTGTGGCAAACCGTTATCACGAACATTAGCCAGTTCACGGGCGATCAACTCAAGGTTTTTATTTAGCGTGGCGGCATCAGAATCCATATTAATGGCGCACTGAGCGCGCTGATAAAGTACGCGGCAGTCAAAACCAATTTGTACACCTTGAGTTTTGTTTTCACTCAGCACGCGCTGAACGTGCCAGAATAACGCCTCGCGCGCCAGATCACTCAGCCAGTAATGCCGCATACTTTGCTCGCCCTGAATTGGCAGCCAGGCCGAATCCCAGATGAGCGCCAGGCGATCCTGGCTCAGACTGTTATTCACCAGATTAACCGGCTGGAGCGATAGCGGTGGCAGGGTCGGTATCGGGGCTGGCGTCTGCCGTCTGCCGGTCAGCGAGGAAAAGTATTTGCCAATCTGCTCAGAAAGGCTGCGTCCTTCAACGTTTCCCACCACAAACAGCGTCATTGCATCCGGTGTATACCATTGCTGATAGAAATGCTTTAGCTGATCGATATCGACCGGCATCGTCACGTGAGCGGCGGGATCGTGCCCTAACAGCGCCGAGCCTTTCGTACGATAGCGCCACCAGGGACTCATAGGATTCGCCGGCCAGGTGGCGATGGGATCATCGGCCCCGAGTGCGCTGTTGACGACCTCTTCGCTGATATCCATTTTACCCGCCGTAGCGGCAAGCCAGCTCAACGCGTCTTTAAGCAAATCCGGACGATTGTTTGGCAGGCTGAGGTTGTATTGCGTAAATTCATAGGAAGTAATCGCCGGAGCGAGAGCCTGATTAGGGTTCATACCCTGCTGCCAAAGCTCGCGCTGCTGGATAGGGTCAAGGGCGGCATTATGGGTTAGCGCCATACGCGACAGTAGATGGGTATAACCGGTCTGCCGGATATTTTCTACCAGCGATCCGGTATTCACTATCAAACGTAGCTCAATACGATCACTGGGACGCTGAGGTGTAGACAGTATTTGCCAGTGAAAACCGTTATTCAGTTTTCCCTGCTGCCAGGCAGGGTCAGGTTGGAGTGTGTCTGCTTGCGCAATACTGGTGGATGCTGCCAAAACGATACCGCCTACCAAAAGACAGATCCTTGAACCCTGCATGTGAACCCCTACTCAATCTCAATCAAAAAAAGAAACAAAAGCTGGCGCTTTCCGATCAGAATACAGGTTGTTACTAATTTGATATAGCCATTGATTTTTTTATCAGCAGATCTGTTTGACCATGCAACTGCGTCAGTGTCACGCGATGTTTAGAGAATAAATGGAATTATAATGCAAATGCTCGCTGGAGGAGTAAGTAGCAGCGAGCATTAAAGCGAATTTTAACATATGAATACGGAGTTAACTTTGCGGTTCGCTGAATTTGCTGTTTTCACTGCCTGCAGACAAGGCCGCGTTTAACTGGCGCTCATCCAGTTGATCGACCCATTTAGCCACCACAATGGTGGCGACGCCGTTGCCGACAAGATTAGTGAGTGCGCGAGCTTCTGACATAAAGCGGTCGATGCCCAGAATTAGCGCCAGACCGGCAACCGGCAGATGCCCTACCGCAGAGAGAGTGGCAGCCAGCACAATAAAGCCGCTTCCGGTAACGCCAGCGGCACCTTTAGAGGAGAGTAATAAGACGATCAGCAGCGTAATCTGATGCCAGATATCCATATGGCTGTTCGTGGCCTGGGCAATAAATACCGCTGCCATAGTCAGATAGATAGAGGTGCCGTCGAGGTTAAAAGAGTAACCGGTGGGAATTACCAGACCAACTACTGATTTCTTACAACCCAGCTTTTCCATCTTGTCCAGCATGCGTGGCAGCACTGATTCAGATGAGGATGTTCCCAGCACAATCAGTAGCTCTTCTTTGATATAACGGATGAACTTAAAGATATTGAAGCCCGTCATCCTGGCGATCGCGCCCAGCACCAGCACCACAAACAGAATGCAGGTGAGGTAGAAGCAAAGGATCAGTTGACCAAGCTGCACCAGCGAGCCGACGCCATATTTACCGATGGTAAAAGCCATCGCACCGAAAGCGCCCAGCGGTGCCAGACGCATGATCATATTAATGATGCCAAAGATCACCTGGGAGAAGTTTTCAATAACGTTGAAAATTAACGCCCCTTTTTTACCGAGGCGGTGCAGGGCGAAGCCAAACAAGATAGCGAACAGCAGTACCTGCAAAATATTACCACTGGCAAAGGAGCCGACTACGCTGGCCGGAATAACATCTAACAGAAAGGGTATGATGCCCTGTTGTTTAGCTTGCGCAGCGTAGGTTGCTACCGCATGGGCATCAAGCGACGCGGGGTCTACGTTCATGCCTATGCCGGGTTGTAGCAGATTGACGATAATCAAACCAATGATCAATGCGACGGTACTGACAATTTCAAAATAGAGCAGGGCTACCGCACCGGTACGGCCCACGGCTTTCATACTTTCCATTCCTGCGATACCGGTTACCACGGTACAAAAGATAACCGGGGCGATGATCATTTTAATTAGCTTCACGAAGGCATCGCCGAGCGGTTTCATCTGCGTGCCCAGATCGGGGTAGAAATGGCCCAGTAGTACCCCAATGGCGATAGCCATGAGAACCTGAAAGTAGAGACTTTTTAACAAGGAGGTTTTCATAAGCTGATGTCCAGTAAAAGTAGAGAGCGATACAGCCGCTGTAATAATTGTGTAAGACAGTGCGAAAGTAACATTTATGTAACATTATTGATACACTCAGGCTTATTCCTGAACGTCCCGACATGTCTTTTTAAGAGCTGAATCACTTCAGCTTCAGATTTTTCCGGTGCTTTGAAAGTTATGTAACTGGAGTCAGCGCAGTAATTCGCTGGTCTGCGTGGGTAAAAAAACGTTCCGTGAAGCTGTTGATTGGTCGCGATTCCGAATAAAAGGAACCCTGGCCGGTAGTGATGCCGCGTACAAGTAATCCGTCACGCTGCCTCTGCGTTTGACACCGTCTGCCACGACGTCAATGCGACTATTTCGGCGATAGTGGCCACCATGCGTACAACGGCGTCCTCTTCCGGTAGCCCTGCGACAAGACGCCGATCCATTTCTAGCTTACTGGCCGGTAAGTTTTCTAAATGATGCAGCCAATGGAGGTTAATATGCCCTATGTCAAATCATTCAGCGCCAGTGTCATTCCCGTTTCAGGGAGTGCATAGCATCTGGTCAGGCTCACCGAACTGAGCGGCCCCCGTAAGCTCCAGCATCAGACTACCGGATTTTATATCTTATTGACTGAGCAGGTCCTGCAGATAGCTGCCCATTGTCTCCTCTCACAGTTGCTTGGCTGACAGATTGATGCTTAATGACAGGTCTATACCGCATTTTGCCAGTCAGCCAGCAGCCGGCATGATTTCTTTAGCACCCAACATGCCAGTCTGTCGCTATTCATGTCTACCTGCGGATGCAAAAATAGCACACAGCTTTCTTGTTCCCTCCCTTGCATAACGTCACGGACCTGAGTCAGGCCAGGCTGCTTACCCATCGCCATTACCTGTCCGAAAAACATTTATCTGATTCTTGCCATGATAATGGGCAGACATCATCGCTGATGATGCACGGTTCAGCAGCTCTTTGGCATGCGGCGTCTCTTTTTCATGCAGAGAAATACCCATACTGGTTTCCGGGTGTAATTGAAATTGTCCGAGGGTCACCGGCTGAGTCAGCTTCCGTGTCATTTTACGGGCAAGTCGCATGGTGCGAAAAATATGACTGTCACGCGTGATCAGCAAAGCAAAATCACTGTGGTTGATCTGAGCCAGCACGCAGGACGCGTCAATGCAGTCGCGAATGCGATTAACCAGCGTTATTAGCAGTATATTGCGCTGATCGTCGGTAACGAGAGTATGAGTTTCCTGCAATGTTTCTACCCTGAGCACGATGACGGCGAGGGGGGCGGCATTTTCTACCGATTTTGAGTGTTGCTCGATCAGTGCCAGAAAAAGTGCTTCATTCGGTAAGCTTGGCAGAGCGAAGCCTGACGCCTTGCAATACATTTCATTATAAATGCTGCCCAGCGTTTGCTGATTATGATTGTAAGCCATGATCAGCTGGCCAAGCTCATCATCACGGTGTCCGACGAGTAGAGGCAGCTGGTGAGCAATCAGATCCTCTGGTGCCAGCGTTTTAAGCGCAAGTGCAAGGTGGCGCACTGGTCTTATCACGAGCCGGTTTATGCACCAGCTGATCGCCACGGTCAGCATCAGCGCCAGTAGCAGATAGGCAATCAGCATCGTGGCGACAGTGACCCGAATAAACTGGTATATCCGTGCTGAATCAGCCTGCAACACCAGGAGTGCCAGCGGTCCTCGCATCGCCCGCTCAGGGGAATAGAGCGGAATTCTGATGCTCACGGGTAACTCAAACAGGTGGGATACCAGCGCTGGCACCGGTTTTTCTAATATAAATTCATTGTGCAGTGCGTGAATATTGTCAGGAAGAACAATATCGGCGCGAGCGATCACGCCTGAGAGTTTAAGCGTCGCCAAAAGACG
The DNA here is from genome assembly GCF_900115045.1 of Izhakiella capsodis. Lineage (GTDB taxonomy): Bacteria > Pseudomonadota > Gammaproteobacteria > Enterobacterales > Enterobacteriaceae > Izhakiella > Izhakiella capsodis. The sequence continues at coordinate 73,365 of NZ_FOVC01000009.1, read as the reverse complement.
CTCAACCAAGGGGATATCCGCTTTCAGTACAGCTTCAGACAATGGCTGACGAATAGTAAGGGCCACACTTTCCATCTGCTGGGCGTAGTCAAGCCTGCGCTGCTGCACAAAGTGGAAAAGTTGGAGCAAAATAAACAGGCTTACGATGATCAGCGTGACCGTTGAAACCATTGCCATTTGTTTAATCGTCAGGGAGCGGGTAACGCGCAATCCAGCCTCCGAATCGCCATTGCTTGTCAGGCTAAAGTGCCAATGAGTTTGCACTGAGTATATATGAATTTGGTCGGGCAGTGACCTGACCTGCTCGTCACGCCCTTTTGAGATATTTTGATCACTCTATCCCCAATGCCAGACGCCAGATAGCATGAAAATGTGACTGACTTCAAAAAAATTGCCGGGTAAGATTCGTGAGTGTATATTTTTGACGCTTTTAAACTTCTTTTTATCGGATGAAACGGAATGCGCAAATTCTTCAGATATATCTTTCATTGCTATGTTGAAACCTTTAAACACGTTCCCCCCGGCGCCATGTCCTAATTGCCCCTTCCGATGGGGAAAGTTCGGTGTCATGCAGGTGCTGGCCCAGTTAATTGAATACCGCAACCATAAAGTTATAGCCGCCTGTTGCGGATAAAGCAGTGAAACCATCCGCTGAATTTTCCATAATAAAATATGTGTGGCATCGCCAGACCGGTAATGCTGGAAATGTAGCTGACTGCGAAATATCTTTGCCGAACGGGCCACGTTTTGGTTCTTTGTGGCGGGCCAGATATACCTGGATGAATCCCGTAAGCTTCCGATGAGTAAGTTGTAATAGTTACCGGTGTTTTGCGTGGAAGAGGTGCCGCAATCTCTATCGAAATGGCTGAGGTGAACGTCGACGTACTGGTAAGCTATGCAAGTAATCAGGCGGGCATAAGTGATTAACGCCAAGCAAAAAATCACGACTATGGCGTAGAACGATAATTTTTCAGGGCTATGTGGCAGAATCAGCGCAAGTTAAAGCGATGTTTGCTTAGGCAAAGCAGAAATCGGGCAAGGTACGCTTGGTGATTAACCGCGCGATTTTTTAAAGCATTGCCGCTGCCTGAACATCCTTTTCGATTAATGCTCAGGGCAGTTTCAATCTGAAGCGGGCTGGTGGCTTTCCCTGTCAGCGAGCAGGGAGACGGGATAACTAGCCAGGCGGTATGCGCTAACGAGAATATTGTCTGGTGCCGGATAACATAATACTGCGGGTTATTTCTTCTTTATCTTTTAAAGGTCGTGTATGAAAAGCAAGTTTGCGCCGTCACAAATTACGTTGCACTGGCTGGTTTTTATACTTATTGCTATTGCCTATGCCACTATTGAACTTCGTGGCTATGCTGATCGCGGTACAACTTTGCGTGCGGCAATGATTAGCACCCACTTTGGCTGCGGTGCAGCGGTGCTGATGCTAATGTCATGCCGAATATTGCTGCGCCTGAAACATCCTTCGCCGGCGATTATCCCACCTCCGCCAGCCTGGCAGGTCTGGCTGGCTAAGCTGATGCACTGGCTGATCTATCTGATATTCATCGCTCTGCCGGTGCTTGGATTAATTTCGCGTTATCTACGCGGTACCCACTGGGCATTGTTTGGTATTGCGATGCCGACCGCCGTTCCTGGCGATGGTGATATCGCCGGCGATCTCATTGACTGGCACGAAACGCTGGCATCTGCTGGCTACTGGCTGATCGGTTTGCACGCGGCAGCGGCACTGCTTCATCACTATTTCATAAAAGACAACACCTTGCGGCGCATGATGCCCGCCCGGCGTAACCACTCTGAGTAAACCGGCCAATTATTCGCTGGCTCAGTATTTGTAGATTGCGTTTAATTTTCGTGGTTTTCTGGCGAAAAATCCAGCGAGTCAGGCCGCTTCCGAACGGGGGGGGGGGCGGAACTGACGAACCTTTTTATACCCTCGAAAAGACCGCTCAGCAGCACGCTGGTAATACAGCTCAGAGCGATCAGCAGTGCATAAATTGCCAGCGTATAGTGTGGGGAATACACCAGCCCTTGAATAAAGTCATAACAATAATGAGTGGGTTAACCACATGAATCCATAACGCTCTCCAAGTGAGTAAGCTATTTTTCGCAGGGCCTGTGGCACAACGTTGTGCAGCTGAATCAGACAATGGGCCAGCAGCGGTACGATCAGACAAAGCGAGACAAAAAAGTATTTGGTGAGGCTGTAGCCAATAACAAAAACCCCGGCAACGCACAGTGGTGTCAGCAGCCGGTGAGTGATGCCGTGTCGCTCCAGCCAGGTATGAATCTGCATACCATGCCGGCCCAACATCAGGCCGCTGGTCAACGGTAATATCCAGATTAGGAAAGCGATAACGTCCTTGATATACCAGGCCTTGAAATTGTGCCAGTACAAGCGGGTACCCATAAATGTGGCAACCAGCGAGATTGTCTGCAGCGGCAGCGGCGGAACTTTCAGTATCAACGGATAAGAAAACAGGTAGGCCACGTACAAAAAGAGAAACCACCACTCCAGATTCCAGCTTGTGTCCAGTCCGGTTAGATTTAGCAGAAGCGATTGCAGGCTCAGGGTATAACGCCCGTCATGATTAAAAAAACTTGCCGCCAGGTACAAACACCAGCGCGACCAGCCAGGCCTGGCCTTTTTGCTCAGATCTTTCGGCCCTTTGCGCTGGCTGAGTGTAAAACTGTAGCCGGACAGAAACAGGAAGACAGGCACACAAATTTTGCAGTAATGGGCGATGTTTGATTCAAAATGTATTTGTTGGCTAAGGGGGATAAAAATGATGCTGGGATCGATGCGGTCCGGGAAAGCAAAGGGAGGGTGAAACAGCATCATCAGAATAACCATCCCCTTAATGAAAGCCGTTGTTCCCGAGTCATGGCCATTAATTACCCCCTAATAATCGCTACGACTACAGGGAGCAAGCAGCATCAAAAAAAGTAAATTATGCGCACTCAGGCGCAAATCAGATTTTACCGAAGTACCGGCGGATACGCCTGGTGGACGTTTACGCTTCAGGCGATGATGAGTGGCCAGTGCACATAAGACTGGTAATGACTTTCCTGATCCAAAAGCGCTTTGCGCAGTGGGTGGGTTTCCAGCCAGCCGACCGGGAGGCTCAGTTGTAGTACATCGTTATCTGCCTGCAGGCGGACATCTGGCAGAGCGTCAGCGCGGCGGCGACTGGCAAAGATTAAGGCCAGGCGTAACAGACGACAAAGCCGCTCCGCCAGTTGCAGCGGAATGGCATTTTGTTGGCTGAGTTGCGCGAGATCGATATTACCGCTCTGGTTTTGCAGCAGGGTAGCTAAAAGATTTTTTTGGGCGGGGGTGAAGCCAGGAAGATCGAGATGGCGTATGAGATAGGCGGCGTGCTGGGGGGCCTGTTTAAAATCAACACTCAAGCCAATTTCATGAGCAAGGCAGGCGCTTTCCAGTAACAGCCTACAGCGCTCATCCAGCTCCCAGCTTTGACTGACTTGTTGCATAAAATCGAGCGCTAGCTGTCGAACGCGTTCCGCCTGAGCCACGTCTATATTAAACCGCCGCTGCACGCTGTGCAGGGTGCGTAGTCTGACGTCACGATCGACCGGTAAGTGCATCATGCCATAGACTAAGCCCTCGCGCAGTGCACCGCCCGCCAGAGTCATAGCATTAATTTGCAGCTCTTTGAAAATGGCAATCAGAATTGACAGGCCACTGGGAAAGACCAGCGCACGCTCCAGCGTCAGTCCCTCGATCTCCAGCTCTTCCAGCTTATCGCACTGAATGGCACGCTGCTTGAGCTGTTGCAGCTTGCTCAAGGTGATAAGTTCATCCATACCCTGTGTTACCATTATTTCCTGCAATGCCTGTACGGTTCCCGAGGCGCCGACGCAGGTTTCCCAGCCTTGTTGGCGTAGTGTATCAGCAACCGGACGTAACATTGCCCGGGCTGCCTGCTCAGCCTGCTCAAAATTGTGTTGCCCCAGGCACCGGTCAGAAAAAAAGCGTTCCAGCCAGGTTACACAGCCCATTGAGAGGCTGAATAACGAGGTTGTCTGAGCACCCGATCCGGTAATCAGTTCAGTGCTGCCGCCACCGATATCGACAACCAGACGTTTATCCGATCCGCCGGTTGTATGGGCTACCCCGTGATAAATAAGCCGGGCTTCTTCCTCGCCGCTAATCACGCTCACGGCACAGCCAAGAATCTGTTGCGCTTTTTTAAGGAAGATTTCTCCATTGGTGGCAATACGTAATGTCGCGGTTGCGACCACGCGAATTTGCTGGGGAGGAATATCTTGCAACTGCTCTGAAAACAGATGCAGGCATTGCCATCCACGGTTCATTGCTTCATCAGAGAGTTGATAACTGCTGTGGTTAAGTCCGGCAGCGAGGCGCACCTTTCTCTTAATGCGCGCGATTGTCTGGATGGTGCCGGAGACTTCCCGCACCACCAACATGTGAAAGCTGTTTGAGCCCAGATCAATCGCTGCATAAAGAGATGAGTTGCTGAGCATGGAACCGTTAACCTGAGCGTTTGCGATTATTACGCGGCGCGCCACTACGGCGATTGTTACCACCGCTGCGTCGCGACCCGGTGCCACCAGGGCGGCTTCGGCTCAATCGTTTTGCTGGTGGCAAATCCACCATCAGCGAATCGCTGTTGTAACGACTGACGGGAATGCTGTGACCAATATACTCTTCGATGGCCGGTAGGTTGAGTGCATATTCCTCGCAGGCAAGGCTAATCGAATGGCCGCTGGCACCTGCACGACCAGTACGTCCTATGCGGTGTACGTAGTCTTCACAATCATCTGGCAGGTCGTAGTTGAAAACATGCGTTACCGCAGGAATGTGCAGGCCGCGTGCTGCAACATCGGTTGCCACCAGAATATCGACATCGCCTTTAGTGAAATCATCGAGGATGCGCAAACGTTTTTTCTGTGCGACGTCACCAGTCAGCAAACCAACGCGATGACCATCGGCAGCCAGGTGACCCCAGATATCTTCACAGCGATGCTTGGTGTTGGCGAATATAATAGCCCGATCTGGCCATTCCTCTTCCAACAGGGTTTGTAACAAGCGCATTTTCTCTTCATTTGAAGGATAGAAAAGCTCTTCTTTTATTCGATGACCAGTTTTCTGCTCTGGTTCTACTTCAACGTATTCGGCGTTATTCATATGTTCAAACGCCAGTTCACGCACGCGGAAAGAAAGGGTAGCGGAAAACAGCATATTCAGGCGCTGAGCTGCTGAGGGCATGCGACGGAATAGCCAGCGAATATCTTTGATAAAGCCGAGGTCGAACATGCGGTCAGCTTCATCAAGTACCACGACCTGAATAGCGCCAAGGTCGATGTAATTTTGCTTTGCATAATCGATTAAACGGCCGGTAGTGCCGATTAAAATGTCAACGCCGCTTTCCAGTACCTTGAGCTGCTTATCATAGCCATCGCCGCCGTAAGCTAAACCAAGTTTTAATCCTGAAGTCCTTGCCAGCGGTTCGGCATCAGCATGAATTTGTACCGCCAGTTCCCGCGTTGGGGCCATAATTAAAGCTCGCGGTTGATTGGTCTGACGACCTTCAGCGGCTGGCGAGGAGAGAAGATGATGAAACGTTGACGTCAGAAACGCCATCGTTTTGCCCGTTCCTGTTTGCGCCTGACCCGCAACGTCCCGCCCGACTAGCGCAAGGGGAAGTGCGAGAGCCTGAATAGGTGTGCAGTTATGAAAGCCTTTATTTTCAAGGGCTTCAATCACCTTCGGGTTCAGGGCGAAGTCGGAAAACTTCTGTTCTGTTAAATGTGTTTTGCTCATAGTGTGTTAGAATATCAGCTTACTATTGCTTTACGAAAGCGTATCCGTTGAAATAAAGTTATCCTAATTTGGCAGATGTTACGCCAACCAGCCAGGTTTAATCTTGTGGAGTAAGACATGAGCAGCGATAAAATCGTTCATCTGACTGACAGCAGCTTTGATACTGACGTTCTGAATGCTGAACGTCCCACGCTGGTAGATTTCTGGGCCGAATGGTGTGGCCCGTGCAAAATGATTGCACCCATTCTCGATGAGATTGCAGAAGAGTACCAGGACAAATTGATCATTACTAAGTTGAATATCGATGAGAACCCGGGAACTGCGCCTAAATATGGCATTCGCGGTATCCCTACGCTGCTGTTATTCAAAAACGGTGAAGTGGCGGCGACCAAAGTTGGTGCACTTTCTAAAGGTCAGCTGAAGGAGTTCCTGGACGCGAACCTCAGCTAAAGACCCTGTGAATTATTCTGGCGTCGGCATTGTGGCTTTTTTTCACAGTTGCTGGACGCCATAATTTTTGCATGCTATGTTACCTCCACTGCATTCTGAGCTTACCTGTAGTTTGAATCTAAGCATTATCTCTTGTTGAACGCTTTATCAGGCCTTTCGCTTACTTCGCGTCAGCAACCTGACGGTTTGTACCATCGATTTCGGCAAGCTTTCCACCGTCTTCTCATACCAGATCGACATGCTGCGCATTAGATCTTAGGGCAGACCGGAAAAAAAGCATGTCATTAGACAGGCATGGATCCTATTGCCATAACATCCACGATAATTAGTTCGAGATTTACCCCGAGTTTAAGAACCCACCATTATGAATCTTACCGAATTAAAAAATACGCCGGTTTCTGATCTGATTACTCTCGGCGAGAACATGGGGCTGGAAAACCTGGCTCGCATGCGCAAGCAAGACATCATCTTCGCCATTCTCAAGCAACATGCGAAAAGTGGCGAAGATATTTTTGGCGATGGCGTTTTGGAGATATTGCAGGATGGATTTGGTTTTCTCCGCTCTGCGGACAGCTCCTACCTCGCCGGTCCTGATGATATCTACGTTTCCCCCAGCCAAATTCGCCGCTTTAACCTTCGAACAGGTGACACCATTGCCGGAAAAATACGCCCGCCGAAAGAGGGAGAGCGTTACTTTGCGCTGTTGAAGGTTAATGAGGTTAACTACGATAAGCCGGAAAACGCACGCAGTAAGATATTGTTTGAAAACTTAACGCCACTGCATGCTAATTCTCGACTGCGTATGGAACGTGGCAACGGCTCAACCGAAGATCTTACCGCCCGTGTGCTGGATTTGGCATCACCTATCGGCCGTGGTCAGCGCGGACTGATCGTTGCCCCCCCCAAAGCGGGTAAAACCATTCTGTTACAGAACATCGCGCAGAGTATCGCTTATAACCATCCTGACTGCGTGCTGATGGTTCTGCTCATTGATGAACGTCCGGAAGAAGTGACCGAGATGCAGCGCTTGGTCAAAGGTGAAGTTGTCGCATCGACCTTTGATGAGCCAGCCTCTCGTCACGTTCAGGTCGCCGAAATGGTTATTGAAAAGGCGAAACGTCTGGTTGAGCACAAGAAAGACGTGATTATCTTGCTTGACTCAATTACTCGCCTGGCACGCGCTTATAACACCGTTGTTCCCGCATCCGGAAAGGTACTAACTGGTGGTGTTGATGCCAACGCTCTGCATCGTCCTAAGCGCTTCTTTGGCGCAGCCCGTAACGTCGAAGAGGGTGGTAGCCTGACGATTATCGCCACAGCGTTAATTGATACCGGATCTAAGATGGATGAGGTGATTTACGAGGAGTTTAAAGGGACAGGTAACATGGAGTTACACCTTTCACGTAAAATCGCTGAAAAACGTGTATTCCCGGCAATTGATTATAATCGTTCTGGAACACGTAAAGAAGAGCTGCTTACTACACAAGAAGAGCTTCAAAAGATGTGGATCCTGCGTAAGATTATCCACCCGATGGGAGAAATCGACGCGATGGAGTTCCTCATCAACAAGTTGGCGATGACCAAAACCAACGATGAATTTTTCGACATGATGAAGCGCTCGTAATCGTTCTGCCTGTAAGCGACAATGACATGGGGTGGGGGCATAACAGCCAGGATGCCTACACCCCGACCGCTATTGTAAGAAATTCGGAAAACGCCACGTACAAACGTGGCGTTTTTGTTTAATGGACTATAGGATACCTACTGAAAATAAACCGGTTCTCTATTGTTTTACCGGTATGGAGTCATGGAAACCAGAATTGGATGAATGCCTTCGATATAGTCGTTGTCTATAATCATGGCGCAAGATTCTTAGCAGAGAGCAGGTTAATGTGAATTTACTCAATATGAGTACCGAGCTTGCCGTTGTTTTTATTTCTACATTGGTATTTATTTTTTTCGCTCGTAAAGTCGCTAAGATAATTGGCCTGGTCGATAAACCAAACTACCGTAAACGCCATCAGGGGGTAGTCCCGCTGGTCGGTGGGATCTCTGTCTTTGCCGGAACCTGCTTCACTTTTGTCATTAACAATCTTTATATCCCTAATGCAACTCTTTATCTGTGCTGCGCGGGCGTGTTGGTGCTGGTTGGAGCGCTGGACGATCGCTTTGATATCAGCGTAAAAATTCGTGCGTTTGTACAGGCTATTATCGCGCTGGTGATGATGTTTGTAGGTAAGCTTTATCTGCTTAGCCTGGGGTTTATCTTCGGGCCATGGGAGATGATCGTCGGTCCTTTTGGCTATGTGCTTACTTTGTTCGCTGTCTGGGCCTGTATTAACGCGTTTAATATGATCGATGGTATTGACGGCCTGCTTGGTGGTCTGTCATGTGTTACTTTTCTTGCGCTCGGTATCATTTTGCTGCACAGCGGACAGTACAGTCTGGCAATGTGGTGCCTCGGCATGATTGCCGCGATTATCCCCTATATTTTATTAAACCTCGGTATGATGGGGCAGCGATATAAAGTTTTCATGGGCGATGCAGGCAGCACGCTGATCGGATTCACTATTATCTGGATATTGCTCGAAACCACCCAAGGCGAAAATCATCCAATAACCCCGGTCACGGCCCTTTGGCTGATCGCGATCCCACTTATGGATATGGTGGCGATTATGTATCGCCGTCTTAGCAAAGGTATGAGTCCTTTCTCCGCCGATCGACTGCATATCCATCATCTGATCATGCGGGCCGGTTTTAGTTCACGCCAGGCTTTTGTGTTGATAACCCTCGCGGCAGCTTTACTGGCTGGCATTGGCGTGCTGGGAGAAAGTCTGTGGTTTGTGCCAGAGTGGTTTATGTTGCTGCTGTTCCTGCTGGTATTTATTTTTTATGGCTATTGTATTAAGCGTGCGTGGCGAGTGGCCCGCGTAATTAAACGAATAAAAAGGCGCTTGCGCCGTCAGCTACCGATAAGCCGATGAGGATAGGTAATGCGACAGGTTGAAACCGAAGAGAACGTTCTGGATTTGCGGGCACTTTGCTGTGCGCTCTGGCGCGGGAAAGGCTGGATTATCGGCGGTGCTCTGATACTGGCATTGGCTGCGCTGATATATTCACTGTTGGCCCGGCAGATCTGGAGCGCGACTGCCGTCACCGATCGACCGGGAATGACATTGCTGGGAAATTATTATGTCCAGCAGCAATTCATTAACGATATGGCAAACCGGCGAGATAAGGACGGGAGTTCACCACCACAAAATATTGTGGACGATGTGTATAAAGAGTTTATTTTGCAGTTATCCTCCTGGGATACCCGGCGCGATTTTTGGTTACAAAGCCGCTACTATCAGCAGCAGAAAACCGGCAATGCAAACGATGATGGTCAAATACTTGACCGCTTAATCAGCAATATTCAATATCAGCCTGCCGATCCGGCGAAGGGGATAGCAGACAGCGTCCGCTTGATGGCCGATAGTAGCCGCGCGGCGAATCAGCTGCTGCGCAGCTATATTGCTTTTGCTAATCAGCGTGCCACGGATAATCTGCGCAGGACGTTGAACGGAGCCTGGCAGGCGCGACGTATGCAATTGCAAAGTGAAGTTCAGCGACAACAGGCCGTAGCCAAAGCGATATATGAGCGCGAGCTTTATAACGTCGGGCAGGCGCTGGCGATTGCCCGTAAGCAAGACCTACAGCTTATGCAAACCACCACTCTACCGGATCAGGTTCCGGACTCAGAGATGTTTTTGCTCGGCGTCCCGTTACTGCAGTCGAGAATGGAAAATCTACAGGCTATCGGCCCTCGCTATGGGTTAAGTTACGATCAAAATCAGGCACTGCTGGCAACGCTGAACGCAGGCCCACAACTGGATAAAACTTTCAGCTGTTGGCGTTATCTGCGTACGCCAGAAGATCCGGTTAACCGCGATAGCCCGAGGCGAAATTATTTAATCGCGATGTGGGGTGTTGTCGGCGCTTTGATAGGCGCGGGTGTGGCATTGGCTCGCAGGCGTAAAATCTGCATATAAACCAAGGACATGTTGTGAAAGTACTAACAGTGTTCGGTACTCGCCCAGAAGCGATAAAAATGGCGCCGTTAGTGCATCAGCTGGCGAAGGATGCTGATATCGAGTCACGTCTGTGTGTATCTGCACAGCACCGTGAGATGCTGGATCAGGTACTCAGCTTATTTTCTCTGATACCGGATTATGATCTGAATGTCATGCGTCCCGGACAAGACTTAACGGATATAACCCGTCGTATCCTTGATGGTATGAGAGATGTGCTTACGGACTTTCAGCCGGATATTGTTCTGGTTCATGGTGATACCACAACTACTTTCGCGGCGAGTCTTGCCGCATTTTATCATCAGATACCGGTTGGGCATGTCGAAGCCGGGTTACGTACGGGAAATAGGCTTTCACCCTGGCCCGAAGAGGGAAACCGCCTACTAACCGGACGTTTGGCTTCATGGCACTTTGCCCCCACGGAGAATGCCCGGCAAAATTTGCTGCGGGAAAACGTTTCTCCGTCACACATTGCGGTCACCGGTAATACAGTCATCGATGCCCTGTTCTGGGTGCGTGATGGTATTTTGCGCAATTCACAGCATAGCCAAACGATAGCCAGCCGCTATCCCTTCCTTAAAGCCGACCGTAAAATGGTGTTGGTAACTGGTCATCGCCGGGAGAGCTTTGGTAGAGGGTTTGAGCGAATTTGCCATGCTATGAAGGATCTCGCCCGCTTGCACTCTGATTGCCAGATTGTTTATCCGGTTCACCTGAATCCCAATGTCAGTGAGCCAGTAAACCGTATTTTACGCGGTATTAATAACATCACCCTCATTGAACCACAGGAATATCTGCCTTTTGTCTGGTTGATGGACCGCGCCAGACTTATTCTGACTGACTCTGGTGGCGTCCAGGAAGAAGCGCCTTCATTAGGAAAACCAGTTTTGGTCATGCGGGAAAATACCGAGCGGCCCGAGGCCGTGGAGGCCGGCACTGTCCGTCTGGTCGGTACTGACAGCGCTAAGATCGTGGCTGAAGCGTCGCGGCTGTTAAGTGATGAAGAGGCCTGGCAGACTATGAGCCGGGCGCACAATCCATATGGTGATGGCAGGGCTTGCCCACGTATCGTTCAATTTTTGAAAGGAAGTCGGGTCCATGTATGAATTTTAATACCCTGTCTGTTATTGGATTGGGCTATATAGGATTGCCCACCGCTGCTGTTTATGCCGCTCGGGGTATATCTGTGGTTGGCGTTGATATCAACCCGCACACTATTGAAACTATTAACCGCGGTGCAGTCCATATTGTAGAGCCGGATCTCGAAAATATCGTACAGCATGCGGTGTCTGCCGGAAAACTTAGGGCTGTCGGACAGCCGGTTGCCGCTGATGCATTTATGATTGCTGTACCTACCCCATTTCGTGACGGGTACCAGCCTGATCTCAGTGCGGTAAAGGCGGCGGCAAACGCTATTGCTCCTGTATTAAAGGCCGGTGATCTGGTGGTGCTGGAGTCGACCTCACCGGTCGGTACGACTGAGCAGATGGCCGACTGGCTGGCACAGGCCCGCCCTGACCTGCGCTTTCCACAGCAGGCGGGTGAAGCGGCTGATGTGATGATTGCTTACTGCCCTGAACGCGTGCTTCCGGGTAAGGTGATGGTAGAACTTATCAAAAACGATCGGGTAATCGGCGGGATGACGCCGTCCTGCTCGCGGCGTGCCTGCGAACTTTATAATCTGATCATTGAAGGCGAATGCGTCGTCACTAATGCACGCACGGCGGAGATGTGCAAACTTACGGAAAATAGCTTTCGCGATGTGAATATCGCTTTTGCCAACGAGCTGTCACTGATTTGCGCCGAGCAGCAAATCAACGTATGGGAGCTCATCAAACTGGCAAACCGCCATCCGCGCGTCAATATCTTACAGCCAGGGCCGGGTGTGGGGGGCCATTGTATAGCTATTGATCCCTGGTTTATCGTTGCCCAAAACCCTCAGCAGGCGCGTTTGATTCGCACCGCTCGTGAGGTGAATAACAGTAAGCCTGCCTGGGTCATTGAACAGGTTAAAAAAATGTTGGCAGATTGCCTGACTGAAACCAATCAGCGGCCCAGTGAGGTAACCATCGCCTGCTTTGGCCTGGCCTTTAAACCCGATATTGACGATTTGCGCGAAAGCCCGGCGATGACTATAGCCGAGCAAATTGCTTGCTGGCATCAGGGCGCCATGATGGTGGTTGAACCCAATATTGCCACTCTGCCGTCAGGGTTAAAGGAGCGTGCTGAGCTGGTTACCGTCCAGCAGGCGATAGATAACGCCGATATTCTGGTTATGCTGGTCGACCATGCTGAGTTCTGTGGGCTGGACGTCGGGACACTCGCCAGTCGACGTCTGATCGACACCAAGGGCATCTGGCGTTAAGCCGGCATGGGAAATGCAATGCACGTTACCGCTCGTATTGAACCGCTAAACTGGGAAAGCGAATTTTTTGGCCTTCACTGCGGTCGTTTGTTGTTGGAGGGAGATATTGCACTGGCCGCGCTGCCGATGGACGATTACCAACTGATACAGGCGAAGGTCTCTGCCGAGCGCAGTGCAGAGCTGGATGCACTGGGTGATGTCGGTTTTCGACTGGTTGAGGGGGAAATGGATTTTGCCTTTTCCTCTGATTGTGCCATCCGGCCTGACGGCATAAAAATTGCGCGTAGTGAAAATATCCCTGCGCTGAGCGCCGTTGCAGGACAGCTGTTTGTACAGAGCCGTTTTCGCCAGCCCTGGTTTAAACCAGAAGATAGCGGAAGGTTTTATGCGCGCTGGATTGAGAATGCCGTTAGAGGCATCTATGACCATCAATGCCTGCTGGCGCTGAACGAGACGGGTGAAATTGCCGGATTTGTTTCACTGCGTCGGCTGGATGACGGTAGCGCCCGGGTAGGATTACTGGCCGCGCTTACGCCGGGGCAGGGAACAGGTAAACGACTGGTTAGCGCGGCACTTGACTGGGCCAGGGCGCAGCGACTGACGACGCTACGTGTGGCAACACAAATCAGCAATTTGGCGGCGATGCGGCTTTATACGCGCTGTGGTGGCGTACCGGAAAGCGCCGCCTGGTGGCTATACAGGTAACATTATGATTCCATTTAACGCCCCTGCGGTTGTGGGCAATGAAAGCGAATATATGCAGTCGGCGATGTCGAGCGGCAAACTCTGCGGTGATGGCGATTTTACTCGTCGCTGCCAGCAATGGCTGGAGCATCGTTTTGGCTGCCCTAAGGTTCTGCTGACGCCTTCCTGTACCGCATCGCTGGAAATGGCTGCTATTCTGCTGGATTTAAAGTCGGGTGATGAGGTTATCATGCCCAGCTTTACCTTCGTATCGACGGCAAATGCTTTTGTCCTACGCGGCGCAACTGTCGTCTTTGTCGATGTGCGCCAGGATACGCTAAATCTTGATGAAAATAAAATTGAAGCGGCAATCACCAGCAGAACCAAAGCTATTGTGGCCGTGCATTACGCCGGTGTGAGCTGTGATATGGATGCCATCATGGCGCTGGCTGACAAATACGGCCTGAAAGTGGTTGAAGATGCGGCGCAGGCGGTGATGTCCACCTGGAAGGGGAAGCCACTCGGCTCTATCGGACATATCGGCTGCTTTAGCTTTCATGAAACCAAGAATTACACGGCGGGGGGAGAAGGTGGCGCAACGTTGATTAACGATCGCTTGCTCATTGAGCGCGCCGAAATTATCCGCGAGAAAGGCACAAACCGCAGCCAGTTTTTTCGCGGCCAGGTGGATAAATATACCTGGCGCGACCTGGGATCAAGCTATCTGATGTCAGACCTGCAGGCGGCCTATCTTTGGGCGCAACTGGAAATCGCCGATCGGATCAATCAGCAGCGGCTGCGTCTCTGGCTGCGCTACTATCATGCGTTAACGCCACTAGTTGAGCGCGGTCGCCTGGTATTGCCGGTTCAACCAGAAGGATGTCAACATAATGCACATATGTTTGCTATCCGCCTGCGAGACGCCGAGGAGCGTAGCGCGCTGATTGATTGGCTGAAAGACGCAGAAATTCTGGCGGTCTTTCACTATATCCCACTGCACACCTCTCCTGCCGGACAGCGGTTTGGCCGCTTTCATGGTGAAGATGAAGTGACTACGCGTGAAAGCGAGCGTTTGCTGCGCTTACCGCTTTTTTATAATTTGTCAGACAATAATCAGCAGACGGTGATCAACTCGCTGTTGAGCTTTTTTTACTGATGTCTCTCGCTCGCGCCTCAATGTGGACAGCGTGTTCCACCCTGGTGAAGATTCTCGCCGGTCTGGTGGTGATTAAACTGCTGGCAGTAGAGTATGGACCGCAGGGGGTTGGCCTTGCAGGAAATTTTCGCCAGCTCATCACTGTGCTCGGCGTGCTGGCCGGTGCCGGCATTTTTAACGGTGTTACCGCTCTCATAGCCGAACGCCAGCAGCAGCCGGAGACATTATGTGCGGTTACGGGCGGCGCATCGGCGATGGTATTGAGTTTTTCGTTACTGCTGGCGGGGCTATTTTTATTGTTTGCCACCCCGATTAGCCTGGCGCTGTTTGGCAGGCAGGATTATGCCGGAGTGATCCGTATTGTCGCGCTGTTGCAAGTGGGGATCGCCTGGGCAAATTTGATGCTATCGATTCTTAAGGGCTATCGTGACGCTCGAGCCAATGCGCTGACACTGATCATCGGCAGCGTGGCTGGCGTGCTTGCCTGGCTAAGTTGTCATTGGTTGGGTGGCTACCGGGGTGCGCTAGTAGGTTTGGCTATGGTGCCAGCGCTGGTGGCGCTGCCAGCCAGCTGGTTGGTATTCCGCCGTGGCTATTTTCCCTGGCGCTATTTACGCCCGCGTTGGCAGCCTGATGTGGTCATTACCCTTGGTAAATATACGCTGATGGCGGTTATAACGGCGGCGACGCTGCCGGTTGCCTGGATTGTGATGCGTAACCAGCTGGCCACCCAAGCTGGCTGGGGACAGGTGGGCCTCTGGCTGGGAGTGACCAGCATTTCCGATGCCTGGCTGCAATTTATTACCGCCTCGTTCAGTGTCTGGCTGTTGCCGACGTTGGCCCGCTTACAGGATAAGGCGGCAATCAGTCGGGAAATCGGCCGAACGCTATTGTTCGTGCTGCCGCTTGTAACCGGCGTGGCTTGTCTGGTGTGGCTGCTGCGGGATGTTGCAATCTGGCTGCTGTTTACTCCTCAGTTTTTGCCCATGCGCGATTTATTTATCTGGCAGCTACCTGGTGACGTGCTGAAAGTGGGGGCTTATGTGTTTGGTTATCTGGTCATCGCTAAAGCCGCCTTGCGCCTTTATATTTTGACGGAGGTAAGCCAGTTCGCGTTGCTACTGGGTTTCTCACACTGGCTTATCCCGCTGCACGGTACGCGCGGCGCGGCGCAAGCCTATATGGCCACCTATATCGTTTATTTTGCGCTTTGTGTTGGCGCCTTTTTGATTTATCGCTTTCGTAAATGATGCTGATTCATATACTTGGGGCTGATATTCCCCATCATAATCAAACCGTTCTGCGTTTTTTTAACGAGACGCTGGCGCCGACAACGGTGCGTCGTCGTCAGTTCTGGGTAGTAAACTGCCCGCAGGACGTGCAAAAAAAGCTGCCTGCACTGGATATTCGCTCGTTTGCAACTCAAGTGCAGCTGGCGAAAGCAGTGAGCGCTCATGCTCGCAGCAACCGGCAGGATCGCTTTCTATTCCACGGCCAATTCAATTTGCGGATCTGGCTGGCAATGCTGAGTGGCGCGCTACAATCCCACCAGGTGCTCTGGCATATCTGGGGCGCAGACCTTTATCAGGATCGTTCCGGAATTACATTCCGTCTGTTTTATGCGTTGCGCCGGTTGGCTCAACGCCGGGTCGGGCAGGTGTTCGCTACGCTGGGTGATTTGAACGTTTTTCACGCGCGTTGCCCACAGATACCCGGTACACCGATCTATTTTCCTACCAGGATGCCGCAGGTGCCGACGGCGCTCAAACCACGGCAAACGGCATCCCTGACGCTTCTGTTGGGCAATTCAGGAGATGCCAGTAATCGTCATATTGCTGGATTACAGGCGATACGGCGTAGCCTTGGCGATTCGGTTCAGGTTGTGGTGCCAATGGGTTATCCACCGGGAAACGAGGCGTATATTACGCAAGTTGAGGCCGTTGGTCGTAGCCTGTTTCCTGCGCATAATCCGACTATCCTGCGGGAAACGTTAGAGTTCGATAGCTATCTTTCGCTGATAACGCAGAGTGATTTGGGCTATTTTATTTTCGAACGTCAACAGGGCATTGGTACCCTCTGCCTGCTGATTCAGGCAAATGTTCCGCTGGTTATCAGCCGTCATAATCCCTTCAGTCAGGATCTGGCAGCGGCAAATATACCGCTGCTGTTTGCGGAGGATGCCCTGAGCCCACAGCAGATCGCTGATGCGCGACAACAGCTGTTATTAATGGATAAATCGTTAATTAGCTTTTTTGAGCCGGGCTATGTTGCTGGCTGGAAAGCGCTGCTACAACAACTTGAGGAGCAAGGCGAATGACGCTACCACAGTTTAGTGGCTTATTAGTGATCTATTTACTGTCACTTGGATTTATACTCACGCTCACTTGGCGGGACTTTCGGCGGGTCCGTTTTAGCTTTCATATTTTCTTTTCACTGCTATTTTTACTGACCTTTTATCTCGGTTTTCCGCTTTCAAGTATGTTGGTATTTGGTTTCAATGTTGAAATCGTACCGTCGGCTTACTTGCTGGAAGCGTTACTATCCGCCACCGGCTTTTATGCTATTTATTATGTTTGCTACAAAACTCGTCTTCGTCCGCTGCGGAATGGCCTGCGGCGATCGGCGTTTTCCATTAATCGGGTTGAATATCAGCTTACGATCGGTCTGCTGATGTTGATTGCTCTAGGGTCAGTGGCCGTCTTTTTCATCCACAACGGTTTTTTGCTCTTCCGACTGCAATCCTATAGCCAGATATTTTCCGCCGAAGTTTCCGACGTGGCGCTGAAACGATTTTTCTACTTTTTTATTCCTGCGATGTTATTGGTGTATTTCAACCGTGAAACGCGCAGACAATGGATTCTGTTTTTATTGGTTACGGTGACTTTCGGCTTGCTGACTTATGTCATTGTTGGCGGTACCCGAGCTAATACCATCATTGCTTTTGCAATATTTCTGTTTATTGGCCTCACCAGAGGATGGGTCACGCTGTGGATGCTGGCAGTTGCCGGTGTGGCTGGTATTGTGGCGATGTTCTTTATGGCGCTGGGTCGATATAATCTGGACGTAAGCGGCAGCGAAGCTTTTTATACTTTTCTGTATCTGACGCGCGACACTTTTTCTCCGTGGGAGAATCTCGCGCTTTTATTTAGCCACTATCACGATATAACCTTCCAGGGACTGGCACCAATCGCACGTGATTGCTATGTTTTTATTCCTGGCTGGTTATGGCCTGGGCGTCCATCTGAGATATTAAATACGGCCAATTACTTTACCTGGGAAGTGCTTGATAACCATTCAGGACTGGCGATTTCACCTACGCTGATTGGTTCATTTTTGGTAATGGGCGGCGTCTGGATTTTACCTTTTGGTGCCGTGGTTGTCGGCTTAATAATTAAATGGTTTGACTGGCTTTATCAGTCCGGGTGTAACGAGACTCAACGCTATAAAGCCGCCGTACTGAAAAGTTTTTGCTTTGGGGCGGTATTTAATCTGATTGTTCTGGCGCGCGAAGGTCTGGACGCTTTTACTTCGCGCGTGGTGTTTTTTATTTTAATTTTTGTCTTCTGCATTGTGGTTGCTAAATTACTATACTGGCTGTTAGAGAACGCAGGTCTTATTCGTTCCGACCCTACCAAAGCTATTCTCAATCACGATTAGAGTGCATATATACGGCGTTGATTAAATTATATGAGTAGTCAGGAAGAAGAACCTCCAATTTATACCTTACGCGGCATCAGGCTGGCCGGATTTGCCAACCGAGAAACCTTTATCGACCATCTCACGGCTCGCGGCGGCTGGCTTCCGGGAATGATTGTTGCCATAAATGCAGAAAAAATGCTAACGGCTGAGTGGGACCCTCAAATCAAAGCGTTAATCAACGCGGCTCGCTACCGTTATGCCGATGGCATTAGTATCGTGCGCGCTGTTCATCGCAAATTTCCGCCGGTTCGTCTCGAACGTATTGCCGGTGCGGATTTATGGGAAGGTATAATGCAGGAGGCAGGCCGGACTGACAGCGCGGTATTTCTGGTTGGTGGCACGCCAGAAATATTACAATTAACGGCTGATAAACTGCGTCAGCGCTGGCAGGTAAATATTGTTGGTATGCAGGACGGCTATTTTAACGCCGACGAGCAGGAAAAGATTGTTACCCGCATTGCCGCCAGCGGTGCAGAGATTGTTAGCGTAGCCATGGGATCGCCAAAGCAGGAGATCTTTATGCGCGACTGCCTGCAAGTTTATCCCAGGGCGCTCTATATGGGAGTTGGAGGCACTTATGATGTATTTACCGGGCGTGTGAAGCGTGCGCCAGAAGTCTGGCAAAGATTAGGACTTGAGTGGTTGTATCGTGTTATTCGTCAGCCAGCACGCATTCGACGACTGATAAAAATGCTGACCTTTCTTCGCTGGTATTTGCGAGGCGATCTGTAACAGCCGTTGAGGCGCTATCTGATTGCTCAAAGGCTATTTTCTGGCATAAAGCAGCGCAAATAAGCGCGTGTAGCGCTGAGAGTGCACAAAGCGTAATCAAACACATTTTTTTATGAAAAAACCACTGGACAGCATGGGAGCAAATCCGTAGTATGCCCATCCGCAACGGCGCTACGCGCCCGTAGCTCAGCTGGATAGAGCGCTGCCCTCCGGAGGCAGAGGTCTCAGGTTCGAATCCTGTCGGGCGCGCCATTAAGTTGTGCGCAAGAGCTGCGGTGGTAACATTTACCGCGTTAACAAACAAATCATTGTTTCTCGTGCAGAAGCTGTCCGGTAGCGGTAGGTGATTTGTAGTAAGGCGATGGTGGCTATAGCTCAGTTGGTAGAGCCCTGGATTGTGATTCCAGTTGTCGTGGGTTCGAGTCCCATTAGCCACCCCAATTTTGATGG
The DNA here is from genome assembly GCF_900115045.1 of Izhakiella capsodis. Taxonomy (GTDB): domain Bacteria; phylum Pseudomonadota; class Gammaproteobacteria; order Enterobacterales; family Enterobacteriaceae; genus Izhakiella; species Izhakiella capsodis. The sequence goes on along the minus strand of NZ_FOVC01000009.1, from coordinate 53,938 downwards.
AATGCGAAGGTGGCGGAATTGGTAGACGCGCTAGCTTCAGGTGTTAGTGTCCTTACGGACGTGGGGGTTCAAGTCCCCCCCCTCGCACCAATCAAAATAACAAGATAGCAGTATTTCGGCGAGTAGCGCAGCTTGGTAGCGCAACTGGTTTGGGACCAGTGGGTCGGAGGTTCGAATCCTCTCTCGCCGACCATTTTTAGGAACCTGCTTTTTAAGCAGGTTTTTTCTTTATTAGCCTGGTACGATCTCTTCCTGATCCTCTCGACCCGGACCTCGGGTATCTTCTGTTCACGCTCTCCCAGTAGTCGTCCTGTTGGCAAAATATCCCTTCAGCTGTCTCTGTTTCGGGATAAATCTGTTGTCAATGGGTGACATTTAACGTGTTGATCTAATACTTTTTTAATCGAGTCCTGTTCATGTGTCTATACCTGGCGACAGGCTTAATGCGGGAACATTAACGGCACTGAAAATTCAGATCGGCACAGTCATGAAATCAGCAGAAAACAGCTGCTTAAGAGATTTATCTGGTTTGTTATTTGGCATATCACATGCAGGAAAAAATCGTAGATGCTCACTCCTCTCTTATGCTCGCTAAGGCTTCATCATTCCAGAATGGCGCAGAGCCATTTTCGGTACATGCTATCCACCCGTCAGCCATAACAGGCAGATGATCGGATATTACGTTGAGTCTTGTACCATCGGTTATCTTACTAGCCCGATCTTACGCCTGTCTTGCGACAGGCGTTTTTTTGGTGTGTACAAGAAAGGCAGCGGATCGCTGCCTGTAGGGGTCAGGGATTATTCTTTAACGTGAGCAGCAACCCGTCTCGCCGCATTTGGGCGGCCTCATCCGGCTTATGGAGCCTGTCGAAGGCGTCAGCCAGCCAGGCATAATCATAAGCATCCGGGCGTTGTTTAAGCGCCTCATTAAACGCCTCACTTGCCTGCTGCCAGTCACCCTGTTGCATCAGTAACTGACCGAGAGTACTCCAAAGCAGCGGTGTTGCGCCGTACTGTTTAATCTGCTGTCGCAGTGCTTTTTCCAGTTTCTTCGGGTTGCCATCTTTCAACTGAGGTATCAGCAGGATCAGCCGTTCATCATAGTGGCGCTTCAGACCATCAAGTACCATTTCCTGGGCAGCATGATGATCGTTACAGGCAATGAGATGTTCGGCCACTGCTACCTGCAACGTCATATCCTGGCGAGTTCTACGACGCTGATTGTGCCACCATTGCTTAAGGCCTTCACTGCCGTTGTCTGCCATTGACTGATTCATAAGCCCCAGCCATGCTTGCTTTTGTAACGCCTCAAGCTGGCTGTCATCGACGAGTTGATATTTTCCCAGTGCCGGTAAAATATCCAGCAGGGAAGACCAGGCTCCGGTGCGGACGTAGGCTTGCTCTGCAAGGCGTAATACTTCCGGATGGCGTGGTGCGACCTCAAGTAGTTTATCAATGCCGTTGCGCGCTGCATGGTCTTCGTTACGCGCCAGCTGAATACGTATACGCGTTATTTCTACCGGTAGCCGATCGCTTCCAGCCAACTCCGCAGCACGCTCCAGGTGCTGATTGGCGCGAATTTCGTCACCGCGCTGCTGTGCCGCCTCTGCCGCCAGTAAGTAGTTTACTACCGGTTGTTCCGCATGGTCGGCATGGCTGGACATCAGCTTCTCAACCTGCCTGTAGTCACCCTCGGCAAGCTTCATTAGCGCGACCTGAGTCTGTTTTCTGGCCAGGCTGCGCTTACGACTTTTAAACCAGCCGCGGGTGCGAGTACCGGTTTTAAACAGACGTCGCAACAGCCACTCCAGAGCCAGAATAAACACAAGCGCAATCAGTAAGATAATTACCAGTCCCGTCACGCTGGTTTCAATATCCCAGTTATCGGTCTGGATCAGCACGTAGCCCTGATGGCCTGCCAGCAGCGGGCCAAGAACTATGCCCGCCAGCAGCAGTAGGAAAAGCAATAATACTCTGAGCATCATTATTCTCCCTGCTGTGGCTGTGGCTGTGGCTGTGCCGCTTGAGGTTGTACAGGCACACCGGGTTGGGCTAGCAGATTACGCACTCGCGTTTCCATCAGCTTATCCAGCAGCGGCTGACTCAGAAGCGTTCCGGGCACATCCACCGAGATATTTTGCTGACTTAGTTCATCAATCTGTGCCAGGAATGCCTTTACAGCCGGATTTTTGACGTCGTACCAGGCGCGTACCCAGCTTGAAACGGTATCGAGACATTGCTTATATATTTCATCCTGGTGGCGTGGCACGGCTTGAGCGGCGATCAGCAAGCGTGAACGAATGTTTTCGCGCAGATAGATGTCCTGATCCGGCGCAAGAAGCGGCTGTGCTGTCGTGTCCCGACGGCGGATGGTAATAAAATCATCCATGAAGTTATGCCAGCTTTTTAACAGATTCTGACGCCATTGGTGAATGGATGAGGAAATCTCGTTACTGTCTGCATCCATTGGCTCATCATTATCGTTATTATCGGCTAGCGGAAGATTATCGATGTTATTTGAAAGCTGGTTCAGCTTGAGAATGATGCCGTCGAAATCCACCTGGTTGACGGAGGCCAGGTTGCTGATATCCTGGGTTATTGCGCGACGTACATCTATTACGCTGGGATCATTCATATCAGCCAGCGTCTCATCGGCGCTCTTCAGCAACGCCGCCGCGGTGTTGATATCCTGATCGCTCCAAAGCTTACGCCCGGCTAGTTTTACCAGATAATCGGCCTGAGAAATCATCCAGGTCCGGGCATCACTGCCGGTAATACTGGCGACTTTCTGGCGCACCTGATCCAGGTCTTTTACGTTGTTAATCTGTTGCTGACGGACGTCTTTTAGCGCTGCGTCAGTGCTTGCCAGCTGATGAATTAGCGTTTGTTTTTCGTTTTGCGTTTGCTGCTCCAGGCTATTGAGTTTATCGCGTAACGCCTGGTTTTCTGCCGCCTGCTGCTGCACTAACTGATGCTGATAAAAGTAGAGACTGCCGCTTAGCGCCAGTGCGATGGCAATAGCAATTGCACCGACGACAATGCCTTTACCGCTTTTTTCTTTATTCGTTTTACCCATTGCTGATGGGTCCTCTCCTGTGGAGGCAGTATCATCAACGATGGCGGAGCTTTCTTTTTGTTCCGTCATTGTGGCTTATCCCATTGTAAAGTTTATTGTAACGCCCGCAACAACGCGTCGTTATCGGCTCCATCGGCTACTGTAATACAGGCCCAGCCAGACTCCCTGGCGAGGGTAGCCAAACGCGCACTAGCGACTACCAGCCGGCAGTGCAGAAGCCATTCATTGCGATCCACATCGGGAAACAGCTGATAAAGCTGTTGTAGCATTTCACCGCTGGTCACTACCAAGGTCGTTATCTGCCGATCCCGCCAGCGCTTGCCTTCAATTGCGCCATCGTAAACCTTTCCACGACGTTGATAGCATTCAACGATGTGTACCGTAGCCCCACGTTCGACGAGCGTTGTTGCCAACAACTCGCGGCCACCATTACCACGTAGAATCAATGCCTGCTTGCCTGCAACGCTGTTAAGTATGGGCAGCTGAATTAAAATCTCACTGGTTGAACGTTCTTTGGGCCAGCCTACCGGGCGAGCGCTAGCGGTGTGAAGCGCCAGCGCAGTTTTGCGCCCTATAGCATAATAGCCTACTGATGGCGGCCAGCGTACGTTTGTTTCGTTTAAAACCGGTTGAGCATAGCTGATGGCGTGCTGAGACAGTGCAAATATCAGATCGCCAGCCTGTAGACCGGAGACCAAGCCGGGCAGGCGGGGAAGGTCATCGCCTGGGCCAAATTCAATCAGCGGCAGTGCCCAGGCCTCTTTGCCCATTGAGCGCAGGCGGGTAACCAGCTCGTCACCGTCGGGTGATGGTCGGGTCACCAGAATAGTCACAGGGGCCGACTCTGTTGATAAACCTCAGCAAGGATTGCGCGAGCGCCGCGCTCCAGCAGCTCATCAGCCAGCAAGATGCCCATCTGCTCTGCCTGATCACGCGGGCCGCGACGCTCACCGTAAACTATTTCACGGCCATCGGGGGAGCCGACTAAGGCTCGCAGCCACAGTTCATCCCCTTGTAACAGGGCATAGCTGCCAATTGGCACCTGGCAACCACCGTCCAGCCGGATATTCATTGCCCGCTCGGCGCGCACCCGAACTTCCGTCTCATCGTGGTTCAATGCGCTGAGCAACTGGCGGGTTTTATTGTCATCCAGTCGGCACTCAATACCTACGGCTCCCTGACCAACGGCGGGTAGCGATATTTCCGCTGGGATGATCTGACGAATGCGTGAGGTGAGTTCGAGCCGTTTTAAACCGGCTACTGCCAGAATGATGGCATCATATGCGCCAGCATCAAGCTTGCTCAGGCGTGTGCCGACGTTGCCACGCAATGAACGTATAATCAGGTCCGGACGCCGGGCACTGATCTGACACTGGCGGCGCAGGCTGGAGGTGCCGACTATTGCTCCCTGTGGTAGAGCATCAATATTCTCATAGTGTGTAGAAACAAAGGCATCGTGCGGATCCTCTCGCTCACAGATGGCTACCAGCCCAAGTCCTTCGGGAAATGCGATGGGAACGTCTTTCATTGAGTGAACGGCAATATCGGCGCGATCTTCTTGCAGCGCCAGTTCAAGTTCTTTAACGAACAGTCCTTTACCGCCAACCTTGGACAAAGGCGAATCCAAGAGTACGTCGCCTCGCGTCACCATGGGCACCAGCTCCACCTGTAAGCCAAAATGACAGGCCATTAGTCGTTGCTGAACATAACGTGCCTGCCAAAGCGCGAGTGGGCTTTGTCTTGTAGCAATTCTTATAATTTTGTTTAACATACCTGTAACCGATTTGATCGTTCAATGATTATCCTATCATTGATATGGGAATGCTGTCAGTTTCCCAGGTCTGCTGAAATGGATTTACAGCGACGTTATCAGGGAAGCGATATCCATCTGCAAAGAGATCGTAAATTCATGTTAGATATTAGCTAGCCGAACTTTCTTTACGGTCAACCTGTCAGGTGTTAGATTGATCACGTTTCCAGTAATAATTTATCCATTTTTTTTTAAAATTAAGTGATGGATTTCGGAAACACGGTTTTTTACAGCACTGGGATAACGCAGGCGAAACGTCTTGTACCTCTATATAGAGACATTGAAACAGAGACTGGATGCCATCAATCAGCTGCGTGTTGATCGCGCACTGGATGTTATGGGTCCTGCCTTCAGGCAGGCGTACAGTTTGCTGCCAATCTTATTACATCATCATCATCCACAACTGCCGGGCTACCTCGACGGGAACGTTCCGTGCGGTATTAGCTTTTTTGAGCCTGATGAAACTCAAAAATCCTGGCTTACACGCCTGGGGTGGCACCTTCCGCTGGTTGACGAGCCGGTTGAAATGCCTATCACCGGGGTGTATTCCATGGGGAGTACTTCTTCTGTTGGCCAAAACAGCACGTCCGATCTTGATATTTGGGTTTGCCACCAGTCGTGGCTGGATAACGAAGAACGTCTTTGCCTGCAGAAAAAATGTCATTTATTACAAAAATGGTGCCTGTCGCTAGGCGTAGAGGTCAGTTTTTTTCTGATTGACGAGAACCGTTTTCGTCACAACGAAAGTGGCTCTCTCGGAGGGGAGGATTGCGGCTCAACCCAACACATTCTGCTGCTTGAGGAATTTTACCGCTCAGCGGTACGCATTGCAGGTAAGCGTATCCTGTGGAATATGGTGCCATGTAAAAAAGAAGAGCATTACGACGACTATGTGATGTCACTCTATGCGCGCGGCGTGCTGACGCCAAATGAGTGGCTTGACTTGGGCGGATTAGGCACGCTCTCCGCCGAGGAGTACTTCGGCGCCAGCCTCTGGCAGCTATATAAAAGCATCGACTCACCTTATAAAGCCGTATTGAAAACGCTGCTGCTGGAAGCATATTCATGGGAGTATCCTAACAGCCATATGCTGGCTACTGACATCAAGCAGCGTCTGCATGACGGTGAGATCGTCTCTTTTGGTCTTGATCCTTATTGTATGATGCTGGAGCGGGTAACGCGCTATCTGATGAGTATCGACGATCACGCCAGGCTGGATTTAGTACGTCGATGTTTTTACCTGAAAGTTTGTGAACGCCTCTCCATTAAAGAAGAAAAAACGGGCTGGCGACGTGAAGTACTCAGTCAGCTGGTTAAAGAGTGGAGATGGGATGCGGCTCGCATTGCGGTGCTTGACAGTCGGTCTGAATGGAAAATTGGTCGGGTACGCGAAGCTCATAACGAGCTGCTTGATGCCATGATGCAAAGCTATCGTAACCTGATCCGCTTTGCGCGTCGTAACAATCTGAGTGTCAGTGCCAGCCCGCAGGATATCGGTGTTCTAACCCGTAAACTGTACGCCGCATTTGAAGCGCTGCCGGGTAAAGTTACGCTGCTTAACCCGCAGATCTCGCCAGACCTGTCTGAAACTAACCTGACCTTTATTTATGTGCCGGATGGCCGTGCCAATCGCCCAGGCTGGTATCTGTATAATCAGGCACCGGACATGCAATCGATAATCAGCCATCAGCCGCTGGAATATAACCGTTATCTCAATAAGCTGGTCGCATGGGCATGGTTCAATGGCCTGCTGACTGAAAAAACCCAACTGCATATAAAAGGCAATGGCGTATGTGACCTGGCTAAACTTCAGGAGATGGTTGCTGATGTTTCGCGCCATTTTCCGCTACGCCTGCCTGCGCCGACGCCGCGTGCGCTCTATAGCCCTTGTGAAATTCGTCATCTGGCGATTATCGTTAATTTTGAGCATGATCCAACGGCAGCCTTCCGTAATCAGGTCGTGCACTTTGATTTTCGTAAGCTGGATGTATTAAGCTTCGGTCAGCAGCAGCAGTGCCTGATCGGCAGCATCGATCTTTTATACCGTAACTCATGGAATGAAGTACGAACGCTGCACTTTAACGGTGAACATTCGATGATTGAGGCATTAAAAACCATTCTTGGTAAAATGCATCAGGACGCGTCGCCACCGGATGCAGTCGAGGTTTTCTGCTATAGCCAGCATCTGCGCGGGCTGATTCGTACGCGCGTGCAACAATTGGTTTCTGAATGCATTGAACTGCGACTTTCAAGTTCACGTCAGGAGCCTGGTCGTTTCAAAGCCGTCAGGATGGCAGGGCAGACTTGGGGGCTGTTTTTCGAGCGGATGAGTGTTTCGGTTCAGAAGCTGGAAAATGCCGTTGAATTTTATGGCGCCATTTCTAATAACAAATTGCACGGCCTGTCGATTAAAGTCGAGTCTAACCAGACGCCGCCAGTGCCGACGGTGGTGAACAGTTATGCCAGTGAGGGGATTATTCAGTTCTTTTTTGAAGAAACCTCAGGCGATCGCGGTTTTAATATCTACATTCTGGATGAGACCAATCGCGTAGAGGTTTATCACCATTGCGAAGGCAGCAAAGAGGAGCTTGTTCGCGACGTTAGCCGTTTTTATTCGTCGTCACACGATCGCTTCACCTTTGGTTCAAGCTTTATCAATTTTAACCTACCGCAGTTCTATCAGATAATTCAAACCGACGGTCGGTCGCAGGTTATCCCCTTCAGGAGTCAGACGCTAACGCAACTATGCGCTGTTGATCTGGCTACTAGTAACCAGGGAGAGAGTACGCATGCCCCACGCTATCGAGTTCATTAAAAAGGGAGCGATTAGCCCCCTTACTTTTCGTCTTCACTCAGCTTAAGTTCAGGCTGTCACCCGCCTGTTCGCTGCATGCTTGCGAAAGCCTTTTCCAGAACTCCTCGCCGCTGCGATTGCAAATCCAGCGCTCGTCTTGCAGATCATAATGATAGCCGCCGGCTTTAGTGGCCAGCCACACCTGATGCAGCGGCTCCTGCTTATTAATGATAATTTTACTGCCATTAGCGAAGCTAAGCGTCATCACTCCGGCATGGATCTGATAATCGATGTCGGCATCTCCCTGATAGTTATCTAACTGTTGTTCAACTGAAAGCATCAGGTCATCGGCGCGCTGGTGAAACTCGCTATCGTTCATTTGTTTGTCCGTCCAAATTTTTCTCCATTATATCCTCAGTCGTCGCGTTGCCCAAGCGTGCCGGCCTGTTGTGCGCATGATTACCGCAGCGTCATATTGCCTTTAACTATTGCTTTTCAACGTTCACCTGCGATGATAGATAACCAGTATGAATTAATTACGAGCAAAATCTGCATGAAGACGATAATTTACCAGGCGGCAATGGCGCTAGCGCTGCTTAGCCTGGTGGGCTGTGGATTGAAAGGCCCTCTCTATTTCCCGCCAGAAAAACAGCCAGCTCAGTCGCAAACGGATCAAAAAACTTCGGTGCAACAAGACGGTACCACCACCACGGCTGACCGTGGGGCGGGGGTCGGGATCAGCCAGTAATCCGGTCCCGGACCGACGGAGCAGAACATGCAGTTTTCGAAAATGCACGGCCTTGGCAATGATTTTATGGTCGTTGATGCGGTGACTCAAAACGTTTACTTTTCGCCAGAGTTGATTCGTCGTCTGGCCGATCGTCATTGCGGTATCGGTTTTGATCAATTATTGATCGTTGAACCGCCTTACGATCCTGAGCTGGATTTTCATTATCGCATCTTTAACGCTGATGGTAGCGAGGTCGCTCAGTGCGGCAACGGTGCCCGCTGTTTTGCTCGTTTTGTTCGTCTGAAGGGGCTGACTAATAAAAGCGATATTCGTGTGAGTACCCAGACCGGGCGCATGGTGCTAAGCGTCATGGACAATGAGCTGGTAAAGGTGAATATGGGGGAGCCCAACTTTGAACCGCAGCAAATACCGTTTCGCGCCAACAAAGCGGAAACCCTTTATCTGATGCGTGCCGCAGAGCAGACGGTGATGGCGGGGGTGGTTTCCATGGGCAATCCCCATTGCGTTATACAGGTCGACAGCGTAGAAATGGCACAGGTTGAAATGCTTGGCCCGTTGCTGGAGAGCCACGAGCGCTTTCCGGAGCGAGTTAACGTTGGTTTTATGCAGGTCGTCAACCGCGAGTTTATCCGTCTGCGGGTATACGAGCGTGGTGCTGGTGAAACTCAAGCCTGTGGCAGTGGAGCCTGTGCCGCCGTTGCGGTGGGTATTCAGCAGGCATTGCTGACTGAGAGAGTACGTGTCGATTTGCCCGGCGGTACGCTGCATATTGTCTGGAATGGACCTGGTCATCCCTTATATATGATCGGGCCAGCCACACACGTTTATGACGGATTTATTCATCTATGAAAATCCCTGGAGAACAGACAGCCAGTGAACTTCTGCCCGATGATCAGGTTGTGAGCGACTATCTGATGTGCAATCCGGATTTCTTTATTCGTAATGCACGCCAGACCGAACAGATGGTTGTTCCTCATCCTGTGCGGGGAACGGTATCGCTGGTTGAATGGCAACTAACCCGCCAGCGCAAACATATTGCCGAGCTGGAGCAGGAGATCACGTTGCTGATGGAACAGGCCCATGCCAACCAGCAGCTGTTCGATCGCCTGCTGGCGCTCCAGGGCCGTCTGGCTTCAGCTTCCAGCCTGCAGGAAATGCTAAACCGGCTACATCGTTGGGCGCGGGAGCTGGGGCTGGCGGGGGCGAATCTCCGACTGTTCAGCGATCGCTGGCGACTGGGTGCGCCGTCGGATTTTACCCAGCTGGCGCTTTCGTCTCAGGCCTTTGAGCCGGTGCGTATTCAGCGCTTTGGCAAGCAGCAACACTATTTGGGTAGCCTGAATGGCCCGGAGCTACTGTTACTGCTGCCGCAAGCAAAAGCGATTGGTTCAGTGGCAATGTCTCTGATGGGAGAGCGTGGCGAGCTCGGGGTTCTGATTTTTAGTAGCCGTGACGCTCAGCACTATCAGACGGGTATGGGCACGGTGCTGTTGCAGCATCTGAGCGCTATAATGCCAGATATACTGCTGCGCTGGATTGAGCGGGTATGAGCCTTGATTCGCCGCTGACGCCTGCAGTTGAAGACTTTCTGCGCTATCTCAAAATTGAGCGCCAGCTCAGCCCTCTGACGCAAAAAAACTACCGGCGTCAACTGATGGCGGTCATTGCACTTGCTGCAGAGATGAGCGTCATGGCATGGCGTGATCTTGACGTAACGCGAGTACGCGCCCTGGCGGCCCGTAGCCGTCGTGATGGCCTGCAGGCATCCAGCCTGGCACTGCGCCTCTCGGCACTCCGAAGCTTACTTGACTGGTTAGTGCGTCAGGGCGAACTGAAAGTTAATCCGGCGAAAAGCGTTACCACACCGAGGTCGGGTCGCCATCTGCCTAAGAATATGGATGTTGATGAAGTTAGTCAGCTACTCAATTTTGATCTTAACGATCCGCTTTCTGTGCGTGACCGGACGATGCTGGAGGTGATGTATGGCGCGGGATTACGTCTTTCCGAGCTGGTTGGTCTCGACACGAGTCACCTCGATCTCGACAGCGGCGAAGTCTGGGTTGTGGGTAAAGGCAGTAAGGAGCGTCGTCTGCCTGTTGGTACCACGGCCGTAAGCTGGCTTCAGCACTGGCTGGAGTGGCGCGAGCTACTGGAGCCGGAAGACAACGCGTTGTTTTTATCCAAAAATGGTGGGCGTCTTTCCGCGCGCAGTGTACAAAAGCGGTTCGCGCAATGGGGTGTCAGACAGCAAGTCAGCAGTCATGTCCATCCGCATAAATTACGCCACTCCTTTGCTACTCACATGCTCGAATCAAGCGGTGATTTGCGTGCCGTCCAGGAGCTACTGGGGCATGCGAATCTTACCACCACCCAAATCTACACGCATTTAGACTTTCAACATTTAGCATCGGTGTATGATGCCGCCCATCCGAGGGCAAAACGAGGGAAATCCTGATGCACTTCTACCGCCCACTGTGTCCTCTAGCCGCTATCACTTTCGACCTTGACGATACGCTGTATGACAATAGGCCGGTGATCCGTAAAACCACGGCGGAGTCACACGCCGCGCTGCAAGCCTGGCATCCAGCTATGCAGGACTTCAGCGTAGCTGCATATCAGGAAATCCGCGATCGGCTGCTAGAGGAGGAGCCGGATATCTATCACGACGTGACCGAATGGCGTCGGCGAGCCGTGGTGCGAGCGATGGAGACCAGAGGGTTAACCCCTGGACAGGCAACGTCCGGCGCTGCAGAGGTCATGTCCGTATTTGCCCGATGGCGAAGCGAAGTGCAGGTACCGGCGGAAACGCATACCACGCTGGCGGTGCTGGCGCAGCATTTTCCTCTAGTCGCTATCACTAATGGTAATGCGGAACCAGCGCGTTTAGGCCTTGAGTCATACTTCCAGTTTGTACTGCGGGCCGGCCCGGATGGGCGGGCTAAACCCTGCGATGATATGTACCGTGTTGCCGTACAGCGCCTCGGACTTACGCCGTCGCAGATATTGCACGTTGGCGACGATCTGACGACTGATGTGGCCGGTGCGGTTCGCTGTGGTATGCAGGCCTGCTGGATTAATCTGCGTAGTGGTAATCTGCTGAAGATCGCCGATTCACGCCTGCTTCCCACACTCGAAATCACTCAATTGGCATCGCTGACTGCGCTGGTATAATCCCGGTCGCGTCGCGCAATTGACGTGACATACGCCCGGTTGCGGGATAAAGTTTAGTGGATAAATATCCAGTGATGCGGCGAACGCTGCGCAACTTTGATGGTGCTTATGGACGTTTCTGACCTGCTCAACAGCCTTAACGATAAACAACGTGAAGCCGTAGCCTCCCCGCGCGGCAATATGCTGGTGCTGGCCGGAGCAGGCAGTGGTAAAACCCGTGTGCTGGTGCATCGTATCGCCTGGCTTCTGGCGGTGGAGCACTGTTCACCCTATTCGATAATGGCGGTGACTTTCACCAATAAAGCCGCAGCGGAAATGCGTCATCGCATTGAACAGCTAATTGGCACCAGCCAGGGAGGGATGTGGATTGGCACCTTCCACGGCCTTGCACATCGCCTGCTGCGTGCACATCATCTTGATGCGCGGCTGCCTCAGGATTTTCAGATCCTGGACAGTGAAGATCAGCTACGTTTGTTAAAGCGCCTGATTAAGGCGATGAATCTTGATGAGAAACAATGGCCTGCGCGACAGGCCATGTGGTACATCAACGGTAAAAAAGACGAAGGCTTGCGACCTGACCATATTGAATCCTACGGTAACCCCGTCGAGCAGACCTGGCTGCGCATCTATCAGGCGTATCAGGAGGCTTGCGATCGCGCAGGGCTTGTAGACTTTGCTGAGCTGCTGCTGCGAGCCCACGAACTGTGGCTGACAAAGCCCCATATTCTTAACCACTATCGCGAACGTTTCGCCAGTATATTGGTGGATGAATTTCAGGATACCAACAGCATTCAGTATGCCTGGATCAGGCTATTGGCCGGCGACAGCGGTAGCGTGACTATCGTTGGCGACGATGATCAGTCAATTTATGGCTGGCGCGGCGCGCAGGTGGAAAATATTCAGCGTTTTCTTCGTGATTTTCCCGGTGCGCAAACCATACGTCTTGAGCAAAATTACCGCTCGACCAGCAATATACTTACCGCAGCCAATGCCCTGATTGCCAATAACAGCGGTCGGCTTGGTAAGGAGTTGTGGACCGACGGTAGCGATGGTGAACCCATATCTCTGTACTGTGCCTTTAACGAGCTGGATGAAGCGCGCTTTGTGGTGAATCGCATCAAGGTTTGGATGGAAAATGGCGGCGCGCTCAGCGATTGTGCCATTCTTTATCGCAGTAACGCCCAGTCGCGCGTGCTGGAGGAGGCGCTACTGCAGACCAGCATGCCTTACCGTATCTATGGTGGCATGCGCTTCTTTGAGCGTCAGGAAATTAAAGACGCGCTGGCATATTTGCGTCTGATTTCCAATCGCAATGATGATGCGGCTTTCGAACGAGTGGTTAATACGCCGACGCGTGGCATTGGCGATCGTACACTTGATGTGGTGCGTCAGACTGCGCGCGATCGCGGCATCACGCTGTGGCAGGCAAGCCGTACATTATTACAGGAAAAAGCGTTGGCAGGGCGTGCAGCATCAGCGCTACAGCGTTTTAGCGAGCTGGTGGACGCGTTGGCTTACGACACCGCAGAGCTGCCGTTGCACATACAGACCGATCGGGTGATTAAAGACTCCGGGCTATGGTTAATGTACGAAGAGGAAAAGGGCGAAAAGGCCCAGGCTCGTATCGAAAACCTGGAGGAGCTGGTCAACGCCACGCGCCAGTTCAGCTATCAGGATGAAGATCAGGACCTGATGCCGTTGCAGGCGTTTCTCTCTCATGCGGCTCTTGAAGCCGGAGAAGGCCAGGCCGATAAGTGGCAAGACTCCGTGCAGCTGATGACGATGCATGCAGCTAAAGGATTAGAGTTCCAGCAGGTTTTTATTGTCGGCATGGAAGAGGGGATGTTCCCCAGCCAGATGTCACTGGAAGAGGGAGGGCGTCTGGAGGAGGAGCGCCGTCTCGCATACGTTGGCGTCACCCGCGCGATGCAAAAACTCACACTCACCTATGCGGAAACCCGGCGCCTGTATGGCAAAGAGGTTTATCATCGCCCCTCGCGCTTCATTGGTGAACTGCCGGAAACCTGCGTTGAAGAGGTTCGCCTGCGCGCCAGCGTAAGCCGTCCGGTGAGCCACCAGCGAATGGGAACGCCGGTGGCTAAAAATGACAGTGGTTTTGCGCTGGGTCAGCGGGTACGCCATGCTAAGTTTGGCGAGGGTACCATTATCAATCTTGAGGGTAGCGGTGAGCACAGTCGTCTGCAGGTGGCATTTCAGGGGCAGGGCATTAAATGGCTGGTTGCCGCCTATGCCAGACTGGAAACAGAGTAAGAAACCTCAGGCACTCTCCGGGCTGAACCGCTCGCCGATGCTGGCTGTACGATACCAGTCTACTACCTGATCGCAGCCCGCCTCACCTTCCCGCGGCGCCCAGCTCTGACAATGCTCCTCGTCTAGCGCCAAATATGGGCCCTGTTTTACTTCAAAAATAACGCCATTGTTGTCCAGTGAAAGCACCGCGTGCCAGGCTCCGGCCGGTATTTCAATCAGCTGGGCGTCCTCGCCGAGCACTACGCGTTGCAAAACGCTGCCATCATCTTTAAATAGCAGCACGACAAAGCGCCCTGTAAGGGGAGTGAGCACTTCCCAGGTTTGCAGATGACGATGGGGGCGAATATAGGTTCCCGGCTCCATGGCGATCGCCAGCCGTTGTACCGGATCGCTCAGCTCAGCGTGCAGGTTAAGGTTACTGCGCAAACGCACGGCGCTGGCGGCCTTCTGGCTCAGCGTAGCTAAATCATTCGGGGTAAGGTGTTTCATGTGTGGTTTCGTCGCCTAAGCATGGTCAGAAAGAGCGTTAACATAGCAGAATTTTGTCCTCCAGGGATCGGCCCGCGTAAGTTAGATGCCAGTCTGCTTCTGGCAAGGTGATGAGCTGCTAAACTATAAAGAGTTTGAAAGTACGGCAGGTTAATGAATAACCAGCCTTTCGCCGCTGCTGCGGTTGACGATGATTTCATCCCGGCGTAACATGCGCGCACCATTATCCTGAAGGGACAATTGCCTTGGACACACCCAGTAGATGCTGGCTCAACCACCTGACCAACAGGTGCAACTTCTAAGGCTATCACTCTGCGCTGATAACCTTAGTGGTTTTTGGCGACCACATACCCGTCGCTCTGAGTCAGCACCACATGCTGACAGAAACGTCAGCTTCCTCCGTGTTCAAGCTTAATACCCCGTCTGTGACCATGAGCTGGGAGTACTGCAATGCTGAGCGCTTTTAAACTGGATGACAGTCGTCTGACGCGCCTGGAACTTGATGAACAGCCAGACGATCTGCAACTTTCTCTCTGGGTCGATTTGATTGAACCCCAGGAAGACGAACGAAATCTGGTGCAAAGCCAGCTGGGCCAGAGTCTTGCGACCCGCATTGAACTGGAAGATATCGAGGCGTCCGCTCGCTTTTTTGAAGATGAAGATGGTTTGCACATCCACTCTTTTTTCTTTTATGAAGATGCCGAAGATCATGCAGGCAACAGTACGGTAGCTTTCACTTTGCGTGAAGGGCGCCTGTACACCCTGCGCGAACGTGAACTACCAGCCTTCCGACTTTACCGCATGCGCGCGCGTAATCAGACGCTCATTGATGGCAACGCTTTTGAGCTGTTACTCGATCTGTTTGAAACCAAAATTGAGCAGCTGGCGGATGAAATTGAAAGCATTTACACCTCGCTGGAGAAGCTAAGCCGTGTACTGATGGAAGGCCATCAGGGGGATGAATTTGATCAGGCGCTGGCTCGCCTCGCTGGTCTGGAAGATATTGGCTGGAAAGTGCGTCTTTGCCTGATGGATACTCAGCGTGCGCTTAATTTCCTGATACGTAAGGCGCGCTTGCCGACTAACCAGCTGGAGCAGGCGCGAGAGGTACTACGCGATATCGAATCGCTGCTACCCCACAATGAGTCACTGTTCCAGAAGGTAAACTTCCTGATGCAGGCTGCTATGGGATTCATCAGCATTGAGCAGAACCGGATCATTAAAATCTTCTCGGTGGTGTCAGTTGTTTTCCTGCCGCCAACGTTAGTTGCATCCAGCTATGGGATGAACTTTGACTTTATGCCGGAGCTGCACTGGAGCTTTGGCTATCCGGGCGCTATTTCGCTGATGATACTGGCCGGACTGGCACCTTACCTCTATTTTAAACGGCGTAACTGGCTGTGAGTTGCTACGCAGCGATGTGAGACAGGCAGGGGATTGATCTGCTTATCATTCTCTACAACCAACGGCCTTCATGCCCATTGGTTGTAGAGAGAATTAACACGGTCAGGTGACTCTTTGCGCGGCATTACGCCCCATTGCCAGCAGCGCATCCAGGATAAACAGCGCCAGAGCGCCCCAGATAAAGGCAAAGGTGATGGCTTTATCCTGGCTGAGCGTCTCATCGTAAAATGTTACTGCCAGTAAAAACATGAGTGTCGGTCCGAGATACTGGAAAAAGCCAACGGTGGAGAGACGTAATCTGGCGCAGGCAGCGGTAAAAAACAGCAGGGGGATAGTGGTAACAATACCTGCGGCCATCAACAACAGGTTCAACGACAGCGTATTGTTGGCAAGATGGCTGGTTGGGCTGTCGGCGATACAAAACAGGTAAAGCGCCGAGGGAATGAGTAGCCAGCTGGTTTCCAGCAGCATGCCCGTTTGGGCATCGACCGCCAGTTTTTTTCTCATTAATCCGTAACAAGAGAAACTTAGCGCAAGGCCGAGAGAAATCCAGGGGACAGAGCCAAACTTCCATAGCTGAATAATCACCCCACAGGACGCGAGTGCTACGGCAAGCCATTGTAAACGTCGGAAGCGTTCTCCCAAAAACAACATGCCCATCAGCACATTCACCAGCGGATTGATAAAGTAACCCAGGCTGGATTCAAGCATATGATGGTTATTAACCGCCCAGATGAATAACAGCCAGTTACCGCCAATAGTGATCGCAGTTACCGCCAGCAGCAGCACTTTGCGAGGCTGACGTAGGACGACGTGTACGTTAGGCCAGCTACGGCTGATACTTAACAGAATGAGCATAAAGAAAAATGACCAGATGACCCGGTGCGTCATAATTTCATCGGGAGATACTTGCTGAATGGTTTTGAAATAGGCCGGCGCGATACCCCAGATAAAATAAGCGCCGAGAGCATACAGAATACCCTGCCGGGTTTGTTGTGTATCCATGAAAAACCTTAAAAATCAATAATAAAGATCAACTATAATCGGTGTTCTTAAATAACAATTAAACGGATAATCCGCACCAATTGTTCGTTAAAACACGTCGACAGGCTAGCCAACCATGTAAGTTGCACTGGCGCTGGCAATATGGATACCGGTGTCATTGTGAAGCTCCACCCGTGCAACCGATACCTTATTTCCGGCGCGTAGCAGGCTGCTGCTGGCGATGAAATGATCGCCGCGCCCCGGGCGTAAATAGTCAACGCGCAGATCAATAGTACCCATACGCGCCAGACGCTGCTTTAATTGATTTTCTGCAATGTGATCGTGACAGGTGAGTGCCGAGGTGACGCAAACCACCCCGGCGGCAACGTCAAGTACGGCGGCAATAACGCCGCCATGTAAAATTTTTTGCGTAACATTGCCAACCAGCATTTGCTGATTTTTGATTAGCAGTTGGGCGAAATGAGGTTCGAGACTTAGCAACTTCATGCCAAGCGCTTGATTAAAGGGCATATGATTAACAAATATATCACTAATCAGCTGGCGAGCTTGCTGAGAGCTGAGCAGATTGCCGGACATTGCAGCCTTTCCTTGTTAGATCGAATGTAATGATTATGTTATTTGCTGAGGCATTTTAAGCGTGTGATGGTGTGCTTTCCACATCCGGAAATCATTCCTGATGGAACGTGCAGATTCTGTGTAGAATGGCCTGCTTTTTTATTACCTTTATTAATTATTTTGCGATTATATTTCTCTGGAGAAATCTATGTGGGTGTTGAAAGGATTTCTGATGACTGTGCTTCTATTGCCCGTAGTCGCCAATGCCAAAGAAGCAACGATTAAAGATGTGCATGACAAACCGGTGGTGAAGGGGAGTATCATTGCTAACTTGTTGCAGAATCACGACAATCCTTTTTTGCTTTACCCTTATGAAAGCAACTATGTGCTTTACACTTACACCAGTAACATGAATAAAGACGCGATAGACTCTTATAACTGGTCAGATAAAGCAAAAAAAGACGAAGTTAAGTTTCAGTTAAGTCTGGCATTTCCGCTGTGGCGCGGCGTTCTGGGTGATAACTCCGTTCTGGCTGCGTCATACACTCAGCGTTCTTGGTGGCAATTCTCTAACCGCAGCGCGTCGTCACCGTTCAGAGAAACTGACTATGAGCCGCAAATTTTTCTCGGCTGGGCGACCGATTACAGCGTTGCTGGTTGGACGCTGCGCGATGTCGAAGTCGGGCTCAATCATCAGTCCAATGGGCGTTCAGAACCCACTTCACGCAGCTGGAATCGCGTTTACGCGCGCCTGATGGCACAAAACGGGAATTGGCTGGCGGAAGTTAAGCCCTGGTATCGTGTTCCTGAAAGTGAAAGTAACGATGATAACCGGGATATCACCAAGTACGTGGGATACTATCGCCTCAAGCTAGGCTATCAATGGGGCGAGAGTATTTTCAGCGCGCAAGGTAATTACAACTGGAACAGCGGCTACGGCGGAGCAGAACTGGGTTGGAGTTATCCCATCAGTGAGCACGTTCGTTTTTATACCCAGCTGTTTAGCGGTTACGGCGAATCGCTTATCGATTACAATCATCGCCAGACGCGCATTGGTGTTGGTGTGATGTTAAACGATCTGTTTTAATTGTCAGGTGGGCTCAGGCCCCGCCTGTTATGTTTTATACACGTCATTCTGGGGAGCATGTGTCTACGGCTGCCATTTTAAGTCAGGAAATGCTGGCAGAGCAGGTCTTAAGGGATACCTTCGGCTATCAGCATTTTCGTCCGGGTCAGGAAACAATCATTCAGGCGGCACTTAGTGGCCGTGATTGTTTGGTCGTAATGCCTACCGGCGGAGGAAAATCCCTTTGCTATCAGATACCGGCGCTGGTACGCGACGGGTTAACGCTGGTTGTATCACCGCTTATTTCTCTGATGAAAGATCAGGTCGATCAGCTGTTGGCTAACGGCGTCGCTGCGGCCTGCTTTAACTCTACGCAGAGCCGGGAACAACAGCAGGCGGTTATGTCTGGCTGCCGCAGCGGGCAGATTAAGCTGCTGTACATCGCGCCCGAAAGGCTGATGATGGATAACTTTGTTGACCACCTTGCGCACTGGAAGCCCGGCATGCTGGCGGTTGATGAGGCGCACTGTATATCTCAGTGGGGACACGATTTTCGTCCCGAATACGGCGCGCTTGGGCAGTTGCGCCAGCACTTTCCGGCGCTGCCGGTAATGGCGCTGACCGCCACTGCCGATGAAACAACGCGTCAGGATATCGCCCGCCTGCTGTTGATGCAGGACCCACTGATTCAGATAAGCAGTTTTGACCGACCGAACATTCGCTATACGCTGGTGGAAAAGTTCAAACCTACCGAACAGCTTATGCGCTATGTGCAGGAGCAGCGCGGTAAGTGCGGCATCATTTACTGCAATAGTCGGGCAAAAGTAGAGGATACGGCCGCTCGTCTGCAAAGCCGTGGAATTAGCGTTGGTGCTTATCACGCCGGTCTGGATAACGATCACCGTGCCCGCGTGCAGGAAGCGTTTCAGCGGGACGACTTACAAATCGTTGTCGCCACGGTGGCATTCGGGATGGGAATTAACAAGCCAAACGTTCGCTTCGTGGTGCACTTCGATATTCCGCGCAATATCGAATCTTATTACCAGGAAACCGGACGCGCCGGACGTGATGGGCTGCCTGCCGAAGCGCTGCTATTTTACGAACCTGCCGATATGGCCTGGCTACGACGTTGTCTTGAAGAAAAAGTCCCCGGGCCATTGCAGGATATTGAACGCCACAAGCTGAATGCTATGGGCGCCTTTGCTGAGGCGCAAACCTGCCGGCGGCTGGTACTGCTGAATTATTTTGGTGAGAATCGGCAAAAAGCCTGTGAGAACTGCGATATTTGCCTCGACCCACCACGACGCTACGATGGTCTAGTCGAAGCGCAAAAAGCGCTGTCAACCATCTATCGTGTGGGCCAGCGCTTTGGCCTTGGCTATGTGGTTGAAGTTCTGCGCGGAGCTAATAATCAACGTATCCGCGAACTACAGCATGACAAGCTACCGGTTTATGGTATCGGACGTGAATCTAGCCAGGAGCACTGGACAAGCGTAATCCGTCAGCTAATCCATCTGGGGCTGGTGATGCAAAATATAACGCAGCATTCCGCGCTACAGCTCACTGAAGCGGCCCGCCCGGTTTTACGAGGCGAGTCGCCTCTGTTGCTGGCAGTACCGCGTCTTAGCAGCGCCCGACCACGCAGTAGCCAGGTGCGTAGCTATGGTGGTAGCTACGATCGTAAGCTGTTCGCCAAGCTGCGTAAGCTGCGTAAAGCTATCGCTGATGAAGAGAATATTCCGCCTTACGTAGTCTTTAACGATGCTACGCTGATCGAAATGTCGGAACAGATGCCGCTCACCGCCGTTGAAATGCTCAGTATAAATGGCGTAGGGCAGCGTAAGCTGGAGCGCTTTGGCAAGCCATTTATGATTATGATCCGTGAGCACGTAGACGGTGATGAATAAAATTATCGTCGTCGCTTGCCATTTTTTGCCGCCAGACACATAGTAGACGGTTGTTTAGCAGAACAACCGGAATAACGTCATGCTCACCCTATTTTTAACCGTTGCCATCGTCCACTTGTTTGCGGTGATGAGCCCTGGCCCGGACTTTTTCTTTGTATCGCAGACTGCAGCCAGCCGTTCTCGTAAAGACACCATGCTGGGAGTGCTGGGTATAACGCTGGGCGTGTTGGTATGGGCCGCAGTGGCCTTGTTAGGGCTGGATCTTGTGCTTCAACGTATGGCATGGTTGCATCAGACCATTATGATCGCTGGCGGCCTTTATTTGTTGTGGATGGGCTGGCAGTTGCTGTGTGCGGCGCGCCAGCAGCACAAGCAGGGGCCGACGCAAAATGCCGCACCGATCGTGAAGCCTCAGGGACGAAGCCTTTTTAAAGGACTGCTGACTAACCTTTCTAACCCCAAAGCGGTAATCTATTTTGGCAGCGTGTTCTCTCTGTTCGTTGGCAACGATATTGGCGCCGGTGCGCGCTGGGGCTTATTCGCGATGATTGGTTGTGAAACGTTCGCGTGGTTTACTCTGGTAGCGCTGATTTTTGCCCTGCCAAAAATGCGTCAGGGCTATCAGCGTATTGCTAAATGGATAGACGGATGCGCTGGCGTTCTGTTTGCCGGTTTCGGTATTCATCTCATCTTGTCCCGTTGAAAAAACCATCCGCTTCTGCGTGATAGTTTTGCGGTTCAGGTTCAGGCGATACGCCTGGCGGATGCCAGCAAAAGGGCGATCGTCATAAATAAACTGCCAAAAATCCGGTTCAGCATCCGCATCTGGCGTGGCCCTTTAATCCAGTGCGCAATGCGGTTTGCAAGGGCGGCATAGCCAGTCATGACCACTATATCAACACCAATGGTGGTGACGCCCAATACCAGGTATTGTAAGGTCTGCGGTCTGCCCGGCTGGATAAATTGAGGAAAAAGTGCGGCCAGAAACACAATGCTTTTCGGATTGGTGGCATTTACCAGGAAGGCGCGTTTGAACAGTTTGTGGTGTGGTAGTGACTGGGATAGTGCGGAGAGGTCGATTGCACCTGCCGCGCGCCACTGTTTTATTCCCAGCCAGAAAAGATAGGCTGCTCCCGCCCATTTCATTAATTCAAAGGCCAGCATCGATTGCGAAAAAATGGCGCCCAGACCAACACCCACCAGCGCGATCAGCACTATCATTCCGGTTTGCAGACCGGCGATAGCAACCCATGCTCCACGGTATCCATGACTGATACCGGTGCTCATGGTGGTGATGGCGCCGGAGCCCGGTGAAAAACTGAGAATAGCTGTTGTTAAAAGGTAAGCCAGCCACCATTGGATGGTCATGGTTACGTTCCCTGTATGTGCCAATTTGTGACACAATACGTTAATGTTTAGCGGCACGCTATGGATTCTGGCAAGTTGTTTCACCGGGAGACCAGTTTAAGGATGCGCCTTCCAATGACCAACCATAAACAAGCCTGGCTGGAGCGTGAAAAAACG
Organism: Izhakiella capsodis; assembly: GCF_900115045.1. Lineage (GTDB taxonomy): Bacteria > Pseudomonadota > Gammaproteobacteria > Enterobacterales > Enterobacteriaceae > Izhakiella > Izhakiella capsodis. The sequence continues at coordinate 32,115 of NZ_FOVC01000009.1, read as the reverse complement.
TTTGCGGCTTTTGTTACCGGGCAGCTGCTGGATTTCTGGCAGCGTCGTGAAGAAAAGTGTTTTAGCGGGGTCGGTGGCGTGCCGATCCATTATGTCCACTTCATCAGTGCGGAACATCAGCGGGTTATTCTGCTTTGTCCGGGTCGCAATGAAACTTACGTGAAGTATCCGGAATTAGCCTACGATCTTTTCCACTGCGGATATGACGTTATCATTATTGATCATCGTGGGCAGGGGCGCTCAGGCAGAATGCTGGATGATAAGCAGCGCGGTCATGTGGATTCTTTTTCCGATTATGTCGATGATCTGGAAGCGCTCTGGCAGCTGGAAATGACCAGTTTGCGCTACCGTCGGCGCTTTATGCTGGCGCACTCTATGGGGGGAGCCATAGCGACCTTGCTGATGATACGTCATCCGTTTGCTTTTGATGCCGCTGCGTTGAGCGCGCCGATGTTCGGTATTTTCTTACCGCTGCCACGTTGGTTAGCGATTCCCATCCTGACTTGGGCGGAAAAGCATCCGCTACTAAGCCAGACCTATGCACTGGGGACGGGGCGTTGGCGGCCACGACCCTTTAGGTTCAATGATCTGACTCACAGCCGCGAACGCTATCGTCGCAGCCTGCGTTTTTATTGCGATGATCCTGCACTGCGTATCGGTGGGCCGACCCATCATTGGGTACGTGAAGGCATTAGGGCGGGAGAAGAGGTACTGGGTAACGTCTCAGCGATAAAAACCCCGCTGCTGCTGCTGCAAGCCGAAGGTGACAAAGTGGTAGATAACAAAGCGCAGGATCGATTTTGTCAGTTACTGGACGAGACCGGCAATCCCTGCTTGGGCGGCGTGCCCAGGGTTATTTACGGGGCGCGCCATGAGATCCTGTTTGAAAGCGATGTAATGCGAACAGAAGCGCTCAATACCGTCATCACTTTTTTTGACCAGTTTGATTAAATTTCCAGGCCTTTTGACTGTAGTTCTGAGAAGGAGAAACCAGAGGAATGATCTATCCGATTATCGCATCTGATTTAGATGGTACTTTATTAAACCCCGACCACCGTTTAACCCCTTTTACTTACCAAACCCTGCGTTTATTGGTGCAGAAAGGCGTTCACTTTGTTTTTGCCACCGGCCGTCATTATGTTGATGTTGGGCAAATGCGCGACAACCTTGGGATTAGCGCTTACATGATTACCTCAAACGGTGCCAGGGTACACAATACTGATGGTGAGTTGATATTCAGCCAAAATCTGGAAGAGGATATTGCACGCGAGCTGGTTGCCATGCATTACCATCATCCTCACGTATTTACCAATGTGTATCGTGATGAGGCATGGTTTTTAAATCGCGATCGGCCTGAAGAAGAGGACTTTTTCAGAGAGTCCAATTTTGCTTATCAGATTTATCAGGACGGAGGACTACCCACAGACGGCATCAGCAAAGTGTTTTTCACCTGCAGCGATCCAGACCAGCTGGACCCCATTGAGCAGGCGCTGCTGGCGCGCTGGGGCGATCGGGTGAATGTCAGTTTCTCTTTGCCTACCTGTCTTGAAGTAATGGCGGGCGGGGTATCGAAAGGCCATGCGTTGGAAGCGGTAGCAAAAAGGCTGGGCTATTCCCTGCAAGAGTGCATCACCTTTGGCGATGGAATGAATGATGTAGAAATGCTGTCGATGTCGGGCAGAGGCTGCATCATGCAAAATGGTGCACCAAAGCTGAAGGCCCGACTGCCGGAGTTGGAAATTATCGGCAGCAATGCGGATGACGCGGTGCCGCACTATCTGCGCAACATGTTTGGCGTGTAGTTCCGGCACTGTCCGTTGCCGGGCAGCGCCAGACCGTGGCTAATGCTGATGCTGTAGAAATGAAACGGCTTTATCCGGAAAATCGGTAAATAAAGCTTCAACCTTTACCTGATTGTAAAGCGCATCGTAGACGTCGTTGAAGTTGCCAGCCCATGCAGGAAGTTGGTCGGCCCTGACGGTATAAGGATGGACCTGTAGCTTGCTGGCATGAGCGGCCTGGGCCATTGAAGTCAGTTGCAGGTGACCGGGTTTGCTGCGGTTGGCGTCAACAAGCATATGATAATCGGGGCCGATGCCATCAACATATTGCGCCAGCGTCGTCATCGCGCCAGGCTGGAACATCCAGTCGTAGCGGTAGTTCACCCATTTGCCGTTTTTTAGCTCCTGCGTTTCATCCCAGTCAGTATAGGCGATTAGCTGCACCAGTTTGAGGTTCATACCTAATTCAGGCTCCAGCTGGTTTTTTATGCGTTTAAGTTCGTTGAAATCGAAGCATTGCAGCCAGATGTTATCCTGCTTGTGGCGGTAGCCGTATTGACTCAGCGTTTTAAGCACCAGTCTGGAAATATCTTTTCCCTCCTGATGGTGAAACCACGGTGCTTTAATTTCCACGTACAAACCAATATTTTTGCCAGTAGAGTGGTTCAGGCCCTGTACGAACTCGATTTCATCTTCGAAGGAGTGAACGTGAAAGTCGGATTTTCCCACAGGAAAGCGTCCGGCAAAAGTTTGCACTTTTTTGCCGTTTATCACGTTAAAGCCTTCGGTAAATTTCAGACTCTTAATCTCTGCCAGCGTGAAATCTATAGCGTAATAACGCCCATCTTTACGCGCCCGTTCGGGGAAACGTTCGGCAACGTTGGTCACGCGATCGAGGTAGTGATCGTGTAAGACGACCAGGCGATCGTCCCTGGTCATTACCAGGTCTTGTTCGAGGTAATCTGCGCCCTGAGCGTAGGCCATCGCTTTGGCTGCCAGCGTATGCTCGGGCAAATAACCGCTGGCACCGCGATGAGCAATGACAGCTTTACCGTTGGTTTCTGCACTGACCGCAAAGGCCGCTGCCAGCAGGGTGAGGGTAATTAGCGGCTTCATCATGTCTTTCTCCCGGGATCAATTCAGTCCTGATTGATTTCGCGCTTATGCTTGTTTTCGTTAAGCATGGTGGCAAACAGAAGAACAACGGCCAGCACGCCACCGGCAATCATGACCATAAAGCCGCCATTCCAGCCAAAATAATCGACGGTATAACCGACGATGGCGCTGGCTGCTACCGAACCACCGAGATACCCGAACAGGCCCGTAAAGCCTGCCGCCGTACCGGCAGCTTTTTTCGGTGCCAGCTCCAGGGCATGTAAACCAATTAGCATCACCGGGCCATAAATAAAAAAGCCAATAATAATCATACAGGCCATGTCTACGCCGGGATTACCCACAGGGTTGAGCCAGTAAATCACGGTAGCGACGGTAACCAGTGTCATAAATAACACCCCCGTTGCTCCACGGTTGCCTCTGAATACCTTATCGGACATCCACCCGCACAGCAGGGTACCAGGGATGCCTGCATACTCATAAAAGAAATAGGCCCAGGATGAGGTATCTAAGGTGAAATGTTTGACTTCTTTCAGGTAAGTCGGCGACCAGTCAAGAATGCCATAACGCAGTAAATAGACAAACACGTTAGCCAGAGCGATGTACCACAGTAGCTTGTTGGGTAAAACGTACTGCATAAAAATTTGCCGGGTGGTGAACTCCTTTTCATGCTTTTCGTCATAATCTACCGGGTAGTCGTTTTTATACTGTTCAATGGGTGGCAGGCCGCAAGATTGTGGGGTATCGCGCATTAGCACGAAGGCAATCAGGGCGATAAGGATCGCAGCAAAAGCCGGCATATAAAGCGCGGCTTTCCAGTCGTTAAACCAGGCCATTCCAAGAAGGAACAGCAGGGGGGGAATGCCACCGCCTACGTTGTGAGCGCAGTTCCAGACGGAAACAACACCGCCGCGCTCTTTTTGTGACCACCAGTGAACCATCGTGCGCCCGCAAGGTGGCCACCCCATCCCTTGAAACCAGCCGCATAAAAACAACAGGACAAACATCACCGCAATGCTGGAGGTCGCCCAGGGAACAAAACCCATAAATAGCATCACCGCCGCCGCCATTATCAGCCCGGCAGGAAGAAAAACGCGAGGGTTTGAGCGGTCGGATACCGAACCCATGATAAATTTAGAAAACCCATAGGCGATAGAAATCCCTGACAGCGCAAAACCCAGATCGCCACGAGAAAAACCCTGTTCAACCAGATAAGGCATAGCCAGTGCGAAGTTTTTACGTACCAGGTAATAAGCGGCGTAGCCGAAAAAAATACCGATAAATATTTGCCAGCGCAGACGACGGTACAGTGGATCGACCCGATCTGCAGTGACATAGGGCTGGTGCGCGGCGGGTTTGAATATGCTGAGCATTCTGAGACTCCGATAGTATGTATTTTTTTTCTTACGATGCATCTCTGTTACATATAGTGGTGAAATGTTGCATTTTTAGGATCTCATGACTACGGTGTCGTTCATGATTTGTGATAATTCACTCATGGAATGATGGTTTTATGTGATGAATATTCCATTTTAATTTTCGTTTTTTTGAGAAATATTCGTTTTATGGATTTATTTGCGCCAATAAGCGTGTTTTGGCTGTGGTTTAATGGTGACCAGATGTAAATGAAATATCGACACGGAATGACAAAACATCAGTTAAAGTAAGCCTCCATGATGTTTAAAGGTCGTTTGCTGTGACATTTCTTATTATTACTACTGTGTTGTGGGCTTTTTCATTCAGTCTGATTGGGGAATATCTGGCAGGCCAGGTTGATAGCTGGTTTTCAGTACTTTTCCGGCTGGCGCTTGCCGCACTGGTTTTTCTGCCGTTTCTGCGCTGGCGTGGTTATCGTGCTTCAACGCTGCTGCTGTATATGGTCGTGGGCGCGTTACAGCTGGGATTTATGTATCTCATCAGTTTTCAGGCCTATCTGTACCTGAGCGTGACCGAGTTTTTGCTGTTTACCGTCATGACGCCGCTTTATGTGACGCTGATATATGATCTGCTACGGGGCAGAGGTGTGCGACCGGGCTACATTTTTAGTGCGCTGCTGGCGGTGCTGGGGGCGGCGATTATTCGCTATGACAAAGTCAGCGATCATTTCTGGTTTGGTTTATTGCTGGTGCAGCTGGCAAATATTATTTTCGCCATTGGCATGGTGGGCTATAAGCGCCTGCAGGAAATACGTCCTATGCCGCAGCATACGGCTTTTTCCTGGTTTTACGTTGGTGCAGTGCTGGTCGCCATCCCGGCTTTTGCTCTTTGGGGCAACCTTCATCAGCTGCCGACGACAAAATTTCAGTGGGGCGTATTAATCTGGCTGGGTGTTGTTGCTTCCGGTTTGGGTTATTTCATGTGGAACTACGGTGCCACTCAGGTAGATGCCGGTACGCTGGGCATAATGAATAATATGCATGTTCCGGCGGGGCTGCTGGTGAACCTGGCTATCTGGCAGCAACGGCCGCACTGGCCCAGCTTTTTGCTTGGCGCGGTGGTAATTTTTGCCTCGCTGTGGGTACATAAACGCTGGATAGTCGCCAGTAGATAACGAGAATAACCGGTATTATGACGCTGCATCACGCTGTGGCAACGGCGTTCCGGGACGCGAGGCATTTCGAACAAAAGGCAGGTGATCGCAGGCGTGCTGACGCGCGGATCGCATAAAGGCTTCTGTTACTGGCTGGCGCTGTTCGCCGTCACGTACCGCCGCATACAGGCGGCTCCACAAACCTTCGCCAAGGGTTTTTGTCACGACCAGACCCTGGCGTTCAACACTCTCAACCACCCAGTGTGGCAGCGCGGCAATGCCCATGCGCGCCGCAACCATTTGTATCAGTAACAGCGTGTTATCAACGCTTTTCAGTGACGGGCTGATGCCAGCAGGCTGCAGGAAATGGCGCCAGATATCGAGCCGCTGGCGCTGTACCGGATAAATCATCAGCGTTTCAGCGATCAGGTCTTCCGGACGAATATGGGGGCTTTGTGCCAGTGGATGGTCTGGCGCCAGCACCAGCCGGACTTCAAAATCAAACATCGGCGAGTAGTGTAAACCGCTGCGCGGCAGGATATCGGAGGTGAGTACTACATCCAGCTCACCTTGCTGCAGAGCCGGCTGAGGATCAAAGGTTACGCCGGATTTAAAATCCATAACCACCTGTGGCCAGTTGCGCCGAAAGTTATCCAGCGCCGGTGTCAGCCATTGAATGCAGCTATGGCACTCAATGGCAATGCGTAATGCTGTTTGATGAGGCTCATGACAGGTTTGCAGAGCCTGCTGAATTTGTGGCAACACCTGCTCGGCCAGCTGTAGCAAAATCTCTCCCTGTGAGGTAAAGCGCAGCGGCTGACTCTTTCTGACAAACAGGCGAAAACCCAGACGCTGCTCCAGATCGCTGAACTGATGTGAGAGTGCTGACTGTGTCTGGTGGAGCTGAGCAGCAGCCGCTGCCAGCGAGCCAGTATTACGCAGCGCTTGCAGCGTCCGCAGGTGTTTAAGTTCAATCATGAGAGTCCTTCATATCAGCATGAATATTTTGCGCTTGAGGATTGAACAATACCTACAGAATATAGATGTGTAAACATCTGGATGGCTAAATGACCCGAGGGACTTATAAATAGTGACCCCGGCACGCACTGTTAAAGAGGATAATGTAATGACAATTCTGAACCATACCCTCGGATTTCCTCGTATTGGTTTACGTCGCGAGTTGAAAAAAGCCCAGGAGAGCTATTGGGCGGGTAAATCGACTCAGGAAGAACTGCTGGCAACTGGCCGTGAGCTTCGCGCCCGGCATTGGCAGCAGCAGCAGCAAGCGGGTGTGGATCTGGTTCCGGTAGGCGATTTCGCCTGGTACGATCACGTACTGACAACCAGTCTTCTGCTCGGTAACGTTCCGGCTCGCCATCAAAATAAAGAGGGTTCGGTTGATCTTGATACGCTGTTCCGCATAGGACGTGGCCGTGCTCCGACAGGTGAACCTGCTGCAGCGGCAGAAATGACCAAATGGTTTAATACCAACTATCACTACATGGTGCCGGAGTTTAGCGAAAATCAGACGTTTAAACTGAGTTGGACACAGCTGTTAGACGAGGTCGATGAGGCGCTGGCGCTGGGTCACAACGTGAAACCGGTTCTGCTTGGCCCGGTAACCTACCTGTGGCTTGGCAAAGTGAAGGGCGCCCAGTTTGATCGCCTGACGCTGCTTGATGCCATTCTGCCCGTTTATCAACAGGTGCTGGACGAGCTGGCAAAACGTGGGATTGAATGGGTGCAGATCGATGAACCCGCGCTGGCACTCGAGCTGCCACAAGTGTGGCAGGAAGCATTCAAACCGGCCTACGATGCGCTACAAGGACGTGTTAAGCTGCTGCTGACTACCTATTTTGACAGCGTTGGACAGAACCTGGACGTTATCTGTCGCCTGCCGGTGCAGGGTTTACACGTCGATCTGGTTCACGGAAAAGATGATCTGGCGAAGCTACACGCACAAGTTCCGGCTGACTGGCTACTTTCGCTGGGCGTAATTAACGGCCGTAACGTCTGGCGTGCCGATTTGAGCAGCTGGTTTGAACGCCTGCAGGCAGTGGTTGGTAAACGCCAGCAGTTATGGATTGGCAGCTCTTGTTCGCTGCTGCATAGCCCAATCGATCTTAGCGTTGAAACCCGACTTGATGATGAGGTGAAGAGTTGGTTTGCTTTCGCCCTGCAAAAATGCGCTGAGCTGGCGCTATTAAGCCGTGCGCTGAACAATAACGATCCCGCATCGCTTGAAACCTGGAGCGCACCGATCCGCGCCCGCCGTGATTCCAGCCGCGTCCATAACGCTGCCGTTGCCAAACGCCTTGCGACCATCACCAGCAAAGACAGCCAGCGTGATAGTGCCTATCCAGTGCGTGCTGAGGCACAGCGGGCGCGTTTTCAGCTGCCGTCCTGGCCGACCACTACCATCGGATCTTTCCCACAAACCACGGAGATCCGTGGCCTGCGTCTGGACTTTAAACAGGGACGTATCGACGGCGGTAATTATCGCACCGGCATTGCGCAGCATATCAAGCAGGCCATTGTAGAGCAGGAGCGGCTGGGACTTGACGTGCTGGTACACGGTGAGGCTGAGCGCAACGATATGGTTGAATACTTTGGTGAGCATCTGGATGGTTTTGTGTTTACGCAAAACGGCTGGGTGCAAAGCTATGGTTCACGCTGCGTAAAACCCCCGGTAATTATCGGCGACATCAGCCGTCCTGAGCCGATCACCGTTGAGTGGGCAAGGTATGCGCAAACCCTGACCGACAAACCAGTGAAAGGCATGTTGACGGGTCCGGTAACCATCCTTTGCTGGTCTTTCCCGCGTGAAGATGTGACGCGGGAAACTATCGCGAAGCAGATTGCCCTGGCGCTACGTGATGAAGTCGCCGATCTGGAAAGCGCCGGAATTGGTATTATTCAGATTGATGAACCAGCGCTGCGTGAAGGCCTGCCGCTGCATCGTTCGGACTGGGCCGCATACCTGGCCTGGGCGGTGGAAGCCTTCCGTCTTAATGCGGCGGTTGCCAAAGATGACACGCAGATCCACACTCACATGTGCTACTGCGAATTTAATGACATCATGGACTCCATTGCTGCGTTGGATGCCGATGTGATCACGATTGAAACGTCGCGTTCAGATATGGAACTGCTGGAGTCATTTGAGGAGTTTGAGTATCCGAATGAAATCGGCCCTGGCGTCTATGATATCCATTCGCCTAACGTTCCTGATGTTACCTGGATGGAAGATTTGCTGAAGAAAGCCGCCCGGCGTATTCCGGTCGAACGTTTGTGGGTAAACCCGGATTGCGGCCTGAAAACCCGCGGCTGGACGGAGACCCGCCAGGCGCTGGCAAATATGGTAAAAGCCGCGCAAAACCTGCGAGCCACCGTGCGTTAAGCGTGTTGTTAATCTAGCGTGTTTCTGAGCAGGGCATCTATTGGATGCCCTAGTTCTATTCATTTTTTAGTTTGAGCGCGCTGAGCCGTTGAACAGACTGCTTTGCCATCTGATAGAAATCTGCGTCAATCTCAACCCCCACGCTGCGATAACCGACTGCGTTGGCTGCTGCCAGTGTTGAACCCGCGCCCATAAAAGGATCAAGCACCTCTCCCTGTGCCAGCGGCAAAACGGCGCGTACCAGCTGGCGCATAAAACCCTGAGGCTTGAGAGAGGGGTGAGGAGCAATGCGTTTTTCTCCGGCAGGAGTGGGATGGGAACGAATAAGATCGCCAAAAGGTTTATCCGTGGCAGGGCGGCGAAAACCACCGGTATGCCAACGCCGCAAATTATCCTGGGCTCTTCCTTCAAGTGGTTTTCTCAGCAGTACCCACGGTTCCCACTGCGAACGTGGCATGACGGAGACCATATTAAATTCATTATGGGCATTTTTGGGTCGGTCCCCGCCGCGCATAGTCATTACCTGACGCACCAGGTAGCCTCGTAACTCCAGGCCCGAGCTGGACATTGCTGAGGCCACGAGATGACAAAGCAACGGATTTGAAGCCACCACTACGTTGGCTCCCGGAACGATAACGCGATGCAGGCTATGCGCCAGTCTGGCGAAAAATAGCCAGAGGTTTTCGCGATCGGCGGCGTTCAGTACGGTAAAACGAGGAAGCGGAGCGCGCTGTCGGCCATCAAAAGAGGGAGGAAGGCGCCAGATGCCGCCTTTCCCGGCGCGCAGCTTTGCAGTGTGCGTCGGGCTGTACTCAAGCAGGCTATAGGGCGGGTCGGTCACAACGGCCTGGAAACGATTCTCCTGCTGCTGAGCCAACCAATCGAAACAATCTGCATGAATCAGTCGGGCATCTCCGGCATGGGCCAGCGCAAAATCGCCGCTAAGAGCGGTTTCGCCGGTTAACGTTAAACGATAGTGACCCCGCGCCACCCGGGTGAACAGGCCGGGGGTGTTCAGATTCAGATAGGAGCGCACAGATGATGAAGCCACCGGTCCAATAAGGCGGCTGACGGCGTGCGTGATCTCGCTGGTTGAAGCCTCGCGCTGATGCTGGGTAAGAAAATCAATGATGGCATCGCGAACGATACCGGCGGCATAGGCCATGCTGGTTGTCCCCTTGGTATGCGGAAACAATGTTAGAGGCTGGACGTCGTTGGGTCAACGCCAGGAGCAAAGATGTCATGCGCCGGAGCTGATGTCCGGCGTGATGCCCTGTAAACGCCGTCGCAAGGCGAGCTAAATATCCTAAACGACGTCTAGTTAACGGTGTGGAGCTACACCATGCTGTTTGAACCAATCCAGCATTCTCTGCCAGCCATCCTGCGCTGAGGATGGGTGATAGCTGGGGCGATAATCCGCGTTGAAAGCGTGACCGGCGTCAGGATAAACAATGATTTCTGCTTTGGCATTGGCGGCTCGCAGTGCCTGGCGCATGGTATCAATACTGTCCTGAGGGATGCTGTCATCCTTACCGCCGTATAACCCAAGAACCGGTGCGTTGAGGTCAACAGCGATATCAACCGGTTGTGCAGGTTGCTTCATGGACTTATCACCCACTAACTTACCGTACCAGGCCACGCTGGCTTTCAGCTGGGGATTATGCGCAGCGTATAGCCAGGCAATGCGGCCGCCCCAACAAAATCCTGTCACCGCCATTTTACGCATGTCGCCATCATGACGTGATGCCCAGTTGGCGACATGATCAAGGTCAGCCAGCACCTGGGCATCAGGGACTTTGTTGACCAGTTCATGAAGTAATTTATTGATATCGTGGTATTCACCGGGATCGCCCTGGCGAAAATAGAGTTCAGGAGCGATAGCAAGGTACCCTGCGCCCGCCAGGCGGCGACAGATATCACGAATATGTTCATGAACGCCAAAAATTTCCTGAATTACCAGCACGACGGGCAGCGGTATTTCTCCCACAGCGTTGGGACGAGCGTAAAAGGCCGGCATATTTTCACCCTGGGTGGGTATTGAGGTTTCTCCGGACTGTATGGCCGGGCCATTGGTGATAATCGTCGTAGAAGCGACGGGTGAAACGGCCGGGGTGAATCCGCTATGAACTGCTTTTTGCATACTGCTATCGTCTTTTTTCATCGGATTCTCCATCTCTGTCCTGAACACAACGGTATAGGTAGTCTTTCTGCTGTCAATGCATTGCCAGCCAACCTTGCTCTATTAACATCGCACGACTTTCCGGTGGACACGTTTTGTGTCAAATCTCTCCTGAACGCTGATTAAGTGTGACATTAATCACTAATTAACTTTTGGTTTGCATTAGTTGTATCTAGGGTGATGATAGAAGTCACATTTCACCACTATCAGATCGCGTAGAGTACTCAGCCTTACCCTTTATCAGTGTAGACAGGAGTTTGTAATGGCACAGTCTGATGTTTTCCATTTGGGACTTACCAACGCGGATATGCAGGGAGCAACCCTGGCTATCGTTCCCGGCGATCCTGAGCGCGTTAAAAAGATCGCTATGCTGATGGATAATCCGGTGCATCTCGCCTCACATCGTGAGTTTACATCTTGGCGTGCGCAGGTGAATGGTAAGTCGGTCATTGTGTGTTCTACCGGCATTGGTGGTCCGTCTACCTCAATTGCCGTGGAAGAGCTGGCGCAGCTGGGCATCCGTACTTTCCTGCGGGTGGGGACGACCGGGGCGATTCAACCCCATATTAATGTTGGTGATGTACTGGTGACGACCGGATCGGTTCGTCTGGATGGCGCGAGTTTGCACTTTGCACCGATGGAGTTTCCTGCAGTTGCCGATTTTGAATGTACCACGGCGCTGGTATCCGCTGCGCGTGAATCAGGTGCTGAACTTCACGTAGGTATTACCGCTTCGTCAGATACCTTTTATCCGGGCCAGGAGCGCTATGATACCTTTTCAGGTCGCGTGGTGAGACGCTTTCAGCATTCAATGGAAGAGTGGCAGCAGATGGGCGTAATGAACTATGAAATGGAATCTGCGACGTTGCTGACAATGTGTGCCAGCCAGGGCCTGCGTGCGGGCATGGTGGCCGGAGTCATTGTTAACCGTACTCAGCAGGAAATCCCCGATGCAGATATGATGAAGCAAACTGAGAGCCACGCGGTGAAAATCGTGGTTGAGGCGGCCCGTCGTCTGGTCTGAATCTGCAGGATGGCACGCATTGTCACGAAGTCGCTTCAGGCTTCGTCTATTGAGATTGCGATAACGACATTAAATTCAACAAAAGGAACTGAGTATGGCAATCTCTTCACCGGTGAATCCGCAGCACGGTATCAACTTCCGCGATCTTGGCGGTTTGCCTGCCCAGGATGGACGTCTGATCCGGCCCGGTTGTTTGTTTCGCTCCGGAGCACTTAACGAGTTGAGCGATGACGATCTGCTTCAGCTCGCCGGGCTGCCGTTGATACACGTCGTAGACTATCGCGATGCGGGTGAAAGTGAACTGCACCCGGATAGACTCTGGCCTGGCGCTGTTTATCATGTCATGCCGGCGAATCCGCTGAGCGCCAAAGTCAGCGCCAGCCTGGATACCCTGGTCGGTGAGGCGATACACGACTTTGACGCAGAATCCTTTATGCTGGAACTGTATCGACTGCTGCCATTCAATAATCCTGCTTATCGTCACCTCAGCGCACTGCTACGCGATCCAACCACAACTTCATTATTACAACACTGCGCGGTCGGTAAAGACCGCACCGGAATTGGCAGTGCGCTGGTGCTGTTTGCGCTCGGTGCCAGTAAAGAAACGGTAATGCGGGATTATTTACAGACGCAGCAAAATCTGGCGCCCTTTCGCGATCGCATGCTGTCGCTTTTTGCCGCAAAATTAGATACCAGCGGCCTTGGTAAGCTCGAATATGTGCTATCAGTCCATCGATCCTGTCTGCAAGCGGCGTTTGAGGAAATTGAACAACACTACGGCTCAATCGATGACTGGCTGGCACAAGAATTTCAGTTGGACAATTCAGCACGTGCGCTATTACAGCGGCGTTTTTTGCTTCCCTGAAACTCTGCTTTAACAAATTATCTGGACATTCATACAGTGCCGCTCTACCTTTTTTCGTTAGCCGGATAGTAGGAGAGCGGAATGGATATAACGGCGGTTTATTTTATTGTTGCAGGACTGGCTGGACTGTTGGTTGGTTCAGGGGTGGTGCATTTACGCCATCAGCAGACTCTGGGGCAGCTTCAGGGGGAGCTGCGCCTGATAACGCACAGCGCCCAGCAGTCCGAAACAGAGCGTCAGCGTCTGCTGTTGCAAAATGAAGCGCAGCAACAGGAGCTGCGTCAGATGCAGGGTACGCTCAGCGCCGCTCAGGAAAAACTTCATTACTTTGACCACTGGCGTAATGAGTGCGACCAGCTGAGTCGAGAGCTGCGCAATCAGCTGGAAGTTAACAGCGCTCAGGAAGTTGAGCTACGCGAAGTCTCGATTCGTCTGGAGGAAACCCGTCTGGCCGAGGAAGAAAAGCAGCGATTGCTGGTCAACAGTGAGCAGCGTCTGAACGCGCAGTTTGAGAACCTGGCAAATCGTATTTTTGAAAATAATGGTCGGCGTGTGGATGAGCAAAATCGTCAAAGTATTAATGCATTGATAACGCCGCTGCGAGAACAACTGGAGGGATTTCGTCGCCAGGTTCAGGAGGGATTTGGCCAGGAGGCGCGGGAGCGTCATACGCTGACTCATGAAATTCGAAATTTGCAACAGTTGAATGCACAAATGGCGCAGGAGGCCATCAATCTGACCCGCGCACTCAAAGGTGATAATAAAACACAGGGTAACTGGGGTGAAGTCATTCTCAGCCGGGTGCTGGAAGCGTCAGGGCTGCGTGAAGGTTACGAATATGACACGCAGGTCGCTATCCAACTGGAAAACCAAAGCAGAATGCTACCGGACGTGGTCGTTCATCTTCCGCAAAATAAAGATGTTATTATCGATGCCAAGATGACGCTGATTGCCTATGAACGTTACTTCAACGCACAGGATGAAGCCGTTCGTGAACTGGCGATTAGCGAGCATATCGCCGCTATTCGCGCCCATTTACGGCAGTTGGGCCGTAAAGATTATCAACAATTACCCGGTTTACGCTCGCTTGATTATGTGCTGATGTTTATTCCGGTAGAACCGGCATTTCTGCTGGCGATAGATCGCCAGCCTGAGCTGATTAATGAAGCGTTACAGCAGAATATTATGCTGGTCAGCCCCACAACGCTGCTGGTGGCTTTACGTACAATCAGCAATCTCTGGCGTTATGAACAGCAAAGCCGCAATGCGCAATTGATTGCCGAACGCGCCTCAAAGCTTTACGACAAGATGCGATTATTTGTTGATGATATGAGCGCCATCGGGCTAAATCTCGATAGAGCGGGCGAAAGCTACCGGCAGGCGATGAAAAAACTGAGTGAAGGACGCGGAAATCTGATCGCCCAGAGCGAACGCTTCCGCCAGCTTGGCGTCGATATTAAGCGTCCGATTAATCCAAAACTGGCGCAGCAGGCGATGCCGGAAAAGGAAGAGGATGAAGCGGCGGTTGAAAATGGCGATGAGCAAGATGACAGCCCGATGCCGCATAAAACCGTGCGACAGCGCCAGCAATAGCCCGTCCTCAGGGTGTCAGGTTAGATGGACTCTGGTACACTGTGGCAATACGAGAATGTAAGATAATCCAGTAGGCAAAGCGCATGGCAGATAATAACGAGGAAACGACACATTTCGGATTTCGCACTGTGGCGAAAGAAGAAAAAGCCGGAATGGTTGCCGATGTTTTTCACTCCGTGGCGGCAAAATATGATCTCATGAATGACCTGATGTCGCTGGGAATACATCGCATCTGGAAACGCTTCACAATCGATTGCAGCGGCGTACGGCGTGGGCAGAAAGTGTTGGATCTGGCTGGGGGAACCGGCGATTTGACCGCTAAGTTCTCGCGCATTATTGGTGAAACCGGTGAAGTTGTTCTGGCAGATATCAATAGTTCTATGCTGAAAATGGGGCGCGATAAGCTGCGTAATAAAGGCGTACTGGGTAATGTCAGCTATGTGCAAGCCAATGCCGAGGCGTTGCCCTTTCCCGACAATACATTCGATTGCATTACCATTTCATTTGGCTTACGCAACGTAACGGATAAAGACAAAGCGCTGGCCTCTATGTTTCGGGTGCTGAAGCCCGGCGGGAGGCTGTTAATTCTGGAGTTTTCCCGCCCAGTGTTTGAGCCGCTGAGCAAAGCCTACGATGCTTATTCGTTTCACGTTTTGCCGCGCATTGGTGAGCTGGTGGCGAAAGATGCAGAAAGCTACCGTTATCTGGCGGAATCAATTCGCATGCATCCGGATCAGGAAACGCTCAAGCAGATGATGACGTCGGCTGGTTTTGAAAACACCAGCTTTCACAACCTGACTGGCGGCATAGTGGCGCTGCATCGTGGATTTAAGTTTTAAGCAGGAAAGCTCATGACTATCATGCCGCTGTTGACCGCTGGGCTGGAAACAGTGTTCAACTACGTTTTCTATCGCGACCGCGGGCTGAAATCTGCCCGCCAGCGCCTTGCTGGCCGTAGCCTTTCACTTGAATTGCAGGGCCTTTCCCATCCGCTAATTTTATTATTCAGTGAGCATCAGGTTGATGTTATCAGCGTCTGGGAAGACCAGGCTGACTGTCGCGTACACACTCGCCTCTCTACGCTGAAGAAACTTCGTGACCGTCAGCAGTTGTCGGTTTTGATTCGCAGCGGTGAGCTGAAAGTCGATGGTGACTTACAGGTCGTACAGCAGTTTTCCGCGCTAATTGATCTTGCTGAATTTGATCCGGCTGAATACCTTGCCCCTTGGATGGGCGACGTGGCTGCTCACGGGCTTGGCGTGATTTTGAAAAAGAATCTGGCGTTTTTAGGTCGGGATGCGGCGCGTAAAAAACGTTATTTATCCGAGACGATCACCGAAGAGTGGCGTCTGGCGCCGGGTGGGCTGGAGGCTGCCTGGTTTGCGGATGAAGTTGAATCAATCGAACGTCATCTGCTTGACCTTGACGCCCGACTCAACAAGCTGGAGGCGCAATGACCCCGGGTGAAATTCGACGTCTCTATTATATTATTAGCGTATTTCTCAGCTATGGACTGGATGAGCTGATACCCAAAACGCGCTTTGCTATTCCACTGCGGTTATGGCGTAAGTGCCTTTTCTGGTTGTCTGATAAGCATGCAGGACAACCATTAGGCGAACGTCTGCGCCTGGCTCTGGAGCAGCTGGGACCGGTTTGGATAAAATTCGGTCAACTGATGTCTACCCGCCGCGACCTGTTCCCACCGAATATCGCCGATCAGCTGGCAATGCTTCAGGATAGGGTCGCGCCCTTTGATGGGCACAAAGCACAGCAGCAGATTGAGTTGTCATTGGGCCAGCCGGTCAGCGCCGTATTCGATAATTTTGAAGTGAAGCCGCTGGCTTCGGCATCTATTGCTCAGGTGCATACCGCGACACTGCGTGAAAACGGGCGCGAAGTGGTGATCAAAGTCATTCGTCCTGATATCGTGCCAGTGATCAAAGCGGATATGAAGCTGATTTATCGCCTTGCGCGCTGGGTGCCCCGACTACTGCATGATGGCCGGCGACTGCGGCCGCTTGAAGTGGTAGCTGATTATGAAAAAACGCTGCTGGATGAGCTGAATTTGTTACGCGAAGCTGCTAATGCAATTCAGTTACGGCGCAATTTTGAAGACAGTAAAATGCTGTACGTACCCGAGGTGTTTCCGGATTATTGCAGCGAAAATATGTTGGTTATGGAGCGCATTTACGGTATTCCTATTTCCGATTTGGTGGCTCTTGAGCAGCATGGTGTAAACCTGAAGCTGCTGGCCGAGCGTGGTGTGCAGGTGTTTTTTACCCAGGTCTTCCGCGACAGCTTTTTTCATGCGGATATGCATCCAGGCAATATCTTTGTTAGCTATGAGCATCCAGAGGATCCGCAGTACATCGGTATAGATTGCGGCATTGTCGGTTCGCTAAACAAAGAAGACAAACGCTATCTGGCCGAAAATTTTATCGCTTTTTTTAATCGTGATTATCGCAGGGTGGCTGAGCTTCACGTCGATTCCGGCTGGGTACCGCCTGATACTAACGTTGAAGACTTTGAATTTTCTATTCGTACCGTATGCGAACCTATTTTTGAAAAGCCGCTAGCTGAGATTTCGTTTGGCCACGTTCTACTTAATCTGTTTAATACCGCCCGTCGTTTTAATATGGAGGTCCAGCCACAGCTAGTTTTGCTGCAAAAAACGTTGCTGTATGTGGAAGGTGTGGGACGTCAGCTTTATCCACAGCTGGACTTATGGAAAACGGCCAAGCCATTTCTTGAAAACTGGATCAAAGAACAAATTGGTTTGCCGGCGGTGCTGCGTGCCCTGAAAGATAAAGCGCCTTTCTGGGCGGAGAAACTGCCTGAGTTGCCGGAGTTATTTTATGATAGCTTGCGCCAGCATAAGCTTCTGCAGCATAGCGTTGATAAATTAGCCAATGACCTGAGAATTGAGCGGACGCGCCATAGTCAGTCTCGCTACCTGTTCGGCGTTGGTGCGACGCTGCTCCTTAGCGGCACTGGAATACTATTACAACGCCCAGGCTTGGATCTGTTTCCGGCTTTGTTGATAGCAGGCGGGATCGTCTGCTGGCTGGTGGGTTGGCGTCGGACTGAATAATTGTCATGAAGCGTAAATAACCCGCATGAATCTCTTCTGAACGTGTTGATAGCATCGTCAGCGAGGTTTGAGCTGTTATATACTGCAAAAAACTTTCTTTATATATGGGGGCGAATAATGTTAGGTGGTTTAAGTTTTGGTCATTTACTTGTTGTCGCGGTAATCGTGGTCTTATTGTTTGGTACCAAAAAGCTGCGTACCCTGGGCTCCGATCTTGGTGCTTCTCTTAAGGGCTTTAAGAAGGCGATGAGTGACGACGATGAAACAGAGAAAAAGCCCGGGCAGGATGCGGACTTCCATGCGCGAGTGACCCACGATCAACCACAGGAAACAGTCGTTAAAGACGAGATTAAAAAAGATAAAGAGCAGGTATAAACCGTGTTCGACATTGGCTTTAGTGAGTTACTGCTGGTGTTTATTATTGGTCTGGTGGTATTGGGGCCAAAAAGATTGCCAGTTGCGGTAAAAACCGTTATGGGTTGGATCCGTGCAATGAGGTCGCTGGCGGCGAACGTCCAGAACGAGCTGGCGCAAGAGCTGAAGTTACATGAGTTACAAGACAGCCTCAAGAAGGTTGAACAGGCAAGTAAAGACAGCCTTTCTCCGGAACTAAAAGCATCAATGGATGAGTTGAAACATTCAGCGGAATCACTTAGACGTACCTATCTTAATGATCCGGAAAAAGAGCATGATCAGCAGGCTCACACCATCCATAATCCTCTGTTAAAAGACCCGACAGAGTCTCATGACGGTGCTACGCCCGCTCAAGCCAACCATCAGGCGAGCGCGCCTGAGCAGTCGCCTGAAACTTCGGTGCCGCAGGTTGACGTTGGCGCCACTCCGAGGAACGCTACTGTGCGCAACACTACGTCTCCTTCAGAAGTTAGTGATGAACGCTAAACATGGACGTTGAAGATACCCAACCGCTCATCAGCCACCTGATCGAGCTGCGAAAACGCCTGCTGAACTGCATCATTGCGGTGGTGGTGATTTTTTTCTGCCTGCTTTATTTTTCTAACGATATTTACCATCTGGTCGCCTCACCGCTTATCCGCCAGTTGCCTCATGGCGCAAGTATGATTGCAACCGGTGTAGCATCGCCTTTTTTAACGCCGATCAAGCTTACTGTCGTTGTCTCGGTGTTTCTTGCCGTGCCAATCATCCTCTATCAGATCTGGGCATTTGTTGCTCCTGCACTGTATCGCCATGAGCGACAGCTGATTATGCCGCTGCTGTTCTCCAGCACACTGTTGTTCTATATTGGTGTTTCTTTTGCTTACTTTGTGGTTTTCCCCATCGCTTTTGGTTTTTTTTCCAAAACCGCACCACAGGGCGTCATGATTGCAACCGATATCAGTAACTATCTTGATTTTGTTATGACGCTCTTCATGGCGTTTGGCGTCTCATTTGAGGTGCCAATAGCGATTGTGCTGCTGTGTTGGAGTGGGGTAACCTCGCCAGAGGATCTTAAAAAAAAGCGACCCTATATTCTGGTTGGTGCCTTCGTTGTTGCAATGTTCCTGACGCCCCCGGATGTATTTTCACAAACCTTACTGGCAATTCCCATGTATATGCTGTTTGAGATCGGTGTTTTCTTCTCGCGCTTTTATGTGGGTAAAAATCGTCGTAAAGATGAAGAGCCTGAATCAGAATTGTAAGTCTGGCGACCACAGATATGACACAACCGCCCATACGGGCGGTTAATGTTTGGAAGGCTCATGTTTGATATTGGTGTAAATCTTACCAGTACACGATTTGCCAAAGATCGCTGTCAGGTGATTAAAAGGGCTTGTGATGCGGGTGTCACCGGCATATTAATTACCGGGACCAACGCGCTGGAGAGCCAACAGGCGCTGGCTCTTGCCTGTGAAAATGAGGGCTTTTGCTGGTCAACGGCAGGAGTCCATCCACATCATGCCAGTGAATGGTCAGCCGAAATAGCAGGAACGCTACGTGGTCTTGCCCGCCACGCGCAGGTGGTGGCAATGGGTGAATGCGGGCTTGATTTTAACCGTAATTTTTCCACTCCCGAACAGCAGGCTTATGCTTTTAATGCTCAACTGGCGCTGGCGAGTGAACTGCAATTACCCGTTTTTCTTCACTGCCGTGATGCGCACTCACGCTTTATGGCAATATTAAAGCCGTGGATACCGCAGCTGAGGGGGGCGGTGATCCACTGCTTCACCGGCACCCTTGCTGAGCTGGACGAATGCCTTGCTGCCGGGCTTCATATCGGCATTACCGGTTGGGTATGCGACGAGCGCCGTGGCCTTGAGCAACGAGCGCTTTTGCCGTGTATACCGCTGGACAGACTGCTACTGGAGACTGATGCACCGTATCTGCTACCGCGCGATATACGCCCTCAGCCGGTTTCTCGCCGGAATGAACCCTGTTTTCTGCCCCATATTGTTCAGCAGGTTGCCCGCTGGCGTGGTGAAGAGGCTGAAATGCTGGCGCAGAAAACTAATGAAAATACGCGCCGACTTTTTCAACTTTGACAAGGCCGGGCCTCTAGTAATCCGGAGAAAAGAAAAATGAGTTATGTGTTTCCAGGGAGCTTTCCCGGACGCCGCCTGCGTCGCATTCGTTGTCATGATTTCAGCCGCCGCCTCGCGGCGGAAAACCAGCTGACCATTAATGACCTGATCTACCCGGTCTTCGTGATGGAAGGACAGAATAAGAAGCAACAAGTGCCCTCAATGCCAGGCGTCTATCGTATGACTATCGATCTGCTGTTAAAAGAAGCAGAAGAGGTTGCCAAACTTGGCGTTCCGGTTCTGTCGCTGTTCCCGGTTATCGAGGCGGATAAGAAATCTCTACAGGCTGATGAGGCTTATAATCCCGATGGACTGGTACAGCGTAGCGTGCGGGTATTGAAAGATGCGGTACCAGAACTGGGGCTGTTAACTGACGTTGCTCTCGATCCCTATACGACCCACGGTCAGGATGGAGTCATTGATCACGAGGGTTATGTCATCAACGATATAACTAAAGAGATTCTGGTGCGGCAGGCGCTTTCCCACGCCGAGGCCGGAGCCGAAATCGTCGCTCCCAGCGACATGATGGATGGACGTATTGCCGCTATCCGCGATCGTCTGGAGTCAGAACGACAGGTTAATACTCAGATTATGGCTTATTCGGCAAAATACGCTTCCTGCTATTATGGTCCGTTTCGCGATGCCATCGGTTCTGCGGGCAATCTGAAAGGCGGCAATAAAATGACCTATCAGATGGATCCGGCTAATAGCGATGAAGCTTTGCAGGAAATTGCCCAGGATTTGCAGGAAGGTGCTGATATGGTGATGGTCAAACCGGGTATGCCTTACCTGGACATCATACGCCGCGTTAAAGATACCTTCGGTGTTCCGACTTTTGCTTATCAGGTCTCGGGCGAATATGCCATGCATATGGCGGCGATACAGAACGGGTGGCTGGCAGAAAAGCCAGCGGTGATGGAGTCGCTGCTTTGTTTTAAACGTGCCGGGGCAACCGGCATACTGACCTACTTTTCTAAACGAGTAGCGCAGTGGCTTCACAATGAAAAGATGCAAGCACGTTAAGCTTTCGGGGTCGGATGTCCGGCCCGTTTTTTTTGATGTTTACAGATTTGCAAACCTATTAGTGTACTAACTTATGGAACTGTTTATTTTCCATGATGTGTGTGACCTGTTTATTAAGCAGGTTGAGCAATAGCATCGAACGAGCTTCACCATCCGGTTCGGTAAAAATAGCGTGCAGCCCTTCAAAAGCGCCGGAAGTAATAACAACTTGGTCGCCTGGCTGTGGTAGTGCTGGATCAATGCCGGTTTTAGGCGCTTTGTTTTGTAACCCCTGAATGACATCCGGTGGCACGGTGGCGGGATGATTGCTAAAGCGAACAAAATGGCTGACGCCACGGGTTGCACTGATGGTCGTTGTATGAATCACTTCCGGATCGAATTCAATGAACAGATAGTTAGGAAACAGCGGTTCATTAACCTGAGTACGTCTTCCCCGCACCAGCTTGTCCATTGTAATCATCGGGCTGAGGCAATTCACGCTCTGGCGCTCAAGGTGTTCTCTAGCGCGCATTAGCTGACCACGTTTGCAGTACAGAAGATGCCAGGATCCCATCATACGTCGTTTTCCCACTATCAGGCGGCTGATAATAATAAATGGATAATGATAGTGACTGCCGGGCCAGCTGGCAACCACCATAAGGTCGTCTTCCAGATGTGCGCCGATGTTGTCGGATTGAGCCGTTAGCCACTGCTGAGGTATCACTATAAAAAATTGAACTCTATAATGATCAGTCCCACAGATGGTAAAAAGAGAAGTCATGAGATACCACGACTTACGCGATTTTATTGCCCTGCTTGAACAGCGCGGGGAACTGAAAAGAGTCAAACAGTCTGTCGATCCCTACCTCGAAATGACTGAGATCGCCGACCGTACGTTACGCGCTGGCGGCCCGGCCCTTTTGTTTGAAAATCCGAAAGGATATAGCATGCCAGTGCTGTGCAATTTATTTGGCACGCCCGGACGCGTTGCGCTCGGTATGGGGCAGGAAGATGTCAGCGCGCTGCGTGATGTTGGCAGGCTACTGGCTTTTCTTAAAGAGCCGGAGCCGCCACGTGGTTTTCGTGATTTTTTCGACAAGATCCCTCAGTGGAAGCAGGTGCTGAATATGCCAACCAAACGGCTGCGCAGCGCGCCCTGCCAGCAGCAGATATGGCAGGGCGATGATGTCGATTTGCGGCGCATACCGGTTATGCAGTGCTGGCCAGATGATGCCGCGCCGCTGATTACCTGGGGGTTAACCGTCACTCGCGGGCCAGCCAAAGAGCGCCAGAATCTGGGAGTCTATCGCCAGCAGGTTATCGGCAGGAATAAACTGATCATGCGCTGGCTGTCCCATCGCGGGGGGGCGTTGGATTTTCAGGAGTGGTGCCAGCAACACCCGGGTAAACGCTTTCCGATAGCTGTTGCTCTGGGTGCCGATCCGGCAACGATTCTCGGGGCGGTGACACCGGTGCCGGATACGCTTTCTGAATATGCATTTGCTGGCCTGCTGCGTGGAACAAAAACCGAAGTGGTTAAATGTGTTTCCAATGAGCTCGACGTTCCGGCTAGCGCTGAAATTATCCTTGAGGGATACATTGAGCCTGGCGAGGTAGCGCCGGAAGGGCCCTATGGCGATCATACCGGCTACTATAATGAAGTGGACAGTTTTCCGGTATTTACGGTAACCCATATTACGCAGCGCAGTGATGCTATCTATCACTCAACTTATACCGGTCGTCCGCCGGATGAACCCGCGGTGCTGGGTGTTGCGCTAAATGAGGTTTTTGTTCCGATTCTGCAAAAACAGTTTCCGGAAATTGTTGATTTCTATCTACCGCCTGAAGGCTGCTCATACCGGCTGGCGGTCGTTACAATGAAAAAACAGTATGCCGGTCATGCAAAACGCGTAATGATGGGCGTCTGGTCGTTCTTGCGTCAGTTTATGTATACCAAATTCGTTATTGTCTGTGATGATGATATCAATGCTCGCGACTGGAACGACGTCATCTGGGCAATTACAACCCGTATGGATCCGGCCAGAGATACGGTTTTGGTGGAAAATACGCCGATTGATTATCTGGATTTTGCTTCGCCCGTTTCCGGTTTGGGTTCTAAAATGGGTATGGATGCCACTAATAAATGGCCGGGTGAAACCACGCGCGAATGGGGACGACCGATACGTAAAGATCCCGATGTTACCGCGCGCATTGATGCTATATGGGACGAGCTGGCAATTATAAATACGTCCGCTACAAAAACGGACAAACTGAATTAATTACGACCCTGCAGAGCGAACGCATGACAATATTGAGCTGTAAAGTAACGTCCGTTGAGGCAATTGCCGATACCGTTTACCGGGTGCGACTGGTGCCAGCCGCTGATTTTAATTTTCGTGCTGGCCAGTATCTTATGGTGGTGATGGATGAGCGCGACAAGCGTCCTTTCTCGCTGGCATCAACGCCAATGGAAAAAGATATCATCGAGCTGCATATTGGAGCCTCTGAACATAATCTTTATGCCATGGCAGTAATGGATCGTATTAAACAAGAACGTAAGGTAATCGTTGATATACCTCATGGCAATGCATGGTTACGCGAAGACAGCGAGCGGCCGCTGGTTCTGATTGCTGGTGGTACTGGCTTTTCTTATGTGCGCTCAATACTGCTTACCGCGCTAGCGCAGCAGCCCAACCGTCATATTGCGCTTTACTGGGGCGGCCGCGAGATAAAACATCTCTATGATCTCGTAGAGCTCAATGCGCTGGCTGTGCGTCATGCCAATCTCAATGTGGTGCCGGTTGTCGAGCAGCCGCAAGAGGATTGGCCGGGTCGAAGTGGCACCGTACTTACGGCTGTGATGCAGGATTATCCCTCGCTGGCAGGACATGATATTTATATTGCCGGTCGCTTTGAGATGGCGAAAATTGCCCGTGAACGCTTCTGTGCCGAGCGTGATGCTGAAGGGGCGGCAATTTATGGTGATGCGTTTGCTTTTATCTGAGATTCAAAAAACCGCCGGCTACCCGGCGGAAATTGTTTGCCATCTTCGAGCCACTCCACCGTATTCTTTTTTACCAGCCTCTTATCCGCGCTCGAGTATGGTAGCAATGCCCTGACCGAGGCCAATGCACATGGTTGCCACGCCAAACTGTACATCTTTTCGCTCCATCAGATTGAGCAGGGTGGTGCTGATACGTGCTCCGGAGCAGCCAAGAGGGTGACCAAGTGCAATCGCCCCGCCATTAAGATTAACTTTGTCATCCAGCCGCTCCATCAGCTCAAGATCTTTAATACAGGGTAGAGCCTGCGCGGCGAAGGCTTCATTGATTTCAAAAAGCCCGATATCGCTTAGGCTAAGACCAGCGCGTTTTAACGCAAGTTGTGTCGCAGGTACCGGACCATAACCCATTATCGACGGATCGCAGCCAACGACCGCCATTGCGCGGATGTGTGCACGAGGTTTCAGTCCCAGCGCTTTAGCGCGCTGCTCGCCCATTATCAACATGGCTGCAGCGCCATCTGAGAGTGCGGAAGAGCTACCTGCGGTAACAGTGCCTTTAACCGGATCAAATGCTGGTTTGAGCGCGGCCAGGCCCTCTGTGGTGGTATCCGGTCGGATGACCTCATCACTGGTATAGCGCATCAGCGCCCCGTCGGCGTCATGACCGTTGGTCGGTATAATT
Organism: Izhakiella capsodis; assembly: GCF_900115045.1. Taxonomy (GTDB): domain Bacteria; phylum Pseudomonadota; class Gammaproteobacteria; order Enterobacterales; family Enterobacteriaceae; genus Izhakiella; species Izhakiella capsodis. The sequence goes on along the minus strand of NZ_FOVC01000009.1, from coordinate 7,317 downwards.
TCAGCGGAAAAATGTCCGGCCTGGGTTGCGGCCCAGGCATGCTGGTGAGAGCGTGCAGCAAAACTGTCTTGCATATTGCGGCTGATACCATGCATACGGGCGAGCATTTCAGCCGTCAGCCCCATCATGACAGCCGCTTTGGCCACGGTACGGCTAAGACCCGGATGGAAATCCACCCCGTGGTTCATGGGCACATGTCCCATATGCTCCACGCCGCCGACCAGGCACTGGCGAGCGTCACCAACCATAATGGCCCTTGCGGCATCATGGAGTGCCTGCATCGATGAGCCACAAAGCCTGTTTACGGTTGTTGCCGGAACGTGATGAGGAATTTCTGCTAACAAGGCGGCGTTACGCGCTATGTTAAATCCTTGTTCAAGGGTTTGCTGTACGCAGCCCCAGTAAATATCATCAAGTTCTGCGGCCACGACAGACGGGTTGCGGTTTAACAGCGAACGTATCAGGTGAGAGGAGAGATCCTCAGCGCGCACCTGGCGAAAGGCACCTCCCCTGGAACGGCCCATCGGGGTGCGAATAGCGTCAACGATTACTACCTTTTCCATGCTGTTTTCCTCAGGCCGTTTTTAATAAATCGTCATCAATAGCAGCAGGTCGCGGATACCAATGGCCGCCACTGCGGGCTTTTTCATGCAGCGCTTCAGGTAGCTGGTAAAGCGGCCCAAGCCCGACAAAACGCGCTGTCAGTGCCAACACCTTGTCGCTACCCAGGGAGTCTAAATAGCGGAATGCGCCACCGTGGAAGGGTGGGAAGCCGAGGCCATAGACCAACGCCATATCTGCTTCCGCCGGGCTGGAGATAATTCTTTCTTCCAGGCAGCGCACCACCTCGTTAAGCATGGGGATCATCATTCGACTGATTATCTCTTCATCGTTGAAAACCCGCTGCGGCTGGCTGATGCTTTTTAACAGTTCATCGACCACAGGATCGCTTATCTTTTGCTGTTTGCCTTTATTATCGGTTTGCCAAAGATAGAAACCGCGTTGGTTTTTCTGACCGTAGCGTTTGGCTTCAAACAGAACATCAATGGCGTCACGATAATCTTTTTGCATCCGCTGCGGGAACCCCTGCGCCATAACCTGCTGGGCGTGATGTGCCGTATCAAGGCCGACGACATCCAGTAAGCGTGCTGGCCCCATTGGCCAGCCGAACTGACTTTCCATGACTTTATCAATCTGGCGGAAGTCAGCGCCGTCCCGTAACAGCAGGCTGAAGGCGGCGAAGTAAGGGAAAAGTACGCGGTTGACAAAGAAACCCGGGCAGTCATTAACGACAATGGGCGTTTTTCCCATTTGACTGGCCCATGCCACGACTTTAGCGATGGTATTGTCAGCCGTTTTCTCACCACGAATGACTTCCACTAGCGGCATACGCGGCACTGGGTTGAAAAAATGCATACCGCAGAACTGTGAGGGGCGCTTTAAGGCTTGTGCCAGCTGGCTGATAGGAATAGTTGAGGTATTGGAGGCAAGAATGGCATTCTCCGACAGGGTCCCTTCTGTCTCTGCCAGTACCTGCATTTTTAACGTCAGCTTTTCAACCACGGCTTCAACCACGATATCTGCCCGATCAAATTCGTCATAGCTCAGGGTTGGCCGAATGTTCCCCATTATTTTTGCCAGCTGGAGACCGTCAATTTTTCCACGTTCAAGCTGTTTGTTAAGTAGTTTCGCCGCTTCATTAATACCCAGCACCAGCGCGTCCGGGTTAATATCTTTCAGTATTACAGGTACGCCTTTCCACGCTGACTGCCAGGCAATGCCGCCGCCCATGATGCCCGCGCCCAGCACTGCGGCTCGCTCAGGTAGATTGGTGTTTTGCGTTAGCTTTTTCGCTTTATTTTTTACGTACTGATCGTTAAGGAAAATACCGACCAGCGCCCGTGCCTGGTTGCTCTGTGCCAGAGTGACAAAACTCTCCGTTTCAAGTTTCAATGCCTCGTTGCGCTCGAAACCAGCAGCAGCTTCTATGGTTTCGACTGCTTTCATCGGCGCAGGATAATGCTTGCCTGCTGTTTGCATCACCAGCCCCTTTGCCGTGGTAAAACTCATGGCAGCTTCAACTTTGCTAAGGCTAAGCGGTGCCAGCTTAGGCGCCCGGCGCGCCTGCCAGTCAAGCTCATCATTCATGGCCGCTTTTAGCATTTTCAGTGCGGCACCATGCAGCTTCTCTGGTGTGACAACTGCGTCGACCAGGCCTGTGCGAAGTGCTTGATCTGCCGTAATGTCTTTGCCCGCCGCAATGATTTCCAACGCGCTGTCGGCGCCTAACAGACGCGGTAGACGTACCGAGCCGCCAAAGCCCGGTATAATACCCAGCTGGGTTTCCGGTAAACCAATGCGCGCATTCGGCGTCGCCAGTCGGAAATCTGTGGCAAGAATACATTCACAGCCGCCGCCGAGTGCATAGCCGTTCACGGCAGAGAGCGTCGGAACGGGTAAATCCTCCAGACGTGAGAAGATGTTGTTGGCGTAGTCCAGCCATCGGGTCAGCTTTTCAGTTGGCGCCTCAAACAAAGCGAGAAATTCAGTAATATCAGCACCGACAATAAACGCTGCTTTTCGTGAGCTGAGCAGTACGCCTTTTAGCCGGGGTTGCTGTTCGAGCACGTTGATAGCTTCGTGCAGGCAGCCAACGGTTTGCGTATCCAGCTTATTGACCGAACCGGGAGCGTTAAAGGCTAACTCCGCAATACCCTCATCGATCCATTCCAGAGAAAGGGTCTCGCTTTGATAGAGCATGGTGTTCTCCTGAAGCTACATAAGTTATCTGGTCTTACCAGTTCAGTTGAGTGTGAGATGGATGTTAATAAAATGCAAAAAAATATCTATAAATTGCCGTGACGATCACAATGACCTGATAAAGCCAATGTTTGGCCTGCTATGGTAAGATGCTGGCAAATGACTTAATCGGAGGTATGGGATGGATTCACTGGTTGCGCTGTATCAGGAGCATCTGCAAATTTTGCAAGGTAGGGCGCAACAGGCGTTGGCGCGAACTGAACTGGATGCAATGCTGATTCATTCAGGCGAGTTACTGACAGCTTTTCTCGACGATCATCATTATCCATTCAAAGTTAATCCGCAGTTTAAACATTGGCTTCCGCTAACAGATTTACCCAACTGCTGGTTATGGATTGATGGTGTTAATAAGCCCAAACTGTGGTTTTATTCGCCAATAGATTACTGGCATAACGTGAAGCCGCTACCGCAAAGTTTCTGGCGCAATGAAGTCGATATTATCGTATTGCGTAATGCTGATGATATTGCGAGGCTGCTCCCTACTCAGCGCACCAACGTTGCTTATATCGGCCCGGTTATTCAGCGAGCCTCCCAGCTGGGCTTCAAGGCCTGTAATATCAACCCTCAGGCGCTGATCGATTATCTCCATTTTTACCGCGCTTATAAAACTGGCTATGAACTAGCCTGCATGCGACAGGCGCAAAAAATCGCTGTATTGGGTCATCATGCGGCAAAAGAGGCTTTTCAGGCTGAAATGAGCGAGTTTGATATTAATGTGGCCTACCTCAGTGCCACAGGACACCGTGATATTGATGTACCTTACGGTAATATCGTGGCGTTAAATGAACACGCAGCCGTATTGCATTACACTCAGCTTGACCAGCAGGCGCCACAAAAGTTTTATAGTTTTCTTTTGGATGCTGGTGCTGAATATAATGGTTATGCAGCGGATATTACGCGCAGTTATGCGGCTCAGCCCGGCAGCGAATTTGCTGCACTATTGGCAGATATTGACAACGAGCAGCAGGCATTGATTGCTGATCTTAAAACGGGCGTGCGTTATAGCGATTATCATTTACAAATGCATCAGCGCATCGCCCGGTTGCTTTTAAAGCATGATCTGGTGAAAGGGCTTAGCGAAGAGGTGTTGTTAGTCGAAGATATTACTGGGCCGTTTATGCCTCACGGATTGGGCCATCCACTTGGATTACAGGTGCATGACGTTGCCGGTTTTATGCAGGATGATAGTGGAATGCATTTGACCGCCCCGGAGCAATATCCCTTTCTACGCTGCACCCGTGTGATAGAACCCGGCATGGTGCTGACTATTGAGCCGGGGATCTACTTTATCGAGTCTTTGCTCGCCCCCTGGCGTGAGGGGCGTTTGAGCCAGCATTTTAACTGGTCGCTTATTGACGCCTTCAAAGCTTATGGTGGTATTCGCATTGAAGATAACGTGGTATTTCATCATACTCGCGTTGAAAATATGACCCGTGATCTTAATCTGAAATAATGGATGCCTACGATATTCCCGCAGAAGCTGTTAGCTTCAGTGAAGAGATAAAAAAAAGCCGCTTCATTACGTTACTCCAGCATACTGAAGGGGTGGAAGCTGCGCGTAGTTTTGTACAAGTCATCCGTGAGCAGCATCCTGATGCTCGCCATCATTGTTGGGCATGGGTTGCGGGGGCACCGATAGATTCACAGAAACTGGGCTTTTCAGATGATGGTGAGCCATCAGGTACGGCGGGCAAGCCGATGCTGGCGCAGCTTATGGGTAGTGGCATTGGTGAAATTACCGCCGTGATCATCCGCTATTATGGCGGGATTCAGCTGGGAACCGGTGGCCTGGTCAGAGCTTATGGCAATGGCGTTCAGCAAGCGTTAAAGCTGCTAAAACGTCAGCTCAAGATGCCGATGCTCTCCTTCCATCTTTACTGCGACTATTCGCAGCTGGCTGATATTGAAAGGTTAATTCGATGGGCTTCAGGTTCGCTGGTCAGCTCGGATTTTACCGATCGGGTGGTGCTGAGACTGGCGCTGCCTTTTAGCCAGGTCAATGGTTTTAAATCGCGGTTGACCGATCTTAGTCGTGGCACGCTCAGTATTAAGCCGTTGGATCAATGAGGTAAGGAACTTTCATGCATTTTCGCGCCATCACCCGCATTGTGGGCCTGCTGGTCATTCTTTTTTCTGGAACTATGATCGTACCGGGTTTAGTTGCGCTTATTTATCGTGATGGTGCGGGGCGAGCATTTACCCAGACTTTTTTCATAGCTTTGTCTATTGGCCTGTTATTATGGTGGCCCAATCGTAAACAGCGTGGTGAGCTTAAGCCACGTGAAGGATTTTTGATCGTTGTTTTATTCTGGACGGTTCTTGGTAGCGTGGGCGCGATGCCTTTTATTTTTGCCGAACGTCCAAACCTCTCTGTCACCGACGCTTTTTTCGAATCTTTCTCCGGATTGACGACTACTGGCGCAACAACCTTGGTAGGGCTGGATTCTCTGCCTAAAGCTATTTTATTCTATCGTCAAATGTTGCAATGGTTTGGCGGTATGGGGATCATTGTATTGGCGGTAGCTATTCTGCCAATTCTCGGCGTGGGGGGGATGCAGCTTTATCGTGCAGAAATGCCCGGGCCGTTAAAAGATAATAAAATGCGTCCACGCATCGCCGAAACGGCGAAAACATTATGGTTTATTTATGTTCTGCTTACCGTAGCCTGCGCAATTTCCCTTTGGCTGGCTGGAATGTCCTTGTTCGATGCAATTAGCCATAGTTTTTCCACCATTGCGATTGGTGGCTTTTCTACCCATGACGCCAGCATTGGCTATTTTCATAGCCCTACAATTAACACCATCATTGCTATTTTCTTACTTATTTCTGGCTGCAATTACGGTTTGCACTTTGCATTGCTCAGCGGGCGTAGTTTGAAAGTTTACTGGCGCGACCCCGAGTTTCGTATGTTCATTGGTGTGCAGTTGACGCTGGTGATCGTTTGTACGCTGGTGCTGTATTTTCATCATGTCTATACCAGTTTTGGTCAGACACTCAATCAGGCTTTTTTTCAGGTTGTATCTATGGCCACTACTGCGGGCTTTACTACTGATAGCATCGCTCGCTGGCCGCTGTTTTTGCCTGTGTTACTGTTATGCTCAGCTTTCATTGGCGGCTGCGCCGGCTCAACCGGTGGCGGCTTGAAAGTTATTCGTATTCTGCTTTTGTTTAAGCAGGGCTATCGTGAGCTGAAACGTTTGGTTCACCCCAACGCGGTATATACTATCAAATTGGGGGATCGTGCTCTGAGCGAACGGATCCTTGAATCAGTCTGGGGCTTTTTCTCCGCTTATGCGCTAGTGTTTATCCTGAGTATGTTGGCTATTATCGCTACTGGGGTGGACGATTTCTCTGCATTTGCCGCCGTAGCCGCTACGCTCAACAATCTGGGACCCGGTCTGGGTGTCGTCGCGGATAATTTCGCGTCGATGAACGATGTCGCAAAATGGATACTTATTTTAACTATGCTGTTCGGACGACTGGAGGTTTTCACACTGCTGGTGTTGTTTACCCCTACCTTCTGGCGTGAATAACAGGGAGTGACAATGTTGAAAACACTGATTATATTTTCTAGTAGAGATGGCCAGACTCGTGAAATCGCTGCAGCAATCGCCTCGGAAATTAAACATATTTATCCCTGTGACATTGTGAATATTTTGCACGCCAGTCACATTGAATGGGAGAATTATGATCGCGTGCTGATCGGTGCCTCCATACGCTATGGTCGTTTTCATCCGGCAGTGGCCAAATTTGTTGCGAATAATTTGCCGGCCTTGCGGGAGCGCATCAGCGGTTTTTTTTCCGTCAACCTGACAGCAAGAAAGCCGGAAAAACGAACCCCCCAAACTAACGTTTATACCCGCAAGTTTCTGCTTAGTACGCCTTGGGAGCCTGACTGTTGCGCCGTCTTTGCTGGTGCGTTACGTTATCCCCGTTATAGCTGGTTTGACCGCATCACGATTCAATTTATTATGCGCATAACCGGGGGTGAAACCAATGCCAGTAAAGAGGTGGAATATACGGACTGGCAGCAGGTAAGGCGCTTTGCGCAAGATTTCGCAGCCTTATCAGGCTAAGTGAATTAAAATTAACTAAGCTGACTAAAATTGATACGATCGGATTTCTTTTTACAAATAACACTTGCCAGCGCTTGTCAGCTGCCTATAATGCGCCACCACTGACACGGTAAAGCGGTAACGCGGTCGGGTCAGCAAGGTAATGAAGTGATTCATTTTCTTGTGAGAGGGAAGGAAAAAAACCTTGACTCTTCAGCGGTGAAGCGTAATATACGCCACCTCGCGACAGCAGGCTCAGCGCCGCGTCGCACTGCTCTTTAACAATTTATCAGACAATCTGTGTGGGCACTCGCAGGATTGATATCGCAAAACTATTTGATGTATCAAGTCTTGAAGAGTGAACACGTAAATTCATTACGTAATCATCCGTTTTAACGGATGAAGAGTTTAATTCTTTGAGCATCAGACGCTTTTAAATTGA
>NZ_FOVC01000014.1 GCF_900115045.1 Izhakiella capsodis | reverse complement strand
ATCAAACTCTTCAATTTAAAAGCGTCTGATGCTCAAAGAATTAAACTCTTCATCCGTTAAAACGGATGATTACGTAATGAATTTACGTGTTCACTCTTCAAGACTTGATACATCAAATAGTTTTGCGATATCAATCCTGCGAGTGCCCACACAGATTGTCTGATAAATTGTTAAAGAGCAGTGCGACGCGGCGCTGAGCCTGCTGTCGCGAGGTGGCGTATATTACGCTTCACCGCTGAAGAGTCAAGGTTTTTTTCCTTCCCTCTCACAAGAAAATGAATCACTTCATTACCTTGCTGACCCGACCGCGTTACCGCTTTACCGTGTCAGTGGTGGCGCATTATAGGCAGCTGACAAGCGTTGGCAAGTGTTATTTGTAAAAACAGAATCATTAGCTCGTTTTTCAATCTCATGGCTAAATTAATCCGCATTTATGCTAAAAAAAAGGCCGCGTAGCGGCCATTTTAGCTTTTGAAGACTTACTGAGAGGCGACGATATCACCATTGCTGACACTCATTAAAATCGGTTTACCCGGCACAAACGCACCAGAAAGAATCTTCTGCGCCAGCGGATTTTCTATCTCCTGCTGAATAGCTCTCTTCAACGGACGAGCACCGTAAACCGGATCATAGCCATTTTTACCTAACAGCTGTAACGCGTCATCACTGATGTGCAGTTCATATCCCCGCTCTTCAAGGCGCTCATAGAGACGTTGCAGCTGAACTTTGGCAATTGAAGCAATATGTTCTTCACCCAACGGATGGAAAACCACTAACTCATCAATACGATTTATAAACTCCGGACGGAAATGATGTCCGACCACGGACATGACCAAGGCTTTCATTTCCCCATAGTTCAAATCACCAAAACGCTCCTGAATCAAATCCGATCCCAGGTTAGATGTCATGATAACAACCGTATTGCGGAAATCGACCGTACGCCCCTGACCGTCGGTCAGACGGCCATCATCCAGCACCTGAAGAAGAATATTGAACACATCCGGGTGCGCTTTCTCCACTTCATCAAGCAGGATAACCGAATAAGGCCGACGTCGAACTGCCTCAGTCAAATATCCTCCCTCTTCGTAGCCAACATAGCCGGGAGGTGCACCAACCAGCCGGGATACAGCGTGCTTCTCCATGAACTCTGACATATCCAGACGCACCATCGCGTCATCGCTATCGAACATAAAGTTAGCCAGAGCTTTACAAAGTTCAGTTTTACCCACACCGGTCGGACCAAGAAACAAAAATGAACCAATCGGGCGGTTTGGATCGGCAAGTCCCGCGCGGCTACGGCGAATAGCGTTGGATACAGCCTCAACCGCCTCATCCTGACCAATCACACGCTGATGGAGTTCCTGCTCCATGCGCAATAACTTATCGCGTTCACCTTCCATCATGCGCGCCACAGGGATCCCCGTCCAGCGAGCCAACACGTCGGCAATCTCAACGTCGGTTACACGATTGCGCAGCAGCTTAACCGTTTTGCCTTCCGACTGCATCGCGGCAGCAAGCTGTTTTTCCAGCTCCGGGATTTTCCCGTATTGCAGTTCTGACATCTGCGCCAAATCACCCTGACGACGCGCCTGCTCCAGTACAATACGCGCCTGTTCCAGTTCTGCCTTAATCGTCTGTGTACCAGAAAGAGACGCTTTTTCCGCTTTCCATTCTTCTTCCAATTCGGAGTAGTCACGCTCTTTTTGTGTCAGCTCCTCTTCAAGCATTTCAAGGCGCTTGATACTGGCATCATCAGACTCTTTTTTTAGTGCCTGCTGTTCCAGCTTTAACTGAATAATCCGACGTTCAAGTCGATCCAGCGCTTCTGGCTTGGAGTCTATTTGCAAACGGATACTGGAAGCCGCTTCATCGATAAGATCAATCGCTTTATCCGGAAGCTGCCGGTCAGCGATATAACGATGTGAAAGTGTGGCCGCAGCTACAATAGCCGGATCGGTAATTTGCACGTGATGGTGCAATTCATAGCGCTCTTTAAGCCCGCGCAGAATGGCGATGGTGTCTTCCACACTCGGCTCAGCGACAAATACTTTCTGGAATCGACGCTCAAGCGCGGCATCTTTTTCAATGTACTGGCGATATTCATCAAGCGTGGTGGCACCAACGCAGTGCAGCTCACCGCGCGCAAGTGCAGGTTTCAGCATATTGCCGGCATCCATTGCGCCGTCGGCTTTGCCCGCCCCCACCATAGTGTGTAATTCATCAATAAACAGGATAACGTTACCTTCCTGTTTCGCCAGATCGTTGAGAACCCCTTTAAGGCGCTCCTCAAATTCGCCGCGATATTTGGCTCCGGCAACCAGCGCGCCCATATCGAGCGCCAAAACGCGACGTCCTTTTAGCCCTTCCGGAACCTCACCATTGATAATCCGCTGCGCCAGTCCTTCAACAATTGCGGTTTTACCGACACCTGGCTCACCAATGAGAACAGGATTGTTTTTAGTTCGACGTTGCAAAACCTGTATGGTACGACGAATTTCTTCATCACGCCCAATAACCGGGTCAAGCTTGCCTTGTTCTGCACGCTCGGTGAGGTCGATGGTGTATTTTTTTAAAGCCTGACGCTGATCTTCTGCTCCCTGATCGTTCACGTTTTCTCCTCCGCGCATTTGCTCGATCGCGTTCGTCAGTTTTTCACTGGTCGCACCGGCAGATTTCAATAAATCAGCCAGTGAACCTCGTGAGTCAAGGGCGGCCAACACAAATAACTCAGATGAAATGAAATTATCGCCACGCTTCTGCGCCAGCTTGTCGCAAATATTCAGTACGCGAAGCAAATCGGCAGAAGGCTGAACGTCAGCATCATTGCCCTCAACCTGAGGAAGACGACTTATTGCCTGCTCAATGCCATTACGGAGGCTGGCGACATCCACACCGGCAGTAGTCATCAGTGGATGAACAGAACCGCCTTCCTGATTGAGCAAGGCGCTCATCAGATGAAGTGGCTCAATAAATTGATGATCGCGTCCAAGCGCTAAAGACTGCGCATCGGCGAGAGCTAACTGGAATTTAGTAGTAAGACGATCCAGACGCATAATTTCCCCCTACAGGTCAACATTGCTACTGGAGACTAAATGAGGTCTGTCCTCAAATTTTCAAGATTATTGACCCGCTTTTTGCTGGAAAAAATACACCACGTCGGATCGTCTTAGGGCGCTAATCTATATCAGCCAAATCAAACTTGCCATACGGCCCGTAATTCCGTCACGTCGGTAGGAGAAAAATTGACCAGCTTGCTGATAAGTGCACTCCCCACCACCGCTGATGGTCACGATGCCTGCAGCCTGAAGGCGGTGCCGTGCCAGTTGCCAAAGGTCGGCATAAAATCGATTACCAGCAGGAAGAAAAAAGGCGGCAGTAGCATGATTGTGGTTAATAAAAGCATCGCGTACTTCAGCGCCGACCTCAAATGCCTGAGGTCCTATTGCTGGCCCGAGCCAGGCTATAATATGGCGCGGAGGAGCACGAAAACTTTTCAGCGTCTGTTCAAGTACTCCAGCTAGCAATCCTCGCCAGCCAGCGTGTACCGCTGCAATCTCATCGCCATACTGTGAACACAGCAGCACAGGAAGGCAGTCTGCAGACATAACAGCGCAAACCACACCGCGCTGTTGGGTATAAGCGGCATCAGCGCGCGGAACAGCCTGAAGGGTGGGCAGATTCACAACGTCGGTGCCGTGCACCTGCTCCAGCCAAATGGGCGGTGAAGGTAACCCCGCCAGCTGAATCAGCCGCTGGCGGTTCAGCTCGACATGATGAGTATCGTCGCCAACGTGCATTCCCAGATTAAACGCGTCCCAGGGCGGCTGGCTATAACCGTCCTGCCGCGTCGTGCTACAAGCACACACTGACGCTGGTGCGTTCCATTGTGGCAGCAACAAGCTCATAGCCAATCAAGCTGATCTTTAAAGGTTTCGGTATCAGCCTTTAGCGCATTAATCAGATCGATCATGTCCTGCGGTATCCCGGCATGCCATTCCATTTCGATACCGCTAATCGGATGGTAAAGCCGTAGCATAGTGGCGTGGAGCGCCTGACGATCAAACTGCCGCAGCGTACTGATAAAATGTTGGGATGCACCTTTCGGCGGACGGGGGCGGCCACCGTAGAGGGGATCACCAATCAAAGGATGATTGATATGTGCCATATGGACGCGAATCTGGTGGGTACGTCCGGTTTCAAGACGAAGCCGCAGGCGAGTATGGACACGAAAGTGCTCCATGATTCGGTAATGCGTTATCGCGGGCTTCCCCATCGGATGAACAGCCATATGCGTGCGCTTAGTTGCATGGCGAGCAATCGGTTGTTCTACCGTACCGCCTGCCGTCATATTGCCAATGGCGACCGCTTCATATTCACGGGTTATTTCGCGCAGTTGCAGCGACTCAACCAGATGCGTTTGCGCAGGAACAGTTTTAGCGACCACCATCAAACCCGTGGTATCTTTATCCAGCCGGTGGACGATACCAGCACGTGGTACGTCAGCAATTTTGGGATAATAATAGAGCAGCGCGTTAAGTACGGTACCGTCAGGATTGCCTGCGCCAGGATGTACGACCAGATCGCGAGGCTTATTGATAACCAGAATATCGTCATCTTCATATACAATATCAAGTGCGATATTCTGTGGCTCCCAGCGTGCATCTTCTTCAATTTCAGCGTCGATTTCCACATGCTCACCGCCGAGAACTTTGAATTTGGGCATATCTGCTACGACGCCGTTTATCCGGACGTGACGATCCAGAATCCACACTTTTATGCGTGAACGCGAATAATCAGGGAACAATTCGGCCAAAGCCTGATCTAAACGTTGTCCGAGTTGTGATTCGGATACCGTCGCGTTGAGTTGTACTAGTTGTGCCATAAACAGCTTCTTCGTTAACGTTGGGTTTTTACGGCGTAGCCGTTAATATATTGTGCTATCGTACCTGGTCACTATCGGAAGCTTCACGGACAGCTTCCACAATAACACTCTGAGGATAATCAAATCGTCATGACGCGTATGAAATATCTGGTGGCTGCAGCCACGTTGAGCCTTGTACTTGCCGGCTGTTCCGGCACGAAGGAGACGGTGCCTGATAGCCCACCTGCCGAAATTTATGCAACGGCCCAGCAAAAGCTGCAGGACGGTAACTTTAGAGGTGCCATTACTCAACTGGAAGCTCTTGATAATCGCTATCCATTCGGCCCCTACTCCCAGCAGGTGCAGCTGGACCTCATCTACGCGTACTATAAAAATGGCGATTATCCACTGGCTCAGGCCACTATAGATCGCTTTATACGTCTTAACCCAACACATCCAAACATCGACTATGTTATCTACATGCGTGGTCTGACAGATATGGCAATGGATAACAGCGCCTTACAGAACTTCTTTGGCATCGACCGTTCCGACCGGGATCCAGAGTATGCGCGCATTGCATTCCGCGACTTCACTCAGCTACTGCGCGGTTATCCCAACAGCCTTTACGCCAATGATGCCAGACTCCGCCTGATCGCGCTAAAAGACCGCCTGGCGAAGTATGAGTTATCCATCGCACAATTCTACACTAAACGCGGCGCTTATGTCGCCGTTGTTAACCGCGTCGAGCAAATGCTTAAAGATTATCCCGATACGCAGGCAACAAAGGTCGCATTACCGTTGATGGAAAATGCATACCGTAAGATGCAGCTGAATGGCGAAGCAGAAAAAGTAGCCAAACTGATTGCTGCGAACAAAAGCAGCTGATCGTTTTCACTTCTCAACGCAAAAAGGTAGCCGATGGGCTGCCTTTTTTCTGGTTAATTCATTTAATTTCCGTTAAAAAAACGCTTGTTCTTACGACTTCGTTATCCTCTGCTACCTAATTCAAGCGTCAAAGATGGATTAGTTAGCTCTTTTCACATAATGGATTCTTCGACAAAAGGTGGCCCCTTTTTTTGATCCAAATCACACATAAAACGATGTTTAGCGCTATTCTGAATCCACTCGCACGGAAATGACAGAGAGGGAAGTACGATGATTCTGAACATTACCAGCAAACAGATGGAAATTACTGAAGCTATCCGCCGCCATGTTGAGGAACGGCTTGCTAAGCTGGAGAAATGGCAAATTCACCTAATCAATCCGCACATTGTCTTGTCAAAAGAATCAAACGAATTTGTCGCCGATGCAAACATCAACACGCCGAATGGTGCTTTGTTCGCCAGTGCTAAACATATCGACATGTACTCCGCCATCAATGACCTTATAAGTAAACTGGAAAAACAGCTCAACAAAGCCCAGCATAAAGGTGAGGCTCGCCGGTCTCACAGTAACCTGAAAGATCCCAGCCTAAGTGAATAAGACAATCACTCACGACAATACGCGCCTCAGGGCGCGTTTTTTATTGACAGCTTATTTTTAACAGGGTTATTGTGCTAGCCTGTTACAGCCAAAGGCTACCAGTAGATGCAAGTAAACCTGTTCTTCTTCGCATTCTTTTTTATCCTCCTCTAGCGGGAGGCATTTCGTCATTGAATAAGAATGCGAAGACGAATAATAAAGCCTCCCGAAAGGGAGGTTTTTTTTTAACGGCTGAAAAGTAAGGAACATGATGAGCACGGATAATCCTTTACTGCCTCTGCGTGATAAGATCACTGCACTGGATGAAAAACTACTGCTATTGCTTGCAGAAAGACGCGCCCTCTCCACCGAAGTGGCCAATGCTAAAATGCAGACCAAACGCCCAGTGCGCGACGTTGCTCGCGAGCGTGAACTACTGCAAAAGCTGATTGAAAAAGGAGCACTAAAAGGGCTGGATGCTCACTATGTTACGCAGATTTTCCAGCAAATCATTGAAGACTCGGTGCTAACCCAGCAGACGCTATTACAGCAGCATCTCAACCAGACCGGTAGTAAAAGCGCGAGTATCGCGTTTCTGGGCCCGAAAGGCTCCTGGTCGCATATCGCGGCACGTAAATACGCGGCTCGCCATTTCGAAAATGTCATAGAAAGTGGCTGTGTTAAATTTAATGAAATTTTACAGCAAGTTGAGAGCGGCCAGGCTGATTATGCGGTGGTGCCGATTGAAAATAGCAGCTCAGGATCGATCAACGATGTATACGATCTACTGCAAAATACCAGCCTGTCCATTGTCGGCGAGCTGACTATACCCATCAATCACTGCGTACTGGTCACTGGCAAAACAGATCTGAAGCAAATTAAAACCATATACAGCCACCCGCAGCCTTTTCAGCAGTGCAGTCAGTTTATCCACCGTTTTCCTGAATGGAAAACTGAATACAGTGAAAGTACCGCCGCTGCGATGGAAAAAGTTGCGTCTATCAACAATCCGCATATCGCCGCACTGGGTAGTGAAGCTGGTGGCGCTTTATATGGTCTGCAGGTTCTGGAACGAAACCTTGCTAACCAGAAACAAAACATCACTCGTTTTCTCATACTTGCGCGCAAACCTGTAGAGGTTACCTCTCAGGTACCAGCCAAAACCACGCTGCTAATGGCAACCGGCCAGCAGGCTGGTGCGCTGGTAGAAGCATTGCTGATACTGCGCAATCATAACCTGATAATGAGCAAGCTGGAGAGCCGACCCATCCACGGAAATCCCTGGGAGGAAATGTTTTACATTGATGTGCAAGGAAACCAGCGTTCTGAAGCCATGAAATGTGCGCTTGAAGAGCTGAAAGAGACTGCCCGTTTTTTGAAAGTGCTCGGATGTTACCCAAGTGAAAATGTAGTGCCTGTATAGCAGAGATAGAAAAAGTCCCTGATTCAGGGACTTTAATGAAGGATACTTTTTACTTAAGGCTATCATTCGATGCGCGTAACATCGCCTTGCTTTCTCTCATAAAGCGATGGGCATAATCGCCAAACCAGCGTTCAACTTTGCGAAAGCTATCAATAAAAGCCTGCTTATCACCCGTTTCAAGCAGTGTAATCATCTCACCAAAACGTCGGTAATAGCGCTTTATCAGCCCCAGATTATTCTCCGAGGACATAATGATATCTGCGTAGAGCTGAGGATCCTGGGCAAAAAGCCGTCCCACCATCGCCAGCTCCAGACGGTAAATCGGAGAGGAAAGCGCTAGCAGTTGCTCTAGCTTTACGTTTTCTTCACTCAGATGAAGGCCATAGGCAAAAGTGGCAAAATGGCGCAAAGCCTGAATAAATGCCATATGCTGATCGTGCTCGCTGGCGCTAATGCGATGCAGACGAGCACCCCACACCTGAATCTGCTGCAAAAACCATTGATAAGTTTCAGGATGACGCCCATCACACCAGACCACAACCTGTTTGGCCAAACTGCTGATATCAGGACCAAACATCGGGTGTAATCCCAGCACCGGCCCAGAATGGGCAGCCAGCATTGCCTGTAGCGGCACATTTTTAATTGAAGCAATGTCGACCAGAATACAATCTTCTGGTAATGGAGGCAGCTGTGCGATGACCTGCTCTGTCAGATGAATAGGTACGCTGATGATGACCATTCCGGCCTTATCCAGCATCGATTCGGCACTGCCCCACTGCTCTTTATCCAGGATCTGTACCTGATAGCCAGACAAGGTGAGCAACTTTTCAAACAAGCGACCCATTTGTCCTTTGCCACCAACGATAACCACCGACCTCAGCTCGGTGTTGATAGTCTTAAAGCCTTTATCATTCTCGCTGATATAGGACTCACGCATGACACGGCGTAATACGTCTTCAATTAGATCAGGCGGCACACCCAGCTTTACAGCTTCCTGCCGGCGCGATGCCAGCATAGATGCTTCTCTTTCCGGAACATAAATCGGCAATCCCGCCTTACTTTTAACCTCGCCGACTTCGGCAACCAGTGCCAGACGTTGCGCCAGCAAATCCAGCAGCCCCTTGTCAACCTCATCGATTCGATCGCGTAGCGCGGTTAATTCAGCCACCATTTTTATGCCTCTTATGCTAAACGTGCCGCCAGTACGCCCTGCAAATCCTGGTGGATTTCCTTCAGCAGTGATTCTGTAGTTTGCCAGTTGATACAGGCATCGGTGACTGAAACACCATAATTCATCTCAGAACGTGGCTGTTCAGAAGACTGATTGCCTGCATGCAAGTGGCTTTCCAGCATGAGCCCCATGATCGAGCGATTACCATCTTTTATTTGCGCCACGGCTGATTCTGCAACATCGGGCTGTCGACGATAGTCTTTATTTGAGTTGCCATGACTGCAATCAATCATTAAAGCCGCACGCAGTCCGGCTTTCAGCATCTCGTTTTCACACTGCGCAACATCTTCAGGGCCGTAGTTAGGCGATTTACCACCGCGTAAAATAACGTGACCATCAGGATTACCCTGTGTTTGCAGCAGACAGACCTGGCCTGACTGGTTGATCCCTACAAAACGGTGCGGCATTGAGGCGGCACGCATGGCGTTTATTGCGGTACCCAAACTACCATCAGTGCCGTTTTTAAAGCCAACCGGCATGGAGAGACCCGATGCCATTTCCCTATGGGTTTGTGACTCAGTCGTACGAGCACCAATCGCTGACCAGCTAAACAGATCGCCAAGATACTGCGGACTGTTGGGATCCAGCGCCTCCGTGGCGAGTGGCAGCCCCATTTCAACCAAATTGACCAGCAGCTGGCGGGCAATATGCAAACCAGCTTCCATATCAAATGAGTTATCCATATAAGGATCGTTGATTAATCCCTTCCAGCCAACAGTGGTACGTGGCTTTTCGAAATACACGCGCATAACGATGTACAACTGATCCTTGAGTTGATCAGACAGATCTTTTAACTGACGAGCATATTCATATGCAGCATCGGTATCATGGATGGAACAAGGGCCGCAAACCACCAGCAGGCGATGGTCCCGGCCAGCAATGATGTTAGCGATAGTCTGGCGTGAATGTGAAATCTGAGCCTCGAGATCGACACTGAGCGGAAACTTTTTTTTCAGCTCCTCCGGCGTGATTAAAATCTGCTCTTCTATGATATGAATATTATTAACTGCGTCTTTTTGCATAATAGCTGCCCTGTCAATTATTGTACGCATAGCGTTATTCTAAAAGCATATGCAAATGTATCATAATCGATACAATTAGGACTACCTCAATGTACATTATAGTTATCATCATTACTGATTAAACAAAAAATAGATTAAAAACAACAACATAAAAATAAACAAAAAAGAATTGATGTAATTAAAAGTTTACATCAAAAGGTTTTACTCTATCGTCCATACTATTTGCACTTATTATCTTCAGACTTTTAACCCGATACTTTCGTGAACGAAAACCGCTCCAGGGCAACCGGCTAGAGATGGTGACAGATTGCATGTTTCTAACGCTGACGACTAAGTAATCTGTCAGTCCCTTAGAAAACATAACAACCGGCCTGCGCTGATATGATTAGCCAAAAAAACATGAAGACATGCCATATGCAAATAATCTTGCGTTTATGGCAGGAATGACTGCTTTTATAGTTTCTTATCTCGTCATCAGCGCACAGCATAAGGATACGCTGCACCCGTTACTAATATAAGCCAGTGAATATTCTCACATCACAAAGCAAATGCAGATCAGTCATTACCCGTGGTTTATATTGAGTTTGTCAGTCAAAGGGTTTGGACTGTTCGTAAGGGAAGATGGCTAATCCTGACGAAGCAGGTATCCACTTTTTCAGCAGTTTGAGATTTCGCGCCAACGGGTTATGGGTTCAGCTGCTTACATCGAAATATCCTCGCCAAAGCGGCAGTAAAATATGTCCCGAAATGAGGTTTATCCGCCAGAAAATGGCAAAAGATAAAAATCCTCGCGGAGCAAGTCAATGTCACCAACCATCGTAACAATTTCGTAGCCATGACGACCTGGCGCGAACCCTTATGGTTTGTTGTTCCGCCTGGCGCCACTGTTAGGTACCTATTTACCCGCAGTATCCATATCTCTAACTACAGAAACTGCGCTGTATATCAGGATGCTTTTATCTGAATTATAGAAAAGCAAAAGGGGCTAGCATCACGCTAACCCCTTGTTTTATATTAACTTTGGGAAGTCGCTTTCGCGTACCCTTAGTTGAGGCGCTCTTTGATACGAGCTGCCTTACCGGTACGCTCACGCAGGTAGTACAGTTTGGCTTTACGTACGGCACCACGACGTTTAACGGTGATGCTGTCAATTACAGGTGAATGCGTCTGGAATACACGCTCAACACCTTCGCCGTTAGAAATTTTACGAACAGTGAATGCAGAATGCAGACCGCGGTTACGAATAGCGATAACCACGCCCTCGAATGCCTGCAGACGTTTTTTAGAACCTTCAACAACCCATACTTTCACTTCCAGAGTATCACCCGGACGGAAGGAAGGTACATCCTGCTTCATCTGCTCTTGTTCAATTTGCTTAATAATGTTGCTCATATTTTAATCTCTTTTCCTGGGTAAACTGATATTCAGGAGGGGTCAGGCACTGCCCGCGCGCTCCCATCATCGTTATGCAGTTGCTGACATTCACACTGGAACTGTTGCAACAACCTTGCTTGCTCTTCAGTCAGAGCCAGGTTTTCCAGAAGTTCAGGTCTTCTTAGCCAGGTTCGGCCCAGCGACTGTTTGAGGCGCCAGCGGCGGATATCCGCATGATTTCCCGACAATAATACTGACGGGACGCTCATTCCTTCCAGCACTTCAGGGCGGGTATAGTGCGGACAATCTAATAACCCATCAGAAAAGGAGTCCTCTTCTGCTGACGCTTGCTTCCCCAGCACCCCAGGAATAAACCGGGCAACAGAGTCAATCAACGTCATTGCGGGTAGTTCGCCGCCGCTGAGCACATAATCACCAATTGACCATTCTTCATCAATTTCGGCATGAATTATGCGTTCATCAATCCCTTCATAGCGGCCGCAGACCAGAATGATTTTCTGATTAGCCGCCAGCTCACACACGCCGGACTGATCCAGCTTGCGCCCCTGAGGTGACAGGTAGATCACTTTTGCACCGTTGCCTGCCGCTGCTTTTGCTGCATGAATCGCATCCCGTAAGGGCTGCACCATCATCAACATTCCCGGACCACCGCCGTATGGACGATCATCCACCGTGCGATGCCGATCGTGCGTAAAGTCTCGCGGACTCCAGCTTTGAATGCTTAGCAGGCCATTCTTTACTGCCCGGCCAGTTACCCCGTAATCGGTAATCGCGCGAAACATTTCAGGAAAAAGGCTGATAACACCAATCCACATTGTCTGCGTCGCTTTACCATTGAATTCGGAGGTCAAAAACCAGGATCCCAATCTACTTCAATAAAGCCAGTAGCGAGATCGACTTTCTTGATAACCTGTTCGTTAAGAAACGGAATTAACCGCTCCTTTACACCAAATGCATCTTTGAGATTTGCCTTCACGACCAGAACGTCATTAGAACCGGTTTCCATCATATCAACGACTTTACCTAGTTCATAACCCTTAGAGGTCACAACCTTGCAACCCATAAGATCTTTCCAGTAGTAATCGCCCTCTTCCAGCGGTGGCAATGAATTAGCGTCAACAACGACTTCACAATTAGTCAGCAGCGCCGCTGCATCCCGATCGTCAAAGCCCTTGACCTTAATGATTATCTCCTGACTATGGCGCTTCCAGCTTTCCAGCTCGACCTGCTGCCACTTACCTGCCCGCTGAATAAACCAGGGTTGGTAGTCAAAAATGCTTTCGGCATCTTCGGTGGAAGAAAATACTTTGAGCCAACCACGAATTCCGAACGCAGCCCCCAGCTTTCCCATGACTATCGGGTTTTCAGGAAACGGAACGGTTTGATGCTTGCTCATGCCAGCCACCGTAACAGATTAAGCTGCTTTCTTTGCTTCTTTGATCAGCGCATTAACGCGATCAGAGAGAGTAGCGCCCTGGCCAACCCAGTGCTCAATACGGTCCAGATCCAGACGCAGCGCTTCAGCCTGACCAGATGCGATCGGGTTAAAGAAGCCTACGCGCTCGATGAAACGACCGTTACGAGCATTGCGGCTGTCAGTGACGACTACCTGATAAAACGGACGCTTTTTAGCGCCGTGACGTGCCAAACGAATTGTTACCATAACATCCTCTTCAGTTAATAAAACAACCTGGCCCCATCGAGGAACGGGGCCAGGGTGTCATATAAAAAGCCCGAAAATTTTACTCATTTTGCCGCAAAAAGCAATCTTTAAGCCATGCTTTTTCGCGTCTGAACATATTCGGGTCAGCGTCCGGAGAATCCTGGCGGCATCATGCCTTTCATGTTGCGCATCATTTTCGCCATGCCCCCTTTTTTCATTTTCTTCATCATACGCTGCATATCATCGAACTGTTTCAGCATACGGTTTACATCCTGCACCTGCATTCCCGATCCCATTGCGATGCGGCGTTTGCGCGAACCTTTAATAATTTCGGGTTTTTCACGCTCTTTGCGGGTCATTGAATTAATTATTGCTTCCATACGCACCAGCACTTTGTCATCCATCTGCGACTTAACGTTATCCGGTAGCTGCCCCATCCCCGGCAACTTACCCATCAGACTGGCCATGCCGCCCATGTTACGCATTTGCTTTAGCTGGTCGAGAAAGTCGTTCAGATCAAAGCTGTCGCCCTTTTTGAGCTTACTGGCCAGCTTTTCAGCCTTATCGCGATCGACCTTGTTTTCTATATCTTCAATCAACGACAGGACATCGCCCATCCCGAGGATACGGGAAGCGATACGATCCGGATAGAAAGGTTCCAGCGCCTCCGTTTTTTCACCAACCCCCATGAACTTAATCGGTTTGCCGGTGATATGACGGATAGATAGCGCTGCTCCGCCCCGCGCATCGCCATCAACTTTTGTCAGAATAACACCGGTCAAAGGCAGCGCTTCGTTAAATGCTTTGGCGGTATTAGCTGCATCCTGACCGGTCATGGCATCAACAACAAACAGCGTTTCAACCGGATTAATCGAATGATGGATCTGCTTGATTTCATCCATCATGTTTTCATCAACGTGCAGACGTCCGGCTGTATCGACCAGCAGTATGTCGTAGAATTTAAGCTTCGCTTGTTGCAGCGCGTTATTAACGATGTCAACGGGTTTCTGGCTGGGATCAGATGGGCAAAAATCGACGCCTACCTGTTGCGCCAGCGTCTCCAGCTGTTTAATTGCGGCAGGACGATAAACGTCCGCCGAAACTACCAGCACTTTCTTTTTATGCTTTTCAAGCAAGAACTTACCAAGCTTACCAACGCTGGTGGTCTTACCCGCCCCCTGCAGACCAGCCATCAGCACCACGGCCGGCGGCTGAGCGTTGAGGTTAAGGCTGTTGTTTTCTGCCCCCATCGCCGCTTCCAGCTCACTGCGCACGATTTTGACGAATTCCTGACCCGGGGTAAGGCTTTTATTAACTTCATGGCCGACCGCACGCTCTTTCACCCGATTAATGAAATCGCGCACCACAGGCAGAGCAACATCGGCCTCCAGCAGCGCCATACGCACTTCGCGCAGGGTATCTTTAATGTTGTCTTCAGTCAGACGGCCGCGTCCGCTGATATTACGCAGCGTACTCGACAATCTGTCGGTTAAATTATCAAACATTGTCTCTCGCTCAAGGTATTCAGAGTGGGTGCTATAGCGACATAATGGCGGCGATTATAACATGAAGGATCGTCGATCTCAGCCATCTGTATGGAGATCGTTTGGAGCCAGCCGGTGCTGGCGCTATACTGCCTGTTTGTTATCTGGCGAGTACCTGACAACTTTTATGTTCGCATTCGCAATCGTGGCGCTGTTTGCCTATTCAACAAGCCTTGCATTAATTGTTCCTACGCTACTACGCAAAAATAGCGCCTGGCGCCGACTGGCTGTTATTTCAGCCGTTCTGGCTCTGATTTGCCATGCCGTGGCGCTAGAACAGCGAATTTTTGCCAGCGGCAACGGACAAAATCTTAGTCTGCTGAATATTGGCTCACTTGTGAGCCTGCTGATTTGCGCCATAATGACGATTGTGGCCTCATGCAACCGCGGCTGGCTTTTATTACCCATAGTATACAGTTTCGCTCTGATTAATCTGGCTTTCGCCACTTTCGTTCCCAACGCTTTTATTACTCACCTTGAAACGACACCGGGCATGATGGTGCATATTGGTCTTGCGCTCTTTGCCTATGCCACGCTGATTATCGCCGCGCTTTATGCTCTCCAGCTGGCCTGGATAGATTATCAACTCAAGAACAAAAAACTGGTTTTCAATAGTGATATACCGCCACTGATGAGTATTGAGCGCAAGATGTTTCATATCACTCAGGTCGGTGTGGTGTTGCTAACGCTGGTGTTATGTACTGGGTTATTTTACATGCACGACCTGTTTAATCGGGAAAACGTTGATAAGGCCGTTCTCTCCATTCTGGCGTGGTTTGTCTACATCCTGTTGCTATGGGGCCATTATCATGAAGGCTGGCGTGGTCGTCGCGTCGTCTGGTTCAATTGCAGTGGCGCGTTCCTGCTGACGATGGCTTATTTCGGCAGTCGCATGCTACAACACTTTTTGACATCCTGATAAACGACAGCAAGGAATGACTGGCTTGGAACATATTTCGACTGGCACGCTGATTATCACTTTAGTCGTGATGGTCATTGTGTCTGCCTGGTTTGCTGGCTCTGAAACCGGCATGATGACACTGAATCGCTACAAGCTTCGCCACAGGGCTAAAAACGGCAATCGCGCAGCACGGCGCGTAGAAAAACTTCTGCGGCGTCCGGACCGGCTGATAAGCCTGGTGCTGATTGGTAATAACCTGGTAAATATCCTCGCCTCCTCATTAGCTACCATCGTCGGTATGAGGCTTTATGGCGATCTTGGCGTCGCTATTGCGACCGGGATACTGACCTTCGTCGTTCTCGTCTTTGCAGAAGTATTGCCCAAAACTGTTGCCGCACTCTACCCGGAGAAAGTCGCCTATCCCAGTAGCTGGCTGCTTGGCCCCCTGCAGAAGCTTATGCTGCCGCTCGTCTGGCTGTTAAACGCCATTGCACGATTTTTCATGCATATGATGGGTATTAAAACCGACGGTGCGATCAGCGCGGCACTCAGTAAGGAAGAGCTACGAACCATCGTTCATGAATCCCGCTCGCTAATGTCACGACGCAACCAGGATATGCTGCTTTCCGTTCTCGACCTCGATAAAGTGACGGTTGAGGATGTGATGGTGCCGCGCAATGAAATTGTTGGCATTAATATCAATGATGAATGGAAATCCATACTTCGGCAGCTCACTCACTCCCCGCACGGACGCATTGTGCTTTATCGCGACAGCCTGGATGACACCATCAGCATGTTACGCGTGCGCGAAGCCTGGCGAATGATGAATGAAAAAAAAGAGTTTACTAAAGCGCTGATGCTACGCGCTGCCGACGAGATTTACTATGTGCCTGAAGGAACGGCGTTAAACGTTCAGCTGGTAAAGTTTCAGCGTAACAAAGAGAAAGTCAGCCTGGTGGTCGACGAATACGGCGATGTTAAGGGTCTGGTGACGATTGAAGATATTCTGGAAGAAATTGTCGGCGATTTTACTACTTCGATGTCACCAACGCTGGCAGAAGAAGTCATGCCACAAAACGATGGTTCGGTATTAATCGAAGGCGGAGCTAACGTTCGTGAAGTGAATAAAGCGTTTAACTGGACGCTACCGGAAAATGAAGCCCGCACCGTCAACGGTATGCTACTGGAGGCACTCGAAGAGATACCTCTGGCCGGCACTACCGTTCAGGTAAAAAGCTACGCTATCAATATCCTTGATGTGCAGGATAATATGATCAAGCAAGTACGCATTACACCGCAAAAATCGATCAAGCAGTCCGTCGGCTCCTGAATCTGATCTGCCAGCTTAAAGAAAATGGCGTTGATACTATACAAACATAAAAAAAGCAGCCAACGGCTGCTTTTTAGTCATATTCCTTGGGTCATGCGCCGGCTTTTGCCCAGGTATCACGCAGACCAACCGTACGGTTAAACACCAGTTCTCCCGGTTTAGAGTAAACGCTGTCGGCACAAAAATAGCCTTCACGCTCAAATTGCCAGGGTTTCAGCGCCTCGGTATTCCGCAGGCCCGGTTCAACAAATCCATGACGAATAACCAACGAATCAGGGTTTATTGTGGCGAGGAAGTTCTCCGCAGCCCCTGGATTCGACACGCTGAATAAGCGATCGTAAAGCCGGAACTGCGCGGGCAGACCGTGATCGGCCGACACCCAATGGATCACACCTTTAACCTTGCGTCCATCGGCCGGATCTTTACCCATCGTATCCAGATCGGCAGTACAGAATAGGCAGGTAATATTACCATTTTCGTCCTTTGCCACGCGTTCGGCACGAATAACGTAGGCATTACGCAGCCGCACTTCTTTACCCAGCACTAACCGCTTGTACTGTTTGTTTGCTTCTTCACGAAAATCAGCACGATCGATCCAGATTTCCCGACTGAAAGGCACCTCACGCTGCCCCATTTCCGGGCGGTTAGGATGATTTGCCATCGTAACCCTTTCATCATGCCCGGCAGGCAAGTTTTCAATGACCACCTTAATGGGATCGAGAACGGCCATAGCGCGCGGCGCGTTCTCATTCAGATCATCACGAATACAGGCTTCCAGCGAGGCCATCTCGACGATATTGTCCTGTTTTGTTACGCCGATACGACGACAAAACTCACGGATCGAGGCGGCGCTGTAACCGCGACGACGCAGACCAGAAACCGTCAGCATCCGGGGATCATCCCAGCCTTCGACGATCTTCTCTGCTACCAGCTGTGTTAGCTTGCGCTTGGACATCACCGCATATTCCAGGTTCAGACGTGAAAACTCGTACTGACGTGGGTGGATTGGAATAGTAATGTTATCCAGCACCCAGTCATACAACCGGCGATTATCCTGAAACTCAAGCGTGCAAAGTGAATGGGTGATCTCTTCCAGCGCATCGGAGATGCAATGGGTAAAATCGTACATCGGATAGATGCACCATTTATTTCCGGTCTGATGATGCTCGGCAAATTTAATGCGATAAAGTACCGGATCGCGGAGAACGATAAAGCTCGAGGCCATATCGATCTTCGCGCGCAGGCAAGCTTTGCCTTCGTTGAAACCACCCGCTCGCATTTTTTCAAACAGGGCCAGGTTTTCTTCAACACTGCGATCGCGATATGGACTGTTTTTACCCGGAGCTTTCAGCGTACCGCGATATTCACGAATTTCCTCAGCACTCAGCTCATCAACGTAAGCCAGGCCTTTAGTTATTAGCTCAACGGCGTAGTTATAGAGTTGATCAAAGTAGTCAGAGGAATAACGGATCTCTCCGCTCCACTCAAAACCCAGCCATTGCACATCCTGTTTAATTGAATCGACAAATTCCCTGTCTTCTTTTACCGGATTTGTATCATCGAAGCGCAGATTACACTGCCCCAGATAATCCTGCGCGATGCCGAAGTTCAGGCAGATAGACTTAGCATGGCCGATATGCAGGTAACCATTTGGCTCCGGTGGAAAGCGGGTATGAATCTCAGTGTGTTTACCGCTGGCCAGGTCTTCATCAATAATCTGGCGAATAAAATTAGTTGGCCGGGCTTCAGCCTCACTCATCACGATTTCCTCAATACGAACGGATATGTATGCTGCTCAACGTAAACGCGTATGATCCACTAAGCACCAGCGAGAAACAACCGTTAGTTAAATTCAGGATAAAAAACAGGGGCGAGATCCCTCGCCCCTACGGTCAGAAGACCGGCACAGTGAATGCCGGTGCTTTCTGTTATCTGTTAACGTCGTATAACCGTGTTTCACCCGCCACAACCGAACCTTTTGCCAGCTGAGTCAGACCAGCATAGTCGTCGCTGTTACTGACAACCACTGGACTGATCATTGAACGGGCATTAGCGTTAAGAAACGCCAAATCCATTTCCAGCACTGGCTGACCGGCAGTAACCTGCGAGCCTTCTTCCGCCAAACGGTTGAAACCTTTGCCATCCAGCCCAACGGTATCCAGTCCCATATGAACGACAACCTCAACGCCCTTCTCTGTTTCCAGACAGAAAGCGTGGTTGGTATTAAAGATTTTAACCAGGGTGCCGGCAGCCGGCGATACAACGGTACCGCTGGTCGGTTTGATTGCCACACCATCACCCACGGCCTTACTGGCGAACGCCTCATCCGGAACCTGCTCCAGCGCAACGATTTCACCACTTACCGGTGCGACCAGCGTCGCGATAACGTCCTGGCTGGCAGCGCGTACTGTCTTAGGATCAGGCACCGCTGCCGCAGGTTTTGCCGTAGTGTTGCTGGCGGCGATCGAACCTTGTGCCATCAGAACTTTCATCTCTTCAGCAATCGATTCAGCGCGCGCGCCAACAATTACCTGCACGGTTTTCTTGTTCAGTTTCACAACGCCGGAAGCGCCAAGACGTTTACATTCAGCATCATTGACTTGCGTAGCATCATCTACGGCCAGCCGCAAACGCGTGATACAGGCATCGATTCCGATGATATTAGCGCTACCACCGACCGCCGCAACATACTGGTGCGAGAGCACAGCCAGACCTTCGTCAGTATTGCTGTTGGCATCGGCAGCCTGTTCCGGTACAGCGTCTTCACGGCCTGGGGTTTTAAGATTCATCACGCGGATAACCACGCTAAACAGGATGAAGTAAACCACGAAAGCGACAACGCCCATGACCAGCAGCAGCCAGACGTTTTTACTGGCCGCAGGCAAATGGTACATCAACGCGTAGTCAATCGCGCCGGCAGAGAAAGAGAAGCCCGCGTGGATCCCCAGAGCGGTCGCAACATACATACTAATGCCGGTCAGAATGGCATGCAGTAAGTACAGCACTGGAGCCAGGAACATGAACAGGAACTCAAGCGGCTCGGTAACACCGGTCAGAAAGGCGGTCAGTGCGACGGAGAACAGCAGCCCTCCAACCATAGGGCGGCGCTCTTTAGGCGCAGCGAAGTACATGGCCAGCGCAGCACCTGGCAGCCCGAACATCATGATCGGATAGAAGCCTGCCATAAACATGCCCGCAGTGGGATCACCGGCATAGAAGCGGTTAATGTCACCGTGGAACACCACGCCGGCCGCATTGGTATAATCACCGATCTGGAACCAAGCAATGGTGTTAAGCACCTGATGCAAGCCGGTCGGGATTAGCAAGCGGTTTACGAAGCCGAAAATACCCGCACCGAGAGCGCCTTCAGAAACAATCCATTCGCCACCAGCGTGAATCGCATTCTGCACCGGGGGCCACACGTAGCCAAAAATCGCGGCAAGTATCAGACAGAAAAAACCGGTGGCAATCGGCACGAAACGTTTGCCGCCAAAGAAACTGAGAAAGTCCGGCAGTCTGATATTGTACCAGCGGTTATAAGTATAACCGGCGACTAAACCGGTAATGATACCCGCCAGGACACCCATATTAATCGCCGGGTTGATAGTCACCATTGCTTTAGTCATGATGAAATAACCCACCGCGCCTGCCAGGGCTGCCGGTCCGGCATTATCTCTTGACCATGTTGAGGCCACGCCGATAGCAAAGATCAGCGCAAGGTTATCGAAGATTGCGCCGCCGGCCTGTGCAATGAACGGTATATTAAGTAAATCGGGTTGCCCGAAGCGCAGCATCAATGCTGCGACGGGCAGCACGGAGATGGGTAGCTGAAGCGACCGCCCTAATCGTTGAAAAAAGCCTAGAATATTCACCTGTTTCCCCTTTGAACCCGTAAAATGCCCAGCACTGCAGGCTTTTTTAACATACCTTTAGCAGGTAGTTTTATGATGTTCCGTACTACTGTGCGGAGTGTAAAAAGAAATTAATTCGCCCTGCAAATTAAAACCCTCTCTAATGTGATAAAAGTCACCATAAATTGCATTTCAATTGCCATGATGTTGGCTTAGGATCCATACTTATTTTATTATAAAAAATATCATGACGGATTTTTCCCACGTATGACTGGGTTAACGCAGGTTGCGCTTAGCAAAGTGGGTAAAAGTAAGCCGTCTTCCCCGTTACCGTAATTGTCACTGAGAGGTGTACTATGCGTCTTATTCCTTTAACCACCACCAGCCAGGTTGGCAAGTGGGCGGCACGCCATATCGTCGAGCGTATCAACGCCTTCAACCCCACAGCCGAACGTCCTTTTATTCTGGGATTGCCTACTGGCGGAACGCCACTCGAAGCCTATAAGCACCTTATTGAGATGCATAAAGCGGGCCAGGTTAGCTTCAAACATGTTGTCACGTTTAATATGGACGAGTACGTCGGCTTGCCGAAGGAGCACCCCGAAAGTTACCACAGCTTCATGTATCGCAATTTCTTCGATCACGTTGATATCCAGGCGGGAAATATTAACCTGCTGAATGGCAACGCTGATGATATCGATGCGGAGTGTCGTCAGTATGAAGAAAAAATCCGTGCCTATGGCAAAATCCATCTGTTCATGGGCGGTGTCGGCAATGATGGACATATAGCGTTCAATGAGCCCGCATCCTCACTTTCATCACGAACCCGTATTAAAACCCTGACCCATGATACCCGCGTGGCGAATTCGCGCTTTTTTGGTGGCGACATTGAACAGGTGCCTAAATATGCACTGACCGTCGGCGTGGGCACGCTGCTCGATGCAGAAGAGGTCATGATTCTCGTCACCGGCCATCTGAAAGCTCAGGCGCTGCAGGCTGCTGTCGAAGGCAATGTTAATCACATGTGGACCATCAGCTGTCTGCAACTTCATGCCAAAGCCGTGGTGGTATGCGACGAACCGGCCACCATGGAGCTAAAAATGAAAACCGTAAAATATTTCCGCGAATTGGAAGTGGAAAACATGGAAGGCCTGTAACAGGTATCAGGATCACTAGCGCAGGTCGTACTGTCCGACCTGCAACCAGCGGGGAGAATAATGATGTACGCACTGATTAACGGCCGTATCTATACTGGCCACGAAATTCTGAACAACCATGCGGTGGTGATCGCCAATGGACTCATCGAGCGCCTGTGTCCGGTTGAGGAGCTCCCTACAGGGATAGCCACACGGGATGTTCAGGGTGCCAACATAACTCCCGGCTTTATTGATTTACAGCTCAATGGCTGCGGCGGCGTGCAATTCAACGATGATATCGCGGCGCTAAGCATTGAGACCCTGCAAACCATGCAGCGTGCCAACCAGCGCTCCGGCTGCACCAGCTTTCTGCCGACGCTGATTACCAGCAGCGACGAACTGATGGTGCGTGCAGTAACCAGCATGCGTGAGTTTCTGATGCAAAATAAGTTTCAGGCGCTGGGACTGCACCTTGAAGGCCCATGGCTTAACCCGCTGAAAAAAGGGACCCATAATCCGGAACTCATCCGCCAGCCAACAGCCAGTCTGGTCAATTTTCTGTGTAAAAATGCGGATGTGATAAGCAAGATCACCCTCGCTCCTGAGAAAGTTGAACCTGAGATTATTCGCCGGCTCAGTAAAGCAGGTATCATTATCTCTTGCGGCCATTCCCACGCGACCTATGCCGAAGCTCGTCGGGGCTTTGAGGCTGGCATCTCATTCGCAACGCATCTGTATAACGCAATGCCAACGATAACCGGGCGCGAACCAGGTTTGATCGGCGCCCTGTTCGATACGCCGGACGTATATTGTGGCATCATCGCCGATGGACTGCATGTTCACTACGCAAATGTCCGAAATGCCAAACGCATAAAAAATGAACAGATTATCTTGATCACTGATGCCACGGCACCAGCAGGGTTATCGCCAGATGAATCGATTGATCAGTTCATTTTTGCTGGAAAAACAATATACTATCGCGATGGGCTTTGCGTTGATGAAAAAGGAACGCTCAGCGGCTCTTCACTGACGATGATCGAAGCAGTGCGAAACACCGTCGAACATGCCGGTATTGCTCTGGACGAAGCAATAAGAATGGCCACCTTATACCCGGCGAAAGCCATTGGTGTGGATCGTCTTTTGGGCAGCATCACTGCTGGAAAAGTTGCAAACCTCACGGTATTCACCGGCGATTATCAGATTATCCAGACCTACGTTAATGGCAACGAGGTTTTAAGTGAGTGAATACTGAATGACTCATGACGGGCAGGCTCAAATTGGAAACATTGATCTCGTTAAGCAGCTTAACAGCGCAGCGGTGTACCGGATTATCGACCAACAGGGCCCTATTTCGCGCATTCAGATCGCAGAACAGAGTCAGCTGGCGCCCGCCAGCGTAACGAAAATTACCCGTCAGCTCATTGAGCGCGGCTTGATTCGCGAAGTGGATCAACAGGCCTCTACCGGGGGCCGTCGCGCCATATCCATCATTACTGAATCCCGCGGCTTTCATACTGTCGCTATTCGTCTGGGACGCGACGACGCCACCCTGTCACTCTTCGATCTGAGCGGCAAGCTAATTGCCGAACAGCGCTATAACCTGCCTGAACGCACACAGGAAACGTTGGAACACGCGCTGTTCAATACCATTGAAGAGTTCATCAACCTGCAACAACGTAAGCTGCGTGAGCTGATCGCGATCGCTGTTATCCTCCCAGGCCTGGTCGATCCGGCCATCGGCGTGATCCGCTATATGCCGCATATCAAGGTGAGCCAGTGGCCGCTGGTTGCCAATCTGGAAAAACACTTCAACGTTGCCAGTTTTGTCGGTCATGATATCCGCAGTCTGGCACTGGCCGAGCACTATTTTGGTGCATCGCGCGACTGTGCTGATTCCATTCTGGTGCGAGTACATCGCGGTACAGGTGCTGGCATTATCACTAACGGACAGATTTTTCTCGGCAGCAACGGCAATGTTGGGGAAATTGGCCATATTCAGGTCGATCCCTTAGGTGAACGCTGTCACTGCGGTAATTTCGGCTGTCTTGAAACCATCGTCGCCAACAGCGCGATAGAGCAACGCGTACGAACGCTGATTCATCAGGGGCATCTGACGTCATTGACGGCGGAAAATTGCGATATTCTCAGCATTTGTAAAGCCGCTAATCACGGCGACGTGCTGGCAACGGAAGTGGTCGGGCACGTTGGTCGTCACCTGGGCAAAGCCATCGCAATCGCCATTAACCTGTTTAATCCACAAAAAGTGGTGATCGCCGGTGAAATCACCGAGGCTAATGGGGTTTTACTCCCCGCCATTGAGGCTTGTGTTAATACCCAGGTATTAAAAGTCTTTCGTAATAATCTGCCGGTTGTGCGCTCTGAAATCGATCATGGCTCTGCGATTGGTGCCTTTGCACTGGCAAAGCGCGCGATGCTCAACGGCGTTCTTCTCCAACGCCTGCTGGAAGGAACGCATACGCAGGAATAGCGACGTATTAACTCCAGAACCCGATCAGCGCTGAACGCCAGTAAGACCGGCGTCAATCATTCTTTGAGAAAATGATAGCCAACAGATTAGACTTCACTCAATCTTCAACGCTTATTAGCGAAATGGCAATTTTTACCCCTTATTTCTGATGATTCATTAATTTTACAACTGACTGACTTAGCTATTTCATAGCAGAAAGGGAAATTGCTTGCATACCCTTATTCATTATCGCATTTTCTTATCTATGCGCTGACGCTGGTCGGCTTAGAGTCAATGACGAAGTGATCCCACAGGAGTGAAGTTATGTGTTCAATATTTGGCGTACTGGATCTGAAAACCGACCCTGTTGAACTGCGTAAGAAGGCGTTAGAACTATCGCGTTTGATGCGACATCGTGGGCCGGATTGGTCCGGCGTCTATGCTGATGATAAAGCAATTCTTGCCCATGAACGTCTGTCGATCGTTGACGTGAATAACGGTGCTCAGCCGCTGCACAATGCCGACCATACTCACGTACTGGCCGTGAACGGCGAAATTTATAACCACCAGGCACTTCGTGCCGAACTGGGCGATCGCTATGACTTTCAAACCGACTCCGACTGCGAAGTTATCCTGGCGCTGTATCAGAAAATGGGGATCGATTTCCTCGATGAATTGCAGGGAATGTTCGCCTTTATCCTATGGGACAGCGTTAAGCAGCAATATCTGATTGGCCGTGACCCTATTGGTATCATCCCCCTTTATATGGGCAACGATGAGCACGGTAATTTTTACGTCGCGTCTGAGATGAAAGCGCTGGTGCCCGTCTGCCGTAGCATCAGTGAATTCCCACCGGGAAGCTATCTTTCCAGCACCGACGGTGAAATTCGTCGCTACTGGCAGCGCGACTGGATGGAATATGCCAGTGTTGAGCACAACAAAACCGATACTGCCGCGCTTAAAGAGGCACTGGAGGAGTCGGTCAAAAGCCACCTGATGTCAGACGTACCTTATGGTGTATTACTTTCCGGCGGGCTGGACTCGTCCATCATTTCGGCGATCACGAAAAAGTATGCCGCCAGACGTATCGAAGATCAGGACAAAAGCGACGCATGGTGGCCGCAGCTTCACTCTTTTGCTGTTGGACTCGAAGGATCACCAGACCTTAAAGCGGCGCAGTCTGTTGCCGACCATCTGGGTACCATTCATCACGAAATTCACTTCACCGTGCAGGAAGGCCTGGACGCCATTCGCGACGTGATCTATCACATTGAAACCTATGACGTCACGACTATCCGCGCCTCAACGCCAATGTACCTGATGTCACGCAAAATCAAGGCAATGGGTATCAAAATGGTGTTGTCAGGTGAGGGCGCAGACGAAGTATTTGGTGGCTACCTTTATTTTCATAAAGCCCCCAACGCCAAAGAGTTTCACGAGGAGAACGTACGTAAGTTATTGGCGCTACATATGTTTGATTGTGCACGCGCCAACAAAGCCATGTCGGCGTGGGGTGTGGAGGCTCGCGTTCCCTTTCTTGATAAAAAATTCCTCGACGTGGCGATGACAATTAACCCTGCAGACAAAATGTGCGGCAGTAACGGTAAAATGGAAAAACATATTTTACGCGAATGCTTCGCCTCTTATCTGCCGGAAAGCGTTGCCTGGCGTCAGAAAGAGCAGTTTTCCGACGGCGTTGGCTATAGCTGGATAGACTCGCTGAAAGAGATTGCCGCCCAGCAAATCAGCGATCAGCAGCTGGAGACCGCCCACTACCGCTTCCCGTATAATACGCCGGCCTCTAAAGAGGCTTATCTTTATCGGGAAATATTCTCAGAGCTTTTCCCGCTAGCAAGTGCGGCTGAATGTGTGCCTGGCGGCCCGTCAGTAGCCTGCTCGTCGGCAAAAGCCATTGAATGGGATGAAGCCTTTAAAAATATGAACGATCCGTCAGGTCGCGCAGTCTGCGTTCATCAGTCAGCCTATTAAGCATAACGCTTAACGTATGCGGACCCTTTTTCCGGGTCCGTTTTCTTTTACTTACGTTACCATGACAAATCGTTGCTTTTATCGCCAGGCTGTTCATTACCCATGCAAACAGCCCTTCAGTGGCTAAAATCGGCAAAAAATTTGTTGACGCTAAAAGACGCAATACGCATAATGCGCCCCGCAAAGCCGATGAAGGTAACGCGATAAAAAGATGGCTACGTAGCTCAGCTGGTTAGAGCACAGCACTCATAATGCTGGGGTCACAGGTTCGATTCCCGTCGTAGCCACCATCTGCGGGAGTGGCGAAATTGGTAGACGCACCAGATTTAGGTTCTGGCGCCGCAAGGTGTGCGAGTTCAAGTCTCGCCTCCCGCACCATTTGCCTAAGCGGTTTGTAAATTTAAAAGAGATGGGGTATCGCCAAGCGGTAAGGCACCGGTTTTTGATACCGGCATTCCCTGGTTCGAATCCAGGTACCCCAGCCATCTTTTGAATGATTGCAACAGATTGCAATCGGCATATAAGACGTTATGGCTACGTAGCTCAGCTGGTTAGAGCACAGCACTCATAATGCTGGGGTCACAGGTTCGATTCCCTTCTTAGGCTGTATATTATTGGGGTATCGCCAAGCGGTAAGGCAGCGGATTCTGATTCCGCCATCCGGGGTTCGAATCCCTGTACCCCAGCCAACATTTAACAAAAAAGCCCGCTTTTTACGGGCTTTTTTGTTTTCTGACGTCTTTTTTTTAGTAAAGGGTGAGGCAGAGATCTCCACTATCACTGCGACAATCCCAGTGCATATTTCAGTGCTTGCCGCTTTAGGACACCGCTGTGCTCAGCAGCGAGTAATCCGAGATTTCGGACAATTTTCAGCGGCGTAACTCGGTTACTAAACGC
Source organism: Izhakiella capsodis (assembly GCF_900115045.1). Taxonomy (GTDB): domain Bacteria; phylum Pseudomonadota; class Gammaproteobacteria; order Enterobacterales; family Enterobacteriaceae; genus Izhakiella; species Izhakiella capsodis. Next base: position 37,050 of record NZ_FOVC01000014.1, on the reverse strand, counting down.
CAGATAGAACAAATCCATGCTGCTTTGCATTAGCAGATTATCGTAGCGGCGATGACGCTCGTAGCGTTGCAGTACCGCTTCACTGCTCCACGCCTGTCCGCTATGACACGCTTTACTCAGTACATCAATTAAGACGTTAACATCCCTATAACCGAGATTAACGCCCTGCCCGGCTAACGGGTTAATGGTATGAGCCGCATCGCCAACCAGTGCAAGCCCCGGCAGCACATAACGCTTAGCATGGCGACGGACCAGCGGGAACGATCCTGCCTCCACCGGTGTGACTTTCCCAAGGCGAGGAGGAAACTCACGTTGGATCTCTTTTTCCAGCTGCGCCATCGACATTGCCTGTAACTGACGTATACGTGCTGGGGCGTCATACCATACTAGCGAGGCCCAGTTATCAAACAGCGGAAGCAGAGCGCGCGGTCCCTGTGGTGTGAATTGCTGCCAGGTCGCCATGCCGGGCGGCTGTTCGCACCTGACGCTAATCAACATACAGGACTGAGCATATTGCCAGCCCTGAATGCCGATCCCTGCCAGCTGGCGCACGCGGGAGTTTGCACCGTCTGCGGCAACCAGCAGCTGAGTCTGGAGTTGGCAACCATCATCAAGCGTCAGCACCCATCCCTGTTCAAACGGTGCCAGCATTGCCACGCTGGCCGGTGAAATAATCCTGACGTTTAGCTGAGTCATACGCTCCCAGAGCGCACGCTGCAGCACATTATTTTCAACCATGTAGCCCAACGCCGATAACCCGAGGCTTTTTGCGTCAAACGCCAGCTGCGCGTTTTCCCACTCCCAGGTTTCCAGTCGGGTATAAGGAAACGCACGCATTGCCAGTACCGACTGCCATACATCCAGTTCACGCAGTAAATCGACCGAAGCCGCACCAATTGCGGAAATGCGTAAGTCAGGCGGCTTAGCCGGGTCAAAATCCGGGGGCGCTTTGGTTTCAATCACCGTTACGTTAAATCCTTGTGATGCCAGACCACAGGCCAGGGCGGCGCCGACCATTCCGCCACCCACCAGGGTCACTTGCGCCGCAGCAGGCTGATTGTTTGTCATCGTTACTCCTTTTACATACTGCACCAACTTTAACGCTGAAAGCCGGGTGCCGGTTAACCCGAAGTTTACCGGATTTTCAACACAGTGCAGAGAAAAGCACGCTGATCTGGTCACAACAGCATCAAAGCATTACAATACGCGCCCTGCGTTCCGTTCTGCATTGAGTAATGGCAAGTCGATGAATAAAAAACTGCACATCAAAACCTGGGGCTGTCAGATGAATGAATACGATTCATCGAAGATGGCCGATCTGCTGGAGAGCACGCACGGCTATACGCTAACCGAGGTGGCCGAAGAAGCGGACATTCTGCTGCTAAATACTTGCTCTATTCGCGAAAAGGCCCAGGAAAAAGTTTTCCATCAGCTTGGCCGTTGGCGGACGCTGAAGGAGCAAAACCCCGAGCTGATTATCGGCGTCGGTGGCTGCGTAGCGTCGCAGGAAGGAGAGCATATTCGCCAGCGCGCCAGCTACGTCGATATTGTATTTGGCCCGCAGACGCTGCATCGCCTGCCAGAAATGATCAACACCGTACGCGGTTCCAAAAGCCCGGTCGTCGACATCAGCTTCCCGGAAATTGAAAAATTTGATCGCCTGCCAGAACCGCGAGCAGAAGGTCCGACCGCGTTTGTTTCGATCATGGAAGGCTGCAATAAATACTGTACCTTCTGCGTAGTGCCTTATACGCGCGGAGAAGAGGTCAGCCGACCCTGCGACGACGTGCTGTTCGAAATCGCCCAATTAGCGGCGCAGGGGGTACGCGAAGTAAACCTGTTAGGGCAGAACGTTAATGCTTATCGCGGAGCCACCTTTGATGACAAAATCTGCAGCTTTGCCGAACTGTTGCGGCTGGTTGCCGCTATCGACGGAATTGATCGCATTCGCTTCACTACCAGCCATCCTATCGAGTTTACCGACGATATCATCGAAGTTTATGGTGATACTCCTGAACTGGTGAGCTTCCTGCACCTTCCGGTACAGAGCGGCTCAGATCGTGTTTTGACGATGATGAAACGTGCGCATACTGCACTGGAGTACAAATCGATTATCCGCAAGTTACGCAACGTACGCCCGGACATTCAGATCAGCTCTGATTTCATCATCGGTTTCCCCGGCGAAACCCATACTGACTTCGAACAGACCATGAAGCTGATAGCCGACGTCAATTTCGATATGAGCTTCAGTTTTATCTATTCCGCACGTCCGGGTACGCCGGCGGCGGATCTCCCGGATGACGTAACCGAAGGAGAGAAAAAACAGCGCCTGTACATTTTGCAGGATCGCATCAGCCAGCAGGCAATGGCCTGGAGCCGCCGCATGCTGGGCAGTATTCAGCGAATTCTGGTGGAAGGCACTTCACGTAAAAATGTCATGGAGCTGTCTGGCCGCACAGAAAACAATCGCGTGGTCAACTTCGAGGGCACGCCTGATATGATCGGCAAATTTGTTGATGTAGAGATCGTTGACGTCTACCCCAACTCGCTGCGCGGCATTGTAGTGCTTACCGAAGATCAGATGGGGCTACGCGTTTTTGAAACGCCCGCTTCAGTTATCGCCCGCACCCGCAAAGAAAATGAACTGGGTGTAGGGACCTATCAGCCCTGATTGATTCCCGCGGCGGAAACATTCCGCCGCCGATCAACATCCCCCCCTTGTAAACGCCCCTCCTGACCCAAATAATTATTTTACGACTTGCACTGTGCGGCAAGGGCATAAATAATTTGTCATAACTGTAATCTGACAACGCCGGCAAGCGCTGTTGAAACACGCAACTGGCCCTGAGCGACCCAAAGGATTAGTTTGATAACCGAAACACGTGAAATTACTTTAGAACCTGCTGATAACCACCGTCTGCTTAGCCTCTGCGGCCCGTTTGATGACAACATTAAACAGCTTGAGCGCCGTTTAGGTATTGAAATCAATCGTCGTGATAATGCGTTCAAACTGACAGGCCGTGTGCTGAGTGTTGATGCTGCGACAGATATACTGAGAACACTTTATGTTGATACCGCTCCAGTACGCGGCGGCAACATCCCGGATATTGACCCTGAGCAGATCCATCTGGCGATAAAAGAGAGCCGGGTACTGGAGCAAACGGCAGAAAACGTGCCGGTATATGGCAAAGCCGTCAATATTAAAACCAAACGCGGGGTCATCAAACCGCGCACGCCAAACCAGGCGCAATACATTGCCAATATTCTTGACCACGATATTAGCTTTGGCGTCGGCCCCGCCGGTACAGGAAAAACCTATCTTGCCGTTGCGGCGGCTGTAGATGCACTGGAGCGACAGGACATTCGCCGTATATTGCTGACCCGGCCGGCGGTTGAAGCCGGAGAAAAACTCGGTTTTCTGCCTGGCGATCTCAGCCAGAAGGTAGACCCCTACCTACGGCCGCTTTATGACGCACTCTTCGAAATGCTGGGCTTTGAGCGCGTAGAAAAACTGATTGAACGTAACGTTATTGAAGTTGCTCCACTGGCGTATATGCGCGGTCGAACGCTGAATGATGCCTTTATTATTCTCGATGAGAGCCAGAACACTACCCTTGAACAGATGAAGATGTTCCTGACACGCATCGGCTTTAATTCTAAAGCGGTAATCACCGGCGATATCACGCAAATTGACCTGCCGCGTAACCTTAAATCTGGTCTGCGTCATGCCATTGAGGTTCTGTCTGACGTTGAAGAGATAAGCTTTAACTTCTTCCACAGCGAGGATGTGGTACGTCACCCGGTAGTTGCACGCATCGTCACTGCTTATGAGCGCTGGGAAGAGGCCGATCAGCGGCGGCGTAACGCTATCGCTGCCGAACGCAAACACGAAGTGCTTCAGGCATCAGCTGCCGCACCGCAGGACAACCCATGAGCATTGTCATCCTCGATCTACAAATTGCCTGCGATAATCCCACAGGCTTACCGGCAGAAGAGGACTTTCAGCACTGGCTGGAGGCGGTACTGCCACGCTTTCTGGTAGAAAGCGAAGTGACCATCCGGCTGGTGGACGTTGCGGAAAGTCAGGATCTTAATCTCACCTGGCGCGGCAAAGATAAGCCGACCAACGTGCTGTCGTTTCCTTTTGAAGCACCGCCAGAGATTGAGTTACCACTGCTGGGCGATCTGGTTATTTGTCGCCAGGTGGTGGAGCAAGAAGCCAGCGAACAGCACAAACAGCTGCAAGCACACTGGGCGCATATGGTCATTCATGGCAGCCTGCATCTGCTTGGTTACGACCATATTGACGATGATGAAGCCGAGAGAATGGAAGCGCTGGAAACCGAGATAATGCTTGCTCTCGGCTATGCTGATCCGTACATTTCGGAAAAAGAATAGTGTTGACTTACGCTTTGTACACTGCCGTTTTGTATCCTGGCTATCATGAAGAACCGCTGTTATCAGGCAAGATAAAGCCAGCCTGCGGGAAGCGGCCTGTAATTTTCATCTGTTCGCCAGACGGACAGCCCTTTTTTTATTTACGAGTGAAAGACAAAAAAACGCCATGAGCGATGACCATTCTCAGAATAGCGACAGCCCCAATAGTAAGAAGGGCTTTTTTGCCCTTATTCTTAATCAGCTGTTTCACGGCGAGCCGAAAAACCGTGATGAGCTGCTGGAACTGATCCGAGATTCCGAGCAAAAAGAGCTGATCGACCCAGATACACGCGATATGCTGGAAGGGGTGATGGACGTGGCAGAGCAGCGCGTTCGCGATATTATGATCCCCCGCTCCCAGATGATTACTCTTAAGCGTAATCAAACCCTGGATGAGTGCCTGGACGTTATTATTGAATCGGCACATTCACGCTTTCCGGTTATCAGCGAAGATCGCGATCATGTAGAAGGTATTCTGATGGCGAAAGATCTGCTGCCGTTTATGAGCAGCGATTCAGAGCCTTTCAGCATTGAAAAAGTGTTGCGTAACGCGGTAGTGGTGCCGGAAAGTAAGCGCGTTGATCGCATGCTCAAAGAGTTTCGTTCACAGCGTTACCATATGGCGATCGTCATTGATGAGTTTGGCGGCGTTTCCGGTCTGGTGACCATAGAGGATATCCTGGAGCTTATCGTCGGAGAAATTGAAGACGAATACGATGATGAAGAGGATCGCGATATCCGTCAGCTAAGTCGCCACACTTTCGCAGTGCGGGCGCTTACCTCAATCGAGGACTTTAATGAAATTTTCCAGACCGGCTTCAGTGATGACGAAGTTGATACAATAGGCGGTCTGGTGATGCAGGGTTTTGGCCATCTTCCCTCGCGAGGCGAAAGCATTGTTATTGATGGTTACCAGTTTAAAGTCGCAATGGCCGATAGCCGGCGTATTATTCAGGTTCACGTGCGCATACCGGATGACGCCCCATTACCTACGCTGGATGAATAAAACATTCTCATGAATATGGTTACTCTGCTTCAGCGCCAGCGGGTTCGCCTGCTGTTGGCGCTTTTAACCGGCGCTTGTGGCACGCTCGCTTTTTCACCTTATGATTTTTGGCTCGCAGGGCTGATTTCACTCATGGGCCTGCTGGGTCTAACCCTGGCGCGTCGTCCAATGCAGGCCGCAGCTATCGGCTTCGCCTGGGGACTTGGCCTGTTTGGCAGCGGCATCCACTGGGTATACGTCAGCATAGCGACCTTCGGCGGCATGCCCGGACCGGTTAACGTTGCGTTGGTCGTGCTACTCGCTGCCTATCTGTCACTGTATCCCCTGCTGTTTGCCGGCGTACTCAGCAAATTATTTCCTCAGACGACACTGATCCGACTGGCGCTGGCTGCGCCAGTTCTTTGGCAAATAAGTGAATTTTTACGCGGCTGGGTGCTCACCGGTTTTCCCTGGTTGCAGTTCGGCTACAGTCAAATCAATGGCCCGCTAAAAGGCATTGCCCCACTGCTGGGGGTTGAAGGTATAACCTTCCTGCTGGTGGTCATTAGCGGCCTCGCCGTTTATGCCCTGCTTCAGCGCAGCTGGCGTTCTGCCGTCGCGGCGTTGCTACTGCTGATACTTCCCTGGCCCTTGCACTCTGTTGCCTGGTATCAGCCAGAGCCTGAACGTGCCGTTAATGTGGCGCTGGTACAGGGAAATATTCCCCAGTCGCTGAAATGGGACCCTAACCAGCTGAGCACTACCCTGGATATCTACACTAGCCTGACACACCCGCTGTTAGGCAAAGATCAGATTATTATCTGGCCTGAGTCCGCCATTCCCGATCTGGAAAGCAATCAGCAGCCATTTTTACACGCCGTAGATCATACCCTGCGCGATTACGGCAGCGCGCTCATCACCGGTATCGTCGACTCAAGGCTGGTAAACAATCGCTACCACGATTACAACTCGATTATCGTATTGGGTAATAAAACGCCATACAGCTATCTGAGCCACGATCGCTATCAGAAAAACCACCTGGTACCATTTGGCGAATTCGTTCCACTGGAATCATTGCTGCGTCCGCTGGCACCATTTTTCAATTTACCGATGTCCGGTTTCAGTCGTGGCCCTTACCTGCAACCGCCTTTGAAAGTTGACGGCTACAATCTGACCGCAGCTATCTGCTACGAAATTGTATTAGGCGAGCACGTCCGCGATAACTTCAGACCGGATACCAACTTCCTGCTGACCATTTCGAACGATGCATGGTTCGGCCATTCAATCGGACCCTGGCAGCATTTTCAGATGGCCCGTATGCGTGCGCTTGAACTGGGCCGACCGCTGCTGCGGGACACGAATAACGGCATCACTGCCGTTATTAACGCCGACGGTAGCCTGGCAAGTACTCTGCCCCAGTTTACTCGTGGAGTGCTGCAAGCGCGCGTGACACCAACCACCGGACTGACCCCTTACGCCCGCACCGGTAATCTGAGCATCTGGCTTATTACGCTGGGCGCAGGCATCACCGCCGCCTTCTTCATCCGCCGCCGCTGAACCCAGTACGCCGACAACCTGTCGGCGTATCTGTCTCACTAATAACGCCGTAGGAAAAAATTCTGGCATGTCTATTGCAAAATATTTCTGCGCAATAGACGGCTGAGGTTTCCCCGTGTCACCAGCGGGCGTTACGCACCATTAATGGGCAAAGAGTGCGCCAGTAGAGCGCATGAAAGACATTAACGGCTCAAACTGGTGCGGCATGCATCGCAAAATAATAACTTTAATATTACAAAATATTAACACTCAGCTATTTTAAGGGAGAGCTTACCTCCTCAGAGAGTGTTAATGCTGACGATAAACATAACATCAGGCGCTGTTAATTATAATTTGCGTCAAATCTTGTTAAGGAGTGGAAATGCAAATGTGTAAACTGGCGTTCTCTCTTATGTTGCTCGGTGCTACAGCAACGGCAGCTCAGGGAGAGGACCTGACGGGCACGCTGAAGAAAATCAATGACAGCGGCGTGATCGTCATCGGTCACCGTGAGTCCTCCGTTCCCTTTTCTTATTACGATAACCAGCGGAAAGTCGTCGGTTATTCACAAGATTATTCCAATGCTATCGTTGACGCAGTCAGGGCCAGGCTCAACAAGCCTGACCTTGAAGTGAAGATGTTGCCTGTCACCTCACAAAACCGTATCCCGCTGCTGCAAAACGGAACTTATGACATCGAGTGCGGCTCCACAACCAACAACCTGGAACGCCAGAAACAGGCGGCGTTCTCCGACACCATTTTTGTTGTCGGCACGCGTTTGCTGGTGAAGAAAAACGGTCCGATAAGAGATTTTGACGACCTGAAGGGGAAAACGGTCGTCGTCACTTCCGGTACCACCTCGGAAATTCTGCTGAACAAGCTTAATGACGAGAAAAAAATGGGTATGCGTATCATCAGCACCAAAGATCACGGCGATGCTTTCCGTGCTCTGGAAAGTGGACGGGCAGTGGCCTTTATGATGGACGATGCGCTGCTTGCCGGTGAACGTGCAAAAGCCAAAAAACCCGACCAGTGGGTTATTGTAGGCACCGCACAGTCGAAAGAAGCCTACGGCTGCATGCTGCGTAAAGACGATCCGGCGTTCAAGGCTCTGGTTGACGATACCATTGCTAAGGCTCAGACCACTGGTCAGGCGGAGAAGTGGTTTGACATCTGGTTTAACCAGCCTATCCCACCGAAGAGTCTGAATATGAACTTTGAACTGTCGGAAGACATGAAGACCACCTTCAAATCGCCGAACGACAAAGCATTGAACTAATAATGACGATAAGGGCAGCCTGCTGCCCTGCGATTGTTGACAACAGGCTCAAAAACAGTGTCCGCCGGAGCCGTTCCCTCTGGCTGATAGACACAGAAGCCTCGCACAATCTTAGGGTAGCTTAGCTACCCTTTTTCAACGGAGTCCATATGTCCATAGACTGGAACTGGGGTATCTTTTTACAATCAGCGCCGTTCGGCAATACCACCTATCTCGGCTGGCTGTGGGCAGGTTTCCAGACCACCGTATGCGTTTCGCTGTGCGCCTGGGTCATTGCTTTTCTGATTGGTTCACTATTCGGTATTCTACGCACTGTACCCAATCGCGGGTTATCCGCTATCGGTACTGTCTATGTCGAGCTATTTCGCAACGTACCGCTGATTGTTCAGTTTTTTATCTGGTATCTCGTTGTGCCAGAATTACTACCGGGATCAATGAGTACCTGGTTTAAACAGGATCTGGACCCAAACATTCAGTTTTTTATTTCCTCCGTTTTTTGTCTTGGCCTGTTTACCGCAGCCCGTGTCTGCGAACAGGTACGCGCTGCGATTCAGTCGCTGCCGCGCGGGCAAAAAAACGCCGGACTGGCTATGGGGCTGACGCTACCGCAGACTTACCGGCATGTGCTGCTGCCTAACGCTTACCGCGTCATCGTGCCACCAATGACGTCAGAAATGCTGAACCTGGTAAAAAACTCATCCGTCGCCTCAACGATCGGTCTGGCTGAAATGGCGGCTCAGGCTGGCAAACTACTTGATTATTCCGCGCACGCTTATGAATCTTTTACTGCCATTACCCTCGCCTACATCGCCATTAACCTGGTGATCATGCTGATCATGATGGTTGTTGAACGCAAAGTCCGTCTGCCCGGCAGCATGGGAGGTCAATAATGTACGAATTTGACTGGAGCACCATTATTCCCAACCTGCCCTGGCTACTGGCCGGTATGATAGTGACTCTGAAGATCACGATTACCGCGGTAATATTTGGCATTATTTGGGGCACCCTGCTGGCAGTGATGCGCCTTTCAGACTTCCTGCCACTGCGTTGGTTTGCCAGACTCTACGTGGATCTGTTCCGCTCCGTTCCTCTGGTCATGGTGCTGTTGTGGTTCTACCTGGTAGTACCGCGCTTTTTGCAGCAGGTGCTGGGCTTATCGCCTCAAAGCGATATACGCCTGATATCGGCAATAGTGGCTTTCTCGCTGTTTGAAGCGGCTTATTACGCAGAAATTATCCGCGCGGGCATTCAAAGTATTTCCGGCGGCCAGTCTCATGCAGCACTGGCATTGGGTATGACCTATGGTCAATCAATGCGGCTGATTATCTTGCCCCAGGCCTTTCGTGCGATGGTGCCGCTACTGCTTACCCAAGGCATCGTTCTGTTTCAGGATACCTCACTGGTCTATGTTTTGAGCCTTGCCGATTTCTTCCGTACGGCCGATACCCTTGGCGTTAACAGTGGCACGGAAATTGAAATGGTGCTCTTTGCCGGCGCGGTTTATTTCGTTATTAGCCTCAGCGCTTCGCTGCTGGCCAGCTACTTAAAGAAAAAAAGGACAGTTTAAATGATTATCCTGAACAATATTTCAAAGTGGTATGGTCACTTTCAGGTGCTGACCGAGTGTTCGACACAAGTCAATAAAGGTGAAGTGGTCGTGGTTTGTGGTCCTTCAGGCTCAGGTAAATCCACGCTGATTAAAACCGTAAACGGCCTTGAACCTGTACAGCAAGGCAGCATTACCGTAAACGACACTGAAGTGACCAGCAAAAAAACCAACCTCGCGAAGCTGCGCTCCCAAGTCGGTATGGTATTCCAGCATTTCGAGCTATTCCCACATCTGACTATTATCCAAAACCTGGTGCTGGCACAGGTAAAAGTGTTGAAACGCGACGAGGCCGTGGCCCGTCAAAAGGGGCTGAAACTGCTTGAACGTGTTGGCTTATCGGCACATGCCAATAAGTATCCCGGTCAGCTTTCCGGCGGCCAGCAGCAGCGCGTGGCCATTGCCCGCGCACTCTGTATGGACCCAGTCGCCATGCTGTTTGACGAACCCACCTCCGCTCTTGATCCGGAGATGATTAATGAAGTACTGGACGTCATGGTCGAACTGGCGAACGAAGGCATGACCATGATGGTGGTCACTCACGAAATGGGTTTCGCCCGCAACGTTGCCAACCGCGTCATTTTCATGGATGAAGGCAGGATCATTGAAGATGTGAATAAAGAGGCTTTTTTCTCAAACCCGAAATCTGAACGCGCACGAGATTTCCTCGCCAAAATCCTGCACTGACTGCGCTATCCAGGCCGCATCGCGGCCTGTTAATATCCTTTTTTTGTATCTGGCTTGAATCGCACCAGGTTTAACCGCGACCTGGGTTTAACATCCAGGTGTAAACAGGGAGAAATGCGATGGCTATACCTGTCATTTTTGATTGTGATCCAGGCATTAAAGGCACCACAGCTCAGTATATTGGCAATAACCACCTCTGCCGGTAATCAGACACCCGATAAAACACTGCACAACGCGCTGGGTCTGTGTACCCTGATGGGAGATCGGATATCCCGGTGGCGGGCGGCGCACTGAAGCCATTAATGCGTTCTTTGGTCATCGCTGAAGAGGTTCACGGCGTAACCGGACTGGGCACCACGACGCTCCCGCCGCCCATCTGTCAACCTTCAGCTGAAAACGCCGTGCCACTCATCGCCCATCTGCTCAGAACGTCCAGCGAACCGGTAACGCTGGCAGTTACCGGCCCAATGAGCAACATTGCTCTGTTGCTCAGCACGTGGCCGGCGCTAAAAAGTCAGATAGCCCGCATCGTTTTTATGGGCGGCGCAATCCACGGCGGTAACGTGACACCCGTTGCCGAATTTAATATTTACGTCGATCCGGAGGCGGCCGATATCGTATTGCGATCAGAGGTTCCGCTTGTCATGGCCGGGCTTAACGTGACGCATCAGGCATTAGTGATGCCAGAGGACGTCAGCCTGATACGCGCCCTCAATAATCCTGTCTCCTCGGCGGTTGCCGAAATGCTGGATTTTTATATGCCGATTTATCGTAAGCATCCGCGCGGATTGAACGGTGCGGCCATGCACGATCCGGCCGTGGTTGCCTGGCTGTTGCATCCCGAACTCTTCACCAGTGAAAAACGCTGGGTTGGCGTCGAAACGTGGGGACACTATCCCCGTGAAATGACGGTGATGGCCCCATTTGGTCAGAATGGTATAGCGGAAAATGTTGAAGTTCTTACCCAAATCAACCGTACTGCGTTTATCGAACTGATGATCGAATGCCTGCAGCGTTACTGATAATTGGTTCGCACGCCAGAAACCGGGTTTCTTGTGGTAAGAAACCCGTCTGGCTATCACGGTGTAAACGGCTGGCGCTGAAACTTATCGTGTCCGCACTCAGGACAGAGGCTCAATGTTTCCGGCGTATATATTTCACGGGTAAAGTGGCAATTCTCACAAACCAATTTACCCAGCCCTACCACCTCACCACTATGATAAACACCGTGATGATTAAGATCCTCAAACACCTCACGCCACTCCAGCTGGCTGCGGTCAGTGATGTCTGCCAGCTCTTTCCACAAGCTCTGACGAATTACGCGCATAAAAACGCTATCGCTAAACTCATCTGACAGACTTTCCTGGTAACTACGGCCAAATTCACTCAGATCGCGGCGCAGCGCATGGAGAACTTGCACGCGTTCATTCGGCTGAAGCTCCGGTCGCTTGTCAAGCGCCTCACTGGCATGATCCATCAGGGTATCAATGTTACGCTCCCCGTGATGCAGACGTTGGGTTAGCCGGGCCAGCAACTCACTGTAGGCATTGGCAACTTTGCTCATCGCACTCTCCTTTTGAAATGTCCTCAGCTCAAGTTTAGAGAATTCCTCGACTTTCGTCGTAGCGCTACGCAGAAAATCCCTTCCATTGTAGAGAATCATGATTAATGGCTGTTCAACAGCGCATAGCTGTTGTTGCGCCGGATGCTTATCGGCTATGCTATGCGGATTTCCAAACACTATCGCGTAGTTGCAGTTTTGGCTAACTGCACGCTCCATAAAGGAACACAGCCCGTCATGCAAGAGCAATTCCGTCCGGAAGAGATTGAATCCAAGGTTCAGCAACATTGGGAACAAAAGCAAACGTTCAACGTCTCGGAAGACGCAGGAAAAGAAAAATATTACTGTCTTTCAATGCTGCCCTATCCTTCCGGCCGCCTGCATATGGGGCACGTACGTAACTACACGATTGGCGATGTCATTTCTCGCTATCAACGACTGCAAGGAAAAAACGTCCTGCAGCCTATCGGCTGGGACGCCTTCGGTCTTCCGGCGGAGGGCGCTGCGGTAAAAAACAATACCGCGCCAGCGCCCTGGACTTACGACAATATCGCATACATGAAAAACCAGCTCAAACTGCTGGGCTTTGGCTATGACTGGAGCCGTGAGCTGGCAACCTGCAAACCGGAATATTACCGCTGGGAACAGTGGTTTTTCGCACGTCTGTATGAAAAAGGCCTGGTTTATAAAAAAACATCAGCGGTGAACTGGTGCCCGAACGATCAAACGGTGTTAGCTAACGAACAGGTTATCGATGGCTGCTGCTGGCGCTGTGATACCAAGGTTGAACGCAAGGAAATCCCGCAGTGGTTCGTTAAAATCACCGACTACGCCGAAGAACTTTTAAACGACCTCGACAAGCTGGAAGACTGGCCAGAAACGGTAAAAATCATGCAGCGCAATTGGATTGGCCGCTCCGAAGGTGTAGAAATTACCTTTGATGTAGTCGATAGCGCGGAAAAGATTACCGTTTACACGACCCGCCCTGATACCTTCATAGGCGCCACCTACGTCGCCGTGGCTTCCGGTCATCCGCTGGCAACACAGGCCAGTGCAAATAGTCCGGCGCTGGCCGACTTTATTGCTGAATGCCGCAATACCAAGGTTGCTGAAGCTGATATGGCGACCATGGAGAAAAAAGGCATGGCCACAGGTCTGTTTGCGCTGCATCCACTGACCGGTGAAAAAATCCCCGTATGGGTGGCTAACTTCGTGCTTATGGAGTACGGCACCGGTGCGGTGATGGCCGTTCCGGCCCACGACCAGCGCGACTGGGAGTTTGCCAGCAAATATAACCTGCCGATTAAACCGGTTATTCTGAATCCGGACGGCAGTGAGCCCGACATCAGCCACGCGGCAATGACCGAAAAGGGCGTTCTGTTTAATTCCGGGGAGTTTAGTGGCCTCGATCACCAAACCGGTTTTAATGCCATCGCCGATAAGCTGGCAGCGATGGGCGTCGGCGAGCGGAAAGTTAATTACCGCCTGCGCGACTGGGGGGTTTCCCGCCAGCGCTATTGGGGCGCCCCCATTCCAATGGTGACGCTGGAAGACGGCACCGTCATGCCAACACCAGACGACCAGCTGCCGGTACTACTGCCGGAAGATGTTGTCATGAACGGTATAACCAGCCCAATAAAAGCCGATCCTGAGTGGGCGAAAACGATTGTAAATGGTCAGCCAGCGCTGCGCGAAACCGACACCTTCGATACGTTTATGGAGTCCTCCTGGTATTACGCGCGCTATACCTGCCCGGATTATGACAAAGGTATGCTGGATCCGGCAGCGGCCAACTACTGGCTGCCCGTTGACCAGTATGTCGGCGGTATTGAACATGCCATCATGCATTTGATGTATTTCCGCTTCTACCACAAGTTGCTACGTGATGCGGGGCTAGTGAACTCCGATGAACCGGCGAAACGACTGCTCTGTCAAGGCATGGTGCTGGCCGATGCCTTTTATTACACCGGCGCAAATGGCGAGCGTAACTGGGTATCTCCCGTTGAGGTCACTCTTGATCGCGATGAAAAAGGCCGGATCATCCGCGCGGTTGATAGTCAGGGCCGTGAACTGATCTACGCTGGAATGAGCAAAATGTCGAAGTCGAAAAACAACGGCATTGATCCTCAGGTGATGGTTGAACGTTACGGTGCCGATACCGTACGTCTGTTTATGATGTTTGCCTCACCAGCAGAAATGACGCTTGAATGGCAGGAGTCGGGCGTCGAGGGAGCTAATCGCTTCCTGAAGCGCGTCTGGAAACTGGTTTATGAACACGTCGCGAAAGGTCCGGTCGCAACGCTGGATATCGCCGCCCTTGATAATAATCAGAAATCGCTACGCCGCGATCTGCACAAAACCATTGCTAAAGTCAGCGATGATATCGGTCGCCGCCAGACGTTTAACACCGCGATTGCCGCCATTATGGAGCTGATGAATAAACTCATTCGTGCGCCGCAGGAAAGTATTCAGGACCGCGCGCTTCTCCATGAAGCGCTACGAGCCGTAGTACCAATGCTTTATCCGTTTACTCCGCACACCAGCTTTGTGTTATGGCAAGCACTGGGTGCGAAAGAGGATGTCGATAATGCCCGTTGGCCGCAGGCCGACGAGCAAGCGATGATTGAAGATTCGCTGCTGGTCGTGGTTCAGGTTAATGGCAAAGTCCGTGGGAAAATTACCGTTCCCCCGGATGCAACGCAGGAACAAGTTCAGGCACGCGCCGCGCAGGAGCATCTGGTGGCGAAATATCTGGATGGTGTCACCATTCGTAAAGTGATTTACGTACCGGGTAAGCTACTGAACCTGGTCGTGGGTTGATGTCAGGAGGAACTGTGCGACACCCAATTATAACCTTCGTCGTCGCTCTGATGGTGATGATCACCGCCGGATGCGGCTTTCGCCTGCACGGCACCACGGCGGTGCCGAAAGAGTTGAAAACGCTGATTGTTGACAGTAGTGATCCCTACGGGCCACTGACACGCGCTGTGCGTACTCAGCTGCGTCTTAACGGCGTAACCATTGTCAAAGAGAGTGCCAACGTGCGTAAAGATCTCCCTTCTTTACGCCTGGGAACGGAAACCGTCGGACGTGATACCGCATCCATATTTCAGGATGGTAAAGCCGCTGAGTACCAGTTAGTCATGCGCGTCACCGCTCAGGTGCTGGTGCCAAACAAAGGTATTTACCCAATATCAGTAACGGTATTCCGCTCTTTCTTCGACAACCCACTGGCCGCGCTGGCGAAAGATTCTGAGCAATCGATCATCATCGATGAAATGCGCACTCAGGCCGCCGATAAGCTGGTACGTAAGCTGCTGGTAGTTCATGCGGCAGAAAAGGAGATCGCACCTGCGCAGAGCATTCCGACAACGATCAACGATCCTCGGGCGACCACTGGCCCTGGTTCATTGGGTAAATGATCAGGATCTATCCTGAACAGTTAAAGGCGCAGCTCCAGGAGGGGCTACGTCCTTGTTATATCCTCAGCGGCAACGAACCGCTTCTGCTGCAAGAAAGCCAGGACGCAATTCGCAAACAAGCGCAGCAAAACCAGTTTACCGAACACCATTCAAGCACAATCGATGCACACACCGACTGGGATGCATTACTTGCCAGTTGTAGAGAGCTTAGCCTGTTCGCTAACCGGCAAACGCTGACGTTGGTTTTGGCAGAAAATGGCCCCACGGCCGCCATTGCGGAGCGTCTGATAACCCTTAGTGGCCTTCTGCATGATGATATCCTGCTCATTTTGCGCTGTCCCAGGCTCACCAAAGCACAGGAAAACAGCGCATGGTATAAGGCATTAAGCGCCCCGGCCGTTGTGGTGCCCTGCCAGACACCAGAACAATCTCAACTGTCCCGCTGGGTCAGTAATCGGGCAAAGCAGCTAAATCTGCAGCTCGATGCCCCATCGATTCAACTACTTTGCTACTGCTATGAGGGCAACCTGCTGGCCCTGTCGCAGGCACTCGAACGCCTCGGATTATTATGGCCGGAGGGTAAGCTGACGCTGCCGCGTGTTGAGGCTGCGGTCAATGATGCTTCGCACTTTACGCCCTTTCACTGGGTCGATGCACTGCTGGCGGGAAAAAGTAAGCGCGCTCTGCATGTTTTGCGCCAGCTACAGCAAGAAGATATTGAACCGGTGATCATGCTACGTACCTTGCAACGTGATGTATTAGTGCTGCTAACCTTGCAACGTCAGATGAAAACCGTTGCGCTGCGCGCGCTGCTGGATCAACATCGTGTCTGGCAGAATCGCCGACCGCTGATTACCGAAGCACTGCAACGCCTCAGCGAGAGCCGCCTGAGGCAGGTTATTAGCCAATTAACGCGTATCGAATTGATAATAAAACAAGATTATGGTCAGCCAGTCTGGCGCGAGCTGGAAACACTGACGCTGATGTTATGCCATCCTGATTTCCCTGAGGCGCTTATCCATGCATGATAGCTCTGCGCTGTATGCGCTGCTCGGTGGCACCTTCGATCCGATACATTTTGGCCATCTAAAACCGGCTGAAGCACTGGCCAGACACGTCGGTTTACGCAAAGTGACACTGATGCCAAATAACGTCCCGCCTCATCGCCAGCAACCTGAAGCCAGCGTTTCACAGCGGCTGGCTATGATCAGACTGGCCATCGCGCAGCGTCCACTGTTTGATATTGATGAACGCGAACTGAGACGGGATGCCCCCTCATACACTATCGACACATTACGGGCGCTACGCGCCGAAAGGGGATTACGGCAGCCGCTGGCATTTATTATCGGCCAGGACTCCCTGCTGACCCTACCCAGCTGGCACGGTGGTTACCGTCTGCTTGACTATTGCCATCTGCTGGTATGCCAGCGTCCGGGCTACAATCAGCAAATGAAAACGTCAGAAGATCGTCAGTGGTTGCAACAGCATCAGGTTACTGATTACGCACAGCTTCACCAGAAGCCGGCAGGCTGTATTTATATCGCCCGGACACCGTTGATAGATATTTCTGCGACAGAAATTCGCCAAAGGCGCCATCGGGGAGAATCCTGCGATGATCTGCTACCGGCACAGGTTGCAGCATTCATGGATCGCGAGGGGCTGTATCGCGATCTTCATGGGGCGTGATATACTGCGCCACTAATTTTTTGTCGTCTCTGGTAATTGGCGAGCAGGCCGCCAGCATATTCCTTTCAGTTCACATCCCAAGGGGGAACCTTTTGCAAGGTCAGGCACTCCAAGAATTTGTCATTGATAAAATTGATGATCTTAAAGGTCAGGATATTATATCTGTAGACGTTAAGGGCAAATCCAGCATCACCGACTGCATGATTATCTGCACGGGCACGTCCACCCGTCACGTCATGTCCATTGCGGAACACGTAGAAAAAGCAGCGCGTGAAGCAGGCCTGATGTCACTAGGCGTGGAGGGTCAAAACGTTGCGGACTGGATCGTGGTCGATCTTGGTGACGTAATGGTTCATGTAATGCAGAAAGAGAGCCGCCAACTGTATGAACTGGAAAAGCTCTGGAGCTAACGGGTGAAGTTGCAGTTGGTTGCCGTTGGTACCAGAATGCCGGGTTGGGTACATACCGGCTTTATGGAGTATCTCCGCCGCTTTCCCAAAGATATGCCATTTGAATTGTTGGAAATACCAGCAGGCAAACGCGGAAAAAATGCGGATATCAAACGTATTCTCGAAAAAGAGGGCGAGCAGATGCTCGCGGCCACAGGCAAAGGCAATCGGATTGTTAGCCTGGATATTCCCGGCCAGCCGTGGGAAACACCGCAGCTGGCTGTACAGCTTGAACGCTGGAAACAGGACGGTCGCGACGTCAGTTTGCTGATTGGTGGACCAGAAGGTCTGGCACCAGCCTGCAAAGCCGCTGCAGAACAAAGTTGGTCGCTTTCACCCCTTACGCTGCCACATCCGCTGGTGCGCGTACTGGTCGCTGAAAGTCTTTACCGTGCATGGAGCATTACGGCAAATCATCCTTATCATCGCGAATAACCGGGCTAACCACATTGCGGATGAAATTACAACGCAACTTCTTTCGTGACTATACCGCCGAACAATCCCTGTTTGTCCGGCGCGCGTTTGTTGCACTTTGCTTTATTGTCCTGCTGTCCGCCATTCTGGTGGTTAATCTCTACCATTTACAGATTCAGAACTTTGCGACCTACAGCACCCGATCAAATGAGAACAGGATAAAGCTGGTGCCCGTCGCGCCCAGCCGGGGTATTATCTATGACCGCAACGGCATTCCTCTTGCCCTTAACCGCACCATTTACCAGCTGGAACTGATACCGGAAAAAGTCGATAATCTGCACGAGACCATTAATGCCTTGCGTCCGATTGTGAACCTGACCGACGAGGATATCGATAATTTTCAGAAAGATCGCAAGCGATCGCGGCGTTTCACTTCAATTGCGCTGAAAACCGGTCTGAATGAAGTACAGGTCGCGCGCTTTGCCGTTAATCAATACCGTTTTCCTGGCGTAGAGGTTAAAGGCTACCAGCAACGCTATTATCCCTACGCTGCTGCATTAACCCACGTGCTTGGCTACGTATCAAAAATTAACGATCGCGACGCAAAAGATCTTGATAATCAAGGAAAGCTTGCCAACTATGCGGCGACACGGGATATCGGCAAGCTTGGCATAGAGCGCTATTACGAGGATACCCTGCACGGTAAAACCGGCTATGAAGAAGTCGAAGTGAATAACCGGGGCCGGGTAATACGTAAGCTACACGAACAGTCACCTCAGGCTGGACGCGATATCTATCTGACTATCGACCTCAAACTGCAACAATATATTGAGACGTTGTTAGCGGGCAGTCGCGCGGCGGTAGTGGTCACCGATCCGCGTTCCGGCGACGTGCTGGCGATGGTATCGACCCCCAGTTATGATCCGAATTTATTTGTAAATGGTATCTCCAGCAAGGAATACAATCGCCTGCTAAATGATCAAAATCATCCGCTGATAAACCGTGCCACGCAGGGTGTCTATCCGCCGGCATCAACGGTTAAGCCCTTTATTGCAGTCTCCGCGTTAAGTGCTGGCGTCATTAATCGCAACACCTCACTTTTTGATCCTGGCTGGTGGCAGCTGCCCGGTTCTGAAAAACGTTATCGCGACTGGAAAAAGTGGGGTCATGGCCGGCTCAACGTGACGAAGGCACTGGAAGAGTCTGCCGATACCTTCTTCTATCAGGTTGCTTATGATATGGGAATCGATCGTCTTGGCGAGTGGCTGGGAAAATTTGGCTATGGCCACCTGAGTGGCATCGACCTTGCGGAGGAGCGCGCAGGCAACATGCCAACCCGTGAATGGAAAATGAAGCGTTTTAAAAAACCCTGGTATCAGGGCGATACCATTCCCGTCGGCATTGGTCAGGGCTACTGGACCGCAACCCCGGTGCAGATGAATAAAGCGCTGATGATCCTGATTAATGACGGCGTAATCAAAGTGCCACATTTGATGATGAGCACCAGCCTCAATGGTCAGAAAGAGCTCTATACCCAGCCGCCCTCAACACCGATCGGCGATATTCACTCCGGTTACTGGGAAATTGCCAAAGACGGTATGTACGGCGTCGCTAACCGCCCGAACGGTACCGCTCATAGAAGCTTTGCCGACGCTCCATACAAAATTGCTGCTAAATCAGGGACCGCGCAGGTATTCGGCCTGAAAGAAAATGAAACCTATAATGCACATAAGATTGCCGAGCGCCTGCGTGACCACAAGTTGATGACCGCATTCGCTCCTTATGATAAGCCACGGGTGGCCGTTACCATCATCCTGGAAAATGGAGGCGCGGGTCCGGCTGTCGGTACTGTCATGCGCCAGATCCTTGATCACATCATGCTCGGGGACAACAATATTAACCTGCCAGACGCCGCACCAACCGCGCCAGGCTATGAAGGCGAATAATCGCGATGAGTGACCATTCCCATAAAAAGTCGTTATGGATGCGTATCCACCTCGACCCTGTCTTTCTGATAATCGTAATCGCGCTGTTGGTTTACAGCGGCTTCGTGATCTGGAGCGCCAGCGGTCAGGACCCCAGCATGATGGAGCGGAAAATCATTCAGATTGGTATCGGTCTGGCAACGATGGTTGTGATGGCGCAGGTTCCTCCACGGGTTTACGAAGGCTGGGCACCTTACCTCTACATTTTTTGTATGATCCTGCTGATTGCCGTCGATGCAGTCGGTCACACCAGTAAAGGGGCACAGCGCTGGCTTGACTTGGGATTTATACGTTTTCAACCCTCTGAAATTGCGAAAATTGCCGTGCCGCTGATGGTCGCGCGCTTTATTAATCGTGATGTCTGCCCACCCACGCTAAAAAATACCGCGCTGGCGCTAGGGCTTACTTTTTTACCCACGCTGCTGGTCGCCGCTCAGCCCGACCTGGGCACTTCGATCCTGATCGCGGCATCCGGTCTGTTCGTGCTGTTTTTATCCGGTATGAGCTGGAAGTTAATCGGCGCGGCGCTGCTGCTGCTCGCCGCTTTTATTCCAATCCTCTGGTTTTTTCTGATGCATGACTATCAGCGCGAGCGCGTGATGATGCTACTAAATCCGGAGAGCGACCCGCTCGGCGCGGGTTATCACATTATCCAATCGAAGATTGCCATCGGTTCCGGCGGCCTGCGCGGTAAAGGCTGGCTGCATGGCACTCAGTCACAGCTGGAATTCTTACCTGAGCGCCACACCGACTTTATATTCGCCGTGCTGGCTGAAGAGCTGGGACTGGTTGGCGTCCTGGTATTACTTGGACTCTATCTGATGCTGATTATTCGCGGCCTGATGATCGCCGCCCGCGCTCAGACGACCTTTGGTCGGGTAATGGCGGGGGGGTTAATGATGATTTTTTTCGTTTATGTTTTCGTTAATATTGGCATGGTAAGCGGTGTTTTGCCGGTGGTCGGCGTACCATTACCCTTAGTGAGCTATGGCGGTTCTGCACTGATTGTTTTAATGGCCGGCTTCGGTATTGTGATGTCGATACATACCCACCGAAAACTTTTATCTAAAAACGTATAGCTATTAAGGGAGCTCCAGGATGCGTAAGGGTTGGTTTTTGATTAGCCTGGCAACGTTGCTACTGGCAGCCTGTAGCACCGAACAACCATCGCGGACAAAGGCACCGCCACTGCAGCCGATCTACAGCGGCCCGGTGAAAGATATTCCCGGTACAGAACCAAAATATGAACCGATCAATCCGTCGACCAACCGGGACTATACCGTTAACGGTAAGACCTATCGCATTATACGCAATCCGGGTAATTACAGTGAAACCGGATTGGCAACCTGGTACGGCAAAGAGGCTAGTGGCAATCGGACGGCGACCGGCGAAATCTTCGATCCCGATGCACTCACTGCTGCGCACCCGACGCTTCCGTTGCCAAGCTATGTGCGCGTTACCAATCTGGCAAACCATCGTCAGATCGTGGTTCGCGTGAATGATCGTGGCCCCTATACCGCTGGACGGATTATCGACCTGTCTGAAGCGGCAGCTAACCGACTGAATATTTCCGCGAATAGCAAAGTTCGGGTCGATTTTATCAAAGTCGCGCCTGACGGCACCCTGACGGGTCCCGGAACTATCGGCACCCGGGTCGCCAAACAGAGCTTTGCATTACCACCCCGCCCGGACATCAATATGGGCATAGCAGCACCGCCGACAAGTATGCACAACATTGCTGAACCAGCCAGCCAGACACCCACGCAGTTCTCAGCGGCGTCAGAAGGAAAAAGTAATGCCGCCGCACCATCGGCAAACAGTGGTGGTCTACTTGGCGCGCCGCAGCCGCTGGTGGCCGGCGTGCTTGAGGACAGCGAGCCAACAACCGCCACCACCGCCCCGGCAAGCGCTGCAGTGACCAGCCCCACGACAACGATCGGGCAGGCGACGGGGGTACAGACGTGGTGCAAGTCGGCGCAGTGGGCGAAGCGGCGCGTGTCCGCGAGTGAATGTTAAATTTGAGTAAACGCTTCGGCGTACAGGGAAAGGTTAGCAGCCGGGGCAGCATCCATCGGGTGCAACTGGGCAGTTTTAGCTCACGTCATCAGGCGGCCGTTTTGCAGCATCGGCTGCTTAAGGAAGCCAATCAGCGGTCATTTATTACCGCTGCGCCATCCGGATTATAATTACTCACCATCGGCTTGTTTTTGTCGCATCATGACACCTCTGTACGGTAAATACGGATGCCTGGCACTGAACGTTTTGTTATAGTAAGTCACTTTTTTTAACCTTTTGCCATGGGTGTTGCCGTCCTTAACATGAACATGCCGAACTCTTTACGCTTTTTCAAACGCCTGACGATGAGCACTCTCGTCGCACTGAGCTTTTCTGCTCTCGCCCAGGCCGATGCTGTCAATATAAAAACCATGATCCCCGGCGTACCGGATATCGACGCAGAAGCCTATATTCTGATTGATTACAACTCTGGCAAAGTGCTGGCAGAAAAAAATGCAGATGTCCGCCGTGACCCTGCCAGTCTGACAAAAATGATGACCAGCTATGTCATTGGCCAGGCGGTGAAGGCCGGCAGGATCCACCAGGAAGATATTGTCACCGTCGGTAAAGATGCCTGGGCGACCGGGAATCCCGTGTTTAAAGGCTCCTCGTTAATGTTTCTTAAACCGGGCGATCGCGTGCCTGTCTCACAGCTGACGCGCGGCATCGTGCTGCAATCAGGTAATGATGCTTGTGTCGCTATGGCAGACTATGTTGCCGGAAGCCAGGATGCTTTTGTCGGCCTGATGAATAATTACGTGAAGGCGCTTGGACTGAAAAATACGCATTTCCAGACCGTACACGGACTGGATGCACAAGGACAATTTAGTTCCGCACGTGATATGGCGCTGATCGGCCAGGCCCTGATCCGCGACGTACCCGATGAATATGCCGTTTATAAAGAAAAAGAGTTTACGTTTAATCATATCCGTCAGATGAACCGCAACGGCCTGCTGTGGGATACCAGCCTGAGCGTAGACGGTATCAAAACAGGTCATACCGCTTCTGCCGGCTACAACCTGGTAGCTTCAGCGACCGAAGGCCAGATGCGGCTGATTTCTGCCGTGCTCGGCGGCCGGACTTATAAAGGCCGCGAAACCGAAAGTAAAAAGCTGCTCACATGGGGCTTTCGCTTCTTCGAAACCGTCGCACCGCTGAAAGCGGGGAAAGAGTTTGCCTCTGAGCCGGTCTGGTTTGGTCGCAGCGATCGCGCCGAGCTTGGCGTTGACAAAGATGTTTACCTGACCATCCCGCGCGGGCGTATGAAAGATCTTAAGGCCAGCTACACGCTGAACACTATCGAATTGCATGCGCCGTTGGCAAAAAATCAGGTTGTGGGCACCATTAACTTCCAGCTCGACGGTAAAACCATTGAGCAGCGCCCAATGGTGGTTCTCAAAGAGGTGCAGGAAGGTGGCTTCTTCAGCCGCATCATCGATTATGTTAAACTGATGTTCCACCATTGGTTCGGCTAACAGCTGGCATTTTTAGCAAAACAAGCTTGATAGTCGGCGAACCTGTCCCAATATAAAAACAATAAATACACTCCCGCCGACGCGGGAGTGTTTGTTTTTCTCGCCGCCGGAGTCTTTATGAAAACTAAGCTAAATGAACTTCTCGAATTTCCCTGCCCTTTTACCTATAAAGTTATGGGATTAGCGCAGCCGGAGCTGGTCGATCAGGTCATTGAGGTTATACAGCGTCACGCGCCGGGCGATTACAGTCCGCAGGTAAAACCGAGCAGTAAGGGAAACTATCATTCGGTTTCAATCACCATCAACGCAACGCACATTGAGCAGGTGGAAACCTTGTACGAAGAGCTGGGCAACATCGACATTGTTAGAATGGTGCTGTGACATATCATAACGCCTGCTGCGCTGGTTCAGCGATGCTACCAACGTTATACTGCCGTTCAGTCTTTCCTACCGGACACCTGTTTTGCAGAACGATACTCTGATTATTCGCCAGCTTGGGTTACAGCACTGGGCGCTTGTTTCCGAGGCCATGCATCGCTTTACCGACCAGCGCGATGAACAGACCCGTGATGAAATCTGGCTGGTTGAGCATCCACCAGTATTCACACAAGGCCAGGCCGGTAAATCGGAACATCTACTGACGCCTGGCGACATCCCGGTAATGCAGAGTGATCGCGGTGGTCAGGTGACTTATCACGGACCAGGCCAGCAGGTTATGTATGTGCTGATCAATCTGAGAAGCCGCCGGGTAGGTGTTCGTCAGCTAGTCAGCGCGCTGGAAAACACGGTTATCGCCACGCTGGCTCATTGGCAGATAGTCGCTGCGGCGCGTCCGGATGCACCAGGCGTCTACGTTGAGGGACGTAAAATTTGTTCGCTGGGGCTGCGTATTCGCAACGGTTGCTCGTTCCACGGACTGGCACTCAACGTCAATATGGATCTTTCTCCCTTTCTGCGAATTAATCCCTGTGGCTATGCCGGTCTTGAAATGACGCAAATCAGTCACTTTTATCAAGGAATAACCCTAAGCGACGTTCAGCCGCTGCTGATTACAGCGTTTGCCAGGCAGCTGGGTATCGACACGCTGCACTGGCAGCGCACTCCACGATCGTTAATGGAGTAGTTGACGTGCTACTTTACAATTATGCCACTTCAATCGCCGGATACGAGCTGGAAGTACCCGGTAGCGATGATATAATTTTTGCGCTTTTATAAAAAAAGTTGAAACCTGCTTAGTACGGCAGATCACCCAGGTAAGACAGCGCAATCCAAATCGGAACTTGCAACAATATGAGTAAACCAATTCAGATGGAACGCGGCGTAAAGTACCGCGATGCAGATAAAATGGCGTTAATCCCGGTGAAAACCGTGGTTACCGAGCGTGAAGAGCTACTGCGCAAGCCAGAATGGATGAAAATCAAACTGCCTGCCGATTCCAGTCGTATTCAGGGCATCAAAGCAGCAATGCGTAAAAACGGTCTGCACTCCGTTTGTGAAGAGGCCTCCTGCCCTAACCTCGCTGAATGTTTCAATCACGGTACCGCAACCTTCATGATCCTGGGTGCAATCTGTACCCGACGCTGTCCGTTTTGCGACGTTGCCCACGGACGCCCCGTTGCCCCCGATGCTGACGAGCCGGTGAAGCTGGCGCAGACTATTTCAGATATGGCACTGCGTTATGTGGTTATTACCTCTGTTGACCGGGATGATTTACGCGACGGCGGCGCTCAGCATTTTGCTGATTGCATCAACGCCATTCGGACTAAAACGCCGTCGATCAAAATTGAAACCCTGGTGCCAGACTTTCGTGGCCGTATGGATCGCGCACTGGAAATTCTGAACGCCTCCCCGCCGGACGTTTTCAACCATAATCTTGAAAATGTGCCTCGCGTCTACCGACAGGTTCGCCCTGGTGCGGATTATAACTGGTCGCTAAAGCTGCTGGAGCGCTTTAAGGAGTCGCATCCGGAGCTACCGACAAAATCAGGCCTGATGGTCGGCCTGGGTGAAACCAATGCTGAAATCATCGACGTCATGCGGGATTTACGTCACCACGGTGTGACAATGCTGACGCTGGGACAGTATTTACAGCCCAGCCGCCATCATCTGCCGGTTCAGCGCTATGTCAGCCCGGCGGAATTCAATGAAATGAAAGAAGAGGCGCTGTCCATGGGCTTTACCCACGCCGCTTGTGGTCCGTTTGTTCGCTCCTCTTATCATGCAGACCTGCAAGCCAAAGGGTTGGAAGTAAAATAATCTGTAGTCGGAATCACAATAAAAAAGCCAGCCACGCTGGCTTTTTTATTGCCCGGAGTAACGCCTTAAAAGGAATGAAATGCAGATGCTAAGGATTGAATCGCATATGGTGCGTTAAGCCCGGCCCAATAGCACCACCATCAATAAGCTTGCCACCAGCCATGCACCCAGGCACCCTCTGCTGTGACAAAGTACGCATAGATGCTTATTGTCCTCAGCAACTCATTCCGGCTGGCAAGCCGAACTCTGCGCATTCAACAGCATTGATATCGAGTCGCGGATAATGATGTCGTTAACACGCCCATGTGGATTAATTCGTTAGCCAATACGTAATGCCTGACGAGCAGGGAAAATCTGGTTGACGTCGGCTGAGCGGATATCTGATGAAGTGATATGAAAATTTGTGATAAGTTTCGCGGACATAAAAAAACCCGCCAGAGGCGGGTTTTCAGAATCTGACTGATAACTTACAGAGCGGTAACGTTAGCAGCAGAAGGGCCTTTGGCGCCGTTGGTGATTTCAAACTCTACGCGCTGACCTTCAGCCAGAGTTTTGAAACCGTTGCTCTGGATGGCAGAGAAATGTACGAATACGTCTTTGCTGCCATCTTCCGGAGTAATGAAACCAAATCCTTTGGACTCATTAAACCACTTAACGCTACCTTTAATCTTGGACATCAATATTACCTTTACTTGAAAAATAGACACTAACTTGTGCCGCCTACTAGTACAGCAAGCCAGCTAGCTTTTGTCCAGTTAAGGATCGCGAAAAAGTGATAAATATTGTGTTTTTAGCGATAGCCTCACCATTGACTGAGGCCATATTGCCCAGAACATCCCATGCAGCCGGACGAAATAAATCTCATCGCCAATGCTAACCCATCAATATTACTGATGCGGAAGTAGTGAAAATACAACGAGATAACTTTCACATTGGTGCAATTAGATGTCTTGACCTGGGGTAATTCACTAAGTGAATTGTTGCAGAAAGGCCCTGCAACACGAGTCCGAGTGATACAAATGATGCAAACGCATCGAAAAAGCACCTGACTTAATGAAAGATAAAAAAATATTTAACAACATCAATTTTTGTTAAATATTTCTTAAGTGTATATAAGTTATTTGCTAAGATAGTTCTTAATCTCATGTTCAGGATGCTGTTTCAGGATGAAATTATCTTGCCGCCGCTGCGGGAGCAGCAGATTAATCTTTATTAACCAATCTCATCATGGATACTTCTATGGTGCCATTTGTGCCAATTGTCGAAAGGCTTTAAATGCACATGACTGGGATCTGCGGGCAGACTTACAAACTGACTGTGAAAAGACTGGCGGCCCCGATCGGGCAGGAGAAAGGAACGGAGCCGTTTTTAGTGAAATGAAATCAGAACAATAGCTTAAATACGCCAGTGATGGTTAATAACCCCACGATAAAAATAATAGCGATAATCCAGAGTATAATTTTCATTGTTTCCCTCACCTCTCTTACCCAGTCAAAATTTGTTCGGCTCAACGCCCGTTAAGCATCAGCTGCTTTACAAGTATAGAAAATGATAATGATTTTGCCTGGTTAGCGACAAGTCATCTACGCAACGACTAAATCAGCTCCGACACCGCAATCACTGGCCGCTGCTTTTTATAACATCGCAAAAATCCGGGGATACCCATTACGATCGCCTCCCTGGATGATATTTGTCTATATCTTAAACATCGATATGTGACAAGATTAAACTCTAAGCTGACAAGCAGAAAGCAGCCCTTGGTCTGAATGCCCCTCCAGACCCAGGTAAAAGGTGAAAAGATGAACACGATCAATACCAGCATGGGACGTTACTGTCTCAAGGCAGAGGAATTAAAAAATGGCCATATTAATGGCTCAATCGCTATTAATGATGAAGGCGGTACACAGTTAACTGTGCAGGAGTTCGATGAGCATTACCTCGACGATGTGATTAACAACATTGTATGCCCTTTAACCGGAGGCAACCGACCTATTGCGAGTGCGCTACGTGATATAATGTTGAAAGCGGGTTTTAAACAATCACACTAAAATAAAATCAGGTAAGCGAACCTCCTTATCTGATTTTGCTATCTCTAATGCTAACAACAAGGTTTAGGGTTGTATTTGTAAGGGATAAAAGAATTATTTGGGCGCCCAGTGAGTAGATTCGCTTTTTCCCTTTTCTCAAAAATCACCAGCAGATAGTCTTATTAAATAGTAAAGCGCGCGTCTAGAGACCACACGCGCTTTGTATTAAATAACGCATTGCAGCAACAACGTACCAACAAGGCCACAAAGCGCGATGACCGTTTCCAGTCCTGACCAGGAGCGCATCGTTTCACCAATGCTGAGATTAAAATACTCTTTAAATAACCAGAATCCCGGATCGTTAACATGTGAGAAAATCACGCTCCCTGAACCAACAGCTATCACCATCAGCTCGGGGCTGGCACCGCTTGAAGCAATCAGCGGCGCGACTATGCCACCTGCCGTAATAGCTGCAACCGTAGCCGATCCCAACGCAATGCGTAGCGCTGCGGCAATTGACCAGGCCATAAATAGCGGTGAAACATTGCTTCCCTCCATCAGGCTGGTGATATATTTATCCAGTCCGCTATCAACCAGAACCTGCTTGAAAGCGCCGCCGCCGCCTATAATTAGCAGCATCATGGCGATGATTTTGATTGAGTCCACCAGGGTCTCGGTAATCTGATCCATTGTCCGGCCGCGGTTCAGGCCAAAGGTAAAAATGGCGATTAACACCGCAAGTAAAGTCGCCATTACGGGATCGCCGAGAAACTCCGCGTATGCTACAAACGGATGACTTTTTGGCAGGCTCATTTCAGCAATAGCGCGTAGCGCCATCAGGATGACAGGCACCAGCGAGGTCCAGACGCTGGCGCCAAAGCCAGGCATCTCTTCCTCCGTGAAGGTCTTTGGGTTGTACAGGCCTTCCGGGATCGGTTTATCGATACTTTTCAAAAAACGGGTGTAGACCGGACCAGCCAGAATAACCGTCGGAATACCGAGCAGTGTACCGTAAAGCAGCGTTCTGCCCATATCGGCGTGAAACAGCGTCGCTATCGCCGTCGGGCCAGGATGGGGAGGCAGAAAACCATGCGTAACTGAAAGCGCTGCAGCCATCGGTACACCGACATACAGCAGCGGCACCCTGGCGTTAGCCGCGATAGTCAACACCAGTGGAAGCATCAGTACAAAGCCGACCTCATAAAACAGGGCAAAACCAACCGTAAAGCCGGTAAGCACCACCGCCCACTGGATGTTACTGTGGCCGAATTTATTGATAAGTGTCGTCGCAATGCGCTGAGCGCCGCCGCAGTCTGCCAGCAATTTACCCAACATAGCGCCGAACCCCATAATCAGAGCCAGACTACCCAGAGTACCGCCAACGCCAGCTTTAATCGAACGGATCACCTCATTGACCGGCATTCCTTGCATGATGCCGACCGCAAGTGCAACCAGAATCAGGGCGATAAAACCATTCAGCTTAAATCGGATAATCAGGATCAGCAGTAGCGCAACACCGATCGCAACGATAAATAATGGCATGATTTACTCTCCGCAATGGGTTAGTGACTTTCAGCCCCCATTTCATTTACACCCGTTATCAGTATCGGGTGAATCAATTGGGCTCGTTCAGGTGCTAACAGCGCTATTGACGTGGCATACAACATGTTAGCGGTAACATTCCTGAACGGACACCAACTATAATGAGGAATTTACATTCTGCGGAGGAGATCTAATTTCTGTTATTGATTACTAACCTTAACTACCACCGGTCTGATTGATAATTGTCCCCCCGCATGAGTAGCTTAACCGTACGTAAAACAGAGACTATTTAAGCTTACTGGCTGCAGCCTGCACCGCTTTTTGTCCGTTATAGCCTAAAAGTTCATATAAGGCGTCAGAGGCCCTTTTAGTCAAAACCATTATTTCAATTCGCCGATTTTTATCTGCCTGAGGATTGTCTTGATCCAACAATGTACTGTCAGCCATGCCACTCACCTGGATAATTTGCTGATCAGCTAACCCGGCCTGTTTCAGTACGCGCTGAGCTGCCAACGCCCGATCGGCTGATAAATTCCAGTTATCATAGGCAGCATTATCCGAGTAACGAACCGAATCAGTGTGGCCATTAATTAAGATATGATTATCCAGCTGGTTGAAGACCGGTACCAGTTCCGTCAGTAAACGTTGAAAAAAAGGCGTCATCACAGCGCTTCCTCGGGTGAACATCATGCGCTGGCTACTATCCTGAATGAGAATACGTAATCCCTGCGGCAAGCTCTCAAGCGTGACGTTGTTCTGGGCATCCATGCTTCTCAGAATGCGGCTAACTTTATTTATTAGATCAATCAGCTCATCGTTATCTTCGAAAGCATCATTTTTTGCCACCTGTTTGCTGGAAACATTGTCCCGATGCTCGTCGTTTAATTTGAATATTTTAATCTCGTCTGGCGCCATCGAGATGTTTTTTGCCGTTACCGCAGGCGAAAAGATCGGGCTGTTATCTTTTGTACTCATATCGCCAGGTTCGCCATGCATATGCAGCGGATTATAAGAACTACAACTTAACGTGCTTAGCTCCTTGCCTTGCAATTCAGCCGCAATTGCGTGGCGCTGCTCTTGATTCACCGTTGCGGCGATCCAAAGCACCATAAACAAGGCCATCATGGCCAATGTAAAATCAGCAAAGGCCACTTTCCATCCTCCACGATGAGCATTATGGCCTGATTTACGTCCGCTGCGCCGGATGATAGTAGTAGGATCAGTTTTTTTCACAATTATTTATTTCCTGACAGTTTATCAACCCAACCATCAAGTGCAGCAAAGGTCGGCTTACTATCCAGCGGCAACATTTTACGACCTGCATCCACAGCCAGCAGCGCAGGTTTACCAGCAACCTGATTAACCAAAACAGTTCGGACGCATTCAAGTACCGCAAGCTGCCTTTTCGTTAGCTGCTCCATAGCGTTTGCCATCGGGTCCATCAGGCAATAACAAAGAAAAACACCAAGGAAAGTGCCAACTAACGCAGCGGCAACCTTCACACCAATCACAGCGATATCGCCGTCAATGGACTGCATAGTGATAATGATACCAAGCACGGCTGCGCAAATACCGAATCCGGGCATAGCCTCTGCGGTCCGCGACAAAGAGCGTGAGGGTAGCATCATTTCTTCCTCAACCGCGCCTAGCTCCTGCTCAAGGATATTCTCCAGCTCATGCGCATTAATCCTGCCCATCGCCATCAAACGAAAGTTATCGGAAATGAACGTGACCAGACCTTTATCTGCAAGGATCAACGGATACTTTTTAAATAGCTCACTGTTTGCAGGGACTTCAATATGCTCATCCAGCGCTTTAAGGCCACCGGCCTGAACCAACTCAAGTAATTCATAAAGCAGCATTAAAAGCTGCTGCTGAAAGGCTTTGGTGTACATATTTTTCTTGAGTACGCCATATATCTGGCGCATCATCTCTTTCAGTATGCTGCGCGGATTAGCAATAACCATTGCCCCGATCCACGCACCGATAATTATCGTAAGCTCCCCCGGTTGCCAGAACGCATTCAGAACACCGCCTGACCATAAAAAACCACCGACAACGCCGGCAAGAACAATGATTAATCCAAATAGTTTTTGCATATTCCCTTACTCAAAAAATAACTTAATCTTGTCAGCAATTTTTTTATTAAGTTGACAAACACGTGCCTCAGTAAGCTCCAGGACCAGAGCGATTTCTTTCAGGCTCATATCCTGCTGATAATAGAGGCTCAAAATAAGCTGCTCGCGAGGTTCAAGCGCAGCTAATGCTTTCTGCAGCGTGCGCTGGATAGTCATCTGATCATCCAGATCTCTCCCGGCTAACAGGTCGCTGGATTCGCCCGCAGCAAACAGGTCGTCAAGGCTTTCCATGGCAGCGGCATTTTTTACCAGAAAGTACTGCTGAACTTCTTCTGCATCTATAGCAAGATGGAGACGAATATCCTCTTCGTTCGGTTCACGTCCCAGCGAGCGTGCTAACTCACGCACCGCATCATTCATCCTGTGACTTTTCTGACGCAGACTGCGTGGACGCCAGTCATGCTGACGCAGTTGATCAAGTATTGCCCCCCTAATTCGCTGGCGGGCATAGGCAGAGAAATATTCATCAGGTTGACCATAACGACGTATCGACTCCAACAGACCCAGCAGCGCAACCTGCTCCAGATCATCACGTCCGAGTACCGCATCCGCCTGGGCGGAGAACTGACGTACAATTTGCTTTACCAGCGGCAGCCACTGTTGTAAGTAACGCCCCTCTTCTTCTGGCGTAAAAACGGAAATTTCGTTAAACGCACTCATTATAATTTACTACTCATCGCTAATTATCATCGATCACACGCGGGTTATAACCGAGCGATCATCGCGCTCAGGTGAATTTACAATCAGTCCGTCATTGGTAGAAATAGGCTCATCTTCTTCCTGCTGGCGGTCGCGTTCGCGGCTTTTACCCCCCTGTTGTGACACCTGGACGTTAACCTGCAGTTGGTTAGTCTCACTGAGCATTGCACGCAATTCAGGTACCGCCTGGCTTAATACACGCCATACATCCTGCTGTGCGGCATGGATCTGCACCTGCAGCTTACCTGCCGTATAATGCAGCGAAATATCCAGCTTACCCAGATCAGGCGGGTCCAGACGGATAGTTGCCTTTTGCATCTGATTATCAATTTGCATTTGCAGGCGCTCGCCTAAAACCTGCTGTAATGTACGTTGACTATCAATACTCGCCGCTAACTGCGCTGTAATCGGTTGCTGGTTTTTTTGTTCAGTAATCTGCGCCGCTGCTGTCTGATGAGCGCCGTTCGCCAGTGGGGCAAGGCTATTTAGCGCTGCGGATAATTGCGGTGTTGATGCAACGCCCTGTGCTCGGGTTGACTTATACAAAGCACGCAGGAGAGAAGCCTCTACAGGCTTGGTGGGGGTTTGGTTAGTTGTACTAAGAAAGTCATCACCGACAGAGTTGTCAACATGCCCTCGGCTCGGATCCGTTGAACTGACAGCTGCAGCGACCGCTAATAACGGCATAGATTGTTGAGAAGAAGGCAGATTTGAGGGCACAGCAGGTAGGGAGACGCTGAAAGCTGCGTGATTCTCAGGCAATAAAATACTTACGCCTGCCCTTCCCTGCGGTGAAGCATATCCAGCATTAAGGCTCTCATGGTCAACGGAAACCACGCTGCCAGGTATTGAGGAAGTTAGCGCGCTAGTGGTTCCTGTCGACACCCCAGTATCGGTGGTTGAGTCAGCACTTTCGTACTGCAGGTCTAAAGCGGGCATCGCCGTTTGGGGAATAGCACCCCCGACATAGCCCATAACACCGTTGGTGCTAACGGCGTTTGCTAGTGGTGTTATCACGTCATCCGTATTTAACAACCCAGTGTCTGGTAACGCCAGAACAAGCTCGCCATTTCCACCATACCCCGCGGCAAGGTTGACGCCTGCATCATCCTGCGATGGCATTGAGACTTCTGGCAGCAACAATGCCAGCAGAACGGCGGGATCGCCCGATATATCATCTGAATCGGTATGAACGTTACTCTGATGACGCCCAGGCTTTGGCATCTGGCCCTCGTTCAAAGAAAAATTGATTTGAGGAAAGGAGGATGGCGATGAAAATTCGGACGTTGAAGAAGGCCGAGCCGATGAAATCGGGCACGGCGCACCAGGTGAAGCTTCACTGCTGATTTGCGACATGGATTGCGATATTTGACCAGTGATTATCATCGCGACCTATTCTCCTTGCGGCGGAGAAAATAGGTCATAAGCCTGCAAACCTTCCCGCGAAGCGTGATATCGCTGTAGCTTCTGCTGCAGCGTTTCAAGTCGCCGTTGAGATTGCAGCATAACCTCGTAGTGGCTCTGCTGCAGGATACGCAACGCGCTCATATCAATAGCCTCTGGCGGCGCTGTATGCAGACGTTGAAGAAAATCACTGATATCTCTATCCAGTGACTGAACCCGCAACCAGTCTTCGCTCTGGCAGGCATCATTCAGCGCATTATTCAGCATCAAAGCCTCTTTGCGCATCATGATTTCATCCCTTCCCAACCTGAACGGAGCTCAGCAAGAATCGTCTCGACCTCATCGATTTTTTCCACCGAGAGTTCATTACTGGCTTCGTACAAGCGATAAACGCAATAGTCATACAGCGCCGCTAGCTGTTGTGCAAGATCACCGCCTTGCTGGTAATCGAGCGCGCTGGTTAACGCATTCAGAATATCGATGCATTTAGAAATACTATCGGCTTTTCGCTCATAGCGTTTGGTCGCAATGTGTCCTTTCGCCCGTATCAGCTCATCCATTAATCCACCGAATAGCATCAGGACCAGTTGATGAGGGTTTGCAGCCGCGGTGCGTATTGCTAAATCTGCATCCCCATAGCCGTCAAATTCACTCAGATTTCCGTACATCACTCTTCCCTGTTAAAAAAACTGCGACATGGTTTGCTGCATTTGCTGCATCGCGGCCTGAACACGCGTAAACTCGCGCAAATAACGGTTATAAGCGTTGTCGTAACGCGTGGAGATTTGCTCGGTTTTCTGCGACAGCGTCTTGTTTTGCCTATCAAGCGCGTCATTTCGGGTTTTGATTGATCCACTGGTCACGTTGAGCAGGCTATCGAGGCTTTTATCAAGCGTTTTTACCAACCCTGTCTTACCAGAAAACAGACTGTTTAAAGCTAAGGGATTGGCTCGCAGACCTTTCTCCATCTTATCCTTATGCAAAACCAATTGGCCTTTTTTGTCAGCCTCAATGCCATAATCACTCAATTTAAAACCGCCGAAGCTGCGACGCAGTTCATTGTTAAGCTGCTGCTCTAAAACGCGAACCCCCGCATCACCCGCCAGGGGGCCGCGACCTTCCTTTTCACCGCCGCTTTTCGTCAGTTTATCCAATTCAGTTTTGAGGCTATTGTAAGCATCGACAAATTCCTGAAGCTGCTTTTCACTGCCTTCTGCATCCGTTTCGACATTAATGATAAGAGGCCGATCCTCCGTTTTTTGTAATATGTTTATTTCTACACCGGGGATCAGGTCCTTAAAACTATTACTGGAACTCGTTACTTCACGCCCTGAACCAGCGCTACCATCACCGCCGATCCGAATAACTGCGTCACGTGCACGGCTTATACTAATGCCACTGTTCAGGCCGGAATTAAGGCTGGCGTCAGTGGCAGAGACGCTGAATTTATTGCTTAGTCCGGTCTCTTCACTACTGAGTAGCAGTTCAACTTTACCGTTGACCTTCATCAACGAAGCAATAACACCGGGATTGTCACTATCTTTATTAATTGCATCACGCAGATCGGCCAGACTGCCAATCCCATCAAGGGCGATATCCAGCGTTTTATCCTGTACACCGAGGGTTAACTTTCCCGTGGCATTTTTAATATCCTGATCCGTTAAGCCGGCATAGGAAATCTGCTCAGCTGCCGCGGTCTCATTAACGCTGAATTGATATAATCCTTTGCTGGCAGCGGCACTGGCCTTCAGATTTACAAAGCCGTCATGGTTCGCTGTTGCGCTATTCTTAATAATGCCTTGCGAAGTGTTGAGTTTGCTCAGGCTGCTACGAAATCCACTCAATGTGCTTTTCAGGGTGTTCAAAGCATTTTGCTGGTCCTGCACTGACTTTTTCTGTGCGTCCAGACGGGATTGCATGCGATAAACACTATTGTCTGCTAACTGTTTGGCCCACTGAGCAGGATCCATTGCTAAGTCCATTTTTACCTCTCCTGATTATCCTATTGCCGGAGCTAGCTTTACCTTATATGAGCTAGCAAAAAATATGCCAATTTTTATAAAACTGAAATTTCAAGCACATGCCACCAGCCCCCGACTCAAAGCGGAAAAAAGAGCGGAAAACGAACTTCCGCTGCAGAAATAGAAGAGGCTGAAAACATAAGTGCTGAGCCAATAGCGTCCCTTTTCGTTAAGGACGCGGTTGGCCTGTGACGAAGCGAATAACTATTTCAGGAAGTTCAGGATCATATTACTCATGCTCCCGGCCTGCCTGAGCATTAGCTGGCTGCTTTGCGCCAGCATTTGCTGCCGGGTCATCTGCGATGACTCGCTGGCATAATCGGTATCACGGATAACGCCGATGCTGTTATCGGTATTATCTTTCATATTGGCAAGGTTGTTTGAAGTGTGGCCCAGGCGATTGATGCTGGCACCGAGGCTGGAGCGGATGGCGCCGACAGAATTCAGCACGTCGCTTATCCGCCCAATCATGCTATTTGCACTGGTACCCGTGGTAAGATCGTGGCCTGCCCCGCTCAGCTCACCAATGGCCTGAGTAACATCATTAATTTGATTGCTGAGATCGAGCTTCATCACTTCATCTTTACCGGCACCAATTTGAAACTGCAACGCCTTTGTCAGTTTGCCCTGCGTCAAGATAGACTCTGAGGGAGTGTCAGACTCCGAAGCTGAGCCTGAGCCTGGCTCAAATTTTATTGACGAATCAGACTCTGACGCCGTTCCTCCTCTCTCCAAAGGTATCGAGGATGGCTCCGTAGCGCGTAGTGCAGGTTTCGTAGAAGTAAATGACTCAGACGGAGCTGATTCCTGTGTAACGGGTGAATCTGATTCTGCTGACGAAGTATGCAACCTCTTGTATTTTAATGAAATTGAGGGTGGAGGTAGATCTCCTTCAACCATATTCACATTTACAGCATAATAATTAAACACATCAATATAATCCTCGTCACCCGGATTGATTCTTATATCTATCAGCGAACCATCATCGTCGAAAAGTTTGAATATAAAATAGGGTTTGTCATCGGTAAGCACTCGTTCAAAAGCTTTTACCCGAAAAGTTTGAGGCTCACCTGGCGGGGGAACATCCTTAGATACTTCAGGTGTTTTCGGTACTTCAGGTACTTCAGTTACTTTCGGCACCTCAGGGAGGACTTCTTTTTCAGGCTTTTTCACGGATACCGCAGAGCTGAATAACTTCTCGTTACCATAGCGGGTATTATTCAGGATATTGGCCAGCTCTTTATTCAGCTCAGTTAACTCAGACTGGAGCGCATCACGATCGCTGGCTCCATTGGTGTCGTCGGCCCCTTGTGTCGCCAGGTCCTTCATGCGGTAGAGGATATTGGTCACTTCGTCAAAAGCCCCCTCCGCCGTCTGCAGCATCGA
>NZ_FOVC01000001.1 GCF_900115045.1 Izhakiella capsodis | reverse complement strand
GGCTGTTAAAACCCCTGTTTATCATCATCAAAAAAAATTTTCTGTCAGTAAACAACTTTATTTCTGTTGAGTGCCTGAATACGGCATTTTTTGAATTGTGGCGTCTGCGGATTTGCCGATGCTGAGTTTTTTTACCTGCCGGTAGTACATAACCTTCTGATGCCGTTACTGATCTGCCTGTTTGCCCCGAAAGTTCCCCGGCGTATGTGCGCGTCTGATACCTTGTTTTTGCCGTTGGTGATGGCTTAGCCAGTCCTTATGCGACATTGCGGCCGTCAGATCGATAAGCATGGTATTGATGGCGGTGATGA
This sequence comes from Izhakiella capsodis, assembly GCF_900115045.1. Classification (GTDB taxonomy): domain Bacteria; phylum Pseudomonadota; class Gammaproteobacteria; order Enterobacterales; family Enterobacteriaceae; genus Izhakiella; species Izhakiella capsodis. The sequence continues at coordinate 750,153 of NZ_FOVC01000001.1, read as the reverse complement.
CTGCACGGGTGATCGGGGCAACCCGCGAAGGATCTCTATCTGACACGGCTTGCCATGAGGTGGACACCTCCAGGCTGGCAATCCGCAGCTCGTGTTGCTCGATCTGCTTTTTTAGCGCCATCCAGTCGCTGTTACTCAGACGGGTCAGACGGTCTATCTGTTCAAGCAGCCGCTACGGTGTCTAAAGGTAAGGGGAGAGGTGAAATAGCCTTAAGCCCCTTTAAGGCAATCAGGTTATTTCTGTTTTCTGGTCATACTCGCAGAGATCTTCAATAATGCAGGCGCCACAGCGCGGCTTACGCGCGACGCAGGTATAGCGCCCGAGGAGGATCAACCAGTGATGACAATTGAGTTTGAACTCTGAAGGCACAACCTTGAGCAGCTTATCTTCTACCTGCTCAACGTTACTGCCGGGTGCAAAGTGAGTACGGTTTGCTACGCGAAAAATATGGGTATCGACGGCGATCGTTGGCCAGCCAAAGGCAGTATTCAGAACGACGTTTGCCGTTTTTCGTCCTACGCCAGGTAACGCTTCCAGCGCCTGGCGATTTTGAGGCACTTCACCGGCGTGTCTTTCCAGCAGAATACGGCTGGTTTTAATCACGTGTTCAGCCTTGCTGTTAAATAAACCGATTGTTTTGATGTATTCCTTCACGCCGTCAACGCCGAGATCCAGCATTGCCTGTGGCGTATTCGCCACAGGATAAAGACGGGCGGTGGCTTTATTCACGCTAACATCCGTCGCCTGCGCAGAAAGTAGGACTGCGATCAGCAGCTCAAAGGGAGAGGAAAAATTGAGCTCAGTTGTTGGATGAGGGTTATCTTCGCGCAGACGTTCCAGTATCATGCGGCGTTTTTCTTTATTCACGCAGTGCTTCCCGTTTGTCCGTTCAGTCCTCTGGTTGACTCTGAGCGTTGTTCAGCTCTCAGTGCTGCTCGCTGTTTCATTTTTTTGTCGATCAAATATTTACATGCCAGCAGCATGCCAAGTCCGATAAAGGCACCCGGGGGCAGCATTGCCAGCAGCATCGGCGAGTCAAAATGGAAAATCTGAATACGCAGCACTTTCGCCCAAGGACCAAGCAGCTGATCAGCACCGTTGAAGATTGTACCATTGCCGATAATTTCACGAATCGAACCCAGTACAACCATCACGCTGGTCGCACCAAGACCGATCGCCATACCGTCCAGTGCAGCAAGGGGAACACTGCTTTTAGATGCAACCGCTTCCGCGCGGCCGACGACAATGCAGTTTGTGACAATCAGGGGAATAAAAATCCCCAGTGATTGATTTAACTCCGGCGCCCAAGCTGCAATGAGCATCTGTACGCAACTGACTACAGCGGCAATGATCATCACGTAAACTGGAATGCGGATCTCTGAAGGTACCCAACGGCGTGAAAGTGAGATCCCACTGTTAGTGCAGGTTAATACCAGCGTGGTCGCCAGACCCAGACCTAATGCATTGGTCGCCGTGGAAGTTACCGCCAGCAGGGGGCACAGACCCAGTAATTGCACCAGCGCAGAATTATTCTTCCACAAACCGCCGATGAGTAGTTCCTTCGCTTGGCGCATTATTATTCTCCGCAGGCTTTTAGTGAGTTCAGTTGAGGTTGCAGGGTTTCCACATAAAGCGTGGTGCGTTTTACAGCGTTAACGACCGCGCGCGGCGTAATTGTCGCCCCGGTAAACTGATCGAAGTCACCGCCATCCTTTTTTACTGCAAAATGCGGGTCGGCGCTGCCATGAATAACTTTATCATCGAAAGACAAGATCCAATTGGAGATACGTAAATCAATCTTATCTCCCAGACCTGGTGTTTCATGGTGCTCAACAACGCGAGTACCCAGAACCTTACCCTTAAAATCGGCACCAACCAACATCTGAATGTTGCCGGAATAGCCATCAGATGCCGTCGTTTCGAGCGCCACTGCTACCGGTTTGCCATTCTTACGCGCAAGATAAAGGTGGTGAGGATTCAAATTCCCTAATGCTCTATTTGTGACAACGTAACATTCCTGTTGCAACTGGTTGTCATAAATATCCGGTGGAACCACCTGGTCAAGTAACGCTTTCTGCGCCAGATCAGCCTGATGCGCGATAGTGGGTTTAGTCACTGCGTTGATGACTGCTGTCATGCCGGTGGTGATGGCGGCAAAAACCGCAAGCGTAACACCATTTCTACGGATCACATCCAGCATATTTACTCCTTTTTGTGACCGTATACGCGCGGCTGCGTGTAATAATCAATCAGTGGCACAGTAATGTTAGCCAGCAAAACGGCAAAAGCTACGCCATCAGGATAACCGCCAAAACTGCGAATCAACCACACCAACATGCCAATTAAAGCGCCAAAAATCAGGCGGCCTTTATTGGTCGTGGAGGCGGTTACGGGATCGGTGGCAATAAAAAATGCCCCAAGCATGGTTGCGCCAGAAAACAGATGAATCAGCGGCGAAATAAATTTATCGGGTGCGATCAGCCAGCTAATAGTCGCGCAAATCGTCAGCGATAGCAGAAAACTGAGTGGAATATGCCAGCGAATGGCATTCCGGCTAAGTAAGAACAGACCGCCGAGAAGAAAACCAAGGTTGATCCATTGCCAGCCTGGCCCTGCCAGTACACCGCTGTAGATAGGCTGAGTGAGCAGCTGAGCGGCGTGATGGCCGGTAGCCAATCCGGTTTTAAAATTATCCAGTGGCGTTGCTTGACTAATACCATCAATCCCTTCACGCAGTTGGTGCAGCGTCTCACCGTTAAGACTATGACCACTGAATATCACCGCCAGTGAATCGGCAAGGCCGACCGTTGATGCCTGAAGTTCTCTGGGTGGCAGCCAACTGGTCATCTGTACAGGGAAGGATATCAGCAGAACAACATAGCCTATCATCGCCGGATTGAAAGGGTTTTGACCGAGCCCGCCGTATAGTTGCTTGGCAATAATAATCGCAAAAGCGGTACCAATAACCACCATCCACCAGGGGGCAAGTGCTGGGATACTTATTCCCAGTAGCAGGGCGGTTAACAGTGCTGAATAGTCGCCCAAGCCTGGCAGCACCGGACTGCTGCGTAGCCTTAATGCCAGCCCCTCTGAAGCCAGCGCGGTAACTATCGCGATCGCTACTTGTATCAGGTTACCCCAGCCAAAGTAATACCACTGCGCCACTATACCGGGGAGTGCGGCTATAACGACCAGCAGCATGATTTTACCGGTATTGCGGTGGTTGTGGGTATAGGGAGAGCTTGCGATACGAAACGCCATTTATTCCTCTTGAGTTCGTTGCTGTGCGGCTTTTTTTGCTTTAGCGCGGGCGATAGCGGCTTCCACCGCCGCCTTACGCGGATCGCTGGTGGAGGGCTGTGTGGTACGTTGCTCCTCTTGCGGCAGTTCTGGCACGGCTTTTTTTGCTTTAGCGCGGGCGATAGCGGCTTCTACCGCCGCCTTACGCGGATCGCTACTTTGGCGGGTGATAGGATCTTTCTGAGACTGCTTTTCCGACTGGCGAGCGTATGCCTCAGCTTTACGCGCCTGACGCTGAATGATCATTGCGCTGTTATCCGGCAAACTTCCTGCCTGTACTATCACTGGCTGATCAGGCTTAATATTCTTCGCTTTAACACGTGCAAGTGCGGCGCTTATCTCCTGCTGATCGCGCTCACTGACCGTTGTTTTTGCCTGTTGATGGCGTGCCTCGCGGGCTTCTTTTTCACGCCCGAGACGGTTTTTCCGTGCTTCAAAACGCGCCTTTGCCTCAGCGGTGCGTCTGGCGTCAAGGTCGATGGCCCTCAGCTCAGCTTTTTCCTGGCGATAATACTGAACCAGCGGGATATTGCTGGGACAAACGTAAGCGCAGGCTCCACATTCAATGCAATCATCAAGGTGATGGATGCGGGCTTTGTCATGATCGCCACCCCGGCTGTACCAGTACAGCTGTTGTGGAAGCAGTGCTGCCGGGCAAACGTCGGCGCAGGCGCTGCATCGAATGCAGGACTGCTCAGCCAGGGGTTTACCAATCTCTTCGCTGGAGGGGGCTAACAGGCAGTTGGTTATCTTAACCACTGGCACATCCAGTGCTGATAAGGTAAAGCCCATCAGCGGGCCACCCATTATAACCATCTGCTCAGCCTGCGGCGCAAAACCGGCATGGTGTAGCAGATGGCTAACTGGAGTACCCATCCGCCCCCAAACGTTTCCCGGTTGTGCAATTGCCTCACCAGTGAGCGTTACTACGCGTTCCGTCAGCGCTTCGCCATCGATAATTGCTCGCTTCACGGCATAGGCCGTGCCAACGTTTTGCATCAGCACGCCGATATCAGATGAGCGCCCGCCGTGGGGAACTTCCATTCCCGTGAGAATTTTTGTCAGTTGCTTTGCACCACCTGACGGGTATTTAGTGGGGATAATGCGCAACTGCAAATCATGGCTGCCGGCCAGAGCCTGTTTCAATGCTTTGATGGCCTGGGGTTTATTATCTTCAATGCCGATCAGTGTCTGGTCTGACTGTAAAATCCAGGCAAGAATACGGCTACCTTCTATAACCTCTGCAGCGCAGTCCTGCATCAGGCGGTCGTCAGCTGTGATATAAGGCTCGCACTCCGCAGCGTTAATAATTAATGTCCTGGTGCTGTTCCGGCCGCCGTTCAATTTGAGTGCGGTAGGAAATCCGGCACCGCCAAGTCCGGCGATGCCAGCCTGATGAATATGTGTTATCAACTCAGCACGTGGCCGCAACTTATAATCTGTCAGCGGATTACGCGGTGCCCAACGATCCTCTCCGTCCGCTTCAAGAAAAATACAGAATTCACTCAGCCCTGAGGGATGTGCCGTCATATGGTAAGCTATGGCCTCGATGACACCAGAAGTCGGCGCATGCACCGGCAACATTCGATCCTTGCCGAAGGTCAGAGGCTGGCCACGCAGCACTTTATCGCCAGGCTTAACGCAGATCTCGCCATCTTGTCCGATATGTTGTTTCAACGGAATAATAAAGCGCGATGCTAGCGGCAGCTGACGCAAAGGCCTACTGTTTGACTGCGTTTTCATTTCAGGCGGATGAATGCCGCCTTCAAAATCCCAGATGCGTTTTTTTTTGAACAGATTAAGTTGTTTAAGCATGACAATCCGCAGGGATTACTTTTACTGGAATAGTCTCTAAGTTCCATTTCCAGTTAGCAGGGGTGACGGCAACTGGCCGCATTTCAATGCAGTCAGTTGGGCAAGGTGCAACACAGAGGTCGCAGCCAGTACATGCATCGCTAAGCACAGTATGCATGGCACGGGTGGCGCCTATAATCGCATCGACCGGACAAGCCTGAATGCATTTGGTGCAGCCAATGCAATTGGCTTCATCGATCCAGGCGACTTTCCTTAGCGGCTCACGCGCTTCGTCATCGCCATCAATCGGCTGTGCCTCAACATTGAGCAGCGCCGCCAGCTTAAGCATGGTTTGCTCGCCACCGGGGGCGCATTTATTAATTGCCTCGCCATTGTTACCCACCGCGTTTGCATAGGGGCGGCAGCCGGGATAGCCACACTGGCCGCACTGACTCTGTGGTAAAAGTGCATCGATTTGCTCGACGATGGGATCGTCTTCAACTTTAAATCGACGGGAAGCATAGCCGAGTAGGGCGCCAAAAAACAGGCCCAGTGCACTGAGTACCACAACAGCGATCCAGATTGCGGCCATCAGAATTTCACCAACCCGCTGAAGCCCATGAAGGCCAGGGCCATCAACCCGGCGGTAATCAGTGCAATAGAATTTCCTTTAAACGGAGCAGGCACATCAGCCAGAACCAGCCGCTCACGCAGGCCGGCAAATAGCACCATGACCAGTGAAAAGCCAATGGATGCGCTGAAGCCAAATACTGATGCCTGCAAGAAGCTGTGACTGAGATTTACGCTCAGCAACGGAACGGCCAACACGGCACAGTTAGTGGTAATCAATGGCAGGAAGATGCCCAACAGGCGATAAAGACCGGGGCTGGTTTTACGTACCACCATCTCGGTAAATTGTACGACGACCGCGATCACCAGGATATAAGCCATAGTGCGCAGGTAGGTGAGATCGAGGGGAACAAGAATCAGATGATTGACCAGCCATGCACAAATCGAGGCCAGAGTAATCACAAAGGTTGTGGCGAGCCCCATGCCGATTGCCGTTTCCAGCTTTTTGGAAACGCCCATAAAAGGGCAAAGCCCGAGGAACTTCACCAGGACGAAATTATTCACCAACACGGTGCCAACAAATAACAGCAGGTATTCGGTCATGGTTTAGCCTGAACAACAAAAGCGGTTATTATCGGCCATCCCACTGCCGGGCACAACCGCGCAATACCAAGGTTAATCCGTAAACCCTCTCAGAAAGCACTATTGAATAAACACGTATGGCTAAGGTTCAATAAAGGTCGTTTTGGCTCTTTTTGAACGCCGTAAATAAACAGCAAAAAGAGCGGCAGCCAACAAAGAAATCAGCAGGTTTCGCGTGGCGATGGCCTCACTTACTGGCGATAAAGCCCAGCTTTTGAGCGACAGCGCAATCGTCAATAGTAGCCATATGATGTAATGACGCGGCAGCCGGCTGGAGCGCTGATAAAATAACCAGGTAACCCAGGCGCTGTAAATCCACATGCCAGCCGCTGTCACCAGCGTAGCGGCTATCTGAATCAACAGAGTATGTGATTGACTGAACAGATTGTGCCAGATCGGGTTATTCAGCAGCCAGGCGACATAATGCCCCATCACTAACGTGCTGGTAAGCAGCGTCAGAACCAGCCATATAAAGGGCAACCACAACCAGCCACCAATACGCGGCGCAGATTCTATTTTCACAACAAACCCTCATGGTCCGCAGCATGGAAATGTTGACTGTTGAAAAGCAGAGGCGCGATTATACGTGATTTTTTGTAAAATTCATCAGGCAGAGAAATTTAGATGACATAGCGCCAGACAGATTTCGGCACCTGGCCCAAATTAAACAGCCTGCCGCCTGAAACAAGCTCAGCGCGTCGATGATCGGCAGCGCGATACATATTGATAATGTCCTTGTCATCAGTCAGAGAATAATTAAGACGATCGAAAAGTTTTTCTAAGTTGTCGTAATTGTTAATTTTGCGAAATGTTAAAAGAAAATCTTGAGCTGTCATGATGTTGATAGATTGTCCTGGTAGTAGAAATCATAAAGATAGGAGAAAGACATAACCCGACTCTCATTTTAATCAAGAAACCTGAAACCTGATTAAAACAAATTGCTCATAATGCTTCTGAAAAGGCAGCCGGATGCATCGATTTTCTTAGCCTAATAACTCTGCTGTTAGGAAAAGTGGTACTGGGTATTCTCACAGGTCAATCTTTAGACACAGATTCATCATGCTTTTTATCGTAATTTCATTTTTTCAACATTTTTATAATATTGCGAAAGGGATGGCGATTACTATTTGTGCCGCTCCTCCTATTTAACTATCGCTATTCACAATCAGACTTCGACTGTAAACAGACATTTTTCTGGCGTGGCTATTGTGCGGTAGAGACGTGTAGTTAAGGTGCAGCACACCTGTCAGTGCTGATGATGGCGATTGTAATCAACATCTTTTGGTTTTTGGCATTTGTCCCGCTGTGCTCAATGGGCACAAGAATAAACTTTCAGCGTATTCGGCCTTGTTCTGCATCGCACTTTCAACTTTAATCAATCGGATAGAGAACGAGAGGAGTCAAAATGAGCGACAAAATTCGTGTTGGTCTGGTAGGGTACGGCTTTGCCAGCAAAACGTTTCACGCCCCATTAATTGCCGGAACCTCCGGAATGGAGCTGGCGGCTATATCCAGCAGCGATGCTGCAAAAGTTCATGCGGACTGGCCATCAGTCAGGGTCGAATCCGATCCGCAGACGTTATTTGACGATCCTTCTCTGCAGGTCATCGTTATTCCAACGCCGAATGATAGCCATTTTCCACTGGCAAAAGCCGCTTTGAATGCCGGTAAGCACGTGGTGGTTGATAAACCTTTCACTGTTACACTGTCACAAGCTTATGAGTTAAATGCCCTGGCACAGTCGAAAGGATTGTTGCTTTCGGTGTTCCACAACCGCCGCTGGGACAGTGATTTTATGACGGTTAAGCACTTGCTGGATGAAGGTACTTTGGGTGAAATTTGCTATTTTGAATCGCACTTTGATCGCTTTCGCCCGGAGGTGCGTCAGCGCTGGCGTGAACAAAAAGGCGTGGGCAGCGGCCTCTGGTTCGATCTTGGGCCGCATCTGTTAGATCAGGCTCTTCAGTTGTTCGGCTCACCGGTAGCCATTAATGTCGATATGACAGAGCTGCGTCCCGGGGCACAAACAACCGACTATTTTCACGCGGTGTTAATCTATCCGCAAAAGCGCGTGATTTTACATGCGAGCATGCTGGTGGCCGCCGAGTCAGCGCGTTACCAGCTTCATGGCACCCGTGGGAGCTACGTGAAGTTTGGCCTTGATCCGCAGGAAGACAGCCTTAAATCTGGTGCCCGACCACCGCAGACGGAATGGGGGTATGATATGCGAGACGGCGTGTTGACGCTGATCGAGGGGGATCAGGTGATTGAGAAAAGCCTGTTAACAATCCCTGGCAACTACCCGGCGTACTATGCTGCAATTCGTGACGCAATTAAAGGGGATGGTGCCAATCCGGTTAGCGCTGAAGAAGCCATTCAGGTAATGGAATTGATTGAGCTTGGCTTGCAGTCTGTGGAAAAGCGTCAGACGCTTTCCTGTAAATAATCGCCGTAAACAGAGCGGCTGCGTGAAGTGCGCGCCCAGAAAAGGAAAGTAATTTTTACCTCCCTGATGTGCAGGGAGGCTTTTTCAATCGTCAACCGGTGGAAACGCGTTGGCGCAATGCTTGCTTTTCCACTTCACTGAGGAAAGCAATTGTCAGGCCATTTTCCTGCGCCTGGCGAATATGTGCTGCTGACAGCCCGGCGCTGGGCGCTGCAACCTGATATTCATGGGGTAGCTCGATGCCCTGAACCGCAGGATCGTCAGTGTTCAGCGTGGCCAGTATCCCGTGGTCGAGGAATTGTCTCAGCGGATGTGAAGCCAGTGACGGGACGGTGTTGGTTTGAATGTTCGACGTCAGGCAGGATTCAATGCCGATACCCTGTTCAGCGAGAAAATCCATCAGGGCAGGATCGTCAATAGCCCTGACGCCGTGCCCTATGCGTTCGGCGCCCAGCTCGCGGATAGCTTGCCAGATGCTCTCGGCGCCGGCCGCTTCTCCCGCGTGGATTGTCACGTGAAAACCTGCATCGCGAGCGCGATTAAAATGTGTCAGGAACTCGCTTCCGGGGAAACCGAGTTCGTCGCCGGCAAGGTCAACGGCAGTGATTGCATCGCGATGGGCCAGCAGACCCTCCAGTTCTTGCAGGCAGGCTTCTTCACCAAAGGTCCGGCTCATGATACCAATCAGGCGTACCTCGATCTGATACTGGCGTCTGGCGCTTTTGATGCCGTCGGCAATGGCCTCCACCACGCCGCTAACCGGCAGGTTATGCGTCATCGCCATATAGCCAGGAGAGAAGCGCAACTCCGCATAATGAATACCCGCCCGTGCAGCATCCTCAACGTTCTCTATAGCTACCCGGCGGCAGGCTTCAAGCGATCCCAACACTTTTACGCCCCAGTCTAGTTTATTGAGGAAGCTCACTAAGTCGGGTTCACTTCCGGTAACCTGCACGTGGGGGCGTAAACTCGCCAGGTTGGCTGCCGGCAGGTTAACATTGAACTCTCGTCCCAAGTCCAGGATTGTTTGCGCACGGATATTGCCATCAAGATGACGATGAAGGTCTGTCAGGGGGAGGTTGTCAACGATCACAGTGCACTCACTTACCAGATTGAATTTATAAAGTGCAGAACATTATAAAAATATCACAACGTATGATGCCACTAGTTTGCGCAAAATTTTTTTTGTTTGCGTAAATCACCACTAATAAAAAGCGCGCCATAGCGCGCTTTTTATGGGATCGAAATGATTGAAATTACTGCGGCATACTATCTGGCGTAGCGTTAAGCGGGAGGTAACGATTGATAAACTGGTCGAGCGGCATTTTTTCGCCATTCATGTTTATCTGGCCATTGGCAAAATGCAGACTGGTAACGATATCACCATTCTGCTGGGTAGTGAGCTTGAACATCTGCCCCATTGCAGCAAAGCCTTTAACCTGCTGATCGGCAATCTTGGCGGCTTGTTCTTCGCTGTTACCTTCTGCCATGCCTACACGAGTCATAGTTTCATTTGCCATCGCCATAGGGATGACGAGTCTGGCGTCGAGGGATTTGACGAACGTGTCTGCGGCCTGATTAATATCACCGGCATCGGCTGGTATACCGGCTGACGGATCTCTCAGGCTGATAGTTAAATTAAAGGTACTTTCGCCCTTGGCATTTTTCCAGCTCAACGGGGCAATGCTGATAACCGGATCGCCTTTGAGCAGCAGCGGAAGATTTTTAATAAAGATTGCACGGGATTTTTGTTGTAACATCAGCGAATCATTGTTTTGCTGATTAATTATCGGCTGCATTTCATCGCGATAATTATTCAGGAAGGTCCTCAACGCATTAGCATCGAGTTGTGATAATTTCAGATTAAGATTGGCCGAGCCTAAATCTTGCCTCTGTATTTTCAGGCCGTTCATGCTGTAATCCAACTGCCCGTTGATATCCTTATCATCGCTTGTGAAGTCTGACAGAAGTTTCAGCCCTTCAGCGTCAACCATCTCTTTGCCCTGAATGCTGGTATTGAACTTTTTCAGTGCTATCACCTGTTTACCAACGCGGAAACCGCTCGCACCTAAATGTGTTATACCCGTTACCGATAAGCCATTAAAGGTAAGCAGAACAGGCATGCCCATATCATTTTTACTGGTAATCTGCAGGTTATCGATATTGCCGTTATAATCCAGTTTGTTACCCCGGTTATCGGCAGAAACGGTTAGCTCGCCGCCATTGAAGGCCAGTCGATCACCACTTTTCTCATCCTGAAAATCAATCGGCAACAAATGAATTACGCTTGAAGTTGCTCCGCTATAACCAACGCGGGTATCAGATGTAATAAAGGGCTTATCTTTGGTCAACTTAAACAGCCCGCCCACCGGGGCGGTATTTTGCAGCGTGCTGTGTACGGAAGCCATACTGGGGATCAGATTAAATTGCTTTAATTGCGCCAGCGGAAATGGACCGTGATCGATCGTTTCCTGAAGAACAATGCTCTGGCCGGGTTTCAACAGCGCATTGTCTGTTGTCTGAGATGTTGATTGTATGACCAGTTTAACGTGGCTGCTGAACAGGCCGCGTTGATAATCCTGATAATTGACCGTCAGACGCGATTGTGGCAGCTGCTGTTGCAGCCAGTGATTAATCTGTTGTAATGCCTGATCGCGATTTTGCTCCAGCTTTTTCCCTGTTATCCACGCGCCCCCGGTCCAGATTACGCCTAATGCTACCACCACGACGACCGCTATTTTGGTCTTTTTCATCAATAAATCCTTTCTCTTTCGTCATGCCGGTGTACCTTCCTGTTCTTGCGGGCTGTTCCGGCGGGGTGTTTTTTAAGTAATAGCTTGAATGATAACAGCTATTTTATAACCTGTCTTTTCAGTTAATCCAGCTGATTATAAACACGAGCAATGCGCCCTGTGCCAGTAAGCGTCACGGGTGATTCGTTGGCGGGGATAAAGCAGGAATCACCTGGCATCAGCGTTATCTGCTGTTTCCCTTGCGCGACCAGTGCTTCACCGTCAATGCAGAACAGAATGGCTGCACTCTCCTGGCTGATAACAGCTTTCTCCGCGCTCAGGGTATGTAATGCAAAGGCAAAATCCTCTACCGGTATCGGAAAAATCAGACTGCTGCCTTTGGACTGCGGCTCTGTGCGCAGTGAATCATAAGGTTTTGCCGTGAACTTGAGATTTGCTAACAGCTCCGGAAGATCAATATATTTTGGCGTCAGCCCTGCGCGCAGTACATTATCAGAATTTGCCATTACCTCCAGCGCAACGCCACTCAGATAGGCATGAGGCGTTTCTGCGAACAGGAACATAGCTTCACCCGGTTGCAGGGTAATGACATTTAGCAGAAGCGGTGAAAACAGGCCATTATCATTAGGATAATCCGCGGCAATAGTGCGGATGGTTTCCCAGGGTTCGCCTGGCTGACTGTTTAGCATGTCTTTAAGTACCCCGAGTGCCAGAGATTTCCTTTCTCCCTCCATCGAAAGCAGGCTGGCAAAAAGCTGTTTGAGACGTAGCTCATCAGGTGCCTGTAAAAAGTGGGCGATATCTGGATGAGCGCCAGCGACTGGCTGCAACAGTGAAACCATTTCTCTTTGTTGACGAAAACCGTTGATGGCTTTGAACGGTGTCAGTGCAAACACCAGCTCCGGCTTGTGATTGGCATCTTTATAGTTGCGCTCAGGGGCATCCAGTGCGATCCCTGCGGCGTTCTCTTTGGCGAAACCGGCTTCGGCTGACGATTTGCTGGGATGGACCTGAATGGACAACGGCTGGGCGGCGCAAAGAACCTTAAATAAAAAGGGCAGTTCACCAAAGCGAAGGGCAACTTTTTCACCCAGAATCGCAGTGGTATTTTCTGAAATAACCTCACGCAATGAGCGACGGCCAGCGGGGGTATCTATTTGTGAAGGACTTTTAGGATGGGCGCCCATCCAAAGTTCTGCCAGCGGACGATTATCGGGATTAGCAATATGATAAAGTTCTGTTAAGGCTGTTTTACTGCCCCAAGCATAATATTGCAGTGAATTGATTAATTTTTGCATGATAAGTTCCCGTGTTGGCAGTGAAATAATCGTGATGTATTACAACAGAATGTCATAGTAAAGGCATTCAATGACTAATAACTTGGACTCAGTTGCATAAGACAATGTTGATCTTAATCACGCTGAGCGGTGTAGTTTCCGCCTCTCGCGGGGGTTAGGCCGTAAATACTCACTATTTGTGTTAAGGAGACAGTAATGGTTGCCAATCGCATTGAAAAAGACTCAATGGGTTCGATCGATGTTCCCTCTGATAAGCTGTGGGGTGCACAGACCCAACGCTCTCTGGAACACTTTCGGATCTCAACGGAAAAAATGCCAGACGCGTTGATTCATGCGCTGGCGCTGACTAAACGCGCAGCGGCAAAAGTTAATCAGGATTTGGGATTATTAGTTGAAGAACGCGCAGAGGCGATCATCAAAGCAGCAGAAGAAGTGCTGGATAATCAACACAGCGGAGAGTTTCCTCTGGCCATCTGGCAGACCGGCTCCGGTACGCAAACTAACATGAACATGAATGAGGTATTAGCGAACCGCGCCAGTGAGATCCTCGGCGGTGAACGAGGTATGTCACGACTGGTCCATCCCAATGATGACGTGAACAAAAGTCAGAGCTCTAACGACGTATTCCCTACCGCTATGCATGTTGCCGCAGTCATTGCCGTGCGTAAACAGCTTATTCCACAGCTACACACGCTGAAGAAAACCCTGAAGCAGAAATCTGACACTTTTAAAAATATCGTCAAGATTGGTCGCACCCACTTGCAGGATGCGACACCGTTGACGCTTGGGCAGGAGATTTCTGGTTGGGTGGCGATGCTGGAGCATAGCCTGACGCATATTGAAAACAGCATTCCGCATGTAGCTGAGCTTGCCCTGGGCGGTACGGCCGTTGGCACTGGATTGAACACCCATCCTGAATATGCTGTTCGCGTAGCCAAAGAGCTGGCAACACTGACGGGACTGCCATTTGTCACCGCCCCAAATAAGTTTGAATCGTTGGCAACCTGTGACGCGCTGGTGCATGCGCACGGCGCGCTCAAAGGCCTGGCCGCATCATTGATGAAGATTGCTAACGACGTGCGCTGGTTGGCCTCTGGGCCGCGTTGTGGCATAGGCGAACTGGCTATTCCTGAAAACGAGCCGGGTAGCTCAATTATGCCGGGTAAGGTAAATCCCACGCAGTGCGAAGCGGTTACCATGCTTTGCTGTCAGGTGATGGGCAATGACGTTGCAATAAATATGGGTGGCGCGTCGGGCAATTTTGAACTGAACGTTTACCGCCCAATGATTATCCATAATTTCCTGCAAACCGTGCGACTGCTGGCCGATGGCATGGAAAGCTTTAATCACCACTGCGCGAGTGGGATTGAGCCTAACCGCGAGCGAATCAGCCAGCTACTGAACGAGTCATTGATGTTGGTTACTGCACTGAATACGCATATTGGCTACGATAAAGCAGCTGAAATCGCGAAAAAAGCCCATAAAGAAGGACTGACGTTAAAAGATGCCGCGCTGAAACTTGGTTATCTGACCGCTAAAGAGTTCGATTCATGGGTACGACCGCAGGAAATGGTTGGTAGTATGAAGCAGTAAGTCTTTTCATGCTGGTTAAACCGGGCCAGGCCCGGTTTTTTACTATGAACGTTCAACAAATAAATGCAGACGGGGGATCAGCGGCCACAAGGCCTGAGCCTCAGGCTTATATCGGTGATTTATGGCGTTTTCATCATAATCAGTTAGCTCACCAAGTGTTGGTAGCTGGCTGGCATCGTGACAGATGATAATCAGCGGGGAAGGGCAGGCCAGCTGAGTTTGCTTTTGCTTATCCGCTTGCCAGATGCGGGCTATCGGCTGCACTTTCACCGGTCGGCGTATCTTTAGCTTAGCATCCTGCGGCAGAGCTTCGAGTATGGCTATCTCCTGCTGCAAATTTTCTGCCCATTTTTCGCGGCTCCAGCCCGCAGCGCTTCGCCCACTTTCCAGGCTTATCATCAGCTTTTGTATTAATTCGCCGCAACTCACCTTTTTTATAATCTGTTTATTTGCCCAGCCAAAACGTACGCTGTCTGGTGCATCGAGGAGCGTAATGGTTCGGTAGACATTGAGGGTGATCAGGCCAGGTAGCTGCTGGTGGACAAAGGCAAAACGCTCTTCCGACGCGACGCCAGAATCAACGGTAATGATCTGCTCCATCCGACGTTTGAGCTGGTTAATATGTAAAACCCGATTACGCAAGTTTTCTGCAACGGAATCAGTCGCCTCCAGACAAATCGCGCCAGGAAGCCTGACGGCAGATTTAGTGCTGCGCTGCGTCGATTGTTGCTGCATAAAAAGCAGACCGAAATGATGTAGCGCTTGCGCCCGCGCTTCTTCAGCTTGCAACTGGGTGACCGTAATTTGTGGGCGAGGGTCGTGCTCCTTACCCCGGGTAACGTCAGGAAGAACGAACACCCGACCCGCCAACAGGGGTAACTGCTTTAACGGGTGTTGTAACTCCCTAAGCTTAAGTTCGAGTTCTTTAACGGTCTGATGAAGTTGCCCGATGGCCTGATAACGTGACATCAACCCTCCGATTTAGTTACAACATCCTGTCATTGTCGAATGAAATTACCCGTATTTCTACGCTAGTGGACAAAACTTCCGTCAGGAAAAATCATTCCTGATGGTCTGGTCAGACGGCCCTTTTTCTCAGTTGTAGACCAATCAGCAGAGCAATCACTAACAGCGAGCCAATAAACAGTGTGATACCCGGCCAACCAAAGTTATGCCAGAATAAACCGCCGGCCGTGCCAGCTATGCTGGAGCCGAGATAATAGCTGAACAAATAAAGTGAAGAGGCCTGGCCTTTTGCCCGTCGCGCCCGTGGACCGATCCAGCCGCTGGCGACCGAGTGGGCGGCGAAAAAGCCTGCGGTAAATAACATCATACCTGGCAGAATTATCCACAGCGAACTGAAAGCTGTAAGCAATAGTCCCGACAACATCACAGCGGTAGAAAATAGCATCACCGCGCTGCGCCCAAATCGCGTTGTCATGGTACCGGCTTTCGGCGAGCTCCATGTTCCCGTCAGATAGACGATAGACAGCAGACCGACAATCGCTTGATTGAGTGACCACGGCGGGTTGACAAGCCGGTAGCCGATATAGTTGAACAGCGTGACGAACGAACCCATTAGTAAGAAACCCTCTGCGAACAGCAGCGGTAACCCGCGATCGTGCCAGTGCAGATGAAAATTTATTAGCAGATTTTTGGGGCGCAAAGAGGATGGGCGGAAATGACGTGATGGCGGTAGTATTTTCCAGAACATGAGCGCGGCAGCCAGTGAAAAACAGCCGATAGTGGCAATAGCAATCCGCCAGGAAAAAAAGTCAGCGATCACCCCGCTGAGCAGCCTTCCGCTCATGCCGCCAATCGAGTTACCGCTAATGTAAAGCCCCATGCTAAAGGGAATAACGCTGGGATGAATCTCCTCACTGAGATAGGTCATACCGACCGCCGCAACCCCGCTGAGTGCCAATCCGGTTAATGCACGCATTAGCAGGATACCGTGCCAGCTTGTCATGGTTGCTGATAACAGCGTGCATAACGAAGCCAGCATCAGGGCCGTCACCATTACCGATTTTCGCCCGATCGCATCAGAAAGTGGGCCGGTGATCAGTAAGCCCAAGGCCAGCAGTGCCGTTGATACTGACAGCGACAGGCTACTGGCAGCTGGCGATACGCCAAACTCTTTTGATAAAAGGGGCAAAACAGGCTGAACACAATAGAGCAGCGCAAAGGTCGCCAGACCCGCAGAGAATAACGCCAGAGTGACCCGAATGAATTGGGGAGTACCGCGTTTAATGTATTGGGCTGAACGATGCCGATCTGGAGTGCTCGTAGAGTGTTGATCTGGCTGATCACGTGTTGATGTGGATGACGCGGAGATACGGCTCACGATTGATCCTTTGCAACGTTAGGACGGTACTGCTTTGAAGCATAAGGAGCAGCGTATATTATGTCTAATATATTAATCATCTTAAATAATATTTTATGCATATCGAACTGCGCCATTTACGTTATTTCATCGCCGTAGCTGAAGAGCTTCACTTTGGTCGCGCAGCCCAGCGTCTTAACATTTCTCAGCCACCGCTTAGTCAGCAAATCCAGGCGCTGGAGAAACAGATAAATGCCCGACTTCTGGTCCGTACTAACCGACGTGTCGAACTAACACCAGCAGGAGAACAGTTTTTACTGGACTGTCGGCAGATTCTGGCCAACGTCGATCGGGCGACGGAAAAAGCTTCACGTTTGCATGCCGGTACTGTTGGTGAGCTGTGCATTGGTTTCACTTCTTCGTCCCCGTTTATTACACGAGTTTCTGAGGCACTATCCCACTTCTGTAACCAGTATCCTGATGTTCATTTGCAAATGCAGGAGCTGAATACCCGGCAGCAACTGGATCCCATAATCGCCGGTAGCCTCGATCTTGGTGTAATGCGCAATACCGAGCTGCCTGATTCTTTGACGTGGCGTTTGCTGATGTGCGAACCTTTATGCGCGTTATTGCACCACGATCATCCGTTGGCGTCTGAGGCAGATCTGTCCGTGAGTGACCTGGCAAGCGAACCATTTGTGTTCTTCGATCCCCATGTAGGAACTGCACTTTACAGTGAAATTCTGGCGTTGATGAATCGTTATCAGGCGACACCCAGTATTACGCAGGAAGTGGGTGAAGCGATGAC
Source organism: Izhakiella capsodis (assembly GCF_900115045.1). Classification (GTDB taxonomy): domain Bacteria; phylum Pseudomonadota; class Gammaproteobacteria; order Enterobacterales; family Enterobacteriaceae; genus Izhakiella; species Izhakiella capsodis. Next base: position 732,625 of record NZ_FOVC01000001.1, on the reverse strand, counting down.
GATCATGGGTCTGGTCGCCGCTGGTTTGGGAGTTTCTATTTTGCCAGCTTCCTTTCAACGCGTTTCACCGCCGGAGGTGATATGGAAAAACTTACGGGAAGTCGATGCATTATCTGAAGTGTGGCTGGTGTGGTCGCGTCAACGAGAGTTGCGGGCGCCAATGGCGCAGATGATTGCTTTGCTGACAGGGGGGGATTTGTGAAGTAAATCACAAAACCAATCAATTAGTTGACGAAAAAATATAACTATTTCACCATGCAGAACAGCTTTTTTAAGCGCGGAAATAACCGGAGCGTAACACGTGTTGGAGGATAATAAACCGGGTCATATCGATCAAATAAAAAAAATTAACGCTGGGGTGGTTTATCGCCTCATCGACCAATACGGACCAATATCCCGCATTGAGCTGTCAAAAAAGGCCCAGCTGGCACCCGCAAGCATTACTAAAATCGTGCGTGAATTAGTTGATGCGGAATTAGTTAAGGAAACCGAATTTCAGGAAATCTCCAGTCGGGGACGCCCGGCGACCGGATTGGTTCTTGATACAGGTAACTGGCACTATCTGGCTTTACGTATCGGTAATGGTGAAATAATTCTTGCGTTACGTGACCTCAGTAGTCGATGCATCATTGAAGAAATTCAGCCGCTGGTGCTTGATGATGTTCGCCCGCTGCAGTTTCTAATCGCCGAGCAAATCGATGCCTTTTTTTTCCGCAACCAGGACAAGCTGGAGCGACTGATGGCGATTGCCATTACCGCTCCCGGTATGGTTAACGGCCGCCTCGGGGTAATTCATCGGATGCCGTTTTACAAGGTTAAGGATCTGGCTCTGGGCCCTTTTTTAACCGCCCGGATGGGGCTGCCGGTTTATCTGGCACACGAGATTTATGGCTGGACGCTGGCCGAAGCCCTGTTTGGTGCTGCGCGTGGTGCACGTGATGTCATCCATCTGGTAATCGACGATAATGTCGGTGTCGGTATTATAACCGATGGGCGTATTCTCCATCGTGGCACCTCTTCCCTGGCGGAGATCGGTCATACGCAGATCATGCCGCAGGGCCATCAGTGCTATTGCGGCAATCGCGGCTGCCTTGAGACTCTGGTCAGTATCCCCAATTTGCTGGAGCGTGCCGCTGAAGGCATGGCGCGCGATCCCTCTTCCTCGCTACATCTTCAACCGTTAAACTTAGACGCGCTATGCCATGCGGCGAAAAATAACGATTTGCTAACTCAGGCGTTGATTCTTGACGCTGGAGAAAGTGTAGGTCGACTGCTGGCGATTATGGTGAATATTTTTCATCCACAAAAAATACTAATTGGTTCACCACTCAATCAGGTCTCTTCATTACTTTATCCGGTAATCAGCGACGCAATCATGCAGCAGTCGTTACCGGCTTACAGCGCAAAGTTGATTCTTGAAGCATCGCAGATTACAGGTCGGGGGACGTTACCCGGCGCTGCTCTGATTAAAGATGCATTATTTGAAGGTTCGCTGCTAATACAGTTATTACAAGGCTGAGTTTTCCACGTTAACATTGCGCTAACGCAATCTGCATTACTTCTATTTTGCTTATAATTTTCATCTGACCGGTTAGCCGGTTTACATAGGGGTGGGGCATTCGGGGGAACGAGGATGAAAAGGGTATTTGTAACGGGGACTGACAGCGCGATTGGTAAAACCGTTACTTGCTGTGCACTTATGCAAAAGCTCTCCTCTCAGGGTAAGCGAGTTGTGGGGTATAAGCCTATTGGTCGTAATAGTTTGCAAACACCCGAGGGTTTACGTAACCCTGACGCACTGGTTCTTCAGACTGCTTCAACGCTGAAGACAACCTATGAAGCAATTAACCCACTGGCTTACGAGGATGATGAAGTTAGCGCACAGCGCGGCGCGCCGGTTAACTACGCTGCACTGAGTGAGGGACTGGCCGCGCTTTCATCACAGGCTGATACGGTTATTATTGAGGGTACCGGCGGTTGGCGTAATTTGTTAAGCGATCTGCGTCCGCTTTCGGAGTGGGTGGTACAGGAACAGCTGCCAGTAATTATGGTGGTTGGCATTCAGAGCGGATGTATTAGCCATGCGCTGTTGACCTCTCAGGCCATTCTGGCGGATGGTTTGCCGTTAGTAGGCTGGGTAGCTAATCGTATCAATCCAGGATTGGCGCACTACGCTGAAATTATCGACGTGCTGAGTGAGAAACTTTCCGCACCGTTGCTGGGTGAAATACCCTATTTACCAAGGCCTGAAAAACGCGCGTTGGCGGATTATCTTTGTGGCATGTAATGATTGAAAAGCGGACGTCCCTGTCCGCTACGGCGTCTGGTATTGTTTGTAGACAGGCCCTGTGATGGCGTGTTTTGATGAGCTGATAAAAGTTCCGGACGCAGCTTTACTCCAATCAGGCCACTCCTTAGAACGAATGCGTCAAATTTATCATTGTCTAACTGTCTCAATCGCTGAGAGTGACTGACGCACTGGCCCATTTTCCTTGTATCGGTTTAACCAGGAGGAACCAGATATTCATGTAAATATTTTGGACGCGGTAAAGACATGGTCGCCTACACGCTGCTGTGTAACCACATCCCGATCAACGGTCATCTGATAGGCACAAACGAGTACGAAGGCCATCATGTCTTTGATATCTGGTACCGCAACACCTCAGTAATGAAACCCACAGCCATTACCGGAGACATGCACAGCATCAATAAAGCCAACTTTGCGATCCTGCACTGGTTTGGGGTTCGCTCTGAACCGCATTTCACCGACCTGAATAAGCAGTTGAAGAAGCTGTATTTTACCTGGGAGCGATCGGCCTATAAAAAATGGCTGATTCAGCCCGTTGAGCAGATTAATCAGGACCTTATCATCCGCAAAAAAATAATGTCGATCGTATTGTCGCTACGTTGGGACTGAAGGAGATGACGCAGGGAACGCTGATATGCAAGCTATGTACGTACACAACAACCAATCCGACAAGACAGGCTATATTTGAATATGACCGGCTGGTTCGCAGCATTTACACACTGAAGTATCTGCGTGATCCGCAACTGGAACGCAATATCCGGCGCTCCCAGAACCGGATTAAATCTTATAACCAGCTACGCGCGGCAGTCTCCAAAATTGGCGGAAAGAAAGAGTTGAGCGGGAAAAATGATCTTGAAACGGAAATCAGTAACCAGTGCGGGCGGTTGATCTCCAACGCAATCGTTCGTTACAACTCTGCAATCCTGTTGCAATTACTGGAACGACTGGAAGCGGAAGGCAATGCCAAGGGAATTGAGGCTTTGGCCAGGATATCACCGGAAGCCTGGCAGCACATTTTGTTGAGCGGGCATTATATCTTTCATAGTAGCAATGAAATCATGGACCTGGATGCACTGATTGCTGGTCTGAAACTGGGGTAACAGAAATTTCGGCGGTTCCGGCATAGAACCCCTTTAAACATAAATCGCAGTTGATGAAGCGACATCGGATAAACGATTTTTACAGGTGCCCTCCAAAACTCGGCATGCTGTAAGAAGCACTAAACCAAGTTTTCACTTATCAGGCCGGGTAATAGCAGCGATTCCAACAAGTAAATCAGCATGCACATGCATCCTGAATTTAATGCGTTTCCGTACCGGATAAAGTAAAGCGCGAATCGGATTCAACGCCGGAGCTGCTAAAATCTCCGATCTGGGATTTTTTAGAACCTGAAGGGATTAATGGATGGCACACAAAATACCCGAGTTTTACAGATGATCTTCCGGACTATCTTCATCAGCGAGTGTTGGTTTGTGATCATTCAAATGAAATTGACATCTTTTCAAATATGGCAATTAACAAAGCAATGACGATAGTGATGCTGAATTATAATCTGTTGCAACGTCTTCCTGACTTTCATGATCCCGTTCAGCAAATGATATCGCCCGCGCAGCGAGCATTTTAAGTCGTCGATGTCCTGCAACTGGTCACGCTGTAGGTAGTCAGTTCACCTCACTGGACGTTTCTTTCACAACGTTGTTTGCCGTGGTCTGTATACTGCTTGCAAGAATGCTATACAGCCAGAAAATTGCCTGAAATGAGTGGGGACGTTAAAACGTCCCCGGATGTTATTGTGCAGGAGAGTCCTGACTGGTGCCGGCATTAGCCGGAACGCTGGAGCCCCTTTCACTATTGTTTCGTTTATAAACGATTTTTTGCGTGTCATTATCACAGTGTCCGACGACCTGACCACCGGCCCGATCGGCCTGATCATTTGGCACTATATCAAGAGTGAAGTCATTTTCCGGCACGCCGTTTTTAATGATTTTTTGGGAAATTTCATTTTTTAAAGATTCGCAGGAAGCCTGCGCAAACAGAGGGGCAGCTATCAATAGGCCGGTCAATAATAATGTGTTCTTTCTCATTGTTCTCATCCTTTAGTAAAAAGACCCTGACTGACATTAGTTTCATAAAACTGTTCGTTTTATGCAACTTCAGGGCGTTACGGGGCGACCCGTTCGACGATCCAGACAACGCATGGTTTTGGGTTCCCAATAAGCGTTGACGTTCAGGCTGCTTTCACAAGCTTCGCGTTTATCAAGGCCATTGGCCGCCTTATCGAACTGTTTTTCTACCCTTTGGTTAATTTTATTGCGCAGATTGCGTGTAGCATCCCACTGTTCTTTTTGTTCGCGGGCTTCTTCACGAATCAATGGGTTACCGTTACTGTCCAGAATTATGTGCTGAGTCTCAGCCTTTGCCATCTGACTGAGCGAAAGAACGCCCGCAAAAAGGGTTAGCAGCATTAAAAATGGTATAACAACTTTCACCGAAGTATTCATCTTACTGATTCCTATGTTTGCACCGGCATAGTATATCATTTGGGCCTTTATAGCCCAATGTTACCAGCAATTGGTTAAAACAGGAGAGAGGTTAATGGTATGGTGAAAATCACACTGCTATTTTTTCTAACGGCGCTGGCGGAAATTACCGGCTGTTTCCTTCCCTGGCTGTGGCTCAAAAAAGGAGCCAGTGGCTGGCTCTTATTACCGGCATTGGCCAGTCTTACACTGTTTGTCTGGCTGCTGACGCTTCATCCTGCGGCGAGCGGAAGAGTATACGCCGCCTACGGCGGTGTATACGTTGTTACGGCTTTAATTTGGCTGCGGTTGGTTGATGGCGTGAAACTTAGCCATTGGGACTGGCTTGGCGGCATGGTAGCGCTGGGCGGTATGTTGATTGTCGTTGCCGGTTGGGGCAGCAAATAAAACCGGTGGATAACCTCAAACTCCGTTCCACGGTATAAACTCAGCCCTTATGCACCTTCATTCCTGCAGTGGTCTGCGCCACCGGCATCATTTCGAGCGTATTAATATTGACATGCGCGGGAAGCGTTGCCACCCACCACACAGCCTCAGTGACGTCGTCAGCTGTCAGAGGGGTGGTATTTTCATACAGGCCGCTGGCTTTAGCATCATCACCTTTATAGCGCACATTAGAAAACTCGGTACCACCAACCAGACCCGGCTCAATATTCGTCACTCGTAGCGCCGTGCCGTGAAGATCGGTGCGTAGGTTTAGGCTGAACTGGCGCACAAATGCTTTGGTGGCACCATAGACGTTACCGCCCGGATAGGGCCAGTTACCGGCAGTGGAACCGATGTTAATAATATGACCGCGATTGCGTTCGACCATTCCTGGAAGCAGAGCGCGGGTCATGTATATCAGCCCCTTGTTATTGGTGTCGATCATATCCTCCCAGTCTTCAATTCTGGCCTTGTGTGCGGGTTCGACGCCGAGCGCCAACCCGGCATTATTTACCAGCACGTCAGGTGCCCGCCACCCCTGCGGCAGGCTGGCCAGCGCGTGCTCAATTTCCGCCCGGTTACGTATATCAAGCTGTAAGGGGTGCAGATTAGCACCGAGTTCACTTTTAAGCTCTTCAAGCCTTGACAGACGGCGGCCCGCAGCGATGACTTTATGACCCTGTGCGATGAAACGTCGGGTAATGCTTCGGCCAAATCCGGCGGTGGCACCTGTAACAAATACAATCATTGTGCTAATCCTCAGCGAGAACATGTTTACTATACGTCACCTTACCATGACGCTTTTTACCTGTCCCCGCACAATAGCTGAACAGGTAACAATAAGCCTGCAGCAAGGGTCAGTGACTTTTATATAGCAAGGATATCTATGGAACTTACTTTGACGCGTCGGCGCTTTCTCTGTGCCGCCGCACTGTTGCCCATCACGGCGGGGTTAGCCCCTCAGCTCCAGGCCGCTCGCGTCCGCAATCTTCATCTGCAGTTGGCAACGCTTGAGAAACGGTATAACGGCCGTCTGGGAATGACGCTACTCGATACGGCAAGCGGTCATAAACTGCAGTATCGTGGCAACGAACGCTTTCCAATGTGCAGCACCTCAAAGACTCTGCTCGCGGCAGTGGTGCTGAATCTCAGTTTGCAACAGCCGGGTCTGCTCGAACGACGTATCTACTGGGATACGTCAGAGCGGCTATCCTGGATGCCCGTCACAGAGAAGCATTATGAGAGCGGAATGACGGTAAATGAATTGTGCCAGGCTATGCTCCAGTATAGTGATAATCTTGCCGCAAACCTGATGTTGAAACTGGTTAACGGACCTGCCGCCGTTACCACGCTGGCACGGTCACTTGGTGACAATGTAACCCGCCTCGACCGAACTGAGCCTGCTCTTAACAGTGCGATCCCTGGTGATAAGCGTGATACAACGACGCCGCTGGCGATGGCAAGTGATCTGCAAAAACTGGCTTTTGGCAACGGATTGCCCCATCGGGAGCAGCAGCTATGGATTCGCTGGCTGAAAGGCAATACCACCGGTAAGCAGTCGATTGCCGCCGGTGTCCCTGCGGTCTGGAAGGTCGGTGATAAAACTGGCAGTGGCGATTATGGCACGACCAACGACGTCGCCCTCTTATGGCCGCCTCAGCGTCAACCCCTGGTGTTAACGGTCTATTTTACCCAGCCGGATAAAACGGCGGCGTCGAACAGGACGGTGCTTGCTGAAACCGCGCGACTGACGCTGGCGACGTGGCGTTAAAGCTTGCGGCTAGCTTGTAGAGTCATACCCGTGTTTTTGGCCATTTAGTGTCGCAGCGGAAAGACGTAATGAGCGGCGCGATAAGATAAGACAAGGTCACCTGCCACCGAACATTCGTCGGGGCAGGTCTTTTAGTTGAAGGCGTAGCTCAGCGTTGCTCCGATACCATAATTACGGCCTGGTGCGGATTCGTAATAGCGGCCATTCGTTTCATTGACGATCACTGAACCGATATAGTTGCGATCAAACAGGTTATCTACCCGACCGAATACATCAAGCAGCCAATTTCCCTGCCTGAATTTATAGCCGCTATTCAAGCCAACTGTGGCGTATGAAGGTGCGCTAACGCTGTTTTCATCATCGGCGGCAATATTACTCATATAGTGTAAATCCGCCCCGGCATACCAACCGCTTTCCGGCTGATACCCCAGCGACACGTAAGCCATGTTGCGCGCAATGCCTGGAATACGGTTACCGTTGCAATTTTCAGTGCTACAAACATTGCTACGATAGCGAGCATCAAGCAGCGTCAGGGCCATTCCCAAACGCCAGTCATAGGCAAACTGCTGATCGAAGCCTGCTTCCAGGCCGCGTCGCCGGGTTTGACCGGCATTTTTATAGCTGGTACGGCCATTGAGGCTACCGGCAGAGACGATCTCATTCTGACTGTTGGTCTCAAACAGCGCCAGGCTGAGCAGGCCGAAACCAATGCGTGTCTTGCTACCCAGTTCATAGGTAGTGCTGGTCGAAGGTTTCAGACCAAAATTATTGCCGCCGTTGCTATTGTAGGAACGTTCGTTAAGTGTTGGCGTCTCAACTCCGCGACCGCTTGAAGCATACATATTCCAACTATCAGTAATGGCATATTTCAGCGAGCCGACCGGTAGCCATTGATGGAAGCTGCTGCTATAACTGTCATCACCATTGGTGCCGACAATATAGTTATCGTGGGAATCAACGTTTACCGTGGTATAGCGCAAACCAGCATCCAGCGTCAGGCGGTCGGTCAGCTGCCAGCTGCTTTGCAGATAAGGGTCGAGATTCCACACCAGATTACGTTCGTTGCGGCGTAAATTGCCTTTATCGCCATAGTGATAGCTGCCGTTGCTGAAGGTGAAGTTTTCGTAACCTTTACGTCGCTCGGTCATGGTTTCATAATCCAGTCCGATTGTTACAGCGACAGGCACGTCGGCGACAGTATCTCTGTGGGTCCAGCGCGTATCTATACCCTGAAAGTGGCGGGTCAGATTGATAACACCACCGGGATGATCAGCGGATCTGCGTTGGGTCGCGGCAGGAATTGACTGGTACTGGGTCGTTTCACGGATCCCCGTGTAAAGCATTACGCTGAGGTCATCATTTTTCGACATCTGATGCTGATAACGTAACCCGCCTTGAGTCTGACTAACGGTTTTGCGCGTATTGTACTGCGTGACAATCGGCGCCACCTGACGCGGATTTTGCTGCCACTGCTCTCGGGTTAATCCACCGGGATCCTGTGCGGTGATATCCACGCTGTTAAACAGCAGCGTCATCGTACTGACATCGTCAATACGAATGCCCAATTTAGCATTGCCGAGGTTTTTTTGCGCCGCACTGTGTTCACGCCAGCCGTGTGTGGTGAAACGGCTGGCTGAAATCAGATAATTAACGTCGCCGGCATGAGTACCGTCGCCAACAGCGCCGCTGGCTTTCACGCTGTTGCGCCAGCTGCCATAGCTACCGTAGTAGCTACTATATTCCAGTAATGGCGGCAGATGTCCGGTTTCAGTAGTTACATTCACGACGCCACCGGCGGAGTTGCCGTACAGTGCCGAAAACGGGCCGCGAAGGATCTCTACGCGATCGACCGAATTTAGATCGATATTCGACGTCTGTCCCTGGCCATCCGGCATAGTCGCTGGAATACCGTCAACGTAAATACGGACACCCCTCACGCCAAAGGTGGAGCGTGCGCCGAAACCACGGACTGACAGCTGAAGATCCTGGGCATAATTTTGTCGGTTTTGAATTTGCAGTCCGGGTACAGCGCTTAATCCTTCCGACAGGTTGATGCGAGGCGCAGCATGGCGCAAATCCTTGCCATCAACCATGCTGATCGCCGCTGGAGTATCCAGCTCGGAGGGCGCGCCCGGTGCAGCAGTAACTACCATGGTTTGCTGAGGATCTTTGTTCTGTTGGTCTGCGGCGTAAACCTGGAGAGAGGGGCAGGTTAGGGTGGCAGAGAGCAGCACCAGCGGACCCGTGGCCTTTTTAGGCAATCGCATATTCATGTGTTATCCGTGAGTAAAAAGTTACCATCCTTAATAAAAAGGCGCTCAGGATAACGTTTTATGTCAACTTTTGAAAAAATTTTGTAACCACATCCAACAAAAATTAACCTTAAGGCAGGTGTTAATGCTCTTCGTGCCGGCCAGATTCAGCAGAGAAAGCCTGTCGGTGCGCCATGATTCCGGTGATGTTATTTTCCAGCCACTCAGCCAGCAGAGCGACGCGCGTTTCGGCTTCGCACCCCAGCGGAGTCAAATAGTACTCAACGTGCGGTGGAACCACATCATGAGCGATACGAACAATAAAACCGTCCTCCTCCATATGACGTAGTGTTTGCGCCAGCATCCTTTCACTGACACCGCCGATGCGACGACGCAATGCGCTGAAACGTAAGGTTTCCTGCTTCAGGGCGATCAGTACCAGCAGGCTCCAGCGTCCAAGAAGTCGTTTAAGTATGTCGCGAGAGGGGCAGTCGGCGTTAAGCAAATCGCCTTTTTTTATCTTGAGATCTAATGAGTTAGTCATGATTAGCCTTTTTTTGATACTAACATAGCTGTAAGTAATTACTTTTCGTAAGTATAGCGTTTAACCTGTTCGGGTGAGAAGCATGACGTTAAGCTTGCGTCGCCTGCCAACGTTAAATGAAAGGGGTAATTATGTTTGCGATAACAGGTGCAACTGGCCAACTTGGCCGCCTGGTGATTGAGGTGATGCTTAAAAGTGTTGCTGCAAAAGAGATTGTTGCAGTGGCTCGCTCGCCAGATAAAGCCGCTGATCTGGCTGCTCGTGGCCTGATAGTGCGTCAGGGGAACTACGCGCAGCCGACAACCCTTGATGAGGCTTTTATCGGCGTCGAAAAATTGCTGCTCATTTCTTCCAGCGAAGTTGGACAGCGGGACGCACAGCATCAGGCAGTGATTAACGCGGCACGACACGCCGGGGTAAAATTGATTGCTTACACCAGTTTGCTGCATGCCGATTGTTCTCCGATCGGGCTGGCTGTTGAGCATCGAGCAACGGAAGCCGCGTTAAAAGCGTCGGGAATCCCTTTCGTGATACTGCGTAATGGCTGGTATAGCGAAAACTATGCTGCCAGCATTGCGTCTGCGATTGAACAGGGCATATTTTTCGGTGCGGCAGGCGAAGGGCGGATCGCTTCCGCTACGCGTCAGGACTATGCCGAAGCCGCCGCCGCGGTGCTAATCAAAGAAAATCAGGCGGGTAAAATTTATGAACTGGCAGGGGACAATGCCTATACTCTGACCGAGTTTTCCCGGCAAATAAGCGCCAGCAGCGGCAAGCCGGTCAGTTATCAAAATCTGAGTGAGGCCGACTTCGTCTCGCTGCTCAAAGAAGCTGGCCTGCCTGATGATCTGGCTTCCATGCTGGCAGACGCCGATTATAGCGCGTCTAAGCAGAGCTTATTTGATGACAGCCATACTCTGAGTCGCCTTATCGGCCGATCGACCACGCCCTGGCAGCAGACGATAGAAATGAGCATCAAGCATTTATGATGCGCATCGATTAGTCGTGCAAATGGATATCAGGCTGGTTTGTTTTCTGTAGCTAGCCTCCTGTGCATATGGATATGAAATTTGCTTTCCGGCGTTCAATTTGCAACGCCTGCGTAAGCGGCGGTAGAGAGGAAAGTCGCGCCCTGGCCTCCACCACGGAGTCTGCCCGCCGTTGATTTCCGTGGCGCTAACCCGGGCGATTAAAAAGAGCTGGAAAATACCGGTTGATAGCAGCTGGAGAGGACTTTTCACTCTTCAGCCGCTATGATCAGAGCAGGAATTCAACCGGTAAGGAGTACAGCGGTGGGCGTTAAACTGATCGCGGTGGATATGGACGGCACCTTTTTACGTGATAACAAAACCTACGATACTGAACGCTTCGCCCGCCAGTTTGCGCAGATGCAGGCGCTGGGGATCCGTTTTGTGGTAGCCAGTGGCAATCAATATTATCAGCTGCGATCCTTTTTTCCTGATATCCATCCAGAAATCGCTTTTGTGGCTGAGAATGGAGCCTGTGTTATTGATCAGCAACAGCCGGTGTTTGTTGCCGGAATGCCGCGTCAGGAGTGGGAGAAATGCCTGGCCGTGCTTGATCGCTATGATTTTATCAAAATCATCATCTGCGGTTTCCAGAGCGCCTATATACGCCGCCCTTTAGACGAGCGTTTTTTTAAAAGTATGTCGCGCTTTTATCACCGCTTACAGGTGATTGAACATCAGGATTCAATTAAAGACACCGTGTTTAAGTTTGCGCTTAATATTGATGACGACCAGTTTGATAACTTTATGCTCACTATTAACGACGAAACGGAAGGCTTGCTAACCCCAGTCTCCAGTGGTCATGGGTCTGCGGATCTGATCATATCGGGTATGCATAAAGCCAACGGTTTGCGTATTTTGCAGCAGCAGTGGGGAATTACTGATGAAGAAATTGTCGCCTTTGGCGATGGGGGTAACGATCACGAGATGCTCGATAAAGCCGGCTGGGGTTTTGTGATGCAGAACGCCCCGGATAAAATGCGCATGCCTGGACGTCTTGCTGCGGGTCATAACAATAAGGATGGAGTATTGGATATGATTGATAATATTCTGTATGGCAGGACGCCATTCAATCATTAACTCTCAGACGCACGACGTAAAAATGAGGGCAACCAGTCAAGGTAATGTCGTACGGATTTCTCAGACACTGACATTGTTTTACGCTGTGACCATAGCATAAAGATTTCAGAGAGATTGATGTAATGACGTGGTATTACGGCATGCTGGTCTGACATTGATGCTACGTAACAGTCATACCTGCAGCCGGTATTAAGCCTTAAAACGTCAGCGGCATGTCCGAAATAAGGCGCCTTACGGCGCCCAAATAATCATTTCATGGTAAAGCTGTAATTGCCTTTTGTTTTATGGCCGTCAGTTGAAAGCACATGCCAGTTTACCTGATAAGCACCTGCTGCCAGCGGGGCGATTAACGGCAAAACTATCTGCTGACGATTACGCTTACTCACTAACGCCTTACCCGTGGGAACGACTGCGCCCTGGCTATCCTTGAGGATAACATCGCTGAAAGCCGGTTCCAGTCCTTCTGTGAAGGTTAGCGTGAGTTGTTTTAGTGACGTTGTCACCTCAGCGTTTGCTGCCGGTTCCGAAGATTTCAGATGGGCATGCGCCTGTGCCTGCTGCATGGTAGCCAGCAGTGAAAGAACGGTGGCGACCGACAAAAAGGTGTTCCTGATAGAGGTTTTCATCATCGTGCTCCTGGGTAATTGTTGTTCATCATGACGCATTGTAACCAAAAGGTTGGCAGCATGATAACATGGGTGGAGGATTAAAAAGGGGGTTGCCTGCTATGATCAACGTGCGGCTACCTATCGGTAACCCGCCATCATGCTCCAACGTTAATTGATACTAAGGATCCTGCCCATGCCACATATCGAACTATCATTCTTTCCTCGTGATCTTAATGAAGAGCAGCAGCAAGCGCTGGCCTCTGACCTGTGCGAGGCGGTGAAAAAGCACTTTGGTTCTCGTGATGCGTCATTATCGGTTGCTCTGCATGCCGTTGAAAAGGAAAACTGGAAAGCGCAGATTTACGATCGGCGTATCAAGCCAGAGCTGGACCAACTGGCTAAAAAGCCTGGTTACGAAATGTAGTTTCTTTTGCCGCCGCTATTTATTCCCGCGCACCGACGCGGGTTTTTTATGCCTTTTAACCGCTGAGCTGTTGTTTCCCTAAGGATGCACAAGATTGGTATTTTGGGGTCAGAGTCCCTGATGACGGGGGCTATTTAATCTATAACAGGGCCTCTGACTATCGCAACCGCCAATAAGGATGAGAGGCTTACTTGGTTTCAGTACCGCTGGATCGTCTGAGCTATTCATGTACCCGCAGCTGTGGATAACGTTGAAAGATAAACAGGCACCAGCCGAAGGCAATAGCGCCAATCAGCCCACCGGCATAGCCCACTTGCGACATGCTAAAGTGCAGACTGATCTGATTGCCCAGCAGAGCACCGCCGCCAATGCCGATGTTATAGATACCGGATAGTAATGACATGGCAACGTCGGTGGCATCCGGAGCTAACTCCAGCACGCGAACCTGTACCGCCAGCCCCATAATCATCACGGCCATTCCCCATACTATACTTAGCAGAGCAATAGCCAGCATGTGCGGAGCAGCCAGCCACAATAAAAGCATAGAGGTGGATATAATCGCCAGCGCAGCCATCAGGAGAATGGCCGTAAAGCGATTTCCCAGCATGCTGAAGAGGATGCTACCGAGAATCCCAGCCGCGCCAAATAGCAATAGTAAAAAGGTGGTGCCGTTGCCAGTAACGTTCGCCACCACCTCCATAAAGGGCTCAATGTAGCTGTAAGCGGTATAGTGGGCGGTAACTGCCAGCGCGATAAGCAGGTACAACGCCATCAGCGCCGGGCGGCGAAACAGCAGCGGCAGGCTTTTTAACGAACCTGTATGTTCGCTCGGTAGCTTAGGCAGCAGGCGCATCAGGCAAATCAATGTCACTAGCGCAGCGATGCCGATAACGCCGAAGGTACTTCGCCAGCCAAGATATTGACCAATAACACGTCCCAGAGGTAAACCCAGTACCATAGCCAGAGCAGTACCCGTAGCCAGCATGCTTAACGCCTGAGTCTTTTTGCCGGGAGGGGCAACGCGAATTGCCAGCGAGGCAGTAATTGACCAGAACACAGAATGCGCGAGAGCGATACCGATACGCGATATCACCAACACATTAAAATTCCATGCAATGGTGGAAAGCGCGTGGCTTAGAATAAACAGGATAAATATAGCGGCTAACAGCAGTCGACGTTCGACGTTACGCGTGAGTAGCATCATTGGCAGCGACATAATCGCTACTATCCACGCGTATATAGTTATCATGAGGCCAACTTCAGCCGTTTTCATCGACCATGTTCCGGCAATATCAGATAGCAGACCCACGGGAGCAAATTCGGTTGTATTAAAAATAAAGGCGGCGATAGCCATCATGATGACACGTAGCCATGCCGTTTGGCGTGAAACGGTGGTAGAAGTCGCTTCCATGTAATAAGAGCTCGCTTTCAGATAATTGCAGAGATAAACCGGGAAAAACAACGATTCGTTATATTGTGATTGATTCGCTATGAGGTCAAATCAAAACTCATTGGAATTCACAAAACCCCATAATGTAAACAACATCACCAGCTTTATTTGAGCAATCAGGATACGAGTGAGTTTTTGCGGGATTATTTCTGCATAGACTACAGAATAAACATAACGAGTTCATTTTTATTCTTCAGAATGGCAGGAACCTGTCTGTGGATGTACAAAACAATAACATTACAACCACGTAACTGTTGATCAGCGTGAAGGTTGCCCGCTTTTGGGTGCGCGGTTTGTGCCTTTGTTAACGTAATAAATTTCTTATTATCAGTCACCTATCGCAATTAGCCACACAGTGCCAGTAATCAACTTCAAAGAGCATTAACGTTCTGCTATATTAGCTGTCAACTATGTTTATACCTGAATGATTTTTAACGCTTTTTATGATCAGAGATTCCGATCAGGAATTTAGAAAAGCAAGGATATCATCATGCTTGATTTGCGCTTTCCTACAGCTTTACAAATAGTGCTTTGTGTGGCGATGTCAGATCGGGAAGGTCGTCGCAGTACCAGTAAAACGCTTGCTATGGGGTTGGAAGTCAACCCGAGCTTTGTGCGCAAATTAATGGTGCCGTTAACTCGCGAGGGCATAATTATATCTACTTTAGGCCGCAGCGGAACGATTCATCTGGGGCGGCCTCCGGAAGATATTACGCTGTGCGATATCTACACTTCAGTAATAGAGGATAAGCCTTTGCTGCCGCAGCGCCCCGAAGTCAAAGCTCGTTGCGTCGTCTCAGCCAATACCTGCTGGTTTTTTAAAGAGCTGGCATTTGAAGCCGAGCAGGCCTCCATGAAAGTGCTGAAAAGTAAAACCGTTGCTGACGCTTTGCGCGAAATTTGTGAGCGTGACAGACGTAATACCGAAGACGCGAATACGCTGGTTTGCCGCCCCTAAAAGTGAATGGGGCCGTATATTAAAAAACCATGTCGAAACGGCATGGTTTTTTAATATACGGCCAGTGACGCTTCCCGGTGGGGCCTGTGCAACGCGAAACCCACGGTACGGCGCATACGTTAATCTCTGCGTAACAGTGCGTATTCTGGTTTATTGCCTGTCCTTCAATCCATTCACCTGTACGATTTATTCGCCGACTCGTTACCCCGGATCAAGATGATGCGCCGTTTCGAATTATTTTATTGGCTGATGAATATGTTACGTCAAATGAACATGCCGATAAAACCACGCTAACTTCTCGATTATTGGTGTGGGATATTCATTAGCTGAGGTGTGTAAAGAAAAAAATACCGATAGATTAAAAAGTATTTTTTACACTTGCATTTAAGTTAGAGCTACTCTAGCATTAATAAATGCTCTAGTTATAGTTACTTTTTACAGTTCACTCGGATAGAGATGTTTGCATCAGAGTAACAACAGAACAGAGAAGGGGAAGCCTGATGAATCATGATGATTTTATTGACGATCTCGTAAAATGGATAGAGGGTCATATTGAAGGAAAAATGGATTTGGATTGCGTCGCTAAACGAGCGGGTTATTCGAAATGGCATTTGCAGCGAATGTTCAAGCAACATACTGGCCGTTCGCTGGGTGAATACATTCGTGCTCGCCGCCTGAAAAAATCTGCGGAACGCCTCGCAAAAGGCGGTGAGCCTATTCTTGACGTTGCAATCTCATTTGGATTTGATTCACAGCAGTCTTTTAATCGTAGTTTTAAGCGCCAGTTTGGTCAGACGCCGGGGTCGTGGCGTCGTCAGGTACAGGTAAGTACCAGCCAGGCTAACTAATTATCGCGGGCCACCAGGCTCGCCGTTTTCCTCTGTACTCAAGCCTTCAGCCTCGTTGTATACTGCCCCATATTCCTCTGTTTTTGTCATTTTCGACAGGAGTCGACATGGAAATGGGAAACACCCGGCAGCAACATTACATTCAGCTCGCCAGTTATACTCTGATTGCTCTGGCGTTATTTCTTCTCTTTCCTCTGCGGCTGTTACCCTGTTTTCTGGCCGGTTTTATTGTCTATCAGATTATTGTCGCGTTGACTCCGTGGGTGCAGCGACTGGTGAAAGGTCAGGCGGCGCGTTGGGTCATCATTCTGACTCTGAGCATGCTGATCATCCTCGGTCTCATCACCGCTATCAGCAAAATCATGGGTTTTTTCCTGCATGATTTTCAGAGTGTTCAGGCCTTTCATGCAACCGCCAGCAAGCTGCTCAATGATGCGCAAAGTACACTTTCACCATTGATCGTACGCTATCTGCCTTCCGATATCGACGAACTGCAATCTCAGCTCATCGGATGGCTGCGCGAGCATCTGGTGGTGGTGCAGAGTTTAGGTAAGACGGTGGCGCATACGATAGCGACCATGCTGATTGGTATGCTGCTCGGCGCCATTATCTCACTGCGTACCGCATTGCGCGATGATAATGCCGCGCGACCACTGAAAAGAGCCTTATTAGATCGACTTTCGATACTGGCGACGTCATTTCAAAACGTGGTTTTTGCGCAGATTAAAGTTTCTCTGGTTAATACTATTCTTACCGGCATTTTTCTGTTTGGCGTGCTGCCGCTTTTTGGCCTGCACTTTCCCTTTGGTAAAACCATCGTAGTATTGACGTTTCTTGCCGGGTTGCTACCCATTATTGGCAACCTGATTTCCAATACGGTTATTGTATTGATCGGCCTGTCTATTTCACTTGAGGCGGCCGTGATAGCGCTGACTTTTCTGGTTCTGGTTCATAAGCTGGAATACTTTATTAACGCCCGAATCTTCGGCACCCGCATCAACGCAAAAACCTGGGAAATACTGCTGGCGATGCTGATTTTCGAATCGGCATTTGGACTTGTCGGTGTGGTTGCCGCGCCACTTTATTATGCTTATTTGAAAAGTGAACTGCGGTCTGCCGGTCTCATTTAGGGAACTTCCGATCTGGTAACGTTCAGGTTAACCCTGTGTAAGTGGCAAAGGAGAACTGATGGCCGGTGCACGACGCCAGTTATCAGTGCGCCAGACAAAACCAGAAAAGCCCTCTCGTAAAATTTCTGCTAGTGATAAATGAATACTATTCATTAACGCTATCTTTTTTTGCACTCTAAACACCTCTCCCAACGTGCATTATGCTTTTGCTCTGTCACGCTGGAGGAGACCTATATGCGAACAGTTCTACTGAATAACGGAATCGAAATGCCCTTGCTGGGCTTTGGCGTATTTCAGATGACAGATGTTGCTGAGTGCGAACGTGCTGTGCTGGAGGCCATCGGGGTAGGTTACCGGCTGATTGATACCGCCGCGTCTTATCAGAATGAAACTCAGGTTGGGAATGCATTAAAGCGCAGCGGTGTTGCACGTAACCAACTCTTTATCACAACAAAACTCTGGCTCCAGGGCGCCAGTTATGAGGGTGCAAAGGAACAGTTCGAGCGCTCCCTGAACCGTTTGCAGCTTGATTATGTTGATCTCTATCTGATTCATCAGCCTTACGGTGATGTCCACGGTGCATGGCGTGCGATGGAGGAGCTGTACCGCGCGGGCAGAATTCGCGCTATCGGCGTCAGTAACTTCTATCCTGACCGGCTTGCAGACCTGATGGCGTTTAACACGGTGGTCCCCGCCGTCAACCAGATTGAAGTTAATCCTTTTAATCAGCAGCTGCACGCCACACCGTGGATGCAAAGCCGGGGTATACAACCCGAAGCCTGGGCCCCATTTGCTGAAGGCAGAAATGATTTTTTCCAGCATCCCGTATTAGCTTCCATCGGTGATAAATACGCTAAAAGTATTGGTCAGGTCGTCCTTCGCTGGATTTATCAGCGCGGTATGGTTTCGCTGGCAAAATCAGTCAGAAAAGAACGAATGGAAGAAAATATCACTATTCTCGACTTTGAACTGAGTGCTGACGACATATTGCGGATTTCCGCGCTTGATACCGCGACCAGCGCTTTCTTCTCGCATCGTGACCCTGCCATGGTGGAGTGGCTTACGGGTCGTCAACTCGACGTTTGATATCACACGACAAAGGGTTCTATTTATGCAAACTCGTTATCTTGGCCGCGCCGGACTTAACGTCTCCTCGCTGGGTTTAGGGTGTATGGGACTGAGTTACGGATATGGCCCGGCCACGGATACCCGTCAAGCCGTTGAGCTTATCCGTGACGCAGTGGAGCGCGGCGTAACCTTCTTTGACACAGCCGAAGTCTATGGTCCGTATCTGAATGAAGAGGTTGTCGGTCAAGCTCTGAAGCCGTTTCGTGACCGGATGGTGATCGCCACCAAGTTCGGCTTTGACTTTGGCGAAGACAATAACCAGCAGGTTTTAAACAGCCGTCCTGAACATATCCGCAAAGCGGTGGAAGGATCGCTGCGCCGTCTCAATACCGATGTGATTGATCTGCTGTACCAGCATCGCGTTGATCCGGACGTACCGATTGAGGACGTCGCTGGCACAGTGAAAGAGCTGATTGCCGAAGGTAAAGTGAAGCACTTCGGGCTGTCTGAAGCGGGTGCCGGGACGATTCGTCGTGCGCATGCCGTACAGCCGGTTACGGCGTTACAAAGTGAATACTCCCTCTGGTGGCGTGAGCCTGAGAAAGAGATCCTGCCGCTGCTGGAGGAGCTGGGAATTGGCTTTGTGCCGTTCAGTCCATTAGGTAAAGGCTTTCTGACGGGAGCGATCACCGCTGAAACTGTGTTCGGTGCGCAAGATTTCCGGAGCAAAGTACCCCGTTTTACGGCAGAAGCGATTGAGGCCAATGAACAACTGATCGTGGTGTTAGGAGAGCTTGCCAGGGAAAAAGGGGTGACTCCCGCACAAATCGCCCTGGCCTGGTTGCTGGCACAAAAACCCTGGATTGTGCCCATTCCGGGAACCACGAAGCTACATCGTCTGGAAGAAAATCTGGCGTCGACAGAGATTAGTCTGACTGCCGAAGAATCAGGCAAAATTACCCGTTCCCTGGATGCAATAAAAATTGTGGGTGAACGCTATCCCGCAGCGCTTCAGGCTCGGGTAGGACGTTAATATCTGGCGAAAGCTGGTGGTTCTTTCGCCAGCTTTTTGGTATCGATCGGTCTCCAGGCCGGATTCTTTGCCAGCCTTGCTGGTAAGGTTTCAGCCTGGCGTGGTAAGACGTAGCGCTTCAATCAGCAATGCAAAGGCCGGTGGATGTTGTCTGCGGCTGGGATAATAGAGATGATACCCGGCAAAGGACGGACTCCATGAATCCAGCACCCTGATCAGCCTGCCGGTGCGGATGTGCTCCACGACCGTATCTTCTGGTATACAGGCAATACCAAATCCTTCCAGCGCAGCATCTACACGCTCGGTTAACTGGTTGAGGATGAGCTGTCCTTCAACCTTTACCCGCAATGGTTTTCCTCCATTATCAAATTCCCAGTGATAAACGCCCCCCGCCGTGGGTAATCGCATATTGATGCAGCAGTGATTTTGTAAATCATAGGGTGTTTGTGGTATGCCTGACTGATTGAAATAGTCAGGTGATGCCGCCGTGATCATCTTCATATCGGGGCCAATCTTAACGGCTATCATGTCTTTTTCCACGCTTTCACCTAACCGTACACCTGCATCAAAACCGCCCCGAACAATATCAACAAAGCCATTTTCTGCCACCAACTCAAGGTGAATGTCCGGATAGTCGCGCAAAAATGGTTTCAGTTTCGGCCATAAGAGGCTATGTATTGCATGCTCACCGGCAGAAAGTCGGATATTGCCCGACGCGATCCCGTTCATCTGGACAATATTTCCCAATTCAAGCTCCAGTTCAGCAAGTCTTGGCTCAAGACAGGCAAGAATGCGCTCGCCGGCTTCCGTGGGGGCTACGCTGCGGGTGGTACGAGTTAACAACCGTAAGTTCATCCGCGCCTCCAGTGCCTTGACGGCATGGCTCAGCGCTGACTGTGAAACCCCCAGTTTCGCTGCTGCTTTAGTAAAACTGCGCTCTCTGGCGATCGCCAGAAAAAATTGCAACTCATTAAAATTCTCTTTCAGCATGCGATTTCCTGACCCGGTTTATTCATGAACATCATTCATAGATGCAATCATTCTAATGCTATTACTCTGAATAATGACAACGGGTATTCTTTTTTCATTACGGTATCTCTGCCATATCAACAAAACATGAATAATGCCCGTTTTAATTATCCAGCTCAGCGGTTCGTACAGTGCTGGTTATCGCCAGATGTGGCGTTCGCACCGGCAGTGCGTGCTGCAACACCGGATGAAGTCGGCCCTATGGTCTCTGAGGGGGCCGTTATTATCGCCCGTCTTTTTCTGATGGATGCCGGAAACCGCAGCTTAACTGTTTGCAGAATTCCAAACTCGCCCATCATTCTTTCTCTCATTAATTTATTTTTTTGTGAATGTCTCTATGCCTGAAAATGCTACACACTCATCTCAACCGATAACAGTGGGGGCCGGATTTATCATTCTGCTCAGTGCGCTGATGGCACTGACTTCGTTATCTACTGATATTTATCTGCCGGCCATGCCGATGCTGGGCCGTGAACTTCACGGTGATGCCGAACAACTGACTATTACCGGATTTTTAATCGGCTTTACCATTGCTCAACTGGTCTGGGGGCCGATAAGCGACCAACTGGGACGAAAAGTTCCCCTGATTATTGGGATGCTCCTGTTTATTGCAGGCTCTGTTGGTTGCGCCATCTCTTCCTCTATGACGCAGATGGTGTTCTGGCGTGTTTTTCAGGCACTGGGGGCTTGCACTGGACCGATGCTTGCGCGTTCCATGATAAGAGATCTATTTAGTCGTTCGCGCGCTGCAGCGATGCTTTCCACGCTGATGATTATGATGGCGATTGCCCCGATTGGCGGCCCGCTGCTGGGGGGGCTAATCATTGAGTTCAGTAGCTGGCCGGTCATTTTCTGGTTGCTGGCTGTGACAGGTGTCATGTTGCTGCTGGCATTACTGACCTTACCAGAGACGCTGCCTGAAGAGCGTCGCGTGCGTGCCACGTTCAACGGTGCATTCAGTAACTATTTCTCGTTACTGAAAAATGGACTTTTCCTGCGCTATACGTTGAGCCTGACCTCCTATTACATGGCGATCTATGCCTTTATTGCCGGTTCTCCGCTGGTTTACATCAGCTATTACGGCGTCTCACCACAGCATTATGGCTGGTTATTTGCCGTCAATATTGTTGGCGTCATGTTAATCAGCACAGTCAACCGTCGTCTGGTACAGCGCTACCCACTGGATATACTGCTGAAAACCGCCCTGAGCATTGCCAGCCTCGCCGCTATTTTGCTGACACTGGCCGCGGGAATGAAAACAGGAGGCATCGTTTTCCTGGCGGTCATGATGTTTTTCACGTTCTCAATGAATGGTGTGATTGCTGCAACCTCAATCGCGGCCGCGCTGGATGAGGTTCCGGAGTTCGCGGGCTCTGCCTCTGCATTGGTTGGCGCACTTCAGTACGGCAGTGGCATTGTTTCCACAGGATTACTGTCATTGTTCAGCGATAACACGCCCTGGACCATGAGCTGGATAATAGGTCTTTTTACCACCACAGGAGCCATGATGGTGCTGACGGTAAAACGCAGGCACTGAGTAAAGCTGCCCGCCTCAGTCCGGGCAAAAATACTTTTTCGTAAAACAAACAGGAGGAGCCACCATGCCAGATCGGCTCAATGAACGACAGCAATCCATCATCCCTATTGCGGCATTTACTGCCTGCGGTGATTTGCCCCGGTTGGAAGCGTCCCTGCATCAAGGGCTGGACAGTGCACTTAGTATCACTGAGAGCAAGGAAGTTCTGGTCCAGCTGTATGCTTATTGCGGCTTTCCCCGCAGCCTGAATGCACTGACCACGCTGATGTCCGTTGTTAAAACTCGCCGTCAGGCGGGCACAGAGGATAAGGTGGGTCAGAGCGCATCACCCGCACCTGCCAACTGGAACAGCCTTGTTAACGGTAGCGAAAATCAGACCCGGCTGGTCGGTAAACCGGTGACCGGTGCTTTATTCGATTTTGCGCCCACCATTGATCAGTTTCTTAAATCTCATCTGTTTGGCGATATTTTCCAGCGCGATGTGCTTGACTGGCAAACCCGAGAAGTGGCGACGATTTCGGCACTGGCGGCGATATCCGGAGTGGAGGATCAGCTCCGCAGTCATTACGCCATCAGTCTGAATACCGGGTTGACTCGCGCGCAGCTACAGCACTTTACTGACATACTGAGTTCAGCGTATGACCCGGAAAGGGCAGCCAGCGCCCGACAAATTCTATACACTATCTGAACGATCAGGACGCTTCAATGAATCAACTATTTAATGGCAATGGTATTTTCCCAAAAGGTCCCAAAAATGAGGCCTATGCGCAGTATTTCCAGGGGACAAGCTATTTGAATATGCTGTCCACGACGGGCGTTAATATTGGTAATGTGGTGTTTGAACCGGGGTGCCGAAATAACTGGCACATTCACCACAAGGGCGGACAAATTCTGCTGGTAACCGGGGGGCGTGGCTGGTACCAGGAGTGGGATCATCCAGCCCGCCTATTGGTGGCTGGTGATGTAGTTAATATTCCCCCTGAAACTAAGCACTGGCACGGGGCAGCTAAAGACAGCTGGTTTGCGCATATTGCGATACAAGTGCCGGCAGAAGGGGCGTCTAATCAATGGCTGGAGATAGTCGATGACGCACAGTATAACCAGCTTTACTATAAGATGAGTTCGTTGTAGCAAAATGATAACTGAAAATGTTGATCACAGATGTCCGGTTAAAATGCGATAACCCCTGGCGCTGCACTGTACTCCTCTCACTTATGGCGTGCGCAGAGTAGTGCGGCAGAAAATGATAACCCTGAGTAAAGTAAATCACCGATGAGTAAGCGATTAATCGTTGCCATGCTGCTGGCAGGGGTGGCAGTAATTTATGGCCTGCACCAGCCCCATAGCGGCCACTCCTCCCCGGTACACAATAGTCAGCAACAGCAAACGAAAAGGTCAGCGTCTGATGACATAGGCAGTAAAACCCGACAGCAGGTCGTCGTGAGTTTCTTGCAACAGCATCAGCGTCTGCCGGATTTTTATCTGACAAAACGTCAGGCCCGTCATCAGGGCTGGCAGCCTGATAAGGGTAATCTTTGCCAGGTTTTACCTGGCAGGGCTATCGGCGGTGACCGTTTTGGTAACCGGGAAAAACGGCTGCCTGAGCAGGCCGGGCGTCGATGGTTTGAAGCAGATATCAACTATCATTGTGGAAAGCGAGGCCGTGACCGCCTGCTTTATTCCAGCGATGGCCTGATCTTCGTTACCCACGATCATTATCAACATTTCCAACAGGTGGGCGGATGATTCAACAGCTTAATCTCGACTTCCGGCATATTGCAGATATGCCGGAATTTTATCGCCAGTTTGCCGCGTTGCTGGATCTGGATGATGGATTCGGTGCCAATCTCGATGCGCTTTGGGATACTATCACCAGCGAAATTACCTTGCCGCTCCATCTGTCGCTGCAACACTGGCAACAGCATGCCGATCCGCAGCAGTTTAATGACCTGATTATTTTGTTAAAAGATGCTGAAAAAGAGACTGCTGGTGCTTTCAGGTTGAGCCTCGTGTGACATTGTCACTTTTACTGCCTTCCGATGTCAGGCAACCACACGTGCAGCAATCAATGTCAGCATCTGGCGTGCCGCGCTGCTGATGTTTTGCGAGGCGGAAAATCCGGCGTTTTGCACGATCAGCGCATTAAGAGCCACCAGCCAGTCGTAGATATAATAGGCCGCGGCATTAATTGGCTGGGCTGACAGGCGTGACAACCGCTGTCCGGGGCCAGGTATAAAATTGCTGGCTCCGGGACGAGCGAAAATTTTTTGACCGCGATGAATCCGGCTATCCGGCTTTTGCTCATACGGCACTGACTGGAATCCCAGCCAGGCGATATAATCACCCAGCACGCTGAGCGCCTGTGAAACCTGACGTTGAGCAATTAGTTCAGGAAGCGCGCCAGCTGACGGTGCCTCGCTAAGCGCCGCCAGTAATGTACTTTCAATTTCCAGACGGATACTTCCGGTGATCAGCTCTTCAGTTAGCATTTCAAGCGTAGGCTTTGTGACACCCAGTAGTTCTCTCAGCGAAGCATCATCCGGAACTTTGCGCAGCTGATTAATCCAGTAACGATACACCTGATGAGCAAAGGCGGTAGTTTCGCTTTCCGGTATGTCATTATGATCATGGGCATCACAGGGTTCTGGCTGGTCTCCGAGCAGATCAATGGTTACGCCGATGCTGAAAGGATCGCTATTCTGCAAGACTTGAAACTCACGCTGAACGTTTATATTTCCCTGATGCTGCAGCAAAAATAATTGACACAAGGCATCACGTTCGGGCAGCAACCTTTCCAGTAACTCGCCGTGGACGCCGGTGCGGGTCTGCAACGTTTTAAGCAGCGATTCGGCAATGCGTTGTTTTGCGGCGGGATCTGCCGCGCTATCCTGCTGTAACCAGGGGCCAAGCAGATTATCCTGTAGTTCCCGGTACAGCTCCTGATACTGCTCGCTGAGGCGCGCCAGTTTGGTTTCTCTTTTAACCTCATTGGTCAGCCACGTCGCCATACGCAGCACGTCTTTATTCTCCATCATCAACAGGGTACCCCAGCTATCGCCGGGCTGTCCGACGTAGCGCTGCACGGCGGCATCGAAATTTTCGCCAAGAGTGACGCGATGATCGTAGGGGGTCAATGCCCAAATCAGACCGGGTTTGCGTCGTTTGCGCGTTTCGCTGTTTTCCCCCTGAGTCTGCCTGACCCAAAAATCCAGCAGTTCTCCCGTCGTACGGCTACTGTCGCGCGTCGCGTTAGCGGTACACACCAGTAGCCAGTGGATTTGCTGTTCTTCGCTGGCGAGATCCAGCAGCAAACCGCGCTTAGCGTTAATGACGTCCCTCGTCAGGTCGTTTATCTGATTATCGTTCTCATTAGGTGCGCCGGGGGCGGAGAAATCGACCACATCGACCTCCTCAAACAGCGCTTCCCGTGGCGCAGCATAAAGAGACAAGGTAATTTCACGGCTAATTAAAGCCAACTCTGATAGTGACAGTGTCACAGATTTGAGTGATCGTCCCTGATGGCGTGGGCAAACCTGAAGGAGGGTATCCGCCGGGGTGTTAAAATTCTGCAGCGCACTGGTATTTAACAGGCTACAGGAGGCATCGTCGATGCTGCCGAGCGGGGCAGCAACCCGGTGCGCACTACCAAGATGATGGAGTACGTGGGCCAGCTGACGGTAGAGCGCCGTGAGTTCACGATCTTCACCCCAAAGCAGGGAAAACAGGCGCGCACGATCGTCTACACTTAAGTGCGGTGCAAGATCGATTGCCCGCGGCCAAAAGTGAGTATTAAGTGCTTTTTGTCCAGGGTGCGCGACGCGGTTATAGCGATCCCAGAAGGCGATCATCTCCTGCGGGGTAATGCCCGCAATCGCTTCGCTCTGTCGTTGCAGCAACAAACTTTTCATGCATTCAGCCAGCTGCTGTTCATTGGCTGGCTGCGGCTGGTGCGAGCGTTTATGCCAGACACCCGCCAGCATACTGGCAATCTCGCTTTCACGCAGCAGAGTGAGTTGAACCGGCCATTGGGCGTCACCATCAGGCAGCTGGCGGGTGAAGCGCTGTGCCATTGTTGCACTCTGCTGCCTGGGATTAAGCTGCGCATAATCCAGCGATTGGCCGGCAAGATCCAGCGCTAACCGTCCGTTATCACCGCTCATTAACGCGTTGATCAGAAAAGCTTTGCCTCGTTGTGCCAGGCCAAAAAAACCAATAGCGCACTCCTGCTGACTGGCCGCGAAGTAGCAGCGGGCCTGATAATTAAGACGGCGAAGTTTTATCTTCAGCCGGTCGGCTTCCATTTCGAGTCGCGGAGCCTTTTTACGCTGATTACTGACCCAGGTCAGTGCATCATCCAATGCCAGAGCGGCCTGATCCAGTTTGCTCCCCAACTGGGTGGCGAATTGTTTGCTGGTTATAGGTTTCACTTTTAACAGACGCTCCCGCTGTCGATCCAGTATTGAGCAATGCCGTTGCCGCCGGCGGTCAGCGTATTGAGCCGCAGTCGCAGCTGCTCCAGTGGCACCCTGGTGCCATCCTCCAGCCGCGCATCGGTAATTTCAAAACGTTCAGGTCCGAATGCCCGGGGGGCTTTGCTCACAGCCAGACGAACGAACAGCTTGCCATCGCCCGCGATCTTTCTCGCCAGTGATGGATCGTCAATCGTCAGCGAGTACAGGGGGGATGCGGGCCAGCGTTCGTTGTCCAACTGGCGAAAACCGAGGCAAAGATTACCGCGCACCTGAAAGCGGGCTTTAGCATCGGGAGTATACCTGGCATCATCAAGGTCAATGTCGCTGTACCAAACATTGTCATCGGTCATGGCCTGATCCTCATTCACTATGCCGAGATGGCGAATGGTGGAATAGGGCTGGAAATCGCCGGCTTTAAACCAGAAGTTACCCAGCCGCAGGTCAAGTGACAGCAGGCAGAGCATGGCTCCCACCGCCGCCGTTGATTTTGGATTTTCAATCCGACCGTTTTTGTTAAAAGGATACCAGTCGCTGGTATGATAACCATCCAGCGAAAGGATACGACTTACCGGCAGCGGTTGCAGGTGACGAAACAGAGCTTGAATGCCGGGAAAACGCGACGGACGTCCGGTAAGCAACAATATATCGCAATCATAAACTGCAACCACTTCAGCCAATGCTCGCAAGCTTCGTGTGATTTTCATTCGCGGAGAAACAAATTCGGCGTGAAGCTTACTAAGGCGCATTAATAGCGGAACCTGCAGGATATCGAACGTCGTGACGTTGGTGGGTAGCTCGCGCTTGATTTCTCTGTTGATGTAATCGTGCAGCCGGGAAGTTGGCTGATGCTGCAAAAGTTCACCAAATGACGCATCGATTTCAGCGGTAAGATCCAGCGGATCGTAGTTCTCATAAGCTTCAAGGATCGCCTGACCTAACGGAATGAAAATTTGCAGCGTAACTTGCTGGCGCAGCGTTGAGTGGCCGTCGAGCCGACCCTCAGCGCCGAACAGACGGGTCATAACCGCTTCCGGATTGATCATGCCAGCCTGTTTAAATGCCTGCTGTAAACAGGGCAGTACGTAGAGTTGGATTACATCCAGCAGAATATCATCGCCCGCCATTTTAAAACCTTCACGAAAAAGCAAGCGTGGCATGATTTTCACATTATTGCCCTGACCGTCGTCTAAGCGATACTGTGTAATGGCCAGATCGGTGGTGCCTCCGCCAATGTCTATCATGGCAATACGCAGGGTTTTACCCAGCGGCTCATCAGCCTCACGCACGCGATCCTTTCGCGCCATACTGGCAAAAAATGCTTCAGCGCGACCGCCAAAATTAACCTGGGTTTCATTGTAGAGATAAACCATTTGTCCGCAGGTTGCTTCGTCCCACTCCATCCGGACATCTGGCACGGGCATGCTACTGAGTGCAAAATCTGCGGCGTTTTCAAACGATGCATCCTGGGGATGCCACCCCTGTGCTTTCCACACTAATCCAATAGCTTCCTGCATACGCCGGCGAAAAATTTCCCGCTCTGGTTTTGGCATTGCTGACGGCAGCGTCAGAATGATATGGCGTAACTGACGTGGGACGCTGCTGCGCACCATGCGATAGCGCTGTGCCACGCTGTTGATCTGCCTTAGCGCCTGGCTTAGCAATTCACTCAGCATCAGGCTCATGACGGCGCTACGTGTATAGGTAGGATTGAGCACAGGCAGACGCTCTGCTACGGGCTGGCAGAATAGCGGCTCTCCTTCATCATCAATCAACCAGCAAAAAGGGGCTGCGATGGCCAGGGGCTCATGGCCACTGGCACCGTTTTTCTGGCTGAAACGCCATCCGCTAACCCAGGGGTCTTCATCCCACAGATAGCGGCGAGGACTGGATAATCCGGTGGTACCATCGGTGCCGAGGCGCTTTCGCGCCATGTGACTCGCTTCCCGACCTACGCGCACCATTGAAGGCCAGAGAAATGCACCTTCACGCCCACTTTCAAGCGAAA
The DNA here is from genome assembly GCF_900115045.1 of Izhakiella capsodis. Lineage (GTDB taxonomy): Bacteria > Pseudomonadota > Gammaproteobacteria > Enterobacterales > Enterobacteriaceae > Izhakiella > Izhakiella capsodis. The sequence continues at coordinate 704,114 of NZ_FOVC01000001.1, read as the reverse complement.
AATTAGCTTTCCCGAAGCTGGCTTCGCAGAATTCAACCCGACTCTCAAACAGCGCGTTATATTCCTGAATCGGTTCGCTGAGATTACGTAAATGCAGTTCGTAACAATGCTTCAAGCCCTGATGATCCTCCAGATGATCCTCAACCATAATGCCGCAAGTATGCGAGTTGCCAACATCAAGGATGAGATCGACCTCGACTGCCGGCTCCTGTAAAGAGGCCCGACAAACCTTTATTTCTGGCATCTGCAGCTCATTGGCGATGATATGCAGCACATTAAGGTAATGAGCCTGATATTCAAATTCGCGCAGGCCGGCATTGACGTTGACAATGGCACGATCCTCTCTGGAATCTGCCTGTTCACTGAATACTTCACGTAGCCAGCCATCGACCCAGGTGTGATCAAGAAAATCGATCAGCTCGTTGCTGCGCCAGGCAAGGGTAAAGGCCGTACCATTGGTCACATCACTTTCCGTTAAGGCCAGCCCTTCATATTCGTGTCCCTGAGGGTAAACTCGCGTGTCGAATGCCAGGCATAGACGGTGGGTAAAACCATCGGTATCAGGTTTGTCGAGGGCGACCAGCATCATACGCGCCCAGTTGTCCGGACCGCTAACAAAGGTTCGCGGCGGATTAAAACGTAGCCATGGCACAGGGAGCCACACGCTGTCCAACAGTTTCAAAGACTGTTGTAACGGGTAACTGTATTCCGGTTTAACCATTTCGGCGGCCTGCCTATCAGACCGCGGCAGCAAATAGCGGCCCTGGTCCGGATCAGGTTCAAGGCGCAGAAGCGGACCGTTAGCAGTTTTACGTACAAATTTACCTTCCGAATCGCTCGTCCGGCATGGTATCAAACCAAAGTCCAGAAACTGAATACCACTGTCCTGAATGAGCGTCAGGTTAGTTTTATAATCGCTGAGAGTGGCGAGCATTAATTATTTCCCTTCGCGCTTTATCGTGATTGGGTAAGCGGTATTTTCATCATAGCGTGCGGTGCACTGAGCCGAACCTGTCGCGTCTTGCTTGCAGGTTAACTCAGGAATGGCGTAGCGGGTGCCATCGCTACATTTCGCTTTGGTGCGGGAATTAATAACCAGATTACCGGACCTCATCAGACCGGCGAACACCGCGACGCGGCAGTGGGCTCCGTCTCCCTGTCGCAATTTGACCCTACCTTTACCGTTCGTAAATTGATAATGCAAAATGGGTGGCCTACCGGTAACGGGCGTTTTTATGTCGAGGATAGCTTGCCAGTTACCGTTGAGAAACGTTGTCGTGCCGAGGCGCACGGCGTTTGTCGGTAACACTAAATCGTCTTTAGCGATACCTGTTGACGTACTGGCAATCTGCCTATTTCGGGCAGCAGAAGGGGGCATAACCGCTGTAGCAGGCGCGGGTACGGTGATTGCTGCTGGCGTATCACTGCGCGCAACGCTGGCGGCGTTGAGTGGCAGTGACGCAGCGCTCAGCGTAGACAGGGTCGGCAGGAAAATTGGGGCGCGGGTATCAGGTTGCGGAGCCTGCATGTTCTGAGAGGGCTTGTCCGGCGTGACAGCCGGGGTATTCAGGCTGGCAATTGACGCAGTTTTTTCTGTTGTCACGTAGCCGCGCAGTTGAAAACCGAATAACGCGACCAGCGCTATACCCGTTGAAACCCAGCCGTAACGAAGCCATTGGCCCTCCGATGCCTTTTTGGCCTGAGACGACGTGACCCCGGCAGGTTGTGCTTGTTCGTAAGTTTGTGACACTGTCAAACCGTTGATTTCTGCTGCTGTCGATACAGGGCGTTGATTAAGCGTGCCCAATTGATTGTTCTCAGAGGGAGAAACTGCTACCGATTGCGGTGTCACTAATTGCGCGGGTGTCATCCTCGTCGTGTTTGCCATCCCGGGCGTCTCAGTTTGTCTTACGATATCCTGTGGCGGCGAGCCGCTGAAGGTTTTCGCCTCCATTGCAGGCATCGCCGGGGGAGCGCAATTCTCCTTAACCAGTGATGCCGACAGGCTATCAGGCGTGCTACTGCGCAATGAATCAAGGGGATCGGCTATTTTTTTATTAATCGCGTTAAACCCCCAAAAGGTGATTACCGGCTTGCCCCCCACTAAAAAAACGCAGTTTTGATCGGGAAACTGCAACGCTTTTAATAGCAGGGCACCAAACAACTTATGCCTGGGTTTGCTTGCAGCCAGCGCGGTATGACTCATCTCACGCAGCGCAATTTCCGCTTCTTCCAGCCTGCTTAACATCCCTGCACGAACACTTTCGCTGGCGCTGTTCCAGGTGACGACTTTTCCACTGAAAGCCGCATACCAGTCGAGCCGGTTGCCCGCCTCGTTAGGCTGGGGGACAGCGAACAAATCGGCAAGCATCTGCTGCTGACGCAATCGCAGAGTTTCGCGTATTTGCTGCGCTGAGTGCCAGAGAGGCTGACCATTTTCGCCCAATGCCAATACTGACTCCAGATTTCCGCTGCGTAAAAATGTATTAGCCACGCAAAAAAGACCCTTTTATAAGATGCCATCAGGTTGAAACAGAATGACATGCAGAATACCAGATAGTTACAGATTCATTCCTTTATTCAAACGTGGAAATAAAGACACAAATCGGCCCTTCATTGTCGAATGAAAAAAGGGGCAAATTGATCGAAATCCCACAACATTTTGCCGGACTTTGATTGAAATCAATAATGAGAATTATTACCATAACTACTCTATCCCAATCCTTCGCCTGATTTACTCTCACGTCCAGGACAATATGATGAACTTTCATTCCAGACAGACCTTTGCAATCGTTGGCTTCTCGCCGGAGATACCACCGGCATGGCGACAGAAACTATTGTCATTTGGTTTGTTGCCTGGTAGCACATTTGAGATCGTACGCATCGCACCATTAGGTGATCCTGTCGAAATCCGGACCTGTCGCAGCAGCCTGATGCTGCGTAAAAAAGATATGATCCATCTTGAGTTGCAGGAAGTCGCCTCATGAACAACATCACGATTGGGCTTATCGGGAATCCAAATGCCGGGAAAACGACACTATTTAACCAGCTAACAGGTGCACGTCAAAGAGTCGGCAACTGGGCTGGCGTCACCGTTGAACGCAAACAGGGCCATTTCACTACACCTAATTCAGACGTTACTCTGGTCGATTTGCCCGGCACCTTGTCATTAACCACGCTGTCGCATAGTGGATCGCTTGATGAGCAGATAGCCTGCCAGTACTTGCTGAATGGCGAAGCCGATCTGTTCATTAACGTTGTCGATGCGTCCAGCCTGGAACGTAGCCTTGCTCTGACGTTTGAACTGCTGTCACTCGGTGTTCCCTGCATTGTGGCACTGAATATGCTGGATATGGCGCAAAGTCAGAACATTGAAGTTGACACGGCCGCACTGGCGAAACGGCTTGGCTGCCCGGTAATTCCGTTGGTGAGTACCCGTGGTGAAGGTATTGAGTTACTCAAAGCGCAGATAGACCGCCCATGGCAGATTCCTGCGCTGCCGGAATTACCCTATGCGCCGGCTTTACAACAGGCTTTTACTACTCTCACCAGCGCAATGCCCAGGCAGTTGAACGAACGTCACAAATTCTGGCTGGCTCAGCAATTGCTGAACGGCGACATCGTGAGTCGGGCACCGGCGGGTGAGGCGAGTGCGTTGGTTGCTGAAGTACAGAGTCAGGTGAGAAAGGCTACAGGTAGTGAAGCCAGCATGTTGATAGCTGATGCCCGTTATCGGGTGATTAATCAACTTTGTCAGCAGGTAACAACCGCCAGCCGGGCCCAACTCAACCCGCTCACCGTGGCGTTGGATCGCATTGTGCTTAATCGCTGGCTGGGGTTGCCGGTTTTTCTGTTCACCATGTATTTGATGTTTTTACTGTCGATTAATCTCGGCGGCGCGCTGCAGCCGCTGTTTGATTTAGGTTCAGTCGCGGTGTTTATCGATGGTGCACGCTGGCTGGGTGCTGAGCTGAATTTTCCTGCATGGCTGACGGTTTTCTTGGCCCAGGGCGTCGGCGGGGGCATCAACACCGTTTTGCCGTTGGTACCGCAAATTGGTTTGATGTATCTGTTCCTGTCATTTCTGGAGGACTCCGGTTACATGGCGCGCGCGGCCTTTGTAATGGACCGACTGATGCAGATGCTTGGGCTACCGGGAAAATCTTTTGTTCCACTGATTGTTGGCTTCGGCTGCAACGTACCCTCTATTATGGGGGCCAGAACTCTTGATGCCCCGCGCGATCGCCTGATGACCGTGATGATGGCACCCTTTATGTCCTGCGGTGCCAGACTGGCGATATTCGCCGTATTTGCGGCGACTTTTTTTGGTCAGCACGGCGCCAGCATTGTATTTTCGCTCTACGTTCTGGGTATCCTGGCTGCAATCGCGACCGGGCTGATCCTCAAATATACCCTGATGCGTGGTGAAGCCACGCCGTTCATTATGGACCTGCCGCTCTATCATGTACCGCATGTTAAGAGTTTGCTGCTGCAAACCTGGTTGAGGTTAAAGGGTTTTACTTTACGCGCTGGAAAGGTGATCGTACTGGCCAGTATGCTGATTGGCGGCTTAAGCAGCTTTGCTTTTAACGGCAGCGTAGTGAGCAATATTGATAATTCTGCGCTGGCGGTGGTCAGCAAATCGCTGACACCGGTATTGTCACCGATTGGCGTCGGACATGATAACTGGCAAGCGACGGTGGGGCTGATAACTGGCGCCATGGCTAAAGAAGTGGTCGTTGGGACGCTTAATACGCTTTATACCGCCCAGGCAATCCAGCAGGAGCCGTTTGATCCGGCCGCTTTCAGCCTGAGCAGTGAGCTTAAAAACGCCGTTTCCCAGACATGGGAGTCAATCAAAGGCACGTTCTCGCTCAGCGTATTAGCTAACCCGGTAGAAGCCAGCAAAGGGGATGGTGATATGGATAGCGGTGCATCTGGCACCATGAGTAAAAAGTTCGGCAGCGTTCATTCAGCTTACAGCTATCTGATTTTCGTGCTGTTGTATGTTCCCTGCGCATCGGTCATGGGCGCTATCACCCGTGAATCAGGAGTTCGCTGGATGCTGTTTGCTATGGGCTGGGGGCTCGATCTGGCCTGGTCTCTGGCAACGCTCTATTACCAGACGGTAACGTTCAGCCAGCACCCCGTCAGCAGCGGGTGGTGGTTGTTGCTGGTGATTGGCTTTAATGCCCTGTTAATCACTGCCTTGCGCTGGCTGGGTCAGCGTAACAGTCGCATAGACTTCGTTAGCCCCCCCCATCGCCCGACCGGAGGCTGCGGCTCAGGAGGCTGTGCGGGGTGTTCAGCCAACAAAGCTTGCCATTAAATACGTTATTGTTTTCGCTGAAGCAGCCAGACGGCTGCTTCAGTGCGCGAACGCAGTCCAAGCTTTTGCAATAAATGTTTAACGTGCACTTTAACGGTACTTTCACTGATATCCAGCTCGCGAGCAATCAGCTTATTACTCAGTCCGCGTGCCAGTTGGCGCAGTATTTCTTCTTCACGTGGGGTCAGGGAGCTAGCCGCCAGGCTAGCAGGAGCCGGTGGTGTACGTAGCTGTTCAGCCAGTAGTGGCACCAGGTTATCACTGAGTACCATTTCCCCAGCCGCCGCCTGATGTAGTGCGGCAAGCAGCGCTTCGGGCTCCATATCTTTGAGTAAATAGCCGTCGGCACCCTGCTGCAGAGCGGCAATCACGTCCTGTCGCAGATCCGAAACGGTGAATATCACTACCCGGCCAGAGAGAGGCTGCTGTCGCAAGGCATTCAGCGTCACCAGCCCATCATATTCTGGCATGTTCATATCCAGCAGGATTAGATCCGGATCATGCTCACGGGCAAGGCGCACCCCGTCAGGTCCGTTACCGGCTTCGCCGATCACTTGTAGCATAGGATCGAGACTGACAAGCTGGCAGATACCGCGACGCAGAGTGGGGTGATCATCAATCAGTAGAAGCGTTGCTGGCATCATGGTCATGGCTATCATCATCGTGGGTTATAAAGGGAAGCTAACATCAATACGTGTACCGCTGCCGGGCGTGGTGTGCAGACCGAACTGACCGTTCAGGGCCTGAGCACGACCGTGCATAATAGCCAGTCCGTAATGCTGATCGGCAACACTGTCGGCGACGAAGCCCCGGCCATTATCCCTGATCCGCAGAAAGACCTGATTAGCGCTGCATTTGACGGTAATTTTTACCTGACTGGCTGAAGCATGCCGCACCACATTGTTTAAGGCTTCGCGGACGATATTGGTGACGTGCAGCGCCTGTGAAGGCGTGAAAGCGGCATCAGCTGTCTGCCAGTCCAGCTCGGGACGGTAGCCAAGACGGGAGGTGAATTCGTCACAGGTTTCCGCCAGTGCCGGTTGGAGTCCCGGCTGTGAGAGCTGCACACGGAAGGTGGTCAGTAGTTCACGTAACTGTTGCCATGAGCGATTAAGCTCCTGACGCATCTGACCCAGCAGCTCAGCGGTTTTCGGCTCTTTCAGGCCCGGCTGCATTTGCACGTAGCCAAGCTGCATTTTAAGGCAGCTCAGAGATTGTGCGATGGAGTCGTGCAGCTCACGAGCAATGATGGCACGCTCTTCCATGAGTGCAACCTGCTGACGATAATCCTGTTGGCGGGCGATGGTCTGCGTATTGGCGATCATTTCGCATAGCGTAACAATGAGCTGATGTTGATCGGCGGTCAGCGGTGTCGAGTCGTTAAGACAGGCGTTAAGATAGTCGTGTTCTGGCTGCGTCGGACGTAGCGGCCAGTATAGGTGATGCTTAGCGGCATCGGCCGCAGGTAACGGGCCACTCTTCAGCGTTGGATTGTTCAGTGGCGTAACGTGGGTCAGTAGCTTCAGCACGCCTGCAATACGCTCGCTGAGAGGTTCGTTGCCTTGCAGGCGCTGGCTGGCTTCGAATAAAAAACGCAGTTCATCGTGCTTTTGCGCCAGAGTCGCGGTTTTTTCCAGCACCCGCTGCTCCAGCAGGCCATAACTTTGAGAAAGTGCGCCGGTCATCTGGTTTAGGGCGGAAGCAAGCTGGGCCATTTCGTCACTGCCATCAACCGCAACGCGCGGTGTGAAGTCACTCAGACTAATTTTATCTGCCTGATCCATCAGCGCCCGCCAGGGGAGCAGCACCCGTTTACGCAGCCAGCTGCGCATCAACAGAAGCTCTGTAATTAGCACGATAACCAGTAAAAAGTGCATGCGGGCGGTCTGTTCCAGGCGGCGGGTAGTTCGATTATCGAGTGCTTGAACCAGTTTATTGATGTTATCGACAAAGCCTGCCACTTGCGCTTTCACGCCGTCGCGTTGCTGCGCTGCACGCAGCGACGGCGCGATAGTCTGTAACCACTGTTGCTGTAACGCTATCAGAGACGGTTTCAGCCCGGCGGTATCCGCCGCATTGATAATTTCCGGCTGCCAGAGCAGTTGCCGGATACGTGTAAATACCGCTTCATCTTCTGCTTTAACCGGAACCTCTGACAGCAGGCGATAGCTAAGCATCCGTAGTGATCCGGCGTTGTTTATCACGTGAGCATTGCCATCCACACTACGCGTTAGCCACGCAGAGAGAAGCACACCGCCCAGGCAGGTCAGGGCAATAAGCAGGATAAGGCTGCTCAGCTGAGTCATCAGAGAGAGTCGGGCGCTCAACAATTTATTTATGCGACACGCAGTCAATACCCCTTTATGAGTACTCCTTAATATTCGGAAAGTCCCCCTCCATGCCTTTGCTATGCAACTCATTGTTTTTAAAGCACCTTTAAATGTATATCCCGGTTTTTTCGGACATGCCGTGATTATGATTAATACGCGCTACGTTTCGCCTTGATGTATATCAACACCGCCGATCGCTATCGTTCTTACCGTAACGTCATCTTTTCGTTCCGGAAAAAATATTATGACGAATAATACACCAGCGGTGAAAGGGCGCCAGCTCAACCAGTGGGAACCCGAAAATCCTCAATTCTGGCAGCAAACGGGACATGCTGTTGCCCGGCGCAATCTGGCAATTTCGGTTCCCTGCCTGCTACTTTCATTCTGCGTCTGGATGCTGTTCAGCGCCATCGCGGTAAATTTACCAAAAGCCGGTTTTACTTTTACTACCGATGAGCTGTTTCTGCTTACCGCGCTGCCTTCGGTTTCCGGCGCGCTGATGCGTGTGCCGTATTCTTTCATGGTCCCGCTAATGGGAGGGCGACGTTGGACAGCAATTAGCACTGCTATCATGATAATCCCTTGCGTATGGCTCGGCTTTGCAGTGCAAAATCCACAAACCAGCTTCCAGGTATTTATGGTTATCGCACTGCTGTGCGGTTTCGCAGGCGCTAACTTTGCCTCAAGCATGGGCAATATCAGCTTCTTTTATCCCAAATCGCGTCAGGGTGCGGCGTTAGGCATTAATGGCGGCATCGGCAACATGGGCGTCAGTGTGATGCAATTGCTGGCACCGCTGGCAATTTCTCTGTCTATTTATGGTGCTTTTAACGGTAAAGTGGTGACACTGCCAGACGGTGCGCAGCTGTGGCTACAGAATGCAGCCTGGGTGTGGATCCCATTTCTGATCATTGCCACCCTGGCAGCATGGTTTGGCATGAATGATCTGTCGACCGCCAGAGCCTCGGTACGTCAGCAGTTGCCCGTACTGGCACGCGGCGATTTGTGGTTACTGGGACTGCTTTATCTGGCCACTTTCGGCTCCTTTATCGGATTTTCCGCCGGATTTGCCATGCTCACCCGTACGCAGTTTCCACAAGCCGATATTTTACATTACGCCTTTTTTGGCCCCTTCCTTGGCGCACTGGCACGTTCATTAGGCGGAATGATCTCTGACCGGCTCGGTGGCAACCGGGTTAACTTAGTTAATTATCTCGTAATGGCAGTACTTAGCGGACTGGTTTTCCTTACGCTGCCTGGCGTTGGGAGCAGTGGTAGTTTCACCGCCTTTTTTATCGTGTTCATGCTGCTGTTCTTCAGCGCTGGCCTGGGCAGTGGCTCGACCTTTCAGATGGTCGCCACGATTTTTCGAATCCGCACCCTGGCGCGCGCCAAAGCAAGTGGTGCCAGCGATGAAGCTGCGCAGCACGCGGCGGCCACGGATACCTCCGCCGCGCTGGGCTTTATTTCGGCCATCGGTGCAATCGGCGGTTTTTTTATTCCGAATGCTTTCGGTATTTCACTAAAAATGACCGGTTCTCCGGCAGGTGCGATGGGTGTTTTCCTCGCCTTTTACCTGATTTGCGCAGTCATCACCGCCACCGTTTACAACAAAAAAAAGTGTGAGCCTGCGTCGTAGTATTTGATGGGAGTAATGAGTTATGAGTAAATTTCTTGACCGATTTCGTTATTTTAAACAAAAAGGGGAAACTTTTTCTGACGATCATGGCCAGACCTGGAACCAGAATCGGGACTGGGAAGAGGGCTATCGTCAGCGTTGGCAGCATGACAAAATCGTGCGTTCCACCCACGGCGTTAACTGTACCGGTTCATGCAGCTGGAAAATATACGTCAAAAACGGCTTAGTTACCTGGGAGACGCAGCAGACAGACTATCCGCGTACCCGACCCGATCTGCCAAACCATGAACCGCGCGGCTGCCCGCGTGGGGCCAGCTTTTCCTGGTACATTTACAGCGCTAATCGTCTTAAACATCCACTGGTACGCCAGACGCTAATCTCGCTCTGGCGCGAGGCTAAAGCCCAGCATTCCGATCCGGTAAACGCCTGGCAGGCGCTGGTCAGCGATCCGCAGAAAGCGTCACAATGGAAACAGGCACGCGGTCGCGGCGGCTTTGTTCGCGCTGACTGGAATGAGCTTAATGAGCTGATTGCCGCTGCCAATATTCATACCATTAAAACCTGGGGCCCGGATCGTATCGCTGGTTTTTCACCGATCCCGGCGATGTCAATGGTTTCCTACGCGGCGGGTGCCCGCTATCTGTCGCTGCTGGGTGGCGTTTGCCTGAGCTTTTACGACTGGTACTGCGATCTACCACCGGCGTCGCCAATGACCTGGGGAGAGCAGACGGATGTGCCTGAATCAGCAGACTGGTATAACTCAGGTTACATCATTGCCTGGGGTTCTAACGTGCCGCAGACCAGAACGCCGGATGCACACTTTTTTACCGAAGTCCGCTATAAAGGCACTAAAACCGTTGCTATCACGCCAGATTATGCTGAGGTCGCTAAACTCTGCGATCAGTGGCTTGCACCTAAGCAAGGCACCGACAGCGCGCTGGCGATGGCAATGGGCCATGTGATCTTGCGCGAGTTCTATCTTGATAAACCCTGTGACTATTTTATTAACTATGCACGTCACTACAGCGACCTGCCAATGCTGGTCTTACTGGAGCCGCGTCCGGAAGGTTATCAGGTTGCAGGTCGTCTGCTGCGCGCATCTGATCTCAGTAATAAGCTGGGTGAAAGTAATCAGCCGCAGTGGAAAACGGTGGCGATCGATGAGGATAGCGGTGAGCTGGTTGCTCCTAATGGTTCCATTGGCTTCCGCTGGGGCGAAAAAGGCAAATGGAACCTTGAGCCGAAAGCGGCTGAAAAACCGGTGACGCTACGCCTTGGCCTGAAAGGCCAACACGATGAGGTTGTCCCGGTAGGCCTTCCTTATTTCGGTGGTGACGCACACCCGCAGTTTAAGGCTGTTGAACTGGATAACGTGTTAGTCCGCACCGTGCCAGCCCGGCGTCTTACTCTGTCCGACGGGCGCGAAGTCTATGTCACCTCGGTCTACGACCTGACGCTTGCCAGCTACGGCGTCTCTCAGGGGCTGCAAGAGGGGGGTTGTGCTACCAGCTACAACGACATTACCGCCTACACGCCGGCATGGGCTGAGCATATTACCGGCGTGCCGCGCGGTGACATCATTCGTATTGCGCGTGAGTTCGCAGATAACGCGGCAAAAACTCACGGTCGTTCAATGATTATCGTCGGTGCTGGTCTCAACCACTGGTTCCATATGGATATGAACTACCGTGGCCTGATCAACATGCTGGTATTTTGTGGCTGTGTTGGTCAGAGCGGCGGGGGGTGGGCGCATTATGTAGGTCAGGAAAAGCTGCGTCCGCAAACTGGCTGGCAGCCACTGGCATTCGCCCTCGACTGGCAGCGTCCACCGCGCCATATGAACGGCACCTCATTTTTCTATAATCACAGTAGCCAGTGGCGTTACGAAACAGTAAGCGCCAGTTCGCTGCTGTCGCCGCTGGCGGATAAATCGCGCTATCAAGGGCATCTCATCGATTTTAACGTGCGCGCCGAACGCATGGGCTGGTTACCATCCGCACCGCAGCTGAATGTGAACCCACTGCATATCCACACCGCCTCACAGCAGGCGGGCATGACGGATAAGGAGTATCTGAGCCAACAGATGCAGCAGGGTAACGTGTGTCTGGCATCGGAGCAGCCAGAGCGTGAGCAAAACTATCCCCGTAATCTGTTTATCTGGCGCTCCAATCTGCTGGGATCGTCAGGGAAAGGCCATGAGTATTTTCTGAAACACCTACTGGGTACCGAACACGGTATCCAGGGTAAAGATCTCGGAGAGCAGGGGGGCGAGCATCCGCTGGAAGTGGAGTGGCAGGACCAGGCCACCGAAGGCAAACTGGACCTGGTAGTCACCCTCGATTTTCGCATGTCCAGTACCTGCCTCTATTCGGATATCGTGTTGCCTACCGCGACATGGTATGAAAAAGACGACATGAATACCTCGGATATGCATCCGTTTATTCATCCGCTGTCAGCAGCCGTCGATCCGGCCTGGGAGTCACGTAGCGATTGGGATATCTATAAAGGGCTGGCCAGGCATTTCTCCCGGTTGTGTCCCGGCCATCTCGGCGAGGAAACCGACATGGTGCTGCTGCCGCTACAGCACGATACTCCTGCGGAGCTGTCACAACCTTTTGAGGTGAATGACTGGAAACACGGAGAATGCCCGCTGATCCCCGGTCAGACTGCACCGCAAATGGTTAGCGTTGAGCGCAATTATCCGGAAACCTACCGTCGCTTTACCTCCCTTGGTCCACTGATGGAAAGTCTCGGCAACGGTGGCAAAGGTATAAACTGGAATACCCAAAGCGAAGTCGAGCTGCTCAAGCGTCTGAACGGCGTCAAAGAAAACGGCCAGGCAGCAATTGAAACGGCGATCGACGCGGCGGAAACTATTTTGTCGCTGGCACCCGAAACCAATGGTCAGGTTGCCGTACGTGCCTGGCAGGCTCTTGGCGAGATTACCGGGCGCGATCATCGCCATCTGGCGTTGAATAAGGAAGATGAAAAGATCCGCTTTCGCGATATCCAGGCGCAACCGCGCAAAATTATCTCCAGTCCGACCTGGTCAGGGCTTGAAGATGAACACGTTTCCTATAACGCCGGTTACACCAACGTGCACGAGCTGATACCCTGGCGCACACTGACCGGTCGCCAGCAGCTTTATCAGGATCATCCGTGGATGCGTGATTTCGGCGAGAGTTTGGTGGTTTATCGTCCACCGATCGATACACGCAGTGTTCAGAGCATGCTTAACCTGCGTCCCAATGGTAACCCGGAGAAAGCACTCAACTTTATTACGCCGCATCAGAAATGGGGGATTCACTCTACTTACAGCGATATCCTTCTGATGCTGACCCTGTCGCGCGGCGGTCCAATAGTCTGGATAAGCGAAGAGGATGCACGCGAACTGGGCATTGAAGATAACGACTGGATTGAAGCCTTTAACGTTAACGGCGCACTGACGGCCCGTGCGGTCGTCAGCCAGCGAGTACCTGCCGGTATGACCATGATGTATCACGCCCAGGAGCGTTTAGTAAATATTCCGGGATCGGAGATCACTGGCCAGCGTGGCGGTATCCATAACTCCGTGACGCGCATTACTCCGAAACCGACCCATATGATTGGCGGCTACGCTCAGCAATCTTACGGTTTTAATTACTACGGAACGGTCGGCTCAAATCGCGATGAATTTGTCGTGGTGCGCAAAATGCAGCGCGTTGACTGGCTCGACGATGAATCACAGGAGCGCGTCTGATGAAAATTCGATCTCAAGTGGGCATGGTGCTCAATCTCGATAAATGCATAGGCTGTCACACCTGTTCCGTTACCTGTAAAAATGTCTGGACCAGTCGTGAAGGTATGGAATATGCCTGGTTTAACAACGTAGAAAGTAAACCCGGCGTCGGCTATCCCCACGCATGGGAAGACCAGGAGAAATGGAAGGGCGGCTGGATACGTAAAATTAACGGTCGTTTGCAGCCACGCCTCGGCAGTAAAGTCGGCGTACTGCATAACATCTTCGCTAACCCGGTAATGCCGGAGATTGATGATTACTACGAGCCCTATACTTTCGATTACCAGCACTTACAAAACGCGCCTAAAGGAAAGCATCAACCGATTGCACGTCCGCGCTCCCTGCTCACCGGTGAGCGTATGGAAAAAGTGCAGGGGGGACCAAACTGGGAAGAGATTCTTGGCGGCGAGTTCACTAAGCGCAGCGCTGACAGCAACTTTGCTGGTATTGAACGCGAAATTTACGGCCAGTTCGAACAGACGTTTATGATGTATCTGCCGCGTCTTTGTGAACACTGTCTCAATCCTGCCTGCGCAGCAACCTGTCCAAGCGGTGCGATTTACAAACGTGAAGAAGATGGCATCGTACTGATTGACCAGGATAAATGTCGCGGCTGGCGTATGTGTATCAGCGGCTGCCCGTATAAAAAAATCTACTTCAACTGGAAAAGCGGTAAGTCAGAAAAATGTATTTTCTGCTATCCACGTATTGAAAGCGGCATGCCCACCGTTTGTTCAGAAACCTGTGTCGGACGCATTCGCTATCTGGGCGTACTGCTGTACGACGCTGATCGCATTGCTGACGCCGCCAGTACTGAACATGAACAGGATCTCTATCAGCGCCAGCTGGATATTTTCCTCGATCCGCACGATCCGCAGGTGATCGCTGAAGCAGAAAAGCAAGGTATTCCGTGGAGCGTTATTGAAGCCGCGCAGCACTCCCCGGTTTACAAGATGGCGGTCGACTGGCAACTGGCATTGCCGCTGCATCCGGAATACCGCACGCTACCAATGGTATGGTATGTGCCGCCGTTATCCCCGGTGCAGTCACAGGCGGATGCCGGTAATTTGTCGAATCACGGCGTGTTGCCTGATGTTAGCGCACTGCGTATTCCTATGCGCTATCTGGCCAATCTGCTGACGGCTGGCGATGAAAAGCCCGTGAAGCTGGCCCTGGAGCGCCTGATGGCCATGCGTCACTATAAACGCGCCCAGAGCGTGGAGGGTATAGACGACACCAGGGCACTACAACAGACCGGGCTTACTGTCGCCCAGGCTGAAGAGATGTACCGCTATCTGGCTATCGCCAACTATGAAGATCGCTATGTCGTTCCCTCTTCGCACCGTGAGCTGGCACGTGATGCCTTCCCCGAACGTAACGGCTGCGGATTCAGTTTTGGTGATGGCTGCCACGGTAGTGACACCCGCTTCAACCTGTTCAATAGCCGCCGTATCGATGCAATAGAAATCGAGGCAAAGGACGGGAGCCGATAATGAAACGATTAAAAGTCATTTCGCTGCTGATGGACTATCCACAACAAGCTATCTGGCAGCACCAACAGGAGTTGACGCAGGCTTGTGAACAGCTGCCGCAGCTGAAGCTTTTCATTGATGAACTTTGCGCGCTCCCTCAGCTGGAAGCTGAAGCGCGTTGGGTGGCACAATTTGAACGCGGGCGCGCCACGTCACTGCTGTTGTTCGAGCACGTTCACGGAGAGTCACGCGATCGCGGTCAGGCGATGGTCGATTTGCTTAGCTGCTATGAGCAGGCCGGGCTGGTTCTGAGTGAGCGCGAGCTGCCGGATTATCTACCGCTGTATCTGGAGTATCTCAGCGTTCAGCCGGAGAAGGATGCCCGCCAGGGTATTGACGATATTGCGCCGATTCTGGCGCTGATCACCGCACGCTTGCGTCATCAGAACAGCCAGTATGCTGCGCTTTTTGCAGAGCTTTTAGCCTGGATAGATTACCAGGCTGACAGTGAGCAGTTGAATAAACAAGTTCACCAGGAAGGTGATGATCGGTCACCGGCAGCGCTTGATGCAGTGTGGCAAGAGGAACAGGTGCGTTTTCTGAGTGAAAGCGGGGGGTGCGATAGTGCACAGCAGCAGCATCAACGACGTTTCGCCCGACAACCTGCGGTGCAGTATTTAAACCTGACGTCAGGAGGTCAGTGATGTCGCATTTTCTAACGCTTTTTTTCTTCGACATCTACCCGTATATTGCCGGCAGCGTTTTTTTAATCGGCAGTTGGGTTCGTTATGATTACGGTCAGTACAGCTGGCGTGCAGGGTCCAGCCAGTTAATGAGCCGTAAAGGAATGCGCCTTGCTTCCAACTTGTTCCACATCGGCATCCTTGGCATTTTGTTTGGCCACTTCTTTGGCCTGCTGACACCGCACTGGATGTATGAGCGCTTTTTGCCGATCGCCACCAAGCAAAAGCTGGCAATGATTGCCGGGGGCATTTGCGGCGCAATGACGTTAGTGGGCGGGCTGATGCTGTTGTATCGACGCCTGTTCAACGCCCGCGTTCGTTCTACCTCCAGCACTGCAGATATTTTGATCCTGTCACTGCTGCTTATTCAGGCGTCGCTGGGGCTGATTACCATCCACTTCTCGGCGCAGCATATGGACGGTAGCGAAATGATGAAGCTGGTCGGCTGGGCGCAGTCGATAGTAACTTTCCACGGCGATGCTGCCGCGCATCTTCAAGGCGTGGATCTCATCTATCGGGTGCATATGGTTCTGGGCATGACACTGTTCCTGCTATTTCCGTTCACGCGGCTGGTGCATATCTGGAGCGCGCCGGTGGAGTATCTTACTCGCCGCTACCAGGTGGTGAGGTTGCGTAAATAACCTGTCCTGGCCGGTCGCAAGTTCAATCAGGCTGACGACTGGCCGCATTTAAAGGGCGGTAATTTAGAAAAAGAGATCAATGGAGGGACGACGTTGTTTCAGTGCAAACGTGTTTATCAGATTGTGGAAAAAAGCGACGGCTACCGGGTGCTGATCGACAGACTCTGGCCCCGTGGTATCAAAAAAGTTGATTTAGTGCTGGATGGATGGTTGAAAAATCTGGCGCCATCAGCAGATTTGCGCTTAGCGTTACATCGACAGCTGATTGACTTTTCCTCCTTTAGTGTGGCCTACAGGCAAGAGCTGTATGCGCTTGATCGCAGCTGCTGGCTGCCACTGGTTGCCACTGCAGAGAAGGGGACGGTAACGTTGTTATACGCCAGCAGTGACACCCAGCATAATCATGCGCTGGTGTTAAAAAAGTTTCTTGAAACTCAGCCGCTCTGGCCCCTTTCATAATCTATCGCTTTTAGCACGCTTATTTGCGCCATACGGCCACGCTTCCTTACAATTTTGGGGAAAAAGCTTAATATTAACTTGCTGTTAACCAAACATGACGTTGGTTACAATAACGCTTTCGTATTTTATAGAGGCTTGTTTTCAGCATGCACATGCGCTTAATGCTGGCTGGCATCCCCGCCACAATACTCCTCTTTGGCTGCACCCCCAAGCCTGCCGTCGATGACGCCAGCGAGGCTTTCTCAGGGCCAACACGTGTTCATATCACTCACCTCCTAACCCGCGCTGATGATGGGTCCCGTATTTTTTTAACGGTGGATGGTAAAGAAGTCGGAATACTCCCGGCAGGCGAAAGTCGGGATATTAATTTGAAGGCCGGTAAGCATCAGATTGGTGGTTACGTTTCTACGCTGTTCAACTATGGTCGCGTCACCGTTAAGCCGGTTGACATCATCACCAATACCCACGCAGTGCAGGATGTTACCTACGCGGTGACCAGTAACCAATACGGGTTCACGATAACGGGCTCAACACCCGTTCCGTCGCCAGCCCCTGCCGTTAAACCGGCTCCGGCAAACTCAAATCAGAACCTGAGCGCCGATGGCGACACCCCTCAGGCAACAACGAGCATCACGCCACCACTAAACTCAGCACAAACTACCCCAGGCAACACCACAGCTGCCGATATAAATCAGAGCCCCGCTGCCGTAACACCAGTGCCAGCGTACACGCCATCAGCAACGACAGAACAACCTCCGACAGCGGTCGTCACAACGCCAGGTGCCGCAGAGATAACGAATACGCCAGGAATGGGTTCCAACACGGCTAACAGCATGACAAGTGCTCCCGGCACATCTTCTGATAATTCCGAAAGCGCCACGCCGCAAACAGCTGAATCGGCGCATTCCGCGCAGGCCACAGTTCCTGAGCCAGATACAGCAACAACGTCATCTTCTTCATTGAACAGTCACTGATCCTGCATGTTCGTTTATTACTCATCACTGTCCGGTGTTAATTCTGATTAAGGGGAGGGCAGTGATAAACGTGACACTCTCTTTTAAACGCAAGCAAATAATATCTCGATAAAATTAGTTGGGCGCTAAATCAATCTGCTATTATTTCTCTTCAAAAAAAGGGGCATAAGGATGTTAATGTCCGGATCGGCTAAAATGGCGGCGGCGAGGATCTATGGGTAAGATTGCAAAACAACTAGCAGCGGTTTTTTTCCTCAATATCTGGAAGGTTACCGGCTATAAAGTAAAAAAAATTACCCGCTTTGATGAACAACATATTATTAACACTATTGCAATTTTCTCCACTACCGCACTCGGTGATTTCATCTTAAATACCCCGGCAATGGGTGCAATCAAGGCGCGCTGGCCACATGCAAAGTTGCTGCTGGTTATTAATCAACGTAATGAGGCACTGGTTGCAGGAAGCGGACTGTTCGATGAAATTATTTTTTGGAACGGGAAAGTAAACAGCGTCATAAGAGTCGCCGCGACTTTACGTCGACACAAGGTTGATGCAACCTTTATCCTTCATGCGCTACACCCTATGACATCATGGCTGCCTCAATGGCATTCTCGACCTATATCATCAAAGATGTTTACTTCAATGATTATCACGGCAGAAAGAATTTTGCACTGGCTCGCTTTTTGTCCGCACACTATGACCATCGTGAGCAAGGTGGCATCCACTTTATTGAGCAGAAAGCCCGTCTGCTTAATTTAGTTGGTATTAACACGCCGTCAAAAGCGATGTTCCTTCCCGCACCTTTTACCGCAGAGCAACCCACAAAACCGATCATTGGCATACATGCCGGCGCATCAAGTCCTGAGCGCTGCTGGCCGGCCGAAAAGTTCACCCGGCTAATTCAGATGCTGCTTGCTCAGCATCCGCAGGTGGATATTGTACTGATTGGCGGGACGAATGAGAGGGCGCTAAACCAGAGCATTATCGACGGCCTGGATGACGGACGAGAGAACGTACGCAATCTGGCCGGAAAAACTAATTTAAAACAGCTCGCAGCATGTATTGCCAGCTTTTCCTGTCTGGTCGTCGGTGATACCGGCCCATTGCACGTTGCCGTCGCGTTGAAAACGCCGGTAGTCACTCTGTTCGGCAGTGCTTCCACAGCCGGAGCCGCACCGATTCAGGATCTGCATCTGCATCGGATGGTGGTTCCTGACGACAAAAATGAAGGAATTACTGCCATCAGGGTAGAAGAGGTATATATGAATGTTAATCAATCTCTTCGTGCCAATGCTCGCGATCGGGTTTCAGAAGAGTTGACTTGAGTTGGCGCAGATAAAAATAATGGCTTTTTAGAGAATTACGTTAAGCATGATCAGCGTATTTGAATACCATCCTGGTATCATCGGCAACATCGCTGAAGCTCCAGGGTAGTGGTTCTTTTATATTTCCTATCCAAACTTCATAGCGATTAATAAAACTTTTGAATTTAGACACATCTTCA
Source organism: Izhakiella capsodis (assembly GCF_900115045.1). Taxonomy (GTDB): domain Bacteria; phylum Pseudomonadota; class Gammaproteobacteria; order Enterobacterales; family Enterobacteriaceae; genus Izhakiella; species Izhakiella capsodis. Next base: position 685,244 of record NZ_FOVC01000001.1, on the reverse strand, counting down.
TAGAGATAGCTCAGTAATGTAATCATGTAAGCTGTATTATCTGGATTCATCCAGACATTCTCATCTGCGAGAGATAGCCTTTCGTTAACCAGACTCTTTAACTTCTGCTCTCTAAGGGCTAAGTTTTCATCTTTAATGATATCAGGAATTTTTTCACTACCCCAACCGTTATCAAATGCCTTCGTAATTGAATCGGTGTTTGCTAATGAGACTTTAATCCTCAGTTTCCGTAATAATGGTGAAGTCAACTTTGCGATCGCAGATATATCTAATTTATCTTCGTAAAGTCTTGGATAACATATGTCAGGTGATTTCTTGGTAAGAATATGATAACTTTCATGGATCAGAGCCGTAGAAATAAAGCTTTCGAATTTTCCCTTTGAATATCCCAATCGGTTATTCGTCTCAACAAGACTGCCTGCGAACACCGTGATTGTGATGGGAGTATGCTCACTACTCTCAGCACCAGCCACATACTGCGTTTCAAATATACGGCTGGGTTGAGATTCTTTGAATCCACCCTGATATATCATTTCTTTTGAAAATCTGAATTTACTCAAGACTTTAATTTGGCTTTTGATCAGTTTTTTTGTTTTCTCTTTAAAAATAGAATATTTAATGTCGTCAGTAGGTTTGCCAATAAATATATCAAATATAGTTTTTACATTAGCTATGTCATTTTCCTTTCGACTTTCTAGGATTTTCAGGGCTCTTCTCTGACACTTTATTGCTTTAACTCTTGATGCCCAAACCAGTGAGCGTATTTCTCTTGCATGATTTTTACTCATGTTCTCAATCCTTTCGATTGGCTTATTTTTTCTACCCCCAGCATTTTGTAGCCTATATGCTAACAAATGAATCTTACTTCCCTTACGCCAGGTGACACCACCATCACGTGATACAAAAATTTCGCCTTTTTCTATTCGTCCAAACAACATTTCCTCACCGAACATGAATGAGCGTACAGCCATATCAACCGTTAAAGAATAGACCGGTGAATTATTTTGTATCATTCCCAAGTGTTCTAAAAGATTTGGTTCATCCATATGCTGGATAATCTCTGTACTTGGATATTTTTCACATATATTACGAGTCATATGATAAGAGTCAGATACGCTAAGGCCGCTGGTCAGAAATGCCTGGTAAATAGCAAGTGGCTCACCAGTGTCCAGAGCTGTTTTGATACTTTCTGCTAAGATCCCGAGATCTAAGAATTTGTTACTCACCATAAGTCCGTATTTAACTGCACTTCCACCAATCGAGGTAAACTTTGCCACTTTAGCGGCTATTTTACCGCCAGGTATACTCCCAACAACCAGAGCAGATACCGCTAAGGGATCCAGTTCCTTTCCTTCCGCCACGTCTGCGGCGATTTCCGCAGCTGCCTGCAAGGAGTTAACAACAAATCCTACTGGCGTAAACGAAGTGATTGCCCCTACACTCACATCAACCCAACTCCCTATATACTCAGCCTGATGAACATTTGCATCAGTTTCTTGTACTGTTTCCCCCTTAAGGGAGCTGGATACCAACTGCATCTCTCCACTGAGAATGGAAAAGGGTCTGGCGAATGATCGCAGGTAATTTTGGGGAGTTAAGTAATCTAATGTTAATTCAAGATGATAGCTTTTCTCGGCTATACTGACTTCTGATACAGGGATGTGAGCTCCAGCAATAGCTCTTAAAATCAATGAGTCGTTTACTATTTCCTTATTTTTAAGCAAATAATCTTTTTCGATAATATTAGTGAGATATTCAGAAATTTCTTCAATGCTCATTGGCTTTGAATTGTCTTGGTTGAAATAGTTATTGAAAAATTTTTCACTTTGCCTCATTGTATTTAAAAAAATATCGCAGCTCTCGTAATATATATCTATAGTTCCTGGAGCATTAGAGTCACGAAATTTAATTTTTGGAATAGATGCCAGATAAGGCATTCCCTCCCTGATATCATCTGGAAGATCCTTTCCGCTCTCGACGTAATTGTAAAGCTTTTCAGAATTCAAAGAAATAAGAATGCCAGACTTAGCGTTGAGACTATCTGGAAGGAAAAGTGCATTATTTATCTTGCAGCCTTTTAAATCTACAGGAATAAGTTTTTTTGAACCTATTCGGGTCAAATAAGCCATATCTCTAATTTTTTTATTTAATTGTTTATCGTTTTCTATTTTTTGAAGTGCGAATTGAATAGCATATGAGTAGGTATTTTTCTTCATTTTATCTGAGAGATCTTGATACCGTATATTACGGTCTGAATCAAAATGCTCTGATTTTAGTTTCGCATCGGCAGGTATTGATTTATAGAAATCTGGATAGGAGTGAGTAGGGTGATCTTCCGCTAATGATCTTCTGAGTCGGACATGACTATTTCTGTGAATCGATTCTCGATTATACATAGCAGGATCAAATATGCTGCTGTAATTTGAACTCACTGGATTTAGGGGTATTAGTGGGTATAAGTCGCTGTCTTTGTCAGAAATAATTGCTGTTTTTTCTGACAAACACTGGCTATCGGTTAACCTGACTTGGCTCAGCAGCATTATTAGTGGAACTAGAATGCTCTTAGGTGTAGCTACAGCCTGATAAGATGCGTGATTGATTACTTCGCTAGAATTGGTGACCTTACTGATATCGCATCCAAAGCGACCTATATCATCCGGGGTTGAACTGCTGTCAAACCTCATGCCCTGTATCAATCTTATGCTTTTTCTCCTGATACTATCGTGTAACTTATTCTGGTGAGATCCCGCTGAAACCCTGTGCTGACATGTTGATACAGACATTCCTGATAACCCTTCATATAAAAATGAATTAATTACATATCGGTGCCTGCATTACTATCAATAAACCATTTTTATCGATTATTTTCTTGAACAGCATATATTTTCTGAGTGTTTTATAACTGAAATAACAATAGCATGACGTCCCCTGAGATTTTCAGCTTCCAATATGCGGGCCAAATTCACTGTAGTTTTCATGCAGCAGTGCCAGCACAGGTAATCTGCACGACTCCGCTCCGGCAAACGGTGGGGGCCGGTGAGCAGCAGACTCGCGGTAGCCGTTCATGAGGCATTGAACTTGGATCCAACTGAAAAGGCTGCATTATATGACATAGTCACTAACACGCACCCTCGTGAGGCTACACCTGCCGTGAGTTTACGATCCACGCTTACCGATACTGCATCATGAAAAAAATACTTATTGTCATTACTTTTTTTTACTGTCCTGGCAGCACAGGCAGAGCAGGGCGGCGCTGGCTTTCCCTGACTGGCGTGCCTGTTTCGCAGGCAATAACGGTGCTCTGGCGTGACATATTCGCCCATCCGTTCATTCTTGCTCAGGCGCTTGTTTCCGATTCCTACCACGTGTCGTTTTCCGTTGATGCCCGTCGGCCAACGCGACAGTCTGTGGACGTTCCTGCACCACAGGTCACTGTTTTCTGTTACGTGTTTGAGATTCAGACGGTGGAAAGGTGTTAAAAGGATAACGGTACTGAGCGCGTCAGAATTTCATGTACACTACGTTGGTACGCATAACGCCCTTGTACGCATCTGTGTCGTAAGTATTATCTTTACGAAGATTATTTGTTCGCATCTCATAATAGAGATCTTTGATGTTCTGCATAACAACTCAGCCAGTGTCAACGATTCCCACCAGATTCCGCTAACCTTACCGTTGGTGCGCATAATGTATATTATGTTAAATTAGCGTTATTTACCAATATACTGGTTGATTTTGCCCTGTTCCCCATGCCCTGGATTGTGGAATTTTTCAGGGCGTGAAGACAGGAAGCTCAACATGCATAATCCTGCCGGTATCTGCAGCGTGTTTAAATTCCGCGTGAGAGGATCAGTTCAACACACCTGAAAAAGATTTTGAATTAAATAAACGGCGAGACGGCTCTTTTCACCAATAACCTACCTCTGTGCTGCGCACATCCGGGAATCTGACAGGTTGTGCACCTCAATGATCTATCTGATCAAGGGTTATTAATGTCGCCGCGCGCCAGCGCGGCGACATTGTTGCCGTTGACGTCAGTAGCGTTCATGTCAGCCCCTTTGGCCTTAAGCTGTTCCAGCAACGAGTGTCGCTGAAACAAGGCCGCATACATGGCCGCGGTCTGCCCGGCATTATTACGCGTATCCGGATTGCATTTTGCGGTTATCAACTGCCCTGCTATTTTCACTTCGCCTTTAAAAATAGCCCCCATCAGTGCAGTATTGCCGCGTTTATCACGCAGACAAGGATCGGCACCAGCGTTCAGCAGGTTTTCCACTGTCGCCCGATGGCCATGATAGGCCGCCAGGATCACTGCGGTATAACCGCGTTCATCCTGCACGTTGAGATTGTATCTGGCGGCGATAAAATCGTCGATAACGCCGTTATTTCCCGTTCGTGCAGCATCCCACAGATAGTTGTTTAGCTGCTGTTTGATCTGTTTTTCGCTGGCGTTGTTCGGAGCCTGAATGGCAGCCATCGGCGCGGCCGCCAGGAAAAACAACAGATAAAGTGCTTTCATCACGTTTTGCTCATCATCCTGCTAAAAAGCCTACACTGTGGTGCTGGCGCTTATCGTCGGTGTCAGTCGGATAGTTTATCCGCTAATTTCTGTACTGTGCCCAAATCCCCTTTTGCTATGCCAGTCAGACGCGTACCGTAATCCTTATCTGCTTTATAGAAATAAGACAGCATGATGTTCTTGCTCTCCTTGTCTGCACCAGCCAGCGACGTGCCCAGGCTGTTCACCAGATCGTTCTGCTCTTTCTTGCTGTAAGAGCGGTACAGCTCGCCGGTCTGTTTGAAGTTCTGTTCACGCTGGATTTTACTTTGCTGGGTAGTGCCTTTCAGCAGTGTACGGCTGTATCGGGCAGAGCTAAGCTCTTCACGCGGATAGATGCGACTCGGCTGGTAATTCACCCCCTTATCAAGGGTATGCCCACTGTTGAGGCGGCCGTCCTGATTGCCGTTATTAACCGGGCTATGCGGACGATTAATCGGCAGGCTGAGCGCATTGGCTCCGATACGGTAGTACTGAGTATCGGCATAGGCAAACAGGCGGCCCTGTAGCAGTTTATCTTCCGAAGGTTCTATTCCTGGCACCAGGTTGGATGGTGCCATCGCCACCTGCTCAGTTTCCTGGAATACATTGTCGGTATTTTTATTCAGCACCATCTGGCCAATTTTACGCTCCGGCACGTCAGGCCAAATCTTGGTCGCGTCCAGTGGATCAAAATCAAACGACTTCAGATCCTCAGGCTTCAGAACCTGAATATAGAGATCCCATTTGGGATAGTCGCCCCGATTAATCGCCGCCACCAAATCGTGCGTCATATGGCTGTAATCTTTTCCCTGTACCTGCTCAACCTGTTGTGGATCCAGATTTTTAATCCCCTGCAGCGTTTTCCAGTGAAACTTGACGTAATGCACTTCACCTTTATTATTCACCAGCTTGTAAGCATGAACGCTGTTGCCATCCATATTGCGGTAAGAAGCCGGTGTCCCTTCGTTGGAATAGAGCAGCGTCAGGGTGCGGATCGATTCCGGCAGGTGAGAAAAGAAATCGAAACGCCGTGAATCGTCATCCAGATTGGTGCGGGGATCAGGCTTGAACGCATGCACCATATCCGGGAATTTTATCGCATCACGAATAAAGAACGTGGGGAAGTTATTACCGACCAGATCCCAGTTGCCTTCAGTGGTATAAAACTTGGTCGCGAATCCCCGAGGATCGCGCAGCGTTTCCGGTGAGTGATTGCCGTGTACTACGCTTGAAAAACGAACAAACACTGGCGTTGTGCTACCCGCAGTAAACACTTTCGCCTTCGTTAAATCGGAAATGTCCGCAGTGGCGGTGAACTCACCATGCGCGCCTGCGCCGCGGGCATGTACCACGCGTTCCGGTACACGCTCGCGATCGAAACGCTGTAGCTTTTGCAGAAGTTGTACATCCTGCAAAAGCACCGGACCGTTGGCACCGGCAGTTTGTGAATTCTGATTATCACCCACCGCTGCACCATTATCACGGGTTAAGGTGTCTGCCACTGCCATCGGGCTGATGGCCAGTGAGGTTAAAGCAACCAGCAACTTTTTTCGCGTAATGTAACCGCCTGTGATACGAGTATTGCTCATAACGCTATCCTTATCGTTTATTGTCGTGAAACGTAATTCCGTTCTATCGCACGCACCAGCAGGCCGCAGAGGACAAGGAAAATCGTCAGTCGGCGCATAATTTCCCAGAGGCTGGCGCTGTATGTAATAAATGCAAAGGGCTGTCCTGCATTCCTGGATCAGGACAATCTGCCTGTAACGCCACACACTTTACAGGGTATTGCATCTATTTGTGAGCCATTATGCGCTATTGAAGTAATAGGCTATACGGATTGACGTACCTGCCTTTATTAACTGGGATAAAAAATATTAGTTAAAAGGGAGAATGATGGAGGTTTGCTTGCCTGGAAGCATGCTAATTGCCGTGATAGCCGCGCCCCCTCCCCCGTCACCGCCGTCAACCCAGAAACCCTGATCCTGATACACCACACCTCCTTTCATTTCAAGATTGAAGGCGTAAAGCACGCCAGCCTAAAGGCGCTGTATCCGACGGAACCCTCAAAAACCGTTGCTTCAGCGAACTGATAAGCCGATGCATAAAGACGGTGACTGGCCGCTTTCTTTGGTGAGAGCGGTTTAAGGCCTGCCGCACAATGACACTGCTTATTGTGCGGCGACCTCGGCCAGCAATGTCTCTGCGGCTAACCTGCCGAGATTATTGGACGCCAATGGACTGTCACCGGTTAATAAACGACGATCTTTATGGACTTTTCCCGTGATATCACTGTTGATGATCCTGACGCCCAATGCGCTAAGACGTTCACCGACCAGCCAGGGCATCTGGCCCGGAATATAGCCGATATCAATATTTGCGCCGGTATCGAGCATGTCAGGGAAAACGCAGATTTCGTAACCCCGATACAGGAAGTTTTCTTTATTCTCGCCCAGACTTGCCGCCAATAAACCGGCAGGTCCGTGGCACAGTGAAATGACATAGCGGTCGTTTTTATTGGCCCAGTAAAGCGCTTTTTTCACGTCTTCGCTGAAGGGGATATCGTTTAATACTCCGTGACCACCCGGTATAAAAATGCCGATATAATTGCCAGCATCTAGATCCTTCACCACTTCAGTCAGTTTTTTGGGCTGTTTAAGTTGAAGGCGATACTTCTCATATGTGACTCTGACCGCCTCATCCTCTGAAGGAAAAGCCCACATTTCAAGTTTAACCGGATCGCCAGATGGCGTAGCAATGTCAATGTTGAACCCGGCAAGATCCATGTGGTGCATGGGTAATAACATCTCCACAGGATGGTTCCCGGTAGAGAAAAACTTTCCATTTTGCATCATCAGATAGCGTTCCTGACACGCAATCATCAATACCTTCCACTTGCCTCCTTTATAAGGCGCAGGATAGTGGGCGCCGCAAAAATCTGTCTTTGATGAAGTGTATTTACTCAGAGAGTAAGGCGATGGGAAAAATGCATTTTCTTCAGCAACATCAGGAACTGGATTGCGATTTTCAGATGCTAAGTTAGACATGATAGCCCCCTTCGTTAATTGACTTTTTTGGCAGAAGCAACACAGTATGACGAGCAATCTAGCGAACCTCTCATAGCGATGCTTTTAATACTATGGCACCGAATTGATTATTACCGGCAGATTTTCCCGCAAAAATACTACAGGGTGGACATCGATTTGCTTATGATGACGTCGGTAAGTGAAGCCTCCCCTTACCAGATTAATAAAATGATTGTCATGACATCTTTTGGATTCTAAGTGACAAGTTTGGTGGAACTCTCCCCGGAAACGCAACAGTCAGCGGTTCGTTTTGGAGGGGCGACAAAGCCGTCCTCTGGAGCCTGAAGATATCCACAGACTTCGAGAGGAAAGCAGCTCTGCAAGTACTGTATGAAGATGAACATTAACTAGCGCAATACACCTGCTTTGGCGCCAGGTTTTAGCCAGCCATTACCATGTCGAACGAAGGGTACTCAGATAAAAGACAATGCCACTCCATTCGAAACCAGGGTGTGAATTGTGCTTCTGATTTTGAAAGTTGTGCGGATATTTGATCGCGAGTCAGCCATCTGATACTGCGAATCTCCAATGCAGAAGGCGTTACCACCGCGTCAGAACGTGCAACTAATACATGACATAATTCATGTTCCGCACCGATCGAACCGAAGCGAGCATGATACTCAAAACTATATATAAAGCGGCAGGAAGCAGATATCCCTAATTCCTCCTGCAGACGCCGGGAAGCAGCGGCCAGGATGGTTTCTCCTGGAGCCGGATGACTGCAGCAAGCATTCGACCAATAACCAGGCCAAAGCATTTTTCCTGCCGCACGACATTGAAGGAGATGACGTCCGCCGTTGTCGATTAGATGTACCGAAAATGCGCGATGGCGCTTTCCTTCATCCAAATGCGCAGCGCGCTTGTCACAAATACCGATTTGTCTATCGTGTGCGTCGACTAACACAACATCATTGGTCATTGTGTTTTTCCTTTTATAAATTGCTGTCCGCACAATGCGAGGGCGAGACTATGCTTTTCGACGTATGGGGACTTGCCCCCATGAGCTGACGAATGTCAACGCTGTATCAGTGAACTCAGGAGCAGCACGTAGGCTGGCCATAGCATCGAGATCATTTTGAGTTAACAAGCCTAACTTCAATAGCGCCGGTCCCGCCTGGACGGTCGTTGCCGCCCAGAAGGTATCAGCTGGACTATTGTCACCTATACGACCTTCGACGGTTCGATGTCCAATATTGGATAATCCTCTGTCACGTAGACGACTGGGAAGAATATCGGCCCAGAACATGTCGGAACCAACAGACTGTTCAAGAAGAGTTATTCCGGCCAGGGCGATTTTTCGGAACAACGGGTTCGTGGTGCTCAAACTCGGTTGCAGACTCACATCTTCTATTATCAACCAACCGCCAGGACGAACCCAACTGGCAATTCGAGTTAATATAGCCTCACGTTCAGTAAGGTGACTCAATAGCGCCCGGGCATGCACTACGTCAAAAGAGGCAGCAGGAAAATCATCGGTCACAATATTGTGGGAGATCACTTGAATATCGGGTACATCTATAAGGAATCGGATATCAATGTCGGTGGCGGTGGCGGTGACTTTAGCATCGGGATATTGCCTGGCCAACCAGCCAGCCAACGATCCTGCGCCAGCACCAAGATCAAGGATGTCAGACCTGGCCGGAATCTCCAACTGCTCGAAAACCGTTTTACTTAGCGGGTCAAAAGCGTACTCCAGGGTGCGCAGTCGTGCTAATTCTCCGACGCACTGACTACCAAGATAACTTTGGGTATAGCAGGGTTTACCTGCGGGGCCGGTCACAATGTTACCTCCAGTCGATTAGGAACGCGGTTAAGAAATCCATGTTCTGTAGGCTGAAACTCTGGAGCCCAACGCACATTTGGAAAAGCCTGTAACAACATACGGCTGGCAGTGGTAATCTCCATCTGAGACATCATCGCACCCAAGCAGAAATGCCGCCCCGCACCAAAAGCAAAATGATTTATAGCCTGATTGGGACGCATCATATTGAAGGTGTCAGGATCAGGGAATCTATCTGGATCACGGTTAGCCGAACCGATTAGACATGCAAAGTTCGCACCAGAAGGAAGTATTCCTGAGGGTAAATCCATTGAGTCTTTAGCTTCTCTGAGTACGAGTTGCAAAGGAGGATTACGCCGCAAAGTTTCGGTGAACACATTATCCATCAGGTCGGGATTAGCCATCACCGCATCTTTGACACCAGGCTCACTCAACAGATTGACAATAGTATTCGCTAAGGCTCCGTTGCTGGTCTCACTACCCGCTGTCATCAGGATTGCACAGTAAGCTCGAATGTACGTCTCGGATAAAGGCTGATCATCAATTCGGGCCGCCAGTAAATGCGAGATCAAATCATTTGTGGGTTGAGCTCGACGGGCGTCGATATAGGGCTGAATATAGTCATAGAAACTATCCCGATTGGACACCCCGCCAGTTAACAGTGCTGGATCCTGTCGATAGTTGCCCAGATAAGAGAAGCCGACAGCACCCCAGTTTTTTAGCTGTTCAATCTGCTGGGAAGTATCAGCCGGTAGACCCAGCGCACGAGCCATCACGCGAACCGGCAACACTGAGGTAAAATCAGCAATGAGATCTACCTGAGTGCGATCATGCATCTGCGCAAGCAGGTCGGTAGTAACTGACGTAATAGAGTCTCTGAGTACTTCAAGTGCTTTGCCGCGAAATGCCGGACTAAGCAATGCTCTGTGTTGCGCGTGTTCACAACCGTCCATCGAGACAAGAGTAGGTCCAAGCAGTGGTCCAATCTGCCATGCGTAATTGTTATTGCTCACATTTGGGTGGATCAATGCGGCTTTGACATCCACGTACCGACTGATAAGCCACAAATCCGTGGGTTCGTCGTATACGATTGGCATGGTGGTCCGTAGACGATCATATATGGGGTAAGGATCGATTTCGAATTGTCGGGATTTAAGCGTGGGAGGCGTAAGTTCCAGATCCAGCTGCCGTGTGGACTGTTCTAAAAAATTTGTGCTCTGCAGGTGATAGCGAGAAACGGTCCGATGCCAGTCCCCTGCTGCACGGACAATATGACGTAGGCGATCAGGGTCAGTCGCTTTGGACAGCTGGTCACTTGGAGGCTGGTTAGCGGTTGCGGTGAATTCTGCAACCGCTGTTTTCACCTTCTGATGAGCGGACTCAATCGCGGTAGACCAGTCTATGCCCGTATTGTCCGTCAGGATAGATACCAAGTTGAAGCGTTCACCACAAACCACATCCTTAGCAACCGAATAGATATCGTTCGTCCATGCAATGATATTCGCACAGTGTTCACGCAGTGTATTCCACCATTCGATGTCCGCTGAATGTTGATACGGGTCGAGAGATTCGGCCGCATCGATGAGATCAAAGAAGAAAAACGCGCCAAACGAATCACGCCGCAATGGCAGATACCTGGTCAGCGTAATCGCCGCGTCGATCTCCTGCATTCTTACCAGCGCCGCTTGTGCGCGAAGGTGTTGAACTAGATGTTGCACGAGCTGACTCCGCCATCGATCGTCTCCCAAATTCCGGGTTCGCGGCCATAAATCACAGACCAAAACATTGATCATTGGATCATCACATTTAAGCGTTTTATGCGAAAGATTAGCACCGTCGTCGTACCCAGTCACCGCCTGGACCGCGATGATAAAACGCTCCAACACCCCGTTTTCCGCCCATGGTCCGTCATCGATACGGTCATCGAGAATAAGCGCCCAGAGATACCAGCACACCAGAATTTCGGCGCGTTCTGTCGGAGAGCTCCCGCATAACGCGACCCCCAATTCGAGCAAAGGTGTCGTACTCAGCCGGTGAGCCCCACGGCGACCGATCAAGCCATTTCTCTCCGCCCAAGCCAGAGCATGCGTCCGCAACTGATCACTGTCTGAACGCGGAGGGGGAGCGGTGAAAGGAAACTGAATATCAGGAATGACCAACGGTGTCGACAATGAGTGGCAAGCGCGGCTCATGCCGGGATGACTTTTACTATGTCCTTGTTTCATGGTGCTCTCCTTTTGGAACAACTTTCCTTCAAGTTTGCCTTTAATTTTCCTGTCATCTAAGGGCTAAGCCAGCGCTAACATTTCAGGATCACGGATTAGCTGCTGGTAACAATCGATACAATTATTTCACAAACACATAACCCTTACCCAGATCCAGTTCAAAAAAGCTGATGCATGATTTTTTAGTTTTACGCTAACCAAACTGAACGCATGTGTTTATTACGTTGATACATTGGATATTATTAAAAGAAAAAAACATCCTTCTTTATCGTCTCATTGCACTAGCCCTTAACATGATTTTAGGTTCAACGGAGAGTCAGGTCCCGTCACTTTATAAGAAACGTTTTCAGATGGTCATGATGGAGAAAGATCATGCATTGATTTTTTTTTGTTAATCAGGACCACGCGCATTTTGCCTACGAGAAAGGGGCCGCGGATGTGGCCTTCTCAATGCGGAGGCAGCGTTAACATTAGAATAATCCAGACGCCAGCCAGCTCGTCAGCATTAACAAAAAGTAGAGCTATCCCCGCGGCTAAAAACAGCAGGATCCGCACTCATATTTCAGCCAATGACCGGCTCACCGAAGATGCAGACTTAAGCTTGCTTTCGTTATAATCACCCTTTTAAACCTTAGAATTTTGGAAAAAATAATGAAAGTACAGACTGGCAGAGTCAGCTATCTGATAAAGTTTTTAGCTGTTATTGCAACAGGGTTCGCGGCGGGTCTCGCGGGTATGGCGCTCGCCCTGTTATTACATGCTATACAGCATTTTGCATTCGGATACAGCACCGCACATCTCATCGACGCTGAATCTTTTCTGCAGGGAGTGAGTGACTCAACGCCTTTGCGGCGCATCGGCGCAATCATTACAGGGGGTATTGTCGCCGGATTCGGATGGTGGCTACTGGGGAGGTACGGTCGACCTCGCATATCAATTAAGTCTGCTGTATCAACACCTTCCAGCCCCATGCCTGCAGTGACCACGACCGTTCATGTACTGCTACAGATAATTACCGTGGCGTTGGGGTCGCCTTTGGGGCGTGAGGTGGCCCCCAGAGAGATGGGGGCGCTTGCCGGGGGCGCCATTGCGCGCCGGGCTGGGCTTAACGACGATGAGATTCGGATCCTTATTGCCTGCGGTGCCGGGGCTGGCCTGGCTGCCGTTTATAATGTTCCGCTGGCGGGTGCGCTGTTCAGCCTTGAAGCTCTTTTACTCTCATTTAGCTGGGAAAAGGTGTTCGCTGCCATTGTCACATCTGCCATTGCAGCCTGGACGGCGACGCTCGCTCTGGGTAACGAATCGCAATATCATTTTGTATCAGCAGAGCTCCCACACAGCTTTCTGCTTTGGGCCTGTGTCGCGGGACCCGTTCTCGGTCTGGCAGCATGGGGGTTCCGTAAATCCACAGGAAAAGCCCGTGCCAGTGTCAGGGCTAACTGGCAGATGCCCGTTATCTGTTTTTTAGCCTTCGTTATTCTGGCGGTTCTCAGTCTCTACTATCCTCAGTTACCGGGCAATGGTAAAGGACCGGTGCAGATGGCCATCAGTGATGAACTGGGCTACCCGCATGCAGCCGTTTTACTGGGACTTAAACTGCTGGTCATTCTGGCCGTACTCCGGGGCGGCGCCGAAGGCGGGTTGCTTACCCCTGGGCTTGCTGTCGGTGGGCTATTAAGCCTGGTCCTCTGTGCGGGATGGCAGCTCATGTGTCCAGGCGGAGATGCCCTCAGTTTTGCGCTTGTGGGAGGCGCTGCCTTTCTGGCTGCATCCATGCAGATGCCTCTGACCGCTATCGTCCTTGTTCTGGAGTTCACGCATATGGAGCACAGCTACTTTGTACCGGTCATGTTTTGTGCCGCCGGTTCGTTCATCACATGTCGTATCCTGGAAAAAAATTATGCCTACTGAAATGGTGAGAGGATGAGTGCAAAGGCAGCCAGAGCTGAAGGACGGGTATATTTTTGAAATTGCTCGCCAGGAAGTACAAATCAGGCAGCGATTATCCCGGGAATATCATCTGTAGTAACATGACAACCAATATCCGGAACAGAAGCCAGCACGGAGGAATTTGATCTAATCCAATCAGGCCTGAGCGAGGTTTGGCTCTTTCAGTTGGTGCTTATCCTTCAGGTATACTGAGAGGGGTGGTTTAACCGCCCTGACACCCTCTCAGTCTCTGATCTTCAGTACGAAAGGCGTCTGATATGAACAGTGTATTTTATCAGTACTTCTGTAAACCTCGTCAGGCAGCTGGTAAAGAAAAATCACCAGTGTCTGCGCACTGTCTGGCGGATGGGACATGGGCGTCAGCTTCCACGGTACGTTGAGTATCCATACTGACTCAATAGCAGCGGTATATGGTAGTGTTCACCCGCTTTTGACACATGAATAATTACTGGGATTTCTGGGAAGAAAGTATCTTCTTTATGCTCGGCATAGTACTTACCTGTTTCGAAGATCACTCGGTAATCGCCTGGCTCAATCTCTTTGCCCGCAGGATACAGAGCATTTATGCGTCCATCCTGACCGGTAGCTGCCGAGTTCAATTTGATCCATTTATGCCCTTCTCTTTTATCAAGAGTCACTAAAATGTCTTCAGACGGAAAACCCGTTTTTAAATTTAGCACATGAACGCTTATCGGGTTTTTAGCGGGTAGGGTTTGTGCCGCGAATGAGGCTGAGGACAAAGAAATTAACACACCTGAAAGCGAAAATTTTACGAGTCGATTCATTAGTCTCACCCACTTTACGATGCGTAATGGAAGAAATTTATTCATATCACTAATAAAGTATAGTCAATATAAAAATAATACTCTGAATATAGTCATATCATCGATTATCCGGTAGCTTTTCAGCGGGGTCGGGATGGCATCCTGTCTTATAAGCCAGTGCAATTCCATCTATTCTTGTACAAATTATAACCCAGTTGCTGAGTGAGGGATGCTGTCATTTTTTGGGCGCGAACACTGTTGCCCATCGTATCAAGTGGTGGGGAGAATGCGGCAATTCCCATCACTCCTGGTACTACGGTTAAAACCCCGCCGCCGACACCGCTTTTTGCGGGTAAACCAACGGTATAAGCCCAGTCACCCGAGCTGCCGTACATCCCTTCCATGGTCATTTGCGCAAGAAGAAAAGGAATATTTTCTGCAGTTAATACCGTTTTCTGTGTTAATGGATTAATGCCGCAAGCGGCCAGGGTTGCCGCCATAGTCGCAAGCTCTACGGTATTTACAAGCGTTGAACATTGACGGGTATAAACGTCACAGGCTTCCATAGGATCGCAATAAATAGCATCGGCTGAGTACAACAGCCATGCGATGGCCCGGTTATGGAAATTAGTGGTTTGTTCAGAGTGATTAAGCGCTTCGCACAGAGATACTGGCGCGCCTGCCAACTGTTGCTGCATATCAAGAATACGTTTCCACCGATTTTCAACATTTTCTGCTTTCAGGATACTCACCGTAGACATGGCGCCCGCGTTGACTAATGGTGATAAAGGTTTCCCTCCATGCAACTCTAAGGCAATGATTGAGTTAAAAGGTAGACCTGTCGGATCTGCACCAATTCTGTTTTGCACTACTGAGGGGCCGACGTCTTCGAGTGCCAGAGCAAGCGAACAAACTTTCGAAATAGATTCCAGAGCAAACCGGAATTCAGAATCCCCCTTAGATAAAATATCACCCTCTACGGTGACGATTGCTATCGCGGCGAGATTATCTGGCACCGTAGCCAGATAAGGAATATAGCTTGCGTTCTCGCCACCCTTAAATGATGAGAATTGAGAGTAAGCATTCACCAATGCATCATGTACATCATTGAATAGTATATTCATTAAATTTATCTTAAATATATTTCATTCAGCAGCGGGGATAATGAAGCGTCTGAAGAATTAGACGCTTCATTAATTTATTATATTTTGAAAAACATCACCTATCTTTATCAATTTCTTTCTCGTCACCTGCAATAAAATGATGAGCAGATCGTGCGCGCGGATGCATAAAGAAATGTCCGATCGGAGCGTTGTTTGACTTGATGGGTACAAGGGTTGCGTTGGTTGTTTTTCCTTTCTTGCTATGTAATGCATAAACGATGAAAGGTATAGACAGTACAATCAGGAAGCTAACAACCAGGAGTTCAACATACACATTATTTACTTCACCGCCCGGTAAAGAGCTCGGGGGGAAGAATGAAACAATAAAGGCCAAAATTGAAATCGATAGTCCAACGATGGCAATGAATATTTTAAACGCCTTGCCTCCGGGGATATGGAAAGCACGCTTTTTATCAGATTGTTTACGAATTAACTGAATATAACCTAAGAACAGCATCAAATAACTGCAGAGATAAATAACCACGGTCAGTGACAATGCGATCAGAAATGACATGTTGCTGCCGCCGCCGGTGTTAGTTAAAACAGTTAATGCAATAGTTGTGATCAATAATTGAAAAATAACCAGTGCGATGGGGACCCCGTTTTTGTTCACTTTTGCAAAGCTTTTCGGAAGGATACCTTTTTGGGCTGTGACAAACATTCCGCGTGAAGGCCCCACAATCCAGGAAGCAACTTCAGCTAAGACCCCCAGCATTAACAATGCGGCAATGATACGCGTCACCCACTCAAATCCAGGACCATAATGTGAAATAAGTACGTTGAACGTCTGGACGACGCCACTGGACAGATTAATATCATTATGCGGTATAACGGAGGCGACAGAAAGTCCGCCAATAGAACTCAAACAAATGGCGGTAATCATCAGCAGTATCATCGCGACAGGATAATCGCGACCTGGGTTCTTCATTTCATTAACGTGCGTGGCCGACGCTTCAACCCCCATGTAACTTAAGATAAAGGCCACAAATACAACCAGTGTCCCGATTTTTGTAAAGTCAGGGAAGAAGGTTGCTGTACTCATTTCAATCTGCAGGGGTGCGCCGCTGGCTAAATAGCCAATAGCCAGAACAACAAGAATAAACGCTGGCAGCAAAATACCCGCGAAGAAGCCGATTTTTGCAATGCGTGCGGTATATTTTGTTCCCAAGAATTGGGTGATAGCTAAGACCCAGAGAATAATTAATCCAGCAACAGTTTTTGTTATCGGGTTGTCATTGAGTGCAGGCCATTTCAGGATGAAAGATAATGCGCCTAAAATAAAATAAAGCATGGGAATAAAGCCTACTGCAATTTGTAAATATCCAAAAGAAATTGCAGCAAATCCCCATCGCTCACCAAGTGTTTTGGATACCCAGGTAAAAACACCCCCCTCCTCCCAGCCTTCAACGGTCGCCATTTCTGCAGCACAAAGGCCTACGGGAATAAACCATAAAATACCGCCTAGCAGCAGGAAGAAAATCAAGCTAAACCCTGATGTTGAGAATGTAGGGTACTCATATACCGCCATAACCATAGACGCTGTTATCGCAAAGAAACCTAATAGTGATAGCTGATTTTTAACCGGTGAGGCTTTCATCTTCGTCATTGTTATTTCCTCGAAATAACAATTACCATTCCTATCCAGTATAGGATATATGTGGAAAGGGTAGCTGTTGTCTGTTGAATAGAGATATGCCCGGTTCAGATCAAATTCATTCAATGATCACAGGCATTGGATAATGAAAATTAACAATGATTAAATCCGCTGGCCTCTTTTTCTGATAGAGAATAGTTCACAGGATGTTTTTCTAAATAATCCAGCGCACGTTTCATATCATCAATTAACAAGCTAGCGAGATCGTGGCTAACGCCATGACGCACCAGTATTCGTTGGACCACCAGATCTTCACGCTCCGCAGGCATAGAGTAAGCCGGTACCTGCCAGCCACGGCTGCGTAATCTGTCCGCTAAGTCATACAAGGTGTAGCTATTTGCAGACGCACTCTCTTTTAGTTTCCAGGCAATAGCGGGGATACCTTTTTCACAATCACCACTGAAGATCATTTCGAATGGACCCAGTTTTTCAATCTCTCGCGCAAGGTATTGGGCTGTTGAATAACATGCATTATGAATTTTGCTATAACCTTCGCGCCCCAAACGGAGGAAGTTATAATACTGCGCGATAATTTGACCACCTGGTCTTGAGAAATTTAGCGCGAAAGTCGGCATGTCACCGCCAAGATAATTCACTTTGAAAATGAGTTCTTCCGGCAGATCAGCGGCCTGACGCCATATTATCCAGCCGGTGCCAAGCGGAGCAAGTCCAAACTTATGACCGGAAGCATTGATGGATTTGACTCTCGGCAGGCGAAAATCCCACTCCAGGTCGGGGGCGCAGAACGGTGCTAAAAAACCGCCGCTTGCGCCATCAATATGCATTGGAATATCCAGACCGCTCTCTACCTGTAACTGGTCTAAAGCATCATGAACCTTTTTTACCGGCTCATACTGGCAGGTGAATGTGACGCCAAGCGTCGGAATGACGCCAATCGTGTTTTCGTCGACGCGTTTCAGCACCTCCTCTGGGCTCATGATCAAGCGATCGCCTTGTAAAGGGATCTCACGTAATTCAACATCAAAATAACGCGCAAATTTATGCCAGCAAATTTGCACCGGGCCGCAGATCAAATTCGGCTTGTCGGTCGGTAAACCTAATGCTTCACGCTTTTTACGCCATTGCCATTTGAGTGATAATCCCCCCAGCATTGCAGCTTCGGATGAACCAATGGTAGAACAACCCAGGGTCGTTTCTGGGTTTGGGGAGTGCCAGAGATCGGCCAGCATATGAACACAGCGAGTTTCAATTTCGGCAGTCTGTGGATATTCATCTTTATCGATCATGTTTTTATCGATTGAAAGATCCATCAGATCACGAATTTCTTCATCAACCCATGTCTGGCAAAAGGTTGCTAAATTTTGACGGGAGTTTCCATCTAACATTAATTCATCGCGAACGGCGTTGAAAATATTTCTTGGATCACGCTCTTCAGCGGGGAATTTTGTTTTTGGTAATGAAGAGGCTAATTCGATCGATGCATAAACATCATCAAGTTTATCATTGTATTTCAGTGGTTGCTTAATTTCCATATATTACCTCGATAAGTTTTATATCATCTTCAAGGCGGTTATCGGGATGATTCAGCAGTTATGATTATACATAGAGGACAGTATCATTTTATTCAACAGGTATAATTTTTTTATTTTTCTTAATTAAAATATTCATCTCTACTTAATAACATTTTGACTCATAAATACATAATTTTTCATAAAATGAGTATCTGAAATGTATTATTGCAAGTTTAAAAGGTCACGCAATCCCCCAAAATATAAATGTCACTGTTGTAGGGAATGGCTTGAACTCCATTTCAAAAAAAATCCTACTTCTGGCTATTATTTTTGATAATTCATCACTTCACACTCTCCCAGGACGTCTGCCATGAACGTTAGTAAATCATCATCAACTCACCATACTGCTGCCGATGGGCGCATCTATAATGATTTTAAAAGGAGGCCTGTCGGCCTTGCCGGTAAAGTAAACGAAGTTACAAATACCGTTGATGTACCGAAACAATATCCACTACAGACGTCTGGAGATAAAAGACATATGGATATGCTTTTTAACAGGTGCTTCAGTCATGCATAAAAAGACACACAATCGAAAAATTGATAGCTGATTACTCTCAATGGCTAATTAATTTCGTAATCAGTCTGGAGCATATCAGCCAAAGCTATTTAACTATCCTTTTATGCCCTGCTCTGCCAGAGTGAGTGTAGGCTGGCACCCGCATATTGATATGAGCATGGCGCAGTGGCGATAGTTACTCTGTCCGTAATAAGCATCCGGACCATGCTTACGTATAACGTGTTTCTCCATCAGATAACTATCGATGACGCAAAGTTGCGAGTTAATGCAACGCCCAATCACCACCATTCTGGCCACGTCTTCCATAACCCCCGCCTCGTGAGCATCGTTGCCTCAGGCAAAGGATCCGTGCTGATACACCATAACCCCCGGCGTATGCAGTGGCTCTGTCTCCCTGGTATAGTGAAAGCGCTTAAGGCGCAGTATGTTGAAGTCGTGCTGGTGTAGCCCTCTATTTCTTCAGAACACGGTAAGTTACCCCGGCGCTGAAATCGGTCAACGACTCTCTGATCTTTGCTCAGATTGGTGAGGTTTTATTATACTCGCCACTGTTGCAGAGTTTGTGGTGTGGCTGATCAGTATAACGCTGAAAGACCCTGAATTTGACACAGACTTATCACCAGGCACATCCGGTGAGCCGCGCCCTCTAAATGCAGGCTTTACTCCGGGACAAAGCGTTTCTCCTTATTCGTACTCGTCGCCGTGGTCTGATTAACAAACGGCCAACCAAATAGCATTTATCTCAGTTTTACATCAACGACTCTCTTACAAAGATTGTCATTGAAGCCGCTTTGCAGGAAAATCGTTATGTAAAATAATACACAACGTGGTGATCAATGTGACTTATAGAAAAATAAAGTACGTCCTTACAGCGGTGGCGTTGATGCAAATGTCATTCTTCGCACTGGCAAAAGATATCCGTGTGACCTATGCCGGTTCAATGGGCAAAGTGATGGATGAGGGATTAGGTCCGGCATTCTCCAAAGCGGAAAACGCAGAATATCAGGGACAGGGACAAGGCGCTTACGGAATGGCGCGCCTGCTGGCTGACCATAAGATTGCGGCCGATGTTTTTGTTTCCATTACCCCCGGCCCGATGGAAATTCTTAAGAAAGCCAGGCTGATTGATGAGGCGGTTCCCGTGGCAAGTACGAGCATGGTGATCGCCTACAGCCCCAAAGGGAAATACGCGGCGCAGTTTACACAAGCCAGCCAGGAAAAAAATGGTTCATGGCTCAATCTGTTAGCGAAAAAAGATATTTATTTCGGCCGTACCGATCCGTATGTGGATCCCAAAGGTCAGAATATCATCTTCAGCCTGATGTTAGCAGAAAAGTACTACAAAATGCCGGGTATTGCCGATAAGATCCTGGGTTCATTGCAAAATCCGCAACAGACTAATCAGGAAGGTGGTTTACTGGCGCGACTGGAAAGTGGTCAGGTGGATGCGGCGGCGGCGTACGAAAGTGAAGTCCGTTCGGCTCATCTTCCTTTTATCGCCCTGCCGGACGAAATCAACCTGAGTAATCCGGCGATGGCTAAGAAATGGTATAACACCGTCAGTTTTGCCATTAAAAACAGCAAGGGCCAAAATGTCATTGTGCACAGCCAACCACTGGTGTTTTACGCTGCAGTGCTCAAAAATGCGCCGGATGGAGTACGACAGGGGAAAAATTTTGTCGCGTTCATGCAGAGCGCTGAAGGCCAGAAAGTGTTCAAAGAATTTGGTTATGCCGCACCTAAAGGTGGTAACTTATTCGCCCGCTAAGCCGTCCTGGCGGGATTGTGGGCTGGCTGTCATTGCCCGCGATCCTGCTGTTAAGTATTCCCTTTCTCACGCTGGTTAGTGTCACGCCCTGGCATCATCTACAGCTGGCCTGGGGGGATAACGGATCCATCCTTACCTCGATGACGCTGGGCCTGCTGGCGCTCGGGATTATCATTGTTATCGGCACGCCCGCAGCGTGGTGGCTGTCGCGTTCGCGCGAAAGAAAACGGTTGCTGGGTGAGCTACTGGTGATGATCCCACTGCTGACACCACCTCTGGCGATGGGCATTTTGCTGGTATCGGCATTCGGGCCTTACGGGGTGATTGGTCATTGGCTGACCGTGCTGGGAATGACGTTAGTCAACAATCCTGCTGCCTTTGTGCTTGCTCAGGTTTATGGTGCCTTGCCTTACTTTATCGTAGTAGCGCGCTCGGCCTTTGCCACTGTTCCTGATACGATTCTTGAAGCTGGTCATACTTTGGGAGGCTCCGACTGGGCCTGTTTTCGCCGCCTCACATTGCCGCTGGCTTTGCCGGGTCTGGCCTCTGCTGTATCGCTTGCGTGGGTCCGCGCAGTGGGAGAGTTCGGCATAGTAATGATCTTTGCTTATTTTCCACAGGGTATACCGGTAAAGCTCTACATTAACTTGCAAAACGACGGTGTCGACGCGGTCTACACTCTGCTCTGGGTACTGCTGATCGTGACGCTTCCTCTCCCGATAGCCTGCTATATTCTTAGCAAAAAGACGGCAAATGAATAATACGCCCGTATAAAATCAATCACCTTGTTGCTGGCCTATACCGTTTTCACCAGCGTGAAGTTATTTAACCGTTTAAGTTAACAGTGATAGTATTTTTATCGCAATGTTCCTATCGCTGTTTAATATCAGATGAAAATATTCACTCGTTTAAATATCATCAGCACCACTCTTCAAGCTGCATCGTAAGTAAAAGAAGATAAAGAGTTTTTCTCTCAATATTTTGCGAAAACCCTCGGATATATATATAATCCCGATGCAATACGGATATGTATTAAAACCAAAAAAAAATGGATAAGTAATGAAATCATTAACAACACTAATTTTAATTCCGATTTTTTTCAGTTCAGGCGCCATGGCATATTCAGCCGGCGGCGGAAATGACTATAATCAAAATGCAGCCACATCAGTAGGATCAAGTAGCAATAGCTTATCTCCAGGGGCATCGGCATATGGAGCTAATAGCTTGGCAACAGGGCTAAATTCAACAGCAGTAGGTCTAAATGCAAATTCAAATGATGAAGCCTCAGTGGCTATTGGTTCCAATTCCAGTGTAAAGACAACGAGCGGCGTGGGTAAGGAAGGTATTGCCATAGGCAATGATTCATCATCTGATGGCTGGGGTGCTATCTCTGTTGGAGGTCAAAGTAAATCGAATGGAGATACCAGCACTGCGATAGGTTACGGCGCGAATAGTACCGGAGATTATTCAACTGCAGTTGGAAGAGGCGCTACAACAAAGGCCGCAAGTGCAACCGCTATTGGACATAATTCTGATGCTTCAGGAACCAACGCTGTAGCTTTAGGTAATGGTGCCAGTGCAACAGCTAATAACTCAGTTGCCATTGGTAATAATTCAACAGCAAATGAAGAGAATACTGTTTCAGTAGGTAATGATTTACAAAAAAGAAGAATCACGAATGTTGCAGATGGTATAGCTAATAACGATGCAGTGAACCTGGGTCAACTTAATAATGCTTCCAACAATACCTTAATGTCTGCTAATAGTTACACTGACAATCAAATAAGAAATCTGAACTCTGAATTCAATGAAAGGATAAATAATACTAATAAACGATTGAACGCAGGTATTGCCGGAGTAACAGCAATAGCGTCAATTCCCTATTTGAATGGCAACAGATTTTCATTTGGTATGGGAAGCGGGACTTATGACAACGGCTATGCTATTGCAGCTGGAGCGCAGGTACATCTAACCCCAAATACAGCGGCAAGGGTTAATTTATCGCTGGATTCATCTAATAATTCCGCAGTGGGTGTTGGATTTGCCGCTGGTTGGTAGCGGCTGACGAAATTGCATTATCACGAAATTACTGCCAAGTCTGAGTAGATGTGCCCGGCTGATGGCTATGCATTATTTTCGCTACGGGCGTGGCTGCAGCGTATGAAGAGCCTGTTTAACGGCGACCTTTTAAGAGCCATGTCCGTACGATTAAACATAAGCTTTTCGACTGATCACTCAGCGCCAGCCACTCTTTTATCTCCATGATTGATTCTCCTCAGACTTCCCCGCAGGGACGCGGAGGAGAATAAAAAACCACCATTAGAATAAAAATCAAAGGTAAAAACTAAAGACTAAATGCTAACCCCCCTTTCGACAGAACACCCACCCACCACAACCAGTAGGTGGAGTTGATGCGTCTCGTTTCGAAGTGATCTGGCAGCTAAATTTATTACTCGAGTTTTAGAGCCTGAGCCACACGTGGGCGCGTTGATGAGCTGTGTTATGGTTGCCAAACTGAAACCCGAACGCGAAGGCAAGATTGGGCGCCAGGCTCATGACTGTTTATGATTAAGTACCCAGCGCCAATGTCCGGGTACTGACAAAAAGCTATATATGCAGAAGTTGGTACTGGACATGACGGTGAACTGTTCCGAGAACAGTTCACCGCGTTAGTCTGTATTGTCAGAGGGTTGACAATAAGGATCATTCTAATCCGTAAGCGATCACATAATCACCACGGTCGGGTGACTGACGCGCCCCACCCGCTGAGATAAGAATGTACTGCTTACCGGTTTTAGGTGATAGATAACTTATTGGCCCTCCCTGACTGCCAACTGGCAGACGGGCTTTCCATAACTCCTTACCTGTTGAGCTATCAAAGGCCCGCAGATAGTAATCTTGCGTACCTGCGATAAATACAAGTCCACCTTGTGTAGCCAGCGAACCACCCAGTGAAGGCATCCCAACCGGCATCTTCATGTGCATCTTGAT
Organism: Izhakiella capsodis; assembly: GCF_900115045.1. Classification (GTDB taxonomy): domain Bacteria; phylum Pseudomonadota; class Gammaproteobacteria; order Enterobacterales; family Enterobacteriaceae; genus Izhakiella; species Izhakiella capsodis. The sequence continues at coordinate 661,274 of NZ_FOVC01000001.1, read as the reverse complement.
ACCTAATGGCCCGGTATCCTGAACCGTTCCCAATGGAACCTGCCACACCACTTTTCGGGTATTCATATCAATTGCGCTGAGCGTGCCAAATGGCGGCGTCTGACAAGGGATACCCAACGGTGAAGAGAAGCGATTTTTATTGACCGAATAGGGTGCCCCTTTCATTGGCACCGCACCCATACCCGTATTGACCGCTTCACCACCGGAATTGGTTTGCATTTTCATCGATGGTGAATTTTTGACCAGCTGCTGCCAGAGTCCAAGCCGCATATCATTGACAAAGATATAGTGATTGTTCGGATCAACCGATATCCCTCCCCAGTTCATCCCACCAAGTGAACCCGGAAAGCTCAGTGAAATATCAGTTCCTGGCACCGTATAAAGGCCGTCATAGCGCATCGATTTAAACTCGATACGGCAGATTAGCTGATCAAACGGCGTCGCTCCCCACATATCGGACTCTTTAAGCGTTTGTGCGCCGATCTGTGGCATGCCGACAGATCGCGGTTGAGTATCGCTGTACTGCTCGCCGGGAATGTCGCCTCGTTTAACTTTTACGTTAACAACGTTCGTCAATGGTTTTCCTGACTGGCGGTCCAGTACATAAATCTGTCCTGCTTTGGTACCAAAAACCACCGCCGGACGCTCACTGCCGTCTGCCATGTTGAAGTCAATCAGACTCGGCTGCATCGGAATATCAAAATCCCATAAGTCGTTATGAACCGTCTGATAAACCCACTTCTCTTTGCCTGTGTTAGCATCCACGGCGAGTATTGAAGCGCCATATTTATGATCAAGCGCAGTACGGTTTGCTCCCCAGATATCGACGGAAGAACTTCCCATTGGCATAAAGACCGTGTTCGATTGCGGATCGTAGGACATCGGTGCCCAGGAGTTCGGGGTGCTGCGAACGTAGTGTGTCCCTGGCTTCAGTGGCTCATTAGGATCTTCTTTGCCTGTGTCAAACGCCCAGCGCAATGCCCCGGTTATCACATCATAGCCACGAATTACACCACCAGGCATATCCGTACTGACATTATCTGCAACACGTCCCCCTACGACCACGGTGGTACCCGCCAGGGTTGGCGGTGAGGTCAGCACATAGTCCGGATCCGGAGTACTCCCCATACCGGTATGCAGATTAACGGTCCCCTTGTCACCGAAATTCTCGCAGAACTGGCCATTGTCAGCATTCAGCGCAATTAAACGGCCGTCAATTGTATTCATCAACACACGGCGGGGACAGGTTTCAGTACTCACTGAAATGGGAGCCGCTCCGCCTGGCAGGGCCGATTTCGGCAACGGTTTATTGACATCAAAATAAGCCAGACCACGACAACGCATCCACACCGAAGATTTGGCGTTAATCTCCGCTTTCCAGATCTCTTTGCCAGTATCGCCATCAACAGCTATCACGTTGTTATGTGGAGTACAGAGGAAAACTTTATCACCGACCTGCAATGGTGTTTGCTGGTCTTCTGCGCCATTACCATCTGGACTCAACGGGATATCCCCGGTATGGAACATCCATATGGGTTTCAGCCTGGTCACGTTATTTCGATTAATTTGATCGAGGGCGACAAAACGACTGCCTTCAGGCGTATTACCGTAGTTATTCCAGTCTTTTTGTTGTTTGTCTTTTCCTACAGGGATTAGCGGCCGCGGAGTGCCTTCAAAAGCCACGGTAGGGTGAGGTTGAAACATACCCCAAAATGCGCCAATAAAAGCAGCAATAGCGATCCCGGCTAAAGTGTAAACACCTTTGCTGTGGCTGCGTTTATTCTCATAACGCAGTAACGATGGTAAAAGTAATAGCGAAATGATAGCCAGGCCCGCAGGAAACATGAGACGGGAAATTAGCGCCCAGAAGACAAGGCCGGCATCCCAAAATGCCCAAATACTTGAGCCAAGGAACACTATAATACAGAGAAATGCCCCAGAAGCGCGTATACGAATAAGTTGTATACCACTTGCCAACATCACGATTCCGGCAATTACGAAATAATTACTCCCGCCCAGCGTAACTAGCTTTACGCCATAATAGAGGAAGAAAGCCCCAGATAAAACCAGTACCAGCCCTAATAGTATTGAGATGATTTTTAGCCACAACGGCTTCGCAACAGAATGTTCCATTTTTCCCCATGTCAAATCGAATTAAAATAAAAAAATCATTATGGTTGTTAACGTATCATGCGTATCTGATACAGTGCGTAGTATGAGTTGAATACTAAGGTTAACGTAGTACCCTTCCAGGATGTAGCAAATTGCTCGGCAGGACACACAGAAAATCATTATTTGGTCATCACTGAATCACTCTGCGAGAATCCTTTGTGAGTCTGTCATCCATAATAATTCTCTGTGCAGGCGTTATGCTGAGAGAAGCTACCTTTCCATCTGATAATACCCGAATGAGGATATCTCTACTGACGTCAATACCCACCATCTTTTTTTGAATCATAACGCTGTAACACTATCTGATAAATCCGGTTATCAGACTCAGCCTTCTGTATCTCACTATCGGACTGAATATACACAGCGTATATTACTCAATGAAACTCCGTAAATTATTTTGCTTCTGGACATAACGTGCGGTCTGATTCATCAACATTTCCTTGTTTATTAGTTTCTGTTGCTGATAGTGCCGGTAATTATCACTATTTTTTTATTTTATCTCTTCTTCTCCTCATCCCGCAATATCAGAAGATTTATCTAATGCGAAATAGAGGGGTTGTAAGCGGAAATCCGCCAAAATTGTGTGACGCCTTATATGCAGGCAGCCCTGGCTCATATTCGGGCGCAGGGTGAAACACTGAATGATGAAGATATCGCACGCCTCTCCCCACTTACACGGACATATCAATATGCTCGCCTTCTAGACAACCTCTTCCCAAGCATTTAGCCTAAATTAAAATTTCAATATCTGTCAGGCTAGTTCATTATGAAAAATGATATCAGAACCCTGGACCTTAACCTCCTCAAGGCCCTTGATGCATTACTGGATGAGGGAAGCGTGACTCGGGCAGCAAAGCGCCTCTCCCTGACGCAGCCTGCCGTCAGTGGTATGCTTTTTCGCTTGCGTGATTATTTTGAGGATCCCCTCTTTATTCGCACCAACCACGGTATGGTCCCCACAAAGCGCGCCAACGAACTCTCTACGCCGATAAAACAAATCCTTACCGATATCGCTATCCTACTGAAACCAAGAATATTTGATCCCATGACGGTGGAAATGACTTATACCATCGTCGCAACCGACTATGCACTTAAGGCTATAGTCGTTCCGATGATGGCTGAGCTGAAACTACGTGCACCGTATATTAAAATTGCCGTACGGCCCGTGGAGAGTGAGCGAGTGTATCAGCAGTTGTCTCGGGGTGAAGTTGATCTGGCTTTGCTAACACCGCAAACAACCCCCGAAGAACTGCATGGAAAAGCGCTCTATGAGGAAGATTATATCTGCGTGGCACGACATCATCATCCACTGTCAATGGTTTCAGAGATGACGCTCGAACAATTTTGCAAACAGGAACATATTCTGGTCTCTTCAGAAGGTAACTTCACCGGTGTTACAGATGAAGCACTGGCTAAGCTCAGTCTGACACGGAGAGTAGGCATGTCAGTTAATAGTTTTCAGGTGATACCTGATATTTTGCGAGTGACTGATATGATTGCAGTTGTCCCTCACCGCATGGTCCTGACAAACAACGATCTCATCATTCTCTCTTTACCCCTGGAAGTCCCCGGCTTTACCAAGAGCATGGCCTGGCATGACCGAACCCATCGGGATCCAAGTCATCAGTGGATTCGTGCTTTGTGCGCAGAAGTAAGCCAAAATCCTCCATTTTGATATAATTTATCTTATATTGATTATAAGTAATGATAATTCGCCTTATAACTCCATTGCACCAATAATCACTGTCTTCACGCCACTGCCGTAATAACACACACACTGCACTCAACTAGAATAATCGGAGAAATTTATGCACGCGATTGACTGGCCAGAAGGATTTGTTCCGGGTTTTACCGATAACTTTGTTTCAAATGAAATGATTATCTCAAATCTGAACGTCAATGATCTCTGGCCGCTCCTGAGTCAGCCATTGCTATGGCCGGAATACTATAAAAATTCCGCCGATGTGTGCTTTCATGACAACAAAGGTCCAGAATTGGAGATTGGGGCTCGCTTCTACTTCAGCACGTTCGGTTTCCCAGTTGAAGCTGAGGTTGTGGAGTTTGTCTCACCTGCTGAAGGTAAACCTGCTCGACTGGCATGGCACGGATGGGCCGGTGAAAAAGATACCGCGCAACGACTCGATGTTCATCATGCGTGGCTACTGGAGGATCTTTCCGGTCACAGGATTCGTATCCTAACGCAGGAAACACAGAACGGCATCCCAGCAAAAGATCTGGCAAATACCCGCCCGAACCCAATGCTTAATGGTCATCAGGAATGGCTTGACGGTCTGATTCGAGCAGCAAAGAAATAATAAATCGCTTTCCACAGTCATATCACTGAGGCTGCACTTTCCCGCAACCCAGAAATATTGGCCCTTTTTTGCTAAGTGTTCCTCAATTATACGTTGAGGTTTGAAAGCAAAACCGGCAGCAAAGCTGAAGCAGTCATCCCCACGTCCGTCATTACAGATAAATTCATGTTCAGTGTCGCTGTGCGTCACCGATGAAAAATTACAGTGTGACTAATAAATGGCTGGCGTAAATACCCGCCCTGTTATTCTGTTTTTACCTATCAGGGTGAGTATTTTAGAGGAGGGATAAGTTCACAGTTCGATCATCTTCGATAAGATCCGAGTGTGATTTTGATGAAGGTGGCTATTTTGACCCGCAATCCAAAAGCGAGCGATATCAAAGCGGCGGAAGTGATATCCCGCCGCTATTGTTTTCGCGTTAACGGATAAAGCGTAGCGCTACACCCCGTGTCTGGCATGCCATCAGCAGCCCGGTATAGTCCAGTTCAAAACAGACCGTATCGCCCACTTTCAGCGACTGGGCAGAATCCTCAATATCTATCAGAGTGTGGTCGCTTGTCTGTCCTAACATCGTTATAGCGTCATCCTGCGGTACGCAATTTTCTGCCGGGACGTCCTGACGACCAAAAGCGAGCAGCGCGCGTTTGCGCGTACCGTGATCCTCAAAGGTTTTCGGTTGGAGAAAGGCATCAACGCCCAGCTCACCAACGGGTACGGTCGGTTTGCTGTTGAGTTCGATGATCTCCGCATAGAAGCGGTAGAGGTCTGAAGATGCTCTGCCTACAGCCTTGGTGGAGTGGTGAAATTCATCGAGATATTTCATATCGACATATTCAATGCCGAACTGGTGCAGACCGCCAATACGCAGATGATTAAGCGCCTGTGGCCAGAGCCCTTTGTCAATCAGGTGATAGCTGGTACAGTTTCCGGCCGAGAGGCGACGAACTTTACTACCGGTATCGGATTCCACGCGTTTGACGATGGCAATAAAATCCTCGCCGTTCTTCACGGTAGGCAATACAGTTCCATAGCAATTGAAATTGGTACCCATGCCATACAACGCCAGGCCCGGCAGTTCCTCAATCAGTCTTACTGTCTCAAGGATCTGTGGATAGTCTTCAAACCAGATCCCTTCACGTAAATCGCCCATATCTATCATCAGCAAAACCTGATGCGTTTTTTTCTGGCGTACAGCTTCGGCAGCCAGCGCGCGCAGAACGGGAGGCTCGCTGTTCAGACTGATGTCAGCGTAGCGCACCACGTCTTCGATTTCACTGAGACAGGGACTGCGTAACAGGCAGGTAGTACAGCCCGTCTCGCGTATCTTTTTCAGATTATAGGTGCGGGATTCGGCAATGACGTTAATCCCGCCCTCCATGACGGCACGGGCAGTTTCAATGCAGCCGTCAAACACTTTGTTCACCGCCATGACCTCGACGCCCTGCTTCTGCAACAGCGTTTTTTCAACGAAGGCATTGTCACGCAGCTTGTTCAAATCAATTTCAAGTATCGGCATATACATTTTTAAATCTTCCCTTCTGACGCCAGATGCGCGTTGCGCTTCTGGGCACGGTGGTATATGACTTCCGCAACAATGAATGCCAGCAGCGCGCCGCCAATAATTTTACCTGCGTACTGAAGATATCCCCCCATATTGATCTGAGACGGTGGGATAAACAGCAGAAACACGGCAAATGTGACGGAGATAAAGCCCATGATGGGTAACAACACCGGCAGAATTTTGCCCGGGATTTTAAAGCTGCGCGGGGTATCCGGCTGGCTTATGCGCAGACGGCAAAAAGCCGGAAACATCACCATATAGGGAATAAAGTAAGTGATGGTGGTCAGGGCGGTCAGCATCCAGTAGGCGGCGGCGACGCTGGTTGAGATAAAGGTAGAGAAACAAAGCAGGGTGACAATCACTGCCTGCATGATCAGCGCAAAAGCCGGTGTCTGGTACTTAGGATGCAGTCGGCCAATACGCTCGCCGAGCAGGTTATCTTCTCGTGAAGCTTCCTGCAGCATATAGATGGGGCCAACCAGCCAGGAATTAATCTGCCCCAGCGCCCCAAAGAACATGCAAATCGCCATTACCGGGAGCAACCAGGGCATATGTAGCGTTGCAGCTGCGGAGTGCATGGCCTGCATGACTCCGGCAACGATATCGGTTTTTCCCGCGGGCAGCAGAGTGTTCAACGCCCAAGTGCCGATCATGTAAATCCCCACGATAACCGCGGCTGAAAAAGCCATCGCACGCGGAAAGTCACGCTGTGGATTGCGGGTGCGTCCGGCAATCATTGGTGCAACTTCCAGACCGGCGAAGGCAAACATCATGCTGGACAGAAACACAATGGTGTTCCAGTGGCTCAGGTCGGGTATCCAGTCTGACACGCTGGCGTAGTTTGTTTGCATCGGATGACCGGTGATCAGCCACACAATCGCCAACAGGATCAGGATGGCAGAAGGAATAAACACGCCACACCAGGCGCTGATGCTGTTTATGATTTTAGTCCACTCCATACCGCGGATGTTCATCATCGTCAGCAACCAGAAAATGACCGCTGAACCCACTCCAATAAAGACTTTATTTTGCGCCAGACCGGCACTGAACATATAGCCCAGCGCGGTGAAACCAAATTGCAGCATCAGAGGGAAGAACAGGACGCAGGAGAACAGAAAGCAGACGACCACCATCCAGGCAATACGCTTGCCAAAAGCCTCTTTTATCCAGACAAATATTCCACCGTCTTTTGGCCAGCCAGTGGACAGCTCTCCACACACCATTGCCAGCGGGAAAAAAAGACAAAATGCGGCCAGAACCCAGAGGACCATAGCGGATGCGCCGTAAGGGGCAACGTTAGGAATTTGCCGCAGGCTGAGAATGGCAATAACATTCATAAAAATAATGTCTTTACTGCCAAGCAACCCTGAATTTTTATCACTCATCGTTATCTCCGAAACAAAACGGGGAGCATAGAGCTCCCCTTTGCGACAATTAATAGATGTCGTATCCAACCATATCCTGGTAAGTATCCTCGCGGCGAATAAGTCGGTCTTTACCCTCATTATCGATCATGACCACGGCGGTGCGCGGGCGATTGTTATAAACTGTCTGGCTCTCAATGGTGTAAGCACCCGCATCGAGAAACACGACGGTGTCCCCTACTTCAGTGGTTTTCGGCAACAGGAACTCCTCACCTTTCACTCCCATATGGAAATAGTCCCCACCGTCACACAGGGGTCCTGCCAGCTTGATATACTCGTCATGTGCTTCGGTAATGCGCGACGCGTTATAGACATAGAAAAACCAGTCGAAGTGCTGACTGTCAGAGAGCACGCTGTAGCCTGCATCAACAAATTTCCACTCCACATGACATTCGATATTGCCGTCCACATCGTAGTTGGTTTTGCGTTTTTCGCAGGAGACATCGGTAAGCAGAACCGCAGCAGAACTGGTCACTTTACGCCCGGGTTCAATGCAGATTTGCACGTCCGTGCGCCACTTATGTACCTCACTGATCACCGCATCAGCGAAGTCCTTAGCGGTTATTCCGGCATACATGTTGTCTTTCAGCGGATCACCGTTCTCGTCATCGTACTTATAAGGAACCGGAATGCCGCCACCAACATTGATTAGATCAAATTTGATGCCAAGCACTTCCTCCAGGCGACGTGATTCATCGACCAGCACTTTCGTCGCTTTGGCAAACGGTTCGGATTCCGGTACCTGATCCCCCACATGCATATGCAGACCACGAAGATGGACAAAAGGCATCTCAAGAATGCGTCGGCAGGTTTCTTCCGCCTGCTCAAGATCCAGACCTGACTTGGCATGATAGGCAGTAACCAGCTCCGCATGGGTAGCGGAAGGAACATTAGGTTCGACACGCACACAGACGTTAGCGGTTTTTTTCAGGCGGCGCGAAATCGCATCAATATGATCCAGCTCGTACAGACTGTCGACGTTAATCAGATAGAGATCGTTGGCGATAGCGTACTCCAGATCCTCGGGTTTTTTTACCACCCCGTTGAACACGATTTGATCGCCGCGGAAACCGATTTCCAGACATTTACGCACTTCGTACCTGGAGTTGGCTTCTGCGCAGATACCGGCGTCTTTGATTGCTTTCAACACCCCCATTACCGAGCAGGTTTTGGAAGCGAAAAAAGTTTTGGTGTTCGGGTGAGCAGCAAAGGCTTGTTCGATTTCGCGCACGTTGCGCACGATTTCCGGTTCCGAGAACACGTAGAACGGCGTCCCGTATTTTTTAGCCAGTGATTCAACATCAACACCTTCGAAACAGAGCTTTCCTTCGCAGGCGCTGAAACGACGGTCATTTTCAATCACACGCTGGCGCAACCGGTTGTAGTTAGCAGCAATACTGTCAGACATAAGAACCTCTCATCACGGGATAGTTGTGGATATTTTCATAAAGCAATTGATGTGCCAATTTTTTTTGATTGATAATCAATAGGTTAATAAAACCAACTAGAATTACTTCTTGTCTTAAGATAGATTTTTCATCTGAATGACGAATTTCCGTCTGTCTGAAAACATCAACAGGAAAGAGTATCTGATGCCTGCTATTGCTCCGGAATTACAGGACGCCCTGCGCATGTTTGCGCGCTTTTTCGATCTTATTCATCAGCCATTGGCTGTCATTAATCACGAAGGGAAATATGTGTATTACAACCAGGAGAGCGCGGACCTGGATGGCTCAACCATCGAACAGGCAATGGGACAGCACATGCTTGACGTCTATCCCAGAATGAAAGAGAACCAGAGCACCATGCTGACAGCACTGAAAAAGGGCAATGAATATATCGGGCACTATCAGATTTACTACAATGCCAGAGGGCAGGCAGTGGATTATCAGCATACCACTGCGCCACTCTACGACAGCTACGGGCAGCGGGTTGGGGTGATCGAAATTGGCCGTAACCTCTCCGGAGTCCGGCGTTTACAGGAACAAGTGGTAGAGCTGAACCACCTGCTTTACGCCCGGGAAAAGGAAGACAAGTACCGTATTATCACGGAAAACCCCGCAATGCTGGTCCTGATTGAGAAGGGAAAACGGCTGGCGGCAAGCGATGTCCCGGTGATGATCGTCGGTGAGACCGGAACCGGCAAGGAGTTATTTTCCCGCCTTATCCATCGTCACAGCAAAAGAGCCGACAAGCCCTTTATCGCCCTGAACTGCGGCGCGCTGCCGCCAACACTTATTGAGAGTACGTTATTTGGTACGGTAAAGGGCGCATTTACCGGCGCTGAGAACAGCCAGGGATATCTGGAGCTTGCAGACGGTGGCACTCTGTTTCTTGATGAACTCAATTCGCTGCCACTGGAAATGCAGAGCAAACTTTTGCGTTTTTTGCATGACAAAACCTTCTGGAAACTGGGGGGAAACCAACAGCAGACGTCCGATGTTCGCATCGTTGCCGCCATGAATGACTCCCCCATCCGGCTATTACAACAGGGTAAGCTTCGTTCCGACCTTTTTTACCGCCTGAGTGTGGGGACACTTCTGTTGCCACCGCTCTCTGCACGTCCGGAGGATATTCTGCTGCTCTCCAACTATTTCATTGATAAATACCGCGATAACGTTGAGAAAGATATTCAGGGGTTAAGCGATATTGCTGCCCGCACGCTGCTGATTCATCCATGGCCGGGCAACGTCCGCATGCTGGAAAACACTCTGGTACGCAGCATGATTATGCAGGATCGCGATGGACCACTGGAGAAGATTATTTTTGACGATGAAGAGGCAGAGCTACTTCCGATGGCAGAGTTAGAAGCCTTACCGGAATTACCAGCACCTCATTCTGAAAGCCATATTCTGACTGGCGATCTGATTACAGAAGTGGAGAAGTTTGAACAAAAATTGATCGTACAGGCCATCAATCAGGCTAACGGACGCATTGCGGAAGCAGCGCGAATACTGAAGGTGTCGCGTACCACACTTCATTACAAGATCAAAAAGTACGCCATCAGATTGGGGGTCATGCCATAACTGAAGAGGCATTCCGGAAAAACGACGGCGTCCGTGCCCTCTTCAGGTCAATCGTGAATCGCACACCGGGCTGGCGCGACACTATTCTATTGCGTATAGGAAAATTAACGGCGTTCGGGGAATCTGAATAGAAGATTTATCTCCATGTATGGAGTATAGGTTTATACTCGGAAAAATGTATACTCCTTCTGAGCAGCAGAAACGCAGGACAGCCTAACTGAAAAAATATCTGAAATAACCCCAATTTACCAGCAGGTATGAAGTCCGAAAGAATAAAATGGAGTTAATCGCACCATCACGCTACTCCATTATTCTAATAATCAAAACAGTTGCTTTTAGTTCATTTCTTTACAATTTGACTTAGGATCCCTAACAGAAATAGCGCACAACGTTAGAGATATCAGGAAAAGCATTGCCGTCTGTGCATTAATTAATACGGAATCTGTCAGGCCGCAAACAAACATAACGCATAAAGGCAGTGCTGCTGATGTAGATACTTTTTTTGTTATCGCAATCCACAGAAAAGTAAGGTAAATCAATACAAAAAAAATCAAACCGAAAACACCCTGCAAGGTCAATACCTCAAGGAATTCATTGTGCATGTTGTATCTGACATTAGTGTAACCCTCCAGATTACTTGGATAGTGTTTCTTAATATATGCCTGAGCAAATATTGTCCGTTGGTATGGCGTACTGAAAAGAAAATGATGACTGGCAAAGGGTAATGTCTCCAATTAGTAGAACATATATTTTTCAATAAACGCTCCGATAACTTTTTCGTGCAGCTCAACTGAGCGCGAGAAGCAGATCGTTTTACGAATCAGACGCTTTATGCGAGTGCGGAGCGTCAGGTTATTACGCTCAATTCGTTGGGTGAATATTTTGCCTGTCAGATGCTTATCCTTCGGCACCTCACGGCGATAGCTGCCCCAGTCGTCGCTGGTGATCATGCCAATGTTGAATGGCGTGAGCAGTGCCAGTAGCTCCCGGCAGGTTTCATCGGTCCGGGGACCAAAAGTGTAGGCCAGTACACCGCCTGTTTTGGTGTTGTATGCGTACCAGAGCCAGTGCTGCCGGGCTTTACTGCCAACAAAGCTCCATTGCTCATCGAGTTCACAGATAAGCGCCACATCAGCGTGGGCAACGGGTGAAGACGTTATTCGCTTTGGCGCGAGTTTTTAAAGTACGGATGACGGTGTTAATGCCAACTTTCAGCACTCTGGCGGTATCACGAACGCCGGCACCATTGAAGGTCATCTCAGTGATCTGCTCTTTAACGCCCGGCTTACGGGCTTCATAGACGTAAGTGAGCTGAAACACGCGGTGGCAGTCACGGCAGCGAAATCTGTCATGGCCTTTAGGGTTCTGACCATGACGATAAACCTGAGCAGACTGACAACGGGGACAATGAACATTAACGCTAGCCATGAGAGAACCTCAAAAAGCCTGCATTATACATCGGATTCAACCAATTAGAGGCATCACCAACCCGTACAGCTATCCAGTATACGCCTGCCAGATAGTATTCCTCATTCCGCCTGGGCGTCGGAAACCAGCTGACCAATTATATAAAAAATGCAATTAACTGGAGCATTACTTTGTAAGATTAAAAGATAATCGTCGTATTGTCATCCGCCTGAAAAATCGCCAGGAATTACCCGTGCATACTAAAGTAAGAATTGTGAATATTATTAAATTAAGCGACTCTGCCTTACACGCAGCAAAATACCGGCATTAACCGAAAGTTATCCGCCATCTCTTTTTTGCCAGCACGCTTTCAGGGAAGATAAAGGAGTAGACGAAATATGCGGCTGCACCAAATCAACGGTGCTCTTTATCCGTTCCAGCGTGCTGCCCTTCCTGTTTGTGCGAAAAACAGGTGGCTATAGTACAGTGGCATATACACCAGATCTGATAGACGGCTGAGAACCAAAAATAACGCATGGTAAGATTGCATAACTGTTTACAGGAATATTTGTAACGAAAACGCCGGAATCAGCATAAAGGCTTTTCACTGATTTCGGCGTTGAAAAAACTGAAAGCAGTGCGCGCGTCAGTTTCTATATGCACGATCAACAGACAAGTTCAGAAGGTTACTCCTTTGCGCCTGCCGCCTTATTAATAGCTGCCTGCAGGGCTGCGGAGCTGGTGAATCCCGGAATAACCGTCACATTATTAGCATAGGCACCTGTTGTGGGCATCACCACCAGGGCAGGTGTGCCACCAAAACCCAGCTGCTGAGCCAGGGTATTGATAGCATCCAGGGTGTCCTGTACATCTGCCGCTTTACTGGCGTCGAATTTAACCGCACTGGCCGCCTTGCTGATGTCACTGTCAGTTAACCTGCCCTCATTATGCCCGGTAGCGTAAATTGCATTGTGGTACTGAAGATAAGCGTCAGCCCCTTTTTGCTTCCAGATCTGCAGCCCGGTTTTCGCCGCTTTCAGCGAAGCCGGCCAGCGCTGGCCGAATATCGGGAACTCCTTAAACACAAATCGTACGTTTGGATTTGCCTTTATCACTTTTTCCAGCGCTGGCGCCAAGTGAGCACAGTAGATGCATTGGTAATCGAAAAACTCAACGACCGTCACTTTCGCATCTGCTGGACCATAGGAAGGCGTGCCTTTATCCATTAGCAGCGCGGCCTGATTCTTGATAACGGCCGCCGTCATCGCTTGCTGCTGCTCCTCCTCTTGCTGTGCCTGCAGCTTCTGGCTGACCTCAACCAGGATCTCCGGATGGGCCAGCAGGTAGTCTCGGGCCACTTCACCAATACGGGCTTCCTGCGCGCTGGTAAAGGTTGCGGCAGATTTATCTGCGGCAGTAGCCTGACCGGACAGCATGACGCCGGTAGCCATCATAACGGCCAGAATGTTATTCATTTTCATCGTTCATTTTTCTCCAGTTTCTATCTCTATCGCGATTTCGCGCTCGGTATGCTGCCACTGTTCTTTCACGCCGCCACGCTCAGGCTGCTCCCAGGCAAGCTCTCTCTGAATCATTTATCGAGCATTCTTCATGCATGCCGGTCTAACGTTCAATGCGCATCCATTCCTGGCGTTTCCTGCAGTGATCGTTACGTTTTCTACTCATTCTTTTTTCAGACTTCCCTAGGGGGTAAACCTGTTTCAAGCCATGCGACGACTATCTGCCAGCGCACAACCCCACCAGTTACAACTAAAGCAGCTCAGACGACCATTACCAACTAACTAAATTTAGCGCAGTATTGTTCCCGACAGTGCTATAGGCGGTAAGAGTTGCATACAGAGCCGATCATTTTCGACTGCCGAAGATAAACCGCGCCTCACCCACCCCGGTATCTTTTCTGGAAGTATGCCGTCTCCAACGCGTTTCATCCAGCGACCAGCAGTTTTCATCCGCCGGTAAATATCATGTGTGATCAGATGTCGGAGCGATGTTATCTGCCAGCACGGATATCTGAACAGCCGTGATGCCGCTCAGTCATCCCCGGACTGAAGTTCAGACGCCGTCTCCGAGCTCGCGCCCGGAGCGAGGAACGCTGACCTGCTCCCCTACCGAGCCAGCAGTATGGCAGGATCAAAAAATCGGCATATCATACTGACATCTTTATGACCTGCCGATAGCCCGTCCTGGAAACTTTTATCAACGGCACTACCCGGAACAGATCACGATGTACAATAGGCAGCCTGAATACCCCCCCCAACAATAATAGTGACGGTTTCACATGAAAATGGAACTTACCTTCCATCGAGAGAGTCACTTAGACTCATTTTTCAACAGGTATCTGAAAAGAAGACTTGAAGATGATAAAATCTCCGCAGGCATCTATCGGGCCACACATTTTCTTTCATGTCAGGAAAAAATAATACATAACTTTTCATATGCTTAACATTTTTTAAGCATAAAAAAAATCTGTTAACACGTCATATCATAAGTATCTTCAATACTGGTTAAATCTTCCCCAGGTATCATTCCTTAATATCATTCTTATCGATTAAAACGCCAGTGTCAGTGAACTCAAGATAAATCCAATAACAACAGTCAACGCCGTTAATAGCTATACGATTGCGATCTTTAACCGCAATCAGCCTGCTTTTTACTGCGTTCCGGCAGAATTATACGAGAAGATATTGCGTAATTGCTAGTATGAGATATGAGAATTACCCTATGTTTTGTATAAGGATTAGAGTTCTATATCAAAAATCATATCTCAACCTTTCAAAATCATAATCAGGATCAATTGGGGACTATTATATTTTAATCATTAAATAACGTATTTTATTATTGAGTATAATTCGGCGATTAACACTGTAGTTACTAATCTCTTAGCCTGTACGTTTCTCCTTGAAAGAGAAAGTGCCTTTATCACGAAGTTAAACCATCACGGGTCAATAACCAACCCTGGAGGTGATGATTTTTATTTACAAACCAAATCCCGTGAATATTTATACAAAAAAGACAATCTGAAAATCTGCCCCGTAAGATCACTAAAAGTATTTTATCGAATTATAAACACTTTTCTAGTTATATTATTTTAAAGTAAAATCACCTATCGTCAAATTGATTGTTTCATTAAAGAAATTATCACATAATTCATTCTGACAGGTAACGAAAGAATCATCGATATTTTTCTTTATAATGGAATCATTTTATCTCTCCTGCACTATTAATATCACTTTATTCTGAGATGAATCTGTATTTTTAAGAAACCACTCAAAATATCTATGATGTTTATTTTTAATAAAAAATTGCGCAAATAATATTTACGACGTTTTATTTTTTAATACGCCCATTTTAATAACCTCTTGCATTATAAGTTCTGGTAATTTTTCCACATCAGCTATTTTTCTATTGTCAACAATTATTTGACTCGCTTCTTTGTATCCTGCCTCATTGAGGCTTTTCACTAGTGGTGTCGAAACCACAACATCTCCGATGGTTCCTTCATTGCGCACGAGCAGTATAGTTTTGATTGATTTGATATCAAAAACGTTTTTTTTATGCTTATCCCAGATAAGCTTTGCAAAATAAATTTTAGTATTGAGCTTTACCTGTTTAATATAGTAATTTCTTCTCCTGTTCCAGGTCCTTATTTTTTTGAAACGACCGCTTGTGCCAGAAGCCTCTAAATCATTACTTTTTCTATTCTTTTCTCCATTTTTTTTACAAATTCCTCATTAACTTATGAGAGAGGTATTTACTAACTGCCAAACTACCGATACAAACAGTAATGTTAGGTAGTTAAACACTCCCTAAATTTGGTCGACGCCACAGGGTAACATAATCTACCTCATTGTTTTTCTTAGATTATGATGCTGATATAAACATCAGTCAACACAGCTTACTGCTATTACACAAATAACCTCGCGCATTCTACCAGTACACCCTAATTCGCGTCACCTCCTATGCGCTTAAGCTGATGCTGGCGTCTTTAATATCAACATGTGCACCTTCAGCGAACTTCAGCATCGATAGCAGCAGCTAACTAAACGGTCATAAACCTACAACGATATCAACCAGTTGTTGATAAAACTGAAGAGGCTATCTGTTTTTCAAACTGGTAGGAATGGGATCGGAGGAGTGTGCATTCGCCCGCAGGATACCGGGTTTTACAGAGCGAGTTATCTGGTTTGTGTGAACAACAGCGACTGAGCTCCCACACTTACAAAAAAAGCCCCGATTATTTATAGGTACAACAAAAACTTTAAGTCAAAGTGCACGGCATAGCCAGACAGCGAAGAAATCACCTGCTCCCGGTGATATTATCGGACTTCGCTGCGTGGCTTTATGATGTTATGTCTGTCTGTTGAACGATTAAATAGGATGATATCTTTATGAGTTATTGACTTGAATTACGAAAATAAGAGAATGTCATCTCTTAATTCTCATCTCGAAATCGGAGCATAACATTCGCCGCATTTGCTGTTTTGCCCTTTTCAGTCAAGTGAAAAGAAACGGTCTGCTAGCTGCAGCTGCATTTTTGCTTACCAGCTGTACCTCAGAGCCACCGCATAGCCTCATCACCCCTTTTTCTGCTGTGACAGCGGAGGCTAATTCAAAACCAAAGGCACTGCCTGAGCCGCTGGTCCGAGAGAAACAACCGCAGGTGCGCGGCGTCTGGCTGGCAACCGTTTCACGGCTTGACTGGCCGCCAGTCTCCTCAATCAACACCAGCAACCCTGTGTTACGCGCTACCCAGCAGAAGCTGGCATTAAGAGAAAAGCTCGATAAACTGCAACGTCTCGGTATTAATACCCTTTTCTTTCAGGTTAAGCCCGACGGCACCGCACTTTGGCAATCAAACATCTTACCCTCGTCAGATATGCTGACCGGCAGAATCGGTGAATATCCGGGCTATGATCCGCTGCAGTTTGTGCTGAATGAAGCCCATAAGCGCGGTATAAAAGTACATGCCTGGTTCAACCCCTATCGTGTTTCGGTAAATACCAATGCCGCAACCGTTGCCGCGCTGGATCGCACGCGATCTCAACATCCTGCCAGTGTTTTCGTTCTGCATCGCGACTGGATAAGGGTAGCAAGCAATCGGTTTGTCCTCGATCCGGGGATACCGCAAGTACGCGACTGGATCACCAGCATCGTCGCCGAAGTCGTGAAACATTATCCAATCGATGGCGTGCAGTTTGATGATTACTTTTACAGTGAATCCTCTGACTCTGCCCTGAACGACAGTCAGACTTATAAGGCTTTTGGTCAGGGATTTAACAGTAAGGCAGACTGGCGTCGTCATAATACTGAGTTACTGATTGAGCAGGTTTCGCGCACTATCCATCAGCTGAAACCGCATGTCGAATTCGGCGTCAGTCCAGTCGGGGTGTGGCGTAACTTATCCCATGACGCTGCTGGGTCTGATACGCGCGGTGCGGCGGCTTACGATGAATCTTATGCCGACACGCGACGCTGGGTGCAGCAGGGTTTGCTTGATTACATCGCCCCCCAGCTTTACTGGCCTTTCTCGCGCAGCGCAGCGCGCTACGACGTCCTGGCAAAATGGTGGGCAAACGTGGTCGCAACCACCAATACGCAGCTCTATATTGGCATTGCACTGTATAAGGTCGGCGAGCCTTCCAGTAAGGAGCCGGACTGGGCGCTTGAAGGTGGCGTGCCGGAGCTAAAAAAACAGCTCGATCTGAATGAATCGCTACCACAAATTCAGGGTACCATCCTGTTTAGAGAAGACTTCCTGAACCAGCCGCAAACCCGCGAAGCAGTTGATTACTTGTATAGCCGCTGGAGCGACTAATTGCGACCGGTACGAATCCTTTCGTACCGGCATCGTGTCAGTTATCGTCATTTGCTTGAGGAAAAAGTGCCCAAGCGGTACAAATAGAGACGCGTTAAAACCAGCCTAGAAAGAAGGAGCTCAATTCTTTAGATCAGAACGATCTGCTTACTCCATTCAGGGGTTGACAAATTTTTTTGAACTGGGTTAGCAGGGCACTACCACATGCTATAATCTGCGTAAATTTATATATTCCATCCGGTCGTTAAAATACAATCCTATAATAACATATAAGCTATGCCTGTTAGTTATCCACTCTATGATCTCCAGCATCTAAAATTATAATGATCTGTTTAAAATATTTACGTTAAATAACTTTTAATATCCCTCACTTTGAAATAACATCAGGTTCTTAGATATATATATCTAATTTCGCGAGTATTTTTTTGTAATTTTATTTTCCATTATTTTATGTAAAATAGTATTAAAAACTACACTTTAGATTTTTCAGCCTCTATAATATCAATCTTGGAACTCAAACAATCACAAGGCCCATAAATGTTAAATATTAAGACATCCTCCTTGAATCACACTGAAGATCATATGATTCACGTCAGTGATAAAAAATTTGATGATCTTTCAAGCGATAAGCTCAAGTGTCTATACGTTTTACGAAAAAAAACATTTTACGATAGATTGAAATGGCAGGTAAGCTGTGAATTGAACATGGAATTTGATAAATATGATAACTCAAACACCAAGTATATCTTAGGGGAGCTAAAAGGTGATATATTATTCGGCGTAAGATTAATTGAACTTAATAATGATAACATGATAAGTGAGGTTTTTTCTCCATACTTCGATGATATAAATATACCTTTTGGTAACTTCATCGAAGCAAGCCGGTTGTTTATTGATAAAGATGTAACAAAAAAACACAATCTTTTTGGTAAAGGTTTAAGTTTAATTCTATTTATATCAATGATCAATTTTGTCAGAAAATCACAATATGAAGCAATGTATTCGATCGTAAGCAAGCAGATGTATACCATTTTCAAAAGAGCACAATGGAATGTGAAAATAATATCAGAGGGAATTTCAGAAAAGAATGAAACAATATACTTCATTGCCATGCCAACAAATCAAGAAAATATTTATAATCTTATCAACAAATTAATGATGACTAGTAATGTGGATGAAAAAAAACTTACTGAGTGGCCTATTGCTATTGATCCTGACTTGTTAGTGGGCGGATGATTTTAAGTTCTTCAGCTAACTTTATTGCATGCTTAGCATTTGATACGCCTAATTTATTGACTATATTTCTCATGTGAAACTTTACAGTACTAATTCCTATGCTAAGTATCATCCCTATTTCTTGATAAGTTTTACCCAAACTAGCCCAATATAATATTTGATTTTCTCTATTTGTTAATACATGATTTTTCTCTCTCCTTTTACCGTCAATTTCTTTATATAACTCAAGTAACATTTGATGAATAGAAATCAATAGATATTGTAAGTTAAATTTATTCTCGGAGATAACTTCTCTAAAATTAATTTTATCAACTGTGTATCCGAAGATAGATAACATAGCGAGATTAGATTTATTATCGTGGAGTAAAAAAGTATGCCCAGTATTTATATTATAATCTTCACCGGCTTTAAATATATTCGATAACTTCAACTCAGATGTGATCATCAATTTCTCGTCCCAAGGGAAGTCTTGTACTCTATCCAAGGCTTTTAAGATAACGGGATCAATCAACTGATAACTTCCAGTCAAATAAAGTTCAAACCAAGGCTCGTGATTATTAATGATCTCCATATCATTTGGATCTTTTTTATTTAGTATTGCGTACGCATACTTAAACCCTCCATAAGCATTGATTTCATTATCTAATTTTTTCTTTATTAATGAATTTATTTTTTTATCATTAAAGTAGTTTTTCATATAAAATTCCATTATGTGTCATTAATATATTCAAGATAGCGCTTAAGAGTTAAATGCGCAACTAGGTAATCATATTTTTTAACATAAATAAAAATTTCCAACCCTTTACCTTTAGTTAAAATGATAATATCTAAACCAAGAATTTTTTATTAACTAACACTACTATACAT
This sequence comes from Izhakiella capsodis, assembly GCF_900115045.1. Taxonomy (GTDB): domain Bacteria; phylum Pseudomonadota; class Gammaproteobacteria; order Enterobacterales; family Enterobacteriaceae; genus Izhakiella; species Izhakiella capsodis. The sequence continues at coordinate 641,430 of NZ_FOVC01000001.1, read as the reverse complement.
TACATTTATCCCGTCAAATATACTAATTTACATTTTTCCATCCTGATAATGTCAATCAGATATGCTAAAGATCTTCGAGATCACCCTCTCAGGTTATACGCTCTGAAATAATGATCGCTTTTTCTGCAAATCAGAAAATAGTGATTTTCATTTAATCGTGGTTTAGTTACTCATTGAATTAAATTGATATGGATCAATTTTATAAATGCTATCCAGGCAATAATATTCTTGTAAGACCTGAGCAATTTACTGCACTGCAATTTTTTTCATTCCTTTTTATTCGCCATTTTCGAATGGCGATTTTTTAGTCTTTTTAAATTCCTTTTCGTCGCGCTAATATTGATTAATTTAACACGCCAGCGGCTATTCTTACCAGGAAAGCAGAAAATCTGCTTGATCCGCACATAAAATGGCGCAATTTTTCATGCGGGCCTGGTAACCTTGCCTGGTTTGTTATTGCTTATCAGGGGGTTGATTGGATACTGAAGTGTGAGCGCGGGTTAGCCAACATGCGGATTAGAGGAGCCTGCTTACGCCATTTTACGGCGCAAACAGGATTTGACTATCATTGGTACCGTGGATCAGTTTGATCTGATATAAGGCGTTGGCGCTCCCGCCGACGTACGCTCAGACTGGAAAAAATAAAAGTAACAACGAATACGCCGGCAAACAGCACCACGATGGTTGGAGCCGGTGCACTGTCAATATAGAACGACAGATACACGCCTGCCATAGAGATAATGATCGAGATGGCCACAGCGATCAGCAATGCCTGATGAAAGCGTCGGGTTAGCAAAACAGAAATTGCGCCGGGCGCGATCAATAACGAGATCGACAGAATAATTCCAACTGATTTGAGTGTTGCCACTATCGTCAGAGAGACCATGCATAGCAGGCCGTAGTGCAGCCAGCCGGTGCGCAATCCACAGGCCCTTGCCTGCTGTATATCAAAGCAGAACAGCAAAAAGTCACGCCATTTAACGGCGATCACTACGGCGACTACGGCCGAGATTACCATCGTCTGCTGCATATCGGTAAAGGTTATACCCAGCATATCGCCGAACAAAATATGATCGAGGTGAACCTCTGGCTTAAGCGCGATATAGAGGATCAGACCGGCGGCAAACATACCGGAGAATACGATTCCCATCACTGTATCCTGTTTAATCCGGCTATTATCTTTCAAAAAGCCCGTTGCCAGCGCACAGAACAGTCCGGCGACAAAAGCGCCAGCACCGAGAGGGATACTGAGCATCCAGGCCAGCACAACGCCGGGAAAAACCGCATGACTCATTGCATCGCCCATCAGTGCCCAGCCTTTCAGTACCAGAAAGACTGAAAGCAGTGCGCACGGTATCGCAACCAGCAGCGCGGCCAGCAGCGCGCTGGTCATAAAGCTGAACTGAAAAGGCTCAAGCAGCGCGGTTATCATGATTCTCTCCTGTTGCCTGGCGGGCGCGCCGACGGTTAGCCAGCAGTCCGTGAGTCGGGGCGAAAATAAATGCCAGCAGAAAAAGCAATGTTTGTGCAACAACAATAATGCCGCCGGTAGCGCCGTCGAGGTAGTAACTTGCCCATGCACCGAGGAAACTTGTCACGCTGCCGATGGCCACAGCAATGCACAGCAAGCGCGGGAAGCGGTCTGACAATAGCCAGGCGGTCGCTCCGGGCGTAACGACCAGGCAAATCACCAAAAAAGCGCCTACCGTTTGCAATGCTGCGACAGTTGAGGCCGCCAGCAGCGTGAAAAAAATCAGCTTAAGCCGCTCTGGACGCAGGCCGATAGTGCGGGCATGATTCTCATCGAAGAAGGTCACCATCAGGTCTTTCCACTTAAAGAACAGCACCATAATGGAGACCGCGCCAATAATGGCAAGCTGGAGAATATCTGAAGGAGCAATCGCCAGGATATTACCCAGCACGATAGTTTGTACATTGACGGATGTCGGGTTCAGCGACACCATAAACAGCCCAATACCAAAAAAAGAGGAAAAAATCAGCCCAATAATAGCGTCCTCTTTCAGGCGTGTGCGTTGGTTGAGAAATAACATGCTGCCGGCAGCAAGACCACCGGATAGAAAAGCACCGATTGAAAAAGGCACGCCAAGCATATAAGCGCCAGCCACTCCCGGTACGATTGAATGCGACAGTGCGTCGCCAATTAATGACCAACCTTTCAACATCAGGTAACAGGACAGGAACGCGCACAGCCCTCCTACCGTCGCCGAAACCCACATCGCATTCAGCATGTATTGATAGTGAAAAGGTTCCAGTAGAAATGCCATTATCACGCCCTTTCTTTGTCGGGAATACGATGTGAAACGAACGGGCGCTCATCATCGGTGACAATCCGATCTTCAGACCCGCTTAATACCACATGGCGTAGAACGCCGCTGAAAGCCCGCTCCAGATTTTCCATTGTAAACGTCGTTTCAGTTGGCCCATAAGCCAGCACCGTCCCCTTCACCAGCACGCAATAGTCGCAAAAATCCTTCACCGATCCAAGATTATGGGTGGAAACCAGCATGGTTTTACCCTCCATACGAAGCTCGTGCAGCAGGCTGGTGATTTTAGCTTCAGTTTTGACGTCAACACCGGTGAAAGGCTCATCCAGTAGAATAAGCTCACCCTGCTGCGCAATTGCCCTCGCGAGGAAAACACGCTTCTTTTGCCCTCCGGACAGCTCGCCAATCTGACGGCGGCGAAAATCCAGCATATCGACCCGCTCCAACGCCTCGCTGACGATACGTTTATCCTCAGCGCCAGGAATGCGTAGCATCCCCATATGACCATAGCGCCCCATCATCACGACATCTTCAACTAAAACCGGAAACGACCAGTCCACTTCTTCAGCTTGTGGCACATAAGCCACAAGGTTTTGACGCAGCGCCTGCTTCGTCGTGCGTCCAAGTATGGATATGGCGCCGCTGGAAAGACGTACAAAGCCCATTAATGCTTTGAACAGCGTTGACTTACCGGAACCATTAACTCCTACCAGCGCCGCAATAGAACCGCTGGGTACGTTAAAGCTGGCCTGCCGTAACGCTGAGTGACCGTTACGGTAAGTTACGGTCACGTCAGAAACCGCAATCCCTGCCGTTGTACTCATGACTTATCCTTCATGCCATCTTTGATACCTTGCACCACGGTAGAGGTCGTGACTTTAAGCAGGTCGATATAAGTCGGAACCGGGCCGTCTTGCTTACTCAGGGAATCGACATACAGCACACCGCCATAATGCGCACCCGTTTCACGCGCGACCTGACGAGCTGGTTTGTCGGAAACCGTACTTTCACTGAATACGGCAGGAATATGATTTTTTCTGACTAAATCAATAACTTTACGTACCTGCTGTGGCGTACCCTGCTGATCAGCATTGATGGGCCATAGATACAGCTCTTTCAGTCCAAGATCGCGTGCAAGATAGGAGAACGCCCCTTCGCTGGAAACTAACCAGCGCTTATCTTCCGGTAGCCCGGCGACCTGTTTTCTAAGCGGCTCAAGGGTGCTGATTATTTTTTTCTTATAAACGTCAGCATTATGCCGGTATATTGCGGCATTTACCGGGTCGTATTTCACCAACGCATCCCGGATATTATCAACGTAAATTAAGGCATTATCTGGCGACATCCAGGCATGGGGATTGGGCTTTCCATTATATGGCCCCTCAGTGATCCCCATCGGTTTAATGCCCCTGGTAACCACCACTTCTGGAACACCGTTGAGGTGTTGATAGAAACGTTTAAACCACAGTTCAAGATTGAGTCCGTTTGCCAGAATTAACTGTGCGCCTTGTGCGCGTTTAATATCCCCTGGGGTGGGCTGATATTCGTGAATTTCCGCGCCGGGTTTAGTGATTGAGCTTACGTCCGCAGCATCACCCGCCACATTTTTTGCCATATCCGCAATGACGGTAAAGGTGGTCACAACCTTAAATTTCTCTGCCGCCAGCGCAGCACTGCTGCTGACGGCCAGCATGAACCCGGTTAGCAGTAAAACTTTTGTTTTTTTTAATAAATACATCGTTTTTCTCCGAAAGCGTGAAAGATAGCAGAGGCTATGATTTATACCATCAGCTAAGATTAAATGACAATTATTCTCGATAACATTTTGTAGCACTGTGCGTGCGCAAAAATTTATAATTGATTATTTATCAGAAAGATAGGTTGAAATGATTGTTTTCAATCGGTATCGGCAATAGTAAAAACAGGTGAAAACACCCTGATATAATATATTTTACTGTATCAGCAAACGTTGCTGATAGGTGTAACGGTAATCTGCCACAGTGGATAAGAGGATTATTTATGAAATTAAAACGCTCTGATGCTCTGTCTCTTGCCTTATCAATCACAGCAATTTTTAGCAGCGGAATACACGCCGCTGAAAACCAAATTGAAATAGACGATAGCGGCCTTACAGTGAATTTTTCCGCCGCACAGTCGAAGAAGATCTACCACTATCTGGAGAAAGTACGGGAGCAGGAGGGCTATGTTGTTAGCTCTGGCGCGGCAGGTTCAGTCTATCTGTCCAGTCCGGCGGTGACTTGCAAACGCACCGATCCAGGCAATCTTGGACGCAGTGAAAAAAATGACAGTGCAGACCTGTACAGTTGTATGACACGTATCAACCAGGCAGGCCTCAGCGAACAACCGTAACCAGTAAGTTTATCTTATCGAGGGCGGTCTTCAGGTAAAAACAGCGCGATTCGTCAATATACTAAGGCGGACAAAACCTGTGCGACTGCCAACAGATCAGCGCTGCCACCAGGGCTCAAATTGCGCGCGATAAGTGCCCTGTCCATCTGTTCCAGGGAGGCCCTATTCCAGCCTTTCAGTAATAAATTTTGGGCGTAGCGTTGTACAAAGCGCAAGCCTTGTAGCCCGCCGCGGGCAGCAAGATTAGTATCAGGATTAACCGCCATCAGGCGTAACAAAGCGTCATGCAAACATCGATCGTCAGGCTGGTGCCTCTGCCAGAATGGCAGTACCGACTGCCTGATGATACGGAAACCACTTTCAACCTCCCCTCTGGCACCTGTCAGCCCCCAGCGCTGATAAAGCCGCTCGCCTGCCGTAGACGCATGGCGGCGCATCATTAACTCTCTGGCAACCAGCCCCTGCGTGATTTCACTCACCTGACGACACAGGCTACGTTGCGTCAGAGCGTTCTCCAGTGCGCTTAACCGCCCGGCAGCGACACACAGTATACCCAGTGAAAAAATGCCGCCTTTATGGGTGTTAACGCCACCGGTCGCACTGAACATTGCCTGCTCACAGGCAATGCCAGCCGGACGGATAATCGTCAGCACCTCCGCGGCTGGCCGCCAGGCATGCTCATATCCCAACTGATAAAACTGGCTGAACCACGGCGTGATCGCGTCAATACTGCACATAAATAGCGCCAGGTCCATATCACGATGTGCGCCGCTATTGTCACGATCGACCAGGCCCGGCTTAGGTGTCAGGTTCACTTCGTCGATCATGGCCTGACGTGCAAGATTCGCGATCAATGGCGGCGATACAGCGATAACAGCGGCAGAATTAGTCACGTCGTAACCAGTCATCTATGGTTTGTTCGATCTGTCCGACGACCTGTGCCAGTGGATGGCGACGGGATCGGCTACAGACATGGGCTTCATCGTCGCAAATCACGCAGCGGCGTGGTGCGAAACCACTGGCTTTGCGGCACAGCATCGTACCTTGCGGCGTCACCACGTCGATATCCCACAGACGGCCCAGCGGATGCTGATCTTCCAGCTCAATCACTGCGTTTTTAATTAATTGCGCTGGCTGATCTAAGCACCATAACGCTTCCGGGCCGGTAGGCAGCCAAAAAACCTCACGTTGTAATACTTTCCAGCCATTACGCCACAGCAGCTGATCGCAGGCCTGCAACGCGACGCCCATACAGTTACGATAGCGAATGCTGTCTTTAACCGGGCCGGGGGTCACCAGCGTCAGAGAGAGCAGCGGCGACTGCCAGCGCGTCCGCCAATCCTGCTGGCGTTGTGCGCGCTGATCTTTGGCGTCCAGCACCTCAGTGAGGCTGACGCCTGGCATTGCAGACGTCTCCTGCATCACTCGTCCTCTTTTACCTGACGTACCACATCAATCACTGTGCCGTCCCGATAGCGGATCACGCCAACAATGCGGTCGGCAAAGGCAATCGGACGCGGATTGCCACAGAGCACAATCGCCCGTTGATAGAGCGCCTCAATGTCCATTACCGGTAATCCGGCCTTAAGCAGACGCTCGCGTACTTCTGGCCGCGCCGGGTTAACGGCGATGCCATGATCGGTAACCAGTACGTCAATGCTTTCGCCCGGCGTGACCATTGTCGTCACCCGACGAACCACGGTTGGAATACGGCTGCGGATCAATGGCGCCACCACGATGGTAAGATTAGCACCCGCGGCAACGTCGCAATGACCACCTGACGCGCCGCGCATAACGCCATCGGAGCCGGTGATAACATTAACGTTAAAGTCGGTATCGATCTCAAGCGCGCTGAGAATAACCACATCGAGCCTGTCACAGCAAGCCGCTTTAGCGCCGGGATTGGCGTAAACGTTGGTCGATATCTCAACATGATTAGGATTTCTGGCCAACGAAGCCGCTGCCTGACCATCAAAGCACTGGGTATCGAGAAGGGTTTCAATCAATCCCTTTTCATGCAGATCCACCAGGCTACCAGTGATCCCCCCTAGAGCAAAACGTGCCACAATTTGCGCCCGCTCCATTTTTTCCTGCATAAAGCGAGTGCACGCCGTCGCCGCCGCGCCGGAGCCGGTTTGCATCGAAAAACCGTTTTTGAAATAGCCTGAATGTTCAATAACATCAGCCGCCTGACGGGCGATTAATAACTCACGCGGATTACTGGTAACTCGCGCGGCACCAACGCTAATTTTTTCCGCATCGCCGACGCTATCAACCTTTACCACGTAATCAACCTGATCCTGAACCAGACTGGCTGGCATATTAGGATAAGGGACCAGCATTTCAGTCAGCAGCACCACCTTACGGGCGAACTGCGCATCCACCATCGCGTAACCCAGCGATCCGCAGCAGGCGCTACCACGGGTACCGTTAGCATTGCCGAACTCATCGCTGCAGGGTACGCCGAGAAAAGCCACATCAATCTTGATTTCGCCTTTCTGTAATAAATTGACCCGCCCACCGTGAGAATGTATCTGCACCGGATGTTCCATCAGGCCGTGAGAAATCTCATCGGCCAGGCGGCCACGCATACCGGAGGTCCATATGCGGCTGATGACACCGGCGCGGATATGTTCGATCAGCGGCTCGTTGCAGGTCATGAGTGAACTGGAAGCCAGGGTTAGGTCACGAAAGCCCATTTTTGCCAGCAAGCCGATGACCTGATTAATGACACGATCACCTTCGCGAAATGCGTGATGGAACGATATCGTCATGCCATTTTGAAGGCCGCTGCGCTTAACCGCTTCTTCCAGGCTGTCACAGAGCTTACGCTGATACTTACTCTGTGTATCATTCAGCCACGGCGTTGCTGCGTGCGCGCCGTTAAACGGTGCCAGCTTCTGGAACTGGGGATATTTTTGCTGTAATTCTTCGATTATCTCGCTCATTGCCTATCTCACTGAATAATTAGCGGCGAATGCCGGTTTTAGCACGTTCCAGAACGAGCCGGGCGTGGTCGATAATCGGCCCGTCGATCATTTTACCGTTGAGTGAAACCACACCAAGACCATTACGTTCGCCCTCCTCTGCGGCCTGCACGACATTTTTTGCATGCTCGACCTCCTGGCTTGTAGGCGCATAGGCGTTATGTAACAGCTCTATCTGACGCGGATTAATCAGTGATTTGCCGTTAAAGCCAAGCTTACGGATAAGATCAACTTCCTGCAAAAAACCCTGCTCATCGTTGACGTCAGGCCATACCACGTCAAAGGCATCGATACCGGCCACTCGCGCGGCATGCAGCACAGTACAGCGCGCATAAAACAGTTCACTGCCGTCACCACGTTCGGTCTGCATATCCATGACATAATCGAATGCCGCCAGCGCAATACCCATCAGACGCTTTGAGCTGCAGGCAATCGCCACGGCGTTAACCACCCCTGACGCCGATTCGATTGCTGCCAACAGGCGTGTTGAGCCAGGCGCACGGCCACACTCTTTTTCGATGCGCACCAGATGCTCTTCAAGCTCATAAATATCCTCCGGCGAATCGGTTTTTGGCAGACGCACAATATCCACACCTGCACGGACTACCGCTTCAAGGTCGGCCAGGCCAAACGGCGTTCGCAACGAATTTATACGCACTACGGTTTCAATATCCTGATACATCGGATGCTGGAGGGCGTGGAAAACTAACATTCTGGCGCTATCCTTTTCCCGCAGCGCAACCGCATCCTCCAAATCAAACATGATGGAATCCGGGCGATAGATAAACGCGTTGGAGAGCATAGCGGCATTAGCACCGGGCAGAAACAACATGCTACGGCGAAGCTTTTTCATTTCATTGCCTCCCAGTTGATGCTGGCATCTTCAACCGAGCGCAGCACTGCGCTCTGCAAGCGGGCGCGGATCACACAGTCCAGCGCCCCTTTATCTTCAACCACGATCTGCCCTTCGGTTACCTGCATTTTTCTCAGCGTCTCATCAACCACGAGGCGAATTTGCTCACCAAACTGCTTGTAGACCTCGCTACGAATAACAATATCTAATTCGCCCGGCGCGGGAGCTACCTTGACCATCAGGTCGCTGGACTCAATGGTGCCAGCCAACGCTTCCTTAGTAATCTTCATATAAAAATCTCAGTTTAAATCTCGTTAACTCATGCGGTTAAAGCAAAATGCTTCGTCTGTAAGTACTGCAACGTACTGGGGGGCACCCGCCGTGCAATAGCAGGAAATTGATGTGCTGTAAGCAGTCTGCGCACTTCAGACGCTGAAACGGCTACGCCGCCTGCATCAGTCATGCGCGGCATTTCCACCACATTAATCGCGGGTAACCCGCTATCATAGGCACTTAAATCAGCCTGCATGGCCTGGTTGTACTGACGCGTAACCGGACAGAACGGCTCGCTGCCAACAAAACGGTGTGTGACGTGCAGTGCTGGTGCGATGTACTGGCGAAAAATGCGTAAATCCAGCGCACACCATGCCTGCTCAACGTTGCCGCTGGCTTTAAGAAAATAGGAAGGAAAGGTGGCGCGTGAAATAATATAAGCGCCGCCCTTATGAACACTGACGTTAGGCAAATCACTGACGCCTTGTTGCACCATTGCCAGACGATCATCAAAAGAAAACAGCGAGGCATTTTCCTCAACCACAAAAATATGCAACCAGTCGCAGCACGCGGCGGCCTGCTCTGCCAGATACCGATGTCCAAGCGTAAAAGGATTGGCATTCATCACGACGGAGCCGATTTTTTCTCCCGACCGCAGCGACTGAGCCAGCGTCGCACAATAACGGTTGATACCGCGTGGGATATTTTCCATCAACAACACGCTGTCAGTTTGCGCAATGGGCCAGAAGCCACACTGTTGAAAACGGCTACGATTAGTCGGTCGGGTGAATAAAAACAGATGCAGATGCCCCTGCGACATTGCATAGTTTTGGATTTCACTCATTAATCCGGCACAAACATTTTCACCGCGCCAACGTTCATCAACTGCTACGCACTTGACGACATTGCCATCCAGCCCGGCGCAACCTGCCAGCTCCTGACCGGACTGTGCAACCACAAATAGCGAAATAGCGTCGTCCATTTCCAGCTGACAGGCCTGCAATAAGCGAACGACTTCCGCTTTTATTTGTAGATCGCGCCTGATATCAACGATCAGCAACCGCAAACCGCTTTCAGAAACCATATTGTACTCCTTACGCCGCCACCACTTCCGGCACGCTCAGGGGCGCATCGGCAATCTGATTTGATAAGCAGCCAATATGCTCAATTTCAACTTCGATACGGTCGCCGGGATGCATAAACAGCGGTGGCGTACGTTTTTTACCAACGCCCCCAGGGGAGCCGGTAATGATCACGTCACCGGCGCTCAGTGAGGTAAAGGTCGAAATATATTCAATCAGCGCTGCAACGGTATAGATCATGTTACAGGTGGAATCCTGCTGAACCTGCTGACCATTAAGTCGGGTGACGAGCGTGAGTTTTTGCGGATCAGGAATTTCATCACAGGTAGTCATCCAGGGACCAAAAGCCCCAGTGCAGCGACCGTTCTTTCCGGCGGTATACCAGGTGTGCTGCCAGTCGCGAGCTGAGCCATCCATATAGCAGCTGTAGCCAGCAACGTGCGCCAGTGCCTGTTCACGCGGTATGTTGACCCCCGTACGGCCAATAATGACGGCCAGCTCGCCTTCATAGTCAAACTCAGCTGAATAGCGCGGTTTCAGTACCGGCTGAAGGTGACCCGTTTGAGAATCGGCAAAGCGTACAAACAGCGTCGGGGCCGGATTCTGTTCGTTAAACTCCAGACGTTTATCCGCATAGTTCATCCCCACACAGATAATTTTTCCGGGATTATCGATCACCGGCAGAAAGTCGACTTCGCTCAAGGTCAGATCAGGTAAATGATGTTGATATTCAGCCGCCTCAGCCTGCGCATTACTGGCGAGTAACGCCTTCAAATCGACGTAGCGTTTTCCAAGCCGAGCCCCCAGATCAATGATCCCGTTTTCGGTTTTAATGCCGTAACTACGGCATCCGTTAAATAAATAGGCTGCAAGTTTCACGATAATCGATCCGTTATAGTCAAAGAATAAAGTTGCTGAGAACCAGCAGCGACAGCGCGACGTTGAGCGCACCACCGACTCGAATAGCTATCTGGGCGAAAGGCATCAATGACATGCGGTTTGCCGCTGATAAAATGGCGACAGCACCGGTGCCACCCTGCCCACTCTGGCAACATGAAACAACGGCGACATCAATCGGGTGCATACCGAGCTTACGGCCAACCAGCGAACCGGTGATCGTTGTGGCACCAACGGTACTGATAATCACAAGCAGGTTTGACACGCTGAAGGCGCTGACAAGGTCTTGCCAGGGCGTGATGGCGACGCCAACAGCGAACAGGATGGGATAGGTTACCGCTGACTGGAAAAATTTATAAACAACCTGTGAACCATGCTGCATACGAGGTGAAACTGTGTTGCCAACTTTCAGCAGAACGGCAACAAATAACATACCAACGGGTGCTGGCAAGCTAATGTAGTGCTGAATGAGCATGCCAATCATATAGAGCAGCACGGCCAACAGCGCCCCGGAAGCTATAGCGTTAACGTCAACTTTGCCAGTGAACTCCTCAGTCAGACTCGTACCAACGTCATTCTTCACATCGGGCATCAGCTCCCCGTTACCGGTAAGATGCGGAAAACGTTTACCCAGTTGGTTAAGACATCCTCCCATCACAACCGCAAACAGGCCACCGAGCATGACGATAGGCAGAACCTTACCGAGAGCAACCCCTTGGTTCATATGCAAAATAGTGGCGTAACCAATCGACAAAGGGATGGCTCCTTCGCCAACACCACCGGCCATTATCGGTAAAACGATAAAGAAAAAGGTCTCAAACGGCGTAATCCCCAGCAGGTATCCGACACCAACGCCGACGAACATGCCGACAATTTCACCGCATACCATCGGAAACACGATGCGAAAAAAACCACGAATCAACGTAGTACGATTCATGCTCATCACACTACCGACGATTATGCAGCAGATGTAGAGATACAGGATATCGGTTGATTTATAAAATTCAGTGGTACATTTAACGACTTCAGTTGGTAGCCAGCCATAGTAAACCAGCGCTGAAGGAATGAAGGTCGCACAAATAGCTGCTGCTCCGATTTTACCTAAATAAGGCAGACGCTTACCAAATTCACCGCAGGCAAAACCGAAGAAAGCCATTGTTGCCACCATCACCACCATACTGCTGGAGAGGTGGCCATTCAGGCAATTCAAAGCAATTAACGCACCCGCCAGAATGAATAGCGGAAGAGGAACGATTCCGATCTTCCAGTTATCAAGAATGTGCCACCATTTCTCTGCGAATGAAATCTCGGGTTTCTTCTGTTTTTCGGGATCTATATAAGAATCATCTGTTAAGCTCATTTACTTTTTCCCTGGAATGAAATCTCAAAGAAATCAAAATAGGAAAATAACGATTTATTTAGATTGATTCAGGTCATAAATAAAACGAGGTTTTTAAGAACATAATGGTTTTTAAAGACTTTATTTTTATTCTGTAAAAAACCATTAACATACCATTAAAGACTACGCTAAGGTTTATCCTACCATAAGGAATCGGAATATAATTAATTTAATTAATATTTTTTTATTTTTTTTTAAGGTAAAATTCGCTTAAGAAATTGAATTCAACTCAATAAAAACAATAATGAAGCTAAGATTTCAGACTAAACTCTTCCTTTATCTGGCTATATTCAATACCGCCATTTTCATCACGCAGGGTGTCTGGCAATACACCAGATTAAATGACAAACTTTACAAAGATACAGCAATCCGAACGCACAAAGAGGCAGAATACATAGCGCAACTCTCTGCATTAAAACGAGATATCTTGAACCGCGATACTACTGCAATAAAACGTCTGCTCTCACCCCTCGCTGCCAGCAGTGATGCCAGTTTCATTGTCGTTGGCGACGCACATGCCAAGCACCTTTATCATTCGCGTGATGAAAAGCTGATTGGCACGCCCCTGGTAGGAAACGATAATGCCCGCGTGCTGGAAGGCTATCAGATCACTACGGTACGCCACGGCACACTTGGCATGTCACTCCGCAGCAAAGTCCCCGTACTCTACCAGGGGCGAGTTATTGGCATCGTCTCTGTTGGCTATCTGAAAAGCTACCTTAATGATGCCTCGGCACAGAATATTGTTCACATTTCGCTCTCACTGTTGTTACTGCTTTGCTGCCTGTATCTGTTCAGCTGGTGTTTCACCCGCCACATTAAAAAGCAAATTTTTTTCCTTGAACCTCGTGAAATTGGCGTACTGGTCAGGCAGCAAAAAGCGATGATGGAAGCTATGTATGAAGGCGTCATTGTGATTGATGATTGTGGACGCATCCAGCTTATCAACCGTGCGGCTAAAGTCTGGTTGAATCTGCCCCAAAAAAATCGCTTGTTGCGTGGCAAGCCGATAACCTCAGTGATTCACCCCATCACTTTTTTTGAGCCGCAGGTCATGTTAAATCAGGATACCCATGATGAGGTGGCGGTATTTAATAAGCTTACGGTCATCGCTAATCGTGTGCGGATTATGCTGGAAAATAAGCTTCAGGGATGGGTAATCAGCTTTCGAGACAGCAATGATATTAGCTCGCTTAACGATCAGCTCAGTCAGGTAAAAAGTCATATCAACGATCTGCGTATCGTTCGTCATGAATATCGCAATCAGCTGTCAACACTGACCGGATTACTGAGTTTAGGACACGTTGATGAAGCGCTAAGCTTTATTCAAGCGCAATCACAGCACACACAGCAGGTACTCGACTTCATTTCCACACGATTTTGTTCACCGTTGATTTGCGGCCTGCTGTTAGGGAAATACTCACGCGCATGTGAAAAGGGGATCATATTGTTATTTGATGCCGGCTGTTGGTTAAAAACCATGCCTGAATCGCTGTCTGATTCTGAATTTATTTCTGTCATTGGCAACGTGCTGGATAATGCGATCGAGGCGACACTGCGAGCCCCCTCCCCGCAAATGCCGATTGAAATTCTCATCAGACAAAATGCAGAGGAAATTTTAATCGAAGTGGCCGATCAGGGCATTGGCATTGCCGATTCGCTGAAAAGTACCCTGTTCGAACCGGGTATTACCAGCAAAACCGAAGGTGACCACGGTTTGGGTTTGCACCTGATCAGTACTTATATAAAACGTGTGGGCGGTGTGATTGAAGTTACTGATAACGTGCCGAATGGCACCATTTTTTCGCTTTACATTCCGGCCAGTACGGTAGGATTAAGCGAGGAGAAATGTAATGCAGTCTGAAGTTATCGATGTACTGATTGTTGAAGATGAAAGCAACCTTCAACGGCTTTACGAAGAGCTGATCCGCAGCACCCCCACGATGCGTCTGGTTGGCTGCGCTTCGTCGCTTAAGCAGGCCAACGAAATGATCGCTGCTCATAAACCTACGTTGATCCTGCTGGATAACTATTTGCCCGATGGCCAGGGCATTACTCTGTTGAGTCAGCCTGAATTTAAGCGTTATAACTGCTCCGTTATTTTCATTACTGCCGCTACGGATATGGATACTTGCAGTCAGGCCATTCAGGGCGGTGCGTTCGATTACATTCTCAAACCAATATCCTGGAAACGACTAAACCATACGTTTAAACGGTTTATACAGTTTTATGGACAGCAGCGGCTATGGAAAGTGGTCGATCAGCAGTGTGTCGATACCCTTTACTCTCTGCAATACAGTAACTTTCAGGGCGACAGGGAAAATAAGGGCATTGAAGAAAATACACTGCAGCGCGTGATCGCCCCCTTCCAGCAGTCGCCAGAAGAAACCTACTCTATTGATGAAATTATGCAGGTAAGCGGCTTAAGCAAAACCACTATCAGGCGCTATCTTGAATATGCGGTTGATAACAAGTTGTTATCCGCTGAAAAACAGTACGGCAAAGTAGGTCAACCACGGCGTGTTTATCGCTGGTTGAGTTGAGCGGCATACACAGCAGCAGCCCGATAGCGTTAACGTTCGGCAAACATAATAATGTGTAGCAGTTCGTTAATGGTATCTGACAGCAATTCACCGCGCTCATAAGCCTCACGCGTCGCTTCATCACCATTGATGACATTTTGCGGCTGCTCGATAAACTGACCTATTAGATGCTGCTGCGCATCAAGTACCGCTACGCAGGGAATGGCTATGCGCTCAACGCCCATAAGCGCTTTCAACGCCCTTTCTGCTCGCGCTTTACTGATAATTCTCATATCAATTCGCGGCTGCATCTGACACAGCAAATTCATCGCGCTGAGGTTACGCTGACAGTCCGGGCACCACATTTCCGCAGCAACTAAGAGACTGTAATGTCCCTTAACCGAGGCCAGCCTTTGCTGTAAAGAAAACGATAGCGAGTCGGCATTCAGCTTTTGTTCATAAAGGTGGGTGGCGTTAATCTCCTGCACTGAGCCATCCTGCGCATAATTTTTATAATCACGTCCTGCCGCCAATAGCGACTGAAAATCATTCATAATGTTACCTGATCCGGACCTGTTTCTGCGTTTGAGTATGTCGCTCTCAACATACCATCGTCAATCCTCCTGACGACATTGAAAGCGCTATTAATGTGAATTAATACCTTACGCAGTAATTTAACCTTACATAATTGAGGGGAAACTCTCAGCAGAGTCTGTTGTGCTGAACTACGCTAGAAAACGGAGTTATTATAATGATGCTGGAGATGCAATGATGAGAAATGATAAAACCAACCCAACAACCACGGATGCTGGCATTCCGGTAGCCAGCGACGATAACTCGCTCACCATTGGCCCGGACGGGCCGATTCTGTTGCATGATCATTACCTGATCGAACAAATGGCCAACTTTAATCGTGAGCGCATTCCTGAACGTCAGCCCCACGCCAAAGGCAGCGGCGCATTCGGCTATTTTCAGGTGACCGAAGACGTCAGCAAATACACGAAAGCTGCACTGTTCCAGCCCGGCGTAAAAACCGATGTCGTAATGCGTTTTTCTACCGTTGCTGGCGAGCGCGGCAGCCCCGATACCTGGCGTGACCCACGTGGATTTGCTATCAAGTTTTATACCAGTGAGGGTAATTACGACATGGTAGGGAATAACACCCCGATGTTTTTTATCCGCGACCCGATGAAATTTCAGCACTTTATTCGATCGCAAAAACGCCGTGCCGATAATAATCTGCGTGACCACGATATGCAGTGGGACTTTTGGACGTTGTCGCCCGAGTCGGCCCATCAGGTCACCTGGCTGATGGGAGATCGCGGTATTCCTAAGAGCTGGCGTAAAATGAACGGTTATTCCAGCCATACCTATTTATGGGTGAATGCCAAAGGTGAGAAATTCTGGGTGAAATACCATTTTAAAAGCGACTTGGGTGTGGAATGCCTGACACAGCAAGATGG
Source organism: Izhakiella capsodis (assembly GCF_900115045.1). Taxonomy (GTDB): domain Bacteria; phylum Pseudomonadota; class Gammaproteobacteria; order Enterobacterales; family Enterobacteriaceae; genus Izhakiella; species Izhakiella capsodis. Next base: position 625,299 of record NZ_FOVC01000001.1, on the reverse strand, counting down.
TGACGCACTAGCCGGAATAGACGGCGATTATCACACGCGCGACCTTTTTGATGCGATAAAACAGGGGAACTTCCCCAGCTGGACACTTTTCATGCAGATCATGCCGTTCGCTGAGGCGGAGTCTTATCGCTATAACCCTTTTGATTTAACGAAAGTCTGGCCCCACGCTGACTATCCGTTGATCAAGGTGGGCAAGCTGGTACTCGATCGCAATCCCGCCGATAACCACGCAGAAATCGAACAGGCGGCTTTTGAACCAAATAATTTGGTGCCAGGCATCGGCCTGAGTCCGGATAAAATGCTGATAGGGCGTATCTTCGCCTATGCTGACGCACATCGTGCCCGTCTTGGCGTTAACTACAAACAGATCCCGGTCAATGCGCCACACTCCCCGGTGAACAGCTACAGCAAAGACGGCGCAATGCGCATCAATAAGGTATCAGATCCGGTTTACGCCCCTAATTCAAAAGGCGGCCCCAAAGCTGACGGTGAACGCTACCCGACTGATTCAGCCTGGTCTGCCAGTGGTGAGATGGTGCGCGCATCCTATACCTTGCGTAAAGACGATGACGATTATGGCCAGGCTAATGCACTCATCAATAAAGTCATGGATCAGGCCGCTCGCGACAGGCTGGTAAGTAATGTAGCGGGTCATCTGCTGGCAGGTGTCAGCGAACCTGTCCTATCACGCGCTTTCGAATACTGGCGACATATAGATGCTGTCATCGGCCAGCGCATAGAGGAGAAAGTTAAAGCCGGGCAGGCTGGCAAATAGTCACGTCTCAGCCAATTGCAATATTAATGTCTTCAGCGCCCCCAACCAGGGGGCGTTTTTTCATCAGGATTGCTGGTTTTCTTTCTCGCCGAGAAAAAAGTACCAGAGCGGTACTGAGAGCATCAGGGTAAACACCAGACTGTACAAGACAATCATTGAGACTTCGGTAACATATAACTGAACTGGCCACTGGCTGAATGGCAAATGGTACTCATCAATCACACCACCTATTATAGCTTTTCCCATTACTACACTGACCAGTATCGCCAGGACAACAACCGCAAAAACAAATTTTTTTGCCTGACGCGAGAGCGGAAACAGAGGCTTCATTACATACTCCTTATGGTATGAAGAGGCTAATCTTACGTCATGATCGCCGTCAATCCAATGTCAGTTACCTGTAGAACAGGATTAGGGGTTAAAAATTTGCAAGAGTTCTACACAAATCACATTTGAAAGCCACTGAAATAATCTGTCGAGGGGTGTCACATTGCAGCATTTTTGCTGGAATTAAGCGCTTAAAGTGAATCACTCAATAAAATATTTAATATTTATTTTATAGAAAATTAACATCCATGATAACTGTTATCAGCTTAAGAAACGCTGATCACGCTTCGTTTCGAATTATTAAGCAGAAAAAACTTAGTCTGCTGGAGATACATTGATAGCCAGTCTTCATCAGATGATTTAATTTTAATTAAAATAGTTAGCCATGCAATCACTAAATGATACATCAACGGATGGGACAAAAATCAACGCGATTTAGCTGATAGTCAGTTCAAATATATAAGAAATATTTAATATATAGCCTAGTATTGGCTATTATCAAATTGAATAATCAGTGGGTTACAAACGAATCAATGATAATTATCGATTGATTCGATCAATTTAGTAAAGTGTATTTCAATATCTTTACAAGTAGTGAATAAATAGAGGTTGACGATAAAAATGGCATGAAACGATAATATTGCCATTATTGATAACGTCACGGAGAAAATTAAAATTAGATAAAGTACACATTGCCTTTATGCAGTCAAAAAGTTAAACGTTGTACATTTATTAAATTGCTAAATTACAATTTGTAAATTATTTAACTCTTTTTATTTTTTTGATAAGAATATTAAGCAATTGTCAGGAATGTTTAAGGAAAATACGTTATGAAATACTTATCTTATAAAAAATTTGTATTACCTTTGATTGGTGGCTTAACGCTGGTTCCAGTGTTTGCTAGCGCGACACCTGCCACTGCAATAGCAGACAATTCTGCGAATGTAAAAGGGAAAATTGATATCAACTTGACTATAACCCCAGGTTGTATCGTCCAGCCAATTAGTTCGTCATCATCCGATCAACAACATTTGGCAGATGATAGCGAATGGACGAGCCTGAATTTCAACAATATGGATCTTGGTACTGATCATGCTTCTAATGATATAGATATCCAATGTACTGCAAGCGCGACACCATCGCTGAAACTTGATGGCGGAAAATATGGCAGTGGAGACAACCGCTATATGGAAGATTCAAAGGGAGACAAACAATCCTATACCCTAGCCGCAGGTCCAAATGGTGATGAAGGAAACATCGCGCCAAATCAACCTGTTAGCCCACCGGCCAACGGTGATTATGAAATTTACGCCACGACGAATATTCTACCCAAAACCGCCGTCGGAGCGTACAAAGATACGATTGAGGCCACCTTAAGCTGGTAGCAATAATATTAGAGCGACAGAATAAATGAAGATAGCTATAGATAAGTTCGCTGTCGTGGTATCACTTCTTAGCGCACTCGTACCCACATGTTATGCCTACGCTCATTCAACAACTAAAACATTTATGGTAAAGGCAACTGTCGTCAATGGATGCATCTTCAAAAATTACACGAAACCAATTCATGTGCAACTCCCGGAACTGTTGCCTGGTGGAAATGGCGTGTCAACAGTTAGGCAATTTCAGCTATCTTGCACCCCGGGAATGACAGCCGAAATAAGTATCGATGATGGTGAACATGCGGATAAATCCGGAGACAGAAATCTGGCATTAAACGATAAGAATGGTGTGCTGATCCCATACCAAATTTATTATGTGGATTCCGGGAAAAATATATTGTGGAACAATCCTATACCTTTCACTTCGAATGCGTCACCCGAAGTAATCAATATGATGATAAAAGTGCCTCAGCCTAAAACATCATTACACCCTGGGAATTATTCTGATACCGATACCATTATTGTTTCTTATTAAGAGTTTTAAAAATGTCGACTAAATATTTAATTAAGGCGATTCAGCTTTGTTGTTTACTTTTCATTTCCTGTCGTTGTTTCGCGAGCGCTGATCTTGAAATCTGGCCAGTCACCGTTTCCTGGAGTACGCAAACCACAATCCCCACCGTTTGGCTGCGTAATGTTGGTAAGGACAGCGTAAGCCTGCAAGTTCGCATACTTAAATGGCAACAACAGAATAATCAAAATATCTACAGCGATCAGAACACAATTTATTCATTACCGACATTTGTGAACCTTGGACCTGGACAGGAATTACCTTTTCGCATTTATGGCGAAAATACGAACGGCAGAAATGAAGACGCTTATCGTATTGTTATTGATCAGCTTCCCCAACTCAATTTGAAACCGCTCAAATTGAATGATAGCGCAGTTGATATACGCATGCAGTACGTGCTGCCCTTCTTTGTTTATCAAAAAGGAATCAATAAAAACGACTTACCTAATATCGATGGTTTTCCAGGTGAAAAACATCATATTCAGTGGTCCGTCAAAGGCGGAAATTTACAAATTCAAAATTTCAGTAAGACTCACCTGAAGATTATATCGGTCGCTTTGCGTTGTGGGGCTGAAATTTGTTTTAAAAAAAATATACCCGTGACTTACGTACTATCAGGAGCGAATGTCACTCTGCCTTTATCTGTACCCGGACCAACACAAAAAAAAGTGACCGGGTTAATCATTAACCCAGCTCAGTCTGGCGAAGAAAGTTTTAGAAAAGAGTGATTGATGGTCATGTTGAATCAAAAAAAATTAGCTTTTCTTCTCTTTTCTTGTCCGATTTATGCGAGTCATGCGGCAACCTATATTAATACTATCGAGCCTGAAACCACTCAGAGTTCGAATCGCTATCTGCTTACGCTGGTTGAGAATGGCCATGTATTTCCTGCACCTTACCAGGCAACCGTGAAAAACGGCAAAATCTATTTACCAGAAAATCTGCTGGCTATGCTTCACTTACCAGCAACAGTCAAGATCGGGCGTGGTGGTTTTTTTAATCCGGCAGAAATTCCCCATTTACAAGAAAAGTATGATGCCGATAAAAATGAACTCCTGATAACCATTCCGGCAGACTGGTTACCCGATCAGAAAGTGACCATCCCCGATCGTTGGACATCGGCCTTCTATAACGATGATGTGACGCCAGGCGCCCTGCTGAATTACAATATCTATGCCGAAAAATACGCACATAGCGCCTATCTGTCTGGCTGGCTGGACGGTATTTATTACAACCACTTTGGTTACCTTGACTTGTCCGGCGATTATACTTATCTACGTAATCAGGGCGAGGTTTTTACCCAAGCCCAGCGCCTGAATACTACTCTGGTCATTAATAATCGTCGTAAAGCCGACAAGCTTTTGCTGGGTGATATCACCACGGACAACAGTGGGGGTTTTAGCGGTGTGTACATGGGGGGGATCCAGTTTCGCCGTGATTTTAGTCTCAGACCGGATATTGTCACCTATCCAACGCTGAAACTTAGCGGTACTGCGGCACTCCCTTCGACTCTGGACTTTTATGTGAACGGCTCCAAAACTGATCAAACAAAAGTCAGTCCCGGCCCTTATGTCATCAACAATATTCCCTTTATCAACGGCGATGGCACCATGACGGTGGTAACGACCGATCAAAATGGAAGGCAGGTTGCCAGCACAATTCCTTATAATGTCCAGCAGGATATGCTTAAGCCGGGATTAAGTGATTTCAATATGTCGTTAGGGCTGCTACGTTATAATTACGGTACTCCCGACAATGAATATAAAAATGCCGCTGCCAGCGGTACCTGGCGCTATGGCCTCTCCGACGCTGTTACCACCCTCTCACACGCTGAAGCCGCGAGACGCATGGCATTGTTGGGCGGCGGAATACAATACAATACCGGCCGATGGGGGCGTTTCGATATAATGGCCAGCGGCAGCGAGGCCCGCGAAGCCGAGAAAGGCGCCAGTGGGTACATCAGTTATACCCAGTCTTTTCGTCGGGCAAGTATCACATTCAGTCACGTTCAGTCCAGTAACCATTATCTGGATTTGAGTGATTATGATGCGTTCTATTCTGACCCGATATCATCAGATCAGATATTTTACTCACAAACGCTACCGGACGCCGTCGGAACGTTGGGCGTTGGGTTGATGCATTTTCACAGCGAAGATGGTGGTTCGGATACGCTTGCTAACCTGTCCTACAGCACCGTATATGACCGGTTGTTAACCTTCACACTGTCCTACAGTCGTGACTTTTCCCAGACGAACAGTAATGACGTGATGTTCGGTATTACACTGCCTTTCGGTGGTAAAACCACGGTGGGCGTTCAGGAGCAAACCTCGTCAGGTGATGAGAGCAGTACCTTGCTCAATATTTCTCATCAATCCGGCAGCGATCTGGGGCTGGACTGGAGCGCCAACACCAGCCTAGAAAATGATTATCTCTATCCTGGCTACACCGACTTTTCTGCCAACTGGAAAACGGCACACGCTACCTATAGTGGCGGCGCTTACGGCTACGGTCGTAGCTTCACCCCCTGGTTGGGCGTTCAGGGCAGTATGGTGTATATGGACAAAAGTTTGTTTTTCTCTCGTGAACTGGGTGATGCCTTTATCAAGGTGGATACCGACGGCGTCGGCGGCGTGCCCTATTACTATAATGGCACCCTGGAAGGTAAGACCAGCAGCAACGGCGTCGGTTTTGTCAGTGACGTTGTGCCATATGAAAAAGATGACGTCGCTATTGACCCGACCCATTTGCCCGCAAATGAGGTGGCAACCGGCGTCAAACATGGATTCTTTGTACCTGAAGAGGCTGGTTACGAAGTCAGGTTCCGGTTCAACAATCTGTCTGAACAGCAGCTTATTCGCGTTGATGCGGGCAAAAGCGTTTCACTCTTTGCCGGCGAGCCAATTGTTGATAGCAAAGGGCGGGTGATCACCCATCTGGCCTATGGCAATATGGCCGCACTGTCGAATAATGCGATAAATCAACGCTATACACTGAAAAACAACGGCAAGACTCTGTGCAGTTTTACGCTTTCCACTAAACATGATACAGGAATCGAACCGGTACTATGCAAAAACTAACTATTAACTTATCGTGCTTATGTGTCTTGTGCCCGCTGTTGTTCGTTAGTGCCAGTAATGCACATACCCTCTCCTGGAAAGAGATATGCGACTTTAACTGGCAGGATTCAAGGATAGATATGAATGGCGGCGGTGCGATCTCCCCGCTGGATTTAACCACTACCAAGCAAGTATATCAGCAGCCGGTTCAAGTCTGGTGTGACACGGCACCGGACGATACATCAACCTCTGGTCAGGAGGTTGGCTTAGTAATAGATACCCAATCAACCCCAAATACTACAACACTGTCTCTGAGTCCTCCAACGACGTCACTCAGTAACAACCTCTTGCCGATTAAACTTTGCCTGGGCAGGCGGAATGCAACACAACTTTGCTTATCTTCAATATATGATAAACGAACTTACAAATGGGGGGGGGGAAGTTCCAAAGTATCGCTGAGTTCGTTGATGTTTATAGACATGAATCCAAAGGACAAAAAATATGGCGATAAATGTCATGATGGCAAAGGTGAACCTTGGTGTGCCGATTTGTGGGGCTATGCAGGACCTTATAGGAACATGATTGCGGTGCATTTTGTGACTGATCCCTTAGCTATTGCTAACGCGCCCCCTGCGCCTGGTAAATATACTGACAAGATCACGGCAACGATCAACGGGAATGTAGGAACAGGAAAAGGTGACTGGTCCGTATTCCCATCAGCAGTGGATTTTTCTGGAGAGGATAACCCGACTATCTACCTGACCGCGACGTTGGAACCGGATTGCCGGATAGACAGCGCGCCGGATGTCTCCATGAGCGGTAATTTATCCAGTCAGCTTAGCTCGGAACAGACCATTACCGTAACCTGCACCAATACTACTCCCTATACGATGAGCTTTGCCGGTGCTAACGACATTGCGGGTTGGCATCAGATGAAGTCTGATACTAACAGCGATATGCTGCGTTATCAGATTTACAGCAATTCCACTCACACCGCGCTATGGAACACACAAAAATTCACCGGATCAGGCCTCCTGCAAAAACATGATATTTATTATGCTACCGATCCTTTGCAGGCAAATTTGCCCGCAGGTACCTATCAGGATACGGAAACGCTAACTGTTAGCTATTAACTTCCCCGTACTGCCAAGCTACTGTTAAATGAATGACATGCCCGCGCAATGCGGGCATGATTTTTTAAGGCAATTGTATCCATACATATTTTTAATGCCGTAAATGAACGCGTCGAAATTAAGTTGCGAGCATACCAGCAAGAAAATATTGCTTAACCCGTAACAGGTGTGATACCGCTACGCTGCCAATCTCCGCCTATCTCGTCAGCCCGACTTTATCAGAACGACACCCACTCATCTGGAGTTCTGCCTGTCTTTGAAGCCGCATTGGACACTGAATTATCCCGTCCCTGCGGGGGAATATTGGCTGTTAATAGTGTTTTTTCGTCATTGTTAAGCTGGAAACGCGCGACCGATTGTGTCAGGTTGACGGTCTGCTGCTCCAGCGCATTTGTCGCAGAAGCCATTTCAGAGACCAGCGACGCATTTTGCTGCGTGACCTCATCCATCTCATTTACGGCCTGTCCAACCTGACCAATACCTTTGCTTTGCTCTTCCGAGGCGGCAGCAATTTGCTTCATGATATCGGTAACCGCGCTAACGGCCGTTAACATCTCCTCCATCACGACACCGGCATCATTAACCAGCCGGTTGCCATTGTCCACTCTGGAGACCGAATCGGCGATTAACGAGCCTATCTCTTTCGCAGCATTGGCGCTGCGTTGAGCAAGGTTACGCACTTCGCTTGCAACTACGGCAAATCCACGCCCTTGCTCACCCGCCCTGGCCGCCTCTACCGCCGCATTCAGCGCCAGGATGTTGGTCTGAAAGGCGATACTGTTGATGACATTGGTGATATCCGCAATCTTGTGAGCGCTGCCAGCAATCCCTTCCATTGTGACCACTACGTTCTGAACTAACTGCCCGCCTTTACTGGCTGTTACCGAGGCGGTATCGGCCAGCTCGCTGGCCTGGCGGGCATTTTCCGCATTAAACTTCACTGTTGCCGTTAGCTGTTCCATGCTGGCGGCAGTCTCTTCCAGCGCCGCCGCCTGCTGTTCGGTACGTGAGGAGAGGTCGAGGTTTCCACTGGAGATGCTGCGCGCATCATGATATATGCTGTCGCTGGCGGTACGGATGGTTCCTACTGCCTGACCCAGACTCTGCTGCATGGTTCTTAATAATGGCACCAGTTTACCGACGCAGTTACGGCCAAAATCTTCGATTGGCTGGGTTAAATCCCCCTCAGCAATCGAGGTAAACTGACGACGGATCCTTTTCAGAGGACGTACCAAAATGATTACCAGGTAGCGGTCGGTAAAAATCAGAATGAGTACACCAACGACACCACCAAACATCAGCACCGCCTTAGTGAAATAAATCCCCCTGTCGACATCTATCCGCGTTTTTTCCAGCGCTATGCCGGTGGCCTTGTTAAATTTTTCAATCTCGGCACCGAAATCACGACTCAGAGCCGGTGTAACGCCATTGGCCTGTCGGTAATAGGCCGTCAGATCTGCCTGCTGAGCAAAGCGCATTTGCGGCAGAATGCCCTTATTTAACAGCACCTCCCAGCGTTCAATAACCGACCGTGAGAGTTTTGTATTCAGTGATGAAGCCGACTGTGATTTGAACTCATTCAGTCGCTGTATCATGCCATCCAGCGCGCTTTGCGCGGCATTAACACTTTCCACGGAGGGTGCGCTACCTTTTTCCCGCACGTCAACAACCCGATAAAGCCTTGTGATAAAACGAAAATATTGATCGTTACCCCGGCTGAGCGTTGTCATTTGCGCAACCAACTGACGATCGAGACTATTACCGGCGCTCATGGCGTTAAGCGCATTCACACTGTAAAAACCCACCCCACACAAAAGTAAACAAAACAGACCGAGCACCCACAGCATGACGCTACGGATAGTGAAGTTTTTAAGTATTCTCATGGCATTACCGTCCTTAAGACAATGTGATGTCAGCTTGTGATTAAGACCTTGAGGACATATATCGGCAATTCGGATAAAAACAGTATGAAAATTCTGGATAGTTTTTAACGATGAGAAACATCTTCAAATCAAGGCTCGCATTAACCACATAATTGATTGATAAGTTTTTTTTCTAATGCTCAAGACTGAATAATGATATGAATGACCTTTAACGCACAGTAACGCTCAGCGATAATTATGCAGATGGCCACACATTTACAGGAAAAAACTTGCTTGTGACGTAGCATGAATCGGTGTCCCACTGTGATACCCGCAGTCGTTGCGTAGTGTCTGCCCCGTGCCTGAGCAGCCAGCCGACATTAGCTTCGATGGAAAAGGTATAGCACGACGTAAAAAGCCAGCCGCCAGTCGAAAACCCGCAGGCTACGTGCGGCACTATTGTGCCGGCCCCTATCAGTACGGTTCTCTATCGATTACAGCAGATTATTTCGTGTAGGCTGCAAGCCTCCACATTTACGGTGACGTTTTTACAGCCTTTGCTGAAAAACCAGCTTATTTTTCTGAAAAAGATATTCAGTGAAATTGAGTTACACGGCGGCGTATTTTCCACTAGATTCAATAGTGTAAAATTATTAATGAGGATTGTTTTATGTTTTCTACAATTAACAGCTCTTTGAACCGTCTTGGCGATCATCCTGATTTAGGTAAACTTTTACTGCGCCTGACTATCGGTATTTTACTGTTATTCCACGGTATCTATAAAATTCAACATGGCGTGGGATGGATAGGCGGAATGCTCGCCGCGCAGGGCTTACCTTCGTTTATTGCTTATGGCGCATACATTGGCGAAGTTGTTGCGCCCGTAATGGTTATTATCGGTTTTCTGACGCGCCCTGCAGGTTTAGTCATTGCGATAAATCTGGCGGTCGCGGTGCTGCTGGTCGGTATGGGAGAGTGGACACAGCGCACCGACGTTGGAGCGTGGGCGCTGGAGACTGAAATGCTCTATTTCATGGGCGGTATTCTGATTATGCTGCTGGGCCCAGGAAAATATACGTTAATACGCAATACGCGTTTACAGTGATCCGCTGCCGGGTGACAGCGCCCGGCATTTTCGAAGGGTACATACGCTCTGCTCTCCACCGCGTAAGCACAACTGTTTATTCTGGGATTTAGCTGGCCGGGCATAACAACTACGGCACGCTGACATGCAGCTATCAGATGGCGCTGTGCGGCGAGCACCGATGGTTTCCTCCGCCAGCCGTTGATTGCTCACGCCAATGAAGCGAATCGAACCACTCTCCGCGCAGCCTATCCCAAATCTTAGCGCGACCATCAGAGATCGCTCCAGGGTGCTTAACCACGAGCCTGTGCAGATCCCCAACCTGTTGTCGTCAACACCCTGTCATTAAACCCAGCGATCCAACGCAGCAGTGTCCCGCACTTAAGCTAAAGTGAAGTTCCGGCACTCCTGCGGCACGTTAATCCCGTGAGGTTTAAGCCCTGATAAGGTGGTGATATAACGTGCAATAAAGCTTAATGTTAATTATATATTTCGATTAAGTTAATGTTATAAAGCGAAACATCTTGCCGCCAGCGGCGCGATTTCATTACTGTGGGTTATGGATAAAAATTACCTTTTTCATCAGCGTATTCGCCTGCGTCATCTGTACACCTTTGTCGCCGTTGCGCAGCAGGGAACCTTAGGTCGTGCCGCAGAAACCTTAAATCTCAGTCAGCCTGCACTATCCAAAACACTGAACGAGCTGGAAGCATTAACTGGCGCCAGCCTGCTGGAGCGCGGACGACTTGGTGCACGGCTGACCGCGATGGGCAAACAATTTCTTCCTCATGCGGTGCGCGTGCTCGACGCTCTGAATCACGCCGGACAATCATTTAGTATGGGCGTTAACGAAGAATCGACCGTGCTACGCCTCGGCGTGCTGACGACAGCCGCGCTGGGGATGTTGCCCTCAATTCTAAACCACTTCCACCAGCAGCAGCCTAATACGTTGGTGCAGGTCGCCACGCTTCATAATAATGTGCTGCTTGCCGGACTAAGAGCTAGCGAATTTGACGTTGGTATCGGGCGCATGGCGGCACCGGAGCTTATGGTGGGACTGTCTTATGAACTGTTATTTCTTGAATCACTACAATTGGTTGTACGTCCCGACCACCCGCTTTTAAGTGACAGCGTCACCTTATTCCGGGCCTTGAACTGGCCCGTGGTGATTTCACCGGAAGGAACGGCCCCCAGGCGCATTGCCGATATCATGTTACAAGAACAAGGCTGTCGCCTGCCTGAGACTCTGGTTGAAACGTCGGCGACTTCACTGGCCCGACAGCTGGCGCTGCGCTATGGCTACGTCTGGTTTGTTCCCTCAGGTGCTATCAAAGAGGATCTGGCACATAACGCTCTGGCGGCGCTTCCCATCGCTTCTCGCGGGCCAGGAGAGCCGGTCGGCATCATTACCCGCACGGGTCACCCACTTAGCGCTGAGGGGGAAGTTATGCTCGCTTCCATTCGTAAATCACACGGCGGCTAACGTCTGTGTTTGGCATGCCGCTCACGGCTCTCCTCGCGCGCCTTCGCACTTTTACGCAAGTCCACATCGCAGGCACTGGCATCGCCGTGATAAGTACAATAAGCCTGAACCACGTTAAATTGTTGCAGCCATTGAGCCAGGTAACTGCGCACGATATTGGTATGAGCTTCATTGTCCCGACCTCTACCATGAATGATCTACATATTACGAAGGCTATCTTTTTATGCCTGACATATAAAACGCCACAACGACTGGCGGTAGTTTTCCACCAGTTGACGCAGAAGATTCAGACTGTCATCCAGTGGATAATTTCCCAGTCGCAATTTATTCAACATCCCATGCTGTATCCCTTCGGCTTTGTCTTCCAGCGGGACAGAACAAGGGATAATTTCCAGATAACCGCGTTGCAGAAAATTATCTCGCTGCAGCTGGTTCTGAAGGTCTCGTTTCACCCTGGCAACCGATGTTTTGACCCAGTTCATGCGGTTCTAATCCTTGAGCGGTGTAACGTCACTCATTGCGTTGGTAAACAGTTTTTTATCGTCTAGATCCGTTATTCAGCTTCCCCTGGCAGGGGTAACGAGTAATCAAGATGCCAGCAGTGATAGGCCTGGCGGCCTTCTCTCGACCGATAACCGTCTGAGTTGTTTGCCAGAGAATACTTAACACCTCCCGATCACCACGATCACTTTCATCCATCTAAAACCAACACATGGAAAAAGGATACTCAGCGTAAACAGCACAGAAAAGATCATATTAGATTGATATAAATCAAGACTGCGGAGGTTAATGTCCGTTTTTCATCCTTTTTTTTACCTGTTTAACCGATTCAACCAATTCTTTCCGGCAAAAAAAATGTTAAAATTGACTTTAGTCAATATATTGTTGGAGCCTGATAATGATTGCGGAAAAGAGAATTATTCGTCGAATTCAATCTGGCGGTTGTGCGATCCACTGTCAGGATTGCAGTATCAGCCAGCTCTGCATCCCCTTCACACTCAATAATCATGAATTGGATCAGCTCGATAATATCATCGAGCGTAAAAAGCCAATTCAAAAAGGCCAGACGTTGTTTAAAGCCGGTGACGAGCTGAAGTCATTGTATGCTATCCGCTCCGGAACTATTAAAAGCTATACCATCACCGAGCAGGGAGATGAACAGATTACGGGATTCCATCTGGCTGGTGATCTCGTGGGATTCGATGCGATAAGCGCTCACCAGCATCCCAGCTTTGCTCAGGCGCTGGAAACGGCAATGGTGTGTGAAATACCCTTCGAAACGCTGGACGACCTTTCCGGTAAAATGCCGAATCTACGCCAGCAAATCATGCGTCTGATGAGCGGTGAGATCAAAGGCGATCAGGATATGATTTTACTGCTTTCAAAAAAGAATGCTGAAGAACGTCTGGCCGCGTTTATCTACGGCTTGTCTCAGCGTTTTGGTCAACGGGGCTTTTCCCTGCGCGAGTTTCGCCTTACCATGACGCGCGGCGATATCGGTAATTATCTTGGCCTCACGGTTGAAACCATCAGTCGTCTGCTAGGACGCTTTCAGAAAAATGGCCTGCTGGAAGTCAAAGGTAAATACATCACTATCATGGATCAGGAAATGCTGGCGCAATTGGCCGGACAGGTGCGCTGCACAGTCTGAACGTCCTTATAAGATTCGTCGCAACCAGCGGCGAACGCCCCTTTTTTCCCGTGTCTGTTGCACGTCAGATAATCGCCAGGCCAGTAACTTCTCCGCTTCTTCCCTGCACATTAATCGGCTATCTTTAAATCTGAAACTTCAGTTTTATGGAGAGCTGAATATGATTAAGTATCAAAACATCCTTGTTGCGATTGATCCTATGCAGGATGACCAGCCGGCTCTGCGCCGTGCGGTTTATTTAAACCAGCGTCTCGGTGGGAAAATTAAGGCGTTCCTGCCTATTTATGATTTCTCTTACGAGATGACCACCCTGCTATCACCGAACGAGCGAATTAGCATGCGCAAGGACGCTATCAGTCAGCGTACCGAATGGATTCGTGAGCAGGCCAGCGCCTATCTGGCTGCTGGTGTTGATATTGATATCAAGGTGATGTGGCATAACCGCCCCTATGAAGCTATCATCCGCGAGGTGATGGAAGCAGGCCACGACCTGGTACTGAAAATGACTCACCAGCATGATCGGTTACAGGCAGTCATGTTTACGCCTACCGACTGGCATCTTTTACGCAAATGCCCCTGTCCGGTTTGGATGGTGAAAGACCAGCCGTGGCCGGAATCAGCCAAAGCGCTGGTAGCTGTAAATCTAAGCAGCGAGGAACCTTATCATCACGAGCTGAACAAAAAGCTGGTGTGGGAAACCACTGAACTGGCGCGGCTGGTTAACCATACTGAGGTTCATCTGGTCAATGCCTATCCCGTTACGCCAATAAATATTGCCATCGAGCTTCCCGATTTCGATCCCAGCGTCTATAACGATGCTATCCGCAGGCAGCATTTGATCGGGATGAAAGCGCTGCGGCAGCACTTCAGCATCGATGAAAAAATGACGCATGTTGAAAAAGGATTGCCAGAAGAGGTTATTCCCAATATTGCAGAGCATCTTAACGTTGGCGTGGTGGTACTCGGCACCATCGGACGTACCGGTATTTCAGCGGCCTTTCTCGGTAACACCGCCGAGCAGGTTATTGACCATCTGCGTTGCGATTTGCTCGCCATCAAGCCTGATGGGTTCGTCAGCCCAGTAGACCCTAACAGCGATGAAGATTAGAAAAGAGTACTCTGGATTAAAACGTATAAAGCCCGGCTGATATGACGGGCTTTGTTTCTAATATAAGCGTGGCTTGCTTTGCCTCACAAGGCTTTCAAAATGGCATCCACGGTAACTTTAGCGTCGCCAAAGAGCATCTGCGTGTTCTCTCTGAAAAACAAGGGATTTTGTACCCCGGCGTAGCCCGTATTCATCGAGCGTTTAAACACCACAACGTCCCGCGCCTTCCATACTTCCAGCACCGGCATTCCGGCGATAGGACTGCGTGGATCTTCTTGTGCCGCCGGGTTAACAGTATCGTTAGCGCCAATAACCAGTACGGTATCTGTATCGGAAAAGTCATCGTTGAGCTCGTCCATCTCCAGCACAACATCATAAGGTACTTTGGCTTCTGCAAGTAATACATTCATATGGCCCGGCAGACGCCCGGCAACCGGGTGAATACCAAAGCGAACTTTAATTCCCCGTGAACGCAGCTTTTCTGTAATTTCAGCCACCGGATACTGTGCCTGCGCTACGGCCATACCGTATCCCGGAGTGATAATGACCGAATCAGAGTTTTTTAATAGCTCGGCTGTCTCCTGAGCAGTAATTTCCCGATACTCGCCAACTTCATCTGTTTCGTCACTGCCGGTGCTATCGGTACCAAAGCCACCAGCGATAACGCTGACAAAAGAACGATTCATCGCCTTACACATAATGTAAGAGAGAATGGCTCCGGAAGAGCCAACCAGCGCACCGGTGACAATCAGCAGGTCGTTACTCAGCATAAAGCCAGCAGCAGCAGCCGCCCAACCTGAATAGGAATTAAGCATAGAAACAACAACCGGCATGTCTGCACCACCGATTGAAGCAACCAGGTGCCAGCCGAAAACAAGCGCAATCAGTGTCATTAGCGTCAGGGCGAAAGCCTGCATCCCGCCGCTTTCTGTACGCACAAAGACAATAAGCAGTATCGCTGTAACCACCAGTGCCAGCAGATTGAGGCGGTGGCGGTGCGGCAACATTAACGGACGGGACGGAATCTTACCGCGCAATTTTCCAAATGCCACAACAGAACCGGTAAAGGTCACTGCGCCAATAAATATCCCTATAAATACTTCAGTCAGATGAATGTTTTCCATGATTGTCGGCAGTCCTGGTGCATGATCAATATAGCTGTTGTATCCGACCAGCACCGCTGCCAGACCAACGAAACTATGCAGAATAGCCACAAGTTCAGGCATTTCTGTCATTTCAACTTTGCGTGCCAGATGAATACCTATCGCCCCTCCCATTACCATCGCTATCAACAACCATCCAACGTTAGCCGTATCCGGCCCCAGAATGGTTGCGATCAACGCAATAGCCATGCCGCTGATACCGAAAATATTCCCCTGCTTCGATGTCTCATGCTTTGACAGCCCGGCCAGGCTGAGAATAAACAAAATTGCGGCAACAATGTATGCTGCAGTTACTAATCCACCAGACATTGACTACCCCTTAGTTTTTACGAAACATTTTCAGCATGCGCTGAGTCACGGTAAAGCCACCAAAAATATTGATACTGGCGATAAGTACCGCGATAAAAGCCAGCAGGGTTACCCAGCCACCATGGCCGATCTGCAACAGTGCGCCGACAACAATAATACCGGAGATAGCATTGGTTACTGCCATTAGCGGTGTGTGCAACGCATGACTGACGTTCCATACGACGTAGTAACCTACTACGCAGGAGAGCGCGAAAACCGTAAAATGTGACAGGAATTCCGCCGGGGCGACGTTCGCCAGCCAGCCAAATAAAATAATGGCAACTGCGAGCAGCAAATATTTAGGCCACGAGCGGACAGGCGCTTTTTCAACCACTCGGGGTGCGGGTTGTTGTGCAGGCGTAGCGGTTTTGGGCGCGGCGGATACCTGTATCGGTGGCGCTGGCCAGCAAAGCTCTCCGTCACGCATGACGGTTACCCCGCGGATCACAACGTCGTCGAAATCTATATCGATAGCGCCATCTTTTTCTTTGCACAACAGCTTCATCAGATTAACAAGGTTTGTGCCGTAAAGCTGTGAGGATTGCGTCGGAAGCCGGGAGGGTAAATCGGTGTAGCCGATGATCTTCACGCCGTTATCCGTTATCGTCACCTGCCCCGCAACGGTTAATTCACAGTTTCCGCCGGTTTGCGCTGCCAAATCAACCACTACGCTGCCGGGTTTCATGTTTTTAACCATCTCAGCAGTGATTAATTCAGGCGCAGGCTTACCAGGAATAAGGGCCGTAGTAACAATGATATCAACCTCTTTCGCCTGGGCTGAGAACAGTGCCATCTCCGCAGCAATAAAGGCTTCCGACATCTGCTTAGCATAACCGTCGCCACTGCCTGCTTCTTCCTTAAAATCCAGCTCAAGAAACTCTGCACCCATACTCTGAACCTGCTCTTTCACTTCAGGTCGGGTGTCGAAAGCTCGTACAATTGCACCGAGGCTGCCAGCCGCACCAATCGCAGCAAGTCCAGCAACGCCGGCGCCAATAACCATCACTTTGGCTGGCGGTACTTTACCCGCTGCAGTGATCTGGCCGGTGAAGAAACGACCGAATTCGTGGGCGGCTTCGACGATAGCGCGGTAACCCGCAATATTCGCCATTGAGCTCAACGCATCAAGAGACTGTGCCCGTGAAATACGCGGCACGGAATCCATAGCCATAACGTTAACCTTTTGCGCCTGTAATTTCTCCAGCAGCTGTGGATTTTGCGCAGGCCAGATAAAGCTAATCAGGGTTGCTCCGGGACGTAGCAGTGACACTTCATCATCTTCAGGGGCATTCACTTTAAATACGATATCTGCCTGCCAGGCTTGCTCTGCCTCGCCGATTTCGGCGCCCGCCTGCTGATAGGCAAGGTCATCAAAGCTGGCGGCCAAACCGGCTTGTTTCTCAATAACAACCTGAAAACCGAGCTGAATTAATTGCGCCACCGTTTTGGGCGTGGCTGCGACACGGCGTTCGTCGGGCCAACGCTCTTTAGGTACTCCGATTATCATATTCTTCCCTTATTCAGATGGAAGGTAATCCGCTATACAAGGCTCAGCACCTCAACGTTATACCGGCACGAAATTGTGTGATGCTCTTCATAATCTGCTGGAAATATGTCTTACATTTTTCTCTTCGACAAGATTGAAACAGCGTTTCACTGTAAAAATACAAATAAACCAGGTAACCACGACAATTCGACCTATTACTTGCCATCATTACATCATTTTGTGCTAAGCAATTATTTAACGTCGGTACCAGGTTAATAACAAAACATAAACATAACAATTACTTGAATGCGCATTTATCATCATTACGGCGCCCACCATGACGATAATGATAATCAGGCTGCTGGTAGCCCCTACGCTCCGGCATCATCTAAACCAGCATAATCACCATTTTCGCCGCTAAAATGGCTGGGACAGCGTGCATTATTAGTGCCATAATCGGCAGCTATTCTGTTACATATCAAAAGTCAGAGACGTTTTATTCCTATTTTTGCGTTAGGCGAAGGATACTTTTTTATGAAGCTTAAAATTACCGTTCTGGCCTCTGCCTTGTTATCAGTGGCAACCATGTCGGCACATGCAGCGAAAGAACTGACTGCGCAACAAGCTGCTGCCCTGAAACCATTCGAGCGCATCGCCATTATCGATAAATTTAATTCGATCGGTGATGCTAACGCGGCAATTTCCAGGCGTGCTGACTCAATGGGTGCAGCATCTTACTTCGTTCAGGGTATCAATGAGTTAAACAGCAATAGCGGCAACTGGCGCGTAACCGCTGACCTTTATAAAGCCGATGCGCTAAAGCGTACTAAAGACAAGCACTTTCTTACGATGCATGGCGTCCGCCAGTATCCAAAAGATTTGGCCTATTCGCTCGAACCTTATGATACCGTCAGCGTAAACGGTTTTTTTCGTAGTCAGCCAGACGTTGAAGAGGCAATTTCACGTGCCGCTGCCCGCAAAGGCGCTTATGGCTATTTTATCATTCGCCAGGTTGATGCCAATAACGGCGGTAACCAGTACATCACCGCTTTCCTTTACAAAAAAGATGCCACTAAGCGCCTGACACAGGATACGTCAGATATGATCCCTGCCGACTCTCAGGCAGGCAAAGCAGCACTAGCCGCTGGTGGCGCGGCAGCCAAACGCGTTGCTATCCCTGGCGTAGCCAGTTCAGATACGCCAAGCAACAGCGTTGGTCGCTTCTTTGAAACCCAAAGCTCTAGCGGTAAACGCTATACGGTTAAGCTACCTGATGGCCGTTCAATCGAGGAAGTTAATGCGGTCACCGCCGCACAGATGCAGCCTTTCGATAGCGTGACCTTTACCGGTCATTTTGGTACGCCAACTGATATATCTGAAGAGGTCGGCAGACGCGCCATCGAAAAAGGCGCTAAGTATTATCATATTACCCGCCAATGGCAGAACCAAAGCGGCGGCAACTTAACGGTCAGCGCCGATCTGTTTAAATAATTGCAAGCGCTCGATGTTAAAAACCGCAGTCCAGGCTGTAATGCCATTCAGTTAAGGATCGATTGATTGATCCAGTGGATGTGTAAAAATCCGGAAATACTCACTCATTTCCGGATTTTTTATGCCTGCTGCACAGGCTCTTGATTCTGGTACCTCTTTACGATACTCTTCGTAACCCATTGATTTTTATGGGCTAATGCCCAGGATCCGCAACTGATTTCCGCTGTCTGACCGAAGCCGGTACCCAGCTTAGCGTCTCACAGTCATGCGGATGCTTATGACTCGTCAGGGTGCTTCTCCAGGCTAAGCCAGGAGCTAATGCGTGATTTTGAAAATATGGGACAACTGGCACAGTTACCGACGAGAAAAGAAAGAGCCTTCCCGAGTGTAATACAGGAGAGACACTGGAGATATTCGACAGCTTCGAAAACGGCCAGTCAGTTGCTTAACAGAATTGCAGCCCAGGCTGCGCTTTTTGTCTATACCGCACCGTTATCAGATTGAAAAAAGTAACGACGTCAGGATTCAAAGAATATTGTTAAGCGGCATCGGCAACAATAATCGACAGTTTGTCACCCTGTAGTTTAAGGCTGACGGGCTTACCATACTCCGCATGGATGATTTTAATCTGCTGTTCGCTGAAAGTATAAGGGAGCAGAATATCAAAGTGGGTGATTTGCAACTGTCTGGCCAACGTAATCAAACGCACAATATTTATTTCATCGCTGACTTGGGTTGAAAGCACTTGCAGTGCCAGCTCAGGCAGATCGTCCTTACGATCTTTCGCCTTTTTATTCGGCGTTTTTGTTACCATGCCGAAAATGGGCATAACACCATATATAGCGTCAACAAAGCTCCAGCGTTTTTTACATGAGGCAGCAAGAAAATCGAGGTAGTTTATGCAGATATGGTCCCTGCTGGCGGACGAAAGCAGCTTTAGGTCAGACACCTTGTTCTCCTTTTGCAGGCTGATCTACGACAATCCACATGGCTGACTCCGTTCATTTATAATGGCATAGTTGTCCATGTGTATACTATAAATCGTAAAATTTTTAGCACGGATAGTGCGTTCAGGCCGCCAGTGTTGTCCGTGCTTACTCCTTTTTCACCATGGAGATAGCTCCTGGCTAAGGTTCAGGCTAATCTGGGTTACTGTTATGGTCTGTCAGATAATATGAATAAGATTGTTTTTGTTGAAGACGACCCGGATGTGGGTCAGTTAATCGCCGCTTATCTTGGTCGCCACGATATCGATGTTATTGTTGAAAGTCGCGGGGATTGCGCTGAGGAAACCATCGTTACACATAACCCGGACTTGGTAATGCTGGATATCATGCTGCCCGGCAAAGATGGTATGACGCTGTGTCGTGATTTACATACCTCGAACCGCTGGTCTGGTCCAATCGTCCTGCTTACCTCGTTAGACAGTGATATGAATCACATTTTATCGCTGGAAATGGGAGCTAATGACTATATTCTGAAAACCACCCCACCCGCAGTTTTACTGGCACGCCTGCGCCTGCATTTACGTAACGCCAGCGCGTTACAACAGGGAGATGACGCTCCTTCCGCTCCGCCTGGTCAGAAAGCGCTGCGTTTTGGTACGTTGTTTATCGATCCGATCAACAGACAGGTATCATTGAATAATGAAGTTATTCAGCTTTCGACCGCTGATTTTGACCTGCTGTGGGAACTCGCCACGCACGCTGGCAGCATTCTGAATCGGGATGCGCTGTTAAGAACGCTGCGAGGTGTTGAGTACGACGGCCTCGATCGCAGCATTGACGTCGCCATATCCCGCCTGCGTAAAAAATTGCTCGATAACGCTAACGAGCCTTACCGCATTAAAACCATTCGTAACAAAGGCTATCTGTTCGCCCCCCACGCGTGGGATACACCATGAGAAAGTTGTTCATTCAGTTCTACTTATTGCTGTTTGTTTGCTTTCTGGTCATGACGATGCTGGTTGGTCTGGTTTATAAATTCACCGCTGAACGCGCCGGACGTGAGTCAATGGATGATCTGATGAAAAGCTCGCTCTATCTGATGCGCAGCGAGCTGCGGGAAATTCCGCCGCGTGACTGGAATAGAACCATCGAGAACCTCGACTTCAACCTGTCATTTAAATTACATATTGAGCCGCTCAATAAATATCAGCTCAACGCCAGCAGCATGAAGCGATTGCGTAACGGTGAGATTGTAGCGATTGATAATGAATATACGTTTATACAACGTATTCCCCGCAGCCACTACGTACTGGCCGTTGGCCCCATCCCCTACCTTTTTTATCTCCATGAGATGCGCATTTTTGATATCTCCCTGATGTTCTTCATCGGTGTCTCGCTGGCGCTGCCGGTGTTTATCTGGATGCGTCCACACTGGAAAGATCTGCTACGCCTTGAGAAAGCGGCACAGCGCTTTGGCCACGGGCACCTTGATGAGCGTATACATTTCGACGCCACCTCCAGCCTGGCGCGTCTCGGCGTTGCGTTTAATCAAATGGCCGATAACGTCAACACCCTGGTAAGCAGCAAAAAACAGCTAATCGATGGCATTGCCCATGAGCTACGTACACCACTGGTACGCCTGCGTTACAGGCTGGAAATGAGCGATAATCTCAGTGAGAAGGAGCTGCTCGCACTTAACCGCGATGTTGGTCAACTGGAGGCATTGATCGAAGAGCTGCTGACCTACGCGCGGCTAGACCGCCCGCGCGTAGAGTTGACTATACAGCACATCGACTTAGCCAGCTGGCTTAGTGATAAACTGGCCGATTTTCGTCTGATCAATCCCGACAATGAGATCAATCTTGAAGCGCCGCAGCATGATAACGTGTGTATGGCGGATCTGCGACTGATGGAGCGCGTACTCGATAACCTGGTTAACAACGCGCTACGCTACGCCCGTTATCAGTTACGAGTCAGCCTTTGGTTCGATGCTAATACGGCCATCTTGCAGGTTGAAGATGACGGCCCTGGCATTCCACCTGAAGCGCGTCAGCACGTGTTCGAGCCCTTTGTTCGCCTCGATCCCAGCCGTGACCGCGCCACTGGCGGCTGTGGTCTTGGACTGGCCATCGTACACTCAATCGCTCAGGCCTTTGGCGGCCAGGTGATTATAGATGGCAGCCCGCTGGGGGGCGCATGCGTGCGTTTTTGCTGGCCGGTCAATATGCCTTCACACCCCAAAAATTAATTTATCACGGAGATGTTATGCCCAGTGCTTATACCCGCCTGACTAGCCGTTTTCAGCGTCTTTCCCGTTTTGGTCACCTTTCCGCAATAGCCGGATGGGACATGATGACGATGATGTCTCCGGGCGGAAGCCGGGCCAGAGGTGAAGCGCTGGCCGAACTTAGCGTTTTGCAACATCAAATCCTGACCAGCCCCGAAACCGCTGTAGATCTTGTGCAGGCTAAGCAGGAATCCTTATCTGACGACGAGTGGGTTAACCTGGCCGAAATGGAGCGCGCCTGGCAACAAGCTGTCATCTTACCGGCCCGGCTGGTTGAAGCAAAATCAGTTGCCGGATCGCGCTGTGAGAACGCCTGGCGTAGCCAGCGCCCGGCAAATGACTGGAAGGGATTTGCCGAAAATCTTAAAGAGGTCGTTTACCTGAGTCGGCAAGAGGCTGAAATACGCGCTCAGAACGCCGGTGTTTCCCGCTACGACGCCCTTCTCGATATTTATGAACCGGGCATGACCAGCTGTCAGCTCGATACGATTTTCTCTGATATCAAAAGCTGGCTACCAGACTTGTTGCAACGGGTGATTACCCACCAGTCTGAGCAATCCATCCAGCAACCGCAAGGACCATTCACGATTGAGAACCAGCGCCACCTCGGGTTAAAAGCGATGGAGACGCTGGGCTTTGACTTCGATGCCGGTAGACTGGACGTCAGCGCACACCCCTTTTGTGGCGGCGTACCGCAGGACGTTCGCATTACGACTCGCTATGACCAGCAAAATTTTCTTTCGGCGCTAATGGGCGTCATTCATGAGACGGGCCACGCTCGCTATGAACAGAATTTACCTACGCAGTGGCCTGGGCAACCGATAGCGCTTGCTCGATCCACCGCGATCCACGAATCGCAAAGCCTGTTTTTTGAAATGCAGCTGGGCCGCAGTCCGGCTTTTCTGGCGCGCATATTGCCGGAAGTCATCAACCATCTCGGCGTACAGCCAGCACTGACCCAACAAAATTTTATCCGCCTGGCGCAGCGCGTTGAGCCAGGGCTGATCCGCGTTAATGCAGATGAAGTCAGCTATCCCGCTCATATCATTCTGCGCTATGAAATTGAGCGGGCGCTCATCGAATCTGAAATTGAGGTAGAAGATATTCCGGCCCTCTGGCAGGAGAAAATGGAGCGGTTGTTAGGCATGGATACCACAGGAAATTATCGCAACGGCTGCATGCAAGATATCCACTGGACCGACGGTGCTTTCGGCTATTTTCCGACCTATACTCTGGGTGCAATGTACGCCGCCCAGCTATTCCAGGCTCTCGGCCGGACGCTACCAGACGTAGAACAGTTGATTGCTGACGGCGATCTACAGCCTGTGTTCATCTGGTTGCAAGAGAATATCTGGCATCACGGTAGCCGCTTCAGTACCCGCGAGCTGATCACCCGCGCCAGCGGTGAGGATCTCAATCCTCGCTGGTTCCGCCAGCATCTCGAAAGTCGCTATTTGGCCGACTGATTCACGCTGGTTATTTCTGGCTTATCCTGCCATTTGCCTTAAGCGGCGCAACGCCGATCTTACTCACTTACCACACTGTTTACGAATCAGAATCAATATTTCTCACCACTCAATCGTTGTATACTAAAAAATATAACGATTTGGAGAGTGTAATGAAGAAATTAACTCCGCTGCTATTGCTGGCGGCGCTACTCATGGGTTTCACCGCCAGAGCGATGGCATCACGCGTCATTACCGATCAGATCGGACGCCAAGTCACGATCCCAGATAAGGTTGACAGAGTAGTGGTTTTACAGCATCAGACGCTGAATTTACTGGTGCAGCTGAATGCCACCAATAAAATTGTTGGCATTCTGTCCAACTGGAAACAGGAGCTGGGCGATAATTATGCACGGCTGGTACCGGAGCTAAACAAAATTCCTGTACTTGGCGATCTGACGCACGTCGATGCGGAAAAGCTGGTCACCCTGCGCCCGCAGGTCGTTTTCGTTACGAACTATGCACCGCGTGAAATGATTGACAGCATCAGCGCGCTGGGGATCCCGGTCGTCGCTATTTCGCTGCGTGACGACGTACCCGGCGAACGCGACAAACTTAATCCGACGCAAAGTGATGAAGGGAAAGCTTACGACCGGGGCCTGCGTGAAGGGATTACGCTGATTGCGGATATCGTCAACAAACAACAGCAAGGTAAGGCACTGATCAAGGCAGCTTTCGCCGGACGTAAGCTGGTCACCGAACGGCTAAGCAACCTGCCACCTGCACAGCGCGTGCGTGCTTATATGGCTAATCCTGGTCTGATTACCTATGGTTCCGGAAAGTATACCGGCCTGATGATGGAGCATGCCGGTGCGTTGAATGTCGCCGCAGCAACGGTCAAAGGCTATAAGCAGGTTTCAATGGAGCAGATCATTGCCTGGAACCCGCATGTAATTTTTGTGCAAAATCGCTACCCCCAGGTGGTGAAAGAAATTGAGAACGATCCGAAATGGCAAACTATCGATGCCGTACGCCATCACCGTATCTGGCTGATGCCGGAATATGCCAAAGCCTGGGGTTATCCCATGCCGGAAGCCGTGGGATTGGGCGAACTGTGGATGGCAAAAAAACTTTATCCACAAAGATTTGCCGATATAAATATGCAAAAGCGTGTTAATAGCTGGTACTTGCGCTTTTACCGTCATCCTTATCAGGGTACGGAATGATGCACATCCTGGCGGCAGGGAGTCTGAAGCTGGTCTGGCCACGCCTGATGGTCCAATGGCCACAGGCAAAAGCGCAACAGAACACTGAGTTTGGGCCAGCCGGATTGCTCTGCGAGGCAATCATGGCGGGCAGATGCTGCGATCTGTTTGTCTCTGCTAATCAGGCGCACCCGCAACGTCTTCTGGCGGCGGGCATTGCCCGTGAAATCCGTCCCTTTACAACCAATAGCCTATGCCTTACGGTTCGGGCTGATGCTTGTCATGCACAAGACAACTGGTTGACGTTACTGCGTCGTCCCGACCTACGTCTTGCAACCTCTACTGCGGGCTGCGATCCCTGTGGCGATTACAGTCTGACTCTCTTTGAGCGCATTGCGAAGGACGACTCACCACTGGGATCGCAGCTACGGCAAAGGGCCATGCCATTGGTTGGCGGCCGGGATTGTCTGAAGATCCCAGCCGGTCAGTTAGCCGCCAGCTGGCTGTTGACAAGCGATTTCGCTGATATGTTCATTGGGTATGCCAGCTACCGGTCGCAGCTTGAGCGGGATCCGTCTCTGCGGGTTTTTACTATTCCGGCAGAATATAATCCCCGCGCCATCTATACCCTGGCGGTGATGAATCCGATTGCCAGTGAGCTGGCCTACTATCTTTGCTCCCCTGAAGCCACAGAGCTACTGACTGCATTCGGTTTTAACGCTGTGGGTTAGCAACTTGACAGTTATTACAAGTTTCTTACGCTGCATACTTTCTCTGAATGTTCTTTTGTACAATACGTTACACGCCGATACCAATCACTCACGGAAGTCCTTCACAGCTTTGCATATATTGACTCTACCGGCTCCACAGTGGGCTGATAAATGAATCACACTCCTTGAGGACTTTTTAATGAAAAAATTATTTGCTCTGGTTGTAGCCGCTGCTATGGGTCTGTCTTCAGTTGCTTTTGCTGCTGACAATTCTGCTGCCCCAACCTCGTCAACAACTGCAACTACCACGGCTCCGGCTCACGCTTCTGCAAAAAAACATGAGAAACATGAGAAAGCTGCCGCTCATAAAGCTAAAAATCATCACAAAAAAGTAGCCAAGAAAAAAGCCGCTAAGCAAAAAGCTCAGGCTGCTAAAAAACACGTGAAGCATAAAAAAGCCGCCGCTCAGAAAGCCCAGGCTGCCAAAAAACACCACAAAAATGTAGCTAAAAAACATGTAGCTCAGAAAGCTCAGGCTGCAAAAAAACATCACAAAAAAGTAGCTAAGAAAGCAGCTGCTAAATAAAGTGTACGGGATAAGCATCCCGACCTGATAGATTGAGTCTGACACCCGGATCCGTCCGGGTGTTTCTTTAGTGGAGTCCTGGATGATGCTGCGTCGCTACTTATTTGAAATCATCTTAGGTGTGATGATTATCTGCGGTATTCTGGTTGCCAGCTTCTATTTCTAATTACTCAGGTACATTTGTCAGCCAACCTGCCCTCTTTTTTATTGCTATCCGGCTATAGTTATCACAAAATTTGTTTTAGCAAATTATTCTTATCATTCTCATTTCCGAGAGATGTATGCGCATACTGGCTGTGGTGTTTTTAAGTTGCCTGACATTTTCGCATTACTGTTGGGCAGATCGTGACGCTCAACGCGAAAACGTAAATAAAACACGATTATTTTTTGGTAATGATGAACGACGTCCGGTTAAATCCCCAACCACTGCGCCCTGGGATGCTATTGGTCAACTAGAAACGGAGAGCGGCAATTTATGTACCGCTACCCTTATCTCCACGCATCTGGCGCTGACCGCCGGTCACTGTCTGGTTGCGCCGCCGGGCGGCAAAATCGATAGGGTCATCGCCCTGCGTTTTATCTCCGGTCGTGATGGCTGGCGTTATGATATTCACGATATAGAAACCCGTGTTGATCCGGCTCTCGGCAAAAAATTAAAAGCTGACGGCGACGGCTGGATCGTTCCCTCCGCCGCTGCGCCTTTCGATTACGGGTTGATTATTCTTCGTAATCCCCCTTCGGGTATAACGCCGATCCCACTGTTTCAGGGTACGCGCGAAGCATTGTACGAGGCGCTGAAGGAAGATGGACGCAGAGTGACTCAGGCGGGTTACCCGGAGGATCACCTCGACACCTTGTACGCTCACAGTAACTGCCTGATAACGGGTTGGGCGCAGAAAAATGTGATGTCGCACCAGTGCGATACTCTGCCAGGCGATAGTGGTTCGCCATTGCTGCTTGATGTTGACGGCAGCTGGCAAATAATCGGTATTCAAAGCTCCGCTCCGGCCCCCGCCGACCGCTATCGTGCTGATAATCGCGCTATCGCGGTGACAGCCTTTCGCGATAATTTGCAACACCTCGCCGCTGTAAACTAAGCGCCAGCCCAGGCCTCGTTATAGCACGAGGCCAGGTCAATGGTTAGCTGGCGGAAATCTGCTCCATCGCCTGTAAAACACGCTTATCGGAAATGGGATAAGGTGTTCCCAGCTGTTGAGCAAAATAGCTGACCCGAAGCTCTTCAATCATCCATCGGACATCGACAACATCGGCGGCATCACGCCGTTGAACAGGGATTTTATTCAACCACCCCTGCCAGGCTTGCTGAACCTGTTCGATTTTCAGCATGCGTGCACGATCGCTGTGAGGATCAACCGGTAATTTTTCCAGGCGCCTTTCAATTGCATTCAGATAACGCAGCACGTCAGGTAGTCGTTTCCAGCCAATGGCGGTGACAAAACCGCGAAACACCAGGCCCTGCATTTGCACTTTAATATCTGAAAGCGCCAGCGCCAGTGTCATATCCACCCGCCCTTTTAAACGCTTGTTGATGGCAAATCCCTTTGTCAGGATCTGTTCTACCTGCCGGGCGATGGCTACGACGGTGTCATTGAGTTCAGCACGCACCTTCTCATGTAGCTGACGAAACGCCTGCTCCTGCCAGACCGGCCCGCCAGCCTCTTCTACCAGCTTGTCCACCCCACAGGCGATGCAGTCGTCAATTAAATCCATCACTTTGCCATAGGGATTAAAATAGAGTCCAAGCTTGGCTTTATTTGGCAATCTGTCATGCAAATATTTAACCGGTGACGGGATATTCAGTAACAGCAGGCGACGCAGTCCAGCACGCATGGCCTGTTGCTGCTCAAAGGCTGAATCAAACAGCCGGATTGCCACGCTCTCTTTTTCGTCAACCAATGCCGGCCAGGCTTTGACGTTATAACCGTGGCGTTTTTGCTCATAGTGGCGCGGCAGATCCCCGAAGCTCCAGAGATGCAGACCGTTCTGCTCAAGCCCTTCATCGGCAACATGAGATAGCGTTTGCTGCACTTTGGCCTTAAGTGCCAGTTTGAGCGCGTGCAAATCTTTACCTTCACGCAAAGTACGCTGATTTTCATCGACAACGCGGAAGGTCATTTTCAGATGATCGGCGACCATCTCCCACTGCCAGCTATCGCGATCGATAGTCACGCCACTCATGCGGCGAAACTCACGTTCAAGCGCATCTAACAGCGGCTGCTCCAACGGCGTAGCCCGACTCAGGAATGCTTCTGCGTAGTTGGGTGCAGGGACGAAATTACGCCGTAAAGTTTTGGGCAGCGACTTAATCAGCGAGATGATCAGCTCCTGGCGCAAGCCTGGAATTTGCCATTCAAAACCCTGCTCTTCCACCTGATTAAGCAGCGGCAGCGGAATGTGCAAAGTCACGCCGTCAGCGTCAGTGCCAGGTTCAAACTGGTAGCTAAGGCGCAGTTTGAGATTTCCTTGCTGCCAGAAATTGGGAAAATCGAGCTTGCTGACCTTATCGGCACCGTCTTTAATCAGCATCTCACGTTCGAAATTTAGCAGATCTGGCTGCTCACGAGCCGTGCGTTTCCACCAGCTGTCAAAATGGCGCGCCGAAACAACCTCGTGATCCACTCGCTGATCATAGAAAGCAAACAGCGATTCATCATCAACCATAATGTCACGCCGCCGGGTTTTATGCTCCAGCTCTTCGATCTCAGCGCGTAATTTTTGATTATCGCTAAAAAAAGCGTGACGGGTTTGCCATTCACCCTCCACCATCGCATGACGAATAAACAACTGCCGCGATAACTGGGGGTCGATCTGGCTGTAATTCACCTTGCGGGCAGCAACGACCGGTAAGCCATACAGCGTGACTTTCTCCGTCGCCATAACCGCACCTTGACTCTTCTCCCAGTGCGGTTCGCTGTAGCTACGCTTCAGCAGATGCTGCGCCAGCGGTTCAATCCATTCAGGTTCAATACGTGCCGCAATACGGCCCCATAACCTGCTGGTTTCAACCAGCTCCGCGACCATGACCCACTTAGGCGGTTTTTTAAACAAGCCGGAGCCAGGGAAGATAGCGAAATGCGCATTGCGCGCGCCGATAAACTGTGGTTTTTCCGTATCTTTTTGTCCGATATGTGACAGCAATCCGGTCAACAGTGCACAGTGAATGCCGCGAAAATCTGCCGCTTCACGATTAACCGTCAACCCAAGCTCTCGCACCACCTGACGCAGCTGGGTGTATATATCCTGCCATTCGCGCACGCGCAAATAGTTGAGAAAGTCAGTTTTGCACTGACGTCTGAAGTGCGTCGATGAGAGCGTTTTTTGCTGATGTTGCAGGTAATCCCACAGGTTAACAAACGCCATAAAGTCGGAATCTTTATCGGCAAAGCGCCGATGTTTTTCATCCGCGGCCTGCCGACGTTCTACCGGCCGCTCGCGCGGATCCTGGATCGACAGCGCGGAAACGATGATCATCACTTCACGCAACGCGGCCATTTTCGGTGCTTCCAGCACCATGCGCGCCAGCCGTGGGTCAACCGGTAGTTGCGAGAGCGCCCGACCGGAGTCGGTTAGTTTATAGCGCTCATCCTGCTTGGTGATGGCGCCCAGTTCTTCGAGCAAACGTACGCCATCCTGAATATTACGTTTATCAGGCGCTTCGACGAAAGGAAAAGCGCTGATATCACCCAGACCCAGCGCGGTCATCTGCAAAATGACCGACGCCAGATTAGTGCGCAAAATTTCCGGATCGGAAAATTTCGGCCGACTGAGAAAATCACTCTCACTGTACAGACGAATACATATTCCATCCGAAACCCGCCCACAGCGCCCTTTTCGCTGATTCGCCGACGCCTGTGATATCGGCTCAATGGGCAAGCGTTGTACTTTCGTTCGATAACTATAGCGGCTGATACGGGCGGTGCCGGGATCGATAACATACTTGATACCCGGCACGGTAAGCGAGGTTTCCGCTACGTTCGTCGCCAGAACGATGCGTCGTCCGGCGTGAGACTGGAATACTCTATTCTGCTCAGCATTAGACAGTCGGGCATACAGCGGCAGGATTTCGGTATGTGGCATCTCACGGCGTGTTAGTGCGTCAGCCGTATCGCGGATCTCCCGCTCACCGCTCATAAAAATCAGGATATCACCTCGCTCCTCGGTGCTTAATTCATCAACTGCATCAAAAATAGCCTGTAGCTGATCGCGATCGCTATCATCAGCGTCCTCAACCACTGGACGATAGCGCACCTCCACCGGATATGTCCGACCCGATACCTCAATCACCGGTGCATGATTAAAGTGGCGTGAAAAACGCTGTGGATCGATGGTTGCTGACGTAATGATGACTTTGAGATCCGGGCGGCGCGGCAATAGCTCACGCAGATAGCCCAACAGAAAGTCGATATTCAGGCTACGCTCGTGGGCCTCGTCAATAATCAGGGTGTCATACTGCAACAGCAGGCGATCCTGCTGAATTTCAGCGAGCAGAATGCCATCGGTCATTAATTTAATCTGGCTTAGCTCACCCACCTGATCGTTAAAGCGAACTTTAAAGCCTACACAGCCGCCCAGCGGCGTTTTCAGCTCCTCCGCGATACGCGAAGCCACGGTTCGCGCCGCCAGTCGTCTTGGCTGAGTATGTCCAATCAGGCCGCGTACGCCACGGCCCAACGCCAGACAAATTTTAGGAAGCTGCGTGGTTTTACCGGAACCGGTTTCACCGGCAACGATCACCACCTGATGCCGGGCAATCGCCTCGGCGATTTCCGGCTGTTTCTGACTAACGGGCAGGTTTTGTGGATAGGTTATCGCGGGCGTCGCCGCTGCCCGAGTGGCAACAACCTGCCCGGCGCGTGCGATCTCAATTTCAATTTCGTCGGCGATGGCCTTCAGCGCTGCGGGGCTGCGAATTTTTTTTGCCCCTTGCAGGCGCCGCTGTAAGCGCTGACGATCGCGCAGTGATAAGGTATCGAGGCGCGACCAAAGCGCTTGCAGTGGAGTATGTGGTGTTTCTGACATGATTATCCGGTTGTGAGGCAACAATTGACCTGATTTAACTTCATGTGCTGTGAGCATCTGACAGGCAATCTATGCTAACACATCTGGCACCAGTCTGGCTGCCGGCCTGTTCTTATTCAATAAATTCGAATGTACAACTCGAAATATTGATCTTTCTCTGCCGCGGTTTTACTCATAAAGTGTAATGCATTGGACGGAAAGCGTTCCTTATTAACCAGACAGGAAAACATGAATTATGAGTAAAGTACTTGTCCTGAAGTCCAGCATTCTCGCCGGCTATTCTACCTCTGGTCAGCTCGCAGACCATTTAATTGCTGAATGGAAAGCGGCTCATCCGAAAGATGAAATCACCGTACGCGATCTGGCAGCAAATCCTGTTCCAGTGTTAGATGGTGAACTTGTCGGTGCGCTGCGCCCATCAGATGCAACGCTGACTCCGCGCCAACAGGAAGCGCTGGATTTGTCAGACGAACTGATTGCCGAACTGAACGCTCACGATACGATTGTTATCACAGCGCCGATGTACAACTTCAACATCCCAACCCAGTTGAAAAACTATTTCGACCTGGTCGCGCGCGCGGGCGTGACCTTCCGGTACAGCGAAAATGGCCCTGAAGGCCTGATTAAAGGTAAAAAAGTGGTGGTCATTTCCAGCCGTGGCGGCATTCATAAGGATACCCCAAGCGACCTGCTGACTCCGTATCTGAAGCTGTTCCTCGGCTTCCTGGGTATGACCGAGGTTGACTTTGTCTTCGCCGAAGGCATTGCTTATGGTCCGGATGTGGCGGGCAAAGCCTCTGATGGCGCTAAAGCAGTACTGAAACAAATTATCGCTGCCTGATTCAGGCGATAAGGCCCGATGCGTGGAAAGCGATCTGCAAATCGCTTTCCACTTCCTGTTATATCCGGATATTTACTGCGCTTTTTTCTGCACCCACAGGCCATTAATACCGCGTACATATTCACCCGGATCGGCCCGCTCAACCAGCTTTTGCCCGGCAATGGCGGCCACTTCGTTTGTTGTCAGGTTATTTTGATCCGCCAGTCGTTGGTACTGCTGCTGACGACCCGTATTCACGCGATTCACCAGCGCCTGCGTTTCCCTGTCGTTCTGCCGTGCTGCCAGATAGCCGCTCAGCGTTTCACCTGCCCGTCCGCTGCTACGCGCCTCAGTCAGAGTCAGTGCCAGGCTGGCCGGCGTAAGAATGATCAGAGCCAGTATCCAGCCTGTATAACGCTTGATGCTCATGGCATAATCCTTATCAGAACAGGTTGCGATTATTTTTCAGCAAAGCTTCTACGTCTTTATCCGCTTTAATATGGATTTCATGTTCAATTTTCACATTCATATTGATGGTGATCGGATCTTTGGGCGCCGCCACTTCAATACGCGGCACGCAGCCACACACAAGTAATGCGCTGCCGAGCAGCAAAGAATTAAGGCTATTTGTCATCAGATGCATCCTTTTGCGACGGCAGGCTGGCATTGTTTTCCACCCATGATTGCAAATTATCGCCAAAGCGCAGGCTGCGCCAGAGCTGGAACAGGTTTTCGCGATGGGTATAGTGCAACGATACCCGCTGTTTACGGTCGCTGAACTGGCTGGCGCCGTCCACCTGCGCGGTCATTTTTAACCAGCCTAGATTATTGAGATCAATCGTTGCCCAGGAGCGGGATATTTCCATATAACGCAGCCAGTCCATTGCGGCACCGGCCACCATATTATTACTGGATATAGCATCTGCGGTGTCTTTATCCAGGCGAAGTGTTAGCGGCCCCTCATTAGCTATCCAGCCGTTATGTACCAGCCATTGCCGATCGTTCAGCCACAGCGGCAACATACCATTAACATAACCAGAAAGAGCAAATTGCTTGGGATTGAGCGCGGTGACAAACTTACTCAGGCTGATATGCGTCAGGCGCACATTTGCCGCTTCTTGCTGCGGCATCACCAGGCTAGCCATCGACAGTTTTCCGTCCATCAGGTCAACGTTGACATTACTCAGTCGGAGCGGTTGCTGGCGTTTCCACGGATACCACCCCTGTAAATCGGCGGTGATATTTTTCAGGTCGAACTGATTTTTTATGCCAGCGATACGCAGCTCCACTGGACCTTTGGCACCAAAGTACCATTGCTGTTGCTTAAAGCGGAACGGCAGAGAGAAGTTCACACCCTGTATCTCATTATCTGGCATACGGGCATAGCCATTACCCACCACAAAGTGGCCGCCCGCCTGGAATCCCTGACCGGTTGCTGCCGAAAAAGCTGCCTGTGCCCGCAGCGTCCCGTCCTGAATACGCATTTTCAAATTTGGGCTAAGGAGCGGCTGAAAAACCCGCAGTGACTGTGCGGGCCACCAGGCCTGCCCGCGCAGACGCTGGCCGTCCCAGCGCCCGCTGACCTGCACCGGGCCCATATCGCCGGCCTGCAATGTCCCGCGCCACTGAAACCAGGCGGGATCGCGACCTGTGAGCGTCAATGCGAGATGGCTGTCAGGCAGTAAGCCGCCATAGCTGAACCGGGTTTCTCTGGCATCAAGTTTGAAACTGCCGTTGAGCGAGGGATGCTCAGGATCACGCTGCCAGCGAACAGGTTCATCCAGCGTCAACCGGGGGGCATTAACGTTAACGGCACCATAGCTCAATTTATCAAAGCCGGTGGACAGACTCTCCAGTGCTATTTGCGTATCCTGCCAGCTACCCCGGCCTTTTACATCCCAGCTCGCTGCCAACGGTTTCATCTGCCCCTGGCCCCAGTAGCGCCAGCGCCATAGCCCGTTATCCGGCCAAAAGTTATGCGCACCGCCATCAAGATGCATGCGAAAATCGCCCATACTGGGATCGCGAGCGCTGAGAATAGCCTGCAGCCGACCGCTGATGCCGGCACTGGAGAGCTGAACGCCCGCCAGGGGCAAGCGTGCTTCATCTACCTCCAGTGTCGAAAGCAGACGCCCACGCATACGCATCAGCGCCCCCGGGGAAAAATAGATAGCCGGATCGAGAATTGGCCCGCGTAGCTCACCCGGCAGGCTGGCAAAAAATTGTAAGTTTGTCAGCTTGCTGTCTCCGGTTATCTGCAACGGTATCTGGCTGTTCTGCCAGTCTGGCTTACCTGGCCCAAAGCTGATAACCACGTTGCCTCGCCCTCCACGACCGTTTGTCCGCACATTCAGCCTCCCGCTGAGAAGCGCCTGACCAAGGCCTTTTTGCCAGTTGTCTATTTCAAGCGCCACGCCGCCTGAAAGTAACTGCCCGGCCAATGGCCATTGCCATAAACCGTTAGCAATGCGAATGCGAGTGTTATCCGCTTGCCAGGGAAGTTGCAGCAGGGCGTTACCTTCACCAGCGGTGGAAACGTTCAGTTCACCCTGCTGGTGCTGCCATTTGAGCGAAATAGTTAGCGGAGGAGATGGGTTATTAACCTGCACGCGACCAGTCAGTTCCCCCTTTTCAGGCAACGCATCGGGTATTTGTGATAATTGCAGCGCGCCTTGCAGCGTTAACGGCTGACTGGCTCCCACCAACGGCAACGTCAGATGCTGGATGATCAGCTCGCGGCCAGCGATACGGGCCCCCAGATTGAGTTTATCACCCGAGTAGTGAAGCACTTGTTGCCGTGGATCGAGAGTAAGATGAACAGACCCGGCCCAGTCCTGCCACGGTGTTACGATGACCTTATCGATATCCAGTTGCGCGGTGGGTAATAAATGTTGCCAGCCGCTGAGCGTCCGGGCTGGTTGGTTGGACTCCCTGGAGGGAATGTTATTCAGACATGGACTGTCAATTCTGACGGTTGTGGCCTGTAACAGCCATCGTCCGTTATTGCGGCCAAGAACGGCACCATCCAGTGAAACCAGCAGGCAATTACCCTGCCAGTAGCGCAATAAGGGCAATTTTAGCTGGCCGTGCTGCCAGCCGAAGCGTCCGACCATCTCCACCCGCGCCCGGTCAGGAAGCCAGAAAGCGATGACACCTGGCAGCCACAGAGAGACGCTGGCAAGCAGCACGCCTGACATTATAATAACAATTAGAAATATTATGCCGACAGTTTTTGAACAACGCCCCACGCCGCTCCTCCCCATTCTCTCCGATCTTCGGGGAAAATAATGTCATGAAAGCACTGATCGGGTGAAATTTTATTGCTCATGGTAACCAGGAGAAAAATGATGAAACTAGCCGTTTACAGCACCAGACAATATGAACGCAAATATCTTGAACATGTCAATGAAAGTTATGGAATTAACATCGAATTTTTTGATTTTCTGCTCAGCAAAGGAACGGCCAAAAACGCGATAAACTGTGATGCTGTGTGCATTTTTGTTAACGATGATGGCAGCGGTGCGGTACTGGAGGAACTTGCAGAACTGGGCGTAAAATATATCGCGCTACGCTGCGCTGGTTTTAATAATGTCGATCTCGAGGCCGCGTACAAACTCGGTCTGACAGTTGTCCGCGTACCAGCCTATTCCCCAGAAGCAGTAGCGGAACATGCGGTAGGCCTGATGATGACGCTTAACCGCCGTATTCATCGTGCCTGGCTGCGTACCCGCGATGCTAATTTCTCACTGGAAGGATTAACCGGATTCAATATGCATGGCCGCACGGCTGGAATTATTGGCACCGGAAAAATCGGTATCGCCACGTTGCGCATTCTCAACGGTTTCGGAATGCGACTGTTGGCCTACGATCCCTATCCGAATCCTCTTGCACTGGAGACCGGAGCGGAATATGTTGACCTCGCTACGCTGTTTAAACAGTCAGACGTTATTAGCCTGCATTGTCCACTGACCGCGGACAACCAACATCTTCTTAATGCCGGTGCCTTTGCTCAGATGAAGAATGGCGTGATGATTATTAATACCAGCCGGGGCGCGCTTATTGACTCCAGCGCGGCAATTGAGGCACTGAAGAGCCAGAAAATTGGTTCACTGGGAATGGATGTCTACGAAAATGAACGGGATCTTTTCTTCGAAGATAAATCTAACGATGTGATCCAGGATGATGTTTTTCGTCGCCTGTCCGCCTGTCATAATGTTTTGTTTACCGGTCATCAGGCTTTCCTGACTTCAGATGCGTTGATCAGCATCGCCCAGGTTACACTGGAAAACCTCGCTTGCCTGGAAAGAGGAGAGAGCTGTAATAATGCGTTAACACCCGTAAACTAAATAATAGCGTTTAAATACAGCCTCCCGATATCAGCGCCGTTTCATTACAGCGGCGCCCATTCGGCAACTGACACGTTCCAACGGAAGTGCCATCGAGCTGGCGTGAAAATGCCAGGGTTCCGCCAGCAACGCCACAGACATTGGTAGCCGGAGATGACATAGAGGGAGTGACCATCACATGAGCGCTGGTAGCTTGCTGTGATGGTTCATTTTGTTCAGGATCGCTACTACATGAACAAAGCGACAGCGCGGCAGCACCGGTCAGTAATAACGTTTTAACTTTCATTAATCAGGCTCCGGGATAGTGAGTTTTAAAGGTTAAAAATCTTCAGAAAAGTTAAACAAAAGCTCAACGCCTGTCATCTTTTTTTACTAAAAAAATCGACAAAATTGCAGTTGCTGATTGTCTTAATGTCTTATTTTACGAATCCGCCAATTAACTAAAAAAAATCAGGAGGATAAAAGATGGTGATTGATTTACTTATGCGTATTGCTCTGGCCGGTGCGTTGGGAGGACTCATTGGCCTTGAACGTCAGCTGCGAGCAAAAGAAGCGGGATTACGTACTCATATACTGGTTGGTATTGGCAGTGCCATGTTTATGATCGTTTCCAAATATGGCTTTACGGATGTACTCCCGCTGGAGCATATCGAACTCGACCCCAGTCGAATAGCCGCGCAGGTGGTAAGCGGAATGGGTTTTCTCGGGGCCGGGACCATTATGATCCAACGCCAGGTGGTGAGGGGCCTTACTACCGCCGCTGGCCTATGGGTCACCGCTGCCATTGGTCTGGTTATCGGCAGCGGACTTTATGAGATTGGCATCTATGGCACCCTGCTGGCACTGATCGTACTGGAGCTGTTCAGCCGCCTCAGTCGTTACCTGATTGGCCAGCACCATTCGCTGCTGTTTCGCCTTAAACCTAAAAGCGTACCGCTGGTTCTGCTCGCCTTGCAAAAAGAGCGGATCCGCACCGGGCAGGTTTCTGTCATTAACCGTGATGATGAAAGCGGACTTTGCGAATTATCGCTTGAAGTGACAATGTCACGAAGAGTCATACAGTCTCATCTTTATGAGGCTTTGATGGAAATCAAAGGCGTGCATAGTCTGGAGATGCACTAGAACCAGGCAAGTTTGATCCTTAGTGCGCCATTCCCCTCATTTTAATAGGGATAAGCGACACTGCTATGCCAGACTACTGGCAGTTCAATTTTAGAGGATGTTGTATGATCACGATCGACGGCAATGGTGCAGCGGCCTCCGTTGCCTTTCGTACCAGCGAAGTGATAGCCATTTACCCGATAACACCGAGTTCCGCTATGGCTGAACAGGCGGATGCCTGGTCGAGTGCCGGGAACCAGAACGTCTGGGGCGACGTGCCTAAAGTTGTTGAGATGCAGTCTGAAGCCGGAGCGATCGCCGCAGTCCACGGCGCGTTACAAACTGGGGCGCTTTCCACCAGTTTTACGTCCTCTCAGGGATTGCTGCTGATGATCCCTACGCTTTATAAGCTCGCCGGACAGCTGATCCCTTTTGTCCTGCATGTTGCTGCCCGCACTGTCGCCACCCACGCACTTTCCATCTTTGGTGACCATTCCGACGTCATGGCAGTGCGGCAAACCGGCTGTGCAATGCTTTGCGCTGAGGACGTGCAGCAGGCGCAAGATTTCGCGTTGATAGCGCAGATGTCCTCGCTTAACAGCCGCCTGCCCTTTATTCACTTTTTTGATGGCTTCCGCACCTCACATGAAATCAATAAAATCGTGCCACTCTCCGATGAAACGCTACGCACCCTGATGCCCGAAGAGGCTATCCGGGCGCATCGGCAGCGGGCGCTTTCACCAGACCATCCGGTCATTCGTGGTACTTCAGCGAACCCGGACACCTGGTTCCAGTCACGTGAGGCCATCAACCCCTGGTATCATGACGCCGTAGCGCACGTTGAACAGGCGATGGATGATTTCGCCAGAGAAACTGGCCGCCAGTATCATCCTGTCAGCTTCTACGGTGCCCCGCAGGCCGAACGCGTTATCGTGTTAATGGGGTCGGCCGCCGGCACCTGTCGGGAGGTGATCGACAGCCTTTGCGCACAGGGTGAAAAAGTCGGGCTGATTATCGTCCACCTTTATCGCCCCTTTCCCACCGCGCAGCTGTTGGCGTCACTGCCCGATTCGGTTAAACGCATCGCCGTGCTCGATCGTACTAAAGAGCCTGGCGCCCAGGCTGAACCGCTGTTCCTTGACGTGATAAGTGCGTTGGCCGAAGCGGCGGCGCGAGGTGAACGAAACACAATGCCGCTGATGAGCGGTGGACGTTATGGCTTATCCTCGAAAGAATTCGATTCCCGTTGCGTGCTGGCAATATTTAATGCACTTTCTCTGCCACAACCACCCGCCCGTTTTACCGTCGGCATTTATGATGACGTGACTCAGCTTTCACTGCCATTACCCGCGCAGGGATTGACTAACAATGCGCGTTTACAGGCACTGTTTTACGGTCTTGGAAGCGATGGCAGTGTATCCGCCACAAAAAATAATATTAAAATTATTGGCAACAGTACGCCGTTCCACGTTCAGGGCTATTTTGTTTATGACTCCAAAAAAGCCGGTGGCCTTACGGTTTCCCATCTGCGTGTCAGTGAACAGCCGATCCAGTCGGCTTATCTGATTAATGAAGCTGATTTCATCGGTTGCCATCAGTGGCAATTTATTGACAAATATCGTCTGGTGGAACGACTGAAACCCGGCGGTATTTTTCTGCTTAACACGCCATGGCCTGCGACAGAGGTCTGGCGACGTCTGCCGCAGGAAGTACAGGCAACACTTAACCGCAAACAGGCGCGATTTTATATCATTAATGCCACACGGATCGCGCGCGAATGTCAGCTAGGAGCCCGAATCAATACCGTCATGCAAATGGCCTTTTTTGAGCTGAGCGGTTTGATTACTCCTGACGATGCATTCGCATTACTACAGGATGCAGCGGCGCGGAGCTATCGCAGCAAAGGTGATGAGCTGGTTGAGCGTAACTGGATGGCACTCTCTATGGCCCGCACGGCGCTGGAATCAGTCGCACTGCAACCGGTAGAGACGCAAAGTCATCAGATGCCGCCTGTGGTCTCCGGAAATGCACCCGACTTCGTTAAAACGGTGACTGCCGCCATGCTGGCGGGTCTGGGCGACACGCTACCGGTCTCAGCCCTGCCGCCAGATGGCACATGGCCCACCGGAACGACACGCTGGGAAAAGCGCAATATCGCCGAGGCGATCCCTATCTGGAAGGCTGATCTCTGTACCCAATGTAATCACTGCGTTGCCGCCTGTCCGCATGCGGCAATCCGCGCGAAAGTGGTTTCGCCAGAGAGCTTGGAGACTGTTGGTAGTGTATTGCCCTCGCTTGACGTCAGATCGCGCGACATGCGTGGACAAAAGTATATTCTGCAAGTAGCTCCCGAAGATTGTACCGGCTGCAATCTCTGTGTCGAAGTTTGTCCGGCTAAAGACCGCCAGAATCCGGAAATAAAAGCCATAAATATGCAGCCACAGTTGATACACCTCGACGAAGAAAAAAGGCGTTTTGATGCGTTCCTTTCTCTACCGGATAGAGAACCTTCGCAGCTTGAGAATATCGATATCCGTACATCACAACTCATCACACCGCTGTTTGAGTATTCCGGTGCCTGTTCTGGCTGTGGTGAAACACCCTATATTAAGCTACTGACTCAGCTTTATGGTGACCGCCTGCTGATTGCCAACGCAACCGGTTGTTCCTCAATTTACGGCGGGAACTTGCCATCGACGCCTTACACGACCAATAAAGATGGTCGCGGGCCAGCCTGGGCGAATTCGCTGTTTGAGGACAATGCAGAGTTCGGTCTGGGATTTCGTCTCAGCGTAGATCTTCAGCGTCAGCGCGCCCGACGCCTTGTTAACCAACTCTCAGACCGCCTGCCCGCGGAGTTAAAAACCACCCTTATCAGTGACAATGTCACAATTGATCAGCAGCGTGCAGCAGTTGAGACACTGCGCACCTTACTGACGCAACATGATGATTCCGATGCCCGTACACTTTATCAACAAGCTGACGCGCTGATTGACAAATCAATCTGGCTTATCGGGGGTGACGGCTGGGCCTATGATATTGGCTTTGGTGGCCTCGACCATGTACTCAGTCTTACAGAAAACGTCAATATTCTGGTACTGGATACCCAATGTTATTCCAATACAGGTGGCCAGGCGTCAAAAGCGACACCACTTGGTGCAGTAACCCGCTTTGCTGAAAACGGTAAGCGTAAAGCGCGTAAAGATTTGGGTGTCAGCGTGATGATGTATGGTCACGTTTACGTCGCACAAATTTCCCTCGGTGCGCAGCTCAATCAGACGGTCAAAGCAATTAAGGAAGCCGAAGCCTACCCCGGCCCCTCGCTGATCATTGCTTATAGCCCCTGCGAAGAGCATGGTTATGACCTTGCATTTAGCCACGATCAAATGCGCCAGCTGACTACCAGCGGTTTCTGGCCGCTTTACCGTTACGATCCTCAGCGCAGTGAGCAGGGAAAAGTTGCGCTGTCGCTTGATTCGCGACCACCCGCCAGCGAGATTGAAACAGCATTGATGAATGAACAGCGTTTTCGCCGTTTGAACCAGCAACAGCCTGATGCTGCCCGTCAGCTGTGGAGTGATGCCGGAAAAGAAGCCCAGCGCAAATATGCGCTGCTGGCGCAGCTAGCGGGTAAAGTGGAAATCTGATATCAAGTGTTCAGGCGCACGGAAAGTCGTACAGTATGCCGCCTATCGCACGTAGAATATTGGCTCGTTAGCGTTAAAAGGAGTGTTTTTTATGTCAGAAAAACCGCTGATGGTCGTCGCAAAATTTATTGCAAAACCCGGAAAGGCTGATGAGTTACAAACGGTACTGATCCGTTGCATCGAACCCAGCCGTGACGAATCAGGTTGCTTGCATTATGACCTTTATCGCAGTCTCGAAGACCAAAATACCTTTTTATTCCATGAAAGCTGGCGCAATCAGGCGTCAATTGATCGTCATGGCGAACAGCCACATTTTAAAGCTTTGTTGGCTGATGTCGCACCGTTATTACAACAAATGCCAGAAATAATCATCAATTAGTCACTACAGGGCGACTATCGTCGCCCTGCTAGCTACCGTACGATACGACCGATTAGCCTGTGCTACCAGCGAATTCCGCCACCCTCACTTTTCAACTCACCCAAGGCATTCTCTTCTCTGAAGTGATAGAATTCGACGTCATGGTCGAGCTTCCATTTTAGATTAGCGTTATTCTTTTTAACATCGAGCGGATGTTGCTCCACTTGATGCTTACCTGCCTGGCTTGACGGCAATTCGGGAACGTATTGAAACTTTTCCGATAAACTATTTATCTCCGCGCATTGAACATTCATGCAACCGAAAAAAAAGAGTCCGGCAATGACTTTTTTCATCATGATTATCCTTAAATGATTGTCCTTATATCCCCTGACAGGCCAGTGTTGTTGAGTTTTGTTGGCGCAGATATTAGGATTGCTTACTGGCGCATGTCAAACCTTGACTGACGGCAATTTATGCACAGCGTCCCCTTTGAAGGGTAGCCGCTGAATAAAATTGTTAAACCTACTCATTTTCTGACAAGAACCAGGCTGATTTATATTCCCTGCTCAAGACGATTACACCCGAAGCTAGGCCAGCTTTTTTGTTTGGCCCTCGTTTAAATGGGAAAATGCACGATGTCGTCTCTAATCCCGTATGCAAACTCACCGTTACTCAGATTAAGCACGACGAATACGTTTATTAGCGCATGATTTAAATAGCCGTGCAGTATGTCAAATTCGCCCGCAGGCTCTTATTTTTTAGGTTGAAAATACCCATGAATTCACTAAAAAACAGGTTGCTATCATCTTCTGAGATATTTATCTTCTTATAAAAATGTTAAGAAATGAAAAGAGAGTCTCATAATGGATGACTGGCAACATATTAAGTTAACCTACATAACCCATTTTTATTGTAATCAGGGAAATATCGATTCTGTTTTATCCTTGTTAAGACTTTATGAAAGCTATCCAGAAGACATTCTGAACAGCACACATTTTGTGATAGTTGATGATTGCAGCAACATCCATTATGAAGTCCCTGAGTTTAAGTTAAATCTGACCTGGCTGAGGATTGATGACGACATCGCCTGGAATCAGGGTGGTGCACGCAATCTCGGCGTTACCTATGCAAAATCGGACAAGATCCTGATAACCGATCTGGACCATCATCTGCCGCCGGAGACGTTCAGCTATCTAATCCGGCATAAGAATCCCGACCGGAAATTCTATAAAATATATCGAAATGATGCTGAAACAGGGAAAAGAATTAAAGGGCACAGCAATTTATTTTTCATGTCACGTGCAAGGTTCTTCAGACACTTTGGCTACGATGAAGAGTTCTGTGGTCATTATGGCGCTGAAGATTATCGTTTTGTTAAATATCATAAATATCATGGCTCGGTGCAGCGCTACCTTCCACGTCACATTCGTTGCAACATCAGAAATATCGACCGCGAGAACTCGTATCATAGTCTGCAACGCGACCTGTCTTTTAATACACCTGTCGACCTGAAAAAAGCCAACGAAATTTCCACCTATGGTGCTGAGCGTGGGCATAGCCGTAATTTCTTAAACTTTAAATGGCATACTGTTGCGGTTTTTAACAGACCAGACACCCCGCCAAAACCGCGTAGACTCTGGAGGAGCCTGTGGTGGTTTCGTTGTCTGTTTTCCCCTCTGGCGAGATAACGTCTGGTCGTCCTGCATTTGATTACCTGACTCTTCATCCGTTACTACAATGCGCTCTTTTCTTTATATTACTCGCCGGAAACAGGGCGCAGTTGAACCCGCCGGCTCCTTCAATCCGCCGTGCAGTTAAAAAGGTGCTGGTATTCGGCACCGTAATCCGTACCATACGCGCCATGCATACGCTCGCAGTCTTTCAGCCAGCGATATCCGGCCATGCCTGTCAGGTTTATCCGGAGAAGAAGCCCATAAGAGATAGCCACAATGTCAGAAAATCAAACGGTTGATAAAAAAACGCAATACAATCTCAATAAGCTGCACAAGCGCTTGCGCCGCAATACAGGTGAAGCGATTGCCGATTTCAATATGATTGAAGAAGGCGACAGGATTATGGTTTGCCTCTCAGGTGGCAAAGATAGCTACACCATGTTGGAAATTTTGCGTAATTTGCAGCAAAGTGCGCCGATCAGATTCAGTCTGGTTGCGGTCAACCTCGATCAGAAACAACCTGGATTTCCTGAGCATATTTTGCCTGACTACCTCGACAGCATCTGCGTTGAATATAAAATTGTTCAGGAAGATACTTACAGCATCGTCAAAGAAAAAATTCCTGAAGGTAAAACGACATGCTCACTCTGTTCCCGACTGCGCCGCGGTATTCTTTATCGCACAGCCACGGAGCTGGGTGCGACTAAAATCGCACTGGGTCATCATCGCGATGATATTTTGCAGACGCTTTTTCTTAATATGTTTTACGGCGGCAAAATGAAAGGTATGCCGCCTAAACTCATGAGCGATGATGGCAAGCATATCGTTATCCGCCCACTGGCCTACTGCCGGGAAAAAGATATTGAGCGCTTTGCAAAAGCTCGTCAGTTTCCGATTATCCCCTGCAATTTATGTGGCTCTCAGCCTAATCTTCAGCGTCAGGTTATCGCAGATATGCTACGTGACTGGGACCGTAAATATCCGGGTCGGATTGAAACCATGTTTAGTGCGATGCAAAACCTGGTGCCATCGCATCTCGCGGATATCTCACTATTTGACTTTAAAGCCATTAAGCATGGTGATGAAGTGATCGACGGCGGGGATCTCGCGTTTGATCGTGAGTCCATACCGCAACAACTGACTGGCTGGCTCGATCCGGATGAAACCGATGACGCCGCTTCTGACTATTCGCATTTCGACGTATTGCACATTGAATAGCCCTTCTCCCGTCACTTACAGGGCGGCGGCACATTGTTCAGAGAGGAGTAGTTTCATGCGGAGGTGAGTCGGATATTTGCTACGGCTGCGGTATCCGGCAAGTGGGATAGGATGGCCGAGGTTAGGATCACTCATCCCGCGTACCCTATCC
Organism: Izhakiella capsodis; assembly: GCF_900115045.1. Classification (GTDB taxonomy): domain Bacteria; phylum Pseudomonadota; class Gammaproteobacteria; order Enterobacterales; family Enterobacteriaceae; genus Izhakiella; species Izhakiella capsodis. The sequence goes on along the minus strand of NZ_FOVC01000001.1, from coordinate 580,845 downwards.
TTCATCAGTCACTCAATTACACTAGCACGTACCAAAACGGAACCGTAAAATAGCAAAAAAAAGCCGACTTTACGCCGGCGTATCGAATTAAATGTGCTATGCAATAATTCAAAAAATAAGTAAGACAATATGGAGCGCAACGCCCATCGCTTGGCGTTACATTCACCTGCATTAGATAGTTTGCACCCTTCTTGTTTTTGCCTCTTTGATATCGATCATTTATTTTGGGGTTAATTGATATAAAAGTCATTTACTACAACCAGTTACGCCTTCTTAACCATAGCGCAACGCTCACAACCAATATCAATAACAAAAAACAAAAAAGTGGAAATCCGTAACCCCAGCCATTGCCAGGAATGCCGCCAAGATTGACACCAAACAAACCGGTAAGAAAAGTTGTCGGCAGGAAAATCATCGCCATCAGTGACATAGTATAAGTCCGGCGGTTCATCGCGTCGGCGATCACGCTGCTGATTTCATCCGCCAGCACGGCAGTACGCGCGACGCAAGCGTCGAGATCATCCAGTCCTCTCCCTAGACGATCGGCAATATCCTGCATACGTCGGCGGTCATCATCACTCAGCCATGACAGCCGTTCGCTGGCCAGCCGTCCATAAACATCGCGCTGAGGCGCCATGTAGCGACGCATAACAATAAGCTGTTTGCGGATCAGCGCCAGTTCACCGCGCGCGGGAGTCTGCTGATCGACCACCGCATCCTCCAAATCGATTATTTTATCGTGCAATTGCTCTATGAACTCACTGGTGTGATCATTCAAAGTCTCGCAGAGCTCAACCAGCCAGCTGCCAGCATCCGTAGGCCCGTTACCATTTTGCAATTCGGTCAGAATTTCATCGACAGCAAACACTTTTCGGCGACGCGTAGAAACGATGATTTTCCCGTTAATAAATATCCGGATCACCACCAGCTGATCGGGACGCGACTCACTGTTCAGGTTTACGCTGCGAAGCGTGATTAAGGTGCCATCCCCCAGGCGGTTCACCTTGGGACGAAGTGAATCTCCACCCAGTGCGTCACGTACGTTATCAGGAATCAAAGGCGTTGAGGAGAGCCATTCAGCACTTCCCCGCTGTGTGTAATTCAGATGTAGCCAGCAGGGTTTGTCGCAATGGATAACGTCGTTATCATCAATTGGGATCAACCCACCCTTACCATCAAGCTGGCAGGAAATGATGGCATCGGAAATCTGCAATGCCTTACCCTCAATAATATCCACAATGGCTCCATCAATCGAATAATCAACAGGATACAGTTTAGACCAGCGGCGAATTGTTATAAACTCAGCTATGCGGCGTATAAGTTACAAAAAGGGGCGAATGGCTAAATTAGTTAACTGATTATTGACATTGGTCGCTCCGTAAGGGGGACGACTGTTAAGAATATTCAGTGTTTAAGGATATAAAGCTGCCGACTGTAGGCAACATCTTCCGCGTTGCCTATTGCACAGCCTTTCACCCAGGATTTAATAGTTTTGGCCGGTACACACGGTGATGAGATCGCCGATGTGGTCGCTCTTTTCTGTGCCATCCGCACTCTGTGACACCCCCTGGCGCCGAGATCATGTGGGGCTGGCCGTCAACCCGGAAGGTTGTCAGCCAGGCCTGCGAACCAACGCACGCAGTGGAGATCTTAACCGGAACTTTCCGGTGGCAAACTGGCAAAGCGGGGATACCGTGTATCGCTGGAACAACCATGCACCGGAACGTGACGTGATACTTTTAACCGGAGAGCGCCCTGGTTCTGAGCCTGAAACGCAGACACTTTGCCCCCTCATACAGCAACTGAAAACAGAATGGAGAGTCAGCGTTCATAAGCCGCTGGCCTGCATTGACGATCTACATTCTAGCCGACTCGGACGCAGGCTGGCCGAAAAAAGCATCGCTTACACTAACAGGCAGATTTGACTATGCAACGCCGGATTCATCAGGCAGCTGGTGCACCGAACTTAACTTGCCTTATATCACGGCAGAATTATCTACTATCTCTGCCGACGCAGCATTTGCCCGTTTTGATTGAATCATTATCCTGGCCGGCTGGATAAATCGATCCGCCCACAGGAAAATGCCAGCGATGGTTCAGCATCCCGGGCCAGCCATGTGGGGCCATCAAGATCGACAAAACAAGCCTGAGGCACGAGCGGCAATGCCGCTGAAATGGACCTTGAGGTGCAAAGCATGCAACCTAACATAATCTCGAATCCCTCAGCACGGGCCTGCTGAGCCAGCGCCAGCGCCTCGGTAAGCCCCCCGCTTTTATCCAGCTTGATATTAATCATATCGTAGCGTCCATGCAGGTTAATAAGGCTGTCGCGCGTATGGCAACTTTCATCAGCGCAGATAGGTAAAGGATGAACGAAATCGCTGAGGGCAGCGTCATTGTCAGCCGGCAGCGGCTGCTCCAGCATTGCCACTTTCAGGTCAGCAAGCAGCTGGCAGCGCGTAGCCAGACCTTCCGCATCCCAGGACTCATTCGCATCTACGATCAATGTTACATCAGGCACTCTGGCGCGGATTGCCATCAGCCGTTCAGTAATAAGATGATTATCGAGCTTAATTTTTAGCAGCCGCGCGCCCTTCTCAACCAACAGCGCGGCACACAGCGCCATAACCTTCGGTGTGTCAATACTCACCGTTTGCGCCATAACGACCGAATCGGGCATTGGCACGCCGGTTTTCTGCCACAGACTTTGTCGCTGCTGACGGCATTCCAGATCCCATAGCGCACTATCAATCGCGTTTCGGGCGGCGCCTGGGACTAACTGCTGCTGCAACAGATGACGTGATAAACCTTTCTCCAGGGCTGGTTTCAGGTTATTTATTTGCGCCATCACCGAAGCCACACTTTCGTCATAGCGAGGATAAGGTGTACATTCCCCAATCCCTTTAATTCCGTCCTGCTCAATTTCAACCACCAATACCAGCGCTTCGCTACGGCTCCCGCGAGCAATAATCAAAGGTGCATTCAGAGGCCAGGTTTCGGGATATACGTTGACCTGTCGCATCATTTTATCCTTATTTATTTTTGTGCTGATTGAGTGTGGCCTGGATTTACGCTTTGTGCCTGCCGCTTAACGCGCTTTGTCCCGTTGCTTACTATTTTTATCATTCATTTGCTGCATCCAGGCCAATTGTCATTTAAGTTATCTCATCAGAATGTACTCTATTTGTGCTCGTCATCACCCTAGTCCTTACCTCTTTTATAGGATCAATTATGTCTCAGACCGTACTTTTTCAGGGTAACCCGATCACTGTTACCGGCCAGATCCCGCGCAAAGGCGCGTCAGCCAAAGCCTTTTCACTGGTAGCAAAAGATCTCGTGGATACGCCGCTCAGTCAGTTCGCAGGAAAACGTAAAGTGTTGAATATTTTCCCCAGTATCGACACGGGCGTTTGCGCCACTTCCGTTCGTAAATTCAATCAGCTGGCAGGTGAGATGGATAACACGGTAGTACTGTGTATTTCCGCCGATCTGCCCTTCGCCCAGTCACGTTTTTGCGGTTCGGATGGCCTGGCGAATGTGATAACGTTCTCCACGTTACGCGGTGGAAACTTTAAAGAAGATTACGGTGTGGCTATTGCTGACGGCCCATTACGAGGTTTAACCGCTCGCGCGGTTATTGTTCTGGACGAACAGGATAAAGTGTTGCACAGCCAACTGGTCGAAGAAATTACCTCTGAACCCAACTATGACGCTGTACTGGCAGCGCTGAAATGATTTCTGACGCCGGGATCTCACGCGCCCGGCGTCATTTTCGTGTCTGGTGCCCGCGTTCTCTCTCCTTATCTGTATGTTCACCACGCCGCAGTCCCAGTCCATACTCGCGCAGTTTATTCGCAATAGCGGTATGGGAAACGCCAAGCCTTTTCGCCAGCTTGCGTGTGCTGGGATAGGTGAGATAAAGCCGCGTTAATACCGAGCGCTCAAAGCGACTGGTTATATCGTCCAGCGTCCCGTCGAGACTTTCTTCAGTGATGGCGTCCCCGTCATTATCCTTTTCTGACGGCAGTGAAGCCATATCCTGTACCCGTAGTTCCGTGCCATCTATTTGAGTTAACGCCCGGTAAAGCGCGTTACTCAGCTGTCGCACATTCCCCGGCCAGCTATAGCCGCTAAGTAAGGCCATCAACGGCGCAGAGAGTCGCGGGCAGGTAATACCCAACTCATCGGCAAAGCGGGCGACAAACATTTCACTCAGCGGGATAATATCCTGTGGACGCTCCCGCAGCGCCGGTAAATTGAGTGTGAGCACGTTGAGACGGTAATAAAGATCTTCACGGAATTCACCACGCTGAACTAACGCCAGTAAGTTTTTCTGCGTTGCACAGATGACTCGCACGTCAACATGCACCTCCTGCTCTTCGCCCACCCGGCGAAAGGTGCCGTCGTTTAAAAAACGCAGCAGCTTAGTCTGCATTCGCGAAGACATTTCACCGATTTCATCCAGCAATACCGATCCGCCGTTGGCCTGCTCGAAAAATCCCTTCTTCCCTTCCAGAGCGTTAGGATAAGCCCCCGGGGCGTGACCAAATAACTCGCTCTCTGCAACGTCATCAGGCAGAGAGGCACAGTTTAGCGCCAGGAAAGGCATTTTCCCGCGCGCACTGCGCAGGTGGCAGGCTCGCGCCAGCAGATCTTTTCCGGTTCCGGTTTCGCCAACAAATAGCAATGGCGCATCAAGCATCGCCAGCTTGCGCGCCTGTTCAACAACCTGGCGCATCCTGTCGCTCACCGCCACCATGTGCTGAAACTCTGTATCGTCGTTAACCGAAAGATTCTGCAACTGGCGCCCCATACGCGCCGTTGATTTGAGCATCACCACTGCGCCACTGAGAACTTGTTCGGTGGTGTAAATAGGCGTGATCTCCAATAGAAAATCACGGCCCTGTAGCACCACATGCTGTGATTGTGGGTCGACGCGCGAACTTTCAAACCAGCGCTGAAAATTAAATCCAGCGATTAAGCTTCCGGCATTACAGCTACGTAGCTTATCCTCACTGAGGGCAAAAAGCTGCTGGGCTGCCGGATTAGTCAGCTCGATTTTCGTTTTTAAATCAATGGAAAAAACCGGTTCAGGCAGGGCTATCAGCAATGCACTGAGTGCACGATGTTCCAGCTCAGAAGGCATCCAGCTGACGGTACGAACATCCGTTACGCCGGGGATCCGGCGGATTTCGCTCATCAGCGCACTGAAAATGGTGAAGTCAATAGCGGTAAAGTTAAGATAGATACGCCCTGTTAGCGCAATTTCGATACCACGCAAATCAATGCCGCGCTCAACCAATAAATCCAGTAATTCGCGCGTCAGACCAATACGGTCATAGCAAAAAACTTCCAAACGCATCGGGGCATCCTGATTAGAAAAAGGTGCAGAAGCAAATGATATGCTAACAGCTTGTCCCGAGATAAGAAATCTCTCAGAAAAAGTAGACCTTATGCCAGGAGTAAGCCGATCATCGCCGTACGCTATCAAAACATAAAATCATAAAATACATTATTAACAGACTTATATGCTAAATAAGTGAAAGTTACTGGCGTGGGAAAGCAGAACAGCGCCGGTAGATACCTGTTATTTTACCGGCGCTTTATGCAACGATCCTTTTAACTGAGCGATTAACTCACGGCGGAAATCCCCCAGCCTGGGCTTATCATCCTCCAGCCACGGCAGCGGACGGCAAAGCTCCATCGTTTTTATCCCTAATCGGGCAGTAAGCAATCCAGCACCGATCCCTTGTGCAGCACGGGCAGAGAGACGAGCCGCTAAATCCTGTGACATCCAGTCCAGACCAACTTCACGGATCAGTTCGCTGGCACCGGCGAAAGCAATGTTTAACAGCACCAGACGAAACAGGCGGATACGGCTGAAATAACCCAACTCAATGCCATAGATCGCAGCTAGCCGATTAACCAGGCGGATATTGCGCCAGGCAATAAAGGCCATATCCACGAACGCGAGCGGGCTGACAGCAATCATCAGTGTTGATTCCGCCGCCGAGCGACTGATTTCACGGCGCGCCTGTCGGTCTAGCACCGGCTGAACCAAACGTGCATACAGCACCACAATTTCACGATCGTTATGGGTTTCATGCAAGGAGGCATGCCAGCGCTGCAACGCGGGATGACTTTGGTTAAGGTCGGCTTGTTGTGCCAACTTTTCGCAAAACGCCCGCCCGCCGCCCATACGATGACTATTTAATAACTCCCGACCCGTCTCCCGCTCCTGTACACGCTGGCGCAGTCTGAACAGTCGACGCCATTCAATAATTAACGCACCAACGCCAGCAACAACAATCAGGCTGACCGAAGCCCCCGCTCCCAGTTCAATCCAGTCGCGGTTAACCCAGGCATTGTGAACCCAACTCGCACCCTGAGCCAGGGTACTCACAACAAACAGCGTCAGTCCGAGTCCGACAAGCCGCCGCCACAGGCTTCGCCTGGGACGCAAGGCAGCCTCTACTGCTCGCTCGCCAGCATCCTCGTCAATGACCTCACTGCTGAGATCTTCGGGGATAAAATCACTTTCTGAACTGGCGTCAAAATGTCTGGACGGTTTCAGAACGCTGTCCTTTGACTCTTGCAGGGACTCTGCAAAATCGATGCGTCCTCTCAGTGACTGATTACTCATCGCAGCTTATCTCCCAATAAAAATTCCATAACGGCATCCATGCGTATATGCGGCAACGGCTTGTCAACATCGAGTCGCTGCGGTCTGAACTGCTCAAACTGAAACCCTTGTTTCTGCCAGAAATCCTGTCCTGGCAGACGTGACGGAACCTCGCCAGGATAGAGCGTCAGAGCAGTGTCATCACTTAACCGATGTCCGCGCAACGCGGGAATTTTTTCGCCCTGCTGTTCAACCAATCCACTCTGCGTCGCCTGGACAGCGGCCAGCCCCATACAGTCAACGCTAATGCCTTCAAACGCTGCATTTTGCCAGGCATCCTGGACCAGTTGCTGAAGGAGTGAAACCAGGTTGGCATGTTGATCGGCCGTAATGTGATCGGCTTTGGTGGCGGCAAATAACAGTTTGTCTATCACCGGAGAAAAAAGTCGGCGAAACAGCGTACGCTGTCCGTATGAAAAACTTTGCATCAGCTGGGTTAAAGCCAAACGCATCTCATCAAACGCCTGCGGACCACTGTTAAGCGGTTGCAGGCAGTCGACCAGCACAATTTGCCGGTCGAAACGCAAAAAATGATTGCGGTAGAAGCTTTTCACCACGTGCTGACAGTAATACCGATAGCGCGCCTGAAGCATACCGAAATTGGAGCTGTCGTCAGCCTGCGTCAGGCTGGCTTGCATGGCGTCATCAGCCTGAGGCCAGGGGAAAAATTGCAGGGCGGGCGCCCCGGCCATTTCACCCGGCAGGACAAAACGGCCGGGCTGGATAAAATGCATCCCCCGCTGTTTGCACTGATACAAATACGCGGTCCACTGTGCTGAGATTTCTGCCAGCAGGCTTTCATCGGCAGGCGCCAACGGATCAAGTGAGGCGCAGCTTTTGCGCCAGGCCCGCGCCAGACTGGCACGCTCACCCTGTAGCAAAGCGATCATTTGCCGTGACCAGCTAAGATAATCTTGTGACAGCATTGGCAAATCAAGTAGCCATTCGCCTGGATAATCAACAATTTCCAGATAGAGCGTAGAAGTACTGACAAAATGGCGCATGAGCGACTCACGCGAACGAAACCGCAGTGCCAGGCGAACTTCACTCACACCGCGGGTGGGTGTTGGCCACGCTGGGGATTCACCATAGAGCTGCGCTAATCCCTGATCATAGCTAAAACGTGGAATGCCAAAATCACGCTGGGGTATGCGTTTAACACCCAGTAGGCGTCCTTCGCGGGCAGCGGAAAATAACGGTAGACGTGCGCCGGCATTGAGGCTGAGCAGCTGATTAACAAAGGATGTGATAAAAGCGGTTTTTCCGCTGCGGCTTAGCCCGGTTACCGCCAGTCGCAGGTGGCGATCGGTTCCACGATTAATCAGTGAAATGATTTCGTCTTGCATGCGTTTCATCTTTCTCCCTGATAATCCGTTTACCTAGCCTCGAAAAAATGCGGCTCAGCATGGGTTCCAGCGTCAACGTTAGCAACAGCCGCAGTGGCTTACGCGTGACCGACTTGACCGCCCAGCCGGCAATGCCACCCGGCACTGCAGCAACCGCATTAATAATGATAAATGTTCCTGCGCGCTTCAACGCCGGCGATGAGCGGCGTATTGCCTGATGAAATGACGAAGCTTTGCTCATAATATCTCCCCATCCGGCCCCGCTTTCACAGGTGCCGCTCATTATAACTGGCGAAAACGACTGCGGGTGGAAAAGGTTTCAGAAGTAACATAGCGCTCTACGTCGCGCAGACGATGTTCTCCCTGACGCAGGATCCTGTCTGCCTCGTCCAGCAACTGATGCCGGCTAAGGGGTATCTCTGCGCCGACCTCCCCCGGAGAGCGTGGATCTAGCACAAAACTTAGGATGATATAAAGCACCACGGTAAAAGCGAATAAGCCGAAAAACAGTGACAGCACGGTAATCACACGCACCAGCATCACCGGAATATCCAGATAGTGCGCGATGCCCGCACAAACGCCTTTTATTTTCCCCTCTTCCGGGATACGGTGAAGTTTACGCCCCTGAAACATCATGATTGCCTCCAGTTTGGGTGCTCAGCATCGAGAATTTCCTCCAGTGCCTTAATACGATCGGCCATACGCTGGGCCTGCTGAGTAAGATGCTGCAAACGCTGTATCTCAGAAGCGTTTGGCTCCCCGCCATTCTGGCGGTTACTGTAATGCAACCATAACCATACTGGCGCAACAAACAGCACAAATATGGTTAGCGGTATAGCTAAGAATAATGCGCTCATTCACTCTCCTTGACCTGAGTTTAACGTCCCGACAGCACCGGACATTGCCTCGTATAAAAATGATTATTCTGCATCTCGCAAATTCATGCGCGCTTTTAACGATGCTAACTGCTGGCTTATTTCATCGTCTGCTTTCAGATCGGCGAACTGTTGAACAAGGTTTTTGCTTTTACCAAACCTATGGCTTTCGGCTTCCGCTTCCATATGATCAATACGGCGTTCAAAAGACTCAAAACGGGCCATTGCATCGCTAAGCTTGTTGCTGTCCAGCTGACGACGTACATCTCGCGACGATGCAGCGGCCTGATGACGCAGGGTCAGTGCCTGCTGACGGGCGCGCGTTTCATTCAGTTTATTTTCCAGCTCGCCAACTTCCGCTTTCAGGCGCGCCAGCGTCTCATCAATCTGCGTGACCTCATTATGTAGCGACGCCGAAAGGCTGGTTAACTTTTGCTTTTCAATCAGCGCCGCTCGCGCCAGATCTTCTTTCTCTTTACGCAACGCCAGCTCAGCTTTTTCTTGCCATTCACCGATCTGCGCTTCTGCCTGATCAAGACGCCGTAGCAGCTGTTTCTTCTCTGCCAGCCCGCGAGCTGAGTTTGAACGAACCTCCACCAGCGTGTCCTCCATTTCCTGAATCATCAGCCGAACCAGTTTTTGTGGATCCTCTGCTTTATCCAGCAGCGAATTGATATTGGCATTAATGATGTCAGCAAAACGCGAAAAAATTCCCATTTGTTCATCCTCATAACGATGGCCGTGTATTCATGTTTCTTAATACAAATTACATGCCAACTTTTATCTCACTAATATTTAGACGTTTTAATAAGTTGCATTCGTCTGTGTAACATCTAAAGTGGTGAAAAAAACTAACTACCTGGTGATTTTCATCATGACAGAACATCTGGATACTCTGCTGGGAGAATCAAACCTGTTTCTTGAAGTGCTTGAGCAGGTATCAAAAATCGCCCGTCTGGATAAACCTGTGCTGATAATCGGTGAGCGTGGCACCGGTAAAGAGCTGATTGCACGGCGGCTACATTTTCTTTCACCTCGCTGGCAAGGCCCTTTTATTTCGCTGAACTGTGCCGCCCTGAACCAAAATTTGCTGGATTCTGAGCTATTCGGCCATGAAGCCGGTGCGTTTACCGGAGCACAGAAACGTCATCAGGGGCGTTTTGAACGCGCAGATGGTGGCACGCTGTTTCTTGATGAGCTGGCTAATGCACCGATGCTGGTACAAGAAAAGCTGCTGCGGGTTATCGAATATGGCCAGCTCGAAAGGGTTGGCGGGAGCCAGTCATTGCAGGTCAGCGTGAGACTGGTTTGTGCAACAAATGACGACCTGCCTGCGCTGGCGCAGCAAGGGCGGTTTCGTGCCGATCTACTCGACAGGCTGGCATTCGATGTTGTGCAGCTACCACCTCTGCGCCTGCGACACACTGATATCCTGTTGCTGGCTGAGCAGTTCGCTATCCAGATGTGCCGCGAGCTTGGATTACCTCTTTTTCCTGGTTTCACACCGCGGGCGGTTGACACCCTGACCCATTACTCCTGGCCGGGAAATATTCGTGAGCTCAAAAACGCCGTCGAGCGCTCTGTCTATCGCCACAACAGTAGCGAGGAAGCACTGGATAATATCGTAATCAACCCCTTTGCTACCTCCAGGCATATTGCTGCATCACCGACTGCAAAAGCAGAAAATATCCTGCCGGCACTGCCACTGGATTTACGACGCTGGCAAAACGACAGTGAGGCTAAATTGTTAAGCAACGCGCTTACCGCCGCCAGATATAATCAGCGCACAACCGCCGATTTGCTTGGCCTGACCTATCACCAATTGAGAGCGATAATGAAAAAACATTACAGGGCAGTCAAAAATTCGGTGGATAAAGATTAATTCGTGACCGTTCACAGGATGATAACTTGCTGGACAGGGTTGACTACCAGAGTCCAAAATTGATGGCTAAGTTGCTCCGCTGGCCATTGTAATATTGCATTGTTAAAAATTGGGTAGCTGAGGTTTATCCGCCTGTATAATGACCGTGACTCAATATGTTGCTTTTTGACCAGTTTCTTTTACCTGTTTAAGTTGAACCATAATGAAAAAACTATTTATTTTGATCGCGATGCTAACAATGGCCTCATGTACGGCAAGACATCAGGCGCTTACTCCGCAAACCGGCCTGGCTAACCCTGCTTCGGTTTATTGCGTAAAAATTGGCGGTAAAAGCGTCATGGTCAACACTAAAGGAGGCGTGACCGGAAATTGTATTCTACCCTCAGGTAAAGAAGTCGATGAATGGTCATTATATCGCCACGCACATCATAAAAATTAGTGCCGGATACGCAGGCAATAAAAGCAAAGTGATATTACTAATTTGTTGCGTTATTGTTTAATGCGTAATTTGCATTGCACTGTATCTTGCAGTGATAGCCACAGCATACACAGTGTGCTGACCACATGAACATTAAAGGGTTTTCATTTAAATGCTTAATATTTTCGAAACTACCGCAAAAAAAGAACGTAAGTTTGTTAGCGCTTTTTTCATCGGTATTATCACTGGCATCATCTCTGCTTTTATAAAATCAGGCACTGAAGATATTCTCCCTCCGCGCACGCCAGACCGCATTGCACCTCCGGTAAAAGTGCTTGATGACCTGGGTATAGACTGGCACAACCTGGCCTATCATTATTCCGACCAGATCGTCTATTGGGGAGGCAATGTAGTTCATATTCTTTTTTCAGTCGCCGCTGCCGTTTTTTACTGCATGTTCGCCGAAATTTTTCCGCGTATAAAGCTGCTGCAAGGAATTATTTTTGGTCTGTTTTTCGCGGTAGCCTGTCATGGCATTATCCTGCCTGCATTAAATCTTTCACCAGGCCTGAGCCACCTACCTTTTGATGAAGTCTTATCCGAAATCCTCGGGACCTGCCTGTGGGCCTGGTCAATTGAACTCCTGCGGATCAGTTTACGACAAAAGTTTACCCGTACTAAGGCCTGAACGACCCAATTCGCCGTAGTTATTACGGCGAATGCATTTTATGCCTGTGCTTGTCGTTTCTTAAAGCAGTATTCAGATTACAAAAAAAAAGCCCACGCAAGGTGGGCTAAAAATACTGGAAGCAATGTGAGCAATGTCGTGCTCTTCTTCGGTAGAGCCACCGTTGAAGCGCGAAACAATAATAATCATTCTCGTTATCATTTGTAAAGCCGTTTATTGAGAATTTTTCTCATTTCCATACTCTTCTTGCGCCTATCTTAAATCTGTTTAGCCGCTTTGAAGTTTCCATAAGCTGTAAATTGCGGCTTTTACTCTTTACTCCGCACCAAATTTGAGGCACAGGCTCAATGTACGGTACACTGAGAAAATTGCCTGAATTGACTGAAACTCTATGCGCACATTTCTTCTGATGCTGCTGTTCACGCCTCTGCTGTTTGCCAGACCGGCGCAGGCAGCGGAGAACAAAGACATTCGCCAGACCGGCTTCGTTTACTGTGTTAATGGCGTGATTAAGACCTTTAACCCCCAATTGTCGTCAGGTGGCGTAATCGTCGATACCGTGGCCGCTCAGATCTATGATCGCCTGCTCGGCGTCGATCCTTATACTTATCGGCTAGTACCGGAGCTGGCTAAAAGCTGGGAAGTGAGTCATAACGGTACAACCTATATTTTTCATTTACGTCACGACGTATCGTTCCAAACGACGCCCTGGTTCACTCCTACTCGTCAGATGGATGCCGATGATGTTGTATTCAGCTTCGAGCGTATCTTCAATCGTAAATCACCCTGGCATAACGTAAATGGCGGCCACTACCCCTATTTCGACAGCCTCCAGTATGCCAACGCGGTGAAGAGCATCCGCAAACTGGATCGCTACACGGTAGAAATCCAACTTGAAAAACCTGACGCCTCCTTTCTCTGGCATATCGCAACCCACTACGCGCCAATCCTTTCCGCTGAATATGCCGCTAAGCTTGCCCTTGAGGGCCGTAAGGAACAGCTTGACTTCAAACCAGTCGGTACCGGCCCTTTTCAGTTGCAACACTATCAGCCCGGACAGTTTATTCGCCTGCAACGCAATCCTTCCTACTGGAAAGGAAAACCACGCATGGAAACAGTCGTTATCGATCTTTCAGCCGGCGGAACCGGGCGATTATCTAAATTGCTGACGGGTGAGTGCGATGTCCTCGCCTACCCGGCCGCCAGCCAACTCTCGATCTTACGTGACGACCCGCGTTTGAGGCTGACATTACGACCCGGAATGAACATTGCTTACCTAGCATTCAATACCAGTAAAGCACCACTCAATCAACCTGACGTCCGTCAGGCTCTGGCGTTGGCGATCAATAATCAGCGTCTTATAGACTCGATCTATTACGGTACGGCAGAAACTGCCGCCTCAATTTTGCCACGCGCCTCCTGGGCATTTGACAACTCGGCACATGTCACCCCTTACGATCCGGATAAAGCAAAAAAGGATTTACAGGCGTTGGGCATAAAAAATCTACATCTGTCACTCTGGGTGCCGTCAGCATCCCAGGCATGGAACCCTAGCCCGCTGAAAACTGCCCAGCTGATTCAGTCAGATTTGGCACGGGTCGGGGTGCAGGTCACCATTCATCTCCTGGAGGGGCGTTTTCAGGAAGCCCGCCTGATGGAAACGAATCACGATTTGACGCTGAGTGGCTGGGCGACGGACAGCAACGATCCGGATAGCTTCTTACGGCCTTTGTTGAGCTGCGATGCGATCAGTTCACAAACCAATCTGGCGCACTGGTGCGATCCGAGATTCGATGCCCTGTTGCAAAAGGCTGTGCGTTCTCAACAACTGGCAACGCGAATAGAAGACTATGATCAGGCACAACAAATTCTTTCAAGCCAGCTGCCGATACTACCGCTGGCCTCTTCACTCCGTTTGCAGGCCTATCGATATGATATTCACGGGCTGGTATTAAGTCCTTTTGGCAATGCTTCATTTGCCGGGGTTTATCGTGATTCTGACAAGGAAAATCCATGATAATTTACACCCTCAGACGTCTTCTTCTCTGGGTTATTACCCTGTTTTTCCTTTCGCTGGTCGGCTTTAGCCTGAGCTATTTTCCTCCCCATGCGCCGCTTCAGGGGGACTCATTGTTTGACGCCTGGCACTTCTGGTTTAAAGGGCTGATGCACTTTGATTTTGGCGTATCAAGCATCAACGGCATAGCGATCAGTCATCAGCTGCGCGAAGTATTTCCCGCTACGCTGGAACTGTGTATTTTAGCCTTTACAATGGCACTGTTAGTCGGAATTCCACTGGGCATTTGTGCAGGGGTTTTACGTAATAAATGGCAGGATAAGCTGATAAGCACGGTAGCATTGCTGGGTTTCTCGCTGCCGGTATTCTGGCTGGCGCTGCTGCTTACGCTGTTTTTCTCACTGACGCTCGGATGGTTGCCAGTTTCTGGCCGCTTCGATTTGCTCTATCCCGTGGTAAATATCACCGGTTTTGGTTTAATAGATGCCTTTCTTAATCCGCCACAATGGCGTCATGAGATTATCATCAGCGTCCTTCGCCACTTGGTCCTGCCGGTCATTACGCTGTCCGTTGCGCCAACAACCGAAGTTACGCGCCTGATGCGTATTTCAACGCGCGAAGTAATGGAGCAGAACTACATTAAAGCAGCCGCTATTCGCGGCCTCTCACGCTTCACTGTTATCCGTCGGCATGTATTGCACAATGCGCTGCCGCCGATTATTCCCCGCCTCGGACTGCAATTTTCTACCATGCTGACTCTGGCGATGATTACCGAAGTGGTGTTTAGCTGGCCTGGAATGGGGCGCTGGCTGATTGACGCCATTCGCCAGCAGGATTACGCCGCTATTTCTGCCGGCGTGATGGTGATTGGCGGCTTAGTGATTAGTGTTAACGTCCTGGCCGACATTTTTGGCGCAATAATGAATCCACTTAAGCACAAGGAGTGGTATGCGCTTCGATAATCTCTACGCAGAAAAGCGGCAACCCAGCCCACTACGCCACACCTGCCGACTCTTCTATCGTGATACCAGCGCAATGATTGGCTTATATGCCTTCATCGGCCTGCTATTCTTATGCCTTTTCGGCAACCTGCTGGCCCCTTACAGTTCCGATCAGCAGTTTCTTGGCTATCAGCTGTTGCCACCCTCCTGGTCTCATTATGGGGATGTATCCTTTTTCCTCGGCACCGATGATCTAGGCCGCGATGTGCTCAGCCGTCTGCTCAGAGGCGCGGCACCTACGGTCGGTTCTGCAATAATTGTGACTCTGCTTGCCTCGCTGTTTGCCACGTTGCTTGGCATTTCCGCTGGATTAACTCACGGATTACGCTCCGCGATACTTAACCACATCCTGGATACCTTTTTATCAATCCCATCGCTACTGTTAGCCATCATCGTTATCGCCTTTATGGGTCCGGGATTCGATCATGCTCTGCTGGCGGTATTTCTCGCAGTGCTTCCGCGTCTGGTGAGAGAAATTTACAGTGCAGTGCATGATGAAATGGAAAAAGAGTATGTTATTGCCGCCCGGCTTGATGGCGCCCATAACAAGAGCATTCTATGGTATGCCATACTGCCTAATGTAGCCCCGCGGCTGGTCTCGGCATTTACTCGTGGATTATCGATGGTGATCCTCGATATTGCGTCACTGGGCTTTCTGAACCTTGGCGCCCAGCTGCCATCGCCAGAATGGGGCGTAATGATGGGCGACTCTTTGGAACTGATTTATGTTGCTCCCTGGACCGTTATGCTGCCTGGTGCCGCGATTATGATTAGCGTACTGATTGTTAACCTGCTGGGCGAAGGTATTCGACGCGCGATTATTGCGGGGATTGAATAATGGCATTACTGGATATACGTAACCTGACCATCGAATTTATGACTGCCGACGGGCCGGTAAAAGCCGTCGATCGCGTCAGTTTGAGTCTTGCTGAAGGCGAGATTCGTGGGCTGGTGGGAGAATCCGGTTCTGGGAAAAGTCTGATAGCCAAAGCGATCTGCGGCGTAACCCGTGAAAACTGGCGCGTCACCGCCGACCGCATGCGTTTTGAAGATGTCGACCTGCTAAATCTGACCGCCCGCGAACGCCGTAAGCTGGTTGGGCAGAATGTATCCATGATTTTTCAGGAGCCACAGTCTTGCCTCGACCCCTCCGAGAGCATCGGCCGACAGCTGATACAGGCGATCCCCGGCACAACCTTTCGCGGCCGCCTGAGCGAGCGTTTCCGATGGCGTCATCGTCGCGCTATCGAGTTACTCCATCGGGTAGGCATAAAGGATCACAAGGACATTATGGAGAGCTTCCCTTATGAGCTGACTCAGGGCGAGTGTCAGAAGGTAATGATCGCCATTGCTTTGGCAAACCAGCCACGTCTGCTTATTGCCGACGAACCCACCAATGCGATGGAACCAACGACCCAAGCGCAGATATTTCGCCTGCTTGCACGATTGAATCAGAATAATAACACCACCATCTTACTCATCAGTCACGATTTGCAAACCATGAGCCGATGGGCCGATCGCATCAACGTAATGTACTGCGGTCAGACGGTTGAAACTGCCGACAGTGAGGATTTAATTACCGCACCACATCATCCCTATACGCAGGCATTAATCCGCGCAATGCCTGATTTTGGCCGTTCGCTACCACATAAAAGTCGTCTGAATACCCTACCCGGCGCTATCCCTTCACTTGAAAGCCTGCCGATTGGCTGTCGCCTTGGCCCGCGCTGTCCTTACGCACAGAAAAATTGTATTGAAGTACCACGACTGAACGGCACCAAAAACCACCTGTTTGCCTGCCATTTTCCGCTGAACCTGGAGACGCCCTGAATGGTTGAAACACTGCTCGAGGTGCGTAACCTGAATAAAACCTACCGCTATCGGACCGGCCTGTTTCGTCGTCAGCATGTCGAAGCGGTAAAAAGCGTCAGCTTCACCCTGCGTGAACGCCAGACACTGGCGATCATTGGTGAGAACGGGTCGGGGAAGTCGACCCTGGCAAAAATGCTGAGTGGTATGATCGCGCCCAGCGATGGCGACATTATTATTGATGATCATCCGCTAGCTTTTGGCGATTATGGCTACCGTAGTCAGCGTATTCGCATGATTTTTCAGGACCCCAGTACCTCACTTAATCCGCGTCAACGTATCAGCCAGATTCTGGAGTTTCCTCTGCGCCTGAATACCGAACTGACAGCCGAAGAGCGGCAAAAACGCATTGTTGCTACCTTACGCCAGGTCGGGTTGCTACCCGACCACGCCGCTTACTATCCTCACATGCTGGCACCGGGACAGAAGCAGCGTATCGGTTTGGCGCGTGCGCTCATTTTACAACCAAAAGTTATTGTTGCCGATGAGGCACTGGCATCGCTGGATATGTCCATGCGTTCTCAACTGGTTAATCTGATGCTTGATCTTCAGGATAAACATGGGATTGCTTATATCTACGTTACACAGCATCTGGGTATGATGAAGCACATCAGCGACCAGGTGATCGTAATGCATCAGGGCGAGGTGATTGAACGTGGCGGCACGGCGGATGTGCTCTCCGCGCCGCTGCATGAACAAACCAAGCGCCTGATTACCAGCCATTTCGGCGAAGCATTAACTGCTGAGGCCTGGCGAAAAGACAAATAACCAACTGAATTATAATATCATTCAATCGTGTACGTTGTCAGATTAACGCCGTTAAACGAGTTGTGCTAGAATCGCCGGGTCGATTAACGCAGGCCGTATCTATAATCTCTCCCACGGCCGCAACAACAATGACTTATAAGGATTACAGCTATGGGTTTTCTTTCAGGTAAACGCATTCTGATTACTGGCGTTGCCAGCAAACTTTCCATTGCCTATGGTATTGCGCAGGCAATGCACAAACAGGGTGCAGAGCTGGCCTTCACTTATCAGAACGACAAGCTCAAATCCCGCGTGGAAGAGTTTGCCAAAGACCTCAGCTCTGACATCATTCTGCCGTGCGATGTTGCTGAAGATGACAGCATCAAATCGTTGTTTACTGAACTGGCAAAAACCTGGCCCAAATTTGATGGCTTTGTACACTCAATTGGCTTCGCGCCGGGCGATCAGCTCGATGGCGACTACGTAAACGCTGTAACCCGTGAAGGTTTTAAAATCGCTCATGATATCAGCGCTTACAGCTTCGTTGCGATGGCGAAAGCGTGCCGCCAAATGCTCAATCCAAATTCTGCGCTTCTGACGCTCTCATATCTTGGAGCAGAACGCGCGATACCTAACTATAACGTTATGGGTCTGGCTAAAGCCTCGCTGGAGGCCAACGTGCGCTATATGGCAAACGCTATGGGCCCGGAAGGGGTGCGTGTTAACGCGGTCTCAGCTGGCCCAATTCGTACGCTGGCCGCATCCGGCATCAAGGATTTTCGTAAAATGCTGGCGCACTGCGAGGCGGTAACGCCAATCCGCCGTACCGTCACCACTGAAGATGTCGGCAACTCTGCCGCTTTCCTGTGTTCTGATCTTGCCGGTGGCATTACTGGCGAAGTGGTTCATGTTGACGGTGGTTTTAGCATCGCCGCAATGAACGAGCTGGAGCTGAAGTAAGGGCTACGCGTGGGGCTGCGGCCTCACCCTCTTCTTTCCGTTATAGCGCCTGCAACAAGTTAATGCTGAAGATTCTTTTATCTGACCGCAAGGTCAGGCGAGGATAGTCCTGATATTCATTCTGTCGCCGCCCTGTTACTGCATGGTCAGCGCTGATAACAAAGCCTTTCTTTATGGGATCACCTCACTTTCCCGGTAATAATCACGGGTATCACAAGACCCTTGCCATCGGGCGGAAAGACACGCCGCCACGGAGGCAGATCCCTTTTTACTGGATGCCACCGGAAATCATGCAGAATTACTACAGCTAATGCGCACCAGCGTACGATGTTGCAAATCTCCGGGGGCCTATACCCGCAGCTTTTACCCACGCAGGTAACCACCAGTCACCTGCATACGTTAACGCTTTATGAGCGACTGAGCAGCGCATTATGGGTTGCGCAGCTTAGCAGTGTTCAGCAATTGTGCAATGATTATGCCGCCAGACTCAATCCGCAGGACCGGCCTGACGCTGGCCGACATTATCACCTTCCACCAGCTGATTGGTTTTATAATCTATCAGGCATGTATTATTGCCGGAATTTATGCATTCCGTCGACAGCACGTGAGATGGCTACGAAGGCGGGATATCAATCCGGATGCGCCTTTTGTTGCAATAGAAGACCCGTATAGATGGCACTGACCTTTACCGTGCCCGCAAAACAGCCATCTTTCAGCCAGTTAACGTGACATTGTCACTCAATGTGCTGATTAATATCTTCGATCAGGCGTGTTTAACCTGGTGCTACTGGTTAAAAAAGTTTCACTGACAATGAGTCAATTACAGCGGCAGGCAGATAACATTAGCCCACCGGCTGAGGCTGTATTCATGACAGGGGTTGGTGTCTGCAACGGTATTGCGATAAATATTCAGGAAAGAGCGTTAATCCTTGCTACCATCTGGTTTACACGTGCAACGTGAAAAAAATGCCCAGCCAGCGGCGTGACCCGACCTGGACTGGCAATCGCTACGGCACCGTAGCGTGCCATTGGGGGCATATTTACCGGTAATGCATGCAGTGACGGCAATAAATGCCCCACGGGCGATATCGCGCAGCCCAGCGCAGAGTGCACCGCCAGCATCAGTGGGAAAATCGAACGACTTTCCAGCACGATACGCCGCGTCACTTTTGCCTCGCGGAAAATAGTCCGGATTAAAAATCAGCTTAACATCGCAGTCAAAAAGCGGCTGGGCCTGAAACTGGAATCTGCTCAGCGTTGCCAGCTCAAACGAACCAATGCCGACATCAATGGTATGACTTTGCAGCGCCTCCCGCAGCTGGTCGGCACTCAGCACCGCCACGCAGTTATCCGACCGGGGAAACGGCTGGTTAACGCTTTTTAGCAGCGCGGCAAGTGCAAGGCTACATGCGGCACGATGCCAATGCGTAACGTCCCGTTGACGCCCTGCTTCAGCGACTCCACTTCCAGCTTTAACCCCTGTTAAACTGAAACAATTTCGCGTACCCAGTCCAGCACTCGCTCATCTCCTGCGGTAAACCCGGCAAAATTATGGCTGCGATTAATTAGTCGGACGCCCAGCTCACGCTCCAGATTTTTCAACCGCATTGATCACGTCGGCTGGCTGACGAAGCTGCCCGGCCAAAGTGGCGCTCGCGTTCAAGGTTACAGGGTATATCAATTGCATGATGTCTATTTTATTTCTCTTTTGCGGGATCATTTTATCTGGCATGAGGAGAAAAAGGAGCGCTGCATAGTCTGCCAACTGCGCTGGCTACCCCCGAACATTCCAGGTGTTTATCCCATCTCAACACTCATCTATCATCGACTAATTCAATGAGTAATTATTAAGATCGCTCAAACAGCGGGTACCAATGGCTCACTCACAGATCGTCCAGCTGAAAAAATATTGGTTTGAACTCATCTTATTGTCGTAGATAACTCATTCGAAAATCTCATTTAAAATCATCCCCGACCCAAAAAATAAACATATTCACTTCCACAGTGCCAGTGAAATAATAACGTTAAAAAGAAATTCACCTCTCTTCTGATGCAGTATATGTCTATGCGAAAGAAAAAATCACTTGTTCTAATCAGCATCAAATTTATAATAGCCCTAAATCGGATCCAGGAAGGATGAATGTCATATTAACGCGAAAAATTTCTGCCGCACGCTTAACAACATGAAGATTATTCTTAATTTAAAAAATGACAAAATATTTACCTTACGAATAGTAAATATTTATTTAAAATATTAATCCGCACTGGAGTCACACAAGTGCAAAATTTTTGCGATTGAGTTCTGTATACTGGATAACTCTAATTTTGGTACCACTTATCGATTTGTAATCCTACTCTCGGGGCCTGCCCCTCTGGCTGACTGACCAAATGCATTAATACCACTAATGTTTAATTTTAAATAAAAGCGCTGAACTGTAACAACATTTTCATTTCTAACCTGTCATTTTGCTAAAGGTAAATACCAATTACAGCGAAAATCTGATTATAAAATTCAGATGCTCTTTACTTATCCGAATCAAACAGTCAGATTTAGGGAACTCGTCAGCGCAGACCGAATCCTTTACAGTGCGCCTAAAAAGGACAGCCACTTATGATACAACGTTCAGGAAGCAGCACGATCCTAAATCGGTTAACATTATCACTCACCATTTGCTCCTTGATGGGCAATAAATGACCTCTTTTACCCGAGCTTACGTCCATTTACTCGCCACGACAAACCAGACTAATCGCACGATTTCCTCAATCAATTAGACAATTTATTTACATACAGCCACAATAATAAAACTATTAAGACAGATAATGCCAATAACTAGCCAACAATCTCTCGCCGACTATGAAATTTAAATCGCAGATCAAACCGTACCAATCAGCCGCTGGCGGCTGGGGTTCACTGGAAGCCACCACCCGTTTCGTTTTTGACAGCAAGCAGGTCATTAAAAATTTGCGCAATCTGATGCACGTAAACAAGGCAAAAGGCTTTGACTGCCCAGGCTGCGCATGGGGCGACGATAATAAAAGCACGTTCAGTTTTTGTGAAAATGGCGCTAAAGCGGTAACTTGGGAAGCGACTCGTCGCTATATTGATGCCGATTTCTTCAAGCGCTATAGCGTGACTCAGCTGTATCAGCAAAGTGATTACTTTCTCGAATATCAGGGCCGTATCGTTGAGCCACTTCGCTACAACCGCACGACCGATCACTATGAGCCAATCAGCTGGGATGACGCATTCGCTTTGATTGCCCGACATATCAAGTCGATGAGTAATCCGCATCAGATGGAGCTTTATACTTCTGGTCGCGCCAGTAACGAAGCCTCGTGGTTATATCAGCTGTTCGGCCGTATGGCCGGCACCAATAACTTTCCCGACTGCTCGAATATGTGCCATGAAGCAAGCGGTACCGGTTTAAAGAACAGTATTGGTGTTGGTAAAGGCACAATTCTGCTTAACGATTTTGAACAGGCTGACGCCATCTTCGTTTTTGGCCAGAATCCTGGCACCAATCATCCTCGGATGCTGCACAGCCTGCGCAACGCTGCCGATCGCGGCGCCCGCATTGTGACCTTCAACACGCTACGTGAGCGCGGTCTGGAGCGCTTTTCCGATCCGCAAAAGCCGGTTGAACTGCTGACCCCCTTATCAGGCGCAATTAGCTCTACCTATTATCAACCCCGTCTGGGGGGGGATATGGCTGCGGTACGTGGCATGGTAAAAGCATTGCTGGAAATCCATCGCCTGCGCATCAATGCAGGCGAAGAGGGGATTTTCGCGCAGGCGTTCATCGCTGAACATACCCAAGGTATGGATGACTATCTTGCGGTGGTGGACGCAACGGACTGGCATACTATTACCCAACAATCCGGGCTCAGCGAGCAGCAGCTACGTCATGCTGCGACGGTTTATCAGCAGGCCGAGCGCGTTATCTGTACCTGGGCGATGGGGATCACTCAGCACAAACATTCGATTGATACTGTCCGTGAAATCGTTAATCTCCAGCTACTTTTCGGTCAGCTTGGTAAGCCGGGTGCCGGTCTGTGTCCGGTTCGGGGACACAGTAATGTGCAGGGTAACCGGACGATGGGTATCGATGAAAAGCCGGGCGCCGCATTCCTCGATAGCCTGGCGGCACATTTTAACTTTTCGCCGCCGCGCGAAGCCGGACATAACACCGTGCAAGCATTAGAGGCGATGCTGCGTAACGAAATTAAAGTATTCATTGCGCTGGGTGGCAACCTTGCCGCCGCCGCACCTGATAGCCCGCGTACCGAAATGGCATTGCAGCGTTGTGGGCTTACCGTTCAGATCAGCACCAAGCTCAACCGTACTCACCTGGTACCAGGAAATGAGGCGCTGATTTTGCCAACGCTTGGCCGTACCGAAGAAGATATACAAGCCAGTGGCGCCCAGTTTATTACCGTCGAGGACTCATTCAGTATGGTTCATGCCTCGCAAGGCGTTGGTAAGCCGCTATCCGACACACAGCGTTCGGAAACCGCAATAGTGGCAGGCATTGCTCAGGCGACCTTAGGCAACGAGAAAATAGACTGGCTGGCGCTCGCCGGAGATTACAACCTGATACGTGACCATATCGCCGCTACCATTCCAGGCTTTGCAGACTTCAATCAGAAATGCGAGCATCCCGGTGGGTTCTGGCTGGGAAATGCAGCGGCGCAATACTGCTTTAATACCGATAGCGGTAAGGCCAATTTTAGCGCGGCCAGTCTGCCCGCTTCGTTATTTCCGTCTATCGGCCAGAATGAAGCGCCCTTCACCCTACAGACTCTGCGCTCTCACGATCAGTACAACACCACTATTTATGGTCTTGACGACCGCTACCGGGGCGTATACGGCCAGCGCGAGGTGCTATTTATTCATCCTGATGATATGACTGATATGGGGCTGAAAGCCGGCGACAGCGTCGATATCGAAACACTCTGGAATGATGGCATCATCCGGAAA
The DNA here is from genome assembly GCF_900115045.1 of Izhakiella capsodis. Taxonomy (GTDB): domain Bacteria; phylum Pseudomonadota; class Gammaproteobacteria; order Enterobacterales; family Enterobacteriaceae; genus Izhakiella; species Izhakiella capsodis. The sequence goes on along the minus strand of NZ_FOVC01000001.1, from coordinate 557,382 downwards.
GTGGAAGGGTTCAAATTGGTACCCTATGCGATCCCTCGCGGTAACCTGGCCGCGTATTATCCGGAAACCAACCCACTTGTACCTCTTACCAGCTATGGCGATGGCACCGGGACGCCGACGTCAAAATCAGTGCCGGTAAAAATTACCCTTTCGCAAAATCATGACGATCTACGTATTGTCTGATAGTGCGCTTAGCCCGTGCGTGATACCGTACGGGCATCCCCGTCGCACCCATGTTTTTCTCCGTTTACTGCGGTCAATATTAACCTTGCCGCCCGCGTGCTATTCGCGTAAAACTGTCACCCGCTCTTAGGCCACTAAAACTGTTGAAATTATGTTCCAGGATAATCCGCTGCTTGCGCAGCTCAAAGAGAAGCTTCACTCCCAAACCCCACGCGTTGAAGGTTCAGTGAAAGGCACGGAAAAAGGCTTTGGTTTTCTAGAAGTAGATTCGCAGAAGAGTTACTTCATTCCACCACCGTTTATGAAAAAAGTGATGCACGGAGATCGCGTGGTAGCTATCCTCCAAACTGATAAAGATCGCGAAATTGCCGATCCGGAAACGCTGGTAGAGCCATTCCTTAGCCGTTTTGTCGGTCGGATACAGAAAAAAGACGATCGCCTTTTTATTATTCCTGACCATCCGCTGCTCAAAGACGCTATTCCCTGCCGCCCGATGCGCAATGTTAGCCATGAATTTAAGGTGGGAGACTGGGCGGTCGCTGAAATGCGTCGTCATCCGTTAAAAGGCGATCGCGGTTTTTACGCTGAGCTAACCGAATATATCACGGCCGCTGATGATCACCTGGCCCCCTGGTGGGTGACGTTGTCACGTCATAATCTGGAGCGTGAAGCGCCCTCAGATGCACCGATCGCGATGCACGACCAGGCTACGCAGCGCGAAGATTTGACTGCTCTGGATTTTATTACCATTGATAGTGCCAGTACTGTCGATATGGACGATGCGCTTTACGTTGAAGAGACGCCCGGCGGCGAACTACAACTGACCATCGCTATTGCCGATCCAACCGCGTGGATCGCCGCCGGTAGTAAGCTGGACCACATTGCTGCCGTACGCGCTTTTACCAACTACCTGCCGGGATTTAATATTCCCATGCTGCCGCGCCAGCTTTCCGATGATTTATGCTCACTGCGCCCTAACGAACGTCGGCCTGCGCTGGTGTGCCGTGTGACCGTCGCCAAAGAGGGTAGCCTCGGTGATGACGTGCATTTTTTTACAGCCTGGATCGAATCCAAGGCCAAGCTGGCGTATGACGACGTGTCAGACTGGCTGGAAAATAGTGGCCGCTGGCAGCCACAAAGCGCAGCGATAGCCAACCAGATCCGCCTGCTGCATCGCATGAGCCTTGCCCGAAACGAATGGCGTCGGACTCACGCTCTGGTTTTCAAAGATCGGCCTGATTATCGCTTCCTGCTTGGTGAAAAGGGTGAGGTGCTGGATATTGTCACCGAACCACGTCGCACCGCCAATCGTATGGTTGAAGAAGCGATGATCGCGGCGAACATTTGCGCGGCAACAGTATTACGCGACCAGCTGGGCTTTGGCGTCTACAACGTCCATCATGGGTTTGATAGCGCCAACGCCCAGCAGGCCAGCGCAGTACTGGCTAATCACGGTATTGTCGCTGATCCGCAGGCTATGACTACCCTGGAGGGCTTCCGTACGTTACGAAGAGCACTCGACCAGCAGCCAACTCAGTTCCTCGATAGCCGCATTCGGCGATTCCAGTCTTTCGCCGAAATCACCAGCGAACCCGGGCCGCACTTTGGCCTTGGCCTGGAGGCTTATGCAACCTGGACCTCGCCAATCCGTAAGTATGGTGACATGCTCAACCACCGCCTGCTGAAGGCGATTATAAACGGTGAGCAGGGTCAACGTCCCGATGCCGATGCCATACAAAAAATGAGTGAGCGCCGTCGTCTCAATCGCATGGCTGAGCGCGATGTCAGCGACTGGCTGTACGCGCGTTTCCTGCGAAATTCAGCTGGCACCGATAGGCGCTTCAGCGCTGAGATTATCGACATTTCTCGCGGAGGTATGCGTGTAAGATTGTTGGATAACGGCGCAATGGCCTTTATACCTGCCCCCTTCCTGCACACGGTTCGCGATGAACTTATTTGCAGCCAGGAAGCCGGTACCGTCGGCATAAAAGGGGAGATCATCTGGCGCGTTTCTGACCTTATTGAGGTCACCATCGCCGAAATACGGATGGAAACCCGCAGCATTGTTGCCCGACCGGCTGCGTAAAATACGAGGTGAGGCCGCAATGGCCTCACCCCGGCATCGTCATTAAAAAACACTTGTTAATTCACAGATTCCTCAGCAAATACCTCCGCTAACAAAAAATTACATTACTTTTAATTTTCCATAAGCCTTCCTGATATGTCATCAGTGGAAAGACAAGGAGTTAAGTAATGAAAAATCTCAAATCCAGTTTAATCTGGACAGCAGTGACGTTGGTGGGTGTCGCCGCTTTTGCCATGCTGGCACTGAAGCGCGGCGAGCAGGTTAACACCCTCTGGCTGGTCGTCACCGCAGTAGCCTGTTACTGCATCGCATATCGTTTCTACAGCCTGTTTATTTCCCGACGAATTTTTGAATTGAATGATAACCGTCTGACCCCTGCCGAACGCTATAACGACGGACTTGATTATGTTCCGACCAATAAATGGGTGTTATTCGGCCATCATTTCGCCGCCATCGCAGGTGCCGGACCGCTGGTCGGGCCGGTGCTGGCAGCACAGATGGGATTTTTGCCCGGTACTGTCTGGATACTGGTTGGCGTGGTGTTTGCCGGCGCCGTACAGGATTTTCTTATCCTGTTCATTTCCACCCGCCGCGATGGACGCTCTCTTGGTGAAATGGCGCGTCAGGAACTTGGCCCTTTTGCCGGCGTGGTTACCATGTTGGGCGCATTTGGCGTCATGATCATCATTCTGTCTGCACTGGCATTGGTGGTAGTAAAAGCACTATCCAACAGCCCCTGGGGGCTATTTACCATTGCCGCAACGCTGCCTATCGCCCTCTTGATGGGTATCTATATGCGTTTTATCCGTCCTGGCCGTATTCTTGAGGTGTCGGTGATCGGTTTTGTATTGATGATGGCCGCAATTGTCTATGGCGGCTCAGTGGCACAGGACACGTTTTGGGGGCCATTCTTTACCCTGAAAGGCACCACGTTGACCTGGGTTTTAGTTATTTACGGCTTCGTTGCATCTGTGCTACCGGTTTGGCTGCTGCTGGCACCGCGCGACTATCTGTCAACCTTCCTCAAAATTGGGGTGATCCTTGGCCTTGCACTCAGTATCGTTATCGCCATGCCCGTATTAAAAATGCCTGCCGTGACCAGGTTTATAGACGGTAGTGGGCCAGTATTTGCCGGGAATCTCTTTCCGTTCCTGTTTATAACGATTGCCTGCGGCGCTATTTCTGGCTTCCACGCGCTGGTATCCAGCGGAACAACGCCCAAGCTGATTGAGTATGAAAGCCATATCCGCGTCATTGGCTACGGTGCGATGCTAATGGAGTCATTTGTCGCAATAATGGCGCTGATTTGCGCTTCGGTAATCGATCCGGGGGTCTACTTTGCGCTCAACGCCCCTGCAGCAATAATTGGTACAACGATTGAACAGGCCGCACAGGTAATCAATAGCTGGGGCTTTGTGCTGACGCCAGAAACACTGACGCAAATTGCACATGATGTCGGTGAAACTTCAATACTTTCACGCGCCGGCGGTGCCCCGACCTTCGCCGTGGGCATGGCTCATATCCTCACCGAGGTAATAAACAGCCGGGCTATGATGGCCTTCTGGTATCATTTTGCTATCCTGTTTGAAGCACTGTTTATTCTTACCGCCGTGGACGCGGGTACCCGCGCCTGCCGCTTCATGGTGCAGGATCTGGTGGGCATGGTTATACCTTCGCTGGCGAATAACCGTTCCTGGGTGGGAAATATTATCGGCACTGCGGTTGCCGTTGCCTGTTGGGGATTCTTCGTTTATCAGGGAGTCATCGATCCATTAGGTGGCATTAACACCCTGTGGCCGCTGTTTGGTATCGGCAATCAGATGCTGGCATCAATGGCGCTGATCCTCGGCACCGTCGTGCTATTTAAAATGAAAAAGCAGCGTTATACGTGGGTCACTATCCTGCCAACCATCCTGCTGTTTATAACTTCCATGACTGCCGGCTGGCAGAAGATTTTCGATGCCAGCCCGACCGTTGGTTTTCTCGCTCAGGCGAAAAAGTTTGCCCGTGGCATCGACAATGACATGATCCTCGCCCCGGCAAAAACCATGACAGATATGCATACTATCGTTATCAGCAACCAGATTAACGCCGTGTTGTGCGGTTTTTTCATGCTGGTTGCCGTTACAATGCTGATAGCGGCAATATTTGTGATACGCAAAGCTCTGGCAAGTAGCATCGCCACAACCCACGAAACTTCGCCTATATTGCGTAATGAGGTTGACCATGTTTAGCGCGGTAAAAACACCTATCCGCCCCCCTCTGTCCGGGCCATTTAAAACGTTCACCCGGCTAAATGAGCCGGTTATTACCTCACCAACCGGCTGTCGCCTGATATTGAAACGGTTAATTCAATGTTTCCGGCTGATGGTTGGGGTCCGGGACTATCAGACCTATCTGGATCACATGCAACGCATACATCCGGAGAAGACGCCGATGACCGCCCGTGCGTTTCATCGTTATTGTGTCGACGCACGATTTCCCACTAACCCCGGTTCTCCAGGGCGATGTCCCTGCTAGCAATATTATCCCGGCGTGCGCCCGGGGTATTTTTCAAACTTCCAGCCTGCCTGATTATAAAAATATATCCACAATGTTTCTTGTAACCGTACAGATAGCTGAATACTGTTGTTAAAATAGAGAGATAGACCGGCACTATCGTCACAGCATGAGGAGCTAAATATGACCGATGAGTTGGGCCAAACGTTGCTGTATACCTGCTTTGGCACGACCAGCCCCCATTGGCGTCTTACTGCCGATAGTGACGCACTACGATTTGCCAAGGATGAAAAGTCTCAGACAAGCTCTGCGGTGGCGCTCAACGCACCGCAGGCCAGCCTCATCCGCGCGATGACGGTGATCACTTCCAGTATCAATCTGAACCTGCGCATTCAGGGCGAAGAGCTGCCTGTGCATCTTGTCGGCCGCAGGATTAACCAGTACGAATGGGCGGGAACCGCTTCCGCTTGGGGCGATAGCACAACCGTTGCTCGCGAGCTGATACAGGGGCTTTCTTTTGCTGAGCAGATTGTTTCTGAAGCCAACTCGGTCATTGTCATCATCGATCGGCGCGGCAATATTCAGCGCTTCAACCGCCTCAGTGAAGAGTATACCGGCCTCAAGGAGCAGGAAGTCATCGGATATAATGTCTTTCAGCTGTTCATGAGCAAACAGGAGGCTGCCGCTTCGCGCCGCAACATCACTGGTTTTTTTCGTAACGGCCAATCGTATGAGGTAGAGCGCTGGATTAACACTAAACGCGGCCAGCGTCTGTTCTTATTTCGCAATAAATTCGTTTATAGTGGCGGCAGTCGTGATGAACCGTTCCTGATCTGTTCAGGAACCGACATTACTGAAGAGCGTAGCGCACAGGAGCGTCTGCGCGTACTGGCCAATACCGACTCTATTACCGGCCTGCCCAACCGCAACGCCATGGTTCAAGAGATAGCCGAAGCGCTTGAGCAGCGGGGTGACAGTGAAGTCGGCCTCATCTATCTTGATCTCGATAATTTCAAGAAAATCAACGATGCCTATGGTCATCTGTTTGGCGACCAATTATTGAAGTCAGTTTCTCAGGCCATTCAAAGCTGCCTTAAGAAAGAACAGGCATTAGCACGCTTGGGCGGCGATGAGTTTTTGATACTGGCAGAAAATACCAGTGAGATAGCGCTGAAGAGCATGGCAGAACGAATTATTGAGCGATTGAAGCAGCCATTTCGTGTCGGGCCGATTGAGGTATATTCAGGCTGTTCGATTGGCATTGCCATCAGCCCTCAACATGGGAAGGACAGGGAAAGCCTGATTCGAAATGCAGATACTGCCATGTATAACGCCAAAGAGAATGACCGGGGTAAATTTTGCATTTTCAGCACCGGGATGAATAAGCGCGTATTTGAATATCTATGGCTTGATACCCACCTCCGTAAGGCCCTGGATTTGCAACAACTAGTCATCGACTATCAGCCCAAAATCGATATTAATGGTGAGGTGGTCAGCGCTGAAGCACTGGTGCGCTGGAACTCACCGGAGCGAGGGCTTGTCCCCCCTGAAAGCTTCATTCCTTACGCAGAGGAATCAGGGCTGATAGTGCCACTCGGCCGATGGGTTCTACTGAATGTATTAACCCAAATCGCTGACTGGCAACGTAGGGGGATCAGCCTGAGAGTGGCCGTCAACGTGTCACCGCGCCAGCTCATCGACCAACGTTTATACAACGATCTGAAAAAGGCGCTTAACGATGCACAGATGACGGATTGCCCACTGGACATTGAGCTCACTGAGAGCTGCCTGATTGAAAATGAGGAGCAAGCACTGGCTTTGATGCAGTTATTTCGCCAGCTGGGTGCGCAAATTCATCTGGATGATTTTGGTACCGGCTACTCCTCGCTTTCACAGCTCACACGTTTTCCGATCAACGCGATTAAGCTCGATCAGAGCTTTATCCGAGGTGTTAATGTGCAACCTGTTTCACAGTCACTGGTGCGCGCCATCGTGGCCGTTGCCAGAGCGCTGGACTTGTGCGTGATCGCCGAGGGAATTGAAACTGTTGAGGAAGACAAGTTTGTTATTGCTAACGGTGTTAACATTCGTCAGGGTTTTCTGCATGCAAAGCCAATGCCCGCTGAGGCTCTGGAACATTGGCTTAAACATCGACGCTAGTGTGAATTACCCAGCCTTGCGTAATGTTTGTGCGGTATGGCGATTTTGTAGCAATACCAGACGCTCCATGTACGCCAGGTCTTTCGCCTCAATAGTGAACGCTGAATCCACCCAATCTTCAGTGATGTCCATCAGTTCGGAGCGACTAAGCTGTATAACACGCTGACGGGCGCGCAGCATTGCCTTTATACCGTTAAGCTTAGGCGCCAGTGTATCGATGAAGGTGCGGGTGGCACGGTAACCCTCCCCCGACTCAAATAGTTTATCCACTAACCCCCTTGTTTCGAACCAGTCTCCGGTGTGCGTCTCTCCCTGACAAATCAACTCTTCCGCCAGTCTCATCCCTGCACGTCGCGCCACTAATGAATAGCCCCCCATCCCAGGGAACAGATTAAAAGCAATTTCCGGAAAACCCATACGCGCAGTGTCCTGTGCAAGAATAAAATGATGAGCCAGAGCCGCCTCAAATCCGCCTCCCAGTGCGCTTCCCTCAACCATAGCCAACGTTACCGCGCCAGTGCCAAAGCCGTGCGCAGCCGCATGAATGCAATCAACACAGGCGCGGGCATAGGCACGTAGCGCTTCACGACGTCCGGATTTAATTGAGTCAACAAAAAAGCGCAAATCTCCGCCAGCGTTGAACATGGCGGGAACCAATGAGCCTGTTACCCAAAAATCAATCCTCAGTCCCGAACGCTGAGCTGCGTAGCTTAGATTCATTATTTCTTCGATTAACCCATGATTGAAATTTGGGCGGGGCTGAGAACGCAATAGCATCCACATCGTGTGTCGCCCCTCTTCGTAGTAAGCAGAGAGCTGTGCATTATCACCGGATTCCGTAAACAGTCGGCAGGTAGTCTGATCAATTGCTGTCATAATCATTTCCTCAATTATTAATGGGTCTTTCTCAATGTCAGACTAATCGAGACTGCCTTATCACTAAATACGTGGTTAATTTCCAGTGCAAAAAATACATTGAATGCTGCCAGTCATGGAGGCGGGAAAATAGTAATTATTTAGAGAAACTTATTAAACACATTAATGCCGTCACGATACAACCATCGATTTATTGATGGTTAATAACTCGTGACCAGACCTGGTCACTCTCCCTTTCAGACTATTTACCTGTGAAAGCCATCAGTATTCGATAAACTCAGCTAAAGTTAATTCACTATAAGGTAATAATTGGTCTGATTTACTTACATTTCTTAGTTCAGGCAAAATCATTGCTCTGTGATCGAGCAAGGCATGAAGCGTGATCGCGAGTCCTTATAGAGAATTATATCGTTTTTAGCGATAACTCAGCTGTTATACAACGTGCTATTAAGATTACTCAGGCAACTTAGCTGTTTTTTCGACGGAGAATTATGATGAATAAAATAACTAAGAGCTACACAGGCGTAATACTGGCTACCCTTCTGAGCGTTTCTCTTACTGGTTGTTCTCACTGGAGTAAGCGCGATCGTAATACAGCAATCGGTGCAGGGGTCGGTGCTGTAGGCGGACATGTGCTGACGAATGGTAGCGGATTGGGCACGCTTGGCGGGGCGGCGGTTGGCGGAGTAATTGGTCACCAGGTTAATAAGTAATTAAAAATTAAATCAGGTGCTTTCCCTGGCAAATGGGGCTGCAGATTTTAATAATGGTTCGGGCATGTTAAATCTGCGGTCTTAGCCTCCGGCCAGCTTCACTTTCATCCCTTTGCTTTCGAGCAGCGATTTGAGCAGATCGCGCTTGTCACCCTGAATTTCAATCACGCCATCTTTAACCGAACCGCCACAACCACATTTCTTTTTCAACTCGCCGGCCAGTTGATTGAGCGAAGCATCATCAAAGTCAATACCTGTAATCAGGCTGACCCCCTTTCCCTTGCGTCCACTGGTTTGGCGGTGGATACGTACAATACCATCGCCTTTAACCCGCACTGATTTAATCGTTTCTTCCTCAATCCGACCGGTTTCAGTTGAATAGACCAGCCGATTGTTAATGTCGCTCATTTATGCATCCTGTAAAGAGGTAAGGATATTCCGCAATATGGTAGCAGGATCGGCTGACTGTGTGACAGGGCGTCCTATTACCATGTAGTCGACGCCCACCTGCCTGGCCTGCTGCGGCGTCATCACGCGACGCTGATCGCCCTTATCACTGCCCGCGGGACGAATACCTGGCGTAATTAATTTAAAATCATCGCTAAACCTTTTTCTGAAGCTGGCGACTTCCTGGGCAGAACAAACTACCCCGTCCAGCCCACAATCATAAGTTAGCGCAGCCAGCTGGGTAGCATAGGCTTCAGGTGTCAACTTAATCCCCAGCCCGTCCAGATCCCCGGCATCCATGCTGGTCAGAACAGTAACGGCGATAAGTACGGGTGCCTCCTTATCATAGGGTAGCAAAGCTTCACGCGCGGCATTCATCATTCGCGCCCCACCGCTGGCATGAACATTTACCATCCAGACGCCCAGTTCGGCCGCCGCGGCAACTGCGCGGGCAACGGTGTTAGGAATATCATGAAACTTAAGATCTAAAAAAACCGCAAACCCACGCTTGTGAAGCTCATGAACAAATTGCGGCCCGAATAAAGTAAACATCTCTTTGCCGACCTTGAGTCGACAGCTCTGTGGGTCAATTTCATCAACAAAAGCCAGGGCGCGATTGCGATCAGGGTAATCGAGGGCCACAACGACGGGTGACTGAATAACTGGAGATTGCATGGTCTGGCCTTTACATACTGCACCTGAGTGCGAACAATAAATCGCGAGTATTTTACAAGGCTGAATAAAAAAATCATCTTTTGAGGCCATTTGCGGTGAAATTATCTGCCAGAAAAAGGTGCGTTGTGGTGACTGAAAGTTCATTAAATAAAAATTAGAATGTTGTAACTAAAATGCATTAAGTCATCGGAACAGAAGTCAGAAATATGAGTTTTTCAGTGGGAAGCCATTATAAGGACCTGACGGTGAAAGCGGATAAATGTGTTTACTGGCCGTCCAGTCCGCGGATCGGCTTTACTGAAGACCATGCGCGACACGATGGGCAATGCCAGTACAACGTGTGAGCAGTAAAACCACATTTGTGGCAACGATAACGTGGTTTAGTACGGATCTGCTCGCCAACCATTCCCTGCAGCACCTGCAAACTCTCCTTAGCACGACCGTTTTCAGCTTCCTGTAGGTGAAAATCCATTAGCCGATAAAAGCCGCGCATGGTCGGATGACGCTGCATCTGCCCGTTGATATAGCTCTGTGCCGCTTCTGTGCCCTGCCGCCGCTCCAGTATGTCCGCCAGATGAAGTTCAGCTGAGGCGCCAGTGTTCTCTTCGACACAGCGGCGCAAATAGTCGGCCCATGCATCCTGTCGGTCCAGCTGCATATAGCAATTCTCCAACATATCCAGCGTTTCGCTGACCAGCTCCTTGTCCTGTTCCAAAACGCGTTGCAAACGGTCAATGGCGCGTCTGAACTCTTTCTTCGCAATGTGAATACGCCCCATCATGATAGACACGCGAGCGCTGTCACGATTGGCCGCCTCACCCTTTTTCAGAAGGCTTATCGCCCGCTCCAGGTCATCGTGGCTCAGCGCCTGCAACGCCAGCTCACAATAAAAATGCGCAATTTCCAGACGCTGCTGCTCTTTACCTTGCTTCACCAGTTTTTCTGCCACATCGATAGCTTTTGGCCAGTCACTCACAGCCTGGTGGATAATAAGCAACTGTTGCAACGCGCCAACGCGGAAATCGGTTTCATCAACTAACTGATTGAACATGCCCTCGGCGCGATCGTAGAAACCTGCCGCCATGAAATCGCGGCCAAGTTGCTGAATAGCCAGTAGACGCTGCTCATAGGAGAGTGAGGCGCTTTCCATTAGCGACTGGTGGATACGGATCGCACGATCAACTTCACCACGCGAGCGAAACAGATTGCCAAGCGTCAGATGGGCTTCAACGGTGCCGCTGTCCTCTTTTAACATGTCAAGGAACAGATCGACTGCTTTATCCTGCTGATTAGAAAGCAGGAAATTCACTCCTGCGACATAATCACGCGAGAGACGATTCGCTTCCTGCTGCTTATCCTGCTGCGCACTCCTGCGCCCCATATACCAACCATAAGCGGCGGCAACGGGCAGTAACAGAAATAGCAGCTCATACATAAAACATCATTCCTTGAGGGCTGGCGCTGAGGCAGTAACGGCTGTTGTTTCGTTCTGCATCTTTTGCTGAAGACGTTTAAGTTTGCGCTGGCTATGAGCCAACTGCATGCGAACACGCAGCCAGAATAAACCACAAATCGCCCAGCCAAGCAGAAAACCTGAACCAAAGAGGGTCGCAAGCAGGGTTGAAATACGAAACTCTCCCTGAGCCAACAGGAAGTTAAACGTCACTACCTGATCGTTTTGCGCTCCGAGCGTGATTGAGATAATAAAAATCACCAAAACCAGTAAAAAGAGCAGTAGGTATTTCACGGTTTGTCCTGTCATTGATGGTAAGCGGGTGAATTATGCCAAAAAAAACGTCAGGGTGCTCGTAATCCGATGCGCTCACTAAACTTGTCAAGTTATGGGGGCTTATTGTGTAAAAACAATGCTACTTTGTGCTTTTACGCTGCACTATCAGGCGCTGCTCACGCGGCTTCATCGCCAGTATACCCCAGCGCTGCGCGCACCAGGTCGAGACAATAACCAATAGCCAGCTCATCAGCACCGCCGCCACGAGATCGCGCGGCCAGTGCATACCCAAAACCAGTCTGCTTGTCATTACACCAGTGGCCCATATCATCAGGACGGCAACCGTTTTGTAATGGCGACGCGGCCATAGCAAACCAACGCTTAACAAAGCCCAACTGGCAGAAAACATCGTATGCCCGGAGGGCAATGCAAACCCAGTTTCAAAAGACCAGTGTTGTTTCAACCAGGCCGGAATACGATTATCATGATCGGTCATCTGCGTCACCTGTACGCTGCGCGAATCACGGGGCTGAGCGTAAAAATCCTCGCTTGTAATGTGGTGAGTCTCTTCCAACCAGCGCACGTAAGGCCGGGGTTCTTTTAGCAGCGTTTTGATCACTTGATTGCTGAACTGACCACCGGCAATGACTGCAATCATGATAGCCAGCAAAACCAATGCAGATTTGAAGTGCAATCGGAGACACCAAAGAAACCAGCCGCACAGTAAAGCGCTGGTCAAAATGCCCCAGGGACGAGTAACGCTTTCAGTCAGCCAATATAATACGTACTGAATATCGTAATTTCCTCCCGGCGCCCAGCGCCAGCGTAAGACCCAGACGACAAGCGGCATTAAAATCAATAGTAGTGAACCTACGCCGGTACGCTTGATAATATCGCCCATTCAGCTTTCCTGTAACATTGGATTTAAACGTGGTTATTGATATAAAATATTAGCAAAAATAATAACCTATATATAAAAAACGTGGTATTAACATCAAATAATGTTTATAGCTCTTAGCGTTACGCTTATCAGATAGGGATGTGGCAGAATATACGCCGAATCGACTTCGTTAACGTGCTGACAACATGCCGGTAATAAACCGCGTAACCTGAGTATTCGGAGAAAAAGATGCAGCTTAAACGGGTGGCAGAAGCCAAACTACCTACTCCCTGGGGAGATTTCCTCATGGTGGGTTTCGAAGAACTGGCTACGGGCCATGACCACGTGGCGCTGGTTTACGGGGATGTCAGTGACGATAACCCGGTACTGACGCGCGTTCATTCAGAGTGCCTTACCGGTGATGCATTGTTCAGTCTGCGCTGCGACTGCGGATTTCAGTTGGAAGCCGCGCTGAGGCAAATTGCTGAAGAGGGGCGCGGTATTCTGCTCTATCATCGTCAGGAGGGGCGTAACATCGGACTGCTGAACAAAATTCGCGCTTATGCTCTTCAGGATAAAGGTTTTGATACAGTAGAAGCTAATCATCAATTAGGATTTGCGGCTGATGAACGCGATTTCACCCTTTGCTCTGACATGTTTAAGCTGCTCGGCATTCATCAAGTCCGGTTGCTAACAAATAATCCACATAAGGTCGAGATACTCAGCCAGGCAGGCATCAATATCGTGGAGCGCGTACCATTGATTGTTGGCCGCAATCCTAAGAATGCCCACTATCTTGACACCAAAGCCATCAAGATGGGGCATCTGCTTAAATAAGCCTGCCTGATAAAAAAGCCTGGCACCGTGCCAGGTTTTTTTTATGTCTTCAGTTAAGCATATTACGAATGACGTAATGTAATATGCCATCGTTTTGATAATAGGTGAGTTCGTTTCCAGTATCGATTCGACAGCGCGCCTCAATCTCAAGCTTGCTGCCATCTTTACGACTCAGTACCACCTTGACCATACAACCCGGCTTAATGCTGGCAAGATCGGCAATATCAATCACCTCTTCTCCGGTCAGCTTAAGCGTTTTGCGGCTTTCCCCCTGCGGAAACTCCAGCGGCAGGATCCCCATGCCGATCAGGTTCGAACGGTGAATACGTTCAAATGACTCCGCGATAACCACTCTGACACCCTGCAAACGCGGTCCTTTGGCTGCCCAGTCGCGACTTGAACCCGACCCGTATTCCTTCCCGGCTATTATCGCCAGTGGAATACCTTCTTTCCTGTAACGCATAGCTGCATCATAAATCGCCAGCTGCTCGCCTGAGGGAATGTGACGCGTTATTCCGCCCTCAACACCCGGCACCATCTCATTACGGATACGAATGTTGGCAAAAGTGCCACGCATCATCACCTCATGATTACCGCGCCGTGACCCATAGGAATTAAAATCATGCGGTTCAACGCCGTGTTCCTGCAGATAACGCCCTGCCGGGCTGTCTGCTTTGATGCTGCCTGCCGGAGAAATATGATCGGTAGTGACCGAATCGCCAAGCATCGCCAGCACCCTGGCGCCCTGGATATCCTGCACTGGTTCCGGCGTTCTGCCCATATCGTCAAAAAACGGCGACAGGCGAATATAGGTAGAACCTTCGTCCCAGTCGTAAGTCTGTGCCTCACTTACACGAATTTTCTGCCATTCAGGGGTGCCTTCAAATACTTCGGCATATTCTTTATTAAACATACTGGTCGAAACCTGCTGCACCGCTGCCCCAATCTCTTCTGGCGTCGGCCAGATATCCTTGAGATAAACGGGCTTACCGGTTTTATCTACACCAATCGGCTCATGTTGCAGATTAAGCCTCATATTACCCGCGAGGGCGTAGGCAACAACCAGCGGTGGAGAAGCCAGCCAGTTAGTTTTTACCAGCGGATGTATTCGTCCCTCAAAGTTTCGGTTACCCGAAAGCACGGCCGCCACCGTCAAATCCCCTTCTTTAATCGCGCCTTCAATAGCGTCTGGAAGTGGCCCGGAGTTGCCGATACAAGTGGTACAGCCATAGCCGACCAGATTAAAGCCAAGCTTATCAAGGTAAGGTGTCAGACGCGCGCGTGCCAGATAATCGGAAACCACTTTTGACCCCGGTGCCAGGGAAGCTTTTACCCACGGTTTACGTTTCAGACCTAGCTCGACGGCTTTCTTAGCCAGTAGTCCTGCGGCCATTAGTACACTGGGGTTAGACGTGTTGGTACAGGAGGTTATGGCCGCAATAACCACCGCACCATCGTCAAGCTGTTCCTGTTGCTTTGTCAACACATCCTGATAACTGACCGCGCTATGCTCTTTTCGCGCATGATTGACCTCAAGCTCATTGCTGGCGTTGAAGGCCTCTGGCGCCTTGTCCAAAGAAACACGATCCTGTGGTCGTTTTGGCCCGGCCAGACTGGCTTCAACATCGTTCATATCCAGCGACAGCGAACTGGTAAAAATAGGCTCGTCACCTGTGTTACGCCACATCCCCTGCTTTCTGGCATAGGCTTCAACTAACGCGACTTGCTGGTCGCTACGCCCGGTCAGACGCATATAATCCAGCGTAACCTGATCCACCGGGAAAAAACCGCAGGTTGCACCATATTCTGGGGACATATTTGCAATTGTCGCCCGATCTGCCAGCGGCAAATCATCAAGGCCATCGCCATAAAACTCGACGAATTTTCCTACAACACCATGCTTACGCAGCATCTGGGTAACGGTCAGAACCAAATCTGTCGCAGTGATGCCAGCCCGCAGTTTTCCACTCAGCTTAAAACCTACCACGTCGGGAATGAGCATAGACACAGGCTGACCTAACATAGCGGCTTCAGCCTCAATACCGCCAACACCCCATCCAAGCACTCCCAACGCGTTAATCATCGTGGTATGGGAATCGGTTCCGACCAGCGTGTCCGGGTAGGCAACTTCCTGGCCGGCAAGCATTTCGTGCCAGATGGATTTGCCTAAATATTCTAGATTTACCTGATGACAGATACCGGTACCCGGCGGTACAACGCGGAAACGATTAAAGGATTTCTGCCCCCAGCGAAGGAAAACGTACCGCTCGTGATTGCGCGCCATCTCCAGAAGTACATTTTCCTCAAAGGCATTATCATTGCCAAACTTATCCACGGTAACAGAATGGTCAATCACCAGATCAACCGGTGAAAGCGGATTAACTTTATCAACATCACCACCGAGACGTTTAACGGCTTCGCGCATCGCGGCTAAATCGACCACCGCCGGTACACCGGTAAAATCCTGCATCAGTACGCGTGCCGGGCGATAAGCGATCTCACGCTCGGCATGCGCCTTATCTTGCCATTGCGCCAGCGCGAAAATATCTTCCTCTGTGACAGATTCGCCGTCCTGCCAGCGCAGCAGATTTTCAAGTAGCACTTTTAAAGATTTAGGTAATTTTGCTATGTCACCTAACTTTTGTTGCGCTCGCGGCAGGCTATAAAATTGATAACGAAGACCTGCTACCTCCAGGGTATCTTTACTTAAATCCCCTAATGTTGACATTGCTCCTCCTTATAATTCTGACGTCAACAGGTATAACCCGAACAAATGCAGGGTTAGATTTAAAGATAGTACACATGAAACTTAACGTCTTGATAACAACACTATTTGACAAGTCTTACGCGAACAAAATGTGGAAAGCCCCGCAGACAATGCCTGCAGGGTTTTTATTAAATGTTCATCCGTTATCTATTTGCAAACTATCTCAGCCATGACTTGCCTGTAGCTGATTAATAGTAAAATTAATGATCTGCTGGGCGGATCGAATGTTAACTCATTTAGCTACCCGCGGAACGACCCTCGTTCCCGATCGTTTTTTTCTGAATCTGATGAATGGTTGCGCACTGCGCCGACGAACGTAAGATGTATTGGATTAGCCAAAGATGTGCCAGGCCAGCAGAGCGACTACCATCCAGAAAAGCGTTGAGCCTGCCAAAATCGCTAACCATGTTTTACGCTTCAACTTACGGGAACGTACGACCCTCACAGTTTTATGACTACGTTCGGGATGCACTGATAATCTTGTAACCATACTTAGTATTAATCACTCTCAATTGAACGATCGTCTGTACTTATTACGAATTAAGATGAATCCTAAACATTTTCAGCCGTAATTTCCAGCCAATGACGTTGCAGAATACGACCAGCAGCATCAGACAATGCCTTAATAAATAACCGCTTAATCATCTTCAGGCAAAGCCGTGAAATATCATGGCACCACTCATTCTGTCATTTTCATCACAAAACAATCTCACAATTAAACACAGAAAGTTCAAACCCAGCCTGATGCAAAGGAGTTGTTTACATGAGCACACATAAATTATGAGAATTTTCTCAGGTCACTGCAAAATGTAAACTTTAAATTTGTGCTTCAAACCGCATTTAGAAATAACAATCCTGAGAGCTGTCATGGGGTTGGTATTTAAAAAATAAAAAACACTGTTTGAAAATTTTTATTGATGCCAAGGGTATACCTGACCAGCGACAGGGAAAGAGCGTAGCGTAAAGAGTGTTGACATTCATTCACACAAACTGGCCTATTTCACCGGCAGCTTGATATCTTTAAACATCGCTTCTATATCCTCGTTAGCACGGAGTCCAATTGCTGTATCAACGACGTCACGAGTAAGATGCGGTGCAAAACGCTGAATAAAATCGTACATGTAGCTGCGTAGAAACGTACTACGGCGGAACCCGATTTTAGTTGAGCTATAGCTGAATACATCTGCCGCCTCGATGCGAACCAGATCGGCGTCAGTAACCGCATCCACCGCCATACTCGCAATAACACCGACACCCAGCCCAAGGCGAACGTAGGTTTTAATCACATCGGCATCAGTGGCAGTAAAAACAATATGCGGTGTTAGCCCTGCACGATTGAATGCCGTATCCAACTCCGAGCGTCCGGTAAAGCCGAAGGTGTAAGTTACCAACGGAAATTCAGCCAGATCTTGTATCGACAGAGTCTTTTTGTCTGCCAGAGGATGATCTGCCGTGACGACGACTGAACGATTCCAGTGGTAACAAGGTAACATCACTAAATCATCGTAAAGGTGCAGCGCCTCGGTAGCAATGGCAAAATCTGCATTGCCTTTAGATACCGCCTCAGCGATTTGGTTTGGCGAACCTTGATGCATGTGTAACGATACCCTGGGATAACGCTCGATAAATCCCTTAATAACACCAGGTAAAGCGTATCGCGCCTGGGTATGAGTCGTCGCGATATAAAGTGAGCCTTTATCCGGCCATGTGTGTTCACCGGCGACCGACTTAATGGCATCAACCTTCGACAACACCTCGCGGGCGATGCGAATAATTTCCTGACCTGCGGGAGTGACTTGAGTTAAATGTTTTCCGCTGCGCGAGAATATCTGAATGCCCAATTCATCTTCAAGCATGCGTACCTGCTTACTGATACCGGGCTGAGAGGTGTATAGTCCCTCGGCGGTGGATGAAACGTTGAGATTATGATTGACGACTTCTACGATATAACGCAACTGCTGCAATTTCATTATTCATTATCCCAATCGCATAGCGCCGCTCCGTCATCACCTACAATGCCAACCAGAGCTATAATATGAAAATATAATAAAAAATGCTTTTTCTATAACCACTATAACATTGTTGTCACAGATGTATATAGAGTATCGATTGGGAAAAGTGCAGGGCCAGCATTGACACCGGCCCGATGTGATTATTTGCTGCTAACCTGCCACTTACCGTCAACGTAAAAAGCAGACCAGCCGGTAGCTTTGCCCTCTTTTTCACTGCTGACATATTGCTGCTTAGTTTTGCGACTGAAGCGCACTAGCGTTTTATTACCTTCGTCATCAGCGACCGGCGCATCAGCCAGATAGCGTAGCTTTTCCGGTAACCTGTCGCGAAAACGCAGTAGCTCCTCAACCCACGGCGCACGCGTTTCACGCGACTTGGGAAAGGTATTAGCGGCAAGGAAGACACCGGCAGCGCCATCACGCAGAACGAAATAAGCATCCGATCTCTCACACGGTAGTTCGGGTAGCGGAACCGGATCTTCTTTTGGTGGCGCCACTTCACCATTGCGTAAAATTTTGCGGGTGTTTTTGCAATCTTCATTGGTACAGGCCATATATTTACCGAAACGCCCCATCCGGAGATGCATTTCCGAACCGCACTTGTCACATTCCACAACCGGGCCGTCATAGCCCTTAATACGGAACTCTCCCTGTTCAATCTCGTAACCATCACAGGCTGGATTATTACCGCACACGTGCAATTTACGATGGTTATCAATCAGGTAGCTGTCCATAGCTGTACCGCATTTCTCGCAGCGACGGCGGGCACGCAGCGCATTGGTTTCGGCATCATCGCCTTCCAGTATGTTCAGCACTTCATTTTCAGGGATCAGATTGATCGTCTGTTTGCAGCGCTCTTTCGGTGGCAAAGCATAGCCGGAGCATCCTAAAAATACCCCAGTGGTCGCCGTACGAATTCCCATTTGGCGACCACAGGTCGGGCAGTCGATCGAGGTCAGGATCATCTGGTTAGGTTGCATGCCACCGTCTTGAGGATCTTTCTCTGCCTGCCCGAGTTGCTGACTGAAATCACTGAAAAATTTATCCAGAACCGATTTCCACTGCGCTTCGTTATTAGCCACCTGATCGAGGCTGTCTTCCATGTGCGCGGTAAAATCGTAATTCATCAATTCGCGGAAATTATTTTCCAGCCTGTCGGTCACGATTTCGCCCATTTTTTCTGCATAGAAACGGCGGTTTTCACTCCGCACATAGCCGCGATCCTGAATGGTTGAAATGATTGATGCATAGGTGGACGGGCGTCCAATGCCACGCTTTTCCAGCTCGCGCACCAGCGATGCTTCGCTGAAGCGGGCGGGCGGCTTAGTAAAATGCTGGCCTGGTACCAATTGCTGCAGGCTGAGCTCATCCCCGACATTGACCGCAGGCAACGTGCGATCTTCATCGCCTTTACGCAACGCTGGCATCACTTTCGTCCAGCCGTCAAAGCGCAGCGTACGGCCTTTTGCACGCAGTTTGAAACCTGCCGCTTCAACGGTCAGGGTGGTGGAGTCATACCGAGCCGGCATCATCTGACAGGCGACAAACTGGCGCCAAATCAGCTGATAAAGTTTTTGCGCATCCGCTTCCATATCTTTGAGGCTATCACTGGTAACACTGACGTCAGAAGGTCGGATGGCCTCATGGGCCTCCTGAGAGTTTTCTTTACTGGCGTAATGGTTCGGCGCGTCGGGAAGATACTGATCGCCATAGCTTTTACCAATGTAATCACGCACCATACCTAGCGCATCCTGACTCAGGTTGGTGGAATCAGTACGCATGTAAGTGATGTGCCCCGCTTCGTACAGGCGCTGCGCCATCATCATTGTTTTCTTCACGCCAAAGCCGAGACGAGTGCTGGCGGCCTGCTGCAACGTTGACGTGATAAAAGGGGCGGAAGGCTTACTACTGGTCGGCCGGTCTTCACGATCGTTCAGTACAAAGCGAGCTTTTTCCAGCAAACTTACCGCAGCTTGTGTTTGTTCGCGATTTACAGGACGAAAAGCTTTATCACCCTGATGAGTCACTTCCACCGGAAGATCGCTGCCTGATGGCGTGGTCAGGTCGGCGGCAAGCTGCCAATACTCTTCAGGCACGAAGGCTTTAATTTCGCGCTCGCGCTCAACAACCAGCCGTACCGCCACCGACTGCACACGACCCGCAGATAGACCTCGTGCGATCTTTTTCCATAGTAAAGGCGACACCATATAGCCTACAACACGGTCCATGAAGCGGCGCGCCTGCTGTGCATTTACCCGATCAATATTCAGTCCGGCTGGCTTTTCAAACGCCTGACGGATGGCGTTCTTAGTAATTTCATTAAATACCACGCGGCTGTAGCGTGCATCATCACCGCCGATCACTTCACGCAGATGCCAGGCAATGGCCTCCCCTTCGCGGTCAAGGTCGGTAGCCAGATAGATGTGTTCTGCGTTCAGGGCAAGTGCTTTCAGCTCAGATACGACCTTCTCTTTGCCAGGCAGGATCTGATAATTCGCTTTCCAGTCATGCCAGGGATCGACACCCATGCGGTTGACCAGCGCGCTTTTCTCATCCTTTTTTTCTGTTTTACTGGTTTTAGAGTCAGCACTCTTTTTAACGGTTGAACCACTGGTCGGCAAATCCCGTATATGACCGACGCTGGATTTCACCACGTAGTCCTTTCCGAGATATTTATTGATTGTTTTAGCCTTTGCCGGTGACTCAACAATTACCAGAGCTTTACCCATATTTACCTTTACCTGATGATAACTTTCGAGTTTAAGAAAAGACGTAAACTTAAATCAGTTAACTGCACACGTCTAATATTCTGGCGGGTATGTTCAATATCAACCCAAGCAAGCCACTCCAGGCACATTGATTATCTGTGCCTCAAGCTGCTGATTCACAGTATTTTTCTCTGGCTAACATCCTGTATGCTACGCCTGTATACTCGTGAATCTACGCCGGAATTCTGAAACGCCCACACTGTACCTGATAAAATCTGTTACGCAACTTAATTAGCATCCGTCGGCGATTTACGCCAGAAACCTGATGAAAATCATCTATTGCAACACTCAGCGCTGTTAGCATTTCGTTTATTTATTAGAGGGTGCCCTCAGCCGTTGGTTTGTCGGCATAAATGGAGGAGATTTCATGACTCAATTGCCAGAGCCAATCAGCGCCGACAAACTGCTGGTTGTCGCCAATAACTTGCTCCAAGAACATGAAGATTATCTGCCAGGGGTAGAAGCTCTTTCGGTGAAACAGCGGGGAGACGTACTGATATTTAACGGCGACTTTTATCTCGATGAGCAGGGGTTGCCAACGCCACGAACCCCCGTCGTATTCAATTTATTCAAATATCTGGCGCATAAGTTGTCGCCGCAATATCGCCTCAAAGAGGCTTGATAGCAGAAGAGGGCCAGTAAACCTACCGACCCCGGTGCAATTAATTCAGTGGTCGGCTACCGCGCTGCCACAGGCGCAGCAATAGCTGCTCTATGTTGGCGCTGGCGCTGTGAGTGAAGCGATCAAGCATTTTTTTGCGACGACTGAAATGCACTGCAATCACCTCAAATCGCTCAAGATGACCGATGATGACATCGTCGCTGGTACTTATTGCATCAATCAATCCTTTTTCGCGAGCCTGAGTGCCGTACCAGTGCTCTCCAGTTGCCACCTGATCGATATCAAGTGCGGGACGCATTTGGTGCACAAACTGTTTAAACAGCAGATGCGTTTCATTGAGGTCTTCACGAAATTTCTCCCGACCTTCATCGGTATTTTCACCTAACAGCGTCAGAGTACGCTTATACTGACCCGCGGTATGCAGTTCAATATCAATATCATTACGCTTGAGCAGTCGATTGAAGTTAGGAATCTGCGCCACAACACCAATAGAGCCGATGATTGAAAAAGGAGCAGCAACGATTTCATCCGCCACGCAGGCCATCATATAGCCTCCGCTGGCAGCAACCTTATCGACAGCAACAGTCAATCGAATGCCCTTCTCACGCAAGCGCTGAAGCTGTGATGCAGCAAGGCCATAACCATGAACGACGCCACCAGGGCTTTCCAGTCTGACCAACACCTCATCATGCTCACCGGCAACCGCGAGCACAGCGGAAATCTCCTCGCGCAACGACGCGACCTCACCGGCATCCATGCTACCTTTGAAATCAATAACATACAAAACTGGTTTACCAGCAGTTACATCATTCAGCCTGGCGCGTTTTTTTTCCTCTTTCGCCTCCAGTTTACTTTTTTTCTTCTGCGCCTTGTGCCAGAGTTTTTGCTGATGATGTTTCATGCACTCAAGCTGCATGTTTTCTTTCATGGCCTGGTAACGATCACCGAGATTGGTCAATTTTAGCTGGCCGGATTCACCGCGTTTACGCATCGCTACGTTGGCAATCAGCATTATCAGCACGGCGATAGCAACGACCAGCGTCACCGTTTTAGCAAGAAATAGACCATAATAAGAAAGTAACTCCACAGATTCCGCCTTACAAAATATAACATCCGATTCAGATGATAATCAGTTTAACCGGGTTAAGGTACCACGTCGCCTGTTTCACAAGGTCGGCGCACAAATTACGCTTATCCACAATTGAACTGGCGTTTTTTTTCGGGCATAAGGCTTATCATTCATCAGGTTATTTATCAGTAAGCAAGGGGCAGATCCATACTGTCCCACACGCCAGCGAGGATTGTTAACGTGCACTATCAACCTGAACAGGATCTTCTGCAAAACCGTATAATTTTGGTTACCGGTGCGACCGACGGCATCGGCGCTCAAGCTGCACTGACCTACGCACGCTATGGCGCAGAGCTTGTGCTATTAGGCCGTAATAGAGGAAAACTCAGTCAGATTGCCGATAGAGTCCGACTTGAGGGCAACGGCCGGGTTCATCACTGGCAGCTGGATTTGAATACCACCAACGCTGGAGATTGCCAGATGCTGGCCCACGAAATAACCCAGAGACTGCCGCGGCTGGATGGCGTATTGCACAATGCCGGCGTACTTGGCAGGATCGTGCCAATGATAGACCAGGCACCGGAAATCTGGCAGCAGGTCATGCGTATCAACGTCGACAACACTTTTTTCCTTACTCAGGCTCTGCTGCCCCTGCTGCTTAAATCAGACGCGGCGTCTCTGGTTTTTACTACCTCAAGCGTAGGCCGTCATGGGCGTCCCGGCTGGGGCGCCTACGCCGTATCTAAGTTTGCCACTGAGGGAATGATGCAGGTACTGGCGGAGGAATATCGCGGTCAAAACTTACGCGTGAATTGCATTAACCCTGGTGGAACGCGAACCAAAATGCGCGCCAGTGCCTTTCCCGAAGAGGACGCTACCCTGCTAAAAACGCCAGCAGATATTATGCCACTCTATCTCTATTTAATGGGTGATGACAGTCGGTTTAAAACTGGTATTAGCTTCGATGCCCAACCGGGTCGTAAGCCCGGAGCGGCAGAATAATGACATAGGATCGTCACAAACAGCGCCAGCAGCGGCTTAAAGAACAGATTGATACACGGATTGCCGCCGCCAACGAAAAACGCGGTATTCTGATGGTGTTTACTAGTAACGGCAAAGGGAAAACCACCGCCGCATTTGGCACAGCCTGCCGTGCGGTCGGCCATCGCCACCATGTCGGCGTGGTTCAGTTCATCAAAGGGGAATGGCCCAACGGCGAGCGTAACGTGCTCGAACCGCAGGGCGTCGAATTTCAGGTAATGGCGACCGGATTTACCTGGGAAACACAAAGTCGCCAGGCAGACACTGACGCTTGCCTTGAGGTGTGGCAACATGCCGTACGTATGCTGGCAGATCCGACGCTCGGCCTGGCCATCCTTGACGAACTCACTTACATGCTAAGCTTCGACTATCTGCCGTTGAAAAAGGTTATTCAGGCGCTGCGATCCCGACCGCCACATCAGAACGTGATAATTTCCGGCCGTGGCTGCCATCGGGAGCTGCTGGATATGGCTGATACCGTCACTGAAATGCGACCGTCTAAGCACGCTTTCGACGCCGGTATTCAGGATCAGGAAGGTATTGAATGGTAGTAAAAGCGGGCCTCGTAGCCCGCTCAAATTTAGATAGCGTAAGCGGCAACTAACCGCGCCGTGTCGACGGCCGGCGCGTGTGTCCGGCGCGGGAAGAACCGGCACCGTTGCTGGTATGACGCTTTACAGCACGACGGATCTGATTGGCCTTAGTGCGGCGACGATCTTTTTCTACTGGCACGCGACTTTCCGTTTCCGCTGGTAAACCCACCATTTCACGCAGATAGTTAACCGGCTTTAAGTCCAGCTCGATCCAGCCGCCGCGTGGCAGCCCTTTCGGCAGCGATATATCGCCATATCGTACGCGCAACAAGCGGCTTACCTGAACGCCAACGGCTTCCCACATTCGACGAACTTCACGATTGCGCCCCTCGGTCAGGGTGACATTATACCACTGATTGATGCCCTCACCGCCTGTGTATTTCAGCGTTTTAAAGGATGCCGGTCCGTCCTCCAGCTGCACACCCCGGCTAAGCTGACGAATTTTCGCATCATCAATCTGACCGAAAACACGAACGGCATACTCGCGCTCAACTTCATTACTGGGATGCATCAGGCGATTAGCCAGCTCACCGTCAGTAGTGAACAGCAATAAGCCGCAGGTATTCACGTCAAGTCGCCCTACAGCAATCCAACGAGCACCACGCAGGCGCGGCAGACGATCGAACACTGTCGGACGCCCATCCGGATCGCTACGGGTACAAAGCTCACCTTCTGGTTTGTAATAGGCAAGCACCCGGCAGACTTCACTTTCGCTTTCGACTACATTGACCAGGTGACCATCGATACGGATCCTGAGGCTTTTGTTCGCTTCAACGCGGTCGCCCAAGGTTGCCAGCTTGCCATCAATGCTAACCCGACCGGCGGCGATCATCGCTTCAATTTCACGACGCGATCCATGCCCGGCACGGGCTAAAACTTTTTGTAATTTCTCGCTCATTTAGCGACCTCGCTGTCGCCTTCACAGGCATCAGTATCATTATTAAGACCACCAACAGGCAGAGACGGCTGGCAGTAGACAAAGGCCAGGCATTCTACCCGAACTTACGCTCGATGGGTAATAAATAGCGGGCGGAGGGCAATTCCGGTGCTTATTTATAGAAAAGGCTTAACGCTACCTGCCCCTTCGCGCATAACAACCGGCACGTTATCAGTCAGGTCAACAACCGTGGTTGGCTGCTGGCCCAGTGAGCCACCATGAATGACCAGCTCAACCAGATTACCCAGTTTGTCGTGAATTTCATCAGGATCGGATTCGGTAAAATCGTTGCCGGGCAAAATCAGCGACGTAGACATAATTGGCTCGTTGAATTGTTCAAGCAAAGCCAGAGCAACCGGATTCGAAGGCACTCGCAGGCCAATGGTTTTTCGCTTGTCATTCATCAGTCTCCTCGGCACCTCCTTCGTTGCTTTTAATATGAAGGTATAGTTGCCGGGGGTATTATTTTTGATCAATCGAAACGCGCTGTTATCAACCTGGGCATAGGTGGAAAGCTCAGAAAGATCCCGGCAGATAAGGGTAAAATTATGGCTGCCTTCGAACTGCCGGATACGGCAAATCCGCTCCATCGCATTTTTTTCTTCCAGTCGGCAACCTAAGGCGTAACCGGAATCGGTTGGATAGACCATCACGCCGCCTTGATTGACGATCTCCACCGCCTGTTTAATCAGGCGGGGCTGTGGATTTTCCGGATGTATATGAAAAAATTGACTCATGTTTCCTCCTGACCGACTAACCCGGCCTGAGGCTGTAATTCCGGATATTTTATCCAGATGGCCTCTACGCAGGCGGGAAGCCAAAGTTTTTTGCCCAGCTCAATCCATGCACAAGGCTGATGGAAATCAGAGCCCTGAGATGCAGCTAAATCATAATCACGGGCATATTGTGCCAGCTGGCTGCGCTCCGCAGGTGCTTGCTGGCACTGCGCAACTTCCATTGC
The DNA here is from genome assembly GCF_900115045.1 of Izhakiella capsodis. Taxonomy (GTDB): domain Bacteria; phylum Pseudomonadota; class Gammaproteobacteria; order Enterobacterales; family Enterobacteriaceae; genus Izhakiella; species Izhakiella capsodis. The sequence goes on along the minus strand of NZ_FOVC01000001.1, from coordinate 531,527 downwards.
ATCCCCCCCTTCCTGCTTGAAGCACAGCATTAACCGCTTCAGCCATTTAGCGGAAAGATTATAGCGCCCCGGATGGGCCAGCACCGATCTGCCACCAGAGTGACGAATAGCATCAATGGCTTGTTTCATTGTACACCACTGGGGTGGCACGTAGCCGATTTTCCCCCGCGCGAGGTAATTCTTAAATACCTGGGCCATATTCGACGCCTTACCTTGCCCGATAAGAAAACGGGCAAAGTGTCCACGGGTGATTACCCCACCGGCAGACAGCGCCATTGCCCCTTTAAGGGCGCCGGGGATATGCGCATTCTCAAGTCGACAGGCGATCATCTTTGCGCGGTTCAGTCGGCTTTCTGATTGCAGCTGCAATAGCGCCTGCATTGCAGCCGCATTGGGATCGATACCAAGACCAACAATGTGAATTTCGTTATTTTCCCACAGCGTGGAGATTTCAACGCCAGGTAAAAGATGCAAAGGCAACCCTTGCTCGGCAATTGCTTGCTGTGCCGGAGAAATACCGGCTACCGTATCATGATCGGTTAACGCCAGAATCCCGACCCGCATTTGTACGGCTCTGGCAACTAATTCCGCCGGTGTGAGCAAGCCGTCCGACGCCTGAGAATGGCTGTGTAAGTCATAAAGCGGAAAGCTGTCAAGTATGCTCATAACCGTTGATAAAGTTCCATTGCGTTAAACCAGCCCGCATCATACGCCGTTTAAACAAAGATGAGAAAAGCTGCTTGACATTCGCGCCATGAACCAGTTTACTAGTACGCAAGTTCAAAGGGGTATTAACATCATGGCATCTTTAATTGACGAATACATGGGTTGGTGGCGCAGCGCTCATTTATGGGCCGAGTCGTCATGCAGCCGTTAAACGGATGATGCAGATACCTGAGCCCGCTTTCGCGGGTTTTTTTTTACCTGATGGTTGGGAATATTGTTATGCCGAATGTTAAACCAACGCTCAAACTGATTATCAGCGAGGCACCTTACCGCGAGGATGCCGCCAATGTCTTTAATCAGCTTTGTGGCGCCCGCCCGGCGTCACTGCTGCTCGAATCTGCGGATATCGACAGCAAACATAATCTCAAAAGTTTGTTGATAGTAGACAGCGCTCTACGCATCACCGCACTTGGCAATCAGGTGACGATTAAAGCCCTTTCAACGAACGGTGTTGCGCTGTTACCTCTGCTGGATGCCGCGCTGCCCTCCAACGTTGAGAACCGCATCCATCCTGACGGCCGCACGCTCCTTTTTCCGGAATTTTCCGGGGAGCTTGATGAAGACTCCCGGCTAAAATCGCTGTCGGTATTCGATGCTCTGCGTCTGATTCCAGCGCTGGTCAGCGTTCCTGAGGATGAACGCGAAGCGATGTTTCTGGGTGGGCTGTTTGCCTACGATTTAGTTGCCGGTTTTGAAGATATACCCCTATTAGAGAGCGATCAACGCTGCCCGGACTACTGCTTCTATCTGGCAGAAACCTTGCTGGTGATCGACCATCAGAAACAGCAAGCTCGCTTACAGGCCAGCCTGTTTGAACAGGAATCCGCAGAGTTTCTGCGTTTGCAAACCCGTATCGAGCAACTACGCCGCCAGATGACCTTACCCGCCCCTCCGTTATCAGTCATGCCGGTTGAAAATATGACCCTGAGTTGCAATCAGAGCGACGAAACTTATCGCAACATTGTCGTTGAGATGCAGCAGGCGATCCGCCTCGGCGAAATTTTTCAGGTGGTGCCATCGCGTCGTTTTTCACTGCCCTGCCCATCCCCTCTGGCCGCCTATGATGTGCTGAAAAGAAGCAATCCCAGCCCGTACATGTTTTTTATGCAGGACAGCGACTTTACGCTCTTTGGTGCTTCGCCGGAAAGTTCGCTGAAATACGATGCACAAAGTCGAAAAATTGAAATCTATCCCATCGCTGGCTCACGTCCACGCGGACGCTTTGCCGATGGTTCGCTCGATCCCGATCTCGACAGCCGTATTGAGCTGGAAATGCGCACCGACCACAAAGAGCTGGCCGAACACATTATGCTGGTCGATCTGGCACGTAACGATTTAGCGCGTATTTGCGTGGCCGGTAGCCGCTATGTCGCTGATTTGACGAAAGTAGACCGCTACTCCTTCATCATGCACCTGGTATCACGCGTCGTTGGTGAACTTCGCGCCGACCTGGATGTTCTGCACGCTTATCGGGCCTGTATGAATATGGGCACCCTGAGCGGCGCGCCTAAAGTACGCGCAATGCAACTTATTGCCGGCGCAGAGAAAAGTCGCCGTGGCGCATATGGTGGTGCTGTGGGTTACTTTACCGCGCACGGCGATCTCGACACCTGCATCGTCATCCGCTCAGCTTACGTCGAAGACGCTGTCGCTTATGTACAGGCGGGCGCTGGCGTGGTACTTGACTCCTCCCCACAGGCCGAAGCCGATGAGTCAAGGAATAAAGCGCGCGCCGTCCTGCGGGCGATCGCCATCGCCCATCACTGCAAGGAGATGTTCTGATGGCTGAGATCCTATTGCTCGATAACGTCGACTCTTTCACTTACAACCTGGTCGATCAGCTGCGCGCATTTGGTCATCGGGTACAGGTTTACCGTAATAGCGTACCGCTCGGCATTCTGACTGAGCAACTCAAAACGTTGGAGAAACCCGTGCTGATGCTTTCTCCCGGCCCAGGTACGCCGTCACAGGCCGGCTGTATGCCAGCGTTATTACGCCAGCAGCGCGGTTACCTGCCAATTATCGGTATCTGTCTTGGCCATCAGGCTATTATCGAAGCTTATGGCGGCCATGTCGGTCAGGCGGATGAGATCCTGCACGGTAAGGCCTCGGCAATAACCCATGATGGTCAGGCGATGTTTGCCGGTCTGAACAATCCCTTACCCGTCGCCCGCTATCATTCACTGGTTGGCAGCAATACGCCGGATGAGCTGATTGTTAACGCCACTTATAACGGCATGGTGATGGCCGTGCGTCATGAACGTGATCGCGTATGCGGTTTCCAGTTTCATCCTGAATCGATTTTGACGACCCAAGGGGCGAATTTGCTCGAGCAGACGCTCTCCTGGGCGCTTGCCTGATGTGCGTACCAGAGGAAGGAGTTATTTCATGAATAGCATTCTGGAAAAAGTGTATCGGGGTGAGTTTCTTAGTCAGACTGAGAGCCAACAGCTGTTTTCATCAATCATTACCGGTCAGCTCGAACCCACCCAATTGGCTGGCGTTTTAATTGCCATGAAAGTGCGCGGCGTACGGCCGGAAGAGATCGCCGGGGCCGCCACCGCGCTGCTGGAGGATGCCGAGCCTTTTCCGCGTCCGGATTACGCCTTTGCCGATATCGTCGGTACCGGCGGCGACGGCAGCAATAGCATCAATATTTCAACAGCCAGCGCTTTTGTCGCTGCAAGCTGTGGCCTGAAGGTGGCGAAACACGGTAATCGTAGCGTATCCAGTAAATCCGGGTCATCCGATCTGCTGGCAGCCTTTGGCATCAGTCTTGACATGCCCGCCAAACAGGCACGCCAGGCACTGGACGAACTGAACGTCTGCTTTCTGTTCGCGCCGCAATATCATCGCGGTTTTCGCCATGCAATGCCCGTTCGTCATCAGTTAAAAACCCGCACCCTGTTTAATGTCCTGGGACCGCTGATTAACCCAGCCCGTCCGGCGCTGGCCGTTATCGGCGTTTACAGCGCAGAGCTGGTGCAACCCATTGCTCAGACGCTAAAGATGCTGGGCTATCAGCGCGCAGCGGTGGTACACGGCGGCGGGATGGATGAGGTTGCTCTGCACGCACCAACCCATATTGCCGAGCTGCGCGATGATCAAATTACCAGCTATCAGCTCACGCCACAGGATTTCGGGCTGGATGCACATTCACAAGAAGCACTGGCAGGCGGAACGCCGGAAGAAAATCGTGACATTCTTACCCGTTTACTCCAGGGTAAAGGCGAGCGCGCTCATGAAGAGGCGGTTGCCGCTAATGTGGCGCTACTGTTGAAGATTTTTGGTCATGAAGATTTACGTTCAAATGCTCAACTGGCGCTGGAAACCATTCGTAGCGGACAGGCCTGGCAGCGTGTTGTCGACCTGGCAGCCAGAGGATAATCATGCAAGAAACCGTACTGAATCAAATCGTTTGTGATAAAGCGGCCTGGATTGAAGCGCGAAAAGTACGCCAGCCACTGGTCAGCTTTCAAAATGAGATCGTTCCGGCAATGCGCAGTTTTTATGATGCGCTGAGCGGTAATCGCACCGTGTTTATACTTGAATGTAAAAAAGCATCGCCTTCTAAAGGCGTTATTCGGGATAATTTCGACCCCGCGGCAATCGCCGGGATATATAAAGAGCACGCCGCTGCTATTTCCGTACTAACCGATGAAAAGTATTTCATGGGTAGTTTTGACTTTCTGTCGCAGGTTAGCGCGGCCGTTCATCAGCCGGTGCTTTGCAAAGACTTTATCATCGACCCGTATCAAATCTATCTGGCGCGTTTGCATCAGGCAGATGCCATCCTGCTGATGCTTTCAGTGCTGAATGACGAACAATACCGGCAGCTGGCGGCCGTTGCTCACAGCCTGAATATGGGTGTACTGACCGAAGTCAGTAATGAGGACGAATTGATGAGAGCAAAAACGCTCCAGGCCAGAGTGGTCGGGATCAATAATCGCGATTTACGCGATCTCTCTATTGATCTTAATCGCACTCGTCGCCTTGCCCGCTGTCTTGGCGAAGGCGTGACAGTCATCAGTGAGTCAGGTATCAGTAACTATGGACAGATCCGGGAGCTGAGTCGCTTTGTAAACGGCTTTTTAATCGGCTCGGCGCTGATGGCAGAGCAGGATTTGGCCGCAGCCGTTCACCGGGTATTGCTTGGCGATAATAAGGTTTGCGGTCTGACCCGCGCTGAAGACGCCCAGGCTGCACATCATGCAGGCGCTATTTATGGCGGCCTTATTTTTGTTCCAGGTTCGCCACGGCAGATCGATGAACACCAAGCCCGCGCTATCATCGAATCCGCACCGTTAAAGTACATTGGTGTATTCCGTGATGCCGATTTGAGTGACATTGTCACGAAGGTTCAGTGTCTCAGCCTCTTTGCCGTGCAGTTACACGGCAATGAGAATCAGCGATTTATCAACCAGTTACGCCAAGCGCTGCCAAAGGCGACGAAAATATGGAAAGCACTCAGCGTCAGCGACACCTTGCCTGCAATGGATCTTCAGCATGTAGATCGCTATCTGCTGGATAACGGTCAGGGTGGAAGCGGCCAGCTTTTCGACTGGTCACTGCTTGCCGGACAAAACTTGTCACAGGTGATGCTCGCTGGTGGTCTGAGCGCTGATAACTGCGTTCAGGCGGCGCAGTTAGGCTGTGCCGGCCTTGACTTCAATAGCGGCGTAGAGAGTGTCCCTGGTCGTAAGGACGCGGCAAAAATCGCCGCGGTTTTTCAGACGCTGCGGGCCTATTAGCTTTATGGGCGCTCAGCGCCACTGGTATGTCTTACTAAGGAAGCATGAATGACATTACTTAACCCCTATTTTGGTGAATTTGGCGGCATGTTTGTCCCACAGATCCTAATGCCTGCGCTGCAGCAGCTGGAAGAAGCTTTCGTTAATGCTCAACAAGATCCCGAGTTTCAGTCTCAGTTTTCCAGCCTGCTAAAAAACTATGCCGGCCGCCCTACCGCGCTGACCCGCTGCGATAACCTGACCAGGGGGACCGCTACCCGGCTTTATCTCAAGCGTGAAGATTTACTGCATGGCGGCGCACATAAAACTAACCAGGTACTCGGTCAGGCACTGCTTGCCAAACGGATGGGTAAAACGGAAATTATTGCCGAGACGGGTGCCGGCCAGCACGGTGTCGCGTCGGCTCTCGCCAGCGCGCTGGTAGGTTTGAAATGCCGTATTTATATGGGTGCCAAAGACATTGAGCGCCAGTCACCTAACGTATTCCGTATGCGTCTGATGGGCGCCGAGGTTATACCGGTACACAGTGGCTCCTCGACGTTAAAAGATGCCTGTAACGAGGCGCTGCGTGACTGGTCCGGCAGCTATGAGACCGCTCATTACATGCTGGGTACTGCTGCAGGCCCACACCCTTATCCCACCATTGTGCGTGAATTTCAGCGCATGATTGGCACAGAAACCAAGGCGCAGATACTCGAAGCCGAAGGTAGGCTGCCGGATGCAGTGCTGGCCTGTGTTGGCGGAGGATCGAATGCAATCGGTATGTTTGCCGACTTCATTGATGACCCCAGCGTTAGCCTGATTGGCATTGAGCCGGCCGGACATGGTATTGATACCGGCGAACATGGCGCACCGTTAAAGCATGGTCGCATTGGCATTTACTTCGGCATGAAAGCACCGATGATGCAAACGGAAGATGGGCAAATTGAGGAATCTTACTCTATCTCTGCCGGACTGGATTTCCCCTCTGTCGGTCCACAGCATGCACACCTTAACAGCATCGGACGAGCAGACTACGTTTCAATCACCGATGACGAAGCGCTGGACGCTTTTAAAACGCTGTGTCGCAGTGAAGGCATCATACCGGCGCTGGAGTCATCACACGCTCTGGCTTATGCCCTTAAATTGATCAAGGCTAATCCACAAAAAGAGCAGCTCCTGGTGGTGAATCTTTCAGGACGCGGCGACAAAGATATTTTTACCGTTCACGACATCTTGAAAGCCAGGGGGGAGATCTGATGGAGCGTTATCATCAACTGTTTAACCGGCTAGCCAGAAAAAAAGAAGGTGCTTTTGTGCCTTTTGTTTCGCTGGGTGACCCAACACCTGAGCTTTCTTTGCAGATAATAGACTCGCTGATTGAAGGCGGGGCCGATGCCCTGGAGTTAGGCATTCCCTTTTCCGATCCCCTGGCAGATGGCCCGACGATCCAGGGGGGTAACCTGCGTGCTTTCTCCGCCGGAACCAATCCGCAAATTTGCTTTGAGCTACTGTCATCAATCCGACAGAAATACCCCGAGATGCCGATCGGTTTATTGATGTACGCCAACCTGGTTTTTCACAACGGCATCGATTTTTTTTACGCTCGCTGCCAGCAGGTTGGCGTTGACTCAGTACTGATTGGCGACGTCCCGCTGGAAGAGTCGGCGGCCTTTCGTCAGTCCGCGATGCGCCATAACATAGCCCCCATATTCATGTGCCCGCCGAACGCCAGCGATGAACTGTTAAGAGAACTGGCATCACACGGTCGGGGCTATATCTATCTGCAATCGCGCGCCGGAGTCACCGGAACCGAAAATCGTGCACAGAAGTCACTCAGCGCACTGGTCACCAAACTGCGTGAGTATAATGCCGCCCCTGCTATTCAGGGATTTGGTATCTCTGAAGCATCCCAGGTGCGTAACATTATTGCTTCCGGCGCCGCCGGGGCGATTGCTGGCTCCGCCACGGTAAAGCTGATTGAAAAACATTACGCCCGTCCGGCGGAGATGCTTACCGCACTACGCGATTTTACACGCCAGATGAAAGCAGCTACTTGCTGAATCTGACAGCGCCTTATTCTAGAGTATAAGGCGCATCTAACATAATTTACTCTCCCCAATGGCACTTATTTCTCCTGAGGCTAAACTTATCGCGCAGCACTGTTGCTGCTACCGTTTTGATTTACAGGGAGAGCAGAGATGAAATGGTCTAAATCGCTGGGTGGACTTTTTGCCGCTATGATGATGGCGCTGACGCTAAGCGCGTGCGCCCCGACTGAACACAAAGAAGGCACCGGTGGTTACATTGACGATACCGTCATCACAACCAAGGTTAAAAGTCAGTTGTTCGGTGATGAGCAGCTAAAAAATACCAATCAGATAAGCGTTGAGACGTTTAAAGGACGGGTACAGCTAAGCGGCTTTGTTGCATCGCCACAGATGGCCGAGCGCGCAGTTTCAGTCGCGCGCCGCGTGGCGGGTGTAAAATCGGTCATAAACGATATGCAGATTCGCTAACCGTCGACTGAAAGCGATTAAGCCAGCGCAGAGATAACCCTTTGCGCTGGCTTTTTTTAAATCAGAATTTGTAACCGGCACCGAAGAAGAACACCACCGGGTTAATATTGGTATTAATGCTATTCTGTTTAACGCCATTGACACGGAAGCTAACGTCGGTATTGATATTCATATACCAGACAGAAGCATTAAGCATCCAGTTATCAGTCAGCTGATAATCCAGACCGGCAACCCCGGCGAAACCCAGTGAGTTTTTGGCGTGTAAATCGCTCAGTCCCGCACCGCGTCCGGTATCGTTGAAGCGCTCCTGATAAAAATAGGTATAGTTAACGCCCGCGCCGATATAAGGATTAAATTTACCTAATCCGCTGAAATACCACTGCACCACCAGCGATGGCGGCAGCTGTTTTAACGTCGCAATATCACCAAGTGACGGCAAACCAACCCGATGACGAAACGGCGTGGCACCCAGCAACTCGATACCAATGTTATCGGTCGCCATGTAGGTAAACGTAAGCCCCAGCTGAGTTTCATTGCTGACATTAAACTCGCCCAGGCCAAGAACGTCATCTGAGCCTCCGGTTGGCCGCACGGTTGCGCTACCGGCACGGATAAAAAAGTCACCCGCCTGATGCGCAGAAGCGACTGCCGGAAGTAACATACACGCTGCCAGCACTGTTGCTTTTAGTTTCATTCACCCCTCCTTTATTAATATCTGTTACGTCATTGTCAGTTTTCGTCAGCATTACCTCCTGGCTAACAATTGAATTCATTGATACAGCGCAACCAATGCGTTGGATCAATTTTTTTGTTATAAGAAATAGAAGCCTACTTGATCAGAATCAAGTTTCGAATTTTAGTGAATGTAAAAACTCACAGCACCCAGGTCTGCGACACGGCATAGAAAAAGAGTGTTTTGCTCGCTTTTTGTTGCCAGTGTGATTTTTGTTAATGAAAGTTATGTAAGACAGGGTGCCAGTCCGTTATCAGACCATGTACAATCGCCGGATTCGTTAATCAGGCTTTAAGGAGAATACATGTCAATCACGGCTGGCTCGTTATACCGTGACTCGGGAAATTTTTTTCGGCACCAGCTGGTAACCATCTTGCTGATGGCACTACTTAGCGCATTTATCAGCGTCATGATTGGCCACGCACTTACGCCTGGCGTAGAACAGTTATCACAACTTCCTCAGAATGGCTTGTCCAGCAATAACCTCGTGGAAATGGTGCGTAATCTCTCTCCTGAGCAGCAGCAAATCCTGCTACGGGCCTCTTTTGCCGGCTCACTGGCCTCTCTGGTGGGTAACACCCTGTTGATCGGTGGAATGTTGACGCTGATCCCGCGGGTAAGTGCGGGTGAACGCATCAGCGCGCTGCGGGCTATCGGCCTGTCGGCACCACTGTTGCCTCGCCTGCTGGTCCTGTCATTTCTGATGACGCTGGTGATTCAGCTTGGTTTTCTTTTTGTCGTGTTACCGGGCATTATTCTGGCTATCCTGCTCTCACTGGCGCCGGTGATACTCGCTTCAGGCAACGGCATTTTTGCCTCAATACGACAAAGCGTCAGTCTGGTATGGCGAAACATGCGTCTGGTTACGCCTGGCGTACTTTTCTGGTTGCTGGCAAAGATGATCTTACTGCTAGTTATAACCCGACTTCTGCCTGAGCTGGCGCAGCATTACTACACCCTGCTGAGTGTGCTGGCTAACGGTGTAAGTAATCTCATCTCGGCGCTGCTGATAATATATCTGTGCCGCCTGTATATGTTATTACGTTAACTTTTCCGATGGCGTGCGCTCACGCCATCGTGACGAATCCATGACCACTCTGTTCTGGTATCTAAAAAGCTTATGAAGCAGTTACTTGATTTTCTCCCTCTGGTGGTATTTTTTGTTTTTTATAAAATGTACGATATTTTTGTTGCTACCGGCGCACTGGTTGCCGCTACTGCCTTAGCGCTGGCAGCAAGCTGGTTTTTGTATCGGAAAATTGAAAAAATGACCCTGGTCACCTTCGCTATCGTGGTGGTATTCGGCCTGCTGACGATCATTTTTCATAACGATGAGTTTCTCAAATGGAAAGTAACCGTTATTTACACGCTGTTCGGCATCGCCTTGCTGGTCAGTCAGTTCATAATGAATAAGCCGCTGATTGAAACCATGTTAGGTAAAGAATTGAAGCTACCAGATCGGGCGTGGCGGAGGCTGAACGTTGCCTGGGCGCTGTTCTTCCTGGCCTGCGGCTTGCTCAACATATATGTAGCCTTCTGGCTGGCGCAGTCAGTTTGGGTTGACTTCAAAGTCTTTGGCCTGACCGGTTTAACGCTGCTATTTACCCTTTTAAGTGGTGTTTATATTTACCGGTTGATGCCGCAACAAGAACAGAAAAAGTAGCTTTACGGCTGACTAAGCAGAAACTTTCGATACGAGAAGCAAATGGATGAATGAAGTAAAAAAATTGCCACGGGGTGAAATGGTATTGCGAACTCTGGCGATGCCCGCCGACACCAATGCTAACGGTGATATTTTTGGCGGTTGGTTGATGTCCCAGATGGATATGGGCGGCGCAATTCTGGCAAAAGAGATTGCTGGTGGGCGCGTGGTGACCGTTCGCGTAGACGGTATGACCTTTTTAAAACCCGTCGCGGTGGGTGATGTGGTTTGTTGCCATGCGCACTGCATCCGTACCGGAACAAGCTCAATGACGATTAACGTTGAGGTGTGGATAAAAAAAGTCTCTTCCGAACCTATCGGTCAGCGTTACTGTACGACCGAAGCGGTGTTTATCTATGTTGCAGTTGATAACAACGGAAAGCCGCGTTCCCTGCCGGAAGGTAAAAGTCACTTCACGCTGGATGAAAACAAAAACTGAACTATTTCCGCGTCGCCGGGACGCGGAAATTACGCCTAATCTAAATTAATGCCCCCCTCAAGGCGGAACTGAATATTCATAGTGACATTCTGTCCCGGCTTACCTGGCTGATAGCGCCATCTACGCATCGCCTGCTTAACTTCCCTCTCAAACATATTCTGCGGCTTAGCGGAGAGAATACGAATATTTTCCACCCGCCCTTCATTATTGACATCAAACGCCACTCGCACGTTACCCTCAATACGCAATGCATTAGCACGTGACGGATAGATTGGTTTCACTGTGCTCAGCGGTTCGGGGCCGGTTGAAACCGACTTCAATGGCGAGGGTGGCGCTTTGGACACGCTAGAAGGCTGAATCGGCCGGGACGTTGCCTGGTGTTGTCCAAACGGATTCACCGGACGCTGCTGTGGTTTTGACGCGGCTTTCCTGGGCTTTATCGGTTCTTTTTTTACCGGCTTAGGTTCAGGTTTTGGTACAGGCACTGCTTCAGGTTTCGGGACAGGCACTGGTTCAGGTTTCGGCGCCTCAGGTACTGGCTCAGGCGGTAAAGGCTCCGACTGGGGTTCTGGCTCAGCCATCGGCGTGGTAACGGCCTCGGACTGGGGCTGAACTTCAGGTGCCACAAGAGTCACGCTAAAAGGCTGAGACGCGTTGGGCTTCTGCCGCACGTGATGGTACGAAGCGTACAGCATCGCCGCCACCAGCGCACCATGAAGCAGTATTGAGACCAGCATGGCAAGCGGCGAACGGCTGGCAAATTCCGTAGGGGTCAACGTCGTCATAATTCATATTGTCGTTTAATGAAGCCATGCATTTTAAATGCAAATAGCAATCAATTTCAATAACAGGCAGCCATTGTTCCACTTTTTGTGCGCTGAGCTTATGTTACGGTTTTCTTGCCTGACAAATTGCACTACCTTAGCGAAAGCTCACCGATGTCCATGTTATTTATCTGTCAGGAGTTCTACCCGTGCTTTATATCATTTTCGCTGAAGATAACGCTGATTCACTCGAAAAGCGTAACACCGTCCGAGCTGCACACCTTGCCCGTTTGCAGCTTCTGCAGGACGAGGGCCGTTTGATTGTTGCCGGACCTTTGCCTGCTGTTGACAGTAACGACCCTGGCAATGCGGGCTTCAGCGGCTCAGCCATTATTGCCGAATTTCAGTCACTGGAGCAGGCTAAAGCATGGGCTGATGCCGATCCTTACATTGCTGCAGGGGTATACCGGGAGGTGACTGTGCGCCCTTTCAAACGGGTATTCTGACGGTAACTAAAATTTAACTGATGACAAAAAGGGGCTATTCACGGCCCCTTTTGCTTAATTAGACGAGTTACAGATTAATGCATTGCTGCTGTCAGACCAAACGTCACAATCATGGTTAAGGCACAAACTGTCGTCAGCAACGCCATTTTCAAATCGGTGGACATTACTTCTCCTTCAAAAGGCTCAATTTCATCACAGGTTCAATTTTGGCATAATTGCGGGTAAAGATCTCGTGTTCTGCCAGGAGGCTTGTTAAAATTCGTTTCCTCATTGCGTAACAACGATATTGCCAGCATCAGGTCCACAACAAAGAAGGTCCGCCCCGCTCTGGCCGCAACATGACTCATTGACATTGTTATTTTTGGCCCTTTAACGCCTGCATTTTTCAGGCAAACGATTAACATAAGGCTTATCCCGGAAAGATCAGGCCAGGAGTCCTTGGTAAATGGCAACGATTAAAGATGTGGCAAAACAAGCAGGGGTTTCGACAACCACGGTTTCCCACGTCATCAATAAAACCCGCTTTGTCGCTGAAGAGACACGGGAGGCAGTATGGCACGCGATCAGAGCACTGCATTATTCCCCCAGCGCGGTGGCCCGCAGCCTCAAAGTAAACCACACCAGAACAATCGGTTTGCTCGCTACCGCCACCGAAGCGCCCTATTTTGCTGAAATCATTCAGGCCGTAGAGAATCGCTGCTTTGCCCGTGGTTACACGCTGATCCTGGGTAACGCTCATAATGAATTGCAAAAACAGCAGGCCTATCTGGCGATGATGGCCCAAAAGCGGGTAGACGGTCTGCTGGTGATGTGCTCGGAGTATCCCAACGACCTGATAAAGATGCTTGAAGAGCATCGCCATATTCCTATGGTTGTCATGGACTGGGGTGCATCCCGCGGCGACTTTACCGATACCGTGCAGGATAACGCATTCAACGGTGGTTACATGGTTGGTCGCTACCTTATTGAGCGAGGTCATCGGGATATTGGTGCTATTCCGGGACAAATGGAGCGTAATACAGGGGGCGGACGTCATGCAGGCTTCCTTAAGGCGTTACAGGAGGCTAACATCAGCTTGCGTGATGAATGGGTCGTTCAGGGCGATTTTGAACCCGAGTCGGGCTATCATGCAATGCAACAAATTTTGTCACGCAAACAGCGCCCTACGGCCGTATTTTGCGGCGGCGATGTTATGGCAATGGGTGCTATTTGTGCTGCTGATGAAATGGGCCTGCGCGTACCACAGGATATCTCAGTTATTGGTTACGATAATGTCCGCAACGCCCGTTATTTCACCCCTGCATTAACGACAGTGCATCAGCCGAAAGAACGGCTAGGGGAAACGGCACTGGATATGCTACTTGACCGCATTCTCAATAAGCGCGAAGAGCCTCAGACAATTGAAGTGCATCCTCACTTGATCGAGCGTCGCTCAGTTGTCGACGGTCCCTTCCGCGATTACCGCCGTTAAGTAATCCTCAGACTATTCCTGTAGCCATTCAGCATTTAGCGTATCCGGCTCGCCAAGGTAGCTTAGCAGCCAGGGCAGCGCCGGTGAGCTATTTGCCTGATGCCAGCTTACGCAACACGGGCTTGGAGGAACTGGCATTTCAAGTCGGAGTTCCGTCAGCGTCCCTCGCTCCAGCCAGGGACGCGCCAGATGCCCAGGAACCATGCCGATCCCCAGCCCCGCCTCAATGCAGCTAAAAGCCGTCTCCCAGTCCGGCACCACACGCCTTTGCTGATGATCAAGCGTCCAGGTCGTACGACGGGGTAATGAACGAGCGGTATCCTCGATTACCAGCGAAGGACAGCTACGGATCGCCTCTTCACTGAGAAGCTGATTAATAGTGGCTAACGGATGTGTTGCACTGGCCAGGCAGCGCCAGTTCAATCCGCCCATATCACGGAAGGCAAACTGACCGCCGACCGGTACTGCCTGCGTAGCACCAATTGCCACTTCAACCCGCCCTTCAGCTAATGCATCCCATACACCGTTAAATACCTCAAGCGTAATATGGAGCTCCATATCCGGGAAATGACGATAAAAATCGCGCACCAGCTGACGCGTTCGCCCAGGCTTGACAATGCGATCAATGGCAATAGTTAATTCGCCTCGCCAGCCTTTTGCCACCTGCTGGCAGCGTCGTCGCGCATCGTGCATTTTTTTGATAACAGAACGTCCTTCCTCAACAAAAACCTTTCCCGCTGGCGTGATAGCCACATCACGGTGACGTCGCTCAAAAAGCGCCACGCCAAGCCAGTTTTCCAGCTGACGAACGGTGTAGCTTACGGCTGAGGGTACGCGGTGTAACTCCTGAGCCGCAGCGGTGAAACTTCCACTACGCGCCACCGCATCTACCACTTCAAGGACGTATTCTGACCACATAATCTGCCTTCAATTTTTTTGATACCAATCCTCAAATTATAGCGTTTTACAAGTACCCGTTCAGCTCAGTAAACTTCGTGCGCGCAAAAAAAAGGAGTTTTCACACATATGCAAAATCTGGGTTTTCTAGTTTATCTGGCGTTATTGAGTATGCTGGGCTTTCTGGCAACCGATATGTACCTGCCAGCATTTGGGGCAATAGAACATGGGCTGCAAACATCAGCGGGGGCAGTAAGCGCATCGTTAACCGTATTTCTGATTGGTTTTGCGCTGGCTCAGGGATTTTGGGGATCGTTATCAGACCGGCTAGGACGCCGCCCAGTGTTGCTTTATGGGCTGGGTATTTTCGCCTTTTCATGCCTGGCCGTTGTCTGGATCAGCAGTGCCTGGCAACTGCTGATTCTACGCTTTTTACAAGCATTTGGCGTTTGTGCTGCAACTGTTAGCTGGCAGGCACTGGTTGTCGACCGCTACAAGGGGCAGCAGGCAAAGCGCATTTTTGCCACTGTTATGCCTCTGGTTGCCCTTTCCCCGGCGCTGGCCCCTCTGGTCGGAGCCTGGTTGTTGAATCATCTTGAATGGCAGGCGATTTTTATCGTACTGATGCTAATAGCCGTCGCACTGCTGTTGGTTACCCTGAAATTGCGCAGCCCAGAAGGGCAGATAAAAAAAGAGGAGCCCGTTGGATATTGGCAGCTACTCAGTTCGCCGGTATACAGCGGTAATGTGCTTATCTACGCGGCCTGCTCTGCCAGTTTCTTTGCCTGGCTGACGGGGTCGCCCTCTATTATGGCCGGGTTGGGACTGAAACCAGTTGACATCGGCCTAAGCTACGTCCCACAGACAATTGCATTTCTCGCCGGTGGATTCGGCGCACGGGCCCTGCTAAACCACATGCAGGCCAGCCGACTGCTGCCATGGTTATTAACATTTTATGCTATCAGTGTGGTCGTGCTGTTTATCTGTGGCCTGCAGTCCACGCCCACGTTAGTTTCTTTATTGGTTCCCTTCTGTGGCATGGCACTGGCGAACGGTGCTATCTACCCTATCGCGGTTTCTGGCGCTCTACTACCATGGCCTCAGGCGACCGGTAAAGCGGCCGCACTTCAAAATATGCTGCAATTGGGGTTATGCTCTGTTGCCAGTCTGATAGTTGCTTCATTTATCAATACGGTTACGCTGACGACAACAATTGTCATGCTAATGACCGTTTTATTGTCTATCATTGGATTTGCTCTACAGCGTAATGACAAAAAATAAACGGGTTACCGACACCATTGCACAGACTGAAATAGCACGTTTGGCCAATTAATTAGCAAGCTAACAGTAAGCATTGAACATTGTCGCTGGTAAGCATATACTCTCTGCGGTATCAACATAATAATCTGATAAAATTTTTACTGACAGGGCCGTCAAATGACTACTAAACCGTAAAAGTCGTCAAAGTACCCTGCCGAAATTTATTGTTCAATCCTCTGTTAACGTCAGATTTAAGACGCACGGATTTTACGTGATAATTCTCAATCATCTGGAAGAACTACCCTGTTTTTCCGGTTCGGCCATAGGGTAATGGAGAGATTATGAGTTCATCGTGCATAGAAGAAGTGAGCTTACAGGATAACCAATGGTACAGAATAATTCAGGAACTACTTGATAGGGCTGGAATTGAAATTAACGGCTCTCAGCCCTGGGATATTCAAGTGAAGGATCCAGAGCTATTTAAGCGCGTTATTCATGAAGGTTCACTAGGTTTAGGTGAAGCCTATATGGATGGCTGGTGGGACTGTGAACAGCCTGACGTATTTTTTTATCGTGTACTTAAAGCCCACCTGGATAAGCAGCTTCCCCATCATTTACGCGATACCCTACGTATCGCCAGTACTCGGCTGTTTAACTTACAATCCCGCCGTCGCGCCTGGATTGTTGGAAAGGAACACTACGACCTTGGCAACGATCTGTTTACGCTGATGCTCGATAGCCACATGCAATACTCCTGCGGATACTGGAAAGACGCGCAAACGCTGGAGCAGGCGCAACGTAATAAGCTCGACATGATTTGTAAAAAGCTGAATTTGCAACCGGGAATGACGTTGCTTGATATTGGCTGCGGCTGGGGTGGACTGGCTGAATATGCCGCCCGCAATTTTGGCGTAACTGTGACTGGTGTGACTATTTCAGCTGAGCAGAAAAAGCTCGCTCAAAAGCGCTGTGAAGGTCTCGACGTATCTATTTTACTTCAGGATTATCGCGATCTTAACGAGCAATTTGATCGCATCGTTTCTGTCGGAATGTTTGAACACGTCGGCCCCAAAAATTATGCCACTTATTTTAACGTAGTTGATCGTAACCTCATACCAGACGGCCTGTTCCTACTGCATACCATCGGGGCGAATAAAACCGATGATAATGTTGATCCTTGGATCGATAAATATATATTTCCCAATGGATGCCTGCCATCAATACGGCATATTGCCAACGCTTCGGAACCACATTTTATTATGGAGGACTGGCACAGTTTTGGCGCAGATTATGACACCACGCTGATGTCATGGTATCAACGATTTCTTAAGGCCTGGCCACAGCTCGAGCCAAAATACGGCGCGCGCTTCAAGCGGATGTTTACCTATTATCTTAATTGCTGTGCTGGCGCATTCCGTGCACGTGATATTCAGCTCTGGCAGGTAGTATTCAGCCGGGGTGTGGAGGGAGGTCTGCGCGTCCCACGCTGACCACCGGCAATTAAAAAGCGGATATCTCTCCTGTGGGCCTTCACGACAATGAGACAGGCATAGCGTGATTTTATCTGATTGATTATGTGAATAATTTCAAGGAAATTACTGCTATACTTGCCAGTTCATCTCTACCGCCGTCAATCCCTGGTCCACGCAACCAGTACTGTCATAAATGGTGCTTCCTTTACGCTTACCCGCATCGGACGCCATTTGGCAGGGACTGCACAAAAATAAGCCTGTGGAACGACTGCAGCGATTATCCGAATCACTTGCAGAATGCTTCACACCGGAAACTGATATCATTGCTATTACAGATGCCGATTTTTAGGGACGATGGTTTCAACAGGTCAATTCTCCTGTCTGGACTTATTTATGCCAGAAGCTGGAAAATCATTATTACAATATGGGTGTATGGATGGGAAAAGATGGTGCATATCAGCTCAAGGCATCAGTAACAACCGTTTATCCGGATGAGGGCCTGCCGGGACCAAGCAAAGAAGCACAACATCAGAGGCATTTTTATCTTTATCAGTGTGAACTTAAAGACCGGAGATTTAAACATTCAAAGGAAAGCGCTGTCCGAGCAACGGTGACAGCTAAAGCGCGGACAACAGGTAAATCATCTGGGTTTATTTTCACAATAGGTTTGGTGCCAGCCATTCGCCCGAACGAGTGGCAGTATTGAGCCCTATCGCGACTTTTAGCCAGTCTCATTATGTGATTGAACGTTTTTTTTTCTGGCGAAAAAAGACATACAACTTAAATATCAGGCAAATACGGTGAAACACTGATGGGTCATTTCTTTGCTAAAGCTGACGGAGAATGAATTCAGACATTCTCCGCTATTATTGAAAACCCTGTCGCTGGAGTCAGAATTGAAAAAGTTACAGTAAAGGTATATCTATATGATATTTATTCACTCAATTTTCAGGAGATCTCCCCCGCTTCTCAATTCTTAACGTTATAAAATTTAATTAACCCTGGACCAGCGCATCATTCCGCGTACGGTTCGCCAGAACTCGCTCGACGGTATCAACAATCGCTTGGGTGTGGGGATCAATCTCAATATTGACATATTGCCCGAGACGTTTAGCGCCGAGGGTAGTACGTTCAAGCGTTTCCGGGATCAGGTGAACGCAGAATTTGCCCGAAGTTACATCGCCTACAGTAAGACTGATACCATCAATACCCACAAATCCCTTGTATAAAATATATTTCATCAGACTAACATCTGCGGGTTTAAACCAGATTTCCCGGTTGTTTTCAGACTGCACGATTCGACCTATCTCGGCTGTAGTCATAATGTGGCCCGACATTAAATGTCCACCAATCTCATCACTGAACTTTGCTGCACGCTCAACATTTACCTTGTCGCCCAATTTTAGCCCTCCAAGGTTGGTGATACGCAGCGTCTCTTTAATCAGGTCGAAACGCACTTTATCGCCATCAATTTCAGTTACCGTCAGACAGCAACCGTTATGTGCAACTGAGGCACCAATTTCCAGACCCGGCAAAAGCGCCTGCGGCAATCTGACCGTGTGGGTACGAAAGTTGGGTTTTTCATCAATCGCCAGCAATTCTGCAGTACCCTGAACAATTCCCGTAAACATAGACTCTTAACCTCTGGATTATATGGTCATCTGGCGTTAGTTTGCCATTCAGCGCGCTGACGGGCAAATGCCGGGCCTTGATCGTCGTGAAAGAAAAACTATTTATACGGTTGGCTAAATCATCTACCCACTCTACACTATCCCACCTGAGTCAGGCTTTTCAGCAATCGAATTCAGCTACGACTCTTCTCCCGGGGAAATAAACATAATAAAGGTGTATGCGTGCAGAAGTATTTTGTCGAGGCGCGTCAATTATTAGCATTGGCGATACCCGTCATCTTCGCCCAGGTGGCACAGACAGCAATGGGATTCGTCGATACCATTATGGCTGGTGGTGTAAGCGCTACAGATATGGCCGCCGTTGCGGTAGGCACGTCGATTTGGCTTCCGACAATCCTGTTCGGCCATGGTCTGATACTGGCACTAACACCGGTAGTGGCCCAACTCAACGGTGCCGGGAGGCGTCAGCATATTTCCCACCAGGTGGGTCAGGCCTATTGGCTGGCGGGTATCGTTTCGATCGTGGTAATGCTCGTGCTGTTCAATGCCGGTTTCGTCATCTACGCCATGCATAATATCAATGCCGAACTGGCGGATAAGGCAGTACGCTATCTGCGCGCTTTGTTATGGGGAGCACCAGGCTATCTTTTTTTCCAGGTGTTACGTAATCAGTGCGAGGGCTTATCAAAAACCAAGCCGGGTATGGTACTGGGCTTTCTTGGGTTACTGGTCAATATCCCGGTAAACTACATTTTTATTTACGGTCACTTTGGTATGCCCGCCATGGGCGGGGTTGGCTGTGGCGTCGCGACTGCGTCGGTTTACTGGGTAATGTTCATCTGCATGAAAGCATGGTGTCGGCGCGCGGCATTCCTGCGTGATATTCATCAGTCAACCCCGGTTGCCGGGCCGGACTGGCAGGTTCTCAAGCGGTTATTTTTCTTAGGCCTGCCTATCGCGCTGGCGCTTTTTTTTGAAGTCACCCTG
This sequence comes from Izhakiella capsodis, assembly GCF_900115045.1. Classification (GTDB taxonomy): domain Bacteria; phylum Pseudomonadota; class Gammaproteobacteria; order Enterobacterales; family Enterobacteriaceae; genus Izhakiella; species Izhakiella capsodis. The sequence continues at coordinate 511,690 of NZ_FOVC01000001.1, read as the reverse complement.
TTTGCCGTTGTTGCACTGCTGGTTTCACCCATGGGAATTGTGGACGTTGCCGGACATCAGATCGCTCTCAACTTTAGCTCCCTGATGTTTGTTGTCCCTCTCTCGATAGGCGTAGCCGCTACCATCCGCGTCGGCTATCGACTTGGTCAGGGTTCAACTCATGCTGCCCGCACCGCCGCCTGGACGGCACAAATAGTCGGCGTACTGATGGCCTGCTGCACCGCCCTGTTTACTGTCACCTTTCGTGAACACATCGCGCTGCTTTATAACGATGATCCTGCGGTTGTGACCCTGGCGGCTCAACTTATGTTTCTGGCTGCTATTTACCAACTATCTGACTCAATCCAGGTCATTGGCAGCGGAGTACTACGCGGCTATAAAGATACGCGCGCCATTTTCTTTATTACGCTGGTCGCATACTGGTGTCTTGGGTTACCCAGTGGCTACATATTAGCCCTGACTAACTGGGTAGTTCCCGCAATGGGGCCAGCGGGTTTCTGGTGCGGCTTTATCATCGGCCTGACCTGTTCAGCAATCATGATGCTATGGCGCATATGCCGACTTCAGCAGCAGCCGGCCGAAATTATCCTGGGACGTGCGGCTCGTTGATCGGGCATACCGTAACGAATGCTTAAAATTACTGCGCTTGCTCAGAAGCGCAGCAGTTACGCAGAAATTTATCGCTTTTCCCTTGCCAGTCGTTCAGCCTGCCGCTAATATTCGTCCCCGCTGTAAGTCTGCTGATTTTTTGCATATCATCGGTGATAGCAGCGCGCGTTCTTAGCTCAGTTGGTTAGAGCACCACCTTGACATGGTGGGGGTCGGAGGTTCGAGTCCTCTAGAACGCACCAGTGCGTCCGTAGCTCAGTTGGTTAGAGCACCACCTTGACATGGTGGGGGTCGGTGGTTCGAGTCCACTCGGACGCACCAAACAAGATATTCGCAGGTTATTGCCGTTTGTAACGCAATTAACGGCATAAAAGTTAGAGAGATTTTGCGTTCTTAGCTCAGTTGGTTAGAGCACCACCTTGACATGGTGGGGGTCGGAGGTTCGAGTCCTCTAGAACGCACCAGACCGCCCATCTCTTTTTTGTGATTTCCCCCTTTATTTCATCAATTCCCCATAAATAGTCGCTGTTTTTTAATTGGTTTTACATAGCTTCACGACTATAATGCCACTTTGAACGACTTGAATGGTTTCAGCGTATGGAAGAGCCAGAATTGATGCCTTTCCCTGCTTGCGCAATCGTGCAATGGCCTGCCGCAAACCCTGCTCAGAACTTCCGCTGCTTACCCAATCGCTATCTCCTATCCTTAAAGCTGTATCGCGGTCCGTTACAGAACATCCAATTCCTCTCCCAGCCACTGGCTGTGAGACAACTGCTAATCATCCATTACAACTTATAGAAAACTCGCCATGAAAAAGACCAAGATTGTTTGTACTATCGGCCCAAAAACCGAGTCTGAAGAGATGCTGACTAACCTGTTGGACGCAGGAATGAACGTCATGCGTCTTAATTTTTCCCACGGTGATTATGAGGAGCATGGAAGACGCATCACTAATCTGCGCAATGTAGTGAAAAAAACCGGCCATCAGGCCGCAATCCTGCTTGACACTAAAGGCCCGGAGATCCGCACCATGAAGCTGGAAGGCGGCAAAGATGTCACATTAGAGGCAGGCCAGACCTTCACCTTTACGACTGACAAGAGCGTAATTGGTAATAGCGAATGTGTCGCCGTCACCTACTCCGGGTTCAGCAGCGATTTAAGCATCGGAAATACCGTGCTGGTTGATGACGGTCTGATTGGTATGAAAGTTACCCAAATAACCGGTCAAACCGTCGTATGCCGGGTTCTGAACGGTGGTGACCTTGGTGAAAATAAAGGTGTCAACCTGCCTGGCGTTTCAATCCGGCTACCGGCGCTGGCGGAAAAGGATAAGCATGATCTAATCTTTGGCTGCGAGCAGGGCGTTGACTTTGTTGCAGCATCGTTTATTCGTAAGCGTTCCGACGTACTGGAAATTCGCGAACACCTTAAAGCTCACGGTGGTGAGCATATTCAAATCATCTCTAAAATTGAGAATCAGGAAGGTCTCAACAATTTCGATGAGATCCTTGAAGCTTCAGACGGCATCATGGTTGCCCGTGGCGATCTCGGCGTTGAAATTCCGGTTGAGGAAGTGATTTTCGCCCAAAAGATGATGATTAAGAAGTGTAATCAAGCCCGTAAAGTGGTGATTACCGCAACCCAGATGCTGGACTCAATGATCAAGAATCCGCGCCCTACTCGTGCTGAAGCGGGTGACGTGGCTAACGCCATTCTTGACGGTACCGATGCAGTCATGCTTTCTGGTGAGAGCGCTAAAGGTAAGTACCCACTTGAAGCAGTAAGCATCATGGCAATCATCTGCGAACGTACCGACCCGGTCATGAAAAGCCGTACTGAAATCAAAGATCCGCAGCACAGAATGCGCATTACCGAGGCCGTCTGTCGGGGTGCGGTAGAAACAGCTGAGAATCTTGAAGCTCCGCTTATCGTAGTAGCAACCGAAGGCGGAAAATCGGCAAAATCAATACGCAAATATTTTCCGCACGCCACTATTCTCGCCCTGACAACAAATGAGCTGACTGCCCGCCAGTTGTTACTGACCAAAGGCGTAGAAACCACGCTTGTTACTGAAATCGCCTCAACGGATGATTTCTACCGTCTGGGTAAAGAAGCGGCACTCAAAAGCGGCTATGCGAAAAAAGGCGATGTCGTGGTAATGGTTTCGGGTGCACTTGTGCCAAGTGGAACCACCAATACCGCATCCGTACACGCCATTTAAGCGAAGTTCGATCTTAAAGATTTTTAAGCGCCCCAGGGCGCTTTTTTTTTCGTTAAATTTTTAATTAAAATTGCCAAAAAACCGGATTAATTTAATTATTCAGCGCAAGCCGTTATTAAGATTGGTCCGATTGAAGATACATGTTTTCTTTATTTTTTTCCCCAATAGTAACGCTCAGCCGCTTCTTTGAGCTAACGATCAAAATTAAGCGTGTTATAAGTAAAAATTTATTCTCATCCCAAAAAAGTTTGTGTAATACTTGTAACGCTACATGGAGATTAACTTAATCTAGAGGGTATAAATAATGAATCGTACTAAACTGGTACTGGGCGCGGTAATTCTCGGTTCAACTCTGCTGGCTGGTTGCTCAAGCAACGCTAAAATCGACCAGCTGTCTACTGACGTTCAGACTCTGAACGCCAAAGTTGATCAGCTGAGCAATGACGTGAACGCAATGCGTTCTGACGTTCAGGCTGCTAAAGATGACGCAGCGCGTGCTAACCAGCGTCTGGACAACCAGGCTCACTCTTACCGCAAGTAAGAATTCCTGTATGAAAAATGGCGCACTATGTGCGCCATTTTTTTGTCCTAAAAAACCCTGTACCGATCAGATCAGATTAGTCTTCCTGCTTTCTGACGAATTGCACGAACCATCGCCTCAAGTCCCTGCGTGCGCGACGGTGTCAGGTGTTGTGTTAAAGCCAGTTGCTCAAACCAAGGGCGCACATCAAAGGTGACAATTTCTGCGGGATCCAGCTGCTGATACAAAATAAATACGACGGCAATTAATCCTTTAACGATGGCAGCATCGCTATCTCCCTGCAGAATAACTTTTCCATTCTTATCCTGCGTAAGCAATAGCCAGACCTGGCTCTGGCAGCCGGATATGGCGTTTTCAGGCTGGTGCAAAGAAACAGAAAACTCCGGCAACGCCACCCCTAATTCAATGATGTAAAGGTACTTCTCTTCCCAGTTTGCGCAACGATTGAAGTTGCGCACCAATTTCTCTTTATCTGGCAGCGTAGCCATTCACTCCTCCTGTCAGCCCGCCATTGTCAGCCGAGCAGACGGTGTATACGTATCAGCCCATCCGTCAGTCGGTCAGCTTCTTCCTCGGTATTATACAGGGTAAAACTTGCCCGGCACATGGCGGGAACACCATAGTGGCTCATCAGTGGCATAGCACAATGGTGACCGGTACGAATGGCTATTCCGTACTGATCAAGGAAGGTACCCACGTCATAGGCGTGATGTTTACCTAAATTGAAGGAGATGACGCCAGCGCGATCCTCCGGTCCGTAGATTACCAAATCGGGTACAGTCGCCAGCTTGTTCTGTGCATAGCGCATCAGCTGTTGTTCATAGTGGTGAATATTATCGATACCCAGTTCGCTGACATAGCGAAGCGCAGCACCGAGACCAATAATGCCACCGGTATGCGGCGAACCGGCTTCAAAACGCCAGGGTGCCGTATTCCAGGTGGAGCCACTTTGCAGGCTGACGCTTTGTATCATTGAACCACCGCCTTCCCAGGGCGGCATTTCATCGAGCAAGGCCTTACGTCCGTAAAGTATACCGATGCCGGTGGGGCCATAAATTTTATGCCCGGAAAATACGTAAAAGTCGCAGCCTAACTCCTGTACATCCACCGCCTGATGTATCACCGCCTGAGCGCCGTCAATCAACGTGGTAATGCCAGCAGCACGCGCTCTGGCAATCAGTTTTTTTAGCGGGTTAACCGTGCCCAGCACGTTAGAGACCTGAGTGAATGCCAGCAGCCGAGTACGATTATCAATAAGCGCATCGAGCTTAGCGATATTTAACCGGCCTTCATCTGTAATGGGTATATAACGCAATTCAGCACCGGTACGCTGCGCAAGCAGCTGCCAGGGCACAATATTGGCATGATGCTCCATCTCGGTGATGATCAGATTGTCGCCCGCTTTGATCTGACTCTGTCCCCAGCTATTCGCTACCAGGTTAATGCCTTCGGTAGTGCCGCGAACAAAAACAATCTCTTCCGGTGAAGCCGCATGAATAAAGCGCGCGACCTGATGACGAACATCTTCCATCGCCCTTGTGGCCTCTGCGCTTAGCGTATGGACGCCACGATGCACCGCCGCATAGCCATGCTGATAAAAATGACTTTCCGCCTCAATCACACTGAGCGGCTTCTGTGCGCTGGCAGCACTATCGAGGTAAGCCAGCTTGCAACCGTTTACCTCCCGGGTTAGCACAGGAAAATCCGCTCTCACGCGACGGACATCAAAACTCATTCTGACCTCCGGGAAAGCGCAACGCAATACGCGCTAAGACCGCTTCTTTCAGGGGACTGTCGCTGATAGCTTCGGTCAGTTCAGCGGCAAAAGCATAGATAATCATGCGCTGAGCGGCCTGTTCATCAATCCCACGGGCGCGCAGATAAAACATCTGCTCATCATCAATACGACCAATAGTTGCCCCGTGGCTGCACTTGACATCATCGGCATAGATTTCGAGCTGGGGCTTAGTATCCACCTCAGCCAGACGTCCCAGTAACAGATTGTTATTGGCCATTTGTCCGTCAGTCTTCAACGCATGTTGCGCAACGGTAATCTTTCCATTGAAAACCGCTTTAGCCCGATCGCGAACAATGGTTTTATGAAGCTGGCGGCTAACACAATAGCCCTTATTATGCTCCAGATAACTGCGAGTATCGCATACCTCATTATCCACTGGCAGCACCAGACTGTTAAGCAACAGCTCGCTGTTCTCGCCGTTCAGCTGGACGCTGGTATTGTGCCGCGACAATCCGGAACCAAGTAAAAAGCTATGGCTTTCAACCCGCGCATCACGACCAACACGAATATCATTATGGGCGAAGTGATAGCTGTTAGCGCTTTCAAAACCCAGTTTATAGTGGCTAAGTCTGGCGTTATCCCCTACCTGAAAGGTGAAACGCGCACCGCTGAAGTGGCCGCTGTTGTTAAGGCTGACATAGTGTTCGATCAGCATTGCCTCAGCACCCGCCTCCAGTTCAAGATGGTGTCGATAGTGAATGGTATTGACCACACCGCTACGACCGCTGCTAATATTTAGCAAGTAAAGCGGCCGCACAGCACGCTTACCCCGAGCCAGCCGCACTATGGCGGCGTCCTCGGCCAGACTTTCCGTCAGATGCAGAAACAGTTCAGGCTGGATTGGCGTATCAAACTCACGACGTCTGGAGGCTTGCTGAATTTCAACCTGGAATGAACCGTAATTTTTGTCGCTTAATTCCGCATCGAAACGCCCATCAACAAATACCAAGCGAACCGCATCGATATCCAATGCCAGCGGTGCTAAGTCGTGCGCATTGAGGCGTGTGGCGGACTCTGGCAGTGCAAAACGTTCAGACAGCAATTGGTCAAGCGGCGTATAACGCCAGTTTTCATGTTTGCGCGTCGGCAATCCAAGCCGCAAAACCTGTTGCCAGTGCTGCTGCGCCTGCATGGAGCGCTGGTCACTACGGCTTTCAAATAAATGGTGCCATTGCTGTATCGCGTTGTCGTTACTCCTGGTCTGTAAGCCAGCCATAGCCCTGCTCCTCCAGCTGTTTTACCAGTGTCAAATCGCCAGATTTAACGATTTTCCCCTGATAGAGCACATGCACGAAATCTGGCTTAATGTAGTCAAGAATGCGCTGATAGTGGGTAACGATAATGAAAGCACGCTTGCCGTCACGCAGCGAGTTAACGCCATTTGCAACAATTTTCAGCGCATCAATATCAAGACCGGAGTCAGTCTCATCAAGAATGCACAGGTCTGGCTCCAGTGCCGCCATTTGAAGAATATCATTACGTTTTTTTTCGCCTCCGGAAAAACCGACGTTTACCGAGCGCGTCAGCAAATCCTCCGGCATTTTTAATAACTGAATTTTATCTTCGATATAATCCTGAAAGTCAAAACGGTCGAGCACCGGCTGTTCACGGTATTTTCTTACGGCATTAACCGCTGTTTGCAGGAAAAACTGATTACTGACGCCGGGTATTTCCACCGGATACTGGAATGCCATGAAGATACCTTCACCTGCGCGGTCTTCCGGAGCAAGTTCAAACAAATCCTTACCCTTGAAGCTGACGCGGCCGCCCGTGACCTCATACTCTTCACGCCCGGCCAGAGTCGCTGATAAAGTACTTTTTCCAGAACCATTTGGCCCCATAATCGCGTGTACTTCACCGGCGTTTATCTCCAGATCCAGCCCACGTAGAATTGCTTTATCTTCAATATTTACCTGTAAATCTTTAATACTTAACATAGTTTTCCCTTGTCGATACCTACTGGTACCGATGAAAATACGCAGGTGCTTTATCCAACGCTATGTTCCAGACTGATTGCCAGCAGCTTTTGCGCTTCTACGGCAAATTCGAGCGGCAGCTCAGAAAATACATCCTTACAAAAACCATTTACAATCATTGAGATAGCATCATCTTCGCTGATGCCACGCTGCAAACAATAAAACAGCTGATCTTCGCCGATGCGTGAGGTGGTTGCTTCATGCTCAAGCTGAGCACTGTTATTTCGCACTTCAACGTAAGGAAAAGTATGAGCGCCGCAATCAGGTCCAATTAACATTGAGTCGCACTGCGTGAAATTACGTGCGTTAGTTGCCGTTGGCATAATTTTGACCTGCCCACGGTAGGTATTCTGACTTTTTCCGGCTGATATTCCCTTAGAAATGATGGTCGATTTGGTATTTTTACCAATGTGGATCATTTTAGTTCCGGTATCTGCCTGCTGGCGTCCACTGGTCAGGGCAACGGAAAAGAATTCGCCGACAGCGTTGTCGCCTCGCAGAATACAGCTGGGGTATTTCCAGGTGATGGCCGAACCCGTTTCTGACTGTGTCCAGGACATCTTGCTATTTTCCCCTTCACACAGCGCACGCTTGGTCACGAAATTGAGAATGCCGCCCTCGCCTTCACCGCCAGGAAACCAGTTTTGCACCGTCGAATATTTTACTTCGGCATTTTTATGAATGATGACCTCGACCACCGCCGCATGCAGCTGATAGGTATCACGAACCGGAGCCGAACAACCCTCGATATAACTCACGTAGCTGTCTTCATCGGCGATCAGGATAGTACGCTCAAACTGGCCCGTTTTGGCCGCGTTGATGCGAAAATAGGTGGATAGCTCCATCGGACAGCTTACGCCTTTCGGGATGTAAACAAACGTCCCGTCCGATGCCACCGCTGAATTAAGCGCAGCAAAAAAATTGTCATTGTGCGGCACGACCGTTCCAAGATACTGCTTGACCAGTTCAGGGTGTTCCTGTATCGCCTCACCAAACGAGCAAAAAATTATGCCCTGTTCCGCCAGCTTATGACGGTAAGTTGTGGCAACGGATACCGAGTCGAAAATAGCATCAACGGCAACCTCACGACCTTCACGTACGGGTACGCCTAGCTGATCGAACGCTTTTTCGACTTCTTGTGTGAGAAAATTACTGGCGGGTTGAGCACCGGAAGTTTGGGTTGTGCCTTGCTCAGAAGCACAGCTGTCATTACAAACCCCGCAGGAAGGCGCTGAATAATAGCTGTAATCCTGATAGTTAAGCGATTTGTAATGGGCTTTGAGCCAGTGCGGCTCCTCCATTTTTAACCAGGCATTATAGGCCTTCAGGCGAAACTCCAGCATCCATTCTGGTTCGTTACGCTTAGCGGAAATAGCGCGAACGACCTCTTCACTAATACCATGCTCCAGTTCATCGGTTTGCAGCTGAGTAAAAAAGCCCTCTTTATACTTTTGTGGACCGCCTTCCCAGATATGTACCTCTTCAGATGCTGAGATATCGTTGTTACGAGACATAAGAATCACTCAATGCCAAAGCTTTCACCACACCCACAGGCATGTTGCGCTTTAGGATTATTAAATTTAAACACCTGGTTCAACCCTTCGCGGACATAATCCACTTCGGTACCATCAATGAAAGGCATCGCTTGTAACGGTACAAACAAATGCGCCCCTTGATGCGTAAAAACAAGATCATCGCTGGCAGGCTCTTTAACCAAGTCCATGGTATAACCAAATCCGGCGCAGCCGGACTGCTTTACGCCAAGCTTCAGCCCCTTAACTTCCGGATCGCTGGCTGTCAGCGTCATAATTTGCCTCGCGGCTCCGTCGGTGAGCGTCAATCCTTTCCAGACGAAATCCTCCGGTGAAAATGATGCGGCTTTTACAGATTGCATAACTTACCTCACTATGCGATAGCCCTGCTTTTTCCTCTATGGTAGTGATAACACTAACCACTTCAACCTCTTGTTTTGCAGGGATAATATGAAATGACCTTTTTTTCCCGGTGATAACCTAATTTTAGACCTTTCCTGCCCCGGTCTACGGTTGTATACATTTAAAATTATTCTTAGCTATCTGAATGTTTATAAATGATAATTTCCGACAGCTATCGACAATAATTCGGTTTACCCCGCCATAAACAACCTTTTCAAAAAAAAAGATTGGTTGCGCCTATCTTTGCAACAAATAGCATATTCGGATAAATACAACGGCCTTATTGATAATTTTTTTCGCCCGTATATGATAATAATTATCATTACTATGAATAATGGCTGTTAACGATGACGCAATCTATTAATGCCTGGCTTCAGCATCAAATCGATGAATATAAATTCCGCATACGCGATCTCACCATAGATTTTTACCTGGCCCAGGCCAAACTTAACCGAACGGAGTGTAATCTTGATCAGCTGCGCAGTTTTAATGAGATCTGTATGGATATGGCCGAGTTGTGTCATATAAACGGCGACGACCACAGCTATCTTCATGCGCTCGGGCGACTGCATCAGCGCCTCCTGGCTGAGGTGAGCAACCACCGTCGCGATAAATTGTTTCGCATGCAGGCCTGGCAGCTGGCTCGTCATTCGTTAACGCGCTTGTGCCATCAGTTGGCGATTAACGGTGAATGGCAAAAGGCCAGTACTTTACAAACCGAGTTTGTAAAGTACGCCTGGTAAACTTTTCCTCGCCCACGTTACTCACCGGGTGCTCACTGCGCAATTGCCGCCTGTTCCGGTATCAGCTCCAGCAGCGCTTGCAGCGGATGGCGTACCCCATTGCCCTCAACGCGTCTTATCTGGCTGCGGCAGGAGTAGCCCGTTGCCAGGCAGCGCTGACGCGGCATTTTTTCCAGTGCGGGATGCCACGATTGCTGAAAAATAGCCAGTGAGTTTTCATGGTTTTTAGCCTCATGTCCGAAGGTTCCCGCCATACCACAGCAGCCGGTACTGATATTTTTTAAGGTTGCACCAAAATACGCAAAAATGCCCTGCCACTGCTGCGGCGCAGACGGTAACGCCGTGACCTCTGTACAATGGCTAAACAGATACCACACGTCTCCGCCAGCCGGTGCTGTTTCACGCCCGGCCAGTACTTGGTTAAGCCATTCATGCACCAGCAACACATGAAAATCGCCGCGCTTATCGCCCAGAGCCTGTCGATATTCGTCGCGATAGCAAAGCACCATAGCGGCATCAACACCGATTATTGGCATTCCCAGAGCAGCAACACGATTGAGAAATTCTGCGGTTTTTTTCGCCGTACGGACAAAACGTTGCAAAAAACCTTTCACATGCTGAGCTTTACCATTGGGTGAAAATGGCAGTACCACCGGCTGAAACCCCAGACGGGAAATCAAGCGGACTAAATCCGTAATCAGCTGCGCCTCGTAAGCGCTGGTGAAAGCATCCTGGACCACCAGTACGGTATTAGCCCGGGCCTCACTGGTCAACGCTTCCAGCTGACCGAGCGTCATAGTGACGTTACCGTGGCCGATCAGTTGCTGTTTTAGCGGCGGCGAGGAAAGCAGCGGAAGATCGACCATACCAATATGCTGGCGACTCAATTCACGCATCCACGGCTGGCGCAAAAAGAAGTTGAAGGTTTTTGGCGCTTTCGCCATAAGCGGCGCATAACTTTCAATACTGGCGACCAGATAGTCACTAGCCGGGCGCAGGTAACGCGTATGATAAAGTTGCAGAAAGCGTGAGCGGAAATTCGGCACGTCAATTTTAATCGGACACTGCGTTGAGCAGGCTTTACAGGCCAGGCAGCCAGACATCGCTTGTTTTACTTCGTGGGAGAAATCGTATTCTCCCTTGCGAGCGTGCCAGCTATTACGCGTACGCTGTATTAGCGCGCGCAGGCTCATGCGCCTTTCCGTTAGCTCTCTTTCCAGTGTAAGGGGATCGACACCCTGCTCTGCCAGCAGTCTCAGCCACTCACGCATCAGCGTAGCGCGCCCCTTTGGCGAGTGAACGCGGTTGCGGGTAATTTTCATTGATGGGCACATCGGGCTGTTGACGTCAAAATTAAAACACAGGCCGTTGCCATTGCACTCCAATGCACCGCGATATGCGTTACGCACAGTAACCGGGATCTGGCGATCAAAGCTTCCACGGGTGGGGGAGTCGACGGTTTTCATCGCAGCGTCAATCCCATAAGGGGGGCAGATTTTTCCAGGGTTCAGCCGGTTCAGTGGGTCAAAAGCAGCTTTAATGCGACGCAGTTCATCGTAGAGTTCGTCACCAAAAAAAGCGGGACTGTATTCGGCGCGAAAACCTTTACCGTGCTCACCCCACAACAATCCCCCGTAGCGTGCCGTCAGCGCGACCACTTCATCAGACAGTGTTTTCATTAGCTTTTCCTGCTGCGGGTCACACATATCCAGCGCAGGGCGAACATGCAGCACCCCCGCGTCAACGTGACCAAACATGCCATAGCTCAGATGGTGACTGTCCAGCAGTGCGCGAAACTCAGTAATGTAATCAGCCAGGCGCTCTGGCGGAACACAGGTATCCTCAACAAAGGGGATCGGCTTGGCGCGGCCTTTTGCATTACCTAACAGGCCGACTGCTTTTTTACGCATGGCGTAAATACGTTCAATATCCTGTAAATCGCCACAAATCTGATAGCCGATAATACCGCCCTGCCTGGACGCGATTAATGTATCCAAATCCTGACACAACGAATTAAGCTGTTTGTCAATAGTGTCCTCATCGTTACCGACAAACTCAACGATATTCAATCCCTGCATAATTTTATCCGGCACCTGGGTTATCAGATCCTTTACCGAATGCCAGACGATATCTTCACGCGCCAAATCAAGCACTTTCGAATCAACCGTCTCAACCGAAAGAGCATTGGCTTTCAGCATCAGCGGCGCGTTGCGCAGCGCAGAATCAAATGAATCATATTTGATATTCACCAGCCTGCGTACTTTTGGCACCGGTGTAATATCCAGTCGTGCTTCAGTAATCAACGCCAGAGTCCCTTCCGAGCCGCAAAGAATACGCGTCAAATCAATATGCTGCCTATCGTCGCTAATGACGTGGCGCAGATCATAACCGGTAAGAAAACGGTTAAGTTTGGGAAACTTTTCGAGGATCAGCTGGCGCTGCTCCAGACAGCGCTCCAGCACGGTTTTATAAATACGTCCTTCCGGGGTATTTTCGCCAGCAAGCGTCTGTGCCACTGCTACCGGTACTGTGCGGGTGTCGATAATTTCCCCACCAAGCAGTACCGCCCGAAGACCCAGCACGTGATCGGAGGTTTTACCATAAACCAGCGATCCCTGACCCGATGCGTCGGTATTAATCATGCCGCCAAGCGTTGCGCGATTGCTGGTGGACAACTCCGGCGAGAAAAAGTAACCATAGGGTTTCAGCCAGGCGTTAAGCTGATCTTTTACTACCCCTGCTTCTACTTTGACCCAGCCTTCCTGTGGGTTTATTTCAAGGATACGGTTCATATAGCGCGACATATCAATAACGATACCCTGATTAAGCGCCTGGCCATTGGTACCCGTCCCGCCGCCGCGCGGGGTAAACACAAGTGATCTAAAAGGCGCTTCTTCAGCGACGCGTGAAACAAGTGCAACATCCGCTGTAGAGCGAGGAAAAATAACCGCGTCCGGCAGCAGCTGATAGATGCTGTTATCGGTTGACATAGCCAGACGATCGGCATAGCTGGTGGCGCTATCGCCGGTAAAGCCTTGCTGTTTGAGAGTGTCTAAAAATGTCAGCACCAGTTGAATCAGGCCTGGCGCCTGGGGAATCTGTGGGATCATTATCAGGTGACCAACTCGGTTAAATAAATCCTTGGCTATGCCTACGCCCTCTCCATGCCGGATTTACTTTTTTATCATAATTTTCCGCCTGTTGTCGTCTGTTCTGCGACTTATCATTTTAACTGCAGTTTGCTTCTGTAAAAAAGTGCAGAAATAGATCATCCTTAGAGATGTTCCCCAAGCGGTTCTGCCCCGGAACCTGGACGATTTATCTTAATCATTTATTAAAGGAAGTCTTGCTGTATGAACCTATCGCCAAAAGAATGGGATTTACCACAAATCATATTCTTACTGTTGTTCATCACCCTGTTGATATTGGCCTGCTTTTGGGTGGTCGAGCCATTTATATTAGGTTTTGCCTGGGCAAGCATGGTGGTCATTGCAACCTGGCCTGTGATGATACGCATCCAGGGATGGCTCTGGGGACGTCGCTGCCTCGCGGTAATTGTTATGACGATGCTGCTGCTGCTGCTGTTTATTATTCCCGTCGCGTTACTGGTGAGCGGTTTGATAGATAACAGTGCGCCGGTGATCGCCTGGGCCACCTCTGGGCATCTACAGCTACCCGATCTTGCGTGGTTAAAAAGCGTTCCGATGGTAGGCGACAAACTTTATACGGGCTATCATAGTCTGGTGGCTGGCGGCGGCAGCGCAATGATGGCAAAGATCCAACCTTACATCGGCCGCACTACCAGTTTTTTTATGGCACAAGCAGGCCATTTTGGCCGCTTTATGATGCATCTTGGCGTCATGCTTCTGTTCAGCATTTTGCTTTACTGGCGCGGTGAGCAGGTAGGGCATGGCATACGACACTTTGCCTTTCGTCTGGCCGCACGTCGCGGCGATGCCGCGGTATTGCTGGCCGCGCAGGCTGTACGCGCTGTTGCACTGGGTGTTGTGGTTACCGCACTTGTTCAGGGCGTACTGGGCGGCCTCGGACTGGCAGTCTCCGGCATCCCCTATGCCACGCTGCTGACAGTTCTCATTATCCTGTGCTGTCTGGTGCAACTCGGCCCCTTAGTGGTATTAATTCCGGCGATTATCTGGCTGTACTGGAGCGGCAATACCACCTGGGGAACGGTTCTGTTGGTCTGGAGCTGTGTGGTAGGCACCCTCGACAACGTTCTGCGACCGATGCTTATCCGCCTGGGCGCTGACTTACCCATGATCCTCATCCTTTCCGGTGTGATTGGCGGACTCATCGCTTTTGGCATGATTGGGCTGTTTATTGGTCCGGTCGTGCTGGCGGTTTCTTATCGACTTTTATCCGTCTGGATGAACGAATCGCCGGCACCAGAATACGATCCGGAAGAGGCGGTGGAGGCGCTGCTCGATGAGCAGGAAGAGCTCAAAACCAATCCTTAATCCTCACCCCATCGCCTGTTAATTCTCCGGCTATCCGACATCTCACCGCAGCGTCTGTCGCTGCGGTGAGTTGAGTTATTAATCCGAACAACAAAGAGGTAATGTTAAGTTTTACTGATTAAAAAACATCACTTTCCAATTGAGCCTTCAAATGCAATAGATTTAAGTGATGTTCTGATTCGGTTTTATTTTAACAACGGCATTGATTTTAAAAAAAAAGATTATAAAATCTTAACTATTAGGAGGATTCTTAAAGACGCTGAGAGCCACTCTGAATAGTATGAAGCGTATGATCAAAGCACCATCCGCTTTCTCTGATAAGGTAAAAAATTGCTGTGTGTAGTCTTTGCCCATTCCATGCGATGGGCATTTTTTTACCTGACACCTACTTCAAGCTCCACCGACCTGCTGATAAAATCCTTGGTCGCTGGATTAACCCTCTTATAACTCTTTATGTTGAATCTTACGCTTACGCCCTAAAATCCTGACATAAAGAAAGTTTTCGGCGAGATCTGTTGTCATCCAATAACAGTCTGATTCAGCGGGGTGACTTCAGCTTTGATAGCGATAGCCAGGTTTGCACTACAGAATCCGGATTGAGAGAAAGACTGTCGATCCCCTCTTCCATTAGCCAGGCGGCAAAGTCTTCATGATCCGATGGCCCTTGCCCACAAATACCAACATATTTACCCTGTTTCTTCGCCGCCTTAATTGCCATCGACAACAGCGCTTTCACAGCGTCGTTACGCTCGTCAAACAGTTCGGACACCACGCCGGAATCTCTGTCCAGTCCCAATGTCAACTGCGTCATATCATTAGAACCGATAGAGAAACCGTCAAAGTACTCAAGGAACTGCCCTGCCAGCAGCGCGTTAGAAGGAATTTCACACATCATGATCAGTCGAAGACCGTTTTCACCGCGACGCAGTCCCTGACGCGCCAGCTCCTCGACTACCGCTTTCGCCTGCGCCACGGTGCGTACGAACGGGATCATTATTTCAACGTTGGTCAGTCCCATATCGTCACGCACGCGCTTCACGGCAGCACATTCCAGCGCGAAGGCCGCACGAAAACTTTCTGACACGTAGCGACCGGCTCCGCGAAAACCCAGCATCGGGTTCTCCTCTTCAGGCTCATAACGATCGCCACCGACCAGATTGGCATATTCATTAGATTTAAAGTCGCTAAGACGCACGATCACCCGCTTAGGCGCGAAAGCAGCCCCTAAGGTGGCAATTCCTTCGGTCAGCCGGGCAATGTAGAATTCAACCGGATCATCAAACCCTTTCATCATCTCGCGGATCTGGCGCTGTAACTCCGGCGTTTGCTGGTGGAACTCCAGTAACGCACGCGGATGAACGCCAATCATGCGGTTAATGATAAATTCCAGACGTGCCAGCCCGACGCCCTCATTCGGCAAGCAGGCAAAGTCAAATGCCCGATCCGGATTGCCGACGTTCATCATAATTCTTAGCGGCAGCGGCGGCATTTCATCGATCTGCGAACTGGTTACCTCAAAATCGAGAAGATCATCGTAAACATAACCGGTATCTCCCTCTGCACAGGAGACGGTGACCTTGTGACCCTCTTTAATTTTGTCAGTGGCATCGCCACAACCGACGACAGCGGGTATCCCCAGCTCGCGCGCAATAATCGCTGCGTGGCAGGTACGTCCACCGCGATTAGTTACAATCGCTGCGGCCTTTTTCATAATCGGTTCCCAGTCCGGATCGGTCATATCGGTAACCAGCACGTCGCCTTTCCTGATACGATTCATTTCGCTGATATCGTGGATCACTTTTACTTCACCAGCGCCGATACGATGTCCGATAGCACGTCCTTCGACGACCACCTTACCTTTTCCTTGCAGAGTATAGCGCTCCATCACCTGGCCGTTAGAACGGACAGTTTCCGGTCGCGCCTGGACGATGAACAGCTTGCCGGTGTGCCCATCTTTTGCCCATTCGATATCCATCGGGCGTCTGTAATGTTGCTCAATCTGTATCGCCTGACGCGCCAGCGCTTCAACCTCATCATTAGTCAGGCAGAAACGTTCACGTTCAGCTTCTGCAACCTCCTCCACCATGACCTGCTCGCCATGTAGGCGGGAATTAGCATAGACCATGCGTACTTTCTTCGAACCCATGTTACGCCGGACGATAGAAGGCCGGCCCGCGACAAGCGTTGGTTTATGCACATAATATTCGTCTGGATTGACCGCGCCCTGCACAACCATTTCACCTAACCCAAGCGCCGCGGTGATAAACACGACCTGATCGAATCCCGATTCGGTATCAATGGTGAACATCACTCCGGAAGCAGCCAGATCCGAACGCACCATACGCTGTATGCCAGCAGAAAGCGCAACCCCACGATGGTCATAGCCCTGATGCACGCGATATGAGATCGCACGATCATTAAATAATGAGGCGTATACGTGCCTGACAGCGGTCATCACCGCATCAATGCCCTGAACGTTAAGAAAAGTCTCTTGCTGACCGGCGAAGGAGGCATCCGGCATATCTTCAGCCGTTGCCGATGACCGCACAGCAAATGAGGCCCCGACATCATTATAACAAAGGGTCTCATAAGCTTCGCGGATCGCCTTTTCAAGCGACGGCTGAAAGGGGGTATCAACTATCCACTGGCGAATTTGCTTACCCGCTCTGGCCAGCTCATCCACATCGTCCACATCGGTTTTATCCAGTAATTGATAGATACGCTGGTTAACGCCACTTTGATCGAGAAATTGATTAAACGCCGCTGAAGTGGTTGCAAAACCATTGGGCACTAAGACGCCCAGGGACGACAAATTGGTGATCATCTCACCCAGAGAGGCATTTTTTCCTCCCACCCGATCAACATCATTCATGCCTATCTGGTTGTACCAGAGCACGAGCGGCACATCACATTTCGTGGACATCGACGCTATCCTTTTTACATTCAGTCAGAAAGGGGATCTACATTTTGTGTTAAATAATCGATCCTGAGCCTGGCATATTTTTTTAGATTAAATAAAGTGGTGAATCGTTAAAGCGCTGAAAAAAATCCTATTTTAAGAAAACTCCGCTAACACCGACAATTTGCGCAATAAATAATCAACATAACATAATGATTTGAAGTGTTTTTTATCAAATCACCAATACAAAGGGGTTATATGTTGCGCAACAATATGGAATGAATGAAAGGAATGTTCTATCACTGATACAGATTAAAATGGAATCGAAAACTGAAACGCCATTTCTTTTTTAATTCATTTAAGATTGAACCAGATTCGAAATTAAATGCTCGCTCGTCATCATAGCGATCCTGAGTTTTTAAATTTTTGTTTCGCTCACAGATTCATTCTTGCGTTACGCTTTGCAAATAAATCTCGGGCCTTCGGGGGAATAATTGGATACCAACAATGAACGCAGCGTGTTTTACATTTCAGACGGCACAGCTATTACCGTCGAAGTATTAGGACATGCCGTGCTGTCGCAATTTCCAGTCGGCACTAACAGCGTTACGCTACCCTTTGTAGAAAATGTCCAACGCGCTCAGGCCGTCAAAGCCCAAATTAACGCCCTTTATCAGCAGAGCGGGGTGCGTCCACTGGTGTTTATTTCCATTGTCACCCAGGAGATACGGGATATTATTTTGCAAAGTGAGGGCTTCTGCCAGGATATTATGCAATCTCTGGTGGCACCTTTGCAGCGGGAGCTGGGTATCGCACCTGCTCCCGTGGCTAACCGCACCCACGGACTAACCGCCAACAATTTGGGTAAATACGATGCGCGCATCGCCGCAATTGATTACACGCTGGCTCACGATGACGGCATCTCACTGCGTGGGCTCGAAGAGGCGCAGATAATACTGCTGGGCGTGTCACGCTGTGGCAAAACGCCAACCAGCCTCTATCTTGCCATGCAGTTTGGCATCCGTGCCGCTAATTATCCGTTCATTGCCGATGATATGGATAACCTCAAGTTGCCTGCAGCGCTTAAAACGTTTCAGCATAAGCTTTTTGGCCTGACGATAGACCCTGAACGCCTGGCCGCTATCCGTCTTGAACGGGCGGGAAATACCCGTTATGCGTCTTTGCGTCAGTGCCGGCTTGAAGTTGGCGAAGTGGAAGCACTGTTCCGTACTCATCAGATTCGTTATCTCAATACCACAAACTACTCGGTTGAAGAGATAGCGACTCGCATCCTTGATATCGTCGGCCTCAATCGTCGTATGTACTAGAAACAATATTTGCAGGTAGCCAATTTCGCTTTTATCCGGAGACATGAAGCTGGGGCAGAAGTGTTGCCATGCGGTTGAAGTTTCCAGCCATTGGTATATTGTGATCGCCATCACTTCCCGGCGCTAATGCTGTTGCGAAGCACTTAGTTTCAGAGAAATACATGGACAAAACCGATGGATCACGTACGGCACATAGAGGCAGTCTCATCACCCCGGACGAGCTGACACTCAAATTGCCGCTTAGCTCCGCGATCACCAAAAATGTGACGCTGTCACGCAAACGAATAAGCGAAATACTTTCTGGCCGCGATCCCCGATAACTGGTCATTGTTGGCCCCTGTTCCCTACATGACCCCTGCACTGCGTTGGATTATGCAAAACAATTGCAAACGCTACGCCTGCAATATAGTGACCGCCTGGAGATTGTAATGCGCGCCTACTTTGAAAAGCCGCGCACCGTGGTTGGCTGGAAAGGGCTGATCTCCGATCCGCACCTGAAGGGCAGCTATCAGGTTAATGAAGGGCTGGCAACCGCCCGGAAGCTGCTAATGGATATCAACGCGCAGGGAGTGCCAACTGCCACTGAATTTCTGGATATGGTTATTGGGCAGTTTATCGACTTGGTTAGCTGGGGAGCCATTGGCGCACGCACCACGAAAAGTCAAATAGATCGCGAAATGGCTTCTGCTCTTGCCTGCCCGATTGGTTTTAAAAATAGCACCGATGGCAATACCTGGATCGCTGTCGATGCGATACGCACAGCACGCGTTAGCCACATGTTTCTCTCGCCTGATAAATCTGGCCAAATGACTATCTACCAGACCAGCGGGGATCCTGACGCACATATCATTATGCGCGGCGGCAGGCAGTCTAATTACCATCCACAGGATATTGCAGCGGCCATAAATAGTCTTCGCGAATTTGACGTGCCTGAGCGAATGATCGTCGACTTCAGTCACGGCAACTGCCTTAAACAGCATCGCCGACAGTGCGATGTCGCCCAGGCCATTGCACAGCAAATCTGTGATGGTCAGAGCGCCATCGCAGGTGTAATGATTGAAAGTTCTTTACAGGAAGGCAGCCAGAAAGTCACCGCCAACCGGCCATTGACTTACGGCCAGTCGATTACCGATCCCTGTCTCGGTTGGGAAGACACTCAATCTGTGCTGGCGCTGCTTTACGATGCGCTCGGTAACTGATTTTAAATAATCTGGGCGCTGAATCGGCCCCTTCAGCATAACGGCAGCAGAGGGAGAAATCTTCTCTTGTTTCAGCACGACGGCGTGGGGAAAACGGACCTGAGACCCCACTTAACTTGAACAGCTCACTTCCAGTGTCTTCCCCCAGGACGGCGGTGGTTGCAAATAATCACTGTTGCGCTGGTCAACGTTAAATGGGTCCAGCAGTGCCTGATGTAAACGGGTCAGCTCGCTGATATCATCCTTTTCTGCTTTTTCAATCGCCTGCTGTGCCAGATAGTTTCGCAGAACCAATGCCGGATTAATCGCTTTCATCACCCGCTGACGTTGCAGGTCATCGCACTCGTCGCGCAGTAGCCTCTGGCGGTATTGTTGGTACCAGCTGTCAAATGCTGCCCGATCGATAAACTCATCACGCAGCGGTGAACGCAGCTGCTGCTGTTCAGTCTCACTTAGTCGACGAAACACCCGTGTATAATCACTGCCTTCTTTTGCCATCAATGCCAACAGCTCCGTTAGAATACGATTGTCATCATCAGACGCCGTCATCAATCCCAGCCTGGCCCGCATTCGCTCGCCCCACACTTGCAGCAGCGTCGGTTCATAAGTGCTCAGCGCCTGAGCGAGCTGGTCGTGACGCATCAAGCTGGATAAGGCATACGCCAGTCGATTCAGGTTCCACAGGCCAATCGTTGGCTGATTATTAAACGCATAGCGCCCCTGATAATCGCTGTGATTACTCATTAAACCAGGCTGATAATCATCCATAAATCTGTAAGGGCCGTAATCCAGCGTCAGTCCTAACAGAGACATGTTATCGGTATTCATTACGCCGTGAGCAAAACCACAGCTCTGCCATAGGGCAATCAGGCGAGCAGTTCTTCTGACGATATCGGTGAACCAGAGCAAATAGCGTTCATTGCTGTCCGCCAGCTGCGACCAGTGATGGCGAATGGCATAGTCAGCCAGCTCCCTGACCTTTTCGGGCTTTCCGGCAGAGTGGAAGTGCTCAAAATGCCCAAACCGCAGATGACTTTCTGCCACCCGCAGCAACATTGCGCCGCGCTCCGTTTGTTCACGCTGCACCGGCTCGTCGCTGGTAACTATCGTCAACGCCCGGGTTGTCGGGATCCCCAGCGCATGTATTGCTTCAGAGGCGAGGAACTCGCGTATCGTTGAGCGAAGCACTGCCCGACCATCACCCATTCGCGAATAGGGTGTCAGTCCGGCACCTTTCAGGTGCCAGTCGAATTTACGGCCATCTGGCAGACGCTGCTCACCAAGCAGAATGCCACGCCCGTCACCCAGCTGACCGGCCCATTCGCCAAACTGATGACCACTGTATACCTGTGCCAGTGGTTGCATACCGGTGATCAGCCCATCGCCACACCAGATTTTACTCTGCTCGCCGCTGAAATAGTTGTCATCCAGCGTCAGGATTTTCGCCATAGGACGGCTGTAATACAGCAAGCGCGCCCCATGCAAAGGGGTCGGAGAAAGTGCGGTATAGCTGCCGCGAAGTTCATTGAACCAGCTATTATCAAACCTCATAGTCACTCCGCCAGTCAGCTCGCGTTTTAATCATCAATTGCCACACTTGCCATCAGTGTAAACAGAATCAGGGGAGGAAAATACCAGACAGGCTTAATCAGTCCGGATTAGCAGTCAGTATTGTGGGGGCGGTAACCAGCGTCGGCAGCGCTTCTTCGCAGACCCTGGTGAATAGAATACTGGTGATACCATCAATATCGAACTGACGGATTACCTGCATCATTTCCACTGTATCAACCCCCTGAACCACCAGCTGCCGGCAATAAGGACGGACATTAGTCAGAATCGCGTCAAAAAAAGGGTCAAAGGAAAGTTTACCTATCTGCTTTTGGATAAAACTTTTATCTATCGTTATACGCTGAAACACAGAGTCATAGACCGCCCTCGAATTTGCTTTACCCGCACCATAATTAGCCAGCGCCAGCGAGGTTATCTGGTAAAGTTTTTTTAGCAGGACATTCTCAATTCCGTTATTAATACCAGAAAACTGCTCGGTAACTTCAAGCTCAAGCGCCGCAATGCCCGCCACTTTATGCTGGAGAAACTCACTGTCCACGATAGTCTGAGCCATCCATTCATCGACAGTGATAATGATCCGAATCTGACGTTCAAGTAAAAAAAGCGATATTTTTTCTGCAATCTGCAGTTTTTTCTGGAGCAAACTCAAACGCTGTTCATCGTCCAGTTGCAGTAAAACTACTTCCTGTGGGATCGATACATTGGCGTTTATCTGATGAAAGTGAAGCTGTAACGTGACGGACAGAAGTGTCCCATCAGGACGATATGTGGGATAAAAAAGTGGAGAACTAATATAATCCGCTTCAAGATGGATTTTCATGTTGCTAAGCCATCATTAAGTGGCAATTGACACATCCGTTCAATCCTTAAAGACAATCAACAGCGCAAATTTTAATAGTAAAGCTCGCCTGAGATTAATGCTCTTTTATCTGAAATCATCACGCACTGATTCAGTATTACAAACGTCTTGCTTGCCAGAATTTTTTTTTCCAGTAAACATTCTTGAGTGAAGAACGAATGACGCCCTGGCTGGTTGAAGCGTGAATAAACTGATTATTCGTATCGTAGATCCCGACGTGTAAACCACTTTCCCCGGCCCCTGTTTTAAAAAATACCAGATCGCCGGGCAATAGATCCCCTTCAGGTATCCTTGTACCGATAGCGATTTGCGCTTCAGTCGTCCGCGGTAGCTTCAGCGCGAAACGGTCACGCATAGTCAGGTAAACAAATCCCGAGCAATCAACGCCCCCTCTCGACATCCCTCCGTAGCGATAAGGGGTACCATGCCATTGAGTGAGCTGCTCATTAAGCTGCGAAATAACTCTAATCGAATCAGTAAGATGGTTGTTTTGCGGTGGCGCATGATAGCGGCTACCACACCCAGAGAGAATCAAAATTAGCAGCATTAAACTCAGTCGCAGCATAGCCTTTCCTATTCAGGTTACCCGGAATAATTAACCCTGGTTGTTGTCGGACTCAGATGACAACGCTTCTGCCAGTAACCAACGCTGTTGAGCCAGCTGAGCCTGATAAAAAGCAATGCCATACAACGATTGTAGACTGTCTGTTGTCATCACCTCCCCCGTATCGCCCTCGGCTACGACTTCTCCATCGCGTAGCATCCAGACGCTGTGTGCATGGTGCAGCGTGTGATTGAGATCGTGGCTACACATTACAACGCTTACGCCCGAAGACAATACAGGGGAAAGCAAGGCGTTAAATGCCGCCTGCTGCGCAACGTCCAATCCGCTCAGCGGTTCATCAAGCAGTAGCAACCTGCCCTCCGGCTGTGCTAGCTGGAAAAAAAACAGCGGCAACACGGACGCGCTGCCATTCGCCACCGGAAAGCTTCTGGAGTGGGTGGCTTAGTTTATCGCCGAGTTGAAGTATTTCTACCACCTGCATCAACGCAGCCTGGTTTAGCGGCGTCCCGGAGACATGATGCATCATCATTTAATGCCAGACGGGCATTGCCGCAGGGCGAGGTGCTTGCTGGCTAAGGTAGCCACGCATTCTGGCAAGCTGACGCCCGGAGTGGGAGAGAAGCCTCCGCCCACAAAACTCGATCTCTCCCTCACCGTGCTCTAACCCCGCAAGCAGCGCCAGGAGTATGCTTTTACCGGCGCCGTTTGGCCCGATCAGGTGCACGAGTTCTCCAGGGACCACCTCAGCATTAAAGCATTTCAGACGACCTTGCAGCGTAAGCTCCCGTAGGATTAGCATCGGTCAGCAAGTGCTTTTTCAATCTGAACGAGTATGTGTGTGTCATCCGGCAGCATGTCCGGTGAAAAACGTGCGACGACATTACCCTGCCGATCAATCAGAAACTTTTCGAAATTCCATAAAATGTCGCCGGTCTGCTTCGGCGATCGCCCTTTGCTTACCATTCGCGCCAAAAAATCGCTATCCGGTGGCGCAACAGCTTGCGGTTGTGCTGCAACCAACTGCTGATAAAGCGGATGACGCTGTGCTCCGTTAACATCGATTTTACCACTCATCGGAAAAGTAACGCCATACGTGGTACTACAGAACGTTTTAATGTCCTGCGGATCGCCGGGTTCCTGTCCGAGAAACTGATTGCATGGAAAGCCGATAACATTGAAACCCTGTTGATGGTATTTTCTCTGCAAGGCTTCTAATTGCTCATACTGGGGTGTCAGCCCGCATTTCGAAGCCACATTAACCAACAGTAGGACGTCTCCCTGCCACTGACCAAGCGTTGTTTTGTCACCCTCAAGCGTAGTTAACGGCGTTTCATACAGACTCATACCCTCTCCTTTCTACAGGCTGTTGACAATGCAGGCTATCACGCGTTACGCAGTAATAACCAGATAAATAGCGGAGCACCAAGGGTAGCGGTTACTACGCCGATCGGCAATTCGGCGGCTGCCAGCGCCTGACGCGCAATAATATCAGCCAGCAGCAATACTGCTCCACCGCCCAAGGCACAGGCAGGCAACAATGCGCGGTGATCGCTGATACCACATAGCCGCAAAATATGCGGGATGACCAAGCCAATAAAGCCGATAGCACCAGCCAGCGCCACGCTAAATCCCACCAGCCAGCCAGTGACGCACACCAAAAAAGCGCGCCAGAATACCAGACGCAATCCAAGCTGCTGCGCGCTCATACTCCCCAGGGCCAGTAGGTTTAGCTGTTGACCCTGAGTACTCAGCCAAAGAATAACCGGGAAAAGCGCCAGCATTAACCAGCGATCCTGCCAGTCAGTACCGCTGAACCCTCCCTTCATCCAGTATATCAACTGACGCAGATCGACGCGGGTACTGAAATATACCGTCCAGGTCATTAATGCACTGCTGATGATACCTATCGCAACGCCAGTCAACAGTAGACGATTATCAGGAAGGATCTGCCGTGCAACATACAGCAAGATGAGGGTAACCAGAATGGCTCCGCAGATGGCACCAACACTGAGCTGCCAAGAGCTGCCAACCCAGGGTGATACATAGCATGATCCCCACTCCGGAACCGCCGGAAACACCGAGCAATCCGGGTTCAGCGAGGGGATTGGCGAACAGTGCCTGCATCACTGCCCCACAGACTGCCAGCAGCGCTGCGCCGACCAACATCACCGCCAACGTGCGCGGCAGCCGAAGTTGCCAGACGAACAAACGTCCTTCCGGTGTAAACCAGTGCAGCGGTGACAACCATACCTCCCCTGACGACAGGCTACAAACAGTCAGTAATAGCAAAATTAGCAGCAGCAGGATGCACAGACGCAAGCTGCGCTGTTGTGCGCGCTGACTATATTGAGTGAATGGCAACATTGCGGCAGTTTGTTCCGCAAAATGAGAGCGTTAATTGTAATTGCTCACGAGTAAAAATACATGGTCAACGTGATTATCTCCCCCTGATTGCTTATTACTACGCATCAGAATATTCCGAAGATAGAGTCTCTGCTGCGGCAATGATGATAGCTCTCATGATGCACAAGGCGTATATCATACCAACCCCCTCATGCCGACCGCATTGCAACGTAACGCAGACACTTTTCCATTGGGTTGACATAACAGCTGAAGGCTATCCAAGCCATACGGCCATAACCGTCGATGTGAGCTTATTTTTAATGTGCCTGATCAGATAATTACGTCATTATCTTATTGTGACGATAACATTGAGGGCACCAGCTAAATAACCTTATATAAAGAGAGAATGGGAAAACCAGAGGACAAAACATAAAAAAATAAAATCGCTGGAACAATCCTGTTGCTCCAGCGAGATCGTGCGGCGCGTTTTACCGGGAACGGCAAACGCCGTTCCCGGTCACTGAAACTAATCGTCTTTCGGTGAAGCGTTCTCAACGCGACTTTTCAACTTCTGCCCTGGACGGAAGGTCACAACCCGCCGCGCGGTGATGGGGATATCTTCACCGGTTTTCGGGTTACGACCCGGGCGTTGATTTTTGTCGCGAAGGTCGAAGTTACCAAAGCCAGAGAGTTTAACCTGTTCACCATTTTCGAGAGCCCTGCGGACCTCCTCGAAAAACAACTCTACCAGTTCTTTAGCATCCCGTTTGCTAAGCCCAAGCTTTTCAAACAGGTATTCGGACATTTCAGCTTTTGTAAGCGCCATAGGTTCAATCCCTCAAGGTTGCCTGGAATCGCTCTTTCAATACCGCAACACATTTGGCGACGGTTGCGGCGATCTCCTCTTCTTCCAGTGTCCGGGCGGTATCTTGTAAAATAAGGCTGATAGCAAGGCTCTTTTGACCCTCATTTACACCCTTTCCTCGGTACACGTCAAACAAGTTTACGCCAACTATCTGATTTACGCCAACTTTCTTACACGCCGCGATGATGTCTGCTGCTGCCACGTTTTCATCGACCACCACAGCAATATCGCGTCGGTTCGATGGGAAGCGTGAAATATCACTGGCCTGAGGTAACGTACGCTGGGAAAGTGCCTGCCACAAAATTTCGAAGACCACCGTACGGCCATTCAAATCAAGCTTACGCGCCAGTTCCGGATGCACTACACCAATAAAACCAATACGTTCACCGTCAAGGTACAGCGCCGCACTTTGTCCGGGGTGTAATGCCGGATTAGCTTCTGCAAGAAACGCCACTTTATCCAGTTTACCGGTTAACTCTAATACCGCTTCCAAATCGCCTTTTAAATCATAGAAGTCAACGGCCTGACGCGCCAGATCCCAATGCTCTTCATAGCGATTTCCACTGATAACACCCGATAACATAACATCCTGACGAATACCAAGGTTTGCCTGGGCATCCGGAACAAACCGCAATCCGCTTTCAAACAGACGAACGCGTCCTTGCTGACGGTTCTGGTTATAAACTACCGCGCCAAGCAGGCCACTCCATAATGAAAGACGCATTGCTGACATATCAACGGAGATCGGGCTTGGCAGCAGCAGCTGTTCATCGTCCGGGTGGATCAGCCGCTGTACTTTGGGATCGACAAAACTGTAAGTAATCGCTTCCTGATAGCCTTTATCAACCAGCATGGCTTTGACGCGTTTCAGCGACAATAAAGCCTCGCGATGTTCAGTCATCACCAGGCTGGCCTGTACCGGCACGTTCGGAATGTTGTTATAGCCATAAACGCGTGCGACTTCTTCGATCAGATCTTCTTCAATGGCCATATCGAAACGCCAGCCTGGCGCCGTCGCTGTCCATCTATCCTGTTCTTCCGTGATTTCACAACCCAGGCGACGTAAAATATCAGATACATCCCGCCCACTGATATGATGACCGATTAATTTATCAAGCTTCTCACGGCGAAGGACCATAGTTGCCGGTTTTGGCAGTTCGGACTGCCGGGTAACGTCGATCACGGGCCCGGCCTCACCGCCGCATATTGCCAGCAACAATGCTGTTGCGCGCTCCATGGCCCTGAACTGCAGAGCCGGGTCAACTCCGCGTTCATTACGATGAGATGCATCAGTATGCAAACCGTGACGACGAGCGCGCCCGGTGATTGCCAGCGGATTGAAGTAAGCACATTCAAACAGAATATTGCGCGTTTCGCTGTTCACCCCGGAATGTTCGCCGCCGAAAATCCCTCCGAGCGCCAGCGCTTTGTGATGATCGGCAATAACAAGGGTATCAGCGTCGAGTTTTGCCTCAGTGCCGTCAAGCAGCGTCAGCGTCTCATCCTGCTGCGCCATACGCACGATAATACCGCCGTCGATGCGATCAAGATCAAACGCATGCATCGGCTGTCCAAGCTCAAGCAGAACGAAGTTGGTGATATCAACTACAGGATCGATAGAGCGGATACCACAGCGACGCAACTTCTCTTTCATCCAAAGCGGTGTGCTGGCATTGATGTTAATCCCTCTAACCACGCGCCCCAGATAACGCGGACAGGCTTGCGGCACATCAACGCGAACGGGAAAAGTGT
Organism: Izhakiella capsodis; assembly: GCF_900115045.1. Lineage (GTDB taxonomy): Bacteria > Pseudomonadota > Gammaproteobacteria > Enterobacterales > Enterobacteriaceae > Izhakiella > Izhakiella capsodis. The sequence continues at coordinate 484,014 of NZ_FOVC01000001.1, read as the reverse complement.
CAGCGATGGTCGCACTCACCGGTGCCATTTCAGGCAAGGTCAGGGGCAGCTTGTTGAGCACGGCAACATCGCGCGCAATGCCAATAATGCTCAGGCAATCGGCGCGATTCGGCGTAACGCTGATTTCAATGGTATGATCATTAAACTTCAAATATTCACGAATATCGCGGCTAATCTCAGCATCTGCTGGCAGCTCGATAATACCGCTATGGTCGTCAGATATACCTAGCTCTGACCACGAACAAAGCATGCCTTCTGAAGGCTCCCCGCGCAGCTTTGCCGCTTTAATTTTAAAGTCTCCAGGCAACACAGCGCCGACAGTGGCAACAGCCACTTTCAATCCCTGACGGCAATTAGGCGCACCGCAGACAATATCCAGCAGGCGCTCGCCTCCGATATTGACTTTTGTCACCCGGAGCTTGTCAGCATTCGGATGCTGGGCGCACTCTACAACCTCGCCCACAACAACACCATTGAACGGGCCGGCAACGGTTTCAATGCCGTCCACCTCAAGACCAGCCATGGTGATTTGCTCCGCCAGAGCGGCAGTATCAATGGCCGGGTTAACCCATTCACGTAACCAGAGTTCACTGAATTTCATTGGTATAACCTGCCCTTATTTAAACTGTTTAAGAAACCGAAGATCGTTTTCGAAAAATGCACGTAAATCGTTCACGCCGTAACGCAGCATGGTCAGGCGCTCCATCCCCATACCAAAAGCGAAACCGGAATAGACTTCCGGATCAATGCCAACGTTGCGTAACACGTTCGGATGCACCATGCCGCAGCCCAGGACTTCCAGCCATTTCCCATTTTTCCCCCTAACGTCAACTTCAGCACTCGGCTCAGTGAATGGGAAATAGGAGGGGCGAAAACGCACCTGAAGGTCCTCTTCAAAGAAATTGCGCAGGAAATCATGCAGCGTTCCCTTCAGATTGGTGAAACTGATGTTTTCATCGACGATCAGCCCTTCCATCTGATGGAACATTGGTGTGTGAGTCTGATCGTAGTCGTTACGGTATACGCGTCCAGGCGCGATGATACGAATGGGAGGTTGCTTATCTTTCATGGTACGAATTTGTACCCCGGAGGTTTGCGTTCGCAGCAGGCGAGTGGCATCAAACCAGAAAGTATCATGATCAGCGCGTGCCGGATGATGCGCCGGAATATTGAGCGCGTCAAAGTTGTGGTAATCGTCCTCAATTTCAGGCCCCGTTGCTACGCTAAAACCCAGCTCACCAAAAAAGGTTTCAATACGATCTATTGTACGGGTCACCGGATGCAGGCCACCATTTTCAATACGCCGGCCGGGTAATGAGACGTCAATCGTTTCCGCTGCAAGACGAGCGTTGAGAGCGGCTGATTCCAGCGCGTTTTTACGCGCATTAAGCGCGTCCTGTACCTGCACTTTCGCCTCATTGATCACGGCACCCGCTGCCGGGCGCTCTTCAGCTGGCAGCGCACGCAATGACGTCATCTGAAGTGTCAGATGCCCTTTTTTACCCAGATATTCTACGCGGACGCTATCCAGCGCGTTGACATCCGGAGCAGCTGAGACAGCCGCTTTGGCGCTGGCCACCAGTTCTGCAAGATGTGACATTATTTCCCCTTCTTTCAGCCGCACCGGCTGGTTTTATCATTAAAAGTAAAAGCTTCACGTCCCGGACATGAAAAAGCCTCCACAAGGGAGGCTTTTCACGCGATTTTTCGTTTCTTTTCTTTGCGCAAAAGCCCCCGGATGTCAGGTGCTAAAGTAAAAAAAGAAGCGGAAAATAGCTGCATTCATACTTACGTTACCTAAGTTGTGTATCAGTGCTATTGAAAATCGCGGGCGTTAAAAAGTCAATTTTTTGCTCAGGTTAGCCTGATTTTAACTTAATGCGTAAATTCAATGCTCGAACAGTTCAAAGTGATTGCAGAAAGCCAACGCCAGGGAATCTTCTAACGTTTCGCTTTACAAAACAAAAGAGGGAGCAATGCTCCCTCCTCGTCCGGCTTACGCCAGTGCTGATTTTGCTTTTTCGACCAAGGCAGTAAATGCCGCTTTGTCGAATACGGCGATATCAGCCAGAATCTTACGGTCGATTTCAATAGAGGCTTTTTTCAAGCCATTGATGAACCGGCTGTAAGACAAGCCGTTCTGACGAGCTGCTGCGTTGATACGCGTGATCCACAGCTGACGGAACTGGCGTTTTTTCTGGCGGCGGTCGCGATAAGCGTACTGACCAGCTTTAATGACGGCCTGGAAGGCAACACGATAAACACGCGAGCGCGCTCCGTAGTAACCTTTAGCCTGTTTTAAGATCTTTTTGTGACGTGCGCGAGCAATTACACCACGTTTTACGCGAGCCATCTGGACTCTCCTGTTTCAAATTCTGTTATTACTCAACTTGTGTTGGTTGCGGCTAAACCGCATGGCACAAGTGAAGAGTAGAAAAAAGTTAACTTATGCGTACGGCAGGCAGGCAATAACCAGACCCAGATCGCCTTTGGACACCATGGCTTTAGGGCGCAGATGACGTTTACGCTTAGTTGCTTTTTTGGTCAGAATATGACGCAGGTTAGCGTGCTTGTGCTTAAATCCACCTTTACCGGTTTTTTTGAAGCGTTTTGCAGCACCACGTACTGTTTTAATCTTTGGCATTTTAAAAATATCCACTTCGCATTGTTAATAAAACGAATCAGACAGGCGAATAAACATCCGCACAGCACGAATGCTGCGCGGCATTATTACTTGATGGCCTACTGTTTCTTCTTGGGAGCGAGCACCATGATCATCTGGCGGCCTTCGATCTTCGAAGGGAAGGACTCAACGACTGCCAGTTCACTCAAATCGTCTTTGACGCGGTTAAGCACCTCAACGCCGATTTGCTGATGCGCCATCTCACGACCACGGAAACGCAGCGTGATTTTGGCTTTATCGCCATCTTCCAGAAAACGAATCAGGTTGCGTAGTTTGACCTGATAGTCGCCTTCGTCAGTACCAGGACGGAATTTAATTTCCTTAACCTGAATAACTTTTTGCTTTTTCTTCTGTTCCTTAGAAGATTTGCTTTTTTCGTAGAGGAATTTGCCGTAATCCATAATGCGGCAAACCGGCGGTTCGGCGTTAGGGCTGATCTCAACTAAATCTACACCTGCTTCTTCCGCCTTTTCGATGGCTTCACGCAGAGTGACAACGCCTAATTGCTCGCCATCAACGCCTGTCAGACGGACCTCAGTTGCACGGATTTCTCCGTTAATTTTATTTGGACGCGTCGGTTGAACTCGTTTTCCGCCTTTAATACCTTATTCCTCCAATTGATGAAGATTGCGGCTGCGAATCTCTTGTTGCAGCTTCTCGATTACATCGTTTACGTCCATGGTTCCAAGGTCTTTACCTCGGCGGGTACGCACGGCGACAGCGCCGGCTTCTACCTCTTTGTCACCGCAAACCAGCATGTAAGGTACGCGACGTAAAGTGTGCTCGCGGATTTTAAAGCCTATCTTCTCGTTTCTCAAGTCTGCTTTTACTCGAATGCCAACATTCTGCAATTTTTGCGTCAGTTCGGACACATAATCAGACTGGCTATCGGTGATATTCATCACCACTACCTGTACCGGAGAGAGCCAGGTTGGGAAGAAACCGGCAAATTCTTCGGTCAAAATACCAATAAAGCGTTCCATTGAACCAAGAATGGCACGGTGGATCATTACCGGCGTTTGTCGATCATTATTTTCCCCCACGTAGGTAGCGTCAAGACGCTTCGGCAGGGAGAAATCCAGCTGCACCGTTCCACACTGCCAGGCACGATCAAGGCAGTCGTACAAGGTGAACTCAATCTTAGGTCCGTAAAAGGCACCTTCACCCGGCTGAAACTCAAAGGGAATGTTATTTTCGTTCAGAGCGGCTGCAAGGTCCTCTTCCGCGCGATCCCACATATCGTCGCTGCCGATACGTTTCTCCGGGCGCGTAGAAAGTTTAACCACGATCTTCTCAAAGCCGAAGGTGCTGTACATGTCGTAAACCATGCGGATACAGCTATTAACCTCTTCACGCACCTGATTTTCGGTACAAAATATATGCGCATCATCCTGGGTGAAACCACGCACGCGCATCAAGCCATGTAGCGCGCCGGAGGGCTCGTTGCGATGACAACTACCAAACTCGGCCATCCGCAGTGGTAGATCGCGGTATGATTTCAGGCCCTGATTGAAAATCTGCACATGACCCGGGCAGTTCATCGGCTTAATGCAGTATTCACGATTCTCAGACGAGGTGGTGAACATCGCTTCTTTATAGTTATCCCAGTGTCCGGTTTTTTCCCACAGCACGCGGTCCATCATAAATGGGCCCTTTACTTCCTGATACTGGTATTCTTTCAACTTGCTGCGAACGAACACTTCCAGCTCGCGAAAAATCGTCCAGCCGTCATTGTGCCAGAACACCATGCCCGGTGCTTCTTCCTGCATATGGTACAGGTCGAGCTGCTTACCAATTTTACGATGATCGCGCTTAGCGGCTTCTTCCAGCCGTAGCAAATAGGCCGTCAGCTGTTTTTTATCCGCCCAAGCGGTGCCGTAAATGCGTTGCAGCATTTTATTATTGCTATCACCGCGCCAGTAAGCGCCTGCGATTTTTTGTAACTTGAAATGGTGGCAAAAACGCATGTTCGGCACGTGTGGGCCGCGGCACATATCGACATATTCTTCGTGATGATAAAGCCCAGGGCGATCGTCACGGGCGATATTTTCATCGAGAATGGCAATTTTGTATGCTTCGCCACGCGCAACAAAAGCGTCACGCGCTTCCTGCCAGTTTACTTTTTTCTTCACCACGTCATAGTTTTTTTCCGCCAGCAAATGCATGCGCTTTTCCAGCAGTTCGAGATCTTCCTGCGTCAGGGTGTGATCTAAATCGACGTCATAATAGAAGCCATTGTCGATAACCGGACCAATCGCCATTTTCGTGTCTGGCCATAGTTGTTTGATAGCGTGCCCCAGCAGGTGCGCGCAGGAGTGGCGAATAATTTCAAGTCCGACATCATCTTTAACGGTAATGATTGAAACGGCAGCATCTTCATTGATGGGATCAACCACGTCTACCAGTTCGCCATTTACACGACCAGCAATACAGGCTTTAGCTAAGCCAGGGCCAATATCCTGCGCGATCTCCATGACGCTAACAGTGTGGTCAAACTCGCGCTTGCTGCCGTCGGGAAGGGTAATTACGGGCATGTTACATCCTTAATTGCAGTGGTATTCCGCACGCAGGAATACTTGCATTGGTTGGTTAAAGTATCACCACAGTCTTTCAGGACGCAAACTGACTTACGGTCGCCAATTAGCTACTCAACGTGCGATAAGCGATCCGTTGGCTGAATGACAAATGAGGGCGCTATTTTACACAGCGATGACTAAAATGCCAAAGCGACAAAGCCAGAATCCGCATTGAATAATCATGCTCTGTCTGCCCGTTCACTGTGGTCAGATGTCGAAAATCAGTCAGAATTATTCTTTTATACATTGCCATGGTTGGTAATAACTGTGTTTCCAAACGGCTGCTACACTTTAAAATCCATCAACCAAAAAGGAACACAACATGTTATCAGGCAAAGCGAAAGGTAAAGCCGAAGAATTTGCTGGCTTAGCAGAGGAAGCTTACGGAGAAGCCACAGACGCCCCAGATCACCGTTTACGTGGCGCAACCCGTCGATACGCGGCTCAGGCCAGCGATACCGCGCGCGAGGTTACCAATAACGTGCGCGGTCAGGTGTCAGATAACCCACTTTCCGGACTGGCCATCGCTGCTGGCGTCGGCATTATTTTTGGTTACCTTCTTGGACGCAAATAATTAATACGTAGACAATCAATTTTACACACAATCCAAAAAAGCCGCCTCATTTATGAAGGCGGCTTTTACATCAGTGCAACGCAGCGTTACATAGCGTATGAAAGCTGGATAGTGGTTTTGGTATCGGTATGATCCGGCGCCGATTCTGGCGGACGTTGGTTCCAGGTAACGTTGTAAGCCAGTTTGAGTGCAAACTTATCATTCAATGCCACCTGCAAGCCGGTTTCGGAGTTTACCGTAGTGTCATCGCTGCCCAGCACAGATACACCCTGGATGAATTTCGTGTTATCAGTCAGCTGCCACTGATAGGTAAGCGCGCCGTAGGCCAGCGCCTGCGTTTTATGGCCACCGCCACGATAATCGTCATAGCGAACGCCAGGACCGATTTCAGCACGCAGCGAGTGAACCGGGCCATTAAGGATTTGTCGACCATAACCAAGTGCTGCAACGGTACGTCCATCGTATCCATTGAAACGGTCGCTTAACCAGCTTAACTGCCCGAACAGATAATCAAAGTCATTAACGTTGTAACGAGAACGGCCGCCTACAGAGTAGGTCTCGGAAGAGCGTTCATCGTTTGACGATGTGTTTGCTCCGTTGCCCCACAGACTGTAAGCCGTCGATGGCTGATACCAGGTAGCATTTACTGAAGCCGTCGCTGAGGAGCTTTTGCTATTACCGCTCTGCGCCAGATAGCCGGCTGCAATATTACCCTCAAAAGGTTGTTTTGCTGTTGATGGGTCATCCATAACGGTGAAAACACCATTGTCGGCGAGAGCCTGTTGCGAAAAAACACCCGTTGAGAATAGAAGAACTGCAGATAACTTATGAAGCGTTTTCATTAAATCAAGACCCGTTACATTTTATTTTAAAAGACTGAGTCTGCAGACTTTTACAAGGTGTTCAATGCAAATTAAGGTAAGCATTGTAACAAAATATTAACTCCTTCTATTTACTGGACATTCTGACAGATATGCGCGAAAAAATCAGAAATTTCCTATCTGAGATCTCCCATTAGCCATGCACTTCAGAAATACAAAAATTTCGCCTTTAACGTCATTTGCCCCCCTGAAACAGGCACTTTAAGCCACGAATTTCAGGAGAAAAACAGTAGGTATAACCAGCCTGAAAATCAATGAATAAAACCAACGAGTTTGAAGATAAAATAACTCACTATCACGATGATAACAGGCAGAATATAGAGCGGAAAAATCTGCAGGAAGATAGTGTGATGCGGCATCACGACTCTATTTTCCAGCGCCTGTCGACTTTGCCCTTCTTCACCGCGAGCTTTCTCAAGAATCAAGCGATCCTCAATCCCCTCGCGGACATAACGATACTGACGCCACATGCGCGCACCCGATGCCTGAAATGCCAGCCCGACAAAAATCAAAATAAAAATTATCCAGAAACCAATACTGCCCCCACCGTTAAAACTTAATGTTGGTGAGCCGTTCCAGAAGCCATTGAGAAATGGCGTGTTATAACGCGCCACATCAATCATCACATGAATAAAATCTCGCATAACTGCATTGATTCCATCATCCTTATCATGGTGCAGATCGAGAAATTTGAGCAAAGAAATGAGTGTCGAAATAAATGCCGGGATAAAAATTACCCAGCCTAAAATGCGCTTGGCGATGGCAATTCTGCCAGCCTGATGATAGGTCATGCTCTCCCCCGCCCGGAAACAATTTTGGCAATAATTCTACCTGCATTTATAGAGAATCGCCTGTAAATTTCCTGCCTTCGAACCCTCACAACCTGGTGGCAGCTGAGAACCAAAGTTTGTTATGCCAGGGATCACTTGATACTGTGTCAAAAAAATTATCAGGACAACGCAGTATGTCTTATACCAGACCGGTGAAAGCGGCAATCTTTGATATGGATGGCTTGCTGATTGATTCAGAACCTCTGTGGAAACAGTCTGAAATAGAGGTTTTCTCTAGCATCGGCGTTGACCTTTCACGCGCCAACGAGGTACCTGAAACCTTAGGTTTACGCATCGATCAAACGGTTAGATTGTGGTACGACGTGTTGCCCTGGAAAGAACCAGATCGCCAGGAAGTGACCGCACGGATCATCAGCCAAACCATCAGAAAGATAGAACAGGCCCGCCCATTGCTGCCGGGTGTCAGGCAGGCGCTGCGCTTATGCAAAGACGGGGGGCTTAAAATCGGCCTCGCTTCCGCCTCACCCCTGTATATGCTCGAAAAGGTGACGGAAATGTTTGCCATACGCCCGTGGTTTGAAGTGCTGGTCTCCGCAGAGTTACTCCCTTACAGCAAACCGCATCCGCAGGTGTATCTCGACGCCGCCCTGCAGCTGGGCGTTGATCCACTCAACTGCGTCACGCTGGAAGACTCGTTTAACGGCATGATTGCTACCAGGGCCGCGCGTATGCGCTCCGTCGTGGTACCCGCCGTAGAACTCCGTCAGGATCCGCGCTGGGCGCTGGCGGACGTCAAGTTAAACTCGCTCGATGAGTTGCAACTTCATCATTTGACCGGTTAATCATTAACAATGTCGCTGTCCGCGATAGTCGGCACCCGCAGTTCCACTATCGCGACAAACGCCGTTTACTGACTGCACCCACTCACGACGCCATCATAACTTATTATTAGTTACAGGGTCACTGTTGCCTTATACTGTATAAATATCCTACACTGTATAAATTACCATGCATTAATGGAACATCCTATGACAGCGGAAGGTCACCTGATTGTTGCCATTGCCAGCGCGATATTTGCTAAGCGCGCGGCACTGACCCCAGAGCTGGCGCACGCCGACTGGTGGCACCTAATTCCCGCGTCGCTGTTAACCTGCCTGCTCCCCGATATTGATCATCCCAAATCATTTCTCGGACAGCGATTGAGCTGGATATCACGTCCTGTCGCGCGCCTGTTCGGTCATCGCGGTTTTACCCACAGCCTGCTGGCGATCTGCGCTGGTGTGGTGCTGTTGCAGCTGCATTTACCCAAAAATGGCTGGATCCCGGCTGATGCTCTCCAGGGAATGGTATTAGGTTATCTCAGCCATATTGCGGCAGATATGCTCACTCCGGCTGGCGTTCCTTTATTGTGGCCCTGCCGCTGGCGTTTTCGCCTGCCACTGCTAAACAGCGGTAAAGGCAATCAGTTAGAGCGCGTATTAAGCGTTGCGCTGATAATACTTGCCATGTGTTTTCCCACAGACGCGTCGCCACTGGGTACGGATGGCTGGTGCGCACATATGGTTAACATCGCGCGAAGTGGCTTTCAGCGGCTGGTATCCTTTTCAAATGGCTATTAAGTAAAGAAAATCCGCTCATCAGTAATAAGACATTCTATTTGGTTATAAGAAGAGGCCTGTGCGCCCATGCTATCATGCATTTCGGTTACAACTTAACGCGAAATATATCGTGAACGCCTTCGCCTGGATTAACAAGGCGAATGAGAAGGAGAACGGGGATGAATTATCCATTAATTGCTAATGTTGCAGTATTTTTTACCTTACTGATCGCGCTGGCAAAAACTACACGTTCCAGCTGGAGCCTGTCGCGTAAAGTGATGGCTGGTCTGGTAGTCGGTGTCGTCTTCGGCTTTGCTTTGCAGCTTATTTATGGTGCCAACAATCCGGTACTGATAGCCTCTGTAAGCTGGTTTAATATCGTTGGTAATGGCTACGTTCAGCTATTGCAAATGATTGTGATGCCACTGGTGTTTGTGTCAATTCTGAGCGCCGTCGCGCGGCTTCACAGCGCCTCTTCGCTCGGCAGGATCAGCATACTCACCATCGGTGTGCTGCTATTTACCACTATGATCGCCTCGCTGGTCGGCGTTCTGGTCACCACGCTGTTCGGCCTGACTGCCGACGGTCTGGTTCAGGGTGCGCAGGAAACGGCGCGTCTGGCCACGATCCAGAGTAACTATGCCGGTAAAGTGGCCGACCTGACAGTACCGCAGCTGCTGCTGTCATTTGTGCCCAAAAATCCGTTCGCCGACCTGACCGGTGCTAATCCGACGTCGATTATCAGCGTGGTGATTTTCGCCGCATTCCTCGGCGTGGCCGCCCTGCATCTGCTGCGTGATAATAACGAGAAGGGCCAGCGTGTGCTGACAGCGATTGATACGCTGCAAAGTTGGGTGATGAAGCTGGTCCGCCTGGTGATGAAGCTCACCCCTTACGGCGTAATGGCTTTGATGACCAAAGTGGTCGCCAGCTCAAGCGTGAACGACATTCTCAAGCTGGGTGGTTTTGTTGTGGCCTCTTATCTGGCGATGGCCATCATGTTTGGCGTTCACGCACTACTTCTGTCAGCAAATGGGGTTAATCCGCTGCGATTTTTTCGCAAAGTCGCCCCGGTTCTGAGCTTTGCCTTCACCAGTCGCTCCAGCGCCGCCAGCATTCCACTCAGCGTTGAAGCACAGACCCGACGACTGGGCATTCCGGAGTCGATTGCAACCTTCTCCGCCTCGTTTGGCGCGACTATCGGTCAGAACGGCTGTGCCGGTCTCTATCCAACAATGCTGGCAGTCATGGTAGCACCGACGGTTGGCATTAATCCACTCGACCCGGTGTGGATCGCCACCCTGGTTGGGATTGTCACCTTAAGTTCAGCGGGGGTAGCGGGCGTAGGTGGCGGCGCAACCTTTGCCGCGTTAATCGTACTGCCTGCGATGGGTTTACCGGTCACGCTGGTCGCGCTACTGATCTCCATAGAACCCCTGATCGATATGGGACGCACCGCACTAAACGTAAACGGTTCAATCACTGCTGGTACGCTTACTAGCCAATGGCTACGACAGACAGATAAAAAACTGTTGCACGCCGATGCTGAACAAAATTTTGAGTTAGTTAATCGTTAATCACGGAGTTGAAAAAACGGTCGTTCAGAGTCTCGCTAAGTGGTTCAAGGGGGCTTTTTATTGTGTGCACAGAAAAACAACGGCCACCTTTGGTGGCCGTTGTTTCAGGAGCGGATTTAATATTACTGAGCGATTTGTGGATCAGTATCGTACTCTTTACAGCTCTGGAAGCCGTAGTTCATTACGCGACCCGTATCACTGTAGCTGACAAAATAAGTCTGCTGTTTACCATCACGATGACCAATAATATAGGTCTGACAGGTTCCACGAGCATGCAGCATGCTGATTTCTGTTGCAGGAGGCCCGGCAATGTCGCGCACCTGCTGTTTGGTCATTCCTTTCTTAACATCCTTGACCACCGGCTTAGTCACATAACTTTCTGCACGGTCGTATGCCGTACAGCCAGACAAAACCACCAGAGCTAGAACACCACCCATCAGTCCTGTTAACTTATTCACTATTACACCCTCATTATTGTCCATGTCATTCATAAGCCTGGAATAGACTGGCACAATTATCAAGTTGTTAACCTGATTAAAACTTTGCTTTTGATAGCCATTGCCGAAGCAACAAGCCCTGATTACTCTGCACAGCCTGCTGATAATAACCTATTGAAAATCTACTTTGTTGAGCACCGAGCCAGGCCCACATCTCGCCGCCGCACGATGTCTGCACTGAACCGAAGCAAGACGGCCTGGAGCGCCCTGGTGCAGACAGGTACTATTGCTTACGATAGGTATAATGCCCGTGCGTTAACAAATTCTTCGCGTTTTCTGATAGTGTGTCGGTCTGATTCGCGCTTCATCAATAAGCGCACGCCCGGACAGTATTCCCAACGTCATTAGCCGTCGGCAAATCGGTTTAATTCAACCGTAGCCAGAGTGCGACGCACGGAATTGCGTCTTGTTGTTCAGCGCGATGGGCATTAGATTTAATCGATAATGACCGCGCCTGGCGGCGCATGCCGTAACCTAACCGAGGAGTAATAAATGGCTCTGCAGCAGGAAATTATTGCCGCTCTGGGTGTAAAACCCACCATAGACGTTCAGCAGGAAATTCGCATCAGCGTTGACTTCCTGAAGGCATATATGACAAAAAACACCTTCATTAAAAGCCTTGTACTGGGCATCAGTGGCGGCCAGGACTCGACCCTGACTGGAAAACTGTGCCAGACTGCAATATCTGAACTTCGTCTGGATACCGGGAATAACGACTACCGATTTATTGCCGTGCGTCTGCCCTATGGCGTACAGGCTGATGAGCAGGATTGTCAGGACGCCATTGATTTTATTCAGCCGGACCACGTGCTGACGGTCAATATTAAAGAGGCAGTACAGGCAAGTGAGCGCGCACTCCAGGCTGCGGGAGTAACGATCTCTGATTACATTCGCGGCAACGAAAAAGCGCGTGAACGTATGAAAGTGCAGTACAGCATCGCCGGAATGAATGCTGGTGTGGTAGTCGGTACCGATCACGCAGCGGAAGCGGTTACCGGTTTTTTTACCAAATACGGCGATGGCGGCACGGATATCAACCCTATTTTTCGTCTGAATAAAGGTCAGGGAAAACAGCTGCTCAAAGCGCTTAGCTGTCCAGAGCACCTTTATCTTAAACATCCAACCGCCGATCTGGAGGATGATCGACCCGGTTTACAAGATGAAGTGGCTCTCGGCGTCTCTTACGCGATTATTGACGCTTATCTCGAAGGTCACACGATTACTCCGGAGGCAGCTAAAACCATCGAAAGCTGGTATTTAAAAACCGAGCATAAACGACGCGGGCCAATTACGGTATTTGATAACTTCTGGAAATAGTGACTGAGTTTCATCGCCTTTATGAAACTACGTGTTTCATCTACTTCAACTGGGACAGCATGATAAATAATTCACAACGCGCTACTCTCAGCGGCCTGTTGGCCATCGTTCTCTGGAGCACCTCAGTAGGGCTGATTCGCAGTATTACCGAAAACTTCGGCACGCTGGGTGGCGCGGCCATGCTTTACAGCGCTACCGCTCTACTACTCTGCTTCACACGCGGTTTTCCACGCTTGCACACCGCTCCGAAAGGCTGGCTGCTCAGCGCCAGTTTGCTCTTTGTTAGCTATGAGATTGCCCTTACCACTTCACTGGGACTGGCAGCAAACAGACAGCAGGTGCTGGAACTTGGGATAGTTAATTATCTCTGGCCCAGCCTGACCATCGTGCTGGCGATCCTACTGAACAACCAGCGCTGCCGCTTTTGGCTCTGGCCTGGACTCATACTGTCATTAGTGGGGATTATCCGCGTACTGGGCGGCGATGATGCCGTTAGCCTGACGGCGCTAAAAATCAATATTCAACAGCAGCCCCTTGCCTATGCGCTGGCAGGCTATGCCGCGTTTTCTTGGGCGCTTTACAACAATCTTACCCGCCGCTTCGCAGCGGGTTATAATGGTGTTACCCTGTTTTTTCTCGTCACGAGCCTGACGCTGTGGGCAGGCACGATATTCTCGCCGCATCCACTGAAGCTAAGTGGGCAGCCAGCCGCCTGGTTTGAACTGCTTATCATGGCTTGTTTTTTCGCCGTCGCCTATTTCTCATGGGACCGGGGTATACAGCGAGGTAACCTTAGCCTACTGGCAGCAGCCTCTTACTTCACGCCTGTCCTCTCCTCGCTACTTGCCGCTCTTTGGCTGGGTATAACACCGGCAGCCGCTTTCTGGCAAGGCGTAGCAATGGTCACCTTGGGTTCACTGATTTGTTGGCGCGCAACGCGGTAGTGTCATCGCGCAATACTTTCCGTCAGCACTGCCTGCTATACTGTATGTAAAAACAGTGCTACGGAGATTTTGTGACCAGGTCCTTTACCGCCAATCGCTCAGAATACGACAAGCGAGCAATTTATCAATATCCTGAACATCTTCGGCCCTCTTTGGCGGCCCTGCCAACCCGCCCGGGTGTCTATACTTTCCATGGCGAAAGCGACTCAATGCCGTTATATATTGGCAAAAGCATCAATATTCGTCATCGGGTGCTTTCTCATTTGCGGGCGCCAAATGAAGCCTCGATGTTGCGCCAGGCAAGACGAATTAGCTTTATCACCACCGCCGGTGAACTGGGTGCTTTGCTACTGGAAGCGCAGATGATAAAGCTACAACAACCGTTGTTTAATAAACGTCTTCGTCACAATCGTCAACTCTGTTCACTGCAGCTGATGAACAGCATACCAACAGTGGTCTATGCTAAAAACGTTAATTTTGCGACCACGTCGAATCTTTATGGTCTCTTTTCCAGTCGTACTACCGCCTTAAAGATGTTGCACAAATTGGCCGATACTCACCGACTTTGTAACTCATTACTGGGTCTGGAGCGAGGCATGCGAGGCAGAGCCTGCTTTCGCTACGCACTTGGACGCTGTAGCGGCGCCTGCTGTGGTAAGGAAACGACAGAAAGTCATTTTCTGAGGCTGTGCCAGGCACTTGAAGCGTTGAAGGTACAATGCTGGCCATGGCATGGGGCTGTGGGGCTAGTGGAGGTTGGTCCGTACGGTCGTCAAATCCACGTGATATGTAACTGGTACTATCTTGGATCGGTCAGCGATATTTGTCAGGCTGATGCTCTGACGCGTCCGCTTTCCGGTTTTGATCACGATGGCTATAAAATTCTATGTAAACCACTTTTAGATGGAGCTTATGAAATTATTGCGCTTTGATCAGTGACAATAGAAAAAATCTCGAATCTGCCCACACGCGTTATTTGGTACAGGCAGTATTCGTCGGTCTATTCGCTATGATTTCAACACTATGAGTGATAATTAACTCTTGTTAGCCGGACCTGGGCGATGGTGTTCCGGTTTTTCAGTCAAATGCTTTTCGAAATTCGCATTGTACTGTTTTTTCTGTTCAGCTGTCAGTACGTTATACAGTTTATTCTGCGTTTCCATCATTTTCATCACGCGAACCTTCTCTGTTGCAGCAACTTTATCTGCCTGCGCCTGAGCTTTTGTTGAATCAAAGCTGTCAGCAGCAATAATGCTGTGCATTTCGCGACGCTCACTCAGTGATGGTGGCGGCATATCTTTACGGGCTTCTTTCATAATGGTACGCATTTGCTGCTTCTGCGCATCGGTCAGGTTGAGATGTTTAAACATCCACATACCATGCGGATCTTTATGCATTATCGGAGCCGGCGGTGGCGGTGGCGGCGTCAGATTATCGGCAGCAGCATGAACCAGATTAGCTGCGCCAAAAGCCAGAGTAGTAGCAACAATAATCGAGGTTAACTTACGCATAGTTTTTTCCTTAAAGGTCAGTGCAATACAACAATTCAACGTAATGTTGAAAACTATTTTATAAAACCTAACGTCAAGCTATGCGCATCGCGGGTAAAGCCATGTAAGCATAAATACAATTTGCGACTAACTTAACCTATTGCACAAAGTATATTCCAATTTACATGTTGCGGAACGCATCAGAGCGCACACCAAATCACGACAGCAATTGAGGCAAATAATATCCATTTAATTAAATAATAGACGGGTTTATTCCACTGTTTCAATCTTTTGCCTACCTTTCGGATGGCGTAGATGTATTTGAAGGCCCGATTAATCCCGCCGGTGCGATCGCCCTCCTGATTAGGTGCTGCTGCCGCTCCTACCAGATGACGGCCGAACCAGTGATTGACGTGTTGAGCCCAGCGATAGCGCATAGGTCGTTCAATATCACAAAACAGAATCAGACGATTTTCGCCGCTAGTGTTTTCGGCATAGTGAATATAAGTTTCATCGAATATAACGCTTTCACCATCACGCCAGCTATAGCGGATGCCGTCAACCTCAATAAAACAACGGTTGTCATTAGGTGTAGCCAACCCCAGATGATAACGCAATGAACCCGCATAGGGATCGCGGTGACGCGGCAGACGGCTGCCATCCGGAAGCTCAGCAAACATCGCGGCTTTCACACCTGGAATAGTACGAAGCAGCTGGGTAGTGAAAGGACACAGTTCACCTGCCGAGGGGTGGGCATCGTCGTACCATTTCAGATAAAAGCGTTTCCATCCACTTTTAAAGAATGAATTAAAGCCAGCATCGTTATATTTATCGGACGTTTTAATTTGTTGTAGTTTTTGTAGCGCATTACCCTCGTCGCGGATCTTTTGCCAGTTATCCTGCAAAACACTAAGCTCAGGAAAGCGTTCAGTAGGCAAAAAAGGGGGTGTCGGAACTCTGGAAAAAAGATACATAAAGCAGTTCAATGGTGCGACAAAAGTCGAATGATCGGAAAGCTGGCGCCAGAATCCATAGCGTACTTTCCCACGACGGTGGACATAGCATACCGAAACAATATAGATGAATAAAATGAAGTATTTCATGCCGTGAATAATTTCCCTGATAAGTTCATCCCGTGTCCCTGCCGTTACATCAGGATCGTTACGCAGAAATTATAGAAAAATTTACGTTCTTGACAAACAGTTGACTCACAAAATCGTTAAATTTTGTTTTACATAGCTCTAACAGATAATTAATCCAGATTGGGGGCGGCTTTACCGCGAAAGTGCCAGAAAGCACCTCAGGATGCTGAAACAAAAGTATCCCGCGATGAATAAATTGACCGGCTTAGCCGTCTTAGTATGTCTGACAGAGGATGGCGGCTAATGGAGCGGATCTGACTTTTAGCGTTGAGCAGCAAACAACCATTTTTTTCACACTCACAAGAGTTGGCTGTGATTGATTCCGGTTTCTATTACCGCGCACTGAATGAAAAAAATCAGACGCACACACTGTTTCAATACCAGCTTAAGGAAAACACGCTCTCCATCAGTAACGTATTTTACGGGTTAAAAGACGGTCCGAAAGGGTATTCTGCAAATGGATCCATTAAGGAGCTGGCAAAGCGGCTTCCTGTTTTTCTGCCGCCTCTCCAGCATCATTGAGTATGGTTGCCGGGAGCGTTACACGATTTCCGCTAATATCGGCAGGCAAACAGAAAGCTTAGCAACAAAGTGGCTGACTTTGCTTTACGATGCTAACGGCATGATAAAGACTGACAACCTCTCCGATAACGATGAGGGTTGGCGACTGTAGCTGATGACGGTTAACATCATCAGCCAGATTTTGCAGGCTGCTGATGAAAACCCGCTGTTCGGTTCGGGTACCGTTTTCAATCAGCGCCACAGGCGTATCAGCACAGCGACCGGCGGAAAGCATCTGCCGGCAAAGCGCTCCACACCAACGCAGCCCCATATAAAACACCAGTGTTTGCTGGCTATCAGCCAGCAACTCTGCGTCAATTTGCGGCGCGCCGCTGCGTCCATGACCGGTAATAAATCTTACCGATTGTGAATAATCGCGATGGGTTAACGGGATACCCGCCGATGCCGCACATCCCGAAGCGGCAGTGATACCCGGCACCACGTGGCAAGTAATACCTGCCTGCCGTAGCCACAGCATCTCTTCCCCTCCGCGACCAAAAATGAACGGATCGCCCCCTTTAAGGCGAATAACCCGCCGTCCGCTTTGGGCTAACTCCACCAGCAACTGGTTGATATGTTCCTGTTTCATACCGTGATGGCCAGCACATTTACCTACGTTAATTAGCTCAGCCGTGGGTGCCACCAACTGCATTATCTCGTCACTGACCAGACGATCGTAAACGACAACCTGAGCCTGATGCAGCAAACGTACAGCTTTAAGCGTAAGCAGTTCGGCATCCCCTGGACCTGCCCCCACCAGCCAGACGTCACCCACGGCGTCTGGCTGTACGGGCGTGGTGAGCACGACCTCTGCTCCCCGCGCAATAGCTACCTTGGCAGCGCAGTCTTGCATCGTGGTCACGGCGCTACCTGTTCATCGCACATTTCAGTCAGCGGCATCGGCTCGGCAGACACCTGTACCTCGCCGTTCACTACCTGTACCGGCCAGCGGCGCAGACGACGGCTCTGGTCATCAATGCTCCGGCCATCCTGCAAACGAAAACGCTGCTTATAAAGTGGAGAAATAACCACCGGTTCGCCGGCAACATCACCAAGAATACCGCGTGAAATGACGCTGGCATGCGTCCCTGGCTCCTGGTCGTCGAGAGCAAAAACCTCGTCGTTCAGGCGAAATAACGCGATGCGTTCATCGCCCAGGCGGGCGCCAATTCCTGCCTGAGGGGGGATGGTATCCAGATCGCATAAGGTTTGCCAACCCTCCGAAGGCCACTGAGATGACGTCAGTGGGTGATACTCCGTAGCCGGACGCAGCTGACCACGTTCAGACTGCCGCTGCAACGTTTCATCCTGCTGCTGGCTGTTAACCGTCGTATGGAAGAGCGCAAGCCTGTCAGGATGTTCCAACGTGGTTTTCCACTCACACTGATAGGTATCGACCACCCGCTGCATTTCAGCCTCCAGCACGGCGACAATCCCCAGTGAGTCCTCAATAACAACCTCGCGCAAGTAATCCAATCCCCCTTCAAGATTATCCATCCAGACGCTGGTACGCTGTAAGCGGTCGGCTGTGCGAATATAGAACATCAATATCCGGTCGACGTAGCGGATCAGCGTTTCACTATCAAGGTCGCCGGCGAACAGGTCAGCGTGGCGAGGCTTCATGCCGCCGTTGCCGCAGACATAGAGATTCCAGCCTTTGTCGGTAGCAATAATGCCAATATCTTTACTTTGTGCTTCGGCACATTCGCGGGTACAACCAGAAACCGCCATTTTAATTTTATGCGGCGAACGCAGGCCTTTATAACGATTTTCCAACTCGATGGCGAAGCCGGTAGAGTCCTGTACACCATAGCGGCACCAGGTCGCGCCAACGCAAGATTTAACCGTCCGTAATGATTTACCATAGGCGTGACCGGTTTCAAATCCGGCGGAAATTAAATCGCCCCAGATTGATGGAAGCTGATCGAGACTGGCACCGAACAGGTCAATACGCTGTCCACCGGTGATCTTACAGTACAGCTGATACCGCTGGGCAATTTCGCCGATCGTAATCAGGCCCTGCGGGGTAATTTCTCCGGCGGGGATGCGTGGAACAACCGAGTAACTGCCATCTTTCTGAATATTGGCAAAATAGCGATCGTTAGTCTCCTGCAAAGGCAGATGCTCCGGTTTCAGCAGATATTCATTCCATGTCGAAGCGAGCAGAGACCCAACAAGCGGCTTACATATTTCACATCCAAGACCGTGGCCATGCCTGGTGAGTAGCTCATCAAATGATTTGATCTCTTCAACCTGAATCAGATTTAACAGCTGCTGACGAGAAAAGGCGAAATGTTCACAAACGTCTTTTTTCACCGCCACGCCGTTCTGTGCCAGCTGATATTCCATCACCTGTTTTACCAGCGCTACACAACCACCACAGCCGGTTCCTGCCCGAGTGATAGCCTTAACCGCGGCCAGATCGGTCGCACCATCGTTAACAGCCTGGCAGATTACGCCTTTATTGACGTTGTAACATGAACAGATCTGTGCGCTGTCAGGCAGTGCTGCTACGCCCAGTGCTTTTGGCGACGTGCCGTCACTTTGCGGTAAAATTAAGCTTTCCGGCGCGGCTGGCAACGGCATTTCGTTGAGCATCATTTGCAATAGCATGCTGTATTCGCTGCTGTCGCCAACCAGTACCGCGCCAAGCAGACGTTTGCCATCTGCGGAAACCACAATTTTTTTGTAAATTTCCTGTGGCTCGTTAGTCCAGTAATAGCTCTGACTGCCAGGCGTCCTGCCGTGGGCATCTCCTAATGAGGCCACTTCAACACCGAGCAGTTTGAGCTTGGTGCTCATATCAGCACCGGCAAATGCGGCCTTTTCACCCGCAAGGCTGGCTGCCAGTGTTCGTGCCATCTGATATCCCGGCGCAACCAGGCCAAAGCTTACGCCATGCCATAGTGCGCATTCACCGATAGCATAAATATCACTATGGGAGGTCTGACACTGGTCATTGATTTCGATACCTCCGCGCGGGCCGAGGCTTAATCCGGCGGTACGTGCCAGCGAATCTTGCGGTCGAATACCAGCTGAAAACAGCACCAGATCAGTCTCAAGGAGAACTTCATCAGCTAAGCGTAGTTGCAATCCCCCGTTCGGGGCAGGCTCGATAGCCTCGGTGACTTTACTGGTGTGAACCCTGACGTCGAGTGCTTCTATTTTACGATTGAGCATTTGCGCACCGCCATCATCGAGCTGAACAGCCATCAGGCGTGGGGCAAACTCAACGACGTGTGTTTCAAGCCCCAGCTGTTTTAATGCGTTCGCAGCTTCAAGTCCCAGCAGACCGCCACCAATTACCACGCCCCGCTTCGCGCCGAGCGCCCAGGCGCTAATTGCTTCCAGATCGTCCAGCGTCCGATAAACAAAACAGCCGGGCAAATCATTGCCCTCAATGGGCGGAACAAAAGGATAAGAGCCGGTTGCCAGCACCAGCTTGTCCCAGTGCAGCTCTTCGCCGTTGCTGTCGCGCAAAATATGACGTTCACAGTCAACAGCCAGCACCTCGCAGTGAGTGTGCAACGTAATTCCATTTGTCTCAAAAAAACCATCTTCAACCAGTGAAAGGTCATCACTGGATTTACCACTAAACCAGGAGGTAAGATAAACCCGGTCATAGGCCATCTGACGTTCAGCGCCATAGACCTCAATCTGATAGTGCTGATGCAACTGCTTTTCTACCAACTGCTGAAGAAAATAGTGGCCAACCATGCCATGACCGACGACGGCGAGAATGGGTTTGCGCCTCATCATTACAAATCCTCCTGATGATTTTTTTACTGGCGATATTAAATCTGACAGCGAATTCTCCCGCCCTGAATGATTAGTTGCGCTGATTTATATCAAAACCAAAGCATTAACCACCCAAAATTGATCTGTAACGAACTCACCACAACATCTTTATCAGGCTGCAAGATTACTCGATCAATTTTCATCGACGATAATGCACCTATCTCATGAGTCTGAAAGGGCGTAAAAATGAATGTCGGATGCTGGCGTCGATATCAAAATGCGCATACCCTGTTGGTGTCTGAAGTTGCCCGGATGATCAGTCACAATTTGCGTGAGAGTTAGAGTAAGGGACGAGAAATTTAGTCATGAGTACAGCGCACCGGTCAGAGGATTTATCAGCCGCCCAGCTACAGGCCTCTGAATAACGTCGTGCTATTTACAGTTCCAATCAGTCACAACAAAACCCCGTTCGGGAACTCATTTAACGTTTTTACTCGCCTACGGCAAAAGAATCTGAATACGTCGTTTAAATGCTTTCTGGCGAGGAATTTATGTATATCTGCAACAG
Source organism: Izhakiella capsodis (assembly GCF_900115045.1). Lineage (GTDB taxonomy): Bacteria > Pseudomonadota > Gammaproteobacteria > Enterobacterales > Enterobacteriaceae > Izhakiella > Izhakiella capsodis. Next base: position 463,077 of record NZ_FOVC01000001.1, on the reverse strand, counting down.
GGAGGCTCACCAGTAATCAGGATTCATCAATGTCTGCAGATCAACAATGAAATAAATTTTACCATCATATCCAATATCGGTAATCGTCCTGAGTTCAGGATCTAGGGCATGATACTGACCGCCCGGTACCGGGCTTACCTGCCAGCCTCAACCAGCCAGTTCTTGATGCTTCAGATGTATATCACGTACTTGCTGTACAAGATCGGTAAGGCAGTCATCCTGCATACCGCGCTGGCTCAACTCCTGCTCCAGATTAAAAAGATACTGAGCGTTGCTACCGAGCGGTCCGCTGGCGCTGGCGATCAACGGTGCGATAGTATCGGTGCGAACATCACTCTCATAAAGAGGATGACCTGGGTCCATCACAAATACCAGCGCCGTTACCACACGTCCATCATCCAGCTGCAATTCGCACCAGGTGGGTAAATAGCAGCCTGTGACCATTTCACGCTTCCAAAGCAGCTCCAACTCCTCTTGCAAGCGGCTTTGTGCTAAGCAAAACGCCACCCCGAGCGTTTCTCCCCCTTCTTTGAGCGCCAGCATGCGGCCAGGCTGCGCAGCGTTACCGCGTCCTGCCGTCAGGCGCAGGCAAAAAGAACGATGCCAGCCTTTAAGTGTACCCTGTGCTATCTCATCAGCTTCAAATACCGGATTCCACATCAGCGAGCCATAGCCAAAAATCCAGACGGCGGAACCATCAGTACGGCAGGAAAGCGTCGCAGCCAGTGAGACAGCACGCTGCTCGCTAGTCCACAGAACCGACTCATCAATATCTCCGAAAGCCGTTTTACAGTCGGCCCCGAGTAAAAAATCACGCGTTAACACCCTGCATCTCCAACGCTTTTCCCCTCACCCAATTAACCAGGTCCGGATTATCAATTAATTAACAACAAAGCGATATGACACTATCAAATATACGATCAGGATCAAATATGTGAACCGAATCAAATTCGGGTATAGGTCTGGCAACCGACATCGTTATCAACCCCTATCGGCAGCATCAGGAAAAACCTCAATCTCAATCAGAACCCACATCTCAGTTTTTGTGCCAGGTTTCGCCATCACCTTTTTAAGTTCATCTTTTACCAGGAGTCAGTCGACGTTCCATGATATTTCCTCACGTGAACCCTTTTCGCAGTACGCTTGTTTTATTCAGGACACGAAAAAATATCTGCGAGTAAATATCCTGCACATGCTCGGGTGACAGATTATGAATGCCATCCGGCAATTCAGCTGGTGATAAGTCCAGCATAGACCCCGCTTTAACGAATTAAGGATGGCTGATGCGTTTTTACCGCACAATACGGTATAAATAAAAATCTTAACTTGAAATTATACCCGAAACACTATTTTCATATATTATCAATGGGGGAAAAACAAAAATATCAGTTTTTTTCTTTTGAAGTAAACTGTAAAAGGCTCTGTATTTATTGGTAATTAATAGATTAATAACTAAAAAAAAGCGCCATTGGCTTAAATTTTCATAAACCGTAAAAAGAGGTAAAATTTATGAAAATTTTCATACAAACACCTACAATCATCTCATTGGACATTAATCTATACCTCTCGGACTTTTTGCGGCATTCTCCCAACTACCGTTAAACAGCGTCCGTCGGTGTACTGTTTTAAGGAGAACCCCATTATGCATGGCCATGAGGGTATAAAAACCCGTCATACAGAATATAGCCTGCTCTTTCCCATCGCCGCACTCCTGGTGCTCTGGCAGTGGGGAGCGGTTCAAAGCTTCCTGCCGGTTATCGGCATCAATTTACTGGCGCTGATCGCGATACTCAGCAGTGCATTCAGCGTGGTGCGTCATGCAGATGTACTGGCTCACCGACTGGGTGAACCCTATGGTTCGCTGATCCTGAGCCTGTCAGTCGTTATTCTGGAAGTCAGTCTGATTTCTGCACTGATGGCTACTGGCGACGCAGCTCCCGCGCTGATGCGTGATACGCTATTTTCAATAATTATGATCGTCACCTGCGGCCTGGTTGGTTTTGCTCTGCTGCTCGGGGGACGAAAATTTGCCACTCAGTACGTTAATCTGGGCGGGATTAAACAATATTTGATCGCCATTTTCCCTTTGTCGGTCATTGTACTGGTTTTTCCTGCGGCGATGCCTGGCGGTAACTTTACCAGTGGCCAGGCGTTGTTGGTGGCCGCTATTTCTGCCGCTATGTATGGCGTCTTTCTGCTGATACAGACTAAAACCCATCAAAACCTTTTTGTTTATGAACACGAGGACGATGGCGACGATCCTCACCATGGTAAGCCGTCGGTTCACTCCTCCGCCTGGCACACGCTGTGGTTAATCATCCATTTGTTGGCGGTGATTAGCGTAACGAAAATGAACGCTAACCCTCTGGAGCACCTACTTGGCGAACTGGATGCGCCCGAACAGTTTACCGGCTTTCTGGTTGCACTACTGATCCTGTCACCGGAGGGCTTAGGTGCGATTAAAGCCGTACTGGTAAACCAGACACAACGAGCGATGAATTTGTTTTTTGGCTCGGTTTTGGCCACCATCTCACTGACGGTGCCGGCAGTGACGATTATCGCCACCCTGACTGGGCAGCAGTTAATTTTTGCCCTTGAACCACCCCAGATGGTGGTGATGTTAGCGGCGCTGTTGCTCTGCCAAATCTCTTTTTCTACCGGACGTACCAATGTACTTAACGGCGCAGCCCATCTGGCGCTATTTGTCGCCTATCTGATGACGATCATGCTGTAAGTACAAATTAAAAAAAGGCGTCGCTGTCGCGGCGCCTTTTGACGTTCAGACGCGACGCCCCTACTCGGAAGTATCTAACTCAGGGAAGTTTTTCACCAGATCGTCGATGGCTTTCATCTGGATTAGGAAGGGTTCCAGCTTATTTAACGGCAGCGCCGAAGGTCCGTCGCATTTAGCACTGTTCGGCTCTGGATGCGCTTCAATAAATAAACCGGCTAATCCTACTGCCATCCCTGCACGCGCCAGTTCGCTGACCTGAGCACGCCGTCCACCTGACGCGGCGCCAAACGGATCGCGGGTCTGCAGCGCATGAGTAACATCGAAAATAACCGGGCTGTTTTTAGTGACGTTTTTCATCACGTTAATACCCAGCATATCAACCACCAGGTTGTCGTAGCCGAAGTTAGCGCCGCGCTCGCAGAGGATCACCTGATCATTGCCCCCCTCGGCGAATTTCTCTACGATGTTTCCCATCTGTCCTGGACTAACAAACTGCGGCTTTTTCACGTTGATCACCGCACCAGTTTTCGCCATCGCCTCGACCAAATCGGTCTGGCGGGCCAGAAAAGCCGGCAGCTGGATCACATCTACCACTTCTGACACTGGCTGCGCCTGCGATGGATCGTGAATATCGGTGATCAGCTTAACGCCAAAATCCTGTTTGATTTCCTGGAAAATTTTCAGTCCCTCTTCCAGGCCAGGCCCGCGATAAGAACGGATAGAAGAGCGATTAGCTTTATCGAACGAGGCTTTAAATACGTAAGGAATATTCAGTTTTTGCGTGACGGTGACATAGTGCTCGCATATGCGCATCGCCAGGTCGCGTGACTCCAGCACGTTCATACCACCAAAAAGTACAAACGGCAGATCGTTTGCTACCTTAATTTCGCCAATGCTGACAACTTTTTCTTTCATGTCTTCGCCTTATTCAATGAAGGGTAATCTGCTTATGCTCTATCGCGTTGATCTGCACCTTTATCAGCTCGCTGATTGGGTCCTCCGGACACTGCTCAACAAAATAGGTCAGATCGGTCAGGGCAATATGCTCACACTCAAGCTGTGCAAAAATAAGTCCACGATCGCGAATTTCATAGGGGTCCTCCGGGTCCATCTGCACCAACGCCTGACTGGCCTGTAGTGCCAGCTCCATCTGCTTTTCTTCCATCAGGGCCGACTTTAGCGTGTCGAGCATTTTACGAATGACGACCACCGGTTCAGCCTCTTCCAAATCGTCTTCGAACAGCTCTTCGACTGGACCAATGTTTCCTTTCAACCACACATCAAGGGTGTGTTCATCAAGGGTTTCTCCGTCAAACGGATTAATCAGCCACATTTCACCATCCAGCCAGTCGGCGCGCAAAATAAGCTGGGTTGGAAAAATCACCGGCATCAGGGGCAGTTTTAGCTCATGCGCAATATGTAAAAGCACAATACCCAGCGAAACTGCCGAGCCCTGACGGGTATGTAGTACATTATCCAGCCAGAGTACGTCTGAAAGCCGGTAAACGCCGCTGGCACCGCCAAACCCCCAGCGCTGATAAAACAACTTCAGCAGCTGGTCGACCTGCATATCCTGTTCAAGACTGGCGGGGATCGTTTCTCTCGCTTCGGCAACCAACGCCTTCAACTGCGCCCGAACCCGTTCTGCCGGAAAATCCTGACGGATAGCCTGTAATGCAACAATTGCCGCTTCGCTGAGCGGCGCCCCATGAAAATCAAATTCTGTAAGGGAGGTCATTATTTACCCCAGTAAAAGACTTTTAGTGATGGCCAGACGAATGATCAGAGCCACCACCGCCAGCGCGATAATAAAGGCCGCCAGACGTATTTTCTGCGAGCGAGGACGACGTCCTAACGCTATCGAGCCCAGTGCGATGTAAATAATAACGCCAATTAGCTTTTCCGTCAGCCAGCTATCCTGAGTTAGCAGCGCGCCAGACTGTATCAACGTCACCAGCGCGATACCAGACAGCAGCAATAGCGTATCATTCAGATGTGGCACAATCTTAATCCAGCGCTGTTCCAAGCGCGCCGGCGATACTGACAGCCAGAAAAAACGCAGCGCGAACAGGCTCAGGCTGATGATGACGGTAAGGATATGGAAACTTTTGATCGAAAGATACCAATTCATTAGCTCGCTCATTTAGCTACCCGACCACGGGTAACACGCTCATTGCCGCCATAATCCCGACAGGTTTTTACACTGGTAAACCCAGCAGAAAACAGAATCTGACGCACCCGGTCAGCCTGCTGCCAGCCATGCTCAATCAACAACCAGCCATCGGGTCGTAAGTGCGCAGCCGCATGCAAGGCAATATGGCGGATATCAGCCAGCCCCCGATCGGCGGCAATCAGCGCACTTGTCGGTTCGAATCGAACGTCGCCCTGCGTCAGATGAATGTCATCAACATCAATATAGGGCGGATTAGTCACAATCAGATCAAAACGGCGACCGCCGACTGCGGAAAACCAGTGACCCGGTAAAAAGCTGACGTTATTAATCGCCAGATTTTTACCATTATGCTGCGCCAGTCTGACGGCCTCAGCAATGCAATCGACACCGGTTACCTGCCACCCAGGCCGCTCACTAGCCAGCGCCAGCGCAATGGCCCCCGTTCCCGTACCCAAATCCAGAGCGTGCCCCTGTGGGGTATCCATTTTCTCCAGCGCACACTCGACCAGCACCTCAGTGTCGGGACGGGGAATCAGCGTGACGGGTGAAACCCGCAACGCCAGTGACCAGAACTCGCGCACGCCGGTAATATAGGCCACCGGCTCGCCTTTTGCCCGTCGGGCTATCAGCGCGGTGAGAGTGGCAAGCTGTGTTCCATCCAGTGTCGTTTCATCAAAAGCGCGTAGCCAGCTGCGGCCCTTACCGGTAACAAAGCTCAGCAAAATTTCTGCATCCCGTCGCGAACTCTCGCTATTTTCCAGACGCGCTGCAGCGACAGGTAGCCAATCACGAATTCGCATTACTCGTGTCCGGCCAACGCCGCCAGCTGATCGGCCTGATACTCATGCACGATAGGTTCAATCAGCATATCCAGTTTGCCCTCCATCACCTCATCCAGCCTATAAAGTGTCAGATTAATGCGGTGATCGGTCACCCTGCCCTGGGGAAAGTTATAGGTCCGGTTGCGGTCGGAGCGATCGCCGCTGCCCAACAGATTGCGCCGGGTAGAGGCTTCTTCCTGCTGACGTTTTGCCGTTTCCGCTGCATGAATACGGGCGCCGAGAACCGCCAACGCTTTGGCTTTATTTTTATGCTGCGAACGTTCATCCTGGCACTCGACGACAATACCGGTTGGCAAGTGCGTAATACGGATTGCCGAGTCAGTGGTATTAACGTGCTGACCACCGGCTCCTGAAGAGCGGAAAGTGTCTATTTTCAAGTCACCGGGATTAATCTCAGGCATTTCTGCCTCCGGCAGCTCAGGCATCACTGCCACGGTGCAAGCTGAGGTATGTATTCGTCCCTGAGATTCAGTTTCCGGTACCCGCTGCACCCGATGACCCCCGGATTCAAACTTGAGGCGACCGTAGGCGCCCTCACCAACGATGCGGGCAATTACCTCTTTATAGCCACCATGCTCGCCGTCATTGGCACTAAGCATCTCTACCTGCCAGCGGCGGCTTTCAGCATAGCGGCTGTACATCCGGAACAGATCACCGGCGAAAATCGCAGCTTCATCACCACCGGTACCCGCTCTGACCTCCACAAAACAAGGACGATCATCATCGGGATCTTTTGGCAGCAAAAGAACCTGAAGCTGTTGCTCCATCTGTTCGCTCTGTTCGCGCAGGGTTTTTAACTCCTCCTGCGCCATATCACGCATTTCAACATCATCAAGCATCATCTGTGCGGCCTGAAGATCATCTTGTATCTGTTGCCAGCGGCGAAAGCAGAGGGTGACGTCAGCCAGCTGAGCATATTCACGCGACAGCCCCCGAAACCGTTCCTGGTCAGCAATAACACCGGCATCGCCGAGCATCACCTCCACTTCTTCATGGCGTTCCTGTAACGCTTCCAGTTTGGCAACAATAGAGGTTTTCATCGTTCTAATTAGTACCTTGCAAAAGAGAAGAAAAAATCGGGTGGCAGAATGTACTCCGCCGCAGATTTCGCTGCGGCGGAGTACATCTAATCGAGGCTTAAACTATTACGAAGCAGAAGCAGACGTTCATGATCACCATCACGTGCCGCCTGCTGAAGCGATTTGGTCGGGGCGTGGATCAAGCGGTTAGTCAGCTTGTGCGCCAGTTCATTCAGTACGGTTCGTGGGTCCACACCCTGGTTTAAGGCAGCAAGCGCTTTACTTTCCAGTTCCTGGCGGATCAAATCAGCCGAGGTGCGGTATTCCCGAATGGTATCAACGGCGCTTTGCGCACGCAGCCATGACATAAAATCACTACTTTCCTGCAGGACAATGCTTTCTGCTTCACGTGCAGCAACCCGACGTTGAGCCATGTTTTTATCAATAATGGCTTGCAGATCGTCAACGCTATAAAGATAAGCGTTAGCCAGCTTACCCACTTCAGGTTCAACATCGCGCGGAACGGCGATATCAACCAGTAGCATCGGCTGATTTCGACGCTGCCTGAGCGCTCGCTCTACCATTCCCTTACCGATAATTGGCAGCGGGCTGCCCGTTGAACTAATAATGATATCTGCCTCGGCAAGACGTGCATCGATATCAGCAATGCCGATCACTTCCGCACCAACTTCATCTGCCAGAAGCTTTGCACGCTCGCGAGTACGGTTAGCAATCATTAGCTTTTGGACACGGTGTTCGCGCAAATGACGGGCGACCAGCTCAATGGTTTCCCCTGCCCCCACCAGCAACACGTTAACTGTCGTCAGCGATTCAAAGATTTGGCGTGCCAGCGAGCAAGCAGCAAAAGCGACGGAAACCGCGCTGGCGCCGATATCGGTTTCGGTACGAACCCGCTTGGCAACAGAAAAAGTTCGCTGAAAAAGACGTTCCAGTTCGCTTGAGTGAGCATGACCACGCAGTGAATCGGCATAGGCTTTTTTAACCTGTCCGAGGATTTGTGGCTCGCCAAGCACCAGAGAATCAAGGCCGCTAGCAACGCGCATCAGATGGCTTACCGCTTCATTGCCCTGATGCCAGTAAAGACTGCTCCGCACCTCAGCTTCGCTCACCTTGTGGTATTCACACAACCAACTGACCAGTCTTTCCTGCAAATCAGCACGCTGTTCAACACTCAGATACAACTCGGTACGGTTACAGGTCGACAGCACCACGCCCCCCTGAACCTGCGGCTGAGACAACAAACTCTCCAGTGCATGTTCGAGGATGTCCGGCGCAAAAGCTACGCGTTCACGTAGCGCAACAGGGGCCGTTTTGTGATTGATACCGAGTGCCAGAAGCGTCATGGTAATTTGGTCTGATTGATCCCACAGTCGATAGGGTTTTATGAGGCGCATTCTACAAGATGCTCGTTAGCAAGGAAAGTGACTCAACGGGCCGCCAGTAAAGAAACTCCCCTCTCCTGCCCGAATCAGAACCATTTCTCGATTGACGCCTCCCGTCAGGCTCGTTATTTTGAGCGGTTAAATTTAGCTACACTGCTAATTGTCGAGTCTGAGGAGATGACCCACGCTATGTTCACACGGCCCCCCCGTTTTCTAAGGCTGCTGCCGCTTGCCAGCGTTATGCTTGCTGCCTGTAGCATCAATAAACCCATCGGTCCCGGTAAAAGTCCCGACTCGCCGCAATGGCAACAGCATCAGCAAGCAGTACGTCAAATTACCCATTATCAAATCCGGGGCGCTTTCGCCTATATCTCCGATAGACAAAATGTTTACGCCCGTTTTAACTGGCAACAAACCGCCCCCGATCGCTACCGTCTGCTACTGACTAATCCGCTAGGCAGTACGGAGCTACAACTTGACGTGCAGGGTAAAGTTGTCCAGCTGGTTGATAATAATGGCAAACGTTACGTCAGCAACAATGCCGAAAAAATGATTTCACAGCTCACCGGCATGGATATTCCACTCAACGACCTGCGTCAGTGGATGATCGGACTGCCGGGCGATGCCAGCAACTATACGCTTGATGACCAATATCAGCTGAAAACCGTTCACTACAGTCGCAACGGCCAGAAATGGTATGTGGTATTCAACAGCTATGACAATGCGCAAAAACCGACTTTACCTTCCAATCTGGAGCTTATTCAGGATGGCCAGCGCATTAAGCTGCGCATAGATAGCTGGACGTTGAAATGACCGTAACCTGGCCCGCACCGGCAAAGCTCAATCTCTTTTTGTACATAACCGGCCGGCGCCCTGACGGTTACCACAATTTACAGACGCTTTTTCAGTTTCTCGACTTTGGCGACCTGCTGCATATTAATATTGATGACAGTGGCAAACTGTGCCTGAGCAACGACGTCGAGGGTGTTGAGCACGACAGCAACCTCATAATTCGCGCGGCTCGTTTGCTGCGCGATCGCGCCGTGGCTGACGGGAGGTTGTCGCAGCAAGCTGGTGCTATTTTTCAAGTGGAAAAACGGCTGCCGATGGGAGGGGGGCTTGGCGGCGGTTCATCAAACGCCGCGACTACGCTGGTGGCGCTGAACGTGCTATGGCAGCTTGATTATGATATCGACACCCTCGCCCAGCTGGGTCTGACACTGGGTGCCGACGTTCCGGTATTCGTACGCGGCCATGCTGCTTTTGCTGAAGGCATTGGCGAACAGCTTCGGCCGGTATCGCCGCCAGAAAAATGGTACCTTGTGTTGCATCCGGGCATCAATATCTCCACGCCGCTGGTTTTTAATCACGCTGCGCTTATCCGCGATACGCCGGTGCGCGATTTTGACAGCCTGATGCAACAAGAGTTTCGTAATGATTGTGAGTCAGTCGTGAGAAATCGTTTTCGCGAGGTTGATACGCTTCTCGTCTGGCTGCTAGAATATGCGCCGTCGCGCCTGACAGGAACCGGGGCTTGCGTGTTTGCTGAATTCGACACCCAGTCCGCAGCTTGTCAGGTGCTGGAAAAAACCCCGAAAGGAGTGCAAGGATTTGTGGCTAAAGGCGTTAATCTTTCGCCTCTGTATCGCACGCTTTCCGGGCATTCTGACCCGGCATGATCGCATCATCCCGTTCCTGATGCGACAGCCGGTTCATCACTTACCTGTCTGATCTCACAGCGTCTTATCGTCGATGCAAACTGAGATCAGTCTCTGGACCTAAAGCCTGAGGTTCTTCTCGTGCCTGATATGAAGCTTTTTGCTGGTAACGCTATCCCGGAACTCGCTCAACGTATTGCCGACCGTCTTTACACCAACCTGGGCGACGCTGCTGTCGGTCGTTTCAGCGATGGTGAAGTGAGCGTACAGATCAATGAAAATGTCCGTGGTGGTGATATTTTCATCATTCAGTCCACCTGCGCACCCACCAATGACAACCTGATGGAGCTGGTCGTGATGGTCGATGCACTGCGACGCGCCTCTGCTGGTCGAATTACTGCGGTTATTCCCTACTTTGGCTATGCGCGTCAGGATCGGCGTGTGCGCTCTGCTCGCGTGCCAATCACTGCTAAGGTGGTTGCCGACTTTCTTTCCAGCGTAGGCGTTGACCGCGTATTGACTGTTGACCTTCATGCTGAACAGATTCAGGGCTTTTTCGATGTTCCCGTCGATAACGTATTCGGTAGCCCTATTTTGCTTGAAGACATGCTGCAGATAGGGCTTGAAAACCCGATCGTCGTGTCACCGGATATTGGTGGCGTCGTACGCGCCCGCGCCATAGCCAAGCTGCTTAACGATACCGACATGGCAATTATTGATAAGCGCCGCCCGCGTGCTAACGTGTCTCAGGTAATGCATATTATCGGCGATGTCGCCAATCGTGATTGCGTACTGGTCGACGACATGATCGATACCGGTGGCACGCTGTGTAAAGCGGCGGAAGCGCTAAAAGAGCGCGGTGCTAAGCGCGTATTCGCCTATGCCACTCACCCAATTTTTTCCGGAAATGCCCTGGAAAATCTGCGTAATTCGGTGATTGATGAAGTGGTTGTTTGCGACACTATCCCACTTTCCGATGAAATCAAAACACTGCCTAACGTGCGCACTTTAACGCTGTCTGGCATGCTGGCGGAAGCCATTCGCCGTATCAGCAACGAAGAATCAATTTCCGCGATGTTCGAGCATTAATCGAAGTGGGATGGGATATTCCATCCCGCATATCTATACCAGTGATGACATTGGCTTACTCAAAAGATAACTGACAAAAGTAGTGCAGCTATTTTATTCGCAGAGCATCCCCCCCGATATTTAAGCAAGAAAAGTGAGAGCCTTAACCCGGGCAACCCGATTACGGAAGCCGTCGGTATTCTTTCAGGGGTAAAGCCTGGTATGAAGAGCGAAGTTAATGCCAGAGAAAATCGCCATAACCGATCCGTGCTGGCATAGAGCCTATCCGTTTAATGCCCCGGATGATGGCGGCGGCAGCGTTTATCGCCATAGTGACGCAGCCAGAAATAGCGGTCAGCCACTTTTTCCCTTCCTCCCAGGCGCGCGCCTGACAGCCACAGCATAGCGCCGATAAAAATGGCGAATATAGCCGCATGAGAAAGTAATTCCGGCAAGTTTGAAGATGGTAGCTGATTGATTACTGAACAAACAATACCCAGAATCATAACCAGCAGACCTAACGCCATCAGTATATTACCCGTGATAACAGCATATCTTTTGTTCATTACCGTCACCTCCCTCAATAAAAAATGTGAAACTGACAAACTCCGTCGACTTTGGTTAATTATTTTAGAAAATGGAAGTGTGTTCTGTTGCGTGCAGCATCACATTACTGCCTAAATTTGACAGAAACTTACTTCTGTAAGTTTTTTTTACTTAAAAAAACAATAATCACTGATGATAATCATTTTTCCTACAGATGGCGCTATAGGCTTTGAGTTCCCATCCGGCAGGCAGTAAACTGACGCCCTGAATTAGTTATTCATCAGGAACATGACGTGGAAGCAGTTAAGCTAATCGTTGGGCTTGCTAACCCTGGCGCGGAATATGCGACAACGCGTCACAATGCGGGCGAATGGTATGTTAGTTATCTGGCACAGCGCTACAATGCGTTGCTGAAAGATGAACCTAAATTTTATGGTTACACCGGTCGTATTGCTATCGCCGGGGAAGACATACGCCTGTTGGTGCCGACAACGTTTATGAATCTAAGCGGTAAAGCCGTTGCGGCTACGGCGAGCTTTTACCGCATTGCACCCGAGGAAATTCTGGTCGCTCATGATGAGCTGGACCTGCCACCCGGCGTCGCAAAACTTAAACAGGGCGGCGGTCACGGTGGTCACAATGGCTTGAAAGATATCATCAGTAAGCTTGGAAACAATCTTAACTTTCACCGGCTACGCATCGGCATAGGCCATCCCGGCGAACGAAATAAAGTCACCGGCTTCGTACTTGGCAAACCTCTGGCCGCTGAACAGAAGCTGATTGAAGATGCCATTGACGAAGCGGCGCGCTGTACTGAACTCTGGCTACGGGAGCATGATCGCCTGAAAGCAATCAATCGCCTGCACGCCTTTAAAGCGCAGAGCTAGCAGAACAAAGATTAACGCAAGTCACGTCTCAGGCAATCCAGTCGGACTGAGGGTCCATAATAGCCCTGCACGCCCCAGATATGATTTGCGTGTAGCGTTTCAAGTTGCTGCGTATTCTCTACGCCTTCAATGATAATCCGTTCGCTGAATTGGTGAACTTTGTTGATAATCACTGAAAAAAACGGCTTGCCAACGTGTTTCAGATAAAAACGTCGGTCAAACTTTACCGCTTCAAACAGGCAAGACTGTAACGCACTCAGATTGCAAAAGCCGGCACCCAGATCGTCCAGCCACAGTCGATTTTTCTGCTCAATAAGGCTGTGTATCAAAGGATTATCCAGCCCGTCATCAAGATTCGGGAATTTTTCCGATATTTTTAGACGAACAAACGTCAGCTTTCTCAAAGTTTCCTTTATCACCGGCGAGCTGGTGATAATTCCGGCCAGGTGGAAATCAATATTCACGCCGCAGACCAGATTTTCGCTAAGAAAGAAATCTGCCTGCTGTTCAACTGCCTGCAGCTGTCTGAGCAATAATCTTTCTTTTTCAGTAAACGATATCTGCGAATAATTGTCACGAGCCGCTAACCGATCATCCTTCAACTCTCGCGCACTACTAATAAGGCTGAGATCCACACCAATTATCCCACCGCAAGGCGTATGGATTGGCACGCAAATAAATTCATTGGTCATATATTTTGCCGTTGCGATACTGCTGATTGAAAATCGCATTTGTTCCCGCGACCCGCAAATAAATCAGCGATAGACTCCGGCGCGATTCCCTTTTATCGGCACCAGTAGCAACAAACTTTATTGGTTTTCAGCAGCAAAATTGCCAGATGAGACAGCCCGATTTATCCGGGTGTTAGCTCCGACACTAACGGCTGTGTCCCTGCGATAAACGCAATTAGGGCGACGCTGGCTAAGTCATCTCACTGATTGGCGCCAGACGATTAAATCGGCCCCAATCAAGGGGTATTTATGTGTATAATGCTCTCAGTCGTATCAAGTTATCGTCAATGCGATCATATAACGCATTGAATTAAAAGAATTTAAGGTGATTTAACCATGGGTTTCAAATGCGGTATCGTGGGTCTGCCAAACGTCGGAAAATCCACCCTGTTCAACGCGCTGACCAAAGCAGGTATTGAAGCAGCTAACTTCCCATTCTGTACCATTGAGCCGAACACGGGCGTGGTTCCTATGCCTGACCAGCGCCTGGATAAACTGGCTGAGATCGTTAAGCCACAGCGCACAGTGCCCACATCAATGGAGTTCGTTGACATCGCTGGACTGGTAAAAGGCGCTTCCAAAGGTGAGGGTTTGGGTAACCAATTCCTGACAAACATCCGCGAAACTGAAGCTATCGGCCACGTCGTACGCTGCTTTGAAAACGATAATATCATTCACGTTTCCGGCAAAGTTAATCCCGCTGAAGACATTGATATTATCAACACCGAGCTGGCACTTTCCGATCTTGATACTTGCGAACGCGCGTTGCATCGTATCCAGAAAAAAGCTAAAGGGGGTGATAAAGACGCAAAAACCGAGCAGGCGGTACTGGAAAAATGTCTGCCACACCTGGGAAATGCTGGCATGCTGCGCGCACTTGGCCTCTCTGATGAAGAAAAAGCCGCTATCCGCTACCTCAGTTTCCTGACGCTAAAACCCACGATGTATATTGCTAACGTCAATGAAGATGGTTTCGATAACAATCCCTACCTCGACCAGGTACGCGCTATCGCTGAGCAGGAAGGTTCGGTGGTCGTACCGGTATGCGCGGCGGTGGAATCGGATATCGCCGAACTCGACGACGAGGAGCGCGACGAATTTATGGCCGAGTTGGGTCTCGAGGAGCCGGGCCTGAACCGCGTCATTCGCGCCGGCTATTCCCTGCTAAATTTGCAGACCTATTTCACCGCTGGCGTTAAAGAAGTTCGCGCATGGACCATTCCAGTGGGCGCAACCGCACCGCAGGCCGCGGGTAAAATTCACACCGATTTTGAAAAAGGCTTTATTCGCGCTCAAACCATCGGATTTGATGATTTTATAAGCTACAAAGGTGAACAGGGTGCTAAAGAGGCCGGTAAAATGCGCTCCGAAGGTAAAGAGTACATCGTCAAAGATGGCGATGTAATGAACTTCCTGTTCAACGTCTAAGCGAAATAGTGGCAGGACCGGCAAAGTCACTTCAGGCTGGTACTGTATACAAAAAGTCAGTTTGTTTGACGTAGAAAATCGCTGAAGACATCGTTCCGGTTATGCCCGGGAGCGCCCCCGGGCAGATCGGATTCACTATTCTTAAGTGCATTCAACCCTCTGAATAGGAAGTACTATCACCTATCCGCTTGATATCCGCGCAGAATAAAGTCAGGGCTTACTAAGAAATCATCTGCGCGGGATAAAACATCTGAATGAGTAACCGTAGCACTGAGTACCTTGTACAATAGCGACACCACTGACATGTTACGTTATGGTAAGACAGCTTCTCCGGCGGTGAAATTTCGCTGGAAAATTTTACTCTGCGGCAACGCCAATCTCTATTGCTACCAATCAGGCCTGATGATCAACTGCCTTCCTTTTCCGGCAGCTGAAGCTCTATTACCGCCTTGTACGCCCTGCCGACGCGTTAATTGATAACGACTTTTCCCGTCATATCATAAAGCAACATCATTACGCGTTTCATCGCGCGCTAATTTTTCTCGTTGAGAGATGACACAGCTATGCTGACGACCGTGATATTCTGTGCTGTTTCGGCTCGAATCCTGGGTTACTGCCGGTAATAATGTGAGCCAATTTTCAGAAAACACAGGCGCCAACAAACGCCTGTAGTGATGAAGCCTAAGAATAATTATGATTCAATCACTGAACCAGAGAAGAGATTAATAATCACCACACCCGCGATAATAAAGGCGATACCAATAATCGCGGCTAAGTCGAGTTTTTGATGGTAATAAAAATAAGAGATCATTGATACGAGAATAATTCCCAATCCAGCCCATATCGCGTAAGCAATGCCCAAATTTAGCACTTTCACAACGTGGGAAAGGCCGTAAAACGAAATGGCATAACCCACCACCACAATGACTGACGGCACCAATCGGGTGAAACCATCAGTCGCTTTCACCATTGATGTCGCTAAGGTTTCAGCAATTACCGATACAATCAGAAGCAGATAAATTTTGATCATTCAATCAAAGTCCTGTGGTGGAAGTGAGTCCGAAACTGCTGTGTATTCACAGCTTTTGGCACCGTAATCATACCAGTGAGGCTTGCAGAAATCTCTATGACCGAGAAAGGGGGCACCATATCAACTGCGGTTATTCTTATCACTATTTGCCTCCATTTTAGCTATCCTCTGGCGGCGCGTTCCAATTCTGAATTGTTTCATTTTTTTATATCTACACAGGGAGTTATCCCTCACTACTGGGAGCCAATGACTTGTTGCGCCGCACGATAAGTGCGCCCATCCTCGTGACATAAATGGCATTGCTGCAGCATTTCAATATTGCAAAAAAATGGCCGAATGCCAGCGTGATGGCCCTCGCCCTATCTATTCACGGTAATGCGGCTTTAATGGGTTGGACCTTCCACCTATGCCCCATACCCTGGCTACCGCCACACTGTCTACTCTCCACACGGCAGGGGTGTCTTCGCTATTAACGCACGTTTCAGGCCAGAACAGCTGGCAACTTTTCCGCTCATGCAGTCTTCAGAAATGCGGTCGCAGTTTGCACTTGTGAGTATATTACGCTGCAAATCGCTGTTTTGATCGATTGTTAATACGTTGATATAACCAATGACGGCCATCAACTCTCCTCTACTTATGATATTGCCGCTTTATTCAAGCCAGGAAAAGTCAGATAAAACTTGTCAGGAAGCATCTCGCGACCTGGATTCTGGCAAGCTTCAAACATTCGATCGCATCATTTTGCCGCTGATCATGTCCGTTATCGTTGCAGACTGCCTGTTAGTATTGTTGCCGTGATGGGGCTATTCATCAATTCGTTCAACGCATCGCGTTTCTGTGTCACCCCAATAGCGGTTTTCCTTAAGTAACCACGACAGATAGCAGTGAAAAACGGCGTTGCCGTTATGGCTCGACAGTATATCAACCATCACGCCGAAAAAGCAGTTGCGCGCGGCTGATAGTATACTCTTGAATGTTTGAGTAATCAGCCCTGCTATTGCTGATTACTCGCCGTCACTAATACGACACACTACAGAGGAATGTTTAAAAATCGTCATGAGGAACCCAGCGCTCTACTGTATTAACTACAACAATATTATTGGGATTAATTTGAGTATTATCCAAATGGACTTCTCTGTATTCACCTGCACCTTCTGCAATATCAATGGGTCTGCTATTCGGCGACCAGTGATTTGCAATAGCTGCACTGCTTTGCCTTTCTACATTTTCCATTAGTGAAGATCCCCTGACATTTTGCGCATCTATTCTGTATACGTAAAATATATTACGCCCGCTCTGATTAAACAGGTTATCTTCCCCATACTGGGTTGCACCATCTTCAGTATCAGATGCAATTAAAATATTATCGCCATTAATCATCCGTGGAACACCGTCAAAATTATTAGAGCTACTAAATCCATGAGCCAGCACCTCATCGGGAGGAGTGCGATCTGCTCTGTAGACATATTCACCATAAACTTTTTTTTCAATAAACCCTAAACTATTCTCCTTATTCTCTCCGGTGGATGTTTCCACTTTCGATGTGCTTTTCTGTTTACGACAACTAGCACAGGTTTGACCTTTACTATCACTGCCATCGACATATTGACTGGAATTCTTGTCAGGCAGTGATCCACTGACTTCATTGGTATCAGGTTGATTGTCGGTTGATGCGTATCTACCATGATGAGGATTGTCAGTTGACGCGTATCTGCCATGATGACGAGGAGAATCGTCAAACGAGTCTATATCCATATAGTCTACGCTGAGAGGAGGACTTGCGGTTGTATTGTATCCCGGATTAGGCGGGATAAAATCAAAGGACTCTAAATCCAAATTTTCTACGGCGAGAGGAGGAGTCCCAGTTGTAGTATATGCTTGATGATGGGATATATTATAATCTTGCAGATCTACGTCCATTGCCTCGTGACCCAGGTTTAAATTTTGAAATCTTGCCGTCAGATCGCTTATGTCACCATCAGAAATACCCGCACTTCTGATTATTCTGTTTGATGATCGCTGGCCAATAAACACGCTTTCTGCCCCATTAACCGCTGTATGGCCTGAATGATTAGAATTAACACAGGCTGCGTGCAGACCATTTATTTTAATTTTTTCCTGTCCTGCATCCACACCGCCACCGCATTTGCATCGATCTCCAGAACGAGCAGCCGGTTTCCCTTCAATAAATACGTTTGATGAGCCCGATGTTATACGAGTATGCTCGCAATGTGGACATGTAACAAAGTCACCCACTCTCACTGCGTGATCCAAATTACGCGACATATATTCTCCTTGAATATATAATAGAATATGCTCCCAGAATATGTAATAGAACATGGGATTTAAGAAGTGAATTTATACTTTTTTTCTTTAATCATGCGCGCGTCATCTGAAGTCACTTAAATATTTTTTTATATTTGATCTGCCTTAAGTAAATATTTGATACAAGACTCGGAAGTAACAAGCGTTTTTGCTTTGTTGCGGTAGCCCGGCAGTGAATTAGTTACAGGCTGAGACAGACGCCCACCCACACCCTCTACAAAACGCTGTTGGAAGGTTGAAAGTCAGACCTAAAAACTAAACCGCCTCTCGTGTTTAAAGCAGAGAAGCAGTGGGTGTTCAGGCAAACGGCGACGCCAAACTTAAGCCCGCCGGACGATACAGTGCTGTAACCGGCTAACGTAATGATAGGTAGAGGCTTATATGATGAGGAATACTTAGCCACTGTCACATTAATGTTTGCGCGCCGGGGAGCAATGTTCAAATAGCGATCGGCTAGCGTTTTGCTGGACGTTTGCACCACGATCGGTACGGTGCCGGTAAGCATCAATACTCTGAATAACTTCACTGATCGCACCGAATATCGATTGGCGCCTTATTACGTTTTGCTCCTCTGATGCCATCCGGCCTAACTCATCGGTAAGCGCCTGGGTATTGAGCGGACCATCTGACTCCAGTAGCGTCATCACAGCCTCACCGATCAGTTCATCAATGCATCTTATGTCATCGCTTCTTTTCATTACGACATCTCTGTATACCGTTACAAGTGCTGTTGCCTCAATCCTGTCATGCCCAAAAAGATCCAGACCTGATTAAAGCTCATACGCTGCAACGTTATGTTCCGGTTTCCTGCCCGGCCTCTTATCGCCACCGCGATATCCCTTTAAAAATCGATTAACTCTGGCGGTCGAACAACAGTCCAATAAGCTCGTGATAGTGGCTTTCTTCATCTGGCCCACCGGCCAGCTCAAGCCGACGCAACAATTTTGTACAAATTGATTTGCGATTTAAATTTCGGCCGTCACGTAATATTTCAACCACAATCTGCCCCAGCGTTTCCTGCTGCGAAGGCAGACGGGCTTTGCTGAAATAATGGGCAATGGCTTCCGAGGTAGTGAGGTTGTTTCTGTTCTGGCGCATTGTATTACTCCATCATCAATAGTGCGGCTAACCCCGCAAAAAAAGTTATACGTATTTTAAAAAATTGTACAACTAATAAAACCAGATTTTACAACGCAATGCTTGAGCAAAAAGTGCTATTATTAGCCAGCTATTGTAATCGGTGGTTATCATTATCAGGCTAACTTGAAGGTATCGACACTGTCTTTTAAGATCTATTCGCTGCAGCGTTGCCCACGCTCCAGGAGCATGGTATCGCCTGATTGATTCTATTTCTGTCACAGGAAACTTTCGTTTTACTTAGCATAAGGCCTTGCTGTTTGCCGGACTTGTGATGCGCGGATGAAGCTGAACGTTGCAAATAATAGAGGTGACAAAATCAACTGCCCTTTCAAATAAACTTGTACAAGTTTGCTAGCTGTTATCTGACATGTCCGAGGGATGAGGCGGACGTAAGCTCCGTTAACTTATCGCCTCTGCCCTCCGAAGGATTACAGCGATTGTTCTGCGACATCATGGCAAGGGGAGATTACGCCACCTGAGCCGTTGACCAGAGGACATCCGGACTACATCCGTGTTGATAAGGCGCAACGGGAGGGCGGGTATCATTACCGGCTACAAGCCGGGATGTCTTGTGCCGCTATAGCAGCATTACCATTAATCGCTCGCCATCCGGTATTGCTTGTCTGTCAGCGTAAAATCAAAAAGCCGCCGGGAGCTGCAAATCACGCGCAAATCGCGGGTGACGAAAACAGCCTCAATATCCGTATATCCTTGTAACATCTGACAGCCCCGCCCGATGCCCATACCGTACAGCAGTGTGGTGAAGATATCGCCATCAACTGAACGCCGGGAGACAACGGTCACGCTAAGCAACTCATTATCCAGTGGATAACCCGTCGCCGGGTCAAGAATATGGTGGTAATGGTGACCATTTAGTAAAAAAAATCGCTCATAAACCCCTGAGGTCACGACAGACATCGCCGCGACATCGATCGTACCTATCAGTGTCTCCCTGCTGGCGAAGGGTTTTTGCAGACCTACGCGCCAGTTCCAACGGTGCGCATGTGGTGGAGAGCCCAGCGTCTGCACGTTACCGCCGAGGTTGATGAGTGCCTGATCCACTCCCTGTTGGCGCAGATAATCCTGTACACGGTCGGCGATCCAGCCTTTGGCAATAGCACCCAGATCAATTTCCATTCCGACGTGACGCAGAAAAACGGATTGCGTCGCGTCATCCAATTCAATATCGCGCGGGTTTATCAGTGGCAGCAGCCGGGCGATATCATCCGCAGGCGGTACGCTATGGCCCTGAAAGCCAATTTTCCAGCGTTTAACCAGCGGGCCGATGGCGAAATTAAAACAGCCCCCGGGGATCAAGCTGGCCTCACGGGCCAGTTTAATGAGCTGATAAACCGGCAGACTCACGCTCACCGCATGACGACCTGCCGCCTGATTTATTGCCATCACCTGCGAGGGTGAACGATTAACCGTCAGTAAATTTTCCAGCTGCTTAATCAGCTGGAACACCCGCCGCGCTAAAGTCTCATCCGGCTGGAACAGCTTGAGGAGTATGGGGGAGCCCATCATAACTGCGGAGTAACGATAGCTACCGGCATCTTCAGGCACGCATTGCCTCCGCGTTCAGTCAGGCGCCCCACCCGCCGCAGCGACGCGGATACGCAGATCAGCCCAGTGCGTATTCGGCCGCATTGCGACCCGCTTTGATACCGAAAATAATAATATCGGCAACGGCATTTCCCCCGATTCGGTTAGCGCCGTGAATACCCCCGACCACTTCACCTGCCGCCCATGCGCCGGCAATAACCTGTTTGCGGGTATCAAGCACCGAGGTCTCAACATTGATCGTCACGCCCCCCATCGTGTGATGAACCCCTGGCGCAACACGGATGGCATAATAAGGACTCAGAGAGAGTGGGTAACGCAGCGCGGTAGTGCGTCCAAAATCCTCGTCATTTTGCTGGCCAACAAACTGGTTGAAGCGTTTTAGTGTTGCCTGCAATGCTGCCGGGTCCATATTGATTTTTACTGCAAGCTCTTCGGGGGTTGCCGCGCTGATAACGAAACCACGGCCGATATATTCATCAGCTGCCTTGTTATTAAGCCGGATGTGTTCGTCAAAGATGATCCAGGCACTTTTCTCTGGCAGAGCGATAATTCCTGCCGAGACTTTATCCCGGGTTTCCATTTCGTTAAAGAAACGCAGACCCGCCTGGCTGACCAGAATCGCCCCGCCACCGCGTATCGATTCTGAAATTAGATAAGACGTTGTTTGCTCCACCGTAGGGTGGATCTGAATCTCTTTCATATCAACGGTATCTGCGCCAATTTTCTGCAACATGGCTATCCCGCTACCGGTCGCACCTTTATGGTTGGTCGTGACAAAGCCATCCAGCTCAGGGCGATATTTAGCCACCATTTCACGATTAGCGCTGAAACCGCCGGTAGCAACAATCACACTCTTCGCGTGCAGAATACGTGAGTCATTATATTCATCGACCACCTTCACACCGGTAACCGCCCCATTTGCAAACAGGATTTCAGCCACCGACGTCTCAAGCAGAACCTCAATATTGCGTGTGTTAATATTTTTGACCAGGCCGCTTATCAGAAAGCCGCCGACGGCGGAGCGATCCGCCGGGCGATGGGTACGGTCGATACTCATGCCGCCGGTAATGGTGATATCATTCAGCTCAATGCCGTGGGACGCCAGCCAATCGATCGCTTCAGGTGCCTGCTGAACAAATTCGCTGAGCAGCTGCGTATTGTTTTTAAACTTACCGCCTTTAAACGTTTCGTCGTAAAACAGCTCTTTGCTATCTTTGATCCCTTTCAATATCTGGAAGTGGGTTTCCGCCGCATTCATACCAACTGATGCTTTAATCGTATTACCACCGATGGTCGGCATTTTTTCGATGATGGCAACGCTAGCACCATGATCACAAGCCTCGATTGCCGCCGCCAGTCCGGCACCGCCGCTACCCACCACGACAACGTCGTAAACCACGGGAGCACTGGGATTACCGCCCTTTTCAATCACATGCTCTTTAACCGAGGTGGCTAAAACGCGTGAAACCGCTTTTTTTAGCGCCTCACTCTGGGTCGTCGCGCCAGTGATGGCATCAACATGTGGGCTGTTGGCGACCAGAATACGTGAGCGCAAACTGTCAAAAGTCGCGCTGAAATCAACGTCGAGGCTATCGTCCGGCACCAGCGCAATATCCAAAATACGGTCGGTGCCCAGGGTCACGTTGATTTTCAGCTTCAGCGCTTCGGCCTCCACTTTTTCCTGAAATACACCGGCTTTATATTTACGGCCGCTGGCGCTCATATCGCGGATCATGGCATCGACCAGCGAGAAGCGCCATAGCGGTTCAGGAATGGTCAACGCTTCGCGTCGGGTACTATCAATAAACAGCTCAAGTGGCTCATTATTCAAAATGCGATCGGCCCAGTCCGGATAGGCGATGCACGCTTTACCAATCGCCACCAAATCATAGCCATGCTGTAACGCCGTTTCGACATCGGCTTTGCTGACCACCCCGCCAACACCTATTACGGGTACTTTTGCCAGTACAGGTGAGCGCATAGCGATGTATTTATCAATCAGCGGCGTCGGATCCTGGGTATCAATAATAGAAGGGCGAAGTAAGTCACCTACCGAAAAATGAACGTAATCCAGGCCACGTGCCGCCAGTTTTTCCAGAAGATAGAGGCTGTCATCAAAGCGGATACCCGGGACTTCTATCTCTTCCGGTGAAAAACGGTAGCCAATAATGAAAGAGTCATGGGCGAAGCGATCCGCCATCTGATGGGTGATTTCCAGTACTGCCAGAGGGAAACGTGCGCGCTCATCCCGACCCCCGCCCCATTTATCATCACGTTGGTTAGAGTTTGGCGAATAGAACTGCTGAATCAGATACGTATTAGCCCCGTGGATCTCAACACCGTCAAAACCTGCTTTAATCGCACGGTTAACCGCGTCACCAAACCAGGTGATCGTCATATCAACCTCTTCAGCGCTAAGCGCCTGCGGTGTGGCCGCCCCTACACGCGGTGCGGCAATGGCACTCGGGGCAACAGGGGTTTTGCCACCAATCAGCGCCGGGTCCACCATGCGACCACCGTGATAAATCTGCAAAATTGCTTTCGAACCGCGCGTTTTTATTGCGTCGGCTATCCGTGCCAGCCCGGGAATTTTATTATCATTATCAATAGCAATTGCGCCGGGAAAGGCCGGTCCTTTGTTATCGATATAGCAGCATTCAACAATCACTGTTCCGATACTTCCTGCGCGTACGCGATAGTATTCCACCAGCTCACTGGTCACCGAACCATCATAAAAACCCGTACAGGTTGTCATTGGCGCCATAACCAGACGATTTTTTAGCACCGCGCCATCAGGCAGCGTGAGCGGATTAAGAATCGGCGTAATTGCAGTCATTATCAGTAATCCCCAAAACAAAAAGGCCTATAAAACAGTTTAAAACTTTGTTGTGATTAATTAAGCGATCCAAATTAACGTCGTTACCATAGCAATCAGTTTGATCAAATCACTGATAAAATCATCTGATTAATCTTCAATCTTACTGAGGTAGTTTAATTATTATCGGGCCAGTAAAAATAGTACAATTGTTATTTATTTGTTGCATCAACGCAAGTCAATTCATTGAAATAAAAATAAATTATTATGATCATATAGTTATAAATGGTGCAAGTATACATACCAGAATAATCAGGATAAAAAACCCTATGAGAAAATACCTATAATTCATAATTTTAATGAATTAGTTAATAGCGTAAAAACAGAATTAACACAATTTTCATTGATAGAACAAATGATAAAACCAAAGAGGAGCACTCTAATGAATAAAATTATTCCCACATAATTTATATTGTTATTAGAGATAAGATCTTTCTTATAACATTATTTACGCACATCAATATGATTCAGTTGAAAAAAATCAATTGAGCAACTAAAAAATAGAGATGAAAGACCGGGCGTTTCACTAATTTTTTTTCTAAACTACAGAGCAAAACTATGAAACCACTACCCAACTCCCGTAAACCTGCAAAAGCCGTATCGATGACATCAGGTAAAAAAAATCGGCTGATAATGCTGTTTCTGCCGGTCATTGTCGCTGTTCTGCTGCTGCTGATTCCTGTACCTCATGGCCTGGAGCCTTATAGCTGGCACTTCTTCGCTGTGTTTGTCGGCGTGATCGTCGGCCTGATTTTCGAACCCCTGCCTGGTGCGGTAATTGGCCTGACCGGCGTAGTGGTGATCGCGCTATTCAGTCAGTGGCTGCTGTTCAGTCCGACAGAGCTGGCATCACCGGGTTTCAATCAAGCTACACAGGCCTTTCAATGGGCAGTTAGCGGATTTGACAACTCAACCGTGTGGCTAATCTTTGCCGCCTTTATGTTTGCCGCTGGTTACGATAAAACTCAGTTCGGGCGCCGGCTGGCGCTGATTTTAGTGAAATATCTCGGCCGGCGCAGTCTCACACTTGGCTACGCCATTACCTTTGCCGACCTGTTGCTGGCTCCATTCACGCCGTCAAATACCGCGCGCAGTGGCGGTACGATCTATCCTATAATTGCTAACCTTCCACCGCTGTATGACTCTAAACCTAACGACCCCAGCGCCCGCCGTATCGGTTCTTATCTGATGTGGGTGGCGATCACTGCGGCCTGTATCACCAGCTCAATGTTTCTTTCTGCGCTGGCCCCTAACCTGCTGGCACTGGCGCTGGTGAAAAGCGTGGTTGGCTTTAACATTTCATGGGGCATGTGGTTCCTCGCCTTCCTGCCACTCGGCCTCCTGCTGATCCTCACCATGCCGCTGCTGGCCTATTGGTTCTACCCACCGCAGGTGAAGTTCAATGATGAGGTTCCACGCTGGGCAAGCCAGGAGCTGGAAAAACTGGGTAAGCTTTCTCGCAATGAAATCATGCTGATGGTGTTTGTCATCTGTGCACTGCTGATGTGGATTTTTGCCACCGCATGGATTGAGCCGGCGATGGCTGCACTGCTGATTGTCGTGCTGATGCTGTGGACCGGGATCCTGAACTGGAACGACATTATCAGTAATAAAGCGGCCTGGAACACCTTCGCCTGGTTCGCAACGCTGGTCGCGCTGGCTGACGGCCTGGCGAAGGTTGGCTTTATCGTCTGGCTGGGTAAAGAAGGCGCACAGCTGCTTCACGGTATTGATCCCCAGGTATCCGCAGTCATGCTGCTGGTCGCGTTTTATCTGCTTCATTACCTGTTTGCCAGCTCTACCGCACATACCACGGCGCTACTGCCCGCCATGCTGACTACCGCAGCCTCCATTCCGGGAATTAACATGCCGGTGTTTTGTCTGATGATGGTGACTTCACTCGGCGTAATGGGCATTATCACCCCCTATGGTACCGGCCCCAGCCCAATCTATTACGGTAGTGGCTATCTGCCAACCAAAGACTACTGGCGACTCGGGACTATTTTCGGAGCCATCTTTTTAATCGCGCTAATGGCGATCGGCTATCCATGGATGACAATGATGTTCTGATAGTGTTAGTAGTAAGTTAAAATACATTCACAAAGTGGTAGAATACTGCGCCGGTCCGTAAAACGACTGGCGCAATAACAACAAATAGCCATTATCCACGCGGCCACCTTGCCTGCCTGTGGCCCGGACTGCACGTGATTAAGTGAGCTTGAAATGTCGAAAAAATTCTTTTATTACCAAGAGCCATTCCCACTGACAAAAGACGTCACCGAGTATTACCTGCTGACTAGCGACTATGTTTCGGTTGCCGAATTTGATGGTGAGGAGATACTAAAAGTCGATCCTCAAGCGCTGACGCTGCTGGCACAGCAAGCCTTTCATGATGCCTCTTTCATGCTGCGTCCGGTACACCAAAAGCAGGTCGCGGCCATTTTGGACGACCCGGAGGCCAGCGAAAACGATCGCTATGTCGCACTGCAATTTCTGCGCAACTCGGAAATTGCAGCCAGGGGCGTGCTTCCAACCTGCCAGGATACCGGCACTGCGATTATCAGCGGCAAGAAGGGGCAACGCGTCTGGACCGGTGGCGGCGATGAAGCAGCACTTTCGCAGGGGGTCTATAACACCTATACCGAAGATAATCTGCGCTATTCACAAAACGCCGC
This sequence comes from Izhakiella capsodis, assembly GCF_900115045.1. GTDB lineage: Bacteria > Pseudomonadota > Gammaproteobacteria > Enterobacterales > Enterobacteriaceae > Izhakiella > Izhakiella capsodis. The sequence continues at coordinate 436,977 of NZ_FOVC01000001.1, read as the reverse complement.
GCTGGATATGTATAACGAGGTGAATACTGGTACCAACCTCCCTGCTCAGATCGATCTGTACAGCGTTGACGGCGACGAATATACGTTTCTTTGCATTGCTAAAGGCGGTGGCTCGGCCAATAAAACCTATCTCTATCAGGAAACTAAAGCGCTGTTGACACCCGCGAAGCTAAAAAATTATCTGGTCGATAAAATGCGCACCCTCGGCACCGCCGCCTGCCCGCCCTATCACATTGCTTTTGTTATCGGTGGCACCTCGGCGGAAAGCACACTGAAAACGGTAAAGCTGGCTTCAACGCACTACTATGATGGCCTGGCGCACGAGGGCAACGAACACGGGAAGGCATTCCGCGACCTGCAACTTGAGCAAGAACTGTTGGTGGAAGCACAAAAACTGGGGCTCGGCGCTCAGTTTGGTGGTAAATATTTTGCCCACGATATTCGCGTGATCCGCCTGCCTCGCCACGGTGCATCCTGCCCAATTGGTATGGGTGTTTCCTGTTCGGCCGATCGCAATATCAAAGCCAAAATCAACCGCAATGGTATCTGGATCGAAAAACTGGAAAATAATCCAGGTCGTTATATTCCAGCCGAACTTCGCCAGCAGGGCGAAGGTGAAGCCATAAAAGTCGATCTCAACCGCCCGATGAAGGAGATTCTGGCACAGCTGTCCGCCTACCCGGTATCTACCCGACTGTCGCTCACAGGCACCATCATCGTTGCACGAGATATTGCTCATGCCAAATTGCAGGAGCGCATTGATAATGGTAAAGGCCTGCCACAGTACATCAAAGATCATCCAGTCTATTATGCCGGCCCGGCGAAAACGCCATCAGGCTATGCCTCCGGCTCACTCGGACCAACAACTGCCGGACGGATGGACGCTTATGTCGATTCACTACAGTCTCACGGCGGAAGCATGATTATGCTGGCTAAAGGTAATCGCAGCAAACAGGTGACCGATGCCTGCCACAAGCATGGTGGTTTCTATCTCGGCAGCATTGGCGGTCCGGCAGCGGTACTGGCGCAGCAGAGCATAAAGCAGCTGGAGTGCGTGGAGTACGCCGAACTGGGAATGGAGGCTATCTGGAAAATCGAAGTAGAAAATTTCCCGGCGTTTATTCTGGTTGATGATAAAGGAAATGACTTCTTCCAGCAAATCCATACCCCGTGTACAGCCTGCCTGAAGTAACACAGCGTGGTTAACTAGCGGCCATCAGCGAATATGGCTCTTCAATTTTTTCCTGCTGCGTGGCTGAGCTAGGCGCTCACTGCTCCCACCGCCCGACGTGTCGCACCCTGGCCCACTTCAGCCACCGGGCGAACATCGGCGGCGCAAAAAGATCGCCGACGTTGCCGCCCCTGACGTTCATCCGGCTGGCTGGTTGATGGTAACATCGGCTGCAAATACCTCTCCCTGGGGCATCAGGTTGCATAATGTCCACTGTTGAACAACTCAAACAGTTAAATCCGGAGCTAAAACATGGGCATTCGGTCATTCGCCTGCAGTGCTTGGCAGGCTTACGGCGCTGGTCGTACGAGGCATAAAAACGGCCACCCGCTGCTCGCAGGCGTCTTATCAGCAGAAGAGCGTGGATGACGTCAAACCGGGGAGCTATCAGATCATCGTCGATGGTCGTGAGCGGCCAGAGTGCGTTATTCGCATTCACTCATCAGGTCTTATTCGCTTTAACAACATGGCCGCATCACTGGCAGCCATGGAAGGCGAAGACGATCTGTCACTGAGATCCTGCGTAAAGTCCATAGCGCCGGATAACCGTAAAATGCCATACTGCTTGCTCTTCCCGCCACACTCTGACAGGCGAAGTCCTCAGCCCCGGCCTTAATTCCTGGGCCGTAGCGCTGATAAAGCGTGCATGCACCCTATTATTCGCCCTCTGCGGCCGATATGGCAGAAAGCTGAAAAATGCGCGCAGACCATCATTGTTCTCACGGTCTATCACCAAAAAACGGGAAAATTTGCCAGCTTCGTCTAAAGTCGTTTGAGGCTTAGCCAGTTATTGCTAAGTGCGACCAGACAAGGAGAAAGACGAATGCAAAAATCTGTCGGTTACCGCCGTAGCAAATCAGCAAATATATTGCCCTGGATGCTTTCGGGATTACTGATTAGCGTTAACCTCCCCGTGCAGGCCGACGGCTTGCAGCGCTCACTCGGCGAAAATAATCAGCCACCTGATATACGTTTCGGTCCGCTTTATATCGCCGTGCAATCAGCAAAAGTTTTTCCCGACCAGAAAACCTTCGCGGACGCCATCCCAAAGTTTGATCCCAATACGATTATTGCTGACTGGCAGATGCAAAAGCGTCAACGCAACTTTGATTTAAGACATTTTATTGCGCTTAATTTTTCCCTACCCGGGAGCGGTTCCAAATATGTTCCGCCGGTCGGGCAGAGCCTGCGCGCCCACATCAATGGCCTTTGGCCGGTATTAATCCGCCATTCAGAAAAGGTGGCGCGTTGGGACTCTTTGCTGTCGCTGCCAAAACCTTATGCGGTGCCTGGCGGCCGCTTTCGCGAGGTTTACTACTGGGACAGCTATTTCACCATGCTTGGCCTGGCTGAGAGCGGGCACTGGAACACCGTGCGGAACATGGTTGATAATTTTGCCTCGCAGCTGGATCGCTACGGCCATATTCCTAACGGCAATCGCACCTATTATCTCAGCCGCTCGCAGCCCCCTTTTTTCAGCATGATGGTTGATTTGCTGGCGAGTCATGATGGCGACGCCGTATACCGCAACTATCTGCCTCAGTTACAAAAGGAATATGGCTACTGGATGGCCGGTGCCGAGAAGCTTAACCTCAACGATGCCGATTTACGGGTCGTTAAGCTAAGTGACGGCACTGTTCTGAATCGCTACTGGGATGACAGAGACGCTCCGCGTACCGAGTCCTGGCTGGACGACGTGCAAACCGCGCAGAAAGCGCCATCGAGAGAAAAGCAGCAGGTGTGGCGCGATCTCCGCGCAGGTGCCGCCTCTGGCTGGGACTTCAGCTCGCGATGGTTTGATAACCCCAATGATCTTGCCTCAATACGTACCACAGCGATCCTGCCGGTGGATCTCAACGCATTGCTCTATCATCTTGAAGTGACGCTGGCAAAAGCCAGCAAGCTAAACAATGATGCTGCCGCCAGCAGCCATTTTGCTGAGCTGGCTAAAAACCGCCAGCAGGCAATAAACCGCGTTTTGTGGGATAAAAAACAGGGTTGGTACGCTGACTATGACTGGCAGAAAAAAACGCTTCGTTCGCAACTCACTGCGGCCACCCTTTTTCCACTTTATATGCAGATAGCCAGTCAATCACAGGCTGACCTTACGGCAACAGCGGTACAAAATCAGCTCGTCAAACCCGGCGGTCTGGTCACCACTACCGTAAATAATGGTCAGCAATGGGATGCACCGAACGGCTGGGCACCGCTGCAATGGGTCGCGGTCGAGGGGCTGAATCATTACGGTAAACAAACGCTGGCACGCGAAATTGGCATGCGCTTTCTCAATAACGTGCAGAAAACCTACGATAAGGATCACAAGCTGGTTGAGAAGTACGCAGTGGAAGGTAAAAATATGGGCGGTGGTGGCGGCGGTGAATATCCGTTACAGGATGGCTTTGGCTGGACGAATGGCGTGACCCTGAAGCTGATGGACAGCTGGTGTCCGCAAGGCGCAACCTGCAATAACGTCGCAGATATCCCGGCGACGGCGGAGAAAAGAGAATAAATCGCTTTCGCCACCACTCAGTGTGGTGGCGCACCGCGACTAGGCGTCGTCGTCCTGCTCTTCTAATTCTTCCCGCATCGCTTGAATAGCATCACGGGTTAGTGCGGCCAGCGTGCGATAAAACAGCGCAGTGGCATGCGCCTCCATCTTGCCGAGAAACACCCCACACCAGGGCATCAGGTAGTCATCGAACAGCGCTTTCTGAGCGTCAACAGAGACGGACTCCCCCTGATCTTCTAACCAGGATGATGCCAGCAATATCTGCCCGATGTGATCGGCAGGTGCCTCACTTAGCGGCATACCCTGCGCTTGTAAAAACTGACGAACCTTGGCCTCCTGTGGGCCGTTTTCCCAGTGCGAACCATAGGGTGAAACGCGACAATCCTCACCGACAAACAGCGCGTTATAATCGGTCGCCAGCGCCTGCGGATCGCTACTCTGCTGCAAACGCGTCAGTAAATCATCCTGCTCCAGTGGCCAGCTTTGCTTAAGCTTTCCATCCTGCAACAGGGTGAACAGCGGCACCAGCAGCGGGTCCTGCGGCTGGCGGTTAAATAGCGAGCCGAGAACGCGGCAAATGATGGAAAATTCATTCATCGATCGGTTTCCGTTGGGAGAATAATTGAGCAAATTCAGGGATAGTTTTACCGGTACGCTGCGCGAGAAACGACAGCAGGCGCTGCGGTGAAGCATTTAACACGCGTTCCTGCGGAAAATCCACTTCATTCATAATACGAATACAGTGTTCAAAATTACCGAGGGTGAACGCGGTATGCGAATCAGAGCCAAGGGCCAGCCATCCACCGGCCTGTTTTACTGCGGCAACTATCGCCCGACAGTTCGGCTCACTGCCGGCACGTGAGGTGGTAAATGAGGAATTATTTAACTCCAGTGCGACATCATATTGCGCGGCCGCCCGGGCAATCGCCGGGATATCTACCGGGTAACGCGGGTTACCGGGATGGCTGATAATATGTACCTTACCGCTGGCCATTGCGGCTATCATCGCGGCGGTGTTCGTCACTTTATCCTGCGGCAGCAGCACCGGCTCGTGGAAGCCAGCGATAATCATATCGACTGAGTCCATCATTGGTCCACTACAATCAATTTCACCGTGGATATTTTTAATATTCGCTTCAATACCACGCAGGATACCTACGCCATCCACCAGCCGTGGCCAGATGCGCATATTGACAAAATGCCAGTAATGCGGCGCATCGGCCATATCGGGGCCGTGATCGGTGATCGCCAGCAGCCTGATACCCACCTGTCTGGCCTGTAAAACATAGTCCCGCAGGGTACTGTAGGCATGGGTGCTGGCAAGGGTGTGCATATGTAAATCAACCGGATACTTCATCTGATCTCTCCTTAATAATCGGTAAGTTACTCCAGGCACCCTGCCTGAGCCAGGATTAATAGCCGAGTTGACGATCTACCCTGCCTGGCGGGATCTCACCGGCTTCGAGTTTAAGAATGGCGCTGGCTATGTCGTCCATCGCCGCTTCTGGCAGGGTGACCGCCGCGTTATGCGGCGTGATCGCCACTGCCGGATGACGCCAGAATGGGTGCTCCGTGCTCAGCGGTTCCGTGGCAAAAACATCAAGCGCCGCGCCGCCAATTTCGCCATCGTCCAGCGCAGCCAGCAGGTCCCCTTCGATCAGATGGGCACCGCGGGCAAGATTAAGAATAAAAGCGCCGTGCGGCAGCTGGCGCATCAACGCGCGATTAATTATCCCCACCGTCTGCGGCGTACTGGGCAGCAGATTTATCAGTACCTGGCTGCCACTGAGGAAAGCCTGCCGCTGATCATCACCGTAAAAACTGGTCACGCCGTCCAGCTGCTTAGCTGTCCGGCTCCAGCAACGCAACGGAAAGCCAAAAGGTCGCAGGCACTCCGCCACGCTTTTACCCAGCACCCCGGCCCCCATGATCCCAATGGAAAATTCGCTGTGACGACGCGGTTTAAGAGGATGCCAGTAGTGCTGCTGCTTTTGCTGCTGATACTCCGGAAAGCGCCGGAACCAGCCCAGTACGTGATAAAGCGCATATTCCTGCATCTGCAAAGCCATGCCGGTATCTTTGAGGCGGAACAGCGGAATCTGTGGCGCCAGCATGTCAGGGTGCAGTTTGAGCTGATCGAGAACGTCATCAACGCCCGCGCCAATAGCGAACAGCGCCTTTAAATCGTTTCGCCCTTGCAGCATTTCGACCGGCGGTTGGCGCACCAGCGCGTAGTCAGCCGGACCATCGTCCCCTGGCTGCCATAATCGCACGTGAGTCGATGGCAGCCGTTTTCTCATGCCACTGAGCCAGACTTCCGGGTTAAAGGAAGGGTGATAATAAATAATATCCATGCAGGACTCCTTTTTCTCTTAGGCTCGGAGAAAATGAGGTCGCAGGCAAGAAAAGATTATCAGCAGGCTAAGGATTTACGCTTCAGCCTGACGTTTTAACCTCTTCAGACTGTGAAATCGCGGATTTACCGAGGAGTAACTACAGATGAAATTCGTCGCGTCTGATGCAGCAGCAGCACTGCCTTAGACTATATGCCGACTAAGCTCCGCGGGTAATACCGAAATGACGGTATGCGTGTTGGGTCGCCATTCGTCCACGCGGAGTACGCTGGATGAACCCCTGTTGAATAAGGTAGGGCTCCAGCACGTCCTCAATAGTTTCACGCTCTTCGCCGATAGCCGCCGCCAGGTTATCCAGCCCGACCGGGCCACCGGTAAACTTATCGATAATCGCCAGCAGCAATTTGCGATCCATGTAGTCAAAGCCTTCAGTGTCAACGTTAAGCATATCCAGTGCCTTTGCCGCCACTTCGCCGCTCAGTTCGCCATCGGCACGCACTTCAGCGAAGTCGCGCACGCGGCGCAGCAAGCGATTGGCGATCCGCGGAGTACCGCGCGCCCGGCGCGCCACTTCCAGCGCGCCTTCAGATGAGAGGGCCAGACCGAGACAGCTGGCGCTGCGGGATACGATATGTTGCAGATCAGGCACCTGATAAAATTCGAGACGCTGTACAATGCCGAAACGATCGCGCAGCGGCGAAGTCAAAGAACCCGCACGCGTGGTAGCACCGATCAGTGTAAAAGGGGGGAGGTCCAGTTTGATAGAGCGGGCAGCCGGGCCCTCACCAATCATAATATCCAGCTGGTAATCTTCCATCGCTGGATACAGCACTTCTTCGACTACCGGTGAAAGACGGTGAATTTCGTCAATAAACAGCACATCGTGCGGTTCAAGATTGGTCAGCATCGCCGCCAGATCGCCGGCTTTTTCCAGCACCGGGCCAGACGTGGTACGCAGATTTACGCCCATTTCGTTAGCCACGATGTTTGCCAGGGTCGTTTTGCCCAGGCCTGGCGGCCCGAAGATCAGCAGATGGTCCAGCGCATCACCGCGCATTTTGGCTGCTTTAATGAAAATCTCCATTTGTTCGCGTACCACGGGCTGACCGACATACTCCTCCAGCCGCTTAGGGCGAATAGCCCTGTCAACTATCTCCTCGTCACTCACGGTGCCCGGTGCAACCAGGCGATCGGCTTCAATCATGCTTACCTCAGATGGCCGCGCGTAGCGCTTCGCGGATCAGCGTTTCACAATCGGCATCCGGCCGCCCTACTTTACTCACCATCCGACTGGCTTCCTGCGGTTTATACCCCAACGCCACCAACGCCGCAACGGCTTCAGATTCAGCATCATTGCTTGCCGTCGCCGCCGGGGATTCGCTGATCAGAGAGAATGCAGCATCCGGGGCAAACAGGTCGGCATGCATACCTTTAAACCGATCTTTCATTTCCACCACCAGACGTTCGGCGGTTTTTTTGCCGACACCTGGGATCTTCACCAGCGACGCGACTTCTTCGCGCTCAACGGCGGTGACGAACTGCTGTGCGGACATGCCTGAGAGGATCGCCAGGGCAAGTTTTGGCCCCACACCGTTAACCTTAATTAACTCGCGAAACAGTGCCCGTTCCGGTTTGCTGTTAAAACCAAACAGCAGCTGAGCATCTTCGCGCACCACCAGGTGGGTAAAAATAACCGCTTCATGATCCAGCGCTGGTAGCGCGTAAAAACAGGTCATCGGCATATGTACTTCATAGCCTACGCCATTGGCTTCCAGCAAAACCTGCGGTGGCTGTTTTTCCAGAACAATGCCTCTAAGACGACCGATCACCGTGTTTACCTTGTGCTAATGAAGAAGTGGATTGGTTATAACATAAAAAAGGCTGGATGAATATCCAGCCTGTCATCAGGAGCGCAACCGCCCTCGCGCAAGATTAAGTCGCGTTTCACTCAGCCGGTTGACGTTCTGACTAACGTGGCAATGTGTGATTGCGATAGCCAGCGCGTCAGCCGCGTCTGCCTGAGGGTTAGCGGGCAGCTTCAGCAATGTACGCACCATGTGCTGAACCTGGCTCTTTTCGGCGCTGCCGATGCCGACCACCGTTTGTTTGACCTGACGCGCGGCGTATTCAAACACCGCTAAATCAGCGTTTACCGCAGCGACAATCGCCGCGCCGCGCGCCTGTCCCAGCTTCAACGCTGAATCGGCATTTTTTGCCATAAAAACCTGTTCTACGGCGAAAAAGTCCGGGTTGAACTGGGTGATAATTTCACTGATCCCGGCGTAGATTAGCTTCAGGCGGGTGGGAAAATCAGTCACCTGAGTGCGAATGCAACCGCTGCCCAAATAGGTCAACTGTCTGCCCACCTGGTGGATGACGCCGTAGCCAGTCACCCGCGAGCCGGGGTCAATCCCCAAAATAATCGCCATTTCGCGTCTCCTGCCGCCCGCAGCTTAGCCATGACCCCTAAAGGGTTTCAGCTATTTCATCTGAGATCTCGCCATTATGATAGACCTCCTGCACGTCGTCGCAGTCTTCCAGCATATCAATCAAACGTAGCAGCCGGGGGGCCGTTTCGGCGTCCATTTCTGCTTTCGTCGACGGGATCATAGAGACCTCCGCACTGTCGGCTTTAAGGCCAGCCGCCTCGAGAACATCTTTTATCTGCCCTAACGCCTCCCAGGCAGTGAATACGTCGATCGCGCCGTCGTCGTAGCTGATGACATCTTCAGCACCCGCGTCCAGCGCGGCATCCATTACCGCATCCTCTTCCAGACCGGGCGCAAAGGAGATCACACCTTTTTTACTGAACAAGTAGGCAACGGAGCCATCTGTACCAAGGTTACCGCCCGTTTTGCTGAATGCATGGCGCACCTCGCCAACGGTACGATTACGGTTGTCGCTCAGGCACTCCACCATAATGGCTGAACCGCCCGGACCGTATCCCTCATAAATGATGGTTTCCATGTTGCTGTTATCATCGCCGCCCACACCGCGCGCAATAGCGCGATCCATCGTGTCACGGGTCATATTATTAGCCAGGGCTTTATCCATTGCTGCTCGCAGACGCGGGTTAGATCCCGGATCGCCACCGCCGAGTTTTGCTGCGGTAACCAGCTCGCGAATAACTTTGGTGAAGATTTTACCGCGCTTAGCATCCTGCGCTGCTTTGCGGTGTTTGGTGTTCGCCCATTTACTATGTCCGGCCATCGGGATATCTCTCTATAGGATACAAAGGCTAAATTACGCCACTCTATTAAATAAATGCTTCAATAGCCTGGCGATTACTCCAGGATTTTGTCAGCGCCGCGGCGGCTGTTTTATCCAGCCATCGCGCCGCCAGATGTTCACTCAGAATGACCTGCCGCTCATGCGGCAGGATCAGGCGAAACCAGTGCTCACGGTTGTGCGTAACATCAGGCGCGTAGCGATGACGAAACTGTGCAAAGATTTCGAACTCAATGCTGTGTTGCAGATCATCAAGCTGCAACCCTTCGCGCAGAATATCAATTGCCAGCTCCTCAAATACTTCACGAACGGCTGCCTGCACCGGCTGTTCGTTTGCCTCAAGGCTGCCCGTTACCGACTGCCAGAAACTGGCATCATCACGCCGTTGTAGCATGAGCACCCTTCCGGTCTCTGCCGCACCGATAACCACCAGCACCGAAACCGGCTGCTTGAAAGAGATCAATTACGCTTTGCCAGCGCCGGATTGCCGATTTTCCGCTTTGTATTTTTCCATAACCTGAACCCCTAAGTCTGCCAGTGCATCTTCATTGGCAAAACTTGGCGCTTCGGTCATCAGGCAGGCCGCCGCGGTAGTTTTAGGAAAAGCGATAACGTCCCGAATATTATCGGTTCCGGTTAACAGCATAACCAGTCGGTCAAGGCCGAAAGCCAGGCCTGCATGCGGAGGCGTACCGAACTTCAGCGCGTCCAGCAGGAAGCCGAACTTCTCCTGCTGCTCTTTTTCTTCAATGCCGAGAAGGCTGAATACCGTCTGCTGCATTTTACCGTTATGGATACGTACCGAACCGCCCCCCACCTCATACCCGTTAATCACCATATCGTAGGCATTTGCCACCGCCGATTCCGGGTCCTGACGCAGCGCTTCCGGGGACATATCACGCGGTGCGGTGAACGGATGGTGCATGGCTGCCAGTCCGCCTTGGTCATCGCTTTCGAACATTGGGAAATCAATCACCCACAGTGGCGCCCAGGCATTGGTATCAGTCAACTGCAGATCGCGTCCCAGCTTCAGACGTAAAGCACCGAGCGCATCCGCAACGACGTTAGCTTTATCAGCACCGAAGAAGAGCAGGTCGTCATCTTGTGCAGCCGTGCGCATCAGGATCGCCTCAATAATCTCTGCATTAAGGAACTTAGCCACCGGACTACTGATACCGTCAAGGCCCCTGGCACGTTCGTTCACTTTAATATAAGCCAGGCCCTTAGCACCGTAGGTTTCAATAAACTTAGCATAGTCATCGATTTGCTTACGGCTCAGCTGCGCCCCGCCCGGCACTCGCAGGGCCGCCACGCGCCCTTTTGCATCGTTGGCTGGCGCGGCGAATACCTTGAACTCAACCTCTTTGACCAGATCGGCGACGTCCACCAGCTCCATCGGATTACGCAGGTCTGGCTTATCTGAACCGAAGCGGCGAATCGCGTCGGCATATGTCATTATCGGGAAGTCCCCCAGATCGACCCCTTTGCTCTCCTGCCACAGTGCGCGGATCAGCGTTTCCATGATGACACGCACTTGTTCGGCGGTCATAAATGAAGTTTCAACATCAATTTGCGTAAATTCCGGCTGACGATCAGCACGCAAATCCTCATCACGGAAGCATTTAACAATCTGGTAATAGCGATCAAAACCCGACATCATCAGCAGCTGTTTAAATAGCTGAGGTGACTGCGGCAGCGCGTAAAACTTGCCTTTGTGCACCCGGCTGGGCACCAGATAATCGCGCGCCCCTTCCGGCGTCGCTTTCGTCAGCATCGGCGTTTCAATGTCGAGAAAACCATTGGCATCCATAAAGCGCCGCACAAAACTGGTGATACGTGCGCGCATTTGTAGCCGCTGCGCCATTTCCGGGCGACGCAGATCGAGATAGCGAAATTTCAGCCGCGCTTCCTCACTATTGGTCTGATTGGCATCCAACGGCAGCGGCTCGGCGCGATTAATGATCGTCAGCTCGGTGGCGAAAACTTCAACGCCACCGGTTGCCATATCGGGATTACGGTTCTTTTCTTCACGCGCGCGCACCGTGCCGGTGAGCGCAATGCAAAACTCATTGCGCAGCTCGGAAGCTAAATCAAACGCCTCTTTGCGGTCAGGATCGAAAAACACCTGAACAATCCCTTCACGGTCTCGCATATCAATAAAGATCAGACTGCCAAGATCGCGTCGACGATTAACCCAGCCACACAGCGTTACCTGCTGGCCTACGTGGGACAGGTTGAGCTGTCCGCAATAAAGAGTACGCATGAGGATATCCTTTTGACTTGCTGCTGTGGCATGAACCATGCCAGATTCTGTCGCCCTTCGTTTGAAGAGACGCTGCCGCGAAAAAGGCAGCCAGTATAATAGAAAAAAGCAGGCAGGATAAGAGCCAGACGCCGCCGGATAGCCGCGTTTCTTCACTGAGTTAACGGTTTGCTTTCTTACAATCATAATCGTTAACAAAATTGTACTTTCTTCAGGCGACGGCTTAGCGTCTGATAGATGCCCCTGAACGTTATCCCCCTTCTTGCGTTAACTATTTATGGAGTCACTATGCTGAAATTAGCAGCCACATCAACCGCACTGGTACTGATCGATTTACAGGAAGGTATCCTGCCTTTTGCCCGCAGTCCCCACAGCGCTGAGCAAGTTGTTAACCGTGCGGCCAGGCTGGCGGAAGCCTTTCGCGCACATCATGCACCGGTGATATTGGTACGCGTAGGCGCCTCTGACGATTTTGCCGACGCGCTCAAGCAGCCGGTTGATATGCCCATCCCCGGCGGGGTACTGCCGGATAACTGGTGGAACTATCCCCCTGCGTTGGGCAAAAAACCGAGCGACCTGGAAGTCACTAAACGTCAGTGGGGCGCGTTCTACGGTACGGATCTGGAGCTACAGCTGCGCCGCCGCAACATCGACACCCTCGTACTGGCGGGTATTTCGACCAATATCGGCGTCGAATCTACTGCCCGTAATGCCTGGGAACTGGGTTTTAATTTGGTTATCGCAGAAGACGTTTGCGCCGCTTCCAGTACCGAACAACACCATAGCAGTCTGCAGTGGATATTTCCGCGTATCGCCCGTGTTCGTCAGAGCGATGAAATTATCGCCGCGTTTTAAGATGCAGGGGCATCATGCGCCACCGAATTAACCCATCAGTGTTGCCTTTTCCACGGTCTGACTGACGTGTTTCATCTTCGGCCCGGTCCCAGGACTCCCGGTTGATTTGGGGGGGTGCAAACCGCCAGGTTAAACTGGCAGTGCCTGTATCTGATGAAGGATAAAACATGACCCGACCGAGGATCGGCCTGCCGCAGTGGCAACACCCTCAATGGAAACGTCTGGGCATGGAAACCCTTGCGGATTACGCGCGTTATTTTAACTGTGTTGAAGGCAACACCACGCTATATGCGCTGCCACGTGCGGAGATCGTCCGCCGCTGGCATGACATGACTGACGATGAATTTCGTTTTTGCTTCAAATTTCCCGCCGCCATCAGCCACCAGGCAGCGCTGCGTAACTGTCAGAAGTTGCTGACGGCGTTTTTTACGCTGATGGCCCCGCTGGAAGGACGCATCGGCCAGTACTGGCTGCAAATGCCAGCGGCCTTCTCACCGGCTGACTTGCCTACCCTGTGGGACTTTTTACTGCTGTTACCCACTGGATTTAGCTATGGGATCGAAGTTCGCCATCCGGAATTTTTTGCCAAAGGCGATGCTGAACGTCAGTTGAACCAGGGTCTGCACCAGCGCGGAGTTAATCGGGTGATCCTTGATACTCGTGCCATTCACAGCGCCATCCCCGCCAATCCGGCCATTATTGAAGCACAGCGCAAGAAGCCGCGTCTGCCCGTTCACGCACTGATGACCGCCGATCAGCCCATCATCCGTTTTATCGGCGGCGATGATCCGCTGGCGAACCTTGACGGGTTTGCCGCCTGGCTCAAGAAACTGCCAGACTGGTCGCAGCAAGGCACCCCCTGGCTGTTTATTCATACCCCTGATATTGCTTCAGCCCCAGCGCTGGTGCAGCATCTCTGGCCGCATTTACAACGTGTTCTACCTGCACTCGGACCGATGCCTGACTGGCCGCATCAGGTGAGTTTATTCTGAACATTCACGCTATCTCACATCCTCTTCGCCGGGATCAACGGCGTTCAGAACCGGATGCAGCCCGGCGCAGTTTCTGCCAGAATAGCGCCTTTACTGAAACCACCCGGTATAGGAACAATGTCTGACCGCGATACTCTGTTTTCGGCCCCCATTGCTCAGCTTGGCGACTGGACCTTTGATGAACGTGTAGCCGAAGTATTCCCTGATATGATCCAGCGCTCAGTGCCGGGCTATTCTACGATTATTTCCATGATTGGCATGCTGGCCGGACGCTTTGTTAGCGCCGGCTCACAGGTTTACGACCTCGGCTGTTCACTCGGTGCAGCAACGCTGTCGGTGCGCCGTAATATCAAGGCTGAAGGTTGCAGGATTATTGCCATCGACAACTCACCGGCGATGGTAGAGCGCTGCCGTCGTCATCTTGATGCTTTTCGGGCTGAAACGCCGGTAGAGGTACAGGAAGCGGATATTCGCGAGGTTAAGATCGAAAACGCCTCGTTGGTGATACTGAATTTCACGTTACAGTTCCTGCAGCCTGACGATCGCCTGGCGCTGTTGAAAAAAGTCTATTCCGGGCTGAATCCCGGCGGTGCGCTGGTACTCTCGGAAAAGTTCAGCTTTGAAGATCAAACGGTCGGCGATCTGTTGTTTGATATGCACCACGACTTTAAACGCGCTAACGGCTATAGCGAGCTGGAGATCAGCCAGAAACGCAGCATGCTGGAAAACGTGATGCTGACCGACAGCGTGGAAAGTCATAAAGCACGACTCTCAGCCGCAGGCTTTCAGCACGCGGGCGTCTGGTTTCAGTGCGTCAACTTTGGTTCACTGGTGGCCGTTAAGGAAAACCATAAGTAATGATAGATTTCGGCCTTTTTTATCAGCAAATTGCTACCGGACCGCTGGCGTTGTGGCTTGAAACGCTACCAGCCCAGCTCGGCAGCTGGCAGCGGGATGCACAGCACGGCCATTTTACCCGCTGGGAGCGCACGATTGAGCATCTGCCGCAGCCTGAGCCGGACGTCATTGATTTGCTGCACGGCGTCAGCGCCGACAGCACACATCTCAGCGAACGTCAGCGCCAGGGAATTGAAACGCTCTTACGTAATCTGATGCCGTGGCGCAAAGGCCCTTATTCGCTGTATGGCGTCAACATCAATACCGAATGGCGTTCAGACTGGAAATGGCAGCGAGTACTGCCACATATTTCATCACTAAGCGGCAAAACAGTGCTTGACGTAGGCTGTGGCAGTGGCTACCACATGTGGCGCATGGTGGGCGCTGGCGCACAGTTGGTGGTTGGCATAGATCCGATGCAGCTTTTCCTCTGCCAGTTCGAAGCGGTGCGTAAGCTACTGGGCAACGACCGCCGCGCTCATCTGCTACCGCTCGGCATTGAACAGCTGCCGACGTTGGAGGCGTTCGATACGGTATTTTCTATGGGCGTGCTGTACCACCGCCGCTCGCCGCTCGACCATCTGATACAGTTAAAAAATCAGTTGCAAAGTGGCGGCGAGCTGGTACTTGAAACGCTGGTGATTGCAGGCAACGATCGCGAGATACTGGTGCCTGGCGAGCGCTACGCACAGATGCGCAACGTTTATTTTATCCCCTCAACCGGCGCGCTGAAAAACTGGCTGGAAAAATGCGGTTTTGTTGATGTGCGCATCGTTGACTGCGCATTAACCTCGGTTGAAGAGCAGCGTCGGACAGACTGGATGACCAGCGAATCACTGGCGGAGTTTCTCGATCCTGATGACACGAGCAAAACCGTTGAAGGCTATCCGGCACCGCTGCGCGCGGTACTGATCGCCACCAAACCCTGAGAGCGCTATCAGCCGGGAACAGTAATTAGCCATCGTCGACAACGCCGCTAATCCGTGAACGCCTCCCGACAAGCCTAGCGTCGGGAGAGCGCCAGACTGGCGGCAAAACCGATAAATACCAGCCCCGTCAGGCGATCCATCACTTTCATCACCGCCGGACGACGCAGATGTCCGGCAAAATAGTGCGTTGAGGCAATCAGTACCGCCGACCAGCTCAGACCAATGACAACATGGGTCGTCGCCATAGCAATGCTCCAGAGCGCAACGGACGCGTCCGCCGGGATAAACTGTGGTAGAAAAGAGATATAAAACACCCCAACTTTCGGGTTAAGTAAGTTGCCAAGAAACCCTTTCATAAAAAACGCACCGTAACCACGACGACGGTGAGTATCCGCTTGCGGCGCTACCAGCACGCTACGTGGACGCCAGAGCAACCCCAGTCCCAGCCAGAGTAAATAGGCTGCTCCGGCAATTTTTATCAGATTATAGGCCAGCTCTGAGGCCAGTAGCAGCGCACCAAGGCCAAAACCAACCGCTGTCCCCCAGACCAGGCACCCCATATTGATGCCCAGCGCGGTCATGGCAGCTTTGCGCCAGCCATTCACTGCAGAAGTTCGTAATACTAACGCGGTGTCAAAACCGGGTGTCAGTATAAGGATGGTGATAGCAATTAAAAATGAAATGATAGAAACGACCACTGACACCTCCATAAAAGCAAATAATCAAGCCGGAATTCCATTGCGGCTTTCAATTAATAACCGTCGCAACGCGGGTCCTTTTATCTTGTTACGAGGTTGAACAGCGTTCTATTTACCATGCTCTGCATGAATTTAACAATGAGATAAACGAAAATAGCGGCCTGCGTCATTATGAGATGTTCTGTCAGGACAGAACATCAGGTTCTGCATAACCCAGGCTTATTCACGTTATTAAAACCCGCCGGTTTTCTTACGCGGGTCTGGCGGATAATCAGTTGCTCACCCCTCTGCGCTAATTTTTTGCGCCAGCTTAAAAAAAACCCCAACAAAACGCTGGGGTTTGGTACTGGCAAACATCACGTCAGAGTTGGCGTGCTGTGCGGCTAAGGGTTAGGTTGCTACTGCCAGAGTGTGCGATGTCATAACATTTTTCATCGCCTCGACCATTACTCCGTCAACGCTCTGCCGGGTAAATTCATCGGTTTCGCTGTTGGAGCACATGGTGACCCCGGCTTTGCGATAACGCATCGACGAACCCACCTGCTGGCTGGCAGAGCTGTGCAGCTCCTCTATTCCGGCATCAAGAAATTTCGTGATATTACTTAGACGGACGCCTGCACCTGCCATAATTATCGGACCGCAGCTCAGGGCAGTTAGTTCCCTTAGTAATCCAAGCCCAATTTCTGCGCTCTGCTGTTGACCTGATGTAAGAATACGTGCAACGCCAAGATCGCTCAGCTGTTGCAGCGCAATGGCTGGGTTATGACAAAGATCAAACGCCCGGTGGAAAGTGACCGCCATGCCTTCACACAGCCTCATCAGAATGCGCATACGTGTCATATCAATGTGTCCATCGTTATCCAGTATGCCAACAACCAGGCCGCTGAATCCCAACTCTTTAACCAGTGCGATATCTTCACAGATAACCGCAAACTCATTAGCCGAATAACAAAAATCCCCGCCTCGCGGTCGAATGATAGGATGAACCGGCAACGTCAGCTGCTGACGCGCCTGACGTAGCATTCCGGCCGATGGCGTCAACCCACCTTCTGAAGGCGCAGCGCAAAGCTCTACCCTGTCAGCACCTGCTTTCTCTGCTTGCAACGCACAATCCACGCCGAAGCAGCAAACCTCAAGTTTTGCCATGCCAACCCTCCACATTCAGGTCAATGTCTGTTGTCTATTTTTGCCATCGAGATTAGGCTTCTGGATATAGATTCTACCGGGACACTGCATCATGACATTCAATTTTGATCAGCGAATAGACCGCCGTCACAGCGATAGCCTCAAGTGGGCGAAATATGGGGAGCGTGACATCCTGCCACTGTGGGTGGCAGACACCGATTTTCGTTCGCCCGAATGCATTATCAGTTCGCTTCATGAGCGCGTCAGCCACGGTGTTTTCGGTTATGGCAAAGAGCCGATTGCGCTGACAGAAACCGTTGTTGAGCGCATGGCCTGTCGCCATCAGTGGCACATAGAGCCAGAGTGGGTGATTATTCTGCCTGGCATCGTCAGCGCCCTGAATATCAGTGTACGTGCGTTGACGTCTCCGGGTGAAAGTACCATCGCCCCCACCCCTATCTATCCGCCCTTTCGCAGCGCCGCATCGTTAGCGTCACGCGGGCAAATTAATGCGCAGATGCGACAGGACAAGGACGGGCGCTGGCTGATGGATCTGGCGGCGCTGGAACCGCAATTACAGGGCCACGAAAAACTGCTGATGCTTTGCAATCCACATAATCCCGGCGGCACCGTCTATCGTCGCGAGGAGCTGGAGGCACAGCTGGCTTTTGCCCGGCGTCATGATCTGCTGGTCTGTTCAGATGAGATCCATTGCGATCTAATACTGGAACCGGGCATCAGCCACACGCCTTTCGCCAGCCTCAGTGAGGATGCAGCGGCGCGCAGTATTACGCTTATTTCGCCTTCTAAAACCTTTAATATTGCCGGGCTGGGTGCCTCTGTGGCCATTATCCCCGACCCGGAGCTTCGCAAGCGCTTTATTAAAGCCCGTAGCGGTATTGTTCCTCAGGTAGACGTTCTGGCGATCGTCGCCGCTACGGCAGCATGGCGTCACGGGCAAAGCTGGCTTGATGCCCAACTTGACTATCTGCTGACCAGTCGCGACCTGCTGGTCAGCGCAGTCAATCAGCTGCCCGGGTTGCGGATGAATGCGCCGGAAGCAACCTATCTCGGCTGGATTGACTGCCGGGACATGCAGCTCGACAACCCTGCGCTATTTTTCGAAAAACAGGGACTGGGATTTTCGTCCGGACGGGAGTTTGGTGACGACGGCTATGTCCGTTTTAACTTTGGCTGTTCCCATGGCCTGCTGGCTGAAGCCATACACCGGATGCACGTCGCCGTCATCAACGCCTGATTCGATGATTTACCCTTCGCTGGCGAGAATCTCCTTGAGCGACCAGGGATGAAACTTAATTGTCACCTCGCCATCAGTCACGCCCAGCGTCGGGTTCGGCAAGCGCTCGCACTCACCTCTCGGCGCGCTGGTTTTAAAAGAGATACCGGGCTGAATTAGCCCGGTATCAGAAAACAGCGCCATCGCACGCTGCCCGAGACTTTCCGCCTCACCACGCAAAACAAATTCAACGTGTTCCCAGCCATCGTGCCGGTAACGTTTCTCTCCCGGCCAGGGCAGCTCAATAACATAGATATCCTTACCCTGAACATCCAGCGGTAGCGGCAGTTCAAACAGCGCGATGGGGCGAGCATTGATTATTTTCTCCGACAGCAGGGTGCCGCACTGCAAAAAACCGCTTCTCCAGCGCTCAGCGGTACTGACCTGCTGGCAGCGTAAGGCAATGTGATCGGCTTCAAGAACCGCCAGATCCAGTGATAAACGGTCGGCGAGCAGGGCTAGCGCCTGGTTAAAATGCACAAGATCATCAATCAGGTCCTGTAACTGTTCAACATCCTGCCACTTTTTCATCGTTTTCCCGTTGGATTCTTTATTGGTTTTTCGCACCGCTTAACGCATCAAAATACCGCCCTGCTTTATCGTTGAGTAAAAAAGTAACTGGCGGCAGCAACAATATTACTCTTTTTAAAAGATTATCAGTACTGCCATTCAAAGGGCTGCTGTAAGTTGATATTGTGATAGATTGCTAGCACTGGCCCAGTGGGGCTGCCTCCGATCTGGTGATCGGTCACAGGCGACAAATCAGGCAATGCCGGAAGTTAAGCTGCCGGTGGGGATGGGTAACATTCCGCCGCAGACAGCGTTTTTTCTTCGTGCTGCGCTATTATTCAGCGCCGCGCGCGATGGGCGAATAACGACACCCAGAATAAAAGTCAGTATACTTCGGTCTCATTTTTAACGTTGCCAGTCACCAGATGATGACAACGGATTAATTCAACCACTTGCGGTTTAACGCAAATTTGATGTGAATGTTAAGGTAACCCGGTGAATATTCAGGCTCTTCTTACAGAAAAAGTCAGTCAGGCAATGATTGCGGTTGGTGCGCCCGCCGATTGTGAACCTCAGGTGCGTCAGTCAGCAAGGCCGCAATTTGGTGATTATCAGGCAAATGGTGTTATGGCCATCGCCAAAAAACTGGGTATGCCGCCGCGACAACTGGCCGAACAACTGTTAGAAAAGCTCGATCTGACGGGAATTGCCGAAAAAGTCGAGATCGCAGGCCCCGGTTTTATTAATATTTTTCTTGCACGTGACTGGCTGCAATTACAGATTGACAGTGCGTTATCCTCGCCACGCCTTGGCATTCCGCAGGAAAAGCCGCAAACCATCGTGATTGATTATTCGGCGCCAAACGTCGCAAAAGAGATGCACGTAGGTCACGTTCGTTCAACCATCATTGGCGATGCCGCCGCCCGTACCCTCGGCTTTCTGGGCCACAAGGTTATCCGCGCCAATCACGTTGGCGACTGGGGCACGCAGTTCGGTATGCTGATTGCTTTTCTTGAAAAGAAACAGAACGAAAATCACGAAGAAATTGCTTTGGCCGATCTGGAAAATTTTTACCGTGAAGCGAAACGTCACTACGACGAAGATCCAGAATTTGCTGAGCGCGCACGCCGTTACGTCGTCAAATTACAGGGCGGTGACGAATACTGCCGCAAAATGTGGAAATGCCTGGTTGACATTACGATGGCGCAAAACCAGAAGGTCTACGATCGCCTGAACGTCACCCTACAGCGCGATGACGTTATGGGCGAAAGCTTATATAACGCTATGCTGCCGGGCATAGTTTCAGACCTGAAAGCGAAAGGGCTGGCGGTGGAAGATGATGGCGCAACCGTGGTTTACCTTGATGAATTTAAAAATAAAGAAGGTGAACCGATGGGGGTTATCATCCAAAAAAAGGATGGCGGTTACCTCTACACCACAACCGATATCGCCTGCGCTAAATACCGTTATGAAACGTTGCACGCCGATCGCATACTCTATTACATTGACTCTCGTCAGCATCAGCACCTGATGCAGGCGTGGACCATCGTACGTAAAGCGGGCTATGTACCAACCTCCGTTCCGCTTGAACACCATGCATTTGGCATGATGCTGGGCAAAGACGGCAAACCGTTCAAAACCCGCGCCGGCGGGACTATCCGGCTATCTGATCTTCTGGATGAAGCGGTCAGCCGCGCCCGCACGCTGATCGCCGATAAGAATCCCGATATGTCTGACAGCGAGCTGTCGCAAATGGCAGAAGTTGTGGGCATCGGCGCAGTGAAATATGCTGACCTTTCCAAAAGTCGCACCACGGACTACATCTTCGACTGGGATCTGATGCTGGCGTTTGAAGGCAACACCGCCCCTTACATGCAGTATGCCTATACCCGCGTGATTTCTGTTTTCCGCAAGGCGGGCATTGACGAAAACAGCGTTCAGGGTGCGGTTATCATCGGCGAGCCACGTGAGGCATCGCTGGCCGCACGCCTGCTGCAATTTGAGGAAACGCTGCTACAGGTTGCCCGTGACGGCACACCACATCTGATGTGCGCCTATCTTTACGATCTGGCTGGCCTGTTCTCCAGTTTCTATGAGCACTGTCCAATCCTTGCCGCTGCTGAGGAAGCCACGCGTAACAGTCGCCTCAAGCTGGCGCTGCTGACGGCGAAAACCCTCAAGCTGGGCCTCGATATGCTGGGTATTCGTACCCTCGAGCGCATGTAATAATTGGCGCTTTCATGAAAAAGGCGCATCCGCAGAGGCGCTTTTTTTGCTGTATCCCCGTCAGCCTTTCGCGTTGTTGATCCCGCCTGACGGCGCTTTTCCATTGCCCCGGCGTTCTTACTGGCTGTAGTTGACCATGATCTGATTGCTTTTAACCCGCAACGTCGGCCAGAGACGCCCGGCTCCTTCAACCTGGTAGATAAAACGTAAGGTTTCTCCTGCTGGTACGTTGGTCAAACCGCGTGTTTCACCGCTTTGCCCCTCAAGGATTGCGCAGCGGGTGCGGCTACACAAACGCACTATCAGCCCCACCGGTGCCGGCGCAGACAGCTCGTAGCGCCACCCGATGGTCGTCATGGTGCCTTTCACTGCATACGGCGGTGAAAGCGGGCGCGAAGAGGCAGCCACGCCGCGATTATCCAGTGACGGACCGATATCCGATGATTGCCAGGCACCGCCCTTCGCCGCCAGAACCAGGCATGGCGCCAGCAGCAGGCCAGAAAATATGGCAGGCAGTTTTTTTATCACTCCAGCCCCCCGAGGGTTGCCGTCATACGGATTTGCCGGTTATCACTCAGCTCAAGATTTGACAGCACCGCCAGCTGAGGCAGATTACGCCGCAGAAAGCGGGAAAGCAGCGCGCGCAACGGATGATTGACCAGCAGCACCGGCGGAGCGCCAAGAGACTCCTGACGTTGCAATGCCTGCGATGTCTGATCCAACAGCCGCTCGGCAAGACCGGGTTCCAGACCACCACCACCCTGCATTGCCTGTAACAACAATCGTTCGAGGGTGGTATCCAGACCTATCACCTGAACCTCGCCATGACCTGGAAACCACTGCTGAGTGATAGCCCGGCCCAGCGCAACGCGCACCACGCTGGTCAGCTCCTGGGCGTCGCTCTGCACCGGCGCATGTTCCGCCAGCGTTTCGATGATGGTACGCATATCGCGGATCGCAACCCGCTCAGACAGCAGGTTTTGCAACACCTTATGCAGGGTAGTTAGCGTCACTACCCCGGGCACAAGATCTTCGGTCAGTTTGGGCACTTCACTGGATACGCGATCCAGCAGCTGTTGAGCTTCCTGACGACCAAAGAGCTCGCTGGCGTATTGACCGATGAGATGATTGAGGTGGGTGGCAACAACGGTACTGGCTTCAACCACCGTGAAGCCCTGCGTTTGCGCCTGCTCTTTAAGCGCACTGTCAATCCATACCGCCGCCAGACCAAAGGCCGGATCGACCGTGGGTTCACCGGGCAGTGAACCTGCGGCCGTACCGGGATTAATTGCCATCCAACGCCCCGGATAGGCGTCACCGCTACCTATCTCCACCCCTTTCATCAGAATACGATAGCGCGCGGGCGGCATATCCATATTGTCGCGAATATGCACCACCGGCGGCAGGAATCCCATTTCCTGGGCAAATTTCTTACGGATGCTGCGGATGCGTCCCAGCAGTTCGCCATTTTGCTGATGGTCAACCATGGGGATCAGACGATAGCCCACTTCCATCCCCAATGAATCTTCCAGCTGAACGTCGGTCCATGAAGCTTCGACGGCGCCTGAAGCGGCTTCTCCTGCGGGCTTGATCACTTGCGGTACGGCCTGCGGCTTGATCTGCTTTCCGCGCATGTACCAGGCGAGACCAAGCAGCCCGGCGGTAAACAGTAAAAAGACCAGGTTTGGCATACCGGGAACCAGCCCCAACAATCCAAGTACCCCGGCGGAAAGTAGCATTACCCGCGGGTTGTTAAACAGCTGGGTGACCATCTGTTCGCCCACGTCCTGCTCAGTGCTGACGCGGGTGACAATAACGCCGGCTGCGGTAGAAATCACCAGGGCGGGGATCTGGGCAACCAGACCGTCACCGATAGTCAGCAATGTATAGCTGCGCGCCGCGTCACTGAACGGCAAACCGTGCTGCACGACCCCTACCAGCAGACCACCGATCAGATTGATCACCATGATCATAATGCCGGCGATGGCATCGCCACGCACAAACTTACTGGCCCCGTCCATTGAACCGTAGAAATCAGCTTCCTGAGTCACTTCTGAACGACGATTTTTCGCTTCTTCCTCGCCGATAATACCGGCGTTCAGGTCAGCATCGATAGCCATCTGTTTGCCGGGCATACCGTCGAGCACAAAACGCGCGCCGACTTCGGCGATACGCCCAGCACCCTTCGTAATGACCATGAAGTTGATGATGACCAGGATAATAAATACCACGATACCGATGGCGAAATTACCGCCGACCAGGAAGTGGCCAAACGCTTCAACCACACGTCCCGCCGCCGCCGCACCGGTATGGCCTTCCAGTAGAATAATGCGGGTAGAGGCGACGTTGAGCGACAATCGTAGCAGCGTTGAGAACAGCAGAATGGTGGGAAAGGCGGCAAACTCCAGCGTGCGCTGGGTGAACATCGCCACCAGCAACACCATAATCGACAGCGCAATATTAAAAGTAAACAGCAAATCAAGGACAAAAGGTGGCAGTGGAAGCACCATCATCGACAGAATCAGCAAAATAAGTACCGGTCCGGCCAGCACCTGCCATTGCGTCTGTTTAACATTGTCGGGTAAGCGTAATAAAGCGGCCAGATTAGCCATCAGTTTTTGTCTCGCTTGCAAAGTCCAGTGCTTCTGGCACCGGCAGATTTTCAGGTTTCTTCGGTATCAGGCCACCTTCCCGTCGCCAGCGGCGCAGCTGCCAGACCCAAGCCAGCACTTCCGCCACGGCGGCGTACAGCGTACCGGGGATGTGTTGACCAATCTCACTATGACGATAAAGCGCCCGTGCTAACGGCGGGGCTTCGAGAATTGGAATACGGTTTTCTGTACCCAGTTCGCGAATACGCAGTGCGATCTCCCCTGCGCCTTTCGCCAGCACTTTAGGGGCGCTCATTCTGCTTTCAACGTACTGCAGCGCGACCGCATAATGTGTCGGGTTGGTAACGATAACATCAGCTTTTGGTACGTCGGCCATCATGCGGCGGCGTGCGGCGGCGCGCATCGCCTGGCGTATACGCCCTTTAATATGCGGATCGCCCTCCTGGCTTTTAAATTCATCCCGAATTTCCTGACGCGTCATGCGCAGGTTTTTGTAATAGCTGTAGAGCTGCCAGAAAACGTCGAACCCGACCATTGGCAGCAGACCAAGCACCACCAGCATGCTGCACATCGCCAGCATGTTAAGCGCCCCTGTTAGCGCAGTGACCGGTGATTCGCTCATCAAATGCAGCATTACCGGCCATCTTGTCCAGATGTACCATCCGGTTACCACGCCGACCAGCACCGCTTTCAGAACCGACTTCAGCAGTTCGGCAAATGTCTGAGCAGAAACAATTCGCCCGAGTCCGGATAGCGGATTAAGCCGGGTGAGATCGACATTGATCGCTTTGCCGCTAATGACGATACCGCCAAGCAGCATCGGGGCCGCTATCGCCATCAAAACCAGCCCCAGCATCATCGGTACGATGGCACCAACGGCACGCATTGCCAGGTGCGCCAGCTGAATCAACATGCGGTGGTCGTCTTTCAGTAGCGCCTGATTAAAGCTCAGACCGTCTGACAACATGCCGCCCAACTCATGCGCCATATGTTCGCCACCTACCCATAAAATCCCCAAGCCGGCAAAGAGCATCAGAAACGAAGTCAGCTCCCGCGAACGCGGGATCTTTCCCTCTTCACGAGCTTTCTCCAGGCGGTGAGGGGTTGCGGATTCTGTTTTTTCCTCGTCGCTATCCTCAGCCACTGTGTGTTACCTACGCTGCTGTAAAGTGATAGGGGCATTTTGCCGGAAAACCAGCCGGAATAATGGCGAGAGAAAACGCGTAAATAAGAGGTATTTCCGCTAATCAGATAGCCGGAAATGGATAACAGTGGGATGGTGGGGACACCCGGTCCCCGTCCGCGTGTAGCAGCTCAGCCTGGTGGATCAGAAGCCCAGGCTGTCGAGTAAGTCATCGACCTGCGCCTGGTTTGCTACCACCCCCTCAGCATCCGCATGGATCTGCGGACCGTTGAGCAGGCTGGCGTTATCCTTCACTTTGCTGGTGACGTCGTGCGGCATATTATCGATGAGCACCATCAACAGTTCGCGCTCGATCGCCTGGACCACGTCGTTCATACGCTTTATGACCTGGCCGGTCAGATCCTGAAAATCCTGGGCCATCATGATTTCCATCAACTGCGCGTTGGTAAAGGCGGTATGCTGCGGCACCTCAGACAGAAATGAACGGGTATCGGTTACCAGCGAGCGTGCATCAGCCAGCTCAACCGGATGTTCAAACCATTCATCCCAACGCGCAGAAAGCGTCTTAGCGCTATTTTCCATCATATTCTGGCGCGGCTGCGTATCATCAACGGCATTCAGCACCCGTTCGGCTGCCTGGCTGGTCATTTTGACCACATAATCCAGCCGGTCACGCGCATCGGGGATGGCCTCCGCGGCCTCGGCGATTGCCCGTTCCAGCCCAAGATCGCGCAGGCTTTCACGCAACATGCGAGTCAGGGAGCCAATGCGGGCAATGATATCATGCGCCGACGCGGCCTCGTCGTTCTGTTTAGCAGGTTCGCTCATGATAGCTCCTTACATACCCAGTTTTTCGAAGATCTTGCCCAATTTTTCTTCCAATGTGGCCGCCGTAAAGGGTTTCACCACGTAGCCGCTGGCCCCGGCCTGAGCCGCCGCAACGATATTCTCTTTCTTCGCCTCAGCGGTTACCATCAGTACCGGCAGCTTAGAAAGAGCGGTGTCGGCACGGATCGTCTGTAACAGTTGCAGTCCGTCCATGTTAGGCATGTTCCAGTCGGAGATAACAAAATCAAAGGGGGACGCCCGTAACTTATTCAGCGCATCGACACCGTCTTCCGCCTCTTCCACATTGTTGAAACCTAATTCCTTTAACAGGTTACGGACGATACGACGCATCGTGTTGAAATCGTCCACGACCAGAAATCTCAGATTCTTATCGGCCATACTCACTCCTGTTTTGTCCAGCCCCTCAGGACCGTCGCTTATTAGATACGTAATGCCTGTACGGCGCTCATTTTTGCCAGCATATGCTGGCTGATTTCATGCAGATCAACGACCTCACTGGCAGCCCCGAGCACAATCGCCTCACGGGGCATACCGAATACCACACAG
The DNA here is from genome assembly GCF_900115045.1 of Izhakiella capsodis. Classification (GTDB taxonomy): domain Bacteria; phylum Pseudomonadota; class Gammaproteobacteria; order Enterobacterales; family Enterobacteriaceae; genus Izhakiella; species Izhakiella capsodis. The sequence continues at coordinate 410,712 of NZ_FOVC01000001.1, read as the reverse complement.
CTCGCCTCACTTTGGGCGATAGTCCAGGCGCCGGCCTGCTTCATATGTACCAATCCGGCGGCACCATCGTTTCCCATCCCGGTGAGGATCACGCCAATCGCATTGCGACCGGCAAACTGGGCTACTGAGTTAAATAAAACGTCCACCGAGGGTTTATGCCGGTTAACCGGCGGGCCTTCGTTAAGCTTCACCTGATAGTTAGCACCACTGCGCACCAACTCCAGATGCATCGCACCGGGTGCGATGTAGGCATGGCCCGGTAACACGCGTTCGCCGTCCTCTGCTTCTTTCACCGTAATCTGACACAGCTTATTGAGGCGCTCTGCAAAAGAGCGGGTAAACCCCGGCGGCATATGCTGCGTAATCAGCAGTGCCGGACTGCTGGCCGGTAGCGGCTGCAACACATGGCGGATCGCTTCGGTTCCCCCGGTTGACGCGCCGATGGCAATTAATTTTTCGCTGCCCAGCAGCGGGACACTCTTGAGTATGGCCGGTGCCGCTGCTAGCTTACGTATCCCCAGTCGCGCGCGCGAGGCGGCACGCAATTTTTCGCCGATCAACTGGCTGTAGGAGAGCATGCCTTCACGAATACCGAGGCTCGGTTTGGTGATAAAATCCACCGCCCCCAGCTCCAGCGCACGTAGCGTTACCTCGGAACCTCGCCCGGTTAATGACGACACCATCACCACCGGCATCGGTCGCAGACGCATCAGTTTTTCCAGGAAATCGAGACCGTCCATATTCGGCATCTCGACATCCAGCGTCAGTACATCGGGGTTAAACTGTTTGATTAACTCACGGGCAACCAGTGGATCTGGCGCACTGGCCACCATTTCCATATCAGGATGACTGTTGACAATTTCCGTCATCAGCTGCCGCATTAGTGCCGAATCATCGACGCACAGTACCCTAATCATTTTCATTTTTTGTCCCTGCTCAGCCCATATACCGTCTGTCCGCGCAGATAAAAATCTTTGCTTAGCTGACTGAAGTTTTCAGAGTGACCAGCGAACAGCAAGCCGCCGGGTTTCAGCAGAGACACAAAGCGCCGCAGAATTTTCTCCTGCGTTTCCTTGTCGAAGTAAATCATTACGTTGCGACAAAAAATTGCGTCAAATGGCCCTGGTAATGCCCACTCATTAGCCAGCAAATTAAGCTGAGCGAATTGAATGGTGCCACTCAGTTCGCTGCGCACCCGCACCATCCCTGCATGAGGTCCTGTGCCGCGCATGAAAAAGCGTTGCAGCTGCTGTGGCGAAAGCGTCCTCAACTCCTCCTGGCGATAGATCCCCCCCTGCGCCTTTTCCAGTACCTGGGTATCAATATCAGTGGCGTGAACCTGAAATTTACCCGGTCCGGACCCCAACGCTTCCGCCAGCGTAATGGCGATTGAATAAGGTTCTTCACCGGTAGACGCTGCAGCACACCAGACACTGAAACTACCACTGCGTTTTTTTGCCTGTTCAGCCAGCAGAGGAAAGTGGTGAGCTTCACGGAAAAAAGCCGTCAGGTTAGTGGTCAGTGCGTTAATAAATGCCTGCCATTCGGCGCTACCAGGCGTGTTTTCAAGCAGCGCCAGGTAACGACCAAAATCGTCCAGGTTGAGTATCCGCAGCCGCCTGACCAGGCGGTTGTAAACCATTTCACGTTTGTGATCGGCGAGAACGATCCCTGCGCGTTGATAAATCAGCTCGCTAATACGCTTGAAATGCACATCCGATAGCGGCAGGCGCTGGAACGCCTGTATTAACGGCGTAGCGTTGCTCTGGAAATCCAGCAATGTCGATTTTTTCATGCAAATCACCTGGCAACATGCCGATTAACCGTTTTAAAACCGCTGCATTCCCTGCACTCCGGTGCGTGTTTAGCCGTTCAAAAGGTTTCCCAGTTATCATTTGTGCGCGCTGCACCCGGCGCCACTTTTTGCGCGCCGTCAGGCTGAGTCAGTCGAAGAAGTTGTCCTCCTGTCGCGTTATTAACGGCGGCTGACAAATTTTCTTTACTGATTCGAAACAGGGCTACCGCATGAGACAGCTCGCTGGCCAGCTGCTCCAGCGCGTTAGCAGAGGTCGCGGAGGCCTGCACCAGCGCCACGTTCTGCTGCGTAACGCGATCCATCTCATTGACTGCGATATTAACCTGATCGATGCCCCTGCTCTGTTCATCTGACGCCGACGCTATCTCACCCATAATGTCGGTAACACGGGTCACCGAGCTGACGATTTCACTCATGGTTTCGCCCGCGCTTCCCACCAGGACCGCGCCGGCATCCACGCGCGATACGCTCTCCTCGATCAACGCTTTGATCTCTCTGGCGGCACTTGCACTTCGCTGCGCCAGGTTACGGACCTCGCCGGCGACCACCGCGAAACCGCGTCCCTGCTCACCCGCACGGGCCGCCTCTACTGCGGCATTCAGTGCCAGAATATTGGTCTGAAAAGCGATACCGTCAATAACGCTGGTGATATCAGCAATTTTTTTCGAGCTGCCCGCTATCTCATTCATTGTCTGCACCACGCCGTCAACGACCTTGCCGCCGCGCTGCGCCGTTTCCGAGGCGCTGAGCGCAAGCTTTGAGGCCTGTCGTGCGTTATCCGCATTTTGTCGAACCGTTGAGGTCAGCTGCTCCATGCTGGCCGCCGTTTCTTCCAGCGAAGAGGCCTGTTGTTCGGTTCGCGTCGCGAGATCGTTACTGCCGGCAGAGATCTCTATTGCGCCGCTGTTGATCGCGTTCGACCCATCGCGAACGGTGCTGACGGTGCGGATAAGCGCCTGCTGCATATCGCGCAGGCTGGCCGTTAGCTGTGACATTTCATTTTTGCCCTCGACGGTGATTGACTGCGTCAAGTCGCCATTAGCAATATGACGAATATGATCAATCGCCAGCGTTAGAGGGCGGAGCAGAATGCGATACATACCGCTCCAGGCCAGTACGATAATCAGCAGCGTCGCCAATGCCACCGTCAGTAAAATAATTTGCGTATGCTGCCAGGCTATCTGATTGTTCACCACGCCCTGACTTATCAGCGCGTTATTGACCGTTAGCCAGTCGTTATACGATTTTTCGAACTGATCCTGATACCGCTGTGTTGGCTGATCGAGATACGCCTGAAAGCGATTGCTTTTCAGCATTGCGATCAGCTCAGTCAGCGCCTGATGATAGATTCTATAATTGGCGTTTATGGCCTGTACCGTCGGCGCGGCACGCGTCTCATCCATCAGGGCAAGATTAAAGCGGGCCAGCGCCTGATCGGCCTCGTCCAGTTTGTCAGCGGCCTGGGTTAATAATGTCTGCACGCCGCTATCGTTAGCAGCCTGTGACGGATTCAGCGCATAACGCGTTCCAGCCCGGGCTAACGTGACACGCGCTTGCACCAACGCGACCCAGGATTTACCCATATCGCGCTGCTGCATGTTGAGACGCTGATTAAAAGAGAAGTTCTGCCGGTCAACGGCCACCGTGCGATAGAACATGGTACCGGTCGCCAGCTCCAGTAGCGTAAACAGCGCCAGAACCGTCACCAGAGCGGTGATAACTTTGATTCGTTTGAACATAGTAAACCTCAGGATCACGATGAATGACTCTGTTATCGGCAGGGTTCAGATGAACTTTATGAAAAGCAGGCCAGTGGGCCAATCGCAGCGAAGATGGCAATATCACGTAGGGTTTGCACTATGCCCGCGGCCATATTGCGCAAAAAAACCGCGGCCTGGCTGTCTGTTTCCCGACCATTGTCACCGCTGGCGGCTTGCTTTCAGGCGAAAAAACGCATTCAGCCGCACTGATCATGACGCGCGAAGCGTATCGACAAGTGCCATTTCCTCGCTGTTTAGCAATTTTTCAATATCAACCAGAATCAGCATCCGCTCATTCAACGCGCCAAGACCGGTCAGATACTCTGTTGACATCGTGACAGCAAATTCCGGTGCCGGGCGGATCTGCGTTTGTTGTAACGACAGAACATCTGAAACACCGTCAACCACGATACCCACCACACGCTGCATTAAATTCAGCACAATGACGACGGTGTTGTCGTTATAATCGACATCAGGTTGCGAAAATTTTAGTCGTAAGTCGACGATCGGCACGATAACGCCCCGCAGATTGGTCACCCCTTTGATGAACGACGGCGTATTCGCAATGCGGGTGACCTGATCATAGCCACGGATCTCCTGTACTTTAAGAATATCAATTCCATACTCTTCATCGCCCAGTGTAAAAACCAGGAACTCCTGACCGACGCTTTCGCCCGCGAGATTGGTGACAGTTGCCATTTCAGTCATTTTTTTACCCTTATGCTGTTAATTCAGGCTGCGGCCCCGGCCACGCGCTTTTCACGATTCAGAGATTGCAGCGCTGAAACGTCTACGATCAGCGCCACACTGCCATCACCGAGTATGGTAGCGGCAGAAATCCCCGGCACTTTGCGATAATTACTTTCAAGATTTTTTACGACAACCTGATGCTGACCAATCAACTGATCAACCAATAGTGCATAGCGCTTACCGGCACTTTGCAAAATGACCACAATGCCTTGCGTCGCTTCCTGTTTCGCGCCATTAACCTCGAACACGTTCCACAGCTCGACCATCGGCAAATACTCACCGCGGACTTCCAGAACGCGTTCGCCGCCGGCCAGCGCCTTCAGCTCTTCAGTGCGCGGCTGCAGGGATTCCATCACCGCATTCAGTGGCAGGATAAAAACCTCGTCGGCGACGCGCACCGACATCCCATCGAGGATCGCCAGTGTCAACGGCAGCAGGATGCGAATGGTGGTGCCTTTACCCTGTTTTGACGCGATCTCAACATGCCCGCCCATTTCGAGAATATTTCGCTTCACAACGTCCATGCCGACACCGCGGCCGGAAACATCGGTTACCTGCTCTGCTGTCGAGAAGCCAGGAGCAAAAATCAGCATGTTGACTTCGTCATCGCTCATGCTGTCATGAACAGGCAGGCCTGATGAGAGCGCTTTAGCCAGAATGCGCTCGCGGTTCAAACCTGCGCCGTCATCGATAACCTCGATACAAATGTTACCGCCCTGGTGCTCTGCCGAAAGCGTCAGGTTACCGCTGGCACTTTTACCCGCTCTGCTGCGTTTTTCCGGCGGCTCAATGCCGTGGTCCAGACTGTTACGCACCAGATGGGTTAAGGGATCGATGATGCGTTCAATCAGACTCTTATCCAGCTCAGTTGAACTTCCCAGAAGCGTAAGCTCAACCTCTTTACCCAACTTGCCAGCCAGGTCGCGTACCAGACGCGGAAAGCGGCTGAATACGTACTCCATCGGCATCATGCGAATCGACATCACCGACTCTTGCAGATCGCGTGCATTACGCTCCAGCTGTACCATACTGTTCAGCAGGTCACCGTGCTGAACGGGATCGAGTAAATTGGAACGCTGCGCCAGCATCGACTGGGTGATAACCAGCTCGCCAATCAGATTAATCAGCTGATCCACTTTTTCTACCGCCACGCGGATACTGTTCGATTCGCCAGCCCGTGCTGGTGCTGGTTTTTTCAGCGCGTCCGGTTTATCCTCTGACGCGATCTTCATTGGTGCAGGCTGGACCTTAGCACTAACCGCACCCGTTGCCGTTTCATTGATTACTTCGTCCATGCTGGCGGCACGACCAGCAAAAGCGATTTGCTTTTCATCAATGACAAAACAGAGCACCGCGACGATGTCGTCTTTACTGACAGACGACGTCAGCGAGGCTTGCAGGCTGTCCTCATTGCGCTGGATATCGCTGACAGTGCCGAGATTACCCAGTTCATCTATCAGAAGATCGATTTCATTGGCTTTGAGATCCGAAAGTATAATGCGCAACGCGCCGCTGTCAGTGCCTGCCGTCGTTACGGCAACGGCGTCAAATGCTGAGGTTGAGGTTAACGCGATCGTCTCAGGCGCAGCAATCATTTCACCTTTTGCTTTCAGCGCCAGCTGGCGCAGTGCCTTACAGATATATTCAAAGGCAGCCGCATCCGGCTCCTGAGCGGACTTATAAGCATCTAACTGTTCCTGCATAATGTCCTTCGTTTCCAAAAACAGGTTGATGATATTGGTACTCAGCTGCATTTCTCCGCGACGCGCACCATCGAGTATATTTTCCAGAATATGCGTGGTTTCCTGCAGTACGCTGAACCCAAAAGTGCCGGCGCCCCCCTTGATAGAGTGAGCAGCACGGAAGATAGCGTTAAGCTGTTCAGAATCAGGGGTTTCCGGATCAAGCCCCAACAGATGTTGTTCCATCTCGGCCAGGAGTTCGTCGGCTTCATCGAAAAACGTCTGATAAAAATCGCTGATATCCATGCTCACGGTATCACCTCTGCTGTGAGTCGCGCTGGTTTTGCGCTGCCGGTTGCTGCTCAGCCTGGGCATGAGTTCCCGTTGCTGCTGGCAACGCGGCGGGCGCGGCCGTTAAAGGTTGAGATTCAGGTTTCTTACTGGCGTTCGCAGGCGCTGCCGGCGCCGCTATTTGTTTCAGATTCTGCAGGCTGCCATCATCAGCCAGCGGAACTGAATCACTTTCCGCATTCTCTTTTTCAATCGCCTGTTCGGTATCATGATTGAGCACCAGCAGGCTAATACGTCGGTTAACCGCCTCATCCCCGCCGCGATTTTTCAGTTTCATGGTGTCTGCCATGCCGACCACCCGCAGCATTTTGCCCCCATCCAGCCCCCCCAGCACCAGTTCGCGACGTGAGGCATTCGCGCGTTCTGCCGACAGTTCCCAGTTGCTATAACCGCGATCGCCGTCGGCATACTGGAAATCATCGGTATGACCGGCAATGCTGAGCTTATTTGGCAGCTCATTGAGGATCGGTGCGATTGCCCTCAGGATATCGCGCATATACGGTTCCACTTCCGCGCTGCCGCGTTTAAACATGGGTCGGTCCTGACTGTCGATAATCTGAATACGCAGACCCTGATCAACCAGATTAATCACCAGGTGCGGGCGCAGCGCTTTGAGCCGGGGATCGGACTCAATCAGCTGATCCAGACGTTCACGCAGCCGGTTCAGACGTATCTCGTCAAGCTTACGTTTTTGCTCGTCAAGCAGACGCTTTCTGTCATCAGCTTCAACCGTTTTATGCACTTCTCCGTTCTGCCGGGTCGGGTCATCGCCCCCTCCGGGAATGGGACTTTCGCTATCACTGCTACGCGGACCGCCGTTTAAAGCCACCCTCAGCGGCGTTTTAAAATATTCGGCAATCTGCACCAATTGCTGCGGATTAGAAATCGAGATCAACCACATCACCAGAAAGAACGCCATCATCGCCGTCATGAAGTCAGCGTAAGCGATTTTCCATGATCCATGCCCGCTCTCATGTTTTTTTTGCTTACGCTTTTTAACCAGTACGATGGGATGATTATTCTGCTTCATGCATCTTGATCCGACGTCTGTTTCGCGGATGTCTTCACGTTACGTACGTGCTCTTCCAGCTCGATAAACGAGGGCCGCTCGGTGGAGTAAAGCGTTTTACGGCCAAACTCGACCGCAATCTGGGGCGCGTATCCATTAAGGCTGGAAAGCAGCGTTACCTTAATGCACTGCATCACCTTAGTCGTCTCCGCACATTTCTGGCGCAGCACACCAGCGAGCGGAGAAATAAATCCGTAAGCCAGCAGAATGCCAAGAAAGGTTCCAACCATCGCGTGAGCAATCAACCCCCCCAGTTCAGCCGCCGGGCGATCCGCCGAAGCCAGTGCATGGACTACGCCCATTACCGCCGCAACGATACCGAACGCCGGCAGCGAATCACCGACAGTTTGTAGCGCCACCGCGGGTACATCGCATTCGTGTTCGTAGGTTTCAATCTCTTCGTCCATCAGCGCTTCGATCTCAAAGGCGTTCATATTGCCGCTCACCATTAGGCGTAAATAGTCAACGATGAAGTCCACTAACCTTTTATCGGCAACAATGCGCGGGTATTGAGAGAAGATTTCACTCTCCTGAGGATTTTCGATGTCGCGTTCAAGAGACAGCATCCCTTGCTGACGGGATTTCGCCATCAAACGAAAGAGCAGTGCCATCAGGTCCATATAGACCGCTTTGTTGTATTTTGAGCCACGCATCAACAGCGGCAATGCTTTGCCCGTTGCCTTGATTGCTTTACCGCTGTTGCCCACGATAAAAGCGCCAAAACCAGCCCCGCCGATAATCAGCAGCTCAGAAGGTTGATAAAGCGCGCCGAGATGACCACCAACCAACATGTACCCGCCCAGCACGGACCCAATAACCAGGATATAACCCAATATAACCAGCACAATAAGTCCTTACGTTAATAGCGTGTGGGATGAAGGAAAAATCCGCTCTGTTTAACAAGACCTGGGGTGAGAGTAAAAAAAAGCAGCGGTATTAACCGCTGCTGGATGCACCTCACAATCGGACGAACTTGTTAAATAGCTTGCTTCATCTGTTCATCCAGCAGTTGTGGAATGTTATCGGCAGATCCCGCCGGAAGTTTACGTCTTTTTACTGCGCGCGACGGCGGCTGGCATAGACTACAAATGAAGCTGCCTTCTGGCTGGTGTGCATGGTTTATAAAACGGCCATTACAGCATTTGCAACTGGAGAGTTCGAGCATATTACTTTCAACAAAGCGCACCAGTGTCCAGGCACGGGTCAGCGCAAGTAACGGAGCGTCATCACTTTGCGGACACTGTTCGAGATAAAGCCGGTAAGCTTTAATAACGGCATCAATGCCGGAAGTCAGACCGCTTTTCAATAAAAACATCCAGGCATTACAAAACATAGTGGCATGAATATTTTGCTGCCATGTCATAAACCAGTCGGTGGAAAATGGCAACATCCCTTTAGGCGGAGGGCAACCACGTAATTCTTTATATAATTTAATTAAGCGACCGCGACTTAATTGCGTTTCACTCTCAAGCATTTGCAAACGAGCACCCAACGTTATTAATTCAATAGCCAACTGAATATCACTTGCTTCCTGGACGATACTTTTTTCGCTCATTACCCTACCCTCCGTTTGGGCTGTTCGTCTTCTTTTAAAACGTCGCGCAGCAGACGGCTTGATAATAAAATTCCGGTATGAACCTGCTGTAAATCGTCTACGCGCGATTCCTGAGTTAACAGATTAATTATACTGTGATCGTTAAAACGGAACTGACAAACCAGCTGATTGGTTTCCGCCAGTTTTACCATTTCAGGCAGTGTCAACTGTGCCAGCGCGGTAGCCATCGATTCATCGATACCCAGACGAAACATCGCTGAAGCTTTATCCTGGTTAATTAAACGCTGTGTAAGCAAAAGGTATGAAAGATTGATGTCATAAATATGTTTAAGTAGTTCTGAAGTACCCATGCACCCACCCTGACTGACACTAATTCAATGATTGCGGATAGATCTGACCGCACCTTTAGTTGCTGTTTAGTAACTCTACAAAATTGCAAAAAAAAATATGACGACAAAGGACAATTTTGAAGGAAAATTATCTTATTTCCCGGAATCATTCAGCCTGATTGTTATTTAAACTCAAGAGTCATTTAATTTCCTCCTGAGTTTTAACTATATTTACTGTATTTTTTTCTAAGATTCGATTATTTAATTTGCGCACCAATCACAGTCAGGACAGAATTTTCTTAATCTCTGTTAAGAGTAATCCGAAATGTAACGCAACTCTATCCCCTCTATTTGCGACATACAACGAGCGGAGCGTGAAATTTTAGATAAAGTGTGATGAACATCACATTTTTTAGGAAAATATTACAAAAAACCCATCAGAAACATTGTTGATTAGTTTACTAAGTAATCAATATAAGTTCTTTTTTGTTGAATTTATGTTACTCACAAACAAACGACATAATTATCAAGCTAACTTTTAATCATTTCGCATCGCGGCTGATTATTGATAGGATTATTCAGAACATAATAAAGATTAATAATCTAAAAAAAGGTTTTTATTCTTAAAAAGAGAATTAAATAAGATTTAAATTCATTCTGACTCTGTTCAACAGGCTAAATCTCAATGCTGGCGGTTGCTTTTTCAACTTCGGCTCACGCGACTGAATGTCGCGTTTCGTGACGAAGATTTCAGCCACACTCAATGAGGGCAATAACTTGAAACCTTCATTTACATAAGAAATATGAATGTATTGCCAGGATAACCATGGTGCTTCTCTGCCGACGGCAGAGGGTTATCTTCCGCAATTGATGGACCTGTTTTCCATTGGCAGCGGGTTTTATCGTTCCAATGCAGGTTTAGCGTGCGTGACTAAGGGCTGTTTAACGCGGTGCATAAAATAATGAACGGCAGGGAAATATCATAATTTATTAATGTGGGTTACGGGTACGAATAAGAGGGTGGGGGGATGAATCCGTTGTTCCCCCGCACGTGGCAAGACGCAGGTAGGTGCAGGAAACTTTAGCCGCTATGCCAGTTCAGGCTGCTCCCTTAGTTGATCTCCACCTCGCGAAGATACCCTCTGCAAGTCGTTAAGGAACGTTTTGCCCCAGGTGGCGATATCATTGCGCCGTAGCACCGCCATCATCTCTTTGTAGCGTTTGATGCGCTCTTCACGTGGCATCGTTAACGCGTCATGCAGTGCGGCGGCGACATTATCCCGATCGTAAGGATTGACGATCAGCGCCGAGGTAAGTTCATTTGCCGCACCGGCAAAGCGCGACAGTACCAGCACGCCCGGATCATCGGGATTTTGCGCCGCAACGTACTCTTTGGCGACCAGATTCATACCATCACGTAACGGCGTTATCAGGGCGACGTCGGTCAGTCGAAAGATTTTCATCAAAAGACGTCGATCGAAATGCTGATTGAGGTAATAAAGCGGCGTCCAATCCAGGGTGCCATATTTACCATTGATACGCCCGGCCTCTGTTTCAAGCTGATGGCGAATATCCTGATAAGCTTGAACATCCCCACGTGAGGTTGGCGCAATTTGAGTATAGCGAATATGGCTGCGATGCTGAGGGTAATTTTCCAGCAGCGCCTCATAGGCGAGAAAGCGCTCAGGCAGCCCTTTAGAGTAATCCAGCCGCTCACAGGCAATAATATTTTTAATCTCTCCCAGGTCACGTTTCATGGCCGCCATTTTAGGCGGTAGCGGGCCAGAGGCCATTTTTTTGATGTTCTCAGGCTCAATACCAATAGGGTAGACCTCAGTGGCGAAGTCATTGTCAAAAGCGTGATGCTGTTTGGCTCCCCGGCTCTCTAACCGGGTGATCTGAGAAACGCTGTTAAGAAATGCCAGCCGGTCGATTTCGGTCTGAAAACCCAGCAGATCATAGTGACACAGGCTGCTTAACAGCGTTTCATGCGGCGGCAAAGCGTTGAAAATTTCCGGGCTCGGAAAAGGAATATGCAAAAAAAAGCCGATAGGGTTACTGACGCCCAGCTTGCGGAGTTCAGCCGCAAATGGCAGTAAGTGGTAATCGTGTATCCACAGCGTATCATCCGGCTTTAAGAGTGGCTGTAGGCGTGTGGCCAGTAGCCTGTTGACGCTGCAATAGCCCTCCCATGCGTCGCACTGATACTGAACCAGGTCGAGGCGATAGTGGAAAGCCGGCCAGATAACCGCATTCGAAAACTGTAAATAATAGCGATCATAATCCCCCTGCTCAAGACCGAATGAAACGTAGGTGATACCACCATGCTCCTGCGTTTTTAGTGGCGCCTCTACAGCTGTTTCACTAATTTCACCATTCCAGCCGAACCACAAGCCACCGGTTGACTCCAGCGCATCGAGAACCCCAACCGCCAGCCCTCCGGCGCTGGCTTTCCCGCCTTCGGGCAGAGCGATACGGTTAGAAACGACAACTAAACGACTCATCACCTCAACTCCTTACCGATAAACGTTGTATCCTGATGTAATTGTGATGTCAGTTTTTCTAGCCAGCGGTGAACCTCCTCCACGTTGTCCATACGGAACGATGCTTGCGTCTGACCTTGGCCAACTTTTATTGCCACACCTCCTAATGCATTGACGACGCCGAAGCCGGTTTCGTCGGTCACATCATCGCCGACGAATACCGGAATGCGCCCTGAAAATAGCGCTTCCTGCATAAACTGGTGCAGCGCCAGACCTTTATCGACGCCTTTGGGTTTTAGCTCAACGACGCATTTTCCCGGTTGTAGTACCAGTTGTGGGAACTGCATGACCATTTTTTCCGCCAGGTCTTGCACCTCATCGGCATACTCCGGCGCATTACGAAAATGCAGCGCAAACGCCATCCCCTTGCTTTCAAGCAGGGTACCAGGCAGGGTTGCCAGCACCTGACGCAGTTGCTGTAGCACCGACTTACTCACCTCGTCGGGCAGGCTGATGCAATGCACTTTTCCGGCGACATCGCGGCGTTCAGCACCATGCACGCCGGCAAGTGGTAGCCTTAACGGTGCAGTAAGCGCATCCAGCTCGCTTAGCGGGCGCCCGGAAACCAGCGCCAGTGCGTTGCCACAGCCAACAGAGAGTTTCTGCAAGCAGGTTATTACCGACGAGGGAATAAAAACCTCGTCAGGCCGCGACTGAATGGCTGCCAGCGTACCATCAACGTCAAAAAAAAAGGCGTGGTTATCCAGGGTAACGACTGGCGCAATAACAGCGGGGTGATTCACGCTCTTCTCCGGGTCAGGTAGGTGAAAGTACGTTCAGCACAGCATTTTGCTGGAAAGTCCTGCTTTGCGAAGCAACGAATTAACCGGATCACCCGCACGCCTGAAAAGATGATATTGAACGCCATAAGAGATGAAAACTGGACTGCCAGCCCGGCGTCCTGAAAACGAATAGAATATTGAAGATAACCATTTAAAATTTACATCCCTTACCAACACATTGGGTAGCACCCTATCCAAAAGCAGCAGCAACGTATTGATGATTATTCAGACTGGCTAATACAGCTTGTCAGTATAGGTGCTGGACTGGAAATTTCCAGGTGCGTTGCCTGTAAGCTCCAATAAAATAGTTATACACAGTGCGATTTCAGGCATATCTGACCATTGTATTATGGTAATTAATAACGTCTGCGTCGCAGTCATTTCATCGGATTGCAATAAAAATCGCGTCCTGAAACCCTAGGGAATGAGATATTTCTTATAGGGTTTTTTTAATAATTTAAACGCAGAGATATAACTTTAAGAAACGTTCATACAAATAACTTATGGAAGGCGATTATATAAGAGGAATTTAATTTATTGAATAAACTGCCGGTTTATGACCTTTATGATTCAGTAAACCTGAACTATTATCTGATGTGAGATAATCATTACTTGAAATCTTTTATTTGAATGTTGCCAAGTGCTAATTCTGCTGGAGAAGCCTGTGCTGATCAAACGCAAACGCGTACGCTCTCATAATGAAGATCGCTGGTTGGCGCTGGTACTGGCCACCAGCGCCGGCACCCTCAATGCGATGGCGCTTAGCGCCTTTGGTTTTTTTCCATCCCATATGAGCGGTAACACCTCACAGATTTCAAGTGAAGTTTCGCGATCGGACTTCGAAGATTTATTTTTTTTCAGTCTAATCCTCATTGCCTTTATCGCCGGAGCATTTAGTGCCCGGTTGGCGGTTGCCGCAGGTTCTAAAAAAAATCTACGCACCATATATTGCCTGATGCTATTGGCAGAGGGTATCGCACTCTCCTTATTGTCAGGCATTGAACTGCTATTTCATTCATCGGAAAATAATCGTGAATCTATTATATTCCTCGCCTTTTTAATGGGTATTCACAATGCCACGTCAACCCAGCTGTCAAACGGCAGAGTCCGTTCTACGCATATTACCGGCACTGTTACCGATGCCGGCATTGCGCTGGGTTCTATGGTGGCTGGATGGCTGTCGCGTGACGCAAACAGTGTCCAGCGTGCGCAATATAAGGTTCTGTCGACCCATTTGACCACGCTGTTCTCTTTTATTGGCGGAGGCATTGCCGGACTGCTGCTCTACCGGCTGGCAGGCTTTGCCGCCATGCTGGGTGTTGGCATTTTTCTGATACTGGTGGCCTCAGGCGCCATCATGCTTGCGCTTAGCACCACACGCAGACCACGGAAAAGCACCGTCAGACCGAGGGGGATAACCAGTCAGCAAAGTGAGTGATAAGTAAAATGATACGACAATACCGGTTATTACCGGAATATCCACGCTCTTTTACTCTTACTATTCATGCATTGCGTTAAATAAGTTCTCGCCAAAATTGATGATCTTATCTTCAACCGTGCGTGCAACCTCAGCCCCTGCGTAGCTAAAGATCGATTAACCTGGCCGCTCCGGCGCACACCTACCTCTAAGCCAGCATCACTGCTGCAATGGTCTATGATTGATCTGTTAACCCACCCACGGTTAAAGGTTATCGCTGCCAGCGCCGCCCGAATAAACAAGACACCGACATACAGTCAGGCTGCACGACCTTATGTTGACGTTTTGAATCGTTTCTCCCCGCGGTTATCAGGGGCCAGGTGCTGAAAAAACAGGTTTGTTTTCAGAGTGCCCATCAATCGAACAAGGAAAAACAGATGAAACCAGGGTCATTTACCGGCAGTTGGGGAGCGGAAATTATGCCGGGGGAAGAAACTCGCTTTCGCCTCTGGGCACCGGATCAGCAACGTCTCGCGATCCGTCTTAACGGTGTTGACAAAAACATGAGCCACGTTGGCGATGGCTGGTTTGAGCTGCGGCTGTCTGGCGTCACCGAGGGTGCCGAATACAGCGTTGTACTTGCTGATGGTACGCAACTGCCTGACCCGGCGTCGCGCGCGCAAAAATCCGACGTCAACGGCCCGTCTCTGCTCTGTAACCCCTGGCGCTATCCGTGGAAAAATCGCCAATGGCGAGGCCGTAGCTGGGAGGAGAGCGTCATTTACGAATTGCATATGGGTACTTTTACTCCTGAAGGCACGTTTCACGCAGCGACACAGAAGCTCGCTTATCTTGCCGATCTGGGTTTTACCGTGGTTGAGGTGATGCCGCTGTCGCAGTTTGGCGGAACACGCGGCTGGGGCTATGACGGCGTGCTGATGTATGCGCCGCATTCAGCCTACGGAACGCCGGATGATTTCCGCGCTTTTGTCGATACGGCTCACGGGCTGGGGATATCGGTCCTGCTGGATATTGTTCTTAATCACTTTGGCCCCGAGGGCAACTCTCTGCCGCAGCTGGCCTCCGGTTTTTTTGATAAACAGCGTATGACGCCATGGGGGGCCGGCATTGACTATGCGGCTAAGGCACCGCGTCAGTTTATTATTGAGGCACCGCTGTACTGGTTGCAAGCCTACCGGCTGGACGGTCTGCGCTTCGACGCAATCGATCAGATTGAAGACAGCGCCGGACAGCACATATTAGTCGAGATAGCTGAGCGCATCCGACAGGAAATCACTGACCGGCCCGTTCATCTGACCAGCGAAGACTCGCGCAACATCACCGCACTTCACCCTTATGACAATCAGGGCAAACCGCTGCTTTTTACCGCCGAATGGAACGATGATTTTCACAATGCCGCTCACGTTCTGGCGACCGGGGAGACGCATGCCTACTATGCAGACTTTGCCACCGCACCGGCAAAGCTATTCGCCCGGCTACTGGCAGAGGGGTTTGCCTTTCAGGGCGAAGTGGCGCCGCAGTCCGGCCAGCCACGTGGTGTCAAAAGTGGCGCCCAGCCGACGGTGGCGTTTATCGACTTTTTACAGAACCACGATCAGACCGGTAACCGGGCGTTGGGTGAAAGGCTACTGCCGCTGGCCGGTGCCGACAGCGTTACGGTGTTACTGGCCACACTGCTTCTCTCCCCGCATATTCCACTCTTGTTTATGGGGGAAGAGTATGGCGAGACCAATCCGTTTCTGTTTTTTACGGATTTTCACGGCGATCTGGCGCGCGCAGTACGTGAGGGTCGCGCCCGTGAGTTTGCCGATCATGCCGGCCATCAGGACGCGGAGGTTCCGGACCCGAACGCGATGGATACGTTTGAACGTTCAAAACTGGACTGGCATAAACTTGAAACATCCGACGGCAAACGCTGGCTGACACTGGTTAAAACGCTGCTGGCACTGCGGCAACAGTACATCGTTCCACTCTTGCGTCAGCCTCAGGGAAATACCGGACGCGTAGTCGATCTTTCGGGAAGGCTGATCGTCGTTGCCTGGCATCTGCCGAACGGTTCGCTATCCATGGCGATTAATTTGGATGATAAAAGCCATCCGCGACCCATTCTGCCGGGGCGGACACTCTATTCCTGGCCGCCTTCAACAGAAGAACTGCCCCGCAATGCCATACTCGTTCGCCTTGACAGTGGAGAAAACCAATGACGTTACCCGTGGCGACCTATCGCCTTCAATTTCGTAACGGCATGACCTTTGATCGCGCCGTTGGCCTGGTGCCCTACCTGAAAAAACTTGGCATCAGCCATCTGTATGCGTCACCGCTCTTCACTGCCACTAGCGGCTCCACTCATGGCTATGACGTCACCGACTGTTGTCAGATTGATCCTGTACTGGGCGGTCGTGAGGGTTTTGATCGTCTGGTCAGCGCACTACATGAAGCCGGTTTGCAGCTGATACTCGATATCGTGCCAAATCACATGGCCGCCTCGCTGGAAAATGCCTGGTGGCGAGATCTGATTGAACACGGTCGCGCCAGCCGCTATGCACACTATTTCGATATCGACTGGTCACGCCCGCTGACACTGCCGGTGTTGGGTGACAGCTTTGACACGGTGCTGAAGAGAGGCGAGCTGCATATTGACGCTGACCCACAGTCCGGTCATCCTGCACTGCGTTATTTTGATCAGTACTATCCGCTGACGCCTGCCAGCTGGAAAAGGCGTAAGGATCTGCTTTTACCCACCACCGACCCGCAGCTAATTGCCCGGATTCATCAGCAGCAACCCTGGCGACTGATGAGCTGGCGTGATGCCCGACATACGCTCTCCTACCGGCGTTTTTTTGAAATTACCGGTCTGGTCGGCATACGCGTTGAAGATAAAACGGTTTTTGAGGCCACCCACGCATTGATTCTTGAGCTGGTTCATTGCGGCGCGGTTGACGGGCTCAGAATCGACCACATCGATGGTCTTTCCGACCCCAAAGGCTACCTGATCCAGCTGCGCCAGGCCGTCGGTCTCCAGTGCTATATCATCGTCGAAAAAATTCTTGCTGCCGCCGAACACTTGCCAGTGGACTGGCCGGTTGCTGGCACGACCGGTTACGAGTTTATCAGCGCGATACCCGACGCGCTGATAGACGCTAATAACATCGAAGCACTGCGCCAGCTCTGGAACAACACGCTGTCCGGACCTGAAGATATGGCCGCCTCACTGCGCGCAGCAAAGCGGCAGATGGTCGAGGTTAATTTTGCCGGCGAATTCGCTACCTTGCTGGCGCTGGCGGTAGACTATGCCGCGACGGAGCCGGAAATGGTTGCCCCCGGGCAGCTTGAAACAGCGTTACGGGAGCTGCTGCTGGCTTTCCCCGTTTATCGTACCTATGCCAATCAGCAGGGTGTGCCAGCCCCTGACCGGTCGCTATTAAAGCAGGTCATTCAGACCGCGTCTGCGCGGATCCCACCCGCCGATCGCCGCGCGTTGCGTATCCTGAGCGAGATCCTCATCGGTGGCCCGCAACCAGAAGGGCGAGAAACGGCACTGAGATTTTGTACCCGCTTCCAACAGCTGACAGGCCCGCTGATGGCTAAATCGGTGGAGGATACGCTGTTTTACCGTCAGCATATGGCGCTGGCACTCAATGAGGTGGGTGCCGATCCACTCATCACTACGTTCTCCCTTCCCCGTTTTTACGCCCAGATGCAGACACGCGTTAACCTGCAACCTGAGGGTTTGTGCGCCACGTCAACTCATGACACCAAACGCGGTGAGGATGCCCGCGCCCGGCTGTATACCCTGGCCGAAGCGCCCGAACGTTGGGCAATGCTGATGAACCGCTGGCGTGAGGTTCATCGACAGCAGGTTAAAATGCTGGCTGACGGCCCGGCACCAGAGCCAGGCATTGAGTGGATGATTTGCCAGGCACTGGTGGGCGTATGGCCGCCTGCGCTGCGCGCAGATGACGCTCAGGGTCTGGCCGCGCTGGAGGCACGCTTTATTCCCTATGTCGAAAAAGCGCTTCGCGAAGCGAAGTTGCGCACTCACTGGGATGATAACCATGAAGATTATGAGCACGCCGTGCTGGAGTATGCCCGCTATCTGTTTTCTCCGGCGGCGCACGCATGGCGGATGGAGTTTATCGATTTGTTACAGCCTTTTATTCGCGCCGGGTTGGTTAACAGCCTGAGTCAGACGCTCCTTAAACTGACGGCGCCGGGCACTGCGGACATTTACCAGGGGAGTGAAGTCTGGGATTTTAGCCTGGTCGATCCCGATAACCGCCGCGAACCTGATTTTGCCGCGTTGATCCTGCGCACCGATACGGTGAGCCAGTTGACTATCGCTGCAGAGAGCAGCTGGCTTGACGGCAGCATTAAACAGTACGTTATCCGCACCCTGCTGCATTTTCGTCAGCAGCATCAGCAGCTGTTCAGAGACGGCGATTTTTTGCCACTCACCGTCAACGGCGAACATTCCCACAAGGTTATTGCCTTCGCCCGCCAGCATGACCGGAGCGTGCTGATTGTCATTCTGCCACGGCTTATTTTCCATGACCTGCGCGACACCTGTGATTTGCCCGGTTCGGCCTGCTGGTCCGGTACGCAGGTGATGTTACCCGAACAGCTGGCCGGGAAACGCTACTCCAGCCTGCTTCACAGCGAGGAGGGGATACTCAGCAACAGAATAGAGATCGCCAGCATTTCCGGCCCGCTTCCCTTTTTACTTCTGAGCGCCTGAAAAGAGAGGTTATGGCCTTACCTGCAAATTCCCTTTATCTGATTGGAGAGATGTATGTCAGAACGCAAAACGTACCGTATTCTGGCCGGGAGCAGCTATCCTCTGGGCGCTAATTACGATGGTGAAGGTGTCAATTTTGCTCTTTTTTCCGCCTACGCAGAGCGCGTAGAGCTTTGTCTGTACGCGCCGGACGGAAAAACGGAAATAGACAGACTGGAACTACCGGAATATACCCATGAAATCTGGCATGGTTATGTGCCAGGACTGCAGGCCGGCGCGCTGTATGGGTTCCGTGTTTACGGCCCATTCGAACCGCAAGCCGGTCACCGTTTCAATCCTAACAAGCTACTTATCGATCCTTACGCCCGCGAACTGGTGGGGAATATTGACTGGAACGAGGCCCATTTCGCCTATGATTTGCTGCACGATGATCGCGACTTAACCTTCGACAGCCGGGACAGCGCCCCTTTTACCGCAAAATGCCGGGTTATCGATTCACATGAATCTATCACCCGTGACGCCAGCCGACCGGCCATCCCCTGGCCCCATACCGTGATTTACGAGGCCCACGTAAAAGGCTTTACCCAGTGTAATCCTGCGCTACCCGCTGAATTACGCGGCACCTATGACGGCATGGGCCACAACGCCTCCGTTGAATACATAAAAAGTCTTGGCGTGACGTCGGTGGAGTTACTGCCTGTTCACTGGTTTCCCGACGATCAGCATCTGCTTGATCGAGGGCGGGTCAACTACTGGGGTTACAACACGCTGGGTTTTTTTGCGCCAGCCTCGCGCTACTATGGCCCTCGCGGGCTGACAGGCGTTCGTGATATGGTCCGTGCGTTCCACGATGCCGGTATCGAGGTGATTCTTGATGTGGTCTATAACCATACGGCAGAGGGCAACGAGCTTGGCCCCACCCTCTCTTTCAGAGGCATTGACAATTTTTCTTATTATCGCACGCTACCTGACCAGCCGCGCTACTACATTAACGATACCGGCACCGGTAATACCGTGAATACCTCACACCCTCGCGTGTTACAGCTGGTGACCGACTCACTGCGCTACTGGGCCGATACCATGGAGATTGACGGCTTTCGTTTCGATCTCGGTACTATCCTGGGTCGCGAGCCGGAGGGATTTGATCAGCGCGGCGGTTTTTTTGATGCCATCACTCAGGACCCGACGCTTGCCCAGCTTAAACTCATAGGCGAACCGTGGGATATCGGACCTGGAGGCTATCAGGTCGGTGGCTTCCCGCCGGGTTGGGCGGAGTGGAACGATAAATACCGCGATACCGTCAGAGAATACTGGAAAGGCGATAACGTCTCCCGTGATTTCGCTGCCCGGCTTCTCGGCTCAGGGGATATTTACGATCTGCGCGGCAGACGCCCCTGGGCAAGCGTCAACTTTATTACTGCACATGACGGATTCACACTCAACGACCTGGTGTCTTACAACGACAAGCATAACGAGGACAATGGTGAGGATAATAACGACGGTCACAACGACAACCGTTCCGCCAACTACGGCTGGGAGGGACCGACTGACGATAACGAGATAAACTCGGTGCGCGAACGGCAAAAGCGGAATTTTCTTACCACGCTGTTTTTTTCTCACGGCACACCGATGCTGCTGGCCGGTGATGAAACCGGACGTTCACAGCGAGGCAATAATAATGGTTACTGTCAGGATAACGCACTCTCATGGATTCAGTGGGAAAATCTGTCGGATGGCGCTGAGGCGCTACGCGCGTTCACTCAACATATTATTCGCCTGCGCGCACAACAACCCTTACTACGCCGCGATAACTGGCGCGATGGTATGGAAATTAAATGGTTCAACGCTGGCGGTGGCTTCCAGCTGCCCGAGCAATGGGAAGAGGGGACGACACTCGGCGTGTACATCGGACGCGCCGATGACAGTGTCGGGGAAGAGCTCTGGCAGGAAATACTGATGCTGCTAAATCCTTATCAGGCCAGCGTTGATTTTCGTATACCACAATTTGGGGAAGATGGCTGGATACTGGAGCTGTCTACCGCCGATACAGCGCAGCACGGACAGGTCGTGTCGCGGGAGATAGATTATGCGCTGCCGGGGGGCAGCATCACCCTGTTTCGTCGCCCCTGAATGTTAATCAGTCTAATTGCCCTGGCGAGATAACCCGCGCCAGGGCCTGGGCGCATTACCATTTGAAGCGGTTTGAATTTTCCCAGTCTTTAAGTTCCTTCTCCGCCTGGTCTTTGCCGTAGCCATAACGTTCCTGTATACGTCCGACCAGCTGGTCACGTTTACCTTCTATCATCCTGAGATCATCGTCGGTGAGCTGACCCCATTTTTCCTTCACTTTTCCTTTGAACTGCTTCCAGTGTCCGCTGATACGATCTTCGTTCATAAAGGCTCTCCATTTGGTCAGTGTTGCCATTTGACAGACTGATGCACAGTTTATTCGGCTGTGTAGCAATAACTATAGTTGCTTTATCTGGGTTGAGCCTTATTCACGGAACAAATACAGATAATTCCTTATTGCTGCGACGTTATTCATTATCCGGCCAGGCTACCGGTGAAATGCCATTCAGCACCGGGGCGGCAAACAGGAGGCCCTGGAAAGTGGTAATACCCGCCGCCTCCAGCCACATCCACTCCTCCGGCTTTTCCACACCCGAAGCGATGAGGCCGATCTCAAGTGACTTGCAGCAGCGGATGATAGCATGGACAATCGCCTGCCTGGGGCCGCTACGGTGGACATCATTTATAATGCTGCGATTGATTTTTATCCTGTCCGGCTGGAAACGTGTCAGCAGCTGCAAGCCAGCAAACCCGGCGCCGAAATCGTCAATCCCTACACTAATCCCGGCCGCTTTTAACTGACGTATCGCCGCGCCAAACTCGTCGGGACGAGAAATAACTTCCTTTTCAGTAAATTCGACGATAATTTGCTTCGGCACCAACCCGCTCTGCCGGATCTCCCTCAGCAGACGCTCAACGGCATCCTGCACCCTCACCAGTGTCATCGGCAGCAGGTTAATCGCCAGCGACTGACGGCCAATTTCAAGCCGCTTTGCCATCGTGAAAGCCTGCACTTTACTGCTCAGGTCAATTTCATACAGGCGTTCAGGTGGCAGATCGGGCAGATAGAGGCCGCCTTCAGGGTTACGGACCAACGCCTCCAGCGTGACGATTTCACGTGCAAAGGGATCCACGACCGGCTGGAAAGCGAAGCGGCAATCAGCGGACTCATCCGGCACCTGGACAGTTTTCACCTCCTCGCCTTTGTCATGGGTAAAAACCCAGTGACCCGGCAGTGGGATCTCGTAATACGTCTCCTTTTCTGTGGCTTCAATGAACGTACGTAAAAAGCCCAGCGCACGATCATCATAGGTCAGCTGATGCGTTGACGTTCCCTTGCTCAATACCACATTCAGCACGCTCTCCCTGTCATGCTCACGCAAATCGAACAGTTCCATCCCCAGATTACCGAAACGTCTTTCAGGGGCATAATCGCGCATCAGCTCAACAATATTGTGATGGCGCTCGTCCTCATAGATACGATTATAAATCTCGATAACCGCTTTTTCTGGCCCTTCAAGCACCTGGAAAAAATGGGTGCCATTAAATAACAAGATGCCCGTTACGTCGAACAACGCATTTGTTTTATTCGCCGATGCCACCATTTCTTCAATGTGTTTTAAAGGCACATCGTCACGAATATGACTGCGATAAATCAAAGTAGAGAGCATGGGAAGATCCTGATATCAGGGAAAGATAAGAAGCTCACGTTAACAGAATATGCCGGCAGGTTATACCCTTCCTGACCGGGGCGATGTCCGGTGGCATGTTTTGGTCGCATGCGGGGAATGTCGCTTTCGCGATCACCCAACCAGCCTTAATCGCGTTATGGTTTAGCATCTGACAATGCGTTGCCGGGATCGTTGTTGATGAGAGTGGTAATGAACAGGGAGATAAACGCCCACGCTCGCGTTTATCTCCCTGTTATCGATGCGGGCTTAGCCCCGGGGAATTTGCTGAGTAATGCAGTGAATATTGCCGCCACCCAATAGAATTTCACGCGCGGGTACGCCGGTGATCAGGTAGCCAGGAAAAATCTGCTGAAGCAAATCGCGCGCCAGACCGTCCGTTCTCGCATCGAGCAGTGGGAAAATAATCTGCTGATTACTCACCAGATAGTTAACATACGATGCCGCCAGACGGTTGCCTTCGCGGCGTTCAATCGCGTTACCACTGCTAACATCCCGCGTCTCTTCAACGCGGGCATATTGCACCGGCGGTGCAGGCATTTTCCAGACTTTCAGCCGACGGCCACGGGCGTCAACCGCCTGCTCAAGCACCGCCAGAGCAGAATTTGAACGGGCGTATTGTGGATCGCTCGGATCGTCACACCAGTGCAGGATGACCTCGCCCGGCCGGACAAAACAGCACATGTTATCGATGTGACCGTCGGTTTCATCGTTATACACCCCTTCCGGCAGCCAGATGAAATGCGTAACGCCCAGATATTGACTCAGCAGGCTTTCAATCTGCGTCTGCGACAGCTGTGGATTGCGGTTAGGATTGAGCAGGCACTCCGCCGTGGTCAGCAGGGTGCCTTCGCCATCACTATGAACAGAGCCCCCCTCCAGCACCAGCGGCGCCTCAAGGCACGGTATACCGAGCTGCGCCAGCACCGCCGTCGCCACCTTTTCGTCCTGTGACCAGTCGTCATACAAGCCACCATTTAGACCGCCCCAGGCGTTAAACTGCCAGTTGATACCTTTACGCTGACCATCAGATGAAACCACCACAGTGGGTCCGGTATCACGCATCCAGGCATCGTCGCTTGGCATTTCAACCAGCGTCACGCCCTCGCCCATGACGGCCCGCGCCTGCGCCATCATCGTGGATGGCACACCCATAAAAACTGGTGTGCGTGCGCTAATCGCAGCAGCCACAGCGGCAAAAGCCTGCTGCGCAGGGCCGGCCTGTTGACGCCAGTTATCCGGACGATGGGGCCAGAGCATCCATATCGCCTGATGGGGTTCCCACTCACCGGGCATTCTCAATGTGCCGCCTGCTGCCATATCACTTACTCCAGGATTTACCATCAGACGTAGCGAGTCGTCCATACATTTCCGGACGACGATCGCGGAATAACCCCCAAGCCGCACGCTGGGCGGCAATGGCTTGCAGATCGAATTCATGAACCAGCACGCACTCTTCGGTTTTTCCGGCCTGAGCAACCAGCGCACCGGTTTGATCGGCGATAAAAGAGGAGCCGTAAAACGTCATTTCCAGTCCGTCGACATATTTGCTGGCTTCGGTGCCGATGCGGTTAGAGGCAATAACCGGCACCAGATTAGCGGCGGCATGGCCCTGCTGCACCCTGGTCCAGTGGGGCTGACTGTCTATTTCCGGGTAGGCCGGTTCAGAACCGATTGCCGTCGGATAGAAAATAATTTCTGCCCCCATCAGCGCGAGGCTGCGGGCAGTTTCAGGGAACCACTGATCCCAGCAGATGCCGACGCCGACTTTGGCATAGCGGGTTTGCCACACCTTAAAGCCGCTGTCGCCTGGTACAAAAAACTGTTTCTCCTGGTAGGCCGGACCGTTCGGAATATGGGTTTTACGATAGGTATCCAGCACGCGGCCATCAGCATCAATCATGACCAGCGAATTGTAATAAGCATTGTTAGCACGCTCAAAGAGGCTCAAAGGCAGCACGACCTCTAACTCCGCCGCCAGTGCGGAGAAATGCTTTATCAGTGGACTGTTATGGACCTCTTCCGCCAGCGCGTAATGCTCCGGGCTCTGATCAATGCAGAAATATGGCGCCGCAAACAGCTCCTGAATCAGAATAATTTGCGCCCCCTGGGCATGGGCCTGTCTGACCAGCTTCTCTGCGTTTTGAATGTTTTTCGGCAAGTCCCAGCTGCACGCCATCTGAGTTGCAGCGACTGTTACTTTTGTCATTAGACCCTCTTTGCCATTCGGTTAAATGAGTTTCAGTGATAAAAACGGCCTCAAACCTTCATGCATACGTTGATGTGCAGGTTGTCCGTATGAAGCCCATTCCGGCTGCAGGCGTTATACACGTGCGCAGCCCTGTTGCCAATACGTGTGCAAAATAAAAAAACGCCCGCGCGGTATGGCCTGTGCTGTTACCGGAAGTGTAACACCCTCCGCCTTTATCTGCCCGAAAAGGAAGTGGATCTCATCAGGTTGTACGCTTCGCTGTTCACACCATTTTATCAAGTTTTTCCCCCGAGAAGCGTCCAGTAAAGCTGCGTGATTGCGCACCCGATACGCAGCAAAAATACCGTTTTTTACCATCAGCCAGACTATGCCGCAAAATACCAGATACTCGGCCAGTACCAATGAACAGGCCGCGCCGATAGCGCCAAACTGCCATGCCAGTAAACCGCATACTGGCAGATTGATCAGGCCGGCGATCCTCATCATGTACATACGCTGACGCGCCAGTCTGTGAGGGATTAGAATCTGCAAACCGGCCGGATAGCTGACGTTACCGAAGATAAAGCCGCAGACGGCAATACGCAGGACGTTGGCCGGCTCAAGAAACTCCGGCCCCAGCAGAATGCGAACAATGAGATCGGCAAAGCAAAAGGCAAACACCACGATAAAAAGGCTGATAACAAAGGAACAAAAAATACTTTTTCCACGTTGCTGCTATCGCCGCCGAACGGTCCCTGTTAAATAAGAAACTCACGCGGGGAAAAAAGCATTATCAATATGTTCAGGCAGCGAGTTAGCGGCTTTTTTTAACCGGTCGGCCCCGTTATACAAGCCCACCCTATACATATTGGTGGCACTGGCCAGAAATAATACATTGCTATTGTCGAACATGTTGGCGCCAAAACTCGCCAGGAAAACGTGTACGCTATCCTTAATTCGCGACCCTATTTCCTGAGGCTCAACGCGATAAAGACCAATAACCCGCATCCTGATAACGAATGCAAGGGTTATCAGAGCAGAAAAGAACGTCGTCAGACTTGGGATCAGGACTGCCAGCCAGGTATCTGCCAGACCTTTAACCAGCAGGAAAGTCAGTGACATAGGACAAAACTGACCGATGGTAGCAATTATCGCGGTTTTACCCAGCTTCTCATAACCTTGCATCAGCCAGCCAAACGAAAACAGACTGCCGACCCGCACCGTCGAATTTGCCAGCACGATGAAAAATAAAGGGTGCCACTGAGGACGTAGGCAGATGGCGAGTAACAACACCGATAGTGTTATCCCCCATCAGCAGCTTGGCGTTGAACGTCGACCAGAACCGCTGCGTGACGCGTAGAGGATCATCGCAGTGATGCGCAATATCTTTGGTGGTGTCGACGTTAAAACCCCAGTCTGAAATTGTGCTGCAATACATCACGCAGGCAAGTCCCAGCGCCAGAAGCCCCATATGTTCCACCCCCAGCACTCGCGCCAGATAAGGCAGCGTAACCAAGGGGAAAATAAACGAGGCGCCGCGATAAGCCAGCAGCGATAATAAATTTATCACCAGCCCTTTATCGAAAACTTTTGCCATTCGCTGTAACCCTCTGTCGTGACACCACTTATTGCCACTTATCTGTAGCCATGTTTAATTCAAATCAAATGAGAATACCTCTGCGGTTTGTTTAACAGTCACCAGTCAATCATGCCGCCCGCTTTCAGATTCTTTGCCCAACGTATAAATAGCGTCAGTGACGTAACTCGGTACTGGCGCGCCGTTTAACAGTGATAAATGGATCATCAGACGGAATGAGTGAATTAAAGAGAGCTGACGCAGCGGCTTTAACGCCTGTTGATCGGTTATCAGCTCGTTGAGTCTGTCATAACTCTCTCTGAAGGCGTCCTAACGACGGCGGAAATAGTCATCACCTTTGATGCTTTTGGTCAGTGTTCCCTGACGCACACGCTGGCGGTAACAGATATTCTGGCTGACCCATGCGTGGCGGATATGTAAAAATGCCTAGGGTATAAACATGATCCTCAAGCTGCCGGGCGACATATTTCATCTGGAAATCAATGATGACCTGCCGTCGTAGTACATAATTCCAGGTGGCGGAGGTGTAGGCACCACTGCGCAGTCAGTCGCTCAGTACGCCACCCAAAGGCAGCGAGCCAAACTGGTGATGTTCGACTTTTGACCGGGTTTATGAAGAATTATGGTCATCGAACATCGCAGAATTGAAGCAAAATAGCTCCAGCTGTGGGTGCTGACTGGTCACCCTAGCCAGCTCGTTGAAGAAATCATCGCAGACTATGTCGTCTGGATCGCAGCAGAAAATGAATTTACCCCTGGCCATCGCAATACCGGTATCGCGCGCATTACCTAGCCCGCCGTTCGGGATAGCGACGATCTTTACATGGCGATGGTCAGCATATTGCTCTTCCAGTAACGCCAGAGTGCTATCACTGGAACCATCGTTAATGACGATCAGCTCATTCGGTTCAGGAATTTGCTTCAGCAATGAATCCAGACATTCAGAATGTATTTCTCTACGTTATAAGCAGGCAGGATCATCGACAACTAAGGTTATGTTGTCATAAATACCTCAGCGTTTTTAACTTAATCTCAGCGTAAATTATCCCAAGTTATTTTCGCGTGCGTCAACATTCTGGCGTTATTACGACGATGATTAGGATAATGCTTAATATATTGCTCTCAGTCGATTAAAAAACCTCACAATAATGATTAGTCAATACTAATAAGCATAAAAATTAATATATCTTCTGGACGTCTCTGAATTGAAAAGTCATCCGCATTAATCTGATAATTATTTTTCAGATAAATTCAATCTCATTTAAAATCAGACAAATTCCAGAGCAACTTGAAACAGTCCACAGACTCCATGGCTGGTGGCCTGACTTATCACCTCAGACGTCGCCCCTTTCTATTTATGTGCGTTTAGATACCGCCAGGCGATTTCGTCGTCAGTTCTGGCCGATGCCAGTGTCAACCTGCCGGACCTACGCGTGCTGAAAAGCCTGAAAACGGATGATCACAGTTCAGCGCAAATAAGCTGGCTAATCGACAAAATCTGACCGGTTGCATGACAATAAATACCAATTATCAGCGAGTAAGCATTCGAACGAAGCGGCCTTTGCTACGACTTCTGATTATTTCAGCACAGCAGCGTGAGAATTGCGGTATTGGATTCCGAGAGACTAAGAAGTATCTGACGAGATAATCAAAGGAAAACAAAACACGCAGGCTGAAACCTGCGCGTTTTGTTCGTATTCTGCCAATCAACTGCGCAGTTTTCGGTATATAAACAACACCACCAACGCGCCAACAATCGCAACAACAAAGCTGCCGATGTTAAAGCCGTCAACTTTGCCAAAGCCCAGAAGGGTGCTGATCCAGCCGCCTACCAACGCGCCAACAATCCCCAGAACCACGGTTACAATAAAACCACCACCGTCTTTTCCCGGCATGATCCATTTCGCCAGAATACCGGCAATCAAACCGAAGATAATCCACGCAATAATGCCCATCTGTTTTTTCTCCTTATTTAAAACTCAGTAATGCACCAACCACTAATCCGAGAGTGGCACCGATGCCAACGCCAGCCCAAGGATGTTCTTCAATGTAGCGACAGAATAACCGGGTCAGATGACACGCTTCGCTCATGGCTGTACAACGGGTTCATCCCACCAGCGCATTGCTCTGTTCAACGACCTCTCTTACCTGCCTTCTGTTTACCATATCATCACTCCTGATATCGATATAACGAAAATGACGAAACTTAGTATAGATGGAAAAATCAGTAGCAAGAGTATTCTCTGAATAATCACATACGCACAGGGAACGAAACGAAATTAATCACGATTGATTTCCCCACGGTAGTAAGCAGAAAATCGATAGTCTTATCAACTGATAGTGCGATAGGCGGTAATCACTTTCCATAAATAGCGCGGTGCCTGGGCCGCCGGGTGATTGCGCTGAACATGTTGATAAAACGCTTCGGGCGACATGGCATTAATCTTGGTAATCGCCCTTTCACGGTCGGACGAGAAGGTGCGTAACAGCGCCCCCGCACCGTTAGCATAAGAGACGATGAGCGCATAGCGCATCGTCTCTGGATCGCGTATCCCCGCCAGCGATTTCGCCCGCAACAGGCTGAGATAGGCAGTACCAATATCAATATTAATGGCCGGATCGCACAAGTCACGGCTGGTTGGCTGCCCGTGACGCCCCTGATAACGGTAAACTTCCCTGCCCGCCGTGGAGGCTTTGATCTGCATCAGACCGATGGCATTAGAGCGGCTCACTACCGTCGGATCGCCCCCCGACTCTACGCTGATAATCGCGTCGATCAGCTTCTGATCGACGCCATAAATTTTTGACGCCTGCTCGGTAAACATTGACCAGCTATCAACCCTTTTACGGAGTGGCGCTTCGGTCAGTGGCGTTATATGCTCAAGGGCCGTCGATTGATGAGGAGGGTAAGCCTGCTCGCTGGCGCATCCGGCCAGCAGTAAAATTAAAACGCAAAAGGGCAGCGTACGTTTCTTCACCCATTTATTCCTTATTCGCCGTTTCGCGCTCAATCATATCAGGCTGTAATTCTGATAAAAATACCGATAATCTTAAAGTGACTTAAACATTGCTGACTTCGCGATATCGAATGGAATTTCAATCATGACGACTCCAGCGGCTCGACATTTGCGACTCATCGCCCCCTCCGGCTACTGCAATAATCAGGTGGCAGCCCGACGCGGCATCGACTATTTCCGTCATCTGGGCGTTAAGGTCAGCGGCGAAGAGGTGATTAATCGTCGGTTTCAGCGCTTCGCAGGCAGCGATGGGCAGCGCCTGGCCGACTGGCAGTATCTGCAGGATTGCACACAGTTACCGGATATAGTGCTGGCGGTTCGCGGCGGCTACGGCGCGACACGGCTGCTACCCGCGCTGAATTTTCCCGCACTGGCCGCCAGATTACGCCACCAGCCTGTGGCGCTTTGCGGTCACAGCGATTTTACTGCCGTGCAGATGGCGCTACTCAGTCAGAGCGGCATCATCAGTTTTAGCGGCCCAATGCTGGTGGGTAATTTTGGCGCTGAGCATCTATCTGAGTTTACGCTCAGCCACTTCTGGCACGCGCTGACTTCTCCTGCATTACAGATTGAGTGGCAAACATCGGCAAGGCAGCTGGATCTCAGCGGTACCCTCTGGGGAGGGAATCTGGCCATGCTGGCCTCTCTGGTGGGAACACCGTGGTTACCGACGATTGAAAACGGTATTCTGGTGATCGAGGATGTTAATGAGCATCCTTTTCGCACTGAACGAATGCTGTTGCAACTGGCGGACAGCGGCATACTCGCACGCCAGGTCGCCATCATCGTCGGCAATTTTAGCGGCAGCAAGCTGACCGAATATGATAATGGCTACGACTTCGACAGCGTCTGGGCGTTGATAAGCGAAAGAACCGGTTTACCCATAATCACCGGCCTGCCTTTTGGCCATGATCGAGATACGGTAACGTTACCGCTGGGTGCCTGCGCGCATCTGCAGGTGAAGGAAACACACTGCAGCTTGACGCTTTCAGGCCACCCGACACTGCGTTAATCGCTGTTGCAGGAGTGCGCCATGATCCAGCTTTATGATGATTCATAGGTGTGGTTCCCCAACAGGTAGCGAAAAGCACTGTGATGTCGCCGATGATAATACACGGTTTTTTACTGAAACATACCCGCGGCAATATTCTGATTTCCCGTATGCAAAACCCGTTGGATCATCAGGCTATTGAACAAAAGGGGGGGTGTTTTGTCACTATCTGACTCACTGCCACCTGGCGGATCCATCAACGTCATTGCTGCCAGAGCGCTTCAATGAAGCGCTTTACTGTCATAATAAAGCCCAGGATGCCATAACACATTATGCGCAACCAGATGGCATCTTCCGCCACCCCGAAGTCCACTGCGGTAGCTTCCATGTCATGCCAACGCCTGGCAGCCCCAGCTATCTGTAAGTCTTGCCGAATGGGTAAACCTGTTTGTTGGTTGGCGATACGCTAACGCTGTATAACGCAGGTGGGTGACGATGCTGGGAGAAGACAGCAATGTCACGGATTTACATCTTAGCCTCGACTTTTACCGGTCACTGCGACCCGATGTGATACTGCTGAGCACCACTACCTACGACGACGTGTGACAAGAAGTTGATTTATCCCGCTGGCTGGCGATTATCGGCGAAGCCGAAAGTTCGCCGCTTAACCTCGATCAGGCTGAAATGCAAATGCTGTTAACCGATGACGCGTCATTTCTTTGGTGAGCCAGCAGCGCTACTGAACGGGATACCAACCATCCGGTATGGAAAGGTGGGTCTGGATCATAATCCACTGAGCCACGGGTCTGAATTCCGTCCTGATAGCCATACCAGGCAGCGTTACATTCAGCTACTCAGACTACTGGCCGGTGGTTCCCATGGCGGCAGCATGACGCCATGCATATCAAAATCAGCACTACGCACACAGGAGATAATCTTATCGCTACCTGCATAGGAAAAAAACGTTTCCTCAGTACGATCGTCCACCATCATCTGGTCGCCATTGCGAAACTGCGTGACCGACACTCTATCACCACTCGTCAGCTGTGAGAACGTTTCGCCTGCGGCGATCTCAAACTGATGCTCAGGCCACATCAGGGTACTGATGCCGTAATCATCCCTCGAAACCGTCATCGTGGCTCGTCCCGGGCAAGTTAATTGAAACTCATAGTTCCCTTTAGCGAAAGCTGCATGGCTGACAACAAGCAGTATCAGGCCAGCCGAAAGGTAAACAGGCACAAGATCCTCTCTTTATGAAATTTTTCTTAGCCGGAACTTAATTTACGCTACCCCGCAAAATAAGGGATATAGCGTGAAATCCACTTGCGTACCGGCTACGTGATTGCCAGATGAGTATGCACAAAATGGCGGGCAGCAGTGGCATCAATCGGTAACAAAATTACTCGCTGCTGACAAATAGGGTGGCCTTTTAAGGGGCATATTCATTGGGGGAAATGGTGAGAAGAGACATCCGTTGACCGGGTCCGCGCGCCAATATCAAGGGCGCCAACGGCACCCTTAATAGGTCGGGATGAGCTCAGCATATCAATGTCGCCTAAACAGCGATGGATACAATCCCCTTTGATAAGAAGTAAAACATCAGATCTTGTTGATGCCCAAGCCCTGGGCAATAGTATTACCGTAGTCTTTATCCGCCTTCAAGAAATGAGCAACCTGCCGTTGCTTAACCTCAAGGCTAACCGAGGCCATCGCCCGAATAATATTATCCGTCAGAATTTTTTTCTGTTCGGCGTTCATTAGCCGATAGAGAGCACCGGCCTGACTGTAATAGTCATCGTCTTCACGGTGATCGTAACGATCGGCTGCGCCGCTAAAATTTAATGCTGGCTCGCGAAAGGCTGCATTTTGCTTTGGTTCTGTATCATAGCTGTTCGGCTCATAATTCGCGCTGCCGCCGCCGTTTCCATCAAAGCGCATCGCACCATCGCGCTGATAATTGTGATAAGGGCAAGCCGGCGCATTAACTGGCAGTTGTTGATAGTTGGTACCAACCCGATAACGCTGTGCGTCGGCGTAAGCAAATACACGCCCCTGAAGCATTTTATCCGGCGATAAACCGACTCCAGGAACAACGTTGCTGGGAGCGAAGGCGGCCTGCTCAACCTCGGCAAAATAATTAGCCGGGTTGCGGTTAAGCTCGAGGATGCCCACTTCCTGTAACGGATATCTCTTCTGAGACCATGTTTTTGTCACATCAAACGGATTTTCAGCCCGTCCCGCCGCTTCGGCTTCCGTCATGACCTGGATACAAACCCGCCAACGCGGATAATCGCCGCGCTCAATCGCCTCATATAAATCACGCTGCGCATAGTCAGGATCGCTGCCAGCCAGTTCGGTTGCAGCCTCAACGCTAAGATTGCGGATCCCTTGTAGCGTCTTAAAATGCCATTTAACAAAAACCCGCTCACCCTGAGCATTAATCAGGCTGTAAGTATGGCTGCCGAAGCCATGCATATGGCGATAGCCATCAGGAATACCACGATCGGAGAACAGCGTTGTGATCTGATGCAACGCCTCCGGCGAGAGTGACCAGAAGTCCCAGGTCATCTGCGGCGACTTCATGTTAGTTGCCGGATCGCGCTTTTGCGTATGGATAAAATCAGGAAACTTCAACGGATCGCGAATAAAGAAAACCGGGGTATTGTTACCCACCAGATCCCAGTTACCTTCAGAAGTATAAAATTTAACGGCGAAGCCGCGCGGATCGCGCTCGGTATCCGCAGATCCTCTCTCACCGCCCACGGTGGAAAAACGTAAAAAAACGGGCGTTTCTTTACCAATATCCGAAAACAGCGCGGCCCGTGACAGATGCGTAATATCCTGCGTCACACGAAAGCTACCGAAAGCACCGGAGCCTTTGGCATGCACACGTCGCTCAGGGATAACCTCACGGTTAAAATGGGCCAGTTTTTCTACCAAATGGAAATCATCCAGCATAAGCGGACCACGCGGGCCAGCAGAGCGCGAATTTTGATTATCAGCAATCGGGATACCACTGGCAGTGGTCAGCGTCTTCATTTTATTACTCATTATGAATCTCCAGCATAAATGTAACCAGTTGATTTCTACTCTAAACAGGAAAAGGTCACCGCGATAATTTATTACAACGATTATGTTGATAGCTAAATTAAACATGCGTGCATGAAGTCATTCTGGTCGGTTAATTATTCGAGCATCGCCAGACCCTTAATCAGTGCTCACAATATTTCAGGCATACCCAGTGCGGTTCGTTCACCTGGGGCTAAATATGCCACTTTTTCCCACGAATGCCCGCCCAATAATGAGCTGATAATTTATCAATTGGTAAACAATGGGGATTAAAAGAAAAAATTGATAATTTATTAGTACAAACAGAAACCACTGCCACAGGTGCCAATGACCCACGTTTAGTCTGACAACGGCAAATATGAGATCGCTGTCTATAATTAATTTTCATTTCATGAGTGGAGATAACGATGACAGCGCAGATTAATCAAACTGATAAAGTACCAACAAACGACTATCCGGCGCCCCCCTTTCCTGAGCAGCCCCAGACTGCACCCGGGCTGGCCAGTAAAATGACGCCCCGCCCCGATCACGGTGAGCAACACTACCACGGAACGGGCAGGCTCCAGGGACGCAAAGCGCTAATTACAGGTGGCGATTCCGGTATTGGCCGGGCAGTCGCCATCGCCTATGCTCGTGAAGGTGCCGACGTTGCCATCAGCTACCTGCCGGAGGAGGAGTCAGACGCAGCAGAAGTCATTGCTTTGATTAAAGCAGAAGGATGCAAAGCGGTCGCACTGCCGGGCGATATCCGCAGCGAACCATTTTGTCGCCAGATGGTACAAAGCGCAGCAGAGCAGCTGAAGGGGTTGGATATTCTGGTTAATAATGCTGGCCGTCAGCAGTATAATGAATCGATACGTACTCTCTCGACCGAAGACTTTGATGCGACATTTAAAACAAACGTCTACGCAATGTTTTGGATCACAAAAGCCGCTCTGGATTATTTGCCACGCGGCGCTTCAATTATCAATACCAGTTCGGTACAGGCATTTAATCCCAGCGAAATCCTACTGGATTATGCTCAGACTAAAGCCTGCATAATCACCTTCACCAAAACACTGGCTCAACAGTTAGCTAAAGATGGGATCCGCGTCAACGCCGTTGCACCCGGACCGTACTGGACACCATTGCAGTCCAGTGGAGGTCAGCCTATGGATAAAGTGACTCAGTTTGGTGCCACCACGCCACTTGGCAGACCGGGACAACCGGTGGAGATCGCGCCGCTCTACGTCACTCTGGCCTCTGCTGAAAGTAGCTACTCCTCTGGCCAGGTATGGTGTTCAGACGGCGGTACAGGCACATTGTGATCACTCATGCTTCACATCAAGCCAGCCTCAGGGTTGGCTTGATGCACTTTGTCGGGATGAAACGTTAGTTCCCGAACGCAGAAAGCTGCTCGGTTGAGGTGCATGACTGAAAAGCACGAAATGCTCAAAGGTTAATTGTACAGAATTAGATTTATTGTATAAGTTTAAGTGGCTTTCAGTCTGCATACAAATGAGTAGGTAACGTAAACGCGCAATGACGCGGCGGGTATAATAATTTTTTCAACGTTTAACGTTGTACAACTTTATTAAAACTACCACAGGGCAATTTTGTATGATTTCGCAAGTTTCTGGCTCGACCACTATATTGAGGCATCACAATGACCGATATGTCTGCAGTTGTTGCATCACATTCAACGCGTATCGCTGAGTTCTTTAACGAAAGCGCCGACGTGTTGCACAGTGAATCACAAGTCATCAGCCAAATTCTGGCCGAACTGTCGGCGCACAGAAGCTTCGTCAGTAATAAAGACATTATAAGTGCACTGTTGGTACGCATGGAGATTGAACAGGAGCCAGTTAATCATGACATCCTGCGCAAAGCGCTGGAAGTTGTAGTACAAAACACCCCGGATGACACGTTCTGATAACCATGCGGTCGTAACCTCAGGCAACGCAGATTGATTTTCTCGATGATTATAGCTACATTGGCGGCATCGGGTGATGGCGTTCCACCTGCCCCAACCGCCCTTTTTGGGCTGATGACGCCTGGCAAACAATCCTTAACTTTATGGGGATGCCAGGCGTTTATCTTTATATTCCGTGCTGGCCTCTCCCCGTTAAACTCACAGAGAGGTCATTTAAATGAAATCGTTACTGGCCGTTATTATTGGCGGTTCCGTTGGCTGCGTTATTCGATGGTTACTGGCGGTAAAACTTAATCCTACCTTCCCCTCACTTCCCCCCGGCACGTTGCTGGTTAACCTGGCAGGCGGGTTTATCATCGGTGCTGCTATGGCCTGGTTTATGAAAAACCCCCAGCTTGATCCGGCATGGAAACTACTGATAACCACTGGACTTTGTGGTGGAATGACAACCTTCTCTACCTTTTCAGCGGAAGTTGTCAGCTCATTTCAGGCTGGAAATATTCTCTGGGCCTTCACCTCAATTTTCATACACGTTACCGGTTCACTAATAATGACGGCGTTGGGCTATATGTTGATCAATGCGTTATAGCAATTTGGCGGTGGGTGCACCTCAAGCCTACCGCCAGCACGCATCACAACCAATAAATCACAATAAGGGAATTCATTGTTGGGCATTTTTAGTCGAAAATGTAAACCTATATTTCATTGCGATGATAGTCAGAAATTCACAATTGACAAAATCCTTTCAGGTTTCAGGAATGGCTGTTCATTGTGCGCGATAATAATCTGATTTACAGTCAGAGCTGGCCCATATCGACTACTGGCAACTTCTTCACAATGCTGACTGCGCTTGAGATTGATAGTGCAGACAACTCAAATGAGCTGGCATCACCGCCTCCGTTCACTACCGATCTCGCGTAAACCTATTGCATGATGGCTGCTTTTACCTGCTCAACGTTATCGCATCTGATCGCCCTGCGGGATCTCACCTATGGGACAATCATTATTTTACTGAGATCTGAACATGTTAATAAATCAGTATCTGGTGCATTTTCGACTCACCCCCTCACAAGCAATCAAGGAGAACACGTGTTTGGCTATCGCCACACGGCTAGATGTTGAATACCAAGAATCGGTGCGCTATAACATGGCCGGAGGAAACCGCGCCAACGTCTCGTCAACAGCGCTCTCTGTCTGAACATCTGTAACGGGAACAGGGGGGAGGCTGGAGACGCAAAAACTATCAGGCCATAAATCGCAAAAATGACCGATAAATATAATGATGATCGGTGTAATGAATGGGCTGTATTAGCCATGTAATGGCTTAGCTATTGTACAGTTCAGGAAAAGACGCGGAGATCAGATAGCCAACATAAAATCAACAAATCATGTTGGCCATATATTACCGTAATTGCTTACATATTTTTAACGATAGCATCGCCAAACTCTGAGCATTTCAGCAGCTTAGCGCCGTCCATCAAACGTTCAAAGTCATAGGTCACGGTTTTGGCGGCAATCGCCCCTTCCATTCCTTTAACAATTAAGTCGGCGGCTTCTGTCCAGCCCATGTGACGCAGCATCATTTCAGCGGAAAGAATAACTGAGCCCGGATTTACTTTATCCTGACCGGCATACTTAGGTGCCGTACCGTGCGTCGCTTCAAAGAGCGCGCATTCATCACCGATATTGGCACCAGGTGCAATACCGATACCACCAACCTGTGCCGCAAGCGCATCAGAAATGTAATCCCCGTTCAGATTCATACAGGCAATAACATCATACTCAGCCGGACGCAGCAGGATCTGCTGCAGGAAGGCGTCGGCAATCACATCTTTTATCACAATGTCTTTGCCGGTTTTTGGATTTTTGACCTTAATCCACGGACCGCCGTCAATCAGCTCTCCACCAAATTCTTCACGCGCCAGCTGATAGCCCCAGTCCTTGAACGCCCCTTCGGTGAACTTCATGATATTCCCTTTATGGACCAGGGTCACAGAGTCACGATCGTTAGTGATAGCGTATTCAATTGCTGCACGTACCAGACGCTTAGTGCCTTCTTCAGAACAAGGTTTGATACCGATACCACACTGCTGGGCAAAACGAATTTTCTTCACGCCCATCTCTTCACGCAGGAATTTGATTACTTTATCCGCTTCAGCCGTACCGGCTTTCCATTCAATCCCCGCGTAGATATCTTCTGAGTTTTCACGGAAGATGATCATATCAGTATCTTCAGGGCGTTTTACCGGGCTTGGCGTACCTTTATAATAACGAACCGGACGCAGACAGATGTAAAGATCCAGCTGCTGGCGCAGGGCAACGTTCAGAGAGCGGATACCACCGCCAACCGGCGTGGTCAATGGGCCTTTGATGGCGACGCGGTACTCTTTAATCAGATCGAGGGTCTCCTGGGGTAGCCAGACATTCTGCCCGTATAGCTCAACGGACTTCTCACCCGTGTAAATTTCCATCCAGGAGATTTTACGCTCGCCCTTGTAAGCTTTCTGTACGGCGGCATCCACCACTTTGATCATCACAGGCGAGACGTCAACACCAATGCCATCCCCTTCTATAAACGGGATAACAGGATTATTTGGTACGTTGAGTTTGCCCTGTTCCAGGGTGATTTTTTTACCTTCCGACGGAACAACCACTTTGCTTTCCATTAACTTCTCCTTAGAGCGATCTTTTGTTAATGATTTGTAAGATGCTCGTCAATACTACTTGAATATTATCTTCGCGCCAATCTCCTCGCCGCTAAGCTATAATGCGCCGATTAACCGTTACTGCAGAGATAGGTGAAAAGCGTCGCTTATGAATTATAAACCTCAACGTTACAGCCGTAAGCCTCCGCCAAATGCACAAGTCAACGCTCTGCCGCGGGTGGTACTGTTCAATAAACCTTACGATGTGCTGCCGCAATTTACCGATCAACTTGGCCGCGCCACGCTAAAAGATTACATAGACATTGCCGGTATTTATGCTGCTGGCCGCCTGGATCGAGACAGTGAGGGCCTGATGGTGCTGACGAATGACGGTGCGCTGCAAGCCCGGCTGACGCTGCCGGGTAAACGAACCGGTAAGATTTATTACGTTCAGGTTGAGGGTGAACCCGACGAATCCCCACTGCAGCGGCTACGCGATGGCGTTAATCTCAAAGATGGTCCGACGCTACCTGCATCGGTGGAGCTAGTCAGCGCTCCCGGCTGGCTCTGGCCCCGCCAGCCGCCGATCCGTGAAAGAAAATCGATCCCCACCAGCTGGCTGAAAATAACCTTATATGAAGGGCGTAATCGTCAGATCCGACGGATGACGGCACATATTGGCTTCCCGACGTTGCGGTTAATTCGCTATGCGCTGGGCGAATACAGCCTGGGAAAACTGGCCTGCGGCAAGTGGCAGGAGTTAACCTAACCAGAAAGTCGCGGGCTTCAGAACTGTCGGAGACTCTGCTACTGTCGAAAGCTACTTCTTTCTTAGGAGCGCTAACATGTTTAAACCCCACGTCACGGTCGCTACCGTGGTGCAAGCTGAAAATCTTTTTTTAGTGGTAGAAGAGCGGGTACGAGGCCGTCCGACCTGGAATCAACCTGCAGGCCACCTTGAGGCCGATGAAACGCTACTCCAGGCTGCCGTGCGTGAGCTGTACGAAGAAACCGGTATTGAGGCGGTTCCACAGGTATTTTTGCACCTTCATCAATGGATCGCCCCGGATAATACGCCCTTTCTGCGCTTTCTTTTTGCCCTCGATCTGCCCCGGCGAATTGAGCCCCACCCCAACGATCGCGATATCGACTGCGGCTGGTGGCTGAGCGCCGAAGAAATCGTTAATGCCGGTAAAAAGTTACGTTCACCGCTGGTTGCCGAAAGCCTGCGTATTTATCAACAGGGCGTGCGCTACCCATTGAGTATGTTAAGCGCCTTCCAGTGGCCATTTAACGAAGATGCGCAGGCCAGCTACGCATGATAGACTATGCCGCCTTTTTCGCGGTCGCGTGTACGACCTTAATCTTGAGTATGACCCATGTCTGACAGCCAGAAAAAAGTGATCGTCGGAATGTCCGGCGGCGTTGATTCCTCTGTATCCGCCTGGTTACTGCTTCAGCAGGGATACCAGGTGGAAGGTCTGTTCATGAAGAACTGGGAAGAAGATGACGGTGAGGAGTACTGTACTTCCGCGGAAGATCTGGCCGATGCCCAGGCGGTATGCGACAAGCTGAACATTCCGCTACATACCATTAATTTCGCCGCCGAATACTGGGATAATGTCTTCGAACATTTTCTTGCCGAATATAAAGCGGGCCGCACGCCAAACCCGGATATTCTTTGCAACAAAGAGATCAAATTTAAAGCCTTTCTTGAGTATGCCGCTGAAGATCTGGGGGCCGATTTTATCGCCACCGGACACTACGTTCGCCGTGCTGACAACAATGGCAAAGGTGCGCTGCTACGCGGGCTCGATGAGAACAAGGATCAAAGCTATTTCCTTTATACACTGAGCCACCAGCAGCTGACCCAAAGTTTATTTCCGGTCGGCGAATTAAACAAACCGGAAGTACGCCTTCTGGCCGAAGCGCAGCAATTGATTACCGCAAAGAAAAAAGACTCAACCGGCATCTGTTTTATAGGCGAGCGTAAGTTTCGCGATTTTCTCGGCCGTTATATACCGGCGCAACCCGGTGCGATCCTCAGCATTGATGGCGACATTGTGGGAGAGCATCAGGGACTGATGTACCATACTCTCGGCCAGCGCAAAGGGCTTGGCATTGGCGGCATGAAAGATGCCCGCGATGAACCCTGGTATGTGGTCGATAAAGATCTCGCCAACAACCAATTGATTGTTGCTCAGGGCGCTGACCATCCGCGGCTGATGTCGGTCGGTCTTATCGCTCAACAACTGCATTGGATTGATCGCCAGCCACTGAGCGCCCCATTACGCTGTACGGTTAAGACACGTTATCGCCAGGCCGATATTCCATGCGATGTAACGCCGCTGGGGGAGGACCGTATCGAGGTACGTTTCGACGTGCCTGTCGCCGCGGTTACTCCCGGCCAGTCGGCGGTGTTTTATCTGGATGAAGTGTGTCTTGGCGGCGGCATTATCGAACAGCGTTTACCGCTGGTCGACGCCTAAGTAATTTACACCGGCCGCTAAGGGAGCAAACAAACATGGCAAAAAACTATTATGAAATTACTCTGGCGCTGGCCGGGGTTTGCCAGGCTGCCCATCTGGTACAGCAGCTGGCACATCATGGACATTGTGATCAGCAGGCGCTGAACGTTTCGTTGAGCAGCCTGCTGGATCTCAGCCCCTCATCAACCCTGGCAGTTTTCGGCAACGATGAAGCTAATCTGCGCCCAGGACTTGAAACGCTATTGGCCGTGTTCAACAGTAGCGGCCGACAGGGAGCTGGCGCTGAGCTGACACGCTATACCCTGAGTCTGATGATGCTGGAAAGCAAATTAAGTAAAAATCAGAATGCCCTGGACGAACTTGGTCAGCGTATCGCTCAGCTGGATCGTCAACTGGCTCACTACGAGTTAATGTCACCCACCCTTCTTAGCGCGATGGCTGGCATCTACGTTGACGTCATTAGCCCACTCGGGCCCCGTATTCAGGTTACCGGGTCATCGGCCATGCTGCAAAATGCACAGCTGCAAAGCAAAGTGCGGGCGTCATTACTGGCCGGTATGCGTTCCGCAGTGCTCTGGCGCCAGGTTGGCGGTGGTCGCCTGCAATTGATGTTTTCTCGCGCCCGTCTCACTGGCGAGGCGAAAAAGATGCTAGACCGATTAATGTCGCACTCAACTAACTGTTAACCAATCCAGGAGTTGCCCCTATGGAGTTATCCTCTCTGACCGCCGTATCCCCCATCGATGGCCGTTACGGCGAAAAAGTCAGCCCGCTGCGTGCAATTTTCAGTGAGTTTGGCTTACTGAAATTTCGCGTCGAGGTGGAAGTGCGCTGGTTACAGAAGCTGGCCGAATGTGCAGAAATTAAAGAAGTTCCCTTATTTGATCGGGACGCAAACGCTTTCCTTGACCAAATAGTCTCCACTTTTTCAGAACAGGATGCGGCACGAATTAAAACGATTGAGCGCACCACCAACCATGACGTTAAAGCCGTAGAGTATTTTCTTAAAGAAAAAGTCGCAGAGATACCCGCGTTACAGGCAGTGTCAGAGTTTATTCACTTTGCCTGCACTTCTGAAGATATCAACAATCTTTCCCACGCGCTGATGCTGGAAACCGCCCGGCGTGAGGTGCTTATCCCCCTCTGGAGCCAGATTATTGCCGAGGTGAAAAGGCTGGCTGCAGAATACCGCGATATCCCTCTGCTATGTCGCACTCACGGCCAACCGGCAACCCCTTCTACGATGGGCAAAGAAATGGCTAACGTCGCTTATCGCTTAGCCCGTCAATTGCGTCAGCTGGAACGCGTGGAAATCCTCGGTAAGATCAATGGTGCTGTCGGCAACTACAATGCTCATATTGCTGCCTACCCGGAAGTCGACTGGCATCAGCTCAGCGAAAGCTTCGTTACCTCGCTGGGCATAGGCTGGAATCCCTATACCACGCAGATCGAACCGCATGATTATATTGCCGAACTCTTTGATTGCATCGGGCGCTTCAATACTATTCTGATTGATTTCGATCGCGATATTTGGGGCTATGTTGCGCTAAACCACTTCAGACAGAAAACTATCGCAGGTGAAATTGGCTCATCAACTATGCCACATAAAGTCAATCCTATTGATTTCGAGAATTCCGAAGGCAATCTCGGTTTGGCTAATGCGATGATGCAGCATCTGGCCAGTAAGCTGCCAGTGTCCCGCTGGCAACGTGATCTTACCGACTCTACCGTACTGCGTAATCTCGGCGTTGGCATCGGTTACGCGCTGATAGCTTATCAGGCTACGCTTAAAGGCATCTCCAAGCTGGAAGTCAACCACGAGCGTCTGCTGGCGGAACTGGACCTGAACTGGGAAGTTCTGGCAGAGCCAGTACAGACAGTAATGCGACGTTATGGTATTGAAAAACCTTATGAGAAACTAAAAGAATTAACTCGAGGCAAGCGCGTCGATGCGGCAGGAATGCGCACCTTTATCGACGAACTGGCGCTGCCGGAGCATGAAAAAGAGCGACTGAAGCAAATGACCCCGGCAAACTATCTCGGCCGGGCCAGTCAGATGGTAGACGATCTTAAGTAGTCTGTAATTTCTACACCCTCTGGGGATGGGGGTGTTGACTTACTGTTTACGTTAATCTGTGGTTTATTTCCTCACGACTATAATTAGATATCATGTGATTGAATAAGTCATAAATATAAGGAACAGACTATGCGCGTTCTGGTTGTGGAAGATAATGCCCTGCTGCGTCACCATCTTGCCGTACAGCTACGTGAGTTAGGTCATCAGGTCGACGCTGC
This sequence comes from Izhakiella capsodis, assembly GCF_900115045.1. Lineage (GTDB taxonomy): Bacteria > Pseudomonadota > Gammaproteobacteria > Enterobacterales > Enterobacteriaceae > Izhakiella > Izhakiella capsodis. The sequence goes on along the minus strand of NZ_FOVC01000001.1, from coordinate 367,938 downwards.
CGAGGATGCACGGGAAGCAGATTACTTTCTGCAGGAGCATATTCCGGATATTGCGCTGGTTGATCTTGGCTTGCCGGATGAAGATGGCATGAGTCTGATTCGCCGTTGGCGTAATGACGGGATTAAGCAACCTATTATGGTTCTGACCGCACGTGACGGCTGGCAGGCAAAAGTTGAAGCGCTGGAGGCCGGTGCCGATGATTACGTCACTAAACCTTTTCACATTGAAGAAGTGTCAGCCCGCCTACAGGCGCTGATGCGGCGCAACAGCGGGCTCGCTTCACAGTTGATAACCCTCGATCCATTCCAGATTGACTTATCGCGCCGTGAGCTAACCATCAGTGCGTACCCGATCAAACTTACCGCTTTCGAATACACCATTATTGAGACGCTCATCCGCAATGCGGGTAAAGTCGTCAGCAAAGACTCTTTGATGCTACAGCTTTATCCCGATGCTGAACTGCGTGAGAGTCATACCATAGACGTACTAATGGGACGACTGCGTAAAAAGATGCTCAGTCAATATCCGACGGATGTTATTACCACCGTCAGAGGCCAGGGTTACCGCTTCGATCTACCAGACTGATGAAGCGCTGGTTTGCGGGCGCGAGGCCTTTTTCATTACGCGTGCGTTTTCTGCTGGCCACTGCGGTAATCGTCCTGGTTTTATCGCTGGCTTATGGCATGGTGGCGGTCGTAGGCTATGTAGTCAGTTTTGATAAAAATGGCTACCGAATCATGCGAGGTGAGAGCAATTTACTGTACAGTCTCGCGCAATGGCACGATGGCAAATTGACCATTGGTCATCCAAAGGGGTTTAACCTTAACTTCCCTACTCTGATTTTCATTTATAATGACCAGGGCCAGCTGCTTTGGCAACAACGTCCTGCACCCGAAATACGCAATAAAATCAAGCCCTACTGGTTAAAACGATCTAATTTCTATGAAATTGAAACCACTAATCAGACCAGCCGGGAAGCGCTGGGCAATAACCCGGACGCTCAGAACCAGATCACCGCTTACGATGACGATGGTAATGATACCTTTACCCACTCAGTCGCGGTTAATCGCTATCGCGCAACCAAACATCTGCCAGAACTGACTATTGTAGTCGTCGACTCGATGCCTCAGGAACTTCAACATTCAGATGTCGTCTGGACCTGGTTCAGCTACGTGCTACTTCTCAACCTGCTGCTGGTCGTGCCGCTGTTGTGGTTAGCCGCTAACTGGAGCCTGCGTCCCATTGACGTTCTGGCCAGTCAGGTCCGGGAACTGGAAACCGGGCAGCGGGAAACTCTCGATCCACAGCCACCGCGCGAACTACGTCGGATGGTCCGCAATCTCAACTTGCTACTGGAAAGTGAGCGCAAACGTTACACTCGTTATCAGACCACGCTTGCCGATCTTACGCACAGCATGAAAACGCCGCTGGCAGTGCTGCAAAGTTCATTAAGGGCGCTACGTGGTGCCAGGCCACAGTCAATTGAGCAAATAGAGCCGGTGATGCTGGAGCAAATCAGCCGCATCTCCAGCCAGATAGGCTATTACCTGAAGCGCGCAACCATGCAGGCCGATCACAGCGTGTTAAAACGTGAAATACACTCTGTTCCGGCCCTGGTCGATAGCCTCTGCTCTGCGCTGAATAAGGTCTATCAGCGAAAAGGCGTCGACCTTACGCTGGATATATCCCCTGAAGTGACCTTCATTGGTGAGCAAAATGACTTTATGGAAGTGATGGGCAACGTGCTGGACAACGCCTGCAAGTATTGTCTTGAGTTCGTCGAAATTAGCGCACGCCAGGCGGGAGATATACTTTGCCTGATTGTTGACGATGATGGTCCCGGTATCCCGGACAGCAAGCGCGATATCATTTTTCAGCGTGGACAACGCGTGGACACCATGCGTCCAGGACAGGGTCTTGGCCTGGCAGTGGCTCGCGACATTCTGGAACAGTATAAAGGTGATATCCAAATCAGTAGCGCCCCGCTCGGCGGGGCACGGATGGAGGTTTACTTTCGTCGTCAGGATATAGCCGATAGCAATGGCTGACCGGACGTTCAGGCTGTTATAATTCCCGTCATTTACTGCGTTCAGGACGCCAATATGGACTATCAGCTCGATCTCAACTGGCCCGACTTTCTCCAGCGCTACTGGCAAAAACGCCCGGTGGTATTAAAACAGGGATTCAAAAACTTCGTCGACCCAATTTCTCCTGACGAACTCGCCGGGTTGGCAATGGAGAACGAAGTTGACAGTCGGTTGATTAGCCACCAGGAAGGAAAATGGCAGGTCAGCCACGGTCCTTTTGAAAGTTACGATCATCTCGGTGAAACAAACTGGTCATTGCTGGTACAGGCGGTCGATCACTGGCATGAGTCCGCTGGGCGGTTAATGCGCTCCTTCCGCGCGCTACCTGACTGGCGTATTGATGATTTAATGATTTCATTCTCTGTGCCGGGAGGCGGCGTTGGCCCACATCTCGACCAGTACGATGTATTTATCATTCAGGGAACAGGCCGCCGTCGCTGGCGCGTTGGCGAAAAAACACCCATGAAGCAGCACTGCCCTCATCCCGACCTGCTTCAGGTTGCCCCTTTTAATGCCATCATTGATGAAGAGATGGAGCCGGGTGATATTCTTTATATTCCGCCAGGGTTCCCTCATGAGGGATACTCACTGGAGAATGCGCTTAACTATTCCGTTGGTTTTCGCGCACCAAGCGGGCGTGAGCTGATCAGTGGGTTTGCCGACTACACCTTGCAGCACGAACTGGGTGGCGAACGCTATAGCGATCCCGATATTTTGCAACGCAGTCAGTCCGCCGTGATTTTGCCGCAGGAGATGGCGGACATTCAGGCCAAAATGCTGCAGCTCATTCAACAACCGGAAAGCTTTCGCCAGTGGTTTGGCGAGTTTATTTCTCAATCGCGTCATGAGCTGGACATCGCGCCACCGGAGCCGCCCTATCAGCCTGATGAAATTAATGAAGCACTGATCGGAGGCGACAACCTGACTCGACTTGGCGGTCTGCGGGTGCTGAAAATTGACGATCGGGTATTCGTTAACGGCGAGCAGCTGGCGTGCGATAACCAGAGTGGCCTCCAGGCATTGACACAGCATCTGACATTAAATAAAGCAGTGCTGGGAGCAACGCTTGACGATCCCGCATTTCTGGCGCAGCTGACTACGCTGGTTAACGGCGGTTACTGGTATTTCAGCGCAGAATAGCATCAACGAAAACGGGCCGGAATCCTGTTCCGGCCCGTTCAGATTTCAGCTCCGACGATATCTCAACTATCTCTGCCCGTTTCGCCCCGCAGGCGACTAAACCGGGCGACCGCCTTCGGCGGTTAGCAGCGCAATACGCTTAATCACTTCAACCGACTGTTGCATGATATCCAGCGATGCGAACTCATGCTTACCGTGATAATTAAAGCCCCCGGTAAAAAGATTTGGACAGGGCAGCCCCTTGAAGGATAAAGCCGCGCCGTCGGTCCCCCCCCGAATAGGTTTAACATCAGGCACAATGTTACAATCGCGCATCGCCTGCAGCGCCAGATCGATGATATGCGGATGCACTTCAACTTTTTCACGCATATTGTAATAGCTATCGCTCATGCTAAGCGCAATACCGCAGCCGTCACTTAACGTCCTGTTAATAGCGTTGGCAATCGTGTACATCATTGCCTTACGCTCTTCAAACCGCTCCCGCTGATGATCGCGAATGATGTAATGCATTTCCGCCGATTCTACCGTTCCTTTCATGCCATGCAGGTGAAAAAAACCTTCATAACCTTCGGTGTGCTGCGGCTGTTCCTGTTGCGGGATGGCTGACTGAAAGCGCACCGCCAACTCCAACGCATTGACCATCACATTTTTCGCGCTGCCCGGATGAACGTTGTTACCGGTAATGTTTACTGTAACCGATGCGGCATTAAAATTTTCATATTCAAACTCACCAATGCCGCCGCCGTCCACGGTATAAGCCCAATCGGCATCGAACAGATCGACGTCGAAATACCGCGCACCACGACCAATCTCTTCATCCGGTGTAAAGGCAATGCGGATATCACCGTGTGGTTGATCGCCGCTTTTCAGTTCAGCAATAGCCGTCACTATTTCCGCTACGCCGGCTTTATCATCAGCCCCGAGCAGCGTTTTACCATTCGTGGTAATCAACGTATGCCCAATCAGCTGATGCAGCACAGGAAAACGTACCGGCGAAAGAATTTCATCACCTATTCCCAGCGCAATATCACCGCCACGATAGTTTTCAATCACCTGTGGCCGCACGTGTTTTGCAGTAAAATCCGGTGAAGTATCGACATGCGCAATAAAACCAACTGTGGGAACCGGCCAGTCAACGTTACCAGGCAGGGTCGCCATCAGAATGCCCTGTTCACTCAGGCTGATATTGGCCAGACCAAGATCTTGCAGCTCCTTTTTCAATAGCTCAGCCATTTGCCACTGGCCCTGACTGCTTGGTACCTGCCTGGCATGGGGTTTGGACTGCGAATCAATCGCGACATAGTTAAGAAAACGTTCCAGTAATTGCGTCATAAACTATCCCGTTGAGAATTCATTTTATTATTATCAGCTGCGGACAAAGAAATGTTGAGGCAGGTTAATTATTTGCGCAATTATATTCGCCGCCGGGAAGCGGCGGCTTTGCCGCGCCCCGACGCTGGCAGAAAACTTAGCGCTTAATTTGATGGATAAATTTGCTCACCCAGGCCGGCACGACTTCGCTGGCCGGTCCGTATATTTTCTCATCGAATTCACTATTCACCTGGCTGGGCTCCAGGTTCAGCTCAACGGTATGCGCTCCATGTAGCTTAGCCTCATGGACAAAGCCCGCAGCCGGATATACGTGGCCTGAGGTCCCGATCGCCAGAAAGTAATCCGCCCCGGCAATCGCCTGATAAATATCATCCATCTGCAGAGGCATTTCACTAAACCACACCACGTGCGGGCGCAGTGGGGCCGGAAACTGGCAGCAGTGACAGCGGTCATTGTCGGTCACCTCGTCCGCCCAGTCCAAAATTTGCCCACTTTGTGTACAGCGAACCTTGAGAAGCTCGCCGTGCATATGAATAACGTTAGCGTTGCCAGCACGCTCATGCAGATTGTCGATATTTTGCGTCACGATCAGCAGGTTATCTCCCAGCACTCTCTCCAGCGACGCCAGTGCTGTGTGCGCCGGATTGGGCGAAATATCGGGCTGTTGTAGCTGCTGGCGGCGAGCATTGTAAAACGCCTGCACCAACCGAGGATTACGGGCAAACCCCTCAGGCGTAGCAATATCCTCCACCCGATGCTCCTCCCACAAGCCATCTGCCGCACGAAAGGTGCGTATACCGGATTCCGCAGAGATCCCTGCGCCGGTAAGAATCACTACGTTAGGTAAAGTATGCCGGGACATTTCAAGATGGCGATCGCGTTCAAAAATTCGCTGCCTGAAGCGCTGATGCACCAGACGGCGGCACTTTTTATAACGAGTCAGGCGCAGACGCCGACGGGAAATGCGCATAAAAAAATCCTCAGCTTCCTGAAATCAGGTCAGGCGTGATTTACCCACCTGACGTGGTAATAAAACCGCGGCATTACTGCCCGCTTAGCACGCGCGCCGGATCGATACGACTGGCACGCCGCGCCGGATACCAGCTGGCGATCAGAGTTAACAGCAATGCAGTCACCAGTACAATCACCACGTCCCGCCAGTGCAACTCGGAGGGTAAAAAATCAATAAAATAGATATCGCCTGACAAGAAATGATAACCCGTAACGGCTTCAATCCCGCGCATGATTGGCGTCAGATTTAGCGAAACCAGCACACCGACCGCCACACCGCTCAGGCTACCAATCAGTCCGGCCAGCAGTCCGTACCAGACAAATATCGCGCGGATCAGACCATCTCTGGCACCGAGGGTACGCAGCACCGCGATGTCACTGCTTTTATCCTTAACCGCCATCACCAGTGTAGAAACAATGTTAAAACAGGCAACGCCAATCACCAGCACCATCGCCAGATACATAATGGCGCGGATCATCTGAATATCGCGATACATATAACCGTAGGTACCAATCCAGCTGCGGATATAGACGTAAGCCCTGGTCGCTTCACCTGCGGTGCGCACCAGCTTATTCGCGCTGAAGGGGTCCTTCGCCTTGATGGCAATACCGGTGACGCTGTTGCCCATATCAAGATATTTTTGCGCATCAGCCAGCGGCACCAGCGCCAGGCTATGATCCAGCATGCCACTCAGTTGCAGAATACCGCTGACCTGCAGGCGCACACGTTTGGGCTGTAATAATTTGTGCGCGGGATCGCTATTGGGGATCATGATTGAGACCCAGTCTCCCTGCTTCACCTTCAGGCTATTGGCCACGCCGTGACCGAGAATTATCTGATGTTTTCCCGCACTAAAACTCTGCCAGGCGTTATTACGCACGTAGTGTGGCAGCGCACTGAGCTGCATCTCCTGCTTTGGATCAACCCCTTTTATCTGAATGGCCTCTAACTTCGCGGCACTTTCTATCAGGCCGGTAAAGTTAACGTAGGGTGCTGCCGCCGCAACGCCGGGTACATTACGCACCACGGACAGCATCTGTGGCCAACCGTTAAAGGGCTGATTAACCGGCTCAATTTCACCCTGTGGCACCACTGCAAGAATGCGATTGTTCAGCTCACGTTCAAACCCGTTCATCGCACTGAGACCAATAATCAGCACGGCAACGCCAAGCGCGATACCAACGGTTGAGATAACTGATATCAGCGATACCATACCGCCGCGACGGCGCCCGCGACTAAAGCGCAACCCAAGCAGAAAAGAGAGAGACCCGGCCATTACAACCTACCCGCCAGCGTAACATCCGAGCTCAGCTGTCCGTCACGCATCTCCATTTGACGCGGCAGACGTTTTGCCAAATGCAAGTCATGGGTCACGACCAGGAACGCTGTTCCCTGACGTACGTTTAACTCACCAAGCAGATCGAAAACGGCATCGGCATTGCGGGCATCAAGGTTGCCGGTGGGTTCATCAGCCAGCACCAGACACGGATTGTTCACCAGCGCCCGCGCAATCGCTACGCGTTGGCGCTCGCCGCCTGACAGCTCGGAGGGGCGGTGCGATGCACGCGGCAAAAGGCCGACTGCTTTGAGCATTTCCAGCGCCTGTTTTTGCGCCTCGGCCCGCCCTTTTTTGCCAATAAGCAGCGGCATTGCCACATTCTCCAACGCGCTGAAATCGGGCAGCAAATGATGGAACTGATAAATAAAACCAAGGTGTTTATTGCGCAAATCAGCACGGGCCGCCGGTGAGAGTTTACTCAACGCTTTGCCGTTGAAAATCACCTCACCGGAAGTTGGGGTATCCAGCCCGCCTAACAGGTGCATCAGGGTGCTTTTACCCGACCCTGAGCTACCCACTACGGCCACCATCTCGCCTGGCGTGATGCCGAAAGATACATCGCGCAAAACTTCCGTCTGCACGCTGCCTTCCAAATAGCGTTTACACAGTTTGTCACACTGCAACAGTAATGCATCACTCATAACGTAAAGCCTCAGCGGGTTGAACGGCGGCGGCGCGCCAGGAGGGATAAAGCGTAGAAAGCAGAGCGACCAGCATCGCGACCAGCATAATAGTCACCACCTGCGAACCGGAGATAGCAACCGGTAACGCCGCGCCGTCAAGAAACAGACCAATCATCGGCATCAGGCTATTGAGTTGACTGGACAACAATACGCCAAGTAGCGTTCCCATCAGCGATCCAACGATCCCCGCGCTCGCCCCCTGAACCATGAATACCGCCACTATCTGGCGGCGGGTCAACCCCTGCGTTTGCAGAATTGCTACTTCGCTCTGTTTTTCCATAATCAACAGGCCAAGCGAGGTAAGAATATTAAATACCGCGACGGCAACAATCAGGCTTAACAGCAAGCCCATCATATTTTTTTCCATCCGTACGGCCTGAAACAGTTCGCCTTTACGTGCGCGCCAGTCTTTCCAGACCATACCGGCTGGCAGCGTCTGATGACTGAGGCTGTCGACATCCAGTGGATTTTTTAACCAAAGGCGCCAGCCGGTAATATTGCCAGCAGGATAAAGCATCAGTCGCGAAGCATCCTGTTGATTGACCAAAATCTGGTAGCTGTCGACGTCGCTGTTAGCGGCATAGATACCAGCAACGGTAAACAAACGTTGGCTGGGAATACGCCCCACGGGCGTAAACTGGCTGGCCGAGGGCACCATCAGGCGTAACCGGTCACCGAGTGTCACACCAAGCTGGCTGGCAAGCGGTTCACCAAGGATCACGTTATATTTGCCGGGCTGTAATACATCGGCATTGCCGTTAATCAGAAAGCGCAGCAGCGGATCTTTTTCTCCGGGATTGATACCGATCATCACGCCTACGCCAACACTGGTGGCGCTTTGCATCACCACATCGCCCGTGGTGAGTGGCGTAATATTGCTGACACCGTTAAGTTTCAGCTGGCTGGCTGGATGGCTGACAGGATTTATCGATCCCTGTTCGCTGGTAATCAGCGCCTGGGGCATCAGGTTGAGAGTGCTTTTTTCCAGCTCCTTCTCAAAGCCATTCATCACCGAGAGTACGGTCACCAGTGCCATCACGCCGAGCGTAATACCGATAGCCGATAGCCAGGAGACAAACCGACCAAAGCGATCGGAGGCGCGTCCACGCATGTAACGCAGGCCAATAAATAACGCAACAGGTTGATACATGAAATCCGTCTTTGTAGCGCTCGAAGCGGGAAGTTAACCCCGCATAATAAAGTACCGCTGCACGATATGGAACCACTGAACCCATGTGTTAAGTACTTTGTTTTGTCAACTTATTCGCAGAGAACGCGCTAATGAATAAAAAAACAACAAAAAGCGTCTTTCCTCGCAAGTTACGCGCTTAGCTGACCCTTATCGCTATAATTATGCCCGATGTGTGGCATGGCGGGTGAGTCAGGCGCCGATACGCTGCCCGGACTGGATCAGTCGGCGGAAGTTGCGTAAACTTCCGCCGGTATGCTTACTGCCTGATCTGAATAGGTTTGTATCCCTCACATTCAGAAAAGAGATTGCCTAGGTGACTATGCCTGAAAAAAATCGTTATACCCTGCCAGTGAAAGCTGGCGATATCCGCCAGCTGGGGCAGCTCACCGGCGCCGCCAGCGCGGTAGAATGTGCGGAGATACTCACCCGACACGATGGACCGGCGCTGTTGATTACCCCGGATAAGCAAAGCGCACTAAGGCTTCAGGACGAAATCAACCAGTTCAGCCCGCAGCCCGTTTCCAGCCTGTCAGATTGGGAAACGCTCCCCTTCGACAATTTTTCGCCCCATCAGGACATCATCTCTTCGCGTCTGGCTACCCTGTACCAGCTTCCAACATTAAAAAACGGTCTGCTGATTTTGCCGGTCAACACGCTGATGCAGCGCGTATGCCCGCACAGCTTTCTGCATGGACATGCGCTGGTGATGGAAAAGGGTCAGACGCTCTCCCGCGATCGCCTGCGAACGCAGCTCGATCAAGCCGGCTACCGGCATGTCGATCAGGTGATGGAGCATGGTGAGTACGCCACGCGTGGTGCGCTGCTCGATCTGTTCCCTATGGGGAGTGAGCATCCTTACCGTATTGATTTTTTTGATGATGAAATTGACAGCCTGCGCCTGTTTGACGTTGATACTCAGCGCACGCTGGAAGACGTTCCGGCGATAAATCTGCTGCCAGCCCATGAATTTCCAACCGACAAAATTGCCATTGAACTGTTTCGCAGCCGCTGGCGCGAGAACTTCGACGTCCGACGCGATGCTGAACATATTTACCAGCAGGTCAGTAAAGGCACCCTGCCTGCGGGAATTGAATACTGGCAACCGTTGTTTTTTGAACAGCCCCTGCCCGACCTGTTCAGCTATCTGCCTGCTAATACGCTGCTTATCTGCTGTGGCGACCTTGAGAGCAGCGCCGAACGCTTCTGGCAGGACGTCAACTCACGCTATGAGAGTCGCCGCATTGATCCAATGCGCCCGTTGCTAAAGCCGGAAAGCCTTTGGCTGAAGACCGATCAGCTCTTTGCCGCGCTGAAAAAGTGGCCGCGCATTCAGCTCAGCCAGCAAACCCTCAATCCACGTGGCGGCGTGACCAATCTGGATTATCAACCGCTTCCCCCCCTGGCGGTTGAACCCCAGGCCAAAGCACCGCTGGATGCCCTTCGCCAGTTTATCGAGCAGTTCGATGGCGCGGTCATTTTCTCGGTGGAATCCGAAGGTCGGCGCGAAACGCTTCAGGAAATACTGACGCGCATCAAACTGCGTCCGCAAGCACTGGATAATATCAATAACGCCGGCCACAGCGGTTACTGGCTAATGCTGGGCGCCAGCGAACAGGGTTTTATTGATACCGCACGTCAGCGTGCGCTGATTTGCGAAGGCGACCTGCTGGGCGAGCGCGTCAGCCACCGTCACCGCGATAATCGTCGTACGATCAATCCAGACGTGCTTATTCGCAACCTCGCTGAACTGCGGCCAGGCCAGCCGGTGGTGCATCTTGAGCACGGAGTTGGGCGCTATAATGGCCTGACAACGCTGGAAACCGGCGGCGTCAAAGCGGAATACCTGATGCTCTCTTATGCCGGAGAGGCGAAACTTTATGTTCCGGTTTCATCGCTGCATCTGATTAGCCGTTACGCGGGCGGCGCGGAAGAAAACGCGCCGCTGCATAAGTTGGGCGGTGATGTGTGGCAACGCGCCCGTCAAAAAGCAGCGGAAAAGGTGCGCGACGTCGCCGCTGAACTGTTAGATATTTATGCCCAGCGCGCCGTCAGGACCGGCTTTGCCTTCAGGCACGATAAACAGCAGTATCAACTCTTCTGTGAAGGCTTTCCGTTTGAGGTGACCACCGATCAGGCCCAGGCCATTAATGCGGTGCTGAGCGATATGTGCCAGCCGTTAGCGATGGATCGTCTGGTCTGTGGTGATGTCGGTTTTGGCAAGACTGAAGTGGCGATGCGCGCCGCATTCCTTGCGGTAGAAAATGGCAAACAGGTTGCGGTGCTGGTGCCAACCACCTTGCTCGCTCAACAGCACTATGAAAATTTTCGTGACCGCTTTGCTAACTGGCCGGTACGCATTGAAGTACTGTCTCGCTTTCGCAGCGTCAAAGAGCAAAGCCAAGTGCTGGAAGCCGCTGCCGAAGGTAAAGTCGATATTCTGATCGGCACCCACAAACTCTTGCAAAGCGATATCAAATGGCGCGATCTCGGTCTGCTGATCGTCGATGAAGAGCACCGCTTTGGCGTACGCCATAAAGAGCGGATTAAAGCTATGCGCGCCGATGTCGACATTTTGACGCTGACCGCAACGCCTATTCCGCGCACGCTAAATATGGCGATGAGCGGCATCCGTGACCTGTCGATTATTGCAACGCCGCCCGCACGTCGCCTTGCGGTAAAAACCTTCGTGCGCGAGTATGACGCGCTGGTGATACGTGAGGCGATCCTGCGCGAGGTGCTAAGAGGCGGGCAGGTTTACTACCTTTATAACGATGTAGAAAATATCGACAAGGCAGCGACACGTCTGGCCGATCTGGTGCCTGAGGCACGCGTAGCCGTAGGGCACGGTCAGATGCGCGAGCGCGATCTTGAGCGAGTGATGAATGATTTCCATCACCAACGTTTCAACGTGCTGGTATGTACCACTATCATCGAAACCGGAATTGATATTCCCACGGCCAATACCATTATCATTGAGCGTGCCGACCACTTTGGCTTAGCCCAGCTTCATCAGCTACGCGGACGCGTGGGCCGTTCTCACCACCAGGCTTACGCCTGGCTACTGACACCCCATCCGAAAGCCATGACCGCCGATGCGCATAAGCGACTGGAAGCGATTGCCAGCCTTGAAGATCTGGGGGCTGGCTTCGCACTGGCAACGCATGATCTGGAGATACGGGGTGCCGGAGAGCTACTGGGTGAAGGCCAGAGCGGCCAGATGGAAAACATCGGATTTTCGCTGTACATGGAGCTATTGGAAAACGCCGTTGAGGCGTTGAAAGACGGGCGCCAGCCTTCACTGGAGGATCTCACAAACTCACAGACCGAGATTGAACTCCGCATGCCAGCACTGCTGCCGGATGACTATATACCCGATGTTAATACCCGACTGTCGCTATACAAACGTATCGCCAGCGCAGCGACGGAAGCCGAGCTTAATGAGCTAAAAGTGGAGTTGATCGACCGCTTTGGTACGCTGCCTGATGCGGCGCGTAACCTGCTGGACAGTGCGGCGCTACGTTTGACGGCAAGAAGGATTGGTATCAGGCGCATAGAGGCCAGCGATAAAGGTGGCTACATTGAGTTTGCCGATAAAAACCATGTTGATCCAGGCTGGCTAATCAGCTTGCTGCATAAAGAACCTAAGCAATGGGCGCTGGACGGCCCCACGCGGCTGAAATTTATCTGTGACCTGAGCGAGCGCAAGCGACGTATAGAATGGTTGCAAACGCTCCTTAACACGATGCCACTGCTGGCCGAATAAGCAAAAAAAACCGCCGGGAAACCGGCGGCGTATGCTGAACGACGTCTTTGCTCCGCGTACGTTAAATCTGATCGTTAACAACCAGTTGACCGTTTCTGTCAATGGGAATCCGCGTACCAGGATTTTTATCCATTCGAATTTTGCCCTGCTCGTTGCCGATTTTATAGGTCACATCATAGCCCAGCATTTTGTCATGTTTGTCGTAGACCGTCTTACAGCGCTGCTCATGGGTAGTGTAAGTATCGCTCTTTTGCATATAGCCCTGAACCTGATTACCGGCGTAGCCGCCGCCGAGCGCGCCCGCAACGGTGGCGACATCGCGTCCGCGCCCGCCGCCAATCTGGTGACCCAGCACGCCGCCCGCAACAGCTCCTAACACCGATCCAGCAATACGGTTCTCATCCTGAACCGGGCGTCGGTGAGTCAGAGTGACGTTGCGACACTCCCGGCGTGGATTTTTGATTGTCTCTTTGATGGGTATTGCTGAGAGCACCTGAGCATACTGCGGGTCACGATTAAACACATTCATACCTGCGACAGCCGCAACGCCCAGCGCCGCTGCGATCCCCATTCCAATTCCCGCCAACATTGACTTGTTCACAGGAAACCTCCCCAAAAAAAAGTTACCGCGCAATATGGCCTTCCGAACTCTTTGTTTCTGATATTGGCTACCCGACGTACGCGACGCGTCGATGTATTCCGCAAAATTTTGCGAGGGATCGTTAAGCAGAGCTATAAGACAAAAGGAAGAAATAGGCGCTGATCACTCATTAAAACTGGTTTTCAGAAGAGTCCGAACATAAGTCACAATGTCACTTATGTCCGGCGTTAACCAATTTAAAACTAAAAAATGTGACCGCGTTACAAGCGCCCTCAATCTGCATTAATGCAATTTTAAACGCGGTCGGATCACACGATTCAGACTGCCCACCAGCATCATTAAGCCGGTTTTAAAGTAGCCGTGCAGCGCTATCTGGTGCATCCGATAAAGAGAGATGTAAACAAAACGGGCAATGCGCCCTTCTATCATCATAGAGCCCTTGGTCAGGTTGCCCATCAGGCTGCCAACAGTACTGAAGCGCGAAAGGGAAACCAGTGAGCCGTGATCTTTATAGACATACTCTTTCATACTGCCGCCGCTCATATCAGCCAGAATGTTGGCCAATACGCAGGACGCCATCTGGTGGGCAGACTGCGCTCGCGGAGGTACGAACTTACCATCAGGCAGCTGACATGAGGCACAATCACCAATGGCATAGATAGACGGGTCCCGACTGGTCTGTAACGTTGGCGTCACAACCAGCTGATTAATACGATTGGTTTCAAGACCCCCGATATCCTTCATAAAGTCCGGTGCCTTGATCCCTGCCGCCCAGACCATCAGATCGGCTTCGATCAACTCGTCTGATTTAGTATGCATACCGCTTGCATCGGCGCTGGTTACCTGGGTTTTGGTTAACACCCGTACGCCCAGCTTAGTTAACTCCTGATGAGCTGCTGCCGAAATACGCGGCGGCAACGCAGGCAAGATGCGCTCACCGGCTTCCACTAATGTGACGTTAAGCGCCCGGTTATCCAGCCCACGGTAACCATAACTGTGCAGCTCCTTAACCGCGTTGTGCAGCTCCGCCGAGAGCTCAACACCGGTGGCACCGCCGCCAACAATGGCGATATTTACCCTTTCACGCTCACCGTTACTGGCGGAGAATTTCAAAAATAAGTTCAGCATTTCATTATGAAAACGGCGTGCCTGCTGTGGATTGTCCAGGAAAATACAGTTGTCTTTTACTCCCGGCGTTCCAAAGTCGTTGGAAGCACTGCCGAGGGCCATTATCAGCGTGTCATAAGGCAGCTCGCGGGCTGGAACCAGCAGTTCGCCCTGCTCATCGCGGATTTCAGCCAGCTGCAAACATTTACTTTCGCGGTTGATATCAATCAGGGTACCTAACTGGAAAAGGAAATGGTGATTACGCGCGTGCGCCAGATAGCTTATGGCGTCAAGCCCCTCATCCAGCGAGCCGGTTGCAACTTCATGCAGCAATGGCTTCCACAGGTGGCTGTGGTTACGATCAACGAGGGTAATTTCTGCTTTTTTCTTCCTGCCTAGTTTGTCCCCGAGCTGAGTGGCCAGCTCCAGACCGCCGGCTCCCCCGCCAATAATGACGATTTTTTTCATAATTAAAGTCAAACGCCCCGCGTGAAATGTGAATCATTGGTTAAGTAAGAGTTAAAATATCCTTACTAAACATAGGGTTGGCGACATAAAAATCGCGAGCTGGAGAGAGAGTATCACGCAGAATTATTTACTGATACAAATATTGATGCAGGTCAAAAATCAAATTTAATCGCTGAGTCCCGGACGTATTCAGGATTGGAATTCACACACCGGCTTGAAACAAAGCGCCCTGCACCATTCAAGGCACAGGGCGCAGATTACTTCCGACGTGGCCTGCCGCTTTACGTCGCCATACAGGCCTTTAGCGCATGTCAGCCCAGAGTCTTAAAAGCCTTAATTCTTTGTGAGTGAGGTGAGATATTCTTAAACTTATGGTCGGCTTCATCGTTCCAGATTATCTCGTAGAAGGGATGCAGCGCTTGCGCACTGCGTGTGCTATCCAGCACTTCGTCCTGCCGTGAGAGTACCACCAGGCAACGGTCACGGTTTTTCTCACGGAAATTGCTGACACATTTGGTCGCAATGTGCTGATACTCCTCCGGACGATCGATTTTACCTGTCATATTCTCGACAGGCCACAGGTTGGGGTTAAAAATGACCTGCCGGATATCACACAGAAAACCAATGCGCTCAGCCCAGTATCCTCCTAAACCAACGCCGCAGATTAATGGCCGATCATCGACCGAGAGCTGCAACATTTTATCGGTCTCTCTCAGCAAATGCTGCATATCATGCTTGGGATGCCGGGTGCTATAGCTCAGTAGCCGCACGTCGGGATCAATAAACTGTAACTGAAGTACTTTTTCATGATTGCCGGGGCTACTGGCATCAAATCCGTGCAGATAGATAATCATTGCTTTCCTCCAATACTTAACACCCCGGCGGGATCAGCACTACCGGACTGCTTTATGCTCCTGCCAGCGCTGCTGCAAGTCGCTGAGCGTAGCGCTGGCACGCTTCCAACGGCTGCTTTCCTGCAGCTGTCGGCGGTCATGTCGTGCACTATGATATAACCCACTAACGCGCTCTGCCTTAATCTGTGGCAAATTATCCAGCGCGCTGACCGCTCCCTGACGATTGTTACACACCAGAATCATGTCGCAACCCGCGCTGAGGGACGCTTGAGCACGCTCAGCATAACTCCCCATGACGGCCGCGCCCTCCATCGACAAATCGTCAGAGAAAATAACGCCTCCAAAATTCAGCTGCTGACGCAGCACCGTCTTTAGCCAGTACGATGAACCGCTGGCAGGTCGTGGATCAACATCAGTATAGATAACGTGTGCGGGCATGATGGCATCCAGCTGGCACTCGATAATTAACTGGCGGAAGATCGTCATGTCATGATTGAAAATCTGTTCAGCCGCACGCCTATCGCACGGAGTCTCTTTATGAGAATCAGCCGCCACCGCGCCGTGACCGGGAAAATGCTTGCCGGTGCATTTCATCCCCGCACTGTGCATACCGGTAATAAATGCACGAGCCATATCTAGCGCAATCCCGGGCTTTTCATGAAATGAACGGTCGTCGATTGCGCTGCACATATGACCGATATCCAGTACCGGAGCGAAGCTGATATCGATATCCAGGGCGGTCATTTCTGCTGCCATCAGCCAGCCAGCTTCCTGGGCCAGCTGACGCGCTTTTAGCCGCGGATGAAGCGCGGCAAATGACTGCATTGCCGGCAGCATAGTGAAGCCATCACGAAAGCGCTGTACTCGCCCACCCTCCTGATCGACCGCGATAATCAGCCGCTGTCGGCAAGTCTGCCGTATTTGCGCAATCAACGCCTGCAACTGCGCCGGGTCATGATAGTTTCGGGCGAACAGAATCAATCCGCCGACCAGCGGATGTTGCAGTATTTCACGCTCTTCAGCATCCAGCTCATAGCCAGAAACATCTAACATTACCGGACCCACATCAACCTCTTTTCTTCATTGTTCCTGTTCAATCTGAAGCAGGGCTTCGCGCGCCAGCAGTATGAGTGCCTCATCCTGACTCTGACTGGCGCGCAGACTGTACCAGCTGGCCATTAATAATTGCACCCAGGGACGCCAGCGCTCAATCTTAAGCGCCAGTAGCCCGGGATTTAGCGACATGGCATGCGCATAACTATCGAGCCAAAACGACCAGCGTTCAGAGGCAATTACATCACCGCACCTGAGCATGCAGAGCTCCAGCGCGACATCACCCTCCGCAGCGTACTCCCAGTCAATCAGCCGGAGCCCCTGCGGGGTCTGCAGCAGATTCCCACGGTGGATATCGAGATGTAAAAGAGACTTACGCAGCCCAGATGGCAACCCACTACGCGTTAGACGCTTTAACTGCCTGAGCCAGCGCGCACTTTTCTCACGCGGATGGCAAAGCTGCCAGTAGCGCCAGAGTAACGCCGGAAGATTAAGGGTCGAACCAACAGGCGGCAGGCGATGCAAACGACACAGCAACGGCAGTAGCTGCTGCTCAAAGCACTCAGCCGTCATCTTTGCTGCGTTCTCTCCTGGTGTCCACTCAAGCAACAGCCAAGGTGATTTCCAGCCGAGAGGGACAGGCGCAAGGCCATCAGCAGCGAGCTTACGTAACAGATGGTATTCTCGCTGGCGGTTAACGCCCGGGATCTCCTGTCCGGCTTGCGGCTGACGTCGTGCTATCAGCGGATGGCCGTCGTACTCAAGCCGGTATGTCAGGCCGGTAAGCCCCTGTAGTGAGGCAGCAGAACCGACGGCTTGCGCCGCCGGAAATACCTGCTTAATCATACGCTGTAACGCGGGATCAGTTTTGAACAACGCTGTTACCAGACCAGACCATTTCGCCGGACTGAACCAGCATTAACAGCATGTCCAGCGTCGGGCTTTTCGCATCGCCGTTAACGGAGGTATAGAGCACATACTGCGCATTGGCCGCACGTGCAATGCCAATAGCTTTACTGCGTGTAATCAGGCTATCAGTTGAAGAAAGCCCAAGACTTTGACGCGCCGCCTGTAACTGCTCAGGTGGTACAAGCCTGAACTGATGTTGAGTACTCAGTACATTAATCACCGAGTCCCTCACGCTTGCCAGCTGGATGCTACCATTAGTGTTGTTGCGGGTTCCTGCAACCAGCAGTACGCTGCCAGGAGTAACACCATCGGCATTCAGCATTTGCGCTATCAGAGGCTGGACACTGCCATTCCAGTCAAACGTCTGAAGCTTAGGAGGTTGAGGAACACCCGGCAGCGGTTGTTGTGCCGGCTGCGGCGGCTGCGATACCGTAACCGGCGGCTGTGTTGATGTAGGCTGCGTAGCCTCAATGGGGGCCGGTTTTTGCTGTTGAACGATACAGCCGCTAAGCAGTAATGACAGCGACAGCAAGCCAGTCAATCTGGTTAAACGCATTTTCACGCCCTTCCCTCTCAAAGATAAAGATAAAGTCTGACTTTACTGGCCGTCAGATTTCCTGTTAGTGATGTAATATCGACTTTACTGTGTGCCGGCACCGTAATTTCGCGTGGCTTTTCAAAAGGCAGAATTTGCAGCCCTTTATCGTTATACCAGTAGAAGCGATAATTGAGCCTCACCGGGTGATCCTGCTCGTTGTAGAGCACTGACGTAGCCTGCTGTTGTCCATTATTCACTGAAATAGCAGGCTGATTGGTCGTGATGCCGGCAGACAGTACGTCGGATTCCATTACCAGCGATTGAGACGTGTTTATCATCGTGCGATCGCTGCTACAGGCTGTAAGCAGCGGCAGCATAACCAGAGTGAACAAAATCAGGCGCATGATGAAAATTTTGCTCCGTATCAGTTGGCCAGTATCGGTCCTAGCGGACGCCCGCCCAGCAAATGCATATGGATGTGATAAACCTCCTGACCGCCGTGCTCATTACAGTTTACAATCAGTCGGTAACCGTTCTCCGCAATGCCCTCCTGCCGGGCGATTTTCGCCGCGGCAGTAAATAAACGCCCCAGCGCTGCCTCGTGCTCTGGCAGGACATCATTACTGGTAGCAATTTCAACATTGGGAATAATCAGAATATGCGTCGGTGCCCTTGGAGAAATATCGCGAAATGCCGTCACCAACTCATCCTGATAGACAATATCAGCAGGGATCTCGCGACGAATGATTTTACTGAAAATCGTTTCTGCTGCCATGATACAAATCCTTAGCGGTAGAATGGATACGAAAATAATTTCCCGGGTTCATTCTGTCAGTATGATCGAAAAATTTGTTTTCTTTCAAGCCGAAAACCGTTCCCGGATGCGCAAAATAGTTATTAGCGCGGACAGGATGCCTGACGTTGAGCCGTCAGGCATAACCGGAAGCGTGGCGGCAGCTTATCAGCCGCCGACGCTGAGTCCCAACTTTTCTGGATCGAGGTGAAACAGCCGGGAAAAGTTCGCCGTCGTTACCCGTGCCAGTTCCTTTACGCTGACGTCTTTCAACACCGCCATATATTCCGCAACCTCACGGGTAAAGGCCGGTTGGTTCTGCTTACCGCGATGTGGCACCGGCGCAAGATAGGGCGAATCGGTTTCTACCAGCAGACGATCAAGGGGCACGTAGCGCGCGACATCACGAAGCGCATCGGCGTTACGAAATGTTACAATACCAGAAAAAGAGATATAAAAGCCCAGATCGAGCAACTGCTCCGCTGTATGCCGGTCTTCAGTAAAGCAGTGCAGTACGCCACCACATTCATCTGCACGCTCTTCCCGCAGCAGCGTCAGGGTGTCATCGCGCGCGTCGCGCGTATGAACGATAACCGGTTTGTTAAGCTGTCGGCCCACGCGGATATGCTCGCGGAAAGAGTCCTGCTGCCGCTGGCGGGTTTCCGGGTGATAATAATAATCCAGCCCGGTTTCACCGAGCGCAACGACGCGCTCATCGGCAGCGAGCTGATGAAGTTCGCTAAAATCCCACTCTTCGTCCAGATTAAGCGGGTGTACGCCGCAGGAATAGGCTACGTTGGACCGCTCGCCAATCTGCTTCACCATTGCCCGATAACCCGGTAGGGTCGTCGCCACTGCCAGGCAGAATTTCACGTCACGTGCGGCGGCTTTTGCCAGCACGTCATCAATATCATGATGTAAATTTTCATAATCCAAGCCATCAAGATGGCAATGAGAGTCAACCAGGAACATCGTTATTTAGCCTGTAACGGGCTGGTAGCAATCAATAGTTGTTCCCAGCGTAATAATTGGTCAGTCAGCACCAGTTCACGGTTTACCGACGTCACACTCAGTAATTGTTCGCGACAGCGAAGCCACTGACGTAAACTCTCATCCAGTACACTGGCTGGCAAACGGCTGGCAAGCTGTTTCACCAGCGGCAGGCTATCGACATTAGTCAGCATCATTTCACCACTCTGTTGCCATTTCAACGCATCCAGCAGCAGCATACTCAGCCAGCTGATACGCTGCGCTGCATCTTCGTGATTAAGATGTTTCATCAGGCTGAGCAAATCCTGTGACAGACCGTCCTGCAACCCCTGGCACAGCGCCTGGCGGGCAGACCAGGGTTTATCATTTAGCAGTTCGAGCGCAGCAGCCGGTGCGCCACCGCTCAGACGTAGCGACGTCGTCATTTCTTGTAGATTTTTCTGCGTCTGGCTTTGCAACCACTTCAGGCTGAAAGACTCCTCGGGCGGCGGCAGATGCCAGCAAATACAGCGGCTGCGTAACGTTGCCAACAACCGTCCTGGCTGGTGGCAGCAGAGTACAAACCAGGTATTGGCTGACGGTTCCTCCAACGTTTTCAGCAGGGCGTTGGCCGCCGCCTCCGTCAGTTGGCCTGCATCGGGGATCCAGACGACTTTTTCTCCACCCTGTTGTGAACGGTGATAAAGCTTTTCAGCCAGCGAACGCACAGCATCGATTCCGAGCGCACTTTTTCCCTGCTCGGCAGCAAGTTTATACCAGTCAGGATGCGTTGAGGCCTCCATGAGCTGACAGCTGTGGCAGCGGCCACAACTTTTCAGCCCGTCACGTTGCTGACACATAAGCCAGCGACTGAGACCCCAAACCAGAGACGCATCGCCCATACCCGGTTGCGCCTGAATGAGTAGCGCATGATGAGCCCGTCCCTGCTGGTGTTGTTCAATAAGCTGTCGATAAGGTACGTTAAGCCAGGGATACCAATTCATTTCTGTTCCTGCAACCATTGGGCCAGGGTGAGGCGAATGTCGGCGGTTACCCTCTCCAGAGGTCGCATGGCATCAATCGTTCTGATGCTGTCATCGTCAGCAGCCAGCGTCAGATAACGCTCACGGGTGCGGTGGAAGAAACTCAGTGACTCCTGCTCAATTCTGTCCAGCTCACCGCGTGTACGGGCTCGCTGCAAGCCAGCTTCCGGGGTAACGTCGAGGTAAAGCGTTAAATCGGGACTAAAATCGCCCAGAATGGTCTGACGAAGCGTCGCCATCAGGGTGGCGTCCATACAGCGACCACCTCCCTGATAAGCTTGCGAAGAGAGATCGTGACGATCGCCAATTACCCAACTGCCGCGCGCCAGCGCTGGCTTTATGACGTTTTCCACCAGCTGCACACGCGCAGCGTACAGCATAAGGAGTTCGGCACGATGGCTGATAACTTCGCCATCAATACCCTGTTTAATCAGATCGCGTAGCTTTTCGGCCAGCGGCGTACCACCCGGTTCCCGGGTAAAAACCAGGTCAGTGATCCCATGGCCCTGTAATTCTGCAACCAGCGCATCGCGCGCAGTCGTTTTACCGGCACCCTCCAGCCCCTCGATGACGATAAACTTACTTTTCATGCTTTTCCTTTTCGATTCGCCGCCAGACATCTACCGCTCGGTTGTGGCTGGCCAGATTGGTGCTAAAGGTATGACCGCCTTTACCGTCAGCAACAAAATAGAGGTAGTGAGTATGATCAGGATGAGCGGCCGCTTCCAGTGAGGCTTTGCCAGGCATAGCGATCGGACCGGGTGGTAGCCCGTTAATAGTATAGGTGTTATAGGCCGTGGGCGTTTCGAGATCGGTGCGCGTGAGCACGCCTTTGTATTTATCGCCCATGCCGTAAATCACCGTAGGATCGGTCTGGAGACGCATTCCCAGCCGTAATCGGTTAATAAACACCGAGGCTACGCGCGCACGCTCCGCGGGTAACGCCGTCTCTTTTTCCACCATCGACGCCATCGTAATCATGGCCGTAGGATCGGCATAGGGTAAACCGTCTTGCCGATGCTGCCATAACGGAGTCACGATCTGTTCCATGCGCTGATGAGCGCGCTCGAGGATTGCCACATCGCTGGTATTAGCGGTATAAGAGTAGGTATCCGGATAAAACCAGCCCTCAGCACCGTTTTTCAAATCAAGCGCTTTTTCAACCGCCTGGGCATCATCCTGTTTAAGCGTGTGTTTTATATAGGGGGCTGTGCGCAGCTGCTGCAGCCACTCACTCAGTCGCGAACCTTCAATAAAGCGGATAGGAAACTGGGCTTCTTTGCCACTAACCAGCAGCGCCAGCATTTCACGCACCGTCATCGACGGCTGGAAACGGTAGGTTCCTGCTTTGAATTGCGCCAGACCTGGCTCGATTTTTAACAGCAAATCGAACCAGGGACCGCTGCCAATTAATTTTTGATCCACCAGCTTCTCTTCAAGCCCTATCCGACCGGTTCCGGCTGGCAGAGTAAAAATTAACGCCTGATTCATCATCAACCGTGACGCGGCAAACTGTTTAACCTTCCAGTAAACGCCGCCAGCCGCAATGATCAGCACAACCAACGCGCTCCACAATATTTTGCGCTTTTTCGTCATATTATTTCCAATCGTCATTGTTTTCTGTCAGCTGATGGTAGAACGCCCGCGACGTAAAGCGGTATGTTTCTGCCTGAATAACCGGCACCAGCGGCATCAGCGCGTTACAGATAAAAACCTCCTCGGCATCGCTTAATACCTCCGGTGTTTCACGCACAAACGCCACCGTCCAACCCAATAATTGCGCCTGTTGTATCAGATGGTGACGGGCAAGCCCGGCCACACCACAGCGGGATAAGTCGGGGGTAAAAAGTTGCTTGCCCTTACGCCAGAACAGGTTGGCGGCACAACATTCTACCAGCCGACCTTCAGTGTCAAGCACCAGCGCTTCATCTGCTGTCTTTGCGTCCAGTTCGGCACGAATAAGAATCTGTTCAAGGCGATTAAGGTGCTTGAGTCCAGCCAATACGGGGTTAGAACCCAGCGGCGTCGAAACCAGCATCAGGTGGGCGCCACTTTCACGCAGGCCGGAATAATGGGTGGGATAAGGAGAGCAACTCAGTATTCGCACAGGCGAGCCGCAACCCGCCATGCTGTAACCCCGACCGCCAGCACCACGGGTGATGATTATTTTCAGCACCGCCTGATCCTGTTGGGATGCCAGCCTGCGCATCTCTTTATCAAGCTTCGTCCAGTCTGTTTGCGCGATCATTAGCCGCTGGCAGGCTTGTTTAAGGCGCATCAGATGTGCATTGTGCCAGACCACTTTCCCCTGGCGCACTCTGGCGGTGGTGAAGCAGCCATCACCAAATTGTATTGCGCGGTCCCGGGCATCAAGCTGATGTTGCGCAACCCCGTTAATCAGCATCATCGGTTTTCCCGTAGGATATTTTTAGCTTAAGAGTACCAGACCGTACAAAGGAATCATCCACGAAAGATAATAATTTACCGGGAATGAAAAAGGCCCGCGTTACGGGCCCTGTATAAGAAGATTTTGGTGAAATAGCGGCTAGAGGCGTTTGAAGATGAGCGAGCCGTTTGTGCCGCCGAAACCAAAGGAATTACACAGCGTGTACTCCAGCGTATCAACCTGACGTGCCGTATGCGGTACAAAATCCAGATCGCAACCTACATCCGGGTTATCCAGATTAATCGTAGGCGGAATGCTTTTATCGCGTAGCGCCAGGATGGAGTAGATGGCTTCAATTGCACCCGCTGCACCAAGCAAGTGCCCGGTCATCGACTTCGTCGAACTGACCATCACTTTACTGGCGGCCGCACCGAACACCGATTTCACCGCCTGGGCTTCGGCAATATCACCCGCCGGCGTTGAGGTGCCGTGGGCATTGATATAACCGATCTGCTCTACACTAATTTGCGCATCGCGAATCGCATTCACCATCGCCAACGCGGCACCGGCTCCATTTTCAGGTGGAGAAGTCATATGGTAGGCATCACTGCTCATACCAAAACCAACCACCTCTGCGTAGATTTTAGCGCCGCGTTTTTTTGCGTGCTCATACTCTTCGAGCATCAGAATACCGGCACCATCACCCAGTACAAAGCCATCACGATCTTTATCCCAAGGGCGACTGGCAGCCTGAGGATCTTCATTGCGCGTAGAAAGCGCGCGCGCAGCACCAAATCCGCCGACACCCAGCGGAGTACTGGCTTTTTCTGCACCACCTGCCAGCATCGCATCTGCATCGTTATAGGCGATAATGCGTGCTGCATGGCCAATGTTATGCACACCGGTTGTACAGGCCGTTGCAATCGAGATGCTCGGCCCCTTCAGTCCATACATAATCGTTAAATGCCCTGCGACCATGTTAACAATGGTAGACGGAACAAAAAACGGACTGATTTTACGCGGGCCGCCGTTGACCAGTGAGCTGTGATTATCTTCGATAAGCCCAAGTCCACCAATGCCAGAACCTATTGCTGCGCCTATACGTCCGGCGTTTTCATCGGTTACCACAAGACCGGAATCCCGCATGGCCTGTGCGCCAGCAACAATCCCATATTGAATAAAGGCATCCATCTTGCGCTGATCTTTGCGCGAGATAATATCATCACAGTTAAAATCATTAACCAGCCCTGCAAAACGCGTTGCATATGAACTGGTATCAAAATGGTCGATCGGGCTGATGCCACTCTGTCCGGCAAGGAGAGCACTCCAGGTTGACTCTACGGTATTGCCGACAGGAGACAACATGCCAAGACCGGTCACAACTACACGACGCTTGGACACGTTCGTCCTCCAGGGAGGGTAAACTTAGAATAATATGGGACGCTGCATAAAACTCAGGCGGTCAAATGACCGCCTGGACAGTTCACTAACTCGTTACTTAGCTGCGTTGATGTAATCCATCGCTTTTTGAACGTCAGTGATCTTTTCTGCTTCTTCATCCGGAATCTCGATATCAAACTCTTCTTCCAGAGCCATAACCAGCTCAACGGTGTCAAGAGAATCGGCGCCCAGATCTTCCACGAAGGAAGCGCTGTTGGTGACTTCTTCTTCTTTCACGCCCAGCTGCTCAGCGATGATTTTCTTAACGCGTTGTTCGATGTCGCTCATACTATTAAATTTCCTATCAAAACTCGCTATTGCGATGGTTTTCGTAGTGTATAAAAAGTTGAAAAAGATGCAACTAAATCCCGGCTGGTCTAACCACGATTTGGCGTTATTTTGCGTGAATCACCACAAATAACGCAAATAGATTTCGTGATTATCAGACCATATACATTCCGCCATTGACGTGAAGCGTCTCACCAGTGATGTACGCCGCTTCGTCAGAGGCTAAAAATGCAACAGCATTTGCGATTTCCCGTGGGTCGCCCAGACGCCCCGCCGGAACCTCGGCCAGAATGCCGGCCCGTTGGTCTTCACTCAGTGCACGTGTCATATCGGTTTCAATGAAACCGGGTGCCACGACGTTAACGGTAATACCCCGTGACGCCACTTCACGCGCCAGTGATTTGCTGAACCCAATCAATCCTGCCTTTGCTGCGGCATAATTGGCCTGACCTGCGTTACCCATAGTGCCAACGACGGAGCCGATAGTAATAATCCGGCCCGTACGTTTCTTCATCATGGCGCGCATTACCGCCTTTGAAAGGCGAAATACTGATGAAAGATTGGTGTTCAGGATATCCTGCCACTCCTCGTCTTTCATGCGCATCAGAAGATTGTCACGCGTAATGCCTGCATTATTAACTAAAATGTCCACTTCGCCAAATTCCGCGCGAATTTTTTCCAGTGTGCCATCAATTGATACCGCGTTAGTGACGTCGAGCGCCAGACCGACCCCGTTGTCACCGAGGTAATCGCTTATTACCTTTGCGCCGCCGTCGCTGGTAGCGGTACCAATTACCGTTGCGCCACGAGCGACCAACGTTTCAGCAATTGCGCGGCCAATACCGCGACTGGCGCCAGTCACCAGGGCTATTTTCCCATCAAGGCTCATCATTTTCCTCGTTTTTATTTTTCCAGCGCCGCTGAGAGCGTTGCAGGATCGTTCACGGCTGACGCACTCAGGGTGTCGACAATACGTTTGGTCAGGTTGGTCAGAACTTTACCCGCTCCAACTTCAAGCAGCTTGCTCACGCCTTGCGCTGCAATAAATTCGACTGATTCTGTCCAGCGAACAGGATTATAAAGCTGTCGAACCAATGCATCACGGATCGCCTGAGCGTCACTTTCGCATTCAACGTCAACGTTATTCACTACCGGTAAAACCGGGGCGTTGAAGGTGATATTCGCCAGCGCCAGCGCCAACTGTTCAGCCGCAGGTTTCATTAAAGCACAGTGCGAAGGTACGCTGACCGGCAGCGGCAGCGCACGTTTGGCTCCCGCGGCCTTACAAGCCACGCCCGCACGCTCAACGGCCTCACGATTACCAGCAATGACCACCTGACCCGGCGAATTAAAATTAACGGGCGACACCACTTGTCCCTCTGCAGCTTCTTCGCAGGCCTTAGCAACTGCCGCATCATCAAGGCCGATAATCGCCTGCATAGCGCCTGTTCCTTCCGGTACCGCCTGCTGCATCAGCTTGCCGCGCAGCTCCACTAATTTGATCGCTTCGGTAAACTCAATGACACCCGCGCACACCAGCGCGGAATACTCACCCAGACTGTGTCCTGCCATCAGAGATGGCTGAGGGCCATTTTGCTGTTGCCAGACGCGATAAACCGCTACTGATGCAGCCAGCAGTGCCGGCTGTGTTTTCCAGGTTTTGTTCAGCTCTTCCACCGGACCCTGCTGCACCAGCTGCCAAAGATCGTAGCCCAACGCTGTAGAGGCTTCGCCAAAAGTATCTTCAACCAACGGGTTAACAGCAGCCAGATCTGCTAACATCCCCAGGCTCTGCGATCCCTGACCGGGGAAAACCATTGCAAAATGCGTCATCACTTTATCCTGTTATTAAAAACGAACTAGCGCTGAGCCCCAGGTAAATCCACCGCCGAAGGCCTCCAGTAAAATCAACTGACCGCGTTGAATGCGCCCGTCACGGACGGCCTCATCCAGCGCAGCAGGTACGGATGCCGCCGAGGTATTACCATGACGATCAAGCGTCACCACGACCTTCTCCATTCCCATACCGAGTTTTTTTGCTGTCGCGCTGATAATTCGCAGATTAGCCTGATGTGGCACCAGCCAGTCAAGCTCGCTACGGTCAAGGTTATTCGCACTCAGGGTTTCTTCAACAATATGCGCCAGTTCGGTTACCGCAACTTTAAATACTTCATTACCCGACATCGTCAGCCAGGCCGTCTCAGCGTGCGGTTCGCGCGATTGATAAGGTAGCGTAAGTAGCTGAGCATAACGACCATCGGCGTGCAAATGGGTTGAAATAATACCCGGCTTTTCGCTGGCACCCAGCACCACCGCTCCGGCACCATCACCAAACAAGATAACGGTGCCGCGATCCTCAGGATTAAGCGTACGTACCAGCGCATCGGCGCCAACCACTAACGCATACTTTATAGCGCCATTTTTGACGTACTGATCGGCAACGCTCAGCGCGTAGGTAAACCCGGCACAGGCGGCGGCGAGATCAAAAGCCGCACAGTCTTTGATTTCCAGCTGCTGCTGAATAATGCAGGCCGAACTAGGGAATGCATGACTGGATGAGGTGGTCGCCACAACAATCAGACCGATATCATTTTTGCTGACACCCGCCATTTCCAGAGCCTTATTAGCTGCCCGGGTCCCCATAGTGGCAACCGTTTCATCGGCATCGGCAACCCGTCGTTCACGAATACCGGTGCGGGTAACTATCCACTCATCTGAGGTATCCAGCACTTTTTCCAAATCGGCGTTAGTACGCACCTGTGCGGGCAAATAGCTGCCCGTACCAAGAATCTTCGTATACATGTACGTTCAGTCACTCTTCGGT
This sequence comes from Izhakiella capsodis, assembly GCF_900115045.1. GTDB lineage: Bacteria > Pseudomonadota > Gammaproteobacteria > Enterobacterales > Enterobacteriaceae > Izhakiella > Izhakiella capsodis. The sequence goes on along the minus strand of NZ_FOVC01000001.1, from coordinate 340,116 downwards.
AATACCGCTTCAAGGCGCAAGGCGATTCGTTCCGAAACCTGCCGCTGCACCGCCTGCTCTGCTTGTTGAATTGCCACCGTAAAAGCACGCTGATTAGCCGCGCCGTGGCTCTTAATGACCGTACCACGTAATCCTAACAAGCAAGCGCCATTGTACTGATCGGGATTCAGATGGACGAACCGCCTGGACAAACGCTTTTGTAACCAGCGTCCCAGCATCTTCATCCACCAAGCCCTTTTCCCCCCACCGCCTTCTGATTTGAGCAGTGAAAGAAACATCCTTACTACGCCTTCCATGGTCTTCAACGTAACATTGCCCACAAAGCCATCGCAGACAAGCACATCCGTTTTGCCCGTGAGAAGATCGTTACCTTCAACATAACCAATGTAATTGATATCTGCCAGGCCACGTAGTGTTTCTGCGGCATGGCGAATGGTGTTCAGCCCTTTACTTTCTTCCTGGCCAATATTCAGCAAAGCGACTCTCGGATTAGCAATGGCAAGTAAATCCTCTGCCATTACGGCGCCCATCACCGCAAACTGCACCAACATGGTACTGTCAGAATCAACATTAGCGCCCAGATCGAGCACCACCGTCCTTCCCTGTTGCTGGTTGGGTAAAACAGTCATCAGCGCAGGACGCTCAATGCCATCCAGCGGCTTAAGCAATAATTTCGCCAACCCCATTAGCGCGCCGGTATTGCCCGCGCTGATGCAGGCCTCTGCTTTTCCCTCTTTTACCATTTCCAGTGCGATACGCATTGACGAACCACGACTGTTGCGGATCGCCTGGGAAGGCCTGACATCACTGGCTATAACAGACTCAGCCGCAATAATTTGCAGCCGTGCGCAAATCGCGGAATCAGCTTTAGCAAGTGAGGTTGAGATGGCGTCGGGATCACCGACCAGAAGAAGATGTAACTGCGAATTCGCGGCCAGTGCCTGCAATGACGCAGGCACTGTGACGCAGGGACCAAAGTCCCCGCCCATGGCATCTATTGCCAGGGTCAAACGAGTCAAAGTATCGCCTTGCGCAGCCGCAAGAATTACTTAACGATAACTTTGCGACCGCGGTAGTAGCCATCCGCAGTGATGTGATGACGCAGATGAGTTTCACCAGAAACTTTATCTACTGACAGAGTGGACGTAGTCAGTGCGTCATGAGAACGGCGCATACCACGCTTGGAACGGGTTGGTTTATTCTGTTGTACGGCCATGGACCTTACTCCTATTACTTACGCTTTAAACTGGCTAATACGGCAAATGGATTTGGTTTCTCTGCCTCTTCAGGCAATTTGCCAAAGACCATGTCCGCTTCGGACACTTCACAGTGTTCAGAATCATGCACCGGTACCACAGGCAATGCGAGAATGATTTCATCTTCAACCATTGCCAGCAGATCGATCTCGCCAAACTCATCGACATCAACCGGCTCATAGGCTTCCGGCAGTGCCTCGGCCTGGTCGTCATTACTGACCGGGCTGAAACAGTAGGTTACATGGATCTGATGTGCAAACGGCTGTCCACAGCGCTGACAAGTCAGCGTAACATCAACCAGCGCCGTACCATTCAAAACGGCAAGACGCTGGTTATCGATGGCAAAGGACATGGCACATTCCACATCACTGTCCACGCTGGCGACTGATCCGGCGATACGCTCAACCTGATCGGGTGTATATATACCCTGGTAATCAAGGCGCTTTTGAGCGGTACGGATTGGATCAAGCGTCAGGGGTAATTTTACCTTTTGCATAGGGCGCGCATATTAACTTTGTAACGTCTTAGAGTCAAAGAAAAAGGCCGCATTACGACATCTTTCACCCAGTATTCGCATCCTGTGCGGCGCACAGTTTAAAATGAGAGTTCTTTTAACGCCACATGTTGTGAAAAAAATTATGCCTCAACTGGTCTTAGCCTCAACGTCACCCTATCGCAAATTACTGTTAGAGACACTGAGATTGCCTTTCATCACTGCTGCCCCGGAGGTTGATGAAAATCCTCAGCCAGGTGAGCAGGCCCAGGCACTGGTTCAGCGTCTGGCAACAGCGAAAGCTGTTGCCCTCGCTGAGCGTTATCCACAAGATTTGATTATTGGTAGCGATCAGGTCTGTGTGCTGGATGGTCAGATCACCGGCAAGCCGCATACCCCTCAGGCGGCTTGCCAGCAATTGGCCCTTGCCAGCGGTAATCGCGTAACGTTCTATACCGGACTGGCGCTGTTTGACAGCCGCGAAAAGCAGCTTCAGCTCTGCTGTGAGCCGTTTTACGTCTATTTTCGCACGCTGAGTGAATCGGAAATTGTCCGCTACATTGAGCGCGAACAGCCACTTAACTGTGCCGGTAGCTTTAAAAGCGAGGGGCTAGGGATCACGCTTTTTGAGCGGCTCGAAGGCCGCGACCCCAATGCGCTAATCGGCCTCCCGCTTATCGCCCTATGCGAGATGCTGCGAAAGGCGGGTTGCGATCCCTTGATGCAAATTCAGTAGTAAAAGTGTCGGGCTGCGGCCCATTAAAGTTGCGTTCGTAACGCAGCCAGACAACCCTTTAGCCCGGTGTCGAGCGGTGCTTCAATACGCAGCGTTTCGCCCGAAACCGGATGGATAAAGGTCAGCGCAGCGGCGTGTAAAAACAGACGCGACAGGCCCGTTGGTGCCAGCTGCCGGTCAAAGTCGCGATCGCCATAGCGATCGTCAAAGGCAATCGGGTGACCTGCATGTAGCGCATGCACACGTATTTGATGCGTGCGCCCGGTAATCGGGCTGGCTTTTACCAGCGTAGCGTCACTGAAACGCGCCTCCACCTTAAACTGGGTTTCAGAAGGTTTACCCTCGGCGCTAACCTGGACCACCCGTTCTCCGCTTTGCAGAATATTTTTCAGTAGCGGTGCCTGAACAGTTTTCAGATGAGAAGGCCAGCTGCCCCGCACCAACGCGAGGTAATCTTTTTGCATCCCTTTATCGCGGAGTTGTTCATGCAATGCGCGCAGCGCAGATCGTTTTTTAGCGACCAGCAAAACACCCGACGTATCGCGATCCAGACGATGCACTAATTCCAGAAACCGCGCCTCCGGACGCAAAGCTCTTAGCCCTTCTATCACACCGAAACTCAACCCGCTACCACCATGAACGGCCGTGCCTGACGGCTTATTTAACACCAGAATCGCGCTATCTTCGTGGAGAATACAGGCTTCCAACGACGCGACCTTTTGCAGTTTTGGCGAAAGCGCTGACTCGTCGCGCTCGGCAACCCGGACGGGCGGAATACGCACCTCATCACCGCTTTCGAGTTTATAGTCCGGTTTGATGCGTTTTTTGTTAACGCGCACCTCTCCTTTACGCAGGATGCGGTAAATCATGCTCTTAGGCACGCCCTTCAGGCGGGTGCGCAAAAAGTTATCAATTCGCTGTCCCGCTTGATCGGCAGAGATAGTCACATTCTGTACTGTTGGGGATGTTGTTTTCATGATGGGCGATTCTAATTACCGCGCCATAATAGCGCCACTTCTTTTTCTGTGCTTAACTGTCAGTCTGGCCTGAATAGATAGTTTTTTTCAGTTTATTAAAAAAATTGGTTGCAAAGTGTCACATAACGCAATTTTAAAACTTGAGTAATCTATCAGGGTCGGAAAAGTCATCTTGCTATCACGAGGTTAGCAGTGGAATAATGCACGGGTTTTCCTGCAAACTTTGCGAAAACAAGAAAAGCGTATGAAAAATTTTGCCGGATAGCACATACACGCAGCAATGGCGTAAGACGTTTTGTGAAATCAGGCAGTTAGCGGGCTGCGGGTTGCAGCCTGGACGATAGTCGGGATTGGTTCACTTGCTGCTCTGCAGTAGCGGTACCCCCTGTAAGCGCTGTTATCCCATATGAAAAACAGGCTGCCGAGAGTTTGCGTCCCTTTAGCTGACGACAACCGTGAGGTTGACGACCATGCGATAAGACACGGGGCCATCGGTTATTTACGTCCAGCGTCACCATGCCCGTAGCTCTGTCACTAATGTAAGAATAATGAGTAAGCTACGATGAAAAGAATGTTGATTAACGCAACTCAGCAGGAAGAGTTGCGTGTTGCCTTGGTTGATGGACAACGTTTGTATGACCTGGACATTGAAAGCCCCGGATATGAACAGAAAAAGGCCAACATCTATAAAGGAAAAATTACCCGAATCGAACCCAGCCTTGAAGCCGCATTTGTTGATTATGGCGCTGAAAGGCACGGATTTCTCCCTCTGAAAGAAATTTCCCGCGACTATTTCCCCAGTAACTATAATGCGCATGGCCGCCCGAATATCAAAGATGTGCTGCGTGAAGGTCAGGAAGTTATCGTCCAGATTGATAAAGAGGAACGTGGCAATAAAGGTGCCGCGCTGACGACGTTTATCAGCCTGGCAGGAAGCTATTTGGTCTTAATGCCAAACAATCCGCGCGCAGGCGGTATCTCTCGCCGCATTGAGGGAGACGATCGCACTGAACTAAAAGAAGCGCTGTCAGCATTAGAACTGCCCGATGGGATGGGACTGATCGTTCGCACCGCTGGCGTCGGCAAATCGGCCGAAGCGTTACAATGGGATCTCAGTTTCCGCCTTAAACACTGGGAAGCGATAAAAAAAGCGGCGGAAAACCGCGCCGCGCCATTCCTGATCCACCAGGAAAGTAATGTTATTGTCCGCGCTTTTCGCGACTATTTACGTCAGGATATTGGTGAAATTCTCATCGATGATCCAAAAGTACTTGAGCTGGCTCGTCAGCACATCGCCGCCCTTGGCCGCCCGGATTTTAGCAGCAAAATTAAACTCTATACCGGTGAAATACCCCTATTTAGTCACTATCAGATCGAGTCACAGATTGAATCGGCTTTCCAGCGCGAAGTGCGTCTGCCCTCCGGCGGTTCCATCGTTATTGATACTACCGAGGCTTTAACCGCCATCGATATCAACTCCGCACGCGCCACTCGCGGGGGCGATATCGAAGAGACGGCGTTTAATACCAATCTGGAAGCCTCTGACGAAATTGCCCGCCAGCTGCGCCTGCGCGACCTCGGCGGTTTGATTGTTATTGACTTTATCGATATGACGCCGGTACGCCATCAGCGCGCCGTTGAAAATCGTCTTCGCGAAGCAGTTCGCCAGGACAGAGCGCGTATACAGATAGGCCATATATCTCGTTTTGGCCTGCTGGAAATGTCGCGCCAGCGTCTTAGCCCGTCGCTGGGCGAATCCAGCCATCACGTCTGCCCGCGCTGTAGCGGCACTGGCACCGTTCGAGATAATGAATCACTGTCACTTTCTATTCTGCGCCTCATCGAAGAAGAAGCGCTGAAAGAAAATACCAAAGAAGTTCACGCTATTGTGCCGGTGCAAATCGCCTCGTATCTGCTCAATGAGAAGCGCGAAGCAGTCAGCGCAATTGAACGACGTCAGGGCGACGTCCGGGCAGTTATTGTGCCGGATGAGCGTATGGAAACACCGCACTATTCCGTACTGCGCGTACGCAAAGGTGAAGAAACAAAAATCCTGAGCTATCATCTGCCGAAACTGCATGAAGCTGAGATGGCTTTGCCCTCTGAGGAAGAGCAATCTGAACGCCGCCGCCCTGAAACCCCGGCGCTGGCTACCTTCGTGGTGCAGGATGCCCCACCAGTCCTGCAGGATACGCAGGCTGGCCAGGCGAACGTCACCTCACGCCGCAAAACCAAATCCCAGTCTGCGGTTCGGGGGGGAGCGACCGACGGTCAGGCTTCAGGTGGTTTCTTTGGTCGACTACTGGGTAGTCTTAAGAAAATTTTCACTGCTGAACCTGCTGAAACCCCGTCCATACCAGCCGAGCCAGCTAAGGCATCAAGCGAAGAGCAAAATACCCAGCGCGGCGAACGTCGCGACCGTAATAATCGTCGCGATCGTAATAACAACCGTCGCGATCGCACTGGCCGTAATGATCGTAGAGAAAACAGCGAGCGTCAGCGTGAGAACCGCAGTGGCGAAACCTATGAGGATTATCGCCGTACTAAGCGTCAGAACGCCCCTTTACAGGATGAGCAACCCGCAGTTAATCCGAATGATAATGACAGAAGTCGTGAACAGCAGCAGCGTCGGGAGCAACGCACTGACCGTCAGCGTCGTCGCCAGGAAGAGAAACGTCAGGCGCAGCAGGAAACAAAAGCCGCTGAACAAGGCCGCAACAACGAAGAACCGTCCTCTGAGAGTGCGGATACAAACCGTAACGAACAGGTTCAGGTGATGCCGCGTCGCAAGCCGCGACAGCTAGCACAAAAAGTACGGGTCAGCAGCGGCGAAACTCCGCAAGAAGACATTAACCTACCCGCTATTGTGGCTGAGTCCGACCACCAGTCTGCACCAGTCGTCGAACAAACCACACTGGATCAGCAAGAAAGTGAAACGCGTGAAAACAGCAATATGCCACGCCGCTCCCGTCGCTCTCCACGTCACCTGCGCGTCAGCGGCCAGCGTCGTCGCCGTTATCGCGATGAGCGTTATCCGCAGGTATCACCAATGCCGTTGAGCAGTGCCAGCGCTTCCCCGGAGATGGCTTCAGGCAAAGTATGGATAAGCTATCCGGTTAATGGAGAACAGCATGATGAAGTTCGCGATGTTAACCAGCCAACCCCCGGCGAGGAAACTGCGGTAGCTACTCCGTTAATCGCGGCAGATGAATACGTTGCAAGCCAGGGCACGAGCGACGTGCCGTCAGTGAAAATCTCTGAGCCAGCGCAACCCGATATCACCGTAATAAATACAGATGACATTGAGGCAATCAGCCATCCCGTCGGCGAAGAACCCGACGTCGTCAGCAACGCTGATGATGATCTCGTCCGGCGCACAGCGCAGGAAGCGTTGCCTGTCGACTCCACCCCGCCCAGCGTTGACACCTCAATCGGTGAAGTCGTTGAAGAGACTGGCGCGGGAACTCAGGCTCAGCAGGAAACCCGTATGGTGACCGAAGCCAGCCAGCAAGCAGCCGACCATCCGTCGGACGTTAGCACGGAGTACGAAGCAAAAGCGGATATTCCCGCACAGATAGGCGACGAAGAGCCACAAGCGGAGATAATGGAGCCGCATGCGCCCGTTCCTGCTCGTGATATTCTGCCAGCGGCAATCGCGGAAGCGGCGCCGTCAGAAACCAGGACAAAAATGGCAACGCGCCACGCCAGCGCGCCGATGACACGCGCACCGGCGCCGGAGTACGTAGCTGAACCCGCACGTCAAAGCGACTGGATTCGAACGGCATTTGATTTCAACGGCAAAGGTGCTGCAGGTGGCCACGCGGCAACGCATCAGGCAAACGCGCCGGCAACCCGCCCGTAATAAGGCAGGAAGTCGTAATGAACCCGCCCCGGCAATGCCGGGGCTTTTTATTGCCGCTAATAACCGCTGCCAGCTAGCTAAGCTCCGTATACACCGAGAGGATAGCGTTCAAGGTTAAAGAATTTTTTTCGCGTCCGGATTCTACTGGGCAAAATAAACCCGTTAACCGCAAAACAGTTAACGGGATAACGTGAACGGCCCGGTTTAAATCCGTTCAAAACTCTACTGATTAAGCTTGAACAACGACATCGATGACATCTGCTGAAAAGTGCTGTACGAGGCGCTTAGCTGCTCCTTTAGCATGACGTAAGAAGAGATAGCGCTGGTATAGTCAACGTCCACAAGATTGCTCATTTGGGTCTGCATGATCACCGCGCGATCATTACCGAGTGAATCAAGGTTGTCTAACTCGGTCAGGTTAGTGCCCAATTCGGAGCGCACCGCCAGAATATTGTTAAAGGAGTTACTCAATCCACGCATTGACTTAGCCAGCGCGTTTTGTGAATCACTCGCGGCAGTCTGGTCGCTACCTAATGGAGTGTCGAGTGCGTCAATAGCCGTTTTCAGCGTGGCAAAAATATTACTTTCACCATCGGTTCCATCGGGCTCTTTTTTGGCGTTGCTGGTCAGGGTCATAAATACTTCGCTACCGGTATGGTTGGTCACCATATTGCGGTTAGCATCAACCTGCTGGGTAATGGCCGTGGTGCCACCGGTGTAGGTTACATTGCCATCACTGTCCATACTGAACGGCGCACTGTCAGATTTGTAGCCAGCGAACATGTATCGTCCGTTACCGTCCGTGCTGTTTGCCAGATTAAGCAGCTGATCGCGCAACCCCTTAAGCTGCGTGGCATAAGAGGCCCGATCGTCGTCTGACAGTGTGCCATTATTGGCCGCCACCAGAATGGTCTGCGCATCGGAGACGACGCTGGTAACCTGTTGGAGAGTACTCTCCTCGGTTGAGACGCGCTGAATGGCAAAATCACGCGCCGATGCGAACTGCATACCCTGTGCCTGCGCCTGCTTCAGAACGACCGCATTCGCTGCGGATATCGGATCGTCGGAAGGGTTAATCACGCGTTTACCGCTAGAGAGTTGTTTACCGACCTCCAGCCAGCTGCGTTGCGCTTCGAGCACACCGCTGGTCTGCTGCTGATAAATCATATTGGTGCTAAGACGCATTGTTTATGTCCTTCTCCGTTAGCGATTAGCTTAGCGCGCCTATCAGTGAATTAAAGGTCGCCGAAGCGGCCTTTAATACCTGTGAGTTGGCGATGTAATACTGCTGATAGCGCGTCAGGTTGGCATATTCTTCATCAAGATTGACCCCCGAAACGGACTGCTGCTGGCTAGTCAGTTGGGTCACGACGTTGGCCTGGGTCGTACTGGTGGTTTTCAGGTTATCGGTCTGATTACCCACATTCGCCACCAGACTGGCATAGGCCTGCGTCAAGGTGCTGCTACCATTGACCACTTTTTTCGTTTGCAGTGCTAACAGCTGTCTGGCATTTTCATTATCACTCTGACCACTGTCCTTAGTGCCCGCCGCCGCGATCTGTGATTCATCGGTGATATTGACATTCATGCCCGCAATGACATCGCTAACGGGTTTAACCACAAAACTGTCTCTGACCGCTGGCGTGCCGCTGACGCTAATCTGCAAGCCATCAAAGTTGAGCGTGGGATCGCCGCTGCCGTCAGTTCCGGCGGTCACGCTGACCTCATTATTACCGGGCAGTTTAGTCACGTTCCATTGCGAACCATCGTAACTTACTTGATAATTACTGGCCGTTACATCGCTGGTTTTTGTGTAGCTGATATTCAGGCTGGCCGTGCCGGTATTTTTACTGTTAGCAACAGCGGAAGCTGAACCAAGATTAAAAAAGGCGATGCCCTGGTTTCCCTTGGCGTCGTAACCCTGCTCGTGCTGCGTGTTAAAACTATCGCCCATAGCCAGCGCCAGCTGGTTAAGATCATTACGTGCTGGATCAAGATTCTGCGTTCGGAACTGGATCACACCGCCCAGCGAGCCACTGTTAAGAAATTTTTCCGGAATTTCGCTGGTAGCCTGGGTTACCGGATCAACCGACGCGACTGTCAGACGGCTGGGATCGCTGCTGGATGGCACCGCCGCGAGCTTATTGTATGAGTCGCCCTGCACCAGATTAACGCCGCCAGCTATGCTGATAATGTAGCTGCCACCATCCTGCTGGCTGACATCAACACCCACCAGCTGATTGAGCCGATTAACCAGCTGATCGCGCTGGTCAAGCAAATCGTTAGGTGCGTTACCAGCGCCAGCCCCTTTTAGCTTAGCAATCTGTGAATTCAGATTGGCAACCTGTGACGAGTAGGTGTTTATCTGATCAACATTTGAACTTATCGAGGTATTGACGCTGGCGTCAAGGCTACGCAAATAATCATCTGTGGTCTTAAAGCGATTAACCAGTTCAGCGCCGCCGCCGAGAAGCGTAGTGCGTGAGGAAGGATCTTCAGCGCTGTTAACCACATTCTGCACGCTATTAAAAAAACTTTGTAGGGTACTGGAAAGTGACGTAGTGGAGTCGGCCAGCAAATTATCAATATTCGACACCTGGTCATATTGCGTCGTCAGCCCGCTGCCGATCGCCGCCGTATTACGTAGCTGTGCTGTAATAAACTGATCATATTCACGGTTTATTCCGCTGGTAATAACACCGTTACCATAATACTGCGTACCCATCAGTGTACTCTGCGCTTGCGACAGTACGATTGTTTGTCGTGAGTAGCCTGCTACCGTATGGTTACTGATGTTATTGCCGGTGACGCTCAGTGCGTTCTGCGCGGCGCTCAGCCCACTCATCGCGGAGTTAATTAAGCTGGACATAGTGGTTCCTTTCTACCCGTACTACACAAGATATATTCATTTCGGCACAGGTTTATCACCCATGCCAGCCTAATCCTGTTATCGGCCATCCGCAGCCAGACTTGAGGACATATAGTTAAAACAACGTGGATAAATCCTGGCTGTAGGCTTTGACCGCTTTTTCACCCATGCTCTTAAATTGTTGAATCATGGCTACCAGCTTTTGCGCATAATGCGGATCGGTAGCATAGCCTGCTTTTTGCAGGGCATGTGCGCCCTGCTCCGGCGTTGAAGCCATGGTCACTGCGGCATAGCGTGGGTTATTACTTAACAACCTGACATAGTCATTCAAAGCGTCGAAATAGGAGTCATAAACGCGAAATTTCTGCTTCACCTTCTGTGCCACGCCGTTTTCAAATTCAGTGGTCATCACGTCGGTAGTCTTACCGTGCCAGCTGGCGTTGGCTTTAATACCGAAAATGTTATAACTCGAACGCCCGTCCTGAGTCAGAATTTGCCGCTGACCCCAACCGGATTCTAATGCCGCTTGGGCTAAAATAAGATGGTGCGGAATACCGCTCGCCTGGCTGGCCATTTGCGCTGGTTGCGTCAGCTGGGCGATGAATTCTGCGCTGTCACCACGCATTGTCGGGCCAGGTGCCGGCATGCGCGGCACGGCGCGGCGCACCACCTGCTCCATCATCACCGGTGGAAGGGTATTGATGAACGATTTATCCAGCGGCATTGGCAGGGTGCCAGCCGCCTCATCCGGTGCCTGAGCACCGGCCATCTGTTTAACGATGATATCGGCCAGCCCCAGCCCTTTGGCACCAATCTGTTGTGCAATCTGCTGATCATACATTGAGGTATACATCCGTGACTGATCGTTACTCAGTAAACCGTCCTGCGGCAGCGCATCACGCATGCTTTTCAGCATCATCTGCACAAACATGCCTTCCACCTGTTTTGCAACCTGGCGGGCATGTGCTTTCGGATCGGCACTGGCTGCACGCTTCAAATCGTTCAGCGATCGGCTGTCATACGCCGCGTTCATCAGCGATTGCGCGTCACTCATTAGTTAATTTCCAGTTTGGCGCGCAAGCAGCCAGCGCTCTGCATCGATTGTAAAATCGACATCAAATCGATGGGCGTCGCGCCCAACGTATTCAACGCGCGGACGACGCTGTTCAGGTTAGCGCTGGCGTTTACCGTCTGCAGCGCTCCCCCCGATTGGCGCAAATCGATCTGCGTTTGCGGCGTCACGACCGTCTGACCACCAGCAAACGGCGTATCCGGCTGGCTGACATTCTGCTGCTGATTGACGGTGACCGACAGATTACCCTGCGCAACCGCACAGGCGCTGAGCATCACTTCGCGATTCATCACCACCGAGCCGGTACGTGAGTTGATGATTACTTTGGCGTCCTGCAACGGTACAGAGACATCCAAATCCTGAATATAAGCCAGTGTGCGGACTTGCGAAGCGTTGCCCTGCTGCAAACGAACCTGCACGGTACGGGCATCCAGCGGCTGGGCCAGGCCGTAACCGCGATTATTTATCGCATCGCTAATGCGTTGCGCCATTGAGAAGTCATCCTCGTTCAGCTGCAGATTGATTACGCTGCCGCTGCCGAAGTTGCTTGACAGTTCGCGCTCGATGGTTGCGCCGCCCGTGATGCGACCACCATTAAGCTGGTTAACCTGGACGCTGGAGCCACCGGCGGCGGCACCGGCGCCACCGACCAGAATGTTACCCTGCGCAAGGGCATAGACCTGATTATCAACCCCCTTCAGCGGCGTCATCAGCAGCGTACCGCCACGCAGACTTTTTGCATTTCCCAGTGAGGAAACGACAACGTCAATAGCTTGCCCCTGACGGCCAAAAGCAGGCAGTTTGGCGGTAACCATTACCGCTGCGACGTTTTTTAACTGCATATTGGTACCTGCCGGGACGGTAATACCCAGCTGGGACAGCATGTTATTGACGCTCTGAGTGGTAAACGGCGTCTGCGTAGTCTGATCGCCAGTCCCATCCAACCCCACCACAAGACCATAGCCGATCAGGGAGTTTTCACGCACGCCCTGCACAGTGACCAAATCGCGAATACGGTCGGCGTGGACAAGGGTGCAAACCAGCATCAGGCTCAGCGCTAGGGCGCTAATAAAAAGTGAGTGACGCATAATAAACCTCTTACATCGGTGACAGATTGAGAAAGAAACGTTGCAGCCAGCCCATGGTCTGCGCCTCATTGATGTAGCCGTTGCCGACATATTCAATGCGTGCATCTGCCACCTGCGTGGAGATAACCGAGTTAGATCCACTAATCGTGCGCGGATTAACCACACCGGAGAAACGGATAAACTCAGTGCCTTGGTTTATCTCTATCTGTTTTTCGCCAACCACGTTCAGATTACCGTTCGGCAGAACCTGATTCACGGTGACGGTAATGGTGCCCGTAAAGGTATTGTTAGCAGTCGCGCCGCCTTTACCGGTGAAATCATTTTTCCCCTCGCCAGCAATATCCGCGCGGCCATTACCCAGCGGCCCTGAGAGATAACGCGGTACAGTCGTCATACCAAAACTGGTGCTACCATTGCGGCTGGCGTTGGCGGAAGAGTTTTTACTCGCACTGACATTCTCCTGCAGCACAATAGTCAGGGTATCGCCGACATTGCGTGGGCGACGGTCCTCAAACAGCGGCTGATAACCATAGTTCATCGGCATGACGCCCTGAAAAATGGACCCGTTGATCACTGGCGGCTGGGCCGGTAAAGGCTGCGCCGTTGTCGCCCCCTTTACCAGCGGCGTACGGGGGACCAGCGCACAACCGTTAAGCGCTAGCAGCAATGCGGTTACTAATGCACGTCCAGGCATTGATATGAGCTTAGCCATGAAATAACACCTTTAATAATATGAAAATAGTCGTTTTTAAAGGCGGACCCCATCGCCTGGACGCGGCAAACCGCACCGGAATAATGCTCAAAGTTGTGTCAGTTTTGCCAGCATCTGGTCGGAGGTGCTGACCGCCTTACTGTTAATTTCATAAGCGCGTTGAGTTTGGATCATGGTTACCAGCTCTTCCGCCACGTTAACGTTTGAGGTTTCGACGTATCCCTGATAAAGCGTTCCGGTTCCGTTTTGTCCAGGGTTACTTTCGGTGGGCGCACCTGACGCCTGCGTTTCCTGATAGAGGTTTTCACCCATGCTTTCCAGACCCGCATCGTTCATAAAGGTGCTCAGTGTCAGCTGACCGACCTGTACGGGTTGTACGTTACCCTGCTGGGTCACCGACACCACGCCATCACGGCTAATTGTCATGCTGATCGCGTTAGCCGGAATGGTAATGCCTGGCTGAACAGGGAATCCGGCATTAGTCACCAGTTGACCATTCTGATCCGTCTGGAAAGAGCCATCGCGGGTATACGCGATCGAACCATCTGGCATCTGAACCTGAAAAAAACCGAGTCCACTGATCGCCACATCTTTAGAATTATCGGTTTTTGACAGGTTGCCCTGGGTATGCAAACGCTCCGTGCTCACCGGGCGGGTACCCGTGCCAATTTGTAAACCAGACGGCAGGTTGGTCTGATCGGAAGAGAGCGCGCCAGGCTGGCGCAGTGTCTGATACATCAAGTCTTCGAATACCGCGCGCTGACGTTTGAACCCATTAGTGCTGACGTTTGCCAGGTTATTGGCGATAACGTCCATATTGGTTTGCTGCGCATCCAGGCCAGTTTTTGCAATCCACAAAGAACTAATCATTAGTTTTCCTCACACTCAGCTCATGGAGAGCAGCTGGTTAGCACGTTGTTCGTTCTGATCGACGCTGGAAATCACCTTCATCTGCATCTCAAAACGACGGGCGTTGTTAATCATGTCGACCATTGTCTCTACCGGCTTGACGTTGCTGCCTTCCAGTACGCCGGGCATTACGTGGATCGTCGGGTCATTTTGCAGCGTGGCACCGCGCGTCGCCTGGGCGCCAGCAGTAAGACGAAACATGCCGTCATCACCACGGATGACTTCCTGCGCACTGGCCTTCACCAGCTTCAACCTGCCAATCTGCGTAATGGCATTGGGCTGATCGCCAGGATTGAGCGAAGTGATGCTGCCGTCAGCGGCAATCGTCAGCTGCGCCCCTTGGGGAATCGCAATGGGACCGCCATCCCCCATAACCGGATGTCCCTGAATAGTCAGTTGGCCGGCGGGGCTAACTTCAATATTACCGTTGCGGGTATAAGCTTCAGTGCCATCAGCCATTTGCACCGCCAACCAGCCATCTTGCTGTACTGCCACATCCAGATTGCGGCCGGTATAATCGAGCGCCCCCTGTGACATATCCGCACCGGGTGTGGAAGCGGTAACCAGCGTCCGGGTAGGAAGCGACTCCCCCGTGACCGGCACCGCACGCATCGCCATCAGCTGCTGACGAAAACCTGGCGTTGCTGCATTGGCGAGATTACTGGCCGTCACCGCCTGCATATTGAGGGTCTGCGATGCAGCCCCCATTGCGGTATAGATCGCGTGATCCATCGAAGCACCCCATTAAGTCCTTAGCGCAAGTTAACCAATGTGTTCAGAACCTGATCCTGAGTCTTGATGGTCTGAGCGTTAGACTGATAGTTACGCTGGGCCACAATCATGTTGACCAGCTCTTTGCTGAGATCGACGTTTGACGACTCCAGCGCACCGGCGGTAAGGGTGCCGAGGTTTCCGGTTCCGGCCAGACCTACCAGCGCCTGACCGGAAGTGGCCGTTGATGACCAGACGTTATTGCCTTCTGATTTCAGTCCTTCCGGATTCGCAAAGTTCGCCAGCACGATCTGACCCAACACCTGTGACTTCTCGTTCGAGTAATTACCCACTACCGTGCCATCATTGTTGATCTGATAGCTGGTCAGGTTACCGGGCTTATAACCATCCTGAGTCGGGTTACCGAATGTACTGGTGCTTCCATTATTCTGTTGGGTAGAGCCGGTCATGTTGAGCGTAAAAGACTGGCCTGCAGCGGAACCATTCAGGACACCGAGATCAACACCAACGTTAGCACTGGAAGTGAGCTGACCGCTGGTGTTGAAATTCAGTGTGGTTTTGGTGCTCTGTGTACCGGTGGTGGCGTCAACCGGGTAGACATCCCACGTATTCGCTGTGGTATCCGACTTGACGAAGTACAGGTCGACGGTATGCGCATTGCCGAGCGAGTCGTACGCCGTCATCGAAGAC
Organism: Izhakiella capsodis; assembly: GCF_900115045.1. GTDB lineage: Bacteria > Pseudomonadota > Gammaproteobacteria > Enterobacterales > Enterobacteriaceae > Izhakiella > Izhakiella capsodis. The sequence goes on along the minus strand of NZ_FOVC01000001.1, from coordinate 324,720 downwards.
TTGGCGTTGTACATCGACGAAGAGATATTGCTGCCGTCCCATACGGTAGCTGGCGCACTCTCCGATGAGTTCAGGCTGGCGGTAAGCGCCCCGCTGGTGGTGGCAAGAGCAGACATTGCGACGTCAGGAATGCTCAGTGTAACGGGATTAGCACCGGTCTGTATGGTGGGTGGCGTACCGGTAGCCGGATAGCCAGTCAGCGCCATCCCGTCCGCATTCACGATGGTACGATCGGAATTAAGTGTGAACTGACCATTGCGGCTGTAATAAATGTTGCCTGAAGTATCCTGCATACGGAAAAAACCCGCCTGGCTGATAGCAACATCCAGCCCACGGCTGGTCGTCGTTGTGGTGCCGTCATTAAAGTTCTGCGTCACCGCCGCCACTTTGGTGCCAAGCCCAACCTGCGATCCGGCAAACATATCTGCAAAAGAGATGGTGCTGGATTTAAAGCCGACGGTTGCCGAGTTGGCGATGTTATTACCAATAACGTCAAGATTACTGGATGCCGCGCTCAGCCCGCTGACTGCTTGTGAAAATGACATGTGTCACTCCTGAGATAATAAAGGGTTAGAGGATTTGACGCACTTTATCCAGCGTCGTTGTCCCGTAGGTACCAAGGTCCAAAATTGCGCCGCTGTTGCCATTGGTTACCCCGTTGACATAGGCGTAATTTAGCGGTTGTGCGCTCAGCTGCCCGGTACTGTTACTGGCGGCAATAGACACAGTGTATTTTCCATCCACCACAGTGGCACCGCTGCTATCGGTACCATCCCACGAGAAGGTATGAACACCGCTGGACAGCGGCCCGAGATCAATACTGCGGACAACATCGCCATTGGCGTTGGTAATGGTAGCGCTGGCACTGGTAGACGCTTGCGCCAGTTCAACACCAAATGGCGTGGTGGTGCCCTTGCCAACCAAAATACTGGCCCCGTTGACCATCACTCCGTGATTGATCAGCGTCGAAGCCTGTAGCGATTGGGATGTGTTCAGCTGGCCGGAAATCGACCCCAGCGTGGTATTGAGCTTCTCGATACCGCTCAGGGTATTAATCTGCGCCAGCTGTGACGTCATCTGGCTGTTATCCATCGGATTCGTCGGGTCCTGATTTTTTAACTGCGTGACCAGCAAGGTCAGAAACTGGCTCTGCAAGTCAGCAGCGCTGTTGCCGCTCGCGGCACTGGAAACCGGCGTATTACCGGCAATCGTGGAGGAATCATTAACGCTAACGGCAATACCCATGCTGTTCTCCTTATTGGCCCAGGGTCAGAGTTTTCATCATTAACTGCTTAACGGTATTAAGCACTTCAACGTTCGCCTGATAGCTACGCGAGGCTGACAGGGTGTTAACGGTTTCCGCCACCACATCAACGTTCGGCATCTTGACGTAACCTTTGCCATCAGCCATCGGATTGCCAGGGTCATAGACCAGCCTGGGCGGTGTTGGATCATCAATGACCTGTGCCACTTTCACCCCGCCAGTTGGTAATCCCGCTGCGGCATCAACCTGAAAAACAACCTGTTTTGCGGTGTAAGGCTGACCATCCGGTCCGGTCACGCTGTCAGCATTTGCCAGGTTACTGGCACTGACGTTCAGGCGCTGAGACTGCGCCGCCATTGCCGAACCGGCAATATCAAAAATAGTTAACAGTGCCATCGATTATTGCCCCTGCAGCACGGACATCATGCCTTTAAGCTGGCTGCCAAGAACGGTGAGATCGGTCTGGTATTTCAGACTGTTGTCCGCAAACTGCGTGCGTTCGCGATCCATATCAACGGTGTTGCCATCCATCGACGGCTGGTCTGGTACGCGATACAGCAAATCCATTGAAGCGGGCTGTAAGCTTTCCGCCGGAATATGACGCGGGGAGGTGATAGCCAGCGACATGCCTGAACCCTGCACCCGCCCGTTATCGATGACATTTTTTAATTGGCTGGCGAAGTCAATATCACGAGCCTGATATCCGGGGGTATCAGCGTTAGCAATATTGGAAGCCAGGATTTCCTGACGCTGCGCACGCAAATTGAGCGCTTCAGTCTGAAACCGCAAGGCTGCATCCAGTTTGTCGAGCATGCTCACTCCAGTGTTAAGAGTTTTCCGAGCTGACAGCATAATCGCGTGCTCAAAGAACGATCGTCAGAATAGCGCTAAAAAGCGCGGCTAATTTGCCCTTTGGCTTGTACAGCGGACGGTTAGAATCGCTTCAGATTGAATGAGGGAAGCTCACGATGATAAAACTGAAAGCGCTGGGAATTATCGCGCTGAGCGTGCTAAGCGTACAGGCTTGGGCATCGCCATTAACTGCTCAGCTAACGCAATTCTTTAAAGCCCGTAACGGACAAAATGGCGAGCTTATTCAGGTCGTGGTGAAAACACCGCAAATGCAGTGGCCACCTTGCGATAATCCGCAGTTTTCTTTGCCAGGCAACGCCCGGTTGTGGGGAATGATGAGCGTTGCCGCAAACTGCGACCAGAAACGTCGTTATATTCAGGTTCAGGTACAGGTAACCGGCGAATATGTCGTTGCTGCCCAACAAATCTCCCGTGGAGCCACGGTAACCCCCCGCGATTTGAACATTGTCAAAGGTCGCCTCGATACGCTTCCAGCGCGTACCGCGATGACACCCGATGATATTGTCGACGCTGTCGCTCTGCGTGATATTATGCCCGGACAACCGGTTAACCGGATGATGGTGCGGCAACCCTGGCGTGTGAAAGCGGGCCAGACGGTAAGGGTGACGGCATCCGGCAATGGCTTTGCCGTTTCCAGTGAAGGCCGGGCAATGAACAATGCCACGTTAGCACAGCCGGTTCGGGTCAGAATGCCTTCAGGGCAAATTGTCAGCGGCAAAGTGAATGCGGATGGGAAAATTCTCATATCGCTATAAAGCATTAAAGAAAGGCTCAGTTCTGCCGATAGAATCGACAACGTTCAAAATAGAATTCGTTCTCAGATCGTCTGCTCCTTGTATATTCAGGGCATGGAAAATACGCAACTTGCTCTATTTTCGCGGTTAAATGCTAAGCTGCAGGATAGCGAGTCATCTACTTAAATCCGGCTCAGTGAATGATAAACGGGACGGGGTCTGAATCAACAGGAGCCAAATTATGAGTATCGAGAGAACTCAACCGTTAAAACCCGCTGCAACCGTTCAACCGCGTGATAACAATGATGTTACGGTGAACAAAGCACGTCCGGTTGAGAACAAACCTTCGGCTTCAGGCACTCAGGTTGTTCTTAGTGGTGCCCAGTCGCAGCTGACGAAAACCAGCTCGCAAGACATTAATGAGGCGCGCGTCGAGCAATTGAAAACCGCTATCCGCAATGGCGAACTGAAAATGGACGCCGGCAAAATTGCCGACGCCCTGATTCAAGAGGCCAAATCTTCGTTACAGGATAATTGATCGCTATGAACATGCTGCTATCTTCACTGGATAAAATGCAGGAGGTCCTCGCCTCCCTCACCGATATCATTAACGCAGAGCAACAACAGCTCTCTGCCGGTCAGGTAAACAGCAGCCTGTTGCAACGTATTACTGAAGATAAAAGCGCCCTACTGGATACTCTGAATTTTATTGAGCAAATGCGCCGCGATGCCAGCGAGCGTCTGGGGTTACATGCGCCCTATTCTGAACAGTCGCAGCTGGCACAGCGCTGGTCGGTCATTCAGGAGCACACCCGCCACCTGCGCGACAAGAACCAGCATAATGGCTTGCTGCTGAATTATCAGATGACGCACACCGGGCAGGCGCTCGACATATTGCGACCGTTGCAATCGCAACACTTTTACGGACCGAACGGCCAGGCAAGCAGCTCGGCGTTTATCAGCCGTAAGGTCTGATGTGACCTCCGGGCAGCCAAAACACCCGCCAGCATCGCTAAGCGGATGTTTATACCTGTAAGATCACATGTTCATCCGTCTGGCGAAATGGTGCAGACGAAAGCCAAGAAGTGCCAGCACTGCAAAATAAGCGCCGCCACCAGCCACGCAAACACCGGCAAGCCGCAGCAGGCGCCAGGGCATTGATCCACTGGCCCAGTCAGGCATGAAGTGAAGCGCCGTCAGTAGTACCCCGACCATCACAACAATGCCTACCATCACGCGCCAAAAAAACCCGCGCCAACCGGACTGCGGATGGAATATTTTTCTTTTACGTAACTGCCAGTACAGCAAAGAGGCATTCAGACAGGCTGCCAGCCCAATGGACAGCGCCAGGCCTGCGTGCTTCAGCGGACCAATAAAGGCCAGGTTCATTAGCTGGGTTACCACCAGGGTAAAAATGGCGATCCTTACCGGCGTTTTGATGTCCTGGCGGGAATAAAAACCCGGAGCCAGCACTTTCACGATGATAATCCCCATTAATCCGACCGAATAGGCTATCAGCGCCCGCTGAGTCATCAATGCATCAAAGGCGGTAAATTTACCGTACTGGAACAGGGCCACCGTCAGCGGTTTAGCCAGAATGCCGATGCCAACGGCGCTGGGCAGCGCCAAAAGGAAGCACAAACGCAATCCCCAGTCCATCAGGCGGCAGTACTCGTCATGATTGCCGCTGGCGAAGCTTTTCGCCATTGAGGGTAAAAGAATGGTGCCGAGCGCCACGCCGAGTACGCCGGAAGGAAACTCCATCAGGCGGTCGGCATAGTACATCCATGACACCGAGCCAGAAACTAAAAAGGAAGCAAAGATAGTATTAATAATTAATGATATCTGCGTAACGGAAACGCCAAGTATTGCCGGTCCCATTTGCCGCAGTACGCGCCAGACACCACTGTCTTTCAGGTTAACGCGCGGCAGTACCAGCATGCCTATCTTTTTCAGGTGCGGCAGCTGATAAAAGAGCTGCAATACCCCCCCAACCACGACTGCCCAGGCCAGAGCCAGGATGGGAGGATGAAAGTGTGGCGCGACAAAAAGGGCGAAAATAATCATGCTGATATTCAGCAAAGTAGGTGCGAACGCTGGCACCGAAAACCGATTCCAGGTATTGAGGATCGCCCCCACCAACGAAGCCAGCGATATCAAAAGAATGTAGGGAAAGGTGATCCGCAGTAGCGAGGTTGTCAGCGAAAATTTATCTATCGTATCGGCAAAACCCGGGGCCGTTACCCAGATAACCCATGGAGCAGCCAGCATACCGGCAACGGTAACCAGCGCCAGTACCAGTGTCAGCAAGCCGGAAACGTAGGTGACGAATATTCGCGTCGCCTCTTCACCCTGCTTATTTTTATACTCTGCCAGGATAGGGACAAATGCCTGCGAAAAGGCCCCCTCGGCAAAGATACGCCGCAGCAGGTTTGGCAGTTTAAAGGCGACAAAAAAGGCATCGGTGGCCACTCCCGCCCCGAATACACGCGCAACTATCGCATCGCGGGCGAAGCCTAGCACGCGCGAAAACAGCGTCATTGAACTGACTGCCGCGAGGGATCTCAACAGATTCATTTGTTTCCTGCAGGTCCGTTAGAAAAAAAAAGCCGCGCCGTAGCGGCTATCAGGTCGGCATGATGCCGCAGGGGGCATAGTCTACCGGGGAAAAATAAAATCACCATGATCGAATGTTACCAGCAATTATTCCTGAGATAGCTCCCGCCAGATCCGCTCAACCACACGCTGCGCCAGCAGGGCCTGTTCACCGCTACATTGCGGCATTGTCTGATTTTCCACGCACTGAATAAAATGCTGCGCGGCACCGGCAAAACCGCGCAATAACTCCAGCGTTTGCCAGCCCGGAGAGGGGGCAATAATCAGCTGCCCCTGTCGTTCGCAGCGCCAGTCGCGCATATCGTCCACCTGAAACATCGCGCCGTCGGTAATCAGCTCCACACGCTCACGCTGGGTGCCAGCACGCCGATGCATGTAAGTCGCCACCTGCAGACCGTTAACGCTAAAGTGGTGCTCAGCATAAAGCATCTCGCCACCGTCGGTGGTTTGTAACGTACCGGTCAGCCGATCTGCTTTGCCAGCGGCCAGCCACAGTGCGGTATCCACCACATGCAGGTAATCATCAAGCAGCGTGAACCAGGCATCATGGGGACCTACGCTATCACTTCGATGCCTTTCCATACGCAGCGATGATACTAAGCTGATGCCCATTTGCTGTTTTAACTGCAGATAACGCGGCGCAAAGCGACGGTTAAAGCCGACCATCAACTTGCGGCCGTTTTTTCTCGCCAGCTCAACCAGTTTTTCAGCATCGCTGAGTCTGGCAGCCAGGGGCTTATCAACCAGCACGTCAACGCCGGCTTTAAGTAGTTGCGCGACTACCTCGACGTGACTTGCGGTGCTGGTGTGGACAAACACCGCGTCGCAGTCAGACGCCAGCAGGTCTAGCGAGGAGTAAAGCGGCATGCGATAGCTATCACACAGCAGCTGTGCTTTACTCTGATTGGGGGAAAAACCGCCCACCAGCTGCCACCCAGTCGCCTGCCCAAGCACCGGTAACCAGGCTTTACGGGCGATGCTGCCGAGGCCTGCAACGCCAACACGCACCTGACGCATAGGTCCTCCTTCGTTAACGGTTAATTAACTCACCGCCCCACTGACCAGGTTTTCATCGTCAGTGCGGTCAGTACGTGATCCTGCCAGCGGCCGTCGATTAACAAATAATCTTTGGCATAGCCCTCTTTCTCAAAGCCGAGACGGGCCAGCAGATTACCACTACGCTGATTATGGGGCATATAGTTGGCCATGATGCGATGAATACGCTGCTGGCGCTGTATATAGCCTATTGCCGACTGCAATGCTTCATACATTAAACCCTGCCCCTGCCATTTTTCGCCAAGCGAATAACCAAGAAAACAGGCGTGGAACGAACCTCGCAGCACGTTACTGAAATTGGCTACCCCGCAAATTTCCGTCTCTTCGACATCCAGCAAAGCGAAGTAAAATGCCGAACTCTGACGATGCATTTCAGTAATCAACCCCAGGCGTGCCTGCCAGCCAGAAGGATAACAGTGGCTCTCATCGCGCACCGGCTCCCACGGCTTGAGAAAATCGCGATTAGTAGCATAGTAATCAGCCAGACGCCATGCATCGCACTCATGGACAAGTCGGACAACCAGACGATCGGTAGTCAGCCGCACTTTCGGCGCGGCGAGGCGATAGCCAAACATTATTTCTCCTGCCTGGCGGGACCAGTAAAGAAAGTTCATCAAAATGTGGGATAAACGGTGCAGGCGACACGTTTCGCCGCCAGTTTACATATTTTACTATATCTTCTCCCGCGATGACGGGGGAAGTGTTGCCTTAAAAACGTGGGGATAGCACAACTCCGACTTTTCTTTTAATCAACAGGGCGCAGAGTAGATGAAAAATATAAATTCATGTTGGCCGGGGAAAAGGCAAATGGCTAAGAATGATCATTCGACATTTTTTGCCCTCCGACGGCAGGGGCTGGTGATAATGCTGGATAACGCGCAGGCGAATGGAGGTAATTCCGCTGGTTTACCCTCTAATGCAATCTCTTTCACCCTTTTGAATTGGTAACGAAGAAATTGCCATCGATTATTCCCTTCCATTTTCCGGTGCTGTACGCTCTGACGCTTGTTTGCGGCGGGGATAATCTTGCGCTCTCCCTCCCGCTTCGTTAATCCCGTCGTCAGCTCTGACTTTACGTCGAATCCTAATGACAGAGATGACTGATTTAGGCATCCTGGTATCCGGACGTCACGCGCCCGCATATTAATCAAGAGGAGCTTCATGAAAAAGGTATTTCTGAGTTTGATAGTACTGACAAGTGCGATATTGCTGAGCGCCTGTGATCAACTCACGCAGTACACTATTAGCGAGCAGGAGATCAACCAAGCTTTGCAAAAACAGCAACATTATGAAAAACAACTTGGCATCGCTGGATTGGTTGATGCGCACATTACGCTAAGCGATCTTAACGCCGCCATTGGACGCGAAGAGCCGAACAAAATAACCCTGACTGGTCAAGCCGACGTTAATATCAGCTCACTGTTTGGCCCACAGCAGGCGCAGCTGACGCTGAAAATGAAAGCTCAACCTGCTTATAATCAGCAGGAAGGTGCGATTTACCTTAGGGATCTTGAGATTGTCGACGTTCAGGTTCAACCTGAAAAAATGGATTCAATACTTAAAGCGCTGATCCCCTACCTCAATCGATCACTAAAAGAGTATTTTAATCAAAAACCAGCTTACGTACTGAGTAGTGACGGCAGTGAAGCCGAGTCGCTGGCGAAACGCTTCGCTAAAGGACTGGAAGTTAAGCCCGGTGAGCTAATCATTCCCTTTACCAATTAAGCTTCAGCGTTATCCAATGGGCCAGACGTACTGGCCCTATAGTCTGACATGCTGAACCATTACCCACACTTTATAAAACGGATGCAATCGTCGCCGTTTCACCTTATGCTTATACCCCGGCGCAAAAACAGCCATTCTGACTGATTTTACTCACTGCCGGAGCACATCAATGACCACGACCCCCCAGCAACTGACCATCCGCCGTCCTGATGACTGGCACGTACATTTACGCGATGGCGAAATGTTAAAAACTGTTGTGCCTTATACCAGTGCAGTGAACAGTCGGGCGATCATCATGCCAAATCTGGTGCCACCCGTAACCAGCATTGAGGCGGCCATCGCCTATCGCGAACGTATCATGGCCGCCGTACCTACCAGCCACAATTTCACTCCACTGATGACCTGTTATTTAACCGACTCGCTGAGTGCAGATGAAATTGAGCAGGGATTTTCCTGCGGCGTGTTTCACGCTGCAAAGCTCTACCCTGCTCATGCCACAACCAACTCCAGTCACGGTGTTACCAGCATAACAGCGATTAGCAGCGTGCTGGAAAGAATGGAAAGCATCGGCATGCCGCTGCTGATCCACGGTGAAGTGACCGACGCGAATATTGATATTTTCGATCGGGAATCACGCTTTATCGACAGCGTTCTCGATCCACTACGCCAGCGTTATCCGCAGCTTAAAATTGTACTGGAACACATCACCACCAAAGATGCGGCCGACTACGTGCGGGATGCTAACGCGCTGCTTGGTGCGACCATTACCCCGCAGCATCTCATGTTTAACCGTAATCATATGCTGCTCGGCGGCATACGCCCGCATCTTTATTGCCTGCCGATCCTGAAACGTAATATTCATCAGCAGGCGCTACGTGAGATGGTGGCTGCCGGTCATCCACGTTTCTTTCTTGGCACTGATACCGCACCACATATGCGTCACCTTAAAGAGGGCAGTTGCGGCTGCGCAGGCGTATTCAATGCCCCCACATCACTGGCGGCCTACGCTACGGTATTTGAAGATCTTGGCGCTTTACAGCATCTTGACGCTTTTTGCAGCCAAAACGGTCCGCGCTTCTATCAGTTACCGCTTAACCAGCAGCAAATAACACTGGTACGCCAGCCCTGGACGGTGGAAAAAACAATCAATATTGGCAATGACCAACTCGTCCCCTTCCTTGCTGGCGAGACGCTCAACTGGCAAGTAAAAGTCTGACGACAGTTAAAATAGATATTGTTGACCGCAAAGATACTGTATATAATAACAGTATCTTTCGGAGGCATATTTATGCGTATTGAAATTACCGTCGCAAAAATCAGTCCGCTACCCATTGGCGCAATGGAAGCCCTCTCAGCGGAGCTATCCCGCCGAATAAAGGCATCTTTTCCTGATAGCACTAACAGCATTTCGCTCCGCTACGCGAGCAGTAACAACCTGACGGTCATGGGTGCCGATAAGCAAACCCGCGACAAAATCAACGAAATTCTGCAAGAAACCTGGGAAAGTGCAGACGACTGGTTTTTTGCTGATTAACCTTCTCTCGTTAATGTTGTGCATTTGCCGGATTTTGCCATCCGGCTTTTTTGCAACGGCCACTCGCCGTTAATCCGGTGACAATATTCACTCAAAAAGCCTCGTCAAGCCGCTGTTTCAGGAGATAAACAACATGACGACTGGCAACCCGGAAGGAAATATGACCTTCGGCGAACTGCTGGCGCTGATCGGCAGTCAGCAACGGCGGCTAACAGTGCTGGAAAATGCGTTTGCTTTCCTCTCTTTCTGTCTCGATGAAAAAGCTAATCAGCTGCTGATCCACAGTCTGCGCCTTGAATCTCAAATCATAATCGCGATGAAGCGCAGCAACAACATTTCTCCCACCAGGCAGAACAACTGGAAAAACGCAGCGACATCAGCTTCCCTGCAGGTGATATTTGCGGTTGTAATACGTCTCATTAAATTAACGTCTAAGTTTTACTAAAGTTTATTTATTGAACTTATTATTCTCAAATCATATCCGGGCTTATTTAATCATATCGCCATCACTTATTTCGGTGTTATAATTTAAAAGCTCTGTGCAAAAAAGCCGCATTGAAACTCAGAAACCACGTCGTATCAGGTTTTTCATCAGTCATTAATGGGGGTTTCAAATGGACAGCAATAAAGACGTCATTCAGACACATCCCCTGGTTGGCTGGGACATCAGCACCGTAGACAGTTATGATGCTATGATGATCCGCCTCCATTCTCCCTCATCTGCTGATCCCAAAAGCGATGAAACGGAAGTTGGTCAGACATACTGGCTAACAACGGATGTAGCAAAGCAGTTTATTTCCATTCTTGAGGCGGGGATCGCCAAAATTGAATCTCAGGATTACCAGGATCGCGACTATTATAGGCACTGAATAATTGTCAGTATTATGAGGCACCCAATGGGTGCCTTTTTCATATCTGCAGCTTTTGCTATCCTCGACGCTATTACCAGTGAAAGGCAAAAAGGAGCTGTCAGGCTGATGATTTACGATTTAATTGTGGTGGGTAGCGGTTCAGTAGGTGCAGCGACTGGCTGGTACGCAACCAAAGCCGGGCTAAACGTCCTTATGATTGATGCCGCACATCCTCCCCATTCAGAAGGTAGCCATCACGGAGAAACACGGCTTATTCGCCATGCTTATGGCGAAGGTGCGCGTTACGTTCCCTTGGTGCTGCGTGCTCAGCAACTGTGGGATTGCCTTGAGCAGCAAGCCGGTGAGCGCCTGATGCATCGCTGCGGCGTACTGAACCTTGGCCCGACCTCCTCCGCGTTTATCGCTAACGTGCTACAAAGCGCAACGGAATACGGATTGAACGTTGAAAAACTCAACAGCAGCGAAGTGATGACCCGCTGGCCGCAGTGGCAACTCCCGGAAGATTACAGCGCCGTTTTTGAACCTCAGTCTGGCTATCTGAAATGCAATCTGGCTATCCGTCACTACATCCGCCTGTCGGAGAACGCCGGCTGTGCGCAGCTGTTTAACTGTCCGGTAACCGCCATCCGTCGCACCGACGACCTGGAAATTGTGGAAACTCCTGAAGGAACTTTTCGCGCGCGCAAGTTGCTGATTAGCGCGGGAACCTGGGTGAAGAGGCTACTGCCGGAGCTGCCGATTACCCCATTACGTAAAGTTTTCGCCTGGTATCAGGCCGATGGGCGCTACAGCGAAAATAACCGTTTCCCGGCCTTTACCGCTGAAACCTCAAGTGGACAGTTTTATGGTTTTCCGGCCGACAATAACGCGCTCAAGCTCGGGCGTCACGATGGCGGTCAGCTTATCGATCGCCCCGAAGAGCGCGGAACATTTGGCTCCAGAGCCGAAGACGGCAGTGAAGCATTTACTTTTCTGCGCCGTATGCTGCCAGGCGTCGGGGGCTGTTTATTCGGCGAGACATGTAGCTATGATCTGTCACCCGATGAGAATTTTATTATCGATACACTGACGGATAATCCACGTCGTCTGGTTATCAGTGGCCTTAGCGGACACGGTTTTAAATTTGCCAGCGTGTTGGGAGAAATCGCCGCGCAGTTCGCTGAGGGCAAAACAATCCCGGGGGACCTGACCCCTTTCTCACTGTCACGTTTTGAAGCTGCCTCCCTGGCCTGATGACTGATTGCTGCCAGCGTTGCTTGTAGCAAACTTTACCTGTGGCTGATACCGCCTTTGCCCTGCATTTCTCCGCGCCATCATGACCAGTTTATGAGAGGCGCACTTCAATGTCATGTATCGGTTAGCGAAATCAGGTCAGTCAACGATGTCACCCTCTCGCAGAACGGCAGATTGTCCTACTGCGAGAAAGGCTCAAAAGCATGTCAGTGAGTACTAAAAACGTTAAGGCAGCGCACGCCCACTATTCGCCTATTGCTGGTCGGCCTGCTGGCGCTGCTCACGTTGACGACGAAGTCGCAATTTCTGAACCAGATTACGAGCCTCCGCTTCTGACTCAACCGCAGGTGCCGAGCCGTGAAGCGGCTTACGGGCCGTTTCACGGGTGGTGAACACGGTGATTACCCCAATCAATCCTGCTGCCATCAGATAGTAAGCTGGCATCATCAGATTCTGCGTTTTTTCCACCAGCCAGGTGGTGAGTAACGGCGTAGTTCCACCAAACAGCGATACCGATATATTAAAACCTATTGCCAGCGCGCTGTAGCGAATTTCAGTGGAAAACAGAGCTGGCAGAGTGGCTGGCATCGAACCGCTGAAACAGGTATGAAGCACACCGAGTATCATTAATCCTACAAAAACCCATAGCATACTGCCGGTGCCGATCAACATCAGGCAAGGAACCGCTAATACGATCAGGCCAATCGCACCAAACCAGATAACCGGACGACGGCCAAGCCGGTCATTCCAGTGCCCCCAAAACAGCGTCAGCGGCATCATGACAAACATGACAACCATCACCAACATCAGGCCGCTTAGCTCACTCAACCCGAGGATACCGGTCAGATAGCTCGGCATGTATGAAGTCAGCATATAGTTTGAGACGTTAAACAACAGCACCAGGCCAATACATTTCAGCATCTGAGCACGGTATTTATACAGCATCTGGAACAGGCCAAGACGTGGCCTGATGTACTCCCGCTCATTCTGCTTTTCCATATGTTTCTGAAACGCAGGCGTTTCTTCCAGCTTCAGGCGAATATAAAGCCCAAATAAGCCGAGCGGTGCGGCAACGAAAAAGGGAATACGCCAGCCCCAGCTCAGCATATCCTCGGCTGGCATCGCGGCCGTCAGGCCAGTAACCAGGCCTGCTCCAAGCAGATAGCCTCCCAGGGTGCCGAACTCCAGCCAGCTCCCCATAAAACCGCGACGATTATCAGTTGAGTATTCAGCGATAAAAGTTGCTGCTCCGCCGTATTCACCACCGGTTGAAAAGCCCTGTATCAGACGTGCGACCAGCAACAAAATGGGGGCCATAATGCCTATAGACGCATAGCCGGGTATCAATCCAATACAAAAGGTACCAATCGACATCATGATCATGGTGATAGCCAGCACCTTTTGCCGACCAATACGGTCACCGAGAGGGCCGAATACCATCCCGCCGATTGGACGCACCAGAAAGGCGGCAGCAAAGGCACCGAAGGTGGCAATCAGCTGGGCAGCTGGATTACTACCGGGGAAGAAAACCTTACCGATAGTGACAGCCAGATAGCTGTATACGCCAAAATCGAACCATTCCATAGCGTTACCCAGCGCGGCCGCGCCAACGGCACGCTTGAGCAGGTCCTTATCGACGATAGTGATATCCTCTACCGTGAGACCGTTTCTTGGTTTTTTACTCCAGAAATGCTTCTTGCCTGGTCGGGAGGCCATTTCCGCTGTGCTATTCATTCAATCTCCTCTGGTGTCAGGCTGTACCTTGCCATTATTCGCGGCGAAACCGTTATTCAGCCATGCGCAAATTACCGATCTGATCCATTCAAATCAGCATTGCGAAACGCGAATGAATACTGCAAGGCAATAATATGCAGCACCATAGCTTTCTCCGTCATTACGCCACACTGGCAGGGCGAAGAAAGCTATAAAGCAGCCGGCATGCAGGTGATAAATCACCCTGGTGAAAATTAGCAGGATGACAATCTATACAAAACATCGCTGTTTTTCAAGTTTGTGACTTTTACTTCTGAATAACAGCATGAGCATCGCACAGTCATAAAACAAAACGGCTGCTATTGATCATAGCAGCCGTTTTACTTATCAGAAGGCATCGTCCTCAGACTGATTATTTTCTATCAGGAGCGGGAATAGCCAGCGTCATATTAAGCAGATCGCGGGATTTATTGAATATTTTATTGCCGTTCTCGCGTCCCGCGCGGCGTGCGCGCTGCTCTTCCGGCGGAAGCGCCAGCTCTTCCATACAAACCGGACTGCAGCAGTTTTGATATTGCGTGGCGCAATCGGAACACTGAATAAATAAAAGATGACAGCCATCGTTCAGGCAATTCACATGGGTATCGCATACTGCACCGCACTGGTGGCAATGAGCGATAACATCCTCGGAAATACGCTCTCCCATACGCTCATCAAAAACGAAGTTTTTGCCTTTGAAGCGTACTGGCAGCCCCTGCTCTTTCGCCCGGCGGGCATACTCAATAATGCCACCCTCAACGTGATAGACATTTTCAAAGCCATTATGCAACATCCAGGCACTGGCTTTTTCACAGCGAATACCACCGGTGCAGTACATCACTATTTTTTTGTCTTTCTGCTGCTGCAGCATGTCTACCGCCATTGGTAGCTGATCGCGAAAAGTATCGGCAGGCACCTCCAGCGCGTTATCGAAGTGGCCGACTTCGTATTCATAATGGTTACGCATATCAACGAAAACCGCATCGGGATCGTCGAGCATAGCGTTAACCTCTGCCGCCTTCAGGTAGGCTCCGACTTTACTGGCATCAAAATCACTATCGTCAATACCGTCCGCGACAATGCGCTCTCGCACCTTCATGCGTAACACCCAGAACGATTTTCCATCGTCATCAAGCGCTACGTTCAAACGCAGCTTATCAAGAGCCGGATGAAAGCCGTAAAGCATTGCTTTCATCGCCTCAAACTGACTGGCCGGCACGCTAATCTGGGCATTGATGCCTTCGTTGGCGATATAAACTCGCCCGAAAACGTTTAGCGCGACCAGCGCTTTATACAGCTCGTCGCGAAAAGATTTCGCGTCATCAATAAGAAAATACTTGTAAAAAGAGACCGTAGTGCGCGCTTCAGTTTCCGCCAGCATACGCGCCTTCAGCTCTTTATTGTTCACAAGGTTATGTAACACTGGCATGGTGTACGCTCCTTAATTGTAATGAGTGTTAATTTTAGCGAGCGTATAATACCGTAAACCTCAGTACAATAAACCGCCTGAGCGTAAAATAGCCGTCATCACTGCGCGTTAAGATCTGTTTTTCAGTGCAGAAAAAAATGGCACAATATGTGGCAAACAAATACAGCAGGTGCCGCAGTGCATCGTCTTCACTGGAATCTCATGACACAATTGCCTACGTTTTCGCGCAAGCTGCTTCATCCTCGCTATTTTCTGACCTGGTTTGGCATCGGCATTCTCTATCTTTTGGTGCTATTGCCTTACCCGGTGATTTATCACCTCGGCTGTAATCTCGGCCGACTGGCAAGACACTTCATGAAACGCCGGGTAAAGGTCGCCAGACGCAATCTGGAGCTCTGCTTTCCCACTATGCCAGCTGCCGAGCGCGAAGCGCTGATAAAAGCAAACTTTGAATCTGTCGGTATGGGCCTGTTGGAAACCGGTATGGCGTGGTTCTGGCCTGACTGGCGCATTCGCCGTTGGTTTACCGTCTCCGGTCTTGAGCATCTGGAGAAAGCTAAAGCGCGTCGGCAGGGTATCTTACTGATAGGTATGCATTTTCTTACGCTTGAATTGGGCGCCCGCATCTATGGTATGCAAGATCCAGGCATAGGGGTTTACCGTCCAAACGATAATGCACTGCTTGACTGGCTGCAAACATGGGGCCGACTGCGCTCTAACAAAGCCATGCTTGATCGCAACGATCTGAAGGGAATGATCCGCGCGCTGAAGCAAGATGAAACCATCTGGTACGCACCAGACCATGATTATGGCCCAAAAGCCAGCGTGTTTGCGCCCTTTTTCGCGGTGACGGATGCCGCCACTACTAAAGGCAGCTATATGCTGATCCGCATGGCCAATCCGGCAATTTTGCCTTTCGTTCCACGCCGACTGCCTCACGCTAAAGGCTATGAGCTGATAATCATGCCGGATGCGCAGGATATCCCGATTGACGACGAGCTGATGACCGCAAAGCGCATGAACCAGCTGATTGAGCACGCGATACTGCTGGCACCCGAGCAATATATGTGGCTGCACCGACGTTTTAAAACCCGCCCGCCGGACGCACCATCACTTTATTAGCGATAAACGGCTGTTGCGGCAGCCGTTTATTATCCCCTCGCAAAATCATATTGTTATCAGACAGAAAAATATCTGCGCTCCAAAGTTAATTACGTTCTCTGATGCAGGATGAAATGTGCTTTTTTACCCATCCGCTTATTATTATGTATTTCTGTGAATCAATCTGTCATCAGCTAGCCTTCAGACTGCTTACTCTCTTTGCGAAACGACGTGCAAAACCTGCCACCTGCCACCTGCCACCTGCCACCTGCCACTAACACAAGATGATTCAGCCCGTCAGTTTTAAAACACTCAGTTTATCTATTTTTAATAAATTTTTATCCCTCTCTTTCTCGCTCAGGACAACATCGTCTATCCTTTCCGAAAGCCAAATAATTAGAGTGAAGGAGAAATATCATGGATCTGTATGCAACCCTTGAAGAAGCCATCGACGCCGCGCGTGAAGAGTATCTGGCGGCCAACCCGGATATCGATGAAGAAGATGTCAGCGTTTCCCAGTTCAATTTGCAAAAATATATCATGCAGGACGGTGATATCACGTGGCAGGCTGAATTCCTCAGCGAAGAGGGGGATCAGGGGGAATGTCTTCCGCTGCGTAGCGGTGAAGCCGCCCAGGCGATTTTTGACGACGATTATGATGAAATTGAACTACGTGAGGAGTGGCTAGCGGAAAATACCCTGCATGAATGGGATGAAGGTGAGTTTCAGCTCTCGCCGCCAACGGACACCGAAGAAGGCGCAGCAGCAGCTGAGGAGTGGGATGATGATAACAGCGATTCAGACCGCTGGGCATAAGTCGCTGAATTAGTCGTAAGGTCCGTGATGGAGGTCAATTGGCAGCAGCAAAGTATCAAACACAGCTGACAGTGGTAAATCGATGATTGTCAGCACCCGCCATGGCTTGTCACGCAGGTCCCAGCGAACGCCAGGATAATATTGATGGCTGTGCCCTTGCCCCGGAACGATGCGGCTGATAATGCTGCCGCAGCCGCTAAGCAGCAGCGTACACAGCCCTACGCAGATCATACGCCCTGCATAATAACGCTTCATCAATTAATCTCCAGAACCAGGTCACTGCTCCGCCGGATAGGGACCCGGCATGCTGTATATTTAAGTGAGAGCAAAGCCAGAAAATAAAAAAGGCAGCATCGGTACTGCCTTTTTACCAGGAGTATCTCGCTTATTTTGCGGCCTTCAGTACCTCAGGATGCAACGAGAACTGTCGGTAATAATCGAACCAATCGCGGTATTTATCGGCCTGCTTCCACAGGCGAGTATGCATGCGCGTCAGCAAGATCGGATCGCTAATCAGTGTCAGGCGCTGATCGCGTCCCAGCCTCTGCGGATGCTCACCAAGTGCCTGATCCACTACTCTGTCGCGGGCAAAATCCACAATATCACTTTTAAGGTGCCTTGCCGTTGCCATGGCGGCGGCAAGCGCATTAAAAGAGGGGTGTAGCAGCGCATGCATAAAGCCCTGTTCCAGCCTTCGTACATGATTTAGCTGTAAATAGCGATCGGTGTCCACCAGCACTTTAGGCGGCGCATACTCCTCCGGGATCAGAAACAGTTTGGCACGCTGGGTCGCCAGGCCGATAGTTGAACGGCTTGAAATGACCGAAACGAACGGCGAAAGGATCAGCGAAAAGACGATAGGTGCCAACCACCACAGGAAATTAAGATCCAGCCAGCCCATACCGATAGCCCAGACTGCACCGAGCAACAGCTGAGAGCCATGTCGTCGAAAAGCCTCCCCCCAGGGCGTCGCATCATCATCACGCTGTGGAGAATTCCATACCACTTTCCAACCGAGAAATGCGCTGACGACGAATACCGTATGAAATAGCATACGTACCGGCGCAAGCAGCACGGAAAACAGCATTTCCAGTATCAGAGAGATCAACAGGCGTATCGCTCCGCCATACGGCTTCGATCCCTTACACCAGATAAGAACCACGCTAAGCAGCTTGGGCAAAAATAGCAGCACTAACGTTGTCGAGAACAGCGCGATAGCCAGTTCAGGACGCCATTGCGGCCACACAGGGAATAGCTGGCGCGGCTGCAAGAAGTACTGAGGTTCCATTAATGTATGCACCACCTGTAATGCAGTGGACAGCGCAAGGAACATGAACCACAGCGGTGCCGAAAGGTATGACATGACACCAGTAAGAAACACGGCACGATGAACGGGATGCATACCCTTAACCAGAAAAAGCCTGAAGTTCATCAGGTTGCCATGACACCAGCGGCGATCGCGTTTCAGCTCGTCGAGCAGGTTAGGCGGCAGTTCTTCATAGGAGCCAGGTAGATCGTAGGCAATCCACACGCCCCAGCCAGCACGACGCATTAGTGCGGCTTCAACGAAGTCATGCGAAAGAATGGAACCGGCAAACGACCCTTCTCCCGGCAACGGAGCCAGCGCGCAATGTTCGATAAAAGGTTTTACCCTGATTATCGCATTGTGCCCCCAGTAATGGGATTCACCCAGCTGCCAGAAGTGCAGCCCGGCAGTAAACAGCGGACCATATACACGAGTGGCAAATTGCTGACAGCGAGCATAAAGGGTATCCATGCCGGAGGCTTTTGGTGAGGACTGAATAATACCCGCAGTTGGATTAGCTTCCATCATGCGCACCAGCCCGGTCAGACAGTCACCGCTCATGACGCTATCGGCATCAAGAACCACCATGTAGCTGTACTGACTCCCCCAGCGGCGGCAAAAGTCATCTATATTACCGCTTTTACGCTTCACACGCCGACGGCGGCGGCGATAGAAAATTTTGCCCTCTCCGTCCACGTCGTCAATCAGCTCCATCCAGGCTTTCTGTTCGGCAATGGCGATATCCGGATTATAGCTGTCGCTGAGAATAAAAACGTCGAAATTCCTGGCTTCACCAGTACTGACTACCGATTCCCAGGTTGCGCGCAATCCGGCGAAAACACGCTCTACATCTTCATTACAGATAGGCATAATCAGTGCGGTACGGTGTGCCGGGTTTATCGGCTCATCGCCCACAGTATTGTAGGAAATACTGTACTTATCTTTACCGATTAGCAGCTGCAAAAAGCCCATCAGGGCGGTCCAGAAACCTGCAGAAACCCAGCAAAAAAGGATGGCAAATAAAAACAGAATGCCCGTTTGCAAAATATAGGGCAGCAGCTGGACAAAACTCTGCTGCCAGTTTTGATGCAGCATATCCATTGGATCGATCAGCGCCCAACCCTGGTAAGGCAAAATCGTTTTCATATACCAGGTTGCTACCACCGTTTGCATTACTGTCAGGATCAGCAGAATGTAGCGGCGGATAGTGCCGACGTAGCGCCACTTATCTTCATGTTTCTGCTGCTCCTCGCTGGCATAGCGATGGGTGATCTTCTCACCACGCAAACTATCCCAGAAGCGGCTGACCGGATTCGTGCGCCAGGCTTCAGGATACATTGAGGAGCGATGATGCCGCGGCATCGCTTTGAGGGTTGTTCGCCCCAGTTCGTCGCAATCAAACTGGCTTCCCTCCTGGCCTGTGGAGCCTGGCCAGCTGCTTTCAATGCGTTTTTTTACCGACCACAACGCTATGTCATCGCCGCCTGGGGTACTGGCGGCATCATGCGCAAGCGCAGTATGAATAGCCGAAAAGGCTTCAGGGGCAGGCCGATCGATGTCGACCGACACCACTGCGCTTCGCGCAGTGGCCGGTAATGCCGCTATGTAGTCAGCAGGAGTTACTGTTGTTTTATTCATTG
The DNA here is from genome assembly GCF_900115045.1 of Izhakiella capsodis. Taxonomy (GTDB): domain Bacteria; phylum Pseudomonadota; class Gammaproteobacteria; order Enterobacterales; family Enterobacteriaceae; genus Izhakiella; species Izhakiella capsodis. The sequence goes on along the minus strand of NZ_FOVC01000001.1, from coordinate 304,769 downwards.
GCAGGTAACTGATAGCTCCAGGTTTCGGTCAACGGCTTATCGCCATTCATCAATATCGCACGCATTTCAGTAGGCTGTGTGTTGTCCTTGACACGAACGCGCAGGATTAAACGCCAACCTTTAGTGACCGGATTGTAACGCACTCGGTTCTCAACCAGCTCTCCATTTTGGCCGATGCTGACCTGTGGCGTCACTGCGGTTTCATCCGGCAGTTTACTCATAGCTCCGCCAACAAAATCGATAACGAAGGCTATCGAACCATCGGGCTGACGCACAAGATTAGACTGCTTCACATCACCCGTTGAGCGCAAGGTATCTTTAACCCAGGCAAGCTTGCCGGGATGCAATTGCTCTTCATTACGGGTAAAGCGCAGAAGATAGTTGAAATCCATCTCCTTACCGGGAGCTGGTTGATTATCCGGCGTCCAGAACGCAACAATATTATCATTGGTTTCGTCAGATGTCGGAATCTCAACCAGCTCAATGTGACCTTTACCCCAGTCGCCTTTGGGTTCGATCCAGGCGCTTGGGCGTAAATCATAACGATCGTCGAGATCCTGATACTGATCGAAATTACGAGCGCGTTGCAGCAGGCCGAATCCTTTTGGATTTTCCACACTGAAATCACTGATGGCTAAGTGTTTAGGATTATTTAATGGCCGCCAGATCCACTCTCCGTTGCCAGCATGGATAGACAGCCCATCTGAGTCATGGATAGCAGGGCGGTAATTTGGCACCGGGGACGGCTGATTAGGGCCAAACAGGAACATGCTGGTCAGCGGTGCGATACCGAGTTTGCCGACGCGAGCGCGCAGATAAATTTTGGACTGCACATCAACCGTGGTGTCTTTTCCTGGCGTAAGATCAAAACGATAGGCGCCCGTGGCGCGTGGCGAATCCAGCAGCGCATAGATAATTAAATGTTTATCTTGCGGTTTTGGACGTCGAATCCAGAACTCTTTAAAGCGCGGAAACTCTTCGCCGGAGGGCAGCGCGGTATCGATAGCCAGACCACGGGCAGAAATCCCATAAACCTGTCCGGCACCAATAACGCGAAAATAGCTGGCGCCGAGAAAGCTGGCAATTTCATCCTCTTTCTTTTTGCTGTTGATAGGATAGAGTACTTTAAATCCGGCAAATCCAAGATTCTTAACTGTATCGGCATCGTGCTTCACATTGCCAAAATTAAAATAATCAGGCGAATATTTAATCTCACGTACGGTGGAGGCAACGACTTCATTGATTTTTACCGGGGTATCGAAATACATGCCCTGGTGGTAAAACTCAAGCTTAAAAGGGGTTTTTAGCTTGCCCCAGTATGCTTTATCGTGGTTGAACTGAATTTGCTGATAATCAGCGTATTTCATATCGCGAAACTGGGAAGGTAGATTGCTCTTAGGCGCCTCATAGCTCTTACCCGCCATCTCCTTCGCCTCTTTTGCCACATCATCAATGCCAAAAGCCCAGCAATTGCTGGCATACATTGAAAGCAAAACTGCCGCGCTAAGCCAACGCAGTTTTATCAGTTCTGGTTTTTTTTTCATTTTAATTAGCACACCCCCCCCCTTTAGTTGTGCTTAAATCGATCTCATCCATATTAATGGATAATTCTGCTTTCAGACAGTATGACCGCAATTTTGTTCCGCATTAAAGAATCGTTAACCATCAGATTCTCAAGCATTTCCGGGAAACAGATTTGCCTGATAGCGCCTGAACTGAAAGCGGGCTAGAGTTATCACCAAACGAGCTCAGGGTGAGCTTAAGTTAACGTATTGAAAACAGATGTGATATGACGAATAAACTACAACAACGCGAACATTATCTTGACTCGGTACGCGCATGGTTAATGCTTCTGGGCGTACCCTTTCATCTTTCATTGATTTACTCCACGCAAAGCTGGTCGGTTAACAGCCCCCATCCTTCTGAGTGGCTAACGCTGCTAAACGATTTTATTCACGCTTTTCGTATGCAAGTGTTCTTTGTTATTTCCGGCTATTTCTCCTACATGCTCTATCTGCGATACACAGCGCGCCGTTGGATCAAAATGCGGCTGGAGCGTGTAGGCATACCGATGCTGGCTGCGGTGCCGCTGCTGACGCTTCCGCAGCTATTCATTCTCAAAGAGTGGACGCCGCGCCTTGATGGCTGGGCAGCGATGACCCCTTACAAAAAATTTAACGCGGTAAGCTGGGATCTGATTTCTCATCTATGGTTTTTATTGGTGCTCTGCATTCTGACTATTCTGGGCCTGATTGTGTTCCGCCTTCTGAACAAAGCACGTCGGGCGAAAACAGATTATTCCGGTCTCAGCTGGCGTCAGCTTTCGCTAGCAATTCTGGCTTATAGCTTGTTGTGGGGTACCTTTCGCCGCACCATACTTCTTTTGCAGCCGCAGTTGCTCTCGAATGGATTGTTCAGCAATATCGTCATGCAATCACTCTATTTTCTGCCGTTTTTTATTCTCGGTGCGATGGCATGGAAATATCCGGCAATTAAAGCGCTGTTTGTTCGCCCTGATTACCGGGTCTTTGCTTGCGCCGCACTTGCTTTTGTCGCCTATGTGGCGAATCAAACCTGGAGCATCGGCGCTGGCTGGTTGTACGAGCTGGATGCGGTGATCGCTATGCAAATGGGATTGTGGATGGTAAACGTGACCTTTTCTGCCGGACACCGTTTTCTGAATTCGCATTCACCACGCATTGTCTATCTGGTCAATGCTTCGCTATTTATTTATCTGGTGCATCATCCGCTAACCCTGCTGTATGGCATTTTTATTACGCCGCTTATCGCCAGTGACACGCTGGGCTTTTTTGTCGGTCTGCTGATGGTATTTGGCGCAGCCTTTTTACTTTATGAGTTGCACCTGCGCGTAGCGCTACTGCGATTCTTATTCTCCGGCAAACCGCAGAAAATGCGCAGTACAGGTACATAGATTAAACAGCATCAAAGTAGCCATTCAATCGGTAAATGCCACACCAGCCTGACTAACAGACGCTGAATAAAGCGGGTTTGCGGCTCATGCTTGTGAACCCGTTCTTTCTCTCCTTCGCCAGGGTGTTCAACCCAGTTAACCCTCCCCCACCTATCCAGCCTCAGCATCCAGGTTTTGTCTCCCATACTGTCATGGAAACGGCGATGGATATCGCCTGCCAAACTCTCACTTTCAATCAGCAAACCCATTTCGGTGTTAAGCATTGCTGAACGCGGGTCAAAGTTGAATGAGCCAATAAAAACTTTGCGCATATCCACACTGAAAGTTTTCGCGTGCAGACTGGATCCTGAATTACCGGTAATACCGCGATCGTGCGCAGTACCCCTTTCGCTATCAGGTTTTAGTTCATATAGCGCCACGCCGTGGCGCAGCAGCTTTTTGCGCCAGCGGGCGTAGCCGGCATGCACAACCGACACATCATTCGCGGCTAACGAGTTAGTCAGAATGGCAATTTTTACCCCGCGCCGCACCAGCGAAAGCAGTTGAGCAACGCCGTACCGGGTTGGCACAAAATAGGCTGAGATAATATCGAACTGCTGCTGCGGCTTACCAATTACCTCCAGTAATCGCTGCGGCAGCAGCGTGGCAGATTTTGCTCGCCCCAATCCTTTACGCGGATCATCACTTAGTAAGCGCGTTTTTGCCCAGATAAAATTTAACTCACCGCTTTCCAACAGCCTTCGAAAGCTGCTGTGCTGCAAACGGTATAAATAACGCCGCGCTTTAGTGCTGTCACGCCAGGCGCGTGGAAGTTTGACCTGACGACGATCCTGCGCCTTTTTACCGCCAACAACCTGCCGCAAGGGTGTAACCGCCCGGCTGTTCCAGTAGCGTAAAAAATCCTTCCCGACTTCCGTGACGACAGGGCCAATGGCCAATACATCCAGGTCGGAAAATACCGGATCTTTTCCGGCTCCGAAATAGGCATCACCGACGTTACGACCACCGATAATGGTTGCCATACCATCAACGGTAAAGCTTTTATTGTGCATACGCCGGTTAAGACGAGCAAAGTCCGTCAAATAGCCTAGTGCGCGCAGCGTACGAAAAGAAAAGGCGTTAAATAATCGCACTTCAATGAGTGGATGTGAATTCAGCTCACACAGTACGTCGTCCATGCCGATGGTATTGTTATCATCAAGCAGTAAGCGTATCGCAACACCGCGATCGGCCGCATCAAGTAGCGCGCTGAACAGTAACCTGCCTGACAAATCGTTTTGCCAGATATAGTATTGTATATCCAGTCGGATCTCCGCCATCTCAATCAGCAGGTAGCGGGCAGCAAAGGCGTCCAGGCTGTCTGCCAGTGGATGTACGCCGCTAAAGCCTGGGTGAGACTTAACGCGCGATCTAACCGCGCGTTCAAGGCGAGTTGCATTGTTGTCGTTCGCTATGGAAAACGGTAAGGCTTCAACCATGTGTTCCGTTCCCTGTCAGGAAAAGGCCGCCGCATACAACGGCAAAACTTATCACGTGTTCTGATCTATTCATCATAACGTGTTCAGAAAATTATGCTCAGTGTTGGTTTACTTATGTGCATGAGGCCGTCGGAAGAAATAACGATGATGAGCGGGGAGCGACAAATAAAACGATGCCCTGAATCACAGCGTTATCGTCGACCGCGCACGGAGATTTTCGTGGTCGACCTGCCGTTGAGTCCGCTGCTGATCGTTATGCTGGCAGCATAAGCGGGTTAGTCGATAAGGAATCCACTGTGACGACAAATAAAGACGCCCCGTTTTTCTTGCCTCAACGGGGCGTCTTTTTCGCAACCTGCGAACAAAACAGCCAGTGTTTTCAGGGCTCCAGAGTTGCTTGCGGAAAAGGTTTAGTCTGCCGGCACTGTCCGGTATCCGCGACATTCAATGGCGTGGAGTGGGAAACAGAAAGCCAGGTGGCGAGAAACACCACAATGACCGCGACCAGTGCTGCGCTCAGCAGACCAATCACGGCAAGCAGCTTGTCTTCTCTTTCATAGCAGTCCATCTTCTCCTCCAATGAGGCCAATCACGCTGACAAATTAGTCAGGTCATCCACCATGTAATGGTCAGCACAAAAATTATAAGAATAAAAGAAGCGACTGCAAGCACCACTACAGCAAATTGCGCGTCATCCAACGTAACGCGGCTATCATTCTCAGGCGGTAACTCGTGTGGCTTTTTCATCAGATAATCACTTCACTTCCGAATCTTACGTCGGCGACAGCATCAGGAAAAGTTAACTATCCCGGCGGTAATTTATTCTGCTGGTTGAGTCGGTTACGATAGCACATTATCTCATTATTAGTTAGGCAAAACCGCCAATATTAAATCCGTCATATTACAGTCACTATTCTGGCAACCTTAGGTCAGAAATTACAACGCACTACGCCTTATATTATTAATAAGGGTAGAACTCATATAGCTCTAATAAAGCTGGCGTCTCACGAAAATAACATCCGGCGATAAATCACGCCATATAGCGGAGTAAAGTCAGCGATGAACAAGCAGGATATCGTATCAATTTAAGCGGTGCGTTGATATTGAACTGACGATGGCTGAACCAGCCACAGAATAAAATTTATCTCGTATCCCTAGCGCCATATACAGTTATCAACCAAAATCAGGCCTTATAAATAAACTGCATTTGTCGGACACTTTATTATGTGTTAGTTGAAATTCACTGAGTCCGGTATTGTACCGGTCTCAGGCCATTTAATTTAACTTTGATCCGCTCCTGGTTGCAGTAACGGATGTACTCATCCACTTCTTCTCTTAACTGAAACACATCATGATACTCTTCACAGTGTCAACATTCTGATTTCCGTATTCCAAAAAATTCTCCATCACCGCATTATCAAGGCAGTTTCCTGTACGTGACATACTCTGCGTCAGACCTTTTGATGAGCGTTTTCCTGATACACAGCCAGCTGATATTGCCAGCCCAGGTCTGAGTGAAGCACCAGACCATCGCCAGATTTCAGCCCATCCAGAGCTTCACTCAACATTTTTGCCACGAGGTCTGTGCCGGGATGCTCACCCCTATTCCTGCCAATAATCTCGCTGTTGTAAGGATCCTTAATGGGAGAGAGGTATCACTTTTTGCTTCCTACTCTGAATGCCGTCCCGTCCGTCACCCATTTCTGGCCCGGCTTATCGGCAGTAAAGTGGCGTTGCAGCAAATTTGCTGTAGTGCTCCAATCTGTGCCCTTGTAGGCGTCGTAGTTTTTAGCCCTCAGATTTGACGATAGCTGCTGTTCACGCATGAGCTTAGGGACCTTTTATGGTTTATTACATCCCTCTCAATGCGCAGAGCCAATGTAAAACGGCGATATCCATAACGCCCTTTATGATAATGGAACAGAGCCATACTTCTTTGCCTGAAGAAAGAGTGGCGCTCATCACGGCAACTGATTTTCAACTGATAACAGAACGTGCTACGTGCCAAACCGGCGATGTGCGGAAGCGCTGAAAGCTTTTATACGGGCCTTAATACAGAGACTATCCGCGTTTTGTCTTTCGTTCCTGCAACTGTTTTTCCTGGATTAAGGCATGCCGCTTTTTTCGTTAAGCGCTCTCGACGCGAAGGTACTCCGGCCCCTTTTCCGGGGCCGTATACCTGGTCGCTAGCAAACATGGATGGAGGCTATTCTGGATTTTCTGGCCGACACTCCAGGGCGCCCTCGGAGCTTATCCATTACTGTCGGAACGCCGGGCTGTTCACCATTATCACTGTTGAGGTAACGAGCAATAACCCGCTGCTTAAATTCTGGTGTGGGCTTTTCCCTGCCCATAAAACAAAAAACCCCTAACCGTTGGGTGTCCAACTTTCGGGGTTCACTTCATTGCGGCGGAATGACATTGCTTTCTAACTGTTTGTTTTTATTCGTTATAATCAGTGGTGCCCGGGGCGGGACTTGAACCCGCACAGCCTAATGGCCGAGGGATTTTAAATCCCTTGTGTCTACCGATTTCACCACCCGGGCATGGGTGTTAAGTGGAGGCGCGTCCCGGAGTCGAACCGAGGTGGACGGATTTGCAATCCGCTGCATGGCCACTCTGCCAACGCGCCTTTGATATTGCTTCCTTCATACGAGGAAGGAATCTGGAGCGGGAAACGAGATTCGAACTCGCGACCCCGACCTTGGCAAGGTCGTGCTCTACCAACTGAGCTATTCCCGCATGTTTATCAGACGTTTTACAACTTACTGATTATGTTGGTTTCTTACGACTAAGCTGCCGTTCGATGCGTTGCATTCTACTGACATGAGCGGTTGAGTCAATAAAATTATCCCCCTCACGCATTTGTTTGCTGTTTTTTAAAGCGCTTAGATCAACCTTCAAACAAATCGGCTCGCGCGGCGTTCAAATACTGAAACATTGACCAGAAAGTCAGCACCGCCGCGATATAAAGCGCGATAACTCCAGCACCGATTACTATATCGTTTGGACGCCACAACAAACCCACCAGCGCCAACATCTGTGCTGTCGTTTTCACTTTGCCAATCCAGGAAACCGCCACACTACTGCGCTTACCGATTTCAGCCATCCATTCGCGTAACGCAGAAATAATAATCTCGCGCGCTATCATAGTGGCTGCGGGCAGTGTTACCCACCAGATATGGAAATGCTCTGCAACAAGAACCAGCGCGATTGCTACCATGACTTTATCCGCGACTGGATCGAGAAAGGCGCCAAAGCGCGTGGTTTGCTTCCAGAGGCGTGCAAGCCAGCCGTCGAACCAGTCGGTGATTGCCGCCACCACGAAAATCAGCGCACAGGCAAACGGTGCCCACTGAAATGGCAAATAAAATGCCAGCACAAAAAATGGAATCAGAATAACGCGAAATAAGGTCAGCAAAGTTGGAATGTTAAAACGCATATAGTAGCTAACAGTCTGGACAGAGTGGGATTGCAAGTATGTTGCTACAATGTCCGGGGGGTTGCAACGATTAGTGTTTCAATGACCAATAGATTTTTTCTGCCAGAACATGAGAGATCCCCGGTACTTTAGCGATTTCATCAACCGTTGCATTCATCAACGGTTGCAGACCGCCCATGTATTTCAGCAGCATCTGGCGCCGTTTCGGCCCTATTCCTTCAACAGACTCCAGGGTGCTGGTTTTTTTCACCTTTGCGCGTTTATTTCGATGCCCTGAAATTGCGTGATTGTGAGAATCATCACGAATATGCTGTATGACGTGCAACGCTGGCGAGTCTGATGGCAGTGAAAACCCCTCGCCTTCTGGCTCAAAAAACAGCGTCTCCAGCCCCGCTTTGCGATCGCTTCCTTTCGCCACGCCCAGCAATAACGGGTGATCTTTGTCCCAGGAGACATCAAGTTCGGCAAAAACATTTTTTGCCTGCGCTAACTGACCTTTTCCACCATCAATCAGGATAAGATCTGGAATTTTTCCCTCGTCCAGGGCTTTGCCATAGCGACGACGCAGTATCTGGTTCATCGCCGCATAATCATCACCTGGCGTAATACCAGTAATGTTGTAGCGCCGGTACTCACTGCGCACTGGGCCGTTAGCATCAAATACCACGCAAGAAGCAACGGTTTGTTCACCCATCGTGTGACTAATATCAAAACACTCCATACGACGGATCGCCGGCAGGTCGAGCACTTCTGCCAGACTGGCGAGGCGCTGATGGATAGTCGATTGTTGAGAAAGGCGACCAGCCAACGCCGTAGCGGCATTGGTTCGCGACAGTTTAAGATAGCGAGCACGATCGCCACGCGGTTTAGACTGAATATTTATTCGCCGCCCGGCCATTGCACTCAGCGAGTCGGCCAGCAACATTTTTTCCGGCAGCATGAAATCCAGTAAAATTTCGCCTGGTAACGTTCTTGCCTGGCTTCCCTGCAAATAAAACTGCCCGACAAACGTCTGCACCACTTCCGCGAGTTTGGTGCCCGATGGCACCTTAGGAAAATAGCTTCGGCTACCCAAAACCTTACCTTGGCGGATGAACAGTACGTGCAAACAAGCTATGCCCGCATCGTAGCTGACGCCAATAACATCGAGATCGTCACCCTGGTTATTGACAAACTGTTTCTCAGTCACACGTCGTACCGCCTGAATCTGGTCACGCGCGCGCGCGGCTTCTTCAAATTTCATTGCGCGGCTGGCCGTTTCCATACGCTCAACCAATTGCGTCAAAACCTGATCATCTTTACCGGAGAGAAACAGTCGCACGTAATCCGTTTGTTGCTGATATTCTTTTTCACTGACCAGACCCGCAACGCAAGGACCGAGGCAGCGGCCAATCTGATATTGGAGACAGGGACGCGAACGATTGCGATAAACGCTGTTTTCGCACTGACGGATTGGAAAGATTTTTTGCATCAGTGCCAGCGTTTCACGAACGGCATAGCCATTAGGAAAGGGGCCGAAATACTCACCTTTTGCGTGTTTTGCACCACGATGTACCGCTAAGCGTGGATGCGTATCGGCGCTAAGAAAAATATAAGGATAAGATTTATCATCACGCAATAACACGTTGTAGCGCGGCTGATAAAGCTTAATATAGTTGTGCTCCAATAGCAGCGCTTCCGTTTCAGTGTGTGTAACGGTAACGTCGATGTGGCGAATATTATCTACCAGCGCTTCAGTCTTGCGACTGCCGATCTGACTCCGAAAGTAACTGGAGAGTCTTTTTTTGAGATCTTTTGCTTTACCGACGTAGATAACCGTATCGGCACCATCATACATGCGATAAACCCCAGGCTGGCTGGTAACGGTTTTCAAAAAAGATTTGGCGTCAAACACATTTTTCACTGTTGATCAACGATTCCGCGTTGAGCATACCATGGCGAATAGCAAGATGCGTAAGCTCTACGTCGCCACTGATATTCAACTTACTAAACATACGATAGCGGTAGCTGTTTACCGTTTTAGGACTCAGATTAAGTTGTTCCGAAATTTCAGTGACCTTTTGCCCGCGAGTAATCATAAGCATAATTTGCAACTCACGCTCGGAAAGGCAGCTGAAAGGCGTTTCTGCTTTATCAGGCTCAATCTGGCTGAGAGCCATTTGCTGAGCGATATCAGAGGCGATATAGCGCTGACCGGAATAAACGGCGCGAATAGCATTGATCATTTCTTGAGGCGCAGCGCCTTTGCTTAAATAGCCGGAAGCACCAGCCTGCATGACTTTAGCAGGCAGTGGATTTTCAGTGTGAATGGTCAGCATTATAATTCGAGAGTCGGGATTGTAACGCACGATTTTACGAGTCGCCTCAAGACCACCAATGCCGGGCATATTCATATCCATCAGCACTACATCCACGCGGTTAGAGCGACACCATTTCACTGCGTCCTCGCCACAGTTCACCTCACCGGCAACGCGGATACCTTTAATATCTTCCAGTATGCGTCGGATTCCGGCGCGAACTAGCTCATGGTCATCGACAAGAAGAACGCTGATCAAGTAAACACTCCAGGCAAAAATGCCAAAGCCTAAACGTCAATCTTACCCTTTTTTTAGAAAGTAATGAACTCACAAAATCACCACGACAGTTTTTTTTCTTTAAAAGGAGAACAGTAAAAAATATTTTTTTATTATTACAATTAATTTCTATTGTCTTCAATATCTTTTATTACGTAGAATATTAACAATAAGAAGAATAAAGTAAGTAAAATTCAAGTAGTTACATTAAATCACTCCGTTGATAACAACCGATAGTTTACCTGGTGTATTACACAGCTTTAATTCACCCTTTTTTGTGCCTAATTTAATAAAAATATACGTCACAGGGTATTTAGTTTTCTATTTGACAAGCTTTTATCCGATTTTAAACGCAAAGTCTAAGTTGTTCTGAAGCTTATGATATAATCGTTTTTACCAATTTGTACAATAAGCAGTGTTATAACATTAGATCTAAGGAAATTTTTTATGATATGCCAAAATTTCAATACTCAGCAGGATGTACAGACTCTGGCAAACGAAGTTGCCGGTATGAAAGCCCTGATTACCTTAATACTTAAAGGGATGGGTCAGGCTGATGCAGGTAAAGTAATAATCAACATGGAGCGCTACATAGGTGAACTCAAAGACCCTGAGCAAGCCGAGGTACTAAGCACAACCGTTAAACAGATAAAACAAGCTTATCGTCAGTAACCCCAAAAGCACCCATTGATTTTTTAGCGTCTTTAGGTCAATGTAGACAGATATTCTGTCTGCTAATTAAAAAACAATGGGTTTGTTGCTTAAAGCGCTACTTGGCGCTGGCGTAGTACTGCTAATCGGGGTGCTTTCAAAAACTCGCAGTTATTATATCGCCGGACTTATCCCTCTCTTTCCAACCTTTGCACTCATTGCCCATTACATCGTCGGCAATGAGCGTAGCCTTGAAGCGCTTCGCAGCACAATAATTTTTGGAATGTGGGCTATCTTACCTTACTTTGTTTATCTGCTCTCGCTTTATTGGCTGGCTGGCGTTTGCCGACTGCCAGTGGCCCTGACAGGTGCAGTCGGCTGCTGGCTTGTAGCCGCTTGGTTGTTGATAGCTCTCTGGGTAAAATGGCATGGACAGGCTTAGGGTACTACTTCGCTTCAGTTTACAGATGCGCCAACGCGGATAAGACACACGATGGGTCGGGACGCTGCGAGCCGTGGAGATTTTTAGCAGGTGTCAGCCAGTCAACCGAGCGCACACAGTAAATATCATTTTCCGGCTGAACCGAGCCCAATTCCGTTAATCTGCCATTCATAAAATAAACGTAGACATATCTTCGGATATCAGCATGATCGAGCATTTTACTCTCCCATTCCCGTTTGTTCAGCAAACAACGTGCGCCAATAAACTTCCTGAGTCTATTATTTGTCAACGCCCATGCGAGTAACAGAATGTGACATTACTAAAGCTGCCGTTGATTGCGCTGCCGAATAGAAAAAACAGCCTGCTTATCATCAATTTTGTCTATAAGGGGGATCAAAAGTTCGCATTGGCAAATCCACATCTGAGAATGCCATGCAAGTACTTCGTTAGTATCTGAAGGAACAAAGCGATCGTATCAAAATATTCAGGCATGCCGTTCTTTCCTCTCAAACTCCGCATCTTAACGAACTCTTCCTGATCATTCAGCATAGTTGAGCCGGGTTTTTCTGTTTTTTTACTGCCTTCATAGCAGCGTTGAGATAAGCTTTTGATCCGGTCATTACAAGTCGTTACCCGTAGCGCAAAAACGAGGCAGCCCTCACGATTGTTAATATTCATTTATTTATTAACAATGTGTTTACTATATCTTGTTGCCCTATATGGCGGGATTGCAATGCCATCAAAAAGCCAGCCAGAGCTAACACAGCATCATCTACAGGAACAGGAAACCATTATGGTTGATCAAAATAAAGCGATTGCCGCTGAGAGCAGTGACACTGGAGAACTACAGCGTCACTTGCATAATCGCCACATTCAGCTGATGGCCATCGGGGGTGCCATCGGCACCGGCCTTTTTATGGGCTCGGGTAAGACGATCAGTATGGCAGGTCCATCAATAATTTTCGTTTATATGATTATTGGATTCATGCTGTTCTTTGTAATGAGGGCGATGGGCGAACTGCTCCTGTCAAATCTTGAATATAAGTCTTTCAGTGATTTCGCCGCCGATCTGCTCGGCCCCTGGGCTGGCTATTTTACCGGCTGGACTTATTGGTTCTGCTGGGTAGTGACCGGTATTGCCGACATTGTCGCCATCAGTTCCTATTTTCAACTTTGGTTTCCCGGCTTCTCCATCTGGATGAGCGCCCTGCTATGTATCATCGTATTCCTGGCGCTCAATATCGTTACGGTTAAGCTGTTTGGCGAAATGGAATTCTGGTTTGCGATTATCAAAATCGTTGCCATCGTCACGCTCATCGTCACCGGTATGGTACTGGTTTTCCTTCATCACCCCTCACCCGGTGGCGGTCACGCGGCGCTAAGTAATCTCTGGGATCAAGGCGGGTGGTTTCCGAAAGGTATTAGTGGTTTTTTTGCCGGCTTTCAGATAGCCGTATTCGCCTTTGTCGGTATTGAGCTGGTCGGCACCGCAGCGGCAGAAACGCGCGATCCACGTAAAGTATTACCGCGCGCGATTAACGCTATTCCACTGAGAGTGATCATGTTTTACGTCTGTGCTTTGATCGTGATTATGGCGGTTACCCCCTGGTATCATGTCATTGCCGATCGCAGCCCTTTTGTTGAAATGTTTGTACTTATCGGCCTACCAGCTGCCGCCAGCATCGTCAACTTTGTAGTGCTGACGTCTGCTGCGTCCTCAGCCAACAGTGGTATATTTTCCACCAGCCGTATGCTTTATGGCCTGGCACAGCAGAATGTTGCCCACCGCCTGTTTGGTAACCTCTCGCCGCGTGCGGTACCCACCAACGGACTGTTCTTCTCCTGCCTGTGCTTACTGGCTGGCGTTGCGCTGATTTATCTAATCCCCAATGTAATGAAGGTATTCACCCTGGTTACCACCGTTTCAGCGATCCTGTTCATGTTTGTCTGGACCATCATTCTTTGCTCTTATTTGGCTTATCGCAAGCGTCGTCCGGAGCAACATGCTATTTCGGTGTATAAAATGCCGCTGGGCAAAATTATGTGCTGGGTAGTCATGGCCTTTTTCGTTTTCATTATGGTGTTATTAACGCTGCAAGACGATACCCGTCAGGCGTTAATGGTCACCCCTCTGTGGTTCGTCATTCTGGCCTTCGGTTGGATGATGCGCCTGCGCCGACAAAGTCGCTGACGGCCTTTAAGGCCGGAAATCCGGCCTTTTTTAAAAACGCGCCATTAATTTTCGCCACGCTTGCGCCACCGGCGGTCGGTTAAATGGTAAACGAGAGGGGACTACCGTCGAATTTCGCAAAGGCTCAGGCCCGAGGTCGAAAGTGAAAGTATAGTGGGGCTCATCTCCCATCCGTAAATCGGTAATATGCACCCGCCCGTTGAGTTTGCTCATTGAAAAAAAACCGTGACTAAACCACGCGACGCGCTCAACATACCAGTTACCTTTCAGACGAGCGAACAATGCCATATCGCGCGGATAGTGTTTAAATTCTATCGGCTTATACGGATGCAATAATGAGAAATAAGCTTCGCTGTATCCCTTTTCATGCAGACGAACCAGCCGCCATTGCAGCGTGTTGTACAAAGTAGGCGTCACCAGCAACGGGGCCGGCTTTTCTCCTGCAGCAGCCAGCTGCTTGCTAACTTGTTCACTGACCCAACTCTGAGCCATAACGCTCCAGGCAAGGTAAAAGCCCCCCAATGACAAGCCAGTCGCATTAATTTTTAACCCGTTCCGCCCACGCAGCCATAGTGCACAAACGCAGCCAATCAGCAGCGGCAAAGTAAATAAAGGATCGATGATAGATATGCTACCTATAGCGAAAGGTCTGTCGGTAAAAGGCAGCCCAAGCTGGGTTCCGTAGACGGTAAAAATATCTAGCAGCGGATGAGTGATCAGCGACAGCCAGACAATCAGCCACCAGCGGCCGAAAAGTGAAGGTTGTCCTTTACAAAAGGTAAGCAAAACCGCGATCAGTGGCGAAATCAGGGTTAACCAAAAAAGAGAATGACTATTGGTGCGATGCAGCGTCATATTGCGGATGGCGTCGCCATGATCGATAAATACATCGAAATCCGGGAGAGTCCCGCAGGCAGCACCAACCGCAGCGGCCAGCCAGAGCGGAATTTTACGTCCGGCAACCGCCACGCTGACTGAAGCACCCAGTAAAAACTGTGTTAAAAAATCCATACTACCCCCGGATAATTAACTAATTATCAAACGCGAGTGCCTTCAAAAATCATACGCTGGATGTTATCAACGGTCTCAGAAAAAACTGACTGTCTTCAAGACGACTACCTGTAATCGCCATCACCTGTCTGGCATAATCAGCATAGTACTGTGTTGCAGCCCAGAGCATAAAAATTAAATGATGGAGTTCTAGGGCTGCGAGCTTTCCTTCATCTATCTAGCGAGTCGTAAAATCGTTGACGTTGTATTGATCAGGGATTAAAGACTCTGTTCCTGCTTCAGCAAAGGGGCATCTTGTATCCTTTCATACAAAACAGCTTTGACGCCTGAGGATGATCGCGAGACACCTCGAGCATTAGCCGAATGTGTGAGGGATCGTCTCCGGCGGCTCCTGCTAATAATTAAGCGCCTTAGACGGAGCTAATCAGATGTCGAGGATATCCTCTAGCACTGCGAGATAGAAGGCCGTTTTAGACGAGGGAATAGTATACAAATTAGTTTTTTACTGTTGGGTGCTCAGCGATCTTATCCAGACTTATACCGTGAAAGCCGAACTGAGAAAACAGGCTGAGCGCGGATTTCAGAAGCGCTCTTCGCTTAGCAGCGAGCGGTACGACGACTCCCATTCCGAACACTAATGCTTCATATTCACTCCGTTCTGACTGACGTAGCTGAAACTGGCGCGATGGTAGCAAAACCTGTAAAACGTTAACTAATCAGATAATATCTGCTGCTAAAGTCTCAATCACCTTCATGTTTAAATCCTCAGGTGACCGGCAAATCTCTCTGGAAGACCATATAAAGAGAGTCTGATAGTACAGTGTAATGAAGCGTAAAAAACTATTGATCAGTCGATAACCGTCAGAGAGATGAATGGAGAAAGAGCAGATATTAATGAGCAAATTTTCTAATTAATCTTTGGATGTATATGACTGATACGATTGCTTTTCCGCCTTAAAAACCACGTTTGCGGATCGCTAATAATTTTCAACACAGCCACACGTCAATGGATTATTTACGTCGGCATATGCCTGCTGATAAAAATTTAAACCAAGCAAATGCGCTCCCGTCAAAAGAGCATTAATGACGATAAGTTACCCAGATAGCACGGGTATATATTAAATAAAGTTTATCAATAATCCGCATAAGCTTGGCAAGCGATGCCCTGCGCCAGGCAGGTTTAGCACCCTCTTCTATACTTATTTCTGTGCTATTTAAAACAGGAGCATGAAAAAATCATGGCTAAATTGCTGGTGCTTTATTATTCAATGTATGGACATATTGAAACAATGGCACATGCCGTAGCTGAAGGTGCCAGGCGCGTTGAGGGTGTGTAGTAGTAACCATCCGACGTGTTCCTGAAACAATCGATGCAGAGCGCTTTAAACAGATTGGTGGCAAAATGGATCAGTCAGCCGCGGTCGCCACTCCGGAAGAGCTTGTGCAATATGACGCTATAATATTCGGTACCCCTACTCGCTTTGGCAATATGAGTGGGCAGATGCGGACGTTTCTCGACCGTACCGGCGGCCTGTGGGCCTCTGGCGCGCTTTACGGCAAGTTGGCAAGCGTTTTTTGTTCAACAGGTACCGGCGGCGGACAGGAGCAGACGATATCTTCGACATGGACAACCCTTGCTCATCACGGCATGGTGATTGTGCCAATCGGCTATACCGCTAAAGAACTTTTTGATATTTCCCAGGTTCGGGGCGGTACGCCTTACGGAGCAACTACCCTGGCCGGTGGCGATGGGGCACGCCAGCCCACGGAGTCCGAGCTGAATATTGCGCGCTATCAAGGTCACCATGTGGCCGGGCTGGCGCTCAAACTCAACGGATAAATATGACGGGAGAACTAAAAATGGCAACAGATCAATACAAAGCTCACCACGTTGGCGAATGGGCTTCATTACGATCAACCTCACCGGAAATTGCTGAGGCTATTTTTGAAGTAGCTAATTATGATGAAAAACTCGCCGAAGAGATTTGGCAGCAACAAGGTAGCGATGAAGTCCTTTTCCGCGCCTTCGACAAAACCGAGCAGAACACCCTGATATGGGATAATAAACCGGTGGAACGCCGCAATATTTAAGCAATCGATGATTTTCCCGCCCTCGCAAGAGGGCTTTTTCTTTGCCTGGTACGCAATACTCCGGAATATAGCTATATCAATGCCTTCGTGATAATCCGGCACAGAATGACGAACGTTTTGCCTCTGTCGTCCAGCTTTGTATTATCCGTGATAACAATGAAGCCCCAGTAATCGCCAACATTTCGCCTTTAGTTACGGTTATGCCATTTTCTCTGGCCCCTCAATCGCGCCCAATACCAGACCTCACGAATTGAAACGGGTGTGATTTTTATCTTTTCAGCCAGTAATACCCTCGCAGAATGGCCGTTCGGCGGCGTTACATGTTCGGGCTTTGGCCGCGAACTTCCAACCGGGGCATCAACGCGTTTATCAATCTGAAGCTGGTTTAGACAGTTCATGAAAGGTAGAGCGCAAAAAAAACCGTCCCGATGAGGACGGTTACTGTAAGTAAGGGACTCTTTACGGAAGTTTATTGCGCTTTAGGTGCGCTACTATCCACGCCTTTCTTATCATCATTTTTGACAGATACATTACTGGCAGGTTTCGTCGACTCGTCAGGCGTTTTTTCATCCTGAACGGTTTTATCAACTGCGGTTTTGTCCTTTTCGGCTTTATCTGCAGCAGTCTTTTGCTGAGCAGTGTGATCAACAGCGGAATTTTCGTGCGATACCTTATCCACATCGGCCTTTTTCTGTGCAGCGTTATCAGCAGCAGCCTTATCCGTATTGGCCTTTTTCTCTGCGGCTTTGTCAGCAGTAGCCTTATCCGTATTGGCCTTTTTCTCTGCGGATTTGTCAGCGGCAGCTTTTTCCTGCGCTGCCTTATCCGCATCAGCCTTAGTTTGTGCGGTTTTATCAACAGCCGGTGCCGCGGTATTGGTTGATTGCTGAACGGCCTGGGAAGGAGTCTGTAATGCGCTATTCAACACCTTGACGAATTGATCCCATGGGCAATAGCCATTGGCATCGGTCTGACAGCCAGCCATTTGCAACGTTACGCGCTCAGGCGGTCTGGTCAGGCTGAGGGGAGTCGCATTACGCAGCTGCTCAGTAGTCTGATAAACATATTCAACCTTAATTAGATCGCGGTTATCTTTATTGTCGTGCCAGCGCTCGAACACCAGCATACCCCCAATAGGGGTCTCTTCATTCTGCTCAGGCAAAGAGTAAGGTTTGAAATCCAGCGCCTTCAGTATCGAGCCAATATTAGAATCATGGCCAACCATTAACGTCACTTTGGGTGCGCTATTTTTATCCTGATCGACCAGTATACTGCGGATATAGTCGATTAGCGGTTCCGCAACATTACGTGCAATCGCCGGAATGCCGAATAGGGTATTCTGATAGGCGTTTTTAATTGCGACCAACTCTTTCCACTGCTCAGGCGTTTTTATTTGTCCCCAGGCTACCTTATCCAATGGCATGCCTTCGTAATACTGCAGGATAAAGGCATCAACCAGTGCATTGGCGGTGCGTAAAGGTCCGCTGACACTCGGCTCTTTGCCATTATCGGCAGTGAACTTATTCTGTTCACTGTCGGTGAGATCACAGATTCTCTTTCCTTTGCAGTCAGGCGAAGCTTTGTAATCAATAATTTTTTCCAGACGTTGTAGCGCGGGTTTCAGGGCCAGTTTTTTATCAGCCGCAACCATGTCTTTAATCGCTTGCTTCTGGAAGTCTTTACTTTCGTTGGTGATCACCGGATTGAATATTGGGTCCATTGTGCCCATTTCATCCTGATGATAAACCGACACGTCGCAGCCAGGAAACGCGCCGGTAACAAAATACTGCGCCGTCGCCAGCGTACGCTGCAGACTGTTGGCATAAGCATATACAGCATTATCTGCCGGACATTCACTCGCTTTAATTAATCCCTGCTTTGCTAACCATTCACGAGTATAATTGCCCATATAAACTTCAAGAATCCCACCTTTTGCGGTCAACTGGCCGCCGGGTACATCCCATGACGGCCAGTTTTTCTTCGTCGCCTGTTGCAGCACGCTGCCGTTATTAGCTAACGGAGCGCGCAAATTGTGGCGGCTAAGCATTAAAACCTGCTCAAGCTGATAATTCCCTTCGGCACCCCAGGCTCCCCCGACCGAAAGCCCGATGCAAACGGACAATGCACACCAACTCATTTTTTTAATCATACGTTTATTCCATTATATTGACGGTCACATTCTGACCAGCTTAGGCGATGATGCCAGTTTCGCATAAACCCCGAATATCGCTAGCCACAATATTATTCAGAGCAAAACACCCAAATGTTTTAAGGCATTAAAAGTATGGAGAATATAGCAGACTCTACCGCTCCGGGTTTAGTCCCCTGACAGCGTTGAAAAGCAACAGAATGTTATCTGTAGCCAGATAAATATCATGACTGAAAAACAACAGTTAATAATGATAAAATATTGGCTTTTCACAGTGCAAAAACACGGCAAAGGTCAGTGAATCCCGAAATATCTTAAAATCGCTGTCACCGCTGCCGCGGTTATTACAACCACTATTATCGACTGACGTGCTAAGGCCAGTAATAATCCTGCAACAACTCCGGCAACTCTTGCTGCGCCGGAAAAGTGACCGTCCTGTTGAAAAGCCGCACTAACGGCAACGGTAACCAACAGGATAGTTGCAGCATCATTCAGTAGCTGGCGACTGCTCTCTCCAAGTCCTAGTCGATTACCTAACACCACACCCATCAGTCGAATTAAGTAGGTGCCTACAGCCAACGCCAGAATCCCCCCAACTATCCACCAGGGATGCTCCATCATGTTTTTCTCTTCCTGATAAGTAACCCACTGAGCGCACTAAGAATCGGCAATCCTACCGGCAAAAAAGGCGAAGCCAGAAGCGCAACGGTCACACCCGATAAAGCTGAAATCAATGTCTGGCGATTTTTCAGTGCATCCAGGGTTAGCGCCAGCAAAATTGCCGGGAAGACGGCATCTAAACCAATAGACGCGGGGTCCGGGATTATCTTCCCGATAATCCCGCCCAGAATAACGCTAAGTGGCCAGATGAGAAAAATACCTATGCCGCAAAACCAGAAAGCGGCTCGCGCCCTGCGCGGTGACTTTTGTGATAATCCCACCACAACGCTCTCATCGTTCATGATGTGATAGCCCAAAAAGCGCGTAGGCGAACGCCCGATAAGATCTTTCACCGCCATGCCAAACGGCAAATGCCGCGCATTAACCAGCAAACCTGCCACCAACGCTGCGGTGATGCTGCCACCACCACCGACAATAGTGATAAATAGAAACTCTGACGCTCCCGCCAGCACCAGTAATGACAGCGCCGCGGGTACCCACAGGGGGAAATCATAACTGACAGCGGTTGAGCCGTAAGACAGGCCGAAAATACCATCCGCGAAACAAATTAAAAGAATGGATTTCAGTAACTTTTTATTGATATAACGCCAATGCATCCGGTTAATCACCACAACAAAAAAAACGATTGTTCATTATAATGAACATTTCAGACGCCATTTACAATGCATCCATACCATCTTGTGGACATTAATATGAATACACCGATTGCTATAATCGCCAAAAATTTGGTCAAAGAGCGCCTGCGTAAGGGGCTCAGCCAGGGAGAGCTTGCACGCCAGGCAGGTGTGGCAAAGTCAACGTTATCTCAGTTGGAGGCGGGCAACGGTAACCCCAGCATCGAGACGCTGTGGTCACTTTGCGTACCACTGGGCATTTCCTTTGCCAATCTGATGATGGAGCCGCACAGGTCGACCCAACTTGTACGCCGGGGTCAAGGCCTGACGGTGGCTGCGGAGCAGGCAGACTACCAGGCGATCCTGCTGGCCACCAGCCCGCTGGGCGTTCGTCGGGATATTTATCAGGTCGAAAGCCAGCCTGGAAAAGGTCGCCATTCGCGCCCCCATCTGCCGGGAAGCGTTGAACACATCATTATTACTCACGGGCGGGCGTTGGTGGGTCTGAGTGAAAGGCCGGTTGAATTAAACGTTGGCGACTATTTGTCTTATCCGGCAGACCAGGAACATCTTTTTCAGGCACTGGAGCCAGATACAAGGGCGATAATGATGATTGATCATATTTGAATATCCTTGCTGCTGCGGGCTTACGCTATTGGGTATTACCTTTGTCATTGCATTTGCAAAGAAGAGCCCAGCTGGCGGATAATTGCAAAACCTACTCCTTCTCAAGGTGCTGCAAAACATTGATGGTGTTTAAGCGGAACACAATCATGCCACGCTCTTAGAATTGTAGCGTATTCTTTGCCCGGGAGAGTCAATAACAATACCGCCTGATAGCACCTTATGGCTGTTTTCCAAAGCCATGTCCCGTAGATCAGAATATCGCCATGATAATGAAACGCCCTTCATCCCGGTCAGTAACCCGGCGACCAGCAAATATGATGCTCAGTACATTCAGGCGAAAAAAAACCCACGCTAATTAAACAGCATGGGTTGATATCTGGCGGAGGAGGAGAGATTCGAACTCTCGAACGGTTTCCCGTCGCCGGTTTTCAAGACCGGTGCCTTCAGCCACTCGGCCACCCCTCCGCACATCATCGCGTATACTCTGATGATGGCGCGGGAGTATACGCAGCTGAATACACTTTGCCAATCTATTTTTAAGTAACTTCGCGTGATTGTATAATGCTTAACCGCCCTGCCAATGAACATCTGTGATTCAGTCGATTTAGCACAATTTCTCGCAATGAAAAACCCTGCGCTGAAAAACAGCGCAGGGTTTGTATCTGGCGGAGGAGGAGAGATTCGAACTCTCGAACGGTTTCCCGTCGCCGGTTTTCAAGACCGGTGCCTTCAGCCACTCGGCCACCCCTCCGTAATGAGGCGAACTATAAACACCCACTCAAAATATGTAAAGGTAGTTTTGCTTCAGGTGCGTGAAAAACAGGCAATCACATCTCGTTTGCGCTTATAATCGCCAGTTTGCTCACAGTTCAGGCGCTCCTGCAGCGTAAACTACGGGTAAAGAAGGGTAAAACGGCTTCCCTTGGTGGTTACCACTTAATATTCTTATCTCAGTTTTGTGACTCTAAGTGAGGCATTTTATGGATCGCATCATTACCTCTTCGCGTTCACGCAGTCGGTCGCTGATCAGCAGCCATAGGGTTCTGCGCAATACTTATTTTTTACTGGGACTTACGTTGACGTTCTCAGCGGTGACCGCTACGGCCAGCACCGTATTTGCTTTACCTGCACCGGGTTTCATCCTGATGCTGGTCGGGTTTTACGGCCTGATGTTTCTTACTTACCGGCTGGCCGATCGTCCAGCGGGCATTCTCGCGGCCTTTGCATTTACCGGTTTTCTCGGTTACTGCCTTGGTCCGATCCTAAATAGTTTTCTGATGGCAGGCATGGGCGATATTATCGCTCTGGCACTTGGCGGCACCGCTCTGGTGTTTTTCTGCTGTTCAGCCTACGTGCTGACGACGCGCAAAGATATGTCGTTTCTGTCAGGGATGCTTTTAGCTGGCTTTGTGGTACTGCTGTTAGCGGTCATCGCTAATCTGTTTTTGAACTTGCCTGGCCTGCAATTAGCAATCAGCGTTATGTTTGTATTGTTTTCCTCGGCCGCCATCCTATGGGAAACCAGCAATATTATTCAGGGCGGCGAAACTAACTATATTCGCGCCACGGTCAGCTTGTACGTCTCAATTTATAATATTTTCATCAGCCTGCTGAGCATACTTGGTTTCACTCGCAGCAATTGATGTCTTGCTATTCACATCCCCTCGAAGCCCCTGACGGGGCTTTATTTTTACCCTCACGAAAATTTGTTACACTGCGCACCTGAACGCATATGAGGCTGAAAGTGATACTTGCAGGAAAAAAAATTGCCCGCGATGCCAACGGCTATCTGGAATCTATTGATGACTGGACTCCGCAGATCGCCGCATTACTGGCAGCGGAGGAAGAAATAGCACTCAGTGAAGCTCATTGGGAAGTGGTTGACTTCGTGAGGGCATTTTACCTTGAATTTAACACATCCCCTGCCATACGCATGCTGGTAAAAGCAATGGCGCAAGAATATGGTGAGGAGAAGGGCAATAGCCGCTATCTGTTTCGTTTATTTCCTAAGGGGCCAGCAAAGCAGGCAACAAAGATTGCCGGCCTGCCAAAGCCAGTTAAATGTTTGTAAGGCTTAATGAATGCTAAAACGCCTTGGCTCCTTTTGGGGCTGGTGGGGCTCAGTCAAAACCCTGTCTACTCTTGCGCGGCAAGGTCCACCGGCTTTCAGCCAGCTAATTAAACTATCCACCTGCCCACAGTCTCCCCATACCAGCACCTCAACTGAACCGTCATCCAGATTGCGCGCATGGCCACACAGCCCAAGCTCCCGCGCCTTGCGCTGAGTACTGTAACGGAAACCAACGCCCTGCACCCTTCCATATGCCCAAGCCAGAACTCCTTTTTTTACCATCATGATCTCCATAGTGCGGATCCGTTGCTTTTTTGCCGCATCACACCGACAATACGGTCCGTTTTCCTGAAAATAAGCATAGCAAATGTCAGCGCGATTAATTCTTGCCAAAGGACGTGATAAGTCCCTACTCCGTCGTCATCCCTGGATTTTTTCCGGGGCAGTTTCAAGAATTGAAGGTAACCCCGCAGCGGGAGAAACCATCGAAATCTGCGATAGTCAGGGCAACTGGCTTGCCACGGGAGCTTTTTCTCCACAGTCACAAATTCGCGCCCGCGTATGGAGCTGGGACGAAAACCAACCAATCGACTGTTATTTTTTTGTCCGTCGTCTCCAGCAAGCGCAGAAGCTGCGCGACTGGCTGGCGCTGCGCGATGGCCTGGACAGCTATCGGTTGATTGCCGGCGAGTCTGATGGACTGCCTGGCGTGACCATCGATCGCTATGATCGATTCCTTGTATTACAATTACTTTCCGCCGGCGCTGAATATCAACGCCCTGCCCTGACTGCTGCACTACAGCAGTGCTATCCACATCTGTCTGTTTACGACCGCTCCGACGTCAGCGTACGTAAAAAAGAAGGACTGGCGCTCAGTCAGGGGTCAATCTGTGGCGAACTGCCACCTCCCTTGCTAACCATTGCTGAGCATGGAATGAAGTTGCTGGTCGATATTCAGGGGGGACACAAGACCGGTTACTACCTCGATCAGCGTGATAGCCGCCTTGCCACCCGCCGATATTCCACAGGTAAGCACGTGCTGAACTGTTTTTCTTACACCGGCGGCTTTGCGGTTTCAGCACTACTTGGCGGTTGCCAGTCTGTCGTCAGCGTTGACACCTCACAGGCCGCACTGGAGCTTGCACGTAAAAATGTTGAGCTTAACGCGCTGGATAGCGGAAAAGCGCAGTTTATCCGCGACGATGTATTTAAATTGCTGAGGACCTGGCGCGATGATAATAAAAAATTCGATCTCATCGTGCTGGATCCACCGAAATTCGTAGAAAATAAAAACCAGCTCGCAGGTGCCTGCCGGGGATATAAAGATATTAATATGCTGGCAATGCAGCTGCTCAATCCTGGCGGCACGCTATTGACCTTTTCCTGTTCAGGGTTAATGCCAACCGAACTATTCCAGAAAATTATCGCAGATGCGGCATTAGACGCGCATCGCGATGTACAATTTATAGAGCAATTTCGTCAGGCTGCTGACCATCCCGTTATCGCCAGCTATCCTGAAGGCCTTTACCTCAAAGGATTCGCTTGTCGGGTTCTGTGACTTGAAAAACATCAACTAACCCTCATATAGAATCAGTATAATGCTGAGGGAGTGTCATAATGATTGCCAGTAAATTCGGTATCGGCCAACAAGTCCGACACAAAATGTTCGGGTTTCTCGGTGTAGTAGTCGATGTTGACCCCGTGTATTCGCTTGATGCTCCCGCTTTTGATGAGGTAGCTAACAGCGAGCAGCTGCGGGGATCCCCCTGGTATCATGTGGTGATGGAAGATGGTGACGGCCAGCCAGTGCATACCTATCTGGCTGAAATTCAGCTCTCCTGGGAAGCACCAGCTGAATATCCGGAGCAGTCTTCACTCGACGAACTGGCCGACTCTATCCGCAGACAGCTTCAGGCTCCCCGTCTGCGTAATTAACCTTTCAGTTAAAGGCTGACAGCCCTCTGTCGGCCTGATCTATATCAAGTCCCAGACGGGAAATCTCAATTTTAGGGCAGCGATCCATAATGACATTAAGCCCCGCCGCCTTTGCCAGAAATGCGGCTTGTTCATTGATAACTCCCAGCTGCAACCATAATGTTTTTGCACCTACGGCAATAGCGTCCTGAGCAATCCCACAGGCTGCCTCAGAATTACGGAATACATCAACAATATCAATTGAATAAGGTATTTCAGCCAGTGAGCCATAAACAGTTTGCCCCAGCAGTACACTTCCCGCCAGCTTAGGACTTACCGGAAAAACCTGATATCCCTGCTCAAGGAGATAAGCCATTACAGCATAGCTTGGGCGCGCAGGATTATCGCTCGCACCAACCAGCGCTATATTATGGCTGGCTTTGAGCACATCTTTGATTAAATCGTTAGACATATCGTCTCCGCTAAATCGACCTTACGTATTCGCGTAATTTACCACCGCTTTTACAACAGAATGAGTTTGAACCCGATTTATAATCAGTTAATCGCACAAATAAATGTGTTTAAATGTTAATATAGTGCCTTATTGAAAAAAGTAGATACACTTAACCACTAATGTACTCCTTTCGGTTGGAGAAAGAATGAAATTGCGTGTGTGCTGCGCAGGCCTGTTGATTATGCTGATCGCTAGCGCTATTCATGCGACAACGCTCAAGCTGAAGCCTGAAATTGATTTGCTGATGTTAGATGGACATAAGATATCCGGCTCCTGGCTAAAAGGTGCCGACGGCATCGAGCTCGAAAAAGGACAGCACCAGTTTCTGTTCCGAGCGAGTAAATCGTTATGCACTAACAGTCAAAATGCATGCCCAACTTCTGTACCGCTAATCGCTACTTTTTTTGCAGAAAACAAATCTGTCAGCATCCGCTTTTCAACGCCTGAAACGCTAAATAATGTTATGAAACCCGGAAAAAAATTTTACTTTGAACTAATTGATGAGCATGGACAGGTAATAATAAGCCAGAAAGATACACTCAGTCCGGGGACGGACAACAACGTTGAACAAGCAATGATGATCTACAATCTTGAGGATCGTATTGCCTCCGTACCACACTTTGCTGTGACAGAGCATTCACTGGAGCATCTATCGCAGTCTGCAGAAGGTATCGCGATGAATTATCCTTCTGATTCTACCGTCCTTTATCGATGGTACATGCAGCTAGACAGCGCAACCCGTCAGCATTTACGTTGTCTGCTTGAAGCCATTCATACCAGTTGAATGCAACCGCCACAGAGCGCTAAACTCACATTGTCATACTTAGTCCGATTATTCTCACCAGGATATTCTTAATGGATCAAACCACCCGAAAAATTCCAGAAAAAAAACACATTGCGCTGGTCGCTCACGATCACTGTAAAACTGCACTCATGCAGTGGGTTGAACTTTATAAAGAGACGCTTAAACAACACAGCCTTTATGCTACCGGTACCACCGGAAATCTTATCCAACGAGCCACAGGCCTGCCGGTTAAATCAATGCTCAGCGGGCCAATGGGCGGCGATCAGCAGGTTGGCGCCCTGATATCTGAAGGCAAAATCGACGTCCTAATTTTTTTCTGGGATCCGCTCAACGCTGTACCACACGATCCGGATGTTAAAGCGTTACTGCGTTTGGCTACGGTATGGAATATTCCGGTTGCCACCAACCGTGCTACGGCAGACTTCATTATCCATTCGTCGCTTTTCAACAGTGAGCAAGAGATATTGATCCCGGATTATCAGCGTTACATGCAGCAGCGCCTGCAATAAACGCTCCGGGACAGACTTCACGGCTTGCGCTGAGTGGGTACGCCAAGCCGCTTAAAATCATCAACAAATACAGAAGGCGTATCAGCATCAAACAATAACCACACCTGCTCTTTCGCCCTTGTCAACGCAACATAGGCCAGACGTCGCTCTTCTGCATGCGGAAAGTTCTCCGGCGCAGGCAGCAGTACTTTCTCCATAATTGACTCCCTTGCCTGAGCTGGGAATCCGTCGCATCCCCCGCGAAGACCAAGCAAAATAACGTAGTCTGCCTGCCGGCCTTTACTGGCATGAATCGTCATGAATTCGATATTGAGCTTAGGCCAGCGCGTCTTTGCTTTATCCAGCTCCGCCGGACGCAGATAATGATATCGTCCCAGAATCAGAACCTTTTCCTGTTGCTTTACGAAGCCACTTAACTTATTTAACAGCGATTCAAGCTGATTCTCCGGCAGCAGGATCACTGCTTTCTTATTGCCTTTACGTAAGCTATTAAGGGGTTTTTTCAGCTGATATGGGTTCTCCTGAATAAAGCGATTAGCGATGTCACCAATGCGTTCGTTAAAACGATAGGTTGTATCAAGTATACAGCGTTCTCCTTCACCAAAATGGTGATGGAAAGCCGTGGTCAGTGTCATTTCCGCACCGCTAAAACGATAGATAGCCTGCCAGTCATCGCCAACGGCAAACAGCGAAGTTCGCTTATTCTGACGCCTCAGCGCGGCTAGTAGCAAGGCACGCTGTGGCGATATGTCCTGAAATTCATCGACCAGGATCGCTTTCCATGCGCTGATGAAGCGACCTTTGTCCAACACGTTAACCGCCTGATGAATTAAGCCAGCAAAGTCGACTGCACCTTCTTCCTTCAGCGCATTTTTCCAGGCCTTAAGTATCGGCGCCATGAGCCTGACCCTTTTAGCAAACATGTCACGCAGCTCAGGCGGGGCGCTGTCGATCATTTCTGCCTGCGCGCCACCCTGGGTGCGCATCAACCCCAGCCAACGTTCAAGCCTGCTGGCGAGT
This sequence comes from Izhakiella capsodis, assembly GCF_900115045.1. Classification (GTDB taxonomy): domain Bacteria; phylum Pseudomonadota; class Gammaproteobacteria; order Enterobacterales; family Enterobacteriaceae; genus Izhakiella; species Izhakiella capsodis. The sequence continues at coordinate 277,054 of NZ_FOVC01000001.1, read as the reverse complement.
CGGTCGGCTAGCCGATCATTTTGCCAGAAAGCCGTTTCATCCACCGACCAACCGAGCTCCTCCTGCAGCCACTGACGCCAGCCTTTAGCCTGAGTTTTCTTTTCTGCACACTGCTTACGCCACTCGTCAATAATAAGCTTGCGCCTTTTGCTTATATCGGTTTCCAGAACGCTGATAGTCGGAGTTCGTTGGTTGCCCTGTTGGATGATATGCAGGGCCAGCGAGTGAAACGTCCTGGCTTCTATTTTTTCAGTATTTAGTCTTTGAATAATACGATCGTTCATTTCCTCTGCCGCCTTACGCCCGAATGCCAGCAGCAAAATTTGCTCAGGTTTAGCGAGTTTACGCTGCATCAACCAGCCAGCTCGGGCAACCAGCACCGACGTTTTACCACTGCCGGCACCGGCAAGCGTTAAGAGTGTATCCTCACCATTGATTACCGCCCTTGACTGGGACTCATTCAACGGCGAGGCTTCTACCAAATTGAAGAACTCCGCATGTGCCTCCAGCATCTGCGTACTCCATTGTGCATTACGCTGCTGGCGCTTCTCTTCGGCCTGATGATACCAATCCTGACAATACGCCCACTGTTGCGCACAGTTTTCAAATTGGGAAATACGCTGATGAGGTAATGGCAATCCGGCGAAAAAACCATCGAGCCGCTGACGCAGGCTGACAATATCGCTGCGGTTAATCCAGCGTGATTGCTGTTCGAGATCGTTGATATCGCTTAAAGCATCGGCCAGTACCCCAACGCTAACCTTGCTCATCTCCTCACTCCACTCAGTCCAGGCTCTGTCCAGATAGTGAAAGAAGCGTTGAGTCTCTGCCCACTCAGTACCATGAAGGCGTACGACTTTCTCATCAATCAAGGTGAACTCCAGTTCACCCCAGACAAGCCCCCGTTTGCAGCGGATGGAAAGCAGTTGATTGAACGGGATCAGATACTGATGCTTTTCTCCACTGACCTCAACACCGGCATTAAGTAAACGAACCCTGTTATAGGGATGCTGTGCCAGATGCCTGCCAAGCGACGTTGATTTAAGTTCCATGCCCCTGACCTGTAGTGTTAAAAATTATCTTCTTAGTTTACCGGCAGGAGGTTTAGCGCTCCAGTGCTAAAACGCGTTACAATCAATGCATTGAGCTTTGCATTTATTTCATCGGGAGAGGCAATATGCGTACCGTACTTAATATTCTTAATTTTGTGTTGGGTGGCTTCGCCACCACGTTAGGCTGGTTGCTGGCAACGCTCTTCTCCATCATACTGATTTTTACCCTGCCGCTTACGCGCTCCTGCTGGGAAATAACCAAGCTCTCCTTACTCCCTTATGGTAATGAATCCATACACATTGATGAGCTCTATCCTGAGAATCAAAATTCTCTTCTTAACGGTGCCGGCACGCTGTTAAATATTTTCTGGTTCATCTTATTTGGCTGGTGGCTTTGCCTGAGCCATATTTTTATTGGTATTGTGCAATGCTTCACCATTATTGGGATCCCGGTAGGTATCGCTAATTTAAAGATTGCCGCCATCGCACTCTGGCCTGTTGGCCGTCGGATTGTTTCTGTGGAAGTCGCTCGTGCAGCACGCGAAGCCAATGCCCGACGTCGTTTTAATCAGGCTTAGTGTGCAGCACACAATGAAGCATCTGTTTCGGCAATTTAATATTAGCAGCCCCTGGCTTTATAACTTACGCATTTTGCTGGCTCTGATTGGCACCACCGCCGTTCCTCTATGGCTACAGCACGTTACCTGGACCATTCCGCTAACGCTTGGCGTAGTAGCGGCAGCGCTGGCCGATTTGGACGACCGGCTGACAGGACGCCTGCGTAATCTGGTGATTACGCTGGTCTGCTTTGGCATGGCTTCAGTATCGGTTGAATTGCTCTACCCTTGGCCATGGCTGTTTATTATCGGGCTTGGCCTGTCGACATGGGGTTTTATTCTGTTAGGAGCCTTGGGACAGCGCTATGCAACTATTGCCTTCGGTGCCCTGCTTATCGCACTTTATACTCTGCTTGGGGCCGGGCTTTTTGCACAATGGTATCTGCAGCCGTTTCTGCTACTGGTAGGGGGCGCATGGTATAATTTATTAACACTCTGCGGACATCTGATTTTCCCCATCCGTCCGCTCCAGGAAAATATTGCCGGTACCTTTAACCAGCTTTCCCGTTATCTGGGGGCCAAAGCCGACCTGTTCGATCCCGATATTGAAACCGGTGACATACAAAGGGTGATCGACGTAGCAATGGCAGACAGTCGGCTGGTTGAGCAGCTCAACATGGCGAAAGCATCGGTTCAAAGCCGACTTCGTGGCGAACAGTGGCAACGTGGCACGCAACGAGCGTTACATTATTATTTTGCAGCTCAGGATATACACGAGAGGGCCAGCTCATCTCATGTTAAATATGATACTTTACGTAGAGCATTCCGCCACAGCGATATTCTTTTTCGCTTTCAGCGGTTAATGACCCTTCAGGCAAAAGCCTGCGAACACCTGGCGAAGGCGATCATGCTTCGACGCCAGTATCAGCATGATCCACGTTTTGAATATCATTTTGCCAATCTAAGTATTGCGCTAGATAAGCTCGATTCGGGGGTAAGCTATCCAAGCGAACGCAAAGCGATGCATTTCCTGCTCAATAACCTACGAGCAATTGACGCCCAACTTGCTACCATTGAATCAGAACAGCGACTAACGCACATACACGCAAGCGAGAGCCAACTTTCATATGATGGGTTAACTGGCTGGCAGGATATTCGCCTGCGCTTCAGCCGTCATCTTTCCCCCGCATCGGCGTTATTCCGGCATGCGGTGCGCATGTCATTATTACTTTGCTCTAGCTACGCCATGATTCAGCTTACCGGCATGAAACATGGCTACTGGATCCTGTTGACCAGCCTCTTTGTCTGTCAGCCAAATTACAACGCGACAAAAAACAGATTAGCACTGCGCATCATCGGAACCCTTGCCGGCATAGTGATAGGGTTGCCGGTGTTATGGCTGGTACCTACAGTACAGGGGCAACTGTTAATGATTGTTATTAGCGGCGTGCTGTTTTTCGCTTTTCGAACCGTGCAGTATGCCCTCGCCACGATGTTTATCACACTGCTTGTGCTGCTTTGCTTTAACCTGTTGGGCGAAGGGTATGAAGTGGCCCTGCCCCGAATAATCGATACGCTGATAGGCTGCGCACTCGCCTGGATGGCAGTCAGCTGGATCTGGCCAGACTGGCGTTTTTGCGATTTACCCACGGTGCTACACCGCACGCTGAATGCACATTGCCGCTATCTGAACGCCATCCTACTGCAATATAAACAGGGCAAAAATAATAAGGTCGATTATCGTATTGCCCGACGAAACGCACACAATGCTACAGCCGAATTAGCGTCAGTCGTAGCTAGCCGCTCTGATAAAAAAACACCTTTCAGGTTGCGGGAGGAAGACGCTTTTCGTCTCCTCTGCCTGGTGCATTCCCTGCTTAGCTATGTTTCAGCACTTGGCGCCCACAGAGAGAAACTGGATGACGAAGCGCTCTTATTATTGTTGGATGATATCGTTTGTTATATTGATGATACCCTGCAACCAGCAGTTGCTGTTTCCCCGGTGTTGATTGAACAGCTTGCTTCATTTTTTAAAAAAATTGAAACTCTTGAGTCACAGGCAGAGGGTAGTGCGTATATTATTTTGCAACAGATCTCATTACTACTCTCACTGCTTCCGCAGCTAATTGAGCTTCAGGTTCGTATAATCGCTATCGACAACGCTCACGCTCTAACTGCGCAATCTTAGTTTCATACCAGCTGCGCAGTTCGGCTTTTACCTCTCCAGGCAAAGCCTGGTAATAAAAACCGCTCAGCGCCCCTTCCAGCGCATAAAGCGTATTTAATCCGAGATGCTTATTCAGAGCGCGTAACTTGAGCCAGCTGGCTTTAGCCCCTTGTGCCCTGAGCATGTTTACACTCCCGATCCCTGCTTCGCGTAACAATCGCTCCAATTGATGCCCAATATTGGGTAAATCACGCATGCCTCTCGCCTGTTTCGACTGCTCATTGTGCTCCCGGGCCCCTTGTAAACAGAGCCGGGATATTGCCAGTAGCTGTTCAGGCTCCCGCCAAAGAGTTTCATTTACCCGGTAATAATCAAGTCGGACAGGCACACCTCGTTTTTGCAGCTGTAATGTTTGTAATTTACGTTCGCAGAGGTATGGCTTTGACGCCTCGCAGGCACGTAAATAAAGCTCCCCTTGCGAAACAACGGCAAATACCGCTTTACCCACACTCAAACTGTAGCCACCGAATTGAGTACGCACTTTAATTGCGCCAAGTGGATCCAGTAACTGTGTTATACTCTCAATACGCCCTTTTTTTATCATCATTCCCTCCTTGTTAATAAACCGAGTACTCAAGACATTAGAGATTTAAGTAATAGCATTCAATGCTTCACTCATATTTTTGCTTACGCCGCACAAAATTTGCGAGCCGTTTTCAAAAAATCAGGTTGATCTTAAGCTCAGGTAGCTATACTGTATGTTTATACAGTATCATTACAGGTAAAGAGATCATGCGTACTCAAACTTCAAATTCTTACCGCGTCGGGAAAACTGTGCATTTAGATCATTGCTCCTCTCTCACCCTGAATTCAGGTACGATTGCCGAACTGGTATTCAGCAAGAATCAAAGCGCAGTGATGCACCTTATGTTATTACCGCTTCTTCAACAGCTGAGCATCGAATCACGCTGGCAATTATGGTTGACATCAAAGCATAAACTTAGCCGCCATTGGCTGAAATCTACCGGACTACCTTTGGATAAAATGATGCAAATCCAGAGCCCGGGTGAAAAGCCAACGCTGGAAGCAATGAACAGAGCCTTGCGTACAGGAAATTTCAGCGCGGTGATTGGTTGGGTTCAGACGCCCCCGACGAATGAACAGAGAAAAATGCTGGAGAGAGCAGCTGAAGCCGGACATGGATTAGGCTTAATTTTATGCACGTCAGTGTTCGGCGAACCCACGGCGAGACCAACAAACAGCTTAAAAATTCCCTCCAGTTTGTATCACTAAGTAAAAATGGGAATATTCTCAGAATTGATTCATCTCCGCCCTTGGAAAATCAACTGATTCAATTATGACCCTGTGTGACAATGAGTTAGCCACTTAAGTAGGTAAATTGTCACTTAATTTTCACCCTATAAATGTTAAAAAATATGTAGAGAACGCTTTTTTTTTCTTTTATCACCCAACATCATACTTGTAAGTTTTTCACGACGTTGTAGACTTTATTACGCCGAGGTGCTCCAACAACCTCCATGCGGAAGCGGAATAATAGAGCTACAAAGCCCGGCGAAGGATTAAACCAAGAGCTAAATTCAGCTCCTTGCCTATTTGGATGATAACGAGGCGCAAAAAATGAAAAAGACAGCTATCGCAATTGCAGTGGCACTGGCTGGCTTCGCTACAGTAGCGCAGGCCGCTCCGAAAGATAACACCTGGTATGTCGGTGGTAAATTGGGCTGGTCTCAGTTCCACGATAAAGGCTACTACGGCAACGGTTACACCAATAATGACGGTCCGACTCATGATAGTCAGCTCGGTGCAGGTGCATTCCTGGGCTATCAGGCGAATCCTTATCTGGGCTTCGAACTGGGCTATGACTGGCTGGGACGTATGCCATACAAAGGCAATACCGTTAACGGCGCATTCAAAGCTCAGGGTATCCAATTGGCTGCCAAACTGAGCTATCCGCTCACTGATAACCTCGACGTTTATACACGTCTGGGTGGTATGGTATGGCGTGCTGATTCTACTCAGTACAATGCCACTACTGGTAACCGCATCAGTGACAACGACACTGGCATATCTCCGCTGGCCGCTGTTGGTGTTGAATACGCTCTGACTCAAAATTGGGCTACCCGTCTGGATTACCAGTGGGTTAACAACCTTGGCGATGCCAGCACTGTTGGTGCTCGTCCAGATAACAGCATGCTGTCTCTGGGTGTTTCTTATCGCTTCGGTCAGGATGATGTCGCCGCTCCAGCTCCGGTTCCTGCTCCGGCGCCAGTTGTTCAGACGAAACGCTTCACACTGAAGTCTGATGTTCTGTTCAACTTCAATAAATCATCGCTAAAAGCTGAAGGTAAGCAGGCTCTTGACCAGCTGTACAGCCAGTTGAGTTCTATGGATCCGAAAGACGGCTCCGTTATTGTTTTAGGTTACACTGACCGCATAGGTTCCGAGCAGTACAACCTGAAGCTGTCTGAAAAACGTGCTCAGTCTGTCGTTGATTACTTGGTATCTAAAGGTATCCCGGCTAATAAGATCTCTGCACGTGGCTTGGGCAAAGCTGACCCTGTTACCGGTAGCACCTGTGACAGCGTAAAAGGCCGCAATGCACAGATTAACTGCATGGCGCCTGATCGTCGCGTAGAAATTGAAGTTAAAGGTATTAAAGACGTTGTTACCCAACCTCAGGCAACCCAGCCTCAGGCATAAATAATACGGCTTTAAAAATCCCGCTAATGCCGAAGAATTCCCAGTAATTGGCGGGTAAAAAAATGACTGGCATAGAGTTTGTGATCTACTGATTGTGCAACTAATTCAATGAGATCACCTCTATGCCTGCACGTTTGATATGTCAGAATTCCTTTCGTAACGCCATACCCCTTTCACAAATACCGACAAAATTACCTGCTGGATGACCCCACTGTTTAATTAATGACACATCACTGACGCTGACCAGCATCAGACGCTCTTTGACGGGTGTTGCCCAGGTCAAAAATAAAATCAAACGTGTTGAATGCCTACTGGGGAGTGAATCGATTCATCAGGATATTCCTCTGATTTCAGGAATATTATATCGACGCCGACGACTCAGTTATCCCTGTGTGTTATTGTCGTTGACTGGAGTGGTTACCCGTCTCAGGAATACTTCGTGCAAGTCTGCTCTGCAACGAGCGTGCAATCCCTTTATTAAGCCGGGTAGTATCTTCAGAAAAGCAGCATAACTTACAGATGCAAAGGGCTTTTCTGTACACCCTTTATGCTGCGGTTAATTCACAGGCCCGGGTCATCATTTTCACTGATGCAGGGTTCCAGGACGCCTGGTTCAGACATATTAAATCACTCGGCTGGAACTTTATTGGCCGGATACGGGGCAATAAACAGCTGCAACTGAACAGGAAAGGCGAATACTGATTCAGGCGACAGGCGCTGCGGGCCCGCAGTAAACCCGAATGCCCGGGGCCGGGTACGCTTTCCCATGCAGAATATGCTCAATGTGATGGTCACTTTTATCTGCATGAAAAAGAATTTAAAGGACGTAAATTTTGCCGGTCCGGTACCGGATAGAACGCCAATCTCAGGTCAGTGACGGGCGTTCTTCAGCCAAAGAGTCGTGGTTACTGTTCAGCAGCACAGATGATTCAAATCAAGTGAAATCATAAAGTTGTACAGCCGTCGTATGCAGACAGAGCAAACTTCCTGGATGAAAAAGGCGAGCGCTTCGGATTCGGTCTGCGGACAAGCTACAGCCGTTGAGCCGGAAGAATGCTGGTCCTGAGCCTGCTGGCGATACTAAGCACCATAGTGCTGTGGCTTGTAGGGTATCAGACAAAAATAAAGGGTTATATCTGAAATACCAGGTCAACAGCATTAAGTCACGGCGGGTCATCTCGTATCTGACAGTAGTGGAGAAGCTCCTGCGGCACTTTCCGCTAATTTTAAAGCTAGCGAAGCTGAGCGCCATTCTTAATCACCTCGCCAGAACCTATCAGAATATGGTGTTAGTTTATTAGCGCTGATTTATGAGGAGCCCTCAGCGCGAATGCGGTTTTTTCTGCGCGGTGAAATGTTATCTCAGTCGTACTCGCGATAACATCAGTTCTCTTTATTACTACCCAAAATAGCCTGCAAATCCTCTTTCAGAAGCGACATTGCACTGGCGTATTTCTCTTTACGTTCAGCATCCTCTATCAGCTGTATGATAGTTTCAGAAAGGGTACTGCTACGACGCTGAGCCAATCCTGCAAGCCGCTGCCAAACGAGATACTCAAGATCTACGGATTTTTTACGCGTGTGCTGATGCTCGGCATTAAAATGGCGTTTACGCCGCGCCCGTATCGTCTGTTTCATGCGATTTTCCAAGGCCGGATTGATATGCTTCTGTACCCACAGCAATACGTCTACTGGCTGGTTTTCTATCGCCAGCAACTGATCAACCGCAGCCTGAGCCGCACTCAGCTCGATATAGCGCGTAATTAATTCGCCTTCGCGGTGCTTTTTAACCAGATACTTCCACTTCCATCCGCTTTCAAGATTTTCGAGTTGCTGATATTTCATCGGAATCTCAATGCTGAACGCCCTGATTACAAAGCATAACAGTTTTTTAGAACACATAAACTGAGAAAAAATTTTACAGTTGCTAAAACTGCACATCCCCAAAGCTAATTGTTCAACCGCGATGCTTAAAAGGCTGAAATACAGTATAATCTGCCCTTTGTTCATTTCAGATAAAAACGACGACATTGACCAGTACGAAACTTGATTGGCAGGCACTACGGCCGCAAACCGATAACTACCAGCACTATTTTCCTCAAGCTCCAGGAGATACATCCGGATGCTTTGAAAAGACCCAGGCGCGACTGGCAAACGGCTTGCAGGCATTCAGTCAGACACCGATAGAACCGGCATTGATGCTGGTAAAAGTCGCTGAGTACAGTCAATATCTGACGCTTCTGCGCAACCAGTTGACACAGCTGGAGGCAAGTAAATCGTCACAATGGTGCGGCGGCCAATATACCCTTGAAGGTAATCAGGCACACTATCGCGCGTTTAACGGTCCTGAAGATAACTTCGCCTGTAAAAGTAATCAGGTCGATATTGCCGACTGGATTGAACCCGAACAACTCTTCGGCTGCGTGCGCCTTTTCCGTGAAACGCTGGCGCTTGAGCCGGGCCTGCTCCACCGTCTCAATGGTGGCACGCTGATTATCTCGCTGCGTAGCATACTGAGTCAGCCTCTGATGTGGCTGCGTCTGAAGCAAATTTTCCTTAGCCAGCAATATGTTTGGCTGTCGCTGGATGAAACCCGGCCTCTACCGATATTCCTCCCCACCATGCCACTGAAATTTAAGCTTCTGATCGCAGGCGATCGTGAAGCTCTGGCCGAATTTCAGGAAATTGAGCCGGAATTATCATCGCTGGCTATTTACAGTGAATTTGAAGAAAACATCCAGATCGTTGACGATAAAGAGATAGCAGACTGGTGTCAGTGGGTAAATAGTGTTGCCGTTGATGCAGAGATCGGCGCCATTGACGCCGATCTCTGGCCGGAACTCATTATTGAAGGTACACGCTATACTGGTGACCAGAAAACGTTACCGCTCTGTCCCTGTTGGCTAGCCCGTCAGTTACAGGACGCCGCTATTTACAGCAACGATAAACGCCTCACGGCCAGAGGGTTAAAAAGCGCACTTGAAGCCCGCGCATGGCGCGAAGGTTTTCTTGCGCAACGGATGCAGGATGAGATCCTGCTCGATCAAATACTGATCAATACTGAAGATGAAGTTATTGGTCAAATTAACGGTCTGTCGGTTATTGAGTTTTCAGGCCATCCACGTGCATTTGGCGAACCATCACGAATTAGCTGCGTAGTTCATCCAGGAGATGGTGAGTTTACTGATGTAGAGAGAAAAGCGGAGCTTGGCGGTAATATACATGCCAAAGGCATGATGATTATGCAAGCCTGGCTGATTTCAGAGCTGGAGCTGGAACAGCAGTTACCCTTCTCAGCCTCAATCGTATTTGAACAATCATATTCCGAGGTAGACGGCGACAGCGCGTCGCTCGCCGAACTTTGCGCCCTGATTAGCGCCCTGTCAACACAGCCAGTTAATCAGCAAATTGCGGTAACAGGTTCGGTCGACCAGTTTGGTAACGTTCAGTCTGTTGGCGGACTCAATGAAAAAATTGAAGGTTTCTTCCAAATTTGCCAACGGCGCGGATTGAATGGGAAACAAGGTGTTATTTTACCAGTCAGTAATGTACGTCATCTGGTGCTGAACGACGAGGTGGTCAATGCCGTCAGAGATGAACAATTTTATCTCTGGACCGTCAGCCACGTAGAACAAGCGCTACCACTGTTAATGCAAATATCATGGAACACAGAACAAGGTGCCTGTCTGCTGCGAACAATTCAGGATCGTATCGCGCAAATGAATCAGCAGGAGAACCGGCATCGACCGTGGCCACTACGCTGGCTAAACTTGTTTAACCTTAACTGATCGGAGTTGTTGAGCGTACACCTGTTCGCTAATCTTCGTCACTCACGAAAATAGGGCTAAAAAACGTATATGGTTGATAAACGCGATTCCTACTCTAAAGAAGATCTGATCGCCTCAGGTCGCGGTGAGCTGTTTGGCGAAGGCGGCCCCCCCCTTCCGGCGGGCTATATGCTCATGATGGACCGCGTGATCCAAATGAGCGAAACCGGTGGCAATTACAATAAAGGCTATGTTGAAGCAGAGCTGGATATTAAGCCGGACCTCTGGTTCTTTGGCTGCCATTTCATCAACGATCCAGTGATGCCCGGCTGCCTGGGGCTGGACGCAATGTGGCAACTGGTTGGATTCTATCTCGGCTGGCTGGGTTCAGAAGGTAAGGGGCGTGCGCTTGGCGTAGGCGAGGTGAAATTTACCGGACAAGTCCTACCTACAGCGAAAAAAGTGAGCTATCGCATTCACTTTAAGCGCGTTATCAGTCGTAAACTGGTTATGGGTGTGGCTGATGGCGAAGTACTGGTAGATGGTCATGTTATCTACACCGCGACTGATTTAAAAGTTGGTCTGTTCAAAGATACCAGCGCATTCTAATGTGCAAAAATAAACCTCCGCGGCCTGGCGGAGGTTTATTTTTTGACACCGAATAACCTCAGGCAATTGCCGTTCTGTCCTCCATGGCTTGACGCCAACCGCCCAACCAGTGAGACCGGGCATCAATCATTTGGTAAGGACATATCTCTTTTGAGCGTCCGCTTATGCCTGCCTGATAACCGCGTGAATGTGCGCGTTCTAATCGGTCTCTTTTCTGTCTCTTCATGCCTTGTTTCCCTCATTTTGACTGGTGGAATCTGGATGTTAAGAAAGCAATGGCTACCTGTTAACGCAACCGTAAAACTGGTTTTAACGCTTGCCGATACAAAGATCAATGCGCAAGTTTCACGCCAATATCATCAAATTCACTTGTAAAGTTATGTTCCTGCTGCGATTAGGACTAAGGTTTTGTGCAGCTAATAGGCTGAACGACAATCGAAAAGTCTCCCATTCTGAAAAATTTTCATCTTTCAGAGATCAAAGACTTAGCGAAAGGATCATATTTATTTATTTACTGAACTTTGCGACAGCTGCCGGGATATTTGAACAGATACTTCTTGCCAGCCCTGTCCTAAAGTCTTGACCAATGCGTCGTAGCCATCGTGATGCTGTGGCAGCACCAGATCAAACCCTCGACGCTCAATCTGATCTCCCTGCTGTAACACCCAGTCCCCACTGACAATCACTTTACCATCGTAGCGTCCCTGGAATCCCGTAACGTTAACACTAAGCGTATCAGGACGTGTGCCCAACGGTAGGGCAGATATAACTCTACCAGGGAGTTGAGCTGATAAGTTGCTTACCAGTGCCTGTTTGAGCTGTTGATCAAGCGGGCTGGCCCAGAGATGGCTGACCGCAATCACATATTTAACGCTGCTGGTCTGGTACACCACACCATTGCCGGATAAATAGTCCGGCATCGTGACGCGGTCCACCCAAAGAGCCGGACTGGCACCAGTAGTATTTTGCAGTTGGGCACTGACCGGTGATACTGTCAGCGGGATCTGATAGTACGCTGGCGACAAAGAGTTGCCGCAAGCGCTCAGGATGAGCGTCACCAATAACACAGGGAGGCATTTCATCATTTATTTGCCCTCTTTGGTTGAGGATCATGACCCGGTTTAGCCTCGAACACTAACGCGTTGCTCTTAGTATTCAACGTACGCAGTACCGGTTGTAACTCACGTAATACCTGATCCAGGCGCTGCATATCTGACATAATACGGTTGTACGCCGGTGAGCCAGGTTGCACTCCCCGCAGGCTACGATTAACCTCTCGCAGCGTCTGCTGCATGTCCGCCGGCAGTTTCTGCATTTCCTGGCTACTGATAATTTTATTGAGACCACTCAGCGTGCGATCCAAATTTTGCATGGAACGCTGACTTTGTTTCAGTGTCCTTGTTGCCTCATTTATCATCGGATCAATTGGCAGATTGTTGATCTTATCCAGCACTCTCATTAGCTTTTGCTGGATCTGATTCAAACCGCCATCAATAGTCGGGATAATCTCGTAGCCAGCCACTGAAGCAGGACCCTTGTAGGCCTTCGCATTTTGATAGAAGTCAAGGTCAACATAGAGCGCCCCAGTCAGTATATTGCCGGTTTTCAGCGAAGCACGCAGCCCTTGTTGTATCCCGGTTTCCAGATGCTGCTTAATGTTAAAATCTTTGCCCAGCATGCTGCGGAAACGGTCAGGCTCAATGCGGATCAGAACCGGAATACGGTAATCATTATCCAGCCTCTGCACTACGGGCATCGATCTGAATGGCACTTCGGTAACGGTGCCAAGGCGAATGCCGCGAAACTCAACGGGTGCCCCGGGCTGCAAGCCTCTGATCGACTGATCGAAGAACATCAGGAAGTTCTGATGCTCGGTATAAAGTGAATCCTGAATGCTACGCTGATCGTCGAACAGACGATATTCGGCATTATTGTGTGCCAGCTGGCCCAGATCCCATCCCGAAGGCACATCAAAACTCACCCCGCCGCTGAACAACGTAGTCAGCGAACCCATTTCGACGCGCATACCTGAAGCCGACATATCCACGGCTATACCGCTATCTTTCCAGAAACGCACGTTAGTGGTGACCAGCCGATCATAGGGGGCGTTAATGAACAATTGATAAGTCATCATGCGCTTTTCGGTATCAAAGTGAGCCGTCTCCACAGAACCGACCCGGTAGCCACGAAACAACACCGGATCACCGGGGTTCAACTGACCGGCCTTATCACTGTCCAGGGTAATATGTATCCCTTTTGCATCCGGTGACGCCAAAGGCGGAGCATCCAGCAGATTATACTCAGTAGCTTCACCGCCCTTACTGCCGGGCTGCAATTCAATATAAGCACCTGACAGCAGCGTACCCAGGCCGCTGATGCCTGAACGGCTAATCGTCGGTTTTACTACCCAGAAAACGCTATCACTATGCAACAGCTTTCCCATTCCCGAATTAAGACGCGCGGTGATCTTTACATGATGTAAATCATCAGTGAGCTCGGCACTCTCAACAATGCCAATGTCAACGCTGCGGCTTTTTATCGCCGTTTTACCCCCTTCAATACCTTCGGCATTAGTCGTAATCAGCGTGACTTCCGGCCCCTGATGACTGTAATGCCAGAACAGGATCCACCCACCAATCAGCAGAGTTACAATAGGGACGATCCATACCGGTGACCAGCGTCTGATCTGCTCTATCTGGGCCGAGCTCTGATTATTCTCCTGCAATTTCCAGCTCCTTCCCGTTTTTCCTGGCGTAATGCTCTCGATCCCACGTCAGGCGAGGATCGAAGGTCATCGACGCAATCATGGTCAAAATCACTACGAGAGCAAACAGTAGCGCGCCGATAGCCGGATAAATATTCATCAGCTGCCCGATCCTCACCAGCGCGGAGAGAATAGCAATGACAAAAACGTCAATCATCGACCAGCGACCAACAAACTCCACCACCTCATAAATTAAATGCATTTTTTCACTGTCCCGACGACCATAACCTGCCGCATCCCAACATAGCCAACCTATCGCCAGCATTTTTAGTGATGGCACCATAATACTGGCAATAAAAATAACCAGCGCTACCGGATAAGATCCCTCCCCCCACAGTAGCACCACACCCGCCATAATTGTCGAGGTGAACTTAGAACCCAATGCCTGAGTCACCATGATTGGCAATAAGTTAGCCGGGATATACAGCATCAATGAAGTCAGCAGCAGCGCCAGTGTCCACTGCAGGCTGTAGCGCCGACGTACAAAGCCGCGCGTATGGCATCGGGGGCAGATGATTTGCTCCGCCGGAAGTATCGCGGCACAACAGCGACAGGAGCGCAACTGTTGTTGCAGTCCGCTAACGCCCGGCATCGGTGCACGCGGCAGCGCTGGCAGTGGCGCAACCTCCTGCCATAACACGCGCTTATCAATGCACATAAAAGCACGGAGCTGTAGCAGGCAAAACAAACACCAGGGAAAAAAACTGGTTCCTAAGCCGATATCGCCGTAGGCCATCAGTTTAACGAAACTGACCAGAACGCCGACGAGAAAAATCTCTGCCATTCCCCAGCTCCTAAGGTGAAACAGCAGTCTGGTCATCGCTCGCTTCCATGTCAGCGGCAAGCCAACCCGGTTTACCAGTAGCAAAATAGTGAGCATACATAGCGCAGGCACACCCTGAACCAGTATCAAAAATAGCGTTGCCAGGCTAGCGTAATCTTCATCGATCATCACTTCGGGAATACGCCACAATGTGATCTGACTGCTGAGACCGGCAACATGCATGCTGATAAAAGGAAAAAGATTCGCCAGCAACAACATAAACAAGGCCGCAAGCGTATAGCCAGTCGAGCGCTTACGGTTATCGCGCCAGCGTGTCAGCAGCGTAGCGTGACAACGTGGGCAGCGTGCTTTCTGCCCCGGCAGCAGCACCGGAATATGGGTCATCAAATCGCACTGCGGGCAGAGTATCCATTCTTCCGCTGGCTGTGATGCACACATGCATCTCTCCTGTGGATTATTCGCTGTTTTTAAGCGATTCAAGATACTCCCAGCGTTCAAAGGCCGCGTCCAGTCTCTTCTCGGCCTCGGTCAGCGCATCCAGTACTGGCTGCGTGACGTTGTGAGGCTGATTAAAGAAGGTGGAGGCGCTCACCTCTGACTGTAACTCTGAGATCGCCAGTTCCAACGTTTCCAGCTGTTCGGGTAGCAGTTCAAGTTCGCGTTGCAAGTTGTAGCTCAACTTACTGGTACTGCGTTTTACCATTTCGCCCTTAGGCGTCTCGTTTTTGCTTGTCGGTACAGCAGTCGTTTTGACTGGCTGGCGCGATTGTTTCCAGGCTGCCCGCTGCATCTGCGCATCATGATAGCCGCCAACAAAAGTACCGATTTCCCCCTGGCCCTCAAAAATCCAGCATTCGGTCACGGTATTATCGACGAATTGACGATCGTGGCTGACCAGCAGCACTGTCCCTTGATAGCCTTCGATCAACTCCTCCAGCAGCTCCAGCGTTTCAACATCAAGATCGTTAGTTGGCTCATCGAGGATCAGTAGATTACTGGGTTTAAGAAAAAGTTTCGCCAGTAAAAGGCGGTTACGCTCACCGCCAGACAGCGCGCGCACAGGCGTCATCGCTCGTTTAGGGTGGAAGAGAAAATCCTGCAAATAACCCAGTACGTGGCGAGGCTTCCCGTTAACGGTCACCTCCTGCTTACCTTCGGCCAGGTTATCCATCACCGTGCGATCCGGATCGAGTTCAGCCCGATGCTGATCGAAATATGCAACTTCCAGTTTCGTACCGCAGTGTACCCGCCCACTGTCCGCTTTTAATTGTCCAAGCATAATACGTAATAGCGTCGTTTTACCGCAGCCATTTGGACCAATCAGTGCGATCTTATCGCCACGCAAAACCTGAGTGGAAAAATCTTTCACCAGTGTCTTTTCCGGTGTGCTGTAATTAACCTGCTCCAGCTCAAAAACGATTTTGCCAGAGCGACTGGCTTCACCCACCTGCATATTAGCTTTACCCATCACTTCGCGGCGCTCAGATCGCTCACGTCGTAATGCTTTCAAAGCCCGTACCCGTCCTTCATTACGCGTGCGGCGGGCTTTGATGCCCTGACGAATCCACACCTCCTCCTGCGCCAGCTTGCGATCGAACTCGGCGTTTTGCATCTCTTCCACCCGCAGGGCTTCCTCTTTTCCGCTGAGATAAAGATCGTAATCCCCCGGCCAGGAAACCAGTTTGCCGCGATCGAGATCAACAATGCGCGTCGCCATATTACGGATAAAAGAGCGATCGTGTGAGATGAAAACAATACTGCCCTGGAAGCCTTTAAGAAAGCCTTCGAGCCAGTCGATCGTTTCGATGTCAAGATGGTTGGTTGGCTCGTCGAGCAGCAGTACACGTGGGTTGCTGACCAGTGCGCGGCCAAGAGCGGCCTTACGCAACCAGCCGCCGGATAAGGAAGAAAGCGGCATATCTGGCTGCAAACCAATTTGCTGGAGGACATCGTTGATGCGACTTTCCAGCTGCCAGAGATTTTGATGATCGAGAATGCTTTGCAGACGCGCCATTTCATTCAGATTTTTTTCGCTGGCGTCATGCATAACCGCATGAGAAATGGCATGATAGGCTTTCAGATATTTCGCCTGTTCTTCAACACCTTCAGCCACGAAGTCATAAACCGAGCCGACAATATCGCGCGGCGGATCTTGCTGCAAACGGGCCACAATCAGATCGTTTTCATAGACTATGCGTCCATCATCCAGCGGCTGCTCCCGGTTAATAATCTTCATCAATGTCGATTTACCGGCGCCGTTGCGGCCTACCAGACAAACCCGCTCATTGTCTTCGATATGCAACTCGGTATTATCTAACAGCGGCGCATCGCTGAACGACAGCCACGCGCCATGAATACTAATCAGTGACATTAATTGGTTTCCTTGCCAGCGTGCTGAATCAGCCAGCAGTTATGTATCTGGCGGTTACGGGCGAAGTCTTGCGACTGGGTCTGCGCCGTAATCTCTTTAGCCTGCAGACCGAGAGCGCTCAACCCGTCTCGATCCATTTTAAAACCCCGGCGATTATTGGAAAACATAATCGTGCCACCGCGCCGCAGCATGCGCTTAAGATCGGTCATTAGCCGCAGATGATCCCGCTGAACGTCAAAACTATCTTCCATACGTTTTGAATTAGAGAAGGTCGGCGGATCGATAAAAATAAGGTCAAACTGCTCATCGGTTTCGCTCATCCAACCGAGGCAATCTGCCTGCATCAGTCGGTGCTGACGTCCTGTCAGGCCATTGAGCCTCAGGTTACGTTCAGCCCATTCCAGATAAGTACGGGACATATCTACCGTGGTGGTGGAACGTGCACCGCCCAGCCCGGCGTGAACGCTGGCGCTGCCGGTATAGCCAAACAGATTGAGAAAATCTTTACCCTTGCTCATTTCCCCCAACATACGCCGGGCGATACGATGATCGAGAAACAGGCCAGTGTCCAGATAATCCGTCAGATTAACCCACAGGCGGGCACCATATTCACGGACTTCGAGGCTGTCGCCCTTGCCACTTAGCTTCTGATACTGGTTTTTACCTTTTTGCTTTTCACGGGTTTTCAGCACCAGTCGATTAGCGGGAATCTCCAGCACTGACAGCGTGGCAGAGATAGCGTCGAACAGCCGCTGGCGCGCACGAGCCGCATCAATAGTCTTAGGCGCGGCATACTCCTGAATCACCACCCAGTCGGCATAGCGATCAACAGCAACGTTGTATTCCGGCAGGTCAGCATCGTATAACCGATAGCAATCTATACCTTCCTGGTTCGCCCATTTATCGATTTTTTTCAGGTTTTTACGTAGCCGGTTTGCGTAATCTGCCGCGATTTCTGCAGGCGCCGTCTCGCCACTCGTATTACTGGCAGTGAGGCGATAATTTTTTTGTATACAATCCAGTGGGCCATTTTTAGCTTTAAACTGCCGGTCGGCGCGCAGCTGAAGGCAACTTAGCAAATCGACGGAGGCGCTGAATAACGACAGTTGCCAGCCGCCGAAATACTGTTTTAAGCGACGGCCCAGCTGGCTGTGCAGCGCAATCAGCGCGGGTTCGCTGTCCAGTCGTTCACCGTAAGGTGGGTTGCTTACCACGGTTCCAACCGGCCCCTCTGGCAGCGGATGAGTCAGATTTATTACATCCTGTTTTGTAAAACTCATCAATCCATCAACACCCGCACGACGCGCATTGGCTTTTGCCTGCTCAAGTACCCTGCCATCGTTGTCATAACCAAAGAAACGCGATGTGGTTTCCTGCAAACCGCGGCGAGCACGCACCTGAGCTTCACTGTAAACGCTTTTCCACAGATCGTTGTCAAACTGCGACCAACCGAGAAATCCCCAGTGTTTACGATGCAGCCCCGGAGCGCGGTCACTGGCCATCATAGCGGCCTCAATCAGCAAAGTACCAGAGCCACACATCGGGTCGACCAGTGGCGTGCCGCGCTGCCAGCCGGAACGTAATACAATTGCGGCAGCGAGATTTTCTTTCAACGGTGCCAGGCCCGCCTGCTGGCGATAACCACGCTGATGCAGTCCTTCACCGCTCAGATCGAGCGCAATGCTGGCAGTCTCCTTGTTCAACCAGACGTTGATGCGAATATCAGGCTGCTCGCGGTGAACGTCTGGCCGCGCGAGATTTTTACGCGTGAAGCTGTCAACGATGGCATCTTTGACTTTCAACGCTCCGTACTGACTGTTGCGAATAACCTCATTAGTACCACTAAAATTTACCGCGAAGCTCTTGTCGCCGGTAAAAAGGTGAGTCCAGTTGATGGACTGAACGCCAAGATAAAGATCCAGATCGCTGTAAACGTTACACTCGGTCAGTGGCAGCAAAATACGCGAGGCCAGGCGGCTCCACATCAGCGACTGGTACATCAGACGATCGTCACCCTGATAATGCACGCCGCCCTGGACGACCTGGCATTTTTCAGCGCCCAGCTGCTCCAGTTCAGTTTTTAACAGCTCTTCGAGACCGCGTGCCGTACTGGCAAACAGAGATTTCATAATGTCACTTATCGTCTTCTTAAAAATTGTTGCGCATTATAGCGAATGCGCGTCACATGTCATAAAGTTAGCTTTTTTAGTTTCAATCTGAGCAAGGAGCTTTGATGATCTCGCTATCACGTCTGTTCATCCATCCAATTAAATCTATGCGCGGACTGCACGTTTCGCACGCTCAGGCGCTGGATAGCGGGCTGGCATTCGATCGCACGTTTATGATTAGTGATAATAGCGGAACGTTTCTTACCGCCCGCCAGTTTCCTCAAATGGTACTATTTACACCCGCACTGATGGCTGACGGTCTTTACCTTACCGCGCCGGACGGAAGTAGCGCCGCCATACGTTTTCAGGACTTCCAGCCTCAGGCAGCGCCCACTGAAGTATGGGGCCAGCATTTTACCGCACAGATCGCCCCAGAGATGATAAACAACTGGCTGAGCAACTATTTTCCACGTCCGGTCCAGCTTCGCTGGGTCGGCAAGCAAATGAGTCGCCGTGTCCAAGATTTTGAGCAAGTGCCTCTGGGCTTTGCTGATGGCTTTCCATACTTACTGATCAACGACTCCTCTTTTCGCTATCTGCAGAATAAAGTGCCTGCAGGGATAAAGATTGAACAATTTCGCCCTAATCTGGTCGTAACTGGCGCTGCAGCCTGGGATGAAGACAGTTGGGCGAGCATTCGTATCAGTGACGTGGTATTTGACGTGGCAAAACCTTGCGGGCGTTGCATTCTTACCACCGTCAGCACCGAGCGGGGTCGTCAACATCCGGATGGCGAACCGCTGGCAACCCTGCAAACCTTCCGTTCAGCGGCGGACAACAGCGGAGATATCGATTTTGGTCTTAATCTGGTTGCCCGCAACAGCGGAATACTACGAGTCGGCGACGAGATGCAGGTTCTGACTCGTCAATCGCCCCGGATTTACGTTGCAGGCAAGCCGACAGAATCATTGCAAGCGGATACAGATGAGCCACAGGAAGTGACGATTCACTTTCAGGGTAAAACGGTCAAAGGCAACAATCAGCAGGTTTTGCTGGAACAGCTGGAGATGCATGGATTTCGTGTCCCTTACTCCTGCCGCGCAGGAATTTGCGGGTGCTGCCGCATGAGATTGATATCCGGGAAGGTGAAATCAATGAAACAGGGTGCCGTTGACGACGATGGCACTATTTTGTCGTGCAGCTGTATTCCTGCAGGCGATCTGAGCCTGGCTTGAGAAACGCGGTTTTTCAAACGGCGCGATCGTAACGTAACGCGCCGGCCTGCAACGAGGGTATCAGGCGGTCATGCATTACCTTGATGGCATCGCCCAGAACCATTGAACGTCCGGCGACCATAAGCTTTGGCTGCGCCAACAGGCAAAGCGCAGCATTCTCACCGTTTTCAATCACAAGAAGCTCAACCCGTGCGCCGTTTTCACAGAGCGTTACGGCGACACGATCACCTGATTCAGGACTGAGGCTTTGCGACTGCGAAACAAAATGCCAGCTTTTGGGCATCAGGGGCTTCAGAAAACGTAATGCCACCAGCGCATTCAATATCAGCTCAGCGCGCTGATCGGGGCTTAATCCGCAATGACGGCACTTTTCTTCAAAAATAAAATAAAGTGCGGCGTCATCAACACAGAAGTGACTTTCAGTGAAAGCATCCGGTGTTAACATTTTACGCGAAAAACGTGAGCGAAAAAGCATGCCATCAGCCAAATCCAGCATCATTCTTTCCTGCTTGTCGTCGTAAAACCAACGCCAGTTATCGTCAGGTTTAATCCTCATGATGTGCTCTATGCCCTAAATTAAAAAAATAGTTACAAATTTATCGCTTTCGGCCCTTAAAATCGCTTGTATTAATCGATATTTAATTTCCGAAGGCCAACGGCAATAAAATAACAATAAACAGAATAAAATATAAACGAGCCAGAGGTTAAAATAAAGCCCCTGAACACGTTAACTAAGAATTAGCTTAGAGGTGGTTCACAATTTGTTTTATCAGCGAGGGACCTTTATAAATAAATCCGGAATAAATTTGCACCAGTGACGACCCGGCAGCAATTTTCTCCCGGGCCGCCAATAACGAATCAATACCGCCAACGCCAATAATAGGAAGCTTACCCTGCAACTCTTTCGCCAGACGACGAATAATCTCAGTAGAGCGAAGCTGTACAGGACGACCGCTCATTCCGCCCACTTCATCGGCATATTTTAATCCCTGCACCAGGCTACGGTCGAGGGTAGTATTAGTGGCGATGACACCATCGATATTATGTCGGATCAAACTATCGGCTACCTGGATCAATTCCGCCTCGGAAAGATCAGGGGCGATCTTAACAACGATGGGAACATATTTATGGTGCCTGACTTCAAGCGCGTTTTGTTTATTTTTAATCGCGCTTAATAGATCATCCAATGCATCACCATATTGAAGCGCACGTAATCCTGGGGTATTGGGTGAAGATATATTAATAGCAATGTAACCCGCATAAGGATAAATTTTGTCCATGCAAATTAAATAATCATCCTTCCCCTGCTCTACCGGCGTGTTTTTGTTCTTACCGATATTGATACCCAATACTCCGTCGAAGCGCGCTTTTTTGACATTTTCGACCAGATGATCGACGCCCAAGTTATTGAATCCCATGCGGTTTATAATACCTTCAGCTTCCAGCAGCCTGAACATCCTGGGTTTTTCGTTGCCCGCCTGAGGAAGCGGCGTAACGGTACCTATTTCGATAAACCCAAACCCCATCGCGGCAAACGCATCAATACATTCACCATTTTTATCCAGTCCGGCTGCCAGCCCTAAAGGATTTTTGAAGCTAAGGCCCATGCACTTCACAGATCGTCCAGTAGTCGACTGGTGGATTAATCTTTCGAACGGTGTGCCGCTAATAATGCGTAGTTGTTTAAAGGTTAAATCATGCGCCAGTTCTGGATTGAGCCGAAACAATGCCTGTCGGATGAGAGGGTAGAACATGTAATCTCCTGAATTCCCGATACGAATCGGGACGAGATTATCCGCTATACCGGACTAAAATAAAATGTCCTGCCGCAAAAGAACCAAACGTTTGCGTCCCTCAGGCTTCAGCCTGGTATTAATAGGAACAATTCATTTCAGCCAGGCCGAACGGCCTGCCATAACCTGTGACCGTGGATCTATCAGGATGAAGCAATGGCGGCTGGTTCAGGAGTATCAATGCGAATGGTTACATTGACGAGAAGTCAGGATTGGTAAACTTTCTGCCTGCGGGATTACTGAGTGCCAGCGTTGCCACTCACATTACTGGCCTAAGATGAAGTTTTGCAAAGTACACCGGCTTTTTCTCTGGATCACTTGCATCTAAAACTTTATTTGTGGACCAACTAAAAATGTTGTTCAATTTGCCGTCAACGTGCGCCGGAACATAAAATATCCTGCCGTAGGCAGCTAATAACCATCTGAATCAGATGGCTGGTGGTCACTCTGCAATTAAAGATAATTATTGTCCCTCTGAGAGAACCTGAAAGAGAAGGAAAAAGGACATGCGTATTTATTCCGGATGATGGACTTTATCGTCAGCAGAATTAGCGTTAATTTGCCCCGCCGATAGCCCCCCGCGTCCTGACCGGTTCAACGTATATTTGCTTTTTTCGTTATTAATTAAGGGCGCCATAAAGGCAAGGCGCCCTGATCGACTATACAATCAAGCACTTAGCGCGCGGGAGATCTTCTCATAGAGATCGCCTGACAGCTTATCCAACCCCTGTAGCTGCTCCAACGCCTGGCGCATTAATCCCTGACGCTCACGATCATAACGTTTTAGACGAATCAACGGTTCAATCATACGCGCCGCAACTTGTGGATTACGACTGTTAAGATCCGTTAGGATCTCGACGAGGAACTGATAACCGCTGCCGTCACGAGCATGGAATGCCGCCGGGTTCGCTGAGGCAAACGCGCCAATCAATGAGCGAATGCGGTTAGGGTTGCTCAGAGAGAATGAACGATGCGTCATTAGTGCCCGCACTTGCCCCAGTACGCCTGCCGCCGGGCTGGTCGCCTGAAGAACAAACCATTTATCCATCACCAGCCCATCCTGATGCCAGCGTTCGTCGAAAGCCGCCATTAGCGCATCTTTACAAGGGAGCTGAGCCGCTACCGCCGCTGATAGTGCCGCCAGCGCATCGGTCATATTATTCGCCTGATCGTATTGCCTGCGTACCCGCGCATCAGCCTGCGCGGATTCACCAAAGGCCAGATAGCTCAGGCAGACGTTTTTCAGCGACCGTTTGCCGATGTCAGCATGCTCAATGTGATAAGCATCAAGCTGATTAGCGTTGTACACCGCCAGCCATTCATCAGCCAGCTCGAACGCCAGTGTTTGCTGCAATGCATGGCGCACTGCGGCAATCGCCTCGGGATCGATGGTGCTGAACAACTCGGCGATTTCATTTTCTCCCGGCAGCGTGAGTATCAATGCCATTAACGCGGGATCGCTATTTTCATCAAGAAGGACTGCACGAAAAGCATCTGCCACATGCAGTGGCAACGAAAGAGGCTGCTGCTGCTGATAACGCGCAACATTGAGTTTGATATAGGTCGCCAGCAGACTTTGGGCAGCATCCCAGCGAGAAAAATCATTACGCGCATGGCACATAAGAAAAGTAAGCTGCGCATCGCTCCAATTGTAGTCAAGTTTTACTGGTGCAGAAAACTCACGCAGCAGCGAAGGTACGGGCAGGGAATGGACATTGTCGAATATAAAGCTCTGGCACGCTTCGGTTACGTTTAACACATGATGTACCGGATGGCCATTGTGCTGCAAAGGAATGACGATTCCTTCGTTATCGTACAGTTCAATGTCCAGTGGGATATGTAAAGGCCGCTTTTCTTTCTGATCAGCCGTCGGCGGCGTCATTTGCTGCACATGCAGCGTATACTGCGCCAGCTCAGGGTTATAATCGTCGCGCACTGTCAGTATCGGCGTTCCTGACTGGCTGTACCAAAGGCGGAATTGGGAGAGATCTACATTAGAGGCATCTTCCATCGCCTGAACAAAATCATCACAGGTAGCCGCGCTGCCGTCATGACGTTCAAAATAGAGTGCCATCCCTTTCTGAAAGTTTTCTTCACCCAGCAGGGTATGCATCATACGAATAACTTCCGAGCCTTTCTCATAAACGGTGAGCGTATAGAAGTTATTCATCTCGATCACCTGATCCGGTCGAATCGGATGAGCCATTGGGCTTGCATCTTCGGCAAACTGGGCACCGCGCAATACGCGCACGTTGTCTATGCGATTAACCGCCCGCGATCCGAGGTCTGAGCTAAACTCCTGATCGCGGAATACCGTCAGGCCCTCTTTCAAGCTCAGTTGGAACCAGTCGCGGCAAGTCACGCGATTCCCCGTCCAGTTATGGAAATATTCGTGGCCGATTACCGCCTCGATACCAAGATAATCTTTATCAGTCGCGGTCGCGGCTTTCGCCAGCACGTATTTTGAATTAAAGACGTTAAGGCCTTTATTTTCCATCGCGCCCATATTAAAAAAATCAACGGCGACAATCATAAAAATATCGAGATCATATTCAAGATTGAAACGCTGTTCATCCCACTTCATGCTGTTCTTGAGCGAAGTCATCGCCCAGTCGGCACGGTCAATGTTGCCCCGGTCGACGAAAATTTCCAGCGCCACATCGCGACCTGAGCGCGTGCGAAAACTATCGCGCAATACGTCGAAATCACCGGCTACAAGAGCAAACAGATAGCATGGTTTAGGAAAGGGATCCTGCCATTTAACCCAGTGCCTGCCCTGCTCCAGATCGCCACCGTCAATACAATTGCCATTAGATAACAGATACGGATAGCGTGACTTATCAGCGTGAATCGTCGTGGTGAAACGTGCCAGCACGTCCGGCCGATCGGGATAAAAAGTGATATGGCGAAAACCTTCAGCTTCACATTGTGTACACAAAGCTTCGCCCGACTGGTAAAGCCCTTCTAATGCGGTGTTCTTATCCGGGTGGATGATATTCACAATTTTTAGCGTGAAATCCTCTGGCAGACCGCTGATTAACAGCCCGCCGTCCACCAGCTCATAATTGCTCCACGGCTGACCGTCAACGTCAATTGCCGTGAGCGTTAAATCTTCGCCATCCAGTTTTAACGGCCCCCCTCTGTTACCCAGACGCTTAACCCGACTAACTGCCGTCACCTGCGTGCGAGCAGGGGCTAAATCAAAGGTTAAATCGATATCAGTGATGGTATAGTTCGGGGCAAGGTAGTCGTGGCGATATTTGGCTTGCGGCAGTTGAGTCATATGGCTTTCTCTTTGCGTTATATAAGTCGTTTGACGTAAGTCTATTCTGGTTATCGCCAGCTTGCTATTGCTGAATCGTTATCCAGGCTGCAATTCATAGTTATTGATACAATTACTTAACAAAGGCACAGAATGTTCTCGACCTGCTGAATGCTTTTTGTTGTGATCGGATTCACTCTTTAAAGAAACGGGTTATACTTCGCCGTCTTTTATTTGAAACCAGGGACAACGCTCTTAGCCAGAGGATGCTGAAACGCAACCATGACACGACACGCTCCCCCTATAATTCAGAGTCTACTGGACACCGATGCCTATAAGCTGCATATGCAGCAGGCCGTTTTCCATCGCTACCTGTCGGTAACGGTAACGGCAGAGTTCCGTTGCCGTGGCGACGATCTGCTCGGTTTTTACGCCGACGAGATTTCTGCCAGCATCGAAAACATGCGCAGTCTGGCACTCAGCGAGGAGGAGTATCGCTGGCTGGCGTCGCTGCCTTTTTTTCATCGGGACTACCTGGAT
This sequence comes from Izhakiella capsodis, assembly GCF_900115045.1. GTDB lineage: Bacteria > Pseudomonadota > Gammaproteobacteria > Enterobacterales > Enterobacteriaceae > Izhakiella > Izhakiella capsodis. The sequence goes on along the minus strand of NZ_FOVC01000001.1, from coordinate 251,324 downwards.
TGGCTGCGGACTTTTCGCTATGATCCAACGCAGGTCAACGTACGTAATCATCAGGGAAAACTTGATATTCGTATCAGCGGTCCCTGGCTTGAGGTTATACTTTGGGAAGTACCGCTGCTAGCGCTGATCAGCGAAATTGTTCATCGTCATCGATCGCCCGCAGTGACGGTCGAACAAGCGGTCGAACGCCTGCAAGTAAAACTTGACGACTTCCAGCAACAAGCGCACGGCATGGACATGAGCCGCTTCAAACTCATGGATTTCGGCACTCGTCGACGCTTTTCCCGGGAAGTGCAGTTTGCGATCGTCAGTACGCTTAAAACCGATTTTCCCTGGCTGGTTGGTACCAGCAACTACGATCTCGCTCGTCGACTTCAGCTGACACCGGTTGGCACTCAGGCGCACGAGTGGTTTCAGGCGCACCAGCAAATTAGCCCGGTGCTGGCTAACAGTCAGCGTGCAGCATTAGAAGCGTGGCTGGCGGAGTATCCCGATCAGCTAGGTATTGCACTGACAGACTGCATCACGATGGATGCTTTTTTACGTGATTTCGGCCTGGCCTATGCTCGCCAGTACCAAGGTTTACGTCATGACTCCGGCGACCCGGTAGAATGGGGCGAAAAAGCCATCGCGCATTACCAGAAGCTGGGTATCGATCCGCAAACCAGAACGCTGGTTTTTTCCGACAATCTTGATCTGAACAAAGCATTAGATCTTTATCGTCATTTCGGCCAACGCGCTAACGTTATTTTTGGTATAGGCACACGGCTGACGTGTGACATTCCGTTAGTTAACCCTTTAAATATTGTCATAAAACTTATTGAGTGCAACGGCAAACCAGTAGCCAAACTTTCAGACAGTCCAGGCAAAACAATTTGCCACGATAAAGCCTTTGTGCGTGCATTGCACAAAGCATTCAATTTACCACTGGTAAAAAAAGCCAGTTGATATCGGGCACCCTCACTCGGGTGCCGGTAGCCTTCCCTGCTATCCGACATAATTCTCCGCCTGTCGGCGTCAAATCTGCTTGTGTCCTGACAGTCGTCAAGTAACATAGCAATACCCTGAAATATGGGATCTATTTTATAACTGACCTAATAGAGAGAAAACTTATGAGCGTTGTGCCTGTAGCGGACGTACTGCAAGGTCGCGTTACGGTTGACAGTGAAGTCACCGTGCGCGGCTGGGTACGTACCCGAAGAGATTCAAAAGCCGGTATTTCTTTTGTCGCTGTCTATGACGGCTCCTGCTTTAATCCTGTTCAGGCGGTCATAAATCATTCTCTGATTAATTACCAGGATGAAGTGCTGCGTCTGACTACCGGCTGCTCAGTGGTGATTAGCGGTAAAGTCGTGGAGTCTCCGGGGGAAGGACAAAGCTACGAGTTGCAGGCGACAAACGTTGAGGTAATCGGTTGGGTGGATGATCCGGATACCTACCCAATGGCGGCCAAACGCCACAGTATTGAATACCTGCGCGAAGTTGCACATTTACGCCCACGGACGAATCTGATAGGCGCTTGTGCTCGCGTACGACATACGCTGGCTCAGGCGCTCCATCGCTTTTTTGACGAGCAGGGCTATTTTTGGGTTTCAACGCCCGTTATCACCGCGTCGGATACGGAAGGCGCGGGTGAAATGTTTCGCGTTTCAACTCTGGATTTGGAAAATTTGCCGCGCACACCGCAAGGTAACGTGGATTTTTCCGAAGACTTTTTCGGTAAGGAAGCATTCCTTACTGTATCGGGTCAGCTCAATGCGGAAACCTACGCTTGCGCCCTGTCAAAAGTTTACACATTTGGCCCGACCTTTCGGGCTGAAAACTCAAATACCAGCCGTCATCTTGCTGAATTCTGGATGCTGGAACCTGAGATTGCTTTTGCCGATCTGAACGATGCCGCAGCACTGGCAGAAAAGATGCTGAAATATGTCTTTAACGCCGTACTGACGGAACGTGCCGATGACATGGCATTCTTTGCTGAGCGCGTTGATAAAGAGGCCGTTACCCGACTACAGCGTTTTGTCGCTACCGACTTTGCTCAGGTGGACTATACCGACGCCGTAACCATTCTGGAAAACTGTGGCGAAACGTTCGAAAACCCGGTCTATTGGGGAGTGGATTTAGCCTCAGAGCACGAACGCTATCTGGCGGAGAAACATTTTAAAGCGCCGGTGGTGGTAAAAAACTATCCGAAAGACATCAAAGCCTTTTATATGCGACTTAATGACGACGGAAAAACCGTCGCAGCAATGGATGTGCTGGCGCCGGGTATTGGCGAGATCATCGGCGGCTCTCAACGTGAAGAACGCCTTGATACGCTTGATCAGCGACTGGCCGAAATGGGGCTGAATAAGGAAGATTATTGGTGGTATCGCGATTTACGTCGTTACGGTACTGTGCCTCATGCTGGCTTTGGATTAGGTTTTGAGCGTTTGATTGCCTATGTTACTGGGATACAAAATGTAAGAGATGTTATTCCATTCCCACGTACATCTCGTAGCGCCAGCTTCTAAATCTCCGCATTAATCATAATAAATTCATATATATAAAGAGGCCATCCCTGGTGGCCTCTTTATATTTGTAATTTATAAAATGTCTCATGAAGCGGCACAAAAATACACCCTGATACACTTTATTTCATGTTGAAACCAATATGGGTTATTTGTAGCATTTTCACACTAGATAATCGTATCACCGAATGGAAAGATGCCTGCAGATACAGGAAGTCACTAAACTTTCTACATAATTCTTGCATCATTTTGTAAGAGTTTATGCCGACAGTGGCATGTATCAAAAAACTCCAACGAGGGTAATAAATAATGATGAAGCACAACATCCTTGCAGTAATGATACCAGCACTGTTCACTGCGGGTGCAGCCAATGCTGCAGAAATATATAACAAAGATGGCAACAAGTTGGATCTGTACGGCAAAGCGGTCGGTCTCCACTACTTCTCTAAAAATGATGGCAAAAACGCTTACGCGGGTAATGGCGACCAAAGCTATGGCCGCCTGGGCTTCAAAGGCCAGACCCAGATAAACGACAAGCTCACCGGTTATGGCCAGTGGGAATACCAATTCAACTTTAATAATTCAGAAGGCGCTGATGCGCAGGATGGTAACAAAACTCGCCTGGGCTTCGCCGGTCTGAAATACGGTAACGTGGGTTCAATTGACTACGGTCGTAACTACGCCGTTGTTTACGATGCCCTGGGCTGGACCGATATGCTGCCGGAGTTTGGTGGTGATACTGCCTATACCGATACAGGCGTAACAGGTGGGCGTACTACTGGCGTCTTAACCTACCGTAATACCAACTTCTTCGGCCTGGTTAAAGGTTGGGATTTCGCTCTGCAATATCAGGGCAAAAACGAGCGCGCTGACGTTCGTCGTGCTAACGGGGATGGCTGGGGTGCCTCAACCACTTATACCTCTGAAATCGGTCTGGGAATCGTTGGTGCCTACGGTCAAAACAATCGCACCGCCGCACAGGCTGCCGGTGGTACGCTGACCACTAAAGATGCTAATGGCAACACCATCAGCACCGGTACTGGCGATATTGGTCGCGGTTCTAAAGCTGAGCGTTGGGCAACTGCTATTAAGTATGATGCTAACAACACCTACCTGTCTGCAATGTACAGCGAAGGCCGTAACGCCATTCCAATCGGCGTGCCTCAGGGCACTGATGCATTCGGTGATTCTCTGTCTGCCTCAGGCTATGCAAAAAAAACACAGACCATCGAGCTTGTTGCACAGTACCAGTTTGACTTTGGTTTGCGTCCGTCAATCGGCTACGTTCAGACCAAAGGTAAGGACATCGAAGGAATTGGCGATGTTGATATCATTAAATACTACGAAGTAGGCGCAACTTACTACTTCAATAAAAACATGTCCACTTACGTTGATTACATCATCAACCAGATTGATAAGAACAACAAACTGGGTCTCGGATATGATGACACGGTAGCCGTAGGGTTAGTTTACCAATTTTAATCCGACTACCCTGCTAAGCAACAACAAAACGGGGCTTTTAGCCCCGTTTTCATTGGTTAAAGATGAGATTATATTTGCGTCAATCCGCCCTCCAGATTTTTATCTTAACGGTTGGAATTTATATTTTCTGGCGTTAACCTGACGTTGCCTCTGGAATTGAACTTCGAAACGGATAAACACTCATGTTTGAAAATATTGCTGCTGCACCCGCCGATCCGATACTCGGACTTGCCGATCTTTTCCGCGCTGATGAGCGACCAAATAAAATTAATCTTGGTATTGGCGTTTATAAGAATGAAACAGGCCAGACGCCTGTTCTCACCAGCGTAAAAAAAGCCGAACAATATCTGCTGGAAAATGAAACCAGTAAAAACTATCTCAGTATTGATGGCCTGGCTGATTTTGCCCGCTGCACACAGGCGCTGCTCTTTGGCGCTGATAACGACATCATCAGCGCCAAACGAGCCCGCACCGCACAGACACCTGGTGGTACCGGCGCTCTGCGCGTGGCCGCCGATTTTCTTGCTACTCAGACAAATGTAAAACGGATTTGGGTTAGTCATCCCAGCTGGCCTAATCACAAGAATGTTTTTGAATCCGCCGGTCTGCAGGTTTGTGAGTATCAATACTACGATGCTGAACATCATCAGCTCGACTTTACCAGCATGTTAGACAGTCTGCAGCAAGCTCAGGCTGGCGATGTGGTGTTATTCCACGGATGTTGCCACAATCCTACGGGAATCGATCCGACCATTGAACAGTGGGCGGAACTGGCCGAGCTGTCACAATCTAAAGGCTGGCTGCCGTTGTTCGACTTTGCCTACCAGGGGTTTGCCAACGGGCTGGAAGAAGACGCCGCCGGACTGCGCCTGTTTGCCGCTCGCCACGCTGAGTTGCTGATAGCCAGCTCTTACTCAAAGAATTTTGGCCTGTATAATGAGCGCGTTGGCGCAATGACGCTGGTAGCTGAAGATAGCGTGACGGCTGATACCGCCTTCAGCCAGGTAAAATATACCATCCGCGCTAACTATTCTAATCCCCCCGCTCACGGCGCGGCAATCGTGGCAACGATTCTTAGCAACCCGGCACTGCGCGATATCTGGGAGCAGGAATTGACCGACATGCGTCAGCGCATTCAGCGTATGCGTCAGCTGTTCGTTAATACGCTACAGGAGAAAGGCGCCACCCGGGATTTCAGATTTATCATTCAGCAGAACGGCATGTTCTCATTCAGCGGACTAACAAAAGATCAGGTCTCGCGCCTACGCGAAGAGTTTGCTGTTTACGCGGTCAGTTCAGGGCGCGTCAACGTTGCAGGTATGACTCCGGATAATATGGCACCGCTATGCGAGGCTATTGTCGCTGTGCTGTAGTTGCCTCATCGGGTCTAATAAAAAGGCAACTCAGGTTGTTATGCCAGTCAGTTAAGCAACTGACTGGCTTTTTTATCCGCTTTTGAATACTTCCACGGCCTCTCTTTTACCACTCGCGGGAAGGCTATTTTTCTTCTTACCGTCGGTTTTACCCTCTATCCCTACTCTCCGAAGTCCCCTTCAGCTCGGGATTATGCCCGGTGACGCCCCTGTAATGACATCAGCATGCGCATTTTACTTCTCAGCATCAGTCTGTTCAGTTGCATCGTATGCGTTATCTCCCGGTATCACAGCTCGATTTCACGGCAATGGCTCTTTAACGCTCTGCTAAATCTGCGCCCGGATAAGGCACGGCGTCCCTCATCGATGTCAGCAGGCGGCAGACTTTTCCTTTGCGGTTCACAGTCAGCTGGCGGGTTGTCACCTCATTTGCCTGAGCAGGCCACTTTTTTCGTGCTTGTGGGCTGGTTCAGCTCCACCAGATGATCGCCTTTACCTCGTTTTCTGACCTCTTAAGATAAGTCAGGGGTTGCGTAGAGGATCGTAAAGGGATATCAGCTCATGAGCCTGACCAGTGTGCCTTAAAAAAATCCGGAAATGCGTGAACATTTCCGGATTCTTACACAGCGACAGGATCGATCATCCGATTCTTAACTGATCGGCATGACAACTCAGGTTACCTGTTTCATTGATAATTTATTGCAGGAAAGGATTGCTGGTGCGCTCACGCCCCAGGGTAGAGCCCGGCCCATGCCCAGGCAGAAAGACCACCTCGTCACCTAGCGGTAGCAGTTGGGTGATAATGGCGTTTATCAGGTCGGCATGGTTACCTTGTGGAAAATCAGTTCGGCCCACGCCGCCGCGGAAAATAACATCACCAGAAATCAACAGCCGCTGCTGACGATTAAAGAAGACAATATGGCCGGGTGTATGACCCGGACAGTGCAACACCTCAAGCTTAATCTCCCCCACCATGATCGTATCGCCTTCGCTCAGCCAGCGTTCTGGCGTAAGCGCTTCGCAGTGCGCGAGTCCGAACATCTGACTCTGAGCGGGTAATGCCTGTAACCAGAAATTGTCTCTGATATCCGGTCCGTTAACCGGTACCGAATAAAGCGCAGCAAGCTCAGCCGCAGCGCCGACGTGGTCAAGATGCCCATGAGTCAGCAAAATCTGCTTGACCTCCACACCCTGTTCGATTACCGCTGCATGGATGGTCTCAGCGTCGCCTCCCGGATCAATAATAGCCGCTTGTTTGCTATGAGAGCACCACAGCAAGGTGCAATTTTGGGCGAAAGCCGTGACGGGGATAATCCGATACTCCATAACACTCCCGAAATTAATGATAGATGGTTATCGCAGTAAAAATTCAAGAGCAAGCGATAATGCAACAGGCAGCCGTTGCCAGGCAGTATTTTAGCATCGTCAAAGTCAGGAGAGATGATTTACACACTGTGGATCAGAATAAAGTTAACGCGATCGTCCGGTGGCGACAATCGCATCTGTAATCATGCCCAGTGCCGCACCGGCCCGGTGTCAATGTGGACAAAGTTGCTGCGGGGATAGTAACCCACGCCGCCCATCTTCAGTGACATTGCCGCCTTACGCACCTGGCTTAATGAAACTCCGTCGATGTGAAAGTCCATCGCCTGCCCTTTGGTATGATAGCTATGCTTAGCAACACCTTCGCTGCTGCCACGTAGCATATTATTCGTTGCCAGCGTGCGATAACCTGAAATCAGCTGCACTGGCCTACGTGTATTAAGCATCACCTGCAGGCGATATAAATGGTCAAAGAGAGCCGGATCGATCGACTTTATCCTTTCAGCACGATAATCGCGAAAAAAATGATTCAGCCGACTGAGTTCATCTTTATTATAAGTCTTACCGTTGAAAAACTCCGTTTTCAGCGTCTCACCGGTATGAAGATTATTCAGGTTGAGAATACGGGGGCGAGCGGTAGAAAGTGAAGCGAAAGCCTGTTCTGGTAAAAATGAGCATCCCAGAACAGCGGCCCCCATCACCAACAGTTTACGACGGTGCGGATCGAAATTAGCCATAAATCATCATTACTCGACAAAAGGTATAAAATGCTAATAAGGCAACAGCACGAACCATACCTGTCTAAAAAATCGTCGTCAACCCGATAAACCGTGACCCGTACCACCTTTTTAAAATCAACGATAAAGGCGGAAATAAAATTTATCTACCCGATAATAAGTTAACAAGTTGATTGCTGGTGAGTTACATCAGCAATTTTTCCGCACGAGTAAGCGCCAGTAAGCCTGAGCGCACCATGAGGTCATAATTGTAAATATCTGTACGAAACTGTGGTTTGCCATCATCAGCGACCCAGGCCGTCAAATAATACAGATTGACCGGAATACGATGGCGAACTGGCACGTAACGCGTATCCCCTTCTTTGAGGGTGCTGGAGATCCTTGCGTCGTTCCAACCTGCGTCCTGTAACAACAGATTCGCCAAATCAGAAGCTTTATTCACCCTTACGCAGCCAGAGCTGAGCGCACGAATATCTTTCTGAAAAAGAGTGTGATTCGGCGTGTCATGTAAATAGATAGCATCAGAGCTTGGCATATTGAACTTATAGCGCCCCAGTGAATTCATTGCCCCCGGAGCCTGGCGAATACGATAGGGAAAATGAGCCGCCGAGATCATGTCCCAGTCGATCATCATCGGGTCAATAACCTGTGCGTCACTACTCCATCCTGACAGCAGCTGGTAGTTGTGCTTCCAGAGATAAGAGCGATCGGTTTTCATTTTCGGCACGATATCTTCACGCACCAGGGTGGTCGGAACATTCCAGGGGGGATTGAGCACAACGTTGTTAAGCGCACTGCGCATTAGCGGCGTTTTGCGATCCGGACGTCCAACAATCACCCGGGAAGTCAGGATCTGTCTGCCATTATTGTAATAAATCAGCGAAAAATTGGGGATATTCACCATGATGCCGTGGTGCATATCGTCCGGCAGCAGGCGCAAACGCTGAATATTAAGTGCCAGCAACGCTGCGCGCATCTGCGGCGTGGCATTCAGCCACTCGCGTGTACGGGTGCCGATTGCGCCGTCACTTTCGAGTCCCTGCCAGCGCTGAAAGCGTTTGACCGCCTCCACTAAGTCCTCAGAGTAAACGTCTGACCTAACCGCCATGCTTGCTCCTGGCTGCTCCGCACCGACAGGATGGGTAAGTTCATCAACCGGCACTGCTGACGGGCTTATTACTCCCCACTGTTTTCCGCCGTTCGACTCCGGAACGACAGGCGTAACATCATCACCAGGTTTTGACAGAATGGTTTTTATCGACAACATGCCAGAGCGCAACAAAATTTCGCGCAGAGCCGGCACATCATGACTTAACTGACCGGGTTTCAATGTCATTTTATCATTCAAGTGCGGCCAGGGAACATTGTCGGCCAGGAGCGCTTTAAGCGCCTCATGCATTGGCTGATATTGCGGATGCTGCGGCGCCAGCGTTGATACAAAACGATCCGCGCTACCTTCCGCTACGGCCTGCTGCCACTGGTTTATCACCGCAATGGCAGGCACTCCAATTTTGTAAGGCACCGTGCTGTAAAGCCATTGCTCACCTTTTGCTGGTACTTCACTGGTAAATTGCAAATAACCCAACATGGCATCGGACAGAATAATATCGCGTGCCATACCGGTAATATCCGGATCGGTAAGCAGTTGCACCCAGCGGGTAAACTCGGGCTGAACGCCAGAGATTGATACCTCAGCCAGCTGTTGCTGAAACTCCTGAACCGCCGCGCGATTCTGCCACATCGGCTGCATATTGTGACTATGATAAAGCGCTGCAAGCGTTGTCAGAAAATGAGGTCTGACATCTGCAGGCAAATCGGCCAACAGCTGATTCGAAACTGAGGCTATGGTGTCAGAAACCCGCGGAAACGCTGACAATTGTACAGCATAAGCCGGAACCATCGGTGTCAGGCTGAGGATGATGCAACTACCCGCAGCCACTTTTTTCAGTGAAAACTTACGCGCCAGTGACACTCCTTGCCCCCTGTTTAATGTTAAGCTTCCGGAAAAGAATCCGTTCCGGAAAGCGGTTAATTATTGTTATGAGTATAGAAACAGTAAACGGCAATTGCCCTATCAGCAAATGCCGTTTGCAAAGCAATTTATTTTTTTCGAAAGCGGGATTGTTAGTCGCCGCCCGCCTGACGATCATCCTCTGACGCACCGTTTGCCGCCTTAACCGGCTCAACGGAGAAGCCGCGCAGACCAACAACGTGCACATGCTCGCTGTTATTAATCACCTTACGTACCAGCTTATAAGTCGTGCCTTTCTCCGGACTGATGTTTTCTGGCGCAGCGATGATCAGCTGCATATCTAAACGTGCACAGAGTTCAAACAGCGTATTGATAGAACGACCATCCAGGCGGGCCGCTTCATCGAGGAACAGCAGGCGACACGGCAAAATATCTTTACCACGGAGACGGCGTGACTCCTCCTCCCAGCTCTGCACCACCATGATCAGAATGGCCATTCCGGTACCGATTGCCTCGCCGGTTGACAACGCGCCACTTTCCGCACGCAGCCAGCCATCTGATCCACGATTAACTTCAACCTCCATTTCCAGATAATTACGATAATCCAGAAGCTCCTCGCCGATAGTCTGCGGAGTACGCTGGCCCACATCAATCTGCGGATTGAGGCGCTGATAGAGTTTAGCTAGTGCTTCGGAGAAGGTCAGACGATGGCTGCTGAATAAATCCTGATGCTGCTCATGCTGCTCTGATAACACGTTTAACAACATGGCGTGGCTTTCGCGCACATTGACATTCAGGCGCACGCTGTTAACCTGGCCGAAACTGACGCTTTGCAGTCCCTGGTTCAGCTGGCGAATGCGTGCCTGCTCGCGCTGAATCGTTTTGCGAATAATATTTGCCACGCTGCGCGAGCTAATTGCCAGCATCTGTTCGCGTGCGGTCAACTCCTCGGTCAGACGATTTAGCTCGATCTCCATCTGTTCGATGGCTTCAACCGGATCGTCGGTGCGAATAATATCGTGGCGAATACGCTCCCGAAGATGCTGATAAACCGAGACGAAAAAGGCGATTTTCCGCTCAGGACGTTTAGGATCTTCAGAAAGACGCAGCACATCGCGCAGATGCTCATTATCGGCTACCGCCAGACGCAGTGCCCCCAACGCCTTATCCGACATTGAACGCAGCTCATCGCCGCTAAGATAAGCCAGTTCACGCTTGTGCAAACGACGCTCAACCCCGTTCTCTTTCACCAGACGCATGACGGCGCACCAGCCAGCTTTAGCACTGACGACCACTCCACGCGCGGCTAAATACTCTCGCTCCAGACGTTTAAGTTTCTTCTGTAGTGCGTCCATTTCTGCTTCACAAAACGTGAGCTGTTTTTCCAGATGATTGCGGCGAGCGCGATTATTACTCAGCGCACTGTAAAGCTCATCGCGACGCATACGAGCGCGCTCTTCAGCGCTGGCATCAGCATGTACACCAATATCACGAATCTCCTGCTGCAATTCCTTCAGCATATCGTGCTTGGCATCCCAGGCGCTTTTCAGCGAGGCCAACAGCTGCGAATATTGCGCCAGCTGCTGTTGATGCTGGCGCAGTGCATCGCGGGCGCTAGCCCGATCGCTTTCCGCCTGTTCCAGGCGACGGCGCAGCTGTTCGTTCAGATCATTATTGCCGTCTGACATTGCCACAGCATCCTGATAGCTGAAGTGCGATCGGCGCTGAACGACCTCCGTCAGAGCAAACGCTTTTTGCCGCGCCTGTCGCTGCGTTTCTAATGCCAACTGGTAATCCTGTTGTAGCTGTTCGTGTTGCTCAGGATCATTTTGCAATACCGCGACAATCGGCTCGAGCTTCGTCAGACTGGCTCCGTGCTGTTGTAAATATCGCGCCGCTTCCTGTGCCTCATCCAGCCGTTCAAGGATTTCATCGTAACGATCCTGAAGGGTGTTATCACGCAGCAGGCCCAGCCGTGGCAGAATACGGTTCAGCCAGCCAATGGCCTCTTTGGCCTGGTCGAACTGCTGACGCTGCTGCTGGTTTTCATTTTCATGCTGGCTCAGCGCACGCTCCAGTTCGTTACGCCGAACGTTAAGCTGACGAATTTGCGCCTCCGGATCCTGGTCAAAGGCCACGCCAAGATGGCTACCGATAAAGCGGCTGAAAGACTGATGCAAACGTTGAGTCTTCTGCACATCAAAGGATAAGGTCGCGAAACGCTCATTCAGCGCATCGCGATCCGCGCGTAGCATTTCCAGCTGATTTTCACGTGCTGCACGTCCGAACAGCGGTATTTTAGGAAAACGCGAATAGCGCCACTGGCGGTCGGCAATTTTGACAACAACCGCACCATCCAACTCTTCAACGCTGAATACGCTGTCATCAAAAGACTGAGGATCACCTTCAATCAGGTAGAGATCTTCCGGGCAATCTTCAAGGTTATCCAGCTGTTCGCGGATTAACGACAAATCAGACACAACGATGGCATGACGCGAAGGACCATAAAGCGCAGAGAAGTAAGGTGCGTCAGCAATAGTCACATCATCATAAATCTCTGATAACAGAACACCACCGAAGCGCTCCGCCAGCGCATTAAGCCTGCCGTCCTCCGCGCCACCGGGCTGACTTAATCGCAGGATCTGCTGCTCAATATCACGCCGACGGCCAGAAACTTCATCACGCTCAACGGTAAGCTCGCGCTCGCGCTCCAGCAGCTGCTGCATAAACTCGGTCACCTGCTGGCTACGAGACAGCATTTGCCCACTCTGCTCACTAAGCTGCGCCAACAGCTCCTGAGCCGCCAGCCACTGTGGCGCCCGACTGTTCTGCTGCTGTATCTGCACCCGCAGCTGCTCCAGCTCCTGACGCATTGACATCCGACGCTCACCGGCTTCCGCTACGCTCTCACTCAGCTGCTCAGTTAACGCCTCCAGCTCATGCTGCAGGTTTTCCAGCTCTTCAATTTCATAGTCTTGCCCCTGGCGCTTACAGAAGTCATCAAACAAGCGCTCGGCATCCTGTTGCTCACGCAGGCGCTGCTCCAGTTCGGAGAGTCGCGTACGCAGGCCAGTTAGCTGTTCGCTATAATGTCGCAAATCTGCGGCATTGCGCAGTAGCTCACGGCCGGTTTGCCAGGCATCACTTCGGCTGACCGGACCCGCAATCTTGCTGACCAGCTCAAAAGCTTGTTCAAACTGACCGTGTGCGGCATCGGCAACGCTGAGCTTTTGCTCAAGGGCCAGCAGATGGCTGGTTGCTTCGCGTTCACGCTGCTGGAAGTTATCATGCCAGTCAACGGCGTTTTCCACCATGAGGTCAGGTAACTGGCAGAGTGCGCGAGCGCGCTCCAGCGCTTGCAGTGCTTGCTGATACTGAATGGCTCGCGTCTGCTGAACGTCAAGCGCCTGTTGGTAATTTGCCAGCTGGCTTTTCAGCTCGTCAACTTCCAGCTCAGCAGCCTCAACCTGCGCTTCGTTATCTGCATGGATTTCACGCGCTTCGACGACAACTTCGTTCTGTTCTTCCAGACGGATACCGAGATCTTCGATATCCGCCTCGTAGCGGGCAATTTTTTCCTGCTGCCGCACCGCTGTCTGCACCAGGTTAAGGTGATCACTGGCGGCCTGATATTCAGCTTCCAAATCGCCTTCGGAAGCCGCTTGCTCGGCAAGTTCGCGCGCCATTTCAACGTGGCGGTACTGTTCATTACCAAGCTGATTTCGGGTGCACGACAGCTCCTGACGCAGTTGCAGTGCGCCATCGAGATGCGAACGACGTTCGTTAGCATGACGCATATAATCTGCCGCCACATAGCTGGTAGATTCGGAGATTAAATGCTTAAAGAGATCGCGATCCGACTGGGTTACACGGATAGCTTCCAGCGTCATGCGGTTTTCACGCAGCGCGGCTTCCATGTCCTGGAATGCCTTACGCACGCCACTGTTTTCCGGCAGAAGGTAATCACGTAGCGATCGGGTAATGGCGCTGGAGATACCACCGTACAACGACGCCTCGATCAAACGATAATATTTGCTGCGATCGCCAGCAGAACGCATACGCCGCGCAACAATACCGAGATCAAACATCAGCGCATGGTAGTCAGTGATCGAATTGTACTGGCGGAACTCCACGCTTTCACTGGTTTCAAACTTATCTTTCAGCTCCGTCAGTGGCAGCACTCGTGCCTGGCGGGCATTAACGGTTTCTGTCAGCAATTCGTTCGGATGAATATTTGCCGGCAACCCCTGAAGGCTAAAAGGTTTAATATCGACTTTGCGATCGCGCCCCGCGACCTGTTGCAAACGCACACCAACCAGCACCCGCTGTCCCTGAGAGTTCATCACATCGAGGGCGGCATAACAAACGCCGGGACGCAGCTTTCCGTGCAGTCCCTTATCGCGGGAACCAGACGTTGCTCCGGCTTCGGTGGTATTACGAAAATGCAGCAGGGTCAGATCGGGTATAAGTGCCGTAATAAATGCCGCCATCGTCGTTGATTTACCGGCTCCGTTTCCGCCAGAAAGCGTCGTGACTAAATCATCCAGGTCGAAGGTTCGGGCAAAAAAACCGTTCCAGTTGATGAGCGTCAGGGAAAGAAACTTGCCGCGTTCAATCATTATTGTTCATCCTCCGCGTTATCCTGTGACGCCGCTATGCCAGGATCGTCATCGTCATCATTCAATGCCAGGCCACCTTCCAGTGACATCGCTTCACCATCGCGGATCATACGCAGCTGGGCTTCACGCGGATCATCGCCGCTGCGAACGTCAGCACCGAAACGAAATACCGATTCAGTGATACGAAACTTACTGTTGTCATTGCCAGTAAACCAAACCATGCCAAGACGGCGCAGGCGATTGAGCGAGGCCCGCATTTTCTCCTGTAGCTTCTGACGGTCAAGATCAGATCCGGTCGAACGCTGGTTAACCAGCTTCAAAAGCTTGCTTTCGTCGGCAAGATTCATCAGCTCGTCATACAGCTCCTGCTGGGTAAAAATACCTTCGTTAGCCAGCCGCTCAGGACTGAGATAGAGATAGCAGAGGATTTTTCCCACCATCATATCCAGTTCAGAAAGTACCGAGCGGGAAATCAGCGTCGTCGAGCGCGGTCGCAAATAAAAGAAGCCTTCCGGCGCACGGATCAGCTCCACGTTGTAGCGGGCGTAAAACTCTTCGAGGTATTCCTGATAATCCATCAGAAACACATGATTATCTAATTCTTCAATTCCTATATGGCGCCCGGCGCGCAGCTGGCTGTCTAAAGACGGAAAAATTGGATTTGCCAGAGCCTGAGCCAACTTAATCGGCATCACTTGTTCAATATTTATCGATGACATGCGCCTGCACCTTGGCTCCGTAATCATTAATGGCCTGCCACTCTGCGGGCAGACCGGAAAAGTCGGCTTCGGCCACGCCCAAACGCACGGCCTGGTCGACGACAATCCGCGCAACGTCAAAATGACGCGCTCGCGGATATTGCGCCAGATAGTCTCGCATCACCGCACCAAGATTGAGCGGTTTCAGCTGCTGCTTGTAAGTTTGCAACGCCTCTTCAATCAGCGCCGTGAGTTGCTCTCGGATGGCGTTGAACTCTTCATATTCAAGTTCAGAAGGCAATTCGCCCATCACCTCCTCATTGCGCAGCGTCAACTCTTCGTCGCGCATGTCAAACAGGCGGTCGGCATTAGCATAAGTCAGCGCCCAGGGGGCGTCAAAATAGCTCTGCAATGACTGGCGCAGCCGCTGGGCAAATACGCGGTTTTTATCCATGTCTATTGCGGTACGGATAAATTTGTGTACGTGGCGATCATAGCCAATCCACAGATCAATAGCTTGCTGCCCCCAGCTAATAATGCGATCCAGCTTGCTTTGCAGATCGAATACCAATTGGTCGATAAACATCAGATCCGGGCTGTGTGTTATGGCGTCCTGAATGCGTAGCAGATTCGCCTGTAGCTTATCACCAGCCGCCTCCAGGGTATCCTGTAACTCACGCAGCGTTTCCGACGTTTCGGAAAGCAGATGTTCACAGCTTGAAATGGCCGCCTGCCAGTCCTGATTCAGCAGTTGGGCGATGTCATCTTTCACCGACTGCTGCTGTTCATCCATCACGCGCTGAGAGAGATCGATGCTGTCGAAAATCTCCGCCACCGAATACTTGAGCGGGGCAAAAACGTGTCGGTGCCAGTGAAATTCGTCACCGTCTTCGTCAGCGGCATCTGCGGCCCGCTTAAGCTCACCGGCAACAATAGACAATTGCATGGAAAGGCGCAGCGTAGAGAATTCACGCTGTCTGATGTAATAATCAGTAATACCAATCGCCAACGGCGTTAAACGATAGATCGCGTTGCCTTCGTTAATCTCGCTGATAAAACGATTAAGCAAGCGCTGCCGCACCATATCGTTAATCGCGTTGTTGGCTCGGGTGTTTATCGTCTCGCTGGTCTGCTCGAAACCTTCACTCACGTGACGAAAAACATCGACCAGATCGCCCTCGCCCATTTCGCTATCCAGTCGCTCGCCGTTTAACGTAGCGATAGCCAGCAGAAAAGTCAGGCGTTCAGTAGGCAAAGAGACGGAAAAATCATTCTTTCGCGCCCAGGCAACCAACTCCGGTACAGTCTGGGAAAAATCACTCATAGTTCGTCCTTCTGCACAGGCTTACGCGCGGCGACGTGTATATAACGACCCAGGCTTAAAAAGGGCTCCTGACGGCAATAATGCGATTCCAGCGCCAGCAGCTCATCAAATCGTTCAGTCTGCAGATGTTTATCCCGCATATAATCGTGAAAAACGCGAATGCCTGTTTTTTCACCCACTTCAAAGCCGCACGCAGCCAGCCAGCGATAAACCTCCTGAGGTTCGCGCGGATAATCCGGCGAAAGGCTACGCTTTTTCCGTTTCGGCATGTTCGCCTGCAAATAGGCAAAATTGCCTAAAACCAGGTTACGCATTCTGAGGCCATTGATGTTGTAAAACATCAACGATAGCACTCCACCGGGTTTCAGGCTGGTAAATAATGATCGCAACACGGCCTGAGGATCGGCAACCCATTCAAGTACAGCGTGAAACAATACCAGATCCACTGGCGTATCCAAATGCAGCGCGACATTCTGCGCTGCAATTTGCTTAAACTGCATGTTTTCGCTGACACCTTCACTTTCAGCCAGCTGTTGCGCGCGCGCGATCATCTGCTCTGAAAGATCACACAAAAGCACCTTGTGTCCTAGACCAGCCAGCGTGCAGCTAATTTGGCCTTCTCCGCCACCAGCATCCAGAACCTGCAGCGGCATGGCTGGCAGGGTGGCTAAAATACGCTCCAGCTCCTGCCAGAGAATCGCCTGGCGTACCCGACCTTTCGTCGTGCCATAGATATTTTTCGAGAATTTTTCAGCAATGTCGTCAAAGTTACGATCCTGCATGACTGGGCTCCGGGCGTGTTTTACCGCCCTATTTTGTCATACACTGGCGAAGAATGAACCTTTCCATCATCACTTAACTATTAGATGGTGTTTTTTCAGACAAAAGAGGTCCGGGATTATGATTTTCGTCCTGAAAAAAACAATTGGTGGGCTACTTTTGCCATTGCCACTGTTACTCATCGTGATGGGAATCGGACTTTTTTTACTTTAGCGTAGCCTTCGTCAGCAAACAGGTAAAATCCTGGTTTCCATCGCCTGAGTCGGATTGCTTTTACTCAGCCTGCCATCCGTGGCGGATCGACTGTTACGGCTACTGGAAGATGACTACCCAACATGGCGTCATCAGCAGCCAGTACAATAACTGGTAGTACTTGGTGGCGGTTAGACCTGGAACGCTGACTGGGTGACCGTCTCCAATCTAATCAATAACCTGCCGCGAATTGCCAGGGGTATTCGCCTGTGGCGAAAGAATCCCGGCGCAAAGCTGATACTTACCGGCGCGGCGGCGCAAAATAATCCGACGAGTTCAGCAGCCGTAGCGACGTTAGTTGCACTATCGCTCGGAGTCCCCTCCGACGCGATTATGACCCTTGATGAACCCCGTGATTCCATCAGGAGGCCGTGGCAATTGGCCAGGCACCGTTTTTACTCGTCTCGTCGGCCAATCAGCTGGCGATAGGCTCGCCGCTCTCTCTGAGAACGAGCACTGCCGTCCTCACAATGGCTGGGCCACAGCGAACGGGCCGGGTATGAAATTTCAGAGCATCTGTGACAAAACGGAACCGCCACCAATGCAGCTGTCACTGAGCCAGAAGGAAGTGACTGAGGCGGTCAACGCGCGTCCGATCCTGGCAGCCAGTATCTACCATGTAGTGAAATAGGGTCTGATAATGCCCCGAGAAAATTACTGCATGGCGGCACGAACACGCTGTAAATCTTCCGGCGTATCAACGCCAACGCCAGGGATCTCGCGCGCCACGTCTACATGGATTTTTTCGCCGTACCATAAAACCCGCAGCTGCTCCAGCAGTTCAATCTGCTCCAGCGGACTTGGTGCCCAGCTTATATAACGGCGTATAAATCCCGCCCGGTATGCGTAAATACCGATGTGTCGTAAAAAATAATCACCGATTGAGGCTTGTGACTTGCTGAACCTTTCCCGCTCCCAGGGGATGGCCGCACGTGAAAAGTAAAGGGCAACCCCCTGCGCATCACGAACAACCTTCACCGCGTTAGGATTAAAAGCCTCCTCCGCGTGCTCGATAGGTACGGCCAATGTTGCCATACCGACATCACAGCGCCGCAAGTTTTCCGCAACCTGGTGAATAATCACGGGAGGAATCTGTGGTTCGTCACCCTGTACGTTCACAACGATAGTATCATCGGAGAAATTATAACGCTCAACAACCTCCGCAATGCGCTCGGTACCGGAATGATGATCTGCACGGGTCATACAGATTTCACCACCCGCAGCCGTTATCACACTGGCAACATCAGGATGATCGGTGGCCACGATAACGCGTCCAGCTCCTGCCTCCTGCGCACGTTCCATCACATGCACAAGCATAGGCTTACCGTGAATATCAACCAGCGGTTTTCCCGGCAACCGGGTTGAAGCCATTCGAGCAGGGATAATGACAACAAAACTCATGAATGGCTCTCTTCCAGCGCCAGGGTCCGGGCTTCATTTTGCAATAAAACAGGAATACCATCACGCACCGGATAAGCAAGTCCGTCCGGTTTGCAAATCAGCTCTTGTTGATCTTTATTGTAATAAAGTTTGCCATTGCACACCGGGCAGGCAACGATTTCCAGTAAACGATGATCCATATATCCTCCGTTGTCACCAGGGTTATGAAGGCAACAGCTTAGCACAACCTTCTCTGAGCCAGCTATGGCGTCAGTCAATCTGTTAGTCTGACGTTATACAGCTATGCAGTACGTCAGGGCGCATTGATTTAGCAACGTGCATTGATCCCTTCCTGGTGGCAAAAAATAGTCATGCTGACACTTTGTCGCCAGCGTTTAGCATTCACAAATATCACGATAATGCTATGCAGCTATCCTGTTCAGACGCGCAGGTACAGTGAATGCCGGCAGCCTTAATGGAGTGGCCGCAGCCGGAGGATCTCACCGGTCAAATCATGATCCCGCTCGTCCAGCTGCGCATCAACCGGCAAATACCACCAATTATCACAGGCAAAAGCCCGAACCTTCACCGCATCTTTTTCCGTCATCAATAAGCATTCGTCTACCGCTGCCAGCGAGGCGAGCAGCGTGGCATCGTAATGCTGGTGATCGGTAAAAGCAATTTCACGCCGGGGGACTACGCCGAGCTGGCGTAAAGTGGCAAAGAAGCGCGGAGGATGGCCAATACCCGCTATCGCCACTACGTTTTGTAGTCTGTCAGCAGGCAACTGCTTACCTGAGCGCAGGTTAGTCGCCAGACTGGGGATCAATGTCATGCTGATTTCATCTGCGCTGACCTGACCGCCATTGACAACCCGTGCATTAACCTGCTTCAGACGTGAAGCGCGCTCGCGCATTGGCCCAGCTGGTAGCCACCAGCCATTACCAAAACGGCGCTCTCCGTCAATCACTACCAGTTCATAATCACGTGCGAGGGCATAATGCTGCAAGCCATCATCAGTAATGATGATATCGATTTCACCTGTTGCCGTCAGCGCCCGTACGGCATCAACTCGCCGCGGCGCAACGGCTACCGCCGCGCCAGTGCGCTGCCAAATCAAAACTGGCTCATCTCCCGCCTGCGCAGGGGTCGTCGCCGAATCCAGCAGCAGCGGATAGCGCTCTGCCTTGCCGCCGTAACCGCGTGAAACCACCCCCACACGCAGACCTGCTTGCTGAAGACGCGTTACCAACCAGATAACCAACGGTGTTTTACCGCTACCACCGGCAGTGAGATTACCGACCACCACCACGGGCACCGGTGCCCGCCATACCTTACGCCAGCCAAGCTGGTAGCTAAGGCGAATTAAATTGCTTATCAGGCCGTAGAGCAAACTCAACGGCCACAACAGCAACCAGAGAGGCGATTGACCACTCCAGATGCGCGCTATCATTGGCCAAACTGCATGTTGTGTAGCTGCGCGTAGGCACCATTTTTTTCCAGCAACGCCTTATGAGAACCACGCTCGACGATACGACCATCTTCAATCACCGCGATCTCATCGGCCTTCTCAATGGTTGACAGACGGTGAGCAATCACCAGTGCTGTACGATTTTTTTGCAATTCATCCAGCGCTGCCTGGATAGCACGCTCTGATTCGGTATCCAGCGCCGAAGTTGCCTCGTCAAGGATCAGGATCGGGCAATCGCGCAGCAGCGCTCGCGCGATGGCAATGCGCTGGCGCTGCCCGCCGGAAAGCAGTACACCGTTTTCCCCGATCACCGTATCAAGCCCGTTATCCATCCTGGAGATGAAATCCATTGCATAGGCCATACGCGCAGCGTTCTCGATTTGCTCACGGGTGTAATGTTCCTCACGCGCATACGCGATGTTATTGGCAATAGTGTCATTAAATAAGTGCACGTTCTGCGAAACCAGCGCGACCTGATTACGCAGCGAACCTAAGGTGTATTCACGTAGTTCATGACCGTCTATCAGAATTTCGCCCTGTTGAATATCATAAAAACGCGTCAATAAGCTGGCGATAGTGGATTTACCCGATCCTGAACGGCCAACCAACGCCAGCGTTTTACCTTTAGGAATGGTGAGACTGATGTTATGCAACGCTGGCACGTCCCGTCCGGGATAGGTAAATGTCACGTTTTTAAACGCAACATCGCCCTGAGCGCGATCGATAACCCGTTGACCGTTGTCCACTTCCTGCTCCCCGTCCAGAATAGAAAATAGGGTCTGGCAGGCAGCCATGCCACGCTGGAACTGTGCATTAACGTTGGTTAATGATTTCAGCGGGCGCATCAGCGCCACCATTGACGAGAAAACTACGGTAATAGTACCGGCCGTCAGCGTCTCCATTACGGAAGGGAAGCTAGCGGCATACAGCACAAATGCCAGAGCCAATGAGGCAATCAGCTGAATAATTGGATCGGAAATAGAAGATGCTGAAACCAGTTTCATTCCCTGCTGACGCATGCGGTTGCTAACCTTCTCAAAACGGTGCGTTTCCACACTCTGACCACCAAAAATCAGCACCTCTTTGTGACCCTTGAGCATCTGCTCAGCGCTGGTGGTCACCTGTCCCATCGTGTTTTGCATATTTTTGCTGATGTTACGAAAGCGTTTAGAGACCGAGCGAATGGCAAACGACACGATGGGTGCCAACAGGATCAGAATCAATGAAAGCTGCCAGCTATAATAAAACATTAAGATAAAGAGACCAATAATCGAGGCCCCCTCCCGTACCACCGTAACAAGTGTGCCTGAGGAGGAGGAGGCAACCTGCTCAGAGTCATAGGTAATGCGAGAAAGCAGCGTACCTGTAGACTGTTGGTCGAAGAAGGATACCGGCATGCCCATCATATGGCTGAACAGACGGCGGCGCATTTTCATTACCACATTGCCGGATACCCATGATAAGCAGTAACTCGCTATGTAGCTGGAGATACCTCGCATCAACATCAGTCCAATTACAACCAGTGGCATCCATATCAAAACTGAGTTATGCGATTTGCCGAAACCATCATCCAACAGCGGCTTTAGCAATGATATCATCAGCGCATCACCCGCCGCGTTAATTACCAGAGCGACAGCAGAAACTATCAGGCCGGCTCTGTACGGTGAGATCATTGGCCACAGTCGGCGAAAGGTTTGCCAGGTGGTAAGGTCTTTATCCAGATGCATTATTAAACCGCTTAAATTGAAATAGCTGCTCATTCTACCTGGAATCGCGCGGTGCGCCAAACCACTGATGATACCATCTGGGCATTATTTGCTCGCGAAATCCGCTAATTGTCCAGTGGTTAGGGTAAAATTTAACGCTTATCTGACCTGATTTCGCCGTATCCCACCACAGATACTGATTATCGGCGTACTTTTTCATGACGGTTTTAGCTGGCAGTCTCCAGGGATTGTTGCGTGAAGTTGATGCCAGTGCAGCCTGCCCGGCAATGGCGCGTAGCCACGGCAGTGATGATGAGGTGCGGCTACCATGATGTCCAACTTGCAGAATGTTTGCCCTTAGCGCACTCAGGCCAAACCCAAGCAGTCGGTACTCAGCGCGAGTTTCCAGATCGCCGGTAAGCAGGATGCGCCAGCGCCCGTCGCTTACGCGAATAACGCAGGAGTGATTGTTGCCTTCGCCTTTATCACTTTTCAGCGGCCAGAGCACGCTGAAGGTTAACCCCTGCCACTGCCAACGGTCACCGCGATCGCAGGGTAGCCGCTCTGCAGGACCAAAGTGACTGCGTACCAATACCTTCGGCCAGCGCCTTAGCAAGCTATCAAGGCCGCCGACGTGGTCAAGATGGGCATGACTTAAAATGATGAGATCCGGATGTAAATTATGCCATTGAAGCCAGGGAATAATAACGCTTCTTCCCATATCACCGTCAGGCCAGCGCTTTCCCGTATCATAGATCACCGCCCGTTGACCGCGTGAAATAACCACTGCCAGCCCGTGACCTACGTCCAGCATGTCCATCCGCCATAGCGGTCGGGGAGCGTTAATACGCCACATGCAGAGTGCGACCATCAGCACCGATAAACTAGCTAAGTGCCCGCGCCAGAGCGCAAAACGCCATGCGGCCAGCACCAACCAGACTCCAGTCGTAAGCCAGCACTGTGTTTCAGACAAGGTAAACCAGCCCGTAGGGATACGTTGTAACGGCCAAAAGACAACAACCAGACTCCAGTCGGCCAGCCACCAGAAAAAATGTGTCAGTATATTGAAGGGCGAAAGACAAACGGCGATGAGGCTTAGCGGCACTGAGACCAATGATACCAGCGGTACAGCCCATAGGTTCGCAAATAACGCGCTGAGGCTAAAACCATGAAACATCATCGCCTGCACTGGCAACATCAGCAGCAGCATTCCCAGCTGCAAATGAAGTAAATGCAGCCACCCCCAATACCACTTACGCGGAATGCAGGCAGGCATCGGCGCCAGACGATACCAGAGTAAAAGCCCACCGACCGCGCAGACTGAGAGGATCAGACTGTCGGAAAGCAGGCTTATCGGATCGGTAAATAACAGTAATGCGAGGCAGATTAGCCAGACATGCTCGCTGCGGCAATGCCAGCCAGCAAGGCGAAGTAAACTCCAGCACAGAAGCGCCAGAATAGCGCGCATTACCGGTGGGTTTGTACCCGCTAACCAGCAGTAAGCAATGGCAACGCTGATACCAATAAATAATGGCATTTTGTAGCCTATCTTTGTCGCTGGCAGAAAAAACTGTATTTGACGCCCAAGCAGCCAACCAGCAGCGGCGGCAAAGCTAATATGGAGGCCGGAAATCGCGATTAAGTGCATAATTCCGGTTTCCCGCAGCAGCTGATTAGTGTCGCTACCGATACCGCTGCGATCGCTGAAAGTCAATGCATCAAGGATCCCGCCCCATTGCAGTTGTTTAGTATGACGTTGCGCTATCGCTATCAGACGTGCACGATAGCCACACGCGCTGTCTATCGGTATTGCAGACAACAGCCGCCCCTGTAGCGGATTACCATTTGCTAACCGGAAACGCTGGCTATCGAATCCACCTTCATTAAGCCATCCATGTACCGGCCGAAATTTTAGTGTCATTTGCCAGCGCTGTCCGCTGCAAAAATTAGCCAGACGGCTCCCGGATAGATATATTTGCGCACGCAGAGCAGGAAACTGCGGCTGGTAATCAATACGATCGAGGCTAATTTGCACCATCTGTCTGTCGGGCTGAACATCAGTAATGGTCACCGTGGCGCTAACGCTGCCGGTGGCCACATCATCAATCCGCGTCAGCAGACGCCGCCCGTGTCCAGTAGACCAGCAAAAAACCAACAGCATCAATCCGGCATACCACATCCAGCGGCAGGGTAATCGCAGCAGTAAGAAACCCAGACAGGCACATAAGGTGAGAAATTCCGCGCCCGGAAGCGCAGGAAGGAACGCCAGAGGCAGTGTTGCCAGTACCGTGATTCCAGCCAGTTGCGTTAGGGTTACGACCATATTTTCCCCCTGAGGTCAGAAGAAAAGTATGCCTTGTCCCCGCGCCGGTTTATCCTATGGAATCAGCGCCATGCGCGCCAACGCGCAAAATTTTGCGCTCTCGTATGCAAATTTCAGTGTTGAAAAATAACAAAAAAAAACGACACCGGAGTGTCGTTTTTAATCAATCTCAGACTTAGCCGTAGATATTTGCCCGATCGCGTAGCTCTTTACCCGGCTTAAAGTGAGGAACGTATTTACCTTCCAGATCCACTTTATCACCCGTTTTCGGATTACGTCCGGTGCGGGGCGCACGGTAGTGCAAAGAGAAACTGCCAAATCCTCGGATTTCAATGCGCTCGCCCTGTGACAACGTTGTCGCCATATGGTCGAGCATTTCTTTCACCGCATCCTCGACGACTTTCGCAGGAATATGAGTATGCTGCCCTGCAAGTCTTTCGATCAGTTCTGACTTGGTCATGAATCCTCCGGTTGTGCTTGTGGCATAGAACTTAGCAATTATCAACGACTTGAGGGTGACGGTATACCGTCGCCCTGCACAGGCTGTGATTACTCGCCTTTAGCTGCTTTGAACGCTTCAGCCATCGCGTTAGAGAAGTTGCTCTCTTCCTGCTTATTGTTATTCACAGTAGCAATAGCATCTTTCTCATCCGCTTCGTCTTTGGCACGAACAGACAGGCTTACTACGCGGTTTTTGCGATCAACACCAGTGTATTTGGCTTCAACTTCATCACCCACGTTCAGAACCTGAGTTGCATCTTCGATGCGGTCCCGTGAAGCTTCAGAAGCGCGCAGATAGCCTTCTACGCCGTCAGCTAATTCAACTGTAGCACCTTTAGCGTCAACTGCAGTGACTTTACCAGTGACAATTGCACCTTTTTTATTCAGAGAGATGTAGTTGTTGAACGGATCTTCCGCCAGCTGCTTAACGCCGAGGGAGATACGCTCACGCTCTGCATCGACTTGCAGAACCACAGCTGCGATTTCGTCACCTTTCTTGTACTCACGTACGGCTTCTTCGCCAGTCGCATTCCATGAGATGTCAGACAGGTGTACAAGACCGTCGATGCCGCCGTCCAGACCGATGAAGATACCAAAGTCAGTGATAGACTTAATTTTACCTTCAACGCGATCGCCTTTGTTATGGGTCTCAGCAAACTGCTGCCATGGGTTGGCTTTGCACTGCTTCAGGCCAAGGGAGATGCGGCGGCGCTCTTCATCGATATCCAGGACCATGACTTCAACAACATCACCGACGTTAACCACTTTAGACGGATGAATATTTTTGTTAGTCCAGTCCATTTCAGATACGTGAACCAGACCTTCAACGCCCTCTTCAATTTCTACGAAGCAGCCATAATCAGTCAGATTGGTCACGCGACCGGTCAGGCGAGTGCCTTCCGGATAACGCTTAGCGATAGCGACCCATGGATCTTCGCCCAGCTGTTTCAGGCCAAGAGAAACACGCGTACGCTCGCGGTCGAACTTGAGCACTTTAACAGTGATTTCGTCGCCCACGTTAACAATTTCACTCGGATGCTTGACGCGTTTCCACGCCATATCGGTGATATGCAGCAGGCCATCGACGCCACCCAGATCAACGAATGCACCGTAGTCAGTAAGGTTCTTAACGATACCTTTAACTTCCATGCCTTCCTGCAGGTTTTCCAGCAGCTGATCGCGTTCTGCGCTGTTTTCAGACTCAATGACAGCACGACGGGATACCACAACGTTGTTACGCTTCTGGTCGAGCTTGATAACTTTGAATTCCAGCTCTTTACCTTCCAGGTGCAGGGTATCACGCACCGGACGGACGTCGACCAGTGAGCCTGGCAGGAACGCGCGAATGCCATTCAGCTCAACAGTGAAGCCGCCCTTGACTTTGCCGTTGATTACACCAGTAACGGTTGCTGCTTCTTCGTAAGCTTTTTCAAGCATCAGCCACGCTTCGTGGCGTTTTGCTTTCTCACGAGAGAGCTGCGTTTCACCGAAGCCGTCTTCTACAGCATCCAGTGCGACGTCAACTTCGTCACCAACCTGGATTTCCAATTCGCCCTGGGCGTTTTTGAACTGCTCGGCCGGAATGGCTGACTCAGATTTCAGGCCGGCATCAACCAGAACTACGTCTTTGTCGATAGCAACAACAACGCCACGCACGATAGAACCCGGGCGGGTTTCGATTTCTTTCAGGGACTCTTCAAAGAGTTGAGCAAAAGATTCAGTCATATTGATAATCTTCAGGATTCTTCAATTTAACGTCCATCTGTCATCATGACGGATGGGGTTGTTTCACATACCTGCAAACATCCTGTCAGCAGGGGCACTACAAATTTAAGCCTAAGAGAAAGCCAGTTTTTGACGCGCATAATTAAGCGCTTTTTCAATCACCAGCTCGATGTTCATGCTGGTTGAATCCAGCACCAATGCATCAGGCGCAGGCACTAACGGCGCGATAGCGCGATTACGATCGCGATTGTCGCGCTCCCTTATCTCGGCTAAAAGGCGCTCAAAGTTAACACTAAAGCCCTTCTCCTGCAACTGTAGCATACGGCGGCGGGCGCGCTCTTCGGAGCTGGCATCCAGGAAGATTTTTACCTGCGCATCGGGAAAAACGACCGTTCCCATATCCCGGCCATCCGCAATCAACCCAGGCGCTTCGCGAAAAGCCCGCTGGCGCCGAAGCAACGCCTCGCGCACACGGGGAAAAACGGCAACTTTCGAAGCGGTGTTACTGACCTCCTGGGAGCGAATTTCCACAGTAACGTCCTCAGCCTCAAGAACAACGTGGGTATCGCCGTTATTAACGACGAAACGCACGTCCAGATGTGCAGCTACTGGGACCAGAGCATCTTCAGCACTGATATCAATATGATGATGAAGTGCCGCCAGAGCAAGGACGCGATAAATAGAGCCGGAATCAAGCAAGTGCCAGGAGAGCGTTTCCGCCATCGCTTTACATAGCGTCCCTTTACCCGCTCCGCTTGGACCATCAATAGTTATCACCGGGATTGTTGATATCATTCACTGTCTCCTGTCGGTGTTAAGCCTGTTTTATTAGTTTTATGGCTAAGACGGGTGCATATTATACGCCGCTCTAAGAAGAATAGTTACCCCCCTGCTAAGCAAGCCAGAAAAATATCTCCGCTTGAAAAGCTGTCGGCGCGCCACCGACAGCAGAGAGGCAGTATCAGGCAGGTATGCTGATACGGGCGAACTGCTCAAAGTAGTCGGGGAAAGTTTTCGCCGTACAGCCCGGATCGAGGATGGTCACTGGCGTATCTGATAACGCTACAAGCGAAAAACACATTGCCATACGGTGGTCGTTGTAAGTGCCGATCTCGGCGGCTGTCAGCGTCGCGGGTGGGATAATGCGAATGTAGTCTTCGCCCTCCTCAACCCCTGCACCGACTTTGCGCAGCTCTGTGGCCATTGCCGTCAGACGATCGGTTTCTTTCACCCGCCAATTATAAATGTTACGCATAGTCGTCGTGCCATCAGCGAACAGCGCTACGGTAGCGATGGTCATTGCAGCGTCAGGAATATGGTTCATATCCATATCTATCGCTTTCAACTCACCGCGCGTGCAAGCGATGTAATCGTCTGCCCATTCAATGGTGGCCCCCATTTTTTCCAGCACATCAGCAAAAAGAACGTCTCCCTGCACGCTGGTTTTACCGATACCCGTTACCTTGACCGTACCGCCTTTTATTGCCGCGGCAGCGAGGAAGTAGGAGGCTGAAGAAGCATCGCCTTCTACCAGATATTGCCCCGGTGACTGATAATGTTGCCTTCCTTTTATGCGGAATGAGCGATAGTGGTCGTTTTCCACTTCAATGGCGAAGGCTTTCATCAGATGCAGGGTGATATCTATGTAGGGTTTAGATACCAACTCGCCCTTAATGCGGATAGTCGTATCTTTCTCCGCCAACGGCGCCGTCATCAGCATCGCGGTCAGAAACTGGCTGGATACTGAACCATCGACCTCGACGCTACCGCCGCTAAAACCGCCCCGAAGCCTCAGCGGGGGGTAATTTTGCTGCTCAAGATAGTCAATCTGCGCCCCCCCCTGACGTAAGGCATCAACAAGGTGTCCGATCGGGCGCTCTTTCATCCGCGGCTCCCCTGTCAAAACAACATCGTTTTCTCCCAGACAAAGCGCGGCGGCCAGTGGGCGCATGGCAGTGCCCGCGTTGCCTAAAAAAAGCCTCTGCGCACTGGTACTGTGCAATGGCCCGTTAACGCCGATCACCTCGCACGTACGGCGGTCGTCGGAAAGGTGATAGGACACACCGAGGGTGGTGAGCGCATTCAGCATATGTCGTACATCATCGCTGTCTAACAGATTGGTCAGCCGCGTGGTACCGGATGCCATAGCTGCCAGCAGCAGCGCACGATTAGACACGCTTTTTGATCCCGGCAGATTAACGGTACCATCAATCCGGGAAACTGGTTGTAACGTCAGGGAGTCCTGCATGTAAAACGTATTCTCCAACAATAAAAGGAGCTGAAGCTTTAAGCGTATTGCTTCAGCGCTGTCATATCACAATGCGGTTATGAATCTTATTAATACTCAGCCGTGGCGACGTTCAAAGTCAGCCATAAACTCAGTCAGCGCTTTTACGCCTTCCAGCGGCATCGCATTGTAAATAGATGCACGCATACCGCCGACAGCGCGGTGCCCCTTGAGCGCCTGCAATCCTGCATTCAGCGATTCAGTGAGGAATAAACTATCGAGCGAGTCATCGGCCAGCTGAAAAGGCACGTTCATGCGAGAACGGTTAGCGGGAGCGACATCATTACGATAAAAATCGCTGCTGTCGATAGCGCCATACAGTAAATCTGCCTTCGCCTGATTACGTTTGTCCAGCTCAGCGACGCCGCCCTGCTCTTTAAGCCACTTGAATACTAACCCGGACAGATACCAGGCAAAAGTCGGCGGAGTATTAAACATTGAATCGTTTTCGCTCAGAACCTGATAATTTAGAATGCTAGGCAACGACTGGTGCGCATTACCCAGCAGGTCATCGCGCACTATTACTAACGTCAACCCCGCCGGACCAATATTTTTCTGCGCCCCGGCATAGATGACCCCGTAGCGATTAACATCGATCGGGCGCGAAAGCAGTGTGGAAGAAAAATCGGCGACAACGACTTTATCGCCAAAATCAGGCTGTTCTTCGATGGCAATGCCATCAATCGTTTCATTCGGGCAGAAATGAACGTAAGCCGCGTGATCCTGTAACTGCCATTTGCTCATCGGCAGGATCGCACGCTGACCGTCTATGCGGATTTTGGCGTCAAAAACGTTAGGCGAACAGTATTTCTTCGCTTCTTTAATCGCGCTGGCCGCCCAATAACCGCCATCGACATAATCCGCTGTGGATTTGTCACCCAGCAGATTGAGAGGCACGGCAGCGAACTGTGCACGGGCGCCACCCTGGCAAAATAACACGTTGTAGTTTGAGGGGATTTTCAGTAAATCGCGAAAGTCCTTCTCCGCCTCCTGGGCAACCTGAATAAACGCGTTGCTGCGGTGGCTGATTTCCATCACCGAGGTGCCGGAGCCCTGCCAGTTGCAGAGTTCCTGTTCCGCGCGACGTAACACTTCTGCCGGCAGCATTGCCGGGCCGGAGCTAAAATTGAAAACCTGACTCATTTCCCCTCACCACTTGTTAGCAATTAATCTACTTGTTACACCCGGTTTTAACACCCCGCTCCGGGCGCTGCAATGACTTATCTGTTTAGCAAGCCAGTTTTTCCCGCTGAAAGACAGTGGAAAATGCTGCTCAAACACAACGATGCATAATTTTATCCAATTAGCTACGTTTCAATTTCGCTGGCCCGCGGGTCTGAGCTGTAGTCAGGCGGATGAAAATGTCAGCGTAGCGGATAGCGATAAGTGGTAAAACCCCGTATGATTGCGCGCTTTCCGCACAGTTAATAATGGTGGGCCGTTATGACGCAAACGTACATCCCAGGCAAAGATGCCGCGCTGGAGGATTCAATCTCCCGCTTTCAGCATAAACTTCAGGATCTTGGTTTTCATATAGAGGAAGCTTCCTGGCTCAACCCTGTACCTAACGTCTGGTCAGTGCATATCCGCGACCGCGATTGTCCACTTTGCTTCACCAATGGTAAAGGTGCCACTAAAAAAGCCGCACTGGCATCGGCACTCGGCGAATACTTTGAACGTCTTTCAACCAACTATTTTTTTGCGGACTTCTGGCTTGGCGCTGCGATCGCCAACGGCGACTTTGTTCATTATCCCAATGAAAAATGGTTTCCGCTACCCGATGATGATACTCTTCCGCAAGGTATTCTGGATGACTCTTTGCGCCATTTTTACGATCCAGAAAATGAATTAACCGCCAGCGCACTCATCGACCTACAATCCGGTAATAGCGCGCGTGGTATTTGCGCACTCCCGTTTGCGCGCCAGTCTGATCAGCAAACGATTTATATTCCAATGAACATTATTGGAAACCTGTACGTCTCAAATGGAATGTCAGCAGGCAATACGCGCAATGAAGCGCGGGTACAAGGGCTTTCAGAAGTCTTTGAACGCTATATCAAGAACCGCATCATCGCTGAAGCAATTAGCCTCCCGGCTATTCCACAGATCGTACTGGACCGCTATCCTCTCGTCACTGAAGCCATCGATAAACTTGAAGCGGAAGGCTTTCCGATCTTTGCTTACGACGCCTCGCTGGGTGGCAAGTATCCGGTAATCTGCGTGGTACTTTTCAATCCGGGCAATGGCACCTGCTTTGCTTCTTTCGGCGCCCATCCAGACTTCGGCGTAGCGCTGGAGCGTACCGTCACTGAATTATTGCAAGGTCGCAGCCTGAAAGACCTGGACGTGTTCACACCACCGACTTTCGATGATGAAGAAGTGGCAGAGCATGCTAACCTGGAAACCCACTTTATTGATTCCAGCGGCGCTATTTCATGGAATCTGTTTAAAGATAAAGCCGATTATCCCTTCGTCGACTGGCGTTTCGAGGGTTCTACGGAAGAGGAGTTCGCCACGTTGATGGCCATCTTCCGTGCTGAGAATAAAGACGTATATATCGCAGACTATGAACATCTCGATGTATACGCCTGTCGTATTCTGGTGCCAGGTATGTCGGACATCTATCCGGCCGAAGACTTGCTGCTGGCAAACAATAATATGGGGGCTGGCTTGCGTGATACCCTGCTCTCCTTACCGAACAGTCGCTGGAAAGCGGAGGAATACCTGGCGTTAATTGAGCGTCTCGATGATGAAGGCTACGATGATTTTACCCGCGTTCGCGAACTTCTGGGTCTCGCAACAGGTAACGATAATGGCTGGTTCACCCTGCGCATTGGCGAACTAAAATCAATGCTGGCACTGGCAGGGGGCGATCCTGAACAGGCGTTGATTTGGACAGAATGGACGATGGAATTTAATAGCTCAGTGTTTACGCCCGAGCGAGCGAATTATTATCGCTGCCTGCAAACCTTATTGCTGCTGGCGATGGAAGATGAACGCTCACCGGGACAGTATCAGCACGCATTCATCCGTATGTATGGACAAACGGCGCTTGAGGCCGCTACCGCAGCCCTGAGCGGAACATCGCCTTTTTACGGTTTACAAGCCGTCGATGCCGAACTGAATGCTTTTCCGGCGCACCAGTCATTGCTGACAGCTTATGAAAAGCTTCAGCAGGCTAAACGCCGTTTCTGGAAATAAGCATTTCATGGCTACCTGTGGGTAGCCATGCGTTTTCTGGCAGCATCTGCGCCGGTTATCAGACGATTAACACCACCCTCACCTTCCGATGATGTCGTTTGGTACGGAAATAATAGAAGTTGATAGCTTGTTACCAGACTAATAACGCTTCCTATTTCACTGAATTGCAA
Organism: Izhakiella capsodis; assembly: GCF_900115045.1. Lineage (GTDB taxonomy): Bacteria > Pseudomonadota > Gammaproteobacteria > Enterobacterales > Enterobacteriaceae > Izhakiella > Izhakiella capsodis. The sequence continues at coordinate 219,490 of NZ_FOVC01000001.1, read as the reverse complement.
CTTTTTTGACCCCATTTATTATCACTTTTCATTTCCTAGACAACCTTAAGCACATTATCACTACATATCACGCTTTTAGGTGAAAATAGCACTTCGGCAAATTCAAAAAAAACTATATTTTTTAAAATTAATTTTTTAAATAAATATCATTATGTTAAGCATAAAAAAGTCATCCGGCACCGCTGCATCCGGTCAAGTGGTCAGGCCAATATGATCCAGGTCAAATTTCTGCCTATAATGGTTTGTTAGTATTTATTTATTGACAAATATTGGGAGAGCGTTGGTGTGAAAGCTGACAATCCGTTCAATTTGCTGATGCCTGCCGAGATGGCAAAAGTAGCCGAAGACGCAGGCGTCTATAAAGCGACAAAGCACCCTTTTACTACTTTCTTTCTTGCCATTACCGCTGGCGTATTTATCTCAATTGCCTTTGTTTTCTATATCACTGCCACCACAGGAACGGGGGTGATGCCTTTTGGCGTCGCCAAACTGATTGGCGGTCTCTGCTTTTCTCTTGGGCTAATGCTGGTTGTGGTCTGCGGCGCGGATCTTTTTACCTCTACGGTATTGATCGTCGTCGCTAAGGCCAGCGGGCGCATCAGCTGGACGCAATTGATCTATAACTGGATTAATGTATATATCGGCAACCTGTGCGGCACGCTGCTGTTCGTTACTCTTATCTGGTTTTCTGGCCAGCATATGCTCGCTAACGGCGCCTGGGGTGCAAACTTATTGGAAACAGCCGATCATAAACTGCATCATTCGTTTATTGAGGCTGTGTGTCTTGGCATTCTGGCAAACTTAATGGTTTGCCTCGCAGTCTGGATGAGTTATTCCGGTAGAACTTTGTTGGATAAAATGTTTGCTATGGTGCTGCCCGTTGCAATGTTTGTTGCCAGCGGTTTTGAACACAGCATCGCCAATATGTTCTTAATTCCGCTCAGCATTGTGGTTAAAAACTTCGCCTCGCCCGATTTCTGGCACATGACAGGGTTAACTGCGAGCCAGTTTCCACAAATGAATGCCGCTGATTTTATTATCCATAATCTAATCCCGGTTACTATCGGTAATATTATAGGCGGGGGGCTGCTGGTTGGACTGACCTATTGGGTGATATATCTGCGTGAGTCTGATAAACGCTGATAATGCGCAACTAATTTATATCCTGTCAGCGACAGGAGACATCAGGAAAAATTTCACATTATAAGGTAGGTAATATCATGACCGAGTTGAATGAAAAAATGTCGACTGCGTGGCGCACTTTTCAACAGGGTGAATGGCAGAACGGCATCAATGTTCGTGACTTTATTCAGAAAAATTATGCCCCCTATGAAGGCGATGAAGCCTTTCTGAGTGGTGCCACCAGCGCAACCACCCAACTGTGGGACAGCGTAATGGAAGGCATTAAGATCGAAAACCGCACCCACGCGCCTGTCGATTTTGATACCAGCCTTGCTTCGACAATAACCTCGCACGATGCCGGCTACATTAATAAAAAACTAGAAAAGATCGTTGGCCTCCAAACTGAAGCACCGCTGAAACGCGCCATTATTCCGTTTGGTGGTATCAAAATGGTCGAAAGCTCCTGCAAAGCTTATGATCGCGAACTCGACCCATCACTGAAGAAAATCTTTACCGAGTACCGTAAAACGCATAACCAGGGAGTATTCGACGTTTATACCCCCGACATTCTGCGCTGCCGCAAGTCCGGCGTGCTGACTGGTCTGCCCGATGCTTACGGGCGCGGTCGTATCATCGGTGATTATCGTCGCGTTGCGTTATATGGCATTGATTACCTGATGAAAGATAAGTTGGCACAGTTTACTTCGCTGCAACAGGATCTGGAAAATGGTGTCAATCTGGAAGCCACTATCCGTCTACGCGAAGAGATTTCCGACCAGTACCATGCACTGGATCAGATTAAGCAGATGGCCACCAAATACGGTTGCGACATCTCTGGTCCGGCAACCAATGCCCAGGAAGCCGTACAATGGGTATATTTTGGCTACCTGGCGGCAGTTAAATCGCAAAACGGCGCTGCAATGTCTTTCGGACGCGTTTCAACCTTCCTCGATATCTACTTCGAGCGCGACATAAAAGAGGGTAAGCTGAGTGAAGAACAAGCCCAGGAACTGATCGACCATCTGGTAATGAAGCTACGTATGGTTCGCTTCCTGCGTACACCTGAATATGATGAGCTGTTCTCCGGGGACCCGATCTGGGCGACAGAGTCTCTGGCCGGTATGGGACTGGATGGTCGTACGCTGGTTACTAAAAACAGCTTCCGCTTCCTGAATACGCTGTACACTATGGGGCCATCACCGGAACCCAACATGACCATCTTGTGGTCAGAAAAGCTACCGGTTAACTTCAAACGCTATGCGGCTAAAGTCTCAATCGACACCTCATCATTACAGTATGAAAATGACGATCTGATGCGTCCTGACTTTAACAACGATGACTATGCCATCGCCTGTTGCGTCAGCCCGATGGTTGTTGGTAAACAAATGCAATTCTTCGGCGCTCGTGCCAACCTGGCGAAAACGATGCTGTACGCTATCAATGGCGGTGTGGACGAAAAGCTGAAAATGCAGGTCGGGCCGAAAGAAGCACCTATCAGTGATGACGTGCTGGATTTCGATACCGTGATGGCACGTATGGATCACTTCATGGACTGGCTGGCAAAACAGTACGTTACCGCACTCAATATCATCCACTACATGCATGATAAATACAGCTACGAAGCCTCTTTGATGGCACTGCACGATCGCGATGTGTATCGCACCATGGCATGCGGTATTGCCGGACTGTCCGTTGCGGCTGACTCGTTGTCCGCTATCAAATATGCCAAAGTGAAACCTGTGCGCGATGCTGATGGTCTTGCGATTGACTTTGAAATTGAAGGTGAATATCCGCAGTTCGGCAACAACGATGCCCGCGTAGACGATTTGGCCTGTGACTTAGTCGAACGCTTCATGAAGAAAATTCAAAAGCTAGCGACCTATCGCGGAGCTGTACCGACTCAATCTGTGCTTACCATTACATCTAATGTGGTTTATGGTAAGAAAACGGGCAACACACCTGACGGCCGTCGCGCTGGCGCACCTTTCGGCCCAGGTGCTAACCCTATGCACGGACGCGATCAGAAAGGTGCTGTTGCCTCTCTGACCTCAGTCGCTAAGCTGCCATTTGCCTATGCAAAAGATGGTATTTCTTATACCTTCTCAATTATTCCAAATGCGCTGGGTAAAGACGATAATGTACGCCGCACTAACCTCGCTGGCCTGATGGATGGTTACTTCCATCACGAAGCCAACTTGGAAGGTGGTCAGCATCTTAACGTCAACGTAATGAACCGCGAAATGCTGCTTGATGCAATGGATCACCCGGAAAATTATCCGCAGTTGACCATTCGTGTATCTGGCTATGCAGTACGCTTCAATTCTCTGACTAAAGAACAACAGCAGGACGTCATCACCCGTACCTTTACTCAGACCATGTAAGATCTGGCGACGGTCGCAGGAACAATAAGGAAAAGGCTCCCGCAGGGGGCCTTTTTATTCAAGTGAGATTTGCAGGCCTTCCTGACCAGAGGGCCTGCAAATCTCACTTCACGCAGCTGAGAAATTGCACCCTGTTGTTCGGGTATATTATGGAGAGAACATCGCAATGTCTGCCAAAGGCCGAATTCACTCTTTTGAATCCTGTGGAACCGTTGATGGCCCGGGGATTCGCTTTATCACCTTTTTCCAGGGATGCCTGATGCGCTGCCTCTATTGTCACAACCGCGACACCTGGGACACCCACGGCGGCCGCGAAGTGACAGTGGAGGAGTTGATGAAAGATGTCGTTTCCTACCGCCACTTCATGAATGCATCCGGCGGTGGCGTTACCGCTTCGGGCGGTGAAGCCATTTTACAGGCTGAGTTCGTTCGTGACTGGTTTCGTGCCTGCAAGGCTGAGGGGATCAGCACTTGCCTTGATACTAACGGTTTTGTACGCCGCTATGATCCGGTTATCGATGAACTGCTGGAGGTAACCGATTTGGTCATGCTCGATCTGAAGCAGATCAATGATGATATCCACCAGATTCTGGTCGGCGTATCTAATCATCGCACGCTGGATTTCGCTCGTTATCTCGAGAAAAAGAACATTCGTACCTGGATCCGTTACGTTGTAGTACCCGGCTATTCCGATGATGACGATTCAGCCCATCGGCTGGGTGCCTTTACGAAAGACATGCAGAATGTTGAAAAAATCGAACTGCTTCCCTATCACGAACTGGGCAGACACAAATGGATAGCAATGGGCGAAGAATATAAGCTTGAAGATGTTCATCCGCCAAAAGCAGAAACGATGGAACGGGTTAAAAATATTCTCGCCAGTTACGGCCATGAGGTCATGTACTAAGCTTGCTGATAACAACAATAAAAAAGGCGACCCCGGTCGCCTTTTTTATTTTCTGACGAGCGCGTCATTCAGGCATGTGCCACCGGCGTTGCGTGATGATCGGCCTTACGCAGCAACATAAGCAGGTAAACACAGGCTACTGCAGCAATCATGACAAACAACAGTTTGTCAGAGTAACTCTCCATCAGCATCGCAGTCATGCTGGGGCCAACCAGACTGCCGACGGTATAACTCAGCAACAGCGCCTGGTTCATGGCAACTAGCTGATGGTGTGGTACCGTTTCACAGGCCCAGGACATGGCTAACGGATAAAGGGTAAAGCCTGCGCAGCCTAGCACAAACAGCGCCGGGGCCATTGCCGCACTCCCCAACATTGCCACCGCACCCAGTATGACGATAAATACCTGCACGCGCAGTACCATCAGGCGACCGAAGCGATCAGCAAGGCGCCCAACCGGCCATTGACCGATGATGCCAGCACTCACCAGAAGCGCCATCCAGTAACCGACATTGGCATCACTCATACCCTTATGAGAGAGATAGACCGGCATCAGGCCATACAAAGAACCCAGCACGATGCCGGAAATAATGCAGCCATTGATTCCGAGCCGTGAGGTACGGCGTAACAGCATCGGCCAGAGATTTGACGGTGCCTCTTCAGCATCAGCACTGTTGCCCATAATTTTTACAAACGCCAGCGGCAGCATGCCAGAAACAACCATCGCCACGACCCACGGCAGCACGTTGAAAAGTTCGGTTGAGACTCTGCTCACCAGCAATTGCCCCACCACCGTGCCAAGATAATAGACAATCATATAAGCAGCTAACAGTTGTCCGCGATTTCTTAGGGTTCCACTGCACAGCAGCGCGCTTTCAACGACTACCCAAATCAGCGCGCAGCCTACGCCAGCAGCAAAGCGCCACAGCGACCAGGTCCAGAAGCCTTCAGACATCCCCATTACCAGGGTCGCCAGAGCGAACAAGCTGGTCGCGAGGTAATAACTGCGATTAAAACCAACGCGTTTGATCAACCATCCCGCTATCAGCGTCCCCGCCAGATTACCGCTATAGTACGCTGAACTGACCATCCCAAGCTGCCAGGTAGGCAGTAGATCATGGCTCAGCCAGAGTGGCACCAGCGTATTTAAAACGGCAATAGACACCGTCAGCAGCATCAGGCCACACAATAATAAAGTAACGGGTCGGGACCAGGTGAACATAGCTTCAGAAACCAACAAAAGTGGACGATTTTATCGGCATATTGCCATTACTGTTGGTGAAGTCAATGAACAAAAAATAGACTCAGCACAATTTGCTGAGATATGATTTATTTATTTTTTTTAACAGTCGTTTACAACACTGATTGAACACTATTTATTATACGCATCTCTTTGAAAAATCTCCTATACCCTGTATAAGATGCTAAATATCGATGAGATTTCTTTTTGAAAAATCTTTCACAATCGGGCTTTTATTTGTTCGGCATGCATGAGGCACATGATTGTTTTAATCTGATAAACATGGCAAAGCTACGCATTGGTTCACAGAACGGAACACCACTCGTGCAATATCAGGATTAACCTATAAGCCCTTCTGTTCCGTAAACGACACCATGACTGGGTAGATCAATTGCATCGGCATTATGGCCTACCCGAATCTCATGCAGGGCTGAACTTAAAATCTCAGCCGACATCAGTCACCAAAGCGTTAATGCGGTAACTTCATTTCTCAGGCAGCTATTTAAAGGTAAATGTAAGGATCGAACAGTAAGTAATGTCGTATTGTCCCGCTGAATGAATACCTGACGCGATGTTTTGTCGACGTCAGGCCTTATATCATTGATACAGTGTAAAGCTGGCTGTTCTGCCCGCAACTCAGAGAATTGAATGAACCAATCTCTTCACTCCGGGGTACAGATAATTAGCCGATAAAGTTCAGATCTTTCATATACGGGCGTAGAACCTCAGGCACCACGATGCGTCCATCAGCCTGCTGATAATTTTCCAGCACCGCCACCAGCGTCCGTCCAACCGCCAGGCCAGATCCGTTCAGCGTATGCAGCAGACGCGTTTTTTTCTCACCTTTCGCCCGGCAACGTGCCTGCATGCGACGCGCCTGAAAATCCCACATGTTGGAACAGGACGAAATCTCACGGTAGGTATTCTGGGCCGGTAACCAGACTTCAAGATCGTAAGTTTTACAGGATCCTGCGCCCATATCGCCGGCACAAAGCAACATTTTGCGATAGGGCAGTTTCAGCAGCTGCAACACTTTCTCAGCATGTCCGACCAGTTGCTCAAGCGCCTGCATTGAGCACTCTGGATTAACAATCTGCACCATTTCAACCTTATCAAACTGATGCATACGGATCAGACCGCGCGTATCGCGTCCGTAAGCGCCCGCTTCTGAACGAAAGCAAGGTGTATGGGCGGTGAGTTTCAGCGGCAAAGCTTCTTCATCAAGAATTTCGTCACGAACCAGATTAGTCAAAGGCACTTCTGCCGTAGGGATCAGCGCATAATTGCTACTGCTGGCCTCTTCTTCGAGCGGACGGGTATGAAACAAGTCTTCGCCAAATTTAGGCAGCTGGCCGGTGCCATAAAGCGTGGCGTGGTTTACCAGATAAGGTACGTAAGTTTCAGTGTAGCCGTGCTCTTCCGTATGCAGATCGAGCATAAACTGGCTCAGAGCACGATGCATCAGCGCAATTTGCCCTTGCATCACCACAAAGCGGGAGCCAGTCAGCTTGGCCGCTGAGGCAAAGTCCAGCCCTTTAGCCATCTCGCCCAGCTCAACGTGGTCACGCACCGGAAAATCAAAGCTACGCGGTTCGCCCCATCGGCTGATTTCCTGATTTTCTGAATCGTCTTTACCATTCGGGACTTCATCAGCCGGGATATTCGGCATTGTCAACGCCAGCTGGCGTATCTGATCCTGCAGGGCTTCAAGCTCAACTTTAGCGGCATCAAGGCGCTCACCAAGCACGTTGACCTCGGCACGCAGTGGCTCAATATCCTCGCCACGCGCCTTAGCCTGGCCGATGGATTTGGATCTGGCGTTGCGCTCCGCCTGTAAGGTTTCCGTTTCCACCTGCAGCACTTTGCGGCGCTCTTCAAGAGTTTGCAGAGTGGCGATATCCAGTTTAAAACCTCGACGGGCCAGTTTTTCAGCGACTGCGTCTGGCTCATTACGCAGCAGATTAGGATCGAGCATTATTGTCCTGTGCTTATGCTAATTGAAAGTATCCGGAGGGATGTAAACGCAGCGCGAATACGTTGAAATTGTTAATAACCTTACCGCAACGTCTGGTTCAGCGGTAGCGTTTTGTCGGGCTATTTTGATCCTGTTCTGCCAGCCAGGCTAACTTTTCAGCAATTTTGCTTTCCAGACCGCGTGCAGTTGGCTGGTAGTAGCGCGTTTGTGCCATTTCAGGCGGGAAATAATTCTCACCCGCAGCGTAGGCGTAAGGCTCATCGTGAGCATACCGATATTCCGCGCCAAGCCCCATCTCCTTCATCAGGCTGGTTGGGGCATTGCGTAAATGCTCGGGCACGTCAAAATCTGGCTTTTCACGCGCATCATGCATCGCGGCTTTGAACGCGCTATAAACCGCATTACTTTTTGACGCACAGGCCAGATAAACAATCGCCTGAGCAATGGCACGCTCGCCCTCTGCCGGACCTACCCGGGTAAAACAATCCCAGGCGGCGATCGCAATCTGCATTGCACGCGGATCGGCATTACCCACATCTTCTGAAGCAATCGCAAGAAGCCTGCGGGCAACATAAAGCGGGTCACCGCCAGCAGTAATAATGCGTGCATACCAGTAGAGCGCGGCATCTGGTGCAGAGCCGCGTATCGATTTGTGCAGCGCTGATATCAGATCGTAGTAACGGTCGCCTTTATTATCAAAACGTGCACTACGTTCGCCCGAAACCTCATTTAACAGGGATGGTGTCAGCACGCGTTGCCCAGCAGCGTTGATTTCAGCCATATCCGCCATCATCTCTAACGTATTCAATGCCCGGCGGGCATCGCCATTAACCAGCCCGGCAATCATACTACGCGTATCATCAGGCAATACGAGGTTTTGCTTGCCATAGCCTCGTTGGTCATCCGCCATCGCCTGCATCAGTACCCGCTCGATATCATCGGTACTGAGCGATTTCAACAAATAGACACGCGCTCTGGAAAGCAAGGCTGAGTTAAGTTCAAAAGAGGGATTTTCAGTTGTGGCGCCGATGAAAGTGATCAAACCGTTTTCAATATGCGGTAAAAAAGCATCCTGCTGACTTTTATTAAAACGATGCACCTCATCGACAAACAGGATGGTGCGACGGCCGGCATCCCGATTTCGCCGGGCGCGCTCGATTGCCTCTCTGATCTCTTTGACGCCGGAGGTGACCGCCGAAATGCGTTCAACATCGGCCTGACCGTAATGGCCAATGATTTCGGCCAGCGTGGTTTTTCCTGTGCCAGGCGGCCCCCAGAGGATCATCGAATGCAGGTGACCCGCTTCAATAGCCCGGGGCAGCGGCTTGCCCGCCGCCAGCAGATGCTGTTGTCCGGTATACTCCTGCAACGTTCTGGGGCGCATCCGCGCTGCCAGCGGCTGAAAATTACCGTCAGAAAAATCCAAAGAGAGATTACTCACGCGAGCCTCACTGGCGCTGATCGTCCACCGTTACCCCTTTCGGCGGGTTGAATGTAAACTTGCTCGGGCTAATAGCACCATTTTCCTGGCTTTTCAGCGTATAACTACTGCGCTGTCCATCCTGCTCAATAGTGCTGAACTGGTTGATAGTACCTGACGGCGTTACGTTAATAGTAAACTCTTTCAGATTACCGTTATCCTTCTTTGGGGTCAGCACAAAATTATCGCCCTGCTGTTTTACATTGTACTGCGCCCAGTCAGCAGACTGGTTACGCGCAATAAGCATAAATGGCGTATTGCTGGTAGCATCTTTCAGCCAGGTTGCACTTACCTGTTCAACAAATGGATTATAAAACCATAGCGTTTTGCCATCAGAAATAAGAGTACTTTCATCCGGTGCACTCATGTGCCAGTTAAATAAATCCGGGCGTTTGACCCATAGTTCTCCTTGCCCGCTCTGAAGCGGGGCACCGCTTGCGTCAGTGACTTTTTGTGTAAAACTGGCGTGGAAGCTACTGATCTTATTCAGACGCTGCTGCAGGTCCTGCGAAGCATCCGCAAGTACGCTGGCCGAAACAAAAGCGCTCAGTAAGCTACAGGCAATAACAAATTTTTTCATTGGGCATCCTAATTGAAAGGCTCTCTGGCACCGTCATGGCGATGGCGGTCAAAACCAGACTGCGCGGCTGTCGCTGGATTAAGCGCTGGCAGAAAATAATCCTGATTGCTCAGCGAAAATAGCGTATACCCGGGCTAAAAATTTATGGGCCAGTCAAGCCTGGCCCATATACATAATGACATCAATACGACCATCACATTTCGTGCGGTGGTGGTGCCAGAACTTCCCGGTTGCCGTTATGTCCAGGCGAAGAAACAATCCCCTGCATTTCCATCTGCTCGACGATACGCGCTGCACGATTATAGCCGATGCGAAACTGGCGTTGAACGCCAGAAATAGAGGCGCGACGCTTTTCAACGACGAAACTGACTGCCTGATCAAACAGGGGGTCCAGCTCTTCATCGCCATCAATACCGCCAGTCCCGCCCTCACTATCTTCACCGCCGCTGAGAATGCCCTCTTTATATTCGGGACGCTGGCGGGCCTTCCAGTCCTGTACTACCGCATGAACCTCCTGGTCGCGCACGAAAGCACCGTGAACACGTACAGGGATAGATGAGTTAGGAGCCAGATAAAGCATATCACCCATCCCCAGTAACGATTCCGCGCCGCCCTGATCGAGAATAGTACGCGAGTCTATTTTACTGGAAACAGTAAAAGCAATACGCGTAGGAATGTTGGCTTTAATCAATCCGGTGATAACGTCGACGGATGGGCGCTGGGTGGCCAGAACCAGATGGATCCCAGCGGCGCGGGCTTTCTGTGCCAGTCGCGCAATCAGCTCTTCCACCTTTTTACCAACAGTCATCATCAGGTCGGCAAATTCGTCCACCATCACCACAATATAGGGCTCTTTTTTCAGTACCGGCGGCGACATATCCATGCTGTCTGTTGGTTTCCAGAATGGATCGGGGATAGGTCGTCCCATTGCTTCAGCCAGGTCTACTTTTTCGTTATAGCCGGCAATATTTCGTACGCCCAGTGCCGACATGAGTTTATAGCGACGCTCCATCTCCACCACGCACCAGCGCAGCGCGTTGGCCGCATCCTTCATGTCAGTGACCACTTCCGTCAGCAAATGCGGAATGCCTTCATAAACCGACAGCTCCAGCATTTTAGGATCTATCATAATAAAGCGAACCTCTTTCGGGGTTGCCTTGTACAGCATGCTGAGGATCATGGCATTAACGCCAACCGATTTACCCGAGCCTGTCGTACCTGCTACCAGCAGATGCGGCATCTTGCCGAGGTCGGCCACCACCGGCTCGCCAGAGATATCTTTACCCAGTACGATCGACAACGGTGAAGGGCTGTCGCGAAATGCCGGGCAGTCCAGGACCTCGCGCAGATAGACGGTCTGACGATGCTTATTCGGCAACTCAAGGCCAACGTAAGGTCTACCGGGTATAACTTCCACTACGCGTACCGCAACCGCTGACAGTGACCGAGCCAGATCGCGCGAAAGGTTAGAAATCCGGGCAGCCTTAACTCCAGGGGCTAAATCAAGTTCGAAGCGGGTAATAACCGGGCCGGGTGAGCTGCCTACCACATCGGCTTTTACCCGATAATCCGCCAGCCGCGCCTCGATAAGACGAGAAGTCTGCTCCAATGCAAAATGATCCACTGGCTCGGTTTCTTTCGGTGGCGAGGCAAGGAGATCCAATGTAGGCAGTGGTGTCGTTGGCCGTTGTACCGGCTGTTCGTCTCGCACCAGAAACGGATGAAACAGGCTATCTTTGAATGCACCAGCCGGCGTTTGCTCTTCAGGCTCCACAGCAAACGTCTGCTGGGCCACGCCAAAGGGCGATGAGTCGGCGTCAAGATGCGACGGCGACGCGACGGTTGGAGTGATAGCGGTTACAGAAGCACTCTCTACTGGCGCAGTAGTAAACAGCGGCCCCGACGGATTATCATCCACTAAATCGGCCAGGGATGAAACATTAAAGGCATTACGCGTATCCAGCGCCGGTTTTTGCCCCTGTCCGACACTTTGTCGTATTTTGTCATCGCTATCGTAGCGCTGACGCTGTTGCTCAGCGAACTGGCGAGCTAACATCGCATGCTGCAGCGCCTCTTCATCATCCACATCATTAAGACCTTTACTGTAACGCTGCTGTTGCTGCGCAAAAAAAGCTTCACGCAGCACCGCTTGCTGCATAGCATCATCATCGTCCACGCTGTGATCTTGCCGGGATTGAAGATCTTCACGCGCTTTCTCTTCCGTCATACGCTGAGATGGCAGTTTGATACCGTATGAAGCTAACTCACGACGCGTCGGCAGCTTCACCTTATTTGGCCGGGGAAGTTCAGGACCAATACCCTGTTTTACCTGCGGATTATAGTTTCCACCCTCATTGGTTGCGCCAAAAGCAGGCACAAAGGTTGCTGAACCAACAACAACATCGACCGACGCCGATGTTGTATCAGCGGGTAAGATCGGTGGTTGATGTACTGAGAGGTGTGTAGAGTCCAGCGCTGGAGAGTCTGCCTGCTGCCAGTTACCCAATATCGGGCCATCCTCATCCTCAACCTGAACAGATGGAGACCGCACATCCTGGGGAACGTCAAAGCGATACAGCGGAGGATTATCCTGGTGAGAATTCGTCGTAGCGGTCACTGCTTGCGCCGTAATATCATCGGGTTCGAAAACGGCAAACGCGGATGCTGATCCCGGAGCGGAATCATTGGGTGTTGAAGACGCAGTCGGCTCGCCTTGTTCTGCAACAGAATAAGCAGAATTAAACAGCGGGTCGGTCTCATCATCATAGGCGACTACGCGTTTCGGGATCGCTAACAAAATATCATCTTCATCTTCTGGCTGTGCAACACTATGATGAATTTTCCCGTCGACTTCTGAATGCTCCTTTTCTTCTCGCCAGACTTCTTCATGGCGTGAACGGTTGCTGGCAAAAGTCAGAGCGCCCATAATCACCGCGCCGATTTTTTCTGCAATCGTTAGCCATGACCAACCGGTATATAGCGTGACGCCAGCCGCCCAGATGCAAAGTAGCGTCAGCGTGCCACCAGCCGGACTGAACCACGGAGAGATCGCGCTGCTAACCAGACTGCCAATGACGCCACCTGAAGTAAAATACCAGATGTCATCAGCATTAATCGCAGCCAGTCCACAGGTTGTAATCACCAATGCCAGAACCCCGATCAGGCGCAAGCCTACGCCAAAATAATCGATGTAGTCATGATGATCGCGCTGACGAAAGGTGATCCAGCACAGACCGACAATGATTGGAGGAATAGCGTAGGCCATGATGCCGAAAATAAATAACAGCATATCGGCCAACCAGGCGCCGATACTGCCACCCAGATTATGAATAGGTTCATGCCAGGCAGTTTGTGACCAACTGGGATCGGATGGATTGAAACTGACCAGTGCAACCATCAGGTAGATGGCAAACAGACTAACCAGAATCAGCAAAGCTTCGAGCAGGCGGCGGCCGCTGCTCAATGGGCGCAATGTAACGTTTTTATCTTCTGTATATTCCTGGCTCAAGAGAACTCTCCAGGTTCCTGTGAACTAAGCAGATAACAACGCCGGAGATAGCCCGACGCTGAACCTGTATGAATGCACAGGAGTGTAACCAAAACTCTCGAGTTTTGCACCTGGCTTATGTTACCGGGTCTTAATGACCAGACGGTTACTCTGCTTCACTTCTTCCATCACAACATAGGTGCGCGTATCGTTAACGCCGGGAAGACGCAGCAGTGTTTCACCCAGTAATTTTCGGTAAGCGGACATATCAGGCACGCGGGTTTTCAGCAGATAATCAAAGTCGCCTGAAACTAAATGACACTCCTGGATTTCCTCGAGCTTTTGTACTGCTGTGTTAAATTGTTCAAATACATCTGGCGCACCACGATTAAGAGTAATCTCAACGAAAACCAGCAGTGAAGCGTCCAGATAGTGCGGGTTCAGTAGCGCAGTGTACCCAAGGATAAACCCCTGGCGCTCAAGGCGACGAACACGCTCAAGACATGGAGTCGGTGATAACCCAACCCGCTTGGAAAGTTCAACATTTGAGATGCGACCGTCTTTTTGCAGCTCGTTAAGAATGTTTCTGTCAATGCGGTCGAGATCTTTACCAGGGCGTTTTTTATTTTCTACCATTATTATTGTCTCTCTTAATTCCTACCCTCAACCTGCCATATTCTGAATAGCGTTAATGTGCAGGGATTTCTTGAAAAAGACGTTTACCTGATGCTTGATTAAGCACCCATCTCCCTGACGCATGGGCTCTGTCCACCTCATGAGTCAGGACGGATGGCAGGCGATCGTATGCTGCCGCTTTCATCGGGAGGGGTATTAACCTCGACTTCGCCGACAGCCTCTCTGCTTACTACATTGTTTTCGCAAAACAGCAGGCGATTGTCAAAGTAAAACAATAAGAATCAGGACAACATGCCATAATTTCGCGTTCGGCCAGGTTTTTAATGGATATTTTGTCGCATATTCCCCTTTCGTCACCTTATGTCCTGTTAATAAGCCATAGCTATTCAATCTCTGACTACAAAACAACCTGTTAAATCGATTGTTAACTTCAATCCCTAGCGCTTTTTTTGCTGTTGATAATTACCTACAATCGAACCATATCTTAGCCAGTTGAATGAGGGTTTCATGAGTACGGCCAAACACAGCAAACTTTTGATTTTGGGCTCAGGGCCAGCAGGCTACACCGCTGCGGTATATGCGGCTCGCGCAAATCTCAAACCGGTGTTAATTACCGGCCTTGAAAAAGGCGGGCAGTTAACCACAACAACCGAAGTAGAAAACTGGCCTGGCGATCCAAACGATCTCACCGGTCCGCTGCTAATGGAACGCATGCAGGCGCATGCAGAAAAATTCAATACTGAAATCATCTTCGATCATATTCATTGTGTCGATTTGCAACAGCGTCCATTTCGTCTGACTGGCGATAGCGGCGAATACACGGCTGACGCGCTGATAATTGCAACAGGGGCATCAGCACGCTATCTGGGGCTTCCATCGGAAGAGGCTTTCAAAGGTAAGGGTGTTTCAGCCTGCGCAACCTGCGACGGCTTTTTCTACCGCAACCAAAAAGTAGCGGTTGTCGGTGGTGGCAATACCGCCGTTGAAGAAGCACTTTATCTGTCAAATATCGCCGCTCAGGTTCACCTCATTCATCGCCGTGACAGCTTCCGTGCAGAGAAAATCCTGATTGACCGTCTGATGGATAAAGTGGCTAAAGGCAACATCGTCTTGCATACCGATCGTATCCTCGATGAAGTCATTGGCGATCAGATGGGCGTAACAGCTGTTCGTTTACGCGCCGTGGCTGACAGCCAGGATACTGAAATCATTGAGGTTGCGGGCTGCTTTATTGCCATCGGTCATAGTCCAAACACCGCTATTTTCGCCGGACAGCTCGAACTTGAGAATGGCTATATCAAAGTGCAGTCTGGTCTGCACGGCAATGCAACCCAGACCAGCATCAGCGGGATATTCGCGGCGGGTGATGTGATGGATCATAGTTATCGTCAGGCTATTACTTCAGCAGGTACTGGCTGTATGGCCGCATTGGATGCAGAACGCTATCTGGATGGATTGATTAAAAAATCGTAACGGATAGTTTAACCTCCTGATCATATTTACAAAAGGCGACACTCCCGTGTCGCCTTTTTGATTTGCTGCGGGTAACATTAGCCGCATTTCCCGTTTTACGCCGTAGTCCCGATTACGGCAAAAATTGATCTGGCATACGATGAATAAAACCCGACAGCAGGAACTTACACGCTGGTTACGTCAACAAACTGCACCGGCTAAAAAATGGCTGCGGCTCTCATCGCTTTTGGGTGTCATCAGTGCGCTGATTCTGGTGGCCCAGGCGTGGCTGCTGGCATCGCTACTTCAGGCATTGATTGTCAATCAAATCCCACGCGACAGCCTTGTGACGCACTTCTTGCTTCTCATCTTGTGCTTCGCATTACGCGCGCTTCTTACGCTGGCGCGAGAGCGTGCAGGATTTCGCTGCGGTCAGAGCATACGTCTGGCTCTGCGCCAGCAGGTGCTTGATCATCTCACGGCGGCAGGCCCGGCCTGGATTCAGGGCAAACCAGCTGGCAGTTGGGCAACGTTATTGCTGGAGCAAATAGAGGAAATGCACGATTACTACGCCCGCTATCTGCCACAAATGACCCTGGCAGTATTGATCCCTGGCTTTATTTTACTTGCTATTTTTCCGGTGAACTGGGCGGCAGCATTAATTTTATTGATTACGGCTCCGCTGATACCATTTTTTATGGCATTGGTTGGTATGGGAGCCGCTGACGCCAATCGACGTAACTTTCAGGCGCTTAGTCGTCTCAGTGGCCAGTTTCTCGATCGCCTGCGCGGACTTGATACCTTACGGTTATTCGACCGCGCCA
Organism: Izhakiella capsodis; assembly: GCF_900115045.1. Taxonomy (GTDB): domain Bacteria; phylum Pseudomonadota; class Gammaproteobacteria; order Enterobacterales; family Enterobacteriaceae; genus Izhakiella; species Izhakiella capsodis. Next base: position 203,408 of record NZ_FOVC01000001.1, on the reverse strand, counting down.
GCGCGGAAAAAGCGGCTATCAGCCAGTCAACCGATCAGTTTCGCCTGCGCACAATGGACGTTCTGCGCCTGGCATTTCTTTCCTCCGCTGTATTGGAGTTTTTTGCTTCGCTGTCTATTGCGATCGTCGCGGTATATTTTGGCTTTTCCTATCTTGGTGAATTACATTTCGGCAGCTATGGAGCCGGCGTAACGCTATTTGCCGGTTTTCTGGCGCTGCTTCTTGCACCGGAGTTTTTTCAACCACTGCGAGACCTGGGTACGTTTTACCATGCAAAAGCACAGGCGACAGGCGCCGCCGACTCGCTTGAACAGTTTCTCAGACTGCATCCTGAATCACACCAACCGCAGAGACAATTTCAGCTACCCGCGGGCCAACCGCTATCTATTCATGCCCGAGAGCTGTTTATCAAGTCCGCTGGAGGCGTCACCCTTGCCGGGCCACTTAACTTTCACATTGAGGCCGGTGCGCGTATCGCCATTGTCGGCCTGAGCGGGGCAGGCAAGACGTCATTGTTCAACGTACTGATGGGTTTTTTACCTTATGAGGGTTCTCTGACACTGAGTGGACAAGAGCTACGTGACATTACGCCAGCGAGCTGGCAACAGCAGGTGGCCTGGCTCGGACAAAATCCACATCTTCCCGCACCAGACATACGGGAAAATATTACTCAGATGTCGCAGCCTGAAGAGGATCGCCTGCAATGGGTTCTTGAGCGTGCAGGGATCAGTGAATTTATCGATCGCCTTCCCGCGGGACTCAATACCAAAATTGACGAGCAGGCCTCAGGGCTGTCAGTCGGACAGGCGCAACGCATTGCTCTGGCGCGCGCACTGCTAAAACCATCATCACTACTGCTACTGGATGAACCGTCAGCCAGTCTGGATGCGGTGAGCGAACGGCTGGTTAACCAATGTTTACTCGCCGCCTCTTACCAGCAAACTACTCTGCTGATAACCCATCAGCTGGATCAGCTTGACGACTGGGATACTATCTGGGTCATGGAAGACGGGCAGCTCGTTCAACAGGGAAATATGCAGGCTCTGCTTCAGCAGCCTGGCGTCTTTGCCCGTTTACTCAATCGGCGAATGAGTGAGGTATCCTGATGAAAATATTGCTTCCTTTTCTGAAACTCTATCGACGCCATAGCGTCCTCCTGACGCTTGGCGTGATACTGGCCATCTTAACCCTGCTTGCCAGCATCGGATTACTGACGCTTTCGGGATGGTTTCTGGCTGCAGCATCCCTTGCAGGTTTTGCCGGATTATACAGCTTCAATTATATGCTACCGGCAGCCGGCGTGCGCGGCGCCGCCATTACACGCACCGCCTCACGCTACTTTGAACGACTGGTAAGCCATGATGCAACCTTTCGTGTATTACAGCATCTTCGCGTCACTCTTTTTACCAAACTGCTGCCACTGACACCCGGAAGACTGTCCCGTTTTCAGCAGGGCGATCTGGTTAATCGTCTTGTCGCCGATGTGGATACACTTGATCACCTGTATCTTAGGGTTATCTCACCGATGGTCGGCGCCTTGTGTGTCGTGCTCGTGGTGATAGCTGGCCTGAGCTGGCTGGATGTCCAGCTGGCGATGACGCTGGGCTTTATTCTGCTAGCAACGCTGTTAATACTGCCACCGCTGTTCTATCGACTCGGCTACGCTGACGGGGCGGCGTTAACCCGTCAGCGCAGTGAGTATCGTAGTTTACTGATGCGCTGGTTACAGGGAATGGCCGAGCTGCGTATTTATGGTGCTGAACCTGACTATCGGCATAAGCTGGAGCTAATGGAGCAACAATGGCATAGCACTCAGCAGCGGCAAGCCGGGCTAAGTGCATGGTCACAGGCCATACTAATGTTGATCAGTGGCCTGACAATAACGCTGATGCTTTGGCTCAGCGCCGCAGGCGTTGGCAATATGATCAAACCGGGAGCGCTTATAGCTTTGTTTGTCTTCTGTAGCCTGGCAGCTTTTGAAGCGCTGGCACCTGTGGCAACCGCCTTCCAGCATCTGGGGCAGGTTATTGCATCTGCTGAACGAGTAACTGAGATCACCGCTCAGCGCCCGACAGTCAGTTTTGATGACGACAGGCAGCAAGCAGCAACGCAGGTAAGCATCGCACTGGAGTGCGTCAGCTTCAGCTATGAAAATAGTGCCTTTCCGGCATTGCAGAATATTTCCCTGCGTCTACGGGCAGGCGAAAAGGTGGCGTTGATTGGTCGTACAGGGAGCGGTAAGTCAAGTTTATTGCAGCTTCTCACTCGCGCCTGGGACCCACAGCAGGGTGAAATCACCCTGAACGACCAGCCACTGGCGAGCTGGCAGGAAAGCGCACTGAGGAAAATGACAACCGTCGTCAGCCAGCGTGTACACTTGTTCAGTGCCACCCTGCGCGATAATTTACTGCTGGCCGCTCCCGGAGCCAGCGATGCCCAGCTGTCTCACGCGCTACAGCAGGTTGGCCTGGAGAAACTGCTGAGCAGTCCGGAGGGCCTTAACGCCTGGCTCGGTGAGGGTGGACGTCAGCTTTCCGGCGGCGAACGGCGTCGGCTGGGTATCGCCCGGGCACTGTTGCACGATGGCGCCCTCTGGTTGCTGGACGAGCCGACTGAAGGACTCGATGCCCACACTGAGCTGCAAATCCTCAGCCTGCTGCAAAACGTTACGCGCGATAAGAGCGTAATCATGGTAACCCACCGGTTGCAGGGCGTTGAAAATATGGACAGGATTGGCGTTATGGATGGTGGTCAGCTTATTGAACTGGGTAGCCATCAGGAATTAATCGCTAAACGTGGGCGCTACAGCGACTTTCAGCGGCGTAACGCGCTACAGTGAATCAGATTCAGCAAAGTGAAAATCCATGCGCGTGATTCAACTTTCCCATGACTCAATTCAGTTCCCGCCACCTGAAATGGCACTCCGCGAGCCAGACGGTCTGCTCGCCATGGGTGGCGACCTGAGTTCCGCACGCTTATTGAACGCTTATCATCACGGCATTTTCCCCTGGTTTTCTCCTGGAGATCCAATCCTCTGGTGGTCACCAGATCCCCGCGCAGTGATGCGACCAGAAGCGTTTCGGCTCAGTCGCAGCATGAAACGTTTCCATAAGCAGTCGCCTTATCAGATCACGCTGAATCGTGCATTCCCCGAAGTTATTGCCGGCTGCGCCAGCGATCGCGTTGGAGGAACGTGGATCACCACTGAGGTAAAGCGGGCATGGATTAAGCTATGGCAGTTGGGCCACGCCCACTCAATTGACGTATGGCAGGATGAAAACCTGGTTGGCGGCATGTATGGTCTCGGCTTAGGGCAAATTTTCTGTGGAGAGTCGATGTTCAGCCGCAGCGTTAACGCGTCAAAAACCGCTCTGCTGGTTTTTGCTGATTATTTTCGGCGTCAGGGAGGAGAGTTAATCGATTGCCAGGTATTGAATCCGCATACACAATCGCTGGGTGCCTATCATATTCCCCGTGTCGATTATCTCACATTGATTAGCCAGCTGGCTGACCGGCCGGTTAGCGATTGGTGCTGGCATCCTAAGCGCTTGTTCTGAGGCTAATGTTTTCTGCGCAATGCACAATGTTTGATGGTATAATCCGAAGATATTATCAGTAATCTATGCTCGTGTTTAACCGAGCAGGAACAGGCCCCGTTGGGAATTCCCTGGCATTTTATCGAACTGACTCAATGGCTTTAGCCGCGAGTAGCTCCATATCCGCTATCCCTCCCCGCAGACGTCATTACTGACCGTATCTATCCGCGTGGTTGTTCACAGGAACCTGACCACCGGTTAGTGTTGGTATTTGCACCAGCAATTCTTTACATAAATCAGGAAATTCGGCATTATCTTGCCGGTCCAAATTTTAGATTGTCATACCCAGAGGATTCGATGGCAAAAGAAGACAATATTGAAATGCAGGGTACCGTACTGGATACGTTACCTAATACCATGTTCCGCGTTGAGCTTGAAAATGGTCACGTGGTTACCGCTCATATTTCCGGTAAAATGCGTAAAAACTATATCCGCATCCTGACGGGCGACAAAGTCACTGTTGAGCTGACCCCGTACGACCTGAGCAAAGGCCGCATTGTCTTCCGTAGCCGCTGATTTATTGGGCGGCTGACGGAGACGCCCGTACGCGCCCCTGCCGCATAAAAAAGCCGACTTTACCGTCGGCCTTTTCTTCTTTACGCATTGCCAGACAGTTAATGCACCGAGCCTTCGGTTTTACGCTTTTCCGCACTCAGGAAATGGTAAGTCAGTTGATGACGCTTTTTGTCGAGCGCAACGGATACCGAACCACCGTCTACCAGAGAGCCAAACAGCAGCTCATTTGCCAACGGTTTTTTCAGATTCTCCTGCACGGTTCGCGCCATCGGACGTGCACCCATCGCTTTGTCATAGCCTTTTTCTGCCAGCCAGCCGCGAGCGTCGTCACTGACCTCCAACGAGACACCTTTAGCATCCAGCTGAGCCTGAAGCTCGACAATAAACTTATCCACCACCAGATGAATAACGTTTGTCGAGAGATGGTTAAACCAGAGAATATTATCGAGGCGGTTACGGAACTCTGGCGTAAACACTTTCTTTATCTCTTCCATCGCATCTGTACTGTTATCCTGATGAATAAGTCCAATGGACTTACGTTCAGTTTCACGGACGCCGGCGTTAGTGGTCATGACGACCACCACATTACGGAAATCAGCTTTACGACCATTGTTATCGGTCAGCATACCGTTATCCATCACCTGAAGCAGCAGGTTGAACACGTCCGGATGGGCTTTTTCGATCTCATCAAGCAGCACCACGGCATGCGGATGTTTGATAACCGCATCGGTCAGTAGTCCGCCTTGATCGAACCCGACGTAACCCGGAGGTGCACCAATAAGGCGACTGACAGTATGGCGTTCCATATATTCCGACATATCAAAGCGAAGCAGCTCAATGCCGAGCGCTTTGGCCAGCTGAACGGTCACCTCCGTTTTACCTACGCCGGTTGGGCCAGCAAAAAGGAAAGAACCGACAGGCTTACGTTCCTGCCCCAGCCCGGCACGACTCATCTTGATCGCTTCGGTCAGGGCTTCAATTGCATTGTCCTGACCGAAAACAAGCATTTTCAGTCGCTCGCCAAGATTTTTGAGCGTATCGCGATCGGTGGCAGAAACGCTTTGCTCCGGAATGCGGGCAATGCGCGCTACCACCGCTTCAATATCCGCCACATTAACCGTTTTTTTACGCTTGCTGACCGGTACCAATCGCGCACGAGCGCCAGCCTCGTCGATCACATCGATAGCTTTATCGGGTAGATGACGATCGTTGATATACTTTACTGCCAGCTCAACCGCCGCCCGCAACGCTTTTGCGGTATAGCGCACATCATGATGGGACTCATATTTAGGCTTCAGGCCGTTAAGGATCAGGACGGTTTCGTCGACCGACGGTTCAGTAATGTCAATTTTCTGGAAGCGACGAGCCAGCGCCCTGTCCTTCTCAAAAATGTTGCTGAATTCATGATAGGTCGTTGAACCCATTACGCGAATTCTACCGCTTGAGAGCAGTGGTTTGATCAGATTAGCTGCATCAACCTGACCGCCGGAGGCAGCGCCTGCGCCAATTATTGTATGAATTTCATCAATAAACAGAATGCTATTGTTATCCTGTTCAAGCTGTTTTAGCAGGGCTTTAAAGCGCTTTTCAAAATCGCCACGATACTTAGTACCCGCCAGCAATGACCCCATATCCAGCGAATATATGGTGCACTCTTTGATTACTTCAGGAACGTCACCCTGCACGATACGCCAGGCAAGCCCCTCAGCGATAGCCGTTTTACCCACACCGGACTCACCAACCAACAGCGGGTTATTTTTGCGGCGGCGACACAGGACCTGAATAGTGCGCTCCAGCTCTTTCTCGCGACCGATCAGCGGATCAATACCCCCAACGCGTGCAAGCTGGTTCAGATTGGTGGTGAAGTTTTCCATACGTTCCTCCCCGCCTGCTTGCTCTTCATTGACTGGATTTTCCGAATCCTGCTGTGAATTTGGCTCATCTTTACGCGTGCCATGAGAAATAAAGTTAACCACATCAAGGCGACTAACCTCATGTTTACGCAGCAGATACGCTGCCTGAGACTCCTGCTCGCTGAAAATCGCCACCAGAACATTAGCGCCAGCAACTTCACTGCGGCCGGATGACTGTACATGGAAAACGGCACGCTGAAGTACACGCTGAAAGCTGAGCGTAGGCTGCGTATCACGCTCTTCTTCAACGACAGGTAATACTGGCGTTGTTTGTTCGATAAAAGCTTCAAGTTCCTGACGAAGGGTGACAATATCGACCGTACAGGCTTCGAGCACTTCTCTTGCTGAGGGATTACTGAGCAATGCCAGCAGCAGGTGTTCAACGGTCATAAATTCATGTCGGTGCTCGCGCGCTCTGGCGAAAGCCATATTTAAACTGAGTTCCAGTTCTTGATTGAGCATAGGCACCTCCCCAATTTAGATCGCCTTTTCAGGCTTTTTCCAGCGTACACAGCAACGGATGCGCGTTCTCCCTGGCATATTTATTAACGTGAGCGACTTTGGTTTCTGCCACTTCCGCGGTAAAAACACCACAAATCGCTTTACCCTGATAATGCACCGTAAGCATCAATTGCGTTGCGCGTTCAACATCATAAGAAAAGAACTTTTGCAGAACGTCAATAACAAATTCCATCGGTGTATAATCGTCATTATTAAGTATAACTTTATACATCGAAGGTGGTTTGAGGCCTTCGTGCAATTTGTCTTCTGCAAAATGTTCAACGTCAAGCCAGTCGTTCGTATTACCCATTACGTACCCAGTGTTATCAACCATCGTAACCACTTACACCCTGATTCCTCGTATAAGTTTAACACGTGAAAACAGGGTTTCCGACAGCATAAAAAAGCGTGGCATTTACCGACGCGATTTGCCGCACAAAAAGTCATCAGCACGTTATCTGCCTTAAATTTTGACAATTCCGCTGCCGGAATAGCATTGACGCTACAGGGTTTTATTCTGCATTGCTGCAATACACGCAGACTGCTGTGGTTCACAGGTTATCAGGCAACCAAGCCTGATATCTTCATGTAACAATCACTGTTATGCGAGGTATCCAGCAGCAAGGAGACGAACAGTTAAATGATGCTACATACGCCAAAAGTGACGTCGTTATCTGTCCGAAAGATGGCGGCGATAATATCTTTGCGCACCCTTCACCCTATTCTTAATTTCCCCCTGACAAATGTGCCAGCTGCCAGGGTTGGCTTTTTTCTGAGAACATGTCACTACGGGTTAAATAAGTTGGGTCCGGCAGCAGCGTTTTCAAACGCTATTTACAAATCTTTCTCATCGCTATTAAGCTCAGCCTGTTGCAAAACCTCAGTAAACATTTGCCGGAGCAAAGATGAGATCGCATTGCGCCTACGCTCTGCGGCATCTGAAGCGACGGTAATCGCCAGCCCTGGCTTTGATTCCTGATGAATCGCTTTTGTGATGGCTTTGCGCATGCTCGCCGGTACGCCCGACGGTAGACGAGCCATACGATGATAGACGTCTGAAAAACCAGCCTTATACTGGAAATGCTCCATATCCGGTGAGGGTAATTGCGTTACGAAGCGCGGCACAGTTTCCACAGGCGCATCTGGAATCATGTTTCGGGCGCTGGCAGCGTATTTTTGTCCGGCCGCGTCACCATCAGTAAGACATGCCAGCCAATGCCCATACGTTGGGTAAAGCGCAATGTTCGGGCCATTATGATGTCGGGTAGTGCGTGTATCTCGCAAGCGCAAAACCAGATGCAGGCGGCGCAATAATGCTATTGACTCTGGCGTTATCGCTTATTTCAACGGCTGGCCTCTCACGCCCGCTTCTCCCTGAAGTAAAACCGCAAATGTAATCGATCCCCTGCGGGCTGGTAGAAATCCTGCTGACGAAAAGCGGGCGCCTTTGCGCCCGGTGCGAAAGCGATTGACAGCGCATCCAGCAGGCTGGTTTTTCCCCACACCTTCTCGCCAATGAGTCCATTATTATCGTCAAGCGTCAGAGAAAGACGGTAAATGCCACGGAAGCCCTCGATATCAATACATTGCAGAATCATATTTCACGCTGTCCTTCCCTGCGAATTGCCCGAGCATGTGAATTGATCGCTGAGGGGTCAAGCGAACCTTTACATGATGATAAAATTTCGCTAGCTTTTCGCCGCCTCCCCTTCGCCACATGGATGGAAAATTCAATGTATTCAGGCCTTATACTTATTCTTCTGCCGCTGATTATTGGCTATTTTCTGCCTATTACCTGGAAATCAATTCTGAATGTTGTCAATAACCTCCTTAGCTGGATGGTTTATATCATTCTATTTTTTATGGGGATTAGTCTGGCCTTTCTTGAAAACCTCAGCGAAAACTTACTGAATATTGCACGGATTAGCCTGATTTCTGCCCTGTGCATTATCATTTTTAATGTCATCGGACTGGAACTACTGGCACATCGCTATCCCTGGCGCCATACACATCGGCAGCAGGTACTCCCGTCCCGGCTGCAGATGGCGCTGGAGTCACTCAAACTAGGTCTGGTGGTGCTGGGTGGCTTTGCCGCGGGTCTCAGTCACTGGGCGCCATTGCGTCATGCCAGTGAAGCTAGTGAATATGCCCTACTTCTACTGCTCTTTTTTGTCGGCATACAACTGCGCGGAAACGGCATGACGCTGCGTCAGATACTCCTGAACCGTCGTGGAGTGACAATTGCCAGTGTAGTATGGCTCACGTCATTAGCTGGCGGCCTGCTGGCATCACTGTTACTCCAGGTCCCGCTGAATACCGGGCTGGCTTTAGGATCGGGATTTGGCTGGTATTCGCTGTCAGGTATATTGATGACTGAGTCATTTGGTCCGGTCATTGGCAGTGCGGCATTTTTTAACGACCTTCTGCGTGAACTGCTGGCCATCACCCTGATCCCAGCGCTGATCACCCGTCATCGCACCAGCGCGCTGGGATTATGTGGTGCAACCTCGATGGATTTTACGCTGCCAGTCTTACAGCGTAGTGGCGGCAATGAAATCGTGCCTGCCGCTATCGTCCACGGTTTCTTGCTCAGTCTGCTGGCCCCGGTGATGATGGCGTTGTTCTCAACCTAAATTTTTACATTTCTCCCACGATCAGAAAAATACATCGCCCCGGTTTAGACTATGCTTTGTGATGGTTATCCCATTTCACCAGGATGAACTGTTCGACAAATAAAGGAAGATATATATGAAGCAAACGGTCGCAGCCTTAGTGGCGAAAACACTTGAAAACGCTGGGGTAAAACGTATTTGGGGCGTCACGGGAGACTCACTTAACGGTCTCAGCGACAGCCTGAACCGGATGGGAACGATTGAATGGATAGCAACCCGGCATGAAGAGGTTGCCGCCTTTGCCGCCGGCGCGGAAGCACACATCAGTGGGGAGCTGGCTGTCTGTGCTGGCTCCTGTGGGCCTGGTAATCTACATCTGATTAACGGTCTGTTTGACTGTCACCGTAACCATGTGCCGGTTCTCGCTATCGCCGCTCATATCCCCTCCAGTGAGATAGGCAGCAACTATTTTCAGGAGACCCATCCTCAGGAACTATTTCGCGAATGCAGCCATTATTGTGAGCTGGTTTCAAACCCGGAGCAGCTGCCGCAGGTCCTGGGCATCGCCATGCGTAAAGCTATCCTTAATCGGGGCGTTTCGGTCATTGTTCTACCCGGCGATGTCGCACTGCAACCCGCTCCCGAAGAGGCACGCGTAACCTGGTACCCACCCGCCGCACCGGTTGTGCTGCCTAATATCGATGAACTTAATCGCCTGATCAGCGCATTGAACGAATCAAATAATATTACTCTGATGTGCGGCAGCGGCTGTGCAGGAGCGCATGCTGAGGTCATTGAACTGGCAAAAACGCTTAAGGCGCCGATCGTTCACGCACTGCGTGGCAAAGAACATATTGAGTACGACAACCCCTACGACGTTGGCATGACCGGGCTGATAGGCTTCTCTTCTGGCTATCATGCCATGATGAATGCCGATACCCTGGTGCTGCTCGGCACCCAGTTTCCCTACCGTGCCTTCTATCCGGAAAAAGCCAAAATCATCCAGATCGATATTAATCCTGCCAGCCTCGGCTCGCACTGCCATGTCGATATGGCGCTGGTAGGCGACATTAAACAAACACTTACCGCTCTGCTGCCGCGTCTGAAACTGAAAACCGACCGCCGCTTTCTCGATAAAGCGTTGTCACACTATGCGGATAGCCGCAAAGAGCTCGATGACCTCGCCACCGCCAACGATAAGCAAGCCATTCATCCGCAATATCTGGCACAGCAAATCAGCAACCTCGCCGCAGATGATGCAATTTTCACCTGCGATGTGGGGACACCAACCGTCTGGGCAGCTCGCTATCTGAAAATGAACGGCAAACGCCGCCTGTTAGGTTCATTCAGTCATGGTTCTATGGCTAATGCGATGCCCCAGGCACTGGGGGTACAGGCGACAGATCGCCAGCGTCAGGTGATCGCAATGTCAGGCGACGGGGGCTTCAGCATGCTGATGGGTGACTTTCTTTCCGTTGCTCAACTCAAACTGCCAATCAAAATTGTGGTGTTTAACAATAGCGAGCTGGGCTTTGTCGCGATGGAAATGAAAGCAGGCGGCTACCTGACCGACGGCACGGATTTGCATAATCCTAACTTTGCCGACATCGCCAACGCCTGCGGCGTTAAGGGAATTCGCGTTGAGAAATCCACAGAACTGACCGGGGCGCTGCAGGCGGCTTTTTCGCATGACGGGCCGGTGCTGATTGATGTGGTCACGGCGAAAGATGAACTGGTGATGCCACCGCAAATTAAGATGGAGCAAGCAAAGGGCTTCAGCCTCTATATGCTGCGTGCGTTGATTAACGGCAGGGGAGATGAGATCGTCGAGCTGGCAAAAACCAACTGGCTGCGATAAAACAACAGTCAATTGAGTAACACATTATTACCCAGCGGGCGCGAAAGCGCCCGTTTTTTTTAACAGGAGATTAAGCGTGATTGATTTACGAAGCGATACCGTTACTCGCCCTGGAGAGGCGATGCTCAGCGCCATGCTGACGGCTGAAACCGGCGATGATGTGTATGGCGATGACCCAACGGTTAACGCGCTCGAAGCCGAGATTGCTCATCGTAGCGGTAAACAAGCCGCCCTTTTCTTACCGACGGGTACACAGGCAAATCTGGTTGCACTGCTGTGCCACTGTAATCGCGGCGAAGAATACATTGTTGGTCAGCTGGCTCATAACTATAAATATGAAGCAGGGGGCGCAGCGGTACTGGGTAGCATTCAACCACAGCCCATCCTTCAGGAACGGGATGGCACCCTACCACTAGCTACCGTTGAGCAATTTATCAAGCCCGACGATATTCACTTTGCCATCACCCGCCTGCTTAGCCTGGAAAACACCTTCAACGGTAAAGTGCTGCCACTGAGCTATCTTGAACAAGCCTGGGATTTTACCCGACAGCACGATCTGGCGCTGCATATTGATGGCGCACGGATCTTTAATGCTGCGGTTACCCTGGGCCTGCCACTGGAGGCCCTGGCCCGTTATGCTGACAGTCTGAGTATCTGTTTGTCTAAAGGATTGGGCGCACCAATCGGATCGTTACTGTGCGGTAGTCAGCAATTTATTCAACGCGCTCGCCGTTGGCGACAAATGACCGGTGGTGGGATGCGCCAGGCCGGTATTTTGGCCGCCGCTGGCCTTTATGCTTTAGAGCATAACGTCGCTCGCCTGCAACATGATCATGACAATGCGGCCTGGCTGGCAGAGGAATTAAAAGCGGCAGGCGTTGCCGTTTCGCGTCAGGATACCAATATGGTGTTCATTAAACTGCCGCAAGCGCAGATAGCGCCGTTAAAAGAGTGGCTGAAACAGCGCGATATTCTGGTTTCTACCGGCGAGGTTACCCGCCTGGTCACACACCTGGACATCGACCGTCGTGCGCTGGAAAACGTGGTCGATGCCTGGCGCGAGTTTCTGCAACTTTACGGCTGAATACCCCGGAGAGAAGCCTGTTTTCCCACAGCAACCGGCTACAAGGCAGGCTTCAGTGAAGCAGCGGCGCTACATTGAGCGTCAGTTGTCTACTTTCACTGCGGTTCCGCTGACGCTGACCATCAGCATGCTGCCGTCCTTGCCGATGGTTTCATAATCAATATCAATGCCAACCACCGCGTTGGCCCCCAGGGTTTCAGCCTGCGCCTGCAAAGTAGAAAAAGCCTGTTCACGCGCTTTGCGTAATACTTTCTCATAAGAAGAAGTGCGCCCACCGACGATATCGCGAATACCGGCAAAAAAGTCACGAAATATATTGGCCCCGAGAATCACCTCTCCGGTTACCACACCGCAGTATTCGATAATCTTTTGCCCTTCAAGGGTTGGTGTTGTTGAGAGCTTCATCCGTATTCCTCCGTTTGTTGCATCACTCAAGAGTAAACCACGCGTAAGAACAAAGCGGCTATACTCAATGCTAAAAATTGACATCCGGTTACACCAGGAAAACATGATGAACAATAAAACGCTAACTGCTCTTGTTCTGCTGACGTTACTTATGAGCGCCTGCACCACCGTTCAACCGGCTTTTAACGATACGGGAACCCGGATAAGCCCCTGCACCAGTGGCGGCCCTGACACCGTAGCACAAGCTTTTTACAACCTGCGTGTTCAGAGTCCAGGTCAGGGTATACCTGATAGCGCAACCTTAAGCAAATACCGCCCCTATCTGAGCGACCATTTATATCAGTCACTGCTCAAGGCCAGCCAGGATACGCAGCTGCGTAATCAACTCCAGGGTGATATATTCTCCAGTGTCGACGCAGGCCCAAGCGCTGTCGATGTTATGGACGCCTCTTCTATTCCGAATACTGATGCACGCAACATACCGCTGCGGGTGAGTATGAGCCGCGACGGCAATCGCCCGATTGGATGGAAAGACGAAGTACTGATGATACGTGAAGGCAGCTGCTGGGCGCTGGATGACGTTCGTTACCTGGCAAAAACATCCCATATGGCTAATGCCAGCCTTTCAAATGTGCTGGGAAAATAACCTGTCCCGCGCACGGAACCGGCGCGTCAACCGTTAATTGCTGTTTTTATCGGCGCACTTTCACACATCAACGCTACCTTGTGCTACGCTTCAACTTTATTGCAACCATAAATATATTTTAACGCATCCTGATTGCATAACTATGCTGTCAGCGTTACTATTCGCGCTATCTATCGCTATTCATTTTTCTCGCATGAGTATTCAACTTAACGCCATAAACTGCTTTTATGGCCCCCATCAGGCTTTGTTCGATATCGACCTCAGCTGCTCGCAGGGTGAAACCCTCGTCTTGCTTGGCCCGAGTGGTGCAGGTAAGAGTTCGCTATTACGGGTGCTCAACCTGCTGGAAGTGCCGCGTACCGGTACTTTAAACATTGCAGGCTCTGAATTTAACTTCGCACAACGGACCGATGACAACGCAATCCGCACGCTGCGCAAAAATGTCGGTATGGTGTTTCAACAGTATAACCTTTGGCCACATCTGACGGTCATGCATAACCTGATTGAGGCCCCCTGCCGTGTTCTCGGATTGAGCAAAGATCAGGCACATCAGCGGGCGGCGAAACTGCTGTCACGTTTGCGCCTTGAAACCTTTGCCGATCGCTATCCGCTGCATCTTTCCGGCGGCCAGCAGCAGCGCGTGGCCATTGCTCGTGCGTTGATGATGGAGCCGCAGGTACTGTTATTTGATGAGCCAACTGCTGCGCTTGATCCAGAAATAACTGCTCAGATAGTTGAAATTATTCAGGAGCTATCGCAAACCGGGATCACTCAGGTGATCGTCACTCATGAAGTGGAAGTTGCTAAAAAAACGGCCACCCGGGTGGTTTATATGGAGAATGGCCGCATCGTTGAACAAGGTGATGCAAGCCATTTCACACAGCCGCGAACAGATGCGTTTGCCAGCTATCTTTCGCATTAACGCAGGACAGACACCAATGAAAAAAATTATTGTTGCCACCGTACTGATTGGATTGAGCCTTAGCGCCAGCGCCGCTCAGACAATACGCTTTGCTACCGAGGCCTCCTATCCTCCGTTTGAGTTCGTTGACTCCGCTAACAAAATTCGCGGTTTCGATGTCGATCTGGCAATGGCGATGTGTAAAGAGATGGATGCCACCTGCACTTTTACTAACCAGTCCTTTGATAGCCTGATCCCCAGTCTTAAATTCCGCCGCTTCGATGCCGTAATGGCCGGGATGGACATCACGCCCGACCGCGAGAAGCAGGTATCATTCACCCAACCTTATTATGACAATTCGGCGCTGTTCATCGCGCAAAAAGGTAAAGTTGCCAGCATAGCCGCGCTAAAAGGGCTGCGCGTCGGCGTGCAGAATGGCACAACCCACCAGAAGTATCTCATCGATAAGCATCCGGAGATTATAACGGTTCCTTACGATAGTTATCAGAATGCGATGCTCGATCTGAAAAGCGGTCGCATCAACGCGGTATTCGGTGATACGGCGGTCGTTAACGAGTGGCTGAAGGAGAATCCAGGCCTGGCACCAGTAGGTGAAAAAGTCACCGATAAAAATTACTTTGGTTCAGGTTTAGCGATTGCGGTACGTAAAGGTAATACCGACCTGCGCAATGAGTTTAATACCGCACTGGAAAAAATTAAGGCAGACGGTACTTACAAAACTATCTACAACAAATGGTTCCAGCATTAATTGAATGAATGAGTTCATACCTCTTGCCAGCGCAGCCGGGACAACCGTCAGCTTATCTGTTTGTGCCCTGCTAATTGGGTTGGTGCTGGCGATGCTGTTCGCCAGCTGTGAATCATCGCCTGTTAAGTCGCTCGCCTGGTTAGTGACCGGCATCGTTACGCTAATTCGTGGGCTACCTGAAATATTGGTGGTTCTGTCTATTTATTTCGGCGCATCACAATTATTAATCTCGCTGTCTGACGGCTTCAGTATTAATTTTGGTCTGTTCACTCTGCCGGTAAAAGTCAATATTGAGAATTTTAACGTCAGCCCTTTTCTCTGCGGCGTGATTGCGCTTTCCCTGCTCTACTCAGCTTATGCGTCGCAGACGCTGCGCGGTGCGTTAAAAGCCGTTCCTCAGGGCCAGTGGGAATCCGGTAACGCGCTGGGTATGCGCAAAAGCGCTATTTTCTTCCGGGTTATCATGCCCCAAATGTGGCGCCACGCCCTGCCGGGTCTGGGAAACCAATGGTTAGTATTGCTGAAAGATACCGCGCTGGTGTCCCTGATCAGCGTCAACGATATTATGTTGCAAACCAAAAGCATTATTACCTATACCCTGCAGCCTTTTAATGGCTATCTGGTGGCGGCGGCCATTTATCTGATTATCACGCTGATCAGCCAGCAGGTTCTGAAATATGTTGATGCCAGAGCGACGCGTTTCGAACGGGGGAGCCACTGATGCTGAGCTATTTTCCTGAGCTGCTGAAAGGCCTGCAAACCAGTCTGACGCTGACCATCGCTTCGTTGATTGCGGCTCTTCTACTGGCGCTGCTTTTTACCATAATTCTGACGTTGAAAACGCCCGGGTTCAACCCTGCGGTGCGGGCCTATATTACACTTTTTACCGGTACGCCGTTGCTGGTACAGATTTTCCTTATTTACTATGGTCCCGGGCAGTTTCCGTCTATCCAGCATATCCCCTGGCTCTGGAATTTGCTTTCCCAGCCCTGGCTATGTGCAATGCTGGCGCTGTCGCTCAACAGCGCCGCCTACACGACTCAGCTTTTTTTTGGCGCGATCCGCGCCATTCCCTCCGGCCAATGGCAGTCCTGTGCGGCACTGGGTATGAGTCGCAGTGACACATTACACATTTTACTGCCTTATGCCTTTAAGCGTGCGCTATCTTCTTATTCTAACGAGGTAGTGCTGGTGTTTAAAAGCACATCGCTGGCCTACACGATCACTCTGATGGACGTTATGGGCCATGGACAGATGTTGTTTGGCCGCACTTATGACGTTACGGTATTTGCCGCCGCTGGTATCATTTACCTCTGGGTCAACGGCCTGTTGACGCTCTTAATGCGGCTGATTGAGCGCCGCGCGCTGGCATTTGAGCAACGAAATTGAGCCCCTGGCGTAGCCGTTTTGTCGACGACTACGCCGGTTTATGCTAAATAACCGTCCGGGCGGCATTCCTGTCGGCCCCTCACCGCCCTGACGACCGATTTGACCCAACGCCTCTATGCAGAGATGCATCACCCGAATATTAAAGCCATTCCTATAAAAGCGGGGTGCTCTGTTGAAAGTTACCGCTTCGATTTGCTGCTTAAACTCATGACGCTGCACTGACGAAACGGGAGGAAAACTGCACGCTGGCTAAATCACAGCTTAAAAAGCACCGGCCAGACTCATTACCTTAAGAAAGCGTTAGCAGCACCAGTACCTCAAAATGGCTGCTGTGCGGAAACATATCAAACAACTGTACACGACTGATTTTATAGCGCTCCAGCCGCGATAAGTCCTTCGCCAGGCTTTCAGCCTGACAGCTGGAATAAAGGATCCAGCGCGGTGCATGATTATCCAGCCACCGACACAGCTCTGCACCAATGCCCCGGCGCGGCGGATTGACCAGTACCAAATCCGGCGCCTGCTCTTTTCCGGTAGCAAAAGCGGCGGAGTCCAGTGCAGTAAACCTGACTTTATCCAGCCCTAATTCGTGCGCTGAGCGGCGTGCACAGCTGATCGCTTTGGCGTTTATTTCAATGCCAGTCAGCGACATCTCAGGCGTTGCACAGTGCAGTCCGAAACCGCCGACGCCACAGAACAGATCCCACATGGTGTGTATCGGAAGATCGGCCAGCCAGTCGCGGGCACTGGCATAAAGAGTGGCAGCCACCGACGGGTTGGTTTGAAAAAAACTGCCGGGTCTCATCCATAACGGCACCTGGTTAAGTCTTTCAGCCAACACCTGTTCATCGCTGAGAAAAATTTCCTCTTCGCCTTCAAGGATCGCCATATGTACCGGCTGAATATTCACGCTGATCACGTTAATATGCGGCAGCTGCTCACGTAGCCAGGGAAGAGCTGACCTTAACTGAGCAAGCTTGAGCGTCGAACGTAGCACGAACCGCAGCATCATTGCTCCGCTGTCCCGACTCTCCGTCAGCAAAATATATTTCAGTTCACCGCGACGGCGAGCGACGTTATAGGGCGTCAACCCGGCGCGGGCAATGAATGGCTTCAGGCTGGCGAAAACCGGCGCGAAGCTGGCAGGATAAAGCGGGCATTCGCACAGATCGACAGTGCGTCCATCACCATGCATGATCCCAAGCAGAGGTCGCTCAACGCTTCCGCTGACCACCATCTTTGCCTTGTTACGAAACCCCTGTTGATCTGAGGGCTGCGGTTGGCGCCATTCGGCAACATCGAAAGGTGTCATCAGTGTTTCAAGATAGGATTGTTTATGGCTAAGCTGCGCCGGATAAGGCGTCTTAAGCCACTGGCAGGAGCGACAGCGTCCGGTGTCGTACAGCGCGCAATGCATGGTAAAACCTGTTGTCATTCATCAAGCGGAGGGGGATTGTATCATCACAAGATCAAGCTTTCCGAAAAAATTGCCGGCTGGTACTGGGCAGAAACAGCAGCATGATAATCAGTAGGTCAGGAAACTTTTGCACAATAAGCCGATGCAAAATCTGTCCGTCATTCTCTCCGCTAATGCTGAAAATTTCCGGATACACCCAGCCCATTGAAGCAACGAATAAATAGCACAACGTGACAATCTGACTAAAAATATACCCCCAGCGTCCCCAGTTTTTACCTTTAATAATGGCTGCAGCACAGCGTAACTCAAAAAAGAACAGCAGCTGGCTGAAAATAAAAATTAGGGTCGAATCCCAGGCCTGGGCGCTACGATGGACAAAATTAAGTAGCTCATCCACGCCGAGTTCAATGCCTGACAGCAGTAAATCTAACAATCGGATAGCAATAATGGTAATTCCAGCGATTAAAACCGTGACGGGAGCCCTGCCTGCCTGCCTGATCGTCACTTGCACTTCCCGAAAGGTATCTGACATGGACCTTTACCTCTACTGCTATCGTGGTGACGATCAGACATGTTTAATACCTTAACTAACCGCATTCACACCACCTAATTATTAGCGTAATCCATCAATAGTTCCATTATTCGTATCACGATAAATAACGAAGTAAACAGACCGTGCAACGTGCCCTCCAACCTGTTTAATGTTCCCCCCCTGGGGATTGAATCGTATGTTGACGCTGTTTTTCATTGTGAGCCAAAACACCGGGCAATCCCCCAACCGACGAAACAGACACCCATCTCAACCACTCTAAACAGCGGCATTCCAGAAATAAAATCGGTTTATACGAGCGTGTAGCAGGGTAAAGGCGTATCACCGCCGGCAAAGAGTTAAAACGGACTGCGCCAAAAAAGCGGTCCCGTCAAGGTTACTGCCACTCCTGAGCAAAGACAGGTGTGATAGCAACGACCCTAATTAAGATAGTCAGCGCGCTGTGTTGATTTGCCACTAATCCCCACCAAGGGATAAGTACGTCAGGCTTCGCTTCAGCAAAGCGCCGAAAAGAGAGTGACGTCATCGGTCAGTGCTTTTTTTTATTTGAATATGTCATCAACATTTTTTAAATGCGGCAAATACAATGCCTGGCAGGCATCACATTCAAATCAGATACTCTTTTGCTAAGCCCGCCAGCGTCGCACCATGCCGGAGTCCGGCACCTTCAGAAGACACATAGCAGGCTACCGGACATCAGCCCCCCGTTTTCAGACTGAAACCAGGTCGCGCCTGTTCTTCCAGCCAGCTGATGATCATTCCGGCAATATTCAGCCCTGTCGTGCTTTCGATGCCTTCAAGTCCCGGCGAAGCGTTCACTTCCATCACCAATGGCCCCCGTTTCGCCCGTAGAATATCAACCCCGGCGACGTCAAGACCTAAAGTATTGGCTGCCTTAACGGCGACCGCTCTCTCCTGCGGTGTAATCACTACCGCCCGGGCTTGCCCACCACGGTGTAGGTTTGAGCGAAAATCCCCCTCTTTTGCTTCCCGCTCAATGGCTGCCACGACCTCATCGCCGATGACAAAACAGCGAATATCCCGGCCGTGTGCCTCTTTAATAAACTCCTGAACCAGAATATGGGCCTTCAGACCACGAAAAGCATCAATAACACTTTCCGCCGCCTGACGCGTTTCTGCTAGCACGACGCCAATCCCCTGTGTACCCTCAACTAGTTTCACCACCAGCGGAGCACCACCGACCATCTCAATTAAATCCTGCGTATCGTCCGGCGAATGCGCAAAGCCGGTTACTGGCAAATCAATACCCTGCCTGGCCATCAGCTGCATAGAACGCAATTTGTCACGCGCCCTGGTAATAGCCAGTGACTCATTAAACGGATAGCTGCCGCACATTTCAAACTGGCGCAACACTGCCATACCATAAAAAGTGATAGCCGCGCCGATGCGTGGGATCACCGCATCGAAATAAGGGAGCTGACGCCCATGATAATGGACGCACGGTGAGGCTGGATTAATATTCATATAGCAGCTGAGAGGATCAATAACCTCCGCCTGATGGCCACGCTCACTGGCAGTTTCCAGCAGGCGTCGGCAGGAATAGAGCGCTTCGTCACATGAAAGAATAGCTATTTTCACCCTGACCTCCACCGGCGTGGTTAACGAGTGGCCCATCCTTGCTGATGGAGATAATCCAGCATAAAAGCTCGATTCTCTTCAACGATCGTACGCTGAATATGTTCACTCCAGCTATTAACACGTTGGTTGCTGTCACGGTTGGCGTAATAATCACGCTGCTGTTCATCATAGTCGGCCAGCACCGTCGGATCGATGGGTTGATAACGATTTTCATGCATCATCATTTGCGCTGGCATTCGTGGCTTAAGATCAGGCTGATATTCTGGCCAGCCGAGGCAAAGGCCAAACAGAGGCAGTACAAACTTAGGGCAGGCCAGTAGCTCAGTTACCTCAGCAATATGGTTGCGGATACCGCCGATAAAACAACCACCAAGTTCCAGTGACTCAGCCGCTAGCAAGGCATTCTGCCCCATGAGTGCCGTATCAACGCAGGCTAACAGAAGCTGCTCTGCCAGTCCCAGCTGCGCCTGCGGGCAAATTTGCTGGTTGCGATTAAAATCACCACAGAACACCCAAAACTCCGCCGCACTGGCAACATAACGCTGCCCACCACTGAGCATCACCAACTGCTCACGCAGCGCCGGATCGGTAATACGGATTATGGATGAGCACTGGAGAAAACTGGAGCTGGAAGCAGACTGTGCGGCAGCGAGGATAGCCTCGCTCTGTTCAGCGGCTATCGGCTGACCTGTGAATGAGCGAATCGAACGGTGGGCGCGCTGTAGCGCGATGGTTGGTGTCATGTAAAAACTCCTTATTACTTTCGGGTCAGCTCCTGCTCCCTGGCAGCCAGCTCCGCAGGGTACGCCAGACAATAGTCATCGCAGCCGGCAGCATCAGTATTACGCTTGTCAGCACCAATCCTCTGGCCAGTGACGGCTCATTGAAGCTGGAGGGAAGAGGGAAAAGACGGTGTAACACCAAAAAAGCCGCCAGCAGCAGCAAAATGCCAACCATTTCGAGCCACAGTACGGGCCGTGGTACGCGACTAAAAGGGCGCATTGTGTAACTCCTGCCGACAGTTTATAGGATGTAGTGCAGCTTAGCCTCGTGTCGACGCTATAGCCAGCATTTATCAATCCGACAGGCAGATCCTGCTTTTAATCTCTTAACGAAGCGGGCATCATAGCGGACAAATTTGCCCAATGTGATTTTAATCACATATTTAAAGCCATCATAAGGAGCAAGCGATGTTTGCTGTGATTTTTGGTCGTCCCGGCTGTCCTTACTGTGTCCGTGCCAAAGAGCTGGCAGAGAAGCTAACGCAAGAGCGGGATGATTTTGATTTTCGCTACGTTGATATCCACGCGGAGGGTATTACTAAGGCCGATCTGGAGAAAACCGTCGGCAAGCCGGTTGAAACCGTGCCACAAATCTTTCTTGATCAAAATCACGTCGGCGGCTATACCGAGTTTGCCGCCTATGCAAAAGAGAATCTGGGCTTATACCAGTAATTCGATTCAGCCTGCCAAATAATAGGTGGGCTGATTTATTGCTTGCCTTGTCTCATTTCCAGTAGCGCTCTTCCTAACGTAACGCTCAATGCCCCCAGTCCACACCAGAAAATTGCACTAATAGAAAACGCGCACTCTTGCCAGAAACTGTGAAAAAACATCATGCCCTTTATCATCATAGTCAAACAGAATGGCGTCGCCAGCAAAGAACCGGCAACAGCCACGCTCAAGGGTGCCTGCTTACTGGTCAATGCAGAAACGGCGCCAGGTAACAAAAATAACAACATTACCGGCTGGGCCTGATGAACGACTGAATGTGCCATCAGGATCTGATGGCGCACGGTGACAAATATCATAGTATAAAAAATAGTGCAGGCGACAACACCTGACCAAGACACACTTCTAAACATTATTTTGCTCCAACCAGTATCATCTTCAATCCGGAAATAAAACATAATTAATCTCAAAAAAATAAATGCTTAATATGCTGCTCAGACACAAAATGTTTACTGGCTGAAATTATTAGAACTGACTAAAATGACCGATAATTTGACGACATCCTGAGCGGCTTTTCCTTGGTGAAAATTCTAATGCATTTTCTTTCGTGAATGCAGACCAAATGTAGCCTGGAAAGCCAATAATTACAACAGGTTACTGGTAAACAAGAAGTTAAATCGTGAATATAAACATCTCAGAATTGTTAAGCGGAAATTACATATTACTGCTATTCGTCGTTTTGGCTCTCGGCTTGTGTCTAGGGAAAGTTCGCCTGGGCTCGATTCAACTTGGTAATGCAATTGGCGTTCTCGTTGTTTCCCTGGTACTGGGACAACATCATTTCGACATCGATACGGACGCACTTAATCTTGGCTTTATGTTATTCATTTTCTGCGTGGGGGTTGAAGCCGGGCCTAACTTTTTTTCCATTTTTTTCCGTGATGGGAAAAATTATCTGATACTGGCAGTGGTAATGGTAGTCAGCGCAACGGCAATCGCCCTCGGACTGGGCTACCTGTTTAAATGGAATATTGGCCTGACGGCCGGGATGCTGGCTGGATCGATGACGTCAACACCTGTGCTGGTCGGTGCAGGCGATACGCTCCGTCAGACAATTAACAACGCTGACATGCTCGCCCATGCACAGGACGATCTCAGCCTCGGCTATGCCCTCACCTATCTTATCGGCCTGGTCAGCCTGATTATTGCTGCCCGCTATCTACCTCGCCTGCAACATCATGATCTCTTCACCAGTGCCCAGCAAATCGCCCGTGAGCGCGGGCTGGACAGTGACAGTCAGCGTAAAGTATGGCTGCCTGTGATACGCGCCTATCGGGTTGGGCCGGAGCTGGTTGCCTGGGCCGACGGTAAGAATCTGCGCGAGTTGGGAATTTATCGTCAGACGGGATGTTACATTGAGCGCATTCGACGTAACGGCATTCTTGCCAGCCCTGATGGTGACGCCATTTTGCAACAGGATGATGAAATATCGCTGGTAGGATACCCGGAAGCACATGCCCGTCTTAACCACAGTTTTCGCGATGGTAAAGAGGTATTTGAACGCGATTTGCTGGATATGCGTATTGTTACTGAAGAGATTGTGGTGAAAAACCACAGTGCAGTGAACAAACGCCTGAGCCATCTGCGGCTGACTGATCATGGCTGCTTCCTTAACCGCGTTATTCGCAGTCAGATAGCGATGCCTATTGATGAGAGTATCATTCTGAATAAAGGCGATGTGTTACAGGTCAGTGGCGAAGCGCGCCGGGTAAAATCTCTTGCCGACCGCATTGGCTTTATTTCCATTCATAGTCAGATGACGGACCTGCTGGCGTTTTGTGCCTTTTTCGTCCTTGGCCTGATGATAGGCATGGTCACTTTCCAGTTCAGTAATTTTAATTTTGGTTTGGGCAATGCCGCCGGGCTGCTGTTTTCAGGAATAATGCTTGGCTTTTTGCGTGCCAATCATCCAACCTTCGGCTACATACCGCAGGGTGCACTGAATATGGTTAAAGAGTTTGGCCTGATGGTGTTCATGGCCGGCGTTGGCCTTAGCGCGGGCAGTGGATTGTCAAATGGACTCGGCGGTAGCGGTCTGATGATGCTGCTTGCGGGCATTGCAGTGAGCCTGGTACCGGTAGTGCTCTGTTTTTTGTTCGGCGCCTACGTGCTGAAAATGAACCGGGCACTGCTATTCGGTGCCATCATGGGGGCCCGGACTTGCGCACCAGCAATGGATATCATTAACGACGCCTCCGGCAGCAATATACCGGCGCTGGGCTATGCAGGAACCTATGCTATCGCTAACGTTCTACTGACGCTGGCAGGGACGTTGATTGTGGTGATCTGGCCGTTGTTGCATAGATAAATATTTTTTACGAAATCGCAGAACTTTCAGTCTGGGTCGCAGTCTTAATAAGTGCCACTGCTTTTCTTTGAAATCCCAAATTGAGGAGCCCGTTAATGTTTTATTAGCGGGTTTTTTTCTTTCCGCTCAGTCTTGCCATCCTCTACCGTTTAAGTAAGCCTTTACTGGCATCTCCTTACACTCCGCAACGTATTGAGCGTCTGCTGGTTTACATCTTCTTAAAGTTTCTTTAGGGTTCACCCAACCTTAACCAAGGTCAAACCACTATGTCTACGAGGCATGATTCCCTTTACCCGGAAGTGCCTGGTTCCTGTATTATTTCACTGTTATTATCGTTCCCCAGCTTAACGTATCTGGCTGTGTCAATTACGCACTATTTAGCACGATATATCGAAGAGGCAGAAGAAGGCAAAGCTATGGAATCATTAAACCGTGCGCTGTTTTTATGGATTAACGCGACACCGAATTCACCACACTGGCTGGTCGTACTGGCCATCTTCGCTGCCCGCGCGCTCATCGCTGTTGTACCGGGGCTTATCATCGCTCTCTGGCTATGGGGACCGCAGAATCAACTGAGCGCCCAACGGGTGTTGGTACTGAAAACAGGTATTGCTTTAGTTTATGCAATGGCGATTGCATGGTGTCTCAGCATGTTGTTTCCGCATCCTCGTCCTTTTGCGATCGGCATCGGCTATCAGATGCTACCTCACATTGCAGACAACTCCTATCCAAGCAATCATGGCACCGCTATTTTTACCTGCGCACTGGCGTTTCTCTTCTGGCATCGCCTCTGGTCCGGTATGGTATTGATGGTGATCGGCATGTTGATCGCCTGGTCGCGTATCTATCTTGGCGTCCACTGGCCGATGGACATGCTGGGAGGATTTATGGTCGGTTGTCTGGGCTGTTTATTCTCACAACTCGCCTGGAGGCTATACGGCAACACACTTCTAAAGTACTGCGGATTGTTATACAAAGTGATATTCGCCATTCCTATCCGCAAAGGATGGGTCAGAGACTAGAATGCTGGCTTCGGGAAGCGCGTATGCTTCCCGTCGGGCAATTAGCGAAACTATTTCCCGAATAATGTACTGACTTTCAACATAATAAAATCCCAAATCCGACTGAAAAATCCGCCCTCTTTTACCGTGTCCATAACAACCAAAGGGCGCGTTTCAATCGTTTTACCGTTTAATTTGAAATCAATCGTGCCAACGACCTGGTTTTTCTTCAGCGGCGCCAGTAATTGAGGCTGATTAAACACCAGACTGGCTTTGAGGTTCTTCAGCTGCCCCCTGGGAATAGTAATCGCCGCGTCCTGGGCAACCCCCAGGTTAACATTGCGATGGTCGCCATACCAGACGCGCTGAACATTGAAGGCCTGGCCTGCTTTTATTGGCGTGACGGTTTCAAAAAAATGAAAACCCCAGTTCAGCAACTGTTCACTTTCGCGGAATCGGATTGCATCGGTTTTCGCCCCCAACACAACGGAGATCAGCCGCTGATTACCGTTGGTTGCTGATGCCACAAGGTTATAGCCAGCGCCGCTGGTATAACCTGTTTTAATACCGTCAACGTGCAGATTGCTGCTCCACAGCAGACGGTTTCGATTCATCTGACGGATATTATCAAAGGTGAACGACTTTTCCTTATTCAGGGCATATTCAGCAGGAACGTCGCGAATCAGTGCCTGACCAATTAGCGCCATATCACGCGCCGTACTGTACTGCCCTTTAGAGTCAAGGCCATGAACAGTGGTAAAGTGGGTGTTTTTGAGACCAAGCTGCTGCACGTAGCGATTCATCAGGCCAACAAAGGCATCCTGGCTGCCAGCGATATAATCCGCCAGCGCGATACTGGCATCGTTGCCGGATTGAATCACGATACCTTTATTCAGATCGGACACCGAGACCGTATCGCCAGGCTTGAGGAACATCAATGACGATCCTTGCAGGATGGGATTACCCGTTGCCCAGGCATCCTTACCGATGGTAACCATATCTTGCGGTGTGATACGGCCTGATTTGATAGCCTGCCCGATAACATAGCTGGCCATCATTTTTGTCAGGCTGGCAGGGTCAAGACGCTCATCAGCATTCGACTCAGCAAGAATTTTACCGCTATGGTAATCCATCAGAATCCAGGCTCTGGCATCAATCTGAGGGGGCGTTGGTACATTTGCTACAATATTTGCTGCATATGAAGCGAATGAGGCAAAGAATATTAGCGAGGCGGAGGTCGCCAGCGCAGTGATTCTGACGGGAAAAGACACTTTTTTCATGGAGAAACCCTGTATCCATCTGAAAAAGAAGTGATTATCGACTTCAGGCAATGGGAGTGCTTTACCCTAGCGCGTCTTACAGCGTAATTGAATGGTCAGATCGTAAAGTTAATTAGAGTTTATTCGATATTTTTCGCTCTTTACGTTCAAAGCCGTCAGAATTTCACAGACAGAGATCACGCTCATCAGAAAAACGTCTACTTTAGTCATCACCGTTACCCTGATCACAAAGCAGCAACCATCGAAGTAGTGCTTTTCTGACTCGATGAAACGTTGATCTGTGAAGATGAGCTCAGGATTATGGCTGCCCTGGCTGGTTTCACAGGGGTACGCCCCTGGCGATATTCTGAAAAAAGAGCGACCTGATGACGCAGTGTTATGTCGGCTCTCAGCCAATCGAAGACTATATGGCGCTAACGTTGTCGCCGCTGAATGGCTAAAGCGTTGCCACCGTTGATGCTTGTAACGTCACTAACGGCAGAAAAATGCGCAGACTCCCGGACGAAGTGGACCCGCGATAAACCGGGCTGCTGACCGCCAGGAGAACAAATTACTACTCCGCATCACCTTTTCCCCAAAGATACCGGGAGGGCAGCAAGCAGAAATGTGAATATAGTTTAAGCGTGTTGTATACTCCGCGTTTTCTGAGCAATGTACAGTATAAAGACATGTCTAAGATTGGCTTTTTATCATTGGGCTGCCCTAAGAATCTGGTCGATTCTGAACGCATCCTCACGGAACTGCGCACTGAAGGTTATCAGGTCGTACCACGATACGACGATGCCGATCTGGTCATCGTTAACACCTGTGGCTTTATCGATAGTGCGGTTCAGGAATCTCTGGAAGCCATAGGCGAAGCGCTGAACGAAAATGGTAAGGTGATCGTAACCGGCTGTCTCGGCGCCAAAGAGAGTCAGATCCGCGAAGTGCACCCTAAGGTACTGGAAATCACCGGCCCTCATAGTTACGAACAGGTGCTTTCGCACGTTCACCGTTATGTTCCCAAACCGAGGCACAATCCGTTTCTCAGCCTGGTTCCTGAGCAGGGCGTCAAGCTGACGCCAAAACATTATGCCTACCTGAAAATTTCGGAAGGCTGTAATCATCGCTGCACCTTCTGCATCATTCCTTCTATGCGCGGTGATCTCGACAGTCGGCCCATTGGCAACGTACTCGACGAAGCCAAGCGCTTGGTAGATTCCGGCGTAAAAGAGCTGCTGGTCATTTCTCAGGACACCTCGGCTTACGGAGTGGACGTTAAGCATCGCACCGGTTTCTGGAACGGTGCGCCGGTAAAAACCAGCATGGTCAGTCTGTGCGAACAACTGGCTCAACTCGGCATTTGGGTGCGCCTTCATTATGTTTACCCTTATCCTCATGTGGATGATGTCATTCCACTGATGGCAGAAGGTAAGATCCTGCCCTATCTCGATATTCCACTACAGCACGCCAGCCCGCGTATTCTTAAACTGATGAAGCGTCCGGGGGCGGTAGAGCGCACCCTGGAGCGCATCAGACGCTGGCGTGAAATCTGTCCGGATCTGACACTCCGCTCTACTTTTATTGTCGGCTTTCCGGGAGAAACCGAAGAAGATTTCCAGATGCTACTCGACTTTCTCAAGCAGGCACGCCTGGATCGGGTGGGCTGCTTTAAGTACAGCCCGGTGGAAGGTGCCGGAGCCAATCAGCTTCCCGATCAGATAGCCGAAGAGGTTAAACAACAACGCTACGATCGCTTTATGCAGTTGCAGCAGCAGATTTCCGCTGAACGTTTACAAGAGAAAGTGGGACGCGAAATTCTGGTACTCATTGATGAAACTGACGAAGAAGGTGCCATTGGTCGCAGCATGTCGGATGCCCCGGAAATTGACGGCGCGGTTTATCTGAACGGCGAGTGTGGGCTGAAAGTCGGCGAGGTGGTACGCGTGCGTGTTGAACATGCTGACGAATACGACCTGTGGGGTAGTCGGATTTAACGTTCCACATGTATCCAGGTAAAAAAGCGCATCAGCCATATTTTTGCTGATGCGCTTTTTTACGTCTCAGATAGTCTTCATCAGCACGCAACTTGTCCCAGCTTTGCTTAAATATTGCCGCCGACCGGGCCTTTTCCTTATCGATCTTACCTGCCAGCACTCGCCGTTGGGCGTCATACTTTCGACCGCCTTTATGGTTGGCATAACGCCGCGCACGCGTGTAGCCCATCTGAATAAACTTACGCGCCATGTCCATACCAACAAAATCCTCAGCCTGACGATAGTCTTCAAAGAGCTGCATAATTTTGTCTGCTGACTGCCGGGCCAGTCGCGGTGTCCGAAAACGCCAGTGCGGCAAAATTTCGCTTTTGTAGGGTTCAACCATCAGCACGCCCTGCTCTCCACGGCCAACCTGATAGCGCTCAGGATAGCGGCGAAAATCGAGACGCTTAAAATCCTGCTGATAATTAAAAGGTTTGATCGTCATACTATTCATTATCGCGTTGGGCAGAAACTTTGTGCGTCCGTCCAATGCCCTCTGTCATTGCATAGAAACTTTAGCTTTTGAGTTTTGGGTCCAGCGCATCACGCAGACCATCACCCAGCAGGTTAAACGCCAGCACCGTAAGAAAGATCGCCAGGCCCGGGAAGATAGCCACATGAGGAGCCAGTACCATATCAGCTCGCGCCTCATTGAGCATCGTTCCCCACTCAGGCGTCGGTGGCTGTGCGCCCAGTCCCAAAAATGAGAGACTGGCGGCGGAAATAATTGAGGTGCCAATACGCATAGTAAAATAGACAACGATCGACGGGACAACTCCCGGCAGAATATGACGCCAGATGATGGTCACATCCGAGGCGCCAATACTGCGCGCCGACTCGATATAGGTCAGATGTTTAAGCACCAGCGTATTACCACGCACCAGCCGGGCGAATGCCGGGACGCTAAAAATAGCCACCGCGATGATCACATTCGACATGCCGCTACCCATCACGGCCACGACCGCAATAGCCAGCAATATCCCAGGAAAAGCAAACAACACGTCGCAGCTTCGCATGATGATGCGATCCCACCAGCCCTCGAAATAACCGGCCAGTAATCCGAGAAAAGCACCGATCGCCGCGCCAATTGCCACAGAAAAAAATCCGGCAATTAGCGAAATACGCGTGCCGACCAGTACCCGGCTGAATATATCGCGCCCGAGGGCGTCTACCCCAAACCAGTGCAGCGCCGAAGGGCCTTGATTTAACCGGTCATAATCAAAATAATTCTCGGCGTTAAAAGGTGCCAGCAAAGGCGCAAATACCGCCAGGATAACCAGCATCAACACAAATAATCCTGCGGCAATGGCAACGGGTTGGTGGCGAAAACGCCGCCAGAATTCACGCAGGGGTGTGCGAACGCGCGTTGGTTTTATCACAGGCATTGCGGACAGCACCGCGTGACGTCGCCAATTTCTCATTACGCATCCTTATTTATAGCGGATCGCCGGATTTATCGCGGCATAGAGCATATCAACGATCACGTTAATCAGAATAAATTCCAACGAAAACAGCAAGATCTCAGCCTGGATTACCGGATAATCGCGCATCTCAACCGAATCAACCAAAAGCCTTCCGAGGCCCGGCCAGTTAAATACCACTTCGACCACAATCGAGCCGCCCAGTAGAAAACCAAACTGGAGGCCCATCATGGTTACCACCGGGATCAGGGCGTTACGCAGTCCATGCTTCAGCACCACCAAACTCTCGCGTACCCCTTTAGCCCGCGCGGTGCGCATATAATCTTCTTGCATCACCTCGACAAAAGAGGCGCGGGTAAAACGGGCCATGACCGCCGCCACCGCAGCACCCAATGTAATCGAAGGCAGGATATAGTGTTGCCAGCTGTCGGCACCGACGGTTGGCAACCAACCTAACTGCACGGAAAATATCTGCATCAGCAACATCCCAAGCGCAAAAGCCGGAAAAGAAAGCCCGGAAACCGCCAGCGTCATACCTAATCGATCCGGCCAGCGATTGCGCCATACAGCGGAGATGATACCGATCGCCATGCCAAAAATGACCGACCAGACCATACTGGAAAGCGTCAGCCAAAGCGTGGGTAGAAAACGCAGGCCGATTTCAGTGGAGACCGGTCGTTTCGATACCATTGAATAGCCAAAATCCCCGCGAAACGCTCCAGTGATAAAATGCCAGAACTGTGTAATCAGCGGCTGGTCCAGCCCTAACTGCTGGCGCACCATCGCCACTACCGTGGCGTCCGCCTCTGGCCCAGCAATCAGACGCGCAGGGTCTCCCGGCAGCAAATGCACAAACAGAAACACCAGCACCGCCACAATTAACAGCGTGGGGATCAGCCCGGCAAGACGTTTTATAAAATAATTGAACATGCTTCTTCCTGTGAAGCGCCGCCGCTCCGTCCGGCGGCGCTTCTCAACCTTATTTCAGATCGGCCTCGTCAAAACTGAAAGCGGTATCTGGCATTACGTAAAATCCGCTCAGATTTTTACTTTTTGCCGAAACCAGCTTCTCAACAACCAGCGGGATCCACGGATGATCATTCCAGATGCGATCCTGCGCATCTTTATACAGCGCGGCTTTTTTCTCGTTGTCGGTTGTCTTTAATGCGTCTTCGAGATCCTGATCTACCTGCTTATTACTGTAAAATGCCGTGTTAAAAATTGCCGGTGGCCAGGAGGTGGTGGCAAACAACGGTGTCAACGCCCAGTTTGCTTCACCAGTAGAAGCCGACCAGCCGGTATAAAACATGCGGACATCGCTTTCTTTTTGCCCCTTGCCTTCAACCTCTGCTGAGCGCAGGCCCGCATCCATTGCCCGTACTTGCACTTTAATACCTACCTGAGCCAACTGTTGTTGGGTGAATTGCAATACTTTTTGTGCCGTACTGTGATTATGTGATGACCACAGCGTGGTCGTAAAACCGTCAGGAAAACCCGCTTCTTTTAACAGTTCACGCGCTCTGGCAGGGTTGTACTGAATCGCAGGATAACTGCGGGAAAACTGAATTGCTGGCGGCACAATACCGGTTGCAGGGGAGGCATAGCCAGCAAATGCCACTTTCACCAGCGCCTGACGATTAATGGCATATTCAAGCGCCTCACGCACCTTAGGATTATCAAACGGCTTCCTGGTCACGTTCAGGCTGATATAGCGCTGCATGATAGACGGCGTGGCAACCAGATCGACCTTATTGCTTTTCTCAAGCAGCACGGCCTGTTCGTAAGGAATAGGGAAAGCGAAGGTCGCTTCACCGGTCTGCAACATTGCAGCACGGGTATTATTATCGACTACCGGCCGCCAGGTAATGCTATCCAGCTTAGGATAGCCTTTGTGCCAGTAGTCACTGAATTTTTTCACCTTCACGAAATCGGTCTGATTCCAGGCATCAAACTGATAAGGTCCGGTACCGACCGGGTGGAAACCAATATCCTTACCATATTTTTTCAGTGCTGTCGGTGAAATCATTGCAGCAGCCGGACTGGCGAGGGTATTGATGAAGGCTGAGAATGGCTGGCTGAGCGTAATCTTCACGGTATGAGCGTCCAGCGCCTCCGTTTTTGCCACCGCGTCGAACAGATTGTAACGCTTAAGATGATTCTCAGGATTGCTGGCGCGATCGAGGTTCACTTTGACCGCCTCAGCATTGAAGTCGCTACCGTCCTGAAACTTCACACCGGGACGCAGTTTAATCGTGTAGGTCAGTCCATCGGGGCTGACCTGGTAGCTTTCCGCCAGTACGTTTTTCAGCTTCATGTTCTTATCGAAGCCAAACAAGCCTTCGTAGAACGATTTCGCAACAGCCTGTGACAGAGTATCGTTTGCGTCATAGGGGTCCAGGGTAGTGAAGTTTGATCCCACCGCAACGGTGATATCCTTCGCCGCCCAGGCGGGTACTGCTGCAACACTACTCAGTAACCCGGCCGTCAACAACCAGTTATGTGATGCTTTAATCATTATGTTTATTCTCCTGTGGTCCCGGTCTTTTTCGTCAATTATTTTGCCAACTGTGAGTCAGAGTCGTAGCGGGCGACAAAATGGCCCGGTGACACCTCCATCAGTTGTGCGCTTTCAGGCTCTTCACCGAGCGGATGAACGGCGCTTGAAATTTTCTCCACCAACAGCGGTCTTTCCCGATGCTGCGCTTGCGGATCGGCCACCGGCACCGCCAACATCAGCTTGCGAGTGTAAGGATGCTGAGGGTGTTCAAACACCGCCTGACGCGGGCCAATTTCAACGATTTGTCCCAGATACATCACGGCCACCCGATGGCTGATGCGCTCTACCACGGCCATGTCGTGCGAAATAAATAAAAAAGCAATGCCACATTCCCGCTGCAGATCCAGCATCAGATTGACAATCTGAGCCTGAATCGAGACATCCAGCGCCGACACTGCTTCATCGGCAATAACGACCTTAGGATTAGATGCCAGCGCACGGGCAATACAGATGCGCTGACGCTGACCACCGGAAAACTCGTGCGGATAACGCCGGGCGTGCTCTGGCTGTAAACCTACGCGTTCCAACAGGCTGGCAACCCGCGCTTCAGCCTCTGCCCCACCGGCAATGCCATGCACCAGCAGTGGCTCCATGATCGAAAAACCCACGGTCAGACGTGGGTCGAGCGAGGCGTAGGGATCCTGAAAAATAAACTGAATATCGCGCCGCAGGTGCGCCAGGGCCGGACCTCTCAGATTATCAATTCGCTGACCGTTAAAAGTAATGCTGCCCCCCTGATTTTCGACCAGCCTTAACAACGACCGTCCGGTGGTCGATTTTCCGCAGCCCGACTCCCCGACCAGCGCCAGGGTTTCACCCGGCATTAAATCAAAACTGACCTTTTCAACCGCATGCACCCGGCGAGTGACGCGATTCAGTAACCCACTACGTAGATCGAAACGGGTGATCAGGTCGCGAACCTGCAACACCGGCGCTGCCTGCAGATCGACAGTATCCTGTTCTGTTTGTGTGGATTGCGACCCGTCGAGTAACGGAAATTTCAATGGGAATGGCCTGCCACGCATAGCGCCCAACCGGGGTACCGCCGCCAGCAGTGCGCGGGTATAGCTCTGATGCGGCGCGTTAAAAATCTGTTCAACCTCGCCACTTTCCACCGTTTCGCCACGGTACATCACCTGAACCCGATCTGCCATTTCAGCAACCACGCCCATATCATGGGTAATAAAAATCACCCCCATATTCATCTCTTTTTGTAGCAAGCGGATCAACGACAAAATTTGCGCCTGAATGGTCACATCCAGCGCGGTCGTCGGCTCATCGGCAATCAGCAGGGCGGGACGACAGGAGAGCGCCATAGCAATCATCACCCGCTGGCGCATCCCACCGGAAAGCTGATGGGGATAACGATTTAGTACGCTGTGGACATCGGGAATTCGGACCCGCTCCAACAATCGCAGCACCTCCTGACGCGCCTCGTGGTGCCCCTTGCGCTGGTGCAAACGAATCGATTCTGCGATCTGCTCTCCGACCGGAAAGACCGGATTAAGCGAGGTCATTGGCTCCTGAAAAATCATCGCCATATCCGCACCACGCACAGTACGCAGTGCCCGCTGAGGGGCGCTGGCCAGATCCACTATGCTGCCGTCACGCCGCCGCAGCCACATCTCACCACCGTCAATGACGCCCCCACCCTGCTCGACCAGGCGCATCAGAGCCAGCGAGGTCACGGACTTACCTGAACCAGACTCGCCGACAATTGCCAGCGTCTCTCCGCGCCGTACGGAGAGCGATATATTTTTTACCGCCTGAATATGTTCGCCTTCGCGCTGAAAACTGACGTTAAGATTACGTACCACCAGAACCTGATCGCTCGCCATCAGCGCCGGGGGATTTTCCATCATGCCGTCTCCTTGCATTACATCGATCAGCGATAAATACCGACGTCAGGCGCATCGCCGATATAACCGTAGCCACGGTACATCCCCTCACTGTTGAACGGCAGCGCCACGTTACCCAACCGATCCACTGCTACCAGACCGCCACTGCCACCCAGCTGCGGAATTTTTTCCATCACCACCTTCTGACAGGCTTCCTGCAATGAAAGGTTGCTGTAAGTAACCAACGCAGCGATGTCATAAGCCGCCAGGGTTCGCATAAATACCTCACCGCTACCGGTACAGGAAACCGCTACGCTGGCATTATTTGCATAGCAACCCGCACCGATGATCGGTGAATCACCCACTCGTCCTGCGTGCTTATTAGTTATACCGCCGGTTGACGTTGCCGCAGCCAGATTGCCGAGCTGGTCCAGAGCAACGGCCCCCACGGTGCCAAATTTTTGGTCTGGCGGCATAAACTGCACGCCACCTGCCGCTGCACCGCCATGATCCAGCAGCATCTCGCCGCGTTGTCGTGCCAGTTTAAGCTGTGCAAAACGCTCAGGGGTGGAGAAGAACTCATTTTCAACCCGCTCTAATCTTTGCTGTTCCGCAAAGTCTTCAGCCCCATCGCCGGTTAACATAACGTGTGGCGAATGTTCAAGGATGGCGCGTGCCGCCAGTATCGGATTACGAATATGCTTAACGCCAGCTACAGCGCCAGCTTGCAGCGAAAAACCATCCATGATGCTGGCGTCCAGTTCATGGTCGCCCGCATGGGTAAAAACTGCGCCTTTCCCGGCATTGAAGAGTGGACACTCTTCTAACAAGCGCACCGCCTGGGTGACGGCATCCAGCGCACTTCCCCCTCCGGCAAGCAGGCGTTGCCCGGCACTGACTATCTTGCGCAGCGCGGCAAAATATTGCTTTTCTTTTTGCACACTTAGGCTTGCCTGGGCGATCGCTCCCGCGCCACCGTGAATAGCAATGACTGCGTTACACATTTTCCGATGGTCCCGTTTGATAAAAGCCAGCCCAGGCAGACGCTAAATCGTTTTTAAAACACTGGGTTAGATTACTTTCATTCGTATTCGTGTGATTTTCGACTATAAGTAGGCGACGAAACGATGTAAAGGATAAAGTTTGGCCGCTGATAATAACAATTGGTTTTAAATTATAGCTAATAGTTAGCGCCGATCATGTGCGTATGAGCAACAGAACCCGTGCTGGTGTATCACTCAGCCTGAAGCGACCGGCAAACACCGCGTCATGCGACGTGAACGTAGCTGGCCGCAAAGCCCATCATTTTCAGAAAATCGCCCTGTTTTTAATCAGCGTTATACCCGGGAAGCGTAAAACGTTTGTTCTGCTTCAATCAGCGGCAGGATTCAGGTGATAATAGGTCGATATACTGTTACGGCAACATCTTGTGGATAGATCTGGAGAAAAAATGGAAAGTTTTACTGCGGGGCTTATTTCGCTCGACGAGGCGCTCAATACCATGCTGGCGCGCCTGACACCGATCACGCAACGACAGCGCGTTGCATTAGGCGCCGCCGCCGGGCTGATTACCGCCATCCCGGTGATTTCCCCGGTAAACGTCCCCCCTTTCGCCAATGCCGCTATGGATGGTTACGCGGTGCGTATCGCCGACCTCGCCGCGAACGACACGCTATACATTGCCGGTAAAGCCTTCGCCGGTAACCCCTGGCATGGTGAATGGCCGCCAGGCAGCTGCATCCGTATCATGACCGGTGCGCCACTGCCCTCCGGAGCTGATGCAGTGGTAATGCAGGAGGAGGTACAGCCCCAGGGCAATGCGGTTCGCTTCACCGCGCCGGTGAAAAGCGGACAGCATATCCGCCTGCCAGGAGAGGATATACGCTTGGGCGACAGAGTACTGAACTCAGGCGTAAAACTTGGTGCTGCCGAGCTGCCGCTGCTGGCCTCGCTTGGCATTTCTGACGTCGAGGTATTACGCCCGCTGAAAGTGGCACTGTTTTCTACCGGTGACGAGCTGTGCCTTCCCGGCCAGCCGCTGGCTGAGGGACAGATTTACGATACCAACCGTCTGACCGTTAGCCTGATGCTGAACAAGCTCGGCTGCGCGGTTATCGATCTTGGCATTATCCGCGACGACCCGGACGCACTGCGCAATGCCTTTCTGCGGGCTGACAGTGAAGCTGATGTGGTCATCAGTACCGGTGGCGTTTCGGTGGGGGAAGCCGATTACACCAAAGCCATGCTGGAAGAGCTGGGCGAAATTACCTTCTGGAAGTTAGCGATTAAGCCCGGTAAGCCTTTCGCCTTTGGTCGCCTGCAGCACAGTTGGTTTTGTGGATTGCCTGGCAACCCGGTTTCCGCCGCCGTCACCTTCTATCAGCTGGTACAGCCGCTGCTGGCAAAACTCAGCGGTCAGCAAGGCGCTGCGCTGCCACAGCGCCTGCGTGTCCGCACCCTCAGCCCGCTTAAGAAATCCGCTGGTCGTCTCGATTTTCAGCGTGGCATTCTTACACGCAATGAGCAGGGCGAGCTGGAGGTGCGGAGTACGGGCGCCCAGGGCTCGCATATTTTCAGTTCTTTCAGTCAGGCTAACTGCTTTATTGTTCTTGAATGTCAGCGGAGCCATGTTCAGCCGGGAGAATGGGTTGAAGTCGAGCCGTTTAACAGATTGCTGGAGGGATGAATGTCGCAGGCACTGAGCAATGAAGAGTTGCTGCGCTATAACCGTCAAATCATGCTGCGCGGCTTCGATTTCAACGGACAGGAAGCGTTAAAAGCAAGCCAAGTGCTGGTGGTTGGGTTAGGCGGCCTCGGCTGTGCCGCCGCTCAGTATCTGGCGAGTGCCGGCATCGGTCACCTGACGCTGCTCGATTTTGATCGCGTTTCGCTGTCTAACCTGCAACGACAGGTACTGCACAGCGAAGCAACAATTGGGGAAGCAAAGGTTAATTCAGCCCGTCAGCGACTGGCTGCGCTCAATCCTCTGGTCACGCTGAGCGCTATCGACGCCCGGCTGGATGATGACCAGATGGCTGAGCTGTTGCAGCATCAGCAATTGGTGCTTGATTGCAGCGATAATCTCGGCACACGCGAGCAGTTGAACCGGCTATGCTATGCCCAACGCCTGCCGTTGATATCCGGCGCGGCCATCCGGATGGAAGGACAGATTAGCGTTTACAACTGGCAGCAAGAGGAACCGTGCTATCGCTGTATGAGCCGCCTGTTTGGTGAGCAGCTATTAAGCTGCGCTGAAACTGGCGTGATGGCACCGCTGGTCGGCATAATTGGCGCGCTGCAGGCAATGGAAGCTATCCGTCTGCTAAGCAATTACGGCGAGCAGGTCGCTGGTAAGCTGTTACTTTATGATGCAATGACACTGCAGTTTCGCCAGTTGAGGTTAAAAAAAGATCCTCAATGCGAGATCTGTGGACAATCCTGAGGCCTAAGTCCGTAAAATCCCATAACCTAACCGCGCCTCCGATCGGCTAACGGCGCTGAACCGCGTTCTGCAATCGCTGGTGCTGGACGTCATGTGAAAGGACAGGATCCCATATACTCC
Source organism: Izhakiella capsodis (assembly GCF_900115045.1). Taxonomy (GTDB): domain Bacteria; phylum Pseudomonadota; class Gammaproteobacteria; order Enterobacterales; family Enterobacteriaceae; genus Izhakiella; species Izhakiella capsodis. The sequence continues at coordinate 166,156 of NZ_FOVC01000001.1, read as the reverse complement.
CTGCGGAATGATGAAAACCTGATGGTCCCCTGACAGGATTATGAAAGGCCCGTTGCCAGAGAAAATAATCGATCAATAGTTTTGTAAAAAAACGGGTGGCATCGTTTTGGTTGCCCCCCGTCAATACGTCGCCGGGCTAAATAACCCGGTAGCCGTTATCAGGCTTTTTTATAAGGGAAATTCTTCAACCAGAAGTCAGCAATATTTTGTCGGGTACAGATCCAGACATCGTTCTTTTGCTGAATATAATCAAGAAAGCGAACCAGCCCCATAAATCGTCCGGGACGCCCAAGCAGGCGGCAATGCATGCCGATCGATAGCATTTTTGGATGCGTCTGACCTTCAGCATACAGCACATCGAAACTATCTTTTAAATAAGTGAAAAACTGCTCGGCGGTATTAAAACCTTGTGCAGTAGCAAAACGCATATCGTTACTGTCGAGCGTATAGGGAATAATCAAATGCGGTTTTATCTGTTTATTGCTGCATTCAACTTCGGTCCAGAAAGGAAGATCATCACCATAATTGTCGCTGTCATACTGGAATCCCCCGTTTTCAACGATCAGCCGCCGGGTATTGGGGCTGTCGCGTCCGGTATACCAGCCGGTGGGCGGCTTACCAAAAAGCTGAGTTTGTAACTCAATAGCCTTTTCCAGATGCGCCTTTTCCAGCTCCTGCTCTTTGTTCTGATAATGGATCCAGCGCCAGCCGTGGCTGACAACGTCGTAGTCGGCCTTTTTAATTGCCGCGACAACGTCAGGGTTTCGAGCTAATGCCATCGCTACGCCAAATACAGAAAGCGGCAGCTTTCGTTTCTGGAATTCATTATGAATGCGCCAGAAACCTGCACGTGAACCGTATTCATAAATTGAATCCATCGACATATGTACATCCGGATAGCTTTCAGCACCAATTATCTCCGACAGGAAACGCTCAGAGCCTTCATCACCGTGATAGACGTGCTGTTCCGAGCCCTCTTCATAATTCAGAACGAATTGTACGGCAATTTTGGCATTACCCGGCCAGCGGAATTCTGGATAGTGGCCGGCATAGCCAATCAAATCGCGAGGATAATCTTCACTGGATAATGATATTGGTTTTTTACCGCTAATGACTCCGGCATTAGCCGCTGCCGCCGATGACCTGCCATAAAGACTGGCCGCGCCGGCAACAGAAGTTAATATAACCGATTTACAGATATCCCTTCGGCTAATCATTTTCACTCCTTTTTTTAACAAGTTCCGAATTTAATCATCAGTCACCAATAAAATAAGAAAAATTAATATTAGTGATTCCGATGAAATTTATTACAGAGCTGAATGAAAATGCAATACCTATTTTGCATAAGTATGCCGTGGCGCTTAAATAGAATGATAAGGCGTCAGAACAGAGGTAAGTCGTCAGGTTTTTGGCACCGCTCCAGTGAGAACGGCGCGAAAAAAATGGCACACTGAATAAGGTAAAAAAGCTTATTCGAGGTCTTGACTTAGAAGATAGTCTTCATAATTTCCAGTGAAATCTATAATCCTGCTTGATCTTATTTCAAGGACACGGCTTGCCAGAGAGCTGACAAACTCGCGATCGTGCGAGACAAAAATAAGCGTTCCCTCAAACAACTCCAGCGCCATATTAAGCGCCTCGATAGATTCCATATCCAGATGGTTGGTCGGCTCATCCATAATCAGAATGTTCGGCCGTTGCATCATCAGCTTACCGAACAGCATGCGGCCCTTCTCACCACCCGACAGCACCTTTGCTGGCTTTTTGATGTCATCCTGGCCAAACAGCAGACGCCCCAGTATGCCGCGCACAGCCTGCTCATCGTCACCCTGCTGTTTCCACTGGCTCATCCAGTCAAAAACCGTCAGGTCGTTATCAAAATCTTCCGCATGATCCTGGGCATAGTAGCCAATGCGCGCATTTTCGGACCATTTTACGCTGCCGCTCTCCGGCGTCAGGTTACCCACCAGCGTTTTTAGCAGGGTGGTTTTACCGATGCCGTTAGCGCCCAGTATCGCCAGCTTCTCACCGACTTCCAGCAACAGGTTGACATCGTTGAACAGCGGCCCCTGTTCAAAACCTTTGGTCAGCCCTTCAATTTCAAGCGCGTTGCGAAACAGCTTCTTTTCCTGCTCGAAACGAATAAATGGATTCTGACGACTGGAGGCCTTAACCTCATCCAGCTTAATTTTGTCTATCTGTTTAGCACGCGACGTCGCCTGACGTGACTTCGATGCATTGGCGCTAAAGCGGCTGACAAATGACTGCAATTCGGCAATCTGCGCCTTCTTCTTTGCATTATCAGACAGTAAGCGTTCCCGAGACTGGGTCGCCGCCGTCATATATTCATCGTAGTTACCCGGGTAAACCCGCAGCTCACCGTAATCAAGATCAGCCATGTGGGTGCAAACCATATTTAAAAAGTGGCGATCGTGCGAAATAATGATCATGGTACTGTCACGCTCATTGAGCACATTTTCCAGCCAACGGATGGTGTCGATATCCAGGTTATTGGTCGGTTCATCCAGCAGCAAAATATCCGGATCGGAAAACAGGGCCTGAGCCAGCAGGACGCGCAGTTTCCAACCCGGCGCAACTTCGCTCATTGGGCCGTAATGCTGTTCCTGTGGGATACCCACACCGAGCAGCAGCTCACCCGCGCGAGCCTCGGCGGTATAACCGTCCATTTCGCCGTATTTCACTTCAAGGTCGGCCACCTGATAACCATCCTCTTCGCTCATTTCCGGTAGAGCATAGATTCGATCGCGCTCCTGCTTAACTTGCCAAAGCTCTGCGTGGCCCATGATTACCGTGTCCAGCACGCTGAATCGTTCAAAAGCAAACTGGTCCTGTCGCAGTTTACCGATACGCTCATTGGGGTCGAGCGAAACGTTGCCGTTGGTGGGCGGTAAATCACCGCCCAGTATTTTCATAAAGGTGGATTTACCGCTCCCGTTTGCGCCTATCAGGCCGTAGCGGTTACCGCCGCCAAATTTAACGGAGATATTTTCGAAAAGCGGCTTGCTGCCGAATTGCATGGTGACGTTGTTGGAAACCAGCACAAAATTGCCTTAATTATTGAATGTGTGAATTTGAGCACATTATGCCATAGTGCAGCACCGGGATCGCCTGCACTTAACAACGTTTTTCAGCCGGACAATACTGATCGGCCACGCAACGCTAAAGCGCGATGATCAAATTGTCATGCATGACAGTTAAGTCCCTGTGCTCAGGCACAAAAAAGGAACCCGCAGGTTCCTTTTATAGCTCAGCCTGCCCTTTCGTTAAAGCGTTTCAGCCTTATGCCCGGACAACACCTTTTTTTTGGACACACCCCCGTCGCTCAGCCACTCGTGCAAATAGTGTTCTACCTGTTCGAGAGAACGATTCCGGGTTTCTGGTATACAAAGCACCACAAACACCGCGCCTAATAGCCCGATAACTGCAAAAATAAAGAAAGATCCTGCCAGACCAACACTGGAGAGCATAAGCGGAAAAAAGAGGGAAATAAGGAAGTTGGCGATCCAATGCGCGAAGATCGCGCCGCCCATAAATATGCCACGCAACCGGGTTGGAAATATTTCCGAGAGCAGCAGCCAGGTGACCGGCGATAGCGCACCCTGCTGAAAGCTAAGGAATAACAACATTCCCAGCAGCACCAGATAGCCATGCAGCATATCAGGCTCACCGCCACTCTCTACGGGCATAAAAAAACATATACAGCCAATAAACAGCAGGCTCAAGGTACAACCAAATTGGCCTATCATTACTATAGGTCGACGGCCGATGCGCCCAATCATCCAGATACCGACAAAGGTCATCAGCACCGAAATAACCCCATTTGCAATCGTTGCTACCAGCGCTGCATTGTTGCTCATACCAAGACTGGTCAGCATGGTGGGTGCGTAATACATTATGGTGTTGACTCCTGACGTTTGCTGAATAACTGCAACGCCAAGTCCGATAAAAAATAATTTCAGTAGCCAGGGTTTTTTTATTTCGCGTAAATGCGGCTTACCCTTTACTTCATCGTCCTGCAACGTTTCCTCTATTTCGGTCAGTTCCCACTCCACGTCTTCTTTCGCCCGGGTGCGTTCGAGCACCTTACGCGCCTCTGCCAGTCGGCCTTTCATCGCGTACCAGCGCGGGGTGTCAGGCATATACAGCATGCCAAACCACAGCAAAACGGCAGGTAGGGTTGCTACCGCCAGCATCCAGCGCCAGGTGTTCTCCCCCCCCCAGAGCGCATCGAAACCGGCGTTGGAAATGTAAGCCAGCAGTTGGCCGGTAACCAGCATTAACTCCTGCATCGTGACCAGCTGCCCGCGTCGATTAGCGGGTGCGATTTCGGCGATGTAAATAGGTACCGTAGCCGATGCACCGCCCACCGCAAGGCCGAGAACCATACGGAAGAAAACCATCCACTGCACATCAGGAGCCAGAGCGGTCCCTAAAGCGCCTACAGCAAAAATAATTGCCAGTGCCAGAATAATTTTTCTGCGTCCCAGTGCAGCGGCAAAATGTCCCGATAACAGCGCACCAAAGGCCGCGCCAAAAAGGAGAGAACTGGTTACCAGCCCCATGGTGAACGATGTCAGGTGCAGCGATGGCCCCATAAACAGCAGCGCACCGGAGATCACACCCGTATCGTAACCAAACAACAGGCCGCCAAGCGTGGCGATACAAGCAATCACTTTAACAAATGGCTCCGTACGACCATTGCTGTTCGGGCCGGATGCTTTACTCAGCGTAAGATACTGTTCTTTACTCATCACATATCCCATCCAACAGATTAAAAACGACTTTGAGGCAAATCATTCAATGCCAACCCTTTCAGAGTCAAAAAAAGGTAAATCATTTATTCCATACCCGTTAACAAATGAAATTAATTTTTGATATGTCGATCTCACTTAGTAAGATTTAAATAGCGAAAATGAGATGCAGCCCCGGTTTAACGCTGTCATCACCGTCAACCTTGATGCGATAAAACCGCACGTTTATTCTGTTTTATATCCACAAGTTTAAATAGATTTCGTAAACTGCCTGCGCAAGCGCTGTCGACAAGATAAACGGCGGATAGCGAAACGAGGCTTTTTAGATCGCCGCATTTTCTGTAGAGTGAGTTCGTTCAGTACTAAGAACAGGGCAAGAAATACTTGGTTCGGCGGCTCACACCGGGAGATTTTTTGGTTCAACCGTCGGCCTGACGAACGTTTTTGCTTATACCTGTCTCAGGTAGGACATACAGCCTGCGTCGGGCACATAACACAGCTCCGAGCGGGAGGTTTTTACAACGCAATCTCTTTCTGAACCCGCGTCTGGCTCAGAAGCTCGTCATGACCGATGAATGATGTAAGCAGCAAGGAGTTAGCCCGCATTTTGCAGGCGCTATGCGTGCTGAATGGTTACGATGTTCCCGCGCTTAACGTTGCTGAATATACCAACAGTGAAACAGCAAACGAAGCCCGCCGCGCGCAGGCATTAAACAGGACTAAATACTGTGCAAACCGTCAACGTCGTCAGTAATTGATTATCCCTGAATGGCCTCGCCGGATACCGAAAACGCCGGCAAATTGACAGTCTGATAAGGCTCCCAGCCGCCGCCAAGAGATTTATACAAAGCCACTAAATCGACGCTGCTCTGCATCCGGGCTAAAACCAGTTGCTGGCGGGTTTGCGCTAGCTGGCGCTGAGCGTCCAGCACCTCGATAAAACTACTGAGACCTTTACTGTAACTATCCCGTGCCAGATCGAAAGCGCTTTGCTGCGCGTCAACTGTTTCATTCAGACTCGCCACCCGCTGCTGATCGGCGTGATAGCTAACCAACGCATTTTCCACCTCCTGCAGCGCATTCAACACCGTCTGGCGATAGCCCAGCGCAGCACTGGCTTGATCGGCTCGCGCCAGCTTCACGCTGGAAACCAGACGCCCGCCCTGAAAAATAGGAATGCTGAGTGAGGGGCCAACGCTGTAGAAATGACTGCTCCAGTTATCCAGATAGCTGGCATCCGTATTGCGCATCCCAAATTCACCGGTCAACGACAGGCTTGGGAACATCTGCGCAATCGCCACGCCGATATTCGCCGTGGCGGCATGCAGCTGTGCTTCTGCAACGCGCACGTCCGGACGCCGACGCGCCAGCGTTGAGGGGACGCCAACTGACACCCGTGCGGGCAATAGCGGCATTGCTTTTGGTGTCGCCAGTTCGCTATCCAGCGCACCCGGCACCTTACCGAGCAATACGGCCATTCCGCTCATCGCCTGACGAACCTGTGACTGATACTGAGGCAGCTGAGCACGCAGAAAACCTAACTGGGCACGAGCATTTTCGACATCGGTCATCGGTGAGAGGCCATTTTGCTGCTGACTCTGCGTCAGCGTTAGGGTCTGCTGCGCGACCTGAATCTGCGTTTCAATGGTTTGCGTTACCGCCTGCGCACCACGCAATTGCAGATAAGTGCGCGCAACCTCAGCTTCAAGAGAAACCAGCGCATCGTTGCGGGTCTCTATACTCTGTTGCTGCCGCGCCTTCGCCACTTCAACCTGACGGCGCACTTTACCCCACAAGTCCAGTTCCCAGGATGCATCAAAATGCCCCTGATAGAGCGTGACTGGCTTGGTAAGGCTATCCAGCATAGAGCGGTATTGTCCTGCGTTCTGATTCATCTGGTCGTAAACACCATTGGAGGCAAGCAGACCTTCTGCCCCAAGCTGCTGCCGCGTAATCTGACCGGTGCCAGCCACGCCGGGAAACCAGGCGCCGCGCGCCTGATCAATTTGCTGACGTGCAGAGGCGATACGCATCACCGCCTGCTGCAACGAGAGATTACCCGCAATCGACCGTGAGATCAGACTATCGAGTTGAGGATCCTGAAAGGTTTTCCACCACTGAGGATTGATGGCGCTTGCCTGCGGTTTTGAGCCGGTATCGCTATCCATCGCATTAAAATGGCTGGCGGTAACCGGTTTTGGCGCGTAGTAATCCGGACCTACCGAGCAAGCGGAAAGTGTTAACACGCTCAGCATCACAAGCGCCACCTGGCTGAATGAGAGACGAGTGGATATCATTTGCATGTTAATGTGCTCCCGCGCTGCCTTCGCTTTTAACTGGCGACAGCAGAAAACAAAAAGGTAATAAAATCAAGGCTAATAGGCTTAATCCAATAAAAACATCTATGTAAGCAAGAATACGCGACTGAGCGATCATTTCCTGATAAAGCTTTCCGCTGGCAATAGCGCTGGGATCACCCGCCATTGAGGAAAAATCTTTTACCGCCTGAGTCCAGCGAGCCAGCGTTTGTGTGAACGTCTCGTTGAGCGGCGACATGCTACCAGACAGATAAGCGCTGTGGGTTTGCTGGCGCTCGGTGATGGCCGCAGTGCATAGCGAGATACCAATTGAACCGCACACGTTTCTGAACATAGTAAAAAGCGCCGAAGCATCGGCGTTTAAACGTTGTGGTATGGTGACGAATGCGATAGTGGTCAGAGGGACAAACAGGAAACCAAGCCCGATCGTCTGTGCGCTGCGCATCAGCATCAAGGTGGTAAAGTCGATATTCGGCGTCAGGTTAGCGCTGTAGATAAACGACGCGCTCAGGCAGAGAAATCCAAAAGCAATAATCCAGCGCGTCTGTACGACAGGCATCAACTTCAGTACCAGAGGAATAGTCAAAATAATCAGCACCGCCCCAGGGGAAAGTACCAGCCCGGACCAGGTGGCGGTATAGCCTAAATCTTGTTGCGCCAGCTGCGGAATAACGACCGAGCTACCGTACAGAATTGTCGCCATGCCAGCCATCAACACTCCCGCAACCCAAAAGTTCCGATCCTTCATCACCTGCAGATCGACCACTGGCCTTCGGGTATAAATTAGCCAGTAGACCGCACCAACCAGACCAATCATCGTCAGTACGGCAAACAGGACGATAAAGTTCGAGTTGAACCAGTCCTCGTCCTCACCGCGATCCAGCATCACTTGCAGACAGCCTAGTCCAAGGGTAATCAGGCTGATGCCGATGTAATCGATTTTCAACTTGCCCGACGCCCAGCGTTTTTCCCACGGCGGATCTTCCAGCAGCTGATAAATAGCGATAACACAGAGGACGCCTACCGGAATATTAATAAAAAAAACCCAGCGCCAGCTGTAATTATCGGTGATCCAGCCACCCAGCGTTGGCCCCAGCACTGGCGCGACGATCACGGCGATAGAAGAGAGGCCAAAGGCTTTACCGCGATCTTCCGCTTTAAAATAGTCCAGAAGAACGGATTGCTGAACCGGCTGCAATCCGCCACCAAAAAACCCCTGCAATACCCGGAATAAAATGATCTGCCATAGTTCGGTCGCGATACCACACAGAAACGAACAAACGGTGAACATCACAATGCAGATCAAAAAAAACATTTTGCGGCCGAAAACCCGGCTAAGAAATGCCGAAATTGGCAGCACAATGCCGTTTGCCACCAAATAGGAGGTCAGCACCCAGGTGGATTCGTCATAGCTGGATGATAGCGAGCCAGCAATGTGTGGCAAGGCTACGTTTACGATAGTGGTGTCCAGAATTTCCATGAACACCGCCACCGTGACGACCATTGCCACTAGCCACGGATTACCTGCCGGTTTCCAGCTTTGCGCCTGTGTCATTTCACTATCACCGTCGGCTCAACAGAAAGCCCCAGAGGCAACGGTTTATTAGCATCAAGACCATGATCAATGACGATTTTCACCGGTACGCGCTGAACGATTTTTACATAATTGCCGGTCGCATTTTCAGCCGGGAAGGCCGAGAAACGCGAACCCGAACCCATCTGAATACTATCGACATGCCCCTCTAGCTTGAGATCTGGCCAGGCATCAACGCGGACATCAACCTTATCGCCGGGGTTCATATGTTCGAGCTGTGACTCCTTAAAATTAGCGATAATCCAGATATTGGGCGATACCAAAGAAAACAGTGATGAACCAGCCTGAACCAGGGTGCCCTGGTAGACATTACGTTTGGTCACAAAGCCGTCATAGGGGGCGCGAACATCGGTATAGGAAAGGTTTAACTCAGCGGTATTCAGCTGCGCTTTCGCCTGTTCAACCTGCTGCTGTCTGGCTTCAACGTTAGTCTCCTGCTGGCGAATTTGTAGCGCAACCTGCGAGGCAACCTCGACCTGTGCTTTAGCGCTTGCCAGCTGCGCTTTGGCGCTGCGTAACTGCGCGCTGGCGGAATCGATGTTGCGCTGTGAAGTTGCTCGCGGATCTACGCCGCGCTGACGGCGGTAATCAGCCTCAGCATTCATAAAATTGGCTTCAGCCTGCAACTGTTGTGCAAGGACCTGATCGCGCTGCGCCGGATATTTTATCCTCGAAAGATCCAGCTGTGCCTGAGCCTGGTGCAACTGCGCGATGGCAAGCCCCAGCTGCGCTTTTGCCTGATCGCGCTGCGCTGCGCTATCACGGGGATCGATACGCACCAGTAAATCGCCTTTTTTTACCCTCTGGTTATCACGCACCGGCAGTTCGACAACATAGCCAGAAACTTTGGCCGCAATGGTTACCGCATCTCCCTCGGTGAAGGCATCATCTGTCGTTTGCTGATTATGCGTCATCAGCCAGTAAATCAATGCGACGATAGCCATTACAACTACGATGATAACCAGAATAATCAGTGGCTTTTTACCCGGCCGTTTGCGCTCTGCATTATCACCCTTTCCATTATTGGGTTGTTGTGAGGCATCCTGCTGCCCATCCTGATTAATTTTGTCCTCTTCGGACGCGGGGTTATGTTGTTCAGCCATAGTTACCATCAATTGTTAGCAGGCTTTGAGGAAAGCCAGAAGCAGGCAAAATCGAGTAATTCAGCTTTTAACAATAGGAGAAAACGTAATACATTCCAGTACCTGAGAAGTAAAACAACAATACTCATGTCAAACCACATTAATTAAGAAAAATAAACACCCTCCTGCGAACAGGGAAAACAGCAGTGCAGGTATAGAGAAAAGGTGGAATTGCCACCAGATACTCCGGTCACGGGCCATACGTAGCGCAATCAAATTAGCCAACGAGCCAGGCAGAAAACCAAAACCACCAATATTCACAGACCATGCCAGTAACGTTGAGGCCGGTAGAAAATTTAGCAGTAATATGGTAGCGGGAACGTTGCTGATAATCTGCGATAAACCGATTGCCAGCAAGTAGTGTCCAGTCTGACCCCAGTGTGTCACCTGCTGCAAAATGGGAGTTAATAACGGTAAGCGGGTCAGTAGAAGTACGTCAATGAACATCAGAATAAAAACGACTAACAAGCTCCAGTCCAGTAACAAAAGAATACGGGGCGCGCGCCACAAAAAAAACAGCGCGACCACCAACAATGCATAAACGGCCAGATCCAGCTCAAGCGCAATAACAAACAATACATAAAGTGTCGCACACTGTATGAATAGGGCTTTTTGCCATTCTGAGGTTTCACTGTTTTGCTGCCGCTTAACGGGCTGTTTACTAAAGCTGAAAAACGTTAACAGCAACAGAGATGTAATCAGCAACGCGGCTAACGGCAGCATTTGCCAGATAAATTGAAAAAAGCCTTGACGCCCTTGACTCCAAAGTAAAATATTTTGCGGGTTGCCGATGGGCGTTAATAAAGAGCCGGCATTCACGGCCAGCGCTTCAAAAATAATTAATCGGTTAACTGGCAGCTGGGTAAATTTACGCAACGTCAGGGTCAACGGAACAGTAATAAACAGCGCAACATCATTGCTGAGAAAGGTAGAAAGCAGTGCTGAGGCAGCAACCATCAGCAGCGCCAGGGCGCGCTGGGTGCGGAAATGCAGGATGCATCGACGACCAAGTAAATCAAAATAGCCACTGCTTTCTATACCTTTAGTCAGCAGCAGCAAACAAGCGAGCGTGATAATGGTTTTCCAGTTAACCGCGAGGGCTAACTGGCGATAATGAAAATCAGCAAACACACTGATGATCAGCCCTAAAACCAGCAGGGCTTGCAAAAAACGATCGTGCAAAAAAGTACGCAGCAACGAACCCATGGCAGGCATCCGGCAAAGATTGTCAGTTTGTTTGTTGGACGTTACTGAATTTTTGAAATATCGCCAGCGTTTCGTCGCTGACATGATGCTCGATACCTTCGGCATCACGTCGGGCAGTATCCGGACTGATCCCAAGTGCCAACAGAAACGTCTCTACAATATAATGGCGCGCGCGGCTCTCCTCTGCCAGTTTCTCTCCTTCACTGGTGAGAAACACGCCGCGGTAGGGCACTTGCTCAATAAGACCAGCTACGCCGAGGCGTTTTAACATCTTAGCCACCGTCGGCTGGGATACCCCGAGACGGGCGGCCATATCAACCTGACGCGCTTCGCCAAACTCGCGAATCAAATCAGAAATAAGTTCAACATAGTCATCGATCAGCTCGCGGCGGTGCGCCTCCCGCACCTGCCGAAAGCCTTCAACATGCTCTTCAATATCTTTTAACTGGCCATTCGATACCGGCGCAGCGTCTTTCGCGCGACGACTCATTCAGCTTCCTTCTTTCTATACATTACGGACCCGCCATTACTGCATCAGCCAGTTGGGCTGCCATTGTAAACGATGGTTCATGATCCTCAAACAGTCATCTAAATAGCACTGGCTAAATAGTATAGCTTATGCTATAAGTCTCGATATTATACTCACTTCTTAGAAGTACGGAGAGTGTCATGGATAGCGTCTACATCCTACTGATGTTGTTTCTTACTTTTATCGGTGGGCTCTGCCTGGGTCTGACTGCGCAAAAGCGCCGTTAGAAGGCTAACACGCTGTACAGACGGAGGATAAAAATGAAAAAAGTCATTCAAAACCTGCCGCTGTTATTGCGTTCACCGTTTACCCTGCGCCTGATGCTACTTGAAATGCTCATCGCCGATAAAAAAAGTAGCCGAAAATGACAACGCCCGGTAAGCTTAATGTTCACGCCTGCTAACTAAAGGCAAAAAAAATCCGCCTAGACGGCGGATTTTTTTACCGACAGTGGGGATCATCCCACCGGGTATAATCAGAAGCTGTAACCTACACCAACAATCCAGGTGCCAACGTCAACACTACGAATACGGCTCTTCTCGTAACCGGTATCGATAGCGATGTTTTCCATTGGGTTAAACTGCAGGCCCGCACCGTAAGAGAAGCCGACATCACTGCTGCCAGACTTATCACGGGTGTTAATTGCGTTAGAATCGTATTTACCGTAGCCAAGACCGATCACGCCATAGATGCTGGCCCAATCGTTAATGCGGTAAGCAGGACCCGCGGTGATGCCGTAATACTGGCCTTTATCGTTAAAACCATTAACATCATGGTTTTTGGTGGTGTAGGTAAATGAACCAATCCAGCCCAGAGGATTGTTTTCATTTTCCCAACGATATTTCAGGTTGAAACCGTTAGCTTTGTTGACAACGCCCTGCATATCGCTCTGGGCATAACCAAGTGAAACGGTGCTACGTGCCATTGCTGAGCCAGCAGAAACTGCCAGAACACAAGCCAAGGCTGAAAGACATGCAATTTTTTTCATAACCACCTCAAATGTGAAAGTACTTCTTCTCCTGACAACGTTACAAATATAACAAAAGTCAGTAAGAAACTCTGCCCGTAAAAGGTTGTCTAACGATTGTTTTCATGTAACAAAAAGTTAATGAAATCGGATAACATATTGAATTCTAATTAAGAAAAGACCAAAAAAAATTATTTACTCCGCTAAGTAAAAAAAGGTTTTTTGCGCACTTTTTAAAAAAATCTGACATTTCTTGACACTTTTCCTCCTTGTACTTTCGTCAAAAGCACATTTTTCTGCGTCGTGTCGGTTTTTTAATAAGGTTCGATTACAATGAACGTTTATGGCTTATTATCGCAGGAAAGCGAAAGGTCACAGAATGTATTTAAACCGATTTAAATCTTCAGTCTGGTTTCCGATTGCAGTATTGCTGATAGCAATGACGTCCATTCAGGGAGGCGCCGCGCTGGCAAAAACGCTGTTCTCAGAGGTTGGCGCACAGGGAGTTACCGCATTACGACTGGGGCTGGGTACGCTTATTCTGATCGTTATCTTCAAACCCTGGCGCCTTCGATTCAGCAAAGAACAGCGCATGCCTTTACTGATTTACGGTCTGGCATTAGGCGCGATGAACTACAGTTTTTACCTGGCGATACGCACCGTTCCACTGGGTATCGCCGTTGCCCTGGAATTTTGCGGGCCGCTGGCACTGGCGCTGGCTGGATCACGGCGTATCAGTGATTTTATCTGGGTAATTCTTGCGGTATTTGGGCTATACCTGCTGCTCCCCTTAGGAAAAAATATTGGCAGCGTCGATATAAAAGGTGCCATGCTGGCGCTGATCGCCGGTGGTTTCTGGGTACTATACATTCTGACCGGTTCGCGAGCCGGCACTGATCATGGCCCGGCAACAGTGGCCGTTGGTTCATTAATTGGTGCGCTGGTATTCGTACCTATCAGCCTTAGCGCTGCCAGCAGTGAACTGTGGCATCCCGGCATCATCCCAATTGGCATCGCTATCGCCATCCTTTCCGGCGCGTTACCCTACTCGCTGGAAATGATGGCGCTTACCCGTCTGCCAGCGCGAGTATTTGGCACTCTGATGAGTCTTGAACCTGGGATCGCGGCGCTTTCAGGAATGGTATTTCTCGGCGAAATGCTGAACGGATTGCAATGGTTTGGCTTACTGGCGATTATCAGCGCATCTGTCGGTTCGACGCTGACAGCACAGCGGAATAAAGCCACCATCGAATCTATAACGCAATAATTTCGCGTGCAGGGACTGCGCAATCAAATAACGTTTATTATCTGTTCATTTACGGTGTAATTATTTACATACTGAAAAATAGTTCAATAATAATTGATAAGTTTATTCACAATGCAATCTACATGAGGTATTAACTAGCAGACTGGTTTTAAAAATTAATCTCAACCACGCTACTTAAATAACTTTGTTACCAAATAGTTACTCGTTGTTTTTAGCTATTTATGCAATAGTTGAAAACTGAACCACAGAAATAAAAATTCCTGCTACACTGAGTAATGAAGTTCAGGATTAACACATTAAGAGGATATTAATGATGAGTACCGCTAAACTGGTAAAAACTAAATCTTCTGACCTGATTTACACCCGTAATGACGTGGCCGATAACGAGAAAAGAGCTACTATCGAGGTGCTCAATCGTCTGGTAATTGCGTATATTGATCTCTCCTTGATCACCAAACAAGCTCACTGGAACATGCGCGGTTCAAATTTCATTGCTGTTCACGAAATGCTGGATGGATTCCGCACGGCGATTATTGCACATCAGGACACCATTGCTGAACGAGTCGTTCAATTAGGCGGCGTTGCCCTTGGTACTACTCAGGTCGTCAACGATAAAACTACACTGAAAAGTTATCCGCTCAACATTCATAGCGTGCAGGATCACCTACGAGCACTGGCTGACCGCTATGCCGTAGTTGCTAACGACACGCGTAAAGCCATTGGTGAAGTGAGTGATGAAGACAGTGCGGATATTTTCACCGCCGCTTCTCGCGATCTCGATAAATTCCTGTGGTTCATCGAGTCCAACATCGAATAACACATTTATGGTTTGAGTTAGATGTAGCATTTTACAATCAGAGCGTACAAGGCAGAGGCTGGCCCCTCTGCCTTTTTATGTATCCAGTAAATGTTCTCTGCGTCAGCGCTTTTGTTGCGATCCCTGATACTGATTTATTAGCAACCGGTTTCTGTGGATAACCACTGCCTCCTTTAGCTTATGGGGTCGGCACTGTATAGCTGGCCTTTAATTATTATTGGGGCTGCCAGAGCGGTGGTGCACAGCGTTAGTCAGGCATCGTACAGTGCAGTGATAAGTCTAGAAACGCCAGGCGATAAAGCGACTCTGCTTTTGCCCCTGGGCCATCGCCACGGTTTTAACCTCGCGCACGTTCGCACGCTTTAGGTGAGTATAGAGCGCCGGAAGGTTCTCTTTACGTGATACCAAGGTAGTAAACCAGCCACACTGTCGGGCAAAGCCAATGCTTTCTGCGATCATCCGCGTAATAAAGCCACTTTCCCCCCCATCACACCATAGCTCCTGCGGCTGGCCACCAAAGTTGAGCTGAGCATTGACGTCCAGTCCGAGATTACGTTGTTTGCGCTGGCTACCGGCCTGCGCTATTTCAGCAGAACGATGAAAAGGCGGATTGCACAGTGTAGCGTGAAAATATTCACCTTTATGGATGATACCCCTGAAGATCGCCTGCGGATTTTTCTGCCTACGCAGGCGAATTTTGCGATTGAGACCCGGATTAGCGGCAATGATTTTATTGGCAGCGTTGACTGCCAGTTCGTTGATCTCTGAGCCAGTAAAACGCCAGCCGTATTCATACTGCCCAATGAGCGGATAGATAAGATTGGCGCCGCAGCCGATATCCAGTATCGATGTCCCCAGGGTTTGCGGCTCCTGCGCCAGCAGATCGGCAAGATAGTGGATATAGTCCGCCCGACCAGGCACTGGCGGGCAGAGAAATGCCGGTGGCAGTGGCCATGACTGAATAGCATAATGAAATTTCAGCAGCGCCTGATTCAGAGTCAGAACCGCTTGCGGATCGGAGAAATTGATCGTTGCTTGGCCTGCGGGACTGTTAATAATAAATCCATCGAGCGGCGGATATGCCTCGCAAAGCGCGGCCATGTCGTAACGTTCGCGGTGGCGATTACGGGGATGTAACGGGGACTGCTGACGTACGGTCATCATCGCTCTCCTACTGAAGGCGCGTAAGATAACCGCCATAAAATAATTTTACCATTAAAATAATCTTGGGCTAATTTCTGAGGAATATCATGTTCAACGCACGTTATCCTTATCAGCCCTCGCCGGGCCACGGTCTAGCACAGGACCAACTCAAGCCATCATCGGCGCACTGAGCATTGTTCAGGGCACTTTTGAAACCTTTGTCGAGGCGGAACGTCAGCACTTTAACAACGATCTCAGCGGTAAATGGATATTCACTGCCGGGCTGGGCGGCAAGGGGGGAACCTAACCGTTGACTGGCGTGCTGGCCGTTGCCTGCGTACTGGCTATTGAGTGTCAGGGATCGGGCATTGATTTCCGCCTGCGCACCCGCTATGTCGACTATAAAACCCCTACGCTGGATGAGACTCTGAAGATGATTAGCGATGTTACTACCGCGAAAAAAGCGATCTTTTGTCGGCCTGCTGGGTAACGCGGCAGAAAGCTGTGGAATGATCCTGCAACCGGTGTCATGCCCGATGCCGACGTGGGTTACGAGCTGGCGCAGAAGTGACCCCGTCAGTATGAACTGAACCTGTCGCAGCAGAAGTCAACGCGCGGCTCCCGCCAGAGAACGGGAATTTTTTTAGCTGGTCATAACGTAAAGATTAGTTGATTCTCCCTGTGCCCCGCTGAATTTATGGTAGTTTTGGTAATCGGTAATCAGACCGTCAGGGAGATATTGCATGATCCTGCCCGCCTCACTTATCAACTGCGCCACCGTCTGGCGACATCAGCTGCACGCACATCCTGAACTCGGATATCAGGAACACAAAACCGCGGCGCTGGTCGCTGGTGAACTTCGTCAGTACGGCCTTCAGGTACACACCGGACTGGCGACAACCGGCGTCATCGGCACCTTGGAAAACGGCCCCGGCCCGGTTATTGGTCTTCGGGCCGATATGGATGCGTTGCCCGTTTCCGAACGCGGCGGCGCCCCATGGCGTTCGCAAACTGAAGGGATAATGCACGCCTGCGGTCATGACGGCCATACTGCCATGCTGCTGGCGGCTGCACGTTATCTCAGTACCCATCGCTACTTCAGCGGTACGGTACGCTTTATTTTCCAGCCAGCAGAAGAAAACCTTGGAGGGGCGCGAAAAATGATCGGTGACGGGCTATTCAGTCGTTTTCCGATGGATGCGATTTACGGTATGCACAACTGGCCGGGTCTTCCGGTCGGTCACATTGCACTCAACCCCGGCGCGATGATGGCATCGCTTGATGCCTTCACCATCACTTTACAGGGTAAAAGCTGTCATGCAGCAATGCCGGAAAATGGCGCAGATCCGATTGTCGCGGCGGCTCAGCTCATCATGGCGCTGCAAACCATACCAGCGCGTCGCCTCTCGCCGCTTGCCTCAGCGGTTATCAGCGTTACGCAGATTAACGGCGGTGAAGCCATTAACGTTATACCCGACCGCGTGACGCTGAGCGGCACGCTGCGCTGCCTGCAAAACGATGTACGGCAAGAAATAAAAGCGCTGATAGCTTCTTTTGTGGACAGCCTGACCACACCGATGGATATCAAAAGTACGCTGACTTTTTCCGGCGATTATCCCGTTACCAGCAATGATCCTGCCGCTGCCCTGCGGGTAAGGGAATGTGCCCGTTCGCTCCTGCCTGCCGATCATCTTCACTGGAATATTAATCCGTCGATGGCCTCTGAAGATTTCGCCTGTATGCTGGAGCACTGTCCGGGGGCTTACTTCTGGATTGGTGCCGACGGCGCCCTCCCCTGGGCGCCGCTGCACAATGCCAACTATGATTTTAACGATGCCGTGCTGCCACACGGTATCGCGTTCTGGATCGGGCTGGTGGAGCATCTCTGCCCGCCCCATCAGTAACCGGCGTCGGCCAGCTGCTGCAATCCCTGTTCAACGCTGGCAGCTCGTCCCACAGCCAACAGACAGCAGGCAATCTGTAACCTCAGCGACTGCGGCACAGGGATCTTGCGTGCCAGGCAACGTGTTATCCACCTTGCGGTGTCTTCAGCACCCTTAGACGCGGGTAAATCGTCAGCGTCCGGCACCTGCTCAGGCTGACGAGCGACCAGCTCCCGTGGCGCTTCACCAGAGCGAATGAGCGTTATGCCGGGACAGCGCTGCGGGTTGGCATAGATTTCTCCCTCAGTGCCATTCAACAGCAGTGCACTTGCGCCCAGATGCTGAAAAAAATCAGCAACGCGCGCAACGTATTCAGGGTGAGAAACGCTGGAAAGGCGCAGCGTTTGGTGTATACCAAAAGGAGAGAGTAACTTTGCGAGGGTATGCGCACTGTTGCGCACCCCCAGCTGCCAGCGCAGCGCCAGTTGATCTGCGAGCGGTGGGCAAAGCTGGTCTATAGTGATAAACGCAACGTCGCCATTGTCCAGCGCATGCTGCGCATGTTCAACGCTGGCAGCTGGCTGAATGTTTAATGCGGCAAAAACCTGCTTGCTGGTCACCCGCGTTTCATCTTCACGCACGCCGTGCACCAGCACGGGAAAGTCCAGCTTACTGAGTAGCAGCGCGAGCAGCGGCGTCAGATTCGCCTGCCGACGGGCGCCGTTATAACTGGGAATGGTCACCGGCAGCGTGCGCCCCGGCGGGGCTATCAGCTGTGGGACCTTTTCCTGCATTGCCTGATAGAAACCCGGCATCTCCTCCGGCCCTTCTCCCTTAATACGCAGTGCGATCAGTATTGCGCCCAGCGTCAGCGGCGGGACCTTGCCGTCCAGCATCAGGCGGTAAAGGTCACAGGCAGTCTGGCGATCCAAATGGCGGGCATGGTTTTTACCGCGACCAATCTCTTTAATGATGTGGTTAAATTCCATGATTCGACTCTCAGCGGCGGCGCCAGCGGCGCGGATTTTTTTTATGCTCAACGAGCGGAGCCTGCGGCAGCTCGCCCTCTGGCAGTGCGGGTTGCTCAAGTGGGAAAACCGGCAGTGCCGACAGCAGGCGCTTACCGTAGCGTTTGGTTAGCAATCTGCGATCGTAAATAATGATCTCACCGTAGCATTCATGACTGCGAATCAATCGTCCAACCTGTTGTATCAGATTGAAGGAGGCACCGGGCAGGCTTTGTACCTCGAACGGATAGCGCTGCAGGCTCTTCAGCCATTCGCCTTCGGTCAAAATAACTGGGCTGTCGATCGGCGGAAACGCAATTTTATGAATATGTACCTGAGTCAGCAGTTCGCCCTTTAAATCCAGACCCTCAGCAAAGGATTGTAACCCGACCAGAATGCTGGTCTCACCACGTTCCACGCGCTGACGATGTAAGGCGATCAGTGCCGGGCGGGGTTTATCGCCCTGGACCAGCATCGTCAGACGCAGCGAGGGGAGCAGCGAGATAAAATGCTGCATCGCCCGGTTACTGGCAAACAGCACTAAAATACCTTTGTGCCGCTGCTGACTCATCTGCTGGCGAAAGAAGTGAGCCATCTCCGCGAGGTGCTGGCTCTCACCGCTCAGCGTAGGCTCCTGCGTCAGCTGCGGGATCAGCAACCGGCCCTGCTTAATGTGATTGAATGGCGAATTCAGGGCAACGAAACGATCATCAGCCCGCTCCGCCAGCCCACTCATCTCTTGTAAACGATTAAAACTGTTCAACGAGCGTAAAGTTGCGGAAGTCAATACCACGTGGGGAACGTTACGCCATAATAGCTTTTCAAGCTGCTCACTAACGCGAATACCGGCACAGTGGAGCTGCAATAGCTCCTGACCATCACGCAGATCGCGCGTTACCCACTTTGATACCGGTGCGCCGGAAGCCTGGTTCATCGCCGCAAGCCGCCACAGTTTACTGGTGGCCTCAAACCAACCCAGCGCCCGGCTCATTTGCAACAGCGTACTGTGTAATTTAACCAGGTCATGCCTGGCCGTTTTTTCACTCAGATCGTTCAGCAGCGCGTCAGCAAGGCCACGCAGCCCCTCACTCAGTTTCGCCAGTCGCGCGCACAGCGTCATGATCTCATCAGGCAAGTGGCCCATTTCGAAACGATATTCGCCCGGTTGCTCGCCGGGTGGTAACCACAGCGCCAGTAGCTGCGCCAGACTTTGCAGGTGTTCGCGTATCTCTTCACAATGCTGCGTCAGCCGCTCAGCATTCCCCAGGCCGGGCGGCGATTTGGGACGAAACTGCGTCATGCATAGCTCGACCAGTCTCCGGAACAGATCCAGTTGAACGGTGGTCCAGCCTGGGGTAATTTCTCCGCTCATTTCCAGCGCATCGCGCGCCACATCGGGCAAATGGTGGCCTTCATCAATCACTAACAGCAGATCTTTGGCTGGCGGAAGCACTGACTCACTTTCCAGCGCCGCCATTACCAGCGCGTGATTGCTGACGATGACATCCGCATTTTCCATTTCACGCCGGGCAAGAAAGAAAGGACAGGTTTTGAACCAGTGACAATTATTACGCAGGCAGTTGGCTTTGTCGGTACTCAGCCGCTGCCAAAGATCGTCACTAATATTATCGTCGCAGTGGTCGCGCAAGCCGTCCCACTCCGATCGATCCAACGACTTTGCGAGCCCGGCGCACCGTTTCTGCTCTTCCTTACTGGCACTGAAGGTCTCTTCCTGCAAGTACATCAGTAAATCAGGCTGCTGCTGATCACTGGCTAACGCGACCAGGTTGCGCGGGCAAACGTAGCGACCACGGCCATAGGCGGCCGTAAAGCGCAAATCCGGTATTAACTTTTGTAGCAGCGGCAAATCCTTAGCGTAAATCTGTTCCTGTAAGGCAACGTTCGCCGTACTCACGACCAGCGGCTTCTCTTCGGCGCGTCCGATGGCAATCCCCGGGATCAAATAAGACAGGGTTTTACCCACCCCAGTCGGTGCTTCTATCGCCAGATGACGACCCTCTTCGCCAGCCAGCGTTCGCGCCACCTCGGCTATCATCTGACGCTGGGCTACGCGAGGAATAAAATCGGGGATTTGCTGCTGCAGGGCTTTATACCACTGGGCAATCTGTTCTTTTAACGCCGGAGTTAACGCCATAACCACCACTTTGCGACACGCTGACGGCTATTCTCCCACAGCGAGGGGCAGACGTCAGCCTCCCTGACTGAATTGTCTTGCTGGCCAATAAGCTACTTGATGACAACCTGCGGCGGAGAGCCATACTCAATAGGTATACCGTCGCTCCATCAGCCTTCCATCATTTAGCGTAAAAGTCTGCGGCTCGAGGCAACAGGCTACATCGGCGAAATACGCACGTTATTAAAAGAAAGCCTAAATTAACGAGGGGATCAAATTGTACATACAAAATAAAGGTTGTACAGATTAATGGTATTGGTTAAGTTTAAGGCGCTACAATCTGAAAGTCAGAGTTTAAGGAAGGTGATGGCTATATATAGTATTGGTGATGTGGCTGAACGCTGCGACATTAATCCGGTCACCCTACGCGCATGGCAGCGTCGCTATGGATTGCTGAAGCCAAAACGCACGGAAGGTGGACATCGTCAGTTTGATGACGAGGACATCCAGCGCATTGAGGAGATCAAACGCTGGATAGAAAGCGGCGTTCCGGTCGGTAAAGTTAAAGTGCTGCTGAGTGGAGATAACGTCGAAGTCCATGACGGCTGGGCTGCCTTGCAGGAAGAAATGATGATGGTGCTACGTCACGTCCGCCCTGCCAAGCTACGTGCCAGAATCCTGTCAGCGGGTCGTGAACATTCCGTTGACGCCCTCATCGATCACGTTTTTGTCCCGGTACGTCAGCGACTGGGGCTCGATCAAAACACCGCCCGCACCATGTGTAGTCTTCTGGATGGCGCGCTGATCGACTACGTTGTTTTTTGCCTTAATGCTTCTCGTAAAAAAGCGGGTAAAGATGCACTGTTGATCGGCTGGGGCAACGAAGATCGCACCCGGCTATGGCTGGAAGCATGGCGACTGTCTCAACAGGGATGGCGTATTGACGTGCTGGCTGAACCACTCGATCATCCCCGTCCTGAACTGTTCCCTGGTCAGCATATCTTTGTTTATACAGGCAATAAACTCTCACATCGCCAACAGGAACAGCTCTTCCATTGGCAGGATCAGGGTTTTTCTATCGCCGCCCACGTGAGTTAAAGCTCGGTCTCTTTAAGTAAAAAAATGCTAAAGGGCGTATACTACCGCCCCTTTTCGCGACGGATTTTCACCTATGAACTGGCAAAAAATTGCTGTCATCCTGCTGTTTTTATTTATGGCTATCTGTGGCGTAGGCGGCGTCATGCTGGTCGGATACTCGGTGATCGTTCACGCCAGGTAGCTTATTGCACACTACGCGGTTTATGCAGAATTTATACTCAGGATTGTTGCTATCCTGCCTTATCCGGAATGACCGTAATATTTGCCAGCGCAGGAGCGTCAAACTCATCCAGCCACCGGGTGGAGTACGGATACGGGCTGCGTTTACCGGTGTAAAACAGCATCGGTATCACCAGTGGCCGTTTTTTATGCCCTGCCTACAGGTGGCGCTGCATAGCCGCCACCGCATAGCTTATCTAGCGGAAAGCCATCTGTTTATCCGGCGTTGCCTGGTGCTCTTATGAAAAGCGATTGATTATCCGACGCTGATAGACTAAATCCTCGGGTTAGGACTCAGTCTGTTGCTGTATTAGTCTACAGGATATGATCACCACGAAGCAGCGCGATAAGGCGATCTGATGGTCTGAATTATCGTGGCTTTATACGTTATTTACGATCGGGTTTTAGCCGACTATCAAGCTGGAACGGTATAGCCTCAGCCTTCTCAATGATCCCGTAAAAAAAAACCGGGTGTTCAGGATTTAACAGGTAGTCATATTCCATTGGCGATAGCGCACTGGGCACATGCAGCGCTATCGAATCTTTAGAAAAACACCAGGCATCGCCGTATACGGTCAGTTCTGGCGGAGCGTCTTCATCAGCCGATAGAGGATCAAGAGTACACCCCATGCTCCAGACGTGTGATCAATTTAATGATATCGTAAGCCCCAGTTTCAGATGCAATCAGTCCTGCCGGGACTTGCCAACTTAGCGCCCTGTTGGCTCATTTCCCCATTTTGAGCCTCTTCCTTATCACCTTCAAACAACTCTATCGCCCGATCAATAACGCCGATAATACGAACCAGTCGTTCGCTTTGCCCGGAACTGAATCGCGCTTTTACGCTGCGACTAAACGTCGTTGACGGAATGACGGACATTTTGCCCAGATCGTTTGGTGTTATCTACGCCCAGTCAACGATCAGCTTAGCAGCCTTGCCATCAAGACCTTCATTAATCTGCCCCAGCAGCGCCACACCATCTGAATTGTTTAATCCGGCCACCTGCCATAAACGGGGTGGTCTGACCTGAGTTGTGGATAAGCTAAATGTTTTCATATCCCCGCCATTTAAAGGTTTTAGCATAAACATTTGGTTGGTTGAGTGTAAATATTAGCCTCCTGACCTGCATTTAGCTTTCGTTACTCCCCAAACTCTTGCTCTACTTTGCGATGTTTTTTATGCGGGGTATTTGAAACCAAAAAACTTCGTTAACTTAAAGGGGGTATGTTGTCACTTCACACAATCATTCGCTTTTCATAAGAGCACTTATGCAGTGCACCGCCTAAGTGCTCGACCAGGACATGAATATATCCGTCGCCGTCGGTAATTTTCAGGCTTTAGAGCACGCCGCTGAAATACTGGCGGAGATCTTCCTCAACGAACGAGCCGGATTCCAGCTTCAGCGTGCTGAGATCGCAGACTGCACGCAATTCTGCTGGCAGACGGATTTCCATGAAATCACGGGCAATATCCGGACACGTCAGAAACTGTCTTAACGTGGCGTCCTGGGGAGTGGATGTGCTGCTTTTCTTCTTCATCAGTCCCGGCGCTCAGAATGCCCCGAAGAGGTTATCACAGCCCGAAAAAACGAGTATTTTGCTAAACGGAGGTGCTGATATTTCAGAGGGTTATCGAGAGGGACCGACGCCCTCCTTTACTCGTTTTCTTTATTGCAGACGCGTATTACCGTCATGTTGGATACACCTGCCAGACGGGCTGTTTCGCGCAGAGATTTCCTGTGAATCAGGCGAAGAATGTGTATCAGTACATGTGTCTGTGCATCGCCCATCCTGCCCTGATATTTCCCTTCTGCTTCAGCCTTACTGATATCTTTTGCCTGGCGGCATCCACTCTCGTCGTTTTTTCTTGCGGTGGCCGCAAGCATATCCAGATTAGTCCTTTCATTAGTTAATGGCTACTTTTTAACCAGCAATCAGACTTTTAAGACGTACTCAACTTTGTCGTTAAAATGCAGCGATTTTCACTAATAATGAGGCTATCTAATCGCTAACTTAGCAATAGCGCTATATATTCAAATGATGTTTTTGATCAAAAATCATCCAGCGGCTTCCACTATGCTGCTGATTCACTATGACTGTCTGTCCGCGGGTATCACACGTATGTACTGAGCACGCACAACCGGGCATGGTGATGGCTGAGCGGAATAACGGGATCACACCACGCAGCATATCAGGATTCGCTGTCTGGTAGCGCGGCTGGAAACGATATTTTGCGGGCGCAAACAGATTTCGGAACAACACGAAACCATGGATAAATTTTTCTAAAAATCAAATGTCGTGTTGAGCGGTCGGTCCGTTTCGATCGCCATCACCTGATACGCCACCGGCATGAGAACATCCTGAAAGTGATGTGTTGTCAGCGTTGAAACAGTGCTGTTATCTGGCTGCCTTCAAGCCGGCAATATCCATTTTGCTTGCTGCGCGGCGTTAACCTCACGGCCCCCCTTATACCAATAACGTTATCCAGGAACATTCCTATGCCTTATATCTCTGCATTAAAAAAAGACATAACATACAGGAAAGATTACGCCCGGAATGAAAACCACAACGACGCTGAGCAGCAAGGCCAGCATAAGGCGGCAGCCTCATTTTGCCGCGCGGCGTCACGCTCAGCAGGCCGGCAGGCTGACAGTCATAACGACAGCCTGTTTGCTTATCTCCGCGACGTGCACCAGGCAGAAGCGCAGGAATTCAGGCGCAAGGGCCATAATGTGCAGATACCCGCGCTTAATCCGACATTAGTCGCACAGCTGCGTGAGGCACTGGCCGGCGCGCAGCAGAGCGGTGTCTTAGCGTCTGCCAGGGCCGGCAGGTCTGATGACGAGTGGCGACAGCGCCAGCTTGCTGCTCTCGACAAGCTGACAGCGCGTCTGTCTGACAACGCGCAGCGCTGGATTGACCATCAGCTGGGCGCTGTTCACGGTGACCCAAAATATGACGCGAAAAACCGGGCGGCGGCGCAGCAGCTGGCCGGACGGCTGGCGTCCGCGCTGCGAACGCTGAAGAATGCGGTTGATGTGCTTTTCCCGGCCGATGGTGGCGCCGTCATGCCGGACGGCGACATCGCCCGCGTAATCCGTGCGCTGCACAGTGAGGCAGAAAAAGACCGGGAAATAGCCCCGTTGCTATCGGCAACCGCCTGTTCTTTCTTCAGCGAGCTGGCGGAGTATTTCACCTCGCTTGGCACCCGGCTCAGTTCTGACAGACCTCAGGCCGCGGGGATTGACCCGGCGTCGGTGCGCCGGCTGCATGACGCCGTGACCGACGCCCGCGCGCAGTTAAACCACGGCATCAGCACCGGAGGGCCGTTTGATGCACCGTGGATGCGGGAAAAACTCAGCGCCATAGCGGCATTCGCCGCCCGGCTGTCAGAAGATAACGTCCGCCAGTGGATCAGCCATGAAAAAGCCATTAAAAACGCAGATAGTTACCCGTCGCTGATCATGCCGCTGACGTCCGCGATGCAGACGCTGACCGACATTACCGAAGAACTTCTGACTCCGGGCAAACTGACGGGATTCTCCACTTTCGGCGTGTTGCTAAAGAATGTCGGACATCAGGCCGGAATAATTGCGGATATCGCCGGGCAGCGGCAGGGGTCGCTGGCTGATTTCTTCAGGGACGTCTCGCAGTTTCTTGAAAATCTCCACCGGGAAATGAAGGACAAGTCGGTCAGACAGACCTCCAGCCCCCCGGATTGGTTCAAAAAAAAGGGGGCGCAGTGCGCCATCCTGCTGGCGGAGGCCAGCACGCTCAGAGCCGGGCTACACAGAAAGTTGCTGGACGTCGTACCGCCGCTCAACCCGGCAATGGCATCAGAGCGGCTGACTGCGGAATCCATTGTCAGAAGCATTCTGTGGTCGTGGCAGCAGATGGCGATAAAAACCCGTGACGCCAGCAGTGCGCTGTATGCAAAAACAAAAGTGCTGTATCCCATAAAGGATCGTGTGTTACCTGCGCCCGCATCGCACGACGGGGAAAACCGGGAAGATAACGATGCGGTAGCGGACAGCGCCGCGGTTCAGCAACGCACATCTGACGGCGATGAGCGAAAAAAATCCGCAAGCGTCCTGAGCGAAAAGATGGCGGAGTTGGATCGCCTGCTGGCGTGTGATATCGGGAGAGCAGCAAAAATCAACAGATGCCTCGCGACCGGGAAGGATGGCATTGCCAACAGTCTGGAAAAGCAGGCGCTTTCTGTTTACATAAACAGCAAAGATTCACTTTCTGAGTCCGTCTCCCGCAATCTGTGGTCAGCCTATGAAAAGCTGACGGGGGCATTTATGTATGATATTGCCGAAAGGCTTGCCGCCGCGGGCAGCGCGCTGAATAAGGCGATCATCGCTGCCGGCGACCGCGAACCCCATTATCACGAGGCGAAGGAAAGGTCAGAAGAAGCCCTGCTGCTGGCAACACAAGTCGAAAAGACACTCGCCGCCGCCGCCGCGAAACTGACTGGCCGCACGCTGGACGAATATTCGCGCGGTGCGCGTCTTGCCCGGCACTGGGCGGAGATCGCTCGGCAAAAAATGCCGGAAGACTGGGTGGAGCCGAACGCGGAGCAGGTGTCTGCCTTACTGAAAAAGCACCGGCTGACCGACGATGTGCTTTCAGCCGGCGATCCGCAGGGCTTTCTGTTTGCCACCCGGCTTGCCGCTGAGTTTGAAAATGCCCGCATCGGTGAGCTGAAGCCCGCGATAAGCCCGGAGCAGTATGCCGGCCTGGAAAAAGGGCTGGCCGAATACCTGACGAAATGGGGACAAAGAAAAATATCAGATCGCGCCGCGCGTATTGCTGTGGATCTCTCTTTGGATGCGCTGGGGTATCTGACCATCGGCCTGAGTGACCTGACTGGCATGGCTTTCAGGGCAGGGAGAGCCTGTATAAAAATACCCTGGTCACTTCATAAGTTAAATAAACACATCATGCCGGGCAGTGATATTCCTTATGGGGCTGTCTGTGACCTGCTGGAGAAGAAATTAACACAGCTGGGGTTCAGCGTATTGATTTCACCCGTACCGGGGATGATCAAACTGGCGGCAGGTGGCGCGTTAGTCGCGGGCGCAGGGGTGATCAACTACCGGGTTGGAACAAAAGAAAATACCTTTGACGCGATTTATGGACGGGTGACGACAGGGAAAAAGAGTCAACACATTAACATGGACTCTGGCGGGCAGATGCTGTCTGATTTGGTGCTCAGCGGCACCGCCATTGCCGGTTTTAAAGGCGCAACCGGTGCTCTGAAGGCCGGCGCGAATGTACCGGGTGCGCAGGTCCGGGAATATCCTGAGTGGCATCCGGCCAGTGAGGAGCAAAGACGGCATGACGTGATGATGGGTTCAGGCGCCGGGCGACAGACGCCGGTCAGTGGGACGCCAACCGACGCCGCGGAGCAGAAGTTACCGGCGGCTGCTGAGGCTGAGGCTGAGGCATTCGCCGGGAGCGGTGATAGTGAGGAGGCACACCCGCGAAGCAGAGGCAAGCGCAGCCTGGAGACTCAGGATGCAACAGCGGGCGCGTCGACCGGGCAGAGTTTACGGGCAGACCAGGTGGATTTTACTCCTCAGGAAGCCTGGAAGACATTTACTGATGACAAGAAAAAAACCACCTATCTGTACGGCATTAAGCAGGTGTTATGCCAGATAGAAAGCGATCAGAGCTTACCGCCGCGCGTCCGAAAGAATGCTCATCTGGCCAGAATCGGCGCCCCTCTCGTCGTCCCTGCTGATATCGCGGGGTATCAGCTCAACAACACGTTCCTGCTCCCTGATGCGCCGGGATCCAAATCCGGCGTCCTTGTTCGTCTGGATTCCGCACAGCCGTATTATTATGTAAGTAAAGGGAACGATCTGCTGGCCAATATTAAGTGGGCTTTTCCTCACGATGCGAATCAGAGGAAACGAAAAACACGTTTACCTTTCACTTTGACCACAATTGGTGGCGCAGAATTCCTGATGTATGAGAATGCCCAGGGTTTTCTTAGCGGTCTCAGAGACGGGACTTATGATTTCAATGATTATTTTAACCGGAATAATCCGTCTGCGGTCAATATTGCGAGCCTCTCTTCAGCGCTGGCGAGCACCATTGAGAACGATTATAAACTCAAAGGGAAAACCCCTGAGAATAAGCTGTTAATCACTAGGGCGATTCTTGGCGCTCTGATCCCCGACCCGGCCATGACAACAACCCAGCAAAAATACAAACTTCAAATTACCTGGGAGAGTCTGACGCCCGCCGAGTATCTGCGGTCATTTGCACGGCCATTCTCAACGCTCAGCGGGCAGACACAACTCGTGGTCAGCGACATCACAGGGCAGACGGTTCAGCAGACAGCGATAAATGTAGATAAGGCAGAATACATCGGCAGCTGGTTTGACGTGAGCGTCGGGGCCGTCACTTCATTTACATCGGGGGGGATCGTTCTCAGTGCCGTGCAGGCAGCCGCGGAGATTGCTGCCAATGTGGCAGACGGCGAGCAGCTGGATCCGCTGGCGGTTGCCGCGCTGACTGTCAGGAGCATTTCTGGCGGTAGCATCGCCGTCAAGCTGGGAAAATTCAGCCTAATTGGCGGGACCACGGTCAAATACGCGCTGATGGTTGCAGACAAAGCTGTCGACCTGGCGACTGTCGGGCAGAGCATCAAACAGGCTTACGAGACAGGAGAGCCGCTGGCCATTTATCAGGCGTTACTGACCAGCGGCATGAGTGTAAAGCACTCCTATGATATGGCAAAAAATATCGCTGCACAGATAAAACTCAGCAAACCCATGGAAGCATCCGCCTCTCTCGAAGCACTTGAGGAAATAGCAAGCGAGTTACCGGTCCATAAAGTGGAGTCTAACCTGCCGGTACGCAGCTTTAAAATCGGCAATACCGCGCTGCAAGGTAAAATCAACACCGGCGAATTCATGATTTCCAGAGATAACCGCGTCAGCTGGGAAAAGGGCAACCGCCTCCAGCTGCTCGCCTACAAGGTGCATAATGTCGACGGCGGACGCCAGCTTCCTGAAGCCGACGTATTCACGCAGACAAATGCCCCGGATGCCGACACGTCGGGCAGGGCGGGAGCAGGCGAGCGGAACGCTTTTGGAGAGGGCCTGGATTTTTCGCTGATTGATAAGGCACCCGGTGAAACGGAGAAGGCGTTACAGCGCTTTCTTTTTTCAGCGGGCCCGCATGCTGACAATCTGAAAAGATTCCGTGACAATCCATGGGGTTATGGTTACGAGGCGATGCTTAAGACATTCAATGTTCTGAAGGCACAGGGATTAAATCCCCGTGTGGTCGGTATGCTGGTCTATAAAAATCCCCATGATACCGGGCCTGAAAACCATTATGCAGTTCGTATCGCCAGAGATGGTGCCGATTTCGTAATCGACCCGACCATCCGTCAGTTTGATCCGGGGTTCCCGGACAGCGCGACGGTATTGCCTTATGCCGAATGGGAAAGTTTTATGAAGGAAGCAGCCGGAACGGGCGTCGGGCATTTTATCCTCTTGAAGGAATTTGCCGGTCCGTTGTCGGCCAGAAGAGTCGTGTCCGACATCCAGTCGTCCATGGGTAAGTTTTATCAGAGCGCGATGATCCAGGAAAGTAATGTTAATATATTAAACATCAATATAAAATTTAAAAACTTTATTATTGAAGCACTTGAAAACCGGGAGAATGCGCTAAGTAAATTAAAAACCAGCGGCAAAAATTCCAAGCACATCCGGAAAGATATAGAAAACCTGAAAAAGCTCAAGACCAGATTCAATCTGCTTTCACCTGGAGAAATCAAGCCGTCGGAAAAAGTCGGTAATAAAATAAAAAGAATTTCTTCGAGTCATACTGTGGCTGACTCAGATATCGACGCTATCGAAGCATGTCAGGACAGCAGCAGCGATATCATTAGCACCGTGACTGGCAGACACTATCTTAAAATAGGAAAAAATGCCTGGCTGGAGGTTGAGCAGGGTAAGAACAAAAACAAGATGCGGA
Organism: Izhakiella capsodis; assembly: GCF_900115045.1. GTDB lineage: Bacteria > Pseudomonadota > Gammaproteobacteria > Enterobacterales > Enterobacteriaceae > Izhakiella > Izhakiella capsodis. The sequence continues at coordinate 136,061 of NZ_FOVC01000001.1, read as the reverse complement.
TTACTCATCAAGGTCTGAAAGATATTGCTATCAGATTCGACAAAAAAAAGAAAAAGTGGAGAGTGGCCGATTATGGAAAAATGAGTAAAGACACTTTTTCGGGTTCAGGAACGGTAAAAACAACCACTGGCGCAGGCTTTAAAATCTCAGTCCCATTACCCGCTTCTGACCTAGCAGGTAATAACGGCGGATTACTAAATATCTCCGATAAAAGAAAAACTGAAGTGTCACAAACCAAAGATAATAGAAGTCATGATGGAGTCCTGGATAAAGATCTCAATACCGGCGTTAACCCACCATCCCATTCTGCTGAAAAATCACCGAATGATGATGGACAGACTTATCCTGTTTATTCTGGTTTATTCCGACATCCTGACACTTCGTTTGACCGGACGACCGCACATCGTGTAACGCTCAATAAAGTCAGTGAATTTGTACTCAAAACAAAATTCGGCTGGCAAAAAGTACAGGTGTTTGATGCAAGCACGGGGAAATACACCGACAGCAGTGATTTTATGCTGACCCGCACCGGATTCACGGTCGAAAATGAGAAGTATCTTTCTTCCCAAAACCTGTACGCGGCGGTTGAAGACATGAAAAATACGTCATACAGACTGACTGGCGCACTGAGTCAATATTCAGGCCCAGATAAATCTGACATCCTCGACAATTTGCAGATCATTAAGCAGGCTCTGGAAGATATCAGCAAGAGTGTTGTTCCTGATAATACCGTACCTGATATTACCACCTACGCGCTGATGAAAAACAGGCAATCTTACTATGAAGGAAATACATATTACGGATTGGCTAATGTTCACTTTGATGTTGCTCAATCCGACCTATCAGTTCATTATCTGATCGCACATCCTTATGTGGTGGTGAATAAATATCCTGCGTTCAGGGATTATCTCATCAAGCAGGGTCTGGTCTCTGCCGAGATGCTCGCGAATTACAACATCAAAAATGTTGCACGGTATCTCGGTGCTCACATCCTGAATAGCGAACTAAAATTTCACAATTCAATCCCAGGCACCAAAGTTAAATCAATTTCTTTTTACTCTGCTAATCCGATAACCCAACACCTGGGATACTCACTTGAAAGGTTCACGAGGTTATTATCACTAAGACAATCCCGTGAGGGTAACCGCTTCGATTACGCCAGCCCTGATGTGTTATCACAACATCAGCTGCTCGCTCCTTATCAGGAGGGGCTGGATGATCTGAGAACCCAGGTGAGAGATGAATTTAACCCGGTGAGGCCGGTAGAAGTGATATCCGATGAGGCCACGGAGAAAAGGATAACGAGATTAATGCATGACTATCAGGCAGAAATCATTTCTGAAAACCTGCTGATGTCCAGGAGATTAGGTGAGTCGCGTGAGCTGCGCGAATTCTCTCAGGAAGTTATTAAGTCGATAAAGAAGGCATTCATAAAAGTCTCTCAGGTAAAATCCCTGTTTGATGAAGCCGATTCTCGCCCCGAAATCAAGGCTGAACTGAAAAGAATGCTCAATGAGGCGACCGGTCTGAATGATGATAAAACCATCGAAATTGATAAAAAAGACATTACTGCGATTTCTAACATGGTGTATGACCGGTTTAAAGAAAACCTTGTTGGAGTATATAGCTTTCTGAGCAGCCAGATAACCCATAACTACACCGCTTTTAATGTAATTGAGTATAAGCAGTTTGATTCATCCAAGCCGGATGCGTTTGCCCTGCCCTATGACAGGCAGCAGCGGATCCTGCTGGCGATGCTCCCTAAAACACTCCGTCATGGTGGTATGACGGATACCGTGATCCATGAGGCGTCGCATAACGCCGCAGCCACGCTTGATCATACCTATATAGGTAACATACGCGCCGAAAGCGGTTCATTTCCGCGCTCATTTCAGCAATCTGCCCGTGAAGATAGCCATTTTTTTGCAGATGACCGGATCAGTAAATTTAGCGCGACTTATGCGCTGGGTTTACCGGCAAGTGCCGTCCTCACCCCGCAACAGGAGCTTACAGCAAGGGATCTAATCGAGTGCAGCAAACTGGTTAAAGCCGATACTCTGTTAAACGCGGCGGAATATATTACCTATATTATTGACGTTCTAAGCCGTCACCACATACAAGGCTCCCGCATCTGGCCGAATGAGGGCACATCCAGACCAAAACGCAATGATGATGCAAGAAATCACAGACTTGAACTGACCATTATAGAGGCGGTTCTGGGCTTAAGTCTTCACTGAGATTCATATTACTGGCACTGTTACAGGGATAGCAGCATTGATAATCTTTGCTGGCGTTTCAACCCTTGACGGTATTTATGAGCGTAGTAAAGGTCGACATGTTTAACGAGGCATCATTCGATGGATGGTTCGCGGATGCTGCAAATATGGCATCAGCGACCGTGAGCTGCAGGAGATGCTGGTTGAACGCGATGTGAATGTCGACCACACCACGATTTACCGCTGAGTTCAGCGATACACGCCGGAAATGCAGAAGCGACTGCGATGGAACTTGGTACGTCTGTGGCCTGGGCGGCGCTGCAGCGCCGCTTGGGGGAGTTTGCATGATCGGAGATCCGCTTTATATTTTGCATCAAGTATATCCCGCGATTAGCAAAGAGGCGTTCACCGTCGTTGACGGCCGGAACCGCTAACCGGAAAAACACGGCGACAGCCTCAACCTGTAGGTACGCCTCTGAGTTTAGCGCCTGCTTGCCGGTTGAGTACGGCGTTGATTACTGGTCCGGCTCATGGTCAGCACCGGATCATGAATCAACAACGCAAAAAGGCGCGTTTATCTGCGACAGCGGCCTGTGCGCCATCTGGCAACGGCATGACATTGAAAACGTACGTAACTACCTGAAGGCGCATGAGAAAAAGTCCGCCAAAGAAGGCATAGTGCTTACCTGGGCTCAAATCGCAGCGTGGAAAAAGAAGGCCACGATGACCAAGCCAGTAGTGAATTCGAGTCGGCACATCCGGGCTATTCGGTGTTGTAATTTCAGTAATAACTGACTGAGATATTGAGGCAGACTACTGTCCTCAAGAATGGTGCTCAGTCGACTAATAACAGCAGCGCCTTCCGGAACGCTGATGCCAAATTCCAGTAAAAAAGCATGCATCTGATTGATTGTTTCTACCTTATCCTTAACCAGGGATTCACGGACACGGTGCAGAGCCCGCATTGCCTGCTGAGATTCTGTCAGGGGCTGCACGAAACGCATCGATGCACGTGATGCAGCTTCACAGATGGCTTCGGCATCGACGAAGTCATTCTTGTTAGTCTTAACTAATGGGCGGACAAATTGTGGCGATATCAGCGTTGTAAAAAGTCCCGGCTCGGCCAGCTTTCGCACCATAAAATGAGAACCGCCACAGGCTTCCTTTGCGATTGTCGTTACCGGGCATGCTGCCAGAAATTCGATTAGCTTGGCTTGGTAAACTTTTTACGATAAACAGCCTTTCCGCGACCATCCTGGCAATGAATATGGAAAGAGTTTCACCCGGATCGATACCAATGAGCGCAATGTTGCCCATAATGGTTCTCCGAATGAAGGCCTGTCCTCAGCATAGTACCGGGAAGGAAGGAGTGACCATCTCATTACATACCCTGCGCGAAGACTGACGTTAAGGGGGAGTGACCCGATAGTTGCGATAACTGCCAACTTTTGGCTTCCATCTTCTACGTACAAACGTTCGATTATCAAACTTATGTTTTGCTTCTATAATCATGGAAATGTTTTTTAATTTATAATCAGCAGGGATTTAACACCCAGCCAACAATCGTTATGCTCTCTGCTCCATTTATAATCAGAAAGCAAACAACAACATGTCCAATCTCTCATCTTCAGCAAAGGTTGCACTGGCTGGTGAAGCGCTAGCGGGAAAACCCGTGTTCATTCACAAGGCCAGCGACGTGGTCCGGCTCGTCAATAATAGCGATCACGCTCGTAACAATGCGCAAATTGTGATGGCTATTGCGCTTGGCGGCGTATTCCTTGACGCCTATGATCTCGGCGCGCTGGCATTTGGTATAAAAGACGTAGCACGCGAATTTAACCTCACGCCAGCCTGGACCGGTATCGTCGCCTCGGCGATTATGTTTGGTGCGATTGTTGGGGCGGCGATCGGCGGCTATCTGACTGACAAGATTGGCCGCTATCGGGTATTCATGGCTGACATGTTTTTCTTCGTCGTCGCGGCGCTGGCCTGTGCCTTCGCGCCAAATCAATACGTACTGGCTGGTGCTCGTTTTATCATGGGCCTCGGTGTCGGCATCGATTTGCCGGTAGCAATGGCCTTTCTGGCTGAATTCTCCCGGCTGCGCGGGCGGGGAAACAAAGCGGCCAGCATTTCACTCTGGTGTCCGACATGGTATGCGGCGATATCCATCTCCTATCTACTGGTGCTGCTGCTTTACGCCGTGCTGCCGCAAAGTCACACTGACTGGCTATGGCGACTAATTTTAGGGTTCGGCGCCGTACCGGCAATCATTATCATCGCGATACGCAGCCGCTATATGAGCGAGTCACCCGTATGGGCGGCTAATCAGGGTAACCTTGAAGGGGCCGCGAAGATTCTGCAGCGCTCCTGGGGCATCAATGCACGGGTTGCTGCCGATGCAGACAGCCAGCCGATAAGCCGCGTTCGTCGTGCCAGATGGGGAAACTACGGTGCGCTGCTTAAAGGGGTTTATCTTAAACGAACCATACTGGCAACGGTAATTGCCATCGCTTCTTCGTTTGCCTACAACGCGGTGGCCTTTGGCCTTCCGGTTATTATTTCCAGCTTTCTCGCTCAGTCAATGTTAACCACTATTCTGGTTTCGCTGGCGCTCAATTTGCTATTTGCTTTTACCGGTGGACTGCTGGCGGTGCGCTTCGTGCCGCGTTTTGGCGCCTGGAAAATGACAACTCTCGGATACCTGTTTCAGTTTTTGGCGTTAACCGGTTTAGCGTTAACGGGCCGTCCGGATAGCACAGCGGAAGCCACTTTGGCGATTGCCATGCTGGCGCTCTTTTTGCTTGGTCAGGGCTTTGGCCCCGGAGCGCACAGCATGACGTTCGCCTCGCTGAGCTATCCAACCTCACTGCGTGGCGTTGGCGTCGGCTTTAACCAAACGCTGATGCGCACCAGTTCGACCGTATCGCTATTTTTGTTTCCCTTGCTGACGGCCTCTCTGGACACCCATGTTTTCTGGATTATTGCTTTTGCGCCGCTGGTCGGATTGCTTGCGCTACTGCTGATCCGCTGGGAACCCTCCGGCTACGACATCGACGCTGAAGATTTTACCGACAAATAAGTCAAACGGTGCTTCAGCGCCGTTGTTTATCTCTTGCCATTTTTACCGGCAAAAAAGGCGGCCGCCAGCGTTGGGATCCGCGGAAAAGTATACAGGAACCAGGGTGTGAATGGCTGTGGATCTTGCGCTATAGCGTTGGCAAGGTCCGGCAGCGATGCATAGCGCCAGGCGTCGGCCTCCTGCGGATTCAGGCAAGGATGCTCATCGCTGCAGGCAAAGAACACGTGACCGTACTCATGCTCACTCATGCCGTTACCCAACGCCAGGTTATAACGCAGCTCGAATATCGGTGTAAGCGGCAAGCTAAGTCCCATTTCTTCACGCAGGCGCCGTTGCGCAGCGTGCGCGTTACTCTCCTGCGGCAGGGGATGACCACAGGTAGTATTGCTCCACAGGCCTGCACAATGATATTTGTCGCTGGCACGACGTTGCAGCATCAACTCACCCTGACGATTAAACACGTAAACGCTAATCGCACGATGTAATAAGCCTTTGGTATGAGCCTCCAGCTTTTCCATTGTCCCCAGAGGGCGGTCGGCTTCATCAACCAGAATAACGTCAACGGCGGACATGCAAACTCCTTCAGATAACGCGGTAATTATTTGACACTCTCTCCGGGCAATAACCGGCAGGAATGGCGAAGCAGAAAGCCCCGCTAGCGGCGCTTCAGTGGTATTATCCCGCCTGAAGCTACATTGACTCAATGACGAAGTTTTAACAAAGCCTGTACAACATTTTCAGATATACGGTATGAAAGCGGTTAGCTGAAAAGAGGGGACGGGCGTCGCCGTCCCTGCAAAATTTTAAAGCTTAAAGCGGCTGACAACCTGTTCCAGTTGAATCGTCTGATCTTCCATTGACTGCGCGGCGGCAGATACCTGCTCCACCAGCGCTGCGTTTTGCTGGGTCGTGTTATCAAGCTGATTGATGGCGGTATCAATCTGATCAATCCCCATGCTTTGTTCGCGACTGGCGGACATGATCTCGGACATTAAGGTGGCAACGCGGTTAACCCCGTGCGTCAGCTCATTCATCGTCGTTCCGGCCTGGTTCACAAGGTCGCTGCCGCGATCAATATTGGTCACTGACTCCTCTATCAGCTTTTTAATTTCGCGTGCTGAATTCGCCGAACGCTGTGCCAGATTGCGCACTTCCGAGGCCACCACCGCAAAGCCACGTCCCTGCTCACCGGCTCGGGCCGCTTCTACTGCTGCGTTCAGCGCCAGAATATTGGTCTGGAAGGCGATGCTGTCAATCACGCCGATGATGTCCACGACCTTACGCGAAGAGGCGTTGATGGCCCCCATTGTCGTCACCACTTGCTGAACCACTTCACCGCCACGTTCAGCAACCCGTGAGGCATCCCCTGCCAACTGGTTCGCATGAGTGGCATTATCGGCGTTCTGGCGCACAGTGCCGGTAAGCTGCTCCATTGAGGCCGCCGTCTCAACGATCGAAGAAGACTGCTCTTCAGTGCGTGAGGAGAGATCACGGTTACCGCTGGCGATCTGACGCGATGCCGAGGTAATCGCCAGTGTGCTGTCCCCGACCTGACGCATCAACTCTTGCAAGTACGCGATAAACTGATTAAAGCTCTGCGCTACCGCGTTAAACTCCGGGCTGCTGCTGGCTGGCAGGCGCTGGGTTAAATCGGCCCCACCGCTGGACAGTGACAGAATATTTTCATTCAGCCCCCGCAAACTGCGTATCAGCCTGCGAATAAAGCCGAGCAATATCAGCAGCAAGATAATGGCCAGTGGAATTTGCACCATACCTATCTTCAGCAGCATCGTATCCGTTTGCTGAGTGAGCAGCGCAGTGGGCACGTCACTCGCCACATACCAGGGGCTTCCGCTAATCGGCTGCACAAACAGAGTATGGTTGCCAGCACCACTATGGTAAGTTGACGTACTGGACTGGCTGCCGACGTTGCGTAACAGCTGTCTCAGAGGAGCCGCCATCGGCAGCGTCAGATCGCTCAGATTCTGCAATTTTGCCTCGCCACCCACCAGTGCTGCGTTTCCAACCACTTTGCCATCGTCTTCAACAATCAGCACCGTGCCGTGAATGGTGTCACTCATTTTCTTAACCAGCTGATTAAAAAAGCCAAGCGTTACGTCGATGGTGGCGACGCCCCAAGGGTTACCATTGCGATAAATCGCCATCGCGCAGTTGGTGCGCGGCTGAGGACTGGCGGCATCCTGATAAGCCTTTGCCCAGGCACACTGCCCTTTTGTCGCGGCCATTCCTCCCTTATACCAGGGCTGTTCCCAGTAGTTTTCAGCGGCAGGCTGGTTCCATACGGTATTGATCTGTAGCTGATTACTGGCATCGCGTGCGTAAAAGGTGCTGAATTTATCACGGGCAGCATCACGTTGACGCGGCAAAGGCCAAATCCCACCGCCAAAGACGTTGTTATCGTTGTACTGATTGATTAGCAACGGCAGCAGCGTATCTATCTGATCGCTGCTCAATACACTAACTACTTCCGTAATCGTGCGCTGTTGGGCCTGAACCCGGTTCATCTGATCGGTAATTGCACCGGACAAGCGATCAATCTGTAAACGAAGTAAACGTCCTTCGTTATGAGTGAGTTGTGGAGCAACCATCATTTTTATTGCCACAACGGTAACGGCTATCAGCACGATGAAAAAGCCGACGATCATGACAGTAAATCGGGCCTGGGTTGTTTTAAACATAGACTCACCACGTCGGTCGGAGAGGCATTATTGCCTTACCGAATTAACGGCAGCGCGTCGCAGATCTTGAGGTGGATAGACGGATAAAAAGCGTAGGTGTTACATCGCCCACATAACGTTCAACGCGGTTTCTTTTGCTGTAACTCAATATGTACCACCTGCGGTCGCGGACAGAAAACCTGTTCCACATCATCGTGCAATAAACGTGAATTGAGGCCAGCCCGCCCTCCTCCCCGGCCTGAAAAAAATTCGCGATCTGCTGTAGTGATCGGCATCGCCCACAGCAGGTTAACGTTGTCGCCTTCTCGATCAGGCAGCGTGAATTGCCCGGACTCACACGCCAGCGCGCTGGAGAGAATGAAGCCTTTGAATCTGATCGCTGCCACGTCATAAGTCCGTATGCCCTTCTCCCAACCCGCTGATATGCTGCCAGGGATAGGGCGCAAAGCTGGCAAGCGCACTGGCCATCTGAACCGCGCTGTGTTCCGTCATCACTTGCGCATCAATCGCCATCCCCAGCGCGCGACGCCGATACGCCGGTGCCTGGTCTTTATAAAGAAAATCAACCCAGGGCATCGGGCGGATACGCATGCCCAACGTAAGACAATTCCAGCAGCCCTGATGAAAACGCTACAAAATGACCGCTGGCGGCCAGCTGCCGTTATCAATGAGTATTGTAGCGTACCGATTCGCCAGACTGCGCCTCGTAGCAATACAGCCGTTCAGGCTGAAGGGTCGCCCAAAGATGGCCAGTCGTGCCACAATAAACGGTGCTGTACCGCCCTCGCATAATAATCATTGGCTGAAGCAGAGCCGGGCGGCGAAGTGATGCGGTTCTCACGGATACAACCGGCCGAAAAACTGGCCTGTTTGTCCTGATAAAGGCGCCAGCCGGGGATCGCCGCCAGCATTTGCCCCTGATACCGAAGCGAGGCGCCGTTACAGGCCGACGCCCAGATAACCTGCAGACTTGCCGCCTCACGCAGCGGCTCCGTTTACTGAGTGCGGCGATCGCCAGCCATCAGCAGCAGCGCTATCCCCTGCGTCATTTACCCGGTACGTTCATCCTGTCCAACCACGGCGCACAGCGTTTGCTGGCGGTTAGTCACCATCAGGATAAGGTGGGAATCTGTTATATGGCCTCAACGATCACACGTTGAAGATTAGCGCAGAATGCATCACGCGGCCGACAGCAGGCAACGGGAAATATCCCATAAGGCCCATCGGTGTAAAAGAATATTTTAAGCTCAACGCCGTTGAGCCCGTCTGATGAACATTGGGTGATGACGCCGATTCAAGGGGGGAATGACTGATTATCAGATACCGTCAGGTGATCTTATCGTGCATCTGTTGATTTTGAGAGACTGATTGGCTGTCAGGCCATACGCTTGGGATTAGCGTGCCAGTCAGGATTATTGGGTACTCTTCGTCGCCGCTATTTTTACCGATAGCGGGCTGATACCAGCAGAGTCCGGGACACTGGCTCGATAGCGGTCATGCGTCATCCCTGGCACAATCAGCGATAATATTGCCCCGCTGGCGGTGCAACGCCAGCGGGGCGACGGGACGACACTACAACAAAGTAAACACACTGTTTTTGGTACGGGCAGAATCAAGACCGATCATCACGTCGAACTTACCCGGCTCCGCTACATATTGCATATGGGCGTTCCAGAACTTCAACGCATTGATAGCAATCGGGAACGTCACTGTTTGCGACTCTCCTGCCTTGAGGAAAATGCGTTTAAAGCCTTTTAGTTCCTTAACCGGGCGGCTGACGCTGGCCGTCTGGTCATGCAGATAGAGCTGGATCACCGTGGCACCATCGCGTTTACCGCTATTAGTGACCGTCACGCTGGCATTAATCGAGCCGTTACGCGCCAGGTTTTTGCTGGATAGACGCACCTCTGATAGGGTGAAACGGGTATAGCTTAAGCCATAGCCAAACGGATACAGCGGACCGTTAGCGGCGTCATAGTAATGCGAGGTATATTTATTCGGGTGCTGAAAATCATAGGGACGGCCGGTTTGCAGATGATTGTAATAAATCGGGATCTGACCAACGGAGCGCGGGAACGACATCGGCAGCTTACCGGAGGGGTTGTAATCACCAAACAGCACGTCGGCAATGGCATTACCGCCCTCAGTGCCGCTGAACCAGGTCTCCAGTATCGCATCTGCCTGCTCATCCTCTTTTACCAGCGCCAGCGGCCGGCCGTTCATCAGCACCATAACCAGCGGCTTACCGGTAGTTTTAAGCGCATCCAGCAGCCGACGCTGACTGGGCGGAAGAGTAATATCGCTGCGACTTGATGCCTCGTGAGCCATACCCTGTGACTCCCCAACGACCGCGACAATCACATCTGACTTTTCCGCTATGGCGAGCGCGTCGTCGATCATTTTTTCCGCTGGGCGCGGATCGACGCTGACCGCATGTTCGTACAGGTTAAGAAAAGCCTGGATGCCGTTGTTGTCAGTAACATTCGCCCCCTTCTGGAACCTCACCACCGCCTTGTCACCGACCGCATTGCGAATTCCCTGCAGTACGGTAATCGACTGTCCGGCCACACCCGCAGCCGACCAGCTGCCCATGATGTCACGCTTGCTGTCCGCCAGGGGACCGATAACCGCAATGGTGCCGGATTTTTTCAGCGGCAGTGTTTCCAGGCGGTTTTTCAGCAGTACCAGACTTTTGCGTGCGACATCACGCGCTTGCGGACGGTGCAGGCGACTTTCTGCGTTAGTATTGATTGGGTCACTGCCCTTCGGCCCCAGATGACTATCGGGATCGTTAAATAATCCCATCTCGTATTTAACGTTCAGGACATGACGCACCGCATCATCAATTTCCATTTCGCTCACCGCACCGCTTTTCACCAGCCCTGGCAAATAGTTACTGTAATATTCATCACTCATACTCATATTGACGCCGGAGGTAATCGCAATGCGCACCGCATCCCGCGGATCGCTGGCAACACCGTGCTGCATCAACTCTTTAATCGCCCCGTGATCGCTGATGGTAATCCCCTTAAAACCCCAGCTGCTACGCAGAACATCCTTGAGCAGCCAGCTGTCAGCCGTGGCCGGTACACCGTTGAGTGAGTTTAGCGCCACCATGACACCGCCGCTGCCAGCATCCAGCGCAGCTTTGTAACCCGGCAGATAGTCCTGAAACAAACGCTGGAGGCTCATATCAACGCTGTTGTAATCGCGACCGCCTTCAACGGCACCGTACGCGGCGAAGTGCTTAACGCTGGTCATTACGTTATAGCGCTCAGCCGGACTTCTACCCTGCATGGCCAGCACCATTGCCCTGCCCATTTGCGATGTCAGGTAGGTGTCCTCGCCGAAACCTTCCGAAACGCGGCCCCAGCGCGGATCGCGCGTTATATCCACCATTGGCGCCCAGGTCATATTCAGACCGTCATCCGCCGCTTCATACGCCGATATACGCCCGACGGTACTTACCGCATCCAGATCCCAGCTGGAGGCCAGTCCAAGCGTGATAGGAAACACCGTACGTTGACCGTGGATAACGTCATAGGCAAAAAAAAGTGGGATCTTCAGGCGGCTGAGCTGCATCACCTGATCCTGCATTTCACGAATATCGGGGCGGGTGACGGTATTAAAAATGGCGCCAACCTGCCCTTTTTTAATCATCTCGCGGATCGCCTGTTTCGGGTTATCCGGACCAACGCTAATCAGCCGCAGCTGGCCGATTTTTTCGTCCAGGGTCATTTTTTTTATCAGGTCATTAACAAACGCATCCCGAGCCTGCGCCGTCAGGGGATGATGTCCAAAAAGCGTTTCAGCTATCACCGGCTGACAAGCCAGCATGGCCACCAGTCCTAAACTACAGATCCATTTCATCAAAAAATGCTCTCTCAATGCGTTGCCTACAAGAGGTCCTGAACTCAACGTTACAGATTAGCGCAATTTGTCATAACATGGCACACGCGCACAGCGCTATAAAATCAGGCTGAGAGGCCGCTAGCCTGAACCACGTTCAGAGGCCGGCTGCTATGGACAATGCTCGAATGACATAAAAGGACAGATTATGGAATCGACAGTTACGCCCGAAAATCGCAGGTTAATCGCCACGCTGGCACGTATTGTTGGCAAAGGAAATCTCCTGACCGATTCGCGCAAAACCGAGCGCTATCGCAAAGGCTTTCGCTCCGGCAGCGGCGAGGCGCTGGCGGTGGCGTTTCCTGGTTCGCTTCTTGAGCAATGGCGTTTGCTGCAAGCCTGCGTCGACGCAGAGATAATGGTGATAATGCAGGCCGCGAATACCGGACTGACCGAAGGATCGACGCCGAGCGGCAATGACTACGAACGCCCGGTCGTGATTATCAGCACGTTACGGTTAAACCAGGTACAGCTACTGGACGGCGGCAAGCAGGTCTTGGCCTTTCCTGGCAGTACGCTCTATCAGCTGGAGAAAATCCTCAGACCGCTGGGGCGTGAACCCCATTCGGTGATCGGTTCGTCCTGCATTGGTGCCTCAGTTGTTGGCGGCGTATGCAATAACTCCGGCGGCGCCCTGATTAAACGTGGGCCGGCGTGGACCGAAATGGCGCTGTATGCCCGTATTGATGAGCAGGGGAAACTGGCGCTGGTTAACCATCTCGGTATCCGGCTCGGCGCGTCGCCGGAGCAAATTCTGATGCGGCTGGACGACGAAACCTGGCGCCCTGAAGATGTTGACCATGACGAACGCCACGCCTCAGATAATGAATATGCCACGCGGGTACGCGATGTCGATGCCGACACGCCTTCACGCTTTAATGCCGACGCCCGCCGTTTGTTTGAAGCCTCTGGCTGCGCCGGCAAGCTGGCAGTATTCGCCGTGCGACTGGATACTTTCGTTGCTGAACCTGAGCAGCAGGTTTTTTACATCGGCACCAACAACACCGAAATGCTCACCAACCTGCGACGCCAGATCCTGACAGAGTTCACCCATCTTCCGGTTGCAGGTGAATATCTGCATCGCGATATGTTCGATATTGCCGAAAAGTATGGCAAAGATACTTTTTTGATGATCGACAAACTCGGCACCGATCGTATGCCGCTGTTTTTCACCCTGAAGGGCCGCGCTGAGGCGTTACTGAGCAAGCTATCCTTCGTGGCACCGAATGTTATCGATCGCCTGTTACAGCGGATGAGCGGCTGGTTTCCCGCACATTTACCCACGCGCATGACGCAATATCGTCACCGTTTTGAACATCATCTGATGCTCAAAATGTCCGGCGAGGGCGTTGAAGAAGCTCGCCGCTTTCTGTCAGGTTTTTTTGCTGAGGGTGACGGTGCGTTTTTTACCTGCACAGCAGAAGAAGGACGCAAAGCTTTTTTGCACCGCTTCGCTGCCGCCGGTGCTGCCGTGCGTTATCATGCGGTACATCAGGATGACGTTAGCGAGATTCTGGCGCTGGATATCGCCCTGCGCCGTAACGATAATAACTGGTTCGAACAGCTTCCTGCCGAGTTTGACGACATGCTGATCCATCGTCTCTACTACGGTCATTTCTTTTGCTACGTGTTTCACCAGGATTATATCGTGCGCAAAGGCGTGGATGTTCACGTGTTGAAAGAGAAGATGCTGGCACTGCTGCGTCAGCGCGGTGCCCAGTATCCGGCTGAGCATAACGTTGGCCATCTGTATGAAGCGCAGCCTCAGCTCAAGGCGTTTTACCAGCAGCTTGATCCCACCAACAGCTTCAACCCCGGAATTGGTAAAACCAGTAAAAAACGGTTCTGGCATTAAGCCGCCTGGGGCCCTGGGAACAAGATGGGACGGGCGTCGAACCTAACAGGCTTTATTAGCATAAAGCATCGGCACTGCAGACATGAAGCCCACAGGAAAGCCGCGACCAAACGGCGCTTCTCTCATATCTGGCCTCCTTCTGCTGGATCGGACATCGACGTGTTTGCATTACGCCGTTCAATAACCATTGTTTGTGGCGCTGAAAGCGCAATGCCCTCTTTACGCAGCCGGGTCAGAATATCAAACAGCAGATCGCTTTTCGCACCTGAGACCAGGCGAGGTGTTGACACGTTGCCGGTGACACTAAGGGTGATACCGGACGGTGTCAGATCCTTAAACGACACCGCGGGTTCCGGGTTTTCCAGAATTCGCTCGTTTTCGCTGTACACGTCCAGCAGTAGCTGGCGAACCTGTGTTGGGTCGATATCCAACGGGAACGTCAGGGTGATAGTCGCGACGCCCTGGGCGTTACCCATCGTCGCATTGCGCACATTTTGCGATATCAGCTGTGAATTGGGCACGATGACCGTGGATTTGTCAGAGAGCTGAATTTCCGTGGCCCGCACGTTAATCCGTCGGATGTCGCCTTCAATGCCGCTGATGCTGACCAAATCGCCGACCTTAACTGGCCGCTCGGTTAACAGGATTAGCCCGGAGATAAAGTTTTTCACGATCTCCTGGAGGCCAAATCCAATGCCTACCGATAGCGCACTGACTATCCACGCCAGCTTATTCCATTGCAATCCCATGATTGACAGCGTCAACAGGATCACCAGCACATAGCCAATGTTACTCATCAGCGTGATCAGCGAGACGCGCATGCCAATATCCAGCGATGTCTTGGGCAGGAAGTCACTTTCCAGCCAGCGACGCAGCGCGCGCAGGATATAAATACCGACAATCAGGCAAATCAACGCATTAACGACGTGAGCCGGAACAATATCCAGCGACTCCAGCCCTTTTCCGCCCCAAAACCCGATGAGTTTTTGTACCAGCTCAATCGGCGTTGCGCTGTTGAACGTTCCGTTGAGCAACGCCATCGCGGCCATGATAACCAGCAACGTTTTACCCAGGCCTGAGAGCAGCGACGCTGCCTGGGCCAGGTAGCGTTCGTCAATATTCAGCGAAGCCTGGATACGCTTACCACTCCGGTTATGCGTTGAAAACAGGGCCTCACAGCCGTCAACTACCAGCTGGCTGAGGATATAGAACGAGCCAAAAACAATGCCAAACCACACCAGCTCATAGCTAAGAAAGCGCGCCAGAGTGACATAGCCAATTATCAAGGAGGCCAGGATAGCGATACCGACCAGGGTTATGAACATCTGGATCAAACCAACCAGCGTTGAACGCGCTTCAGGCGTTTCTCCTTGCTGTATCATCTGCCGACGTACGCGGTTGCTGCGAAAGCTTATGGATAGCGCGGTCCAGCCAATCAGCAATGCCGTCAGGCCGTAGGCAAACACCGTCTTGGTGATACTGACGTTAGCGCTGATGTTAAAACTTTCAATCGCCTGGAAAACGAAAACCAGCGCGGCAGTCAGCGGCGGGAACGGCTTTAATACTAAGGCTACCGGGTCAGATATCGATGGTAAGCGCCAGGAGGGTCGACGGGTGGATAAAAATGCCCTCCCCAGCCCGGCAATTAAACCGCAGAGAACACTGAGTCGTACCAGAAGTTCGGCAAAATTACGCACGTCATCTGACACTTCCTCACGGCGAGTGAAGGCCATTTCAAAACAGCCGGAAGCAATCACCAGCGTAGCCAGCGTCGTCAGAGCAACCGCAGCGGCGAGGAAACTTCGCCGCAGTCGGCCCTCTGGCAGTTTATGAATGCCAACCCAGGCAAGAAACTGCTCCATATAGCGCCGGCCAAACGAGGCGATCAACAGACCTGCCACCATCCATAAAATTGTGCCAAAGCGCCAGTCAGGCTCCCAGCAAAGCGCAGCAGTGGCTTTCAGCTCGTTAACAAAATCACTGATTCTGCTGCTGTCTTCCTGTGGAGCATTGAACAGTGGCGCCCAAAATTTCGTCCCCAAAATACTGCCAGCATTCAGTGCCAGCTGGGTTTTAAACGCATTGCGGCGCAGGTTGACGATCTGGGTCGACAGGTTTATCGCACCGCTTTTGATCGCCTCGGCTTGCTTAATCTGATCGTCAAGCTGCAGCATCTGGCTGGTCAATTTTTTACGCTTGCTGGTCACCTCTGCGGTTTCCCTGACTCCGCTGTCTGGCTTGGGTGCCGGGCCAAGCACGCCAAGCTGAGTTTGCAGCTGAGCTTTTTGAGGCTCCAGCGCCTGTGCTAGGGTATCAGCATCGGTAGAGAGTTGCAGCGTCAGCTCATTGAGCGCGCGAAGTTTAGTTTCACTACTTTCGGCAGAAACTTGCTGCTTAATCTTATCCAGCACTTTTTGCATTTTGGTTAGCTCAACCTTAGGGTCGAGCTTTACTGCCTGTTCGCTGACTGGTGCATTATTATTGTTACCATTATCTGCCTGCACGGTCAGCGGCGTAAGCATTATCAACGTCAGCAGAAATACCCGTATAAACCCTGACCACCTGGACATAGCGTATTTTCCCATCGCTTACATCAGCGAACTAAAGATAAATCGTATCGTGAATAAATTTTGCACGACAGTTTATGCGGCTCCAGCTGCCAGTGCTATAAGAATTATTAACAAAAACCGGGGGAAAACGTCACGTATTTCTCTGATTTTTCTAACCACACAAGGCGTCACATTTACGCATAAAATCAGCATGCCGTATCTTTAAGGCTGCCTCTGGGGAGAGCGATGACGATCGACGCCCACCTTAATCAGGCAGCGTGCGCGGGGGCAGAATCAAGTCCTGCCCCGGAATCAGAATGAGTTCTGCTTATTCAACGGACTGCGACTCAACGCTACGGGCGCTGAGCATCTGAGAAGCTTTAGACTTACGATAGCTCAGGGCCGCCGCCGGCACCGGTGAGGCTTTACCGGTTTCCATCCACTCACGAATGCGGTTAGCATCAGCAAAATGCGTATATTTGCCGAAGGCATCCAATACCACCATCGCCACCGGTTTGCGATCCATTACCGTGCGCATTGCCAGGCAGTGACCCGCCTCATTAGTAAATCCGGTTTTTGTCAGATTTATTGTCCATTTGTCGTTATAAATCAGATGATTAGTATTTCTAAACGGCAACTGATAAGCCGGATGGCTAAACGTCGCGGTCTCTTCATGGGTGGTACTGAGCTGACCAATCAGAGGATAGCGTTTGGTTGCCAGCAGAAGTTTAATTAAGTCACGCGCGGTTGAGACATTTTGCACCGAGAGTCCGGTCGGCTCAACGTAATGCGTCCGCGTCATGCCAAGCGCAGCGGCCTTAGCGTTCATCGCTCTGATAAAAGCGGCATAGCCACCCGGATAGTGTGCTGCAAGACTGGCGGCCGCCCGATTCTCCGAAGACATCAGCGCCAGCAGCAGCATATTTCTGCGACTAATCTGGCTGTTGACCTTTACGCGAGAAAATACGCCGCGCATCTCCGGCGTATGACTGATATCCACCGTCAGCATTTCATTCAACGATTGGTGCGCATCCAGCACCACCATTGCTGTCATCAGTTTAGTGAGTGAGGCAATAGGACGGACGCGATCGGGATGGCTCTCAAACAGCACTTTGCCGCTGTTACTCTCGACGACCATCGCGCTGCCTGAGGCGATTTGCGGCTGTGCTACGGGCGCAACGTCTTCAAATTTTGTACGGGCGGATGCGTGATTGAACAGCGCGGATGCAGAAAGCAACAGCGCCAGAGAAAGTAGCGAAAGGCGATTTTTTGCAGACATTAAATTAACCGGATAGCATCAATGGGGATCAGGTACGTGTCGCATTTTGTCGCCGGCGACGACGGCGTGGCATCATACCCTGTTACCCGGACCTTGTCCTACCCTTCCCGCACTATTTTTCTCTTACCGCACACAGGTACAGCGGTATCCAGTATCAGATGAACAAATCATCCTGCCCACGGGCAGGGTTCATGATCATGCCACTGTTACAGATGCCGGACGGCTATTATCACCATCGACAACATGGCTGAAACACTTCACATATAATAGTGTTCATCAATTACGCGTCTGCCTGATTGTCTTTTAAGCTACCCGGTTAATCTACAGAACGAAAATAACCGATTGGCTGCAGCGATATTTTCACCGCGAACCAATGGAGGATGGATGCATCTCAATATCAGCCAGTTAATTGAACAATACGGTTATCTGGCCCTTTTTTTCGGCTGCATCGCCGAAGGCGAAACCTTTACACTACTTGGTGGCGTAGCCGCCCATGAAGGATTACTTCACTATGGCTGGACGGTACTGGTCGCGATAATAGGCGGCACTATTGGCGATACCGTGCTGTACTTAATCGGTCGTCACTATGGCGATCGCATCCTGAATCGTTTCAAAAAGCATCAGCCGCAAATACATAAAGCACAGCGGTGGATACAGAAATATCCCATCTGGTTTGTTATTGGCGTTCGCTTTATGTACGGCCTGCGCATCGTCGGTCCAATCATCATTGGCGCCAGCCATCTAAAGCTGCGACGCTTCCTGCCACTGAACATACTCGGCGCTATCATTTGGGCATTTATCTTTGTCACGCTGGGTTACGCCGGAGGCGGGGTTATTGGTCCCCTGCTGCATAAATTTAGCCACCCGTTGAAATATATTTTCTTGCTGGTGCTGGTGTTCATCGCCGCGCTGATTTTACGCAGGCTATGGCGCAATTATAAAAAGAATAATCACCACGCTAATGAGGGCGAATAATGCGCCATCCCGTCTGCGAGACCTGGCCGGTTGCTCTCTTTCAGAGGATTGCGATTAAAATCAGACCAACGATTATCTCTCTGAGCAGATTTATCAAAGCGTATCAACGCAGGCTGGCTATAGTTAGGTGATACGAATAATCTGCGAAGCGTTGAGAGGCATGGAATGAATGAGATTAAACGCCATATTGACGATCACGGTGTGATTGGTGACTTACGCACCTGCGCGCTGGTCGCCAGTGACGGCAGCATAGATTACTTTTGCTGGCCCGATCTCGACAGCCCGTCAGTGTTCAGCGCCCTGCTGGACAGCGACAGCTCAGGGCTCTTCAGTCTCGCTCCGGAATGGAAAAGCGCACGCCGACAACAAATTTATCTGCCGGAGAGCAATATCTTACAAACGCGCTGGTTAGCGGAAGAGGGCGTGGCCGAGCTGACTGATTATATGCCACTCGGTCAGCAGGATGATCAGCAACCCCGTATCATACGACGTATCAAAATGGTTAAAGGCGAAGCGGACATCACCTTGCGTTGTGCGCCGGTGCACGACTACGCGCGGGCAACGACCATGATGAGCACCAAACAGGGATACGCTGATTTCAGCGCTGCGGGTCAGCCGACGCTGCGTCTGTATTCACCTGTAAAGCTGGATCAAGACGGCCAGGCGGCAACGGCGTGCTTCACGCTGAAAGCGGGCGAGTCGGCTGAGTTTGTCTTGGGTGCAGCGGAAGATCCCGCGCTGACGCAGGAGGCCCGCGATCTTATTTTCCACGACACCTTGCATGCCTGGCGGCGCTGGAGTCAGCAAAGCACTTATCATGGACGCTGGCGCGAAATGGTCAATCGTTCAGCGCTGGCGTTAAAACTGCTTACCTCAGTGCAGCATGGTTCTATCGCCGCCGCTGTTACCTTCGGCCTCCCGGAAGCGTTGGGCGGCGAGCGCAACTGGGACTATCGGGCCTCGTGGATCCGTGATGCCTCTTTTAGCATGTATGCCTTAATGCGCCTCGGTTATGTCGATGAAGCCCGGCATTTTACCCATTGGGTGGCAAGCTGCATTGAAAACAGCCATCAGGATGTGGAAAAACTACAGGTTATGTACCGGCTGGATAGCGGAACCGAATTTCAGGAACGCACCCTTGATAACCTCAGCGGCTATGGCGGATCTCAGCCAGTACGCATCGGTAACGACGCCCGGCGCCAGCATCAGCTGGATATTTATGGCGAACTGATGGATGCCATCTATCTTGCCAATAAATATGGCGAGGCAATTTCCAATCGTGGCTGGATGCACGTTAGCAAGATGATCGACTACTTATGCGAAAACTGGGAGCAGCCCGATGCCGGCATCTGGGAGATGCGTGGTGAGCCCGAGCATTTCCTGCACTCCCGAATAATGTGCTGGGTCGCTCTGGATAGGGCGATACGTCTGGGAGAAAAACGCTCACTGTCTATGCCTTACCAACGCTGGAACGAGGCGCGTAATCAGATTCGCAGCGATATCTGGCAAAACTTCTGGAACCCGGAACTGCGGCATTTTACCTCAACCCGCCACGGTCATTATCTTGATGCCTCAATGCTCCTGATGCCACTGGTGCGTTTTGTCGGCGCGACCGACCCCGAGTGGCTGGCGACGCTGGATGCAATCAAAGCCAAACTGGTTAATGATGGCCTGGTGCGGCGATATGATATGCAGGAAACGCCAGCGGACCAGCTGAGCGGAAAAGAAGGCTTTTTCGTCACCTGCTCATTCTGGTATGTCGAGTGCCTGGCACGCGCCGGACGCCTTGACGAGGCGCACTTTGAATTTGAAAAACTTTTAAAGTACGCCAATCCACTGGGTTTATACGCCGAGGAGTTTAACGTGCAAGGATTTGCCCTGGGGAATTTCCCCCAGGCGCTCAGCCATCTGGCCCTGATCAGCACGGCGGTTTTTCTTGACCGTAAACTCAGTGGCAACGATCCTCTCTGGCAGCCCTGAGCAGAGCCAGAACGCGCGGTGTAGCGGGGTCAGACCGCAGATTGTAAGCGCAACGGTGATTGTGTGTGAAAGATAATCCAGACCATCAAAATGCTGGTTTATTCCCGGTGCATTATGCACATATAATGTTCAGCCTTGGGCAGATAGCCCGGCGTCCGACAGACCCTTAACTGCCTGAAAAGGCTTTAACCAGAGAATTATGAAAAAGAGCATTCACGCAATTGTCACTATGGCCCTGGTCGTAATGGCCTGGAGTCAGACAGCTTTGGCTGTGGTTTACCCTCTGCCAGCGGCGAACAGCCGTCTGGTTGGCCAGAATCTGGAAATTACCGTTCCCAGCGACAACAAACTACCACTTGAAGCCTTTGCAGCTCAGTACCAGATGGGACTTAGCAACATGCTGGAAGCAAATCCGCACACGGACGTTTATCTGCCTGAACCGGGTTCTAAGCTGATTATCCCACAGCAGCTAATCCTGCCGAACGCACCGCGTGAGGGTATCATTATTAACAGTGCCGAAATGCGCCTTTATTACTATCCGAAAGGCACCCACACGGTGGTGGTGTTACCCATCGGCATTGGCGAGCTGGGTAAAGATACGCCGATGAACTGGACGACTAAAGTGGAAAACAAACGCGCGAATCCCACCTGGACACCCACGGCCAAAATGCATGCTGAATATGTTGCGGCGGGTACACCGTTACCAAGGGTGGTCCCGGCCGGCCCCGATAATCCAATGGGCCTCTATGCACTTTACATCGGCCGTTTGTATGCCATTCACGGAACAAATGCCAATTTTGGTATCGGCCTGCGCGTCAGCCACGGCTGCGTGCGTCTGCGTGCCGATGATATCAAATGGCTGTATGAAAACGTTCCAGTTGGAACCCGCGTGCAGTTTATCAATCAACCGGTTAAAGCGACCGTCGAGCCAGATGGTTCGCGCTGGATAGAAGTCCATAATCCGTTATCCGCTAATGAAGAAGAATTTAATTCACGCGCCCCCGTTCCGATTGATATTACCCCAGCGGTGTATAAGGTAATTTCTGACAACAGCATAAGCGCTGAGGCCCTCGACAGAGCGCTGCGACGTCGCAGCGGAATGCCGGTAGACGTTAACGGTTCTGAAGCTGCCGCCCGGCCTGTCTCTGTACAGGAAAACAGCGATGCGCTGCCTGAAGAAGAAGCGTTGACTCCGGTGACATCTCAGGGTAGCGCCGCGGTACAGCCAGGTCAGGGCCCGACGGCAGATGTTCCAGTCGATACGCCTCAGCCAAGGGGTAGCAGGTTATCCAACGCCGGTTAATCTTCTTCGCGTCGAACTGTCGAATCCTGAAAGGCCGCAATTGCGGCCTTTTTTATGCAGTTCGCAGGCGAAGCGTCAGCAGGCAGGCAATTGCCACCACAACCGAGGCCGCCAGATAAATGGCGTCAACCCCCCAGTATCCGATGATCAAACCAGCGAGCGGCCCGGTAATACCGAGGCCAAAATCAAGAAAAGCGGAATAGAGGCCAAGTGCAGCCCCCTGGCTCTGGGATGAAACCTGGCGGATCGCCGCTACGCCCAGCGCCGGAAATACCAGTGAAAAACCGACGCCGGTAAGAAACGCGCCAAGATCGACCAGCCACACACTCCCGGCATGCCAGATGATAAGCAGTCCCATCGCTTCGATAGAAAATGAAACCAACGCTACACGCACACCGCCAAAACGCGAAATAGTAGAGCTGAATATCAGCCGCGCAATAATGAAGCCAAAGCTGAACAGCGTTAGCGAAAAGGCGGCACCTTGCCACTGGTGACTGGAAAAATAGAGAGTAATGAAGGTTGCGATAGTACCAAACCCTACCGTTCCCAGGCCAAGACAAAAGCCGAAGATCCAGATACGGGAAAACACCCGGCTGAAAGGGAGGCGTTCGCCGACAGTCACATTCACATCAGGACGCTGTGATGCCAGCCAGAACCCAACGATGGCCATCAGCATAATCAGCAGCGCAAAACCAGCAATATTGAATGCATGATCCAGCAAAACCCCCAATGGCGCACCAATAGCCATTGCCAGGTAGGTAGCAACGCCATTCCATGAAATAACCCTGGCGCTCTGGGCACTGCCGACCATATTAATCCCCCAGAGTATAGAGGACGTAGACGTCAAACTTTCACCAAAACCCAGCACCACACGTCCAATCGCTAGCAGTAACAGGCTAAACAGCGGGTGTGCAGAGAACAGCATCGCCAGCACGGTAAACAATCCGCTGGTACCGCATAACAGCAAACCAACTCGCACCACTCTCTTCGGCCCAAGCAAATCCGCATAGCGCCCGGCCTGAGGCCGGCTTATCAGGGTAGAGAAGTACTGTATGCTGATGATGAGTCCGGCAATGAAAGAGTTGTAACCCAAGGTGTTATGTACATAGCCTGGCAATACGGCTAACGGTAAACCTATCGACAGATAGCAAAAGAACGTGAAAATAACAACGGAGAAAATTCGCTTATTAAGCTGTGCATTGCTCAGTGCCGGACTGTTGGTCATGATCAAACCAAAAAGATAACGTAATTTTCAGCCTATCTTACACCTGTTAAAGGCAGAGATCCCGCCTAGGATCGCAGGAATTTATCTCATCCAATCAGAAGCATGACGGGTTAAATCACTGGCTGGCGGGTTATTCGTCGGGCGTATTCGTACTCAATGGTCCTGGCGATATCCGCTGAATGATTCAGCGCACGGATTAGGGTAAACAGATCTGTCGCTTCTGCATATGCCTTGCGCAGATAGCCCAACCACTGTTTGATACGCGCAACGTGGTACTGGCCGGTATCACCCTGCTTTTCCAACTGAACATAGCGGTGGAGCAGCTGCAAAACCTGCAGCCAGGGCATAGTCGGCGCGTTTTCCTTAATCACCTGGCTGAGGTTAGGTACATTGAGCGCCCCGCGCCCCACCATCACATCCTGACAGCCAGTGATCTGTAAACAGCGTTGTGCACTTTGCCAGTCGAAAATTTCACCGTTAGCGATAACCGGAATTGTCAGGCGCTGGCGAATTTCACCAATCGCCGCCCAGTTTATGCACTCCGCTTTGTACCCCTCTTCTTTGGTACGGCCATGCACCACCAGCTCGCTGGCACCCGCCTGTTGAACTGCATCGGCAATTTCAAAGCGCCGGGAATCAGAGTCCCATCCCAACCTCACCTTAACCGTTACCGGCAAATGCGCCGGGACGGCAGCACGCATCGCCTTCGCACCGCGGTAGATAAGCTCGGGGTCCTTGAGTAAGGTCGCCCCGCCGCCACTGCCGTTAACCGTTTTTGACGGACAACCGCAGTTCAGATCCACCCCCAAGGAACCCAGCTCCACTGCCCGTGCGGCGTTTTCTGCCAGCCACTCGGGATATTGCCCCAGTAGCTGAATGCGAACCGGTGTGCCAGACGGTGTGCGGCTGGCACGATATAGTTCAGGGCAGAGCCGATAAAAAAGTTTTGCCGGCAGGCGCTGATCGACCACGCGCAGAAACTCACTGATGCAAAGATCGTAGTCGTTAACGCTGGTCAGCAGTTCACGAACTAACGAATCAAGCACCCCTTCCATCGGCGCCAGTAAAACGCGCATCTCAACGCTTTTTCCGTCAGGCGTTACCGGCCGGTTTACGGCGCGGTGGACGTGAACGGCGCGGCTGGCCGTTACCCGGCGCGGCGCTTTCGCCTTGCGGGCGTCCGCCCTGTCGGGCTGTACGTGGCCGATCGCTTCTGCCGCTCCCATCGCGGTTACCACTACTGCGGGCAGCGCCTTGACTTCCACGCCCGCCATTACCTTCTCGCGTACCATGACCGCCACGGGCTTGTCGTCCGTTGATGATCGGCTCAGCTTTGATACTCGGATCGGGATCGAATCCGGCTTCAGCAATACGCGGGATCTCACGCTTGAGCAGGCGTTCGATATCGCGCAGCAGTTTGTGCTCATCGACGCAAACCAGAGACAGCGCTTCGCCCGTGGCTGCCGCACGGCCGGTACGGCCAATACGATGAACATAGTCCTCCGGCACGTTTGGCAGCTCATAATTAACTACGTGCGGCAACTCTTCGATATCCAGACCGCGTGCGGCAATATCGGTCGCCACCAGCACGCGGATAGTATTCGCTTTAAAATCCGCCAACGCCCGTGTCCGCGCGCCCTGGCTTTTATTACCGTGGATGGCGGCGGCGGTAATGCCATCTTTATTCAGCTGCTCCGCGAGGTGGTTAGCACCGTGTTTGGTGCGCGTAAATACCAGCACCTGACGCCAGTTATCGCGGCCGATAAGATAAGAAAGCAGCTCGCGCTTACGTTTTTTATCGACAAAATGGACGTGCTGTGTGACCTGCTCCGAGGCGGTATTACGGCGGGCGACCTCAATCTGCGCCGGATTATGCAGCAGCTTTTCCGCCAGCGCCCGGATGTCATCAGAGAAGGTTGCGGAAAATAGCAGGTTCTGACGTTTCGCCGGCAGCTTAGCCAGCACGCGGCGGATATCATGAATGAAGCCCATGTCCAACATACGATCGGCTTCATCCAGCACCAGAATTTCAATCTTCGACAAATCGACGGCATTCTGGTGTTCCAAATCCAACAGTCGTCCCGGCGTGGCAATCAAAATATCAACACCGCCGCGCAACTTCATCATTTGCGGATTGATGCTGACGCCGCCGAAAACCACCAGCGAACGCAGGGACAAATATTTGCTGTAATCAAGCACGTTGTCCCCCACCTGTGCCGCCAGCTCGCGAGTTGGCGTCAGGATCAGCGCCCGAACCGGACGCCGTCCTTTTATCGCACCGCTGTTGGCGCTCAGTTTTTGCAACAAAGGCAGAGTAAAACCGGCTGTTTTACCCGTCCCCGTTTGCGCACTGGCCATCAGGTCACGCCCCTCAAGTACCACGGGGATCGCCTGACGCTGTACCGGTGTAGGCTCGCGATAGCCCTGTTCTTCCACAGCACGCAGGATATCGGCACTCAGGCCGAGAGTATCAAATGACATAAAATTGACTGACTCCGAATCCGCCCTGTCTGCAAATGGCAGCGTAGTTTCCAGGGGGAATAATGATCGCCAGGAAACCCTATCCTGACGTTTGAATAGATGCACAAACCACAGTGCGTTAGCTTGGCAGTGTAGCAGATTGAACGGAGTTCGGGGATTTATTTATCAGGCTGGCTGGCCCGATGGCGTTGGCTCAATGCCATCGGGCCAGCCAGTGCAGTTCAGCGGTGGCGGCGTTGAGAATGCGGATCTTTTGCCAGCAGCGAAAACAGCGCTGGCCCTGCTAACACCACAATACCGAGACAAGCCAGCAGCAGGTTGTTATGTACGATACGAGAAATCTGATACAGCACCAGCATTGCTGCACCGAAATAGTAGGTCGTGGTGAAATCTTCAAAAAAATCCCCGAAAGGACGCAAAGAAGCCACGCGCTGGGTGAGTAACATGCAGGCAAAAATCAGCCCATACAGCCCTAAAAGCCCGGCGCTGACCTGCATCAGCGTATGGTGCTTCCACCCCCATATCAGCGCAGCGATAAGCGCAAGATGCACCACAATGTGCAGGCAGGTTTGTCCAGTAACTATCTGAACACGGTTAAACCATCTCATTAATTTCTCCTGGCAGCTCAAACAAAGAGCGCCCAAGTGGTTTACGACCAGGTCGCAATGGGTTTCCTCAGACTAACGTAATTTTCGGAAAAAGCCGCAAATAGCCGGAAGCTACTGCCCCCTTTTGTGACTGAGACTACACTTTACTTTTGATTAGATGAAAAAAATAGCGGACTCAGTATGCCACAAAACGATGAAAAAATTTCGCTCACCGTCCTGGCCATTATCCTCCACCCTGGGTCCACGCGCTTTAATCGTCGTTTCATACTGGTCGAATTACACGATTCTGTACACGCCAGCTCCGCCGCTACCGTCTTTGCAACAGATTATGAGTATACCGATGATCCATCCGTTACGGGGGAGAACGGTCTGGAACCTTTCCACGACGTACTCCTCGCTGATTTCATGTTGAACCGTTACGCCCGTGACCGTAACGATGAGCAACCACGTTTAAACAACTTAACGGAAGCGCTAGAAAAAAGGCTGCCTGATGGCAGCCTGATTTCTGTACCTGCCTTCCGACAATCAGCGGCGGTCGCCGAGAATACGGAGCAGCATTAAAAACAGGTTGATGAAATCAAGATACAGCGTCAACGCCCCCATAATCGAGTAGCGCCGCATATTTTCGCTATCGCGGCTGTCGATATTTTCACCTATATTTTTCAGGCGCTGGGTATCATAGGCCGTCAGACCAACGAACAGCAAAACGCCAATGTAGGTTATTGCCATTGTCAGCCCGCTACTTTTGAGCCAGATGTTAACCACCGAGGCCAGTACAATACCAATAAGCCCCATAAAAAGCATGCTGCCAAAGCGGCTTAGATCGCGTTTAGTAGCATATCCCCACAGGCTCATTACCCCAAAAGTACCCGCGGTAACCGCAAAGGTACTCACGATTGAAGTCCCGGTGTAGACGATGAAAATGCTGGATATAGTCAGACCGGTTAAGGCCGAGTAGAGCATAAAAAGCGTGGTAGCCAGCGAACCGCTCAGGCGATGAACCATCCCCGACAGTACGAATACCAGCGCCAGCTGAGCGATAATCAAGCCGAAGAAGGTTATCTGACTGGAAAAAATAAACTCCTGCACCCGGATATTATGCGCAGCGAACCAGGCTACGAAAGCAGTCAGCAGCAGGCCGCTGCTCATCCAGCCATAAACCTGAGCCATGTAAGTCTCAATACCGCTGCGGGTCTGGCGCAACAGCGAGTCATCCGATCGTGAAAAACGATCCATGATAGTCCCTTTTTATTCGTTGAGAGTGACAATCTGACGTCGGGAAAAACCCGCCATCCCCGGCTAAGTCTGGCACATTTCCCCCCCAGCTGACCAGCAGCCACCGCATAATTGTTAGTAATGATAAGTTTCATTCAATTTCGCTGATGATGACATTGCTCTGGCAGTAAAATACCCACCTGTTTTACTGCTAGCAGCGTTGTCTCACCACAGGATGTCCATTTTTAGCTCACCCCGGTCTTACCATCCAGCCTCGTGAACGTCGTCTACCTGAGCTGACAGGCCTGTCATCAGCCAAACGCGCGGACGGGAAAATATTCAGGGAGATCGCCCAGATCTGCGCTTGACGAATGCATTCTGATTGATGATGCGCATGCCGTGGCACGCGGTCTGACATGTCGCCGCTACCGGTGAGCAGGCGCCCAGCACCGGGCGGATGGCATATAACGACAGACCGTGCTGTGGACGTCTGAATCAGCGTTCTGATCGTATGTGCACACTTTCCTGTCATTGTGGGTCTGAAATTATCGGCACTTGAGGCACTGCTGATAGCGACTATTCACCCGCCGATCAAAGCAGAACGTAGTGAGATTACGGGTGAACTTCGGACTCTCCAGCCGGAGGAGAGGTAATATTTCGCGTGGCGTTTTCGCGGACTCTGCTTATCGACCAGAGCAAAGACCCGCTGATACAGCCTACGGTTGGAAAACGCCGCCTCTTCGCCCTGCTGCAGTTCGTCGTGAATAACGCTGAAGCTCAAGTCGAGTCGCTCTGCCAGAGTCCGTACCGCTTTTTCGGTTGCCCCCGCACGTGCAGAACCAGGCAGGATTAAATCCCCGTCCAGCGCCAGTTTCATGCCAGTCAGATGATTAACTGCGTTCTGAAAAGCGACGTTGCGACTGGCATATCAGCCGGCATTATCATCCGCAAAGCGATAAAGCGATTCGCGGTAATCTGCCGGGTAGCCCAGCAGAGGCATTATGCCGAAATAGATGTCGCCGTTGCAGGTAAATACCTCGCGGCGAACCGTTTGATCCACCGGCCAGGGATAGCCTTCAGCGTGGGCTTGTGCAAATACAATGCCAACCTGCATCGGCCCACCGGTATGGAGCGGGTTGTGACTGCCAAACAGCGTTTGCCCCAGTGGCAGCCTATCAACCAGATCATCCACGATCGCGCGCAGACCTCGTTCATTGCGCACGTTATCCCGCCGCTCGCGGTAACTTCGTCCATCGGATGACTTAATGAGCAGCGCGGTATGCATGATAAAGGCGGGAATATGCAAGGCTGAGGTCCGGCGGTCAATCTCTTACTTAACCCTGACAACTGACGCATCAGCGTTGCAAATTCGACTCCTGCCCGGCCACGGCAATCGCGGCACACAGGTTTTCTTTCTGCAGTAGACTATGCTGAGTACTGAAGGCGATATAAATATCGCGTGCCCAGTCCTGACGATCATGGGTTCCTGCAGGTAGCTGGCGGGCAATGTGTGCTTCCACCGTTTGCGGGCTGACAGACGTTGTATTCTGCTCATGACGACTACAGCCTGCCAGTAGCGAAGCCCTGCGCATTCATGCATATTACATCACTGCTACCAGCGCTGTGCCGCCTGGTGGTCGCTATCGCGTGCCTCTACCCAACGATTGCCCTGTTCAGTGGTTTCGCGTTTCCAGAACGGTGCGCGGGTCTTCAGGGTATCCATGATAAACTCAGTAGCGGCAAAGGCCGCGCTACGGTGTGCCGCGCTGATGCCAACCAGCACGATGTCGTCACCTGGACAGAGAGCACCCACCCGATGAATAATTAATGCCCGTTGTAGAGGCCAGCGGCTGCGCGCCTCTACAACCAATTCGTCCAGCACTTTTTCGGTCATCCCCGGATAGTGCTCCAGCGTCAGTGCTGCAACACTGTCGCCGAGGTTATGGTTACGCACCTTACCGGTAAAGGTCACGATGGCGCCATCCTGTGCGTTCTGACTGAGCCAGCTGTATTCGTCAGCCAGCGAAAACGGCGCCTCGCCGATGCGGATACGGGTATTCATCTTAGCCTCCGGTAACCGGGGGGAAAAAGGCCACTTCATCGCCCGCACTCAGTGGATGATCCGGCGCAACCAGCGTCTGATTGACCGCCGCCAGCAGTTTGCCCGGTGTCAGAGCCAGCGCCCAGCGCTCATCGCGCGCCGCCAGTGCATCCCGCAGCGCGGCGACATCAGGATAGCCCGCCTCCAGCGTTAAGGATGCGGTACCAACCCGTTCACGCACCTCAGCAAAAAACAGAACGTTAATCATTGCTATTTACCTCAAAATCACCCGATTTCCCGCCGCGCTTACTTAGCAACCGCAGCTGTTCAATGACGATATCCTTTTGTACCGCTTTACACATGTCATAAATGGTCAGCGCCGCGACCGATGCTGCAGTCAGCGCCTCCATCTCAACGCCGGTTTTTCCGCTCAGACGACAGCATGACTCAATACGCACACGTTGATGTTCTGGCTGTGCCTCCAGCATCACCTCTACCTTGCTCAGCATCAGCGGATGGCACAGCGGAATAAGCTCCCAGGTCCGTTTTGCCGCCTGAATGCCAGCAATACGCGCAGTAGCGAACACGTCACCTTTGTGATGTTTGCCATCGACAATCATCTGTAACGTTGCCGGGCGCATAACGACCAGCGCCTCCGCGCGCGCTTCGCGTACAGTTTCCGCTTTGTCTGACACGTCCACCATATGCGCCTCACCCGCCTGATTGATATGGGTTAACCGCGTCATAACTACATTTTCTTCAGGTGAGAAACAAAAGTGCAGGGTCCGGTGCGCGCATCAAGCTGATCGCTAATAATGCGCTCCCACGCCGTGCGGCAGGCGCTCGTTGAACCCGGCACCGCGAAAATTAATGTCTGATTGGCCAGCCCGGCCACGGCGCGTGATTGCAGAGTGGCGCTACCTATCTCCTCCCAGGAGACCATTCTGAAAATCTCACCAAAGCCTTCCACTTCCCGATCGAGTAACGGCAGAAGCGCCTCAGGGGTACAGTTTTTAGCGTTAAATCCGGTGCCACCATTGACGATAACCACCTGCACGTCGCGGCTGGCTATCCAGTTAGAAACGACTGCGCGAATGCGGTAGAGGTTATCGGGTACTATGGCATGATCGGCCACCAAATGGCCGGCTTCGCCGATGGCTTCACGTAGAAAGTCACCGGAGGTGTCATTGCTGGCATCACGTTTGTCGGATACCGTTAGCACCGCCACATTTAACGCTGTAAATACTTCACTGCCTTTTCCCATCATCATTCTCCAAAATTCAGCCGCCAATAAATGAAAGATTCTGCGTTATGCCGGTATTGCCCTGATGCAAAAAATGCCCCTCGCTTTTCTGCTGCAAACTGCGTGCAATTCGCTGCTGCAAAGCGAGCTGCTGCTCATCGCTTGCCAGCAGATCGCGCAGCGGCACGCCACCATCGCCAAACAGGCAGAGATGCAGATTACCCAGCGCGGAAACGCGCAGTCGGTTGCAGCTGACGCAGAAATCTTTTTCATAGGGCATGATAAGGCCAATTTCACCCCGGTAATCCGTATGCGAAAAAACCTGCGCGGGTCCGGCACTACGCTGCCGTGGCTGAGCGGTCCAGCCCGAAGCCAACAGCTGGTCGCGAATGACTGCACCGGAAACGTGATGCTGACGAAATAGCGCGCTGCCTTCCCCGGTTTCCATTAACTCAATAAAACGCAGCTGAATTGGCCGCGGACGGATCCAGTCGAGAAACTGCTGCAGCCGGTTGTGATTAAGATCACGCATCAGGACGGTATTGACTTTTATCTGGCTAAAACCGGCGGCAAATGCTGCATCGATACCCGCAATCACCTGCCGTAATTTATCCTGACCGGTAATGGCATGAAACTGAACGGGATCAAGGCTGTCGATACTCACATTCAGCGCACTCAGCCCGGCGTTACGCCACCTGACGACATCACGCGCTAAACGGTAACCGTTAGTGGTCATGGCAATTTGCCGGATCTGAGGATTCTCGTTTATCGCCGCAATAATGTCGGTGAGGTCGCGCCGCATTGAGGGTTCACCGCCGGTAATCCGTACCTTTTCAGTGCCAGAGGCCGCAAATGCACGGGTAACACGGCGTATTTCATCCCGCGACAGAAAGGATTTTTGCGCCCGGCTATCGGGCCTGTAACCATCAGGCAGGCAATAAGTGCAACGAAAATTGCACACGTCAGTGATCGACAAACGCAGGTAATAAAACCGGCGGGCAAAGCTATCGGTAAATTGTGGCAAGAGAAACACCTTTCCAGAATCGGGAGATGCCGTCATTTCTTTCTGCACCCTGGCAACACTACGTTGCGGCCTGGATACCCTATCCGATGGACTTAGGTATTCAGGCTTAAGTGTCATTACACCTGCGTGTAATAATTCCTGCTGATTCTACTGCCAACAATCAACTTTGCCAAATGCCGTTTTCGCTATATATATTGATATATATCGTTTTTTTCACCGCATTCACGACGCCGAATACGTTAACATAAGCGCGACCATCAGGCAGTGATAACGGCGGATCTCTCCGTTAGGCGCTGTTTTTGTACGGACTATGATCAAAGGAAATTTATGCGTAATCGCTCATTGGCCGATCTCGACAGAGTGGTGGCCTTAGGCGGCGGGCATGGCCTGGGCCGTGTCATGTCCTCGCTCTCTTCGCTCGGCTCCCGGCTGACCGGCATCGTTACCACCACCGATAATGGCGGTTCGACGGGACGTATCCGCCGTTCCGAAGGCGGCATCGCCTGGGGTGATATGCGCAACTGCCTGAATCAACTGATTACCGAACCCAGCATTGCCTCTGCCATGTTCGAATACCGCTTTACGGGTAACGGCGAACTGGCCGGTCATAATCTGGGGAATCTGATGCTCAAAGCGCTCGATCACCTGAGTGTACGCCCCCTTGAGGCCCTTAACCTGATCCGTAATTTATTAAGAATCGACGCTTTTCTTATTCCGATGTCGGAGCAGACGGTGGATTTGGTCGCGGTCGACGCTGAAGGCAACACCGTACAGGGTGAAACGTCCATTGATCAGATGCCGCAACCGCCACAGAAGCTGCTGCTGGAGCCTGCTGTGGACGCGACGCGTGAGGCGGTCGAGGCGATCAGTGAAGCCGATCTAATCCTAATCGGTCCCGGCAGCTTCTATACCAGCCTGATGCCGGTACTGCTGGTCGCTGAGATTGCCCAGGCGCTGCGCCGTACGCCCGCCTCCCTGATATTCATCGATAATCTGGGCAAAGAACTCAGCCCGGCAGCAGCCAGTCTGACACTGGCTGGTAAGCTGGAAATAATGGAGCGTGCGATCGGTAAAAAGGTCATTGACACGTTGCTGGTCGGTCCGCATGCAAACGTCGACCCCCTTAGCGAACGTATGGTGGTGCAGAAACCGCTGGAAGCGGATGATATTCCCTATCGTCACGACCGCCACCTGCTGCATATCGCTCTGGAGCACGCCCTCCAGGCTAATAAACCGCCATTACATCACGACAAGTTGGCCTAAATCGTCAACCGCCCCAGAATCAGGAGGCGGCAATAAACTGTTCGCGTAGCTGGTGTAGCAGGTCGCGTATACGGGCCGCCTCTTCGAACTCCAGATTCTGCGCATGCTTTTGCATCTGAGATTCCAGCTGCTGAATCTTTTTTTGTAGTGCTTGTGGCGTGAGCGACTGATATTCAATATCCGATTCAGCGACAATCTTAGTTTTGGCGCCCATTCTGCCGTTTCGGCTTTTACTGACGCCCTGGCCCAGTTCGAGAATATCGGCGACTTTTTTGTTCAGTGCCTGCGGCACAATGCCATTTTCTTCATTGTAACGCTGTTGCTTTTCTCGGCGGCGCTCTGTCTCCTCAATAGCACGTGCCATTGAAGGCGTAATTTTGTCGCCGTAAAGAATGGCTTTGCCATTAATGTTACGCGCTGCACGCCCAATGGTCTGGATCAGTGAACGCTCTGAACGCAGAAAGCCTTCCTTATCGGCATCAAGGATCGCCACCAGTGACACTTCAGGCATATCCAACCCCTCGCGCAGCAGGTTAATACCGACCAGTACGTCAAACTCACCAAGACGCAGATCACGGATGATCTCCACGCGCTCGACGGTATCAATATCCGAGTGCAGATAGCGGACCCGCTCGCCATGCTCCTCCAGATATTCGGTCAAATCTTCGGCCATCCGTTTAGTCAGCGTCGTCACAAGCACACGCTCGTTTATTGCCGCGCGCTTACGGATTTCCGACAGCAAATCATCGAC
Source organism: Izhakiella capsodis (assembly GCF_900115045.1). Classification (GTDB taxonomy): domain Bacteria; phylum Pseudomonadota; class Gammaproteobacteria; order Enterobacterales; family Enterobacteriaceae; genus Izhakiella; species Izhakiella capsodis. The sequence continues at coordinate 102,363 of NZ_FOVC01000001.1, read as the reverse complement.
CTGAGTGCTCACCGGCCGGACTTCCAGCAGAGGATCAAGCAAGCCGGTAGGTCGTACCACTTGATCGATCACATCGCCGCCAGATTTTTCCAGTTCATAGTTTCCGGGCGTCGCAGAAACATAAATCGTCTGCGGTGCCAGCGACTCGAACTCTTCGAACTTCATCGGGCGATTATCCAGCGCTGAAGGCAGGCGAAAACCATACTCGACCAGCGTTTCTTTCCGCGCACGGTCACCGCGATACATACCGCCAATTTGCGGAATAGTAACGTGTGACTCGTCAATAACCAGCAATCCATCTGCCGGCAGATAATCAAATAGCGTCGGCGGAGGTTCGCCCGGTCCGCGCCCGGAGAGGTAGCGGGAGTAGTTTTCAATTCCCGAGCAGTAGCCAAGCTCATTCATCATTTCTAAATCAAACTGCGTGCGCTGCGACAGGCGCTGCTCTTCCAGCAGTTTATTGTTCGCCAGCAACGTGTTACGCCGGTCAGCCAGCTCAACTTTTATCTCTTCCATTGCCTGAAGCATACGCTCACGCGGCGTAACGTAATGCGTTTTGGGGTAGACGGTAAAGCGGGCGATCGTGCTTTCTATCTGACCGGTCAGAGGATCGAATAGCGACAGACGTTCAACCTCATCGTCGAACAGTTCGACGCGCAGTGCAATATCGTCGGATTCAGCCGGGAAAATATCGATGACCTCACCGCGAACGCGAAAGGTGCCGCGCTGAAAGGCCTGGTCGTTGCGCGTGTACTGCAACTCAGCCAGTCGGCGCAGGATAGAACGCTGATCGATAATCATGCCACGGGTAAGATGCAGCATCATTTTTAAGTAAAGATCTGGATCGCCCAGGCCATATATGGCGGAGACCGATGCCACCACCACGACATCGCGACGCTCCAGCAGCGCTTTAGTGGCAGAAAGCCGCATCTGTTCAATGTGTTCATTGATCGAGGCGTCTTTCTCAATGAAGGTATCTGAACTGGGGACATAGGCTTCAGGCTGATAGTAGTCGTAATAGGAAACGAAATATTCAACCGCATTTTCCGGAAAAAACGCTTTCATTTCACCATACAGCTGAGCCGCCAGGGTCTTGTTAGGTGCCAGCACCATCGTCGGCCGCTGTAAATCAGCGATCACATTAGCCACAGTAAAAGTTTTACCCGATCCTGTTACGCCCAGCAGCGTCTGATGGGCCAGACCATCTTCCAGCCCCTCTTTCAACCGGCGGATAGCCTCAGGCTGGTCGCCGGCCGGTTTGAAAACAGAATTCAGTTTTAAAGCTTTACTCATTTGCGCGCTGCCTGCCGTCGGGAGAAAGTGGGGAGACCACTATTCTAGTTCGCGACTAACTTTTTACCAACTTCCTTCTCTGTATGAATATACAGTAAAGGCCGATTTTACCGTATGATTTGGCTTTTACTCTTTCTTCATCGCGATAAGAAGCCTCCGCTTGCAGCAATAGGGGTTATCCCCAAAAGAGAAGAAGATTTAACAAATGTCAAGGGTAAATAGTCCGAAGTCTCATCAGGCATCAGAAAATTCTCACCCGTATTGATTTTATTTAACTTATTGATTAAAAAGATAAATTCATTTCAGATGGCTTTCGCGGCACTTCAAGCCTAACCCGCGTCCACTCTCGCTTACTGCGAGTTTTCACTCGCTAATGCACATGGTTATCCACAGGAATGGTGGATAACTGATGACAGCACTTGATGCTGCTGAGGTGTATAAATCACCATCGAATTGCGCAACGCGGGCTAAATAATTTTTTTTGTTTTTTTTTCACTGTAACGTCAGTAAAAAAATCAGTCTGGATGGGTAAAAAGTTGGCAATTTCGCCGATGCAAGTGATACTTAATCCCCCGCCGATAACAGTCTGCTCCGCTGACTGGCAATTGCACCAGCTGCCGTTTAATCCGGCACCAAAAATGTGCAATCATTTGCTGCGCTATCCTCCAATTTTTCTCCTCTTATTAACCTGATATTCGGCCGCAATGTCAGGTTTACACAGCATTCTACCCTGCGTTAATAAACTGGCCTGATAATTGCTTGGTTAACCTCGGGGCATTCAGGTTTACCGGGGGAATACCCGTGAGGCTCCAGCATCCCCGGAGTCAGCACGCATTGCCTTTTGCCAGACGACGCAGAGCGTGCGCAATCAGGTTTGAACTTTCCGGAGAAGAGAGCATGCTGAGTGTACGTTCAGTCAATCAGTTTTATGGCAAGCAGCCTGTCTTGCGCGATATCGACCTCGATCTCCTGCCCGGAACCTGCACCGCCATCATCGGGCGCTCAGGTACCGGCAAAACGACGCTGGTCAACTGCATTATGGGTCGTTTACCCATCAACAGCGGTTCTATCACTTGGCACCAGGCCGGATCACCGCCCGCTAACCTGCTCAATCAGCCTGGTGAAACCAGAGCGGCAATGGGCATCGGTTGCTTATCGCAGCGAAGCCAAATTTTTACGCAGATGACAGTGGAGGAGAATTTACTGATTGCCCTGCTGGCCGGGGTTCAGCAGCGGACCATTCCGCCAATGCTTTATCAACTGTTTCCGGTACTGTTTTCGCTGCGACATCAGCGCAGCGGCCAACTACCTGCCGACCTGCAGCGACAGCTGGCACTGGCGCGCGCGCTGGTACCGCAGCCGCAGCTGCTGATCCTTGATGACCCCACCGGGGGGATGTCCCCCCGGCGGGAAGAGGAGATGGTCACCCTGATCCATCGTCTTAATCACGATTTTGGGCTGACCATTCTACTACTTCAGCAGCGCCTCAGCCTGATCCAGCGCGTTGCCGATCATTTTCTGCTGCTACACGTGGCGTATGGTCAGCACATAGCTCACGGTATGAATCAAGGTAATCTCAGAAAACCGCTCAGATCGTGCGAGTCAGGATCAGGCTGATGGGGTAACTCGCCCAGCCACGACGCAGGCAGCCTCTGCTGCAAAGCTTGCAGGTACGCCTGATGACGTTTTCCCGGCATCACAACATCGTTAGCAATCCAGCCTGCCAGCCTCAAGCCGCAAGCACGGACGGCCTCGGCGGTCAGCATGGCGTGGTTGATACAACCAAGTCGCATACCAACCACCAGAATCACCGGAAGTTGCTCCGCGACTACCCAGTCAGCAAAGGTTTGTGAGGCTGATAGCGGCGTATACCAGCCACCGGCCCCCTCGACCAGTATCCAGTCGGCGTGCCGTTCAAGCTGGCGTAGTCCTTCAGAAAGCACCGTGAAAGAAATGGGCTGGTTCAGCGCTTCGCTGATGATGTGCGGCGCAGTCGCTTCAGCAAAGGACAGGGGATTAACCTGATCATAAGACACATTCGGCACGCTGTTGCGCTGCAAGGCCAGTGCATCCTCATTACGTAACCCCTCTGCCGTCATGTCACAGCCGGAAGCCACCGGCTTGTAACCTACCGGACAATATCCGGCTGATTTCGCCGTCTGAAGCAGCGCACAACTGACAACGGTTTTCCCTGCATCCGTATCCGTACCGGTAACGAAAAAACGTTTAACCCCCATCAATCACTCCCAGAATAATTTCATAAGTCAGCTTAAAACCCGTCGCATCGCGTGGCCAGTGCTGCGCCAGCATAGTCAGCCGACTACGGGTCAGCGGCTGACGTGCCGGAAAGCGATGTAAATGGGTCGCACCTATGCCTTTCAGCGACTGTAACGCCAGACGAATATCAGCAAAATGCAGCGTCAGTTCATCACGCCGCCAGCGCACCGCCAGTCCTGACAATTGTTGCTGGATTGCGCCCAGCGTCCTGAATGCATTTACCGGCGGAGGCGCTCCAAGCCCACACCATGCCTGACGCATTTCTCGCAGTGATTCAGCACCCAGGGTGGAGAACAGTACCTGCCCCCCCGGCCGCGTCACGCGCACCAGCTCACCGATGGCCTGACGGAGATTAGCGCACCACTGCACCGCCAGATTGCTCCAGCTCAGATCAAAACGGCCAATGTCAGATGGTATGTCTTCAATGTCGCCACAGATATAGCGCCATGCCGAGGCCTGACGTTCGGCTTCGGCCAGCATCGCCGGGGAAATATCAAGGGCGGTCACCTGCCAGCCGCCGGCGCTGAAATGGCGGCTGAATCCTCCCGGGCCGCAGCCCGCATCCAGTAAACGTCCGGGCGTTTGAATGGCGGCCAGCCGCAGCAGCCGTTCGCCGCACAGACGCTGCAAAACATCATGCTGCTGGTACATTTGCGCCGCACGGCCAAAAGCCTGAGCTACCGCGCGTTTATTAACCTGTTGCATCACCGAGCGCCTCCAGCAAACAGTCAATTTCCCGCTCACCATGCGCCGCGCTGAGCGTAATACGCAGTCGCGCACTGCCAGCGGGAACCGTCGGTGGGCGTATCGCCCCGACCCAGCATCCGCGCTCACGCAGAGCCGCAGCAAGCGCCAGCGTCGCCGTGTCATCGCCAATAAGCCACGGCTGTATCGCACTGTCGGAGTCCATTAACCTGCCCGGTAAACGGGTAGCCTGCTGGCGGAAATAGCGGATATTGTGTTGCAGCCGTTGGCGATACTCGTCGCCGTGCTGCACCAACTTTAACGCCGTCTGCAGTGCATAGATTTGTGCCGGTGGCATGGCGGTGCTGTAGATCAGATGGCGACAAAATTGCAGCAGGTATTCCGCCAGCGCCTGACTACACAGTACCGCCGCGCCGCTGACGCCGAAAGCCTTGCCAAAGGTTACCACCAGTAGGTCTGGCTGGATTTGCTGCTGCCAGCAGCTGCCGCGCCCCCCTTCACCCAGGACGCCGATACCATGCGCATCATCAATCAGCAGCCATCCCTGATGCTGGCGGGTCAGATGCTGTAAATTCACTAGCGGAGCGCTATCGCCATCCATACTGAAGATCCCTTCGCTGACGACCAAGGTCTCTCCACTGCAAGGCAATGCCAGCAGGCGCTCCAGCGCCGGAGGCTGATTGTGTGCAAAACGCCGAAGGCTAGCCGGGCTGAGTGCCGCCGCCTCTAACAGCGAGGCGTGCATCAGCCTGTCGGCAAGAATGCGATCGCCAGACGCCATCAAAGCGGCAATCACAGCCTGGTTGGCAGCAAAGCCAGAACTAAACAGTAGCGCGCGGGAATAACCCAACCAGTCCGCCAGCTGCCGCTCAAAATCCGCTTGTAAATGGTAATAACCGGTAACATGGGTTGACGCACCCGCTCCTGCACCATAGCGCACCACGCCATGCTGCCAGGCGGTTGTCAGCTCAGGATGCTGGCTTAACCCCAGATAGTCGTTACTGGAGAAATTAAGATAGCGCTTGCCAGCGATCTCGATCTGGCTACCACCGCGCAGGCTGACAGGATGGCGCTCACGCCACAGGCCCGCTGCTCGCCGCTGCTTGCAGGCTTCGTCTATCCGTTGCTGCCAGCTCATTACAGTGCCGCATTATAGAATTGCTCAGTGTCGGCATGGACTAACTGATCGACCAGAACCTGCTGCTGAAGATTATCGCCGTGCTGTGTCTGAGTAGGCTGTGGATTCAGACCCAGCTTACGGAATAGCAGTAAATCTTTATCTTCCTCAGGATTGGGCGTAGTGAGCAGCTTGCAGCCGTAAAAAATTGAATTAGCGCCAGCCATAAAACACATGGCCTGGGTCTGCTCATTCATTTGTTCACGACCGGCAGAAAGCCGGACGTGCGAGGCGGGCATCATGATACGGGCGACGGCTATCGTGCGGATAAAATCAAAGGGGTCAACATCCTCGTTTTCGGCCAGCGGCGTTCCTTTCACCTTCACCAGCATATTTATCGGCACGCTTTCAGGCTGCACTGGCAAATTAGCCAGCTGAACCAGCAGACCCGCGCGGTCACGCACTGTTTCTCCGAGCCCAATTATCCCCCCCGAACAGACTTTAATACCGGCATCGCGCACCTTATCAAGCGTATCCAGTCGCTCCTGATAGCTGCGGGTGGTGATGATGTTGCCGTAAAATTCTGGCGAGGTATCAAGATTATGATTATAAAAATCAAGTCCGGCATCACCGAGACGGTTAGCCTGCTTATCGCTGAGCGTTCCAAGTGTCATGCAGGTTTCCAGCCCCATTGCCTTGACACCTTTAACCATCGCTTCAAGATAGGGCATATCGCGATCGTGCGGATTTTTCCATGCGGCACCCATGCAAAAACGCCCCGACCCGGCGGCTTTAGCCTTACGGGCAGAGGCCAGTACGGCCTCTACCTCCATCAACCTTTCGGACTCCAGCCCGGTTTTATAGCGCGCGCTTTGCGGGCAGTATTTGCAATCTTCGGGGCAGGCACCGGTTTTGATCGACAACAGGGTGCTGACCTGCACCTGACAGGGATCGAAATGCTGGCGGTGAACCTGCTGGGCCTCGAACAATAATTCGAGAAACGGTTTTTCTAATAAGGCCTTAGCCTGCGAAACTGTCCAACGGTTGGCCATACGGCGCTCCAAAATTCTGTCGTTTGCTCATTAAGGTGTGGTTATACTTGTAAATTAAATCTTTTCAAATTGGTTTACAACAGTGCAATGAACGAAGATGATCTGACTTTTGATCGCCAGCATATCTGGCATCCTTATACGTCAATGAGCAACCCTCTGCCTTGCTACCCGGTAGTCAGCGCACGGGAGGTTATGCTACAGCTTGCGGATGGTCGCCAGTTAATCGATGGCATGGCGTCCTGGTGGGCAGCCATACATGGCTATAATCATCCGCGCCTCAATCAGGCAATAAGCACCCAGATGACGCAGATGTCACACGTCATGTTCGGCGGAATCACACACCCGTCCGCTGTCGCCTTGTGTCGACAGCTGGTAGCTATAACGCCTGACGCGCTGCAATGCGTTTTCCTTGCGGATTCGGGATCGGTTGCCATTGAGGTCGCGATGAAGATGGCCTTGCAGTTCTGGCAGGCCAGGGGCGAACAGCGCCAGCGCTTTCTGACGCTAAAGCGTGGCTATCACGGCGACACCTTCTCCGCGATGTCGGTATGCGACCCGCAAAACGCCATGCATAGCCTGTGGAAAGGATATCTGCCGCAGCATTTTTTCGCCCCCGCGCCACAGTGCCGGTTTGATGCTCCCTGGCAACAGGACGATGTCACCCCTTTTGCCCGTCTGCTGGCGCAGCATCAACAGGAGATTGCTGCGGTAATCCTTGAACCCATCGTACAGGGCGCGGGAGGAATGCGTTTCTATAACCCCGAATACCTGCGTCAGGTTAAAGCCGCCTGCGATCGCGACGGCGTCCTGCTCATCGCCGATGAAATCGCCACTGGCTTTGGCCGCACTGGCAAACTTTTTGCCTGTCAGCACGCGAAAATCACACCGGACATTCTCTGCCTCGGCAAGGCGCTAACCGGCGGTACTATGACGCTCTCAGCCACCATCACCACCCGGCAAGTGGCTGAAACGATCAGCAACGGCGCGGCCGGATGCTTCATGCATGGCCCGACCTTTATGGCCAATCCTCTGGCCTGCGCGGTCGCCTGCGAAAGCCTGGCATTGTTGCAGGAAAATCGCTGGCCTGCGCAGGTGGCCGCCATCGAGCAGCAGCTGCGCGCAGCATTAATGCCGCTGCGTGCGGAAGCGTTAGTCGCAGACGTGCGGGTGCTGGGCGCAATCGGCGTGGTGGAAACGCACTGCCCGGTCGATATGGCAGCCATACAGCGCTTCTTCGTTGCGCGTGGCGTCTGGATCCGCCCATTCGGTAAACTTATTTATCTGATGCCGCCTTATATTATCTCTCCTGACGCGCTAAGTCGGCTGACCCAGGCGGTGGCGCTGGCGGTAAAAGACGCCACGCTGTTTCTGACCGCTGAGTGACGCCCGGCAGGCGCGGCGTAAATACGCTACAGTTTCAGGATCATCGCTAACCAAGGAGAATCTATGGCACAGCTTCGCGATACTCACCGTCGCATCGTACTGGCCTCACGGCCACAGGGTGCGCCGGTCGAAACCAACTTTCGTCTTGAGGTTCAGCACCCACCGCAGCCCGCAGAAGGTGAAATTTTACTGCGTACCGTCTGGCTGTCACTCGACCCTTACATGCGCGGTCGGATGAGTGATGCCCCTTCTTACGTTCCGCCAATCGCTATTGATGCCGTCATGGGAGCCAGTACCATCGCGCGGGTAGAAAAATCGCGCCATGCTGGCTTCAAAGAGGGCGAATGGGTCGTCAGCCAGAACGGCTGGCAGGATTTTGCTCTCTCCGATGGCCGCAGCCTTCAGCGCCTGCCTGACGCCGCGTGCAAACATCCTTCATGGGCACTCAGCCTGCTGGGAATGACCGGTTTCACCGCCTATATGGGCCTGCTGGATATTGGCCAGCCACAGGCCGGAGAAACGGTGGTGGTGGCCGCAGCAACCGGTGCCGTCGGCTCGGTTGTTGGACAGATTGCCCGCCTTAAAGGCTGTCACGTCATTGGCATAGCTGGCGGTGCGGAAAAGTGCCATTTCGCCGAGCAGACGCTGGGATTCGATCGCTGCCTGGATCACCGCGATCCGGCTCTGGCCGAACAGTTGCGTCGTTATTGTCCTGACGGTATTGATGTCTATTTCGAAAACGTTGGCGGTAAGGTGTTCGACGCAGTACTGCCGCTAATGAATCCCCGTGGTCGCATTCCACTGTGCGGCCTGATTGCCGATTACAACGCCATCACACCCTCAACGCTGCCGGACCGTCTACCCTCCCTGCAAGGCGCACTATTACGGAAGCGGTTGCGCGTTCAGGGCTTCATCATTAATCAGGACTATCCGCACCGTTTCGACGAGTTTATCCATCAGATGGCCCAGTGGGTAACGGAAAAACGCATCATAATGCGTGAGGATATCTATGACGGCCTGGATAACGCACCGAAAATTTTCATCGATATGTTAGAAGGGCGTAACTTTGGTAAGGTTGTAGTCCGGGTTGCGCCGGATCAGCCCTGAACCGGCTGTCAGATCTACCGGCGCATGAACAAATCGCTCTTTCGCGCCCCGCTTTATTTTTAAGGGAGAAGTTATGAAGCTTTACAGCCACGATTTCAACGACGGCGACAGAATGCCTGAACGCCATGTATTTAACGGCATGGGCTATCAGGGAGATAATCTTTCGCCCCACTTGGCCTGGGATGAGGTTCCCGCCGACACGAAAAGTTTTGTCGTAACCTGTTTTGATCCCGATGCCCCTACCGGCTCCGGCTGGTGGCACTGGGGTGTGGCAAATCTGCCAGCAGATACCCGCGCCTTGCCACAGGGTGCCGGATCTGGCAGCGCCGGGCTTCCCGACGGTTGCGTGCAAACCCGCACCGATTTCGGCCGCAGCGGTTACGGCGGTGCGGCGCCGCCAAAAGACGAAAGCCATCGGTATATTTTCACTGTTTATGCGCTGGACATTGATTGTCTTGACGTCGATGCCCAGTCCAGCGGCGCACTGTTGGGCTTTAACGTTCATTTCCACAAGCTGGATAGCGCGACCATAACCGTAAATTACAACTGAGGCCCGGCAGGATGTCTGTAACGCCCATGCCTAACCGCTGGCTACGACATCGCAGAAACGGGGAGCGATCCCCCAGGTATGGGTAGGGGTTAACGACTGATGAGGCCTGCACGCTTCTGACGCACCACATAAAGATAGCGGGAATACCAGTCGTAATCCCGCTAACTGAAGCGACTATTTCAGCGCGTGGATAACTACCCACATCGGCCCTTTGCCAACGGCATAACGCATCAGCGGTTGCAACAGCCCGCGCGTTGGCTCAATAGCGTACACCTCAATGTGATCCGATTTTTGTCCGGCTGCGATCAAAAATCTGCCGCTGTTATCGATATTAAAACCGCGCGGCTGAGTTTCAGTCGGCTGATGCTCTTCAAGCGCTATCAGGCCACCATCTTCACTGACACTAAAAATGGCAATCGTACTGGCAGTACGATCACAGCCGTAGAGAAAGCGGCCATCGGGCGTCAGATGGATATCGGCTGCCCAACGCGTACCACTGAACCCGGCTGGCATCATATCCAGACTTTGCACCCGTTCGACCTTGCCGTGAACGTTACGGAGATTCCACACATCAACCGTGCTATCCAGTTCGTTGATGCAATAAGCATACTGCCCACCGGGGTGGAAGGCCATATGACGCGGGCCGGCACCCTCCACCGTGTCCACCTGTTTCTGTGGCGCGTCCGTAAGCTCTCCGTTGTCATTCAGCGTATACAGGCATATGCGATCCTGTTTTAGCGCCGGGACAAACAGCGTCCGGTTATCAGGATCTATATTAGCCGAGTGGCAACCAGCTAATTCGCTAATAACCTGAGAAGGCGCAAGCGGCACGCCACGCTCGTCCATCGGGCTGATGCTGACGCAAGCATCGTTATAAGAACCACAAAACAGGAAGCGCCCCTGGTGGTCAGTCGACATATAAGTAGGACTGCCTGGCAACGGCGCTTCAGCTTCATGAGTCAGCTGACCGTCTTTGTTAATGGCGTAGGTCACCACGCGAAATCCCGGACGCACGCCCACATGCAGCCAACGGCCATTGGGGTTTACCACCATTGGCTGCACCTGCCCCGGTGCCTCAACCACCTGCATCAGTTTAAGCGTGCCCGCGCTGTCCATCTGCCACACATGTATCTGATGGCTTTCAGGGCTAGCCGTATAGACAACTTGTTTCATGAAGGCTCCTTTTTTCGTGATATTTGTGAACATGGCCAGGGTTAATATGACAGGATTTCCATATCAGAGGCCTACTTTTATGGCGATGATCTGTTGGTCAGACCATGAGTGCCATGTAAACTCGGGCGTTTGCCAACGCCTTTGGGAATTTTTATGCGCTATCGCGTTATTGCACTCGACCTTGACGGCACTTTGCTGACACCAGAAAAAACGATATTGCCTGAGTCCATCGACGCGCTGGCTAAAGCCCGCGCTGCCGGGGTGAAAATTGTAATCGTCACCGGACGCCATCACTGCGCTATACACCCTTTTTATCAGGCACTGCAGCTTGATACACCTGCAATTTGCTGTAATGGCGCCTATTTATACGATTATCAGGAAAAAAAAGTGTTAGCGGCCGATCCTCTGCCTGTGGATCAGGCTAAACAGGTCATCCGGTTGTTGGATGAACACCACATTCACGGGCTGCTGTATGTCGATGATGCCATGATTTATCAGGAACCGACGGGCCACGTTATCCGTACGCAAAACTGGGCACAATCCTTGCCAGAACATCAGCGACCGTTGTTTGTCCGCGTAACCTCACTGCGACAGGCCGCCAGAGAGGCAAACGCCATCTGGAAATTCGCGCTTTCGCATCCTGATACCCGTGCCCTGCAACATTTTGCCGACGTGGTTCAACATGAGATGGGTCTGGCCTGCGAATGGTCATGGCATAACCAAATCGATATTGCCCGCGCCGGCAACAGCAAAGGGAAACGCCTTGCTCAGTGGGTCGCTTCACAGGGGCTGACGATGAACGATGTCATCGCTTTTGGCGATAACTATAATGATCTTAGCATGCTGGAGCAGGTCGGCCTCGGAATTGCCATGGGAAATGCCGATGAGGCAATCAAAGAGCGTGCTGCGCGTACCATCGGCAGTAATCTGGAGCCGGCTATTGCCGACATGATTTATCAGGAAGTGCTTTAACAGATGAAGGGCCGTCCAGGGACGGCGCTTAAATGCCAATGGCAGGGACTATCCCCTTGCAGGAGACATCCTCATTAACCTGCCTGGCGCGCTGCAAGAAGTGAGCAACCTTCTGCGGGTGCTAACCCAGTTAACGCGTTAATAGCTAACCGAGACGCCTTTAATCTGAGCAAAAAGCCACATGTCAGGCTTAATCATCAGGTCGTCCCGTGCCCAGGGCGTGATCCGCGCCCAAAGTTTACTTTGCCCAATACGCAGCCTGACTTCGACGTGATCGTCGATATCAAGCAGCGCTTCGACCTGGGCCGGAATAACGTTACGCACCGAGCTATTGTGCGGTGGCTGCAAACTAAGGGCAACGTCTGTCGCCTGAATGCGAATACGCAACGGCGTACGTTGTGGCAGCGCGATACGGCTTACCCAGATATGCTGATCGCCAAGCGACAGCGCCGTCATCGCATAGTCCGGGTGCTGCTTCAGTACCTGTACACGCAGTATGCTGCTCTGTTCGGCTCGGGGTAGCCAGCAGCGCATCGCGCTGCTATTCCACACTTTTTCCAGGGGGCCAAACGCTTTAACCTCCCCCGCGTCCAGCACCAATACGTTATCGGCCAGTTGCAGGATCTCGTCCAGACTGTGGCTGACATACAGCAGTGGGATATCGACCTGGCGTACAAGACGTTGCAGCCAGGGGAGCAGTTCGCGCTTACGTGGCAGGTCAAGCGACGCCAGCGGCTCATCCATCAGCAGAATATTTGGCGTCGACAACAGCGCGCGACCAATTGCGACCCGCTGCTTCTCGCCGCCGGACAGAGAGTGCGGGAAACGGTCCAGCAGCGGAGCAATACCTAACAGCGTCACCAGCGCATCGTATTGATCACGCTGACGCTTATGACTGCCGTACAACAGGTTACCGCGCACCCGATAATGAGGAAACAAGCGGGCGTCCTGAAACACATAGCCAACTCGTCGCTTTTCTGGTGGCAGATTAATCTGCTGTTCGCTGTCGTACAACACCCGATCATTGAGCGCAATGCTGCCGCTTTGCGGCGCGGTCAGTCCAGCGATAGCATTAATTAATGAGGTTTTTCCCGCGCCTGAAACGCCGAAAACGGCAGTGATACCGTGGGCGGGTACCTTCAGATCCAGCACCTGAATATGCCCGCCAAGACGTTGGGTAAACGCTAACTCCAGCATCAGTTAAGGCCCCCCCATTTTTTACGTCCCCAGCGGCTAAGCCATTCAGACATCAATAGCGAACTGAGCGCCAGTAAGATGGCGATTACGCATAAGCGCGCAGCAGCTCCCTCCGCACCCGGCGTTTCAATCAGCGTATACATTGCCGAGGGGAGCGTGCGCGTTTCACCGGGTATATTCGAAACAAAGGTAATTGTCGCCCCAAATTCACCCAGTGAGCGGGCAAACGCCAGCACGGTACCGACAATCACACCGGGTAACGTTAACGGCAAGGTGATGGTGAAAAAAACCCGCCAGCGCCCGGCACCCAGAGTACGGGCGGCCTGCTCCAGGCGGCTATCTACCCCTTCAAGCGCAAGGCGAATGGCTCTGACCATTAGCGGAAAAGCAACCACCGCCGAAGCCAGTGCCGCACCTCGCCAGCTGAAAGCGAAGGTGAAGCCAAACCAGTCATAAAGATACTGACCGATGAAACCTCGTCGACCAAAACCGAGCAGTAACAGATAGCCGACCACGACAGGCGGCAACACCAGCGGCAAATGGATCAAACTATCAAGCAGGGCTTTACCCACAAACTGACAGCGCGCCAGTATCCAGGCGATCAGTATCCCAAAAGGCAGGCTGCAGCCAACCGCCACGATAGAAACTTTTAAACTCAGGATCAGCGCCTGCCATTCGGGTTCACTCAGGATCATTTACGCGGTATGAATCCATATTTTTTGAAGATCGCCGTCGCTTCTGGCCCCTTCAGGTAACGATAGAACGCCGTTACATCGGCTTCATTATGATCTTTAACGATGGCCATCGGATACTCAACGGGTTGATGGCTTGACTCAGGAAAGCGCCCCACTAGCGCGACTTTGTCGCTGGCGAGGGCATCTGAGCCATAAACAATACCGTAAGGCACTTCGTTACGTTCCACCAAAACCAGCGCAGCCCGCACACTGTTACCAGGAGCCAGCATCGACGACACCGTTTTCCAGGCTCCGAGGTGTTGCAATGCCTCTTTCGCATAAAGTCCGGCCGGCACGTGTTCCGGATCGCCAACCGCCAGGCGCTGGTCTTTCAACAGGCTTTTCCAGTCAGTTTGCTTATTTATAGTCACGGATTGCGTATTTCCCGCCAGAGGTGCCACCAGAACCAGATCGTTGCCAAGCAGTGTATAGCGGCTACCGGTATCAATCGTTTTTTTTGCGGCAGCGTAATCCATCCACTGCTGATCGGCAGAGATAAATAGATCGGCAGGGGCGCCCTGTTCTATCTGGCGTGCCAGGGTAGAGGACGAAGCGAACGAAGAGACAATTTTTATCGGCCTGCCTTGCTCATACAGGTTGGCGATATCCTGTAATGCATCAGTTAAGGACGCAGCGGCGAATACGTTAATACTTTCTGCCGCAGTCGTTCTGTCCATCAGCGTGATGCTCAGCGCCACGCTAATAGCCCAGCAACTCCAGGTGGATCTCATTCCGTTCTCCTGCCATTACGTTATGTAACAAGCAATATAACGCAGTAACAATTTCTGTCATGAGAATTATCGGCAACAGCAGAATAAAAATGAGGGCTGAGTGGAATAAAATGACCAACCCGGCGGGAAGCCGGATTTGGCAGGAACCGGGATCAGGAGCGATCGTTAGCGGTACGATCCTTCGGATGACCAAATTTGGAGATAAGGTTAAAGAATTCGCCCAGGCCGTAGATTAAGCCCAGTATGACAGCCATCACCACCGGCACCATCAGAATAGCTATCAACAGGCTCTTAATGAGTTCCAGCATCTAATCCCCACTGAATTTGGTCAAAAACGCATTGTATCCATTCAGTTAAAAAGTGCACGCGCGTTTCGTGCGTTTTACCTTTACTGACAAAGCCTGCCGCTCCGGCCTAGAATGTCTTTTTCTCCGGAGGAAATATGCAGAGCGAACTTTCCCTGATCATCAAAATGCAACAGCGGCTGTTTGCTGATCCTCGCCGTATTGAACTGCTGCGCCAGATAAAAGCCACCGGCTCTATCAGTCAGGGCGCTAAGATGGCCGCGATTAGCTATAAAAGTGCATGGGACGCGGTTAACGACATGAACCAGCTGGCCGACGGTCCGCTGGTTAGTCGGGCAACTGGCGGCAAAGGGGGTGGTGGTGCCGCGCTGACAGCATACGGTGAAAGGCTCATTCAGCTGTTTGATCTGCTGGAACAAATTCAGCAAAAAGCCTTTGATGTACTGCAAGACGATCGGGTTCCACTGGACAGCCTTCTGAGTGCAATTGCACGTATTTCATTACAGACCAGCGCCCGCAACCAGCTGTCCGGCATCGTCACCGGGCGCGATGAGCAGCATGTGCGCCAGCATGTTCAGGTTCTGCTGGCAGACGGTGTGACCCGGTTAAATATTGCGGTGACCGAAACCAGCGCCAGGCGGCTACAACTGGAGAACGGCAAGCAGGTTTTAGTCTTGATTAAAGCCCCCTGGATCGTACTGGAAACCCCAGGCAGCGCGGCGGAAAACAACCTTAAAGGCCGCATACACAGTATTGAGCATAGCATCAGCCACAGCGAGGTACTCATCGATTTATCGGACGGTCAGCAGCTTTGCGCTTCGTTGGATCGCCAGCTGCTGCAACAAAAAAATCTGCATCCGGGCGATGAAGTAACGGCACATTTTGCCGCCGATCAGGCAATTATTGCTACACTGCTCTAATGCCAGTGACGGATTTGACTTTGCACTTCATCAGGCATAGTTATGGAACAACTAATACAAATAATGGAATAAAAGATGTCATCACTGCACATTTCGCAAGGCACGTTTCGCCTTAGCGACACTCGCGTACTCAACCTGCAAAACCTGAATATTAACGCCGGAGAGAGCTGGGCCTTCGTTGGCAACAACGGCAGCGGTAAATCATCACTGGCACGCGCCTTGTCCGGCGAGCTGCTACCGCTCACCGGTACCGTCGAAAGCCGCTTTATCCACCCTGCCCGCATCTCATTCGAACAGTTACAGAAACTGGTCAGTGATGAGTGGCAACGCAACAATACCGACCTGCTCAGCGCCGATGAAGATGACACCGGACGCACTACCGCACAGATTATTCAGGAAGAGGATCAGGATGCCGCACGCTGCGTCCGACTTGCCGAGCAGTTCGGCATAGGCTCTCTGCTTGAACGTCGGTTTAAATATCTCTCTACCGGCGAAACCCGTAAGGCGCTATTGTGCCGGGCGCTGATGACCGAGCCGGATCTGTTGATTCTTGATGAACCTTTTGACGGTCTGGACGTGGCCTCACGCGCCAGCCTGGCTGCGCTGCTCAGCGAATTGCACCGGCGGGGCTATACCCTGGTGATGGTGCTAAACCGCTTCGATGATATCCCCGATTTTATTCAGCATATCGGTGTTTTGGCGGAGTGCACCCTCACCCATACCGGCGAACGCCCGGCTATTCTGGCCGAAGCCCTGATTGCACAGCTTGCTCACAGCGAGCAGCTGGCGGGTATTGCGCTGCCTGAGGCTGATGAGCCAGACGCCTTGCCGCAGCTGACTGCGAATATCTCGCCGGTCATTCTGAAAAATGGCGTGGTTTCCTGGAACGATAAACCCATTCTGCATGGCCTTAGCTGGGAAGTTAAACCTGGCGAGCACTGGCAAATTATCGGCCCTAACGGCGCAGGAAAATCAACGTTGTTGAGCCTGGTGACCGGTGACCACCCACAGGGCTACAGCAACGATCTGACGCTTTTTGGCCGCAGGCGTGGCAGCGGCGAAACTATCTGGGATATCAAACAGCACATTGGCTATGTCAGCAGTAGTCTGCATCTGGAATATCGCGTAAGTACCACTGTACGTAACGTGATTATTTCCGGCTACTTTGACTCAATTGGCATCTACCAGGCAGTTTCTGACCGGCAAAAAGTGTTGGCCCAGCGCTGGCTGAGTTTGCTGGGATTTGATGCTCAGAGCGCCGATGCGCCCTTCCAGAGCCTTTCCTGGGGCCAGCAACGGCTGATCCTGATAGCACGGGCGCTGGTGAAACATCCTACTCTGCTCATCCTTGATGAGCCACTTCAAGGGCTTGATCCAATTAACCGCCAGCTGGTGCGCAGGTTCATCGATATTCTGATTGGTGAGGCACGAACCCAGCTGTTGTTCGTTTCGCATCATGCTGAAGACGCGCCGGGCTGCATTACCCACCGTCTGAGCTTCGTCCCGCAAGGGGAAATTTATCAGTACCAGCAGGAGAAACTCCATTCCTGATCGGCCAGGGGGCCGCGAAATCGTCCCCCATCTAAAATAAACTTCATGTGTAACCGTTTTCAAATTACCGACTAAATTATCTATCCATAATTAATATCTTGCGTTTTTAGTCTGATTTTACCCTTTTTTGCGCAGTGTAAACGATTCCATTTATCCAGACTGGATCACGCTTTCATTTTTCAGCCTATGCTACTTTTTACCCATCGAAAACCGTAAGCAGGTTATCAGGACTCAGTATGCAAAAATTTAATCCGGTTGATCACCCGCATCGCCGCTACAATCCGCTATCCAATCAATGGGTGCTGGTTTCTCCACATCGGGCTAAACGCCCGTGGCAAGGTGCTCAGGAAACGCCCTCGCAAAATAGCTTACCCAGCCACGATCCTGACTGCTTTCTTTGCCCTGGAAATATCCGCGTTACGGGCGATAAAAATCCGGATTACACCAGCACGTTTGTCTTCACCAATGATTTTGCCGCGCTGATGACTGATACGCCGGATGCACCGCAAAGCGATGACAGGCTGATGCGCTGCGAAAGTGCGCGCGGTACCAGCCGGGTTATCTGCTTCTCTCCCGACCACAGTAAAACGCTGCCAGAGCTAAGCATAGACGCGCTCATCGGCGTGATCTGCGCCTGGCAAGAGCAGACCGCTGAGCTGGGGCAGCAATATCCCTGGGTGCAGGTTTTTGAAAACAAGGGTGCGGCGATGGGATGCTCTAACCCCCATCCTCACGGGCAGGTTTGGGCCAATAGTTTTTTACCGAACGAAGCAAAACGTGAGGATGATCTCCAGCGCCGTTACTTCAAACAGAACGGCTCACCGATGCTGGTCGATTATACGCAGCGCGAATTGCGAGATGGCGCCCGCTGCGTCATTGAAACCGAACACTGGCTGGCAGTCGTGCCCTGGTGGGCCGCCTGGCCTTTTGAAACACTGCTGCTACCGAAAACAGCGGTAAAACGCCTTGTCGACCTCACCAGCGCACAACGTGACGATCTCGCGCTGGCATTGAAAAAGCTCACCAGCCGTTATGACAATCTTTTCAAATGCTCTTTTCCTTATTCTATGGGGTGGCATGGTGCCCCCTTCAACGGCGAAGAGAATCAGCACTGGCAGCTACACGCCCATTTTTACCCGCCTCTGCTGCGTTCAGCCAGCGTACGCAAATTCATGGTGGGTTATGAGATGCTGGCGGAAACCCAACGTGATTTAACAGCCGAACAGGCGGCGGAGCGTTTGCGCGCCGTCAGCGATGTGCATTTCCGTGAATCCGGAGCAGAATAATGAGCTTAAAACAAACCACGACAACCCTTTTCAATGACATTTTCGGCTATGTCCCGACCCACAGCATTCAGGCTCCCGGACGGGTCAACCTTATTGGCGAACATACCGATTATAATGATGGTTTTGTTTTGCCCTGCGCCATTGACTATAAAACGGTCATTGCTTGCGCAAAGCGTGAGGACCGCACCGTACGGGTGATTGCTGCAGATTATGATAATCAGCAGGACTGTTTCTCACTGGATGAGCCGATCCTCACCCATCCCGACCAGATGTGGTCCAACTACGTACGCGGAGTGGTAAAACATCTGCAGCAACGTAACCCGACATTCGGCGGCGTGGATATGGTGATCAGCGGCGACGTTCCGCAAGGGGCCGGTCTTAGCTCTTCTGCTTCGCTCGAAGTCGCGGTGGGATACGTATTCCAGCAGCTTTATCACCTGGCAATGGACGGTGGCGAAATTGCGTTGAACGGTCAGGAAGCGGAAAACCAGTTTGTCGGCTGTAATTGCGGCATCATGGATCAATTAATTTCTGCACTCGGCAAGAAAGATCACGCTATGCTGCTTGATTGTCGTACTCTTAGCACCCGCGCAGTGCCAATGCCAAAAGATATCGCGGTCGTGATCATTAACTCCAACTTTCGCCGAAACCTGGTAGGAAGCGAATACAACACCCGTCGCCTGCAGTGCGAAACCGGCGCGCGTTTTTTTATGGAAAACTCGTTGCGCGACGTTAAAATCGACCAGTTCCGCACGGTGGAAAACGAACTTGATCCCATCGTTGCCAGGCGCGTGCGCCACGTACTGACCGAAAACGCCCGCACTCTGGAAGCGGCCGATGCGCTGGCCAGTGGCGATCTGGCACGTATGGGGATACTCATGGCGGAATCCCACGCCTCGATGCGAAGCGATTTTGAAATCACCGTACCGCCGATTGATACCCTGGTGAAAATCGTTAAGGCGACCCTTGGCGAACAGGGTGGTGTACGTATGACCGGCGGCGGTTTTGGCGGCTGTATCGTTGCGCTGATGCCGCTGGATTTGGTCGACAAAGTCAAACATGCGGTTGCCAGCCAGTATGAAGCAAAAACCGGCCTGAAAGAGACGTTCTACGTCTGTAAAGCCTCAGCAGGAGCCGGGCAATGCTAAACCAACCAGATCAGCTGGCACCGGATGATTCCCCCTGGCATATCACCACCCTCAGCAATTCACTGGGCATGGTGGTAACGTTCATGGACTATGGGGCAACCTGGCTTTCAGCACGTGTACCTATGCAGGACGGCAGCGTACGCGAAGCACTGCTTGGCTGTGAGCGCCCCCGGGATTATTTGCGTCAGGATGCCTACCTCGGTGCGACGATAGGTCGCTATGCAAATCGTATCGCTAACGCTACTCTGACTCGCACTGGCACCCAACTGGACGCTAATCAGCCACCACATCAGCTTCACGGTGGTTCGCAGGGCTTCAGCCATCGTCGCTGGCAAATAGTGGCGCAGTCACCACAAGAAGTCAGCTACCAGCTTGATTCACCGGACGGTGACCAGGGTTTCCCTGGGAATCTGATCGCGACGGTACATTACCGGCTGGAGGACGATAACACGCTGAGCATCGTCTGGCAGGCGACGGTTGATCAATCCTGTCCGGTAAACCTGACCAGTCATGCCTATTTCAATCTCGATGCCGTTCACGGCGATGCCCGCCAGCATCAGTTACAACTGATGGCTCAGCGCTATCTACCCGTTGATTACAGCGGCATTCCATCGCGGGATTTGACCCCGGTTAACGCCAGCAGTTTCGATTTCCGTCAGCCCAAAACGCTGGCGAAGGATTTTCTCACTGATGCCGATCAACAGGCGGTAAAAGGCTATGACCATGCCTTTTTGCTTGATGCGGCGGGCGATAGCAGGCAGATCGCCGCCCGTCTGACATCGTCAGATGGCAAGCTGCAACTCACGGTGGAAACCTCAGCACCCGCGTTGCAACTCTACAGCGGCAATTATCTGGCCGGCACCCCGGCCCGCGGATCGGGTATATACCAGGCGTTCAGTGGTATCGCACTGGAAAGTGAATTCCTGCCTGACTCACCCAACCATAGCGACTGGCCGCAGCCTGACTGCTGGTTGCAGCCTGGTCAGCGCTATCAATGCATAACCCGCTATCGTTTTACTGCCGCTTGACTGACATCATGTAAGCGTCTGAAAAACATCCGGCGCTGAAGCCCAAATTTACGCGCCGGATTGAACTCCGCTAAGGTAATGCACTATCAAATTGCCGCGTATCGGTAATATAATATTCAGATTGTTATAGAAACCGAAAATCAGGAAGGAGTGAATCTATGGCTGTATCTAAGCTGGTTCTGGTGCGCCACGGCGAAAGCCAGTGGAATAAAGAAAACCGTTTTACAGGATGGTATGACGTTGATCTGTCCGATAAGGGCCGCACCGAAGCGAAAGCAGCAGGTCAGCTGCTGAAAAAAGAGGGCTATTCCTTCGATTTTGCCTACACCTCGGTATTAAAACGCGCCATTCATACCCTGTGGAATATCCTTGATGAAGTCGATCAGGTCTGGCTGCCTGTCGAAAAAAGCTGGCGTCTTAATGAACGCCACTACGGCGCGCTACAGGGCCTTAACAAAGCAGAAACCGCCGAGAAATATGGCGATGAGCAGGTTAAACAATGGCGTCGTGGTTTCGCCGTTACCCCGCCAGAGCTGGATCGCGACGACGCGCGCTTTCCTGGCCATGACCCGCGCTATGCAGGACTGAGCGCCGGACAGTTACCGACCACCGAGAGCCTGAAGCTGACTATCGATCGCGTTCTGCCTTTCTGGAATGACAGCATTCTGCCACGAATGAAAAAGGGTGAAAAAGTGATTATCGCCGCCCACGGCAACTCACTGCGCGCGCTGGTTAAATATCTCGATAACATGAGCGAAGACGAAATTCTCGAATTTAACATCCCCACTGGCGTGCCACTGGTGTATGAATTCGACGAGAACTTCAAACCGCTTAAGCGTTATTACCTCGGCAACGCTGACGAGATCGCCGCCAAAGCCGCTGCAGTAGCTAATCAGGGCAAGGCAAAGTAAGTCATCCGAAATGATTTGAACAAACGGCCCGAAAGGGCCGTTTTTTATTACGCCGTTGCCGCTGCGGAATCGATGACATCAGCTATCAGCGGTGTTAACGCGCGGGGCCAGCCCGGACGACAGATTAGCAGCGACGGGCTTTCACTGCTTCCGCCAGCTGCCGCAGTACCTTTACAGTGTCCTGCCAGCCGATGCAGGCATCGGTGATACTTTTGCCATACACCAGCGGTTCGCCGCTCTCCAGACTTTGACTGCCCTCCACCAGGTGACTTTCAATCATTACGCCAATAATGGCTTTTTCACCACCGGCGATTTGTCCGGCAACATCGTCGGCGACAGTCAGCTGTTTCTGAAACTGTTTGCTGCTGTTTGCGTGGCTGAAATCGATCATCACCTGCGCCGGCAGACCCGCTTTATCCAGACCGGCTTTAACAGTACTGACATGATGTGCGCTGTAATTAGGCTCTTTACCACCACGCAGAATGATGTGGCAGTCCTCATTACCGCTGGTTTCGACGATTGCCGAATGCCCAAACTTGGTCACGGAAAGAAAACAATGTGGCGCACTGGCGGCTTTAATCGCGTCGATCGCCACCTTGATGGTACCATCGGTGCCGTTTTTAAAACCAACCGGGCAGGATAACCCGGAAGCCAGTTCCCGGTGAACCTGAGATTCAGTGGTACGGGCGCCGATCGCACCCCAGCTCATCAGGTCAGCCAGATACTGCGGCGTGATCATATCAAGAAATTCGCCAGCAGCGGGTAACCCGCTGTTGTTGATTTCCAGCAGCAGCTTGCGTGCAATGCGCAGCCCTTCATTAATCTGGAAGCTACCGTCCATATTGGGATCGTTAATCAATCCCTTCCAGCCAACAGTCGTCCGCGGTTTTTCGAAATAGACCCGCATAACCACTTCAAGCTCGCCTTTCAGCTCATCGCGTAGCGCCAGCAAGCGCTCACCATACTCTTTTGCCGCTTGGACATCGTGAATTGAGCAAGGCCCAATAACCACCAGCAAGCGATCGTCTTCATGTTTAAGAATGTGATGAATAGCCTGGCGAGCGCGCGCTACCGTTTGCGCCGCTTGCTCACTGGATGGGTACTTTTCCAGTAGCGCCACTGGCGGCAAAAGCTCTTTAATTTCTCTGATTCTCAAATCGTCGTTCTTATAATCCATTTTAATTCCAGCGTGATTTAGCACCTGGCTGTACGCCAAGTAGTACTGCTTAAATTTAACCGTCCGGGCTGGGCGTGTAAATCGTTCGCGTGTTTTTACCAGCGGAAAATTTGATATTTCACCGCTGCTAACTACACTTTTAACCGTAAATACTTAAAAAAAAGCATTTACCTCAAGGAAATATCATCCAGTTAACGCAAGGCAGCGGTTTATTATGCCTTACTCAGGTAACGCGTTTTAACCCAATTACCCTATTCGTACAGAACTAAACAATTTCATTAATTAACGGGAGCAGAATGATGAATAAGTTTGCAATTGCAATTTTGACGGCAACAATGGCATTGGGTAGTGGCGCAGCACTGGCAGCGGGTGGCAACAACGGTAACTCAAACCAGGCCGCAGCTGCAGGTGCCGTTTCTGGCGGTGCCAAACAAACGCTGGCACCAAAACTGGTTGATAACAGCAAAATCAATGGAGGCAGCCATAACACCGCAGGCCATCCGACACACAAAAATAAAATGAAACACCATAAGCACAAAAAAATGGATGCCAACCAGATTAACCGGAATTCACAGTGCAAAGACGGTAAATGCCCCAATGTGAATGAGAAAGTAGGCCCGGGCGCTAATACCAGGACTGACGGTACAACGCAGTAAGCTGCCGGCAGATCCCCTATTCTTATTTATGCGAAAGGAGAGCATTGGCTCTTCTTTTTGTTTTCTCGCGCTGTCAGGCATTGCCTTTTCTCTTAATTGACTCACGCCATCATTCTGCTATTCCCCGCGCTCACAAAGTGAATTCCACGCAGGATAACCATCATTTCATCGTTGTTGATAAGCGCTCGCTGGTGCAGTACCTTTAGCTGCGTTGAACGTTCAGTAATGCGCGGGCAAGAACGTCGCTGTTTAGGGTATATGTTCGCCCGTTAAAATGGATGAGGATACGGACGACGAAGCGCTGTCAACGGCTGCCCAGGAGCAAACCGACGAAACTCGCGAAACACGTATTCGATTTACTGTTACGATTACCTGATACTCTGGCATTCTGACTGGAAAACGATGGTGCATAATCACTCACATTCACACAACGGCGATGACGCCAACCGCGCACGATTGCTGGCCGCTTTTGTGATCACCGCTCTGTTTATGGTGGCTGAGGTTATTGGCGGCCTGCTTTCAGGCTCCCTGGCCCTGCTGGCTGATGCCGGCCACATGCTTATCGATACTGCTGCGCTGTTGATGGCATTGTTGGCCGTACAATTTGCGCAACGTAAACCTAGCAGCCGTCATACTTTTGGTCTGCTCCGGCTCACTACACTGGCCGCATTTATTAACGCCATTGCGCTGCTGGTTATTACGTTATTGATCTTCTGGGAGGCGATTGATCGCTTCTATCATCCTGAGCCAGTAAAAGGTGGGCTGATGATGGGAGTTGCCATTAGCGGCCTGCTGGCAAACCTGGTTTCATTCTGGCTATTACATCGCGGTGGGGAAGAAAAAAATCTCAACGTGCGCGCCGCTGCGCTACACGTACTGGGCGATTTGCTTGGCTCGGTAGGGGCCATAATTGCTGCGCTGATTATTATTTTTACCGGTTGGACACCTGCCGATCCGATTCTGTCGATTCTGGTATCTTTGCTGGTCGTACGCAGCGCCTGGACGCTGCTGCGGGAAAGTCTGCATGAACTGCTGGAAGGTTCTCCGCAGTCGCTGGACGCCAATCGGCTGGCGCGAACGCTGACCCAATCAATTCCTGAAGTGCGCAATGTTCATCATGTCCATGTGTGGCAGGTGGGTGAAAAACCCGTTATCACCCTGCACGTTCAGGTGGTTCCTCCTCACGATCACGATGCGCTTTTACAGCGCATCCACCGGTTTTTGCATCAGCACTATCAGATTGAACATGCGACAGTGCAGATGGAATATCAGCGTTGCGATACCGCTGACTGCCTGCTAACACTGAGCACAACGGAGCAGGATCACTCGCATCATCATTAAGATAGCGCTTGTGATCCATGCTGCTGACGGGCATTTTTTATCCACAGCCAGCAGCCGTTAAGCGCAATCAGCGTCAGAATAACGTATTCCAGTGCCATCGCATACACGCCCTGACGGGCAAAAATCACCACGCTTATTACGTTGATAATTACCCACAGCAACCAGTTTTCAACGTACTTACGCGTCATAAGGATCATCGCCGCCACCGAGAGCACCATCATAGCGGAATCCCAAAAGGGAAAAGCATCAGGCTTAAGCGCGGGCATGGTGACCGTTAGTCCCAGTGCCCCCATTATCGTCACCGACAGGTGGGTAAGAAAGGCAAATACCGGATTGATGAAAATCGTCATCAGACCAATAGCCATTGCGCATGCTGCCAGCCATGCCATCGCTTTAGGCAGAGGGAGCCAGCGTATTTTAAGCGCACTCTGATTATCCGTGGTCTGCCGACTCCAGACATACCAGCCATAGATATTAGCGCAAAAGAAGAACAACTGTAGCAACAGGCTGGCATAAAGCTGAATTTGGAAAAAAATCACCGCGAACAGCGTCACGTTGAGTAAACCGAACGGATAGTTAGTGATTTTTTCCAGGCTGGCCAGCCAGATGCACATCAAACCGGCTAAGGTGCCAATCGCTTCAATCCAGGAGAGATCGTAGCCCCCAGCCCCAAGCGGGATATGAAACAGAATATTTTGCGTGCTAAAAAAATCCATCCGTTATGATCCTTATTGCGGTTACGTTCGCTTATCGTTTCAAACCTGCAGCAAAGGTTAGCATACGTTCAAGCGGGCGCAACGCGGCGACTCGCAGCTCAGGTGCAACCCGGATTTCATGGCCGATGCCCCCCTGCTGCAAACCATTGGCAATTGCCGCCAGGCCGTTCATCGCCATCCACGGGCAGTGCGCGCAGCTGCGGCAGGTTGCACCCTCACCAGCGGTTGGGGCCTCCAGTAACGCTTTATCCGGCACCGCCTGTTGCATCTTGTAGAAAATACCGCGGTCAGTTGCCACTATCATCTGCGGGTGAGGTAAGTGCTTTGCCGCCTGTATTAACTGGCTGGTTGAGCCGACTGCATCAGCCAGATCAACCACGGCCTGCGGCGATTCGGGATGAACCAGCACCGCAGCGTCAGGGAAAAGCGCTTTCATTTTTTGTAATGCCTGGGTTTTAAATTCGTCGTGAACGATGCAGGCACCCTGCCAGCAGAGGATGTCGGCGCCGGTTTGCCGTGCTACGTAGCGCCCAAGATGGCGATCGGGCGCCCAGATAATTTTTTCGCCGAGGCCATCAAGATGTTCAATTAAATCCACCGCGATGCTGGAGGTAACGACCCAATCAGCACGGGCTTTTACTGCCGCGGACGTATTGGCATAGACAACGACAGTCCGATCCGGGTGCTGGTTGCAAAAATCGTTGAAGTTATCAGCAGGACAGCCTAAGTCCAGCGAACATTCCGCCTGAAGGGCTGGCATCAGAATACGCTTTTCCGGGTTGAGAATTTTCGCCGTTTCGCCCATGAAACGCACCCCGGCAACCAGCAGCGTGGAAGCCGGATGCTGGCTGCCAAATCGCGCCATTTCCAGTGAATCGGCTACGCAGCCTCCGGTTTCCTCCGCCAGTGCCTGAATATCAGGGTCAGTGTAATAGTGTGCAACCATCACAGCATCCTGCTCACGCAACTGCCTTTTTATTTTCCTGCGGTAGTTCGCTTTCTCCACCTCGCTGAGCCTGGCTGGCTTTGCCGGAAACGGATACATCGCATCTTCAGAATCAAACATCAGGCTCATATCGCTATCTCGTTTTTTTCATTGAACACACCGCCGTATTATCCGTGTTACAGTGGAAAAAAACCGGTCAGTTTGTTTTATATACTAAACAAGATGACCTATCATGACCAGTAAAGTTATCACCTGTCTCCATTCTGCCCATTCGAAAGTTTTTTCTGCGACGAGGTGATGCTTTCGAGGTTCAGCAATAATGCCTTAACCTCCAGCCCTCCGGCATAACCGGTCAATTGACCATTACGACCAATAACCCGGTGACAAGGTACCACCACGCTAAGAGGATTTTGGTGATTAGCGGATCCTACAGCACGCACTGCTGCCGGGCGGCCGATCTGGGCAGCGATAACCGCATAACTTCGTGTTTCTCCGAACGGGATTGTCAGCAGCGCGGCCCAGACTTTTTTTTGGAAATCTGAGCCAATAAGATCCAGTGGCAGATCGAATATTCGTCGCTCGCCAGCGAAATACTCTTCGAGCTGACGCGCCGTTTGCAGCAAAACAGGATGCTCAGGACGATTAACAATTGGCGTACGTTTGAGACGTATCGCCCTTTCGTGCTCCCAGAGAATGGCTGACAACCCTTTATCACTGGCGATCAGTTCCAGTTCACCTACCGGGGTGAGCGTAGTTTTACGGTAGTAGCTCATTCGACTTTCTCCTGCAGCCTGATCGCGCCATGATCTATCTGGCCGCGATGATTAAGATCATCATAATACCTTAACGTCTTGACTGAGGCCCATCGTGACAATGAGCAACGATTTCGTTACTGAATTATGGGGATACAGATCGGCTGGCTAACGGCGGTAGTTCATGCCTCCCTTTAACCTCAAACCGATAAGGGCTGTAAGAGCTTCATTTGTTTTCGATTTCCAAGAATGTCAGACAATCAGACCTCAATCATGCGTTAACATTATCCTCTTATTAATCTAACCTGTTGCCCATATTCATCAGCCCTTTTCGTCTTATCATCCGGAAATTACTGCAAGATAATGATTAGCAAACCGCTGAAGCACGATTGAGTTTACTAACCATCAAGATTAACGAGATAACGTTCAATAACTGCTTTGGTTTTTTGGTTTTGACAGACTGTCACTGGTTTTATAATCAGCAAGACAGGTATCAAGCGCCTTAGTGTAAAGCAGCAGATCAACCCCCACGGCGACAAATGTCGCTCCCCAGTTTATGTATTTTTTCGCTGCTTCCGGTGCAACAGACAAAATACCGGCAAATTTACCTGCCTGACGTATCCGCTCAATGCTTTGTTTGATTGCGGCCTGCACCTCCGGATGATCGGCGTTGTCCGGATGGCCTAACGACGCGGAAAGATCGGCGGGGCCAATGAATAAACCATCAATGCCCTTGACGGATAGAATTTCGTCCAGATTATTGAGCGCTTCCTGACTCTCAATCTGAATTAAGATGCAGAGCTCGTCATTCGCGTTGCTCATGTAGTTATCTATCCGCCCCCAGCGCGCTGCGCGCGCTACGCTGGCCCCTACGCCACGAAACCCTTCCGGAGGATAGCGAAACGCTGCTACAACGTCCTGTGCCTGTTGAGCACTCTCGACCATCGGGATCAGCAATGTTTGCGCGCCAAGATCGAGAAGCTGCTTGATATTAGCCCGCGTGCCTTCTAATGGGCGCACTACAGCATGGCTGGTATAAGGTGCTACTGCCTGCAATTGCTGAAGATAACTGGTTACCGAATTAGGTGCATGTTCACCATCAATTAATAACCAATCATAGCCAGAAGTTGCAGCAACCTCCGCTAAATAAGGGGATGCACTACTTAGCCATAACCCTATCTGCAACGCGCCACTGTTCAGCTTTTCTTTGAAATTGTTTTTAACGTTATTCTGCATAATTTCCTCAACTGTCAGTACCATCCAGCAGGTACCGAAGTTTATTGTGATCAACGATTCTGGCTGACAGCATAAACTGTAACGGCCATATTCCCTCAGCTTCGTTAGCTTTGTATCCGCCGATGTTGCGGCGAATTAGCACGTGCTGAATGTCATCGAGGCTATTGGCGCCCTCTTCGATACCTGTTCAGACCTGCGACACACCAAAGAGACGCGTTGAAACCTGCGTCCCTGAAGAGTCTTAGTGCGTTTAGTATCAATCAAATCGTTTGCCAAATTTACCTTTCCGTGATTTTTGTAACAGCACGCTGCGATTTGCCGGTGGCTGGAAGCGATACGGATCAAAGTGCTTCCAGGTAAAGCTCGCGCACTTCATCGCGACTGGCGACACGGGGATTACATTGCGCACATGGGTCGGCAAGGGCTTTGTCCAGCCAACCTTCAATGTCTGAAGAGGTTATCCCTAGCTTACTGAATCCAGTGGGAATACCGACGCGGGCGCTGAGATGGCGAATAGCGTCTATCGCCATCATGCTGGCCGCTTCAGCATTCATACTGGAGGTATCTACACCCATCGCTTTCGCCACACAAACGAAGCGATCTATCCGTTGAGGACGATTGAAATTTTCGACAATGGGCAGAAGCAGGGCATTACATACCCCGTGGGGCAAATTGTGTGTTGCTCCCGGCTGATGCGCCAGAGCATGGACCAGGCCAAGACCTGCACTGTTGAAAGCCATCCCCGCCAGATACTGACCATAAGCCATTTGCTCACGTGCTTCGAGGTTATGACCATCATCGACCGCTATTGGCAGCCACTGGCTAATCAAACGAATCGCCTCCAGTGCGTTAGCATCGGTCAGCGGATGAGCCCCGACCGAAACATAGGCTTCAATGGCATGGGTTAATGCGTCCATCCCGGTAGCTGCTGTCACAGCGGGGGGTATTGCCAGCATTACGCTGGCATCGTCAACGGCGATATCCGGAATGATATTGGTATCGATGATAACCTCTTTGACTTTGCGTTCGCTGTCGATGATCACCGCATTGCTGGTCATCTCCGCAGCGGTGCCTGCCGTGGTGTTAATCGCGACTAAATGAACGCCAGGGTGGATAACGTTACCCACACCGGAATAGGCTGTGGAAGGACCGGGATTGGCCGTCAAAATTTTAATTGCCTTAGAGGTATCGATTGGACTGCCGCCGCCAAAAGCGATGATGTAATCACATTGCGTCTGTTGATAAACCCCATAGCCTTTTTGCACCAGGGCTTCCGTTGGATTTGGGAAGACTTCATCAAATAAATGATAGGGCATCTGATGCGTGTCAAGCGCTGTGAACAAGCTATCCAGCAGGCCAAGTTTAACCAATTGTCCGTCAGTAACAATCAGGGCTTTGCCCCATTTTTTGCCCGCTACTAACTTCACCATATCGCCAATCGCACCTGCACCGTGCAGGCTTATTTTAGGTAACGCCAACATAAAACTCATGACAATTCTCCTTAGATGTTACTTATCGCTTTCAGCAGCAGAGACGAGAGCCTTAACAGTTGCCTGCGTTATGTCTTTACTGACTTTCACTGCTCTTATTCTCAGCGTCACAGCGAATATTTGCTCCGGCTTGCCAGGGTAACAATCAATAGCGTTACTGCGCTATGTGATCCGCTTTTTTCAATGCGCGGCAAAAATGTCCTTATCATCATCTTTAGCGTTCATCCGCATACTCCTGCGTTAATTGAGATAGCAAGGTGAGTGTCTGCCGCCAGACAATCTTTTTTTCCATCAGCTGGCTGCGGTGATAAAGCTGAGCAGGGTTTATTTTCACGCCATGCCCAGCAATACGCTTAATGAGGTCAGATAAGTGGCTATCTTCCCGTTCTTCTCCCGATCGATATCGCATTAAAATCGCGACACCGCTAAGAATTTATATTCCACTCTGCCAGCAAAAATACGAGATCAAGCTCCTCAACCTATTTATGTCGCAATAGCCATATTCCAGGCTGAAAAGATTAATGCGTGTAAGGGCGCTTGAGGTTGAGTTGACGATTCAATTCAACGCCAAATCCCGGCTTATCAAGAGCGGTTTTATGCATGCGTCCTTTAACAGGAACCGGCTCATTTAATAAAATTGGATCAAACTGTGGGCGCATTGTCGAGCAATCCGGGCTAGTCATCAAAAACTCACTGAAGGGTGTATTGGTAAAAGTGATAACTGCGTGATGAGAATAAACAGAAGATCCATGCGGGACGACTAACTGTCCGCGTGATTTGGCAATGGCCGCCACTTCAACTAATGTTGTGAGACCACCACACCAGCCTACATCAGGCTGCATGATGTCGATGCCGGTTTCAGAAAGTGTCCTGAACGATTGCAGCGTTCCATGATGTTCACCACTGGTAACCATCATGCCTGCTGGTGCCAGACGCTTTAATTCACGATAGCCTTCGTATTGCTGAGGTGGCAGACACTCTTCAATCCATTTGAGATTGTAAGGTGCGCAAGCATGAGCAAGTTTAGTTGCATAATTCACGTCCTGGCTCATCCAGCAATCCAGCATCAACCAAAAATCTGGGCCACATTTTTCACGAAACTCAGCCACCATTGCGGCATCCTTACGAATACCTTCATCGCCATCATGCGGCCCCCAATGCGTCGGCATCTTACCGCCGATGAAACCCAGCTCCTTCGCGAGGTCGGGCCGAGAACCGGTAGCATAAAATTGGATTTCGTCTCGTACCGCGCCACCTAATAGTTGGTAAACAGGTAAATTAACCACTCTGCCAAAAAGATCCCACAAGGCGAGATCCACACAGGAAATGGTGTTCATCACCAGACCACCTGAGCCAGAATAGTATAGAGTGGCATTCATCATTTGATCATGAATTAACTTAATATCGCTGACAGACTTACCTTCAATAAATCGGTTAAGATGTTTCTCAACAATGAAGCATCCCATTTCACCAGCAGTAGTTACAGCAAATCCTGTCTGGCCATTATCCGCTTCAACTTCAACAACCAACGTGCCGAGTACGTTAATACCAAACGACTGGCGTGATTGTTCATACGCCTTATATTTACTCATCGGTGTAGCGATATGATCATCGATCCAATGCTTCCCTTCCTGATCATGATAATCTGCACCTCCGCTACCTTTCTCTGCGGTTGCTCCTCCCAAAAACCAGGCGCGCACGTGTTTAATTTTAGGTAATGACATGGTATTACTCCTGTAAGCTCAACGCGTTAATTTAATCTAAAACCCGGTTTATTCGTGGTAGTCCTACAATCATAATGACACCAAGCAAAGAAATTATGGCTAATGCAAGAAGACCGGCACTTTGATTACTGAAGAGTTTGTCGGCATATACACGAATAATTGGCGCGAAAAATCCACCAAGGGCGCCAAAAAGATTGATGAAACCAATGGCTGAAGCCAAGCCGGCGCCAGAAAGAATTTGTGCAGGCATTGTCCAGAATACGGGTTGTACAGCTATAAAGCCAATGGCTGCAAAACAGAGTGCGATAACAGCCAGGAATGGACTCACCAAACCAGAAATACCTATCCCAACCGCTGCAGACAGTAAGGTGAAAGCAGCCACACTGACTCTTTTTCCACAGGCATCAGAATAGCGGGGAATAAACCAGGTTCCTAACAATGCAGCAATCCAGGGAATTGCTGAAACCATTGCTGTTTTGATGCCCATGCTTGTGCTCAACAGTGCTGAAACCTGTGAAGGCAGAAAGAAAATCAACCCATAAACACCTATCTGAATACTCATGTAAATAAGTGCTAAATGCCATATACGACTATGCCGCATGGCAGCAAGCAGATTTCCAGCGCTTTTATTTTTGGTTTCCAGCGATAATATATTTTGTAATTCTTCTTTCTCTTTTTTATCCAGGAAATTAGCTTCTTGCGGAGAGTTTGGTAGCCAACATAGCGTGAATATACCGGAGGAAAAAGCCAGCGACCCTTGAATTAAGAACATCCAGAACCATCCGGGCTGCCCCAGCAAACCTTTCAGCTGCAATAACGTACCCGCAAAAGGAGCACCTAACACCAGGGCGAGCGGAGCACCCATATAAAAAAGCCCCATGATTGCCCCCCGATTTTTTTCAGGGAACCATTGTGTGGCAAGATAGATCATGCCTGGAAAAAAGCCAGCTTCAGCAGCACCCACCAATACCCGGATAGTGAGAAATTTAGCTTCAGTATCGGCAAGACTCATCGACATCGAAAAAATACCCCACAGGATAGCCGTCATACCTATCCAATTTCTCGGGCCAAATTTGCGCAGAAACACGTTAGCGGGAACACCGAGCACGGCATAAACAATAAAGAAAAGCCCCGCACCAAGTGCATAAGCCTCATTACTCAACCCAGTATCTAATTGATATGCCTCTTTGGCGAAACTAATTCCAGACCTGTCAAGAAAAGCCAGAATATAGAGTGTCATCATAAAAGGAACCAAACGGATACGACTCTTTTTCACAGCCTTTTCCAGAATTACAGTCATGTTGTTAACCCTTCTTGTCATAATAATGATTCGGGAGCGTCTGAACGTAGAGCTGCACGATGCTGATGAAAAAATGACATGCATTTTCTCTTCAAGGGAGCTAACCGACACGATTAGTTTTAATCAGCTATCGCTCTGAAGACTTTTTTCTCACAATATTTTTACCACGGCTTATACCGTTTTCATACCTACTGGCAGCGTGAAGAATCGTGACACTTTGCGCAGTGCATAATCCAGGCTTTTCAGAAATAAAAATTTCCCGCTCATGAATTTGAACCGATATTTGACAGATACCAAGACGTTCACCATCGCTTATTGCTTCTTCATCTGGCTCACTCCGGCTATCCATATACCTGAACTTAATATTACTATCAGGATATTTTTGAGTTCTGATAGCTTAACTTAAGCAATTTTAAAATAGGAAGTAAATATTTTTTTCAGCGAGTCAATCCAAATAAAATTCTCAATACTTGCAATCATGACATCATCCTGTTAATTGATTCGTTTAATCACTGTGAGCGTACAGGTTGAGCAAATCAATGAAGTTTCATAGCAACCAAAAAATTATGGTAAAAATGAGTATAGACAATAGATGGTTTGCCGCTAATTTTCTTTCTGATTGGCGGTGAGAATAATGCCATATTAGCCTGACAGGCGGCAAAATTAATCAGGAATTCACTATACTTAAATCAAATTATGAAGAGCCAGATAAAATAGAACATTGTATCAATAATTTGCAAAGCCTGTGAGTTTCAGACGGATGTTAAAATCTTAACATTGATACCCGACAACCTCAAAAAATTGCGCAATGAATTATCATCGTATCACTCGATGTTCCCTGATCCTACACCTAAGTAAATTCAGCATACCATCCCCCGCTCCTATTAAAATCACCTGGAAATATATTTAATGCTGAGCCAATTCTAGCAATAAAGAGAGAATTGTTAATTCGACATTGTTCACATTTAAATGAATATAATAAAAATATAATCGAAATTACTGATTTGAATCATTATTAATGACGTTATGTTACATAGTTCACCCCCTGCCGTACCATTACTGATGGTTCAATCACCATCAACACTATCATCCTGTCAGGGTAGTAGTAGCGCGCACACTGATCTATCGTTGATTGACAAGCAGCGATTGTATCGCCATTGACGATCCGTATCTCTCGGCCATAGCTCATCCAGTTCGTACTCAAGGTATTTTGCAAGCATCGCCTTCAGAGAATTGATTTAACGAGAAAAAATAAGTGAGAAGCATGCAAACTGACGTATCGCTTTCCTGCGTCATGACTGTTGCTCATCTCATAAGCGATATTTGCGAGAGGAACTCCACTACTCAGGGCAGAACGTTATTGATAAATTGTTGCTGGCGAAGATCGCATGTTCAACCGTTCATGAAATGCTGTTGACGACAGACAAACTTCGCCTAAAACGCTCGAAGTCATTAACAGGGCTATGCAGGGATAAGCCTGGAAGAAAACGGTTGATCTTTAGTTTTCAACGCGTAAAAGGCTGTTGTGTATTGCTTTACACACTGACTCAGATTTGCAAACCTGATGACACTACGCT
This sequence comes from Izhakiella capsodis, assembly GCF_900115045.1. Lineage (GTDB taxonomy): Bacteria > Pseudomonadota > Gammaproteobacteria > Enterobacterales > Enterobacteriaceae > Izhakiella > Izhakiella capsodis. The sequence goes on along the minus strand of NZ_FOVC01000001.1, from coordinate 68,008 downwards.
TTGTTCTCTTAACGAGCTTCACCTGGTTTGTCCACAGACTATGTTATCAATCAGAACAATGACAATGGCACCTGTGAGCATCTCAACGGGTTACGGCACCACGTGCCGTTTGCGGCCAGGATAAGCTGACTGGAAACTTCAGTAGTTATCAACGCCTCTGCCAGACTTCAAGATTAGTATGGATAGCTGCCGACGGGCGCGCAGCCACTGCCTGCATTCAGTGCCCCCCTCTGACAAATCGTTTGCGAAAAGAGAGCGGCTAATGGGAGAGGTAACGATTGATGAGGCTCATAGAGAAAAAGGCGTCTCAAGAGCGCCTTTTTGAAATGGTGGGTCGTGCAGGATTCGAACCTGCGACCAATTGATTAAAAGTCAACTGCTCTACCGACTGAGCTAACGACCCGCTGCGTGTACATGCCTGGTTGGATAACCAGTTATTATTAACACTCAAAGTGGTGGGTCGTGCAGGATTCGAACCTGCGACCAATTGATTAAAAGTCAACTGCTCTACCGACTGAGCTAACGACCCACTTTTCTTACCTGCCGAACTACTTTCCAAATATCCCGGCAACGGCGGCATATATTACTGATTTGACGTTTCAGCGCAACCCTTATTTTTCAATAAGTCAGTCAACTGCTTACCTTTCATGCGGCATGACCAGAAATGCAACGAAATCGGGTCAAACCGTCGGTATCACGATGAAGAAAGGCGTTTTTCGGCCTGTTTGGCAGCGTTAGTGTTCGGATATTGTTTGACCACTTGCTGATAAACGGCTTTCGCTTTGCCGCTGTCACCCTTTTCCTGCATGATAACACCGACCTTATACAAGGCATCGGCGCTTTTAGGCGACTTAGGATAATCTTTCACCACGGTAGCAAAATAGTACGCCGCATCGTCTTTTTTACCCTTGTTATAACTTAACTGTCCTAACCAGTAGTTGGCATTAGGGATATAAGTGGAGTTGGGGTATTTTTTGACGAATGACTGGAAAGCGCTGATTGCTTTATCGTACTGGTTTTTTTCGAGAACCAGTGACACGGCCGAGTTATAGTCAGTATTCGCATCGCCGCTTTGCACCGTGGCAACGGCCTCTGCACCACTGCCGGTTTCAGCGTTGCTGCCTGGTGCAGTGTTAGCGGCACCGGTATCAGTGCCAGGTTGCTGAGTGCTGCTACTGGAGGCTGAACTGTTAAGTTTATCTACCTGCTGATAGAGATCTTTCTGGCGCTCTGCCATCTGGCTCAGCTGATACTGATTCTCCTGAATCTGACCACGCAGAGAATCCATATCGCTTTGCATTGAAGAAAGTTGCTGCTGAAGCTGTTGCAGAAGCTGCGACTGTCCATTGGAAATGCGCTCAAGGGTGGTGACCCGGTTTTCCATCGAGCCTGAACCAACGCTACTGATTGACGCCTGGGCATTAGCGGCCCCGAGAGCCGCTACGCCAATCAATAACGACAGACTCAGTAAACGAGATCTGAAGTTACTAATCATATTGTTCTCTTAATAGACCAGTACGGCACGACGGTTTTTAGCATAGGCTGCTTCGTTGTGACCCAGTACGGCAGGTTTTTCTTTTCCGTAAGAAACGACAGACATCTGATCAGCAGCGACGCCCTTACCCTGGAGATACATTTTAACGGCATTTGCACGACGCTCGCCTAAGGCAATGTTATATTCCGGCGTGCCGCGTTCATCAGCATTACCTTCGATAGTCACCTTATAAGACGGGTTGTTACGCAGGAAAGCCGCATGCTGATCAAGCATCTGCATATATTCAGGCGTGACAGCGTATTTATCCAGACCAAAGTATACGATGTTATTTCTCTGTAGCTGCTGCATCTGCAGGCTGGCCTGCTCAGATGAAGACATGTCTCCATTGGTCATACCAGCGCCGTTAGCGCCATCAGCGCCCATGCCGGACTGATCATTGTTATTATTTTTATGCGAGCTACATGCAGCGACAGCGATAACTGGCAGTGCCAGCATAAAGCCTTTAAGCACTTTGTTCAGTTGCATTGTTTCATTCCTATTATTGTTAGTTTGCTATACATAGTATATATGCATCACAGATACGGAGACCAGGCAGGTGCTTTAACCTGTCCATCTGTCGCCGGAAGGAGCGCTTTAAAACGACCATCGGTGGACACCAGATTAAGCACCGATCCCATACCCTGAGTAGAGCTGTAGATAACCATTGTGCCATTTGGCGCCAGGCTTGGCGTTTCATCCAGGAACGTATCCGTTAATGTTTGCACGGCTCCCGTTTCCAGATTCTGTATGGCAACGTGCTGCGCACCATTCGCGGTGCTTATCATCACCATTGATTTGCCGTCATAGCTCACGTCAGCATCTTGATTCTGGGGGCCATTCCAGGTCAGACGCTGTGGCGCGCCGCCGTTGATATTAATTTTATAAATTTGCGGGCGACCAGCCTGGTCAGAAGTATAAGCCAGGGTCTGACTATCAGGGAACCACGTAGGCTCGGTGCTATTGTATGAAGCATCGGTAATCTGTCGAATTTTCCCTGTGGCCAGATCCATCACGTATAAGTTCAGACTCCCGGTTTTTGACAACACAAAAGCCAGCTTGGTCCCGTCAGGTGAAAATGCCGGAGCGCCGTTATGTCCAGGAAAAGAAGCGACTTTCTGAATCGCACCTGTCGCCAGCGTTTGGATAACCAACGCGGAACGACCGCTCTCAAAAGTGACATAGGCAAGGCGTTTGCCATCCGGTGACCAGGCAGGTGACATCAATGGCTCTGAGGCTTTGTGCACAACAAATTGATTATGACCGTCATAGTCTGACACTCGCAGTTCCCAGGGATATTTACCGCCATTGGTCTGAACAACATAGGCAATACGCGTTCTGAAAGCGCCTTTAATGCCAGTCAGCTTCTGGAATATTTCATCGCTGGCCGTGTGGGCGGCATAGCGCAACCACTGACCAGTCACCTTGTATTGATTCTGTGCCAGTACGGATGCCTGCGCGCCGGAGGTATCAACCAGCTGCCAGGAAACGGTATAGCTGCCATCGGTGTTTGGCTGAACCTGACCAACCACGACGGCGTCGATTCCCAACGCTGTCCATGCAGCGGGTTGTACTTCTGCCGCCGAAGTTGGCTGCTGAGGTAAGTGTGATTGATCCAGAGGGTTGAACTTGCCGCTGTTCCGCAGATCGGCGGCAATAATATGGCCAACGTCTTGTGGAGGAGATCCCGCGCCTTCCCATTTGAAAGGCACCACACCAATAGGACGAGCCGTATTTACCCCTTGGGTGATTTCGATTCGGACTTCTGCGTGCAGCGCGGCTGCGAACAGAAGTAGAAAGCTTAACGCGACACGAAATACCTGCTTCATCTTTTCTCCCTTATCTGAACTCAACGTTCACGATAAATAGCCGTCTTTTAGCAACGATAGTAACAAACCAGTTCAAAGAGTATGGCACGCAGAGCGCTGATCCAAATGCCATGCCGTTGGTAATTATTGCGGCTTGAAATAAACCGGGGCGTTTTTAAGCGCCTCATACACCGCCTGACTGGGTGGTTTAGGAATAATCGCCTGCCGGGCTGCGGCCAGTGCCGCCTGACACAAGGCAGGATCACCACCCTGAACCTGAACGTCGATCAACGAGCCGCCGTTGGGCGCCAACCTGACTTTTAACGTGCACACCTGACCTTTAAATGAATCAGCATCGTAAAACTTACTTTGAATCGCTGACTGAATCTGGCTGGCATAGTTACTGACATCCGCACCATTTGCCCCGGCCTTTCTCTGATTGCCCTGCCCTGCAGCAGCGCCTCCCGCCCCTTGTTTCGGCGCGTTCTTACCTGATGTCAGACCACCGAGCAAATCTTCTACCTCGCCTGTTACTTTTTTTGCTTCCGCCGCTGATTTAGCTTTCGCTGCTGCTGCAGCCTTTTTTTCCGCCTGCGCTTTAGCCTTTGCTTCCGCCTCTGCTTTGGCTTTAGCTAGCGCTTTTTCTTTCTTCTCTGTCGCCGCTTTAGCTTCCTGAGCCGCTTTTTGCCTGGCGACCTGTCTGGCCTTCTCTTCCGCCTGCTTTTGCGCAGCAGCTGCCGCGCTCTTCGCTTCGGCTTCAGCCTTTGCTTTAGCGTCCGCAGCAGCTTTTGCCTGGGCATCGGCCCGGGCTTCAGCATCTGCTTTAGCTTTTGCCGCTGCGGCTTCAGCCGCCTTTTGCTGCTCCTGAGCCTGCTTGACTGCTTGCTCAGCCTGACGTTGCTGCTCGGCCTGTTTTTCCGCCTGCTGCTTCGCCTGTTCCTGAGCCTGAAGGCGTTCTTTTTCCATCGCTTTCAGACGCTGCTGTTCTGCGGCCTGTTGCTGCTGTAATTCTTCAGCCTGCTGCTCAGCCTGATTTTTACGCTGCTGCTCCGCATGCTGGCTATCTGCTTGCTGATTTAGCTGTCGATTGTACTGGTCTACAACCGCACCAGGATCGACCATTACCGCATCAATATCCCCACCGCCACCACCAGCGCTGGCATCAAAATTTTCATCAAACGAACTCCAAATCAGCAGCGCAATCAGCAGAATATGCAGCACTACCGAAATGATGATCGCCCGTTTTAATTTGTCGTTCTGTCCGGTTGCCTTTGACACTCTTGCTTTCCCAAACTGATTCGCTGAGTTAAATCGGGTGCGTCATCAGACCCACGGATTTAACCCCCGCCTGATGCAACAGATTCAACGCTTTAATAATTTCATCGTAAGGCACTTCCTTTGCCCCTCCAATCAGGAAGACAGTTTTTGGATTTGCTACCATTCGACGTTGCGCTTCTGCAATAACTTGCTCGGGGGGTAACTGTGTCATGCGGTCGTGGTCGACCACCAGACTGTACTGCCCGACGCCGGACACCTCCAGGATGACCGGTGGAGTATCGTCATTTGAAACCGTTTTAGAGTCGGTTGCATCAGGCAAATCCACCTCAACACTTTGCGTGATAATCGGCGCTGTTGCCATAAAAATGAGCAGCAACACCAACAGCACATCAAGCAGTGGAACGATGTTAATCTCCGACTTCAGGGCGCGACTGTTACGACCTCGCGATCTGGCCATACGCAACCTCCTGCTTATTTACTATTCTCGCTGGAGAAAGCCTGACGGTGCAAAATCGCGGTAAACTCTTCCATGAAGTTGTCATAGTTGAGTTCCAGCTTATTCACCCGCTGATTAAGACGGTTATAGGCCATAACGGCTGGGATAGCAGCAAAAAGACCGATGGCAGTAGCGATTAGCGCCTCAGCGATACCAGGTGCGACCATCTGTAAGGTAGCCTGCTTAACCGCACCGAGCGCAATAAAAGCGTGCATAATCCCCCAGACTGTCCCAAAAAGGCCAATGTAGGGGCTAATTGACCCCACCGTGCCAAGAAACGGGATATGCGTTTCCAACGCTTCGATCTCACGGTTCATGGAAATTCGCATCGCCCGCGACGCGCCCTCAATTACAGCTTCAGGTGCGTGGCTGTTTGCTCGGTGCAGTCGTGCAAATTCTTTGAAACCAGCGTAAAAAATTTGTTCAGAGCCGGAAAGCTCGTCACGACGCGCCTGGCTTTCCTGATAAAGACGAGATAGCTCAATCCCCGACCAGAATTTATCTTCGAAAGCACTGGCCTCACGCCCTGCGGCGTTCAGAATACGCGTTCTTTGAATGATTACCGCCCAGGAAGCGATAGAGAAGCCGATCAAAATCAACATGATAAGTTTCACCAGAAGGCTGGCCTTCAGGAACAAATCAATAACGTTCATGTCAGTCACTGCTTGAACTCCGCGACAATAGACTTAGGAAGCGCAATAGGCTTCATCTGATAGGGATTGATGCAGGCGATCAGAACTTCTGCCTCATTCAGCAGCTGACCACCTGCATTAATGATTCGTTGGGCAAACGTCATAGTAGCACGAGACATTGCAGCTATTTCACATTGGACTTCCAACAGGTCATCAAGCCGGGCGGCGGCATAATATTCCACCGCCATGCGTCGAACGACAAATGCGATCTGCTGTTCTAACAGGGCCTGTTGGTTGAAATGATACTGACGCAGCATTTCCGTTCTGGCTCGTTCATAAAAAGCAATATAGCTGGCATGGTAAACCACACCACCTGCATCAGTGTCTTCGTAGTAAACCCGTACCGGCCATCGGAACAACGCTGTACTCACTTTACATCCTGGTATTGCTCGTTGACGTTAACACTAAAAACGTAGCTACTATACGCAAGAGATTATCCCTTTGGAATGGATTCACCGGGAGTGAGTGAAATAAATATCTGTTACTGACAAGCAGAAAGATTTTTGAGATAAGTCTTAGACAAAAACTGACAAAACTGGACAGAGTATTCGAAGAATCGCGGGGCGCGGCTATCGCACCCCGAAGAGTATCAATGATAGAAAAAAACTAACCCACAGACTACGACGACAATTGCAGGCAAAGGCAAAAACAGCATCTTCCAGCGCAGCCTCTGCGGCTGAAAGCCAACACCAAATATGACGCTTGCACATATCGCCCACATGATAACCAGCCCCTGCCAAAGTGACAGCGTGCTGGTGTGGGAGGCAAACCGTGCCGGCGCCCAAAACAGGCAGCCGGCCAGCCAGAGCGCCAGCAGCAGGGACAGTAAGCGTAGAGGCCACCTGTCCATTCGCTGCCAAATTTGTGCAATCAGCTTTTTCATTCTTTTGTTTTAGACGTTTCGAGATGCTCAAGCGCAAGCGCAGTAATAATACCGAAGGCGCATGCCAGCAAGGTGCCGAGAATCCAGGCGAAATACCACATGTTTCGTCTCCTTAAACTCAGTATAGCGAGTGCGAGTTGCTCTCGATATGTTCTTTAGTGATACGTCCGAACATTTTGTAGTAACACCAGATGGTGTAAGCCAGGATGATCGGTACAAAGATAATGGCCGCATACAACATGACTTGCAGCGTTAGCTGGCTGGAAGTTGCATCCCACATAGTCAGGCTACTGGACAGTGACGTACTTGACGGCATGATGAACGGGAACATCGCAATACCAACGGTCATAATAACGCCGACGATAGTCAGTGAAGAGAACAAAAACGCCCAGGCTCCCTTCCCGGCCCGAGAGCAGAGCGTCGTCAGCAGCGGCATTAACACACCAAGCAGCGGAAACAGCCATAAAACAGGCGCATTATGGAAATTCGCCAGCCAAGCACCGGCCTGACGCGCAACTTCTTTAGTCAGCGGGTTAGAAACCTCGTCGATGTTGATAGTCGAAGTGATGACATAGCCCTTGATGCCATAAGTCACCCAGACACCAGCCAGAATAAAGCACACCATCATCACCAACGATGAAACCTGAGCAAAGGTACGCGACCGTAGATTCAGTTCACCGTTAGTCCGCATCTGAAGGTACGTGGCGCCTTGCGTCAAAAACATCATCAGGCTGACGATACCGGTTAACAGGCCAAAGGGGTTCAGCAACTGGAAAAAATTACCGGTATAAAACAATCGCAAGTCGTTATCAAAGTGGAATGGCACGCCTTCAAGCAGATTGCCAAAAGCAACGCCGATGACCAGCGGCGGCACCAGACTTCCGATGAAAATGCCGATATCCCACATGCCACGCCAGCGTGTGTCTTCAATTTTCGACCGATAATCGAAACCAACCGGGCGGAAATACAGTGAGGCCAGCACCAGAATCATCGCAACATAGAAGCCAGAAAAGGCAGCTGCATAGACTAATGGCCAGGCAGCAAACAGCGCGCCACCAGCAGTAATCAGCCATACCTGGTTGCCGTCCCAGTGCGGCGCAACGCTGTTAATCATGATACGGCGTTCAGTATCCGTGCGCCCTATCAGGCGCGACAGCATACCCACTCCCATATCAAATCCGTCGGTGATGGCGAAGCCAATAAACAGCACGCCGACTAGCAGCCACCAGATAAAACGCAATACATGATAATCTAACATCTTGTGGACTCCTGTCTTAACGAACCGGCTCTGAGGCTACGTTTGACTGCTCATAATGATAACGCCCTGTTTTCAGGCTACTTGGCCCCAGACGCGCGTATTTGAACATCAGATACATTTCAGCCACTAAAAACAGTGTGTATAAGCCACAGATTAAGATTATTGAGAACAGTACATCTCCTACTGTTAGTGAGGAATTCGCTACCGCAGTTGGCAGGACCTCACCGATTGCCCAAGGCTGGCGACCATACTCGGCAACGAACCAGCCAGATTCTACGGCGATCCACGGCAGCGGAATGCCGTACAGTGCACAGCGTAACAGGAAGGTACTTTTACCAATACGATTACGCAGTACTGACCAGAAGGAGCAGCCGATAATCAACAACATCAGCCCACCGCATAGCACCATGATACGGAATGAGAAGTACACCGGGGCAACGTCGGGGATGGAGTCCTTGGTCGCTTTTGCGATCTGCGCCTCGCTGGCGTTCGCCACATCGGAGGTATAGCGCTTGAGTAGCAAGCCATATCCCAGATCTTTCTTGGATTTTTCAAACGCTGCACGCACTGCGGGATCGGTATTACCGTTACGCAGTTCCTGCAACAACTGGTAGGCTTTCATACCATTGCGAATCCGGATTTCATGCTGCGCCATCAGTTCTTTCAGACCGATTACTGGCTTATCCAGAGAGCGGGTTGCAATCAAACCCAGCACATAGGGGATCTGGACGGCATAGGTATTCTTTTCAGCATTCTGATGGGGTATACCAAACAGGGTAAAGGCCGCAGGTGCAGGCTGTGTTTCCCACTCTGCCTCAATCGCCGCCAGCTTGGTTTTTTGCACATCGCCAATTTCGTAGCCGGACTCATCGCCGAGGACAATAACAGACAGAACCGCTGCTATACCGAAGCTTGCAGCGATAGCAAACGAGCGCTTAGCAAAGGCAAAGTCTCGATTGCGTAACATATAGTACGCGCTGACGCCAAGAATAAACATAGCACCCGTGGTGTAACCAGCCGCGACGGTATGGACGAATTTAACCTGGGCGACCGGATTAAACAGCAGACCAGAAAAGCTCACCATTTCCATACGCATTGTTTCATAGTTGAACTCAGAGGCTACCGGATTTTGCATCCAGCCGTTGGCAACTAAAATCCAGAGCGCCGAGAGGTTCGAACCCAAAGCAACCAGCCAGGTTACGGCCATATGCTGTACTTTACTTAGCCGATCCCAGCCAAAAAAGAAAAGCCCAACAAATGTGGACTCGAGGAAGAAAGCCATCAGACCTTCGATAGCCAGCGGAGCACCGAAGATATCGCCGACGTAATGGGAATAATAAGACCAGTTAGTACCGAACTGAAACTCCATGGTCAGCCCGGTTGCCACACCCAGAGCAAAGTTAATACCAAATAACTTACCCCAGAATTTGGTCATATCTTTATAGATTTGTTTGCCAGACAGCACATAGACCGTTTCCATTATCGCCAGCAAAAACGCCATACCTAGCGTTAGCGGGACGAAAAGGAAATGATACAACGCCGTCAGAGCAAACTGTAAACGCGACAGCTCGACGATATCTAACATCTTGACTCCTTGCTCCTGGCTTTGAGTATCCGGGACAAGCGTGCAGTCAAAACGCCCGGATAAACTTTAGCCTGCTCAAATAACACTAAGGAGATAAACACGGATGTTACCTCCAATCTTGATTAACTGGTTATAAATGGCATTTTAGCCACTCAGAATAACCCTTCCCGAAACACAGGTCAGAAAATCGGATAATCCATATCCGCACTAAAACTGTATCTAGCGCAATTTTATGATTTTTAGTTATCTTACCCAGATTGATGGGAGACAATTAAATCGAAAAGGTTCCGCCTTTTCCACAATAAACATCGCCTATAAATACCAAAATATTGACGTAAATCAAGGCATAAATGCGATTCTCATAGGAAATAATAAGCGTGTTAAATAGATGTTTAGTCGACGCTAATGAATCACGTAAAACATAACCTCATGTTATTTTATATTAACAATAATATTCACATGTATTTAACCTGAGTAAATAAGTTCACCCATCTACACTCGGTAGCGTTTTTATTAAACCGCTTCGATGATAGCCCAACGCAAGCCTCAACCACAAACCAGCAAATGCCACTCTGCATTTAGATTAGGCTGTTTGATACGTTTAGTAGAATTTCCGGAAAAATGTTTTTTTGAGGGTATGGCATTAAAAAAGGCCACCCAAAGGCGGCCAGTAGATCGAGTAAATTTAATAGCTATTTAGCGGGTAATACCGCTTTTACGGCATCGCCGATGTCAGCCAGGCTGCGAACCGTTTTAACACCCGCCGCTTCAAGCGCAGCAAACTTTTCATCTGCGGTGCCCTTGCCACCGGCAATAATCGCGCCGGCATGGCCCATACGCTTACCTTTAGGCGCGGTGACCCCCGCAATGTAGCCCACCACCGGCTTTGTGACGTTCGACTTAATAAAGGCAGCCGCTTCTTCTTCCGCACTGCCACCGATTTCACCAATCATAACGATAGCGTCGGTTTGTGCATCATCCTGGAACATTTTCAGGATATCGATAAAGTTAGATCCAGGGATCGGATCGCCACCGATGCCCACGCAAGTAGACTGACCATAACCAATATCCGTCGTCTGTTTAACCGCTTCATAAGTCAGGGTACCGGAGCGGGAAACGATCCCAATGCAGCCAGGCTTATGAATGTGGCCAGGCATGATGCCGATTTTGCATTCGCCGGGCGTGATGACGCCTGGGCAGTTCGGCCCGATCATTCTTACGCCCGCTTCATCCAGCTTTACTTTCACCGTGAGCATGTCCAGCGTCGGAATGCCTTCGGTGATAGTGATGATCAGCTTAATACCGGCATCAATCGCTTCCAGAATACCGTCTTTGCAAAATGGCGCCGGTACGTAAATAACCGTCGCTGTCGCACCGGTGGCTTCCACCGCCTCACGCACCGTATTAAAAACCGGCAGTCCAAGATGGACCGTACCCCCTTTACCTGGCGTAACACCGCCAACCAACTGCGTACCGTAAGCCAATGCCTGTTCCGAATGGAAAGTACCCTGTCCACCGGTAAAGCCCTGGCAAATTACTCTGGTGTTTTTGTCGATCAGGATGGACATTATTTACCCTCCGCTGCGGCAACAACGCGCTGCGCCGCGTCAGTCAGACTGTTTGCTGCAATAATATTCAAACCGCTTTCTGCCAGACGCTGAGCGCCCAGCTCTGCATTGTTCCCTTCGAGACGCACGACAACCGGGACGTTTACGCCAACTTCGGCCACTGCCCCGATAATGCCATCAGCAATCAGGTCACAGCGAACGATGCCGCCAAAGATGTTAACAAATACGGCTTTTACCGAGGCATCGGAGAGAATGATTTTGAACGCTTCGGTGACGCGCTCTTTCGTTGCGCCGCCGCCAACGTCAAGGAAGTTAGCCGGTTGGCCACCGTGATGTTTAACGATGTCCATAGTTCCCATAGCCAGGCCCGCACCATTGACCATACAGCCGATGTTGCCTTCCAGGGCGACGTAATTAAGTTCCCACTGCGCTGCATGCGCTTCACGTGAGTCCTCCTGGCTCGGATCGCGCATTTCGCGCAGTTCCGGTTGACGAAACAGGGCGTTACTGTCAGCCCCCAGTTTACCGTCCAGGCAGACCAGGTCACCCTCTTTAGTGATAACCAGCGGATTAATTTCAACCAGCGCCAGATCGCGCTCAAGAAACAGCGTCGCCAGACCCATAAAGATTTTCGTAAACTGACTGACCTGTTTGCCGGTCAGACCCAGCTTAAACGCCAGCTCGCGGCCCTGCCACGGCTGAGGCCCGGTCAGCGGGTCCAGCGCCATTTTATGGATCAGATGCGGGGTTTCCTCCGCAACTTTTTCAATTTCTACGCCACCTTCAGTTGAAGCCATGAAAACCACACGGCGCGAACTGCGGTCTACCACCGCCCCCAAATAAAGCTCTTGGTCAATATCCGTCGCCGCTTCAACCAGAATCTGATTAACTGGCTGTCCGTCAGCATCAGTCTGGTAGGTCACCAGGCGCTTACCCAACCAGTTTTCTGCGAAAGCACGAATATCTTCCTTGCTTTTCACTACTTTTACGCCGCCCGCTTTACCCCGGCCACCAGCATGTACCTGACATTTTACCACCCAGGGACCGGCACCAATTTTTGATGCCGCCTCTTCAGCTTCACGCGGAGTTGTGCAGGCATAACCAGTCGGCGCCGGCAGACCATATCTGGCAAACAATTGTTTGGCCTGATATTCATGTAAGTTCATGATGTTCTATCCATTCAGGTCGAAAATGAGTGTGGTCGCGATTAAAAGCGACCTCATGAAATCATGGGCGCATAGTAAAAACGCGCCCGACGGACTACACGTCCAGCAACAGACGGGCGGGATCTTCAAGCAACTCTTTAATGGCTACCAGATAACCGACCGATTCACGCCCATCGATCAGACGGTGATCGTATGAAAGCGCCAGATACATCATTGGCAGGATCTGTACCTGGCCGTTAACGGCCATCGGCCGCTCTTTGATGGCATGCATACCGAGAATAGCACTCTGCGGCGGATTGATGATCGGAGTGGACATCAACGAACCAAATACGCCGCCGTTGGTGATAGTGAAATTGCCGCCGGTTAGCTCATCGACCGTCAACTTACCGTCGCGCCCTTTAACCGCCAACTCTTTAATTTTCTTCTCGATATCAGCCATGCCCAGTGTATCAACATCGCGCAGAACCGGCGTTACCAGCCCACGCGGCGTGGAAACCGCTATGCTGACATCAAAATAGTTGTGATAAACCACATCATCGCCATCAATGGAGGCGTTGACTTCCGGGAAGCGTTTAAGCGCTTCGACTACCGCTTTGATGTAAAAGGACATAAAGCCCAGTCGAATGCCATGACGCTTTTCAAACACTTCACCGTACTGCTTGCGTAGATCCATGATCGGCTTCATGTTTACTTCGTTGAAGGTCGTCAGCATAGCGGTGCTGTTTTTGGCCTCCAGCAGGCGTTCAGCAACGCGCTTACGCAGGCGGGTCATCGGCACGCGCTTCTCACTGCGATTACCTAATGACGGCGCAATGGCGGCGCTGGAAGTAGCCGACGCCGATTTGCTTTCCGCTGGTTTTTTTGCCAGATGTTTTTCCACATCTTCGCGGATGATACGACCACCAACACCGCTGCCCTTTATGGCAGAGGCGTCAAGATTATGCTCAGCGATCAGGCGTCGGATCGCCGGGCTGAGCGCATCGTTACTTTCGCTATCCTCCAGCGAAGCCGTCTGACGTTCAGCCGGGGTGGGTTCTTTTTTTTCTACTGTGGCCGAGGTTTCTTTACCGGTGCTGTTGCCCTCAATCAGGCGCCCGAGCGCCTGACGCGATGTCACCGTCGCGCCCTCGTCCTCAAGGATCGTATCCAGAATGCCATCAGCAACTGCCGGCACTTCCAATACAACCTTATCAGTTTCAATTTCTACCAGCACCTCATCGCGCTTGACGCTATCACCGGCTTTTTTATGCCAGGTTGCGACGGTTGCATCAGCAACGGACTCAGGCAGGTCGGGAACAAGAATATCTACGCTACTCATTATTTATCCTTTAATTGATCAACGCTCAGCGCATCATTAACCAGATCTTGCTGCTGCTGCTGGTGAACGGACATGTAGCCTACGGCTGGCGAAGCCGACGCTGGGCGGCCGGCATAACGTAATGAAGCGCCAAAGGGCACCGCTTCACGGAAATGGTGCTGACTACAGTACCATGCACCCTGATTCAGTGGCTCTTCCTGACACCACACAAAATCATGCACGTGCGCATAGGGCTGTAATACATCCTGTAATACCTTTTGCGGGAATGGATACAGCTGTTCTATACGAACGATAGCAACGTTAGTCTGCTCGTTCTTACGGCGCTGTTCTAACAGGTCGTAATAGACCTTACCGGAACAGAGAACAACGCGTTTAATGCCCTGTGGGTCCAGATCGTCGATTTCACCGATAGCTGGCTGAAATGTGCCGTTGGCTAAATCATCCAGGCTGGAAATCGCCAGTGGATGACGCAGCAGCGATTTAGGTGACATAACCACCAGCGGACGGCGCATACCACGCAGCGACTGACGTCGCAGCATGTGATATACCTGAGCCGGCGTTGAGGGTACACACACCTGCATATTCTGTTCAGCACAAAGCTGAAGATAACGCTCAAGGCGAGCGGATGAGTGCTCTGGTCCCTGACCTTCATAGCCGTGCGGCAAAAGCATAACCAGGCCACACATACGACCCCATTTTTGCTCGCCGGAGCTGATAAACTGGTCGATGACCACCTGCGCTCCGTTGGCAAAGTCACCAAATTGCGCTTCCCAGATGGTCAGCGTGCGTGGCTCAGCCGTGGCATAGCCATATTCGAACGCCAACACTGCCTCTTCAGAGAGTACGGAATCCCACACTTTAAATTCGCCCTGACCACTGTGAATATGGTGGAGTGGTGTATAGGTGGACCCGTTGATCTGGTTATGGATCACCGCATGACGATGGAAGAAGGTGCCGCGTCCGCTATCCTCACCGGAAAGACGAACCGAAATACCTTCGTCAACGAGGGTTGCATAAGCGAGGTTTTCAGCGCCCCCCCAGTCAAACGCTTTATTGCCCGAGGCCATTTCTGCGCGGTCGTTATAGATCTTTGCCACGCGTGACTGCATCTCAACGGCTTCCGGCACCTGACTGATGCGTTTCGCAAGCTCCTGCAGACGTTTCATATCAACGGTTTCGGGATAGCTCTCATCCCATTCATGATTGAGATACGGCGACCAGGTAAAAGAGTGCAGGCTCATCGGGCGCCATTCAGGCACTACGCATTCACCGGCATCCAGCGCGTCACGATAAAGATTAACCATTTCAGTCGAGTCTTCGATTTTCACCACGCCAGCGGCCTCCAGGCGATCGGCGTAAATTTTACGCGGCGTCGGATGTTTTTTAATTTTTTGATACATCAGCGGCTGCGTGGCACTCGGCTCATCAGCTTCATTGTGACCATGACGGCGATAACAGAACAGATCGATGAATACGTCACGCTTGAAGGTATTACGATAATCCAGCGCCAGGCGGGTAACAAAAGCCACTGCTTCCGGATCGTCAGCATTAACGTGGAAAATCGGCGCCTGCACCATTTTGCCGATATCGGTACAATAGGGCGTGGAACGCGCATCACGCGGATTAGATGTGGTAAAACCAACCTGGTTATTGATGACAATACGTACCGTCCCCCCCACCTCGTAGCCGCGCGCCAGGGACATGTTCAGCGTCTCCTGTACCACGCCCTGCCCTGTAACGGCAGCATCGCCGTGGATAGTGATCGGCAATACCTGATTGCTGCCCGGCTTATCCAGACGATCAAGGCGGGCACGTACGGACCCCATCACCACCGGGCTGACAATTTCCAGATGTGACGGGTTAAACGCCAGCGCCAGATGCACCATCCCCCCCGTGGTTTCCACATCCGATGAGAAGCCCATATGGTACTTCACATCGCCGGTACCAAGGTGCTCTTTATGTTTACCTGAAAATTCGTCGAACAGATCCTGCGGTTTTTTACCTAACACGTTGATCAGCACGTTCAGGCGACCACGGTGCGCCATGCCCAGCACCACTTCGCGAGTACCACTTTTACCCGCATGATGGATCATTTCGTTAAGCATAGGCACTAAAGCATCACCCCCTTCCAGCGAGAAGCGCTTAGCGCCAGGGAATTTTGCCCCCAGGTAGCGCTCCAGCCCTTCCGCCGCAGTGAGCTGCTTGAGAAAACGCGTTTTCTCTTCATCAGAAAACGTCGGCAGACCAACGATTGATTCAATACGCTGCTGTATCCAGCGTTTCTCTTCAGTGCTGGTGATATGCATATATTCAGCGCCAATCGAACCGCAGTAGGTTTGTTTTAGCGCCGCGACTAAATCCGCCAGCTTCATCGTCTCTTTGCCAATGGCAAAAGAGCCGACATTAAACGACTCCTCAAAGTCTTCAGCACTCAGTTCATGAAACGCCGGATCGAGATCGGCAACCCTCTCCTGCTTCCATAAACCAAGCGGATCAAGAGCCGCGTGCTGATGACCACGGAAACGATACGCGTTGATCAACTGCAGGACTTTAACCTGTTTCGAATTGGTTGCGGGATCGGAGACTGAAGCGGTGTAACGGGTGCTATCTTTCGCCAAACGCCGAAAATATTCACGCGTCTGGGAGTGAAACTGTTCAGGTTTGACTCCAGTGCCGGGTAACTGCTGGAAGAGCGTCTTCCAGACCGCATCCACAGAGTCAGGATCGGTGAGATAATCCTCATAGAGCTGCTCTATGTAGGACTGGTTTGCGCCAGCCAGCCAGGAAGAGTCCAGCCAGAGTTTCATCGCGCTGTTCTGCATGTTGATGCCCTTAAGCATTTTCTGCTTTCTTTCCGTGGTGATAAATGGGATCCCAGAGGATCACTCGCCGCATTAACGGCTTGCCGTAGTAGAAAGTTCAACGATACGAGTCGAACTACAGATGCATTCGTCCCGTATGGGAACCCTGGTAAGGCTAGTCTGACCGCCTTTGCCGACAGGCCTTACCGGGGTTTCCAGCAGCAGACGGGCGGACTCACCCGTCTGAATCACTTCAGTTAAGCGCCGCGCTGCAGCAACATCGATTTGATATGACCAATGGCACGGGTCGGGTTCAGCCCTTTTGGACAGACGTTGACGCAGTTCATGATGCTATGGCACCGGAAAACGCTAAAAGCATCGTTGAGGTTATCAAGACGCTCATTGGTTTCAGTATCACGGCTGTCAGTTAAAAATCGATAGGCTGCCAACAACCCGGCAGGTCCGATAAACTTATCCGGATTCCACCAGAATGATGGACAGGAAGTAGAGCAACAGGCGCAGAGAATGCATTCATACAAACCATCCAGTTTTGCACGCTGGCCCGGCGATTGCAGATGTTCTCGTGCAGGCGGGTTCTCTCCGTTGTTCAGTAAAAACGGTTTGATCTTTTCATACTGGGCATAAAACTGGCTCATATCAACAACCAGGTCACGAATAACCGGCAGGCCAGGTAGCGGTCGAATGACGATTTTCTTCTTGCCGTTGCCCAGCGCAGAAACCGGCGTAATACAGGCCAGACCATTTTTACCGTTCATATTCAGGCCGTCCGAGCCGCAAACCCCTTCACGACATGAACGGCGAAAAGCCAGAGTTGGATCGTTATCTTTCAACTGCATCAGGGCGTCCAGCAACATCATATCGCGCCCGTCTTCCGCCTCCAGCGAATAGTCCTGCATACGCGGTGCGTCATCAACCTCAGGGTTATAACGATAAATAGAAAATTCGAGTCTCATCGTTTTCTCTCCGCAATTAATAGGTTCGCGCTTTTGGCGGGAATGCCTCGCGCAGTTTCGGTTGCATATTCACCTTGCGGCGCGTCATGCTCTCCGATTGCGGCATATACAGGCTATGGCACAGCCAGTTGGCGTCGTCACGTTCCGGGTAGTCAAAACGGCTATGTGCGCCGCGACTTTCGGTGCGGTAATTCGCTGCGACCGCAGTGGCATAGGCGGTTTCCATCAGGTTATCCAGCTCAAGGCATTCAACCCGCTGCGTGTTGAAATCACTGGAGCGATCGTCAAGACGGGCATTTTTCAGCCGCTCGCGCAGTTCTTTCAGCTCCTGCAACCCTTTCGCCATCGCATCACCTTCACGGAAGACCGAAAAGTTGTGCTGCATGCAGATCTGAAGCGCTTTGCGCAGTTCGGCGGGATCTTCACCGGATCGGTTGTTATCCCAACGATTATAACGTGCCAGTGCGGCGTCAATCTCTTCCCCGGTGGCATCCTTCAGTTCGCCCTGCTGGGCAATAGATTCCTGCAGATGCAGGCCGGCAGCACGGCCAAACACCACCAGATCGAGCAGAGAATTACCGCCGAGACGGTTAGCACCGTGAACCGATACGCAGGCAATTTCACCTACAGCAAACAACCCAGGTATCACAACATCCTCACCCTGTTCGTTAACACCCAACGCCTGACCCGAGACTTTGGTCGGAATACCCCCCATCATATAGTGGCAAGTTGGGATCACCGGGATCGGCTCTTTGACCGGGTCAACGTGGGCAAACGTACGCGACAGCTCAAGAATACCAGGCAGACGCGCCTCCAGTACCTCTTTTCCGAGATGATCCAGCTTGAGCTTAATGTGCGGTCCCCACGGGCCTTCGCAACCGCGACCTTCGCGGATCTCAATCATCATTGAGCGGGCGACCACGTCGCGACCGGCCAGATCTTTGGCGTTAGGCGCGTAACGTTCCATAAAGCGTTCGCCGTGCTTATTGAGCAGGTAGCCCCCTTCGCCGCGGCAGCCTTCAGTGACCAGCACGCCCGCACCGGCGATACCGGTAGGATGGAACTGCCACATTTCCATGTCCTGTACCGGCACGCCGGCACGCAACGCCATGCCAACACCATCGCCAGTGTTGATATGGGCATTGGTCGTTGACTGAAAAATGCGCCCGGCACCACCGGTAGCCAGCACCGTCGCTTTGGCTTTAAAGTAGACCACTTCACCAGATTCAATGCAGAGTGCGGTACAACCTACCACGGCACCGTCGGCATTTTTGACGAGATCAAGGGCATACCATTCGGAGAAGATCGTCGTTTTATTTTTAAGGTTTTGCTGGTAGAGAGTATGCAACAACGCATGCCCAGTACGATCGGCAGCAGCCGCAGTACGCGCAGCCTGCTCACCACCGAAATTTTTTGACTGACCGCCGAACGGACGCTGGTAAATTCGGCCGTCATCAAGACGGGAAAAAGGCAGCCCCATATGTTCCAGCTCCAGAATAGCTTCCGGACCGGTTTTGCACATATATTCAATTGCGTCCTGGTCGCCGATGTAGTCGGAACCTTTGACGGTGTCATACATGTGCCATTCCCAGTTATCTTCGTGGGTATTACCGAGGGCCACAGTAATACCGCCCTGAGCGGAAACCGTATGGGAACGCGTTGGAAAAACTTTTGATAATAAGGCACAGCTCTGACCGGACTGAGAGATTTGCAGTGCAGCACGCATCCCAGCCCCGCCAGCACCAATCACTACGGCATCAAACTCTCTGACAGATAATTTCATTACACACCCCACACTACGACGGTTCCATAAATCGCATAAACAAACAGGACAATGACAACAACCAGTTGCAGCAGCAACCGGACGCAGACCGACTTGACGTAGTCGGTGAGCACTTGCCACATACCAATCCAGCCATGCACCAGGATGGAAAATAGTGTCAGAAGGGTAAATACTTTAGTGAAGTTAGACGCAAAGAATCCGTGCCAAACGTCATAATTCAGCGGTGCGGATATAATGACAAAAGCAAGAATATAGAGCACATAAAACGCGATTATCATGGCCGCACCGCGTAGCAGCAACCAGTCATGAATACCGTTACGCCCCAGCGCAGAAGCATTGCTTACCATACGAGGACTCCAGCGAGAATAGACAGCACGACAGTGATAATGAAAGAGATTTGCGCGGAGCGCGTTCCGGCTTCCAGTGTTTCTCCCAGAATACCGAAGTCCATCAGCACGTGACGGATCCCGCCCGCGATGTGATAAGCCAGCGCAGTAAGGATGCCCCAAATGATGAATTTGACGATAAAGCTTTCCATGATTGCCGCAGCCTGCATGAATCCTTCAGGCGATGAGAGCGAAAGACCCAGTAACCAGAGCAGAATGCCAACGGCAATGAAGGTGATGACGCCTGACATGCGGTGGAGAATGGATGCAATTGCGGTAACAGGAAAACGGATCGTAGTGAGATCCAAATTGACAGGTCTTTGTTTTTTCACAGTTTTGCCCACACAGCTTTTTTTATTTTGCTTCCTCCGGTCCTGAAGGCTAGCCAGACAGTACCATTGTCTGATTCGAGCTATGTCACCAAAACAGCAACATCCAGTGTCATTGACGTGGTAAAACGCTGGGTGGCTCCTGGTGTCAGGGTATTCCGGAGACCTGACCGAAGTATAGGGCGTTCACATTCTTATTACAATTACCCTACAAACTCTTTGGTCACATTTAGGTGAAACAGTGATCTTATTCACGATTTCATTATTTAATGCAATTTTAATTATCTGATTTGACAAAAGTTAAACATTTTTGTTACAAACAAGCGGATAAAGAACCTTTGGTGCACAAAAGTTATGGGGATACACTTTCCCCTAAGCATACGTTATGTAACATTGAGCAATTTGTTAATCTGTAACGCTCATCAGTAAAGTAAAAAACTTCTAACTATCAGATTTTGATTAAATCTGTATGAGTAGGTCATGATCACATCGAATCTTTAACATCCTTGAAACGCAAAATTAACGCGCTCTCCTACTGACATGCGCGTTTAGCTTTGTACCCTAAGGCACACGCCTCAGAGTCACCAGGCTGCCATTGGCGAGAGCAATACCGGGCATGGTGCATTTCAGAGGAGGAAGATTCCAACCATAAGGCGCTAAGGAGACTAAAATGGCTGATAAAAAAGCAACGCTTACCCTTGAAGGTGGAACGCCTATTGAGCTGAAAGTGCTTAAAGGCACCCTCGGCCAGGAAGTAGTAGACGTACGTACTCTGGGTTCCAACGATCTGTTTACTTTCGATCCGGGATTTACTTCTACCGCATCCTGCGAGTCAAAAATTACTTTTATTGATGGCGATGAAGGTATCCTTTTGCACCGTGGTTTTCCTATTGATGAGCTAGCAACACGCTCAAATTATCTTGAAGTTTGCTACATTTTGCTTAATGGCGAAGCACCCAGCAAAAAACAGCTTGAGGAATTCAAAACCATCGTTACCCGTCACACAATGATCCATGAACAGATAACCCATCTGTTCCGGGGTTTCCGCCGAGACTCGCACCCGATGGCGGTAATGTGTGGTGTTACCGGCGCACTGGCGGCGTTCTACCATGACGCTATGGATGTGAACATTGAACGCCACCGTGAAATCGCAGCGTTCCGGCTACTATCCAAAATGCCGACAGTAACCGCAATGTGCTACAAGTACTCGATTGGTCAACCTTTCGTTTATCCCCGTAATGACCTCTCTTACGCTGGCAACTTCCTTCACATGATGTTTTCAACACCCTGTGAAGAGTATAAAATCAATCCGGTACTGGAAAAAGCAATGGATCGCATCCTGATCCTGCATGCCGATCACGAGCAGAACGCCTCAACATCTACCGTTCGCACCGCAGGCTCTTCCGGTGCTAACCCCTTCGCCTGCATCGCTGCGGGTATTGCCTCACTATGGGGACCGGCGCACGGTGGCGCCAATGAGGCCTGTCTGCGCATGCTGGAAGAGATTGAAACCGTTGATCATATTCCGGAATTCCTGCGGCGGGCCAAAGATAAAAATGACTCTTTCCGCCTGATGGGCTTTGGTCACCGCGTTTATAAAAACTACGACCCCCGCGCTACCGTCATGCGTGAAACCTGCCATGAAGTGCTGCAGGAACTGGGTATGAAAGATGACCTGCTTGAAATCGCTATGGAACTGGAACATATCGCTCTCAACGATCCCTACTTCATCGAACGTAAGCTCTATCCAAACGTGGATTTCTACTCAGGGCTGATCCTGAAAGCGATGGGCATTCCGATTTCTATGTTTACCGCCATTTTTGCCATGGCGCGCACCGTCGGCTGGATCGCCCACTGGAAGGAGATGCATGACGAGGAAATGAAGATCGCGCGCCCACGGCAGTTGTATACCGGCTATAAGAAGCGCACTTTTAAACCTGCGTAGAACTTAACGGATTTCAGATTTTGATAGAAACGGGTGCGATGGCACTCGTTTTCATTTCTGGCAGCCCGGACACCAAAAATAGGGCCGCGAGGCCAGCGTGGCTTTATGAATTATCTCACCGCAGCGGCGACATCTCTCCCCCTGCCGTTGAAAAACCTCGAAACGAAATGCCGCGCCTTTTTCCATCGTGCCACGTGTCTGATAAGAGAAGCGTGGTACTGCAATCAGCGCCTGAGACAAAACCCGGCACTGCGGCGGCGTCAGGTCCATTCCACGATGTGTAGCTAGCAACCCCGCGTGCCAGAGAACTTCTGCCCGTAAATAGTTACCTAATCCGGCAAGGAAGGACTGGTCAAGAAGCAGAGCGCTGAAGCGGCGGCGTCGGAAACCTGTCGACAGCAGCCGTTGGGCAACCTGTTCCTCGTCAAGTCTGGGATCAAGCACGTCCGGCCCGGCTCGCTGTAAAAAAGGATGCTGAATCAGCCCCTCAGCGTTAAGAAGTTCGATGTCTGAGGCGCTGTAAAGCAACGCTTGTTTTTCGCCCGTTGCCAGTTTCACACGCAGCACCCGCCGGGTATCCACCTTCTCATCAACATCAGTAATTCGCCAGACACCGTACAACTGATTGTGGCTATAGAGTGTCAGGCCGTTACTGAAGTGGGTAAGCATCGCCTTACCCCGTGTTTCAATATCAGTTATCTGCTGGCCTTCCAGTGCTGGCTCATAGGTTTTCAGCGCCGGGAATGCAAACCACACGTCGGTCAACGGCTGCTGACCAACAGCTTCCTCCAGCCTGTCAGCCAGTCGCCTTATTTCTGGTCCCTCTGGCATCATCGCATCCTGATTAGTGAGTTGCTCCGCCCGTCTGGCGGATATCATGTTCTGTGCTGAGCGCAGTGATCAATGCCGCCTCCAAAGCACGAATAACGTTGTCGGACGACATGCTGGCCTGCCCCTGGCGTGCAACCACCTGTTCCGGCAGGTAAGGAATATGGATAAAGCCGCCGCGAACCTCCGGCATGGCGTGATGTAAGTAGTGCAGCAAGCTATACAATACGTGATTACATACGTACGTGCCGGCAGTTTGCGATATAACCGCAGGGATGCCTGCTTCGCGAATAGCAGCAACCATCGCTTTGATGGGCAGCGTGGCAAAATAGGCTGCCGGTCCCTCTGGCACAATTGGCTGATCAACAGGCTGTCTTCCGCGATTATCCGCAATACGTGCGTCATCAATATTGATGCCAATGCGTTCGACGCTCACCTCAGATCGTCCCCCTGCCTGACCAGTCGCCATCACCAACGTTGGCCGCAAACGATTAATCGCCTGCTTTAGCACCACCAGCGATTGCCCGAATTCGCAGGGTAGAAGGCAGGCAACGACTGTCGCCCCCATCAGCTCACGTTGATCCAACTGACGTACCGCTTCCCATGATGGGTTCACTGTTTCACCATCAAAAGGCTCGAAAGCGGTGATTAATACCGTTTTCAATGCAATTTCTGTCCTTTTTTCACTGCGCAAGCTTATTGCGTAATACGACTAACAGATAAGCACTGGAAGGCGGTGGGCTATCAGCGCCCTTGCCGTGATCCCAGAGGGGAGAAGCTGCTGCGCATTGTTCAGGCTGGATTATCAATATCGATAAAGGTGACGTCCAGCCCGTGCTCACTCGCCAGCCACTCCCCCAGCGCCCGAATGCCAGCCCGCTCGGTGGCGTGGTGACCGGCTGCATAAAAATGCAGTCCACATTCGCGTGCAGTATGGATGGTTTTTTCGGAAACCTCCCCGCTGATGAAAGCATCAACGCCGAACGCCGCCGCATCGTCGATAAAGCTCTGACCACCGCCGGTACACCAGGCAACACGACGAATGATTTTCGGTGCGTTGTCGCCGCAGTGCAGCGGTTGACGCTTCAGCACCTCGCCTATGCGCTGCGCGAGCGCCGTGCCGTCAAGCGGTGTGGTCAGTTCGCCCCAGAGTACCAGCGGCATAATTTCACCCCGGACCTCAATATCAAGCATATCAGCCAGCTGTGCATTGTTGCCAAGCGAGGGATGTGCATCAAGCGGGAGATGCCAGCTAAAGAGATTAATATCATTGGCAAGTAGCGTCTTTAAACGCCGGCGCTTCATTCCGCTAATGATTGCGGGTTCTGATTTCCAGAAAAAACCATGATGGACCAGCACCGCATCTGCCTGCCGACGTACGGCCTCATCCAGTAGCGCCTGACAGGCAGTCACGCCGGTCACAACGCGCTTTATTTCCGCCCGCCCTTCAACCTGCAATCCATTCGGTGCGTAATCCTGGAAGCCAGCCGTGTTTAGCTGACGGTTAACAATCTGCTCTAATTCACTATTGCGCATCAGGTATCCTGTTGATTCTTCGCTGCCTCGAAGGCATCCAGCGTCTGTTTTCTTGCTGCTTTATGTTCCACAATTGGTGCCGGATATGCGAGTTTTTGACGATTTTTTTTTGCCCATTCATGAGGCGCGTGAATATTTTTATCGGGTACGTCTTTCAGTTCAGGAACCCATCGGCGGATAAAATCGCCGCTGGCATCAAAACGCTCGCTCTGCGTTGTCGGGTTGAAAATACGAAAATAGGGTGCCGCGTCAGTTCCCGTTGAGGCGGCCCACTGCCAGCCACCATTATTTGCAGCTAGGTCGCCATCGATCAGATGCTCAATGAAATGACGCTCGCCTGTTCGCCAGTCCAGCATGAGATCTTTGACCAGAAAGCTGGCACTGATCATACGCAAACGATTATGCATCCAGCCGAGGGTTTTGAGCTGACGCATTGCAGCATCAACAATGGGATAGCCTGTCTTTCCCTCACGCCATGCTTGCAGATGGTGTTCATTCTTCTGCCAGCGAATGTTACGCGTCCAGTTAACGAATGGCCTGTGCTTACATAAATCAGGCCAGGCGACCAGCAGATGGCGATAAAACTCACGCCAGATGATTTCAGTCAGCCAGACAAGAGCCGCTCCTCCGTCGAGCACACGCGGATGCTCTGCCAGCACACGGTGCAGGCACTGACGCGGAGAGAGAACCCCCAGAGCCAGATAAACCGACAGACGGCTGGTGCCGTCCTGCGCCGGAATATCGCGCTGCTTGGGATAATCAGTAACGGATGTACGGCAAAATTGACGCAGTCGCTCCATGGCGGCCTGCTCGCCTGAAGGAAACACCGTTTCGTCGTACTCCTCACAGGGGTAATCGAATTTTTTAAGTAAAGGTTTACGCGTTATCGGCGCACTTTCACGAACGGTGGGGGCATTGACACAGGTGGGTAGCTCCTGATGCAAACGCTTAATGATTGCCTGAGAGAAGGGGGTAAACACTTTATACATTGCTTGTCCGCCGGTCTGTATGCTCCCTGGCGCAAACAACACGCTGTCATCGAATCCCTGGACCTCGACGTCAGCGTCACCCAGCTCGCATTCAGCCTGCGCATCGCGATCGCGTTCATTGACCTCATACTGATAATTGTAAAACAGGCGGTCAACGTTATGTTTTTTACAAAAAGCCACCAATTTTTTTACTGCAGCATGAAAATCATCGGCACTCTCCTGATAAAGCGCAATCCCCTTTTGCGCCAGCGAATCCTGTACATCCTGTAAGCTGTGCCAGAGAAACAGCGCCTGCCGTGGCGCCATGCCATGCTTTTTCCACTGACCAGGGGTATCAATAAAAAGCGCAATAACGTTTGCCTGACTATCACGACATGCGGCGTGTAACGCATAATTATCATGGGTTCGCAAATCGTTACGCAGCCAGACCAAGTGAGTATTCATAAAAACTCCTTAGCGAGCATCAATGCCCATAACGTAGCCGTAAGGCTTCCGGATAGGGTTCAAAATAGCGCTGTTGCGCCAGCCAGGAATTGGGATACTCCGCCATATAGTGTTTAAGCAGCGTAATTGGCGCCAGCAGCGGCTGAAGTCCACGTCGGTAATGGTCGATAAGCGAAGCCAACTCCTGACGCTGTGGAGAGTTTAGCTCACGGCGGAAATACCCCTGTACGTGCATCAGGACATTGGTGTGATTGCTGCGGGTAGCTTGGTTTTTTAGTAAATCCATCAGGCGCTGGCGATATTCACAGGTGTACGCTTCCAGCGAGTCCCAGTTGTCAATAGCTGCAACGAAACGCCCGAGTTCGCGATAAGCCTTCTGGCTGTGCGCCAATAAAGAGAGTTTGTAGCGACTGTGAAAAGCGATCAGCTTTGAGCGAGTCAATCCACTGCGCCACAGCTGGTTAAGTTCATTTAATGTGAAGATCCGCTCGACAAAATTTTCCCGAATCGCCGCGTCGTTAAGGCGTCCCTCCTCTTCGACTGGAAGCCAGGGGAATGCCGCCATCAGCTCCGCGGTAAATAAACCACGCCCCGCTTTACGGTTGACATTACTATCTGGCTGATAAAGTCTCACGCGCTCCATGCCGCAGCTTGGCGATTTTGCACAGACGATATAGCCACACAGATGGCTGAGCGTCGCGACTTTACGCTGCGAGAAACTTCGCATCTGCCGGGTCATGGGTTCACCCTTGCCATTACTGAAATTTAGCGAAACTTCGCCTCCTTGCAGTTCAACCAGCCGCAGTGCCGGGCGTGGCGTATCCAGCCCGATAGCGATTTCCGGACAAACGGGTTCATAGCGAATATAAGGCGCGAGCTCATCGGTGGCAAAATTACAGCGCTTGTGTCCGCCATCAAATCTGACATTTTCACCCAGCAGACAGGCACTGATTCCTACAGGGATTTTCTCATTCATAGTTGTACAACCTTTTCATCACTGTATAAGTTAGAGTGTAGCGCAAAGTCTGTCTACTGGCGTGAAAAAAATGGTCGGAGCCCTTTGACAAAAATAAAAAAATCCCGCCAGAAGCGGGATTATAATTTTCTGGATCGACTGAAACCGGCAGATCAGTAGTAGTAGGCGCCGGTTGATTCAGCCTGCGACAGCCAGACCGGCTTGTTGCTGGTTTTTAACCAGTAACGGTGCAAATAGCTGTAAAAGCGGGCGCGATCGCGGCGATGTAGCATAAAAGGCAGTGTCAGCACGCCAATGACCACCGCAGTCAGACGACGAAAAAAAACACGAAGTGGTGAATATGAATGATAGAGCGCCATGTATCCTCCCACAGTGAATGGCTTCTGATTAAATAAAATAATACCGTCGTTGATATAAAAAACCACTCATCCGACCACAATGAACGGGCAAATCGTGCGCTTATTTACCAGAATAAAACCTTGTATTATTCTGGTAAATAAGAGGTTAAATTAACGTAAATACAACCGCGATTTTTAGTCCTGATTTGCATTACTTTTGTCAAAAACATGGGCTTGTTTGTTAGATTGATTGTCTACTCAATAAACGATTGTTCAGATGTCATATGAGCCAGAACCAAATCAGCATTCTTATCGTTGAAGATGAAAAAGAGATCCGACGTTTTTTACGTATTACGCTCGAATCCGAGTCGCTGCGGGTTTATGACGCGGAAACCTTACAACGCGGACTCATTGAGGCAGCAACCCGCAAGCCGGACTTAGTTATCCTCGACCTCGGCCTGCCAGATGGCGATGGCAATCTGTTTATTCGCGACGTTCGTCAATGGTCGAACGTCCCCATTATCGTGCTCTCCGCACGCAACGACGAACAGGATAAAATTACCGCCCTGGATGCTGGCGCCAACGATTTTCTCACTAAACCCTTTGGCACCGGCGAGTTGATGGCAAGAGTCCGTGTCGCGCTGAGACACCGGAATAGCCAGCAAGCGGCGGCAAGCAGCACTATCCGGCTCGGCGAGATTGAACTGAACATTGCTGAACGGCAGGTCAACCGTGGCGATGAACCTCTTCATCTGACGCCGATAGAATTTCGCCTGCTGACGGTGTTGATGACACATCCAGGTAAAGTGCTGACACAGCGCCAATTGCTCAATGACGTCTGGGGGCCAAATGCGGTTGAACATAACCACTATTTACGCATCTATATGGGCCATCTGCGACAAAAACTGGAAATCACGCCAGCAAAGCCACGCTACCTGCTCACCGAACCCGGCGTAGGCTATCGCTTTATGCCCTAAAAAAACCCCGGCGACATACACTGCCTGCCGGGGGTTTACCTTATCGGGCTAATCGGTACGAGCCACCTGCGTTAAAATCAGGCGTTCCTTAGCACTTCGTTAACGATTTCAACGGCTTCTCTCTCGATCATCAAACGGTGCTTTTCGCCCAGGAAGCTTTCGCAATAGATTTTGTAGGCATCTTCTGTACCCGACGGGCGCGCCGCAAACCAACCGTTTTTAGTCATCACTTTAAGCCCGCCAATGGCGGCACCGTTGCCCGGCGCCGCCGTCAGGCGTTCTGTGATAACATCACCGGCCAACATGTCAGCACTGACCATTTCCGGTGAGAGCCTGGACAGCGCGGCTTTTTGCGCCGACGTTGCCGATGCCTGCAGACGATTATAACTCGGCGCACCGAAGCGGAGGGCTAGCTCATCGTAATGCTGCTGCGGGTTTTTGCCGGTAACCGCCGTTATTTCTGCTGCCAGAAGGCAGAGAATAATACCGTCTTTATCAGTAGACCAGGGTGTACCGTCAACACGCAGGAAAGAAGCGCCTGCACTCTCTTCACCACCAAAGCCAAGGCTGCCGTCAAACAGACCATTTACAAACCACTTAAATCCAACCGGCACTTCAACCAGCTTGCGGCCGATGTCGTTAACAACCCGATCGATCATGGCGCTGGATACCAGCGTTTTACCTACGGCAACCTCTTTGCCCCATTGCGGACGATGCTGGAAAAGATAGTTGATTGCAACAGCAAGATAGTGGTTGGGATTCATTAAACCCGCCGGTGTAACGATACCGTGGCGGTCGTAGTCCGGATCGTTGCCGAACGCCAGATCAAACTTATCACGCAGCGCCAGCAGACCAGCCATTGCACATTCTGAAGAACAGTCCATACGCACTGCACCGTCTTTATCCAGATGCATAAAGCGGAAAGTTTGATCGATGGCATCGTTCACGATAGTCAGATCTAAATTGTAGTGCTCAGCGATACGCTGCCAGTAGGCCATGCCTGAGCCGCCAAGCGGGTCGACGCCGATTTTCAACCTTGCTTTTTTAATCGCGGCAAAGTCAATAACCTGTGCCAGCCCCTCCACGTAGGGCTGGATAAGATCCTGCTCACTGATGTGCCCGCTAGCCATCGCCTGATCAAATCGCAGCCGTTTAACCTCTATCAAACCTTTGGCAATCAGCTGATTAGCACGCTCTTCCACCATTTTCGTCACGTTGGTATCAGCCGGACCACCGTTAGGCGGATTATATTTAATACCGCCGTCGTCCGGAGGATTATGTGATGGCGTAATAACAATGCCGTCAGCCAGGCCGCCGCCACGCTTATTATGTTCAAGGATCGCATTGGAGATCGCCGGCGTAGGCGTGTAGCCATTTTCCTGCTGCACAATAACGTCAACACCGTTAGCGGCCAGTACTTCCAGCACCGAAATAATCGCCGGTTCGGAGAGCGCATGAGTATCTTTGCCTACGTAACACGGGCCGGTAATGCCGTTCTTTTTACGCTCTTCAGCTATCGCCTGGGCTATTGCCAGAATATGAACTTCATTAAAGCTTTGACGAGCAGCGCTGCCGCGATGGCCGGAGGTCCCAAATTTTACCGCGTGCTCTGCATTACCAGCTTCCGGTTCCAAAACATAATACTGAGACGTTAACTGCGCGACGTTAATTAAATCACTTTGCCGGGACGGTTGACCTGCTCGTGGGTGATTAGCCATTGACTCGACTCCCTGAAACGCTTCATTAGATGGTGCCGCAAACCCGCTCTGCCAGCTCTGCCGGTAGCTGCATGGCCAACATGATATGTTCGACCATACTGCGTTTACGACCTGTATTGGTGTTGGTAATTACCCAGTATGGCGTGCCGGGAACGTGCTTAGGTTTGGTCTGGGTCCCATTTTGAAGCAACGTTTGTTCATCGCCGGCAAAATAGGTCCGCGTACGGCCATGCAGCGATTCTGTACCCGCCTCAAACGCACTGGCGTCAAGTGAATAGAGTGTCGAGAGGATAAGCATAAAACGATTCACTGCTTTCTTCTGCTCGGCATATTCATCAGAAAGCAGGAGTTCGCGCACCGCACGAACCTTATCCTGAGGACGCTCAACCGCCTTGCTCACCTTTTTGCTTAAATTTTCAATATTTGCAGCAGGCGCATTTGCACACTCAGCCGTGAATTTCAGCATACGCCGTAAAATATCCGAGGCACTCTCGCCAATATGTTGAGTGTGGCTGGCAATATAGCGGTATAGATCTTCGTCGACTTCTATCGTTTTCATCTTTATCCATTACGATTATTGCTTCATTAATCGCCAGTTATGGCTGGGGCCTACAGCGATGCTTCAGCACTAAGTGGCTCTAAGGTGAGGATTATAAAGTTAAAACCTATCGGGGTGTAGTACCGCAACCTGTTGCGGGCAAAAGTCAGACGATGCCGCAAAAGCAGAGTAACCTTCAAATTCCCGACGGGCAGCGCAGATAAAAATCATGATAACCTAAGCGCCCCCGTAAGCCGTAAGAACTTTGCTATGAATTTAAACGTCCGCCTGCTAACTATACAATCTGAAGCAATGCATCGCCCGATTCTGCTGATCCATGGTCTGTTCGGCAACCTTGACAACCTCGGCGTTCTGGCGCGTGACTTACAGCACCAGCGCCCCATACTTATGGTCGATATACGGAATCACGGCGCCTCACCGCGCTCAGAAGAAATGAGCTATGCCCTGATGGCTCAGGATCTTATCGATACGCTCGATCGGCAAAACATTACACAGGTGGACGTCGTTGGCCACTCTATGGGTGGCAAAATCGCTATGGCACTGACAGCATTAGCACCTGAACGCATCGGCCAACTGGCAGTGATAGATATTGCCCCGATAGCCTATCAACAACGCCACCATGATGATGTGTTCGCAGCGCTACGCGCCATTACTCTAGCCGGCGTATCCACGCGCAGCGAAGCCAGTGCCATCATGCGTCACTCGGTTAAGCAGGAGGGGGTCATCCAGTTTCTACTGAAATCGTTCGATCGCGGTGAGTGGCGCTTTAATGTCGATGCATTGTGGAATAATTACCCTGCACTCATTGACTGGCAAACATTGCCAGCCTGGCAAGGCTCTGCATTGTTCATTCGCGGCGAACGGTCAGACTATTTGAAAGATCAATACCGCGAGGCCCTGCTTGCGCAATTTCCGGCAGCGAAAGCATATGTGGTGGCCGGAGCGGGGCATTGGGTTCATGCGGAAAAACCGCAGGCGGTGCTCCGCGCACTACATCGCTTTTTCGCGCTTTGAAAAATCAGCGTTTCACGATTGTTCTCTCTCCGTCGCGTAGGTTATCATGTCGCGCTGATTTTTCTGCCTGGCGGCAGACTCCGCTTATCCTTATGACTTCCAGCCCCGAACAACGCTATGGCAAAAGAAAACACCGACCGCACGACCATCGATCTGTTCGCCGACGAACGCCGTCCGGGACGGCCGAAGACCAGCCCGCTATCACGGGATGAGCAGCTACGCATTAATAAACGTAATCAGCTCAAGCGTGACAAAGTGCGTGGATTACGCCGTATCGAACTGAAAATGACAGCAGAAGCAGTTGATACGCTAAATCAACTCGCCGAATATCGACAAATTAGCCGCAGCGAACTGATTGAAGAAATGCTGACGGCACAGCTGGCTAACAGTCGGAAATAGCGGCTCTGGAAGGCACAAAGCGACAAACCAGGCGGCATTACAGATTTATCCCCCTGACGCGCTCTGTTATTATTGGCGCTATCTTTCTTTAAGGCACTCGCCGTATCATTGAGAATCAAGAGGTTATCAGACACATGGCAATCGTAGGCATTTTCTTTGGCAGTGATACAGGCAATACTGAAAACATTGCAAAAATGATCCAAAAGCAGCTGGGTAAAGAGGTTGCAGAGGTTCACGACATTGCCAAAAGTAGCAAAGAAGATCTGGAGGCCTTTGATATTTTATTACTGGGCATCCCCACCTGGTACTACGGCGAAGCCCAGTGCGACTGGGATGATTTCTTCCCTACTTTGGAGGAAATCGACTTTAACGGCAAACTGGTCGCACTGTTTGGTTGCGGCGATCAGGAAGACTACGCAGAATATTTCTGCGATGCGATGGGCACTATTCGCGATATAATCGAACCAAATGGGGCAGTAATCGTAGGCCACTGGCCCGTTGCTGGCTATCATTTTGAAGCATCTAAAGGTTTGGCTGATGACGAGCATTTCATTGGGCTGGCAATTGATGAAGACCGTCAGCCCGAGCTGACCAACGAACGCGTTGATAAGTGGGTTAAGCAACTTCATGAAGAGCTACAGCTGCACACCATCATCGAAGCCTGATCGATCAGAAGTAGGGATGTGGGCGCGCGCCCGCATCTCGCTATTGAACTTCCCTATAGAAATAATAGATACATATTTGTAACTTTCATCTGCATAACTGTAAAATACCCCTACTGGAAAAAAGTGTTCTCAGCGCCCGTGATCATCCCGGCCACGCATGATGAGGCAGCAAAATGTCGAAGCAGCATGATTTGGCGCGGTATTAAGGCAACATAAAAAAACCTTACTCTTGTCAGAGGAATTGCCCCCGGTCATTTTCATTTCATCTCATAGGTTCTATAATGAGACGCAATTTCGTTCGGCAGGACCAGTAATGCCCACTTACAGCCCTAAAATGAACTGAAAAGTAACAGGACAATATCCGCATGACTGACAATAACACCGCATTAAAGAAGGCTGGCCTGAAAGTTACACTTCCACGACTCAAAATTCTGGAAGTCCTTCAGGAACCTGAGTCCCATCACGTCAGTGCGGAAGACTTATATAAACGTCTGATTGACATGGGTGAAGAGATTGGACTGGCGACGGTTTATCGCGTACTCAACCAGTTTGATGACGCCGGCATTGTAACTCGCCATAACTTTGAAGGCGGCAAAGCTGTTTTTGAATTGACTCAGCAGCATCACCACGACCATCTCATTTGCCTGGATTGCGGTAAAGTAATTGAATTTAGCGATGAATCTATTGAAGCACGCCAACGTGAAATCGCCACGCGCCACGGCATTAAGTTGACCAACCACAGCCTTTATCTTTATGGTCATTGTGCCGCAGGCGACTGCCGCGAAGATGAATCGCTACACGACCAGTGATCTTTGGGTTTAATAAAAAACCGGCTCTTGTCGGTTTTTTTGCCGCTAAAACAACTGTCTAAAAATAAAATTAATTACTCCAGGATGCTTTTGGCACACCCTACGCCTTATTTTTAGCAGCGCGGTCGGCGCGCTGACGGCGCAGTTCTTTCGGATCTGCAAGCAGCGGACGATAAATTTCCACCCTATCCCCGGCATCAACAGTATCGGTAAGTTTTACCGGGCGACTGAATACACCAACCTTAGTCTGGTTAATATCAATCTCAGGCCGTAGCTCCAGAATTCCGGAGTGCTGAATTGCCTCGGCCACGGTAGCGCCCTGCTCCACTTTCACCGTATACAGATACTGTTTTTCCGGCAGCGCATAAACCACTTCAACAGCGATATCAGGCACGATAAACCTCTTTTGCCCGCTGAGTGAATGCCTGAACCATATTGCCTGCCAGTTCCTTAAATATGCGCCCGAACGCCAGCTCTACTAAAATATTGGAAAATTCAAACTCAAGATTAAGCTCAACCTTACAGGCCTCAGCACTTAACGCAACAAAGCGCCAGCCCCCGGTGAGCTTGCGAAAAGGGCCATCAACCAGCTGCATATTAATACTTTGATTATCCACCAGCGTGTTACGCGTCACGAAAGTTTTACTAATGCCAGCCTTAGAAACATCCACCGCTGCGGTCATCTGTTGCTCGCTGGTATCCAATACACGGCTTCCGGTACAGCCGGGAAGGAACTGAGAATAACACGCCACATCGTTAACAAGTTTATACATTTGTTCAGCGCTGTAAGGAACCAGTGCTGAACGACTAATCTGGGACATAACCATTCCTGTTGAACATTAGTGTTAAAATAATACCATCGACCTGATGTAAACAAAAATTCCGCGCCCGATGCAGCGTGTTAGAATACACGGCTATCCCGCCCCGGTTGGTTCAGGGGATGCCATTTGAACCCGCTTAATGTAGACTACGCTTTACTATGACAAAGAAAAAAGCACATAAACCCGGTTCAGCCACGATTGCTCTGAACAAACGCGCCCGGCATGAATATTTCATCGAAGAAGAATTTGAAGCGGGGCTTTCCCTACAAGGATGGGAAGTAAAATCACTTCGCGCTGGTAAAGCGAACATTAGTGACAGTTATATCCTGCTACGTGAAGGAGAAGCCTATCTTTTTGGCTCTACCTTCCAGCCACTTTCAGTCGCTTCATCACATATCGTTTGCGACCCTACCCGTAGCCGAAAACTACTGCTCAAGCAGCGTGAGCTGGATTCGTTATATGGCCGCGTGAACCGTGAGGGTTACACCGTCGTCGCCCTGTCTCTTTACTGGAAAAACGCATGGGCCAAGCTGAAAATTGGGGTTGCACGCGGTAAAAAAGAACATGATAAGCGCGACAATATCAAAGAACGCGAGTGGCAAATGGATAAAGCACGCATCATGAAACATGCTAACCGCTAACACACTGGCTTTGCGGCATTGTTTTTTGCTATACTACTCGTCTACTTGGGGCTGATTCTGGATTCGACGGGATTTGCGAAGCCCAAGGAGCATGCCGAGGGGCGGTTTGCCTCGTAAAAAGCCGCAAAAAAATAGTCGCAAACGACGAAAACTACGCTTTAGCAGCTTAATAACCTGCTCAGAGCCCTCTCTCCCTAGCCTCC
Source organism: Izhakiella capsodis (assembly GCF_900115045.1). Taxonomy (GTDB): domain Bacteria; phylum Pseudomonadota; class Gammaproteobacteria; order Enterobacterales; family Enterobacteriaceae; genus Izhakiella; species Izhakiella capsodis. The sequence continues at coordinate 33,290 of NZ_FOVC01000001.1, read as the reverse complement.
GCTCTTAGGACGGGGATCAAGAGAGGTCAAACCCAAAAGAGATCGCGTGGACGCCCTGCCTGGGGTCGAAGCGTTAAATCCAATCAGGCTAGTCTGTTAGTAGCGTGTCCGTCCGCAGCTAACCGGCGAATGTAAAGACTGGACTAAGCATGTAGTGCCGACGGTGTAGTAATTTCGGACGGGGGTTCAAATCCCCCCAGCTCCACCAAATAAAACAAGGGGTTACGCGAATGCGTATCCCTTTTTTCTTTGCAGTGGCGACAAAATGGCGACAGCCAAAACGCCGCCATTAATGACTTTTATACAAATGCTGCACTACAAATTTGTAGGCCGCTCGCTCGTCTGTTGCGTGAGAATGGATTACCAGCTGCCATACCTCACCGTTGTGAACCGCAGCGATCCACATTTTTCCAATCGGCCAAATCACATAAACTGGATTTCATTTATTACAAAACAACTGCTTTTTGGTCAGTCTCTCACCATATGCCATGAAATAAATCATCACGTTGCAAACTAGCAACGAACGCATAAAAACCTCTATTTTTCGTGGCCATAATTGCACTAAGTGCGCAAAATACTGTATAAATAAGGGTCTTCCCCGATCATGGTGGGACATTCATATCTCCATATTTAACCTGCCGTAGTGGAACATCACGGCCACTTTGAAGCGTTCCCTGTTCCGGTATCCCCGAGACTTGATCCTGAGTAGTCGTATTTTGCTGTTCAGCGACTCTGCATTGCCATTTGATACACGATGCTTCATCGCATTGAGGATACCGTAAAGTCGTTTGCGCAGCGTCCTAACCGCGCTGGTCAGCAACGGAACACCAACTGCATTTGCCCTCGCCATCCACTCCAGCCACAGATATCTGCTGTGCTCATCGTAGCGGCGGTGCCAGAGTTCACGGGCCAGTTCCTTCATTGCCCAGCACTGACTGGTTTCCGGAAGGACCTGTTGAGCTGCCTCAAGCCTTTCTTCTCTCTGACCATGACGGTTTTTGCTTCCATACAGCCACAGATAGCGGGAGCGGTGTGCCTCTTTTCTGGCCGGTAACGGGATACCTTTCATCTCTCCCTGCCGGGTTTTATCGACGATGGAGCAGAGCATTTTTGCAACATGGAAGTGGTCGAAGGCGATTTTATCCACTGCGTTGGGCAGGTGTATCCGGGCCGCACTGATATAGGCGGGATACATGTCCATGGACAGTGTTTTGATGGCATTCAGTTGCGGATCACTCAGGCTTTTCAGGTACCCCGCCAGGCTATCCATCCGGCGATCATCAACCAGCGCAAGAGCCTGCCCCTAAGTGTCCGATATGACGGTGACATACTGATGGCCCTTTTTGAACGCCACTTCGTCCACGCACATATGCCGTGCTGATTGAGGCCTTTTTCGGCGGGTAAGCCCACGTTTCACCGCCCGTTGCATAATGTTGTCAACGGCATTCCAGCTAAGCTTAAGCTGCCTGCGTACTGCGTCCACCGTGCTTATTTTCAGCCATGAAATAACAAAAGCTTCGAACAGCAGAGTATAGCGACTGCCGGTGCCAGCCCAGGGAACAGGAAGCGTCAGGCATCCATGTTCGGGGCACATGATACGGGGAACATCGGCCTCAATCAGCGTGGTGAACTGGCAGGTATCAAGATGACGCCATTTGCGATGCCGGTGATCGTGAATAAGGCAGGATTTACCGCAGGCCGGGCGAGATAATGGCGTGTTTTCAGCGATTCCGACAATGACAGTAACAGACCCTGCATTTTCATCGAGGGTAAGGGATGTAACAGCCCACATTTCTGACAAGTTAAGTAGGCGAGAGTAAAGTTCATTTTCATTCATTTAATTTAAAAAATTCTTGAATGTTAATTATTTGGATTAAGTCTTTGAAATACAGAACCCTCGGTGGCAGTAAGCTTAACATCGCCAGAGAAAATATCTTTTATATCGTGCCTGAAAGGATGTTCAGAACTTTTAAGCCTAACCAAGGTGATTATATCTCGCTCGGGTCTTCCATCAGTTATATGTATCTCTTTTACTTTGAAAGGAGTATCTGGTGCGATTAATATATGATCTGGTAGCATTCCCCCTGCCGCCATTTTTTTTGATGCAGTTTCATCGAAAACGAGAATGAGCTTTTCCATACCATATCTATGATCCTGACAGGTCCATGTTTCTAACCAATCTATTGAATTCTTTGGTAAAGCTGATGCTGACATAAACCCTTCATCCATAACAACATCATTTATTTTAATTTTTCCACCATATGTACCAGCAGGCACGACCACTGATCGGTAAGCGGGAGCATTATAATAATTTAGCTTACTAAATACTTCCTTTAACTCATCTGACAGCCTTTTCCCTTCTTCCGAGGGGGAAATATTCCTTAAGTGTTCATTTATAGTTTTGTATAAACCACTTCCACCTTCGATATATTCTGCCAGTATCTCAAAATCCTTTCGATTTTTCTCTGAGTTCAAGGTGGCAAGAATTTCAATATTATCTGCCCTTTCTTTTGCAGTTTGTCTACATCCAGACGACAAGTCTTGGTTATCCTGAGCTAAATAGAGCCTGCGTAATTCATTACAAAGGGTAGAGTTTTTTTCACGGTAAACGGAAAGAGATTCGGAGCTATTGAAGCAGCCAGCTAGATGACGCAAAAACGAAGTGGAGGGGGGCCTATCAGCTTCATTTTTTTTGCCAATTAATGACGTGGCCACCACAGGTTGATTTTGAATTCTATTCATGTAAAAGGCTCCTTAGGGGAAAGCCTATTACTATACACAGCCACCATATCAGGGGAAGACCCATAAATAAACAGTAAATCAATTTCACAGATTTCATTTTTTCATATCTACTTTAATTCGTCCGCAGTCCTTGCTGCGCCTGGCTTCACCACATTTTGATAGTATTTCCATGCGATCTATTTCAAACGATTCACGATCCACGCAATTTATAAATAACCCTTTATATTCATAAACTTATTAAAATTTACCACAACGGCACGCGATCTAATAACAAAAAATACTGAAATTCGTTTCACTCTTTTCAGTCTGGGTGCCCCAGCAACGCCCCAGCAGCGGCGCAGGCTGGCGTAATGATTTGTAGAAAAATAAAACTGAAAAATTTTTATGATCCAAAACGCGCAGGGGGGTGCGGTGTAGCGACGTTTTCGTCACTTCAGCCCTTATTTCGTCAACATCAGGCTGCACTGGTGCGAAGGTTTATTTCTGTGCTGCTTATATGAAGGAGTATGGTTGGATGTGATAAGCAACGCTCCGAAAGCGTGAGATGATGTTTAACCCAAGAAATTAATATTCCTGTTCAATTTTAAGCATGTTTCGAAAGTCTGAGTAATCGTATTTTTCGATATTTAGATACCACATAGCACCCCGAATTATGGCACGTTAAGGGGCATTATATTGGTTGATGGCTCTTTAAGTGCCCCGCTTATACGCTTCTTAAAGTTTAATGAACTGAAGCACACAAGGCAGCGAAAGCAGTCATGACCTCAAGGCTTATGACCATGATTCTCACCTGAGAAGATTAAGAAGGTGAAAATAAATTTTAATGATGAATATAAAATAGCTTCAAAACCCTACGTAATACATATTACCTAATCAGTTAGACGCATTCAATAAAACCCGCAACTCACTACTGAGCGGCAATTAACTCTTAAAATAAAAAAATTCTTACTGAATTTTAACAATCATTACTTTTTTTTTATTATAACGAATTAAAATGTATTGGATACATGGAGTTAACCTGCATTTACAAAACTAAAAAGGAAAAAAATGAGAATCATAAAGCACATTATCCCGCTATCATTAGTAATATCTTCAAATATCAAAGCTTATGATTACAAAGAAAAAAATTTCACAGTGATTAACCCCGGAACTACCGAAAATTACGATCTCGCAACTTTGGATATACTTTCCGTTCTTAGGGAAAATGCAAAAGAGGCAAATAAAAGCCACATAAAAAAAGAATATAATGACATGGGAAAATCAGAAAGTAATTTTAATCGCTCCGGACCATCAGGTGTCGATAATAGCGTAACAATAAGTTCAACCAATAACAAGCCAGATTTATCAGGGAATGAAAATTACTTCAATAACCACTACAATAATTACTACAACAACTTCTACAATAACTTTTACAACAATCAATACAATAACAACTACAACAACCACTATAACAATGATTATAATAACAACTACAATAACAATCACCACAACAACAATGGAAATAACAATGGAAATAACAACAATAATAATAATGGAAATAATAATAAAAAAAGTTACACAGAAAGAAAGTTCTCCTGAAGTGAGTAGATAAAGCCTATTAGCAGAATCTATGTATTTTAAAAATATTGGCGACTTTCAATGGGTCTAACCTGGAAACTGGCCCTTTTAAGAGCCATAATCATATTACCTGATACGCCATCAAGATTGTCACCCGTCAGCATCATCGCAGCAGAGTACACCGCCGATGGCATCGGAATGCCCTTCATCAGCTCCACGAGCGTGGTAGTCAAATCACTGCTGGAAGTAAATACCCATGCTCTGGCGCTTTCTCCCTGCAACGCGTCCAGACTGCTGGCGACATCTCTAAGCAGACCATCGCGCAGACGGGTAAATCGTTCAGTTGCTTCTTAAGCGCCCCGATATCGATCATTGCGGCGGCTTCTTGCTGTGCTTGTTTGATCGCCGCACCGGGAAAAGTATTCTGGCCGAAATTGCGAGCATACTCGCCGGGGAAGATAGCGCCACATCGGCCACCATCGAAAGGCTGGAGTCGCCACGTGAACGTGCTCCGTTGATAAGCTTTTCGTTTATCCGTCGGCCTGACCAGTAAAAATGGAGCGGTGACAGGGCAGGACTTAAGGCCATCACTGGTGAGGATGCGGTATCGGTAGACCCGAAATACAAGGATGCGTACTCTACCCATATTCCGACGGTGATTCCGACCGTGAACAATAATCCGATGCGCTTTACCGTCCGCAGCGGTGGTGTCTCCCGTCGCCGGATGATCACGCATTTCCCGGAGCAGATTGCTCCGGAAGAGCGCGACTCGCAGCTTAAGAACAAAATCGCCCGCGAGCTTGCTGTAATTGCGCGCCAGCTGATGCAGACGTTCAGAGATCCGATGACCGCGCGTACACTGTTCCAGTCACAGCAGAACTCCAACGAGGTGCTCAGTATTAAACGCAAAGCTGACCCGACCTTTGATTTTTGTGGTTACCTTAAATCGCTGTCGGAGCCTGACGGTATGCATATTGGCCATGCCCATATCATCCGCGTTAACCGTGCCTGTATCTGTATCATGCCTATCTGGCTTACATGGAAGCCCACGGTTACAGGAATACCCCTTGCTGACCATGTTCAGCAAGGGGCTGTCAGCGATGCTGAAAGAGTATGAACTGAGTTATGAGAAGCGCCGTAAAAATCAGGGCATACAAACCAATGTGGCGCTCAGGGAGGGAAGCCACGCCGACTGACTGCCGAAATGCGATGACTCTCTGTCGAAAGAATCCCCCGTAGACAAGCATTGCTGGTCTTTTACCTTTAGGTCAGCAGGCTTACTATGCTGGTGTTTGAAGGCCAGGGCTAGGCGGCCGCTTTTCGCAATATCCTTGGCTCCGCAATAATTTTATTCTCAGTTTTACCGTGGAAGGTTGACATTCCTACCATTGTTTTCTTGTCGTTATAGACTGTAAATACATAAGTTCCTGTATCAAAACCGATACCTTGTGCATCTTCGAAAACCAACGTTATCTGACAACCGCTGATGGACCCACGATAATTGAACTTTCTATCGGAGTTGTTACCGTCACGAGTCTTAGTTCGCGTACTTGTACCTGTTAAGCGACATCCGTGCTGCTTTAGCTCAAGCCTACCTACTGTCTCGCTTTTGCCATTTCGCTCTTCTATTACATCCCATATCCCTTCAACCCAGACACCTTTGTACAAAATTTATCATTAAAGTTAGGCCATAAACATTCAGTGACGAGAGCAATCAAACCTGCTGCAATGATGCTCCCGACAATCCCTACTAAGAGACTCGCTATATCCACTTGATATTCCCAATCAAAATTCACACCAGAATTTTAAACTATATATGTAGTTACTTATTATCTCATCACGCAGCATCTCTCACCAAAGTATACTGATAGAAACGCGGACCTCCTCAAGGATCTGGTAGGCCGTAACGAACAAACAACTCCTACCAAGGATATCAGTTTTTGTCGCAGGAACATGAGTAAAAGTGAACAGTAAAGTGTTCATTGTTCACCAACCATTCATTACGTAATAGAATGTATATTTATGATTAAAATCGCACTGTGAACAGTGTGAACCGTTTTTCTAAAAAAAGTTTTTTCTTGATCTGATTTATTCAAAAATAGATTCACTTAATCACAGTAAACACGGCAACAAATCGCCATTGGTATACGCTTAGGTATTCCAATGAAAGTTGAATTGGCTAAAACAATTTAATAACAGATAGTTGCGTGAATCTTTCAGACTCCGTCAATTCAAAATTCTCCATCAATGATTACCAGAGTCATCCGATGAAGTCTCAAGAGCCCGCATGGCGCAAGCCCTGCAGGCTTTGTTGTGCCTTCGATTTGTCCCGCGAAGTCTGAAGCCAACTAATTTAATCCGAACCTTTTGGGCCCGTTGATAGGCCGAACGGAAAGCTCTATTGTTTACGTTAGACTTGGACGCATGGATACGTTCATAGCCAGAAAGACTGAGCCATCAACCGATAGCCTGATGAAATACAGAAAGGCCACGTGACACAAGCTCTGTGGTTTTTTGTGCTGACAAAGCCTATAGGAAATAGCAAAAATCGACGTCTTTCAGAACAGAGGGATCGATTTACGGTTTTTTCCTAAGGCATGAAGCTTTATGCTGTACTAAGCTTTACATGCTTAAAGATAAACACCGTTTAATGAGGATATTATGAAAAAAACAGTGATGGCACTTTCTGCAATTCTGCTGGCAGCCCCGGCTTTTGCCGCTACCACACACGCAACCGATGAGACAGTAGCTGCAGCACATAAAGGTGAAAATACCGCTAAGGAAAAGTTGCACGAGGCACAGGATAAGGGCAACGAATTGAAGCTTAAAGCTGAACATGCTGCTGAAGGCAAAAGCAACACTACCGGTAGCAAGATGAGCGAAAGCTCCCAAAAAGCCTGGCATAAAACCAAACAGGGTACCGAGAAAGGTTGGGATGCGACCAAAGAAGGTGCTGAAAAGGGCTGGAATAAAACCAAAGATGGCGCGCAGTCTTTGAAGAAAAAAGTCAGTGAATAATGCGTGACTGATTATGTTGAAAAGCCGCGATTGCGGCTTTTTTTCATTGTTCGATCGCAGACTCATTTTAAGCTATCTGCGTCCCGTCAAAGTACATAAAATTTGCAGGCGTTACCTCTCCCTTAACCTCCATCCTTCTAAACCAATAAACGGCAACATTGCTTGACCCTTAGTAATAAATTAGTCGGCATAAATCTGCGCTATCGCTTATTTCTCAGTTTGACCACCAGCCAGCTTTTCATCATAGGGGCGCGGAAAAACAGAATATTATGAATGCCGGCCCCGGCGCTCCACGGTTTCAGTAAGAGTGCAGGTACCTGGCCTCGCAAATTTTTCATCCAGTATGCTATGCCTGCCATCAGAGGCATGATGCGCTATATATCCACCTTTTAATGATGCCGTCGGAGAGCGTCGCGAAGTGAATATGCGGAGAGCAGCTAATTATTAATCCAAAATGCATTTCTGCTGTGTTGTGTCAAAGAGCGTGTTGCAGAAGCCAGTTAGCTGGAAATTATCATTATAATAAGAAGACAGGTCACCCACGTGATGACAGGAGTGAATGGCTTGTGCTATTGATAAAAAATGACCCGGCTCGTTCATCGCTTATCTCGTCGAAGCACTTCAGTACGCGTCGCCATAGCGGGCTTGGAGCCTTTAGCGTGCGGCCCTGCGATTGCCTGCAGATAAATAGCTATGTTGCCAGAGCCGCCGTATAGCTGCTGGCAATACGGGCTGAAGCCAACATCCCATACGTACCAGGAGGGAACTTGAACGTTCTGACTCAGGCTTTTTGTATCAGCACCGCGTTACTCTGCACATCCTGTGCCGAAAACGATATCACTTCTGAGAGGATGTCACCCAACTGGCGGCAAAACCCGCAGTTAAACCATGCGCCGCCGTATAGTGATAACCTCTACCGTGATGATGGCTATCTGAACCCGGAATACCGCAGAAGAGTACATCAGGAGCTGCGCGAGCAGCGTCTGCGTCATCGCGGCATGATCGATAACAGCACCGATTCAGGAACCGGGTTTGGTCAAAGGCCGGACACCTCAGGCTGGTAGTCGTTTTCAGCTGGCGAATGCCATCAGTAGCACCATCGTCCTGGCTAACTCTCCCCAGGACGCTGATATCACTAGCAAGATTTATATTACCGGCACCACGTGCAATTTTTGCCCGGCGCGCCACAGGGCGAAGGCCCCGCTGTAAACCCGTCCTTGCGTTGCCCCGCTTATGGTAGCGACAGCAGGGTCGGCAACCTGAATTGCTACGTCATAGCCGCGGCCAATAACGTAGGGGAAATTAAAATCGTTAACACATTTTCCCGCTACAGCCGCCTGATACTTACCTTTTTGCCACGGGTACTGCCGTATGATGAACCGGTCAGGGTTGCCACGTTCGCTGATGTAAATACTGAAGAGCTTTTCTCCACTGTGCAAATGCGGCAGGGTGATACACACTTTGTTAGCCACGACTTTGGCATAGGTCCGGTAGACTTGCGATTGTCCTGCCTGCTGATGGGCGCAGCCTGCCAGCATTGTACTGGCAATAATTAATGCCGCGCTGCTCAGCTTGCGCATCGCCCTGCTATCTCGTTTGTTGTTTTTCATCTTAAGCATCCTTAAAAATTTTTTACTATTCCGCGTTAAAGGCTGCCAGTAGCCACAGTTTTTCATTCAAATCGTTAAAAAAATTATCTATCTGATTTATATAAACTTTGCATAAATATACCGATTAAATCGCGCGTTCCGCATTGTTTTTTCGTCTGAGGCAGCATTTCATCGAGAAAATGTCAGAAAATAAAGATCTTTCGCCAATTGCCATAACCTGTACAGAGATATATTTTACAGCGAAGGCAGAAAAGCAGAAATAAACATCGCGCTATTAGCCTTTAACGTTGTTAAAATCCGGTTTAATTTACAAGGTGCAGTTTATGATCTTCCCATTCCGTATACGTCATGCTGTGGCCGACATTGTGGCAATGGTGATTTATTGCTTTGTTACCGGCATGATCACCGAGATCTTCGTTAGCGGAATGAGCTTCGACCGCTCTCTTTCATCACGTCTGTTTGCCATTCCAGTCAACATTTTTATTGCCTGGCCTTACGGTTTATGGCGCGACATGTTGTTAGCGAAAGCCCGCAAGGCCAGCCCGGCAAGCTGGATGCGCTCACTGGCGGATGTCATTGCCTACGTCAGCTTCCAGTCGCCGATCTATGCATTGATACTGCTGTGCATTGGTGCAAATATGCAGCAAATTATTGCCGCAATAAGCTCGAACATTCTGGCTTCATTGCTACTCGGCGGGATATATGGTTACTTCCTTGATTTTTGCCGCCGTCTGTTTGGCATCCGGCAGGCAGCGATCGTTTGAGCATCAATGTAGGTAAATCAGTAACGCTCCGTATGCGCATCATAGCCAAGCTGCCCTCCCCACATTTCCGCTTCCACGCCATGCCCCACTGAACGCACCACGCAAACGTTTAAACCGGGACGAGCAGATGCCTGCAAGGCCCGCAGTTAAAAAAACGTGATCTTAATCACTATGAATACAAAAATTACTGAAACAAAGTTTGACAAGTATGATGAAAAATATATTTTCTTATCCGCGTCAGCAGGCACATTGCGGCAGCGATATTGAGAGGTGAATGCTGTTTAAATCACCTCTGTTAACCTTCCGGACTCTCGATTCTGGCATAAAGAACCGTACGCCCGGATTATCAAAAATGTGGTAATAGAATGAAATATAAAATAGTGATAGCGAGTGTACTTGCGGCGGCTTCCTGGAGCGCGACAGCAAACAATAATCCGGAATACCTTTCCGACTGGTGGCATCAGAGCGTCAACGTGGTTGGCAGCTATCACACCCGTTTTGGGCCACAGTTAAATAATGACGTCTACCTCGAGTATGAAGCCTTTGCGCACAAAGACTGGTTTGATTTTTACGGCTACGCTGACATGCCAAAATTTTTCGGCGCCGGTAATGGCAACGATAAAGGCACCTGGGATAACGGTTCACCACTGTTTGTAGAAATAGAGCCGCGCTTTTCGATCGATAAGCTGACCGGCACCAGTCTCGCATTTGGCCCATTCAAAGAGTGGTACTTCGCGAACAACTATATCTATGACATGGGCGATAACCCTGGTAACCGACAAAATACCTGGTATATGGGTCTCGGTACCGATATTGATACGCACAGCGACATCGGCTTGTCGATGAACGTCTATGCCAAGTATCAGTGGGAAAACTACGGTGCAGCCAATGAGAACAGCTGGGACGGCTACCGTTTCAAAATTAAATACATTGTACCGCTGACCAAACTGTGGGGCGGCAATCTGAGCTATATTGGCTTTACGAATTTTGACTGGGGCTCCGACCTGGGCAATAGCGCAAATCGCACCAGCAACTCCATCGCGTCAAGCCATATTCTTTCGTTGAGTTACAATCACTGGCACTATTCACTGGTTGCTCGCTATTTTCATAACGGCGGACAGTGGGACAACGGGGCTAACCTGAACTTCGGCAACGGTCCGTTTGAAGTTAAATCCACCGGCTTCGGTTATTACTTTGTCGTGGGTTATAACTTTTAAAATTCCTCCTCGCGGATGAACAGGGCGTCCTGGACGCCCTGTTTTACTTCCTGAAATAGATCCTTATATCTTCACCGACCTCTCGCTATACTGGATGAGCAGCAACACGCCTGCGTCAAAGGAGATGATATGTCAGCTCAAATGACAGACGCGAATATTATGCTTCGCCCACTTGAACGTGAGGATCTGACTTTTGTCCATCATCTGGATAATAATGCCAGCGTCATGCGCTACTGGTTTGAAGAGCCCTATGAGGCTTTTGTCGAACTTTCAGATCTCTATGACAAACATATTCATGACCAGAGCGAACGCCGTTTTGTGCTGGAGCATGACGGTGATAAAGCGGGCCTGGTTGAGCTGGTCGAGATTAATCACATTCACCGGCGCGCTGAATTTCAGATTATTATCGCCCCTGAGCATCAGGGCAAAGGTCTGGCAAGCCGGGCGGTTAAGCTGGCAATGGATTACGGCTTCTCGGTATTAAATCTGTATAAACTTTATCTGATCGTTGATAAAGAGAACGCTAAGGCCATTCATATTTATACCAAGCTGGGATTCGAGATTGAAGGGGAACTCAGGCATGAGTTCTTCATAAACGGTGAATACCGTAACACTATCCGCATGTGTATTTTTCAGGATAGCTATATGGAAAAACATAAGCCAGCTGCTGGCAGTAATTTATTAAAACCAACCGCCCAATAACCCCCTGCGGAATGCACTGCATTCCGCTTCTTACTGGCTGCTTTCACATTATTAAACCGGCTGTTAACCACGAGCACCGACCGGGCTCAATGTGTGTTGCAACCGTCCCGGCTGTATTTGGTACATCCCGCCGTAAAACGGATCGACCAGCAACCAGCCAGGAAAGCCGCCTAACGGAATATTACCGAGCAGGTACCATAGATTTACGCGCTCTGTCAGCGGTAACGTCTGTGGAACATAACCCGGTCGCTCAAGCATGACCTGATAGTTTTTCTTGCCGAAATAGCTTCCGTTAGATTTGGCCAGCACTACCGTTTTTGGCGTAGTGCCCTGAGCGACAATCTGCCCCGTTTCATCCTGAATCACGAAGCGCGCGCCCGGTGGTTGTGTGTCAATTGTCACATGTTGCGACTCGTGACCAACAATGGTCGCGCAGCCATTTAAAACGCAGAGAGACACCAGAGCCAGTATTAGCGCTTTCATAGTTAATTCCGTTGCAAGGTAATGAGGTTATTTTAAGCACTGGATGCCAGCTTTTCATCAAATACGTACGCGATCAGATGGCAAAGCAAACCAAATTTTTAGTCAATTATTTGTTTCGCTAAACCAGGTAAGTCATACCATCAACTTTGCTGTCTACACGATCTTTAATTAACCAAAGACGTGTTCGAGGTAGCGCTCAAGCTGCATGCGAGAACTAAAACCGTGTGGAATACCATAATGATTATTGCTGTTACCAGCCAAATAGAGTGGAAAACGGATGTAGTGATCGCACGTTTTAATATCTGACGACGGTTCGGTGAAATTAAGGCTTCTTTCTTTCAACGTCGGATGGATGACCAGTGCGGTCCGGCCCATTCGGGCTTCACGATTAACATAGACATAATCATCCCCACGCTGGTAGCCATAGGCTTTTTGCGTAATGGTCTCTACCTCAAATCCTGCGCGTTCCAATACGCGTGCTACTTCATCAGGTCGTAAATACATTATTAATCCTCAATGCCAGTTTTTTCAAATTCGCTGTAAGCCTATAACAGCCGCTGGCACCGGGCTTTCGGAATAATCCATAAACCACTATAAAACTAAGACGTTATGCTACCCGCCGCAAAAAAATTATAGCTTGCAGGATACATTTTCGACGGTTGGGAAAGGGCATTATTTACCTATGTGAACAAAACCATAGAATTAAACTCAATAGGTACGTCAGAGTGCTGGCCCGCAAATACTATCAATACGCCATCAGGCGGGTTCATTGATGCCGTATCAGTATGTACTACACCGGACGAAACTGACTAAAACCTCGCAACATATTCCCCCCCGCCTCAGCGATTTAATTTATTTTTTGCACAAATCCATTAGCCGTACGGCTTCGCTAAGAAATTGCGCATACTACTATATATTGTGTGGTTGCATTCAATAAAAACTACATCTAGTATTTATACCTAAAGCACTCCGCTATATATTGATGTCAAAGGGGGCTTGAACGTGACTTTAACTCACCGTCAAGTCATCACCTTATCCTGATAGAGAAATACAAATCATGCGCATTGTTATTTACACAAAATTCAACTGCGTTCAGTGCAACGCGACAAAAAACGCCATGGATAATAAAGGCCTGACTTACGAACTGGTCCATCTCGATAACGATCCACAAGCGGTCGAATGTTTACGCAATCTGGGCTATCGCCAGGCACCTGTAGTGATGACAGATGAAGAGCACTGGAGCGGTTTTCGTCCGGATAAGATCGCCGCCCTTCAGGCGCAGCTAACACTTCCGGGGTGATTTCATGCATCCGCTGGTTTATTTCTCTAGTCAGTCTGGTAATACCCGACGCTTTATTGAAAGGCTGGGATTACCGGCTGAACGCATTCCTCTGGCTGGAGAGGCACTACAAGTCGATCATCCTTTTATTCTGATCGTGCCCAGCTATGGCGGCGGCACCGTCAAAGGCGCGGTGCCAAAACAAGTAGTCCAGTTTCTTAATCAAGATCATAACCGGGGATTGCTTCGCGGCGTGATCGCCGCCGGCAACCGTAATTTTGGCACGGCATTCGGCCTTGCCGGCGACATTATATCGCGCAAGTGTCAGGTGCCCTGGCTCTATCGTTTTGAACTGATTGGCAGCGAGACCGACCTCGTAAATATTCACCGGGGAGTGAAAAAATTTTGGCAACGACAACCCATAAGCTGAGTAGCGGTACTACAGACAACGGCGATTATCATGCGCTGAACGCTTTGCTTAATCTGTATAACAACGCTGGCGATATCCAGTTTGAGAAAGATCGCGAAGCGATAAGCCACTACTTTTCGCAGCATGTTATTCCCAATAGCATTAGTTTTGGCAGTATCGCAGAGCGTCTGCAATATTTGGTTGATGAAGGCTATTATGATGCCTCAATACTGAATGCCTATAAGTTCTCCTTTATCTGCCAGCTCTTCCAGCAGGCATATAATTATGATTATCAGTTCCAGACCTTTCTTGGTGCCTGGAAGTTTTACACCAGCTACACGCTGAAAACCTTTGATGGTAAGCGTTATTTGGAAAACTTTGCCGATCGGGTCTGTATGGTTGCCCTCACACTGGCTCAGGGGCAGGAAGCTTTTGCTTTATCGCTGATGGAGGAGATGCTTAGCGGTCGCTTTCAGCCAGCAACACCAACTTTCCTTAACTGTGGAAAACAGCAGCGCGGCGAGCTGGTATCCTGCTTTTTGCTGCGTATTGAAGATAATATGGAATCGATTGGCCGTTCGGTTAACTCGGCGTTACAGCTGTCAAAGCGCGGTGGCGGCGTGGCGTTTTTGCTCTCAAATCTGCGAGAGTCAGGCGCACCAATCAAGCGTATTGAAAACCAGTCATCTGGCGTGATTCCGGTGATGAAAATGCTGGAAGATGCTTTTTCATACGCCAACCAGCTGGGTGCACGCCAGGGAGCCGGGGCCGTATACCTGCATGCCCATCATCCCGATATCCTGCGTTTTTTGGATACTAAACGCGAAAACGCAGATGAAAAAATCCGTATCAAAACCCTGTCGCTTGGCGTGGTGATCCCCGACATTACCTTTCAGCTGGCAAAGGATAATCAGCAGATGGCGCTGTTTTCTCCCTACGACGTAGAACGCCTGTACGGTATGCCTTTTGCTGACATCAGCATCAATGAACAATACGGCCAGTTGCTGGCTGATGAACGGATATGCCGCCGCTATATTAACGCACGTGACTTTTTCCAGGCGCTGGCGGAAATTCAGTTTGAATCCGGTTATCCCTATATCATGTTTGAAGACAACGTTAACCGCGCAAATCCGATAGCCGGACGGATCAACATGAGTAACCTCTGCTCCGAAATTTTGCAGGTAAATACGCCCTCAGAATACAATGATGACCTGAGTTATCACCGGATCGGCAAAGACATTTCCTGCAATCTCGGCTCGCTTAACATCGCACGTGCGATGGACTCAACCGACTTTGCCCGCACGGTGGAAGTGGCGGTACGCGGATTGAGCGCTGTTTCCGATATGAGCCACATCCGGTCAGTGCCGTCAGTGGCTGAGGGCAATGCGAAATCGCACGCTATCGGCCTCGGCCAGATGAATTTGCACGGTTTTCTGGCGCGCGAAGGAATTGTTTACGGTTCACCGGCCGCGCTGGACTTCACCAATCTCTACTTTTATGCAGTCACTTACCATGCTTTGCGCACCTCAAACCGTCTGGCGCGCGAACGTGGTGAGCATTTTGCCGGTTTCAGCCAATCACGTTATGCCAGCGGGGAATATTTCGAGCGTTACATTAAGCAGAGCTGGACGCCGCGTACGCCTGAGATAAGCGCGCTGTTTGAACGCTTCAACTTTCATTTGCCAACCCGTGAACAGTGGCAGACGCTGCGTGATGACGTAATGAAAGACGGGCTGTATAACCAGAATTTACAAGCGATCCCACCTACCGGCTCTATTTCCTACATCAATCACGCAACCTCCAGCATACACCCGATCGTTTCACGCATTGAGATACGTAAAGAGGGCAAAACCGGACGCGTTTATTACCCTGCCCCCTATATGACCAATGACAATTTACCTCTCTATCAGGATGCTTATGAAATTGGGCCTCAGGCAATTATCGATACCTATGCTGAGGCCACACGCCATGTCGATCAAGGGTTATCACTGACACTCTTTTTCCGTGATACCGCCACCACGCGCGATATAAACAAAGCGCAGATTTATGCCTGGAAAAAAGGCATTAAAACCCTTTACTACATCCGTCTGCGCCAGCTGGCGCTGGAGGGCACCCAAGTGGAAGGCTGCGTCTCCTGTGCGCTATAAATTCGGAGTAATGATATGAACAGTACGAACCACCGTCTGCAGGCAGTGAACTGGAACCAGATCGAAGATGAAAAAGATTTGGAGGTATGGAACCGCTTGACTGCAAACTTCTGGCTACCGGAAAAAGTACCACTGTCAAATGATATCCCCGCATGGCAGAACCTTAGCCGGAATGAACAACAGCTTACTATCCGGGTTTTCACCGGTCTGACGCTGCTTGATACCCTGCAAAATACCGTCGGCGCCCCTGCGCTGATGGCCGATGCCATAACCCCCCATGAGGAAGCGGTATTTTCAAATATCTGTTTTATGGAGGCCGTTCACGCCCGCTCCTATAGTTCGATTTTCTCAACCTTATGCCAGACGCCGGACGTTGATGCGGCCTATGCCTGGAGTGAGGCCTGCGAAGCTTTACAGCGTAAAGCCGGGATCGTGATGGCACATTACAATGCACAGGACCCACTCAAGAAGAAAATCGCCAGCGTATTTCTCGAATCATTTTTGTTTTATTCCGGTTTCTGGCTACCGATGTATTTCTCCAGTCGCGGTAAGCTGACGAATACTGCCGACCTGATACGTCTGATCATTAAGGATGAAGCGGTGCACGGCTACTACATTGGCTATAAGTATCAGAAGGCGTTGCAGAAGGCATCCGTTGAGCGGCGCGACGAACTGCAGCAATTTGCTGTTACGCTACTCATGTCGCTGTATGAAAATGAACTGATTTACACTGATGAGCTTTATGCTGGCCTTCCGTGGGCTGAAGATGTGAAAAAGTTTCTGCATTACAACGCCAACAAAGCCTTAATGAATCTCGGCTACGATCCCCTTTTTCCGGCTGATATGGCCGAGGTTAATCCAGCGATCCTCGCAGCGTTGTCGCCAAATGCCGATGAAAATCACGATTTTTTTTCCGGTTCCGGCTCATCGTATGTGATGGGGAAAGTGGAAGAAACTCAGGACGAAGATTGGGCCTTTTAAACGTCCTTGCGTGGCGATTAAGATAAATCGCCACGGTTAAAGTTAGTTAAATTATATTTATTATTTAAAGTCATTCATTGAATGATAATATTTGAAAAAATCGACGTCTTATTCCGGATAAATCTTCTTTGATATTTAGTCACTATTAATTCCGCCAATCAAGAACCAGGAGCTTTCTCAAAAAATTACGCACCTTTTTTTTAAAATATTCCACACTCCTTTAGCCCTTATCATTACTGACGTTATGTCTCATTTTCAGCAAACTCCAGTGAAATTTCATAAAATGTCAAGGGTTGCCATCCATTTTCAGTGTGCTACGGTATGGACTGTTAATTTCTAACCGAGAATAGACCGCATAAAAAAATCATCACTCTTAACCCGGATTTAATTATCGAATGGCAATTAGACTTGAAGTAAAAAATTTATATAAAATATTTGGTGATCACCCTGAGCGCGCTTTTAAACACATTGCGAAGGGAATAAGTAAGGAGGCATTACTGGAAAAAACCGGGCTGTCACTTGGCGTAAAAGACGCCAGTCTGGCCATTGAAGAAGGCGAGATATTCGTCATCATGGGATTATCCGGCTCAGGAAAATCCACTATGGTTCGCCTTCTCAATCGTCTGATAGAGCCAACCCGTGGTCAGGTAATTATTGATGGCGTCGATATTGCAAAAATATCTGACCGGGATCTCCGTCAGGTTAGACGAAATAAAATCAGCATGGTATTCCAGTCATTTGCATTAATGCCGCACATGACGGTGTTAAATAACACTGCCTTCGGCATGGAATTATCCGGTGTACCACTGGAAGAACGACAGCAAAAAGCATTAGACGCGCTGCGTCAGGTAGGGCTGGAGAATTATGCTCACGCATATCCAGATGAACTTTCTGGCGGCATGCGTCAGCGCGTTGGACTGGCACGGGCGCTGGCGATCAACCCTGATATATTATTAATGGATGAAGCTTTTTCTGCACTTGATCCCCTGATTCGTACAGAAATGCAGGATGAATTAATTAATCTGCAATCGCGCCACCAGCGCACTATTGTATTTATTTCTCACGATCTTGATGAAGCAATGCGCATCGGCGATCGGATTGCTATTATGCAAGGCGGTGAAGTGGTGCAAGTAGGTACGCCTGACGAAATACTCAATAACCCTGCCAACGATTATGTCCGCACCTTTTTCCGGGGCGTGGATATCAGCCATGTATTCAGCGCCAGAGATATTGCACGACGCAGCGCGTCAGCCCTGATGAGAAAATCGCCCGGCTTTGGGCCACGTTCAGCATTGAAAGTCTTGCAGGATGAAGACCGGGAATTCGGGTATGTGCTTGAACGCCAGAAGTTTCTCGGCGTCGTTTCTATCGAATCCCTGAAATCAGCTCTGGCTGCTGGCGCGGGGCTTGAGCAGGCTATGCTGCCAGAACCTGCACCGGTCCCCGCAGATACCTCCCTTAATGAACTGCTGTCTCACGTCGCCCAGGCACCCTGTGCAGTACCGGTGGTCGATGAAGATAGTCGTTACGTTGGGATTATTTCCAAAGGCATTTTACTACAGGCGCTGGACCGTGAGGGGGCAACCTATGAGTAAACAAGATACTAATCCGTGGCAAGTTGCTTCGGTTGATAGCCAGAATGCATCCCAGAGCGCCGTTGATATCACCAGCCAGCCAGCTGCCAGCAGCGCAGCTTCTCCTGGTGGCGATGCCGGGAGTGCCTGGAGCAACCCCGGCGGTGCAAGCAGCGGTGGCAGTAGCGACTGGTTAAACAGCGCACCTGCACCGCAGGCGGAACACTTCAATATTATGGACCCATTCCATAAAAAACTGGTGCCACTCGATCACTGGGTTACCGAAGGAATCGACTGGATAGTGTCGCATTTCCGGCCGGTGTTTCAGGGCATTCGTGTACCGGTAGATTACATACTAAGCGCCTTCCAGCATCTGCTCATGGGCATGCCGGCACCGATGGCTATTATTATTTTTGCGCTGATAGCCTGGCAACTCGCCAGCCCGGCTATGGGTGTGGCTACCCTTATTTCGCTCATCGCCATCGGCGCAATCGGCGCCTGGTCGCAGGCGATGGTAACCCTGGCACTGGTGCTTACCGCTCTGCTTTTTTGCGTTGTCATCGGCCTGCCGCTCGGCATCTGGCTGGCTCGCAGTGAACGCGCGGCACGGTTTATTCGCCCGCTGCTGGATGCGATGCAAACAACACCGGCTTTCGTCTATCTGGTCCCTATCGTTATGCTATTTGGTATCGGTAACGTGCCCGGTGTTGTCGTGACCATTATCTTTGCGTTACCGCCGGTAGTACGACTGACGATCCTCGGAATTAAACAGGTTCCCGCTGATCTCATCGAAGCGGCAGAGGCGTTCGGTGCCAATCCACGCCAGCTGTTATTTAAGGTACAGCTGCCGCTCGCGATGCCAACAATCATGGCCGGTATAAACCAGACGCTAATGCTGGCGCTGTCAATGGTAGTTATCGCCTCAATGATCGCCGTAGGCGGGCTTGGACAGATGGTACTTCGCGGTATTGGTCGTCTCGATATGGGTCTGGCTAGCGTCGGCGGAGTTGGTATCGTTATCCTCGCGATTATTCTTGACCGACTGACTCAATCCTTAGGTCGGGATGGCCGTAGCCGCGGTAATCGCCATTGGTATACCACCGGACCTATCGGCATTCTGGTTCGTCCCTTTAAACGTTAATTTTCCGGCGGCGTAGCGATGCGCCGCCCGCGTCCCATGCACTGACAATCATTAATATAAGGATAACGTTATGCGCAAGATTGCTTTAATCGCGGCCGCGTTTACCTCGCTGGCTAGCTTATCTGTTTCCGCCACTGATCTGCCGGGTAAGGGTATCACGGTCAAACCGGTGCAAAGCGCAATCGCAGAGGAAACCTTCCAGACGCTACTGGTCAGTCGTGCGCTGGAGAAGCTGGGTTATACGGTTGAAAAGCCCAGCGAAGTCGATTACAACGTCGCATATACCACCATTGCAGCTGGCGATGCAACCTTCACCGCTAACAACTGGAAGCCATTGCATGACGACATGTATGATTCTGCGGGCGGAGATAACAAATTTTATCGTCAGGGAACGCTGGTGCAAGGTGCTGCACAAGGCTATCTGATTGATAAAAAAACCGCAGAGAAATATCACATCACCAACCTTGCTCAGCTTAAAGATCCCGCGCTGGCAAAGTTATTTGATACCAATGGCGACGGAAAAGCCGACCTGACCGGCTGTACGCCAGGCTGGGGTTGTGAGGCGGTGATCAATCACCAGATTAACACATACGGCCTGAGCAATACCGTGGAACATAATCAGGGCAATTATTCAGCAATGATTGCCGATACCATCACCCGCTTTAAACAGGGCAAGCCTGTTCTTTATTATACCTGGACACCGTACTGGGTGAGCGATGTGTTAAAGCCCGGACGAGACGTAGTCTGGTTACAGGTGCCCTTCTCTTCACTGCCGGGTAAACAACGCGGTGTGGATACCAGGCTACCTAACGGCGCTAACTATGGCTTCCCGGTGAATACCATGCACATCGTTGCCAACAAAGAGTGGGCCAAGAGAAATCCGGCTGCTGCAAAACTGTTTGCTGAAATGAAGCTGCCAGTGGCAGATATCAACGCTCAGAATGCGCACATGCATGAAGAGGGCCAGTCATCTGAAGATGCGATTAATGCTCAGGTTGACGGTTGGATTAAAGCGCACCAGTCAACGTTTGATAATTGGATTAGCAACGCACAGGCTGCTGCCAGATAAGGGGTTATCCTCCTCAATTTATGACCTCAAAGCGACCTTGCGATCGGTTTGAGGTCATCTCCTCTGCAACGCAGGCATCCGACACGGCAAGACCTGATTTCAGCGCTCATTACGACTGACCTTATGTGCTTAAGAAAACGCAGAAAGCGTAAAAGTATATTTATCAGACTCTCCTAACTGTTATCCGCACATCGAGTCTGGTATCTTTATTCAACTATTAATTGATAGCAGTTATTTTTTCACAGTAAATTATTTAGCTGCTAATGAGAAGCGCGATTGGTCAGCTAACGGCAAATATTGACGCTAATCCAGCTGAAAATCCCCGTTAGATTTTATTTTTTATCCGTAGCAAACACTCTGGTTACAAGCCAGCAGGTCAGGGAGTGATGTGGTTATCAGGATCGTGAGATGAGTAACGCAAACAGTTTTCCATGCAATCTGCGAACGTCTCGGATCACAGCATTGTTACGACCCGTTGCAACAAGTGAGGCCCAATATAATGGAAAGCTCGTTTACACCCATTGAGCGAATGCTGAATTTTCGCGCCAGCCGCCATAAAGATTTTCCCCTGCAAGAAATTTTGTTGACCCGGCTATGTATGCATATGCAGGGTAAACTGTTGGAAAATCGCAATAAGATGTTGAAAAATCAAGGAATTAATGAAACCTTGTTTATAGCATTACTCACCCTGGACGCACAGGAAAATCAACGTATTCAGCCCTCTGAACTTAGCTCCGCCCTGGGCTCCTCCCGCACAAATGCTACGCGTATCGCCGATGAGCTGGAAAAGCGCGGCTGGATTGAACGCCGTGAAAGCAATAACGACCGCCGCTGCTTGCATCTTAGCCTGACGACCAAAGGTAATGAGTTCCTGCAAAAGGTTTTGCCACCTCAGCATCAGAGTCTTCAACTACTCTGGGATGCTCTGAACGGCACCGAGAAAGCACAACTCGAGGCAATAACTCGCAAACTTCTGAATAGGCTTGATAAAATGGATTCAGAGGACGCTGTCAGCAATTTATCCCGCTAATATTTCCCTGACACAGCAATAGCGCCTGTCACTAATAGCATATTGTGCGACATTTTTTTTTCCGTAAGTCGCTATGTTAAGCGCCCAGATTTCATGTCTTATGCCAGCCTATTCGCGCTGGCATTTTTCGCGCCGGATATTTGAATAGGGATGTTCTCTCCGGATGATTAGGCAAACAGGAGAGTACTATGAGTGTGAATGCGGAGATGCAGACACCCCAACAGCCGAGAACGAATAAAAACAAGCGTAAAGGCGCGCTGATTTTACTGGCCTCACTATTTATTGTGATTGGCGTTGCCTGGTTTTTTTACTGGTTTCTGATACTGCGCCACTTTGAAGAGACTGACGATGCGTATGTCGCCGGTAACCAGGTTCAGGTCATGGCCCAGGTCTCCGGCAGTGTCGATAAAGTGGTATTTGACGATACTGACTTTGTTAAAAAAGGTGACGTACTCGTCACACTCGATCAGACCGATGCACAGCAAGCATTTGAAAAAGCAAAAACTGCGCTGGCGACCAGCGTACGCCAGACTCATCAGCTGATGATTAACAGTAAGCAGTATCAGGCCAACATTGAGCTGCAAAAAACGGCACTGGGCCAGGCCGAAGCGGATCTACGCCGTCGCCTCCCTCTTGCCAATGACAATCTGATTGGTCGCGAAGAGTTACAGCATGCTCGCGATGCCGTTGCCAGCGCTAAAGCGCAGCTCGATGTGGCGATTCAGCAGTACAACGCTAATCAGGCCATGATCCTTAATACCCCTTTGGCAAATCAACCTGCCGTCCAACAAGCCTCTGCTGAACTGCGTGACGCATGGCTTGCGCTGCAACGCACGCAAATCGTCAGTCCGGTAGACGGATACGTTTCACGCCGCAGTGTTCAGGTTGGCTCGCAAATTTCTCCTTCCACACCTTTGATGGCTATTGTGCCTTCTACAGGCTTATGGGTTGATGCCAATTTTAAAGAAACCCAGCTGGCGAAAGTGCGTATCGGTCAGCCTGCCACCGTAGTCAGCGATATCTACGGCGATGATGTGGTGTACCACGGTAAAGTGATCGGGCTGGACATGGGGACGGGCAGCGCCTTTTCACTGCTGCCCGCGCAGAACGCCACTGGCAACTGGATTAAAGTGGTTCAGCGCCTGCCGGTGCGTATCGCGCTTAATCCTCAGGAGCTGAAACAGCATCCTCTGCGTATCGGGCTCTCAGTGTTGGTTAACGTAGATACGAGCGATACGCAAGGCCCGGTCCTGGCGACTAAAGTGCGTAGTACGCCAGCATATGTCAGTAATGCTCTATCGCTTAATCTGGCACCGGTAAACCAGCTGATAAGCGAGATTATTAAAGCCAATGCGGATTAATCACGCGAGAGATTGTTATGCAACAAAAAACGCTTGAGGGAATGCCGCTGGTTCTGATGACGATTGCGCTGTCACTGGCGACGTTTATGCAAGTACTGGACTCCACCATCGCCAACGTTGCGATCCCAACTATCGCAGGTAATCTCGGTGAATCTAATTCTCAGGGTACCTGGGTTATCACCTCGTTTGGGGTTGCGAATGCTATTTCAATTCCCATTACCGGCTGGCTTGCCCGCCGGATTGGCGAAGTTAAACTGTTTGTCTGGTCAACGGGTGCCTTCGCCGTTGCCTCATGGCTTTGTGGTATGTCAGAGAGTTTGACTACGCTGATTTTCTTCCGCGTCATTCAGGGGATCGTCGCCGGCCCCCTGATCCCGCTGTCGCAGAGTTTGCTGCTGAATAACTATCCCCCCGCTAAGCGCAGCATTGCTCTGTCGCTTTGGGCCATGACGGTCATTGTTGCCCCCATCTGCGGCCCAATTCTCGGCGGCTGGATCAGCGACAATTACCACTGGGGCTGGATCTTTTTTATTAATGTGCCGATTGGCGTTATTGTTGTACTCCTTACGCTGCAAACGTTGCGTAACCGCGAAACACCCATCACCATCGCTCCTATCGACATGGTTGGTCTGGCGCTATTAGTGATCGGCGTAGGTTCACTTCAGGTTATGCTCGATCGCGGTAAGGAACTCGACTGGTTTAGCTCTACCGAGATTATCATCCTGACGTCGCTGGCAGTTATAGCGCTACTGGCACTCTTGATATGGGAGCTAACGGATAAGCATCCGATCGTCGACCTGTCACTATTTGCCGGGCGAAATTTTACCATCGGCTGCCTGTCAATCAGCCTCGCCTATATGTTGTATTTCGGCTCTATTGTGTTACTACCTCAACTGCTACAGGAGGTATACGGCTACACCGCCACTTGGGCAGGGCTGGCGTCAGCGCCGGTGGGCATCATTCCGGTAATACTGTCGCCGATTATCGGCCGGTTTGCCCATAAGCTGGATATGCGCCGCCTGGTCACCTTCAGCTTCATTATGTATGCCGTGTGCTTTTACTGGCGCGCATATACCTTTGAACCAGGAATGGACTTTGGCGCGTCGGCCTGGCCGCAGTTTATCCAGGGCTTTGCTGTAGCCTGCTTTTTCATGCCACTGACCACTATTACGCTCGCCGGTTTGCCTCCCGACAAGATTGCGGCTGCATCGAGCCTGTCAAACTTTACTCGTACTCTGGCGGGCTCCATTGGCACATCGATTACCACCACAATGTGGTCCGATCGCGAGTCAATACATCATGCACAGCTAACGGAATCAATTACGCCGTATAACCCCAATGCGCAACAGATGTATGAGAAATTGCAGGCGCTGGGAATGACGCACGATCAGGCATCGGCCTGGATTGCACAGCAAATAACTAACCAGGGGCTAATCATCTCAGCAAATGAGATATTCTGGGCCTCGGCGGGCGTTTTTCTTGTGCTGCTTGTGCTTATCTGGTTCGCCCGTCCGCCCTTCACTTCGAGCAATAACAGTGGCGGTGGAGCCCATTAATCTGCTACAAAAAACCGGATGCTGAAAACATCCGGTTTTTATACCAGCAGGTCAACAACACCGCGGCGATTTAGCCGTTATTCTGACGCCACCATTCTGCCAGCAGAATACCCGTAGCAACCGATACGTTCAGGCTTTCAACTTTGCCAGTTCCGCCGATCGAAATAGCCAGATCGCTTCGTTGAAAAACGCTGTCGGACAGGCCATCATGCTCCTGGCCAAGCACCAGCACCATTTTTTTTGGCAAGATGGCCTTATTTAACGCCACCCCACTATGGCTGGAGGTGGTCACAATGGTGTAACCCGCTTTACGGAAAGCATCAAGGCTGCCGGAAAAATCTTTATCGCCAATGGCCTGAACGTGCTCAGCACCGCCTTCTGCGGTACGCACTGCCGCGCCAGACTCCAACACTGCCGCATCATCAACCAATATTCCCTTCACGCCGAAATGCGCACAGCTACGCATAATCCCGCCAACGTTGTGCGGGTTGCCAATATCTTCCAGCGCCAGTACGCAATCCTGCTCTCCCGCCAGTTTCAGCCAGTTAGCAACCGGAATTCCCATCCGTTTTTTAATTAAAAAACAGACGCCACCGTGGTGCTCGGTGCCGGAAGCTTTGGCGAGTTCTGCATCATCAACAACATGATATGCCTTGCGATTAGCCGCCAGCCACTTAAGTGCATTACGAAAACGCGGCGTAACGCTTTGAATAAACCAGGCACGAACGATAGCCTCAGGACGGCTGTTAAATAGTGCCTGACAAGCATTTTCACCGTATACCCGGGTTTCTTCCAAGCGCTGGCGACGAAGCTGCTCCGGATCGATAAAACTTTTACCACTGATCCCCCTATGGTCGGGTCTCTCATCAGTCGGTGTGCGGCTGACGGTGCGCCATGGTGAGGATTCATAGGTATCATCGTGTTCATGCGGGCCACGACCTTTACCTTCATGGCGGTCGTTACGCCAATCGCTATCTTTCGGCTGGCGAGTGCCTCCTTTACCGGTACGCGGGTTCTGCCCGCGATTTTCTTTTTCTTCATCTCCGCGAACATACATCACTTTAACCTTGCTACTTTTACCCTTCAGCTCGTCGTTCATCAACTATTCCCCCTGGCTGAGCGCGAAGCGCGCAGATTACCTGATGTTTCCTGAGTTAGCCATCACCTTTAGCTAAAAGCTATCAGCTATTATAGTCATTGAAGGAATCACATTGTTGCCCCGACGCCCATTGAACATACTGCATATTCTGTCGTTTAAAAAACCAGCTTTTCGCAGTGATTTCCGTGGTCATGAGGTAAAAATGAAAACAGTCTGTCCTTTCTGCCAGGCAACTAATCGCCTGCCCAGTGAGCATGCCAATAAAGAAACGGCTACATGTGGCCGATGCAACGAGCAACTGTTTACGCAGGACGTCATCAATGCCACTGCCGCCACGCTGGATAAATATTTGCAAGACGAGCTACCGGTGATAATTGACTTTTGGGCGCCCTGGTGTGGCCCCTGTCTCAACTTCGCGCAGGTTTATAAAGAGATAGCATCAGAACGCAGCGGCAAAATACGCTTTCTCAAAATAAACACTGAAGTGGAGCGGGCGCTGAGTAGCCGCTTTGGCATTCGCAGCATTCCAACGATCATGGCATTCAAGCAGGGGCAGATGGTCGATATGATCAACGGTGCCATGCCAAAAGCGCCTTTCAGCGAGTGGCTGGACGAGACGGTTTAATTACTGCCTCTTTATAGCAGCCAGGGTAGAATGGTGTTTTTAGCCCTTATTGACTATGACTGAAAACGCCGTTCTTCTTCTGCGTGCCGAGCGTCTGGCTCGCGCCACCCGCCCCTTTCTTGCCAGAGGTAATCGCGTATGCCGCTGCCAGCGCTGCCTGCTACCACTGTCAAACTGTCTGTGTTCAGGCATCGTGACGCAACAGGCTCGCAGCCGGTTTTGTCTGGTCATGTTCGATACGGAACCGATGAAACCCAGTAATACCGGTCGTTTAATCGCCGACATTCTGCCTGACACCTTGGCCTTTGGTTGGTCACGGACAGAAATAAGCGTTGACCTGCTCAAAGTGGTTAATGATGCCAGCTATCAACCTTTTGTCGTATTTCCCGCCAGTTACGCTGCCACTGATCGTCAGGTAGAAAACAAACCGCCGATTCAGGGTAAGCCACCTCTGTTTATTATGCTGGATGGCACCTGGAGCGAAGCACGTAAAATGTTTCGCAAAAGCCCGTGGCTGGATCACTTTCCCGTGCTGTCGGTTGACGTAACCACGCCCTCAGCTTATTCCCTACGCGAAGCTCATGCTCCCGGTCAGCACTGTACTGCCGAGATAGCGGTGGCCTTGTTGGCACAAGCTGGGGACAGTAGCGCTGCACAAGCGCTTTCGCAACATTTTCAGCTGTTTCGTGATCGCTACCTCACTGGAAAAGCGCTTCCCAGGCAATTTACGGAAAAAGCGTGAGAAAAAGTTTAAAATCATCCTGTTTCTCATTGTCAGGAGCGCACTATGAGCCAACGCGGACTGGAAGCACTACTCAGACCTAAATCAATCGCCGTCGTGGGTGCCTCAGCAAGGCCGCAGCGGGCCGGTTGGCTTATGATGCGTAATCTGCTCGACGGTGGTTTTCAGGGGCCTGTGCTGCCTGTCACGCCTCGCTATAAAGCCGTTTGCGGCGTGCTAGCCTGGCCGGACGTTGCCAGCCTGCCAATGGTGCCAGATCTGGCGATCATCTGTACCCATGCCAGCCGTAATCTCTCCCTGCTTGAAACCTTAGGTCTGAAAGGGTGCAAAGCCGTCATTATTCTTTCCGCCCCAGCTGAGCAACAGGACCCGTTACGTGTCTGCGCGGCGCGCTTCCAGATGCGTCTACTGGGACCAAATAGCCTTGGATTACTGGCACCCTGGCAGGGACTGAATGCCAGCTTCTCACCCGTTAGCATTCTACCCGGAAAAGTGGCCTTTATTTCGCAGTCTGCAGCGGTTTCTAATACCGTCCTTGACTGGGCTTTGCAGCGACAGCTAGGGTTTTCATGGTTTATTTCGCTCGGCGACAGCCTGGATATTGACGTTGACGACCTGCTCGATTTTCTGGCCAGAGATGGCAAAACAACCGCTATATTACTGCACCTTGAAAGTCTCAGCGACGCGCGACGCTTCGTCTCTGCTGCGCGCAGCGCTTCGCGCAATAAGCCTATTCTTGTGATAAAAAGCGGCAGGAGTTCGCAGGCACAACAACTACTGCGTAAACCGTCTGGCATGGATGCAGCCTGGGATGCGGCAATACAGCGCGCAGGCCTGCTGCGCGTTCGTGATACTCACGAGTTGTTTTCTGCAGTAGAAACGCTCAGTCATATGCGCCCGCTCCGAGGCGATCGGCTAATGATTATAAGCAACGGTGCCGCACCAGCAGCCCTGGCATTGGATGCGCTTGATGCCCGTAACGGTCAACTTGTACAGCCAGATACTCTGCTGTGTACAGCATTAAAGTCAGCGCTCCCGGCAAACTTCAACATCGCAAACCCACTGGATCTTCAGGATGACGCGACGCCTGAGCGCTACCTCGCAGTGATTAACGCACTGCTCGACAGCCCTAGCTTTGATGCGTTAATGATCATCCATTCACCCAGTGCGGCTGCACCAGCGACGCCGACCGCAAAGCAGCTCATCGCGCAGATTAAGAGGCATCCTCGCGCAGCCCTTGTTACGCTCTTGACGAATTGGTGTGGAGAATACTCATCACAGGAATCGCGGCGCTTGTTCAGCGAAGCGCATATTCCAACCTATCGCACACCAGAAGGCACCATTAGTGCCTTTATGCACATGGTAGAATATCGCCGCAACCAGCAGCTGCTGCGTGAAACTCCGGCGCTTCCGCCTTCACTACCCCAGGACTCGGCCCAGGCCCATCAGCTGATACAACAGGCACTCAGCTCAGGCTATCTCTCTCTTGATACCCATGAGGTACGGGATATTTTTCAGGCTTATGGCCTGTACGTACCGCCGACATGGATTGCCAGCGACAGTGTCGAAGCGGTACAAATTGCTAACCAGATCGGCTATCCGGTAGCACTCAAGTTACGTTCTGCTGATATAGCGCATAAGTCCGAAGTTCAGGGTGTCCTGCTTTATTTACGTACTGCTGAGGAGGTTCAGCGTGCAGCCGATGCCATTCTTGACCGTGTCCTGCAAAGCAAGCCTGGCGCACGTGTAGAAGGATTGCTGGTACAGAGCATGGCGAATCGGGCCGGTGCCCAGTCGCTACGAATTCAGGTTGAGCACGATCCCGTATTTGGCCCGTTAATCCTGTTGGGTGAAGGTGGATCTGACTGGCAGCCGCATCTTCAGGCAGTCGTTGCCCTGCCACCATTAAATATGACTCTCGCTCGCTATCTGGTTATCCAGGCGATTAAAGATGGCAAACTTCGTAGCCGGAGCGCACTGCAACCGTTGGATATCACTTCGCTAAGTCAGGTATTAGTCTACGTTTCTAATTTAATTATCGACTGCCCGGAGATACGCCGGCTGGATATTAACCCTCTGCTGGCTGACGGCGAGAAGTTCGCCATGCTAGATGTCACCATGACGCTGGCCCCCTTCAGCGGTGATGCCGATGCTCGCCTGGCAATCCGTCCTTACCCACATCATCTTGAAGAAAAGGTCATGCTAAAAAATGGGCTCAGCTGTCTGTTCAGACCCATACTGCCCGAAGATGAGCCTCTGCTTCAACGTTTTATCAGTCAGGTGAGCAAAGAGGATCTCTATTATCGCTATTTCAGTGAGATCAATGAGTTCACTCACAACGATTTGGCGAATATGACACAAATTGACTACGATCGGGAAATGGCGATCGTGGCAGTCAGAGAGTCAAATAATCAGCAGGAAATTATTGGCGTAACCCGTGCAATTTCCGATGCTGACAATATTGATGCAGAATTCTCGGTATTGGTACGATCCGACCTCAAAGGATTGGGAATGGGGCGAAGGCTGCTGGAAAAAATGGTCACCTATACTCAAGTGCATGGTCTGAAACAGCTGAATGGCATAACGATGCCGAACAATCAGGGGATGATTGCTCTCGCTCGCAAACTGGGTTTCAGCGTCGATTTTCAACTGGATGAGGGTATGGTCAGCCTGACGCTGTCATTGTCAGATGCGGTAAGCGGATCTTTCTAAACGTAAATCACACCCCTTTGCTTCCTACTAATGATACTATTTGCAGTCAGGCTCATGATTTTTTGGCAAAAGAGGCCATTATGAACAGAGAAGAAGCGTACTGTGATGTTGTCCAAGCCCAAGTGTAATAAACACCAACAGCACCTTGCTCAATTGCCTAAACTGGCTCAATCTGCTGCAGAATTCACCACGCTATACACCGCTGCCGATTTTCGCCAGGCTTTGATGGATAAGATCGCCGGTGCCAGACTGCGTATTTTTATTGTCGCTCTCTACCTGGAAAAGGATGACGGTGGCCGCAGCATACTTTCTGCACTTTATGACGCCAAACAGGCTCGCCCCGAACTGGATATTTGTGTGCTGGTTGACTGGCATCGGGCGCAACGTGGGCGCATTGGCGCCCGACAGGGGGCGACCAATGCTGACTGGTATTGCGAAATGGCGCGTCAGCATCCGGGTATTGAGATACCGATTTATGGCGTACCGGTTAATACTCGCGAAGCACTGGGCGTGCTGCACCTCAAAGGCTCAATTGTGGATGATACGGTGATTTATACTGGAGCCAGCCTGAATGATGTCTATCTTCATCAGCATGATAAGTATCGGTATGATCGCTACCAGCTGATTACTAATTCCTCTCTTGCTGATTCTATGGTTTCCTGGATACATCAGCACCTTATCGAAGCAGAGGCCGTTCACCAGTTAAATCGTCCGGAACGGCCTAAAAGTCCAGAAATTAAAAACGAAACCCGGCAGTTTCGCCAGGATCTTCGCGGAATAGACTATTGCTATCAACCCAACGCCGATAATAATCAGTTATCATTGGCCCCGCTAGTTGGACTTGGCAAACGCAGCTTACTGAATAAAACCATTTATCACCTGATGCCCTGCACCAGGCAAAGGCTCACCATTTGCACACCTTATTTCAATCTGCCCGTCGTTCTGGTGCGTAATATCATTACACTACTGCGCCAGGGCAAACAGGTTGAAATCATTGTCGGCGATAAAACCGCCAATGATTTTTATATTCCACCTGACCAACCATTTAAAATTATCGGCGCACTCCCCTATCTTTATGAAATTAACCTGCGCCGTTTTCTCAGCCGTCTACAATATTTCATTAATAGCCAGCAACTTACGATACGCTTGTGGAAAGATGGGGAAAATAGTTACCATCTGAAAGGTGTCTGGGTGGATGATGAATGGATGATTATTACCGGTAATAATCTCAACCCACGAGCCTGGCGGCTCGATCTCGAAAATGCGATCCTTATTCACGATCCGCAACGCCAGCTGAGCGGACAGCGCACCAGAGAGTTGGCGTTAATACGTACTCATACCACTATCGTGCGTCATTTCCGTGATCTGGAAAGCATCGCTGATTATCCGGTCAAAGTTCGTAAATTAATCCGCCGACTAAGGCGCATTCGCATAGATAAGCTAATCAGCCGTATCCTGTGACAGATAATGCCCTCCTATCGCAGGGCTTTTTTAAAAGGTTACCCATGCGTCTTTGCTGCCTGCTTTTCATTTTCAGCTGCTGTGGATGTGCTCATATGGCCGATGACGCCTGGACCGGTAAAGATAAAGCTCAGCATTTTGTCGCCTCAGCTCTGCTTGCAGCAGCGGGCAGCGAATACGCTAAGCATCAGCACATTAACGGCAGCAGCAGTGCAGGCATTGGTTTACTTTTTTCACTGAGCATCGGCGCGGGGAAAGAGGCATACGACAGCCGCCCTTCCGGCTCAGGCTGGAGTTGGAAGGACTTTAGCTGGGACCTCGCCGGTGCGGCCACCGGCTATACGTTATGGACGCTTAGCCAGTGATCATAGCTTAACCCCCATTCCCCGACGATGAAGCATCAGTGACACAAGGAAAGCTAAAGCGCCCATAATCGAAACATACCAGAAAAAGCTGGTTTCACTGCCCGCTGCCTTTAACGATAGCGCAACGTACTCCGCTGACCCACCAAATATGGCATTTGCCAGCGCATACGACAGTCCTACGCCCAACGCCCGCACTTCCGGAGGAAACATTTCAGCTTTCAGGATACCGCTGATGGCCGTGTAGAAGCTGGTTATCAACAACGCTAATATGACCAGCACAAACGCAACCCATGGGGTGCTCACACTTTGTAGCAGCGTCAGGATAGGTACGGTACATATGGCAGATAAACCACCAAACAGCAGCATTAAGTTACGCCGTCCTATCTTATCGGATAATCCGCCGATAACCGGCTGTAATACCATAAAAATTAACAGCGCTCCGGTCATCAAAGAGCTGGCTGTCCGAGCATCCATCCCTGCTGTGTTGACCAGGTATTTTTGCATATAGGTGGTAAAGGTATAAAAACTTAGAGATCCACCTGCGGTAAATCCTAGCACCATCAGAAAAGCCCGACGATGCTTCCACAGGCCAATCAACTTTCCGGCATCTTTTCGCGCCCGGACCTTACTATCAGACGTTTCATTTAGCGAGCGACGCAACAACACCGCCACCACCGCTAACACCGCACCGATGAAAAAGGGTATACGCCATCCCCAGCTTTTTAACTCATCGTCACTAAGGATAAATTGCAGAATAACCACCGTCAGCACTGCCAGCAGCTGACCGCCAATGAGGGTGACGTACTGAAAGGAAGCATAAAATCCTTTTTTTCCTTCTTCAGCGACTTCACTCATATAGGTTGCGCTGGTGCCGTACTCTCCGCCGACCGACAGCCCCTGAAACATCCTGGCCAGTAGCAGCAGCACCGGTGCCGCAACACCGATTGTAGCGTAACCCGGTAGACAAGCGATAACCAGTGAACCTAAGCACATCATGAGTACTGAGATCAGCATCGATTGTTTACGGCCATATCTATCCGCAATAAAGCCGAAAAGCCAGCCACCGATGGGACGCATCAGAAAACCGGCAGCAAATATCCCCGCCGTTTTTAACAGTTGCGTCGTGCTGTCACCAGTCGGAAAAAAAGCCTGTGCGAAATAGATAGAGAAAAATGAATAAACGTAAAAATCGAACCATTCAACCAGATTTCCCGAAGAGGCCCCAAAAATCGCCCAGATGCGTTGTCTTGCACTCAGATACCCGGCGCTATGCGTTTCCGATGTTCCGGGATTTGGCTTTATATTAGTTTCTTCCGTCATAATAATACCTATGATTGCTTCCTGCTGATAATCAGCCAGATGAATATGAAACGATTCAGTAAAACCCAGCTTTGCAATATTGATAAAATACTTTATTTAAGCAACGGTAAATTTTGTGAACTCGATGTAACTCTGTTTATTTTCAGCATTTGTTCGTATGCTGCAGACACAAAAAAGCCCCGTACTTATGTACGAGGCTTTTTTGTTTTTTTTATGCCTGGCAATTCCCTGCTCTCGCATGGGGAGACCCCACACTACCATCGGCGCTACGGCGTTTCACTTCTGAGTTCGGCATGGGGTCAGGTGGGACCACCGCGCTGTTGCCG
>NZ_FOVC01000004.1 GCF_900115045.1 Izhakiella capsodis | reverse complement strand
TTGAGCTGACCGGTACTAATGACCCGTGAGGCTTAACCTTACAACGCCAGAAGCGTTCGGGGTGAGTTGAGAGAATTTTTGGCTTGTTGACGGACAGAGAACAGAGTTGTGTTCTGCGCAGAGAAGAGGCGGGACATGACGTAAAGAATTTGCCTGGCGGCAACAGCGCGGTGGTCCCACCTGACCCCATGCCGAACTCAGAAGTGAAACGCCGTAGCGCCGATGGTAGTGTGGGGTCTCCCCATGCGAGAGTAGGGAACTGCCAGGCATCAAACAGAAGAAGAGACCCCGTGCCTGCGCACGGGGTTTTTTTATGGGCGTCATCCGGGCATGGGGTGGTCGTACTGTCATACCGGGCCGGCGGCATCAGAGAAGGCCAGTTTTTAGCGAAGACAAATGTCAGCGAATAAGGCTGGTGCTTTATTACCGCGTGAATAACGACCCTGAAAGCGTGACTTAAGTTAACGATCTGGCGAACTTACAGGACCCAGCTTTGCTCCACAATCCATTCTGGCTGTGATTAAGAATAGGTTCGCTAACTTTACCAATATTATAACTGAAGCTTTTATTTAAACTTCAGATCCTCGCTCAAACCACCCAAGCTTCCAAACGTTATCATGTATAGTAGGTTTTGCGGTCTGCGGGTCAACGCTTCCGGATGTAATGCTCACTTTTAACGTGGACAAAAGTGAAAAGCGCTCTCTTGTAAAAAATGAAATAATCGGGTTACCCGGCTTAATACGGAAAGTATTGAGTTCTGATGGATTAGAAGCAAGGGGGCAAATGCGCTGTGTTAGCTATGATTAAAGGTTACCAGCGATAATGACGTGGTGCAGAAGTCACAAGGCTGACTCCTGATGATCTGGAGCAATATTTCAATTAATCAGATACTAACGGGTATGAGATAATGGTGTTTTTTGCTGTACCGCTTACCATCATTGATGGCTCAGCTCGTACTTATGGCTTGTTGGCTACAGAAGAGTACACATATATAAAAAGGCGTCAAATCAGGTGATTAACGCCTTTTTAGTCATGATATCGCCCGACTCTATCAGTTCATGCCGTATTTTTTCAGCTTCTTACGCAGAGTGCCACGATTGATTCCCATCATCAGGGCTGCGCGGGTTTGGTTACCACGGGTGTATTGCATCACCATGTCTAACAGTGGTTGTTCTACTTCAGCCAGTACCAGCTCATAAAGGTCATTGACATCCTGACCATTCAATTGAGCAAAATAGTTCTTCAGTGCCTGCTTGACCGAATCACGCAGGGGTTTTTGGGTTACCTGATCCTGAGAGTTAACGGTAGAAACGGTCAGTACGTCAGAATTTACGCGTTGTTCGAACATAGTTCTGTCAGCTCTTTATTTCTGTTTACGCAAGTTTTTCGAAGTATGCCTCCAACGCCTCCAGCTGTTTGCTGGCATCCTCAATGGCGTTGAATGTGCGCCGGAACTGGTCATCCGGAGCGTGTTCCTGTAAATACCAGGATACATGCTTACGAGCAATACGATATCCCTTAGCCTGACCATAAAAGTCATGTAGCTCACGTATATGCCCGATAAGCAAGCGCTTGACCTCAGCGAGTGGCATCGGTGCAAGAAGCTCTCCAGTGTCCAGATAATGCTGGATTTCCCGGAAGATCCAGGGTCTTCCCTGAGCAGCACGTCCTATCATCAGGGCATCCGCCCCGGTATAGTCAAGCACTGCTCTGGCTTTATGCGGGTCAGTTATGTCGCCATTCGCAATAACCGGAATAGCAACGCTCTGCTTAACTGTCCGAATGCTGTCGTATTCTGCTTGACCATTGAACAAGCAGGCGCGGGTGCGCCCATGAATGGTTAAAGCCTGAATGCCACAACGTTCAGCCAATTGGGCAATCTCAATACAGTTACGATTCTCGCTATTCCACCCGGTACGTATTTTTAGCGTAACGGGAACATCAACAGCGTTAACCACTGCTTTAAGAATAGAAGCGACAAGAGAGGGATACTGCAGTAAAGCAGAACCTGCCATCTTGCGATTCACCTTTTTCGCGGGACACCCCATGTTGATGTCGATGAGCTGGGCGCCGGACGCCACATTAATGCGCGCAGCCCGAGCCATCTCATCGGGATCGCAACCTGCAATTTGCACGGCCCGAATACCGAATTCGTCACGATGCACCATGCGCAGACGGGATTTATCGCTGGCCCAGACTTCAGGATTGGACGACAACATCTCCGATACAGTCATTCCAGCCCCCATCGCATAACAAAGCGTTCTGAACGGTCTGTCAGTGATGCCTGCCATCGGCGCAGCAATCAGTCTATTGCGAAGCTGATGATCTCCTATGCGCATGTAAAACGTGACCATAATGTGTCCACAAGGCGGCGTATATTACGCATTTTCCGCAGAAGATGAAAGGCCAAACTTTGAACAATTCCTGTTGACAGATCAATGTAATTGCAACCAGCCAGAGCATTGACTGGCAATCGCTAGTTATAACAACAGGTTAGATTTTTATGTTTAAATTATAAGCAAAAAAATTTCTTTTAAAGAATCAAATTGCCGGATAATCAACGCCATGAAAGGCTTCGGGCGTTACATCTGCCGCTTAATTTTTCTTCTAAAAGAGTGTTATTCATTCAGATTGGCCGGTGCACTCCCGAAAAACCAGCCGACTAATAACTGACAAGCCCTCTTACTTTCATTATGCCGATGCCGATGGCGATGAGAAAGTTAGCGCTTTTTGCCGGTTATGCGACACCATTCGTCCTTTTCCACAACGTCGTCAAGGGCAAAAAGATCCCTGTAAGCCTCGCAGACGCTCTCAGCCTGGCTGGCCAGAATACCGGACAGGCCTAGGTGACCGCCGTCATTTGGCAGCACGCAGATTAGGGGAGCCAGCTCGCGCAAAGGACCGGCAAGAATATTGGCGACTACCACATCAGCATGCAGATTGCCCGGCTGTTGATGTGGTAGATAAAGCGACAGTTGCCCGGAAACACCATTGCGCTGTGCATTATCGCGACTTGCCTGGATAGCTTGAGGATCGATGTCAATACCGATGGCCTGCGCGGCGCCAAGTTTCAACGCTGCAATTGCCAGGATACCTGAACCGCAGCCGAAGTCGATCACCGTTTTCCCGGTTAAATCAAGACCGTCAAGCCAGCTAAGGCAGAGTGCGGTGGTAGGATGGGTTCCGGTACCAAAGGCCAGTCCAGGGTCGAGCATGACGTTTACCGCTGTGGGGTCAGGCACTTCGCGCCAGCTGGGGCAAATCCAAAGGCGCTTGCCAAAACGCATCGGGTGGAAGTTTTCCATCCATTCGCGCTCCCAGTCTTTGTCTTCAATTTGCTCAATTTTGTGATGAAAGTCTGTATCCAGTAGGGGGTGAGCTGCCAACGCGCTTATCACACTATTCATCGCTGTTTCGGCGTCAAACAGACCGATTACGTCCGTATCTCCCCACAGACGGGTTTCGCCGGGAAGTGGCTCAAAAACTGGCGTATCGTGGGTATCCTGAAAGGTTACAGACACTGCGCCTTGCTCAAGCAGGGCATCGCCGAGCTCTTCCGCCCGAGTGCCGGTAGTGTTGATTCTCATTTGTATCCAGGGCATAGCAATCTCTTTTCAATTACATGGTCGAAGGCTGTGGGGCCGTCCGGCCAAAACGGTTAGCAATAATAAAAGTCAACAGGCTCAGTGCCAGCGAAGGCACTATAGGATGAAAGCCCCAAATCTGCAGATTGAAACTGGCCAGTAAGGTATAGCTGATGACACCCGCGATAAGACTGCCCAGCGCGCCGGTGGCGTTGGCGTTCTGCCAGTAAAGGCCAAGCACCAGCGGCCAGAGAAATACAGCCTCCAGGCCACCGAAGGACAGAAGATTTAGCCAGATTATCATCTCAGGTGGCCGCGATGCCGCCAGCAGCAGCAGTA
This sequence comes from Izhakiella capsodis, assembly GCF_900115045.1. Classification (GTDB taxonomy): domain Bacteria; phylum Pseudomonadota; class Gammaproteobacteria; order Enterobacterales; family Enterobacteriaceae; genus Izhakiella; species Izhakiella capsodis. The sequence goes on along the minus strand of NZ_FOVC01000004.1, from coordinate 292,859 downwards.
TACCCTGCAACAGGGTTACCATTCCGGAAATCAGCTTCAGGCGTTCTTCGTTAGCGGCTTGTTGTGGCGCGACTCGCAGATACAGGTCTTTAACTAGGGTGGCGGAAGATTGAAGCAGATGGGCGTTGACTGATGACATAATGGCTGCCATCGGCGCGGCCAGAAATACGCCCGCCGCCCAGGGGGGTAAAACTTTGAGCATCAGCGTCGGGATCACTAAATCTGGCACTTTAAGGCCTGGCAGCACGGCCCGACCTAGCGCTCCAGCAAGATGCATTCCCAGCATTAGTACTGAAACGACAATGGTGCCGAGAAACATGCCACGATGTACTGCCTTGCTGTCCTTGTAAGAAATGCAACGCACCGCCGTATGCGGCAAGCCAATGACGCCAAAGCATACCAGTACGATGAATGATCCGATAAAAGTTGGTGTGATGATATGGTCCGCCCCGCCAGGTGCGATTAGCTGCGGGTCAATCTGCTGCAGTTTGGTTATCGCCTCACCGGCTCCCCCGGCCGCATGTATAACAGCAAATAGCAGCAGGAAGGTACCCGCCAGCATGACCACTCCCTGCATAGCATCATTCAGTACGCTGGCGCGGAATCCGCCAAAAGTAGTGTACAGCGCGATGGTAACGCCAAAAATTAATAATCCGGTACTGTAAGGAATGCCCGCTGCGGTTTCCAATAGACGCGCGCCGCCAATAAATTGCACCGTCATGGCACCGATAAAAGCCACCAATAAGCTCAGGCTGGCTAACCATACCAGCAGCGAGCTGCCATAACGTGCATAGAGCATGTCGTTCAGGGTCACTGCATTATAGCGACGAGCAAGGATAGCAAATTTTTTACCCAGTATGCCCAGTGAAAGCCAGACAGCCGGCACCTGGATCATCGCCAGAAGAACCCAGCCCAGCCCGTATTTATAGGCCGCGCCGGGGCCGCCAATAAACGAGCTGGCGCTGATATAGGTTGCTGCCAACGTCATTGCCAGTACAAAGCCACCCATTGAACGTCCGCCAAGGAAGTATTCATGCAAAAAACTCCCCTCACGTCGTTTACGCACCGCAAACAGCGACAGGGCTGCGACCAGCAGTAGATAGCCCAGTAGCGGCAGTATGACCTCAAGTTGGCGCGTCATTATCATCCTCCAGCGGGATATCGCGAAACACCACGCGGATCATCAGCCAGCAAAGCAGTATAAACAGCAAAGGTACCATCAGACAGGAAAGTTCAAACCAGCGGGGAAGGCCGGTGATTCCGGGCTGTGAGCCGGCCAACCAAGCCGTCATAGCCCAAAGCACCAAATAAGCGACTGCCAGCCAGAATGACCAGCGAGCTTCTTTATGCGCCTGGATAAAGCGACTTTCCATGTATTCACCTTGCATCGCAGATAAAGAAAAAGGCCGGTAAACCGGCCTTGACGCGGAGCGTGATAGCAGACATTCCTATTCGTGAATGCCTAATTTTTTCTCCAGATAGTGGATATTTGTTCCACCTTTCTGGAATTGTTCATCTGCCATGATTTTCATTTGCAGTTCAACGTTGGTTTTAATACCGTCGATGATAAGTTCGGCAAGGGCATTCTTCATGCGGGCGATAGCCACCTGACGAGTGTCGCCGTAGGTAATCAGCTTGCCGATCATTGAGTCATAGTATGGCGGAACGGTGTAGCCAGCATAAATATGTGACTCCCAGCGCACGCCAAAACCGCCAGGCGCATGAAACCGCGTGATTTTGCCAGGGCTTGGCAGGAAGGTGTTTGAATCTTCAGCGTTTATGCGACATTCAACCGCATGGCCTTTGATTTTAACCTCATCCTGCTTTAGTGAGAGCGGTTGACCGGCAGCAACCCGTAGCTGCTCCTTGATCAGGTCCACGCCTGTAATCATTTCGGTGACCGGATGCTCTACCTGAATACGGGTGTTCATTTCAATGAAATAGAATTCGCCGCTTTCATAAAGGAACTCAAAGGTGCCCGCACCGCGATAGCCAATTTCAATACAGGCATTGGCACAGCGTTCGCCGATATATTTGCGCAGTTCCGGCGTAATGCCCGGTGCTGGTGCTTCTTCCACTACTTTCTGGTGACGCCGCTGCATTGAACAGTCGCGTTCTGCCAGATAGATAGCGTTACCCTGGCCATCGGCCATGACCTGGATTTCAATATGGCGCGGATTCTCCAGATATTTCTCCATGTAGACCATATCGTTATTGAAGGCGGCTTTCGCCTCCGCACGCGTCATGGTGATGGAGTGCTCCAGATCTTTTTCAGCACGCACGACGCGCATACCGCGTCCGCCGCCGCCGCCGGAAGCTTTGATTATTACCGGATAACCAATTTTATGGGCAACCTCTCGGTTTTTATCCATGTCATCGCCGAGCGGACCGCCAGAACCCGGCACGCAGGGAACGCCGGCGTTTTTCATGGCATTAATGGCGGAAACCTTATCGCCCATCAGGCGGATTGTTTCTGCCCTGGGGCCGATGAAGATAAAACCAGACTGTTCTACTTGCTCAGCGAAGTCGGCATTTTCGGATAAAAAACCGTACCCAGGGTGGATTGCCGCCGCGCCGGTGATTTCGGCGGCCGAAATCAGCGCAGGAATATTAAGGTAACTTTTTACTGAAGGTGGCGGCCCGATACAAACGGTCTCGTCTGCCAGTAGGACATGTTTCAGATCGCGATCCGCGCTTGAATGCACGGCAACCGTCTTAATACCTAATTCTTTACAGGCGCGAAGAATACGCAGGGCGATCTCTCCGCGGTTTGCTATAACAATTTTATCCAGCATGGTACGCCTCGTTATTCGATGACGACCAGCGGCTCGTCGAATTCAACAGGTTGGCCGCTTTCAACCAGAATGGCTTTCACCACGCCAGATTTATCGGCTTCGATCTGGTTCATCATCTTCATTGCTTCAACAATGCACAAGGTATCGCCCGCATTAACCTTCTGGCCGACTTCCACAAATGCTTTAGCATCAGGGCTTGGTGTGCGATAGAAGGTACCTACCATCGGAGAACGCACGATATGCCCATTCAACTCCGTGCTTACCGGTGCTTCAGCCACTGTTGACGGCGCGGGTGCTACGGCGGTAGCAAGCGCCGGTTGAGGCTGATACTGCGGCACATAAGCCTGCTGCATAACAGGATAGCCGGTGTTTACAGGTGCACGACTGATGCGAACTGACTCTTCACCTTCAGAAATTTCCAGTTCGGCGATACCTGATTCTTCAACCAGTTCGATCAGTTTTTTTATCTTACGAATATCCATGAAGGGGTTCCGTACTTGGTTTATTTAGATTGTTTCAGACGTTTGACTGCCGTTTGTAATGCCCACGTATAGCCATCAGCACCCAGCCCGCAGATCACGCCAGCCGAAACATCGGAAAGATAGGAGTGGTGACGAAAAGGTTCGCGGGCATGTACATTCGACAGATGAACTTCGATAAAAGGGATGTTCACGGCCAACAATGCGTCGCGCAGTGCCACGCTGGTATGGGTGAAGGCCGCTGGATTAATAATGATATAATCGACTTTGCCACGTGCATCATGAATGCGTTCAATCAGTTTATCTTCTGCATTAGATTGGAGATGACTCAGGGCTGCATCCATATTTGCCGCCTGCTCAGTCAGCTGGTTGACGATCTCGGTCAACGTCGTGTCGCCGTATTTATCTGGCTCACGTGTCCCCAGCAGATTGAGGTTTGGACCATTTAAGAGCAATATATGGAAATTTATGGTCATCTTGCTGCCATCTCCTGCGATAACGTGAGCATCGCACAAAATACCTCGCGAAAAGACATTTGTCACCTTTAACTGCAAAAAAGGCGACTTTCTGACGAGCGAAGCGAGGCATTATAACGATATCAGCGCAATTAGCTGCTAAATACTGATCTTATCAGCGAAGATTATAAACTGAAAGTCGCAATCAGCCGGCGACTATGCGCGATAGCCCACATTATTACCACCAGTTCCGAAACTTTTTCCAGCGCCATGCCAACATGACCAGAGCCAAAGTGGCATAGATGAATGGCTGCGGAGAGAGTATCTTCACTGACCAGATGTAGTGAATTGTTGCCAGAATAATGACCAGGTAGAGGGTGTTATGCAGTGTCTGCCAGCGTTTACCTAATTTTTTCTGCGCACCTTGAAATGATGTCAATGTCAGCATCAGTAAAATAAACCAGCAAATGATGCCGAGGGTCAGATAGGGGCGGAAAACCAGCTCTTCGCCTAGCAATCTAAGATTGTTGATACCCAATTCCAGCAAAGCATAGCTAATTAAGTGCAGACTGGCCCAGGCGAAACACCATAATCCCAACAGGCGGCGCACACGAATAAGCAGTGGCTGCTTGCTGTAGCGCGCCAGTGGCGTGACTGCAAGGGTAGCCAGGAGTAATTTCAGCGCCATACGTCCGGTAAAGTGCTGAATGTCCCTGGCCGGATCGGCACTGAACCATCCCTGATTTATCGACACCATTACCCAGAGTAATGGCAGAGAAGCTGACAGATGCAGCAGAACTTTTAGCCAGCCGATCTGTTTAACATTAAGACGCCGCACTTAGAAGTTCTCCCGCAGATCAAGCCCTCTGTATAATGATGCTACCCGATCGGCATAGCCGTTAAATAATAGTGTTGGCTGTCGGTTGACATCAAGGATTCCTCCTGCGCCGATGAATCGTTCGGTAGCCTGAGACCAGCGAGGATGATCAACATGCGGATTGACGTTAGCGTAGAAACCATACTCTCTGGGGGCAGACAGGTTCCAGGTGGTGGGGGGCATATCCTTAACCAGGGTGATTTTGACTATCGACTTGATACCTTTGAAGCCATATTTCCACGGCACTGTCAGGCGGATGGGCGCGCCGTTTTGCGGCGGCAACGCTTTGCCGTATACGCCAGTGGTCAGTAGCGTCAACGGATGCATAGCCTCATCCAGCCTTAGCCCCTCAATATAGGGGTAACTCAGGCCGCCGCCGATAAAACGATCTTTCTGTCCCGGCATCTGGTCTGGTGCAAAAACTGTCTGAAATGCCACGTAACGTGCACTGCTGGTAGGTTCTGCGGCTTTCAGTAACTTGCCTAATTCAAAGCCAATCCAGGGGACGACCATTGACCAGGCTTCAACGCAACGCATACGATAAATTCGCTGCTCAAAGGGAAAGCGCTTAGCGATGTCGTCCATGTCCAGCGTCACTGGCTTTGCTACTTCGCCTCCGATCTCAATTTTCCACGGTTCGATTTTCAGCGTCCCTGCATTGGCCGCTGGATCGGCCTTATCCAGTCCGAACTCGTAAAAATTGTTATAGCCGGTGACCTTCTCTTCCGGGGTGAGCGTCAGATTTGCCTGATAGGATTCCGGTTGGCTGAACGTCAGTTTTTTACCGGGTGCGGCCTTAGGACGGTCGTGACCTTTAAACCATGAAAGAATATCGGCCTGCACCCTACCCGGCAGGCTGATTGCCGCTGCGCCGATACCAAGTCGTTTCACGAGCTGACGCCGGTTAGCGTTGAAAATAGCCTCAGGGGTTACGTCATTTTCAGTGAGTTTTTTGAGCGGTTTGTTCATTGCGGCGTCCCATTAAGTCTGTAGCTTTGGCAGTAAGCATGGGATCAAACCGCATTTCAGGCGAGTTTTTAATGTTAAATATGAAATTTTGGACACGAGCAGCGCCCTGGTAAAAAACAGGGCGCTGAAAAATTAGCGTATTTTGACCAGTGTACGACCAGTGATGTTGTTTGCCAGCAACTGCTGAGCGGCTTCGATAGCTCCCGGGAGTGTCACTTCACGGGTAGCCAACTGGTAATAAGACTCCGGCAGGCTTTTAGTCAGCCGCTTCCAGACTTCAGCGCGGCGTACGGCTGGTACGTTTACGGAATCGATGCCCTGTAAGCGCACATTACGCAAAATAAACGGTATAACGGTGGTGGGTAGATTGACGCCCCCGGCCAGACCACAGGCGGCGACAACGCCACCGTAATGAATCTGAGCTAACAGGTTAGCGAGAACTTTGTCGCCTACGGTATCGATAGCACCGGCCCAGCGCTGTTTTTCCAGCGGACGAACGTCACCGCTCAACGCTTCCCGACTAAGAATGTTGTCTGCTCCCAGTTGCTGTAGCATCGGGTGGGTGGCACTACGGCCACTCTGGGCGCAAACTTTGTATCCCAAGCTATGAAGCAGCGCAACGGCAGTACTGCCAACACCTCCACCGGCACCGGTTACCAGTATTTCGCCGCTTTGTGGCGTAATGCCACCTTCTTCCAGCGCCATAACACATAGCATGGCGGTGAAACCAGCCGTGCCGATAATCATCGCTTTGCGGCTATCGAGCCCTTTTGGCATAGCCACTAACCAGTCGGCTTTTACCCTGGCCTGCTCAGCCAGCCCACCCCAATGCGCTTCACCGACACCCCAGCCGGTCAGAATCACAGACTGGCCATAATGAAAACGCGGATCGTTGCTGTACACTACACGCCCCGAGAAATCGATGCCGGGAATCATTGGGAACTGCCGGATAATTTTGCCTTTACCGGTGATCGCCAGCGCATCTTTATAGTTAATGCCTGACCAGTCCACTTCAACGGTAACCTCACCGTCTGGAAGCTCATCGGGGGAAATATCTGCCAGCCGTGCTTGCGTCTGGCCGTTATGTTGTTCCAGTAACAACGCTTGCATAGGAATCTCCTGAAAATTAGGTGATTGTCGGCGAAAATGGCTGTTAACAAACTATACTCGCGAAAATTCCATTATGAGTGATATCGCACAAGCCAGGCTGCGAAAGATGTGGTATTTTCCCAGCTGCTAAGAACGCGAGCGTCATAATTGCTGGCAGGTTGTCACCGCCCGATTGACCAGACCGAACCTGGCGAGTGATGATTTTATACATGGCAGTAAATACAGGCACAAGGATGCGATTAACCACCAGACTTTCTGCATTTATAACACTTCTGAGCGTGATGGCGATGCTGTTAACGCTGGTTGGCTGCTTAGTCAGTTTCTTCTGGTTGGGTAACCAGCGCGTCGAGAAGCGAGTGCACATTATTGCCTCGGAGGTCGATAAGGCCTTATTGCATCAACAGCCTGCGGATATCAGTAACTGGCTCAGTAAAATGATGTTGCCCATGCAAATTGCGCGTATTGACCTGGTGCAGCAGGATAATACGTTGTTGCAGGTGGTAGTGCATCAGGACTCGCTGATTAGTGACGAGCCAAATCGTTACGCTGAGACCCGCGTCAGATTGCCCCGGCATCCCCAGGTGGAACTCCGTATTTTTTGGGTAGATACGTTAAAAACCTGGTTCACCTCATTGATTGGTTTTTCGCTGTTAGCTGCGGTTGCCGTGGTTGTGGTGGTGATGATAATGATCATGCTGGTTGCAAATCGCTGGCTTTATCGGCAGTTAAAAGGAATGGAACAGCTGGAAACCCGAGCCGGCCGTATTCTCAGTGGCGAGCGGGGGAGCGTGAAACAAGGCTCAGTGCATGAGTGGCCTCCGCGTGCCAGTAGCGCACTCGACCTGCTGCTGGCTGATCTGAGAGAGGCTGGCGATCAGCGGATCCGTATTGATACGTTAATTCGCGCGTTTGCTTCTCAGGATGCGCATACCGGTCTGCATAATCGCCTGTTCTTCGACAGTCAATTGACCAATCTGCTGGAAGACCCCGAGAACGTGGGTACTCACGGCGTTGTGATGATGATTCGGCTGCCGGATATCGAATCCATTCGTGAGCGTTGGGGAGCACATCGTATCGATGAGTATCAGTTCGACCTGGTGAATATGCTTTCCACATTTGTTATGCGCTATCCTGGTGCACTACTGGCACGTTATTTTCATAGTGATTATGCCGTGTTATTGCCGCACAGGACATTAAAGGAGGCCGATAACATCGCGGCCCAACTCATCAATGCTGTCGATTCTCTGCCGCCTACGCGAATGTTCGATCGTAATGACATGATTCACATCGGCATTACTGCCTGGCACAGTGAACAGACAACCCAGCAGGTGATGGATAGCGTGGAACTGGCGACACGCCATGCTGCTTTGCAAGGCGGTAATAACTGGTCAGTAGGTGAAGGTGCCTCACTGATCTTTGGTCGGGGTAGCGTTAAGTGGCGCACGTTGTTGGAACAAACGCTGAATCGGGGCGGGCCACGGTTGTATCAGAAGCCAGCACTGACCAGCCATAACGTGATTCATCATCGGGAGATGATGCCGCGCATCTTTGATGGTGAAAAGGAGGTGCTGGCGGCTGAATATTTGCCGATGGTCCAGCAGATGGGCATGGCGGAGAGCTATGATCGCCAGATGGTCAGCGGCATATTGTCTCTGCTGGATATGTGGCCGCAGGAGGCGTTGGCCGTACCGGTAACCATTGACTCATTACTTCAGCGGTCATTCCTTAACTGGCTGCGGGATACCCTGCTTCAGTGCAGCATATCGCAAAGAAAACGCATTTTATTTGAACTTGCCGAGGCTGATGTGTGTCAACACATCAGCCGATTGCAGTCGGTCTTTGAATTTTTATATGGATTTGGCTGTCGGGTGGCGGTTAATCAGGCCGGCCTCACGGTAGTAAGCACCGCCTACATCAAGCAGTTTTCGGTTGAGTTAATTAAGCTTCATCCAGGCTTGGTGCGTAATATCGATCGCCGTACGGAAAATCAGCTGTTTGTTCAGAGTCTGGTCGATGTTTGTGTTAAAACGCCAACCCGAGTTTTTGCAGCCGGTGTGAAAAGCGCACAGGAGTGGAGAACCCTGGAGAAATTGGGGGTTACCGGCGGTCAGGGAGATTATTTTGCTGCGACGCAGTTAGTTAATCGCAACCAGAAAAATATACGTCCGGAGTGAAAGCCTGGACTGCTGCAGGACGTAATTTGACGTAGAATAATTGGCAGTTGTAATCCCCGAAAAATTTCGCCAGCGAGCCGGAGCGAAATCGAAAGGAAATGTTAAACTTTTATAACAATTATATCCGCTTCTACATTCATCCATGCAGAGAAAAGTGGCGTATATCGGGCATTGCGCATTCCGGATGCGTATAAGAATTATCTTAGATGCTGACATTTGTTTTTTTTTAATCGACTAACGTTAGCATTGCGCCTTGTCGCTATTGAGCGTGGTTGGTACAGTAAGCGGATTTTAAACTCCGCCCCCAGCTAGCAGGATTATCCTTCAGTATGTTTAAAAAATTTCGTGGCATGTTTTCCAATGACTTGTCCATTGACCTGGGTACTGCGAATACCCTCATTTATGTAAAAGAACAGGGCATTGTCCTCAATGAACCTTCCGTTGTCGCTATTCGTCAGGATCGTGCCGGTTCACCTAAAAGCGTAGCCGCTGTCGGGCACGATGCTAAACAGATGTTAGGCCGAACTCCGGGCAATATTGCTGCGATTCGTCCGATGAAAGATGGTGTTATCGCTGACTTTTTCGTCACCGAAAAAATGCTGCAACATTTCATCAAACAGGTTCACAGCAATAGTTTCATGCGTCCAAGCCCGCGCGTATTAGTATGCGTGCCGGTTGGCGCAACCCAGGTTGAGCGTCGTGCCATTCGTGAGTCGGCGCAGGGTGCTGGTGCGCGTGAGGTATTTCTGATTGAAGAGCCGATGGCCGCAGCTATTGGTGCTGGCCTGCCTGTTTCTGAAGCAACGGGTTCAATGGTCGTTGATATCGGGGGCGGTACCACTGAAGTGGCGGTTATTTCACTCAATGGCGTGGTCTACTCCTCTTCAGTACGTATTGGCGGTGACCGCTTTGATGAAGCGATTATTAACTATGTGCGGCGTAATTACGGGTCGCTGATTGGCGAGGCTACCGCTGAGCGCATTAAACACGGAATTGGCTCGGCTTATCCCGGTGATGAAGTGCACGAAATTGAAGTACGCGGACGCAATCTGGCAGAAGGGGTCCCGCGTGGATTCACGCTTAATTCTAATGAAATTCTTGAGGCGTTGCAGGAGCCGCTGACAGGGATTGTTAGTGCAGTGATGGTTGCACTGGAGCAATGCCCGCCGGAGCTGGCCTCTGATATCTCAGAGCGCGGTATGGTGCTTACCGGCGGTGGTGCGCTGCTGCGTAATCTTGATCGTTTGCTCATGGAAGAGACCGGTATTCCGGTCGTCGTTGCTGAAGACCCGTTGACCTGTGTGGCGCGGGGTGGTGGTAAGGCGTTGGAAATGATCGACATGCACGGCGGCGACCTGTTTAGCGAAGAATAAGTCGTTTGTATCAGGCTGTGAGTGTCGCGATGGCGACAGGTCCGCGACCAGTGAGGGGCCACAGCCTGGGGGCGGTTTAACCGCCCGTCTCTTGTTGTCGAGGAAGACTCACCTTTATGAAGCCAATTTTCAGCAAGGGCCCCTCCTTGCAGCTACGCCTTTTTACAGCCGTACTGGTTGCTATTGTCGTCATCGTTGCAGACAGTCGTTTGGGCGCGTTCTCTCGTATCCGTACCTATATGGATACCGCTGTCAGTCCCTTCTACTTTCTGGCAAACGAGCCTGGCAAGATTCTGGATAGTGTTTCCGATGCTCTGACCTCGCGCCATCAGCTTGAGCTGGAAAATAAAGCGCTACAGCGCGAGCTGCTGCTGAAAAAAAGTGACCTTTTGCTGTTAGGGCAATATAAGCAGGAAAACGCCCGACTGCGTGAGCTGTTAGGCTCACCGCTGCGTCATGATGAACATATGATGGTGACACAGGTCATCTCAACCAGCACAGATCCCTACAGTAATCAGGTCGTGATTGATAAGGGCAGCGCTAATGGCGTTTATGAGGGGCAGCCGGTTATCAGTGATAAAGGCGTTGTAGGCCAGGTGATTGCGGTAGCAGAATATACCAGTCGTGTACTGCTGATTTGCGATCCCTCACATGCGCTGCCTGTGCAGGTGTTGCGTAATGATATACGCGTAATTGCTGCTGGCAACGGCTGCTCAGAGGATTTGCAGCTTGAACATCTGCCGGGAAATACGGATATCCGCGTTGGCGACGTGCTGGTGACCTCGGGTCTTGGCGGACGCTTTCCTGAAGGTTATCCGGTAGCCGTTGTTTCATCCGTTAAAGTCGATGCTCAGCGTGCCTATACGGTGATTAAGGCGCGTCCAACTGCGGGTTTGCAGCGGCTACGTTATCTGTTGTTGCTGTGGGGAGCGGATAGAAATGGAACGACGCCGATGTCCCCACAGGATGTGCAGCGTGTCGCTAACGAGCGCTTGATGCAAATGATGCCACAGGTTCTGCCGCCTGCGAACCTAATGGGACCGCCGGCACCGATAGCGCCTGCTACGCCAGGTAACACCCCGACTGGTTCAGTGCCGGCTTCGCCTGCAACGAGTCAGAATCCGACAAGTGCTGGCAGCGCTAATCCACAGGCGAAGCGTATCCAACCCTTAGCGCCACGTAACGGCTCGCCCTCATATGCGCTCACGGCGCAGGCGCAGAAAAATGCTGAAGGAGGACATCCTTGAGTAGCTATCGTAGCCACGGTCGTTGGGTGATCTGGCTTTCTTTTCTCTTTGCTTTGATATTACAAATCATGCCCTGGCCGGAACAGATTTACATGTTTCGGCCCTCGTGGCTGATGCTGATCGTCATCTACTGGACGTTGGCGTTACCCCATAGGGTTAGCGTCGGCACCGGTTTTATGATGGGGGGCATATTGGATCTGGTTTCAGGTTCAACGCTGGGCGTCAGGGCGCTGGCATTCAGTATTATTAGCTATCTGGTTGCCTTTAAATTTCAGCTTTTCCGCAATCTGGCGCTTTGGCAGCAGGCGCTAATGGTCATGGTGCTTTCCCTGACTCTGGATGTCATCGTTTTCTGGTCAGAATTCCTGGTGATTAACGTCTCGTTCCGGCCGGAAATTTTTTGGGGCAGTCTGGTTGATGGTATTCTCTGGCCCTGGCTATTCTTATTGATGAGAAAAGTCCGCCGTCAGTTTGCCGTACAATAAGGACACCTATGATCTCCCTTTATCTGGCCTCCGCTTCGCCTCGACGCTATGAGTTACTTACCCAGCTCGGTCTGGCGTTTAGCCGCCTTGCCACTGATGTTGACGAACAACGACAGGCGGGTGAGAGCGCCGAACAGTACGTCAGACGGCTGGCACGAGATAAAGCGTCGGCGGGCGTCGCTTTGGCGCCGCGGGATCTCCCGGTACTGGGCGCCGATACTATCGTGGTGCTGAATGGTGAGGTGCTCGGGAAACCGGCAGATGGTAACGCGGCCACGCGGATGCTCAGTGCGCTATCCGGGCAGAGCCACCAGGTAATGACCGCGATTGCCTTCGCCGATCGCCAACGATGTCTCCAGGCTATGGTGCAAACTGAGGTGACGTTTCGCCACCTGACGGTTGATGAGATTGTGCGTTACATTGCTAGCGGCGAGCCCATGGATAAGGCGGGTGCTTACGGTATCCAGGGGCTGGGTGGAAATTTTGTGCGCAAAATTAACGGTAGTTATCATGCGGTCGTCGGGCTACCGCTGGTTGAAACCGCGGAGCTTTTCAGCCAGTTTCAATCGCTGCGGATGACAGGAGTGCCTCATGACAGCTGAATTGCTGGTCAATATTACTCCTTCAGAAACACGCGTTGCCTATATCGACGGTGGTATTTTGCAGGAGATCCACATCGAGCGTGATGCGCGCCGGGGCATTGTTGGCAATATTTATAAAGGCCGCGTCAGCCGCGTGTTGCCCGGAATGCAGGCTGCTTTTGTTGATATTGGATTGGATAAAGCTGCCTTTCTGCACGCTTCTGATATCATGCCGCATACTGAATGTGTAGCGGGCGAAGAGCAGAAAAATTTTGCTGTGCGTGATATTGCTGAGCTGGTTCGTCAAGGGCAGGATTTGATGGTGCAGGTGGTCAAAGATCCCTTGGGCACCAAGGGCGCACGGCTGACAACAGACATCACTCTGCCATCGCGCTATCTGGTGTTTATGCCTGGGGCGTCACATGTTGGCGTTTCCCAACGCATTGAGAGCGAGACAGAGCGCGAGCGTCTTAAAAATGTGGTTCAGGGCTATTGCGACGAACAGGGCGGCTATATCATTCGCACTGCGGCTGAGGGGATCGGCGAGCAGGAACTGGCATCTGACGCTGCTTTTCTGAAGCGCTTATGGGTCAAAGTCACTGAGCGTAAAAAGCGCAATCAGAACCGCTGCCGTTTATATGGTGAGGTGGCGCTGGCACAGCGTATTTTACGCGATTTTGCCGGTGCCGGTCTGGATCGTATTCGGGTAGATTCGCGTCTGACATTTGAGCAGCTCCTGGAATTTACCAGTGAATATATTCCTGATATGACCGGTAAGCTTGAGCACTATAATGGTAAACAGCCGATATTCGATCTCTATGACGTGGAAAATGAAATTCAGCGGGCGCTCGATCGCAAGGTCGAACTTAAGTCCGGTGGCTATTTAATTATCGATCAGACCGAAGCGATGACAACCGTTGATATCAACACCGGTGCCTTTGTCGGCCATCGCAATCTCGATGAAACCATTTTTAACACTAATATCGAAGCTACTCAGGCGATAGCTCGCCAGCTGCGTCTGCGCAATCTGGGGGGGATCATCATTATCGATTTTATCGATATGAGTAATGAAGATCACCGCCGCCGGGTTTTGCACTCGCTTGAGCAGGCATTAAACAAAGATCGCGTTAAAACCAGCATTAGCGGCTTTTCGCAGCTCGGGCTGGTTGAAATGACGCGTAAGCGAACGCGTGAAAGTATTGAGCATGTTCTTTGCGGCGATTGTTCGGTATGTAAGGGGCGCGGTACGTTAAAGACGGTCGAAACGGTATGCTATGAAATCATGCGCGAAATTGTGCGTGTACATTATGCCTATGATTCTGACCGTTTTCTTGTTTACGCATCCCCGACAGTCGGCGACGCGCTTAAAAGCGATGAATCACATGCGCTGGCGGAAGTTGAGCTGTTTGTTGGCAAGGAAGTAAAAGTACAAATTGAACCGCTCTATACCCAGGAGCAGTTTGATGTGGTGATGATGTAATGAAGTATTAAGCGAAAAGTTCGCCTTTCATCCCAATATCGACACCAACCATAAAAATCGCGTTTACAATACGCTAAATTAGCCACCTCTATCTGAATATGCCCGATCCAGAAAAGGTGCGAGCCAACGTGTTGCGTCACGCTGGACAAGGAGAGAAGTTTGAGGCGACTGCCGCGTATTATGTTACTGACCTGTGCTGCTATTATCGTCATAGTGGCTTTAATGGTGAGTGCGTTGCGCCTGGCGATGCCAATGCTGAACAGCTGGCGTCAGCCGATTCTCAATACGCTTTCTTCCGTATCAGGAATGCAGATAGATGCCAGCGAGTTAAACGGTCGCTGGAAAAACTTCGGACCCTCGCTGAGTATCCGTAACATACGGGTTGCCATGAAGGATGGGGGTGAGCTAAAAATAACGCACGTCAATCTGGCGCTCAACATCTGGCAGTCGTTGCTGCATGGACGCTGGCAGTTTCATGACCTTACCTTTTACCAGCTTAATCTGAAAACCAACACGCTGTTAACTGGCAGTAGTGACGATGCGGGGCGTTTTCAGCGTGATCATCTCAGCGATCTGTTTTTGCATCAATTCGACCATTTCATTTTACGTGACAGCCAGCTGAGCTTTCCGTCGCCGTCAGGCCAGCGGCTGACGCTGTCAATGCCCAGACTCACCTGGTTTAATGAAAAGAACCGCCATCGTGCTGAAGGCGAAGTGAGTCTTTCCAGCCTGAATGGCCAGCATGGCGTGCTACAGGTGCGAATGGATCTGCGCGATAGCAACGGCTTACTTAACGATGGTCGCGTGTGGATGTGGGCCGATGATGTCGACGTCAAGCCATGGTTGGGCCAGTGGGTTAAAAACAATACGACGTTGCAGAATGCGCGCTTTAGCCTCGCCGCATGGATCAACCTGAAAGACGGCAATATTTATGATGGCGATCTCTGGCTGAAGCGTGGTGGCGCTGACTGGCAAGGCCAGGGACAATCCCATAGCTTGCAAGTTGATAACCAGACCGCGCATTTTAGCCGCATCAATGGAGGCTGGTTGCTTAACCTGCCGCAAATGCACCTGATGACCGATGGTAAACCCTGGTCACAAGGTCGGTTCGATATGCTCTGGCAGCCGGAAAATAACGTTTTACCTGGCCAGGCACGCACAGCGGAGCTGCGTGTTCGTGCCACCCATCTTGATCTCGCGCGTCTGGAACCGTTAGCCTCACTGGTCAGTCGGCTCTCCCCCCAGTTAGTCGACAACTGGCAGCAGCTTCAGCCGCGTGGACAGATTGAGTCTATTGCGCTGGATATCCCGTTAAATCAGCCAGAACAAGCCAGGTTTCAGGCGCGCTGGAAAAACCTGAGCTGGCGGGCATGGAGACTGCTACCGCAGATGCAGAAGCTAACTGGTGAGCTAAGCGGCAGCGTAGCGGATGGTCTGCTACGGTTAGCGCTGCCGGAAACCGAGCTGAATTATCAGCAAATGTTCAAAGCACCACTGCAAATTAAATCGTTTACCGGTTCGTTTAACTGGCTATATGGCCCGCAGGGGCTGATGTTGAGCGGTCGTGATATTGATCTTCAGGCGCTGGCTATCAGAGCGCATGGTGACTTCACCTTCAACAATTCTCCTAAAGAAGCGCCGCACCTGGCTATCCTTGCCGGCATTGACGTCAAGGACGCACGTGAAGCCTGGCGTTATTTTCCGGAGCCGCTGATGGGTAAAGCGCTGGTGGATTATCTGACTGGGGCGATCCAGGGAGGGGAAACAACAGATGCCACGCTGCTGTTCTCGGGCAATCCGAAGCAGTTTCCGTTTAAGCATAATGAAGGGATGTTCGAGGTAGCCGTGCCATTGCGTGATGCAACCTTTGCCTTTCAGCCTGACTGGCCGGCGATCCGCAATCTGGCTATCAACCTTGACTTTATCAATGACGGGCTGTGGATGACGGCGCGCGAAGCGATGCTCGGCAAGGTTCAGGCAAAAAATGTTTCTGTCACTATTCCAGAGTACAGTAAAGCGCACCTGCTGATTGATGGTGAACTGCGGGGTCAGGGCGCTGATGTCCGGGACTACTTCAATCAGTCCGCTTTACGAAATACACTCGGAACCACTCTCAATGAGCTGCTGATTGGAGGAGAAGTAAGTAGTCGCTTACATCTTGATATTCCTCTCGAACATAAGCTTGGGATCGTGCGTGCAAGCGGCAACGTGCTGATGCAAAACAATACACTGACTATCAAGCCTATCGGCAGCACGCTACATAATGTCAGCGGGCGCTTTCATTTTAATAACGGCGATCTTGATAGCGAGCTGATGAGGGCTGAGTGGCTGGGTCAGCCATTGGACGTTCGTTTTAACACGCATGAAAGCCCCAGTAATTTCGATATCGGCGTCGATTTGGGCGGTCATTGGGCTGTAGGTGCGTTACCTGGTCTGCCGGCAGTGCTCCGCGATAAGTTAAAAGGCAGCACAGCCTGGAAAAGTAACGTGATGGTGGATCTGCCACATCAGGGCCACAGTACCTATAAAGTTAACTTTAGTAGTAATTTCAGCGGCATAAGTAGTCACTTACCTGCACCGCTCGATAAACAAAGCGGCAGCGCTTTTCCTGTGAAGATAATCGCGCAAGGAGACGTGAATACGCTTAACCTCAGCGGCAGCGCCGGGACAAATCAGTTTTTCAATAGTCGCTGGCTGCTGAGGAAGCCGCTACGTATTGAGCGCGGTATCTGGCTTAATGATGCTAAATCAGTGCCACCGCTGCCGCAAGCCAGTGGTATGGTGCTGAACCTGCCCGCGCTTGACGGCGATCGCTGGCTGGCGCTGCTGGAATCGTCGCCTCCGTTATCCCCGGCGAATAAACACGGCAGGCGATCATCTTCTGCCGCGACCGGCGTTGCGTCGCCGCAGTTGTCTCAACTGCCCGATAACCTGAAACTGCATACCCCCATGCTGGAGCTGGGGGGCCAACGGTGGCACGATCTTAATGTTACGCTGAGCAATAACCCCCGCGGTGAGTTAAACCTGAAGGCGAAAGGGCAGGAAATTGACGGCACGCTGGCGATAGCTCCGGATGGGCTGTGGAACGTTAATCTGCCCTATCTTTATTACAACCCGCAGTGGTCGTCGGACGCTAAAGGCTCATCAGTTTTTCTTCAGGGTAGCGATACGATTGATTTCCGGCACTGGCCTGCGCTGAAACTGGACTGCCAGCAGTGCTGGCTGCGTGGGCAAAATTTTGGCCAGGTTAAGGGGATATTGACCCATAATGCTGACACGCTTACGCTCAATCATGGCGTGGTTGATACCGGGAAAGCCCGTTTGCAGATTAATGGCGAGTGGGTCAACCGGCCGGGAGACCTGCGCACCTCAATTAAGGGTAAACTCAGCGGTAAGAATATAACTGATGCGGTTAACTGGTTTGGTGTAGAGTCACCAATACACAATGCCCCTTTTAATATCGATTACGACCTGCACTGGCGCTCGACGCCATGGCAGCGTTCAGAGTCGACGTTGAGCGGTACGCTGAAAACGCATTTTGGCGCCGGCGAAATTACCGATGTGAATACCGGTCCCGCCGGACAAATTTTACGCCTGTTCAGCTTAGATGAGCTGCTACGCAGGCTGCGGTTGGATTTCAGCGATACTTTTAGTCAGGGTTTCCCATTTGACGCGATCAGGGGGACAGCCTGGATTCAAAACGGCATCGTGCATAGCGACAATTTGTACGTTGATGGTCTGGAAGCGGATCTTGCGATGCAAGGTAAGGTCAATCTGGTCAGTCGTCGGCTGGATATGGAGGCGGTGGTTACGCCAGAAATCTCAACAACGGTCGGCGTAGCGACGGCTTTTGCGGTAAATCCGATGGTAGGCGCGGCGGTTTTTGCTGCCAGTAAAGTGCTTGGCCCGCTGTGGAGCAAAATATCGATACTGCGTTATCACATCAGCGGCCCACTGGATAAACCTGAAATTGATGAAGTGCAGCGCCAGCCACCACCGAGCCAGGCGAAGTGAATTTGACGCCGCCTGATAATTGCCTCAGGCTTGACTGTAAGTTACTTCTGTTACCAGTAAGAACTGGTGCCACACGCAACAGTGAGAATTCATGACTTTAAATATGGTAAGTGAGCAGTTACTAGCTGCCAATAATATTAATTCACAAGACCTGTATATGCTTCTCAGCCAGCTTTCTGAGCGCAAAGTGGATTATGCAGACCTCTACTTTCAGTCGAGTTTTCACGAGTCCTGGGTTCTCGAAGACCGCATCATTAAAGATGGCTCCTGGAATATCGATCAGGGCGTTGGTGTCCGCGCGATCAGCGGAGAGAAAACCGGCTTTGCGTATGCCGATCAAATTACTCTGAACGCTCTGCAGGTAAGCGCCACCGCTGCGCGTAGCATCGTACGTGAAGCAGGAAACGGCCAGGCGCATACGCTTGGCCCAGTGGTGAATCGCCAGCTTTACACCGTGCAGGACCCGTTACAAAGCCTCTCACGCGAAGAAAAAATTGCGCTGTTACATCGGGTAGATAAAGCTGCTCGTGCCGCTGATCCTCGTGTTCAGGAAGTCAGTGCCAGCCTGAGCGGTGTGTATGAGCAGGTGCTGGTGGCCGCTACTGATGGCACGCTGGCTGCCGATGTACGTCCGCTGGTTCGCCTGTCGGTAAGTGTTCAGGTTGAGGAAAATGGTAAGCGTGAACGAGGAAGTAGCGGAGGTGGCGGACGCACCGGCTATGAATTCTTTCTTGCTGACGATAACGGCGAAGTGCGGGCAGAAGCCTGGGCGCAGGAAGCTGTGCGCATGGCGTTGGTAAACCTTGAAGCGGTTGCTGCTCCCGCCGGAACGCTACCGATTGTTCTGGGGGCTGGCTGGCCGGGCGTGCTGCTTCATGAAGCCGTAGGCCACGGGCTGGAAGGGGATTTTAACCGCCGCGGCACTTCCGTTTTCAGCGGTCAGATGGGAAAAAAAGTAGCTTCTGAGCTTTGTACGGTAGTAGATGATGGTACGCTTGATGGGCTGCGCGGCTCGCTGGCTATCGATGACGAAGGGGTACCGGGGCAATACAACGTCCTGATTGAGAACGGTATCCTCAAAGGCTATATGCAGGACAAGCTCAATGCCCGGTTGATGGGAATGAAGCCTACCGGTAACGGCCGGCGCGAATCTTACGCCCATCTGCCGATGCCACGTATGACCAATACCTACATGCTGGCGGGCCAATCAACTCAGCAGGAAATTATTGAAAGTGTTGATTATGGCCTGTATGCGCCTAATTTTGGCGGTGGGCAGGTTGATATCACCTCCGGAAAGTTTGTTTTTTCAACCGCTGAAGCCTGGCTGATCGAGAAAGGGAAGATAACCAAACCGGTTAAGGGCGCTACGCTGATAGGCTCGGGTATTGAGGCCATGCAGCAGATATCGATGGTCGGCAACGATTTGGCGCTCGATAAAGGCGTTGGCGTATGCGGTAAAGAGGGCCAGAGTCTGCCAGTGGGGGTGGGTCAGCCCAGCCTTAAACTCGATAAAATCACCGTTGGTGGTACGGCGTAATCGCGCCTTAACCCACGCGGTTTAACTTTGAGCTGTCGGGCGTTCAGTATACTGAACGCCTTTTTTCAATGTTGATCCCGCAGCGCATGTCTGGTTTGCGTTACCTTTTCGATGTCGTTGATCAGGTAACCCTGAGCCTTAAGTGGACGCTTATCTTTCCCACTATGGACGGCATAAACCTGTTCTGGCGGTGGCCGGTAGCCATTAAACAGGGACCCGATCCCGACGCTGTTAAGTTTACCAATCACATATGGCATGAGTACCTCGGCCATGCCCACGCCGTTTTTCACTCTTCGTTGAGCGTCAGAAGTATCCGGCAGCGCTGAGTCGGTTACTGCGATGCATTCATTTAACCCGTGGTCCGTCTTTCAGCCGGGGCACAATCGGGCTTTTCAATGAAGCGCTTATTTTGAGTAAGCGTGTGACAACGGTATATGATCCTCTCTCCACTCACCATGCGAAGCTGGGCATCCCCTGGAGTCTCTCCATTATTCACGCTGGTTTAAAAGTGATGATTAAATTTGGTAGCATGAATATAGTAAGCAACGTTACTATGTGGTTTCCAGCAGCCGTTTTCCAATATCGTCGCCCTTAAAAGCGCGTTCCTTTTTAAGACTGCGTTATTCATGACGGTTCAGATTGTCACAGATAGTGTGTTTTGGCCCGGTTGTCAGCAAGCCGTTAGCCGTGACTATTTCGATTCAGAGCCATCCGGGACATCTGTCAGGGGAAGGGCTGGTCTGTTTTTCTAAGGGCAAAAAATGAGTGTGTTTCCGGTAATTGTCATCTTCGGGCTGTCGTTTCCCCCTGTATTTGTTGAAATCATCATCGCACTGATGCTGTTCTGGTTGGTGAGGCGGGTTTTGACGCCAACCGGCATCTATGATTTTGTCTGGCATCCGGCGCTTTTTAATACAGCGCTATATTGCTGTTTGTTCTATCTTGTATCCTGCCTGTTCGTTTGAGGTCATAGTGAAAGCTCTCGCAAGAAAAATCTCCCGTTTCTCCATCACGCTGGTTCTTGTCGTTATCGCGATAGTGGCCATTTTCCGCGCCTGGGTGTTCTACACCGAGTCTCCCTGGACGCGTGACGCAAAATTCAGTGCTGACGTTGTCGCAATAGCTCCGGACGTTACCGGCCTGGTAACACAGGTAAAGGTTCATGATAACCAGCGGGTTAAACAGGGTGATGTGCTGTTTGTTATTGACCAGCCACGCTATGAGAAAGCGTTAGAGGAGGATGAAGCCGACGTTGCTTATTATCAGTCGATAGTTGCTGAGAAGCAGCGCGAGGCATCCCGTCGCAACCGGCTAGGAACCGCAGCGATGTCACGTGAGGCCATCGATCAGGCAAACAACGATTTGCAGACCACGCAGCATCAGCTGGCGAAAGCCATCGCCGCGCGTGACATGGCAAAGCTCGATCTGACGCGTACTACGGTAAGCGCCCCGGCTGACGGCTGGGTCACTAATCTGAACGTTTATACCGGTGAATTTATTACGCGTGGTTCAACGGCGATTGCGTTAGTTAAAGCCGGCAGTTATTTCGTTCAAGCCTATATGGAAGAGACCAAGCTGGCTGGCGTTCACCCCGGATATCGGGCGGAAATTACCCCACTTGGCAGCAATCATATTCTGAAAGGCACGGTTGATAGCATTGCCGCAGGTGTCACCAATAGCAGCAGCAGTGTCGACAGCAAGGGAATGGCGACCGTCGATTCTAATCTTGAATGGGTGAGGCTGGCGCAGCGTGTCCCGGTGCGTATTCGCCTCGACAGGCAGCCCGGCAATCTCTATCCCGCAGGGACGACGGCGACCGTGGTGGTGACAGGGGAAAAAGATCGTCAGCAGGGTGAGACAACGGCGCTGATGAAGTTGGTTAATCGCCTGCGTGAATTCGGTTAAGGGGGCCTATGTACTGGCATCAGCTTCGTTTCCCGATAAAACTAACCTTTGCACTGGTTCTGGCGCTGACGATTGGTTTTCACTTTAACCTCGAAACACCGCGCTGGGCAGTGATGACTGCTTGCATTGTTGCCGGTGGTACGGCCTTTGTTGCGGGGGGCGATCCCTACTCTGGCGCACTGCGTTATCGTGGCATGCTGCGCATCATTGGTACTTTTATTGGTTGTATTGCCGCGCTGGCTATCATGATTACAACTATTCGCGCACCGGTGGTCATGCTGCTTTTATGCTGCATCTGGGCGGGGGGATGTGTATGGCTTTCCTCACTGGTGCGCGTTGAGAATTCCTACGCGCTTGCACTGGCAGGCTATACCGCATTAATTATCGTCGTCAGCGCTGATGCACAAGGCAAGCTGCTGCTTGCCCCACAGTTTGCTGTTGAGCGTTGCAGTGAAATTATCATCGGCATCGTCTGTGCGGTGCTCGCGGATCTGCTGTTTTCGCCGCGATCGATTAAGAATGAGGTAGACCGTGAAATAGAAGCGCTGCTGGTGGAACACTACCGCCTGTTACAGCTCTGCGTCGCACATGGAGAGCGTGAAGCCGTTGATAAATCATGGGCTGCACTGGTACGGCGTACCACTGCGTTAAACGGTATGCGTAGTAATCTGATGATGGAGTCATCGCGCTGGCTGCGGGTTAACCGGCGGCTCAAAGCGTTGAATTCACTTTCGCTGATGCTGATAACTCAGGCTGGTGAAACCTTTCTGATTCAGAATTCGAACAGCACATATATCCCCGCACATTTCCGCGCTTTCTTTGAACAGTCAGTGGAGAGCGCACTGGATGTTCATCAACGATTGAAGCTGTTACGTCGCGACATTACTGTCGGCGGCAATACCTACTCACCTGAAACCATCAGTAATTGGGTGGCAGCCGCAACCCGTTACTCACTGCTGATGAAGGGCGTGCATACTAATTGCAATATCAGTCGTACTGAAGAAGATGTGATGAAAGACGAGGTGGTGATCAAACTGCGATCCGCTGAAACCCATCATGCGATGATTAATGGTATCCGCACTTTTGCTGCAACCGCTGCCGGCTCGTTATTCTGGTTATGGACCGGCTGGAGTTCAGGCAGCGGTTGCATGGTGATGCTGGCGGTGATCACCGCGCTGGCAATGCGTACTCCCAATCCGCTGATGATGGTAAAAGACTTTCTCTACGGTATGACTGCTGCCCTGCCGTTGGGATTGTTCTACTTTGCTGTCCTCATGCCAGCAACGCAGCAAAGCATGCTTTTGCTCTGTATTTCGCTGGGTGTGATGGCGTTTATTGCCGGAATACTGACGCAGCGTCGGCAGATCGGTACCCTGGGCGCATTGGTGGGTACGATCAACGTGCTGGTGCTGGATAATCCGATGTCTTTCAAAATCAATGCATTTCTGGATAACGCGCTGGGCCAGATGATCGGCTGTTTTGTCTCTTTGATGGTGATCCTGCTGATCCGTGATAACTCCCGTGCCCGAACCGGACGTAAGCTACTTAACCGACTAATGTATGCGGCCGTATCCGCCATGACCACCAACAAAGTCCGTCGCCAGGAAAACCATCTGCCCGCACTCTATCAGCAGCTATTTTTATTACTGAACCTGTTTCCTAACGATATTGATAAATACCGCATTGGCTTAACACTGATTATCTGCCACCAGCGTTTACGTAACGCGGATGTGCCAGTGAATGCGGAACTATCGGGATTCCATAAGCAGCTACGTCAAAGTGCGGATCGCGTGATCGCTGCACGTAGCGACAGCAGCCGTCGGGTTTTATTCCAACGCTTGCTGGATGAGCTGGATGTTTACCAGCAAAAGCTGGCGCAGTGCGAGGCTCCTGCTAGCGTCGGTGACGCTGTATCACGACTGATTATGATGCTGAAAAAATATCAAAATGCACTGGTGCAAATATAAATAGAGTCGTTCTGAAAATCGGTTGTACTAAAGTGCTTCAAACCAGAGCGGCAGAGTGCTTTTGCCATCTATACTTATTCTTCAGGATGATTAAACAACGGGAAAACAAGATGAATGTGCAGACCTTGCAGCAGCATGAACTCTTTCAGACGGGCTACCTCGTTAACGGCCAGTGGCTTAGTCTCAGCGATTCCTTTGAGGTACTCAACCCCGCTACGGGTGAGGTTATTGCCAATGTAGCGCGCGCCGGTAAACGTGAAACCGAAGATGCTATTGAGGCGGCCTACCGGGCTTTTCCCGAATGGCGCGCTCGCACCGCAAAGTCACGCTCAGAAATTCTCTATCGCTGGTATCAGCTAATAATTGAGCATAAAAGCTGGCTGGGTAAGCTGATGACGGCGGAGCAGGGAAAGCCGCTGATGGAGGCCGAAGCTGAGGTTGAGTATGCCGCCAGCTTTATCCAGTGGTTCGCCGAGCAGGCAAAACGCGCTAATGGCGAGATTATTCCGCCGGCAAAAGCCGGTAGTCGCATTCTGTCCACTCGCGAGCCGGTTGGTGTTGTCGCTGCGATTACGCCGTGGAATTTTCCGATGGCTATGCTGACGCGCAAGCTGGGGCCGGCATTAGCAGCTGGCTGTACCGGTATTATCAAACCGGCAAATAATACGCCGCTGAGTGCTTTTGCGCTGCTGGCGCTGGCGAAAAAAGCGGGCGTCCCTGATGGCGTACTCAATGCGGTTGCTGGTGACACGTCAGCGATAAGCGACGCGATTATGGCGAGTAAGCGGGTACGTAAAATCTCGTTTACCGGATCGACCCAAGTGGGAAAACTGCTGATGCGCAATGCCGCTGAAACGATGAAAAAAGTTTCGATGGAGCTTGGCGGCAACGCGCCATACATTGTATTTGAAGATGCTGATATAAATGCTGCGGTAAAAGGCGCGATTGCCAATAAATTCCGTAACGCGGGTCAGGTATGCGTCAGTGTGAATCGCTTCTTTATTCACAGCAGTATATATGACCGTTTTGTCAGTCAGCTTTCTGAAGAAGTCAAAAAGCTGAAAGTGGGGAACGGGATGGATGAAGGCGTTGTTATCGGACCGCTGATCGACAAAAATGCGGTGGAAAAAGTCCAGGAGCATGTTAACGATGCGTTAGCAAAGGGCGCTCGTATTATTGCTGGTGGCGATCATCACCCATTGGGGGGGAATTTCTGGCAGCCAACGGTTATTGCTGATGCTAATGAAAACATGCAGCTGGCTCAGGAAGAGACCTTTGGACCGGTTGCGGCCTGCTTCCGTTTTGATAACGAAGATGAGGTTATACGTCGGGCTAATGAAACGGAGTACGGCCTCGCGGCTTATTTTTATACGCAGAACTTGCAACGCGTATTCCGGGTTTCTGCAGCGTTAGAAAGTGGGATGGTTGGCGTTAACGAGTGCGCAGTTTCCACCGAACTGGCACCGTTTGGCGGTGTGAAAGAGTCTGGTTTAGGGCGCGAAGGTTCCGTGCTTGGGCTTGATGAATTTCTTGACGTTAAAGCTATACACATCAGTGGATTGTAAACGTTCGGAGAGTTGTTCTATTCATGTCAAACAAGGAAAAGTGGCATAAGACCCGACCTTTTTGATTTGAATGAAATAGGTGAACGGGCGAATTTGTATCGCCCGTTCAGCGTGCGGTTTTTTCTGGCGGATAAGAGGACAGGCGATCGGGAAGTTTATGGGATGTCGTGACGAAACCTCTGTTGGTGGGGCCACTTGAAATCGTCTCCGCTAATTTGGGGTATTTGCATCAACGGTGCGATGTACATTGATGCTTTTATTTAATGAAGCGGAAGAAGAGCGGAAAGGGAAATTACGTTTCTATCCCGGTTAAAAAGATAAAGGAAGGCTCCGGTGGCTTGGGTCTGGGGCCGTCAGACGGCTGACCAGAAATGGGGTACACCAGCCAGTGGAATGGGTGATGTATTGCTGTTAGCTGCTTCGTTGATAAGGACGCTAATAGCGCCACTGCAAACGCCTTTAGTCCGGACTTCTGACTACACGCCATGTGGCTAAAGTCGGCTCTGAATGCTGTATTGAAGACGATGATATTGTTTTTTATTCTTGAGATGTCCCGCACATTAAATTAAATCAGCTGTGCTGACATGGTGATGATTAAAACAGGGATGGAGAATGGCAACGTTGCTGAGGGGATAACACGTCGTCAGAGTTCTTGCACGAATAAGGCCAGGATCGCATCATACAGCTGACGTACGGTAAAGGCGCGAACGGGGGTAATAAAAATAGTGTCGTCGCCGGCAATGGTACCTAAAATGCCTTCTGATTTGCCGAGAGAGTCGAGCAAACGAGCAATTAGCTGCGCCGCGCCGGGACTAGTATGAATAACTACCAAAGCTTCATTAAAGTCAATGTCCAGTACCAGGTTCTTCAGAGGGCTGGTGGTGGTAGGCACGCCGAGTTCTGAGGGTAAGCAGTAAACCATTTCCATTTTGGCGTTTCGTGTGCGTACGGCACCGAACTTGGTTAGCATGCGAGAAACTTTTGACTGGTTAATATTCTCAAAGCCATCATCCTGAAGCGCCAAAACAATCTCACCCTGCGAACTGAACTTCTCTTCTTTCAGCAGCGCCTTGAAAGCTTTGATCAAATCTTCCTGTTTAGATGATGTTCGCATAATGTTTACTCGATGAACGCGTCAAAAGTGTGAGCCTAGTAACCGTTTATTATGCACTTTATTGCATTATTATGCAATAAAGTGACTAGTATATTTTTATAGATGCAAAATGTGCAGCGTTGCAAACCGGTCGAATGAGAAAAAAATTGTTTTGCGATGTGCGGACTGGATAAGTTAATTTATTGTTATAAAATCTAGTGGGTTTATTAAGCCACTATGGATTAACTATTACAGTCAGGGATTGCAGAGGTTAAAAGTCAGCAGGATTTAGCAGCGATGCCTTAAGCATCACGCTCCTTGCTGTCAATACGGCAGGGTATAGAGTCTTATTGAGGTTATCACCTTAGCCCTGTTTGTAGGTTCAAGTTGAAACTTTTCAATCCCCTGGCACGTTATGCTCACTATATAGGAGTTCCAGGATGAAAGTAGCAGTTCTCGGTGCAGCAGGTGGTATTGGTCAGGCGCTGGCTCTTCTGTTAAAGACTCAGCTTCCTGCTGGTTCACAGTTGTCACTTTACGATATCGCACCAGTCACTCCGGGCGTAGCCGTTGACCTCAGCCATATTCCCACTGCGGTGAAAATTGAAGGCTTCAGCGGTGAGGACGCAACGCCTGCGCTGAAAGGC
The DNA here is from genome assembly GCF_900115045.1 of Izhakiella capsodis. GTDB lineage: Bacteria > Pseudomonadota > Gammaproteobacteria > Enterobacterales > Enterobacteriaceae > Izhakiella > Izhakiella capsodis. Next base: position 266,106 of record NZ_FOVC01000004.1, on the reverse strand, counting down.
GCTGATGTTGTGCTTATCTCTGCGGGGGTGGCGCGTAAGCCAGGGATGGATCGCTCCGATCTGTTTAATGTTAATGCAGGCATTGTACGCAATCTTATTCAACAGGTGGCTGACACCTGCCCGAAAGCACTAATAGGCGTAATCACGAATCCGGTTAATACCACCGTTGCTATCGCCGCCGAGGTTTTGAAGAAGGCTGGGGTTTATGACAAGAACCGCCTGTTTGGTGTAACTACGCTGGATATTATCCGTTCAAATACTTTTGTTGCGGAGATGAAAGGGAAAAATCCGCAAGCGTTAAATGTGCCGGTTGTCGGTGGCCACTCCGGCGTGACTATCCTGCCCCTGCTATCGCAGATCCCCGGCGTTAGCTTCAGCGAGCAGGAGGTTAGCGATCTGACTAAACGTATTCAGAACGCCGGCACGGAAGTTGTTGAAGCTAAAGCGGGTGGCGGATCGGCAACCCTGTCTATGGGACAGGCGGCGGCAAAATTCGGTCTGGCGCTGGTTCGTGCGCTGCAGGGCGAGAGCAACGTGGTGGAGTGCGCGTATGTTGAAGGCGACGGTGAACACGCCCGCTTCTTTTCACAACCGCTGTTGCTGGGTAAAAATGGCGTTCAGGAGCGTAAGCCTATCGGCACGTTGAGTGCTTTTGAGCAGAATGCAATGGATGGCATGCTGGATACGCTGAAAAAAGATATTCAGCAGGGCGTCGATTTTGTGAAATGAACCGCCATTGGCATGAAATAGAGAGCGACTGAAAATCTGATGCGCTCCAGGTTAGCTTTTGACGTTAGCCGTAATGCGTGACATTGCGGCTTTTTTTACCGCTAAAGGTCATGTCTGACCTTGCGTGTCGGCGTAACCTGGCTTTTCCCATCAGCCGCATTTACTGTATTACTTGCGACATTTTTCCTGGTGAGATCGCAGCTGACAAACTTAATGGCGTCATAAGGTAAAACGAGACGTACAGTCCAGGCCATCATTGTTATCTTAAACGCTTGCATATGCAGGGTCTTGCCTGATGAGTTCAGGGGAGGCGATCCGAAAGAGCAGGGAAGACTCTTAGTGTAAATATATGGCGGCTGCTGGGAGCCTGCGGAAATCTGTTAAAAATATCCGTAATTCCAATGAGATTACGGATACTTAGAGAGTGGACGCAACGTTCAACTGACGGGAGCGCTTAATTTCAGTACCAGGTTTCGGGTTAGGACTGGGGATATTCTGCCACGGTCACTTTCAGACGCAGTCGCTGATCATTACGCAGTATATCAACCTCAATTTCCGTTCCGGGACGCAACTCTGCAACCTGATCCATCGTTTCGATTGCCGATACAGCCGGTTTATTATTGACGCTGGTAATCATATCATTAACCTGAATACCTGCTTTTGCCGCCGGGCCATCGGGCGTGACGTTCGTTACTACAATTCCCTGGATATGATCAAGATTGCCGCTTTGGTTGCGCAACTGCGGGATTTCACGTCCGCTGATGCCGATATAGCCACGAATAACCCGACCATCACGGATCAGCTTATCCATAATTTTTACTGCCAGCCCCGTTGGAATAGCAAAGCCAATACCTTCCGGCGTTTCACCGTTGTCGCTTTTATCAAATGAACGTGTATTGATGCCCATCAGCTCTCCCAGCGAATTAATCAGTGCGCCGCCGGAGTTACCGCGATTTATCGACGCATCAGTTTGCAGGAAGTTTTGGTAGCGGGAAGGGCTAAGACCTACACGTCCCGTCGCGCTGATGATTCCTTGAGTGACCGTTTGTCCGATGTTATACGGATTGCCGATCGCCATCACCAGATCGCCAATATGGGCAACCCGATGTGGATTGATTGGGATGACGGGAAGATTAGTCGCATTGATTTTCAGCACGGCAAGATCGGTCAGCGAGTCGGAACCGACCAGCATAGCTTCAAAAATCCGGCCATCCTGTAGCGCGACGATAATCTGCTCGGCATCGTTAATAACATGTTTATTCGTGAGGATATAACCTCTGCTATCCATGATAACGCCAGATCCCAGCGTATGGATCCCGAGGCTGTCATCATTGGTATTGGCGCTGCGGTTATAAACATTTACCACGGCAGGCGCAGCTCGTCGCACGCCGGCATTATAACTGATGGGCGTATCATTAACGCTTTCATCTGACGAGGCAAACAGCGTCTTACCCAGCCGTAAGGCCGGAGCGGCTGCCAGCAGTAGGCCTGCAACTACCAGCCCGATGATGATTGAACGCAGAAATTTGAAAAACATGACGTAGTGTGATCAGTGGATAACGACAGGAAGGATAACACGAGTTAAGCGGACAATCAGGTGTCCGCATCATGATTTTCACTCGCGTTTAGCGCATTAACAGATAAATACTCTCGTCTCCGCGAATAACGTTCATCGCCAGTACCGATGGCTTGCTTTCCAGCGCCTTAGCCAGGTCGGCAAGATTTTGTACACGGGTACGGTTGACGCCAATGATCACATCATCTTTTTGTAGCCCAATTTGTTCGGCAGGGGTGGCTTTACCCACGTTGTCAACCTTGACACCCTTACTGCCATCTTTGGCAGCCCCATCGCGTAGTTCAGCCCCTTGCAACGCCGGGGCTAGCAATCCGTGGACGCTGGTGGATTGAGCACCATTGTCAAGTTTAACGCTGACCGTCAGCGGTTTTCCGTCGCGCAGCAAGCCCACTTTTACCTCTTTACCTGGCGTAGAGGTCCCGATTTTCACCCGTAGCTCGCCAAAACTGGAAATAGCTTTGCCATCAACGGCAGTGATGATGTCACCGGCTTTAATACCGGCTTTAGAGGCAGCGGAGCCAGGCAGAACTTCGTTAACAAAGGCACCTCGCTGCTGATCGACGTTAAATGCTTTCGCCATATCGGCCGTCATTTCGGTGCCTTTAATGCCTAACTGCCCGCGCTTAACCTCTCCGAACTCAATCAGCTGCTGCGCCAATTCCATTGCCATATTGCCTGGAATAGCAAAGCCAATACCGATGTTACCGCCAGAAGAGGCCAGAATTGCGGTATTAATACCAATCAATTCACCGTTAAGGTTAACCAGCGCACCGCCTGAATTACCACGGTTAATGGCCGCATCAGTCTGAATGAAATTTTCCAGCCCCTCCAGGTTAAGGCCACTGCGACCGAGTGCGGAGACAATACCGGAGGTTGCCGTCTGACCGAGGCCAAAAGGGTTGCCGATGGCCACGGCAAAATCACCGACTTTAAGATTATCGGAGTCGGCAATTTTAATCTGTGTCAGGTTGGTGGCGTTTTTTAGCTGCAGCAGCGCAATATCGGTCTGCTCATCATGGCCGATGAGTTTCGCATCATATTCGCGGCCGTCACTCAGTTGGACGCTGATTTTATTGGCACCGTTAACCACGTGGTTGTTTGTCAGCACATAACCTTTTTCTGAATTGATCACGACGCCTGAGGCAATACCTTCAAACGGTTGTGAATGGGTGTTCTGACCTTGCTTCCCAAAGAAACGCCGGAGCTGTTCGGGGATCTGATCTTGCGTTACCGTCGCGCTTCCTTCAACATGCACGCTGACCACCGCCGGCAGCACTTTTTCCAGCATCGGTGCCAGGCTTGGCAGCTGCTGACCCTGAATCTGAGCAGGTAAAGTCGCCTGTGCCTGAGTAGCCAGGGAAAGATTGATAGCGATAGCCAGCGCCAGTGCGCTTAGCGTTAATATTTTTTTCTTCATCGTTACAAACACCTGCTGGGCAGAGGAAATAGGTTCGAAATAAATTGATAACAACACGATGCTGGATGTTATGACAGGCAGACAGTCAAAGGGTTCCTGTTTATATCGTTGATAATAAAAAGGACGCAGTGCGCGCCCTTCTTACGGGGATTAATCATGTTTGGGATGTTCATCGCGCAGCAAGCCCGAAGCGCCACTGTCTGAGTAGTCGCGTGGCATTTGTACCGGAGCCTGGTCGTTATCAGCTTCTGAACCAGTCAGTTGATATGAAAAGGGTTTTTTATTTCCCGGCAGGTTAGGTAGCAGGTCATTGGAACCTTTTGCCATATGCTGATAAAGCTGGCGATAATCACGAGCCATGTTGTCCAGCAGTTCGGCGCTGCGGGCAAAATGATTTGACAACTCCTCCCGATAATCTGCCAGTTCTGCTTTTGTTTTTTCCAGTTCGTACTGCATATTGCGCTGCTCACGTAGCTTACGGTTTCCATAGCGTACAGCCAGGCCACCAATCAAAATGCCAATGCCTAAACCAATGAGCGCGTATTCCCAGGTCATAATGACTCCCAAATATCTTCGTTGTCCGTAAAGGCTTCCACTTACACCACTATAACCGTTAATCTTACGGAAGTGGAATCCTGTTGCGGTCTGCCCGCACGTAAAATGTTTCTTCGATTAGTATATCCTGTGGCATCTCAATTTAATCAGGGATCTTGCCGTGACTATGCATATATCCTCTCCGCTGGCGCGCTATCAGCAGGCGCTTAATAGCGGTGAATTTCAGCCGGATGACATTCAGCTTGCTGCCGTAACTCGTCTTGACCGTATCTGGCATGCTTTAAACGAAGAGTGCGTCATGCCATCAGCCGACGCCGGAAGCACCCTGCTTAACAATCTGCGCAAGCTGATTGGCAGAGATAAAAATAAGACAATTGAACCTGTTCGTGGCCTTTATATGTGGGGCGGTGTGGGGCGGGGTAAAACCTGGCTTATGGATCTGTTTTTTCAGTCCATTCGTGGAGAGCGTAAGCAGCGTCTCCACTTTCATCGCTTTATGTTGCGGGTACATGAGTCGCTGACTGAGCTTCAGGGGCAGAGCGATCCGTTACAAATTGTTGCTGACAGGTTTAAAGCAGAAACTGATTTACTCTGTTTTGATGAATTTTTCGTCTCAGATATCACTGATGCCATGCTATTAGGTACGCTAATGGAGGCTCTGTTCGCCAGAGGGATCTCATTGGTGGCGACCTCCAATATTCCACCGGATAAGCTCTACCACAACGGTTTGCAGCGGGCGCGATTTCTGCCGGCAATTGAGCTTATCAAACGCTATTGCGACGTTATGAATGTTGATGCTGGCATAGATTACCGTTTGCGCACTCTGACCTCGGCACATCTTTGGATGACCCCACTGAATGATGCTAATCGTGCGGCGATGGATAACATGTTTGTTGCCTTGGCGGGACAAGCGCGCGGCGATGGGCAGATGCTTGATATCAACCATCGGACGATTAATACGTTGGGTAGCGCTCAGGGTGTGTTGGCCATCGATTTTAATGTCATGTGTGGGGAAGGGCGCAGTCAGCATGACTATATTGAGCTTTCGCATCGCTTCCATAGCGTTCTTTTGTTCAACGTTCCAGTGATGGCTTATAAAACCGAAGATCAGGCGCGTCGCTTTCTGGCGCTGGTCGATGAGTTTTATGAACGGCACGTGAAGCTGATTATATCTGCAGAGGCATCGTTGCATGAGATTTATCAGGGAGAGCGACTGAAGTTTGAATATCAGCGCTGCATCTCCCGCTTGCAGGAGATGCAAAGCGAAGAGTATCTGCGTTTGGACCACTTGCCGTGAGATGCAGTCAGACGAAATATCGTGTAAAAAAGGGTCGATCTTTCATATCGACTTCTCTATAATCTTGCGACCCCACGTTACGACAAAGTTTTTTCCCAAAACTTTGCTGCGCCGGCAACCTTGCCTGAGGGGGTGGGCTTGCTGGACGAGATGGTCGTGTGAGCCTCGACCGTTTATTCAAGCGTTTGGGATTTCACCAACGTGTAACTACTATTGGGTAAGCTTTTAATGAAAACTTTTACAGCTAAGCCAGAAACCGTACAGCGTGACTGGTATGTTGTTGACGCTGATGGCAAAACTTTGGGTCGTCTGGCGACTGAACTGGCACGCCGTCTGCGTGGTAAGCATAAAGCGGAATATACTCCGCACGTTGATACCGGTGACTATATTATCGTTCTCAACGCTGACAAAGTTGCCGTGACGGGTAACAAGCGTCTGGATAAAGTCTATTATCATCATACTGGTCACATCGGTGGTATCAAGCAGGCGACTTTTGAAGAGATGATTGCCCGCCGTCCTGAGCGTGTGATTGAAATCGCGGTTAAAGGCATGCTGCCGAAGGGCCCGCTGGGTCGTGCAATGTTCCGTAAACTAAAAGTATACGCGGGCAATGAGCACAACCACGCGGCACAGCAACCGCAAGTTCTTGACATTTAATCGGGATTACAGGCAATGGCTGAAACTCAAAACTACGGCACTGGTCGCCGCAAAAGCTCTTCCGCTCGCGTCTTTATCAAGCCGGGAAGCGGTAACATCGTTATCAACCAGCGTTCTTTAGAACAATACTTTGGTCGCGAAACTGCCCGCATGGTAGTTCGTCAGCCGCTGGAGCTGGTTGATATGGTCGGCAAACTGGATCTGTACATCACCGTTAAAGGTGGCGGTATTTCTGGTCAGGCTGGCGCTATCCGTCACGGTATTACCCGTGCACTGATGGAGTATGACGAATCCCTGCGTTCTGAACTGCGTAAAGCTGGTTTTGTTACGCGTGATGCTCGTCAGGTTGAACGTAAAAAAGTGGGCCTGCGCAAAGCACGTCGCCGTCCTCAGTTCTCCAAACGTTAATTGGCATCTGCTTTGGCAGATTCAGTTACATAAAAAAACCTGGCATTTGCCGGGTTTTTTCCTTTATGACACTTAATTTTGCGTGATTTTGCTGACAATTCCCCACCAGCTCCGCCACAAACTGTCTAAAATCTGGTAAACTACTGACGCCCTGTGCCTATATTATATGGTGCATCATGCCTGCTTCACTCTGAGCAGAAAGCCGGTTCGGGAGCAGTACGTACCCGAGGCCATTATAATGAACAGGTTGGTCGCCTCGTGGTTGGCTATTCGCAGTAATTTTCTGGATAAACTTGGAGGTTTACATGGCTGTCGCTGCCAACAAACGTTCGGTAATGACGCTGTTTTCTGGTCCAACTGATATTTTTAGTCATCAGGTCCGTATTGTACTGGCTGAAAAAGGCGTCAGCGTAGAGATTGAGCAGGTCGAGATGGATAACCTGCCGCAGGATCTGATTGACCTCAATCCGTATCGAACGGTACCTACGTTGGTAGATCGTGAGCTGACGCTGTATGAATCGCGCATTATCATGGAATATCTTGATGAGCGTTTTCCTCATCCGCCACTAATGCCGGTTTACCCTGTGGCGCGCGGTGAAAGTCGCCTGATGATGCATCGTATTGAATATGATTGGTACAGCCTGATGCGTATCATTGAGCGTGGAAACGCTCAGGATGCTGAAGCCGCACGCAAGCAGTTGCGTGAAGAGCTGCTTGCCATTGCGCCGTTGTTCGCACGTACACCCTATTTTCTCAGCGAGGAGTTTAGCCTGGTAGATTGCTATCTGGCACCGTTGCTGTGGCGTTTACCTCAGCTTGGCGTAGAGCTGCTGGGAACCGGTTCTAAAGAGATCAAAGGCTACATGACGCGCGTCTTTGAACGTGACTCTTTTTTGGCTTCGCTTACTGAAGCTGAACGTGAAATACGCCTGCAAACGCGGGGCTGATATCCATGGAAATGTCACAGCTAACACCTCGTCGTCCTTATCTGCTACGGGCTTTTTATGACTGGCTTCTTGATAACCAGCTGACGCCGCATCTGGTGGTCGATATCAATCTACCGGGCGTAATGGTCCCGTTGGAGTATGCTCGAGACGGGCAGATTGTATTGAATATTGCCCCGCGAGCGGTTGGCAATCTGGAACTTGGTAACGACGAAGTGCGTTTCAACGCGCGTTTCGGGGGTGTTCCGCGTCAGGTTTCGGTTCCACTCGCTGCGGTGCTGGCAATATACGCACGCGAGAACGGTGCCGGGACTATGTTTGAGCCTGAACCGACCTATGATGATGCCGAATTCGATCCCTCTGCTAGCCAGCAAGAAGTAGCCGAGCCGGTAATGTCAGTGATCGACGGCGATCGTCCGGACAATGCTGAGAGCCGCGACGATGATGGCCAGCCAGATGACGAGCCACCTCCGCGCGGTGGACGACCTTCACTGCGAGTGGTGAAATAAAGGGCGAAAGCCAGGCAAAAATATGCTTTGCGTAAAGCGTAGACGAAGGGCCTGAATCTGCTGCCGGAAACAGGCCTTTTATTCGTTAACTGATTGCCGGAGCCGTCAGACTTCAAGATAGTTCATGATACCCTCTGCCGCTTTGCGACCTTCTGCAATGGCGGTAACCACCAGGTCTGAGCCGCGAACCGCATCACCGCCAGCAAAAATTTTCGGGTTGCTGGTCTGATACGGGTTATTGCTTACTTCCGGTGCGATGATGCGCCCTTGCTTATCAAGTTCAACGGTATGTTTTTCCAGCCAGCTCATCGCATGTGGACGAAAGCCAAACGCCATAATTACCGCATCTGCTGGCAGGATGTGTTCAGAACCCGGTACGATCTCTGCCCGGCGACGGCCGTTAGCATCTGGTTCGCCCATTTCTGTACGCGCCATTTTCACACCGCATAGGTTACCGTTAGTATTGATTTCAACCGCCAGAGGCTGAATATTGAACTGAAATTCAACGCCTTCTTCGCGCGCGTTTTTCACTTCGCGACGTGAGCCTGGCATATTTTCTTCATCACGACGGTAAGCGCAGGTTACGTGGGTGGCTCCCTGACGAATAGAGGTTCGCACGCAGTCCATCGCGGTATCTCCTCCTCCCAGAACCACCACGCGTTTACCATTCATATCAATGAAGGGAGCATCTTCGCCTTGTGAGAAGCCCATAACGTTTTTCGTGTTGGCGATCAGATAAGGCAGCGCGTCATATACGCCAGAGGCATCCTCATGTTCAATGCCTCCACGCATTGATTGATAGGTACCAACCCCAAGAAAAACTGCGTCGTAATCGTGCAGAAGCTCGTTAATCTGCACGTCGCGGCCGACTTCGGTATTCAGACGAAATTCAATGCCCATTCCGGTAAAGATTTCACGACGGCGAACCATGATCTCTTTTTCCAGTTTAAAAGAGGGAATACCAAAGGTCAGTAATCCGCCGATTTCCGGATGACGATCGAATACTACCGCCTGTACACCGTTGCGTGCCAGAACGTCAGCACAGGCCAGACCCGCAGGACCGGCACCGATAATGGCAACGTGTTTACCGGTTGGTTTCACCTGACTGAGATCGGGCTTCCAGCCCATCTCCATGGCTTTATCATTGATGTAGCGCTCAATATTACCGATGGTAACAGCGCCAAACTCATCGTTCAGCGTACAGGAACCTTCGCACAGGCGATCCTGTGGGCAAACCCGACCACAAACTTCGGGTAGGCTATTGGTCTGATGAGAAAGTTCGGCCGCTTCAATGATCCTGCCTTCATTAGCCAGTTTCAACCAGTTGGGAATGTAGTTATGCACCGGGCATTTCCATTCACAATAGGGGTTGCCACAGGAAAGGCAGCGATCGGCTTGCGCCTTCGACTGACCTTCAGAGAACGGTTCGTAAATCTCAACAAACTCGATTTTACGAACTTTCAGCGGCTTTTTGGGCGGGTCGACCCGCTGTAAATCGATAAACTGATAAACGTTCTGGCTCATGAACTAACCCCTTACTGCGCCTGCACCCGCAGCTCAGCTGCGGAACGACTACGGTGACCTAACAACGCCTTCACATCGCTGGATTTAGGCTTGATCAGCGCAAATTTGGCAGAGAAATCCGGCCAGTTGGCAAGGATTTCCTCGCCGCGCGTTGATCCGGTAATTTGAACGTGCTCGGTTATCAGGCCGCGAAGATGCTCTTCATGAATCGGCAATTCGTCAACATTCAGCACCTCGACTAACTCTGCGTTTACACGCTTACGAAATTCGCCATCCTCGTCCAGTACGTAGGCAAAGCCGCCGGTCATACCCGCACCAAAGTTAACGCCAGTCCGGCCCAGCACGCAGGCGATGCCGCCGGTCATATACTCACAGCCATTATCGCCAATACCTTCTACCACGGTAATGGCACCGGAGTTGCGTACGGCAAAGCGTTCACCAGCCCGACCAGAGGCGAATAGCTTGCCGCCCGTTGCGCCATAAAGGCAGGTGTTGCCAGCGATGGTGGCTTCGTGGCTGCGGAACGCCGAACCCAGAGGGGGGCGAATAGCCAGCATACCGCCTGCCATACCCTTACCAACGTAGTCGTTAGCGTCCCCGGTGAGCACCAACTCGACACCGCCGGCATTCCAGACGCCGAAGCTTTGACCCGCTGTACCGTTGAAATATACGCGAATAGGATTGGCGGCCAGTCCCTGATCACCATGCTGAGCGGCAATCGCGCCGGAAAGCATTGCACCTACCGAGCGGTCTGTATTGCGAATATCAAACCAGAACGTTTTGCTCTGTCGGGCTTCGACAAACGGCATAGCCTGCTCCAGCAGAGCGTTATTCAGCACGCCTTTATCAAAGGCCGGGTTGCCTTCGGTACAATAAAGCGCTTTTTCCGGCATCGGTTCTGCCGTTGCCAAGAGGCGAGAGAGATTCAGATTTTGCTGCTTGGCGGTGAAACCCTCCAGCTCTTTTAGCAGATCGGTACGACCAATCAGGTCGACCAGGCGTTTCACACCCAGCTGTGCCATGATTTCTCGAGTCTCACGGGCAATAAACTGAAAGTAGTTGGTCACGCGCAGCGGCAGCCCGTGATAATGGTTCTTACGCAGCTTTTCATCCTGCGTTGCTACGCCAGTCGCGCAGTTATTCAGATGGCAGATGCGCAGATATTTACAACCCAGAGCGACCATCGGCCCGGTGCCAAAGCCGAAACTCTCGGCCCCCAGAATCGCTGCTTTAACGATATCCAGGCCGGTTTTCAGTCCACCGTCGACCTGCAGACGGATTTTATGACGCAGGCCGTTAGAAACCAATGCTTGCTGCGTTTCTACCAACCCCAGCTCCCAGGGGCAGCCAGCGTATTTTACCGAACTGAGTGGGCTGGCGCCGGTACCACCGTCGTAGCCAGCAATGGTTATCAGGTCGGCATACGCTTTAGCAACGCCAGTGGCGATGGTGCCGACTCCCGGCTCAGAAACCAGCTTCACTGAAATCATTGCTTTTGGATTGACCTGTTTGAGGTCAAAAATAAGCTGCGCCAAATCTTCAATTGAATAGATATCATGATGCGGGGGCGGGGAAATCAAGGTTACGCCGGGCACCGAATAACGCAGTTTAGCGATATAAGACGTTACCTTGTCTCCCGGCAGCTGACCGCCTTCGCCAGGTTTTGCGCCCTGAGCGACTTTAATCTGGATGACGTCAGCATTGACCAGGTAGGACGGTGTCACGCCGAAACGGCCAGAGGCAACCTGCTTAATGCGCGACACTTTATTGGTACCGTAGCGAGCCGGATCTTCTCCCCCCTCACCGGAGTTAGAGAAACCGCCCAGACTATTCATCGCCTCGGCCAGAGACTCATGCGCTTCAGGGCTAAGTGCGCCGATAGACATCGCTGCAGTATCAAAACGCTTATACAGTTCGCTGGCAGGCTCCACATCATCAACCCCCACACTTTGCCCATCCGGATTCAGCGCCAGTAGATCGCGCAGTGTTGCCACCGGACGTTCATTGACCTGACGGGCATACTGCTGATAATCGCTGTATTCACCGCTGTTCACGGCTTTCTGTAGGGTGGCGACCACATCCGGGTTATAGGCATGATACTCACCGTTGTATACGTATTTGAGTAATCCGCCCTGATCGAGTGGTTTACGCTGTAGCCATGCGCGCTTAGCCAGATTTACCAGATCCTGCTGAAAGTCGGTGAAGCTGGCACCACCGATACGGCTTGTTACGCCCTGGAAGCAGAATGCGGTGATATTATTATGCAGCCCCACGGCTTCAAACAGTTTCGAGCAGCGATAGGACGCAACGGTTGAAATGCCCATTTTGGACATGATTTTGTAAAGGCCTTTATTGATGCCGTTACGGTAGTTGAGCATGATGCTGCGATAATCTTTCTCGATAACGCCGCTGTCAGCCATTTTCGCCAGTGACTCATAGGCAAGCCACGGATAGATCGCTGTGGCGCCAAAACCGAGCAGCACCGCGAAATGGTGAGGGTCGCGAGCGCTGGCGGTTTCAACGATAATGTTTGCATCGCAGCGCAGGTTTTTGTCCACCAGTCGCGCCTGCACCGCGCCAACGATCATTGGCGCCGGGACCGGCAGTTGTTCGGGGCTGATTTCGCGGTCTGAGAGTACCAGCAATACGGTGCCGGAACGCACCATCTGCTCTGCCGTATCGCACAGCTTATAAATCGCTTCTTCCAGCGTTTGTTTCGCTGGGTTGAACGTACAATCGAGCGTGTCGGCGCGATAATACTCACCTTCCATCGTGGTGAGTTGACGAAAGTCGGAGTAAAGCAAAATGGGCGACTTGAAGGTTACGCGATGAGCCTGGCCCTCGGCTTCACAGAAGACGTTCATTTCGCGGCCAATGCTGGTTGCCAGTGACATAACGTGATTTTCACGTAGCGGATCGATTGGCGGGTTAGTTACCTGAGCGAACTGCTGACGGAAGTAGTCATAAATGATGCGCGGACGGCTTGAAAGTACAGCAAATGGCGTATCGTCACCCATCGACCCAACCGCTTCCTGACCGTTTTCACCAAGCACACGAATGATTGAATCAAGCTCTTCGCTGCTGTATGCGAATTGCTTCTGGAAAGTGGCCAGTTGGCTATCGTCCAACTGACGATCGCCGACCTGCTCATCGGGTAAATCTTCAAATGGCACCAGACGCTTCACGTTTTTTTCCATCCACTCTTTGTAAGGGTGGCGGCTCTGCAAATCATGATCGGTTTCTGCAGAATGCAGAATCCGGCCCGCGCGAGTGTCAATAACCATCAGTTCGCCAGGACCAACGCGCCCTTTTTCTACTACCTCATCTGGCTGATAATCCCAGATGCCGACTTCTGAGGCGCAGGTAATGAGCTTATCTTTGGTGATGACGTAGCGTGCCGGGCGTAGCCCGTTGCGGTCGAGGTTACAGGCGGCATATCGGCCGTCCGACATGACGATACCTGCCGGGCCATCCCAAGGCTCCATATGCATGGAATTAAAGTCAAAGAAGGCGCGTAGCTCCGGGTCCATATCCGGATTGTTTTGCCAGGCAGGTGGCACCAGCAAGCGCATGGCGCGCACCAGATCCATGCCGCCAGCCAGAAAAAGCTCAAGCATATTGTCCATAGAGCTGGAGTCTGAGCCGGTTTCATTAACAAAAGGAGCTGCATTCTGCAAGTCGGGGATCAGGGGCGTATTGAATTTATAAGCGCGCGCACGCGCCCATTGGCGGTTTCCGGCGATGGTATTAATTTCGCCATTATGCGCCATATAGCGAAACGGCTGCGCCAGCGGCCAACGTGGAACGGTGTTTGTGGAAAAGCGTTGGTGGAATAAACAAATCGCCGATTCAAGGCGCATGTCTGCCAGATCAAGATAAAAGCGCGGCAGATCAGCCGCCATGCACAGGCCTTTATAAATGTTAACCTGATTTGAAAAGCTACAGATGTAGAATTCTTTGTCTGCCAGTGCTTCAACGCGCTTTTCGATACGACGGCGGGCCATAAACAGGCGGCGTTCCATATCGCGTGGGCGCCATCCAGCCGGGGCGTTAATAAACAACTGTTCGATGCGTGGCAGTGAGGAGAGCGCTATCTCGCCCAGCACTTCCTGATTGGTCGGCACTTCGCGCCAGCCAACGATTGAAAGGGTTTCACGCAGCACTTCTTCTTCAACGATGTGGCGGGCGTGCTCGGCCTGCTGCGGGTTCCGGTTAAGAAACAGCATGCCGACAGCGTAATTTTTTGCCAGCCGCCAGCCTTTTTCCTGGGCGATAATGTGAAAAAAACGGTCGGGTTTTTGTAGCAGTAAGCCACAGCCATCGCCGGTCTTACCATCGGCGAGGATTGCACCACGGTGCTGCATTCGGGCTAGTGCATGGATGGCCGTACGCACTACTTTGTGGCTGGGTTCGCCTTCTATATGAGCGATCAGACCGAAACCACAATTATCCTTTTCAAGGGATTTATCATACAACATATTCGTGAACCTCCCCAGGCTCTGTGGACTCCCGATTCCGACGGCGGTCAACCACAGAAAGGGTTGGTGACAGTTTTGCGCATCTACGCTTACGCATTGGTCACCTTTCTTCCTGCTTTTCGCATCGTTCAGACAAGTATAGAGGACTTGCTTCTGAGGGAGTCTCAATTACTGCATAATTATGACGGCTAAAACATCCGTCCAGAAAGCTTCCAGTGGAAGTCCAACTTAGCGGGAAAGCGAGGTCAGGTCAAATTGGCTTATTAATCCAGTCTTGTAACTTACACCAAGGTTATATCTATGATTTTATTTGTTATTATTGTCTTTTCCTTTAATGCCATCATGGTGCTGTAGTTGCAAGTCTTTTGAATCCTCTCTCTATGTAATAGCGGTATATACACACTATAATACTGATATATTTTTAATTAGCGATTTAATATTCTGTATATTTATAGTTTATACAAACAATCACTATTTTTCACTTTTACGGTTATCTGCATTAAAAGCGTGCGCAATATTAAAAAAAATAATCAGATAGTTGGTGATTAAAAAAACGTTTATTGTGAATTTTTATTCGCTAAGTAAAAGCGAGGGATACGAAGATCCAAGGATATCGTACAGAAAACAAACAGAAGTGTAAGTCAGGGGGGAATTTAGCCCGCTTGTTCAGATTATGCGGTTGTGAAAATTAGTCAATAGCCGATGAGAGCCGCACTAAATTATTCAGTTGATGCACTCAAATCGTGCAGAAAGTGCCCTTTTTCTGATGAGACATTTATCAGGCGGCCGGGTAAGGACGTCACATAGCCCAAAAGCGTTGGCGTCAGTTATACGGTATGATTGACGGGTATCTTGTTGTCAGGACGGACATATGAAACAAATTAGATTGCTGGCGCAATATTACGTTGACTTGATGGTCAAGCTCGGATTGATACGTTTTTCCCTGTTGCTGGCTTCCGCGCTGGTTGTATTGGCAATAGTGGTTCAGATGGCCGTGACCATGCTTTTACACGGACGCGTCGAAAGCATCGATGTGGTGCGCTCAGTATTTTTCGGTCTGTTGATCACGCCTTGGGCGGTCTATTTCCTGTCGGTGGTGGTGGAACAACTGGAGGAATCGCGCCAGCGTCTGGCGAGGCTTGTTGATAAGCTTGAAGAGATGCGCCAGCGCGATATGACATTGAATCAACAAATGCAGGATACCATCACCCGTCTGAATCAGGAGATCGCAGATCGTATCAAAGCAGAAGAGGCGCGTCTGCGGGTAGTTGAAAAGCTTGAGGAAGAGATGGTCAGGCGTGAGCAAGCGCAAATTGAACTGGAGCAGCAGTCAACGTTTCTACGATCTTTTCTCGATGCTTCGCCCGATTTGGTATTTTATCGTAATAGCGACCAGCAGTTTTCTGGCTGTAATCGGGCGATGGAGCTGCTTACTGGTAAAAGTGAAAAGCAGCTGATAGGCCTGTCGCCGGAAGATGTCTATGATGAAGAAGCGGCGAGTAAAGTGATGGAAACCGATAAGAAAGTGTTTCGTCATAATGTTTCTCTGACCTATGAACAGTGGCTGCAATATCCAGACGGGCGCAAAGCCTGCTTTGAAATTCGTAAAGTCCCTTACTACGATAGAGTGGGTAAGCGTAGCGGTCTCATGGGGTTTGGTCGTGATATCACCGAACGTAAGCGCTATCAGGACGCACTGGAAAATGCCAGCAGGGATAAAACGACCTTCATCTCCACTATCAGCCACGAACTGCGTACGCCGTTAAATGGCATTGTCGGCCTGAGCCGCATTCTCCTGGATACGGAATTAAATCAGGAGCAACTCAAATACCTGAAAACTATCCATGTATCGGCAGTCACGCTTGGTAATATTTTCAATGATATTATTGAGATGGATAAAATTGAGCGTCGTAAGATACAACTTGATTTGCAGCCGATTGATTTCACCAGTTTTCTTGCTGATCTTGAAAATTTGTCCGGATTACTGGCGCAGCCTAAGGGGCTGAAATTTGTTATGGCGCCAGCTTTGCCGTTGCCGCACAAAATTATTACTGATGGAACACGTTTGCGGCAGATTTTATGGAATCTGATTGGCAATGCGGTGAAATTTACCCAGCAGGGCAAAATCGTGGTGCGGATCGCCTATCAGAGTGAAGATAGTCTGCGTTTCGACGTTGAGGATTCTGGCATGGGTATTCCGCAAGACGAGCAGGATAAAATTTTTGCCATGTACTATCAGGTGAAAGATCAGCATGGCGGTAATCCCGCTACCGGCACAGGTATCGGACTGGCGGTTTCTCGTCGTCTGGCCCAGAGCATGGGAGGTGATATCAGCGTACGTAGTGTGCAGGGTGAAGGCACATGCTTTTCTTTGACTATCCAGGCTCCGCGTGTGGCGGAAGAAGTCGATGACGTAGAATCTACCGATGACATGCCCTTGCCGGCGCTCAACGTTCTGCTGGTGGAAGATATCGAGCTTAACGTTATTGTTGCACGTTCGGTGTTGGAAAAGCTCGGCTGCAGCGTGGAGGTGGCGATGACGGGGAAAGCCGCATTGGATATGTTCGATCCGCAGGAGTTCGATTTGGTTTTATTAGACATTCAATTGCCTGATATGAGCGGTATGGAAGTCGCAAGGGCTATCCGTAAGCATTATGCGAACAGCGTTTTGCCGCCGCTGATCGCGCTGACGGCAAACGTACTTAAAGATAAAAAAGAGTACCTTGATGCCGGAATGAATGACGTTCTGACCAAGCCGCTTGCGGTGTCCGCGCTGGCTGCGATAATCAAAAAATATTGGGATTATCAGCAGGATGCTATTGCTGAAATACCATCGACAGCAATAACTGAAGCGAAACAGACGTCGCTTCTGGACCTGACAGTATTGGAACAATATGTTGAGTTAGTCGGGCCTTCTCTGGTTCATCAAAGCCTGGAAATATTTGAAAAGATGATGCCAGGTTATCTGGAAGTGCTGGACTCCAACATGATGGCGCGCGATCAAAAAGGGATCGCGGAGGAAGGACATAAGATTAAGGGGGCTGCGGGAGTGGTCGGCTTGATACATTTGCAACAGCTGGCAAAACAGATTCAAAGCCCGGAATTACCGGCGTGGTGGGATAATCTCCAGGAATGGGTCGAAGAGTTAAAAAGAGAGTGGCGGCATGATCTTGCCGTTGCGCGCAACTGGCTGGCAGATATAGAAAAAAAATGACCCCAGCCGAGGCCGGGGTGCGCGAATATTGCGCCAACACCAGGGAAACGATGTCTGACGCAATACTGATAGTTGGAGTCGGCTGCGTCAGGCGGTATTGGGTAAAACAGTTATTAACTACAGCAGCAAATTCTGCCGTGGCTCGTGAAAAACCATTAAAATGTGTGATTAAGAACCACAAGTATGTATAGGAAACATTAATTCATTGATACTGTCAAGCGGCTAATCATTTTGCACAGATGATTGGCTCAAATTTAACCGCTTTTGAATAATAATAGCATGACAGCTTTAACTAACTGATGCCCGAATAGAATCAAAGAGAACTATGTGATAAGTCGAAGATGAAATAGACGACAGTATCACCGCAACGTAATGTTTTCAAAACAGAGTTTTTTCTATCTTATGGTCGTTTTGAAAAATGGTCCTGGTCCGCTCCAGAAGAACATGGCAGTCTTGTTGCCAGAAATGGGAACTATCGACAAGTGTATCTTGCGGATACAGAGGCCGATATTGTAACAAATAATAAGTAGTTAGGTATTTATTTGAATGGATCAGGAAGAAATTTACACTGCAAAAAATAATTTCAAACGTTATTTATTAAATGAGCTAACTAATAAGTGCAATTAATCTTTGTTTTTTTAAATGAAGTTGCCTCGCAGCTGCGGTATCAAAGCTGAGCCTGGCTGGCATCGGGACTGAGTGACTAAACGGTGAGCGTTAACTTGAACCATTTATGGATTTTTTGTAATCCAACGTGGGGAGTGAATGTTGAGAAAATGGAAAGGTTGGCAGCGAGTTAAACGTCTGATAATCAGAGTGGTTCTGGGTATTCTGGTTATATGGGTGACAAGCATCATTCTCTTTGCTTTCCTGCCAGTACCGTTCTCTGCAGTAATGGCTGAACGTCAAATCGGAGCTTGGTTGCGCGGTGATTTCGGCTTCGTGACGCATTCTGACTGGATTGGCAGTGATGCTATATCCCCCTGGATGAAGCTGGCTGTTATCGCCTCTGAAGATCAAAAGTTTCCGACTCACTGGGGTTTTGATGTCGCCGCAATCGAATCAGTACTCGATGGCAGCCGCGATGGGCAGTTACGTGGAGCCTCAACGATTTCTCAGCAGACGGCTAAAAATGTTTTTCTTTGGGATGGACGAAGCTGGGTGCGAAAAGGGCTTGAGGCAGGGTTAACCGTCGGCATTGAAACTGTCTGGAGCAAGCGGCGTATTCTGACCGTCTATCTTAACGTCGCTGAATTTGGAAAGGGTATTTTTGGCGTTGAAGAGGCGTCGCGTCGATATTTTCATAAACCTGCCAGCAAGATAACACCGGCTGAAGCTGCGCTGCTGGCATCGGTATTGCCCAGCCCATTGCGTTTTCGCGCTGATGTTCCTTCCGCTTATCTACGCCAGCGCCAGCTGTGGATATTGCTTCAAATGCGCCAGCTGGGAGGAGAAGGGTTTCTGCGTGAGCATAATCTGCTATGACTATCAGGTTTAATCTTCGTCAAAACCGGCATCAAAAAGTTCGATAACTGCTGCCAGTGCCTGTTGCTCCTGGGGGCCGCTGGCCTCTATTTCGATGTTGCCTCCTTTTGCTGAGTCCAGCATCAGTAAGGCAATTACGCTACTGGCTTCGGCTTCTGTGCCGCTTTCATTTCGTAGCAAAACCTCTGCGTCATAACTTTGCACTAACTCAAATAGTTTCATTGCTGGTCGGGCATGCATGCCTAATTTATTCTTAATTTCAACGCGTTGCTTGACAGTCATGATTTACGTTTTTCCAAAGTTCGGTGGCGGGACTGGACGTTTTTACCGCGTGAGCGGAAATAGTCAGCCAGCTGTTCCGCGATAAAAACTGATCGATGCTTACCGCCGGTGCACCCGATGGCGATAGTGAGATAGCTACGATTATTGGTTTCAAGCATCGGCAACCACAGCTCCAGGTAGCTGCGCGTTTGGTAAATGAAGTTATGAACTTCCGTGTGACGATCGAGAAAAGCGGCTACCGGCCTGTCCAGACCAGTCATCGGACGAAGTTTTGGATCCCAATGTGGATTGGGTAAAAAACGCACGTCGAACACATAGTCGGCATCAATTGGAATACCATGTTTATAGCCGAAAGACTCAAACACCATTGTAAGTTCGCGCTCGCGTTTGCCTAACAGCCGGGTACGCAGCATTTCAGCCAGCTCGTGAACCGACATTTCTGACGTGTCGATAATCAGGTCGGCTTTCGAGCGAAGAGGTTCCAACAGGTTATTTTCTTCATCAATTGCGCTTTCGAGTGACAGGTTCTTGCTGGAGAGCGGATGCAGTCGGCGCGTATCACTGTAGCGACGGATCAAGGTGCTGCGGTCAGCATCGAGAAACAGCAGCTGTGGGGAGAAGGTATCAGGTAAATTAGTCAGAGCTGTTTCAAGAATTTCTGGCGTCTCCGGCATGTTGCGTACGTCTATGCTAACAGCCGCAGATGTTTGTCGTTCGGTCAGCGAATTTGCCAGTGCGGGCAGTAACTCTACCGGCAAATTATCAACGCAATAAAACCCCATATCTTCGAGTGCGCGCAAAGCAACGGACTTACCTGACCCCGATCGACCACTGACGATCATCAGCACCATGTACTTTCTCCTGAGTTGCAGCAGACTAAATTACAGGATCTCTTCATTACCTTCTGTGATGATCTGATAAAGCTCTTCATCATTTTGCGCGGCGCGCAGACGACGGCAGATTGACTTATCGGCCAAACGTTTCGCTACTAACGACAAGGTATGCAAATGCGTCTTGCACTGATCCGCCGGGACCAGCAAAGCAAATAGCAGGTCGACAGGCTGATTATCAATCGCGTCAAAAGGAATCGGTTGGTCGAGACGAATAAACACCCCTACGGCGCGTAAGGTGTCTTCCTCAAGTTTGCCATGCGGAATGGCAATGCCGTTACCGATTCCGGTACTTCCCATACGTTCACGGGTGAGTATTGATTCGAAAATAGTTTGATGAGGCAAATTTAACTGCTCTGCGGCCAGCTCACTGATGATTTCCAGCGCTCTTTTTTTACTCTGGCAATGTACTCCGCTACGCGTGCAGGACTGGCTTAGTACCGCGTTAAGTTCCAGTGTTTGATCAGTATTCATCATAGTTTCACTTAGGTGTTCATTTACGCCCGGTGTATTGCTTTATGTTACTCATACCTGAACCCTGGATCAGTTCTAGGCCAGATTCAACCCTTTGTACGCCTGATTGATTAACGGCTCGCCTCAAGGGCGAGCCGATAGGTTATTGCGCGGAATGTCGCCTGTGGCGCCGTGCTCGTTGTATCGCTCTTTGTTAAGATTAGTGCTGTTTCAATTTATCTTTATGTTTATTTAGCTGCCGAGCCAGTTTATCAACTAACCCGTCAATGGATGCATACATATCTCTCCCTTCCGCAGTGGCATGTAGTTCGCCTCCATTCACGTGCAGCGTGGCTTCCGCTATTTGCGAGAGCTTCTCTACCTTTAAAACAATATAGACTTGATTGATTCTGTCAAAAAATTGTTCAAGTTTGGCAAACTTAGTATTAACGAAATCACGTAATGCGTCGGTGATTTCAACATTTTGCCCAGTAATATTTAGCTGCATAGTTGCTTCCTTATCAGTTCGTTCAAACAAGCCGCTTACGCTGGTTTGAGGGCGGGATGGATAAAGATTCACGGTATTTAGCTACAGTGCGCCGTGCCACCATAATGCCCTGTTTCGAGAGCAGGGTAGTCAGCTTACTGTCGCTGAGGGGCTTAGCTGGGTTCTCCGCTAAGACGAGTTTTTTTACCAGCGCACGGATAGCGGTTGAAGAGGCTTCTCCGCCTCCTTCAGTATTAACATGACTGGAGAAAAAGTATTTAAGTTCAAATATACCTCGCGGACTGTGGAGATATTTTTGTGTGGTAACACGAGAAATAGTTGACTCGTGCATGTCCACTGCGCTGGCAATGTCCGCCAGCACCATTGGCCGCATATACTCTTCGCCCTGATTGAAGAACGCTTGCTGTTGTTCCACGATACAGCGAGACACTTTTAGTAGTGTTTCGTTGCGGCTCTCAAGGCTTTTGATCAGCCAGCGGGCTTCTTGTAAATTGCTTCGAATAAACTGACTGTCAGCATCGCTACGGATACGACTGCCAAGTGCGGCGTATTGTTGGTTAATTTTGAGGCGGGGAATGCTATCGGCGTTAAGCTCTACCGACCAGTGATCCTGGACTTTACGTACTAGCACATCAGGAATGACGTATTCCGGTTCGCTGGTATTGACCGATTGCCCGGGACGTGGATCGAGCGACTGAATGAGCCGCATTGCGCCTTTAAGGGCGTCCTCTTTGAGACGGGATACCCGCATAAGAGTCCGAAAGTCATGGTTTGCCAGCAGATCTAAATAATTACTCACCACCATGCGCGCTTCATTTAGCCAGGGTGTTTCGGCAATAAACTGTGACAGTTGTACCAACAGGCAGTCACGCAGGTCGCGTGCCGCAACCCCTACGGGATCAAAGCGCTGAATGCGCTTAAGCACGGCCTCGATCTCTTCCATCATCAGCTCGTTGTCGCCAATGCTGTCGTGTATATCTTCCAGCGATACGGTCAAATAACCGGTATCGTCAACAGCATCTACAATGGAGGTGGCGATCGCACGATCATTATCGGAAAAAGGGGTAAGCTCCACCTGCCACATCAAGTAGTCCTGCAGGGTCAGCGTGGTTTCGCCCTGGTAGACAGGCAGCTCTTCATCGTGATAGTCAGCTCCGGTGCTGGAAGATGTTCCTGCGGTGTAAATTTCGTCCCAAGTTGTGTCCAGCGGTAGCTCTTCCGGCATGTCTTTTTGTTCAAGAGCCTCACGCGTGTCCAGGGTGTCATTCTCCGCAACGGCGTGAATGTCGATCTCGTCATTACTTTCGCTTTGTTCCAGAAGCGGATTACTATCAAGCGCCAGCTGGATTTCCTGCTGAAGTTCAAGCGTGGAAAGCTGCAGCAAACGAATAGCCTGCTGTAGCTGCGGTGTCATGGCGAGCTGCTGACTGAGGCGGAGTTGCAAGCCTTGCTTCATAGTCAGGATGTCATCTCCCCGTAATACTGACCCATTTTGAACACCTTATCAGAGTCTGAACTCGTCACCCAAATAAACGCGTTTCACCTGCTCATTAGCCAGCACTTCCTCTGGCGTACCGTGGGCGATCATATGGCCCTGGCTGACAATATAGGCACGTTCACAAACCGCCAGGGTCTCACGCACGTTATGGTCGGTAATCAGTACACCGAGGCCACTATCGCGCAGGTGTTCGATAATTTTTTTTATATCGATAACTGAGATTGGGTCAACGCCGGCGAAGGGTTCATCCAGGAGTATAAATTTAGGGTTGGCAGCCAGCGCCCGGGCAATTTCGACCCGGCGTCGTTCTCCACCTGACAGAGACTGACCGAGGCTGTTACGCAGATGCTCTATATGGAACTCTTCCATCAGGTCATTGGCGCGATCTTCGCGCTGTTCAGCGGTAAGATCTTCACGAATTTGCAGCACCGCCATCAGGTTGTCGTAAACCGTCAGACGGCGGAAAATTGACGCTTCTTGCGGTAGATAGCCTATGCCCCGTCGAGCGCGGGCATGAAGCGGAAGAACACTGATATCATTATCGTCAATGACAATTCGACCGGCATCGCGCGGCACAATACCGACCACCATATAAAACGTGGTCGTTTTTCCAGCACCATTCGGCCCGAGTAAACCGACGATTTCGCCTGAGTTTACCGTCAGACTGACATCTTTGACAACCTGGCGGCCTTTGTAAGCTTTCGCCAGGTTCTCTGCAATTAAGGTTGCCATATAGCGTTAGTTACTCTTTTTGACCTGAACGTTGCTGTTTTTATTCTGCAACTGGGACGGAACCAGAACTGTCGTTACGCGTTTACCCGTGTTGCTGAATGCCTGCATTTTTTGTTGCTTCACCAGATAAGTGATGCGGTCGCCATTTACACTGCTGTCTTGCTGCTGCAAAAATGCGTTGCCGGTAAGCTCAACAAAATCATTGGCCAGTTCATAGTGAAGTTTAGAGGCATGACCTTGAACCGGCTTACCATTGTCCTGCATTTGATAAAAAGTGGCTGGATTACCATAGGCGTCAATAACCGTTTTTTTACTGTCGCCACCAGGGCGGTTAACGACAACTCTATCTGCGGTTATTTTAATTGACCCCTGCGTAGCGATGACGTTGCCAGTAAAAGTTGCCACGTTGCCCTGCATATCCAGAGACTGGTTTTTCGAAACGATGTGAACCGGCTTATCCGTATCTCCGGTGAGCGCCAGAGCGGGTAGTGCAGTAGCCAATATGGAGCCGGCCAGAAGTAACTTAATGCTGTTTTTGGTTTTGGATTTCATAAGACGTTTGGACCTTTTCAATCAGCTGGGCCGTTTTCTTCCGTAAATTACCGCGCATCTGCATGCCGGTTGAGTTAAAGTTGGTGCCATAAAGCGTGACTTTATCAACTGAGGTTACGTCCAGTGTTGTCAGATTGATCACTGCATTATCTGTAACAATTCGCTGTAGCTGCGAGGTGCTGGTCAGGCTTTTCATCTCTACATGGCCGTATAGATAAAGCATGCGATCGTGGGTCAGGCGGGCTTTATCTGCCCGGATAGACCAGATCGGCACTTTGTTTGTATCGTATGTCGTCATGACTGGCTTATCGAACCAGCTGACTTCATGTTGGGTGAAATAAGCTACCTTATCTGATATCAGCTGGTAATTTAGTGAGCCGTCCGGGCTGTATACCACCGTATCTGAGTGCTCGCTGGTATAAGTAGGATCGTTATTGTCCCCGCTGTTCAGATTTTCAGTTTCACTGCTGTTATCGGCCATATTCCAGCCGATCATAATCAGGGCGATCAAAGCCAGAATGAGCGTTATCCAGCGCTTAAATTTACTCATACTGACTGCCCTTTGGCCTCATCAAACTTATCCTGTGCGATTAAAATCAGGTCGCAAATTTCACGTACCGCGCCGCGTCCGCCTTTAATTTGTGTGACGTAGTCTGCTCGTGGCAGCAAGGCCGGATGTCCGTCGGCAACAACAACGCTCAGTCCAACCCGTGCCATAACTGGCCAGTCTATCAGGTCATCACCGATATAGGCGATTTGCTCAGGTGCCAACGACAGTTTATCCACAAGTTCAGCGAAGGCCAAAAGCTTATCGGATTGGCCCTGGTAAAGATGTGTAATTCCCAGAGTGGTACAACGGTCTTCCAGCAATTTTGCTTTGCGGCCGGTAATAATAGCGACTTCGACGCCCGAGGTCAGCAAACAACGCACGCCATAACCATCGCGTACATTAAACGCTTTTAACTCCTCACCGCTGTTGCCCAAGTAGATCATGCCATCGGACATAACGCCGTCAACGTCGCAAATCAATAGCTTGATTAAACGGGCTTTTTGCAGCACAGCGCTATTGACCGGGCCGTAACAGGTTTCAACCATGACCATTTTTCTTGATATCTCTTTTATCAGCCTATACTACGCCCGCACGAAGCAGGTCGTGCATATGAATAACGCCCAGCAGCAGATCGCCATCGGCAACCAGCACCGCGGTAATATTTTTATTTTGCATAATATTCAGCGCATCGACCGCCAGAATTGCTGGTCTCACCCGAACGCCTCCTGGGGTCATCACTTCGTCGATACGGATCTGTTGAAAGTCGACACCCATATCCAGCACGCGGCGCAGATCGCCATCGGTAAATATACCTTCAATCTGCATTAAATCATCACAGATAACCGTCATTCCGAGGTGCTTACGGGTAATTTCCAACAGAGCATCACGAAGGCAGGCATCACGGCTGACGTGAGGAATCTCATCTCCGGTGTGCATGATATCATCGACGCGCAACAATAGCTTACGTCCGAGTGCGCCGCCAGGATGGGAAAGCGCGAAATCCTCTGCGGTAAAGCCCCGCGCTCTGAGCAGTGCGACCGCCAGCGCATCGCCCATCACCAATGCCGCTGTGGTACTGCTCGTTGGTGCTAATCCTAGCGGGCAGGCCTCCTGAGGCACTTTCACACACAGATGAATGTCCGCGGCGGTTCCCATACTGCTTTCCGGGCGGCTGGTGATACAAATCAGTGCGACTCTCAGGCGCTTTAGCACAGGAATCAGGGCGAGGATTTCCGCTGACTCGCCGGAGTTAGAAATAGCAATGACCACATCGCCTGGCGAGACCATTCCCAAATCGCCATGACTAGCCTCTGCAGGGTGGACGAAAAAAGCCGGAGAACCGGTGCTGGCGAAAGTTGCCGCTATTTTTTTTCCGATATGACCCGACTTCCCTATGCCCATCACAACGATTTTTCCGTGGCAGTAAAATATCTTTTCGCAGGCGCGACTGAAATCGTCATTAATGTAATTATCCAACTGCTCAAGGCCCTCGCGCTCAATGCGCAGAACCTCTTTGCCAGCCTGTTGAAAGTCAAAACCAGGTTCAAGTTCGCTGTAGGGCATAATTTAGTCCTTACCAGAAGCTCTGTGAGGGGGAAAAGTAAAGCAGCACTACCCAGAGGAGAAAACTACAAAGTAACAGAGATCCCGTTACTCGGCCGATACGTCGGCGGCGCTGCAGACAAATCAGCGTAAACACTGCGCTAACGCCGAGCATAATCCAGTAATCACGGTCAAAGGCATCGCTGTCAATACTGCCTGGGTGCAGTAAAGTCGGCACGCCAAGTACAATAGCAATATTATAAATGTTAGAACCAATAAGATTGCCAATAGCAATGTCGTCTTCGCCTTTCAGCGCACCGGCAATCACTGTAGCCAGTTCAGGCAGGCTGGTACCGACCGAAATTATCGTCAGGCCGATGATTAGCTCGCTGACACCGAGATAATCGGCAACAACCGTTGCGTTATCAATAACCATATTTGTGGCAACCGGGAGCATAATTAGCGCTACCGCAAGCCAGAGAAATGCCACCGTGTTGCTGGTATCCCCAAGAGGGAGTTCCGCCAGTTGCTCGCGGGGCAGCGTATCGCTGTTGTTGTGGGCGGCGCGTTTTGCAATATGGATAACCACCAGCAAATAGGCTAATGCCATGATGATTAATAGCAGACCATCCACCCGGCTTAGCTCATTATCAAACAGCAAAAAACCACTGAGTAAGGTAACCAGCAGCATCAGCGGTATTTCGCGTCTGATCAGGTTGGATTGTACGGTAAGAGGATGGATCAGCGCCGCGCCGCCGAGAATCAGCAGAATGTTAATAATGTTTGATCCCAACGCTGTACCCACAGACATGTCAAGCTGGCCATGATTCGCCGCCGACAGTGAAACAATGAATTCAGGTAACGATGTTCCAATTCCAACGACCGTCATACCGATAATCAGCGGAGGTATCCCCAGAGAGCGACAAAGGATCGATGCGCTGAAAACCAGGCGGTCTGCACCATAGGCCAACAGCACCAAACCGATTACCAGAAGGGTGGTAGCAACAAGCATGAAGGATCCTTTTTGCGAAACCATTATCGTTTTATATAGACGATGGCAGGCAAGCTTATAATAATGGATGTGATTCTGACGCTGTGAAAAGAAAAAGTAAAACTTATGCGAGGATCTGTGGTCTTTACGCGGTAAGTTTCTGTAAAAGTCACTTCTTCAGAATTTAATGGGTTACCATCTACGTGGATTACTCTTACCCGTTTAGCAGAGGTCATAATGGAGCAGATGCCAGCAAATCTGGTTGAAGTCCGCGGCGTTACTTTCAGTCGCGGCGACCGCATCATCTTTGACGATGTATCTTTGGTGGTGCCTGAAGGTAAAGTGACGGCAATTATGGGGCCATCAGGGATTGGCAAAACGACCCTGCTCAGGCTTATCGGCGGGCAGCTGCAACCCGATAAAGGCGAGATCTTGTTCCAAGGCGATAATATTCCGGCCTTGTCTCGCTCACACCTTTACGCCGTCAGAAAGAAAATGAGCATGTTGTTCCAGTCTGGCGCACTGTTTACCGATCTCTCCGTTTTCGATAATGTTGCCTGGCCATTGCGCGAACATACCCGGTTGCCCGAGCCGCTGCTGCACACAACGGTCATGATGAAGCTGGAAGCGGTCGGTCTGCGTGGTGCGGCGCGGCTGATGCCGTCCGAGCTTTCTGGCGGTATGGCTCGGCGTGTCGCGTTAGCGCGAGCCATCGCGCTTGAGCCAGATCTGATTATGTTTGATGAGCCTTTTGTCGGGCAGGATCCGATCACAATGGGCGTGTTGGTTAAGCTGATTGATGAACTCAACCATGCTCTGGGTGTCACCTGTATTGTGGTTTCCCATGACGTGCCGGAAGTGCTGAGCATTGCTGATTATGCCTACATTATCGCTGGCCAGAAGGTAATAGCCCAGGGAACTGCTGAACAACTAAAACAAAATTCGGATAGCCGCGTCAGGCAGTTTATAGACGGTATTGCTGACGGGCCGGTGCCTTTTCGTTTTCCGGCAGGTGAATATCTGGCGGATTTAATCGGATCAGGGAGTTAATCTGACAATGTTAGTTCGTTTACTGGCCTCGCTAGGACGACGCGGCATTCAAACGTGCGCATCTTTTGGCCGCGCCGGAATCATGCTGTTCCATGCACTAATCGGACGGCCTGAGTTTCGTAAGCACGGATCCCTGCTTGTAAAGCAGCTTTATAGCGTGGGGGTGCTGTCGTTGCTTATTATCGTTGTATCGGGTTTGTTTATCGGCATGGTGATTGGGCTGCAAGGCTATCTGGTACTGACCACCTATAGCGCAGAAACCAGTCTCGGAATGCTGGTGGCCCTATCGCTGCTACGTGAGCTGGGGCCGGTGGTCACCGCGCTGCTATTTGCCGGCCGTGCGGGATCAGCCTTGACGGCCGAAATCGGCTTGATGAAAGCCACAGAGCAGCTTTCCAGTATGGAAATGATGGCGGTCGATCCGCTACGGCGTGTGGTTTCCCCGCGTTTCTGGGCCGGCTTTATTAGCATGCCGCTGCTAACGGTGATTTTTGTCGCCGTAGGCATATTAGGTGGCGCGCTTGTTGGTGTTAGCTGGAAAGGCATTGATAGCGGCTTTTTTTGGACGACAATGCAGAACGCCGTCGACTTGCGAAAAGATATTGTGAACTGCGTTATTAAGAGCGCAGTATTCGCCATTACCGTGACCTGGATAGCCTTGTTTAATGGCTATAATGCCATTCCGACTTCGGAAGGGATTAGCCGGGCGACGACTCGTACCGTAGTACACGCATCGTTAGCGGTACTGGGGCTGGATTTTGTGCTGACGGCACTGATGTTTGGGAACTGATGCTATGCAAACTAAGAAAAGTGAAATTTGGGTCGGTGCTTTTTTACTTCTGGCACTTTGTGCGGCCATTTTTCTGTGCCTGCGCGTTGCGGGTATAAAATCGCTGGGCAATGAACCCACATGGCGTCTTTACGCGAATTTTGACAATATCGGTGGCCTGAAAACCGGTTCGCCGGTGAAAATTGGTGGCGTGGTGATCGGGCGAGTTACTGATATTTCGCTCGATCCTAAAACGTATCTGCCACGTGTTACTATGGCGATTGAGGATAAATATAATCAGCTACCGAATACCAGTTCGCTGGCCGTGCGCACGCAGGGCCTACTTGGCGAGCAGTTTTTGGCTTTAAATGTTGGTTTTTCCGATCCGGAAATGGGAACGGCTATGTTGAAAGATGGCAGTACCCTTCAGGATACGAAGTCGGCGCTGGCGTTGGAGGATCTCATCGGACAGTTCCTGTATAAGAGCCACGATGAAAGTGAAAACAAAGGTCAGCACCCGGTGCAGGATGGCACTCCGCCTGAACTCTCTGCACCTACACAGACTAAATGAGGATTGGTATGTTTAAACGTTTAATGATGATTGCACTGCTGGCGATCGCGCCGTTGACCGCCAACGCGGCGCTTGACCAAAGTAACCCCTATAAGCTGATGGACCAGGCTGCAGCAAAAACCTTTAGTCGTTTAAAAACTGAGCAGGCGAAAATCAAACAAGACCCTAACTACCTGCGTCAGATAGTCCGCCAGGAACTACTGCCTTACGTGCAGATAAAATATGCCGGCGCGCTGGTTCTGGGGCGTTATTATCAACAGGCAACCCCTGCCCAACGTGAGGCCTATTTTAAAGCCTTCGGCGATTATCTGGCTCAGGCATATGGTCAGGCGCTTGCGCTCTACCACGGTCAACGCTATAAGGTAGCGCCTGAGCAGCCCCTTGATAATGCCACTATTATCGCTATCCGCGTCACGATTTTAGATCCGAATGGCCGACCGCCAGTAAGGCTCGATTTCCAGTGGCGTAAGAATAGCGTTACCGGCGGCTGGCAAGCATTCGATATGATTGTTGAAGGTGTAAGTATGATCACTACTAAGCAAAATGAGTGGAGTGATATCCTGCGCACTCAGGGTATCGATGCACTGACCAAACGTCTGGAGTCTTATGCCGCTCAGCCAATAACGCTGGATAACCAGCGATGAGTCAGCAGCTCACCTGGCGCTGCGTGGATGGGCGCCTGGCGTTGAACGGCCGGCTGAATCACGAGACGTTATTGCCACTATGGCCGCAGCGTGATGAGCTGATAAAAGGCGTTAGCCTGCTGGATGTCAGCGGCCTTGAGCAGGTGGATACTGCTGGACTGGCGCTGTTGGTTCATCTCCGAGAAGAGGCGATTAAGCAAGGCCAAACGTTACAGATAATGGGCATAACCGACAGGTTACAATCGCTTATCTCTTTATATAATTTACAGCAGCTGGTGCCTGGCGACTAGCCGTGTATCGCTACCGCATATTACAGAAAGCCCCTGTGCAGACCGGGGCTTTCTGCTTGTTTAAGATAAAGGCAAACTCCTCTACTATGTGAGGCTGTTATCATCAATCAACGTCAGAACGGTCATGGAAAATAGCGAAATACAATCCGTGCTTTTAAGCGCGCTGCCTTTAGATGAGGTTCACGTTTCAGGCGATGGCAGTCACTTTCAGGTGATCGCTGTCGGTGAAGTTTTTGCCGATCTGAGTCGGGTAAAGAAACAGCAGGCGGTCTACGCGCCCCTGATGGAGTACATTGCGGATAACCGCATTCATGCGGTTTCCATCAGAACGTACACGCCAGCTGAATGGGCGCGAGACCGTAAACTGAACGGTTTTTAATAGATTTGTCTGACCTCAGCTCGCCTGCGGTCAGCAAATGCTTATTTTGGTAAATTGAGAGCTGTAGCAATGGATAAATTTCGTGTGCAGGGGCCAACACGGCTGAATGGTGAAGTAACGATTTCCGGAGCGAAAAATGCTGCGCTGCCGATCCTGTTCGCTGCTCTGTTGGCTGAAGAGCCAGTTGAAATCCAGAATGTCCCGAAACTGAGGGATATTGATACCACGATGAAGCTGCTCAGTCAGCTTGGGGCGCAGGTAAAACGTAATGGCTCGGTGCATGTCGATGCCAGCCAGATCAATATTTTTTGTGCGCCTTATGAATTGGTAAAAACCATGCGGGCCTCCATCTGGGCGCTTGGTCCACTGATAGCCCGTTTCGGGCAGGGGCAGGTTTCTTTACCTGGAGGCTGCGCGATTGGTGCTCGCCCGGTTGATTTGCATATTACTGGCCTTGAGCAGCTGGGGGCGGAAATTAAACTGGAGGAGGGCTACGTTAAAGCATCGGTTAACGGGCGTCTGAAAGGGGCGCATATCGTTATGGATAAAGTGAGTGTCGGCGCGACGGTGACAATTATGTCGGCTGCTACCCTTGCTACAGGTACCACTATTATTGAAAACGCCGCTCGCGAGCCTGAAATTGTTGATACAGCTAACTTTCTCAACACTCTTGGTGCAAAGATCAGTGGTATGGGAACCGATCGTATCACCATCGAGGGTGTGGAAAGGCTGGGTGGCGGCGTTTATCGCGTATTGCCCGATCGCATTGAAACTGGAACCTTCCTGGTCGCGGGAGCGGTTTCCGGTGGTAAAGTGACATGCCGCAATACGCGACCTGATACGCTGGATGCTGTTCTGGCGAAACTACGGGAAGCTGGCGCTGAGATTGAAGTGGGTGAAGACTGGATTTCTCTGGACATGCGCGGAAAGCGGCCTAAGGCCGTTAACGTGCGCACTGCACCCCACCCAGGTTTCCCAACGGATATGCAGGCGCAGTTTACCCTGTTAAATCTGGTGGCGGTAGGCACCGGGGTGATTACCGAAACTATTTTTGAAAATCGCTTTATGCATCTGCCCGAGCTTATTCGAATGGGCGCGCATGCTGAAATTGAAAGTAACACCGCAATCTGCCACGGCGTAGCAAAGCTTTCCGGAGCACAGGTGATGGCTACTGACTTGCGTGCATCAGCCAGTCTGGTGCTGGCGGGCTGCATTGCTGAAGGTACTACGCTGGTCGATCGCATTTATCATATCGATCGTGGCTATGATCGCATCGAAGATAAGCTGCGTGAACTTGGCGCTGATATCAAAAGGATCGACGGAGAAGAGGTACTCTGACGTTTCCTGTCGGTGGAAAAAAGGACGACTCAGGTCGTCCTTTTTTTTAGCGCTGCCGGGTGTTGATGTCATTTTCGCCTGTTTTTTCAGATCGAATCAGCCGCTTGCGATCGAGCAGCTCATGTGTGTCTGGATCGTAATAGCGGCTGGGCCATATTTCTGCCGGATGAACATTGAGCGCCTTGGCTATGATCCATTCTCCTTTGGGCCAAGGACGGCATAGGGCATTTGCCAGTGTTGAAGAGCTGAGGCCTGAAGCGCGGGAAAGCGCGGCCAGTGACGTTTTTCTTTTACGTAAAGCCGCAATAATATCTGCTGAATGCCAGTCATTTTTTAGCGATTCCATAAGCCTCCCTTAATGTTTACTGGAAATTCCTTGCTATTACCTGTTCATGTTAATTATTAATCTAATTGCATGATAAATAAGGTTATTGATTTTTTACTTTAACATTTTTAATTATCAAATAGCGTTATAACAAAAAATAAAGTCTGTTTTTATGGAGCTTTCATAAAAATTTCCGTTTTTGCGTCCGAAACCGCATATCGTGTTGTAACGTTGCACGGGGATAGACCGCATCGGTCATAGATAATGTTTGCGTTGGAGGGCGGCTTGCGCCAGCAGCGCGCGGCTATAAAACGGCCGTTCGCTAAGATAATCGTTTTCGATGATCCATTCGGGTCGTGCATTCACCAGGTTCAGACGCATTCTTAGACGCTGCAACGTTATTGACTATCCGTTGAAGCCTGCCGTCCTAACGTTTTCAGGGGGCGCTCTTGATTGATCAAAGAAAATAATAACGCAGGGATAGAAGATAATTATCTAATTAATTGATTTTTTATTAATATTTTCTTCCGGCCCTTAAAGCGCTGAGTGACGTTCGCGTTGTTGTGCAGGGTAGTAGGCTACTGTTGAGGTTTATCGGGCTGGTCTTTCTGCGCATGCCGCAAATCAATCGCTATGCTTATCATCCTGATGTGCATATGTGTCAACTGCTGCTAAGAAAGTAACACAGAAGGAAATTATCCTGACCGCTTCCTGGTATTAACTTACGGCAACGAAAGAGTGGAGGCGCTGACGTTTCCTGCTTGCGAAGGCGCGCCTCAGAGACTTTACGATGAGCGGCGCTCACATCCTGTCTGACAAAAAACTGGCTTGATCGGAGAGCAATCGGGAAGAAGGTGTCGCCGCAATTTAATTATTCAAAATTCACGCTCTACGGACATATGAGCTAATCCTTCAAGCGCGCTTCGCCACGGCGATTCAGGCAGAACCTTAAGCGCGATAATTGCTTTATCGGCTTCCTGTTCGGCACGCTGGCGCGTCCATTCCAGGGAACCGCACTGGTGCATCGCTTCCAGCACTGGTTTGAGCAGATGTCGCCCGTTCCCTTGCTCTATTGCACCACGAATCATCGCCGTCTGATCCGGCGAGCCATGCTGCATAGCATGCAATAGCGGCAGTGTAGGTTTGCCTTCGCTAAGGTCGTCGCCGGCGTTTTTGCCGAGTGTCTTTCCATCCGCGCTGTAGTCCAGTAAATCGTCGATTAGCTGAAAAGCGGTACCGATAAAGCGCCCATAATCCTGTAACGCTTTCTCTTGTTCAGGCGTTGCGCCAGCGAGAATGGCTGAGGCTTGGGCAGCTGCTTCAAACAGGCGGGCGGTTTTACTATAAATGACCTGCATGTAACTTTCTTCAGTAATGTCCGGGTTATTACAGTTCATCAGCTGCATTACTTCCCCTTCAGCGATCACATTCACCGCTTCAGACATAAGCGCCAGCACGCGTAAGGAGCCGATGCCTGTCATCATCTGAAAAGCGCGGGTATAAATGAAATCACCTACCAGCACGCTTGCCGCGTTGCCGAAAGCAGCATTTGCTGTGGCTTTGCCGCGTCGCATGTCTGATTCATCAACCACATCATCGTGCAACAAGGTTGCCGTGTGGATAAATTCGATGAGTGCTGCCACGGTGGTATGTTGTTGTTCGCTGTAATCGAGGGCTCGTGCCGAGAGAATAGCAATCATAGGGCGGATGCGCTTACCGCCGCCGCTGACGATGTAGTAGCCCAATTGATTGATCAACGACACGTCGGAATTCAATTGTTCCATTATGATTGCATTTACATCCGCCATGTCTTGTGCGGTGAGTTTATTTATTTGTTCTAAGTTCATCAGTCTGTTCAGTTGTTACTCATTTTACTGCCAGGATAAGTGCCGGCTTACCGTGGCTGTGCCCTGTTTATCTCCGGGCGTATATGCCCGACATGACGATGGATATATCCAAGAGTGTACTTGAAAATTGAGCGGTTGAAACTCACCTAATCGTGCTGCGCTTTTTTTCTGCAATAGTCGCGAACTGACACTTGTCTTAATCAAGAAACTTGCGTAGAATTCGCGCCCTATTGTGAATAATTTATTGCGCGGCCTGAAATATAAGACGGCAAGCGCGTAAGCGGAGTTTGATATGTACGCGGTTTTCCAAAGTGGTGGTAAACAACACCGAGTAAGCGAAGGTCAGACCATTCGCCTGGAAAAGCTGGACATCGCAACCGGCGAAACTATTGAGTTCGACCAGGTTCTGATGATTGCCAATGGTGAAGACGTGACAATTGGCGCGCCTTTAGTTTCAGGTGGTGTGATTAAAGCAGAAGTTGTTGCTCATGGTCGCGGCGAAAAAGTTAAAATCGTTAAGTTTCGTCGTCGCAAGCACTACCGTAAGCAGCAGGGTCACCGTCAGTGGTTCACTGATGTGAAGATCACTGGCATCAGCGCCTAACAGGAGATCTGACAAATGGCACACAAAAAGGCTGGCGGCTCCACTCGTAACGGTCGCGACTCAAATGCAAAACGCCTCGGCGTAAAACGTTTTGGTGGCGAAAGCGTTCTGGCTGGTAACATCATCGTTCGCCAACGTGGCACTAAATTCCATGCGGGAACTAACGTTGGCTGTGGTCGTGACCACACGCTCTTTGCGACCGAAAATGGTAAAGTCAAATTTGAAGTTAAAGGCCCGAACAACCGTAAGTACGTCAGCATCGTAGCTGAGTAATGGTTATCGCGCCGCACAGCTATTAACACTGTGTAACGATGATTCAGAAAGCCCCGCTCAAGATGGCGGGGCTTTTTTACATTCTGCGCCAGACCGACGTTAGCGATGCACGGTAAGGGTGTTGTATACTTTATACGCAGTTTGCGTTATCGCTGTTTTGAGTCCGCATGGTGTCTTCCCGGATGACAGACGCGGATTTTCCGCGCCTGACATCGGGCGAATGATAGACGGAGAAGTAAGATGAAGTTTGTTGATGAAGCCACTATCCTGGTGGCTGCCGGTGATGGCGGAAATGGTTGCGTTAGCTTCCGTCGGGAAAAGTATATTCCTAAAGGTGGACCGGATGGCGGAGATGGCGGTGACGGCGGTGACGTTTACATTGAAGCTGATGAAAACCTCAATACCCTAATCGATTATCGATTCGAAAAAGCCTTTCGCGCCGAGCGTGGTCATAACGGTCAGAGTCGTGATTGTACCGGTAAGCGCGGTAAAGACGTTACCGTCAAGGTTCCGGTAGGAACGCGTATTATCGATCAGGGGACGGGTGAAACTCTGGGCGATATGATGCGTCACAATCAGCGTTTGATGGTAGCGAAGGGGGGATGGCACGGTCTGGGGAATACCCGTTTTAAATCGTCTGTTAACCGTACGCCGCGTCAGAAAACGATGGGTACCCCAGGCGAGCAGCGCGATCTGCAGCTGGAGTTAATGCTGTTAGCCGATGTAGGGATGCTGGGATTACCGAATGCCGGTAAATCAACGTTTATCCGCGCGGTGTCTGCTGCTAAGCCAAAGGTTGCTGATTATCCCTTTACGACTTTAGTTCCAAGCCTGGGTGTAGTGCGCATGGACAGCGAAAAGAGCTTTGTCGTGGCCGATATCCCCGGCCTGATTGAAGGCGCTTCCGATGGGGCCGGCCTGGGTATCCGTTTTCTAAAACATCTGGAGCGTTGCCGCGTATTGTTGCACCTGATTGATTTGGCGCCGATCGATGAATCTGATCCGGTTGAGAACGCGCGGACCATTCTTGGTGAACTGGAAAAATACAGCGACAAGCTTTTCCAGAAACCACGCTGGCTTGTATTTAACAAAGCTGATCTGCTCGATCCGCAAGACGCGCAGGAGCGCGCCCAGGCTATTGCTGAGACCTTAGGTTGGCAGCAGAAGCATTATGTTATTTCGGCCGCCAGCCACAACGGTATAAAAGATTTGTGCTGGGATGTGATGTCTTTCCTGGTAGCGAATCCTAAGCAGCTTGAAGAGAAAGAGCCTCAGACGGCTGAGAAAGTTGAATTTATGTGGGACGACTACCATCGTGAGCAGCTGGAAGCGGCCCAGGAAGTCGAGGACGATGAGTGGAACGACGACTGGAATGAAGACGATGATGAAGGTGTAGAAACTATTTATCAGCGTTAAGACAAATGGGAGCCAGCGGCTCCCATTATTGCTAGTATTTTGAATAAAGATCGCGATACAGGTGGCTTTCAAAACGTATCAGTGGGATCCGGCGCTGCCGCTGATCCTGAGGCGAAACGGCATATCCCGACAAAAGCTGAACAAATGCGACGTGCTGACCACTTGCGGTGGTCAGGTATCCAGCAAGGTTATACACCCCTGATAGTGAGCCTGTTTTTGCCGACAGCTTACCATCAACCCCCGCTTCATGCAGGCCGCCACGATAGCGTAAAGTACCGTCGTAACCAGCTAGCGGCAGCATAGAAATGAAGTCCAGCTGCTTATCATGCTGTGCAATGTATTGTAGAGCTTGCATCATTGTTTCCGGCGAAAGCAGATCGTGGCGCGATAATCCCGAACCATCGACCTGAATGCTGTTGCCCATATCAATGCCGGCCTTTTGTTTGAGAATACGTCGAACAGCATCAGATCCGGCTCTCCAGGTGCCTGGAACCCCAAAATAGTTATGCCCAATAGTGCGAAAAACGGTATCGGCAATCATGTTATCCGACTTCTTCAGCATGGTGTGCAGAAGATTATGCAGAGGTGCTGATTGTGTTTGCGCCAGCACCGTGCCGGGTTGGTTGACCTGCGTTTGTCTGATCAAGTGCCCACTGTAGTCAATGCCTGCCTCAGAGAGCATTTCCTTCAGCAACTGCCCTGCGTATGCGGCCCCGTCCTGAATGGAAAAGGATAGCGGCAACGGTTCCGCACGCTGCGGCATGCAGCCTGTCAGCGTATAGCGATTTAATTCGCCCGTGACGACATCCAGTTCGCAGTATTGCGCATCCGGAGAGTTGTGGCCCAGCGTACGAACCTGGCTAAACACGCTTACCGGATAATAAGACGCCACGGTGACGTGTGCGATCTCATCAGGTTTGGCTGCGCTGTGCAACGCGACCGAGAAGCAATTACGGTCAACGATCGCAGCAGCGGGTGGCGCATCAAAGCATTCCGAAATATCATTCCATGGCCAGCCGGGCGCTTTGTCATGACTGGCAAACACCGAGGTATCAATCACTAAATTTCCGTCGATATGCGTTATACCCAGTTTTTTAAGCTGAGCGATCATATTGCGCATATCCTGACGGGAAAAGGTAGGATCGCCGTCGAAACGTGCAATCAGATCCCCCGTTAAGGTGCCAGCGCTAACGCTGCCGTGACTCTCCAGCGTGGTGGTGAAGCGAAAGTTCGGCCCCAACTGCAACAGTGCCGCCAGTGCCGTAAGTATCTTCATCGTACTGGCGGGTAGAGCCATCTGCTTATCGTTGTAATCCAGTAATGGTGTGTCAGAACCTACTTTTTGAGCCAGAAATGCCAGACTTGCTCCTTCAGGTAAATATTGCGTATAGCTCTCAATTGAGGCAGCCTGTACAACTTGAGCATTAAGTGAAATCGCGTAGGCTACACCGGTAATAATTCGTAAAAATCGCATAATTTCGCGGCAAAAGGCAGATGGTGCTGTCATACTACGGTGCATTGAGGTGCAAAGTAAACGATGACCCGGGGGGAACTCCTGGGTAAAATACGTATCAAAATGCAAAATGACTTTCTGGCCTGGATACGCTCCGGGTCAGGTTTCTTTCGTTTTTAAATTTGATAACAGGCGCGGCAGAGCGCTTTCTGCAATCACCGGTCAGGATGACGATGTTTTAAATAGGATTGATTTGACGAGGTATTGAGATGAACCAGATTCCGATGACGTTACGCGGTGCGGAAAAGCTGCGTGCTGAACTCGAAGAGTTGAAGTCGGTAAAGCGTCCCCGCATTATCGCTGCAATTGCTGAGGCTCGTGAACACGGAGACCTGAAAGAAAATGCTGAGTATCATGCGGCGCGCGAAGAGCAGGGCTTCTGTGAGGGACGAATCCAGGAGATCGAGGCTAAGCTATCGAACGCCCAAGTGATTGACGTTACGAAAATGAATGCTAATGGACGGGTCATTTTTGGCGCAACGGTTACTGTGCTAAATCTGGAAAATGACGAAGAATCTACTTATCGGATTGTGGGTGACGATGAAGCAGATTTTAAACAGAACCTGATTTCCGTTAACTCACCGATGGCTCGTGGGTTGATTGGTAAGGAGCGGGACGATGTTGTTATCGTCAAAGCGCCGGGCGGAGATGCCGAATACGAAATTATCAAGATTGATTACGTTTAATATCGCCGCCAACTGCGCTGTGAGCACTTTTGACCGTAATGTGTAAAGAAAAGAAAAAGGCCGCCGCGCGGCCTTTTATAGTGATAAATAGCATGGCAAGTTCGTTTGACCAACGTAACGTCGCTTGACGTAAGGCGCTGGGTCAAGGAAATTAGCGAGGAAGGGAAATTTTACGCTCCTGGGATGGACGGTACAGTACCAGTGTTTTACCGATCACTTGCACATTTGCAGCTCCAGTCTCGCGTATGATGGCTTCTACTACCAGGCATTTGGTTTCACGGTCTTCTGTTGCGACTTTTACTTTAATCAGTTCGTGGTGGTCAAGAGCCTGTTCAATTTCGGCTAATACCCCTTCAGTCAGGCCATTGTTACCCAGCATCACAACGGGTTTCAATGGATGGGCCAGCCCTTTCAGGTGCTGTTTTTGTTTAGTACTCAGATTCATCGTATTTTATACTTACACAGGGATTGAAAACGGAGCATTCTACCGCCATCTCCGGTGTATCACCAAATCGACGGTACTGATTTAAGCGGTTTATTTATCGCTCATAATGAATCATAGTTGGAAATTGTATGACTGGTAAAAAGCGTTCAGCCAGCTCCAGCCGCTGGCTACAGGAACACTTTAGCGATAAATATGTTCAGCAGGCGCAGAAAAAAGGCCTGCGCTCGCGGGCCTGGTTTAAACTTGATGAAATACAGCAAAGTGATCAGCTGTTTAAACCTGGAATGTCGGTTGTTGACCTTGGCGCTGCTCCGGGCGGATGGTCCCAATATGTGGTAACGCAGATAGGATCAAAGGGGCGTATTATTGCTTGCGATATTTTGCCAATGGATCCGATTGTTGGTGTTGACTTCCTTCAGGGCGACTTTCGTGATGAATTAGTCATTAAAGCGTTGTTAGAGCGTGTAGGTGATGAAAAAATTCAAGCGGTAATGTCGGACATGGCACCAAACATGAGCGGCACGCCAGAGGTTGACATTCCGCGGTCAATGTATCTGGTTGAGTTAGCGCTTGAGATGTGTCGGGATGTCCTGGCACCCGGCGGTAGTTTTGTAGTGAAAGTGTTTCAGGGAGAAGGCTTTGATGAATACCTGCGGGAAATTCGCTCCCTGTTTACGAAAGTAAAAATTCGTAAGCCGGAAGCTTCGCGCGCACGTTCGCGTGAAGTGTACATTGTAGCGACAGGGCGCAAACTATAGTACCCTACGCTGTCTGTTAACACAGTTGTAATAAGAGGTTAATCCCTTGAGTGACATGGCGAAAAACCTGATTCTCTGGTTAGTCATCGCGGTTGTGCTGATGTCGGTATTCCAGAGCTTTGGGCCCAGCGAGTCTAATAGTCGTAGGGTTGATTATTCAACCTTCCTGCAGGAAGTGAATCAGGATCAGATCCGCGAGGCACGTATTAACGGGCGTGAAATCAACGTAACCAAAAAAGACAGTAATCGATACACGACCTATATTCCTATCAACGACCCCAAGTTGCTCGATAACCTTTTGACTAAAAATGTCAAAGTGGTAGGCGATCCGCCTGAAGAACCGAGTATGCTTACCACTATCTTCATTTCATGGTTCCCCATGCTGTTGCTGATTGGTGTCTGGATCTTCTTTATGCGCCAGATGCAGGGGGGAGGTGGTAAAGGTGCCATGTCCTTTGGTAAAAGCAAGGCGCGGATGCTGACTGAGGACCAGATTAAAACAACGCTTGCAGACGTAGCTGGTTGTGA
This sequence comes from Izhakiella capsodis, assembly GCF_900115045.1. Lineage (GTDB taxonomy): Bacteria > Pseudomonadota > Gammaproteobacteria > Enterobacterales > Enterobacteriaceae > Izhakiella > Izhakiella capsodis. The sequence continues at coordinate 225,879 of NZ_FOVC01000004.1, read as the reverse complement.
TGAGGCTAAAGAAGAAGTGGGTGAGTTGGTGGAATATCTGCGTGAGCCAAGCCGTTTCCAGAAACTGGGTGGTAAAATTCCAAAAGGCGTGTTGATGGTAGGCCCTCCAGGTACAGGTAAAACTCTGCTTGCTAAGGCCATCGCGGGTGAAGCTAAAGTGCCTTTCTTTACTATCTCTGGTTCCGATTTTGTGGAAATGTTTGTCGGCGTGGGTGCCTCACGCGTACGAGATATGTTTGAACAAGCCAAAAAAGCGGCGCCTTGTATCATTTTTATTGATGAAATTGATGCAGTTGGCCGTCAGCGTGGAGCTGGATTGGGTGGCGGTCACGATGAGCGCGAACAGACTCTTAACCAAATGCTGGTTGAGATGGACGGCTTCGAAGGCAACGAAGGCATTATTGTTATTGCAGCAACTAACCGCCCTGATGTACTTGATCCAGCGTTGCTGCGGCCTGGACGCTTTGACCGTCAGGTAGTCGTCGGATTGCCTGATGTGCGCGGACGCGAGCAGATTTTGAAAGTACATATGCGCCGCGTGCCGCTGGCGACTGATATTGATGCTGCGATTATCGCGCGTGGCACTCCCGGATTCTCCGGCGCAGATTTAGCAAACCTGGTAAACGAAGCTGCGCTGTTTGCCGCTCGTAGTAATCGTCGCGTAGTTTCGATGGTTGAATTTGAGAAAGCTAAAGATAAAATCATGATGGGCGCTGAACGTCGCTCTATGGTGATGACTGAAGCGCAAAAAGAGTCAACGGCTTACCATGAAGCCGGTCATGCAATCATCGGACGCCTGGTGCCGGAGCACGATCCCGTGCATAAAGTTACCATTATTCCTCGAGGTCGCGCGCTCGGCGTAACGTTCTTTTTGCCCGAAGGTGACGCAATCAGTGCCAGCCGACAGAAGCTGGAAAGTCAGATTTCAACGCTGTATGGCGGTCGTCTGGCCGAGGAGATTATCTACGGTGTTGATCATGTTTCAACAGGGGCATCCAACGATATCAAGGTTGCGACTAATCTTGCCCGTAACATGGTTACACAGTGGGGCTTCTCCGAAAAACTCGGTCCGCTTTTGTATGCGGAAGAGGAGGGGGAAGTCTTTCTCGGACGCTCTGTGGCAAAAGCTAAACATATGTCAGATGAAACAGCGCGCATTATCGATCAGGAAGTGAAGCACATGATTGAAATAAATTATCAGCGCGCTCGCGAAATTCTGAACGAGAATATGGATATACTTCACGCAATGAAAGATGCACTCATGAAGTATGAGACCATTGATGCGCCACAGATTGACGATCTGATGGCCCGACGTGAAGTGCGGCCTCCGGCCGGATGGGAGGAGCCGGGTAGCGATAACAGCGATAATAGTTCACCGAAAGCACCTCGCCCTGTTGATGAGCCAACCACGGTAGATCCAGGAAATACCATGTAAGTTACATCTGATGAAATATTTCGGAAGTGTAAACTGAAGCTCAGCCCCGTACCTTTCGGGGCTTTTTTATTTTACCCTGTAGTTCTGAGGAGAAAGCGTTGATGAAACTCCGCGCAGGAAAGAGTGAGCTAGATCTGTCACATCCTCACGTGATGGGAATACTTAACGTTACGCCGGATTCATTCTCAGATGGTGGAAAGCACAATACCCTGATTAAAGCGTTGACTCATGCTAATGAAATGGCTAATGCGGGCGCAACTATCATTGATGTAGGTGGCGAGTCAACACGTCCCGGCGCGCTTGAGGTCAGTGAGCAGGAAGAACTTGATCGCGTTATTCCAGTTGTTGAAGCTATTGCTCAACGTTTCGAGGTTTGGATATCGGTTGATACCTCCAGAGCACGAGTAATTGAAGAGTCAGCGCATGCCGGTGCGCATATCATTAATGATGTACGCTCACTTCAGCTGCCTGGTGCGTTGGAGGCTGCAGCAGCTACGGGGCTGCCGGTTTGTCTCATGCATATGCAAGGGGAGCCGAAGACAATGCAGCTGGATCCCGATTATCAGGATGTGCGACGCGCGGTGCACGACTTTTTTACCCTTCAAATATCACGCTGTGAGGCGGCTGGTATCGAAAAAACGCAGATATTGCTCGATCCGGGATTCGGATTTGGAAAAAACCTTATTCACAATTATCAATTGCTCGCATATTTGGGAGACTATCACCATTTTGGTTTGCCGCTGCTTGTTGGTATGTCGCGTAAGAGTATGATTGGGCAACTGCTAAATGTTGGACCGACGCAGCGCCTTAGTGGTAGCCTGGCCTGTGCAGTTATTGCAGCCATGCAAGGGGCGCATATTATACGTGCTCATGATGTGAAAGAAACGGTGGAGGCAATGCGAGTTGCTGAGGCGACACTCAATGAACGGGAACGCGGGCGGACGCATTAAAAATATCCAAAACCTTAAACCAGTGGACGTGAGTAGCCTGAACGCATGCCGCTGTGTAGATGACGGGGTAACGGGTGAAACTCCGATACTAAGAAAGATGAAAGGTCTTATGAATAACCGAAAATATTTTGGAACAGATGGCGTTCGCGGAAAAGTTGGCGAATTTCCTATCACTCCTGATTTCGTACTCAAGCTTGGTTGGGCTGCGGGTAAAGTGCTTGCAGGGCAAGGCTCTCGTAAGGTGATCATTGGTAAAGATACACGTATTTCCGGCTATATGCTGGAGTCTGCGCTTGAAGCTGGTCTGGCAGCAGCAGGTCTTTCCGCAGCCTTTACCGGACCAATGCCGACGCCGGCGGTTGCCTATCTCACACGAACTTTTCGCGCCGAGGCAGGGATTGTTATTTCTGCATCACATAATCCTTACGATGATAACGGCATCAAATTCTTTTCAACTGATGGTACTAAGTTGCCGGACGAAATAGAAAAAGCGATTGAAAACGAAATGGAAAAGCCGCTTACCTGCGTAGGGTCGGCGGATTTGGGGCGGGCGAGCCGCATTGTGGATGCTGCCGGTCGCTATATTGAATTCTGTAAAGGGACTTTCCCCAGTGAATTGAGTCTTAATGGTCTGAAAATTGTGGTGGACTGCGCTAACGGCGCTACTTATCACATTGCGCCCAATGTGCTGCGTGAACTTGGTGCAGAGGTGGTCTCAATTGGTGTACAGCCGGACGGAATGAATATCAATAAAGAGTGTGGCGCTACAGATACCCGCCAGCTACAAGAGCGGGTGTTGACGGAAAAAGCTGATCTGGGTTTGGCTTTTGATGGTGATGGCGATCGAGTGATGATGGTGGATCATCAGGGCTTAAAAGTAGATGGCGATCAGATTCTGTATATTATCGCGCGTGAAGGTTTGCGGCAGGGGCAGCTGCGTGGTGGTGTTGTTGGTACGCTGATGAGCAATATGGGACTGGAGTTAGCGTTAAAACAACTGGGAATTCCGTTCGCCAGGGCTAAAGTTGGCGACCGCTATGTACTTGAACTGCTGAAAGAAAAGGACTGGCGTCTTGGCGCAGAGAATTCCGGACACGTCATTTTGCTAGATAAAACCACCACCGGAGATGGCATTGTCGCGGGTTTGCAGGTACTAACCGCAATGGTTCGTAATAATATGAGCCTGCACGATTTGTGTGCGGGTATGACCCTACTGCCGCAAGTTCTGGTAAACGTTCGTTTTAGCGGTACGCATGACCCATTGAAAGATGAAAACGTTTTGGCTGTGACCCACCAGGTGGAAAAAACGCTGAATGGAAAAGGTCGGGTGCTGCTTCGTAAATCTGGCACTGAGCCGCTGATTCGGGTAATGGTTGAGGGTGAGAATAAAACGCTGGTTAATGAGCTGGCACACCAAATAGCCGAAGCAGTGAAGGCGGTCTGAAAGCAGAGACAGGCCAACGAAATGGTTGTATTTTCCAGTTATCCGGCGAACTTCTAACTGTCGGGTTGCCGTTTTTTTCTGCAAATAACCGTTTCAGCGTAAATTGCGCTTGCCTGGATAGGCGGCATTAGTTAGTATTCTCACCCGCTTCAGTGGGTGAAAGTAATATCATCCCTGTAAAGTTTTGAAGCTATTTCAGATGCGGTTAATGCCGCCAGTATAAGGTTGATTATGTACGACGCTCTGTTAGTTGTTTTCCTTCTTGTAGCTGTTGGCCTCGTAGGTCTTATCATGCTGCAGCAAGGTAAAGGCGCTGATATGGGTGCCTCTTTTGGGGCGGGTGCCTCTGCAACGCTGTTTGGTTCTTCCGGTTCAGGTAATTTTATGACCCGTACCACAGCAGTGCTGGCAACCTTGTTTTTCATTATCAGCTTGCTTCTGGGCAATCTGAACACCAACTATACGCAGAAAGGGAGTGAGTGGGAAAATCTGACTGCTCCAACCCAGAGTCAGCAGGTCTCGCAAGAACAGCCTGCCAAACCAGCTCCTGGGAACGATATCCCTAAATAAGTTGGCTGAGGTTTTTTCTGTAAATGTAGTTAAAAATTTGCAAATGAGTGCCGAGGTGGTGGAATTGGTAGACACGCTACCTTGAGGTGGTAGTGCCCGATTGGGCTTACGGGTTCAAGTCCCGTCCTCGGTACCAACTCTTAGTTTTACTTGCATTTTATACAAGTTAGGTGTAGTGTTTGCCACGTTTTCGGACGCGGGGTGGAGCAGCTTGGTAGCTCGTCGGGCTCATAACCCGAAGGTCGTCGGTTCAAATCCGGCCCCCGCAACCACTTTCCCATAGAATTTTTTTTCAAAAATACCGTAGGCATTTATGAACGCATACGAGTGATATTAAAAAAAAATTTTCTGGATAGTGTGCCGTGTCGCATATTGCGACATACAGGGTCCAGTCGCATAAAGCCCCGATTTATCGGGGTTTTTTGTTATCAGGCAATTGCATTACTGGGCTGAAAGCCCTTTTTTTATGTCCTGGAGGTGGCCTTGTCCACATTAGAGCAAAAATTGACAGAGCTGATTTCCGCTCCCGTTGAAGCGCTTGGCTATGAATTAGTTGGTATTGAATTCTTGCGCGGGCGCACATCAACGCTGCGTATCTATATTGATAGTAACGAGGGTATTACTGTCGATGATTGCGCCGATGTCAGCCATCAGGTCAGTGCGATTCTTGATGTTGAAGATCCAATCAGTGTCGCTTACAACCTCGAAGTTTCTTCGCCCGGGCTCGACCGCCCGATGTTCACAGCTGAACATTATGTTCGCTTTAAGGGCGAGGAAGTCAGTCTCGTATTACGGATGGCTGTACAAAACCGCCGCAAATGGCAGGGTATAATTAAGTCTGTCGACGGTGAGATGATTATTGTAGCCGTTGAGGGTAACGATGAAGTGTTCGCACTGAGCAATATTCAGAAGGCGAATCTGATCCCCCACTTTTAAAGTCAGAATTGAGGCTAACCAGGATGAATAAAGAAATCTTAGCTGTCGTTGAAGCCGTATCCAACGAGAAAGCTCTGCCCCGTGAGAAGATCTTCGAGGCTCTGGAGAGCGCTCTGGCAACAGCGACCAAGAAAAAGTATCAACAAGAAATAGACGTACGTGTCAGCATTGATCGTAAAAGTGGTGACTTTGATACCTATCGCCGCTGGCTGATCGTTGAGGAAGTGACCCAGCCGACGCGTGAAATCACGCTGGAAGCCGCACAGTTTGAGGATGAAAACCTCAACCTTGGCGATTATGTCGAGGATCAGATTGAATCTGTAACCTTTGATCGTATCACCACGCAGACTGCCAAACAGGTCATCGTGCAGAAAGTGCGTGAGGCTGAACGCGCTATGGTCGTAGACCAGTTCCGTGAGCAGGAAGGTGATATCATCACTGGCGTGGTGAAGAAAGTAAATCGTGACAATATCACTCTGGATTTAGGTAATAACGCTGAAGCTGTCATCATTCGTGAAGATATGCTGCCGCGAGAGAACTTCCGTCCTGGCGACCGTATTCGGGGTATTCTTTACGCTGTACGTCCGGAAGCGCGTGGTGCTCAACTGTTTGTCAGTCGTTCACGCCCGGAGATGCTGATTGAACTTTTCCGCATCGAAGTGCCTGAAATCGGCGAGGAAGTCATTGAAATTAAGGCGGCTGCACGCGATCCAGGTTCACGTGCCAAGATTGCAGTGAAAACGAATGATAAACGGATTGATCCAGTTGGTGCCTGCGTAGGCATGCGTGGTGCACGCGTTCAGGCGGTGTCCAGTGAGCTTGGTGGTGAGCGTATCGACATCGTACTTTGGGATGACAACCCGGCGCAGTTCGTTATCAATGCGATGGCGCCAGCGGATGTCGCTTCTATCGTGGTGGATGAAGATAATCACACCATGGATATTGCCGTAGAGGCCGGAAATCTGGCTCAGGCAATTGGTCGTAATGGCCAGAACGTCCGTTTAGCATCGCAACTGAGTGGTTGGGAACTGAACGTGATGACCGTCGACGATCTTCAGGCTAAACATCAGGCTGAAGCGCACGCGGCAATTGATGCTTTCACCAGACACCTCGACATTGATGAAGATTTCGCTACGGCGCTTGTCGACGAAGGTTTTTCCTCACTGGAGGAACTGGCTTATGTGCCCATCAATGAATTGTTGGAAATCGATGGTCTGGACGAAGATACCGTAGAAGCCTTGCGTGAACGTGCGAAAAGTGCGTTGACTAACCTCGCGCTGGCACAGGAAGAAAGCCTGGGCGATAACAAACCTGCGGAAGATCTGCTGAACCTCGAAGGATTGGATCGTACTCTGGCATTCACTCTGGCAGCAAAAGGCGTTTGTACGCTGGAAGATCTTGCCGAACAGGGAGTCGACGATCTGACAGATATTGAAGGGCTTGACGATGAGAAAGCCGGCGCACTAATTATGGCTGCACGCAATATTTGCTGGTTCGGTGACGACGCGTAATAAACTGTAGCAGGAAGGAACAGCATGAAAGATGTAACCGTAAAATCCCTGGCTGCAGAGATTCAGACCCCGGTAGAACGCCTGGTACAGCAGTTTGCTGAAGCGGGGATCCGCAAGTCTGAAAATGACTCTGTAAGCCAACAAGAAAAAGAGACCTTATTGACTCATCTTAGCCGTGATCACAGCAACGGTAGTAAACTAACGTTGCAACGCAAAACGCGCAGCACCTTGAATATTCCCGGGTCAGGGGGTAAAAGTAAGTCGGTACAAATTGAAGTGCGTAAAAAGCGTACTTATGTCAAGGGCGATGCAGCTGATGCTGAGCAGGCAGAAGCTGAAGCTCAGGCACAGCGTGAAGCAGAAGAACAGGCTAAACGTGAGGCGGAAGAGCAAGCCAGACGCGAAGCAGATGAGAAAGCGAAGCGTGACGCTGAAGAGCAAGCCAGGCGTGAGGCTGCAGTAAAAGCCAAACGTGAGGCAGCGGAAAAAAGTAAAGTGAGCAATCAACCTATCGACGAAGCAACCCGAATGAACCAAGCCGAAAAGGCGCGTCTGGAAGCCGAAACGGCTGAGCTGCAGCGAAAAGCGGAAGAAGAAGCTCGTCGCAAACTAGAAGAAAACGCCAAAAAGGCTGTTGAGGAAGCTCGTCGTCTGGCCGAAGAAAAAGCCGGTGAGTGGGAAAAAGCTGAAGTTGAGGAGGAGACGGATTATCACGTTACTACCTCGCAGCATGCCCGGCAGGCCGAAGATGAGAACGACCGTGAGGTTGAAGGTGGCCGTTCGCACGGTCGTAGTGCAAAACCAGCTCGTGCCAAAAAAGGCAACAAACACGCGGAAGCGAAAACCGATCGTGAAGAAGCCCGAGCCGCTATTCGCGGCGGCAAAGGCGGTAAGCATCGTAAAGGCAGCACCTTGCAACAGGGCTTTAATAAACCTGCACAGGCTGTAAACCGTGACGTTATCATCGGTGAAACTATTACTGTTGCTGAACTGGCAAATAAAATGGCGGTAAAAGGCTCCCAGGTCATCAAAGCAATGATGAAAATGGGGGCAATGGCGACTATTAATCAGGTCATCGATCAGGAAACAGCACAGCTGGTTGCTGAAGAGATGGGGCATAAAGTGATCCTGCGCCGTGAAAATGAGCTGGAAGAGGCGGTGATGAGCGACCGTGACACCGGCGCTGCGATGGAATCCCGTGCACCGGTGGTTACGATTATGGGTCACGTTGACCACGGTAAAACCTCACTGCTTGACTATATTCGCTCCACTAAGGTGGCATCTGGTGAGGCCGGTGGTATTACACAGCATATTGGTGCCTATCACGTCGAAACCGAAAATGGGATGATCACGTTCCTCGATACCCCCGGTCATGCTGCTTTTACCGCGATGCGAGCTCGTGGTGCACAGGCGACGGATATCGTTGTGTTAGTGGTTGCCGCAGATGATGGCGTGATGCCGCAAACTATCGAGGCAATTCAGCATGCGAAAGCGGCCGGCGTGCCTGTTGTGGTTGCCGTCAACAAAATCGATAAACCTGAAGCCGATCCAGACCGCGTTAAAAATGAGCTGACACAGTATGGCATCGTTCCTGAAGAGTGGGGCGGCGAAAATATGTTTGTCAACGTATCAGCCAAAGCAGGGACAGGAATTGATGATCTGCTGCAGGTCATTCTGCTGCAGGCCGAAGTTCTGGAGCTGACCGCCATTCGCAGTGGTATGGCCAGCGGGGTGGTCATTGAGTCTTTCCTCGATAAGGGTCGTGGTCCGGTTGCCACCGTACTGGTCCGTGAAGGCACGCTTAATAAAGGCGACATCGTGCTGTGTGGTTTTGAGTACGGTCGTGTGCGTGCAATGCGTGATGAACTGGGGCGTGAAGTTACGCAGGCAGGCCCCTCCATTCCGGTCGAAATTCTCGGTATGTCAGGTGTGCCTGCTGCTGGTGATGAAGCAACGGTTGTGCGTGATGAGAAGAAAGCGCGCGAAGTTGCTCTGTATCGTCAGGGCAAGTTCCGCGACGTTAAGCTGGCGCGTCAGCAGAAATCTAAACTGGAGAACATGTTTGCTAACATGTCTGAAGGTGAAGTCTCTGAGCTCAATATCGTCCTAAAAGCGGACGTTCAGGGTTCTGTCGAGGCGATTGCTGACTCGCTGATTAAACTTTCAACTGACGAAGTGAAAGTGAAAATCGTTGGTTCCGGTGTCGGTGGTATCACTGAAACCGATGCAACGCTTGCGGCAGCTTCCAACGCGATTATACTTGGTTTTAACGTGCGTGCCGATGCGTCAGCGCGGCGGGTAATTGAAGCAGAAAGTCTGGATCTGCGTTACTACTCAGTCATCTATCATCTCATCGATGAAGTTAAAGCGGCTATGAGCGGAATGCTGGCGCCTGAGTATAAACAGCAGATCATTGGCCTGGCTGAAGTTCGCGATGTATTTAAGTCGCCAAAATTCGGCGCTATTGCTGGCTGTATGGTAACCGAGGGCTTGGTTAAGCGTCATAATCCAATCCGTGTACTGCGTGAAAACGTTGTTATTTATGAAGGCGAGCTGGAGTCCCTGCGTCGCTTTAAAGATGACGTAAATGAAGTGCGTAACGGTATGGAGTGTGGTATCGGCGTGAAAAACTATAATGACGTTCGCGCAGGTGACATGATAGAAGTGTTTGAAATAATTGAAATTAAGCGCATGATTGAATAATCACGCTGAGCATGACAACAATACTTTTGGGAGGCCGCTCGGCCTCCTAATTATTTGGAGGTAATTATGGCGAAAGAATTTGGTCGCCCGCAGCGCGTAGCACAGGAGCTGCAAAAAGAGATTGCTATCATTCTACAGCGCGAAATCAAAGATCCGCGTTTGGGTATGATGGTAACAGTTTCCGGTGTTGAAGTTTCACGTGACCTGGCTTATGCAAAAGTATTTGTGACCTTTTTGAATGACCAGGATGAAGACGCCATAAAAAATGGCCTGAAAGCGCTGAAAGAAGCTTCGGGCTATATTCGAACGCTGCTGGGCAAAGCAATGCGTTTGCGCATCGTGCCTGAACTGACCTTCTTTTATGATAATTCCCTGATCGAAGGGATGCGTATGTCTAATCTGGTCAGTTCAGTTATTCGCAGTGATGATGCGCGTCGGGTTAATCGCGACGACAACAACTCCAGGGAGGAGTGATGAGCCGTCCTCGCCGCCGTGGGCGTGACGTTCATGGCGTACTGTTGCTGGACAAGCCGCAGGGAATCTCTTCAAACGACGCGCTGCAAAAAGTAAAACGTATCTATAACGCCAATCGAGCGGGGCACACAGGCGCATTAGATCCACTTGCAACCGGTATGCTGCCGATCTGCCTAGGAGAAGCCACTAAATTCTCTCGCTATCTGCTGGATTCGGATAAGCGCTATCGAGTGATTGCTCGTCTTGGTCAGCGTACAGATACTTCAGATGCTGATGGTAAAATAGTTAGTGAGCGCCCGCTAACATTTAGTGATTCTCAGTTGCAAGAGGCATTGAATAGTTTTCGCGGCGACACACTGCAGATGCCTTCGATGTTCTCTGCGCTAAAGTTTCAGGGGCGTAAACTGTATGAATATGCGCGTGAGGGCATTGTGGTTCCGCGTGAAGAGCGGCCAATTACCGTTTATGAACTGGTGTTTATTCGTCATGAGGCTGAAGAGCTGGAGCTGGAAATTCACTGCTCTAAAGGGACTTATATTCGCACGATTATTGACGACCTCGGGGAAAAGCTGGCATGCGGAGCACATGTAACTATGTTACGTCGTCTGCAGGTGGCAAACTATCCTGTTGAAAAGATGATTACGCTTGAGCAATTACATTCAATTCTTAATGAAGCAGATGAAAGTGGGTGCTCACCTTATATCCATCTCGATACGCTTCTGATGTCAATGGATAGCCCGGCGGCCAGCCTGCCCGAGGTTAATATTCAGCCTTCGGTCGCCGTATACTTTAAGCAGGGGCAGCCTGTTAAGGTACCTGGCATACCACCTTGTGGTCTGGTTCGGGTCACTGAAGGCGATGGTGGTAATTTTATCGGCATGGCGGAAATAGATGACTTCGGGCGTGTTGCCCCCCGTCGGTTGGTGGTTGAGGCTTTGACTTCCTGAGTGCTGGCTGAGGTGAGATAGCTTTCGAAGAAACAATAATAAACGCTCATTGGATGCTGAAGGTCATGTCAGTTTCCACGTTTGCTATCGCAAGAAACGCAGAGTAGAATACGGCGGCCCCAAACAAGGTGTGCTGAATTAGAGATCGGCCACCATCATTCACTTATAACGGAGTTTACTATGTCTCTAAGCGTAGAAGCTAAAGCCGAGATCGTTGCTAAATACGGTCGTGGCACCAACGACAGTGGTTCTACCGAGGTTCAGGTTGCCCTGCTGACTGCCCAGATAAATCACCTGCAGGGTCATTTTTCTGAGCATAAAAAAGACCATCACAGCCGCCGTGGGCTGCTGCGCATGGTATCTCAGCGTCGTAAGCTGCTGGACTATCTAAAACGTAAAGACGTTGCACGTTATTCAAGCCTGATTCAGAGCCTGGGTCTGCGTCGCTAAGTCTTAATAACCCGACGTATTCAGCGCAATACATAGTGGCGTTTTCGGATTTATGTCAGTTTTACTAAAAAGGGGCCATCATGGCCCCTTTTTTCGAGTAACCGGCAGCAATTCAAAGCAAACTAATGTATTGTTGCATGGGTGATCTTATGTTGCAGAGATTCGCGCGGCTAATGAGAGACTTTAACTCTTGAAGATTGAAGGCTGTCATTAGTCGCGAGGATGCACCAGAAGATTTTGAAATCCACGGCAGAGCGCGAACGCGTATTTTCTGCCATGAAGTAAGGATAAAATTTTGCTGAACGCAATTGTACGTAAATTTCAGTATGGTCAGCATACCGTCACTCTTGAGACCGGTATGATGGCTCGCCAGGCTACTGCTGCCGTAATGGTCAGCATGGATGACACCGCCGTATTTGTGACAGTCGTTGGTCAGAAAAAAGCTAAGCCAGGACAGGACTTTTTTCCGTTAACAGTTAACTATCAGGAGCGTACCTATGCTGCTGGTCGCATTCCCGGTAGCTTTTTCCGTCGTGAAGGCCGTCCCAGCGAAGGTGAAACGCTGATTGCTCGTTTGATCGATCGTCCTGTTCGCCCGCTATTCCCTGAAGGCTTCGTGAATGAAGTGCAGGTTATCGCCACTGTGGTTTCGGTTAACCCGCAGGTCAATCCTGATATTGTTGCCATGATTGGTGCTTCTGCAGCGCTGTCCCTTTCCGGTATTCCTTTTAATGGTCCGATAGGGTCTGCACGCGTTGGCTATATCAACGATCAGTACGTATTGAACCCGACAGTTGAAGAACTGGCTCACAGCAAACTCGACCTGGTTGTTGCCGGTACCAAGGGCGCAGTGCTTATGGTTGAGTCTGAAGCTGAACTGCTGAGCGAGGAGCAAATGCTCGGTGCTGTAGTTTTCGGCCACGAGCAACAGCAGGTTGTTATCGACAATATTAATTCACTGGTTGCTGAAGTTGGTAAACCCCGCTGGGACTGGCAACCTGAAGTTGTTAATGACGCACTGAATGCTCGTGTTGCCGCCCAAGCTGAATCTCGCCTTAGCGACGCTTATCGCATCACCGACAAGCAGGCCCGCTATGAGCAGATTGGCGCGATTAAATCCGAAGTGATTGCCGCGTTGTTAGCAGAAGACGAGGCCCTGGACGAAAACGAGCTGGGTGAGATTTTGCATGCCATTGAGAAAAACGTAGTTCGTAGTCGCGTATTACGTGGCGAGCCGCGTATTGATGGCCGTGAAAAAGACATGATTCGTGGTCTGGACGTACGTACCGGCGTATTACCACGTACTCATGGCTCTGCGCTGTTTACTCGAGGTGAGACTCAGGCGCTGGTTACGGCCACGCTGGGAACCGCTCGTGATGCACAAAATCTTGATGAGTTGATGGGCGAGCGCACTGATAGCTTCCTGTTTCATTATAATTTTCCTCCATACTCAGTTGGTGAAACGGGTATGGTCGGCTCACCAAAACGCCGTGAAATCGGTCACGGTCGCCTGGCAAAACGCGGCGTGCTGGCGGTAATGCCTAAGCAGGAAGCTTTCCCTTATACTGTTCGCGTGGTGTCTGAAATCACTGAATCTAACGGATCTTCTTCAATGGCTTCTGTCTGCGGCGCTTCGCTGGCATTGATGGATGCAGGCGTACCGATTAAATCGGCCGTAGCCGGTATCGCTATGGGTCTGGTGAAAGAAGGTGACAATTTCGTTGTTCTGTCCGATATCCTCGGTGATGAAGATCATCTCGGCGATATGGATTTCAAAGTAGCGGGTAGCCGTGAAGGTATCAGTGCGCTGCAGATGGATATCAAAATTGAAGGTATCACCCGTGAAATCATGCAGGTTGCCCTTAATCAGGCAAAGGGTGCTCGTCTGCATATCCTCGGTGTGATGGAGCAGGCGATTAGCACACATCGTGGTGATATCTCTGAGTTCGCACCGCGTATTCACACGATCCGCATCAATCCGGACAAAATTAAAGACGTGATTGGTAAAGGCGGTTCGGTGATCCGTGCTTTGACAGAAGAAACTGGCACCACCATTGAAATCGAAGATGACGGCACGGTTAAAATCGCTGCTACCGATGGTGATAAAGCTAAACATGCTATCCGTCGTATTGAAGAGATTACCGCAGAGATCGAAGTGGGCCGGATTTACAACGGTAAAGTTACACGCATCGTTGATTTTGGTGCTTTTGTCGCTATTGGTGGTGGTAAAGAGGGTCTGGTTCACATTTCGCAAATCGCAGATAAGCGCGTTGAAAAAGTGGGTGACTATTTGCAATTGGGCCTGGAAGTCCCGGTTAAGGTGCTTGAAGTTGATCGTCAGGGGCGCATTCGTTTGAGCATAAAAGAGGCCAGCGAAGCGTCAACGGCAGAGTCGACACCCGAGACAGAGTAATATAATAACTCAGCTGCTTATGTGCTTTCCGTTTGTTGGAGTAACAGCAGCTGATAACCCCAGAAATTTTATTGGTAATGTTAGACAAAGCCAGATGCGCATTCCGGGGTATATTGCTCTTCATAACCTATGTACATGATGGTTACCTGAGGGCTGAGATTGTTAATGAAAGTCTTTTTTTAGGCAGTCTAAAAATGCCAGCACAATGGTAACTAAAATGGACAAAGTGACGTTTAATTGCGAGGTCGGGACACCTTGTGCAAGGCAGGCGGATAACTTGAAATTTATCCCATTGTTTGTATTCAGGAGTGGGAAATGAAGCCTTTTTTGCGCTTGTGTGTTGTTGCGGCGGCGTTAACGCTGGTAGGCTGCAGCAACGCAAATTGGCGTAAAAATGCAGTGCTGGCGGTTCCTTTACAACCGACGCTGCAACAGGAAGTCATTTTGGCTCGCATGGAACAAATTCTTGCCAGTCACGCATTGAGCGATGATGAACGCGCGCAGCTGTTATATGAGCGCGGAGTGTTGTATGATAGTCTCGGTCTGGAGGCTTTAGCGCGTAATGATTTTTCACAAGCGTTATCCATCAGACCTGATATGCCTCAAGTATTTAATTACTTAGGCATATATTTAACGCAGGCCGGCAACTTTGATGCTGCCTACGAAGCGTTTGATTCTGTACTTGAGCTTGATCCAACTTATAACTACGCGCGTTTAAACCGAGGCATCGCGCTTTACTATGGCGGTCGGTATAAATTGTCGCAGGATGATCTGCTGGCGTTTTATCAAGACGATCCCAATGATCCTTATCGCAGCTTGTGGCTCTATCTCACGGAGCGTGAGATAAATGCTAAACAGGCCAAAATAGCGCTAAAGCAGCGTTACGACAAAGCGGTCAGAGATCAATGGGGATGGAACATTGTCGAGTTCTACCTGGGCGACATTAGCGAAGAAACGCTAATGAAACGCCTCAAGGCGGACGCAACGGATAACACCTCGCTCGCTGAGCATCTCAGTGAAACCTACTTCTATTTAGGTAAGTATTACCTAAGTCTGGGGGATAAGGATAACGCGGAAGCGTTATTCAAGCTGTCGGTTGCCAACAACGTGAATAATTTTGTTGAGCACCGGTATGCATTGTTGGAACTGGCGCTTCTCGGCCAGACACAAGACTACTTATCAGAATCTGACCAGCAATAGCTGACGAACTACCATTGCCTGACATTTTGAAAGTCATCATTCATATGGATGAGGGCTTTGTTGTTCGTCCAAACTACTAATTTGAGCCGGTTCACACTTTTCGATGAAAATGACTGAAGATTTTCATGACAAGTTATGTAGACTGGCCGCCGCAATACAAGAGGCACGTGTACTACATGACTGATATTGAAACCAATTTTTCCGACCTTGGCCTGAACGAATCGATCCTGTCAGCACTTAACGATATGGGCTATGTTAAGCCTTCGCCAATCCAGGCAGCTTGCATACCGCACCTACTCGAAGGCCGCGACGTACTGGGTATGGCCCAAACCGGAAGCGGAAAAACGGCGGCGTTTTCTCTGCCGTTACTTAATAATATTGATCCAGAGCTGAAAGCACCGCAAATCCTGGTGCTAGCACCAACCCGCGAGCTGGCGGTGCAGGTAGCTGAAGCTGCAACTGAGTTTTCTAAATATATGCGCGGCGTAAACGTATTGGCCCTTTATGGTGGCCAGCGCTACGACGTGCAGCTGCGTGCGCTGCGTCAGGGACCTCAAATCGTTGTTGGTACGCCTGGCCGTTTGCTTGACCATTTGAAGCGCGGCACGTTAAATCTGTCTAGCCTGCGTGGTCTGGTACTTGATGAAGCCGATGAAATGCTACGTATGGGCTTTATAGAGGACGTGGAAACCATTATGGCGCAAATCCCGGATAGTCATCAGACCGCGCTGTTTTCTGCCACTATGCCGGAAGCCATCCGTCGTATTACTCGCCGGTTTATGAATGAGCCTCAGGAAGTGCGCATTCAGTCCAGCGTAACGACTCGTCCTGATATCAGTCAGAGTTACTGGACCGTGTGGGGCCGTAAAACTGATGGTCTGGTTCGTTTCCTCGAAGCTGAGGATTTTGACGCAGCTATTATTTTTGTGCGCACGAAAAACGCAACGCTGGAGGTGGCAGAAGCGCTGGAGCGCAATGGCTATAACAGTGCTGCACTCAACGGCGACATGAATCAGGCTCTGCGCGAGCAGACGCTGGAGCGTCTTAAGGATGGTCGACTGGATATCCTGATAGCCACTGACGTTGCTGCTCGCGGTCTGGACGTTGAGCGTATCAGCCTGGTGGTTAACTACGATATTCCTATGGACTCTGAATCCTACGTTCACCGTATCGGTCGCACTGGCCGTGCAGGTCGTGCGGGTCGCGCATTGTTGTTCGTTGAGAACCGTGAACGTCGTTTGCTACGCAACATTGAGCGCACCATGAAGCTGACTATCCCGGAAGTCGAACTGCCAAATGCCGACCTGCTGGGTGAACGCCGTCAGACTAAATTTGCTGAAAAAGTGCAGCAGCAGCTGGAAAGCAGCGATTTAGATCAATATCGTGCGCTGCTGAGTAAAATTGCGCCTCAAAGTGAGCTGGATATGGAAACCCTGGCCGCTGCGCTGCTGAAAATGGCGCAAGGTGAACGTCCGTTAATTCTTCCACCTGATGCCCCTCGCCCCGCTCGCCGTGAATTCCGTGAGCGTGATGACCGTCGTAGTGGGCGTGATGGCGATCGTCCTCGGCGTGAACGTCGTGATGTTGGCGATATGGAGCTGTATCGCATTGATGTGGGTCGTGACGATGGTGTTGAGGTTCGCCATATTGTCGGCGCAATTGCCAACGAAGGAGATATTAGCAGCCGCTATATTGGTAACATCAAGTTGTTTGCCTCTCACTCAACAATCGAGCTGCCGAAAGGCATGCCTGGCGAGGTGCTGCAACACTTCACTCGCACACGTATCCTGAATAAGCCGATGAATATGCAGCTTATCGGAGCCGCTCAGCCAGGAAATAGTGAACGTCGTGGTGGACGTGGTTTTGGCGGAGCTGACCGCCATGAAGGTGGACGACGTTTTAGCGATCGTCGTGAAGGGGGTCGTGGTGATTTCGGCGGTGAACGTCGTGAAGGCGGCCGTGGCCGTCGTGATGGCAGTGCGCCGTCGCGTCGTCGTGATGCCTGATAGCGTCAGCCTATGATAAAAAAAGCCCGCATTTGCGCTGAGGGATCCCCATAAATCAGCGCTAATAAACCAGCATCCTGCTTCGGTGGGTTCTGGTGAGGTGGTTAAGAACAGCATCCCGTGCCGTTTGTTTTAAAATTAGCGGAGAGTGTGGCAGAACATTCTCCGCTAACGTCAGATACGATACTTCTCCTCGTATTTTCAGACTGCTGACCTGATAACTCAGATGCAACCCTTTATTTTCAGCAAGATAATCCGGTAGCCATAGTACTGCCGTTGCCGCAAGCAGGCTCAGTACCCGCAGGCGTCCTGCCCTATATCCATGGCTGGCCCAAAGGCCAGAACCTAAACGCGCACTTAGTTCGTCGCGGAAATTCTGCTCAATCTGCATTCTGCGCCGTAAAGCTTCATCACTTCCCGCAGCTTAAATTCATCCATGCTGCTGAAAATAAGCCTGGGTTCTTTGGCAGCTGAACAGCCATCATGCTCCTCAGATTTACGCGCTGTACGACAGTGGGAACGTGGGTGCTTTCTGCCTCTGGATGCATTTCAATTAAGATAAAAATAACCTTCTCAGCGGACATATTCTGCTCGGGAAAGTGTGCCTGCCCCGGGATACTCAGGTTTGCCGCTGGCCGGTAATATTGTCGTCTGACCCACTGCTCCCCCGATTTTTAACCGGGTCAGAGGCCAGTAACGCCTCATCCCGGTGATTTTACAGGGCGTAACCCGGCATTCTGACAATTCGCATCAGTGACAATAATGACCTTTTTACCAAGTGCCGATGGCACGGGAAACAGAATCTAGTAGAGCGGTATGTATCCGGCCATTCTGCTGTTGTTCAGATGAAACAACCTGACTCATGAGCGAAATGGCGCGACCGTCGCAAATCAGGCGGGTGTGTAAAACATGAAACGGTTGGGTGGGCCAGCCACGCCAGTCAACGGCAATGACGCACCAGGTAAGACGCTGAGTCAGCATTACTGTAATATTTTTGAATATGAGAGGGATATCATTATGAAGCGCGGTGTTAGCCAGGAGACGATCGACCCGCTTTATCTTGTTTTTCACCTGAGCGGTGCCCGGCATGTAACGAACGATAATGCTCAGAGTGAGCGAAACTTAACGAGTCAGAGCAGGAGTGGCATCAATGAGCGCATTATGGTGATACTGTTGAAACGGCGCTAAAGCGTTGCGGAAAAACGTCTGACATACTGAACGAGCGGGCATAAAAACGATCTGCTTAATTGTTAGCACCATCAGTCAATCACATTTTTCGATGCCCGTCCTTTTTTACCCGCCCATTGCATCAGTGCACCGGCGGGCTTTTTTGTGCTACAGAATATTTACTGCAGCTCATCATAGGCTGCTTTTGCCAGTGCGTAAGAGTGCAGGCGCGCCTGCGTATCGAAAATCAAACCATTAGCCATGATCTCATCAGCCTGAGTTTCATGCAGCAACGATGCAAACCCCTGCTGCACCCTGCGTCGATCACCAACAATAGACATGCTCAGAGCCTGCTGGACGCCGAACTGTTCCGAGGGTGACCAGATATTGTCGATATTTTCCACGGGGGGCGGGAGCTGTCCAGGATCACCACGACGCAAATGAACAAATTGCTGCTGCATAGAGGTAAACAAGAAGCGAGCATCCCGTTCGCTGTCGGCGGCAACCACATTAATGCATATCATTGTATAGGGTTTCTCCAACCTTTCTGATGGCTGGAAGTTTTTGCGGTAAAGATCGAGGGCCTGGAACAGCATTTCTGGCGCGAAGTGCGAAGCAAACGCGAACGGCAGGCCTAGCCGCGCTGCCAGCTGCGCGCTATACAAACTGGAACCAAGCAGCCAGACAGGTATCTTTAGCCCTAGTCCAGGAACGGGTTGTACGGCCAGCTTTTCCTCCTGCTGATGATCAAACCAGCTTATGAGCTGCTGTACATCTTGCGGAAAAGTATCATCATGGCTGGACATGTGACGTCGTAAAGCCATCAAGGTGCGCTGGTCAGAACCAGGTGCGCGTCCTAGCCCAAGATCTATGCGGCCAGGATAGAGCGAGGCCAAAGTACCGAACTGCTCGGCAATGACCAGTGGCGAATGATTCGGCAGCATGACGCCCCCGGACCCAAGATGCAAAGTAGTGGTATTTGCTGCCAGATAACCGATAAGCACGGAGGTTGCTGCGCTGGCAATGCCGGTCATATTGTGATGCTCTGCTAACCAGTAGCGATGAAAGCCGAGCTTCTCTGCCTGCTGTGCCAGGGCCAGGGATGAATGAAAAGCATCATGTGGTGTTGCTCCCTGCGGAATAGGTGCCAAATCCAGCACGGATAAAGGAACCTGTATTCTCTTAGTCATAACCCAATTAACTCCCTGCTGCGCTTAAATCTTCGATAAGTATTCATTAACTTTGTAATGGATGTTAACCATTTATGGTCATTGTTAGCCGTGTAATAGTGGTTTTAAATCAAACTAATCAATCTGCATAACGTTATAATTCCCACCCTCTATTTACTGTTTATTGGATCATTACCGTGACGTCATATGGATATCTCCGCTTCCTGCCCGGATATGGAGGCGTGTCATAATGAAAAAGACTACCTTTCTCACTCTGCTGTTTATGATGGTTGTCGTGGCGTTGGCGGTGCTGTTCAGGGCGCACAGTGACAAGCTGTTGCTACAGGGGGAGGTTGATGCCCCGGAAGTCATCGTTACCTCAAAGGCTAAAGGAAGAGTGGTTGAGCGTTATGTTCATCGCGGTGATGACGTTAAGGCCGGGCAGCTTTTGATGCGCCTGAGGGCACCGGAACTTATCGCCCAGCTACGCGCCGCGCAGGCAACCCGGGACCAGGCTGCTGCTCAGCTTAAAATGTCGCTTGATGGCACTCGAAAAGAGAGTCTGCAAAATCTACGTGCTCAGTGGCTGCAGGCACAGGCAAAATATAAGGATGCTGATGCGATCTGGAAGCGCGATAATGCCGTGGCGGCTAAAGGCTATGTCTCTGCCCAGGCGTTGGAAACAGCTCGTCAGAATCGCGAAAGTGCCTGGCAAGCAATGCGTGCCGCAGAAGCTAACCTCGATGAGGGGATAAATGGCGATCGTATCGAACAGCGAGAAAGTTACGCTGCAGCGCTGAAGGTGGCCGAAGAGCAGCTTCGCGAAGTGGAAGCGGTTACTGAGGAACTCAATGTTCGTGCCCCTGTTGCTGGCGAAGTCGGTCCTATTCCGGCTGAAGATGGTGAGCTTCTCAACGCATCCAGCCCGCTTTTGACGCTGGTTCGTTTGTCCCACGCCTATTTTGTTTTTGATCTGCGCGAAGACATTCTGGCCCACGTGCGCAAGGGGGATAAGGTTAAGCTGCGGGTTCCAGCGCTTGGGAATAAAGAAATTGAGGCTGAGGTTCGTTATATTGCGCCGTTAGGTGATTACGCGACCAAACGTGCGACGCGTGCCACCGGCGATTTCGATCTGAAAACGTTTGAGGTCAGGCTTTATCCAGCCAAACCAGTCGAAGGCTTGCGTCAGGGAATGAGCGCATTATGGTCATGGAAGTCCTGAAGACTCACTGGCACAGTTTTAGCCGCGCTTTTGGGCATGAGGTCCGTACCGCATGGCGTAAGCCTGTAGTCCATTGGCTCTGCTGGTGTTTTCCTTTATTACTGTTTGCACTTATTAGTAGTGCCTTTTCGGAAGGCACCTTGTTACATCTGCCGGTTGCGGCGGTTGATAACGATCATAGCAGCCTGTCGCGCACCTTGATCCGCGATCTTAACGCCGGCTCGCATGCCCGTATCATCCGCTTTGACGGTGATTTGCCCGGCGCGCGTGCGCAGCTTGAAAGTGCTGGTGTGTATGCCCTGTTATGGATTCCCCGTAACTTTGAAGCTGATACGTTGGCGGGACGTCAGCCGCGGGTAACGATGTATTACAATGCGTTGATGTTTGGACCGGGATTTTATTCCACTCAGGACTTTGCGGGTTTAGTCAGTTCGCTCAACAGCCAGTACAGCTCTATACTGGCCAACGCCGCCGGAAAGGCGCTACCGGTGATGCCTAAAGTCACGTTGATGTATGACAGCTTATTTAATGCCAGCGGCAGCTATATCTATTATCAACAGTTTTCAGCTACGATTCACCTGACTCAACTCTTTGCGGTGGTCTGTATGATTTACGTACTGGCCCGTAGCCGTCCATTGGTAAAGCAGCGTTATTTCTTCGCGTCGCTGATTGGCAAATTACTGCCTTACACCCTGTGTTTCACGACGCTTCTGATGGTGCAGCTCGCGCTACTGGTTGGCATTTTTGATGCCAGGGTGGTCGGCAATCCACTTTATATGCTGTTTGTGGCTTTTTTCTATGTGATTGCCGCTCAGAGCCTCGGCTTGCTGCTATATTCATTTACCTCAAGCATCCTTTTTGCCTATATGTTCACCAGTATGCTGGTCGGCGTAGCGATGTCTTTTTCCGGAACCGCAATGCCGCAGCTTTCAATGCCTTTGCCAGCGCGTTTAATTGCCGATCTGGAGCCACTCACACATGCTCTGGCCGCGATGTTCGATATCTTCTTACGGGATGTTCCCGTTGCTCCGATAATCAATACCTGCCTGTTGCTGTTGATATATCCACTGCTGGCTACTTTATTGTTACGCAAGCGCCTTAAATGGCGTCTGGCACAGAAAGAGGTGATATCGTGAAGCAATGGTGGCAGGCATTCAGTACAACGCTAAAAGGCTTACTTGAGCGCCCGATGTGGCTTATGCTCTTGGTTTCCCTGTGTCTGATGAGTTTGATATATGCTAAAGGCAGCGTCTGGAACCTGCCGGTAGGGGTGATCGACCAGGACCATTCGACCGTCAGCTACCGCATTATTCGCGATCTTAATGCGACGTCGAAAATGAAGACGGTCAGCTATAGTAATCTGCGTGACGCATTATATGACCTGGGGCGCCGTAAGCTGTTTGCGGTGATTATAATGCCGCAAGATTTAGAGAAAAAAATGCTCGCGGGTATTGAGGTGACTATTCCGGTATATGGTGATGCGACGAATCGTCTGGCGAGCGGTCAGATCCAAATGGATGTCTCAGCTGCTTATCAGGAAATGCTGCAGAAATATCAGCAGACGTTAGCACAAGAGCAGGGTTTTTCGCCACGCGAGGCGCAGGTTCTTATCACGCCTTTTATCGGCCAGACTGAAGATGTGTTTAATCCTGGTATTGGTTTTGCGGCGATAATTTTTCCCGGGCTGCTGGTCATGATTTTACAGCAGACCCTGCTGATCGCCAGCATTCGCGTTAATATAACGCTACGCGCCAAGGGAAATGTGTCGGTGGCGGAGACTCTCGGCACCCTTAGCGCGTTGATCCCACCCTGGTTGTTTTTATCCATACTACTCTACATTCTCTGGCCGTGGGTGTTGGGTTACCGACAAACCGGCAGCGTGGCGGAAGTTTTACTACTGACATTTCCGTTTTTGTTGGCAGTGCTGGGTTTTGGTAAATTCATCACAGAATGTCTTGGAAGGATTGAGCATATCTATCTGACGCTGACGTTTATTAGTACGCCGGTTTACTATCTATCCGGCATGCTCTGGCCGTTACAGTCGATGCCTGCGTGGGTCGACTTTTTTAGTCATCTTTTCCCTTCAACCTGGCAGGTTAATATTCTCGCAAGTGTTAATCAGATGGGCAGGCCCTGGCAGCAAACGCTTCCCGACGTTGGGATGCTACTGCTGCTGGGTGCGGGGTGGACATGCTTTGGTCTGGCCCTGCGCTGGCTGCGGTCACATCGCCAGCGCAGGCAACTACCGGGCTAAGCGCTGATCTGCGTCAGCCCTGCCAGCTGGCGCCAGTAGCCATCACAGCACTGTTGGCCGGTGAAGTTGAAGGGGTGCGCTCCCTGCTCATTAGCGCGAAACTGATCAACCAGCGTTGATGTTTCCGCGCTTTCTGGGGAAATACGCACGATATCGACCAGTCCCTGCATGTCATGCAGATGATTACCGAGGTGGTAGCAATAGCCGCTCATCGTCTGAATACCATTCAGCACGAAAACCCGCTGATTTTCCTGACTGTAAACCTGACGTCCTTGAGGGTAATTAATACAGCAGGTTTCGCATTCATCCTTACTGCGATTTTCCGAGCGAGCGGTGAAGCAGCGTGCGGAGAGCGCCAGCGGTAGATGGCCGTAACCAAATACTTCTACTTCGAACAGCCGGTTGAGCTTGAGGTTATCAAACTGCTCCAGCAGCTGGATCAGCCAGTCACGGGAAAGTTCTACTGGCATGCACCATCTGATCATCCCCTGGCGCTGCAAAAGATGAAGTGTCTGGGCGTTATAGATGTTAAGCGCATGCCCAGCAACAAAGGGCAGCTTGCGTTCAGCAGCCATATTTACCGTGCCAAAATCGTTGGCCTCAATCACAAAATCGCCGTTCTCTACAAAACGCTTGAGTTCGACGAGTTCAGAAGGCGACTGCAATAATGCCAGAGTACTTAGCACAACCTGTTTACCGCTGGTGCTCAGATCACGAGCCAGTGCCATCCAGTCGGCAAATTTGCTATCACGGCGTTTGCTGCAAACGGTCTCACCGAGGTAGATAATATCGGCGTCACTCTGGCTGACAGCCTCATAAAACGCTTTCAGAGTCTTTTGTGGCCAATACCAGAGTACCGGGCCTAGGGCATATTTCATCTTTTCTCCTACTGCCATTGGCGGTGATAGGCACCCAAAGTGGTCTGCGTACCTTCTGCCAGTTCGCCAAGTCCCTCCATCCAGGCAGGGTTGATGCGGAAGCTCTCTGGCGCTGCTTTACAGTGATCGATGGCCTGGCGCCAGATGCGTGCGACCTGCGCCACGTAAGCCGGGCTGCGCTGGCGTCCCTCGATTTTTACCGAGACGACACCTGCCGCCATTAATTCGGGTAGCAGTTCCAGAGTATTAAGGCTGGTAGGTTCCTCCAGCGTGTGATAACAATTTCCGTCCACGCGATAACGCCCTTTACACAGGGTAGGGTAGCCTGCATTTTCCTTAGGGGCGTAGCGGTCAACCAACACTTCATTAAGTCTCGATTCCAGGCCATCCGGCGTTTGTTGCCAACGGACGTAACGCGCCGGCGAGCAGGCACCAGCGGTATTAGGTGACTCACCGGTCAGCCATGATGAGAGATAGCAACGCCCTTCCGCCATGATGCACAGACTACCGAAGGCAAAAACTTCCAGCGGAACCGACGTACTGCGCGCCAGCTGGCGGACCTGATGCATAGAAAGTACCCGGGGGAGCACTACACGGTCGATGGCGAAATTGCGCTGGTAGAAAGTAATAGCTTCACTATTGGTTGCCGAAGCCTGAACGGAGAGGTGCAACTCCATTTCCGGATAGCGTGTAGAGGCGTACTCCAGGGTAGCGATATCCGCGAGTATCAATGCATCTGCGCCGCTCTGAGCCGCAACGTCAACCGCGTGCTGCCAGCGACAAAAATTATCCGGATGAGCAAAAGTATTAATTGCGACGTGCAGTTTACGCCGCCGTTGGTGAGTATAGTTGGCTGCCTCACAAAGCCGTTTTTCAGTAAAATTCAGACCGGCAAAATGGCGGGCGTTAGTATCATCTTTTAGGCCGATATAAACCGCATCCGCGCCATTATCAATGGCCGCTTTCAGGGCAGGCAAGTTCCCGGCCGGGCACAGCAGTTCCATTCTCGGTATCCTTAGTTTTTAGCAATGTGCAGAAGTTTAAATATCCCTTTGCACCAGAGTCTTGATTTGAGGCAGTGAAATGCATTGATTGCCGGCAATTAAGAAAAAAAAACAGGCAATCGTCCTCTTTGTTGATCCAGCCAACTGACCTGCAACCATGCTGTGGCAAAATAAAGCAGAATTCGATAAATGGGAGTGTTGAGTGTGTTAAACCGCTTACGCGCCGAATGCGTGCGCAAAGGGCCAAACTTCATGCGTTATCCGCTGAGTTTTACGCCTTTCGCTGTAAAAAAACATGTGCTGCAACAAGTGCTATGCTGGCAGTTCAGCCATGCTTTGGCTGAGGGGGAGCTAGACTTTTTGGAAGGGCGCTGGTTAGGTATTGATATCACTGACCTGGGATTATGCTGGCGAATGACGGTGAGAGAGGGGCGTATTGAGCTCGCTGACGGAACCCATGCTGACGCCTGGTTCCGTGGTCAGGCGAACGATTTACTGTTAATTGCCGCACGCAGACAGGACCCCGATACGCTATTCTTCCAGCGCAGGCTTATCATTGAAGGTGACACCGAACTCGGGCTGGAGGTAAAAAATCTTATGGATGCAATTGAACTTGAAACGCTACCGGCTCCGCTACGTATAGGCTTGTTAAAACTGGCCTCATTTGTCGAAGCCGGACTTAACGAGGACGCGAATTCGTCGCTGGATTGCGCGGGTAAGCTATGTTGATTCGAACTGAGATTGGGGTCGATGCGGCCAGTATTGACAGCCTGTTACGACGCTGTTTTATCGACTCCGCAGAGGCAGAGTTGGTGCAACAACTGCGTGAAAATGGCCTGTTAACCCTGGGCATGGTGGCAACAGATGACGATGGTCAGGTTTTAGGCTATGCCGCCTTCAGTCCGGTTATGTTGAATAATGAAGACAAAGGTTGGGTTGCTCTGGCACCGCTGGCCGTGGATGAGAGTGCGCGCGGCGACAGCTTAGGTAAAAAACTGATTTATGAAGGCCTGGATGCGCTCAACGAATTTGGTTATAGCGCTATTTTTGTACTGGGCGACCCGGCTTACTATGGCCGCTATGGCTTTGCTCCAGCCGCGCGTCATCAGTTAAGTTGCCGGTGGCCGGGAAGCGAAGCCACATTTCAGGTTTATCCGTTGGCTGAACATGCATTTGACGGCTTGCAGGGGCAAATTGAATTCTCAGCGCCTTTTAGTCGCTTCTGATCCGAATCAGCCAGTCGTTAAGGCAAGGCGGACGCTCTGAAATCAGACGCAGTTTTTGCAGTCTTGTCAGCTGTTTAACGTGATATTCAAGGTGGGAGGCGCTGGAACGATCGCCAGCAGCGAATTGAAACATGAGTTCCAGTGGCCCTTTACCTCGCAGAGATTTTGCCCCTTTTCCGTTCTGATGCATGCTCATACGGCGGGCCACGTCAGTGGTAATACCTGTATAAAGTACGCCGTAGGCAGTGCGTAAAATATAAAGTTGCCATTCAGGTACCGTCAGTGAGGAGCCAGTGCCTGGCGGTTCATGCGGACGCTGCTGCTGTAACAAGGGTACTAAGGCCATAACTTATCCGGATGCCAAAGTGGCAACGCTTATTTTTGATTCAGGAATGATTCAGTATGGATAATAGCATCCCGGCAGCTATATGCCGTTATCTGAAAAAACAGCATGTTTTATCGCTGTGCGCCGGAGTGCCGCCGTGGTGTGCTAACTGTTTTTATCTGTTTAATGAAGAGCGTCAGGTTTTCTGGTTGATCAGTGAAGCTGAAACACGCCACAGCGTGCTGATGCTGGCGCAACCGCAGGTGGCAGGCACCATCAGTGCTCAGACGCGTAACATCATGCTGATTAAGGGTGTGCAATATCAGGGCGTAATTCGACAGCTGAGTGACGAACAAGAAATCGCTGCGCGAAATGCTTACGTTCGACGCTTTCCCGTTGCAATGAAGACGAAGGCGCCGATGTGGGAGATCGTAATAAACGAACTTAAAATGACGGACAACACGCAGGGGTTTGGCAGTAAACATCACTGGCTGAGAAAAGGTGAATAAATGTGCGTTGCCCGTCCCGGCTCAGGATACTGCTTTAAGAAGGCGCAGCGCCTCCCGATTAAAAGCAGGTAAATCATCAGGCGTCCTGCTGG
Organism: Izhakiella capsodis; assembly: GCF_900115045.1. Taxonomy (GTDB): domain Bacteria; phylum Pseudomonadota; class Gammaproteobacteria; order Enterobacterales; family Enterobacteriaceae; genus Izhakiella; species Izhakiella capsodis. Next base: position 198,994 of record NZ_FOVC01000004.1, on the reverse strand, counting down.
TGACCAGATTTTCATTATCGACAACCACCTCCTTGTCGTGAAAATCGGCGCCGGCATTTTTCAGATCAATGGCGATTGCCTTAACTGCCGTCATTTTTCTGCTACGAACAACCCCGGCGCTGATGAGCAGCTGCGGGCCATGGCAAATGGCAAAAACGGGCTTGCCACTAACAACGAAATCATGTGTAAACTTCACAAAACGGTCATCCCCGCGGAGATTATCCGGCGAATGACCGCCCGGCAGTAATAATGCAATAAACTCCGCCGTGCTGACCTCGTCGATCGCCTTGTCAATGACTAGCGCATGCCCTTTTTTACCCTTGATAGTTTTACCTGCCTGATCATCAATGGTGACCACTTCGAAGCCCGCCGCGCGGTAGGCTTCTGCGGGTGAGGTGAATTCAGTGTCTTCAAATTCGTCGGTAATCAGTACCGCAATTCTGTTACGCATATTTTTTCCTTAAAGAGGGGCTATAAAACGTTAAGCCTGGTCGGTGCTGTCCGTAATGCAACCAGGATTATTCCGCAATTTTTATATCCACAGTATCAGGAAAAGTAATGAGCCTTGCTTCATGCGTGTCGGGCTTGCAATTAATCTCAACGTAGCCGATGAATAATCTGGTTGCTGCTGCCGCGCCACACCAGCGCCGGATCTTTTAAGGCCTGCTCAAAGCGACCGTCCACCAGAACATCCAGTTGGGCAACGACCTCCCGCTGCGCATCGCTTAGTTCTTGCAGCCGGTATCCGGTCCAAAGCCAGACATCTTTCCCGGCACACTCTCGCCTGACCCGTTTAACCAGCCTCAGAATATCGGCCACATTGTGCGGATGTAGCGGATCGCCGCCAGAAAGCGAGAGACCTTGCCGGGGTATGCGGCTGTCTTTAAGATCGGCAATTAGCTGCTCCTCTCGCTCGATGGTAAAAGGCACGCCGCTATCGGTACGCCAGGTGCACTGGTTATAGCAACCTGGGCACTGATGTTCGCATCCAGAAACAAATAGTGTACAGCGCGTGCCTGGGCCGTTTATCACGTCGACCGGATAATATTGCTGGATATTCATCAGCCCCCCGGAGATAAATGTTTCACGCGCCGTTTGACTTCCTCTTGCTTACCCGCGTTAAACGGCCGCGCATCGGGGCTACCCAGATAGCCACATACTCTTCGGGTTACGGAAACGCTGGCAGGATCGTGGTTACCACAGCGTGGGCAAACAAAACCTTTGCTGGTGCAATGAAATTCGCCGGTATAGCCGCATTGGTAACATTCATCGATCGGAGTATTGGTGCCGTAGTAGGGAACCCGGCTATAGCTATAATCCCAGACGTCTTCAAGTGCCTTGAGGTTGTGCTGTAAGTTCGGGTACTCGCCGTAGCAAATGAAGCCGCCGCTGGTGACTGGCGGATAGGGCGCTTCGAAGTCGAGTTTGTCATAAGGGTTCACATTTTTTTCCACATCAAGATGGAAGCTGTTAGTGTAAAAGCCTTTATCCGTTACTCCCTCAATAATACCGAACCGGGCAGCATCAAGGCGGCAGAAGCGGTCGCACAGATTTTCACTCGGTGTACTGTACAGGCTGAACCCATAGCCAGTTTCGGTTTTCCATTCTTCAGTTGCTAAGCGCAAACGCTGAACAATGGCCAGCGCCTTATCACGGCGCGGCGGTGAGTCGAAAAGATGGCATTCGGTGCCGTACAGTGCGTTAATCGTCTCGTGCAGTCCGATATATCCCAATGACAGAGTTGCTCTGCCGTTGCGAAACAGCGAGGCGACGTCGTCGTCGGGTTGTAAACGTACGCCGCAGGCACCCTCCATATAGAGAATGGGTGCTACGCGGGCTTTTACACCCTCCAGGCGCGCTACGCGGGTCATCAATGCGCTTTTTGCCAGCGCCAGCCGTTCATCCAGAAGTGACCAGAAACGCGGCTCGTCGCCAGCAGCCTCCAGCGCAATACGGGGTAGATTGAGGCTGATAACGCCAATATTGTTGCGCCCTTCATGAATCGTCTCGCCGTTTTCCTGGTACACTCCGAGGAAACTGCGACAGCCCATTGGGGTTTTAAAGGAGCCAGTGACTTTGACTACCTGCTCATAGTTGAGAATATCGGGATACATTCTCTGACTGGCACAGCGCAGCGCCAGCTGTTTAATGTCGTAATTCGCATCCTTTGCACGTAAATTCACGCCGTCGCGCAGTGCAAATACCAGCTTGGGAAACACGGCGGTTTTACGATTTTTACCCAGACCCGCCAGGCGATTTTTCAAAATAGACTGTTGAATCAGGCGCGCAGCAGGTTCGGTGCCCAGACCAAAGCCAAAGGTGACGAAAGGCGTCTGTCCATTGGCTGTGTGCAAGGTATTAACCTCGTACTCCAGCGACTGGAAGGCGTCATAGCACTCTTTCTCCGTGCGTTCATCTGCGTAGCCGTCAACATCCGCAATATTCCACTGAAGGGCGATAGCCCGGTGTTTCTCGCGACTGGCGTCCACATAGGGGGCCAGCACTTCATCAATGCGATTAATCGTCGTGCCGCCGTAGATGTGACTGGCTACCTGCGCAATAATTTGTGCGGTAACCGCGGTAGCGGTGGCGATAGATTTTGGCGGTTCAATTTCCGCGTTGCCCATTTTAAAACCATGAGTCAGCATGCCTTTCAGATCGATAAGCATGCAATTAAACATCGGAAAAAAAGGCGCGTAATCGAGGTCGTGATAATGAATTTCGCCGCGTTCATGCCCCTGAACAACATCGCGGGGTAACAAATAGCGCGTGGCGTAATGCTTTGCCACGATGCCGGCTAACAGATCGCGTTGGGTCGGGATAACTTTGCCGTCTTTGTTGGCATTTTCGGTCAGCAGCGCCGCATCGCTTTGTTCAATCAGGCCACGAATGGCAGTACTAAGGCGGCTCCGCTGCTCGCGAGCCAGGTCGCGGTCGTGACGATACTCAATCCAGCAGCGCGCCACTTCAGGCCAGCGGCTTGCCATCAGCGCGTTCTCTACAGAACGTTGAATTTCACTGATATCGACCTCGGGTTGAGTCTGTAAGCTATCACTGACTGCATCCGTAATTGTCTGACTCAAATCGCGATCTGCAACTCCGGCAGCTTCCGCTGCCCGGTGAATAGCCTGCTCAATACGCGAGGCATCGAATGCCACTCTGCAACCATCCCGCTTGATTACCACCGTCGCCACGCGCTGCTCCTTTACAATATATAGGGTTTTTTTAGGATAATAGACCCAATATGTAGCGTCTGGTTAAAATTAAGCACGTTGCGATTGATGCAGATCAATGAACAGAGAAAGGTGAATAAAATGCCATCGCGAGGATAATGCAGGTTGCATCCCACCGTCGCAGATCGTTACTATTTTCGGTTATGCGGTAAAAAGCGTTCGTATAAGGACCCATGAGGGTATTCATGTCTTCTTTCACCTATGACGCAGCTCAGGTCAGGCGCTGGTTAGGCGCAGGAACTGTAGCCAAAGCGCAGGGTTTGATCTCCAGAGTGCAAAATCTTCAGCGACAGCCTAATCTGCTGACTGGCGAAATACCCGGCGTCGGAGACGAGCCCTGGAGAGTGGTTGTGCATTTCAGTACTCCACAGGGCAAGTTACATGTCAGCGGTGAATGCACCTGTCCGGTTCATACCAACTGCCGCCATGTCGCTGCGATAATGCTCGCAGATCTACAGCAACAGTCGGCGAAAAAAGAGGTGATATTGACGCCGCTGTCACTTTGCGTCGATCCCGTTCCCGCTATACATCTGCAATCACGTTCCCGCTTTGTCAGTGGCTATGGTCGCTATGGTCACCGGCAAAAACGGCTGGATTTTGCCGCACTGTCATTTCGCTATCGCGAGGTGATGGTAGACGCTGGCAGCAGTGAAAACCTTTTTACCGACGATGATGGACAATGCTGGCTGGTGGTGCGCCAGCCAGAAAAAGAGCAGCGCTGGTTGGATGAATTGCTGGACGCTGGTCTGCATGTCGTGCCAGCCGGACATATTTACACGCCTCCTACATCACCGTTACCCGAGCGGCTGTTTGTTCCCGAGCGAACTGATGACTGGCGGCGTATTATCAGGCAGCTATTACCGGCATTAAAAGCCAAAGGCTGGCTGGTTTCACTGGATGACGATTTCACCTGGAATCGCACTGATATCGAGGCGGTTAGCGCCCGGGTGAGCCAGCGTAGAAAGGGCTATCTTGAAATTAGCCTCGATGCCTGTGTTGGTCAGCGGCGTATAGCGTTGCTGCCAATGATGCCGCATTTGCTCGCGCAGGATACGCGCTGGCGGAGTGGCGATCTTAATACGATTGCCGACGATGAGATTTTTGAGCTATGCAGCGTCAATAATGAGCGACTGGCGATGCCAGCGGGGCAGTTGAAACCCCTGGTCGGTGGCCTGATTGACCTACTGCCCGAGGGTGAAACGGTCAGTGCAACGCTACAGCTGCCGCTTTGGGAGGGGGGGCGCCTGGCAGCAATGTCTCAAAGCGGAAGCTGGCAAGCCGCAGATGAGACTGCGCTGCAAGCGTTAAGCGCTGGGCGACAAAACCCGCGTGAGTTGCCGGCGGTAACTCCGCCCGCAGGGTTAAAAACGATTCTGCGGGATTATCAGCAGCAAGGCGTAAGCTGGATGCAGGCATTAAGTCGGCAATCTATGGCCGGCGTACTGGCCGACGATATGGGGCTGGGAAAAACGGTTCAGACTCTGGCGCATTTGCTGTTGGAAAAAGAGAGTGGCAGATTGAATCACCCAGCGTTAATCGTGGTGCCGACCACGCTTATCTATAACTGGTTAAGTGAAGCAGCGCGCTTTGCACCCGACCTGCGAGTGTTACCGCTTAGCGGTGCACAGCGTCGTGAACATTTTTCTCAGCTCCATCAATACGATGTCGTGTTGACCAGCTATCCATTATTATGGCGTGATCAATTGACGCTAAGGCCTCAACGCTGGCATCTACTGATCCTCGACGAAGCGCAATACGTTAAAAATCCGCATTCTCAGGCCGGACGAGCTATTCGTAAGCTGCAGGCGCGCCACCGTCTTTGTCTGACGGGAACCCCGCTGGAGAACCACCTCGGTGAGCTTTGGGCGCAATTTGATTTTTTAATGCCTGGTTTCTTTGGCAGCGAGAAAGATTTTTTGCACCAGTGGCGCCTGCCGATTGAACGCGATGGCGATCTTACCCGCCGTGCGCTGTTGTCGCACAGGGTGCGACCTTTTATGCTGCGACGGCGCAAGCTGGAGGTTGTCAAAGAGCTGCCGCCAAAAAGCAGTATAATACGCCGTATCGTATTTGGGGATGCGCAGCGCGACCTGTATGAAACGGTACGCGCTTCGCTGGAGAGCCAAATCAGGCTGTCCGTCAGTCAGCGTGGCAATGCATCGAGCCGCATCCAGGTGCTTGATGCACTGCTGAAGCTGCGTCAGATCTGTTGCGATCCGCGCCTGATGCGACTGGACAGAGCCGCCGGCGTTCGTCAATCGGCCAAACTGACAATGCTGCGGGAAATGCTGCCAGCGCTGCTGGCTGAAGATCGCCGCATACTGATTTTTTCGCAGTTTACCGAAATGCTGGGGCTAATCGCCGACGAACTGAAAAAGGCCGGGGTTGAATATGCCGTGCTGACCGGCAGCACCCGCGATCGGCAGGCGCCTGTAGAGCGCTTCCAGCGTGGAGAGGTGCCGGTATTTCTCATCAGTTTGAAAGCGGGTGGGGTGGGGCTGAATCTGACCGCTGCCGATACGGTGATCCACTACGATCCCTGGTGGAATCCGGCGGCAGAAAATCAGGCGACAGATCGTGCGTGGCGTATCGGTCAGCAGAAAGCGGTTTTCGTCTATAAGCTGATCATCGCAGGCAGCATTGAGGAAAAAATCGTCAATCTGCAACAGAAAAAAGCGTCTTTGGCGGAGAGTATTTTACAAGACGGGCCGGATGAAACGGCTCTGTTGAGCGATGAGGAGCTGACTGATCTGCTAAGTAACTGAGCATACGCGCGTTTTCCAGCTAGTGATTTAATGACTATGACTGAATATCTTTTACCGGATTTTTTGCACACCTAAACCTGATGGTTTGATGGAGCCTCCATGCTGCGCGTTTTGCAGTTTACCTCGTTTGCGCTTGCTCTGGCTGTTGTTCCGCCAGCGCTGTCTGCTAAGACAGCAGATTTTTTACCGCTGATGCCCTGGCCGCAGGAGGTCATGCAGCCCGCTGGCGGCGGGCAACTGATTCTTAACGATCAGCTTGCTATTTCCGTTAGCGGTGACGACTTGGGTGATGCGATGATGCGTTGGCGTGAGCGCCTTGCCCGCCAGACCGGCTGGGAGTTACAGCCCCAGGTGATTAATCTCCCACAGCCGATGATCAGCATTCGTATCGCTAAACGCGTTGATCCGCTGCCTAATCTGCAAAGTGATGAAAGCTATTGCCTGCAGGTCGATAAGAACGGCGTAGTGCTGTACGCCGCGACGCGTTTCGGTGCGTTGCGTGGAATGGAGACGTTATTGCAACTGGTGGAAAATGGCCGTCAGTCCAGCTTTATCCCTTGGGTTACAATCAACGATAAGCCACGTTTTGCCTGGCGCGGTCTCCTGCTGGATTCGGCCCGCCATTTCCTGCCAGTTGAAGATATTAAGCGTCAGCTGGACGGCATGGCTGCGGCGCGTTTGAACGTGTTTCACTGGCATCTTACCGATGATCAGGGTTGGCGTTTTGCTTCGCAAAACTATCCTGTGCTGACGGAGAAAGGCAGTGATGGACTGTTTTATACCCAGCAGCAAATGCGCGATATCGTGGCTTATGCCCGCGATCGCGGGATACGGGTGGTGCCGGAGGTGGATTTGCCGGGGCATACTGGCGCGCTGGCGGCGGCCATACCGTCACTGATAAGCGCCCCCGGCAACTATAAAATCGGGCGAAGCTGGGGAGTGATGAAGATTTTACTCGATCCCAGCAATGAGCAGGTTTATCAGTTCATTGACTCGTTGGTCGGAGAGATGACGACTATCTTTCCCGATAGTTATTTGCATATAGGCGGCGATGAGATTGATCCCAGCCAGTGGAATAACTCGGCGCGCATTCAGCAATTTATGAAAGAACATAATCTGAAGAATGTGGAGGCGGTGCAAGACTATTTTTACCGACGTGTAGAAAAAATACTCACCGCACACAAACGCCGTATGGTCGGTTGGGACCGAATATTTCATCGGGATTTATCGCCTGACACCCTGATCCAGTCCTGGCAGGGACAGGATTCGCTCGCTGCTGTTGCCCGCGCGAACTACCGCGGTATTTTATCCAGCGGATTTTATATGAATCAACCACAACCCGCCGCGTATTACTATCGCAACGATCCTGAACTGCGGCCGTTAAACGGTGCCGATCGCGCTCAGGACGATGAATATACCCAAAGCTGGCTATTTACCATGCCGATGCTAAAGGGTAAGGCAGTCACGGGTTCTTTTACGCTGATTGAGGGTAAAAATGGCACCCGGGGATTCATCGACTTTGATGGCAGGTCGCGCCGCATGGTGCGTAATATTCGCTGGTTGTCACCCCATCAGGTGACATTCCGCGTGGACAGCTGGATGAGCGTGATAGAACCCGTCGTCACCTTTAACAATAATCGGATGAGTGGCTATGCTCTTGTCGGTAATGTGCGCTATCTATTGACAGGCAGCCGACTGGCCGCGATGCCGCGGGGTATGCAACCGATAGTGCCAGAAAGTACCCGGCAGGCTAATATTCTGGGTGGTGAGGCCATGCTATGGTCGTCGCTGGTTAACGCCCGTATCATCGATGTTAAGCTATGGCCGCAAATGTTTGTCGTTGCTGAACGGCTTTGGTCGGCAAAAAATATCACCGATGAAAACAGCATGTATCAACGGCTGAAGGCCGTCGACCTCTGGTCAACCGTTTCGGTGGGTTTGCAGCAGCACGCCCAGACGCAGGTACAAATGATGCGCCTTGCTAATAATAGCAATATTCTGCCGCTGCAAATATTCGCAGAAATTCTGGAGCCTGCGCAAGCTAATACCCGGAGTCATCTTAGATTCCTCGCCGGGCAAGATAATCAGTTTGAGCCGCTTAATCGACTGGCAGATGTATTGCCGGCGGAAAGTAATTCGGCGCGCGAACTGCAGGGATTAGTTAACCGATTGGTAGAAAACCGGGGTGACAAGCACGCTGCACAAGCAATCCGGCAGAAGCTGTTGCGCTGGCAGGGCATAGTGCCACAGGTCATGCCGCTGCTGGAGCAAAACTATCAGCTACACGCGTTAAAGCCTCTGGCCCTGTATACTGCGAAGATCTGCACCATTGGTTTAGCGGTGGTTGACGCTATCGAAAGCGATAGGACTTTTGGCGCGCATGAAATGGCGAATATGCACGACCAGTTGAGTGATGCGGCACAAGTACAGGATGAAACGGTAAATGCGTTAGTTCGTCCGATTGAAACCTTACTGAGAGCAGAAAAGTAATCTATCAGACCCGGCAGCATGCCGGGTCTGTTTCAACGTCGGGCCTCAGCGGCGCAATGCAATGGCTTCGATTTCAATCTTTACATCTTTAGGCAGGCGAGCCACTTCCACGCATGAGCGGGCCGGGAAACTAGCCTGATGCTGATTAAAGAAGGCCTCGTAGGTGCTGTTTACGATAGCAAAGTCGTTGAGGTCTTTAACAAATACCGTCGTTTTTACAATATCGCCCACTTTTAGACCGGCGGCTTCAATGATTGCTTTGACGTTCGCCAACGACTGGCGCGTTTGCGCGGCGATATCATCCGCAACAAGGCCAGTTTTTGGATCGACCGGGATCTGGCCGGAGGTCATTATCATGTTGCCGAGGTCAACGGCCTGTACGTAAGGACCAATTGCCGCTGGCGCGTTTTCCGTACTGATTTCGCGTGACATAACCTTCTCCCTTAAAATGAAAGAGTATGATAATACGCCTCGCCGGGACTATTCATCAACGCCTGCCGTGTTAGCCGTTTCCTAAAACGACATGATGTGCGAACTCTTTTTCGCAATATTTGCATTGCAGATGGATTTCCTTTTCGCGTTGCTTCACAGCGAAGCTGGAAATCACGGGTTCGCTGCGGCTGATACAGTTACTGTTCGGGCAGGTTAGTACCCGGTCGATGATCTCCGGTAGCGTCGGTACCGCTTTAGCGACTACCTGATAATCATCAATACGGTTTACCGTGGCGTGTGGCGCATAAACGGCAAGCTGATTAATTTGTTCCTCCGTCAAAAAGGTGTTTTCAATCTTAATCAAATCCTTACGTCCCATTTCGCCCGAAGGAAGGTTAAGGCCAATGGTGATACGCTGTTCGGTTTCGGTAAGGCGAAAGAGCGAGAGCAGCTTAAAGCCAACCTGAGCCGGAATGTGATCAATCACCGTGCCGCTTTTGATCGCTTCAACCTGCAATTTATTATCGTGCTTCATCTCGTGCTCCTTATTGCGGCAGTTCGCTGTTCAAAACCAGAGCCAGCAATGCCTGACGGGCAAAGATACCGTTTCCGGCCTGCTGGAAGTACCAGGCATAGGGGGTTTCGTCGACGTCGGTGGCAATCTCATCAATGCGCGGTAATGGATGCAGCACTTTCAGATTATCGCGCGCTCCGGCAAGATCGGCAGCACGCAAAACAAACTGGGCTTTAACGTTGGCATATTCCGATGGGTCAAGGCGCTCCTTCTGAACGCGCGTCATATAGAGAATATCAACCTCAGTAATCACGTCCTCAATACTACTGTGGCGCGACCAGTGAATCCCTTTTTCATCCAGCATAGAGGTAATATAGCCCGGCATTGCCAGCGCATCAGGTGCGATAAAATAGAAACAATTGCCATCAAATTTCGCCAGCGCCTGAGTAAGTGAATGGACGGTGCGGCCATATTTCAAATCGCCGACCATCGCTACTTTCAGATGGCTCAGACGATGCTGAGTCTGCTGAAGGGTAAATAGGTCCAACAGGGTTTGCGTGGGATGTTGATTGGCGCCGTCGCCAGCGTTGAGTACCGGAATGCCCGAGGAAAACTCGGAAGCCAGACGGGCGGCGCCCTCCTGTGGATGGCGCATCACGATTGCGTCAACGTAGGTGCTAATAACTGAAATAGTGTCAGCCAGCGACTCTCCCTTTTTGCTGAGGGAAGTATTGCTGCCGTCAGGAAATCCCACGACAGCCGCGCCCAGGCGCTGTATTGCAGTTTCAAACGACAGGCGTGTACGGGTTGACGCTTCAAAAAAGCAGCTGGCAATCACTTTATGTTTCAGTAGTTCTGGCTGAGGACTGGATTTCAAACGCGAGGCGGTATCCAGCACCAGCTCCAGTTCCTCACGGTTTAGATCATTGATAGAGATAATATGCTTTTTATACAGCGGGTTGGTCATGTTACCCTCCGGATGCCGTGCTGAACTCTGTTTGAAGACAAAAAAAAACCCCTTAATAAAGGGGCTTCTTAAGATCGTAATGACCACGGAGGAAAGTCCGGCGCTGTTCGCCTGTAATAAAGGCGGGATTATCAGCAATGTTCAACGCGCGCAATCGCATACTTCCTCCTGGCAAATTTTCGGGAATTATACGCATGTCAGATCGCTTATCAAGCCCGTCAATGCATCGTTGCCTTTTAAAACCGTGGTTTAAATTCATCAGCTTTGAGTATGGCTGGTGGGTCGAGGATATCAATACGCCGCCGGGCTCAGCGTCGCTACCAATACCGCTTTGATGCTATGCATACGGTTTTCGGCCTGGTCAAAAACAACGCTGTGCTCTGATTCAAATACCTCATCAGTAACCTCCATGCCACCCGGCAGATTGTATTGCCCAGCGATCTGTTGTCCTAGCGTGGTTTCATCGTCATGAAATGCAGGCAGGCAGTGAAGAAATTTTACCTGCGGATTGCCAGTGAGTTCCAGCATCTCGCGGTTAACCTGATAAGGGCGTAGCAGTTCGATCCGCTGTTGCCAGACCGCTTTCGGTTCGCCCATCGACACCCACACGTCGGTATAGATAAAATCAGCGCCTTTAACTCCGCCTGCGACATCTTCGGTCAGTGTGATGCGGCCTCCGCTGGCTTGCGCCGCTTGTCGGCACTCATCAACAAGCTGTTGCTGCGGCCAGCAGCTTCGCGGTGCAATGATGCGCAAATCCAGGCCGGCTACGGCAGCGGCTTCAAGCATGCTGTTACCCATGTTGTAACGGGCATCGCCGACGTAAACCAGCGTCATGGCACTCAATGGCTTCTCCGGCAGCTGCTCTTGCATCGTAAGCAGGTCAGCGAGGATCTGAGTTGGATGAAATTCGTTTGTCAGGCCGTTCCACACAGGAACCCCGGCATACTGTGCCAGCGTTTCAACCAGCGATTGGCCATATCCGCGATACTGGATACCGTCATAAAGTCTTCCCAGCACCCTGGCGGTGTCCTTTATTGACTCTTTATGACCAATCTGGCTGCCACTGGAGCCGAGATACGTGACTTTTGCCCCCTGGTCGTAAGCGGCAACTTCGAAAGAGCAACGGGTTCGGGTTGAGTCTTTTTCGAAGATGAGCGCAATATTTTTACCTGTAAGTCGCTGCACTTCTTTGCCTTGCTTTTTGGCTGCTTTTAGCGAAGTGGCCAGCGTCAACAGCACGTTTATCTCACTGGGAGTAAAATCGAGAAGCCTGAGTAAATGACGTTGGTAAAGTTGACGCATAATACATCCCTTTATTGAATGAAAATTCAATGTAACCGCATGAATATTCTTTTTCAACCCTGTGGCGAATAAACTTTTTCTGTTTAGGGTAGTGGTGCCCGGAGTGCTGTGGGAAAATGCTTTAATTATCTGTGCTAACTGAGGAGTTGCATCATGGCTTATGAAGAATTGCTGGAAGAGCAGCGCGAAGAGACCCGGCTGATTATTGATGAGTTACTGGAAGATGGCAGCGATCCTGACGCGCTCTATGCCATCGAGCATCACCTATCCTGTGCTAACTTCGATGCGCTGGAAAAAGCCGCCATTGAGGCGTTTAAATTAGGGTATGAAGTCAGCGATCCTGATGAGCTGGAACTCGAAGACGGCAGTAAAGTCATGTGTTGCGATATTGTCAGTGAACTGGCGTTGAATGCTGATTTGATTGATGAACAGGTTGAACAGCTTGTGACGTTAGCGGGTAAATTTAACGTTGATTATGACGGTTGGGGGACTTATTTCGAAGATCCTGACGCCGAGGATGACGGACAGGACGGTGACTACATCGACGACGACGACGACGGTATTCGCCATTAATTGACGCATGACGGCGCGCCGGTTCGCGCGCCAGCCCGCTACCATGACATTGACGTTGAATCATGAAATACGATGATCTGCTTTCCCCAATCCACGCTTTCCTGCAATGCCGGACCCCTCAGCGATGGCTCGATGTTGCCGCTCAGCCAGAAAATCTGCCACTCTTACTGACCGATCATCTGGTCTGTGAGCTTAAAGCTGCGCAGACCGCGACATGGCTCATTCGTAAATATGTTGCCGATAAGCCGAGCGGTGATGCCATTCTCAGCTGGCTCAAACCCTATGAAGACTTTATTTATCGAGAACATCATGACAGCGATTTCGTTAATGCGCATCGTAATCTGACTAAGCGCATTATCGTACGCAATGCGTTGCCCTGGGCGGACGAATTGGTAGAAAAGATGGTACTGCTGATTAAAGAAGAGCTGCATCATTTTTATCAGGTCTGGGAAATCATGCAGGCGCGGGGTATCAGCTATCGCAAAATAACCGCCAGTCGCTATGCCAAAGGGCTCATGCGCGAAGTGACCACACACGAACCTGATACGTTAGTCGATAAGCTGATTTGTGGTGCTTATATTGAAGCACGCTCGTGTGAACGCTTTGCCAGCCTTGCCCCTCTGCTGGACAAGGCGCTGGCTGCTTTCTACATCTCATTGCTGCGCTCTGAGGCTCGCCACTATCAGGATTATCTGGCGCTGGCGCAGCAGATATCGCCGGTTGATATTCTGCCCCGGGTGAGAAAAATCGGGGAGACAGAAGCGCGTCTGATCAGTGAGCAAGATGGTGAACTGCGCTTTCACAGCGGTATCCCGGCTTTTTAGTTTTATTGCTTGGGGCGGAAAAGGAGTTTCGCTGCCTGATGAGGCGTTGCATAACCCTGGGAATACGCTTAGCCCGCACGCTAAAAATCGCCGGCCATCGTGACCGGCCCTTTTCATGCTCTTAAAGTGTTTTGAGCATTCTGACTTCGCAATCGACATGGCCGGTGCAGCCCATCGCGCTGTCGATATGCTTAAAGCCAAGCTGTTCATACAGCCTGATGGCTCTTGTGAGCAAGGCGGTGGTTTCCAGATAGCAGTGCTGATAGCCTTGCTCGCGAGCAAATCCCATTGCCTTCAGTGCCAGCGTTCGCGCCAGCCCCTGCCCGCGTGCTACTGGTAGAAAATACATCTTCTGCAATTCACATATAGCCTCGGTGCAGCACTGCAAGGGCGCTATGCCTCCGCCGCCAACCACGTAACCATCCAGCTCCACCACCCAGTAGGCGCTGTCCGGTTGGCTGTATAACTCATAAAGGTGGTCGAGGTTAGGATCGGCCACCGTGTAGCCACGATCAGCGGTCAGGCCAAACTCAGCGGAGACGTCGCGGATCACCCCGGCGATGGCGGGATTATCAGCGGCGCTTAGCGGACGCAGCAGCAAATCAATATTATGCATGGTACTCATCACATTGGTTCAGCATCAACCTGGACTAAAAAGTTGTAATAACATCACTGCCTTGCATATGCAATGGGGAAGTAAGTCATTATCCTGACTGCGTTTGAAGCGACAGATTAGACTGAAAAATATCTGTCTCGTGTGTTTCGAAAAGAAGAGTGATTGTCAGTCGTGACGGTTTTTAAGACGTAAATCCACGTGCGGCATTTACTAAAACCGGAGGCTGCAAGCGCCGCCTCCGGCCGTCGGACTAGAGACCTTTAATTACCTCAAGCTGCTCGGCTATTTTGGCTTTTGCCTGCTGGTAACCCTCCATTTTCTCACGCTCTTTCACCACAACCGCTTCCGGGGCACGCGCGACAAAACCTTCATTATGCAACTTGCTGGCAATACGTCCTATTTCGCCTTCCAGTCGAATAATTTCTTTGCTCAGGCGCTCTGACTCCGCCGCTTTATCGATCAGACCAGCCATAGGGATCAGCAGCTCAGCGCCTTCTACCAGTTTGGTGACAGATATCGGGCCTTTATCACTGGCTGGCAGCACGGTGATGTCATCCAGGCGTGCCAGCGTTGACAGGAAGCTGCGGTTTTGACTCACACGCCGCTCGGCATCGGCGTTGGCGCCACGTAGCAGCAAGGTCAGTGGCTTCGCCGGAGAAAGGTTCATCTCGGCTCGAATGTTACGCACGGCAATGATGGCCTGTTTCAGCCATTCGGTGTCAGCCTGCGCCACAGCATCGACTTTGTCCGCATCATAGGCAGGCATCGGCTGTAACATGATCGTATCGGCGCTAATGCCTTTCAGCACTTTAATCCGCTGCCAGATGGTTTCAGTAATAAACGGAATTATCGGATGCGCCAGGCGCAGCAGCGCTTCGAGCACTTCCACCAGTGTATGGCGAGTGCCACGCAGTTCAGCGGCAGTACCGCCGTTCATTACCGGTTTTGTCAGCTCCAGGTACCAGTCACAGAACTGATTCCACGTAAAGTCATACAGAATGTTCGCCGCAATATCGAAGCGATAATTATCCAGTGCATCGCGGTAGCCTTTCACCGTCTGATTGAATTCGCTGAGGATCCAACGATCGGCCAGCGATAGTATCCTTTCACCACCGTGCTGGCCGCAGTCCTGATCTTCGGTATTCATCAGCACGAAGCGGCTGGCGTTCCACAGCTTATTACAGAAGTTACGATAGCCTTCCAGGCGCTTCATATCCCAGTTGATATCACGGCCGGTGGAGGCCAGCGCCGCCAGGGTAAAGCGCAGCGCATCGGTACCATGAGGCTCAATACCGTTGGGAAACTGCTTCTCAGTGCGCTTGCGGATCTTTTCAGCCAGTTGAGGTTGCATCATATTGCCGGTGCGTTTTTCCAGCAGCGCTTCGAGGGAGATCCCATCAACCATGTCCAGCGGATCGATAACGTTGCCTTTGGATTTGGACATTTTCTGCCCTTCTTCATCGCGGATCAGCCCGGTCATATACACGGTTTTGAACGGCACCTGGGGCTTGCCGTTTTCATCTTTAAT
Organism: Izhakiella capsodis; assembly: GCF_900115045.1. Taxonomy (GTDB): domain Bacteria; phylum Pseudomonadota; class Gammaproteobacteria; order Enterobacterales; family Enterobacteriaceae; genus Izhakiella; species Izhakiella capsodis. The sequence goes on along the minus strand of NZ_FOVC01000004.1, from coordinate 183,747 downwards.
GAAGTGCATGGTGAGCATGATCATGCGCGCAATCCAGAAAAAGATGATATCGAAGCCGCTTACCAGCACGCTGGTTGGATGGAACTGGCGTAATGCTTCAGTATTTTCTGGCCAGCCGAGTGTGGAAAAGGTCCACAGGCCAGAAGAGAACCAGGTATCCAGCACGTCTTCATCCTGGCGCAGCGCCACCTCTGCTGGCAGCTGATTTTCCTGACGAACTTCTTCTTCGTTACGACCAACGTAGACGTTGCCAGCATCGTCATACCAGGCTGGAATGCGATGGCCCCACCAAAGCTGGCGCGAGATGCACCAGTCCTGAATGTCACGCATCCAGGAAAAATACATATTTTCGTACTGCTTAGGTACAAACTGGATGTCGCCGTTTTCTACGGCCTCAACCGCCACTTTCGCCAGCGGAGCGGTGCGGACATACCATTGATCGGTTAGCATTGGCTCGATCACCACGCCACCGCGATCGCCGTAAGGTACGGTTAAATCGTGAGGTTTGATCTCAGCAAGCAGATCCATATCATCGATGGCGGCGACGATCGCCTTACGGGCGGCAAAGCGCTCCAGATTATGGAACTGCGCTGGGATCGCCGCGTCGTAAGTGGTTGACTCCTGACCATGAGTATCAAATACCTGGGCGCGCTCACGGATATCGCCATCAAAGGTCAGAATGTTAATCATTGGCAGACCGTGACGTTTACCCACCTCATAGTCATTAAAGTCGTGCGCTGGCGTGATCTTTACACAGCCGGTACCTTTTTCCATATCCGCGTGTTCATCACCGACTACCGGAATGCGACGATTCACTAACGGCAGCAGAATAAACTTACCGATCAGATCTTTATAACGGGGATCATCGGGATTAACGGCTACGCCGGTATCACCCAGCAGGGTTTCCGGACGCGTAGTAGCGACCACTAAATAATCTTTGCCATCAGCGGTTTTTGCGCCGTCAGCCAGTGGATAGCGGATGTGCCACATTGAGCCTTTTGACTCGCGATTTTCAACTTCAAGATCGGAAATTGCTGTGCGTAGCTTCGGATCCCAATTAACCAGACGTTTGCCGCGATAAATCAGGTCCTCTTTGTACAACCGGACAAACACCTCTTTGACTGCGTTAGACAGGCCGTCATCCATAGTGAAACGTTCGCGTTCCCAATCCACAGAGTCACCGAGACGGCGCATCTGGCGGGTGATCGTTCCGCCGGATTCCGCTTTCCACTGCCAGATTTTTTCAATAAAAGCGTCGCGGCCATAATCATGGCGCGTTTTACCTTCTTCCGCGGCAATTTTACGTTCAACCACCATCTGAGTGGCGATGCCAGCGTGATCGGTTCCTGCCTGCCAGAGGGTGTTTTTTCCCTGCATCCGCTGGTAACGAATCAGGGTATCCATGATGGTCTGCTGGAAGGCGTGACCCATATGCAAGCTACCGGTGACGTTTGGCGGCGGGATCATGATGCAGAAACTTTGCTGGCTGGTATCGCCGTTTGGCTTAAAGTAGCCCTGCTTTTCCCAGTGCTCGTAAAGCGGCTGTTCGATATCTTGCGGGTTATATGTCTTTTCCATTTCTACTATGTCATTTGCGGCTGTAAAGGCGTGGCCGTATTCAAGTGGAAGCCGGCGGTGCGGTAGGCTTTATAGCGTTCACGCGCCTGCTGTTTCAAAGATTCTTCGTGAGGGACAAAGTCTATCACTTCATAGAAAGCGGTGGCAAAATCTGCAAACTGCGGCAGCAGGCTAATCAGCAGATCGCGCGGTGCGTTGCCACGCCGCTGAGGCCAGGCCAGTTCAACCGGCGCGCCGTAACCGGGTCCTTCCCCCGCTAAATTATGGGGAATAAATGCATCGACCGGTCGCTGCCAGATTGCCTCATCAAGTCGGTTAGCCTGCTCTTCAGATTCGCAGGCAACCAGTACCCGCTTACCCGCGCGCCAGCGCTCTCCTGCCAGCTCGCATACCAGCGCCTCGACGGCACTGAGACCGTCAGCGACTTCGCTGGACTCCATCAGATAGAAGGTTGCGTTTTTCATAAGCGGCCAGATAGTCAAGCGGACGAGGTGGCGCCCGCCCGGTAGATTAAGCAATGCTCCGGCTGGACAAATTATCCTTAACCGGAAACGTTAACAGCTTGTCGCTGCAGCGCGCCGACAGGACAGCGTCACTCTTCCCCATTCAGCCCGGCGCGGTTCAGCAGGAACTGCGAGAGCAGGGCGACCGGGCGACCGGTTGCCCCTTTGGCTTTACCTGAACGCCAGGCGGTGCCTGCAATATCGAGATGCGCCCAGTTATATTTACGCGCAAAGCGTGCCAGGAAGCAGGCAGCGGTAATTGCACCACCAGGCCGGCCGCCGATATTTGCCATATCAGCAAAGTTAGACTCCAGCTGTTCCTGGTACTCATCAGCGATTGGCAGACGCCATGCACGATCCCCCGATTGCTCCGAGGCACTAATCAGCTCATGAGCCAGAGGATTATGGTTTGATATCAGACCACTGATATGATGGCCAAGCGCAATCACGCAGGCGCCGGTCAGGGTAGCGACATCAATCACCGTTTCTGGTTCAAAACGTTCAACATAAGTCAGCACATCGCAGAGAACCAGACGGCCTTCAGCATCCGTATTAAGCACTTCTACCGTCTGACCGGACATGGTGGTCAGAACATCGCCGGGACGCATAGCGCAGCCATCCGGCATATTTTCGCAGCCCGCCAGTACGCCGATGACATTCAAAGGCAGGTTTAGCTCGGCCACCATGCGCATGACGCCATATACTGAGGCGGCGCCACACATGTCGTATTTCATTTCGTCCATGGCTTCGGCAGGCTTGAGCGAAATGCCTCCCGCGTCGAAGGTCAGACCCTTGCCGATCAGCACGATTGGCCGGGCGTCTGGCGCCGGGTTTCCTTTGTATTCAATCACTGACATCAGGGACTCATTTTGCGAGCCAGCGCCGACCGCCAGGTAAGCATTCATGCCAAGCTCTTTCATCTGCTGTTCGCCGATGACGCGGGTGCTGATATTCTTATTGAAACTGTCAGCCAACTGACGCGCCTGGGAAGCCAGATAGGCCGGATTACAGATATTTGGCGGCATATTGCCCAGATCTTTTGCGGCTTTGATGCCCGCAGCTACTGCCAGACCGTGCTGTATCGCGCGCTCACCGCAGGTTAGCTCGCGACGGGTGGGGACGTTAAACACCATTTTACGCAGCGGGCGGCGCGGTTCAGTTTTGTTACTTTTTAACTGGTCAAATGAATAAAGCGTCTCTTTTGCAGTTTCGACCGCCTGACGCACTTTCCAGTAGGTATTACGCCCTTTAACATGTAGCTCCGTTAGAAAACAGACCGCTTCCATTGAGCCGGTATCGTTAAGTGTATTAATTGTTTTCTGAATAACCTGCTTGTACTGACGTTCATCGAGCTCGCGCTCCTTGCCGCAGCCAATCAACAAGATACGCTCGGAGAGAATGTCAGGCACGTGATGCAGCAGCAGCGTCTGGCCTACTTTGCCCTCAAGTTCCCCACGGCGCAGTAGGGCGCTGATGTAGCCATCGCTGATTTTATCCAGCTGTTCTGCAACAGGTGACAGACGGCGCGGTTCGAAAACGCCTACCACGATACAGGCGCTACGCTGTTTTTCCGGACTACCGCTTTTTACACTGAACTCCATGCATTCTCCTGAATCTTAAAGACAACGGCGTTTGCTGCAGATAGAATGGTACGTTTTAGTACAGCATATTGCCACGGTAATAAATCGCCGTTGATTAAACGGAAATCTGGTGGTGCAGGGTGTTAAAATTTTGGTACACATTTACACCACCAGAACCTATGCGTTGTCATACTATTCCAGCGATGACAACAGCCATTAATAAGAAAAAATGGCTAATAAGCGATGAAACTAGCGATTTTCCTGCAAAAAGACAAGTTTTCACAGGCGTACTCAGCGTGATCATCATTAGATATTTGGTTCGGGAAACCTTTAAAAGCCAGTTAGCCATTCTGTTTATCCTGCTACTGATATTCTTCTGCCAGAAGTTAGTCAGGATACTGGGTGCAGCGGTTGATGGCGATATTCCCACTGACCTTGTTTTAACCCTTTTGGGGTTGGGCGTGCCACAAATGGCGCAGTTAATACTGCCACTTAGCCTGTTTTTGGCAATTTTAATGACTTTCAGCCGGTTATACACTGAAAGTGAAATAACCGTGATGCACGCTTGCGGTCTTGGCAAATCTGTGCTGATAAAAGCAGCCTCGGTACTGATGGTGATTACGGCGATTGTCGCCGCCATTAACGTCGCCTGGCTAGGGCCGTGGTCACAGCGTTATCAGGACGAAGTGACGCAGAACGCGAAAGCCAATCCGGGGGCGGCAGCGCTGGTTGCTGGTCAGTTCAAAACGACGAATGACGGTAAAAACGTGCTGTTTATTGAGCGGGTTAAGGGCAACGACTTTGAACATGTTTTCCTGGCCCAGCTGCAGCCAAAAGGCAACGCCCGGCCCTCGGTAGTGGTTGCCGATCATGGCTTCATGACGCAACGGCCCGATGGATCGCAGTTGGTCACGCTGGATAAAGGAACCCGCTTTGAAGGCACCGCGATGCTGCGTGATTTCCGTATTACCGACTTCCAGAACTACAAAGCGATTATTGGCCACGAAGCCGTGCCGTTCGACCCGAATGATGCAGAGCAGGCCGATTTCACCGCATTGTGGCACTCTGCTAAACCCGAGTTTCGCAGTGAATTTAACTGGCGTCTGACGCTGATATTTTCAGTATTTGTTATGGCGCTGATGGTGGTTCCGCTGAGCGAAGTCAATCCACGTCAGGGCCGCGTGATATCGATGCTGCCGGCAATGCTGCTGTACCTAATCTTTTTCTTACTGCAAAGCTCGATACGCTCCAATTCCGCCAGAGATCACCTGAACCCGCTCTACTGGATGTGGGGGATAAACCTCAGTTACCTGGCGCTGGCGCTCATACTTAACGGCTGGAATACAGTACCGATGCGTCGCATTCGCGCACGCTTTAAACGTAGGGGGAGCGTTTAATGTTTGGCGTACTCGACAGGTATATCGGTAAAACCATTTTTAACACCATTATGGCGACGCTATTTATGCTGGTTTCGCTGTCCGGCATCATCAAATTCGTCGATCAGCTGCGTAAAACTGGCCAGGGTGATTACACGGCTCTCGGCGCGGCGGCGTATACGCTGTTAAGCGTGCCGAAAGATATCGAGGTTTTCTTTCCTATGGCTGCACTGCTGGGGGCGCTGTTGGGACTGGGTACGCTGGCACAGCGCAGCGAGCTTGTTGTTATGCAAGCCGCAGGCTTTACCCGCCTGCAAATTGCTGGCTCGGTCATGAAAACGGCGATCCCTTTGGTACTGTTGACCATGCTGATTGGCGAGTTTGCAGCACCACGGGGTGAACAACTGGCCAATAATTATCGCGCCCGGCAGCTACTCGGTGGCGCATTGGTTTCTACTCAGAACGGACTATGGGCGAAAGACGGCAACAGCTTTATCTTCATCCAGCATGTCCGCAACGACAGCACCCTCGAAGGCATTAATATCTACAACTTTAACGATAAACGCCGCCTGGAAACGGTGCGTTATGCTGCATCTGCCAAATATAACCCCGGCACCCGGCAGTGGGATCTGTCGCAAGTGGAGGAGTCGAACCTGACGAATCCGCAGCAGATCACCGGCAGTCAGACCCTGAAAGGGGAGTGGAAGAGTTCGTTGACGCCGGATAAATTAGGTGTGGTAACGCTTGATCCTGACTCACTGTCAATTCGTGGCCTCTATGATTACACCAAATATCTCAAGCAGAGCGGTCAGGAGGCCGGTCGTTACCAGCTAAGTATGTGGAGTAAAATATTCTCCCCGCTCTCAGTTGCGGTGATGATGCTGATGGCACTGTCATTTATATTTGGTCCTCTGCGCAGCGTGCCGATGGGGGTTAGGGTCGTTACTGGGATCAGCTTTGGGTTTGTTTTCTTTGTTCTGAATAACATTTTTGGCCCGCTGAGTCTGGTATATGGGCTGCCACCCATTATCGGCGGTCTATTGCCGAGCGCAGTGTTTTTGGCCATCAGTGTATTTATGCTGGCCAGACGAAAATAATCCAGGCTTGATTGCCTTAAGGCGGGCGAGCAAATGCATTGTTAAAGCGGATCCTGCAGCCACAGCTGTCGGTTTTTCTTACCGCTCAGTGCGGCATATTACGTCGGCGGATGATCCGTTGATCTGCCTGTGATGGAGCGCACTGTTGCCTGACGCCAGCTACAGCCATTGCGGCAGGAAGGTTGAGATGAAAAATAACAGCAGGCCGATGAATCCACCAACCAGGGTGCCATTAATGCGAATACGCTGTAAATCTTTGCCGATATTTAGCTCAATGTGATGAGCCATATCGCGGGCATCCCAGCTTTTAACCGTGTCGCTGATATGACGGGTGAGAAATTTAGAAAAATCCGGCGCTGCACGTTCGGCGGCATTCTCCAGGTGCTGATTAAGCGACTGACGCAAAATCGGGTCATCACGTAGCGTTTCACCAAACCACTGTGCGGCTTCGCGCAGTCGGGCATTTACCACCGAGTCTTTATTCGCCAGGTCCTGCCTCAGCCAGTGACGCAGTTCGTTCCAGAGCTGGCGAATATAGTGATTTAGCGCCTCATCTTCTTTCAGGTAGCGCTTAATTTCTTCTGAACGCGCGGCCATTTCCGGATCGCTGCGCAGGCGGGCAATGAACGTGTTGACGCTACGGTTGAACGCTCCACGCAGGGCGTGGGCGCTGTCCTGCTCTACGTGGGTCAGTATAGATTCAACAGCATCAGCTGCCAGCGCTGCGCTTTTTTCTCCCAGCCACTCGCTGGGAAGTACTTTTTCTTTCCACGGGTGATCGCGTTTCAGCCATGCCACCACTTCTTTAGCAATAAAATCGTGGGTCGCCGGTTTATTCATCAGGTGCAATATCTGCTTCAGAGCATCATCCAGCAGCGCTTGGTGGCGGTCGTTGCGTGTCAGACTCTCAAGGATCAGCGCCGCAGACTGACTGAGATCGATCTTATCGATCGCCCGATGTACCGCACGGCGAATAAAATCCTGAATGCGGCTATCATCCGCCATATCAAGAAATCCGTGCATCAGACGCAGCAAATAACCGCTCAGCCTACCGGCGTTCTCGGGCTTACTGAGCCAGCTGGCGACCAGCTGTGCCGGATCGTAACGACGGATGAGCGACAGCAGTGAATCAGCGTTAAGGAATTTATCCTGAACGAAGGCGGCGAGGTTATCGGCAATACGTTCTTTATTATTTGGAACGATCGCAGTGTGGCGGCCGATCAGCGGCAGCGGAATACGATGAAACAGGGCGCTCACCGCAAACCAGTCAGCAAGCGCACCCACCATCGCGGCTTCAGAAACTGCCTTCAGCGCTGCCAGCCACAAGCGGTCACCAGGATAAAAAACCGGATAGAGAAGTGTAAACAAAAAGGCGGCAGCGGCAGCCAATAGCATTACGCCGGGCCATAGCCTGGCCCGGCGTAATGCCCGTTCTTTGTTATCTGTCATCCTGTACGAAACGCTCCTCAGCGACGACGCCCGCCCATCAGGCTACCCAGCACGCCGCGTATAATCTGGCTCGCTATCTGGCGGGAAGCGCTCTTCGCCATGCTTTGCACAATACCGTCACGTTTGCCCCCGCGCGGCCCGGTAGTGCCAAACATAATATCCTTCAGACCGCCAAGAATACCGTCATCCACTTTTACGTTAGTGCCTTTAGCTTCCGGAGCATTGGCTTCTTCGCTGGCGTGCTGAACCCCTTGCGCCAGCCGCTCAAAGGCCGATTCGCGATCAACCGCCTCATCATATTTGCCGAAAAGAGGTGAATGATTAATCAAACCATTGCGCTCATCATCCGTGGCCGGACCCATACGCGACGCTGGCGCGATAACCATCGCACGTTCCACAATACCCGGACTGCCTTTCGCATCGAGAAAAGAGAGCAGCGCTTCGCCGATACCCAGCTGCTGAATGGCTTCTTCAGTATTGAACGCCGGATTCGATCGCATGGTCTGTGCTGCGGCTTTCACTGCCTTCTGATCTTTGGGAGTAAAAGCGCGCAGCGCATGCTGAACGCGGTTGCCTAACTGACCCAGGACGTTATCCGGTATATCTGAGGGGTTTTGTGACACAAAATAGATCCCCACGCCCTTAGAACGGATTAGACGAACAACCTGCTCCACTTTTTCCAGCAGCACGGCAGGGGCATCGGTAAACAGCAGATGTGCTTCGTCAAAAAAGAACACCATTTTCGGCTTATCAAGATCGCCAGCCTCCGGCAGGTGTTCATAAAGTTCGGCCAGCATCCACAGCAGGCTGGTCGCGTACAATCGCGGCATCTGATAAAGCTTCTCCGCCGCCAGAATATTAATCATTCCCCGCCCGTCGGCATCGGTTCGCATCCAGTCGCGGATATCCAGCATCGGCTCGCCAAAAAAGTATTCAGCGCCCTGTTGTTCAAGCGTCAATAATCCGCGCTGGATAGCGCCTACCGATGCGGCATTGATATTGCCGTACTGCGTCTGGAAGGCTTTGGCGTTATCGCCGATATACTGAGTCATGGCGCGTAAATCTTTGAAATCGAGCAGTAACAGACCCTGATCGTCAGCAATGCGGAAAATTATCTGTAACACGCCGCTTTGTACCTCATTGAGGTTCAGCAGCCGTGACAGCAATATCGGGCCGAGATCCGATACTGTCGCCCTTACCGGATGACCCTTCTCGCCAAAGATGTCCCACAGCACGACGGGATTTGCCGACGGTTGCCAGTCAGTGACACCGATGTTCTCCAGACGGGCTTTGAGTTTATCCGACGCGATCCCCGGTTGTGAAAGACCACTAAGATCGCCTTTAACGTCCGCCATAAATACCGGTACGCCAATGCTGGAAAAGCTTTCCGCCAGTTTTTGAAGCGTCACAGTCTTGCCGGTACCCGTCGCACCGGTTATCAGACCGTGGCGGTTAGCCATCGACGGCAGCAGTTCCAGCTGTTTTTCTTTGGTGCGGGCAATCAATAATGCTGAACTCATAGTCTGGGTCCTTGATAAAGGTAATGCATCAAGAATAGCAGGTTAGCATAGCAATGAGAGTTCCGGTCATCGTCTGCTGAGCATCGCGCTGATGTACCGACATATTAAAATCTGTTATGCGTTTTATTGTCTGCGGTTGATAAGTATAGTTGCTGAATATGCCCGTCCGATGCTGTTTTTATCCAAACCGCATGACGACGGGAAAGCCGGGCCGACTCTTTAGCAGAGGAGAAAGAAGAGAGCGCCGCAATCGGTGAAAATATCGTTTATTAAGGCGGCGCGAGGAAAATAATCAGGAAATAAACTGTTTACCTTGCTTGAGAATCAGGTCGCAGGCTTTGGTTTTCACTTTTTTTGCCAACGGTGTCTGTCCGAGACTGTTAAGGTTCACCTGCTGGCCATTACCGGTGTTCAGCAAACCCATCAGCCCCTGTTTATAGTCCTGCTTCTGCTCTGCCTGACTGGCATTTGCCAGACCAAGCTTACCCAATAGCTTATCTTTAATTGAGTCTGCATTATTATCGACAATGTTGTTTTGTAGGCAATATTGCAAGATACCGGCCGCGTTTGTCATGCTTTTAGCGCTGAGAGACTGATTACCGCCGTTAAGCAGGCCAGTAAGCGATGATAGCGAGGTTTGCGCCGGCTGCGGCGAAGACGCGCTGCCATTACCGCTGCTGAGTAAATTGGCCGCATTATTGAGCTGATCCTGCCAGCTTGATGCCGAAACCTGGCCTGCCAGTAAAAAAGAAGAAAAAGACAAAACCGCTACTAACCCAGTAGATACTTTCATATTAATTACCTTAATCACGTCTTTTACTACACCCTGAAGGTGAACATGTACACTTCCTAACTGTGACTTTAGTTAATAATTAAAGGTTGCGCAAAAATATGCGCTTATCGCAGATAATCAGATTACTCCTATCTCCAGCGGCATAAATGGCCCGAATGCGTGTGACCGCCGCGCAAATTTTCAGCACTCAACACTCGGGCAGAGGGATAGGGGTTGCACCAGCAGGGGGTAACGGTATAATCCACAACGTTTTCCGTATACCTTCCTTCAGTGCCGAAGTGGCGAAATCGGTAGACGCAGTTGATTCAAAATCAACCGTAGAAATACGTGCCGGTTCGAGTCCGGCCTTCGGCACCAAAAGCATGTAAATAGACGTCCAGTGACGTCTTTTTTTTATGCCTTAAATCCACGCCAGACAAGGCTTTCCACGATTTTCACCTCAACTGAAGTCAATCTGAGTTACCTCACATCAACATGCTTGTGAGTATAGAACCGAGTATATATGCTGGTTCGATATTGCTTATATACTCACGGCAGTACTATGGAAGGATAGCCGCTATGGCACTGACAGGTACTAAGGTTCGTTCTGCTAAATCTGAGGAAAAAGAGTATTCACTTGTTGATAGTGATGGCATGTTTTTGCTGATTCACCCCAATGGCGGCTTTGTTGAATAAATCAGATTTCAGGTAAGTATCCCCTGGCGGGCTGGGTTTTCAGGCGATACGCACGCTTTCAGGCATACCTGCTTTCGTCATTTTGTTCAATGCGCGCACCATGTCCATAGCCTCCGCAACCTGACCATCATAATCCCGCAGCGTCAGTGAACCGCCGAACAGCTGCTTTACCCGGTACATCGCCGTTTCCGCTATCGAGCGGCGATTGTAATCTGTTGTCCATTTCCATCGGGCATTACTCCCCCTTAGCGCTGATTCGCAACAGCACGGTTGCGGTCCGCGTATTCACCGGGCCAGTAACCCGCGCTCTTCCTGGGCGGGATAAGCGCGCTGATTTTCTTGCGCCGCAGTTCATCGTGACAGAGCCGGGTATCGTAAGCTCCGTCTGCCGCTGCTGCCCTGATTTTTCTGTGCGTCTGCCGGATAAGTCCCGGGAAGGCTTCTGAGTCCGTTACGTTGTTCAGCGACAGGTCTGCACAGATGATTTCATGTGTTTTACCATCGACAGCAAGGTGCAGCTTTCGCCAGATACGACGGCGCTCTTTGCCGTGTTTTTTGACGTTCCCTTCGCCTTCACCGAAAACTTTCAGCCCGGTGGAATCAATCACAAGATGCGCGATTTCACCCCGGGTAGACGTTTTGAAACTGACATTGACCGACTTCGCCCGCTTGCTGACACTTGTGTAATCCGGGGATCGCCAAGGAACGTCCATCAGGGCAAAAATGGAATCAATAAAGCCCTGTGCGGCTCGCAGGGTCAGCCGGAACAGGCGTTTAATCATCAGGACAGTCGTGATAGCAAGGTCAGAATAACGCTGAGGTCTTCCCAGGGGTGAAGGCGTTGCTGACTCATACCAGGCCTGGATCGCCTCATCGTCAAGCCAGAAAGTAATGGAGCCACGGTTGATGAGGGCTTTGTTGTAGGTAGGTCAGTTGGTGATTTTGAACTTCTGCTTTGCCACAGGACTGCCTGTATTGTCAGGAGAATACGTGATCTGATCCTGCAACTCAGCAAAAGTTCGATTTATTCAACAAAGCCATAGATATCCTGAAAATATCTTTTGGTTTAACGTTGTGTATAATTTTGTGAACGAATTGCAAGAATACGGGAGATTCATTACTGAATTTCTAATTTCTACGAATTTTTTTTGTAGGGATATTGGAGGCATGTAAATATCAAGTGACTCAATCCCACCTTGGCTAATAGTATACTGACCCGCAGATGTTTTGATTTTTCTTGATATTATTCTTTTCCCACCTTCATGATTGAAAAGATAAGATAAAAATATTGGTTCATATTCTTTACTGATTTTTAATCTTATTAAATGATCGTTGTGATAAACATTTTCTTTATATCCTTCAAAAACGGCAGAGCGTCCAACGTAATCTGGATTTCCATTTACACGAATAAAAAGGATATCCCCGTTAGCAACTAAAAAACGCTCTTTTTCGGAAGTTGTTAATTTGATTCTATTCAAATTATTATCGAAGCGTATCCCTTCATAATGAACATCTTGCAGTCTAAGTACCACTTCCCCAGTATTCTCGCTTTCTTTCCTTCTGCGTGATAATCCATTATTTGCATGAATAATGTGTTGACCTAACGGTCTAACATCCCATCCCATGGGATTTGATACTGGATCGCCGAACATTTTCAAGAAGGTAGCGCGCAAAAAATCATCAGCGAGTTTGACTGCTTGCTCACGTTTTTGACGTATATCAGCGGCTTTATCAAGAATATCTGCGATACGCTTTTGCTCAATTAAGGAAGGTAGAGGAACTTCCAATGACTTAATCAATCCTTGGCTAATATTAGGTTGAGCTCCACCAACCGCATTTCCAACAAAATAGCTAAATTTACTCCTCAAGAAGTAATAGAGATACTTCATATCAGCAATTGTTGTATCAGGCCTGATATTACAGATAGCTTGATTAGTCGCTGCATTAATGCCTAAAATCGCCAAGCGGCCAACAGTAGCTCCATACATTGCTATTAAGATTGAGTCTTTCTCAACTATTTTAGCACTGCTATTTTCTAGCCCTGCGGCTGTAATATAATCATTTGCGTCATAAATTGTTGAATCTTTAAGATCTCCTGATTTAATCCAGGGGATATCTCCTCCTTCATAATACTCAGGCTTTGACTTACTGGGTGTTCCACCGCTACCGGTGCTACAAAAATCCGCAATTTTTAAATAACGCCAGCTCACAGCATCCCCTCCAGCTCATCCAAATCCGCCAGAATCTCTTTCTCCAGGTCCTTCAGCCGCTTCAGTATCACCTTCGGATCTTCATACTCCTCGGCCTGATACACCACCTCTTTGTAACGATTGATAGAGAGGTCATATTTCTGCGCCGCAATCTCCGCTTTCGGCACCACAAACGCCGCCTGAGTGCGATCTTTAAAATCAACGCCAGCATTAATCCCTTCCGGTTGCTGCTGTTTTAGCAACGAGGCTGATTTCTCGCCCATAAAGTTATCAACCGGTAGCCCGCGCAAAGTACGGTAATGCTTCCAGCTTGCCAGCAGGTGTGGCAGATCGTTGTCTTTTACCGGGTTACGTTTGTCATCCAGGCTGTAGCCGTCATTCTGTAGGTCGTAGAACCAGACCTCATCCGTCTGACCGCCTTTGGTAAAGATCAGGATCGCCGTTGCCACGCCAGCGTAAGGCTTGAATACGCCGGAAGGCAGGTTAATCACCGCTTCCAGTTGGTTATCTTCCACCAGCGTTTTACGCAGCGACTGGTGCGCCTTGCTGGAGCCAAACAGCACCCCCTGCGGCACGATAGTGGCGCTACGTCCGCCTACTTTCAGCATTTGCAGAATCCGCGCCAGGAACAGCAGTTCGGTTTTTTTGGTTTTCACCATTGCCGAAAGCGTAGCGTCGATATCTTCCTCATCCAGTGAACCGGTAAACGGCGGGTTCGCCAGAATCAGGTTGAAAGCGTTTTTACTGGCCTGTGGGAAATTGGTGCTGAAGCTCTGGCTCATGGTGTCCTGATAGTGGATATCCGGTTCTTCTACGCCGTGCATAATCAGGTTCATGGCGGCGATACGCAGCATGGTGGTATCGAAGTCGTAACCGTGAAACATGTTGTTATCCACATGATCACGCCACGGCGTCAGCAGATCGCCGGTAAAGATTTTTTGCTCTTCTAATTCGCCGCGTTCGTTGGTAACAACCTCGGTATGAATGGACTCCAGTGAACTGTATTTCTCCAGCAGGTACTCATAACTGGTTGCCAGAAAACCGCCCGTACCACAGGCCGGATCGCAGATCGTTTCACCACGTGCCGGGTTTGGCTCCATCATTTCAACCATTGTGCGGATAATGTGGCGTGGCGTGCGGAACTGACCGTTGATCCCGGCGGTGGTCAGCTTGCTTAACAGGTATTCGTAGAGATCGCCTTTGGTGTCGCCACGATCCAGCGGCAGGTTTTTAATCACCTCCACGGCTTTGGTCAGCAGTGACGGTTTAACAATCTCCAGGCGAGCATCTTTCATAAAGTTGCCCAGCAGCGTCACTTTCGTATCTTCAGCTTGCCCAAGCTGACGGAAATGCTGGAATACGCCGTCGCGCACCACTTCCATCATCTCGTCCGAGCCAAGGTTGCTGTAGTGGCTGAAGCGGAACTCCTGCTGCTCAGGCGCAAAGCGTGGTTTAAAATCAACGCCTGCGATTTGCTTACGCTTCTCGTCCCGTTGTTCCTGGGTATCCAGCATCCTGGAGTACATCAGGTAGGTGATCTGTTCGATTACGGTCAGCGGGTTTGTGATACCACCCACCCAGAAATCTTCCCACAGCCCGTCGATTTTACTTTTTAAGTCACCGGTGATCATTGTTAACGTCTATACCCTGTTATAAATACCAAAGCCCCGCTGCCGGGGCTTGTCATGCGCGTATTATACCGTCGCCGCGTCGGTCACAACACCCAGCTCTTCGACTATCCTTTGCAACCGGGCGATCTGCTCTATATCGGGGAACACGCCGGTAACGCCTTCGTTGTGGATATGCGTAAATGGCTGTTCAAAGAGCTGCCGCATTTCAATGGTGCCGTAATCGCGGATGTGGTTTTTCAGCAGTGACAGGAAGCGCAGTTGCTGGCTGGTCAGGCTGTTGTCAGCGGCGAACTGGGCAAAACGTACCTCTACCGCATCGCTGTCCATCCCGATAATGGTACGCAAAAGTTTATCCAGGCTGGCGGTCGCCTGCGGATAGAACTCTTTCAGCGCACGGATATCAACGTTAGGGTTCTGGATCAGCACCAACTTAGCCAGTTCATCCAGCTCGCTTTGCGTCACCGTCTCGCCGTTGCGGATTTTTTTCAGTACCGGATTTTGCTGAAACAGGGGCTCCAACGCTCCTTGAACCTGCTGACGATAGAGTTTGAAATCAATCGAGCGGATGTTGGTTTTGCGGGTCTCCGTCTGGATCAGGTTCGCATCTTCGGTAATATCCACCTGTATCGAACCAAATTTCGGCGTCGCGTCTTTTTCCATCAGGTGCATGATGCCGCGCAAATGAATGCGGATATCCTCCAGTTCTTCCAGGCTGGCTTGCTTCCACCAGCCTAAATCACGAAGTTGATTAATCCGTTGTCCTTGCTGTTGCACCTGAGTCAGATGCGGCGGCAGACGTTCCACTTTCTCGATGATGACCGGCCAGAGCACATCCAGCTCTTCCGGGTTGGTATAACGGGCAGTTTGCGCCGCCAGAATATCCCTATCAAAGCGCATGGCATCGCTTTGCCCGCGCACGTCCAGCCACTGCATCAGCGGGGCCAGGGCAGATAGCAGATCCTGCTGTGTTTTCGGGGAAAGCTGGCGCAGCACTTTTTCATCGCTGTAGTGCGCTTTTTGCTGCCACTTCTCCTGCACAGCAATCGACTTTTCATCCAGCGCGTTGATCTGCTCGCGGAGCTGGTGAGCGACTAAATCCACCGCCTGTTTGTCGAACTTACGCTGCGCGGCAGCCCCCAGCATAACCCACGCTTCGAAGCGTTTTTGCGCTAGCGATTTTGTCGCTGTGACTTCGGCCTCTTCGGTATGCAGCTCGTGATACTCAAAATTGCCCCAGTGATCGAAGATGCGGAATTTCTGTTTATCCAGCGGTTTGCCGTTGTCATCGTAGCCGTACAGCCCCGCACAGAGGCGCGTACCACGGCCAATCATCTGCCAGAATTTCACTTTTGATTTGACCGGCTTGGCAAAGACCAGATTCACAATCTCCGGGACATCAATACCGGTATCAAGCATGTCAACTGAGATAGCGAGGGTCAGCTCTTTATTGGTGCTTTCATCCAGCCCTTTAAAATCGTCAATCAGTTGCTCGGCGCGGGGATCGTAGTTGTCGATGACCTGGCAGAAGCGTCCGGCAAACTGCGGGTACATGTCGTCGAATAATTCATTCAACAGCAGCGCGTGTTTGTGGTTACGGGCGAAAATAATGGTTTTACCAGGTAGTTGGCCGTCCCGATCTTTCAGGCCGTTTTCCATCAGGTTACGCAGAATATAGCGATTGGTGTCTTTGTTATGAATTGCTTCATCCAGCGCCTTGCCATCAAATTCCAGCGTATTAGGATCGATCCCCTGTTCTTCCAGTTCGCGGATTTGTGCGTCGCTTAATTTCTCCCGTTTGATGCCTTCGCGCAGAAATTCTGTGGTATGCGTGACAACCTCATAAGGCACCAGATTGTTATCAGCGATGGCATCTTCCAAGCTGTAGTTGGCGGTAGGAATACGTCCTTCACAACCAAACAAGCCGAAAGTGGTTTTACTCACCATGTCGATCGGCGTGGCCGTCAGGCCAATCTGGAGGGCATCAAAATACTTAAACAGATCGCCGTAAACGTTATAGATCGAACGATGGGATTCATCGGCGATGATCAAATCAAAATAACCGACATCGAAATGGTCCATGATTTTCATCATGCCGGGATAGGTGGCGATGTAGATCCTGGCATTCTGTCTGTCTGCTTTCTTCGATTTCCCGACCACATACAGCGGCTCATTGGTGAACTGATTGAAGGCATTCGCCGCCTGTTTACGTAGCTCTTTGCGGTCACAAAGAAACAGGACACGTTTTACCCAGCGGGCATCAATCATCAGTTTGCTTAGCGCAATTGCCACGCGGGTTTTGCCAGTACCTGTAGCCTGAACAATCAATGACTGGCGATACTTATTGGTAAACCGTTCGCTGACACGGGCAATGGTTTCAAGCTGATACAAACGTCCGGCAACGGCCTTACCTTCGTTATCTTTAACATGCGGCACGCTGTTCAGTGGCAGACGGGTTTCACGCTGCTGAATAAGATAGTGCAGGCTTTCCTTGCTGTAGAAGCCAAATACCCTGCGCGGAGGATAGCCATGCGTTTTATGGTCATCCCACAGCCAGATATCGTAGCCGTTGGTGTAGAAAATGACCGGACGCTGACCATATTCTTTTTCCAGCCAGTCTGCATACAACCGGGCCTGAATTCGTCCTTGCTCAGCATTGACGCTGGTTTTTTTTGCTTCCACTACCGCCAGCGGTTTATGCGCCTCATCCCACAAGACATAATCTGCATAACCGTCGCCGGTCACGGTAGGCTGTTCTTTAATTGGGTGTTCCTGTGTAACCTGATCGGTATTGTTAAGTTCTTCACCTACATTCCAGTCAGCAGCAAGCAGGCGGGAGTCTATCAGGCGGCGGCGGGTTTCTGCTTCATCAATAGAGAGGATATCGGCAACATGCTGGTTACGCGCTCTGGCTTCATTCAGGCGCTGAGTAAGGTGTTCGGCCTTTTCCTGCTCCTGTTGTAATGCGCGTTGTAATGCCAATTCGCGCTCACGGCTTTCATCTTGAGCCCTGATTGCATCTTCCAGACGTTTTTCATCTGCACGACCTGAAGATTGCGTTAACGGAGGGAGAGAAAATTTGGGGCAGTTATCAACATTACCGTGGGCGTAACGAACATATAGCCAGACACCTAATAAATACGCTTCCTTAAGCAGCCAGTAGGTATCTTTGGCTTTGATACGTCCGCCGTGCGCGGCGCGATTGCCGTGGATACGCAGCGCATCCATTTTCATGATGATGGCTTCCGGTATCATGCTGGTGAAGACATCGGCGTTCATTAAATCGTACAGATTCGCCTTGATGCCTTCCGGCAACCGCTCCTGACGATATAACCAACGCACCATCAATTCGGTATAGTTGCGTAGTTTAACCAGACTGCTTTCCGGGTCGGTGTGAACGTAACGTTCCGCCATACACGTGAGATCCGCCAGTTCCGGCCACTGGCTGCGCAACATTTCAAAATTGAGAGACTGCTCCATCAATCATCGCCTTATGTCGTCGATACAACAGGATTTCTGGAAAGAATATCACACTAAATTGGCCGACGAAGTGAGCTTGTACATCTTCAGGGCACTGAAGAATGAACACGTAGTACGGGGAAGGATAACTTCAGCGGTGCGTAAGATTCACATATTCATCCAGTAGATGGGTTAGTTTTGAGTTTTCTTGCTGACGCTGTAACAGCCAAAAGCAGAACTCTTTATCCTCCGGACTTTTGCAACAGTGCCGCTGAAGTTTAAAACCCTGATTAACCGCAGGTTTGGCGGCAGGCGCGCGACCTCCCGCCGCCTCCACGCACTACCACCACAGTTCGGCCTGCGCACCAACGGTTATCTGGCTGGCAGAACCGTCCTCAAAGCTGAAGCCATCGATCCCGTTTTTCGTTGTCCGCAGATACGAGGTGTAAAAGCGGATCTCTGGTCGGGATTTGAGCATACTGGTCCCCACCTTGAGCGTGTGGAACAGTGTGGTTTTATAGCCGGACTCCGTACGTGCCTCGGCGCTGGCCTGCTGTTTTTGCCGGAACCAGCCCTGCTCAATTCCGGTCTGGTTATAGCTATCCCAGATCCACGCGGAGCGGATCACGGCGCGGAGCGTATCGAAGCGCGTATCTTTCCCGGTGTAAGGGCTGTATAGCCCGCTGCCCCAGCCGTAGACCAGTGCGTTGGCAATAATGATGCGCGGACTAAGATACTGTTCACCCTGCGAAATCATCCGGAATGCCTGTCCGCCATGATCGCCGTAGTAATAGCGACCAAAGCCATAATCAGGATTGGCATCCGATAGATTCATAAAGCCGCTGGCATTTGAGTTGGTCGCCATTTGAAAGACAAAATCATTGGAACCGCTGTGTGCCAGAGGCTGGCGGTACAGCAGCGTGGCGAGCAGTGAATCCTTCATTTTGCCGAACGAATCCCCGGCCGGCGCCCCAGAGTGGTTGGCGTTGTTGTAGCGCAAATAGACGTCGGCGGTGGCGTCATTTATCAGCGGAATACCGCTGTAGCGTATATCCAGCGCATTGGTGTTGGTCTTGCGCCAGGCAGATTTATCCAGATTGTAAAGGTTTAAATCCTGACGGAGCAGGGCCAGCGATAGTTTACCCGGTCCGATATCCAGTCCCTCAACGCCTATGCCGCCAGCGGAGTCGGCCTTGTGCGCTTTCCAGTCCAGCATCTGAATTTCATAGTTTTTCAAATAGTGTTTCCCTACCCAGAATTGAGCTTCCGGGAAACCGGGCACAAAGCCGCTGGTATTGACATAGACATCGGAGAACTGCAGCAGATTATCGTTGCCGATGTTGTCACCAAACCAGGCATTGCTGTACGACGGTCCAACGTTACCGTCCAGACGCACGATGGCATTGATCTTTTTGCCGTCCTGGTTGAACACGCGCTGGTTAAAGATTAAATCGAACCAGCCCGACTGCTCATTACCAAAACGCCCGACGGAACCGGCGGCCCAGGCCGTCGGACTACCCTTATTGCCAGTTGTCCATCCCGTTCGCAGATACCCGCTGTAGGTAAAACCAATATCATCTTTAATAAATTTATTCAGTTCGCTTACCGTCAGAGGGCGATTGTCTGCCGTCTTAAGCCGGGTATCCGCCGGCAAAGTGGCGGGCACGGCTGCAGGCTTAACACCGTCTGGATAATATCCGGTGGCATCAGGTCGGTTCAGCGCGGCTGTCACCGAGTGCGGAGCTGTTGCCGGGGTGGCGGCCTGACGCTTCATCGCCATCAGTTCCCGACGGGTTTGTTCAAGCTCCTGCTGATTTTTACGTAACTCAGTTTCAAGCAGATTTAGACGTTGCTCCGTAGTTAACGGGTATCCAGCAGCATACAGGGACGTCAACGCCAGTGCGGCTGGCAGGGAGAGTAGAAGGATGTTCTTTTTATTCACGTTCATTGCAGTGCCTGTGGGATGCCGTGCTCAGAGGGTGGGTTTAAAGTTGGTACGGATGAAATACCCGGGCGTGCAACTCCATGCGTGGCAGTAGCTGTTAATCTGCTTACCGCCATAGGGCGATATGCCCGGCTCGCGCGGATTAAAACACTCCCAGAAAGTATCAGCGCCGAGGTTGAGCATTTCGCCCCAATAGTCGAGTATCAGCTGTTTTGCCTCTGTCACACCGTCGTTATGCACCAGCGCATCCACCATATAATGATACAAATATGGCGTTGTCGGGCCGATGGCGCCCGGCTCTTTCATAACCCGCATGAGGGCGTTTTTCGCTTTTGCCGCCGGGACGATGCCCGCCAGACCAAGCCATGCCTGTGAAGCCCAGGAGATCTGTTTATCTGCACCGCTAACGAAATATTCCTGATTCTCATCCCAGAAATGCTGCCGCGCCGCGTCGGCCATCGTTGCGCGCAGCGTCTCCCAGCGTTCGGATTTCTCCGGCTGGTTCAACGCCCGCGCCATGCGGGACATACGGCTCAGACTGAACATGACCACGCCGTGCATTGCGGCCGTTTTATCGAGCTCTTTTTTCCAGTCGATAAAGTATTTGATGTCCGCTGGCAGATGGAACAGCCCGGCACTGTCGACCTGTCGAAGTGCCAGCTGGAGCTGCTGTTCGGCAACGGGGAAAAGTTCGACTAACAGGGCGTAATCCCGATTGGTGAAAACGTAGTCATGCAAGGTGACACCAAACAGCAACGCATAATCCAGCAGGAAAGCTTCACCAATTCGCGGCACCGGTTTTTCGTAGACGCAGGCGGAAACGTAGCCGCGCGGATCGCGCAGAGCGGCAAACAGGTAGAGGCAGCGTTTGACCAGGTCGTGGTGACGGAAACTGACGTGATTAGTCATCGCCTGCAGATAGAGATCGCCTAGCCATAAACGCTGGTCGCGACGCGGACCATCTTCAAAGGTGGTCTGCATGCACTCGCTAAGCGTACGCATCGAAACGGCATCCAGCCTTTCCCATTCGGCGGAGGGATACTGCTGCGGTTTCAGGCTATCGGGTCCGGCAGAACTGACGCCATCGACGCTGGCCTGCTTCAGTAGGATGCCGAAGTTGTTGGAAGTAGCGATCACCTCAATCTTGACGAAGCGGAAAGCGTGCCGGCGCGGCACCCGAAACTGTGTCGGCAGGAAGTCCACGTTGACTACCTCATCGGGCAGCCAGGAGGGGCTGATCCAGCCATTATAGGGGTAGAGCGGTTCGGCGACATCGTCCGGGATCTCGCCAAAGGTCAGATGCAGCCGGGCCGGTGCATCGGCGCTTTTGCCCTGCCAGCCAAGGTCAAAGGACAGGTAGCCTGTGTAGTGATTACCGAAGTCGAGAATGATACTGTCACCGGATTGCAGCACCGTTTGTGCCACCTGTTGCGGTGTCAGATCTTTCTGCACCTTATAGCCGTAACGGCCATCGGCATTAGCCTTCATGGTGACGGAGCCGGTCATCGGCTGTAAATGATGATGCAGGGCAGGAGTTAGCGCCTGTGCTTTTTTCAACCACTGCCACGACTGCTCATCCATCCCGTCCGGCCGGGACAGTGGCGATATCTGGGAGGGGAGGCGCGGTGCGGCGATCGCAGGGATCAGTTTTGCTGAGGTGGAGAGCGCAGCAAATCCAACGAGTAGTTGACGACGATTCATGGAACCTCCTGTTTTTTTTGACAAAAAAAACCTGAACTTCCGCCGTACTCCCTACCGCATGATGCGATGATGAGTGAAGCATAAGTTCAGGTTTTGCCTACCGAGGTAGTGACATCCTAGTCAATCTACAATAATGCTATTTTTTTCGTCTTTACAGGGCTGTTCTTAAGAGTTTTATCTAATTGTGAATCTGATCATCATCCTGATTTATTCTCAGTCTGTGTATATGAAGTGTTAAAAACGCCATCTCATCGAGATTAAGTGTGTAATCATGTTTTTTTTCAATAAAATCGCTCAGCCGCTTGGCGCTTTTCCACGCGTCGGGGATCATGGTGGACAGGCCGGCATAAATATCCGGCGACCCGACAATATGCTGCTTGTTGTCAAGCATGCGCTGAATGAAGAAGCGCAGATGGATGATGAAACGCTGGCAAACCTCACTGTTTTCATTAAAGGCGCTACGCATTTCGTAACGCACAATATTCATAAGGTCGCGCAGAATCTCCGTTGCCTGCATATGGTGCTGAAGCGAACTGTCGTTGACCGCATTGGCCAGGTGCAGGGAAATAAAACCAGCTTCATCATCCGGTAAATCGACATGCAGGGCATCACGCAGCATCGCCAGTGCTTGCAGCGCCACGGCATACTCTTGCGGATAAAAGGCACGCGTCTCCCACAACAGGCCGTTGCGCAGTGACTTTCCCTGCTGATGCCGCGACACGGCGGCATTTATGTGATCGCTGAGGGCAAGAAACAGCGTTTCCGGAGCAGTAATTTTCAGTGATTCACCGGCCATCTGAACCACATTTTGCACCGCCATCAGCACTGACGGCGCAATGTCGCCAAGAATGGCCGCAAAGTAGGCACCCAGGCCTTCACTTTTCTTACCAAACAGATGCTCTATCAGCGCCTCGTTAACGTCATCGCCGGTTTTTTTGCCAAATCCTACCCCCCGGCCAACAGCGACAAACTCTTCATTCTTCGGGGACAGCAGCATAACCGCGTTGTTGCTTAAAATTCGCGTAATTTTCATAACCGACGTTCCCCAGGTAGATGAGGGGTGCCCTCCAGCATTAATCGATGCCGTTATTTTTAATGACGTTGGTATACCATTTGGCGCTGGCTTTCGGTATCCGTTTGAGATCTTTTAAATCGAACTCATCGCGGTTGACCCATATAAGGCCATAGCGCTTTGAACACCCCTGATGCGTGGAGATAACATCAATTGCCGACCAGGGGGTGTAACCAAATACCTCCACGCCGTCGGTGATCGCCAGCTGCATCTGCTTCAGATGGGCCTTGATATAGTCAACGCGGTAATCGTCGTTAACCGTGCCATTTTCCAGTTTATCGAAGGCGCCAATGCCGTTTTCTGTGACGATCAGCGGCAGATTATAGCGGTCATAAATGGCGCGCAGCGTGTTGCGAAAGCCCACCGGATCGACTTCCCAGTTGAAAGCGTTCCGCGCCAGGTGCGGATTCTTTGCACCGCGATGTACGCCCTCTTCACCAGAACGCAGATGCTGATCCGTCTTGCTGCGCGCCACGGAGTCGGTGCCGTCATTCCGGCTGGCTTCCACAGTCTGTGTGGTGTAATAGTTAAAGGCGATAAAGTCCGGCCGTCCGGCGGCCAGAATCTCCATATCCCCCTCCTCAATGTGCGGCAGGGCGTCTTTCTCCTCCAAATAGCGCCAGAAGGTGGTGTTATAGCGCCCCCAGACGGCCGCATCCAGATAGGCCCAGTTGCGGATAGCATTGTAGTTAAACGCGGCCGTAATGTCCTCCGGCCGACAGCTCAGCGGATAGATCAGTGCAATGTTCGGCGCCGGACCAATTTTTGCCTGCGGATGGCGGCGATGCAGGTTCTGCATGACTTGCGCCTGTGCAACTAGCATATTGTGGTTCTGTTGATAGAGGTTTTTGACCGGATTCTCCAGGTTCGGATCTTGAGTACCCAGGGCGTTTCCGTGCAAGATCATCATGTTCTGTTCGTTGATGGTCAGCCAGTAACGCACTTTGTCACCAAAAGCTTCAAACAGGACGTTGGCATAGCGAACAAAGGCATTCAGCGTATTGCGGTTGGCCCAGCCGCCTTTTTCCATCAGCGCCTGCGGTAAATCAAAATGGTACAGAGTCACCAAAGGTTCGATGTTTTTCGCGCGCAGTTCGTCAATCATTTGATGATAGAAGTCGATGCCCGCTGGGTTAATCTCGCCATCCCCATCCGGAATGATGCGCGTCCAGGCGACGGAAAAGCGGTAGCACTTAAGTCCCAGCTCGGCGAACAGGGCGATATCTTCCTTGTAGCGGTGATAGTGGTCGCTGGCGACCTTAAAATCCGTTGTGCCCTCCGGATAATGTTGACGCGCGTCGATGACCGACGGGCCTTTACCATCCTCATCCCAGGCGCCTTCCACTTGATAGGCGGAGGTGGCAGCCCCCCAGAGAAAGTCGGCAGGGAAAGGTTTCAACGTATTGTGTTTCATTGGGTTTCCTTATTTATTCAACGTCATCAGCAGATCGCCGGTCTGGCCTACTGTCTGAGGGCTTAGGGTAATCTCGGCGTAATCGTCGCTGTTGGTAATCACAACGGGCGTGGTGATGTCCAGGCCGGCGGCGATGATCCCGGCAATATCAAACCGTAGCAGCAGATCTCCCTGGCAGACCGTATCACCGGCCTTCACCATCACGATAAAGCAGGTGCCTGCCAGCTGAACGGTATCGATGCCGACATGGATAAGCAGCTCTGCCCCCTGGTGTGAGAGCAGGCTAATGGCATGGCCGGTATCGAAGACGCTGCTTACCACGCCGTCGACTGGGGCATGGAGTTCGCCTAATGCCGGGATCACCGCGCAGCCCCTCCCAACGATGCCGGAGGAGAACACCCGATCGCTAACCGACTGCAGAGGCACAATATTACCGGGGAAGGGCATCCTGATCTGCTCAGCGTGGGCGTAAGACGAGCCAGGGGCAGCGGGCGTAGCAACGGCAGGTTGGGTATCCACGGGTGCCTTCTGCTCCCCGGTAGGCAGCTCTTCTATGACGCCGAAGAACCAGGTAAAAAGCGCAGCCAGCACGAAGGCAATCGCACAGCCGACGAGGAAGCCGCCAAAACCATGGCCGTAATAGATAGGCAGCGTCAGCAGCCCGGTGATCCCCATCGACAGTGCTGAACTGTGCGCCCAGCCTACCACCATACCACCGATCGCTGCAGCGACAGTGGCGCAGATAAAGGGGCGCTTCAGTTTAAGCGTCACGCCATACACCCCAGGTTCGGTAATGCCGAACAGGGCGGAGATGAATGCCGACGCGGACAGCGTTTTCAGTTTAGGATCGCGGGTTTTCAGCATCACCGCGAGGATGGCTCCCGCCTGAGAGAATATGGCCGGGGCGGTGGCGGCTTTAAGATAGCTACGGCCGGTGACCGCAATGTCGTTCATAAACAGGGCGGCAAAGCCCCAATGAATACCGAAGATCACCAGCACCTGCCAGCATGCCGCAAACAGACCGCTGGAGATGGCCGGGCTGAACTGATAGATGGAGACGAAAATGGCGGCAAGCATCTCACTGGCCAGCGTACTGACCGGGCCGATTGTCGCCAGCGTCAGCGGCACCATAATGCACAGAAGGATGAAGGGCGTTAGTACGTTGCGGACAGTTTCATGTATCCATCGATTCAGTCTGAACTCCAGCAGCGACATTACCCAGACGGTAATAATGATCGGGATCACCGAGGAGGTATAGCGTACTACCACAACCGGCAGGCCAAAGAAACTGACGGTTTCGCCGGGCAGAGCGAGAGTAAGCATATCCGGATAGACCAAGGCCGCGGCAATCGACATAGCAACGTAGACGTTACACTGAAATTTTTTCGCTGCGGTTGCCGCCAGCAGAATGGGCAGGAAGTAAAACAGCCCGTCGGACGCCGCCCACATAATCCGCCAGCTGTCATCGGTTTTCGTCAACCAACCGGTAGCGAGGGTGATAGTCAGTAGCCCTTTCAGTATACCGGCAGCGGCCATGGCACCCATCAGGGGTGTAAAGATAGAGGACACGACATCAATAAATCGTGACACCACAGGTTGACGCTGTGCCGGGGCATCCTGAGCGTTTTCGACGGTGGATTCGCCGATCAGTAGCGCCAGCTCTTTATACACCTCACTGACGCGGTTACCGATGATAATCTGAAACTGGCCGCCGCTGTTAACGGTGCTGATCACCCCGTCCAGCGCGTTGATTTCGCTGTCCTGCACCAGAGAGGTGTCTTTCAGCGTCAGACGCAGACGTGTGGCGCAGTGCATCGCGGTGATGATATTGGGGGTAGAGCCAACCAGCGCCAGCACGCTACCGGCCAGTTGTTTCGCATTCATTTATTCACCTGTAAGAGTAACGACAGTGTCAGAGCAAGATTTTGTGCAAAAAAAAACCTGTTCAGAGGCCACCAGGGTGGACTCTGAACAGGTTTCGCTCGCTTTCGCGATAACGTCCGTTTATCAGGAGTGAAGTTATAGCCGGGGCAGCGTGAGAAAAAAGTGACAAAGTTCACAGTGTTAAATAAACCCGATTGGGAAAGATACTGTACCCTGTGCCAGGGTGTCCGCTAAAAAGGCAATAATCGCGACGCACCTTCACGGTCAGGAAAAAAGAACAGATGCAGCAAATCATTTACTACGGCAGGGATCTGTTCTGTTACACATTGTGTCAACCCATTGATGTTATTAGCACATGCACCTCGCAGATGTCCGGGCGGGAAAAACCGGTGGTCAACCCAAGGGCTCGGCACTGATGTGCGTCTCTTTCAAGTGATGGTGATGCCTCTAATTAGTTGGATTGGCACAGGATAAGATTTTTGCGATTTCCTCATCGCCACCGTTACTGTTCGCTGCCCCCGCTGTCAATCTGCTCAGGTCTGGCGTCATGGTCAAAACCCCAAAGGACGTGACCGTTTTCGCTGCCGTGACTCTCATCGGGTCTACACATGTGAAGCGCGTAAGCCTGGCGTCAAAGAACAAATTACCGGGCTGGCATTCAACGGTGCGGGTATCCGTGATACGGCAATAATCCTTAAAATCGGTATGAATACCGTTCTTCGCACTTTGAAAACGCTCACCAAAGCGAATGGCCTCCTCTCCCGTTGCGCATGCTGATATCGCACTATTTTGTGAAGTTGATGAGCAATGGGCCTTTGTTGGCAGTAAAGAACGAGCACACCGGCTCGGGTATGACTGCAATACTGAAACAGGTAGTGTGTTGGCCCATGCATTCGGACCCGGAACGGATGAAAACTGTCGTGAGCTACAGTCACTCCTTACACCGTTTACAATTGATACGATAACGTGCGATAACCGGGGGCGTTATGCCAGAGAAATCCCCGGAGATAAGCCTCTGAATAGCTGTCGTAAAGATCGCCAAAAATAGCGTTATAGGAAAAATTCAGTGGGTCAAAAGGGGGGCAAGATAATATTTACTTTATTGAATATATTAAAAATAATTAGATTTATTTTTTGGTGAGTCCGCCCATGCACCATAAGTATGTAAATGGACCTCAACTGAAGTCATTTTTAGGTCTGAAAATCGCGCCGCACAGAGCTTTCCACGATTTAGTTACTCAACCTAAGTCAAGCTGATTCAATCTACATCAACTTACAGATGCGGCGACATCTGCAGCTGTATCCCCGTTCGATGATGTTTCTATCCACACAGATCTCTTAAAAGAATGCTCATCATGACGCTGAGTGATGTGAGGTTCGTTCGGCTAAGCCGGGAGTGAAGGCCTTTAAGTTGACGTTACGTTACGAAGACTGAGTTTTGCGGTCATGGCTTTCGCACAATGGCCTACAGTTCATTGATTTAGTCGGGTCTATGGTGCAAGGATGCGTGGAACCTCAGATTAGCCATAGGGAGCGTAATGCGTTGCATGCGCCTGTATTTATAGGATGCGTCGCTGGGAAGGGGCGGTTGATGTTGAAGGGGTGGCGCATCAGTTGTCTGTGCACAGGGAGCGAGTTCGTTTGATTCTGGGAAAGCAATCCATTCGACGCTGGTTAACCACGCCGTCCTGGCTACGTTTGACACAGAGACTTTCCACTGCCAGGCGAGTGCCCGGAGGCATAACCCGGCTCGAATTTTTCCGCCACAAGGCGGTAACCCAATTCATTCAACGCCGGAACTGTCTCCAGAGAACTCAGCATTTCTTACACCACGCCCTGGTGAAGAAGCCTCAAGCCCCTTTCAGCATATCAAACACCACACGGGCAAAACCTTTCGCCAGCTCAGGATTAGAGAGGTATTGCACCATCATCGCCTGCTGGGCGTCGTTGCTGTCCATCACGGCATCATCAATGGCTTTGGGAAAATCGCCCAGCATCGCCTGTTCGCGCGTATTGTTGGCAATCTGGGTCATCACCGCCTGGTTTTCTGACAGCTTGTCGCGCACCGCGAAGGCATAATTGATCATGTCTTTATCGGTCAGATTATCGGTGACGAACAGCGCATTCAGGCGAGCCAGGATAGTCGACAGAAACTCCTCTTTCTTGTCCTTCGGCTTCGCCGTACCGACATCATTACCCGGTTTGATTTTGTCGTCCGCCGCATTTTCCTGCAACTTCAAGTGCTGTTCGTGAAGCTTTGACAGACGATAATGGCTCATCTCGACGTTGCTTAATGCAATCTCATCCTCTTCGATACGCTGTTCATGCAGCAATGGACGCAGATGGCGGGCAAACAGACTGAGCTTTTCCAGGTTCTTGTCATCGTAATCGACGATTTGCGACATAAACTCGTAAAAGCGGACAAAGCTGCCGAGATCTTTTTTGAAGATATCCAGCTTACTTTTCTCTTTTTCGCACTCTTTGAAGGTGTTCTCTGCATTGGTGATCAGCACAATATCGCCGGTCTTCCTGGTGCGTTCCAGCATCTCTCTGGCCAGCACATAGGCCTCGATTGCTGAGGTGTAGCGATGTCTCCAGCGCGCTACCGCAGGTTTGCAGATATTGCTGATGGCCGCGTTGGATTTGTTTCTGCTGAAGAATGCCTCGCAAAACTGCTCCACTTCGTTCCACAGGAAAATGCCGCTGGTGCGTAGCTTTTCATAAAGCTCAAAGACGCGTTGTGGATCGCTGACATCAGTGAGTTCCGCCGTCTGGTAGTACGGCTGAAAAGCAGCCAAAATCTCGGCCGGCTCGTTGTAGAAATCCAGCACAAAGGTA
The DNA here is from genome assembly GCF_900115045.1 of Izhakiella capsodis. Taxonomy (GTDB): domain Bacteria; phylum Pseudomonadota; class Gammaproteobacteria; order Enterobacterales; family Enterobacteriaceae; genus Izhakiella; species Izhakiella capsodis. The sequence continues at coordinate 155,025 of NZ_FOVC01000004.1, read as the reverse complement.
CCGGACAGCGCCTTTCCGGGATAGATACGGTTCAGGCGCGACAGGGTTTGTACGCACTCCACGCCGCCCAGCTTTTTATCCACATACATGGCACACAGCTTGGGCTGGTCAAAACCGGTCTGGAATTTGTTGGCGACCAGCATCACCTGGTAGTCGTTGGTATCAAACGCGTTACGCATATCCCGGCCTTTCAGGCCTGGATTCATCGTGATTTCGGTGAACTTCTGGTTAAGCAGCGCAAGGCTGTTAGGGTCATCTTCATGGAATTCCACCTCCCCGGAGAACGCCACCATCGCGCTGATCTTATCGTACTGTTGCTCAGCGATATATTTATCGAACGCCAGCTTATAGCGCACCGCCGCTTTACGCGAACTTGTTACCACCATCGCTTTTGCCTGGCCGGCCAGTAAGTGCATCACATGCTGGCGGAAGTGCTCGACAATCACCTTCACTTTCTGCGACACGTTATGATCGTGCAGCGAGACCCACTGGTTCAGCTTGATCCTGGCTTTTTTACTGTCCACCTCCCGGTCAGGATCGTTCAGCTTTTGCAGCAGCTTATAGGCGACCTTGTAGTTGATGTAGTTCTTCAGCACATCAAGAATGAAGCCCTCTTCGATGGCCTGACGCATGGAGTAGACGTGGAACGCTTGCGGTTTGTTGTTTTTTGACGCCGGTTCATGCGGATTAGGGCGACGGCCAAACTGCTCCAGCGTTTTGGCTTTCGGTGTGGCGGTGAACGCGTAAAAGTTGAGGTTATCGCTGCCCACACGCGTGGCAACGATGGCACCCACAGACTCGTCTGAAGACATCCTGACCGCGCCATCTTTCTCTTCGTTCATCAGCACCTCTTTCAGTTGTCGCGCCGAGGAGCCGCTCTGCGAGGAGTGTGCCTCATCGGCAATCACCGCATATTTACGCTGCTTAAGGCTGACGCTGTTTTCAATCGCCTTCAGGACAAACGGAAAGGTCTGCAGGGTGACGATGATGATTGGCTGTGAGTTTTCCAGCGCGAAGGCCAGCTTCTCTGATTTTGAACCGTCGCCCTCTTTGTTGTTGATTCGCCCGACCACGCCATCCTGATGTTCAAACTGATAGATGGTGTCCTGCAGTTGCTCGTCGAGCACGGTGCGGTCTGTCACCACAATCACCGAGTGGAACTGCTTCTCGCCGTTCTCATCGTACAGACGGGAAAGCTGATGGGCGCTCCAGGCGATAGAGTTCGATTTGCCCGATCCCGCGCTGTGCTGGATCAGGTATTTATTGCCCGTCCCTTCTACTGTCACCGCAGCGATCAGTTTGTTCACCACGTCCCACTGGTGATAGCGCGGGAAAATCAGGCTCTCGCTTTTGTACTTCAGGCCAATGGCATTTTCTTTTTCGACGATTTGCAGATGCACGAAGCTGGCGAGAATTTTCAGCAGATTGTCCGGCAGCAACACCTCATTCCACAGGTAGCTGGTGGCATAGTCATTGGCATTTTCCGGGATGTCATTGCCCGCGCCGCCGTCATGGGTTCCCTTGTTAAACGGCAGGAAGACGGTGTTATCGCCATCCAGTTTGGTCGCCATAAACACGTCATACTGACTGACGGCAAAGTGCACCAGTGCGCCGTGTTTAAAGGTCAGCAGCGGCTCAGGCTTATTGGTGCCAGGGTCCTTTGGCAAACGCGTTCTCTTATATTGTGTGATGGCGTTTTGCACCGACTGCTTAAATTCAGACTTCAGTTCCAGCGTCGCTACCGGCAGGCCATTGACGAACAACACCAGGTCGATACGCCACTTCTTCGCCTGAACGCCGGTCTCTTCGAATGCGGCGTTCGACGCATGGGGGCTGTAAACCAGCTCCGGCACGATGCGGCAGATATTCTGTTTGTAGCGCGTCAGAATGTCCGGATTGAGATTATGTTCTGGCTTAAACTGGCACAGCGAAAACCGCGCATTGTGGCTCTTGATTCCGTGACGCAGCACGCCAAGCGTGCCGTAGGTGCGCGAAAGCCTGTCGGTGGCGTTGATATCCGCTTTTTTTAGCTGGGCCACCAGCGCATCGAGGAAATGACGTTCGGTATCGGTAGGGTAAATGTTGGCAAACTTCTCCCACTGCTGCGGCTGGGTGGTCTGCACAAAGGTCAGCGCATCCTGCGCGTAGAGCGCGCGTTGGCGATCGTAGTCGCTCGTTCTGCCGCGAACCCAGCCTCGGTCGAGCATCTGGGCGATCATGTCATCCTGGAAAATCCGCTCTTGGGTGCTGTCAATGCTCATGCGCTGGCCTCCTGTGGCGCCTCGATATCCTCGGTGTCCGGGGCAACCCAATCGCGGACGTCGATTTTTCCGGTAACGGCGGCGGAGATCAGGGCGGTGCGGCGTTCCTGGAGGAGTTGAACAGCCTGCGTCGCATGCTTCTCCATCAAGTCATAACGGAATTCTTGTTCATTGATATAAGTAATAATTGCATCCATTTCTGGTTTTGGAGGAATAGCAATTGGATAGTTAAGCAGAAAATCTGAAGGTACACGTTTTAGTCCGCCAGCACCTGTCATTGCTCCTGTTGCGGCACGGATAAAATTATCCTCTTGAAGGCGATATAATAAGTAATGTGCACAAATTTTTTCAGTTGGCCTCAAAACATATATTTCCGTAGAGCCGAATCCAATACTATTAACTAGCCCTCTAGCTACAGCAATGTTTTTATTTTCAAAGCATGGCGTAACCTTAGCTAACAGAAGATCATCATCTTCAAAGTAAGTATAGCCACTTATAACATCCCGAATCAGCTTTCTTTCATCTGTTACAAGAGAGTTTCTTTTCAGTTTTTCCATCGGGATGAAGGTACATTCATCGTTATTTTTAAAGTTAACTGATGATTTTTTAGGTGTTAGTAATGCTATGTATTTTATTTTCGTGCATAACCAATGATCTGGTATGCCCTCCAAACACTCAACACCCGAATCTTTCATCGGCACATCAGGGTTTAGCCCTTTGGTGACGGCATGGCTAATCACTGCCTGACGTTTTTCTTTTAACAGTTCAATCAGTTGTTGTTGCTTCGCGATCAGACAGTCGATTTTTGCGGTTTCGTGATCGAGGAACCAAGCCACCTTTTCTGATAAAGAATAAGAACAGATTGGTATAGGTAACAGGCCAATAAACTCCCAACTTGCTCTTGGCATTTTGGAGCCATAAGTTGAGGAATTAACCTGCTCAATAAATTCATTTGTTAATGAATAATAATTAAGATATTTTGGATGTAATTTGGCTGTACGAAGCACCAGAAACTCAGATGAGCATACCCCGGAGAAACTAGCTAGCCAAGATTTGGCAAGGTAAGGCCGCAACTTCCCGAAAAGAACATCATTCTTTTTAAACGACACCGTTGTACCATCTGCTATATTTTCTTCTTTTAATATATACCTTCCATCACCACTCGATATATTTTCTAATCCAACAAATAAGTAATCTGAATTAGTAAATTTTGCGGTTTGCAAATCTGCAATGTACTTTAATTTAGTGACAGACCAATCCTCAGGAATATCCCCCAGCCACTCCACCCCAGACGCCTGATACGCCGGATACGGCTTATACTTTGCCATCAGGAATGGACCTCCTGCAGCAACTTCATAATCTCGGCGCTGACCGCATCCAGATCGGCATCAATCTCTTCCAGCGGGCGCGGCGGCTGATAAACATAGAAATGGCGGTTGAACGGGATCTCGTAACCGACAATCCCCACCTCGTTATCTTTCGCGTCGCGCTTATCAGCATTAATCCAGGCATCGGCGACGTGCGGCAGCACTTCCGCTTTGAAATAGTTTTCGATCAGATCGCAGGTGGACACTGCCGGGTTCAGCGGCACATTTTCGTAGTCGCGCAGCTCGCCGTCCGGCTCAAATTCCACCACGTTGCCGCGGTACTCGAAGGCACCGTACAGTGGCTGAGCGGCCTCTTTCAGCCCTTTTTTCACCACCGGCTCGGCATCCGGGTTTCGGCGGGTGATGGCGTCGATAAACTGCTTGTTCTCTTTCGCGTCCAGCTTCACGCCCGCGGTTTTGATGGCGGCTTTCAGGGTTAGCTGGAACTGGTTGAAGTCGTTGCTCACCCGCGTTTTCCCCCCCGCCTGGGTAGCCAGCGCCGTCTGAATCCGTTGTGCTTTTTCCATCAAGGCGCGCTGTGCCAGCCACAGTTTGCTGTCGAGCAGATCTTTAATCTGCTTCTCTTTCAGCTCGGCAAATTCGGCTTTGAGGATGACGCGCGCGTCGGCTTCCCGTTCAGATAAATCACCATAGGTCTCCTTCTGCCACTGAGATGCGAACGCTTCATACAGGCGTTCCATCGCCGCATTAAACGGCTTCGGCGCAAAGCGCAGCGTTGCAATCGCTTCATCCGTTACCTGCGCGGATAACCGCAGCGGGCGTTCAATGGTCAGGCGGCGATAGCCAAACTCGGTGCTGTTGAAGATTTTGCTGGCGAAAGTTTTCGGCGCGTCGGTTTTCGCGGTGGCAGCCTGACGGCCACGGCTGGATTTTTGCCCGGCGGCTTTTTCCAGACCCAGCTCTTCCAGGGTTGTGGCATCCACCACTTCAAACTCACCGAAGGTCTGGGTGATCAGTTTGATATCATCCTCGCCCATCAGGTTGCGCTTGGAACCCAGCGATTTACGCATCTTGCCGCACAGGTGGGTGCCATCAATCAGCTGCACTTTGCCCTTACGCTCGGGCGCTTTCTTATTGGAGAGGATCCAGACGTAGGTGGCAATGCCGGTGTTGTAAAACATATCGGTTGGCAGGGCGATAATACCTTCCAGCAAGTCGGCTTCCAGAATATAGCGACGGATTTCGCTCTCACCGCTGCCCGCCCCGCCGGTAAACAGCGGCGAGCCGTTCAGGATAATCCCGATACGCCCGCCGTTGCTCACGCGACCAGCCACATTGTGGTTGTCGCGCAGTTTGCTGAGCAGGTGCATCAGGAACAGCAGCGATCCGTCGGAAACACGCGGCAGACCCGGGCCAAAACGGCCGTTAAAGCCTTTCTGCATATATTCGTCGTTAATCTCGCCCTCAATCTTCTTCCAGTCCACGCCAAACGGGGGGTTAGAAAGCATATAGTCGAACCGATCTCCCGGCAGCTGATCGTTAGAGAGCGTGTTACCCAGCTTAATACGGCTGACGTCCTGACCTTTGATCAGCATATCGGCTTTACAGATAGCGTAGGACTCCGGGTTCAGTTCCTGGCCAAAGGCGCGTATGACCGCGTTAGGGTTCAGCTCGTGCACATACTCCATACCCGAAGAGAGGAAGCCACCGGTCCCGGCTGTCGGATCGTAAATGGTGCGGATAATACCGTCCTGCGACAGCGCGTCATCATCTTCCATAAACACCAGCGAGGTGGTCAGACGCACGATATCGCGCGGGGTAAAGTGCTCGCCGGCGGTCTCATTGGAGCTCTCCGCGAAACGACGGATAAGCTCTTCAAACACCAGGCCCATGTCGTGGTTGGAGATCGCTTTCGGGCTAAGATCGGTGGTGGCGAATTTCTTCACCACTTTGAACAACAGATTGGCATCTTCCAGCAGGCCAACAAACTCACTGAATTTGAAGTGTTCAAATATTTCACGCGCATCCGGGGAGAATGCCTGTACGTAGTTTTCCAGGTTGGCTTTGATGTCGTTCTGCCCCATTTTACCGAGGTCCATCGGCGAAGCATTGAAGAAGGTCAGGCCGCTGGCGCGCAGCAGGAACTTCTCTTTAGCGTCCTCCGGCAGTGGGCTTTTTTTCAGCGCGTCTGCTTTTACCACGACAGCGTCTTTGGTTTCGGCTAATACACACTCAAGACGACGCAGCAGCGTAAACGGCAGTATCACCCGTCCGTACTGAGACTGTTTAAAATCACCGCGCAGCAAATCAGCCACCGACCAGATAAACGCCGCCGTTTGAGAAAAGTTAGTGTTAGTCATGAAACCCTCGGAAGAAATCGCAGCCATGAAGCAAAGTGCGTCGGCAAAAAAAATCGCTATGGAATAGAGTGCGTAAAATAATACCTGCTACGGGGGCTATCGCAACCGATATGGGACAAAGAAATGACCTGTCTCAGGCGAGTAAGCGGATGTGTGGCAACGGGACGCCTTCCGTTATACCGTCCCGGAGCGCGCTGGCTGGCTGTGTCGGGAGGGGGGTGACAGGTTGATTATGGATGACGGGAACGGAGTGTTCAGCGCGTTGGGCTGCAAACGGCGCAGGGCTTCGTTTTTGTAAATTCCACATCGACATTGCGTTAAGCCGTTGGCGGGTAGGTTCCGTTCGCCGGTTGTTACCCGGGTTATCGCTACAAGCAAGAAAATAGCTTGCCAGCCTGTTTAGCCTCATTTTTCGCTAATGCGGCTTTTGGCTGGATTTTAATCCAGCTATCCACGGCTGATTTTCCAACGCACGGATTTTGAACAAAGGTCAAAGATACCGCTCCGCTAACAGGGCATAATACCGTCATTAATCATGAGTAAAGTTTGGTCTGAAATGAGCACAATCACCCCCCATTACCGTAGTGTACAACAGTTGTTGCAAAGCCAATCCTTTTCTATCGACGAGTATCAGCGTGAGTATAAATGGGAGAAGGAGAATATTGACGAGCTGCTGGCTGATCTTCAGGGAAAATTCTTCAACTGTTATCGGGAGGGTGATGAAACCAGTGCGATTAGTCACTACGGCGAGTATTTTCTTGGTTCTATCATTGTTAGCAAACGCAATAACAAAAACTATTTGATCGATGGTCAGCAGCGAGTCACCTCTCTGACTTTGTTGCTGATTTGTCTGTATCGATCTGCCAGGGAACAGAGCTTGCCGGTCGCCCAAACGGTCGCCCCACTTATTTTCAGCGACAACCTCGGCAATCCCAGGTTCAATCTCGACATCTCTGAGCGGCTTCCGGTTATCAATGCCCTGTTCAAGGGGGAAGCGTTCAGTCCGGATGGGAAGGATGAATCCATCCAAACCATGTACGCCCGTTACAGTGATATTGAAGCCAACGATCTGATGGCAGAGATAAGAGATGTCTTACCGCATTTCATCTACTGGTTATTGACGCGGGTGGGTTTGATTGAGATTGCCACTGTTAACGACAATTATGCTTACGCTATTTTTGAAACGATGAATGATCGGGGTAAACCGCTGAGTCCGGTAGATATGCTGAAGGCATATTTACTGGCTCCGATTGAAGAGCAGGCAGCGCGGTTACAGGCCAATCAAATCTGGAAGCAACAAGTCCTGGACTTAATCTCCTGGGGAGGGGAGCACGAGCCAGAGCGCGATGCCAACTGTATTAAGGCGTGGTTACGGGCACAGTATGCAGAAACCATCCGTGAGCGTAAGGCCGGGTCGGTCGATAAAGATTGGGAGTTAATCGGCTCGGTGTTTCATCGTTGGGTGCGGGAAAATAACGCACGCCTGGGTCTGGGAAAGGCTCAGAATAATCAGAAGATGATGGCGGTTAGCTTTCCATTTTTTGCCAAAGCGTACCGACGTATCCTGCACAGCAGTAAGCATTACACACCGAAGCTGGAAGCGGTCTATTACAACGCACACAACGATTTTACCTGGCAGAATACCGTGCTGCTGGCATCGTTGGTTGAGACTGATGATGACGATACCGTCGACCGCAAACTGGCTGTCACCGCGACCTATCTGGATATCTGGTTGATGCGGCGAGTCGTGAACTATATCCGGGTTGGGTACTCCAGTGTGTCCTACGCTATGTGGTTATTGTGCCGGGAGATCAGACGCAAAACGTTAGCGGAACTGGTGGCTATCCTGCAAAAGAAACTGGCGGAAGATGATATTACGTTCTCTGGCTATGCAGTAAAAGGACGAACGGGTATTGAGGGTTTGGGGCTAAACCAATTCAGCCGCCGCTACATCTACCATCTGTTGGCAAGACTAACAGAAGCCACTGAGAAGGGAGCCGGGCGTACTGAGACATTTGAACGACTGGTGAACCGTACTCTGAAGAATCCATTCGATATCGAACATATCTGCCCCAATGATGACCAAAGCGTGAAAAATCAGTTCAACAATGAGCAGGAGTTTCAGGATTGGCGTAACCACGTTGCCTCACTATTACTGTTACCCGCAGATGTCAACCGCAGCTTGCAGGACAAACCCTTTTTGCTGAAGAGAGCGCACTATGCTAAGCAGAACTTCTTTGCTGCAAGTCTGGATCCAGGTGTTTACGAACATCAGCCACAGTTTAAGCAGTTTGCTAATCAATACGGACTGCTTTTCAAATCCGTCGAGGTATTCGACAAAGCGGAGCAACTTGCGCGTCAGAAACTTATTCTGGGGTTAGTGGAGTTGATTTGGTCGCCAAATCGTTTAGCGAAGGCTGCTGATGGCTGAAAACGACTGAGCGATCGCGTCGACAGGGGGAGGGCCAGCCCATCAACGGCCTGGTGGCGTCTGGATTGTCTGTGGCGATTCTAAATAAAACAGGCATGTTTAGGCACTCTCTTCAGTTTTTAGTGCCACCGCCAGTGAGGATCGTCGACAGGTTTTTGCCTTACGAGTACCTGGCGGGGCGGGTAATAAGTAGCCCGATACTTTTTGGTGCGCTACTTTTATTCAGCATCGATGCGGCCCCCCCTCGCTGCTCAGGCACACTGCCCCATCCGATCCGCCTTGCCAGGACGATGTGAGATAAAATGCCATCAGCGGCTTATGTATCGGACTTTATCCCGTATTTTGCAGACTGATCCCGCCTCATGGAGTGCAAAAATTCTGAAACTTATCCTTATATATCCATTTAGAAAAAAAATTCTTAAAAAAACCTGACGCTGTGATCCTGATAGTCTGAATTTTTTATGGGAATATTCTGTAGCGGTATAGGTAAAAATAGCGAATAAGTGTAGCGGCTATATACCATGAAGGAAATTTCCGTTTTTTATATAAGAAATATCCTTTCTTTTAAATTGTATAGCAGCAATTTATGCCCAATTTATGTCATTTTGGATGTATTGCCTAATTAAAAAGGCAACACTAGAATGGCCGCTGTCCGATAATGAGTTTCCGAAAAGAAACGTTGATAGAGTTATTGGACTATAGGGGCAGTAATGCTTTTCTGTCTCTTTAAAGTATGTATTAACAAATGCCAAAAATTCATGATTGTAATCAACATAGGATGTTAAATATGAAAAAAATTAATATGTCTGAAGCAAGCTCAGTGGTAGGTGGGATCACGACCTGCGTTAATAGTTTCGAACTGAATGTGGTAGGCAAGTATAACATTTGTAATGCTGTTAAAACCTGTACTGATAAAAATGGCGATGTCACTAAGGAGTACACGCCTGCGGCTATTATCAACTGCCCTAGCGTAGGTTGATTATTCAATAGTCAGTAGCAGCTATTCATCCCCGATGGCGTTGTATTGTTAAATACAACGCCATCCTGATAATCATTGAGGAAATCTATCTTACTCGTAGATTCGGACCAATGCCCTCCATGAAAAAAAGAATTTTTTACGTGCTGATGTATACCGTTTTTATAGCGGTTATTTCAGCGCTGATTACTACTGCCTGGTTCCATGCTTTCGTGTTGAATCAAACCAGCGAGGCCGGGCCGCAGGTGTTACGTTCTCTTTCTGCCGAAAAGCAGGATAAAAGTCCGATTGCCGATGGAGACGATATTGTTGAGATCTTTTCATACGGCTGCCATTTTTGTGAAATGAATGAGCGAAATGTGGCTGAACTTAAAAAACGTATGCCGGCCGGAAAAAAGTTCATCCGACTTCATCTCAGCCTTGATAGTCAAGCCGGGCTGGCGCGCTATGCACCCGTCTTCGCTACTCTGGAAGCCATGGGGATTGAAAGCACCTATCGTCAGAGTGCCTATAATGCGGTGATAAAGGATAAGATTGATTTAGGGGACCCGGCTAAGCTCGACGCATGGCTGGAAAAAAATAAGATTAACGTCGCGGAATATCATAAAGTCAGTCAGTCGAAGGAAGTCAAAGATCGTCTGGATTACATGACGCGTGTTACTCAGTATTATAATATCAACGCCACGCCGACGTTTATTATTAATAAAAAATGGATTGCAATTCAGGACCGAGATTTCCCGGCCTTCGCTGATAAATTGCTCTCTATTATGGAAACAGGTAAGGCACCGGAGTAATAATGAAATTTTATGCTCTGTGGTGCGCGCTTTTCTGGCGGAACCTTACCGTCAGATGTCAGTGGCTAATATCTAAGCTACAGCGGGTGGGCTACAGGGCGCATTGTGCATTATTTCGCTATTTGCATTACCGTATTGTTTTTGCATTTTCACGGGCCAGAATATTTTTCAAACTTATTCCGCGCGATGTGAAATTGCGGGCGGCGGTGGCGGAATCTAATCGTCAGTGCCTGCTCAATGACAATAAAACATTTGACTATGTCTGGCTGACGCAGCGGCGAAAACTGTTAATTGAGGCGGTGACCTACGGACGTAACCGCCGGTTATTACGCGAGCTGGCAGACTGCTCGGCACGGCTTAATGGCGTTGTAGAGCCGCTCCAGCGAGCCGGCCAGCCGGTGCTGCTGGCCCCGTTGCACATGGTTTCGGACGTCCTGAGTACCATGATCGGTGCGACTGCCTATCCGGGAAAAGCGACGGTGATCACTTCCCGCAGTGCCAATGCCCATTCTGAAGCGGAGCGGCGGCTGGGTGGGTTAGATCTCAACTATTGTTCGATACATGAAGATAATAAAAATATTGCCGGTAACTTAATGACGTCGGTGATGGCGGCAGCGGAGAATAAACGCAATATTATTTTATTCCCCGATATTACGCCGGACTTCACGCAATTTGCCAGTAAAGACAAAGCAGAGAAATTATCTTGCCGCTTATTTGAGCGCCCGGCCAGTTTGCACAGCGGTATTATCCGCCTGGCCAGAATGATGTCCGCGCAGGTGGTGTTTTATCATCTTTATTTTGATAAAGGATTAAAAATAAAGATCCACGAACCTGTTGCGCCCAGAATGCTCAAGGATGAGATGCCCCGAATTATCGAGCAAAGCATTCATGATTATTCTACTGACTGGATGCTATGGCATTCGCACTCACTGTTTTTTATTAACGACTAATCAGGCATAACGACAGAAAAGAACAGGGCGTTTTAGGAATTAAATTATGGAAAATATTATTCCAGAAATCGTTTACCAGGCTGAAACGAATGAATGCGGGCTGGCCTGCATCTCTATGCTGGCGGAGACCCAGGGCATTGATGCGCCGTTGGACATGCTGCGCGAACATTATCCGGCGTCTGCCCACGGTACCGCGCTGTCAACCTTGTGCGAGATCCTCTCCGGGCTGGCTATCCCGGCGTATCCGGTCGCTTTCGATCTGGACGAGCTGGCTGACCTCCCGTTACCCGCCATTTTGCACTACGGTGGCAGCCATTATGTCCTGCTGGCGTATCGGCAGGGCAGCTATGTGTGTGTGATGAACCCCGCTATTGGTGAGCAGCTGTTGCCGATTGCTGCGCTGAAGTCTGAAATCAGCGGCTATGCGCTGGTACTGGATAACGATGCGGTCGATGAAAAATCTACGATGGTGCAACCTCAGCGCGTGCGGCGGTTCCGCGCACTGAAATGCATGAGTTTGAAGCAGACAGCGAGCATACCGCGTATTTACCGCCTCATGCTCCTGACGTTTCTGGTTTCATTGACGCTGTTTATCATGCCAGTGATGGTCAGTTCGGCGATCAATAACGTTTTCTCATCCGGCGGGGAACGCGACTTTCCCTACTTTTACTTCCTGCTGGCGTTTGTGGTGTCGACCCTGCTGGCCCTCATTGTGCGTAGTCTCACCGAGCGCTTTATTAAGCGTTTTGTGGTTATGCAAAGCGTGAGTGGTTTCGCCAGTCTGCTGAAAAACTCGCTTGCCTACTTTGAAAAACGCAGTCCGGGTGAGATTTACAGTCGCTTCTCCAATTGGCAAATGGCTGCCGCTCAGAAAATCGAGCTGGATAACGGCCTGCGAACAGACTGGATCGTTGGTGTAATAGCGCTGGCGGTGATGTGTTACATCAGCCCGCTGCTGGCGGCGATTTCGGCCGTAGGGGTAACGTTAATGGGCCTGGTCAGCGTGTGGGCCATCTTCCGCGATCGCTTTTACACGCAACAAGTTCAGGTGAAAAGCGCGGAGCAAAGTGACTTCCTGCTGGAGTCGATTCAGGGCTTTGCCACGCTTAAATCGGCGGGCTTGAATAGCCAGCGTCAGATAGCATTTGCAGGCTTTGCCTCGTCCCTGTTTGAGATCAGGCAAAAGCAGAAGGTGTACGAACAGGTAAAAAGCAGTCTGTATCAACTGATTGGCAGCCTCGAAATGGTATTTTTTATGCTGCTGGCGTTACCGCTGCTGAAAGATAACCGTATCTCGCTGGGGGAGTTCTTTGCCTATAGCTTTGTACGTCAGATTTTTACCTCCTACGTCACCACAATTTTCTTCTCGGTGCTGAAAAAGAATCAGCTGCACGTGATCGATACCCGCGCTGCCGATCTGTTTCCGCAGGTGAAAAAAGACGAAGACGCCGATGCGCCATCGCCGCCCTTACACTTTGCCCAGCGGCTGAGCTACCACGGACTTCATTTTGCTTACGAGCCAGGCAAGCCAGTACTCAACGATGTTTCTCTGGCGCTATATCGGGGTGAAACCCTGGCGATTGTCGGTGAGTCCGGCGCCGGTAAAAGTACGCTGCTAAAAGTGATCACCGGGCTTATGGCACCCCAGTCCGGCGAAATTCTGGTGGATGGCCAGCGGGTGAGTACCCGTCAGGCGCAAAAATTGTTCTTCCTGCAAAGCCAGGGGGACATTCTGTTCAGCGCCAGCGTGCGGCAAAACATCGCGTTGTTCGATCGCCATTATGATGCTCAAAAACAGCAGCGTATTGATAAATCCCTGCGCGGGCTGAAGCTGACCGAGGTGATTGATAATCTGCCGGGTAAACAAAATGCGCTGATCCGCGAAAGCCATCCCGCGCTGTCTCTGGGGCAGCGTCAGCGACTGATGCTGGCACGTGCAATGTACAGCGACTGCCCGGTTATGGTACTGGACGAACCCACCGCCAACCTTGATGAACAAACCGCACAGCATGTGATGCAGACCCTGATCGATCACTGCCGCGAATACCAAAAAACGCTGATCGTCGTGACGCACAGTGAAGCGGCGCTGTCGTTATTCGACCACCTTTGCGTACTCGGAAATAAACCACTGGAAGACGAAAAGCGCCGGGTGACACCGGATATTGTGCTGCAGGAAAAGCGGGCGTGAGTGCGAATATGAAGACGATCCTGGTCCGCATAGCCAGGCAGCGTAAGCCTTTTTATGCACTGGTCGCGCTAGTGCTGATCCTGCTGGCTGGCGGGGCATGGGGGCTGCGCAGCATGATGTCAGGCACGACGGCACCGCTGCTCTCGCAGGCAATAGACCGCGGTGATATTGAAAAGGTGGTGCTGGCGACCGGAATACTGAAACCTTCCGTGCAGGTGAACGTGGGTGCACAGGTCAACGGTCAGTTAAAAAAACTCTATGTGCAAGCCGGAGATCGGGTAACCAAAGGGCAACTGCTGGCGGAAATTGACCCGACGCTGCAACAGAGCGAACTGCGTAAATCGGAGGCCGAGCTGGACAGTGCGCTGGCCCAGAAGCAGGGGGCGCTATTCACGTTAACCGAGTACCAGCTGGAGTTGAAACGTCAGCGCCAGATGGATCGCGATGGATCGGGAACCAAAAGCAATCTGGAGCAGGCGCAGGCCAGGGTGAATACCCAGCGGGCGCAGATAAAAGTCAATGAGGCGCAGATCGTTCAGGCACAGATGGCGCTGGAAACCGCGAAAGCCAACCTGGGTTATACGCGCATTCTGGCACCGATGGACGGCCAGGTTCTGGGGATTGTCACCAAAGAGGGCCAGACCGTGGTCTCCTCTCAAACCGCGCCGACGATTCTGGTGCTGGCGAACGTTGACACGATGACGGTGCAAACCCGTATTTCAGAAACCGATATTCTGAAAGTGCATCCCGGTCAGCCACTGACATTCTACGTGGTCGCCGATCCGGGCCATCGTTATCAAGGCGTAATGGGCGCGTTGCAGGATGCCCCTAACGAGGCGTTGCAGGATGACGATATGCGCGGCCAGCCTCAACAATCCTCCGCCGTGTATTACAACGGCGTGTTTAGCGTGCCGAATCCCGGCCATCTTCTGCGTACCTCTATGACGGCGCAAGTGTTTATCGTTACTGAGCGGGTCAAAAATGTGTTACGCCTGCCGGTGATGGCGCTGGGTCAGTCGCAAGGTGACGACGACTACGCAGTGCAGGTCGTGAAAGGGGGGACAACCGAGCAACGTCTTGTTCATGTGGGGATCAACGACCGACAGTTTGTAGAAGTGAAAGCTGGACTGCATGACGGCGAGCGTGTGGTTATACCAAACACCACAGGGGGCAAGAATGGCTAGCTCGCCGGTAATCGAACTTTCCCACATCTCTCGCCGTTTTGGCTCGGGCAACGCTGAAGTGACCGTGTTGAAGGACATCTCTCTGCGCGTGCATGCCGGTGAGATGCTGGCAATTGTCGGCGCGTCCGGCTCGGGTAAATCCACGCTGATGAATATTCTGGGGTGCCTGGATAAGCCCTCGGAAGGCGAAATGTCGATTATGAGTCTGTCGACCCAGGCCGCTACAAGTGAAGAGCTGGCGCAGTTGCGCAGTCAGTATCTGGGGTTTATTTTTCAGCGCTATCACCTGATGCCGTATCTGACGGCGATCGAGAACGTCACTATTCCGGCGCTGTATACCGACATGCCCGCTTCTACCCGCCAGTCGCGCGCGGAACATTTGCTGGGACGTTTAGGGCTGGGGCCGCGTATGCACTACCTGCCTGCACAGCTCTCCGGTGGTCAGCAACAGCGCGTGAGTATCGCGCGCGCCCTGATGAACGGCGCGCCGGTGATTCTGGCTGATGAACCCACCGGCGCACTTGATAGCACCAGCGGTCAGGCGTTGATGGATATTCTGCATGGCCTTCATCAGGCCGGACATACGCTCGTTATTGTGACGCATGACCGAAGCATCGCCGCGCAGTGTCAGCGCATTGTTGAAATCCACGACGGCCAGATGGTCGCCGATTACGCCAACCCGGCAATGCAACAGGGTGAGTCACAGTCGTTACCAGCAATTGCCTCTATCGGCCGAACCCCGGTGTGGCAAAGCATCAAAGAAGCGGTGCGCATGGCGTGGCGTTCACTGCTCGGGCATCGTGTCCGTGCGTTTCTTTCTATGCTCGGCATCATCATCGGTATTGCCTCTGTCGTCTCTTCTATGGCGGTGGGCGAAGGGGCACGACAAAGTATTCTGAACCAGATAAGCCAGCTTGGCACCAGCACCATCCAAATTCGTCCTGGTCTGAGCTGGGATCAACCGCGACCGGATTTTGAACGTTCGCTGACGCTGGAAGACGTTGCGCTGCTTGGCAAACAACCGTTTACCGATAGCCTTTCGCCAGTGGTGAGCGACACGGTTCGGGCCATCCGTGGGGGAACACAGGTTCTGGTGTCGCTGCTGGGCGTCAGCAACGGCTTCTTCCGAGCTCAGGGCCTGCAGTTTATTGCCGGGAACACATTTACGCCTCGCGACCTGACAGATCGTGAGCCGGTGATCATCATCGATCCTAACGTGCGCGCTACGCTGTTCGCCAACGGCCAGGATCCGCTGGGCGAAATTATTCAGCTCGCCGGGGTGCCGTTCCGAGTGATTGGCGTCGCAGATAAAAAAGGGCCGAAGTCTATTGGCGAACAGCCTGGTGCCTGGGTTCCGTATACCTCGCTGCTTGAAAGGATGTCAGGTGATACGCCGCTGCAGTCTATTATCCTGCGTATTGCTGACGGTTACCCGATCGAGGTGGCGCAGCATCAGATTGAGCAACTGCTGATATCGGCACACGGCAAGCGCGACTTCTTCACGCTGACCAACGATCAACTGACGAAGACGATCCGTAAAACCTCAGAATCCATGACGCTGCTGATCACCGCCATTGCCGGGATCTCTCTGCTGGTCGGTGGTGTAGGGGTGATGAACATCATGCTGGTCTCCGTGACAGAGCGCACCCATGAAATTGGCATACGTCTCTCTGTGGGTGCGCGCCCGGTTGACATCATGCGCCAGTTTCTGATTGAAGCGATGGTGATTTGTACGCTTGGCGGACTGATCGGTATTATTGGATCGGGCCTGGCGGGGCTGATTTTTTCTCAAGTTACCCAAGAATTCACCATGATTTTTACCTGGCCGCCGATTCTGCTGGCGGGTGGATTTTCCGCGCTAATCGGGTTGGGATTTGGCTTTTTCCCGGCGCGCAATGCGGCTTGTCTGCATCCGACTGAGGCGCTGGCCCGCGAATGAATATTCTGATCCGGTCTCTTGCGGTGCTAATCATGCTGATGCTGAACGGGTGTGGCCAGGCACTGAAAAGCGATTATCAGCGCCCGTTGCTGTCGGTTCCTGATGTCTGGCGCGAGCAGGATACCGGTGAGGGGGTGGTGAAATTTACGCCGCACTGGTGGAATAACTTTGACGATCCTCAGCTGTCACGGCTTATTGTGGCAACGCTGCAAAGTAATAACGATTTAGCGCTGGCCGGCATAAAGCTCAGGCAAGCGCGGCTGGCGGCTGGCCTGTCCGATCTCACCCTGACGCCTGATTTTTCTGCCAACGCGACTGCCACCAATAGCCAAAATTTACGTCGCAATACCACGCCAACGGAAAATTACAACAATGCGCTTACGGCGTCGTATGAACTGGATCTCTGGGGAAAACTGGCGCGCACGCGTGAGCAATCTGACTGGCTGGCAAAGGCATCAGAACAGGATTTACATGCAACTGCACTGACCCTGATCGGCACGGCGTCCCAGCTTTACTGGCAGACGGCCAGCCTGAATGCGCAAATCGGCAATATGCAGCGCAGCGTGGATATTGCCCGGGATACGTTGGCGATGGTGACCTCACGCTGGCGAGCCGGGGATCTTGGTCAGCTTGATTATTTGCAGGCACAGCAAACGCTATTGAGTCGGGAAAACAGCCTGCGCGATCTCTACCAGCAGCGTGATGAAAGCCGTAATGCGCTGGCGATTTTACTGGGCCGTCCGCCAGGACAATACACGGCGGAGCGCGCTTCGCTGGATAGCAAACAGCGCGTGCCGGTTGCGCAACGGCTCCCGCTGGCGATGATAGCCCAAAGACCGGATGTCCGGGCGGCCGAGCTGAAGCTGCGTGCGGCATTGGCCGGTTCGGATGTTGCCCGTCTGAGCTTTTATCCCTCACTGACGCTCAGCGCGTCGCTTAATGCCGGGGCGTCGGTATTCCGGCAATGGTTTAGCAATCCGGTCAGAACGCTGGGATCAGCGCTCAATCTGCCCTTCATTGAATGGAATAGGGTGCAGCTGACCATTGCACAGTCTGATTTAGATGTTCAGAGCGCGGCCATTCAGTTCAAAAAAACAGCCTACAGTGCGTTGCAGGATGTCGATAACGCTATGTCGCAGCGCCTGACTTCGCAGCAGGAAAAACAGCGTCAACAGGATAACTTCGCGCTAAGCCAGCGAAGGCTGGCGCTGGTGGAAAGCCAGTATCGCTTCGGTGCCGTGTCCTATCAGACGCTGCTGGATTCGCAGAACGCACTGCTGGATAGCGAGAATGCGCGGGTAACAACGCAATACAACTACCTGAATTCCACCATGAAGCTCTGGCTCGCACTGGGTGGTGGAGAAGACGACACAGTGAATCAATAAGGATGAGTCATGCAAAGGGAGAGTTTACCGGCGATGAATACACCACGTCGGGTTGTGGTCACCGGGTATGGTGCGGTCACCCCTCTGGGAATGAATTCCGCAGAGAGCTGGGCGGCTATCATGAACTACAAAGTTGGCTATCGTTATTGCGATAAGTCTGCCGCGGGGATCAAATCCCGTTTTTACGGGCTGATTGATGAGGAACCCTCGCTCAAGGGCGTTCCTGCTGCGATCCGCCGCCGCTTGCCGCGTTTTGCACGGCTTACCCTGGCCGCCGCGCGTGAAGCCATGCAGATGGCCTTTGGTGATGAAAAGCTGGAGCAGTACTACGATTTACGTGATTGCGGCACCATCATGGGCACCGGCTGGGCCGGGCAAGACGAAACGCAATCACACTATGAAGAATTTATGCGTAGCGGCGTAGGATCACCCTTTGGCTGTTTTTTCTCGATGCCGAACGCCGCCACGGCGGCCGTCAGCCTGCTGTGGGCACTTCGGGGCTATCAAAATACGCCGGTGGCCGCCTGCGCAACCGGAACGATGGCCGTGGGAGATGCCTTTGAATTGATTCGCCAGGGTCGTGCAAACATGATGCTGGCCGGCGCGGGCGAGTCACTGCGTTCTGATTCAGCGGTGTGGAACATTGACGTATTGGGCGCGCTTGCCAGCGAGCAGGCGGTGTTGACCCGCGCCTGCTGTCCGTTCAGCCAGCATCGTAACGGCTTCGTGCTGAGTGAGGGGGCGGCTGTGCTATGCCTGGAGGAACGGGAGTCAGCCATTGCGCGCGGTGCGAAGATAGTGGGTGAAATTCACGGCTATGGAAATTACTCTGACGCCTTCGATTTTACCGCCCCGGCTGACGACAAAATTGCCCGCGTGCAGACCATTCGCTGTGCGCTTAATCAGGCTGAAATTGGCGCCAGCGAACTGGATTACATTAACGCACACGGAACCTCTACACCGCTTAACGATCTCAACGAAACAGAAGCGCTCAAAATGGCGCTGGGGGAAGCGGCCTACGCGACGCCCTGTTCGAGTACCAAATCCTATAGTGGTCACCTGATTGCGGCGGCTGGCAGTTTTGAATCCATCGTCTGCCTGCAGGCACTACAGCATCAGGTAATACCCGCGACCTGTCATCTTGATACGCCGGACCCGCGCTGCGATCTGGATTATGTGCCGAACAGACATCGCCCGGCCGCATTGAACATGACGCTTAACCTGAGTTTTGGTTTTGGCGGCGCGAATGCGGCGCTGGTTATTGGGCGGGGGGAATAATGGCACTGTGCTATACGCAACGAGATGCAGCACGTTGGGCTGTGTTTTCCGGCGATCATAATCCGATCCATTTTGACCCTGCCGAGGCGCGACGTCTCGGTATGGATCGATTGTGTATACACGGTATGCGTGCGCTGCTGGAGGTGAAGTCAGGACTCAGTCAGGCACTGGAGAAACACCTATTTTGTTCAGATGGTTTTCTATTCAGTAGCCGACTGCGCGCTCCCGTGCTGTTCGATATACCTTATCAGCTGTCATTAAACGAAACATGCCAGGGCGACAGGTTGCAGATCGGGGGAAAACTGGTTAATAGCGATACCCAGCAGAGCAGTATCAACAGTAAGTTGAGCGTGGCGATGCCGCTGACGCTATCACCCGTCATCCGGGCAAGCATGCTACCTGGGGACAGGCTCTCGGCAATCTATAACCAGTTCCTGACGGTAGAAAATAATCCAGTGCCGCTCTGGAGCCTTTTAGACGCGATTCTGTTTCGTCAACTGGTGAATGCCACGGAAACGCTCGAAAGCGTACGGGATCTTATCCCCGGCCACAAGGCTAACTGCCTCGGCGATATATTAAGTCTGGTGCAGGTAGTACAGACCCATCATCAGGTCCATTTTGCGTCCTGGCTGTTACAGCCTGTGGAGAAAGTGTGGTCAGGTGAACCGCTGCATTATGCCATCCAGCCGACGCTGGTGATGGGTGAAAAGGCGCCAGGGCTAGTGTTAGTTACCGGCATCCAGGCATGGCGGACTGATGAACCGTTGATTGCGGTAACGGTGACGTTAAAAACCGGACCGCTGGCTACGGAGTGAAACACCGTTTTTCACTCACTAAAAATTTGTTCTGAAAAGTATTAAGCAACGCAATTAAAGGGAATAAAAATGGCGCAATTTGATGAAGTTTATACCAAGGTATGTGAGATGCTGTGTGATGCAAAAGATCTGGAGATGACTGATCTTCGACCAGATATGCCGCTGTATCTGCTTAAACTCGACAGTCTGGACTATGTGGAGTTAATGGTTCTGGCGAAGAAAGAGTTTGCTGTCACGCTTGACGCTGAGATGTTTACCCGTCATCCCAACATGACACTGAGCGAGTTGTGTCAACATCTTAGTGAAAAAAGCCAGTAAATTATGCACACTCAATGGATCTTAGTGACAGGCGGAAGCCGCGGGATAGGTCGCGCCACGGTGTTGCGTTTGGCAAAACAGTGGAATGTGGTATTCACCTGGTGTAAAGATGAAGATGCCGCACGCGAGGTTGAGTTGGCTGGCAAAGCATTACCCGGCACGGTTAAGGGGTTCCAATGTGATGGCTGCGACGAGCAGGCGGTGATCGGCCTGGCTACCGATCTGCTGGCGCGCTTCGGCGCGCCCTATGCATTGGTACACAATGCTGGCGTGACTTTGGATGCCTTGCACATTCAGCAAAGCGCTGCGAACTGGCACAAGGTTATGGACACCAACCTTAATGCCGTATTCTATTGGAATAAGTTGCTGCTCGAACCCATGATGATGCAGGGCACAGGGTCGGTTGTGATGATGTCGTCGGTTACCGGTGTGAAAGGCAACAGTGGGCAAAGCGCCTACGCGGCAAGTAAAGCCGCGATGATGGGGCTGACGCGCTCTCTATCCGTTGAATCAGGCCGCTTCGGAATTCGAGTCAACTGTCTGCTGCCCGGTTATATTGATACCCAGATTATGGACAGTATTCCTAAAGTTAAGCTGGCGGAACTGCGAAAAACAATCCCAATGAAACGTTTCGGCAACGTGGATGAGGTGGCGAGTGCCGTCGCCTGGCTGGTCAGCGATGAGAGCAGTTATATGACCGGACAAACCCTTATTCTGGATGGGGGCCTTTCTGCCTGAGGCCAGCAAACAGGGCGTGGCAGGCCCTGTTTTACTGGCACAGCCTTTCAGGCAGCTGATTAGCGTCAGGCAAATAATGCCGCCTGTCTGTTACGAATTATGGAACGGTAGTTTATAATCGCTTTTGAAGGAATGAAGTCGTTAAGCCTACTGAAAATTAATATCTTTTGATATGAGTGGTTAATTATACCTTTTAGATGATGCTGTCGCTCTGTTGATATTGTGTGGCGTTATTGATTTCAATTCTGGCGCTTAGGTGCAACTCCGGCGTATAAGCTTTGTTAGTTTACTCTGTTGAGTCCTGATGGCTGCTTGAGGCAATACGCCCACTTTTATTTTTACGTTATTTCTTAAGTAAGAAATGATAAGGTGAAAGTTAGTTCTGATTTATTCATTTTTTTCTTTAATAAGAAATAAACATGCAGATTAAATCTGTTTTTATTGTTATATAGGCAATTTATGTCTTTGGTTTGCGCTACAGACTTCGTGTTTGAGTATTCTTCGCTGTTTGAACCCATGATGAAAAAATTGATATGATTTGTCGCCATTTTTCTCATACTCACGGGATAATCAGAAATGGTCATTCCTGCACAGGCGCACAGCTTTATCGCTGTGATCAATACCTGAAAACTTTTCAGATTAACTATCGCTACAACGGTGTTAAACCTGATACCCATCACGCTATTGAAGAGATGGCGATGAATGACGCCGGGCATCGTGATACAGCAAGGGCGCTTCGGATCACTCTCAATACCGTTCTGCGACATCATTAAAAAAAATCGAGCCGCAAGATTGTGGTAACTATCTGAAATTAAAATGTTTAACTGTTATCTGCTGCAAAGTCAGTCAACCCTGATGACAGGTAAGCGGTAAAGACAGTTGGCACTACCTGTTTTATGCCTGAGGCCGGGCCAGTTAGCGCCGTTTAGTATGGAGTGATTTATTGTAAATTTATGAATTTTGATGAAAATACTATTCTCTGCGTCCGTTTACTGTCTCGTTTTACATACCTGATATCGTGCCGGAACGCTGGATGATGCTGGCTTCAACCCGTTATGTTATAGCCAGAATCACAGGGTGCGAGTGGAACGACGTAGTCACGCTTCGTAACCTCATTTTCAGCGCCTGGATCGGGATATAATTTTCGTCTCATCATTAGAAAATGTTCAAAAAAAAGACTGTATGGTCTCTGGCAATGAGTTCATGCCATTAAATTACGGCACTATTCGTGATTCGGAGACTGGCTGATTGCGTGTTATTTTCTCATCGAAGAATGAATTATCTCGTCACGGATTTACTGATTAATGAATAACTCTGTTTCGGGATTAATTTTTCAGATTAATAGAGATGTTCATATATTGATACAGGTCGATGACTTTGCTAAAACTGACTGAGGAATAGACGTGAACCGATTCAGTGTTATTCGGGGTTGGATAATATTCAGAGCGGATTATCATTACGGTGAATGACGCATAGCGATACAAAGGAGTCTGATTAAGAACCTGTAACCAATTTATTGCATTCGAATGGTTTTGATATAAAATGAATAGGCCTTCTTTAGGAGAAGGCCGTTACGCTATCTATTAACTTGAGACAGCTTCTCATGAAATAAATATAGGTGCGGCAGGTAATTTTTTTTCATAACGAAGCCAATAATCGCGTTATAGGGATATTAGTTTTTATTTTTCACAGGATAATTCTCATGAAAAAGACTCTTCTTGCTATAGCATTGATAGCGACTTCCGCTGTCTCTGTTTCTGTTTCCGCTGCTGATGGTGCAGTTAACTTCACCGGAACTATCACCGATGCAGCCTGTACAATTGACACCGCCTCTCAGAACCAAAATGTTCTGATGGGAAATATCTCTCGTACCGCATTTTCGGGGGCCGGCTCCACGGCCGCACCGAAGAACTTTACCCTGGTACTGACTAACTGCCCCGATACCGTGACAGGCGCAACGGTCCGCTTTGACGGGACGCAAGTTCCTGGCGACAACAGCATCTTGATGCTGACTGACAGCGGAAGCACCACGACGGCACAGGGTGTTGGTATTCAGATTTCAGATAACCAGAACAAAGTCGTCCCGCTGTACGAGGACTCTTCCGTTTATCCTCTGATCAGTACTGGCGCTAATAAGCTGAACTTTAGCGCGCGTTACATCGCTGTAGCTGATCAGGTCACCGTGGGTAGTGCGAATGCTGTAACGCAATTCACGGTGGTTTATAAGTAATTTCGTTAAGTTGCAGCAGGTCAGAGGCAACGACTGCCTCTGACTTTTTGAACCGTTTCAGGCAGGTAGGGATACCATGAAAAATTGGCGCATAGCAGCGTTAGCAGTTGTACTAACGACTTTCTGCACGATGGTAAAAGCGGGCGTGGTGGTCGGCGGCACGCGTCTGATTTATGACGGCACAAAAAAAGAGTCATCCATTAATGTCAGTAACCCCGACAAAAACGTCTACTTAATTCAGTCATGGGTGGACAGCGCCGAGGCAGGTGCTGGTGTACAGGCGAGCAGACCCCCATTTATCGTGACGCCGCCTCTATTCCGTCTCGGTGGAAATCAGCAAAATATATTGCGCGTGATCCGCGCCGGTGGCGATCTGCCGGAAAACAAAGAGTCGCTGTTCTGGCTCAATATCAAATCTATTCCGTCTGTGGACAAGACGCAGCAAAACACGCTGCAAATTGCGGTAAAAACGCGCATCAAACTCATTTTCCGACCGGCTGGTGTAACAAGCACGCTTGAAGACACGGCAAAATTGCTGACATGGAAACGGGTGGGCAACCAGCTTCAGGTGACAAATTCATCCCCACATTACTTCACCTTTTTTAAAGTCAAAATCAACGGTACTGAAGTCAAGGGAGCCTCTATGGTGGCACCACAGTCAGTCGCTTCGTTTGATTTACCCTCCAACGTCGCCAGAGGATCGCTGACCTGGCAATTTATTAATGACTATGGAGGCCTCAGCAACGTTCTGACGAGCAGTATTTAATCTTGCTAATCGGAGGCACTTTACGCCTGTTGCCAATAGGGAAGTCGTTACCGCAGGCGTCAGGCTGCGTGATGAGGTGGAACGAAAAAATGGGAAATATTATAAAAAAACCTGCGACCGTCAGTTTCAAACTTTCCCGGCTTGCACAACTTGTGATCTGCCAGATTGCGCTCTCAACTGGCATATCAGGCATGGTCAGTGCAGAGGAATACTTCAATCCAGCCTTATTAGAAATCGATAATCCTGCCCAGGGTAAAGCTGATTTATCCATTTTCGAAGACAGCGAATTACAGCCACCAGGCACTTACCGCGTTGATATTTATCTGAATGGTTCAGCGGTGGATACCCAGGATGTCACATTCAGCCTGGTGACGGATGCCTCCGGTAAACGTAGTCTTCAACCTTGCCTGAGTGGCAAGACGCTGCAAGATATGGGCGTAAGAATTGGCATGTACCCCAGTCTTAAGGCAACAGAGGAGTGCGCCAGGTTTACCGATGCGATAGCGCAGTCCTCGGCTACATTCCTTTTTAACCAACAGCGACTGGATCTGAGCATTCCTCAGGCGGCTTTGAGTTCGCAAGCGCGTGGGTATGTTTCGCCGGAACTGTGGGACTCGGGCATTCCGGCGCTGCTGTTAAATTACAGCTTTAGTGGTGCGAACACGACAGCGCGGGAGAATAACGCCAGAAACGCCAATACCTACTATCTGAACCTGCGTTCTGGCGTAAATTTGGGGGCCTGGCGGTTGCGCAACTATTCCACCTGGAATCGGGACAGTAGCGGTAAAGTCAGCTGGAACACCATCAATACCTATCTTCAACGAGGGATTGAGAGACTACGAAGTCAGCTGACGGTGGGTGACAGCAACTCGCCAACGGAAGTGTTTGATACGGTGCCGTTCCGAGGTATTCAGCTCGCATCTGACGACGATATGTTGCCGGACAGCCAGAAAGGCTACTCACCGGTAGTTCGAGGCATCGCACAGAGTAACGCTCAGGTCACCATTCGTCAGAACGGCTATGTGATCTATCAGACCTACGTACCTGCCGGACCGTTTACTATTTCTGACCTCTATCCGACCGCAGGCAGTGGCGATCTTGACGTGACGATTAGAGAGGCAGATGGCAGCGAGCGAACCATGGTCGTTCCTTTTGCTTCTGTACCGGTTCTGCAGCGTGAGGGGCGTCTGAAATACAGTTTCACCAGCGGTCAGTACCGTTCGTACAACACGCAGATACGTAAAATACCGTTCACGCAAGCTACCGTCATCTACGGCCTACCCCGCGGTGCGACCATCTATGGTGGTCTGCAGGCGTCAAGTAAATATCAGGCGATGGCTCTGGGTCTGGGGCAGAACCTGGGTCGTATTGGTGCCTTCTCTGTCGACGTGACACAAGCGTGGGCCCGGCAGGAAGATGCCGCAAAAGAAAACGGGCAATCATATCGTCTGCGCTATGGAAAAAGCTTTGCTGAAACCGGGACCAACTTCAGCCTGGCCAGCTACCGTTATTCCACTGCGGGTTTTTATACCCTGCAGGAGGCAATCGAAACCTACGGCCGGGACAATAATTACCGCGATCATAAGAAAAGTCGCTCCGAACTCACGCTCAGCCAGAACTTATGGCAGAAGTGGGGGGCCATTTCGCTGAGCCTGGTGAAAGAGGACTACTGGAATAACAACCGGTCCAGCGAGTCGGCCAGCGTTGGCTATAACAACACCTGGCAAGGGATCTCATACAATGTGAGCTATAGCTACAGTCGCAACGGCATGGACAGCTTTGGCAACCAGACCAACTACACCGATCAGATTGCTGCTCTGAGCCTCATCGTACCCTTGAGCAAATGGATGCCGGGAAGTTATGCCATCTATAACCTGAATAGCAGTAAAAATGGCAGTACCTCCCACAACGTGGGACTCAGCGGTACGGCGTTACCTGACGACAACATGAATTACAGCATCACTCAGGGCTATTCAACGAAAGGAGGGGGCGCAAACGGCTACGCCAGCGCTGACTATAAAGGGGCTTACGGTGAAATCAACGCCGGTTACGGCTATGACAGCAGCCAGCGTCGTATGGATTATGGTCTGCAGGGTGGCGTGGTGGTCCATGAGAATGGGGTCACCCTTTCGCAGCCCCTGAGTGAAACGGTGGTGCTGGTAAAAGCGCCGGGCGCGGATAATGTGAGTATCGCCAGCAATGCCGGGGTCAAAACTGACTGGCGCGGATATGCCGTGGTGCCTTATGCCACCGCATACCGGCGTAATCAGATTTCCCTTGATACGACGACGTTGCCGGACAACGTCGATATGACGATGAGCAGTGCATCGGTAATACCTACGCGTGGCGCAGTGGTTCGTGCTGACTTCCAACCCAATGTGGGTCAGCGCGTATTGATGACGCTCACCCGGTCGAATGGCGAGGCGGTGCCTTTTGGCGCGACGGCGAGCATTGATGATGGCAAAAAGAGCAGTTCCAGCATTGTCGGTGACGGTGGGCAGGTTTATCTGTCGGGTATGCCGGATAGCGGAACGCTTACGGTGAAATGGGGTAATACAGCGTCACAGACCTGCCAGGTGAGTTATCGCCTGAAAGAACAGTCTGCTACCTCGGGTATTCAGCTTATTAATGGAGCCTGCCAGTAAGGTGGAATAAGGATATGAACGAACGAATGCATCCCTTTTTTGTAGACATCCCCTCACGCCGTAATTTATTGCGCCGTTTGTTATGGGGAAAAAGTGGCCTGCTGCTCAGCCTGGCGCTGGCCGCCGGTATGGTGAGTGCGCAGGGACAGGCCGCTGTTTGTGCTCCGATTGGCGGAACAAAAAATTATAACTTTGAGCTGAATTACACGCTTACCAATCCGTCCGAAAACACCACAGGCCGGGTGATTAAGCGTGCTTCAGCTTCAGACTGGAACCTCGGCGGGGTCTACAATGTGACCTGTTTTTGTCAGGATACCTATCAGAAAGGATTCGTCACGGCAAAAGTACCGGACACCGAGCAGGTCTACAAGGACGGTCCCCTCAACTTTTACAGCGTCAATGAATTTCTGGCCGTGGCCAGCGAGGTGTTTATCGCCGGGAATTTGGATAGCTATGTCGCCACGCCCTTTTTCAGCGTCAGCAATAGAAACAACGGGAGCAGTCGCTGCGAGACCGCTCCATACGGTACCGGCGCCAGCGGTTTCATCTCCTTGTACTTTAAACGCCCGTTTGTCGGCAAACAAACTATTCCGCTGACCAAAGTGGTTGATGTTTATATTGCTTCTGATGAGGAAACGCAGTCGCCGACGCCGGTATCAACCGTCTGGATGAGCGGTACGGTTGTTGTGCCACAATCTTGTGAGATCAATGGCGGGGGCGTGATCACGGTACCTTTCGGCGACATCATGTCAGGTGATATCGCCACAAAGGGTGAAATGGCGAAGAATTTTACGCCTAAAAACGTCAACCTGAACGTTGCCTGTACCAATATTTCTGAAGGGGTGAAGCTCAGCCTCTCTTTCCAGGGAACGCCCGATATCAACGATCCGACCCTGCTTTCGAGCACCAACACTGATATAGGCGTCAGGATTCAGGATACCGCTGGCGCAACCATCGCGCCGCAGAGTGGGCGTTTGCCACTGATGATGGATTACGCCTCACAGTCTGCCGTATCGGGGATCAAATTATTTCCCGTTAACACCACAGGTCATGTGCCTGAGACCGGTGATTTTACTGCGACAGCGACTATTCGTGCTGAAATCGAGTAATTTCGTGATGAAGCGCGTAAGGAAAAAGAGAATGTTTAAAGCGGCTGCTTCCATTACGAACAGCAAAGCAAAAACGCCAGCACTGATACTGTGGCTGGTAGCCTCGATACTTTCATCTCCGGTAAGTGCGGATACTCAACTTAACATCACTGGCAGAATCAAATCCTCGCCTTGCAAAGTTGATCTGCCAACCCGCGGATTGACTGTGGATTTAGGTCAGAAAATTTTGGCCTCATCACTGGCAGTGGCGGGATCTTCAACTAGCTGGCGACCTTTTTCGATTGTACTTAGCGAGTGCCCGATAGCCATTAATAAAGTAACGATGACACTGAACGGCACGGCGGATCAGATCGAAAACACGATGTACGCGAACACAGGAACTTCATCCCGGGTGCAAATTGAGGTGCAAAGCAGTGCTGGCACATCGCTTGGCAACATGGCGCAAATGGTGCAGAACGTGGATGCCGCAAGCCGTGGAACCACCTTCAATATGCAGGCACGGGTCCACAGTGCTCAGGGCAATGCCACGCCGGGAACGATTGTTGGCACCATGCAAGTTACCTTTACCTATCAATAGCAGTAAAAGTCAGGCGGCTGTTCCAGAGCGGGCTGGCGTCAGGACGCGTCACTTAAAAACAAGGAGGTAAGATGAACAACGTCATTAGCTTAACGCAAGATCCTGTCTTATCAGGGACGCTTCCTGCGGACTCTGCAGGCGATGGGGTGCTGATTATGGACGCCTGTCCAGCCACCGCGCTGGGCATAAAACAGATACTGGTGGAGTCATGCGGTATAACCGACGCGATTCACTATGTACAAAGTCTGGCGGGTATTTCGTCGCGAGTTGCCAGCGCGCCGCCTGCGCTCCTGATTATGGATATCTGCGGTGAAAAAGAACGGATGCTGGATGGGCTGCGGCTTTTGGCTCATCTGAATGAGGTCTGCCCGACAATGAAGATTATCGTCTGCACGGATTTTAATGACGATCGGATACTGGAGATGCTCATTTCATCGAAAGCCAACGGCATTCTATTAAAACACGAACCGTCATTGGCATTGGCGCAGTGTGTCTCCAAATGCCTCGCCGGAGAGCGCCAATGGCTAAGCCCCAAAGTGCAGAGGTTATATGTGAAGACAACGCCTAAAAATACCGCACTGACTGCCAGAGAACTGGATGTTCTCGCTCACCTGTTTTCAGGCCTGAGCGTGTCCAGGGTGGCGCAGGCACTCCATCGTGATATTCGTACTGTCAGTACCCATAAACGTAATGCCATGATGAAGCTGGGTTTTCACAATGACAGTGAACTCTTTTCCCGAGGCACCTGGATGGCACAAATCGGTCCCGCAACCGGACTTTAAGCAACCAGTTTGTTAACGGATTAACGGCCGGAAGTCCCGGCCAGCAAGGAGCTAAAGCCTGATGAACCAGACGTGTACATCGTCACACACTGTGGCGTTGATGGACAGCCACCCTTTAACGCTCTTTGGCCTTTCGACGCTGATAAAGTCGGTCGATAAAAACTGTGAAATTAGCCTTCGGGAACTCAGTTTGGTTAAAATGTTCGATGCCCTGATGTATCTGTCCGTGGATATTCTCGTCACCGATTTACAAAGTGCGGATGAGACCTTTCAGGAAGGCATTGATTGCTTACTGCGCATAAACGCCCGGTTTCCTGCCATGAATATTGTGGTTTATACCTCATGTCATGACAGTAATATACTCAGGCGCTTACTTGATCACTACAACATCAGTGTGATAGCGCGTGGTGAATCACTGGCTGATACACAGAAATTTTTTAAACAGGCGTTTGAACAGCAGCGCGTGCTCAGCCCTAAAATATGCAGCGATCTTGCGCGTATAAATGAATCGTATCAATTTTCTCCGGCGAGATTAACGCGTAGCGAACTCGATGTTTTAAGGTATATGTATAATGGTAAGGATCTGCAGAATATCGCGCGAATTAAGCAGTTAAGTATCAAAACGATTAGCGCCCATAAATGTAATGCCATGCGAAAACTGGATATCAGCAGCGATTCAGAGTTATTTTTACAATTAAATCATATTTTCAATTGACAGTTTTTACTTTCATTGAGTGTTATATCGTCTCTGGTTCGCTGGCGAGGTGCTTTACCCTAAGCTGTGTGGCCATTTCGTTTATCACTGATACAGATATAATTATTGAGGATGATAATTAATCGATAAAGGAAAAGCTCGGTGTCTTAATTTTCATGAATGAACTGGACGTCGTGGTGATGAAATTGTTACCTTTCCGTCTTTCAAATATGGCGAAGGAGACAGGTGGCGAAGTTTATCTTTTTAATCCAGGATTGATTTAAATGAAATTTTATTCATGTTATTGTGAAAGGCGAAAGGTGGATCGTTAAGCACATCAAAAATCAGTGCGCTGTGATCGCCTGTCTCAGCGTTGAATTTCATATTCAGATAATCTCTAAGCAAGCCGATTTATCCTTTAGGTCAGCCTGGCGTCGACCATCTTTATTTTTCCGGGCTTTAAGCCTCACCCATTCGGTCTATTTCCCATTCACTGAAGTATCAAATCTAACGTTTAGCCGCTAAAATGAAAAAAAGATACAGAGCCGGATTAACTCAAAAAGAGATACGGTTGATATTTTCTCATGATGTGACAACGACAAAGAGTGTGGGAACTTTCCCAGACCATCAAAACCTCCTTTTAAAGGTGTTATTTTTTATCCTGCAGCGGTAGAAAGTTAAAAAAATATAGAAAAAATATAAAGGTGCATCCATGGGGGCCACGTCTCCCTGCCGCTCTACCCTGGCAGATAATGACTAAGATATCCGACCCATACCGGGCAACTCGGAACACCTGCATATTTAAAGCGCGATTATTCATGTTGCTGATTACAACTCGACTTTATTTTAACCTTAGGGCGATCACTTTTCGATTTATCTGGTTTCGTTTTAAAATTCTTAGCGTGAATATTTCACCTTGCTTATGCATTTGGCATCATTATGTGAAGAGTGAGATGAAAAGCCACTGACATGATCCCGCGTTTGCAGCGTGTCGGTATATAAAACGGCAATATGCCGATCGCAGATGAATTGTCCACTTATTTATTCAGTATATTGATTAACATTATTGAACTAAGGAGTTCCGAACGTTGCGTCTGGCAGAATAATTATTGCTCCCTTTTGTGCTGTTGAGTTACACCAGAAGCAACGGGCGATGCGACAGGAAAATACAGGACTGAGTATTATATTCATTTCCAGAAAATGCCAAAAAGAGAGGCTTGCTCTGTAAGGTTGTCAGGTGTTTTTTTATTATTCAAATGTATCACACTTCCGTGTTGGTCTTAATAATATCGATGATTAAGATGAAGGAAACTGATTTTTTAAATACAATAGTGACTTTGATATTAAAACCAAATACTTTCAAATCTCCTCACCTCGATGTGTCTGGCTCGGCTAAATTTTAGACCGCTCCCGTAAAGATTATTTATATTTTAAATTTATCAAGGATTCGGAGGGCTATGCATTTGAACTTTTTAAACAACAGAAATATTACCATCAGCAGTAATACGCTGACGCAGCAGGGTTTTGATATCACCACTCTGCGCTTACGCAGTATTTCTGGTGAGGAAACCCTATCTGAAACCTATCAGTACCAGTTAAACCTCACTACCTCATTGGATATGCCGTCGGATCACGCGGCTAATCTGGATCTCAGCTCAACGATCGGTCACGAGCTGACGGTGACGATTCAACTGGATGGAATGGGTAGCCCGTTTTCAACCGATAATGCTCAATGCAACATGGGTGCCGGGACGCGGGAAATCAGTGGTATTGTGACCGAGGCCAGACTGGCAGAGCAATTCGATCGTTATTATCTTTACCAGATAATCCTGGAGCCCTGGATAGTATTAGCAAAACGCCGTACGGATTACCGGATATTTCAGAAAAAGTCTGTTGTGGATATTATTGATGAAGTATTAGGTAGCCAACCTGTTTATCTGTCATGGCAAAAGCGACTGAGTCAGGTTTATCCGATGCTGACATATGAGGTCCAGTATGGCGAGTCAGATTACGACTTTATTCAGCGGTTAATGGAGCGTTACGGTATTTATTGGTTCTTCGAACATGCCGATAATATGCATCGAATGATATTAATCGATAACATCGCTGCACACGATCCGGTTACTAGTAGCGCCTACCACCGTTTACCTTACTCTCCAGCGGAAAATCGGCGCGATCAGGAATTTATTCACCATTTTGCTACGGCTGAACGTCTTCAGTCTGGTACCAGGACCACCAGTGATTTCGATTTCAAACAGCCGGCTGCAGATCTGGCGGTACATCATTCCCTGTTGAATAAAGCATCGGCCAGCGATCTGGTTATTTATGAGTGGCCCGGTAATTATGCCGACCCCCTGGAGGGAGCAGAGTATGCCCGGGTACGCATGGAGGAGATCCATTCGCGGAGCTGGCACGCCTCAGGCAGCGGCAATCTGCGCAATGTAGTCTGTGGCAAGGTGTTTGAGCTGACAGGCTATCCGAAGGAAGGGGCAAACTGCCATTACCTGGTCACCCGTTCAAAACTTGAAGCAGAAGAAAAAGGGGAAGCCAGCGAGTCAGGAGAATATCGCTTCAAATCTTCTTTCGATGTTCAGCCTGTAAAATTTCCCTGGCGACCGGCACGCAGCACCCCGCTTCCCAGGACCACCGGGCCACAGACGGCGATTGTGACCGGTCCACCAGGCAAAGAGATTTGGACAGACAGTTACGGCAGGGTAAAGCTGAAGTTCCACTGGGATCGCACGTCGATCCTCGATCACAATTCATCATGCTGGGTCAGGGTGTCTTATCCGTGGGCGGGTAATAATTTTGGCGGTATCAATATTCCCCGCATTGGAACTGAAATCATCGTTGATTTTGAAAACGGCGATCCTAACCGACCGATTATAACCGGAAGGGTATACAACGCTATAACTATGCCACCGTGGGAGCTGCCGTTAAATGCGACGCAGAGTGGGCTTATTTCAAGGACATTGGGCGGTGGGTTGAGCAATGCGAATGCACTGCGCTTCGAAGACATGCCCGGCCTGGAAGAGGTGTGGCTTCAGGCTGAGCGGGATATGCTCACAGAGGTAAAAAATAATGAGGTTCACCGGGTACTGGCCAACCGAGATAAAGCGATTGGCGGTAACGAAACGACAAATATTGATGGCACGCGCAGCGAAACGGTTAATCAGGATGAGAAAATAGCCTTAATGGCGAACCGTAGTTGCTCGGTGAAACAGGACGACAGCGTTGATATCGGCGGTAATCAACAAACGACTATAGGCGGTAAACAACGTTACGAAGTTAAGAGTGATTACGACAGGCTTATTGGTGGGAATGATAGCCGGGATGTGAAGGGCAATCAGAGTATTAAGGTGGAAAAAAATCTGCAGTCTCAGATAGAACTGGACATGAGTGAGCAGGTTAACGGAAATAAAAACGCGCAGGTTGGCAAAAGTTACCGTATTACCGTCAAAGATAAGTTTGAATTGGTAGTTGGTTCCTCGATCCTGACTATGGATAGCGAAGGTAATATTTCCATTAATGGAAAGAAAATCAATATTGGTAGCGCCGGAGCCGTTCAGATTGATGGGAATACAATCGACTTAAACTAAATTTATTCTTATTTCTTTTGATATGATGGTGACGTTGATGAGTGATTTCACAAACTTTAGTCTTTTTCCTGCGTTGAGATACGAAGCGATTGATCAATATGATATTACTTTTCACGTAGTGGCCGCTCGCCTCACCTATGATATCAACATAGAAGAAAAAAAAGGTCAGGCGCACCTGTCGCTTTCTGCAAAACAGGCGTCGTTGAATTATGGGGATGCGCATTATCACGATCCGGTACGGAGCAATGTTAAATATGAGAGCGACCTTGCCCCTTATAAACCCAAAACTGATGTTATTATTAATGCCACAGCCTTCGCTCCGCAGGGTAAATTAACGCACTGTTTCCCTGTTGCGGTAAAGATAGGCGATAAAATAAAAACATTACGCATCCATGCTCCCCGGCGCTGGGTTTTCTATCCAACAGGTTGGCTGCTTGAATATGAGAAACCCATAAACCAGCTTGATATTTTATATGATTATGCATCAGGTGGATGGCATGAGATGGACGATAAAACGCACGTTTCACCCTCTAATCCGCTGGGTATAGGATGGTATCCTGGAGAATACCTGAAACAGTGTAAAAAAACGTCACTCCCTGCACCTCAGATAGATTCTGACGATGCACCCGTTACGCGTATCAGTGAGCTTATTATGCCGGAGGGATTTGGTTTTTTCGGCCGTAGCTGGAGCAGGCGGATTGAATGGGCCGGAACCTATGATGATGTATGGAAAAATGAGCGGCATCCCTATCTTCCGCAGGATTTCAATTTTAATTATTGGTGTGGGGCGCATCCATCTTTGCAAATAACACTCCCATCTGAAGATAATATCTCTGTTGAACTGTGGGGACTGTTACCTGCAGATGAAAATCCTCATCAATCTATTTCATTCTCTATCCCTGTGGAAACCCTCTTTACCTTAAATAAATCTAAGCTTGGATTATCTCTCACGAAAGATATGCAGCTGGATACTATTGTGATTGATATGTGGGCACGAAAAGTATTCTGTACTTATCGGATTGCCTTAGCCGAATTATTTCAGCCTCAGGAAATTCAGCTGCGTTATATCGCAGCGGAAAACAGAATGGCGCAGAAAGTATTAGCTGCTGAGATGTCAAAAGATGGCACTTCCGCCAGTTATGTTCCTGTCCCCCCCAGTCTGAATAATAAGAGGTAATTCGTCATGGCGAAAAAATTGGGCGCCAGGAAGGACAGCAAATGGTTAATTGTAGGAATATTACCTGACGTCTGCCTGACTCCTCCCCTGAATATCCCGGTTCCCTATCAGGTAATATCGGATTTGGGCGATGCTCAGGGGGTGATTGATAACGTTCAGCTCAATGGTAATCCAGCCTTCGTTTTTGATAAAAGTAAGGCGCCCAAAACCCGAGGCGACGAGGCGGGATCGTCGGGGGGAGTCAAAAGTGGTACGTCCGGCGGAGACTGCTGGCCTAAAGAGCACAGCAACACGGTACGGATTGGTAAAAAATATGTCATACGCGAAGGGGATAAATTTCATATGAACGGGAGATTCAACGGTGAATGAATCTGAATCCTCTGATCCTTTCGAACATATTATGAAAATTTCTTCCTCAGCACCGGAATCCCTTGCCAGCCAAAATGCGGAAGGTAACCCGAAAGAGGAGTCCCCGGTGGGGGGAAACACGGAAGTTGTTCCGAGAAATGCTTCCGCTGATCCCTCTGTACACATTATGAATATTCCTTTTTCAGTACCCAACTCCTCGGCCGGGGGAAATACGGAAGGGGTATTAATCAATGAACCAGCAGCCGCCTCGCCGGGCAGTGACAGTAATCCGCCGAGTGGAGGATTAACCTTAAAGAATTTTTTCATCGAATCCGCGCCGGTGTTATGGGAAGTCACGGGGGAGTATGTCCATGGCGCTTTGGATCTGGCGGGGGGCATTCCCGTAGCAGGTGCGCTATTTGACGGCGCGAATGGCGCCATTTATGCCGCAGAGGGTAACTATAAAGAAGCGGCGATGTCATTTGGTTCCGTTGCGCTGGATTTGGCGCCCGGAGTTGGCACCTCGGCTAAGATTGCCAAATACAGTGCAAAAGGCGCTGCAGCAGTCAGTAAAGCGCTAACTAAGGTCACTAAAACCGTATCAAAACAGGCTGAAAAAATCGGTCTAAAGCAGGCAGAAAAAGGCACTGTCAAAACTGCAGAAAAAGGGGCTATCGACGGTGCAGGAAAATATAGCCCCAAACACGAAGGAAAGCCTGCGCCCAAACCTGAAGAGAAAAAAGTCGCCAGTAAACCAGATGAAAAACCGGGGAACACGCAATCTAAAACTGAAAAAAAAGAAGACGGTATTCAGACGAAAGAAAAAAAAGAGCAAAAAAAACACGCGCCCAAAGAGTGCCCCAAAGCTGGCCATCCGGTAAACCCGGTGCTGGGCATCAAGTTTCTGAACGGCCTGCCTGAACAGGATTTTATTTTACCGGCGGTGATACCCCTGGCGTGGCAGCGCAGCTATTTTTCCGACCAGCCCGGCAATGGCTGGCTGGGGCAGGGCTGGTCCCTGCCTTTTTCCGCCCGCCTGCTGCGCGCCGGCAAGCAATTAACCTTCATCAATGCCCAGGGGCAGGCGATCATATTGCCGGCGCTGGAGATCGGACAGCGCCGGCTCAACCGTACGGAACAGCTCTGCTTTGAACGCGGAGAGAACGGGCGCTATTACGTTTCGACCAGGGATGCCCGACTGCGCTATACCTTCGCGCCCCTGGCGCTGGATGAAAAAGATCGCCGGGGCGACAGGGCCGCCTATCTGCCTCTGATTGCTGTCAGCGACGCGAATAGTAACCATCTCCGGCTAATCTACGATGAGGACGGGCTACCGGCAGCGCTTTTTGACAGTGCGGGCAGAGAGCTGAATCTGCATTTTATCCGCCTGATTTTACCTGAAGGTGAACCGGTCCGGCGCCTACAGCGTGTTTCACTGAGCGGGGAGGCGGCAGGCAAGAGGCAGCGTGAAACGCTGGTCACCTATCAGTATACGGCGCAGGGTGATCTGGCCTGTGTGCTGGACGGGAAGGGTAAGGTAACCCGTCGCTACCAGTACCGTAATCATCTCTTAACCGGACATTCGCAGCCCGGCGGGCTCAGCGCCCGGTATGAATACGATCATTACACGCCGCAAGGGCGGGTTATCCGGCACACCACCAATCTGGGGCAGA
Source organism: Izhakiella capsodis (assembly GCF_900115045.1). GTDB lineage: Bacteria > Pseudomonadota > Gammaproteobacteria > Enterobacterales > Enterobacteriaceae > Izhakiella > Izhakiella capsodis. Next base: position 118,480 of record NZ_FOVC01000004.1, on the reverse strand, counting down.
CTTGGCTGTTTGACTATGGTGCGGGGGAGACGCGGGTCACCGATCCGTTGAAACGGGTCACGCGCTACCAGTTTGATGACGATAAAAATTTTACCGCACTGATACAGGCTGATGGCTCCACCATCACCCGTAAGCTCGATGATAAAGGCCGGCTGATCGCCCTGATTTCTCCCGGCGGACGTGAAACCCGCTGGTCGTATGATCATCTGGGCCGGACCGACACGATGACGAATGCCGCCGGGCATCGCAGCACCTTCCGCTATGACGCCGATAACCGCCTGACCGCCGTGACGGATGCGATGGGCCATACCATGCGCTACGATTACGATGGCGCAGGCAATCTGCTGAGTGAGACTGACGCGCTGGGGCAGACCACCGCCTACCAGTATGACGCCCGGGGTTTACTGACGGCCGTCACCGGTGCCGACGGAAAAACCCGCCGTATGTGCTATGACCGGATGGGAATGCTGGCGAGCCACACCGACTGCTCCGGCCAGACAACCCGCCTGGCGCGTGACAGCCGGGGAAATATCAACGCGGTCACCCACCCGGATAACACCCGGACCCTGTTAACATACACTGAACGGGGAGAAGTGCTCTCCGTTACCGGACCGGATGGTAACCGTATTCATTATACCTATGATGATTGGGGGCGTCTGACGACACAGCGTGATGCACTGGGGGCGCAGACGCACTGGCAACGGGATACCGATGGCCTGATTCTGGTCCGTACCGACGCCTGCGGTCACACTTTTCACTGTCACTACGACGCCGCCCGCCGCTTAATGCGGCTGACCAATGAGAACGGCGCGGAGCACCTGTTCACCTACGATGATAATGATAACGTTATCAGTGAAAAAGGGTTCGACGGCGTGCTGAAGCAGTATCACTACGACGGTGACGGCCTGCTGGTTGAGACGCGGGTGGCCGATATCTGCGTCACGATGTCGCGCGATGCGTCAGGCCGGATGACGGAGAAAACGGTCAGGCAGGGAGACGCCGTCGCGCACAGCCATTTCAGTTATGACGCGGGCGGTAAGCTGCTGAAAGCATCGAATGCCGGGAGCACGGTCACCTTTACCTACGATCCTCTCGGGCGGGTGAAATCAGAAACCAGTGAGGTGCTGGGTTATCGCCAGACCCTACGGCATCGCTACCACCGCGGCGGCTGGCGGCGGCAGACATGGCTGCCTGATGGCGCCACACTGAACTATCTCTGCTATGGCGCCGGGCATTTCTATCAGCTTAATCTCGATAACGAGATGGTGTGTGAAACTGAGCGCGACATCCGCTATCGTGAAACCAGCCGCACGCAGGGTAGTATCACCAGCGGCTTTAACTATGATCCGTCCGGAAAGCGGCTTAAACAGAAAGTCGATACCGAAGGGACAAGCGTATCCCATTTTATGTCACGCGCCTACGAGTATGACCGGGTCGGGAATCTGACGTCGGTACTCACCCCATCCGGGATGAATCAGCATTACAGCTATGATCCGCTGGGGCGGCTGATAAGCGCCAATGAAGCATGTTTTTCATACGATCCCGCGCATAACATTGTTGATAGCGACGGAGAGCGAGTTCTGAATAACCGGCTGTCAGACTATCAGCACGCTCATTTTGTTTATGATGACTGCGGACGCTTACGGGAAAAAACGTCTGAGGGCGGTGGATTTTTACGTCTGTACTGGACGCCGGAAAACTTGCTTGAATGCGTTGAGGCGCAACGTGATGGCATAAAGCAGACTGTGCAGTATGGCTATGATGCGCTGGGGAGGCGGGTCTACAAAAAAGGGGCAGCGGGTACCACCCTGTTCTTCTGGGACGGAAACCGGTTGCTGAACGAGCAGCACGCGGGGGAAACGATTACCTGGCTATACGGGCCGTCCGGGCATACGCCGCTGGCGCAACGGATTCAGAAAGAAGGCGATAAGCACCGGATCAATTATTACCATACGGACCCCACCGGCACGCCGTATGCGATGACGTCACAGGACGGACGCCTGATATGGAAGGCCGAGAATGAGGCCTGGGGGAAACGTCGGAAAACCCGGTCTGCGGATGAGGAGATGGCCCATCAGCCCCTGTGCTTTCCGGGACAGTATTATGATGAAGAGAGTGGCTTGCACTATAATCATCATCGCTATTATGACCCGGACACCGGGCGTTTTATCTCTCCCGATCCGCTGGGCCTGATGGGGGGGGGAAATGTTTATCAGTATGCCCCCAATCCAACCGGCTGGATTGATCCCTTAGGTTTGACGAAGGAGCATACGGGCATTGTATACAGAGCATTAAGCGATGAAGAATTTTTAGATGCGGTAGAAGGACGCAATATTCGAGCCAGAGACCCACATGCTAATGCAACACCTCAATTTCATGTCGAAGGCCCTCCGTCGCCCGGTGGGACGCATCATGGTAATACGAATTTGAGAACACAATATATATCTACGTCAAGATCACTACATCAGGCGTTATGTTACGCAGAGGGACATATGGAAAATGTTATCGAAATAGATCTGTCGAAAGTGCGTGACAGATATATTACCGATGTGAGTTCGGGACAGGGTCTGCATGGTGATGCACACAGTTGGGCCAGAGAAGATCAAGAAGTGCTGATACGAAGAAGAATACCTGCTGGCAGTTATCAATTCCTTGCATGAGATATTTTAGTACCAGGTAAGCACTGCGCCGATCCAGTCCGGATGTTGAATTGGACTGTCCACAATGCTCCAACCCAATAATATTGTTGTGAAAAAGCGGCAAAAACCAGTCAAGGCCCCCTTTCTGTCAATTTAAACTGGAGAGCCGTAAGTTTAAGAAGAACGGCTGCATCGTCAAAGCCGCTTTTTATCCATTTGTTTGCGTTTTCTGATACGGCTCTGCAACTACAGACTATATTACTGTGCCGTGAAGCTCACTGAGATACGCGAATATTTTCATTAACCCGATCGTAGAAACGATGTCGCCAAAACGCTTAAGCGATGATCTCTGCGCCTGCATGATTTTAGCAAAGTGATCCTTACCTCATCCCTGACGGATGTAGCGATAGTGGATTTCTTGACTTGTCATCAGCAATACCCATGTGAAACAGTGTCATATTATTGAAGGATACGGTGCATTCATAGTGTTGTGATAGGGTTAATGGAATGATATTTGATAAAAAATAATTTAATTCTCAAATGTGGCATCCTATTTTCTTGTTTATTTTTAAGTAATTTCCTGTGCGTAAAAAATCAGGATTGCGCATTTACATTCGTACACTTCAAATTGATTTAATAAAACCTGGGTTTATATAAGAAATATCCTTTTTTTAAGTTTTCCGCGCTTGCCTGTTGCTGAAAATCTCTTTTTTGAGATATTGATAATTAAATGAAATGCGATAAAATACCATTTATATGTTAGAGATAAGTGTTTACACGGTTAAAGGTGTTATTGATGCACGTTTAGAGTCAGATTCCTTCATTATATACAGCAGCACTTCGTCAAGTTTTTATAGCAAAGTGGCGATGAGAAATGGTGTTTTTAACACACGGTCAATAATGCGATCTATTATTGACAGCGTATGGCATGCTGCTGTAGTCATTGTATAAACTGCCGTCTGTGGCGGGCTGAAGCAGCGTATTGCAAGTATTTAATTTAAGTTGAGTTAAAATTGTCAGAAAATAGCGTTATCCTGCCTTGTGGATTTGCGATGAAAATAGGCTGTAAATATTCATCTGTTATGCTGTAGATGGCATTTAAGCAATGCAATAAGTTAGACGTAATCAGATTGCAGGAAGGCTCAGGATAATATATGGCTAACAATGGAAAATTATGCTCAATGCTTAACCTAACATTCTAAATTAAAGTTTAAATTGCGAGGGAAAGTATGGGTAAGTGGTCAATGGAAAAGCTGTGATTTAGAGAGTGTATGGTGTTTTTTAATGAATATAATTATTCCGTTATAGAGAGTGGCTTATTATGATGAGTAAAAAGAAAAGGACGTTAGATTTTAATATGAAGTGGCATCCAGTTGCGGCATCTGTTTTGTTGGCTTTGCCATTTATTTCACAGGCTGCAGACATCAGCATGAATAATGGTTCTGTCGCTTCGGTAAATAATGTTCCGGTTATTAATATCAATCAGGCTAATGCCCAGGGGCTTTCTCACAACGTTTATGATAAATTAAATGTTGATAAAAATGGCGTAATCTTCAATAACAGTATTGCTGAAGCTAATTCCGTCCTCGCTGGAAAAATTGCGGGGAACAGTAATCTGGCCTCCGGCACAGCAAAAGTCATTCTTAACGAAGTGACATCAAAAAACCTTACGGCTATTAACGGCACGATGGAAATTGCAGGAGCTAAAGCTGATTTAATCATCGCCAACCCTAACGGCATTACGGTAAACGGTGGGGGCACAATTAATGCAGGCAAACTGACCTTAACCACCGGTACGCCCGATATTCAGAATGGCCAGTTAGCTGGCTATGCCGTTAACGGCGGTGCGATTACTCTGGGTCAACTGAATACCACCAGCCCGACAGAAATTCTGGCACGTAATGTTGTGGTTACCGATAAGGTCACCACCGGTGACCTAAATGTGGTGACGGGTAATAACTACGTCAACGCGGCAGGTCAGGTGACAGGCACGGTTACGGCAACAGGCTCAGGTTCTGCCAATAGCATCGACGTCGCTGAACTGGGTGGAATGTATGCCAATAAAATCAACCTGGTGAGTACGGAGAACGGGGTCGGTGTTCGTAACCTGGGTGTGATAGCCGGTGGCGTTAACGGCGTGAATATCGACGCAAACGGGCAGTTGGTAAACAACAATGCGCGCATTGAATCTACTGGTGCGGTGAATATTAAAACCAATGGTATGCTCAATAATACGACGGGTGTGATTAATTCTGTTGGGTCTATCGGACTGGATACCAATAAAAATGGTCTGGTTAACACCCGTGCGGGCAATATTTCGACCTCCGGCAATCTCTTTATTAACAGCGGTGCTATTGATAACACCGATGGCAAAATGGCCGCTAGCGGCATGCTGGCTGTGGATACCAATAGCGCCACCTTTACTAACTCTGGCAAAGGAAAAGCGGTAGGCGTTGAAGCCGGTATCGTCGCGTTAAAAAGCGGTACTCTGGATAACAGTAATGGTCAGATCAAGGGGGGATATGTTGGCCTGGAATCCACCACGATGAATAATAATAGTGGTTTAGTGGATTCGCTGGGAAATGTTGAAGTTACCAGTACTGGCGACGTCGACAATACCAAAGGTCTCCTCCGCTCGGCTGCGGGATATACCAAAATTTCCGCCCAGGGAGTGGTAACAAATGGTTCGACCAAAACAGCCGATACCGCCAGTAATGACTCTTTAGGTATTATTGCTGGTAAGGATGTTCAGATTCTGGCTAACAGCATCAGCAACAAGGGGGGACAAATGGCGTCGAAAGGCGATGTCTCTCTGGAAAGCAGTGGGGCTATTGATAACGACAATGGCAAGATCTACACCACCGGCAAAGCTATTTTAAAGGGCGACTCTCTGCGTAACGATGATGGAGGCAGTATTATAAGCAAAGGCGGTGTTAATGCAGCGCTGAAGGGCGATATTACCAATTACATCGGCGTCATCATTTCTGAAGAGGGTGATATCGGCTTAGAAGCCAATACGTTGAATAATCATGGCGGATTGATTACCGGGCAGAATATTGACATTAAGACCAATGCCGACCTGAATAACGACACAGCGTTGATCGTTGCCAATAAAACGTTAAAGGTAGATGCCATTAACAGCATCGATAATCGTAATGGTAATGACTTCAGCGATCCGTTTGGCTTTTATTTCGGAATGCCGCAACAAATAGGCGGAATGATTGGTAAAGGTGGCGTTTCGCTTACCGGAAATATCATTTACAACAATAACAGCCGCATTGTCGCTGAAAATGGCCCTCTGAGTATACAATCGAAAAGTAGTATAGATAATACCCGCGCATTACTCATGAGCGGTGCAGATAGCACCTTGAAAACGGGTTGGGCGTTCTATAATAACTACGCGACAACTTATGCAGTGGGCAATATCACAATTGATACGCCATTCATGGAGAATGACAGCGATGGCTCGCTGATTGATAACAATGCAACAGGCATTATTAGTGCAGATAAAAATCTGACCCTGAATATCGTAAACAACTTCACTAACAATGGCATTATCAGTAGCCTGGGTGATGCAGCGGTAAATGTTCTCAATGGCGTCATCAATAACACTAATACGCTATCATCAGGGAAGGTGCTTGGAGTTACTGCACTGAACGGCGTGGAGAACAGCAAAGATATCTCTGCCAAAGGTGATTTGATAATAGATACTCAGCATTATGTGACGAACAATAGCAATATGGTCGGAAAAAATGTCACTATTACTGCGCTTGATGATCTCAAAAACCAGGGGAATATCATTAGTTCTCTGGCGGGTAATGTGATCATTAAATCGCCGAAAGGTAATGTGAATAATAATAATGGTAAAATACTGTCAGCGGGTTCTGTCAGTATAACGTCTAACGCACTGAGTAACGATGGGGGACGTATCGAGGCGGATAGTGATATCGGCCTGATTGTTGACAAGAGTGTTACCAATAACGGCTCTATCAAAAGTAATGGCGCGCTGAATTTCACTATTCTTAACGGTGCTTTGTACAATCTAAATGATATCTATTCAGGTAAGGAATTGGTTATTAATGCTTTGAGCGGCATTGAAAACTCTAAAGATATCGTGGCGGGAACCGACATTAATCTTGATACAAAGAAATATGTGACGAATAACCAGTTAGGTAATATTCTCGCAGAGAATATTACAATCAATGCTGGTGCTGATATTATCAATCGTGCGAACTTGATGAGTAACCAACTTTTGGCAGTCAATACTTCTGGTAATATTTATAACTACCTCAATCTTTTTAGTTACAGCAAAGTAGACGTCACGGCTAAAAATGTAACTAATAATAAAGGTGCTGTTTTCGGTGGGTTAGGCGGTACGAAGCTAACCGCAGGTAAATTAAATAACGCCGGTACTGTTTTTGGTATTTAATTTATAATTAGTAATAAAAGGCAACAGCTGCTCTTAGTTAGCACCTGATTGAATTGAGATCCTGTTGCCTTTCTTTCTGAGTACGTAAATGGAATTGCGATTCAAAATTCTTTCGTTGTTTTTATTATCGCTATGCTTTCATGTTGACGCTGATGATGATATTAATAATCTTATAAAACAGCAACAAAATGCTGATGTCAGTGCATTTAAGGAGCAGGCATTACATCACAAATCAGTTTTTTCCAGCGCTGAAAGTAAAGTCTTCAGGCTGGATAATTTTCCTGAAGAAAAGAACTGTTTTACGATAAAGTCGCTCCTTGTGAAAAATGGTTTTTTGCAGCGAAAAACCAACGCAGTGATCCAACGAGAGGTGATAGGACGTTGCGTCGGTAATATCGGCGTTACAAAAATTGCTACCGCGTTGCAGGATTATTACATTAATGCTGGCTATATTACCACTCGTGTTGAGCTGCCTTCGCAGAATATTTCCTCAGGTACGCTGACGCTTATTGTTGAGCCGGGAAAAATAGAGAAAGTCATTGTTGAAAACGATGATGTCATACCGTGGATGCTACCCTTTAAGAAAGATGAAATCCTTAATATTCGTGATATTGAACAGGGCCTGGAAAACCTGCAGCAGGTGCCTAACGTTAACGTGAAGATTAACATCGAACCGGGTACGCAGAAAAATTATAGTGATATTCGTATTGCGACTCATCGTACAAAAAACTGGAACGTGAGAGCGAGCTATAACAACTGGGGCAATAAAGCAACAGGAAGATATTTATCATCGGTAGTGGGATTTTTGTATAATCCGGCCCGATTCAGTGACCTGTTTTATCTGGCTGGCACCCAAAGCACAACCGGGAAGTATAAGAATATTAGCGGTTATTACTCACTTCCGGTCGGCTATTGGAACTATACGCTATTTTACAGCTCCAGCCAGTCTCGCCAGGTCGTTCCGCTGAGTTACACCTCGGTAGAGTATAGGGGTAAAAGTGATTACTGGAGCGCAAAAGCTTCGCGCACGTTTTATCGTGATAAAAGTCGAAAATTTACGGCTAATGCCGAATTGATTCATCGAAAGTCCAGGTTTGAAATTAACGGTCAGGAATTATTACTGCAAAAGCGTGATATGGAGAACGTGAAGTTCGGTATCAACTATAAGCAACAGTTAAATAATGCTTATTGGGATTCTACCGTTTCCTGGCAGCGTTTTGTCACATGGTTTGGGGCGACAAAAACGCCCGATATGGTGTATGGCAATGTCAGCCCGGTGAGTCATATTTTTAATATTGAAAGCAATTATATGAAGCAGTTTGGCAGTAATATCTACACTGCATCTTTTTTTGCTCAGTACGCACCGCATGAATTGACTTTACAAGATCAGATGACCCTGGGTAATCGCTGGACCATCCGTGGTTTTGAAAACAGTGTGGGTCTGAACGGTAATAACGGCTTTTATCTGCAAAATACGCTTTATCATCCAGCCGGTTTTTTGAATGCGCAATATTATTTAGGGATTGACGCTGGGCAGATAAAAAAAGATAACTTTTATGGTGATGAGATCCTGATCGGCAGTGCCGTGGGTATTCAGGGTAGTGTAAAAAGCCTCACCTGGGATGCTTCAGTCTCTGTACCCGCTAAATATCCTCGTGGAATGGATGTCGATATATTGAATTTCAATTTTAATGTGTCTTATCAGTTATAAAAAAGGATGATGGCTTTCTATGCGTATCGGTACGGATATCGTCGAGCTTTCACGTATTGCTCGGGCGATTGAGAATGGTAAAACCGATTTTCTCGATCGTGTTTATACCTGGGAAGAGAAGATAAAAATTAATACAGATGATCCCAATTATGAACGTGCAGCAGGTTTCTGGGCAGCAAAAGAAGCGGCGGTAAAAGCAGTTGGATATGGTTTCCGTGAAGGAATAAAGTTTCATGATATCGAAATCACACATGACACTTACGGTTGCCCAAGTTTTAATTTTAGCGGGCGACTAAAAAAACTTATGGCTGAAAAAGGATTGACGAACCATTCACTGACTCTTTCACATTGTCAGACCCATGCGATCGCGGTTGTCGTCTTATATAAATAAAATTAATTGTGAGTGATATGTACCAATACAACGATATGAAAGACAAGTCTGTTCTGATTACCGGTGCCAGTGGTGATATTGGCCTGGCGATTTGCGCTAAATTTTTGGATCAGGGCTGCCATGTTTATGCGCTATATAACACCAATGCAGCACCTTTAACGGCGCTCAAAGGGAGTCATCCTGCAGGTCATACACTGTCGGTTATTCAGTGCGATCTTGCCGATCAGAATAGCGTTGCAGCGCTCTGTGATCATCTGAGTGAAGTGGAAAACAAGCTGGATGTGTTGGTGAATAACGCCGGTATAGTCAAAGACAGTCTGTTTGCTTCAATGCGCTTTGAGGAATTCAGCACGGTGGTTGAAACTAACCTGTTCGGTATGTTCCGCCTGACGAAAGCGTTACTGATGTTGCTGCGTTCTGCTGAAAGCCCGGCCATTATCAATGTGGCCTCTATCACTGGCATCACGCCGAGCGTAGGGCAGTCAAACTATAGTGCGTCTAAGGGGGCAGTTCTGGGCTTCACCCGTACGCTGGCGAGTGAACTGGCGGCTTACGGTATACGCGTCAATGCCGTCGCGCCAGGAATGATTGAGTCCAGAATGGTAAAAAAAGTCTCCCGTACCGTGGTGCGTGGTATCACCGACTCAATTCCCCTGCGACGGTTGGGAAAGTGCGGTGAAGTGGCCGATACCATCGTCTATCTGAGCTCTTCCGCCTCCAGCTATATTGTCGGGCAAACCATCGTTATCGATGGTGGACTGGTTATGCGGTGATCTATGTCCAGATACGTAATCCCCTCAAAGATATTCCTGGAAATGGGTGGCTGGCGTCAGCCTCTGATGATGGTCGACAGAATCGACGACTTCAAAAAGGGTGACAACGGTTATGTAAAAGTGACAAAACACATCACCTATAACGACCCTTATTTGTTAGGGCATTTTCCGGATGATCCGATTATGCCCGGCGTCATGATTGCTGAAATTTTCGGGCAGGCCAGCGAATATCTTTCATTACTGACGGATATCTGTGAAATATACCAGGAAAAATTCAACGAAGAGATGAAAACGCTGCGTGATATTCATGCCCGGATTAACACCGATGAAATGCGGCATATTATACGTACCCGCCGCGCCGAGGTTCGCGGCGTGCTGGCGGCGCAGAATCTTAAATTTAAAGGTGTCGCCTATCCGGGTGATTCAATTGAGGTCACCAGCAAGCTAGCGTTTTCTGATGTTCACGGATTTAAACATTACTCCGTGTCTGCCTGTGCGGGAAAACGTTTGATCAGTAATGGCACCATCATTAATTTTCGCGAAGTTAAGTAAACAAGGGAGAGAGAAAATGTCGGATATGAAAGAGGCTATTCAAAAACGCAAGGAAGTTTTGCAGACGATTAAAAAAGAACTTATCCATCGACTTAATATTCAACGTGATGTTTCGCAAATTGATGATGATACCGCCCTGTTCGGTAATGGATTAAAGTTGGACTCCGTCGATGCCACGGAGATTGTCGTCATGCTGGATAAAGTATTCGGTATTAAGGTTAGCGAAGGCGATGATCCCTCTTATATGAGAAGTATCAATAGCCTTGCTACGTTTATTATTCAGAAGCAAAAAAATTAATTGAATTTATAACTGAAGGGATCGCTTTATGAATTCTCTCAATGATTTCCATACGCAACACCATGCGGTGATGGGTGTTTATAATAACATCACGGTACCCTCAGCCTACCATGCCCCTGAGGTTGAATATAAAGCTGTTCGTGAAAACGTACTGCTGGTCGATTATTCGCATATGTCGATCGTCAGCGTGTTGGGCGATGATGCCTGGATACTGGTGAATTATCTGGCCTCCGCCGATATTTCCATCATTCGTGACGAACAGGGTATCTATACGCTGTTGCTTAACGAAGATGGCACAATCCTCGGTGATGCTTACGTCCTCTGCTCTTCCGATGGTTATTACATTATGTCGGAGAACCTCTCAGCTGACCAACTGCTGGCAAGCCTGAATAAGCTGCTGGAAAAAGCCGATGAACTGGATATTCAGGAAACGCCCGAATTTAAAGATATGCGCGACGAAAGTTGGGGCGCAATTCTGCTTGAAGGCCCGTATGCCTGGGAGCTGATGGCCGAGATTTATGGCTATGACGTTATCGGACTGCCGTATCACGAGTTTATGACCACCGATCAGGAACTGCTGGTATTCCGCTGTGGTAAGCACGGCGAGTTCGCCTACATGGCGACCGGCAATGAAGAGCAGCTGCTTGCATTGTGGCAACAATTAAATGAGCGGGGCAGTAAATATTGCCTGCGAACTGGCGGTCTGGACTATCAGAAAATTGTGCGTATTGAAAACCCATGCTGGGACGAAAACCTGTGGTCTGGCTATGCGCTTAATCCTGTTGAGCTTCAGATGCAGTGGGCGGTTCAGTATGACAAAGAGGGATTCATCGGCCAGGACGCCGTTCAGGCCCTGTCGCAGGGTGAAAACGCCCGCAAAATGATTGGCATGATCGCCAAAGAGCCCTGTTCGGGTATCGAATCCGGTGACAAGGTGATGATCAAAGGCCAGCCGGTAGGTCAGGTGGTCAACGCCGTTTTCTCACCAGCCCTGCAATGTTTTATTGCGCTTACTTTGCTGGAAAGCGACTACGGCTGGTCAGATATCGATGGTTTTGACATTCAAACGCAGACTGAAACCCTGGCGGCCAGAACCAAAAGTATGCCGTTCGTCTATAACCTGAGCATGCTGGTTAACCCGGCGGAGCACAGCTTTGTTGATGCGTCGAAAGCCAAAAGCGCATTGTAATTGATTTAAACATCATAAACAGCAGGCGATAATTCAATACGGTCGCGACACCCGGCTGTTTGTTGTCTGTACACAGGGATGCGATGAATGATGGAAACAAACAGGAAACGCGTTGTTATTACCGGGATAGGTATTTTGTCTTCTCTGGCTGATAACGTGCAGGACTTTAAAGACGCGTTATTAAATAAAAAAAATGGCGTCGCGAACAGCGAGCGTTTCGCGAAATGGTTTGAAAATGCCAGAGCGGCTGAAGTGCTGCACGATATCGATTATTCTGCGCTTTCAAAGGAGATTATTGATTCGCTCGATAACGCTGCACTCTGGGCCTATAAAGTAGGCAAAGACGCGCTGAGCCATGCCGGCCTGGTAGATAATCAGGTGCAACTTAAAGAAACGGGCCTGATTGTTGGCGTATCTTCCGCAGGTACCGAGGCATTTTTACCGCTTTTTGAGCAGCGCATAGAAGACTTCTCTCTGCGTAAGGCGCTCTTCTCGGGCGGCTTTGCGTCCTGCTGCTCCAGCGTATCAACATTGCTCGGCCTGCAGGGCGGGGTGGAACTGGTTGCGACGGCCTGCACCGCCAGCCCCAATGCAGTGGGAATGGCATTCGACTATATCCAGAATGGCAAGAGTAAAACGATGCTGGCCGTCGGAACGGAACCCATTTATCTGCCGACCTTCGCCGGTTTTTATGCGCTTAACGTTATGCATCCGGAAGCCTGTTCACCGTTTTCTGGCAACTCCGGCATGTCGATTGGCGAGGGGGCCGGCGCGCTGGTACTTGAAGAGTATGATCATGCCGTTGCGCGCGGCGCCACGCTTTATGGTGAAATTCTTTCCTATGCAACATCCTGCGATGCGTTCCACGAAACCGGGCCAGATCCGCGCGCCAGCGGTGCCGCACAGGTGATGATCAAGGCGATGGAAAATGCCGGCATCACACCCGATCAGATTGATTATGTCAATGCACACGGGACCGGAACGGAAGCGAATGACCGCATTGAAACGTTGGCGATGAAAAAGGTCTTTGCAGGCCATGAGATACCGCCGGTGAGTTCAACTAAATCCTACTTTGGCCATAATATTGGCGCCGCGGGTATTGTTGAGCTGATCGCTTGCCTCGTCACGTTACCTGATAACCGTATTTTGCCCACGCTAAACTTCACGACCCAGCGTCCGAACTGCGATCTGGACTATGTGCCTAACGCCTTCCGTGACAAAAAGGTCAATATCTTCATGAAGAACAATTATGCATTCGGGGGCAACAACTGCAGCATGATCGTGAGCATGGCTCCCGGATCGATCCCCGTTAGCCGCTTTGAACCGCGGCGGGTCGCGATTACCGGTACAGGGGCCGTTTCGGCTATTGGACACAGCATCCACCAGATCCTCGACAGCATATGGAAAGGTCATCACAACGTTGACCTGTGCGACGTCACTTTCCCTGAAGATACGCAGGAGGAGGCGAAGGCGCTGCTGGACGTTCTGAACAATACCCGGCAGTTTGAAGCGCTGTTTGGCGACGCGTTCAGCCTCTCTGACAATCGACGCCCGGAAGGGCATCAGCCGTTTAAAACTTTTCAGGTGACGCAGCTGGAGCCACGCAAGCATTTACGGCGTTTTGATCCGCGCAAAGCGACTCGCGGCGGCACCTTCGCGCTGATCGCGCTGTCGGAGGCGCTGGAGCAGGCGAAGCGTAAGATTAAGCGTGATGGTGATGAACTGGGCATCGTCATGGGCATGTCAAGCGGCCCGCAGGAGACCACCTACAAATATCTGCAAAGTCTCAAGCCCGATCCGCGCAAGGTCAGAACCTCTGAGTTTCCAGGTTCACTGATGAACGCGATAACCACCTTCTGCGGGATCTCCGAAGGGATCAAGGGGTATACCACGACGCTGGCTACCGGCGAAAATGCGGCGCTTGGGGCGTTGACCTACGGTTACGAAATTGTCCGGCAGGATCTCCAGCCGCAGGTGCTTGTCGGGGGCGCTGATGAATACTTCCCGTCAATGTCACTGTATATGAATGCGATGACGGATAAGCTCCACATGACCTCTGACGCGCGTGATTATCAGGTCTACGGCCAGGATCCGAAAGGCTATGTTCCAGGAGAGGGCGCCTGCATGCTGCTGCTGGAGGATCCGCAGCGGGCAGAGGCGCGCGGTGTTGAGGTGCTGGCTGAGATCGTGGGTTACGGTAAAGCCTGTAGCAACAGCTATTTTGATGAATCAATTCAGGGCGAAAAATCGGCATCGATGGCGCTGGCTATGACCCGAGCCCTTGCCGATGCGGGGATTAGCGCAGAGGAGGTGGATCTGGTGTGTGGCACCAGCAACGGCAGCCCCACCAGCTCCCGCGTTGAAGTCGATGCGATTTATCAGACCTTCGCCCGCGACAAACCGGATGTCCCGGTCGTCAACTATAACGGCTGCTTTGGTTTTGTCGCCTCCGCCGCGGGTTTGCTTAACCTTACTGTCATTATCGAATGCCTTAAGCAGCAGGCTGTTCCGCCCATACCCTATACCGAGGCGTTCTTTGATGAGCGTATTCGCTTCGTCAGGGAGCCTCTGAACCTTAAACTCAGGCATGTATTGCTGGTGGGTGCTACGGAAGGTGGAAACTATTACGCCTTTGTAATCAAAGGATTGTAATGTGGATAATGCCGCTATCATCTCAGGCTTCAGCGTTTGTTTGCCGTTTGCCGAAAACCCTGTTCAGTTGATTCAAAACCTGAGACAGGGAAAATGCGTCGAAAGAAAGCCCTGGTTTAAGTCTGACGACGAGGCAATAACATGCGGATTTAAGCAGAATAAGCGCATTGCCACGCTCGACTATACAGATGAAGGCGTGGCTGAGCGGCTTTATCGCCTGATCGATAATGCGCTGCATCAGGCCAGGCTGGACAGGGGATGCCTGACCGGGTCTGACGTCCGGGTTTATCTGACGGGTATCGGTCCCCGGATCGATGGCATGGCGTACAAAAGCTTTTATAACAAAAATGATCTTGAAGACATTCAATTGTCAACATCATTAACGCGGCTGCACGTGGAGAATATGTCACAGGATCGCCTGGCCGGTGATCTTGCCCGTCGATATGGTCTGCAGTATTTGCCGCCAAATATGAACTGTACCAGTAATTCCTCGCTGACCGCGGTGCATATAGGCTGCCAGGCCATTGAACATCATGGCGTCGATCTGGTTATGGTGATCAACTGTTCTGAGATCAAAACCCAGGATCTCTGGTTTCTCAATAACCAGTCAATGCTGGAGACCGATAGCGTTCAGCCGTTTGGCGAGAACAGTAATGGCGTGGTGTTTGCCGAAGGGTTCAGCGTGTTGCTGATAGAAAGTGCACGCCATCGATGCGCCCGTCAGATTCACGGAGGAATACGTCTGCAAACCACCTACAGTCAAATCAGCGCCGGTCGAAGTAACGACAGCGCATGGCTCAGCGCGAATACAGTAAAAGTGATGCAATCGGCAATGAAAAAAGCGCAGCGCAATACCGATGAATTGTGTGCCATCATTCCTCACGGCAACGGATCGTTCATCAGTGACAGAGCGGAAGCCAAAGCGATAGCGATATTTGAAGAGGGTCATACCATTCCGGTTCTGGCCTATAAAGGGCAAATAGGTTATACCGCGACTGGATCGGGGATCGTTGATTTAATTATTGGCCATCACACATTATGCAATCGTGAAATTATTTCTCCCGTGGCAAAAGATAACATTATTGACGCGGTTGCAAATTATGTATGGATAAACCGCAGCGTGACTAATCACAATAAACGCCATCTTCTTAAAACAGGCGTCGGTGTCGACGGCTCTATTATTGGTGTCGTGATGTCAGATATAGATCGGGACCGGTGAAGAATAATGTCAGGTCATATGTATTTATCCTCATTTTCAATTATTGAGCCGGAAGACAAATTTTATTTCTACCAGCCAGGCTGGCTGAATGTCTGGGAGGCGCATTTATATAACAAAGTATTGAAGTCTACCCATGCAAACGGCTGGGGATTTAAGCGGTTTGGAACGCAGCCAGCGCGCTATGCCCCTGAGATGATACGTAATCCTTTTTATCAGGATTATCTTGAGGCCATTGAGCAGGCGGCAGATGAAGCGGTGCAGGCGCTCCCTACCAAAGAGCGAATGAAACTATTAAAACGTCAAACGGCATTCATTTACCTCGACTCCTGGGGTGAAACAACACCGTTTGAGAATATTTCCAGCGCGCTGCATATTTCGATGATCGATACCCTGCCAAAGAACCTGGTGAAACGATTCGGGGTAAGTGCTCCAACCTGCAAAATGCGTGGCGAGAAGCAGGCTTTCTTGCAGGCAATCGCGCTGGCAAAGGATTATCTCAGCTGGGAGGTTTTCGATTATGTCGTGATATGCGCGGCATTTCGTGCCATTCCGGTATTGGTTTTTTCTGACGAAGATCGCCCCCGGACGCGAAGTGAAAAGCACCGGGGCCGGAGTGATAAGGTCAATTTAACCGTCGAACGCACGGGCTGTTTTATTTTTAGCCGGCAGGAAAGCGCGCTGAAAGTAACGGGTGGGCAATATGTTATAGCGAACAGCATCCAAAACGCAGCGGAGGCGGAATGCATTGCGTTCGCTGGCGTACAAAAAAATCTGCTGCAGTTATCGGCCATTCCGCAGCAGCACACCCTTGATCTGGTCGACACTTACGGTGCCAGCGGTTGCCTGACGCCCGCGCTGAGCATTGCCTGGATGAATCAACACGCCCACATTGCCGGGAAAGTAAGAACCGTCGTGCCTGATAAGGTGCAGGGCTATAGCTATTTCGATATTCAACAGTGCAAGGAATAACGACAAGCTTATGAGCGTAATAATAAATGAGCTGCCGGTGATATCATTAAATAATATCTGCAAGTGCTACGGTGCCGGGGATAGCAAAGTCGATGCGTTGAATAATATCAGCCTGGAGATCGACAAAGGCGAGTTTCTGGCGCTCTGTGGGCCATCCGGCAGCGGAAAAAGTACGCTGTTAAATATTCTGTCAGGGATCGATAAACCGACGAGTGGCAGCGTGCTGTTTTCGAATAAATTGCTGAATAATCTCAGTGAAGAACAGCTTTCAGCGATCCGTGGCAAGCATTTAGGTTTTATCTTCCAGTTTTTCAATTTAATTCCTGTGCTAAACGTATTTGATAACGTCTATTTTCCGCTGGTACTGAATGGCTATATCGATAAGAACGAGGCGAAAGCGCGGGCGCTGCATTTTATCGACAGCGTGGGGCTGGCTGCGTTCACCCGGCGCAAACCGACGGAGCTTTCGGGGGGACAGCAGCAGCGAGTGGCGATCGCCAGAGCACTCGCGCATAACCCCCAGCTAGTGATCGCCGATGAACCGACCGGCAATCTCGATCTGGGGACCGGGGAGGCTATTTTGGATCTGCTGCTGAAAATCAATCAGGAGATCGGAACGACGTTTATCATCTCAACCCACTCCAGCCAGCTTAAGGCGCGCGCGCAGCGTGTGGTTGAAATTAAAGACGGGGTGCTAGTTCATGATGCGTAATAGCCAAATTTTGCTGATTCTGGCATGCCTGCTTACGCTGCCCTGGGCCGTGAATGCGAGCACTTCTGCCGCCCCCGTCGCGCAGCGCGTCATACAGCACGGGTTCCCGACTCAGCCCCGGGCGCTGGCGAACACCACCGAAGCGCTGTTTACGGAATATCATCAGAACCACAATGCCCTCTCTCTGGTGTTTTACGCCTATGGCGTGTTGCGTCAGGCTGACCATTTTATGACGGTCAATGACGTTATCCGGGCATCTGAATATGCCAAAACGGGTTTTTTCTATCTCGATGAGGCCGTCGAGCGGCATGAGGATAATCTGCAGGTGCGCTATTTACGCGCACGCCTTGATGCGTGGCTGGCAGCCGATCTCGGGCGCTGCGTCATCACCCTCAAGGATACCGCTGAGCTGTTAAACCATGCTCAGGCCTTTAACGCCCCATTGGTGAAAAGAATCGAAGGGATGCGTTATCGCGCGCTGCTGAACTGTCACTATCCACAGCAGGCAGACGCGCTGCTGGCGCAGATCAAATCGCAGGATCCCGGCGCGACGGCTGCATGGGTATCCGACCGTGCGCCGGAATGGGATATGAATGAAGTGACACAGGTAATGTTACCGCTGTTGAAAGGGAAATAAATGTCCGGGCAAAGGGTTTTAGCCACTGTTTTGGTGGTGGTCATTCTGCTGTTCGTTGTTTGGTGCGCGCGCTATCGCTCACAGGATGTGAAGTTTGCGTTTTTAAACCTTTTCCGCCACCGACGGCGATCGTTTTCGACCATTGCTGCGATCGTGCTGGGAGGCGTATCAATATTTCTGTACGGCGGGTTTATTGATTACTCATTCTGGATTTTAAAAGAGCAAACGATTCGCACTAATATTGGACACGTTCAGATTTTCAACCAGAACTATTTTGAAACCACGAATAAAAGTAAAAGCCAGATTGACGACTACAGCGGATTGAAAAAGGCGATCCTCAGCGATCCGGCGCTGGCCGGATCTATCTCAACCATTTCCGGGCAGCTGGAATTTACCGGGGTGATTTCGAAATACGAAAGTGATACCTCGAGTTATTTCTCAGCTCTCGGCGTTGAACCCTTACCGGCACTGAAATTAGGATCTTTTGATAAGATCATTTCCGGCAGCGACCTGTCCCGGGTTAAAACCAATGAAATCACGCTGGGGAGCGGACTGGCAAAAGCGCTGGATGCCCATTACGGCGACTGGCTTGACGTACTGGTAGTGAATACTCACGGGGGGCAGGGCGCATTATCCCTGAAGCTTCGCGGCGTGTTTAAATCCGGCATCAAGGATTATGATGATGTTGCAATGAAAATCCCCCTGGAAACTGCGCAGCGTATGATGGGAACCGACGGCGTGAGCAAGGTTCTGATTCTGCTCAAAGAGGATAATACGGCTATTTTCAGCGACAGGTTGCGCCAGTTTATTGCAAATCACCACCTTCCCCTGATCGTCAAAGACTGGCGAGAAGTTTCGCTGTTTTACCAGCAAGTCGAAGGTCTGCTGTCCGGAGTTTATTTCTTCATCAAGCTAATTGTCAGCCTGATTGTAATATTCATGATTGGTAACTCAATGACCATGAATGTGATTGAGCGCACCCGGGAAATTACCACGCTCAGGGCTATCGGCTTAAAACCGATGCATGTGACGCGCCTTTTTTTATTAGAGGGCATTTTTGTCGGCATGATTGGCGCGACCGGAAGTCTGGTAGTCGGTTATGCCATTGCATCGGTTATCAATCTGTACGGTATTGCCATGCCGCCGTCGCCGGGGCAATCGGTGGGCTATACGGCCTTCATTAAAACGAATAGCTTCGAGCTTAACTGGATAACGCTGGTGCTGCCGATATTAACGGCAACGGTCGCCGCGATACTGCCAGCGTTGCGCGCTTCGCGGCTTAATATTACGGATGCATTCAAATTCTCGTAAGGACGCGCTATGAAATACCTGCTTATTGCGACACTCTTTTCATTTTTTCTGTCCTGTCCGATGCGGGCTTATTCGTCCCCGGCAGATGAAAAGGCGCTGGAAATAATCCGGCGTGCTGATGAGGTTCGCTCTCCGAATAAGCCTTTCCGCTACACAGTGACTATCAATGAATATAAAGCGGGGTCAGACCAATCTGAGAATAAACAGGTTTTAGATATTTCGATGCGTTTTATCAAACCTGAAGGCGATTCCAAAGCCGATGCTCGTTCGCTGGCCCGTTTTATCTATCCGCCGCGAGACAGAGGGAAAGTGCTGCTTTCCGATGGTTATGCGCTGTGGTTCTATACGCCCGAATTGCGCCATCCCATTCCGGTTTCACCGCAGCAGCGGCTGGTGGGACAGATTTCTAACGGCGATGTCATTGTTACCAATTTTGAATATGCCTATCACGCAACGCTACAAGGTGAAGTGCCGTGCGGCGATACGATCTGCTACAAACTGGAATTAACACGCCGATCGCCAGAGGCGACCTGGCCTAAAGTCCTCTATTACGTAGAGAAAGAGGGCGAAAATCGGCCATACAAAGCAGACTATTACTCTCTGGACGATCAGCTGTTTAAAGAGGTTTCTTACGAGGATTTTCATCAGGTGCTGGGTAAGATGCGTCCGACGAAAATCCTGGTCCAGGATACCCGTCACGGCAAACGTTATTCGGTCATGGAGTACAGCGATATCCGTCTGGAATCATTGCCAGTATCATCTTTTACCCGTGAAGCCATTCAGCGAGGCACCAGATGAGGCACTTGCTGGTGGGGGGCATGCTGGCGCTGTTCTGCGTGCCGTTGAGTTCGCTGGCGCATTGTCTCTCAGGGGATGAGGTAGTGCAGAACGCCAGGGTGACGCTGTTTGAACAGCTATCATTCGTGGAGAAATACCCCTCGACCTGGCAGATTGATGGCCGTAATCCCTATACCCGAAGTAATCTGTTTAATGATGCTGGGGTCAACATCGCCAGCAATTGCTCGCTGATTGATAACGTCCTGAGCCTCGATTTTTCGCTCTACGGGTTGACTTGGTATGGTGTTCAGCCGCTGGGGCCATTTGAAAGAGACGATCGTCGTTCGCGTGCGATTATCGAACGGCTCAGGCTTATATACACCCTCTCAGAAGGCGTGCAGCTTGAGGTGGGTAAGCTGAAAACCAAGCCCGGGCTATTTTTTCTGCGTTCGCCCGCCGACCTCATTAGCCAGTACTACACCGGCTTCAAGCCGACGCGACTGTATGATCCGCAGCTGAGAACGGCCTATCAATCCTCTTCCTGGGCGGCGACCTTGTCGGCTGATAACGATAAGCAA
This sequence comes from Izhakiella capsodis, assembly GCF_900115045.1. Lineage (GTDB taxonomy): Bacteria > Pseudomonadota > Gammaproteobacteria > Enterobacterales > Enterobacteriaceae > Izhakiella > Izhakiella capsodis. The sequence continues at coordinate 97,643 of NZ_FOVC01000004.1, read as the reverse complement.
GCGTTATCTCTGACCGTCGTGCCAAAGCTGGCGACGATAGATAAACGCTATCTCTCTTCTGGCACATGGTCAGACAACCAGCGTGGAAACAGCAGTGAAGCCTGGCTATTGAAGTACCAGTCTTATCAGTTCCGCGACCATACGCCAGGCGTAAGCATTTTGCTGGGTGATTCACGGGCGCTGGCGCTCTCCGATAGCTATAACCTCGCGCCTCAGATGACGATCAATGCCGAAGTTGCGTATAACGCCAGCCAGCGCTGGCGTCATCTGTCCGGACAGAAACGTCAGGAGCTTGAGGATTATCTTTTCCCCTCATCACTGTACAGCGCGGAAGATAAAGCGGGCATCGAACTGGCCCTGGGAGGACAATATACGTCTGATAACTTTACTATTTTCGGATTGGAATACTATTTTCAAAGCGAAGGCTATTCACGCGATCAGTGGCAAAAACAGCGCGAAATGTTGCGTTTTCTGAACGCCAGAACGGGTTATGCTCCGTTGGATAGCGCTTTTGACGCGTATAAATATCTTATCTCCTCTGAAATCAACAATACCGGCAACAAAGGCATGTTGCAGGGCAAACACTATCTTAACGTCTGGTCCAGCCTGCAATTACCTCATCAGTCGAAACTGCAGCCGTATGTGGTGTTAAATCTTGTGGACAACAGTTCGATGGTGGGTATCCATTTTAGCACGCCGCTGACGGCTATTGATGACCGGCTGGAACTCTTCAGCGGGATATACGGCGCGTTAGGAAGTGCGCGCTCAGAGTTTGCCATCTTCGGTGAAACCGTCGGTGTATATGTTGGCTTGAAGTACTATTTATAAGGAAATAACCATGACGCTTACAAATGCCTCAACGCCGGTGGTACTGCTTTTCTCAGGCCAGGGCAATCCGGTTATCGGAATGGGAAGCGATCTCTGGGATGTGAATGCCACAACGAAACAGATCTGGGATTGTGCCAGCGATATTTCCGGTAAGGATCTGCGCTGGCTTTGTCTGAGGGGACCGATGAACAAGCTAATTCAGACCCCGATACAGCAAATGGCCGTGACGGCAATAAACGTCACGCTGTTCAGCCTTTGGCGCGAGCGTTTCAGGGACACCGCGATTATCGGCTCCTGTGGTCACAGCGTCGGAGAGTACAGCGCGCTGTTCGCCGCCGGCGTTTTCTCTCTGGAAACGTTATTTTCCACCGTGCATTTTCGCGCCAACACCATGAATGCGCTAAGCATAAACAACAAAGGCGCGATGCTGGCCGTAAAGGGCGCGGCTCATGCGACGCTCAGCGACATGCTGCTTCGTTCAGGTATGCCGCTGGATATCAGTTGCGATAACACGCCCAACCAGCAGGTTGTTGGTGGCCCGACCTCGCTACTTAATGATTTCAGCGGCAGGATGTCAGAGGCTGGCTATAACCTGACTAAATTAGGCGTCAGCGGTGCCTGGCACACGCGATTAATGGGGGAAGGGATTCAGCCCATGAGAGATTTTCTTGCCGGACAGCCGATTGCTGCACCAGAGCACGAGGTGTTAATGAATGTCACGGCGCGCGCTGAGTCTGCCCCAACGCAGCTAGTCGAAAACCTGGCACTGCATTTAACGCAAACGGTGAAATGGACCGATACCCTGTCGTATTTCTTGCATCATGCCAGTGCCCCGCAATTCATTGAGATGAGCAATAAATCCTATCTTGGACAAATGCTGGCTGACTTTCCTGGGTCATCCGCGCCGGTTCTGCACTGCAGAAAACTATTAGCGATGTAATGGAGACACTATGATCCCGGATTATTTAACCTTTATTCGCTTCCAGAATAAAAGGAATCTTCTTTATATCTACATCGTGACGCTTATTCTGCTGGGCTTTTACTGGAAAAATACGTTTTTTTCATTCTCGAGGGATGATGCCTGGTTGGTGAGTGCTATTTTAGCGCTGGTGCTGTACGCCTTCATTGCCGATCTTAAAGCCTATTGGGCCTATAAATGTGTAGTCAAAAACGTCGATTTAACGCATTTCCTGAAAAAAAAATCGGCTGGCAATAAAAGCCTGTTTTTGGCGCCATTTGGAGTGCTTGTTTTTGGCTATCTGATCTTTTGTGCTTTCACTTGGGCGCTCCTTCTATTTATCCCGGCAGGTCTGACGCTGGTGTTGCTGGCGGTGATTTCCCCGTTGTTTATCTGGGCGATATTCGCGCTGTTGCGACCCGTTTATATCAGGCAGGTGACCGCATCAGAAAGAAACACCTTAAAATATAAGCGACTTTCGCACTATTTAGTCATTACCGCGACCATGAGTGTGTTGATGAATCTGATAACCATCGCCCCTCTGCGCCACAGCCCGCAGTTTGATCTCTACGGGCGTTACTTTACCCTTGAATCTATTATCACCATGCTGGTGCTTTGCGCGATTGTTCTGGCGATCAATTTGATCTTCTTACGCTTTACCAGGCGCTACATTTTCTTGGGTCACCTGTTCATGAACGAAATCGACCTGACTTTTTCAACCACGATCCCGTGCCAGGAGCTGTATGAAAAACCACGCTGGCTGAGGCTGGTTCTGCTTGTCAGCATTGAGTTTATCTGGTCGGCGCTGATCGCCCTGATCGTGACGATCTCCGGATGGTCGCTGTGGTTTGAGGTCTATTTCCTGCTCTGTTATCTGCCCTGCCTGGCCTGCTATATGCTTCATGCCTGGTGGAAATGGCATAACGATTTCATGATGTCATGCGATATGTATCTGCGCTGGGGAGAGCTGCAATCTGGGGAGCGTTAAACGATCGATTTTCCCACTTTGGTTACAAAAACGATTCGTCAGGCGTTAGAAGATATCTCAGGCGTCGGGGAGCAGGGCGTGGTGCATAATGTGACGATATGGCCACTGTAACGTTGCCAGTGAATTTGATAGCGACGCCCCGCATAGTGCGGATTCTCCGTCGGATAAAGCGCCAGTGCTATGCTGTTTGCGCTAAGGGAAATGACGCGAGCAGCGGTAAAATCGGAGTGCGGCGGTGCCTGCGATCCGCACGCTTTATACAGGCTCTCTTTGGCGCTGAAGGCGAGGGTTAACGCCATTGGCAAAGGAAGCGATGACGCGAGCAGGATACGCTGTTCATCTTTGTTGAGGAGGGTATCGACAATCTCGTCGCATAAGCCCGGCGTCATGATGCTTTCAATATCCACGCCGACGGGATGCGGCGCAATCAGCGCCAGCGCGGTGGTGTTGCAGTGGCTGATACTGCCAAAAAGCCCGGAGGGCCAGAGCGGCTGACGCTGACTGCCGATCGCGGGTATCTGGCTGCTGCCCCGGTCGCGCAGCGCATGGGCGGCGGCGAGGCGTCCGGCGAGATGCTCCGCCTTGCGCTTTCTGACGGCGTTTTGCAACTGATGATGATGCGGCAGCCAGAGCAGGTCTGCCTCGCTGAAGGTCAACGGATCAAAATCGATACGATGGATAGGATAGCCAGCCAGCGATAAGACGGTGTGTTGCACATCCATATTGACCTTTGCTTGTCGGAGATGACGTCACCGCGGCCTGACCCGATCGGCAGGCCGCTCCCGGTCAGAAGCGAGTATTCAGACTCATATACCAGGTCCGACCGGATTCATTATAGGTCGCCGCGCCGGCACCATCCATATAACCCTTGTCGCCGCCGGTGGTTTGCGCGTTGCCTGCACGCCAGTGACGTTTATCGAACAGGTTATCCACACCCGCAGTCAGACTGACGTTTTTGCTGGCATCCCAGGTGGCACTTAGCCCAACGATGCTGTAAGGGCTAAGCTCATCGGTTTCAGAACCGCTGGCAGGCTGACCCTTATAGTTAAATTTCTTTGGCTGTTGCTTGCCATACCAGGTCAGGGTGGATTGCAATGAGAGGTCCTGCCGCACTTGCCAGCTCAGCGTTGAGTTGAGGGTATACTTTGGAATAATCGACAGGCGTTCACCGGTTTTCTTATTCTTACTCTGCAACATCCAGGTCATGTTATTGCTCCAGGTGACGCTATCGCTGACCGGAATGTTTAACGTTCCCTCCAACCCTTCCACCAACGCTTTGGGTACGTTTTCCCACTGATAGATATCGGTATAGGTCGTGCTGCCACGACTGGCTATTGACGTCTGACCAACCGGTGCATAACCGGCTTCAATCTTATTACGGTAATCATTGCGGAACCAGGTGACGCCTGCCAACCAGCCTTCATGCTTATATTCAAGGCCGATCTCTTTGTTCACGCTGGTTTCAGCTTCCAGGTCAGCGTTGCCCATCATGTAGCAGCCAACGCCGTTGCCGCTGGCGTAGCAGCCCTGTCCTTTGCTATAGAGAATATAGTTAGGGTTGGTCTCAAACAGGCTCGGCGCTTTGTAGGCGCGGGCGATACCCATCTTCAGCGTGAAGTCGTCGCCCAGCATTTGCGACACGTTGAGCGCCGGACTCCAGTTGTTGCCAACGATACTATGATGGTCAAAGCGCAGCGTAGGTGTCAGGGTGGTGGTGTCGGTCAGCTCCATATTGTCTTCAGCGAACAGCGAGAAGATTTCTGCGCTGGAGTAGGGACTACGGCCGGTGCTGCTGAAGCCGGGGATATTACCGCCCATAAACGTCTGGGTATTGGAGGAGTTATCCTTCATTCGCTGCTGGCTCCATTCGGTGCCGAGCGTGAGATTCTGATTAACGAACAGACTAAACGGAATACTGACCTCGCTGTGCAGCATGACGTCGTTGAGATCAATATCGGTATATTTTGCGGTGGCGTTCGGATCAAAAATTCCCTCGGTGCCGCCCGCTAAGCCTTCAGGTGTGCGGGAGTTGCGGGTGTGTTGATATTGTACCCAGCTATCAGTCGTGACGCCGTTATCCCAGGTGCCGTTCCAGGTCAGGGCGTAGTTCTGACGAAAAAGGCGGTTGGTTTCTTTGCCGTAGTTATCTTTCACCCGCTGATTACTGTTGGTGTTTTGCGTATCCCCGGCATACAGATTGCCCTGACGGCTGTAACCGGCTTCAAATTCCAGCGACTGCATGGGCGCAAATTCCCAGCGAAGCACACCGTCAATATTTTTATCCACTACACCTTCGCGACCAGCGGGCAGCGTGTCGGCGTAGATACCGGTACGCCTGGACTGGTGGCCCTGGTTTATGTCCCAGGCATCAGCTTGCGTTTTGGCAAGATTACCGTACATGCGGAAGCTAAAATCGTCGCCCAGTGGGCCGCTGAGGCTGAAGTTGGTGCGCTTAGTCGCGCCTTCATCCTTATGCTGCGGGGCATTAAAATAGGTATTCCAGGAGCCATGCCATCCGTCACCGCCCTTTTTAGTGATGATATTCACTACGCCACCCGCTGCGCCGTTACCGTAGCGTGCGGCAGCCGGACCACGTATGACTTCAATACGATCAATCAGCTCTGGCGGTACCCAGCCGGTATCCCCACGGGTGTCGCGCTCGCCGCGCCAGCCAAGACGCACGGCATTACGGCTGGTAACGGGTTTGCCATCAATCAGGATCAGGGTGTTTTCCGGCCCCATGCCGCGAATATCAATCTGACGATTGTTGCCGCGCTGGCCGCTATTGGAGTTCCCGGTCAGATTAACGCCGGGCATGGTTCGGATAATTTCTGCAATATCGCGTGCCGGTGGCCGTTTGCGGATTTCATCGGAAGTAATGGTGGAAACGCCCGGCGCCTGAAGGTTTTGCTGCTCGGCAGTGACCACCATGATCGCTTCAGAATGGTTTTTGCTGTGGCTGTCGCTTTCCCCGGCAAATGCTACACCGTAAATTCCCAGATTGACCAGTAAGGTCAGGGAGCTGATTTTTTTCATTGTCATTCCTGCTTTTTGTCGCACCTGTCCTGAATTCCGTCCCGAAAGGGGAGGGAGGAGGCTCAATGTCGCCAGAAATTTGCGTAAATGTGTTACCAGAGCAAACGCAATCCCTGAGGTGATGATGTTTCTGACGCGCATGCTAAAGCGCGGTAATACGCTATTGCAAATAAAAATACTTATCAATAATATTATCAATTGATTTTTGATGGTTCGATGGAAAATACTTTTTAAACATGAGGTTATAGTGCATGACCTGTTAACGATCGGAAGTGATCTCTGGTGGAGCAGGCTAAAAGCGCCGCAGTGGCAGGTGGAGAATGGCGACTGCCTGGTCACTTTTTGGTGGCGTGATCCGGCGGGAAGCGAAGGGCATTCACTCATCCGGCGCGTGTGGATCTATATCACCGGGGTGACCGATCACCATCTGAATGCGATTCCGCAAAGCCTGGAGCGCATCGCCGGTACTGATGCCTGGCGCTGGCAGATCCGTATGGCACCGGGCTGGCGTGGCAGCTACTGCTTTATTCCCTCAGAGCGAGAGGATGATTTCCCGCCGCAGGCTTTTAACGCCGAGCCGGATAGGGCGGCGCTGCGTGCAGGCTGGCAGCATCTGCTACCGCGTGCCGTCGCCGATCCGCTCAATGCCCATAGCTGGCAGGGGGGACGCGGCCACGCCGTATCAGCCCTGACCCTGCCGCAGGCCCCTCCCCAGCCGGGTTGGGAGCACCAGAGCGAGTCTTTCACGCCACCCGTAGAGATTGAATGGCGAAGTGCGAGGCTCCACAACTCACGGCGGGTCTGGATCTACACCACCGGCGAAAAGTCTGCGCCGGACAGGCCGCTGGCGATCCTGCTTGATGGTCAGTTCTGGGCGCAAAGTATGCCAGTATGGCCTGCACTGGCGGCGCTGACCGTTGAGCGGCAGCTGCCCTCCGCCGTTTATCTGCTTGTTGACGCGATCGATACGATTCAGCGGGGTGTTGAGCTGCCCTGCAATGACGTTTTTTGGCTGGCATTGCAGCAGGAGTTACTGCCGCAGGTGGCGACAATAGCGCCGTTCAGCGATCGCCCGGAACGGACGCTGGTGGCGGGTCAAAGCTTCGGTGGCCTTGCGGCAATGTACGCCGGGCTGAACTGGCCGCAGCGCTTTGGTTGCGTGCTCAGTCAGTCAGGATCTTACTGGTGGCCACATCGCGCAGCGCAGCAGTCCGGCCAGCTTATTCAGCAGCTTGAGAGCGGCAGACTGAGGCCCCAGGGGTTGCGTATCTGGCTGGAGGCTGGCGTGCGTGAGCCGATCATTTTTCAGGCCAATCAGCTGCTGCTAGCGCAGTTGCAGCGTCTGCAACAGCCGGTGTTCTGGCGAGAAGTTGACGGTGGTCATGACGCGCTCTGCTGGCGCGGCGGCCTGACCGCCGGGCTGATGCAGCTTTGGCAACCCTTGCTCCCTTCGGCGTAACCAACAGAAATGACGACAGGAGATCATTATGCAATTCAGTAACCCTTTCGATGAGCCGCAGGGGCAATTCTATATTTTGCGCAATGCCCATCAGCAGTTCAGCCTCTGGCCGCATCAGTGCATTTTACCGGCGGGCTGGGACGTTGTTCATCCGCCGCAATCGGTTGAGGATTGCCATGCCTGGCTCAGCCGGCACTGGACGACCTTATCACCCACGAGTTTTGCCTGATAAGGAGCGGTGATGAACAAGCGTTTACCCCTGGTGGCAGCACAGCCCGGTATCTGGATGGCAGAAAAGCTTTCCACGTTGCCAAATGCCTGGTGCGTGGCCCACTACGTCGAGTTAACCGGCGATTTGGACGCTAACTTGTTGCGCCGGGCGATTGCCGTCGGGCTTGAGCAGGCCGATACCCTGCGTATGCGGTTTACCGAAGAAGAGGGCGAGGTCTGGCAGTGGGTGGATGAGGCGTCAGATTTTGCCCTGCCCGATTGGGTTGATTTGCGTACCGATGCCGATCCTGAGGCCGCCGCGACAGCATTGATGGAGGCGGATTTAGCGGCGGAGTTGCGCCTTGAAAGCGGCAGGCCGTTAGTGAAGCATCAGCTGCTGAGGCTGGATGATAACCGCTGGTTCTGGTATCAGCGCTATCACCATATTCTGGTCGATGGTTTTAGCTTTGCGGCTATCAGTCGGTACATCGCCGCTATTTATCGTGCATGGCAGCGCAATGAGGCGACACCGGATTCACCTTTCGTTCCGTTTGCCGGGGTGGTTGATGAATATCAGCGCTACGACCAGAGTGACGCCTGGCAGCGCGATAAGCTTTTCTGGGCGCAGCAGCGGCTGGCGCTGCCTGCACCAGCGTCGTTATCCTCAGCGCCGCTATCGGGGCGGCCGTCAACCAGCGCTGTCTGGCGGATGAAAATCACCGTTGGTCGGGGGCTTCAACGGCTGGCTGAACAATCGCCAGCCTGTACGCTGCCCGATCTGGCGCTGGCGTTAACGGCGCTTTGGCTAGGTCGTCTCTGCGGGCGTACTGACTATGCCGCCGGTTTTATTTTCATGCGGCGAATGGGGTCAGTGGCGTTAACCGCCAGCGGGCCGGTGCTGAACGTTCTGCCGCTTGGTGTCTGCCTTAACGCGATCGAAACCCTGCCTGAGCTGGCATTACGGCTGGCTGCCCAGCTAAAAAAAATGCGCCGTCATCAACGCTACGACGCCGAACAAATCATGCGTGATAGCGGTAAAGTGGGGGGGGAACAGGCGCTGTTCGGGCCGGTATTCAATATTAAAATGTTTGAAAATCAACTGGGGCTTGAGGGGATCAGCGCCGTGACCCATACCCTCGCCTCAGGCCCGGTTAACGATCTTGAGCTGGCGCTGCTTCCGCAGGCGTCCGGCGAGCTGACGATTGAGGTGCTGGCTAACCGTCAGCGCTATGATCAACCGACGCTGAGGTCGCACATTGCGCGTCTGGAAGCGATGATCGCTCAGTTTGATAACCAGCCGCAGCTGCGCTGTGGTGAGGTCGGGCTGCTTTCTGCCGAAGAGCATCAGCGGCTGGCAATAATCAACGACACTGCACGGCTATTGCCGGAAACCACGCTCAGCGCCCTGGTCGCGGAACAGGCGGAAAAAACCCCCGATGCTCTGGCGCTGACTGACCATCACTGGCAATTCAGCTACCGTGAAATGCGCCAACAGGTCGTTGCCCTGGCTACCCTGCTGCGTCAGCGCGGTGTGAAGCCCGGTGATGTCGTGGCGGTGGCCCTGCCGCGCTCGGTATTTTTAACCCTGGCATTGCACGGCGTGGTCGAAGCGGGTGCCGCCTGGCTGCCGCTGGATACCGGCTATCCTGACGATCGTCTGCAAATGATGCTGGAAGAGGCGCAGCCATCGCTGTTGATCACCGCGCCCGATCAGCGCTTCCGTTTCCGTCATATCGCCGGGCCGGAAACCCTTTGCTATAGCGAACCGCTGCCGGTGAGCAACAGCCTGCCGCTGGGGCTGTCACGACCGCAGCACACCGCCTATATCATTTTTACCTCCGGTTCTACCGGGCGACCAAAAGGCGTGATGGTGGGGCAAACGGCGATTATTAATCGCCTGCTGTGGATGCAGGATAGCTATCCGCTGACAGCGCGGGATGTCGTGGCGCAAAAAACGCCCAGCAGCTTTGACGTATCCGTCTGGGAATTCTGGTGGCCATTTATTGCGGGTGCTCAGTTGGTGATGGCCGAGCCTGATGCCCATCGCGATCCGCTGGCAATGCAGCGCTTCTTTCAGCACTATGGTGTCACTACCACCCATTTCGTTCCCTCGATGCTGGCCGCGTTTGTGGCTACGCTGACACCGGAGAATAGCCGCTGCTGCCAAACACTGACGCGTGTTTTTTGCAGCGGGGAGGCGCTGCCTGCCGTGCTGTGCCAACAGTGGCAGCAGCTCACCGGCGTGGCGCTACATAATCTGTACGGGCCAACAGAGGCGGCGGTGGACGTTAGCGGGTATCCGGCCTATGGCGACGGACTGGCGGCGGTCAGCGGCAGCAGCGTGCCAATTGGCTACCCGATATGGAATACCGGCCTGCGTATTCTGGATGCCATGATGTGCCCGACGCCGTTTGGCGTCGCCGGGGATCTCTATCTTACCGGCGTTCAACTGGCGCAAGGCTATCTGGGCCGACCGGATCTCAGCGCCAGCCGGTTTATCGCCGATCCCTTCTCTCCTGGCGAACGGATGTATCGCACCGGGGACGTGGCGCGCTGGCTGGAGAACGGTGCGGTGGAATATCTTGGACGCAGTGACGATCAGCTAAAAATACGCGGTCAGCGTATTGAGCCTGGAGAAATTGACCAGGTGATGAGCGGCCTGCCGGATGTCGCACAGGCGGTATCACATGCCTGCGTGATTAATCAGGCCGCGGCAGGCGATGGCGATGGACGCCAGCTGGTTGGCTACCTGGTTTCCGATTCAGGGCGACCGCTGGCACTGGACGAACTGCGTCAGCGGCTGGGCGATCGGCTGCCGCCACATATGGTGCCTGCAGTGCTGCTTCAGCTTGACGCGCTACCGCTTAGCGCGAATGGCAAGCTGGATCGTAAGGCGTTGCCGCTGCCAACGCTGACCACTCACCGACGGGGTGTTGCGCCACAGTCGGATAATGAGCGGCGGGTGGCTCAGGCGTTCAGCGAGCTGCTCGGCTGCGAAGTCAATGACATCGAGGCTGATTTCTTTGCCCTGGGCGGCCACTCGCTGCTGGCAATGCGGCTGGCGGCGCAGCTAAGCCGCATAGGGGGGCGTCAGGTAACGCCGGGTCAGGTGATGGTCGCTTCAACGGTCGCCAGACTGAGTGCGCTGCTGGACTCAGCCCTCAGTGATGAACAGGCCCGGTTGCTGGGGTATGAAGCGCTGCTGCCGCTACGCGAAGGTACCGGGCCGACGCTGTTTTGCTTTCATCCTGCCTCGGGCTTTGCCTGGCAGTTCAGCGTGCTGGCGCGCTATCTCGATGCCCGATGGTCGATTACCGGCATTCAGTCGCCACGCCCTGATGGCCCGATGCAGCGCTCGGCTACCCTTGATGAGCTGTGCGATTATCATCTGCGAACCCTGCTGGAGCAGCAGCCGCACGGCCCTTATTATCTGCTAGGCTATTCGCTGGGAGGGACGCTGGCACAGGGCATTGCGGCACGGCTTACCGCGCGCGGTGAAGCGGTGGCGTTTCTCGGGTTGCTGGATACCTGGCCACCGGAGTCGCAGAACTGGACGGATAAACAGGCCAAAGGGCCGGACCCCGCGGTGCTGGCGGAAATTGATCGCGAGCGCAAACTCTTTCTGGACGCACAGCAGCAGGGACAGACGTCGGCGGCGCTTTTTCACGCCATTGAAGGTAATTACAGTGATGCGGTGCGGCTACTCACGAGCGCACACAGCGTAAACTTTGCCGGTAAAGCAACGCTCTTTGTGGCTGATCGCACCTTGCCGGAGGGGACTGATCCTGCCAGGATTTGGGCACCGTGGGTCGCACAATTAGAGGTTTACCGTCAGGATTGCACCCATGTCAATATCATCTCGCCGCAGGCGTTTGAGAACATTGGACCGATGCTAAACCAGCTGCTGGCCCAGGTATAGCGGCGATAAGGCGGTGAAAGCCGTCGTGGCTGTAAGCCGCTTGTAGATCCGGCGGCTTACTCGTTATCCGTCTTGACGCTGACGGCGTCCCAGCGGAACCACCAGCGGAGTATGACTGATAGGATCGTCGATAATCGTACAGCGCAGGCCATAAACGGCCTCGATCAGTCCGGCGGTGACAATATCTGTGGGGGCGCCCTGTGCCAGGATCTGTCCGTCACGCAGCGCGATAAGATGGGTGGCATAGCGGCAGGCATGATTAAGGTCGTGCAGTACCGCCGCCAGAGTATAACCGCGCTCGCGGTTCAGGTCGCTGAGCAGTTCCAGCAGCTCGATCTGATGGCTGATATCAAGCCAGGTCGTCGGTTCGTCAAGCAGCATAATGGTAGTTTGCTGCGCCAGCACCATTGCGATCCATGCGCGCTGACGCTGGCCGCCTGACAGCGTATCCACGCTCTGTTCTGCCAGTCCGGTGATTGCGGTGGCCTGCATCGCCTGCACGACCGCCTGCTCATCCTCTTCACGCCAGCGGGTAAACAGCGGCTGGTGCGGGTATCGCCCACGCGCAACCAGCTCACGTACGCTGATATCTTCCGGCGTGGCCGCATTTTGTGTCAGCAGGCCAATACGCCGAGCCACCTCTTTGCTGGCGTAGCGCTGGATCAATTCGCCATCAAGATAAATTTGCCCCTGCTGTGGCGTCATCAGACGGCTCAGCGTGCGTAGCAGCGTTGATTTGCCACAGCCGTTGGGACCGATAATTGCGGTAAACTGCCCGTCGGGGATGGTCACCGTCAGATTTTCCGCAATGCGTTTTTTGCCAAAGGCCAGCGTTAGCTGCTCACCGCGCAGGCGCGCCTCGGTTTCGCTCATCGTTTACGCGACTCCTGAATTAACAGCGTAATGAGATACATGCCGCCGAGGCTGACTGTCATGACGCCGACGGGTAACTGGTAGGGGAGGAATAACCGCTGGGCACAAAAATCGGCCAACAGCAGCAGCAGGGCACCGCACAGCGCCGACTGCAAGAGCAACCAGCGTGTGCTACCGCTGATGCGTCTGGCGATATGCGGTGCGACCAGCGCAATAAATGATATCGGACCGGCCAGCGCGGTGGCGGCGGCCGTCAGCGTCACCGCGACCAGTAGCAGTAACAGCCGTGAACGCTCGACGGGTACGCCAAGTGCGCAGGCGCTGTCATCGCCCATTGCCAGCATCCGCATACGGCGTGCCAGCAACGCCGCGAACAGTAACATCAGCGCCATTATCGGCGCTGAGGGCCAGATTTTCGACCAGGTCAGGCCGTTGAGGGAACCGGCATTCCACAGTCCGGCTGAAAGTGCGGTTTCCAGCGTGGCGCGCAGCAGCAGCCAGGTATTGAAAGCAATCAGCATGGCGCGCACGCCGATGCCGATAATAATCAGACGGAAGGTTTCAATGCCGTTGCGCCATGCCAGCAACCAGACCAGTAGCGAGGTGAGTATGCCACCCGCCATCGCCGCCAGGGTGATGGTTGTCAGGTTCTGACCAAACATCACCATTGCCACCAGTACGCCGCTCCAGGCACCGGTGTTAAAACCCATAACGTCAGGGCTGCCGAGCGGGTTGCGCATCAGTGACTGAAAAATAGCGCCACTGACGCCCAGCGCCGCGCCGATGAGCATCGCCATCAGCACGCGCGGCAGACGCCACTCAGTGACCACCAGTCTGAGCGCGCGCGGGCCTTTACCCAGCAGTGCATCACACACTTGATGAAGTTCCAGCGTCAGGCTGCCGCTACGCAAGCACCATAAGCTGAGTAGTAGATTGGCGCTCAATAACAGGAGCCCGCTGATCATTAAGCGATGCGACGAAACGATCATCTTCTCCTCCTCCCGGTCTGGCGTCGTACCAGCCAGATGAGCACCGGTGCGCCGATAAAGGCGCTGACGATCGAAACACGCAGTTCGCCGGGGACTATCAGGCGACCAATGATATCGGCAAACAGGAGCAGAACCGGCGTGGCAAGCAGAGTGACCGGCAGCGACCAGCGGTGATCGGCCCCCACCAGCCAGCGGGCGATATGGGGCATGATGAGGCCAATGAATGCGATGGGGCCGACCAGCGCGGTGGCGCTGCCGCAAAGCACGCTAATCACCAGCAGGCCGACCAGCTGTGTACGCACCACGCGACTGCCAAGCGCGGTGGCGGCGTCATTACCGAGGCTAAGGCTGTTCAGTGAGCGACTCAGGGCCAGGGCCAGCGCGGCGGCAATCAGCACAGGAATAAAAACAATTTTCAGCGTCTGCAGGGTGCGGATATCTAATGAGCCGGCCTGCCAGAAGCGCAGCTGATCGTAAACGTCAGGGTTGAGCAGGGCGATCCCACTGGAGAGCCCTTCAAGCACCGCGCCAAAAGCGACACCCGCCAGGGTCAGGCGTACCGGGCTGAGTTGCCCCCCGCCCTGACTACCGGTAAAGGCCACCAGCAGGGAAGCGGCCAGCGCGCCGCCAAATGCCACCAGCAGCAGCGCCTGAGGTGAAGACAGGCCCAGTAGTGCGGCGCTTAGCACAATGGCAAAGCTGGCGCCGGCGTTGACGCCCAGAATACCGGGATCGGCCAGTGGATTACGGGTCAGGGTTTGCATCAATGCGCCGGAAAGTCCCAGCGCTCCGCCCGCCAGCAGGCCAGCCAGGGTGCGTGGCAATCTGGCATCCAGCACGATAATGCAATCCTGGCTCTGGCAGGTGTAGAGCAGAGCGTGAGTCACGACGGATAAGGGTAAAGGCTTTGCGCCGATCGCCAGGCTCGATAAGGCGGCAAGCAGCAATAATATCAGCAACGCGGATACGTTAATCATGCGCATCACGGTCGGGGAAAACAGCATATCAGCTTCCGTGTTCTTGATAACGAGAATAGTTATCGTTATCTATCTTATTCGGTTATGTTAGCATGCGCGCTGGTGAAACAATATGAAAAAAGTATCAGGGCGTGCTGCATGAATCGACAATCCAGACTGCTGAATATGAGCCTTCTGAAAGACAATCCTGCTTTTCGCGCGGTGTTTCTGGCGCGTTTCATCTCCATTTTATCGCTGGGATTGTTGGGGGTGGCGGTACCGGTTCAGCTACAGATGATGACGCACTCTACCTGGCTGGTCGGTCTGGCGGTTACCCTGACGGGGTGCTCGATGTTTATTGGCATGATGACCGGTGGTGTGCTGGCCGACCGCTATGAGCGTAAAAAGCTGATTCTTCTGGCACGGACGACCTGTGGTCTTGGCTTTATCGGCCTGTGGATCAACGCCCAGCTACCTCAGCCCTCCCTGATCGCCATTTATTTACTCGGGATCTGGGATGGTTTTTTCGCTTCTATCGGTGTCACGGCGCTGCTGGCGGCTACGCCAGCGTTGGTGGGACGGGATAATCTGATGCAGGCCGGGGCGATCACCATGCTGACCGTGCGTTTAGGGTCGGTGATTTCGCCGATGATGGGTGGCCTGCTGCTGGCAGCGTGCGGGCCAGACTGGAACTATGCGCTGGCGGCCGCAGGGACTTTTATTACCACAGTGACCTTGCTGCGTTTACCCGCGCTCCCGCCACCGCCTCAGCCGCGTACCCATCCACTGACTTCGCTGCGTGAGGGGGTGAGCTTTTTGTTTAACAGCCCGCTCATCGGTGGTATTGCCCTGGTGGGGGCACTACTAACCATGGCCAGTGCGGTGCGCGTTCTTTACCCGGCACTGGCTGGCCACTGGAAGATGTCCGCGGCATCAATTGGCCTTCTGTACGCGGCCATTCCGTTGGGTGCGGCGCTGGGGGCGCTGACCAGTGGGCAGCTGGCACAGACGCCACGCCCCGGTCAGCTAATGCTGTTAACCACCCTCGGTGCATTTATGGCGATTGCACTGTTCAGCCTGATGCCGTTCTGGGAATTGGGGGCGTTGTTTCTGGCGGCCTTTGGCTGGCTGAGCGCTATCAGCGCACTGCTGCAATATACGCTGATCCAGACCCAGACGCCGGAGGCGATGCTGGGACGGATTAACGGCCTGTGGACGGCGCAAAACGTCACCGGGGATGCCCTCGGTGCCGCGTTAATCGGCGGGCTGGGTGCCGTCATGACGCCAGCCGGTTCAGCGAGCGTCAGTGGCTGGGTGCTGGTGCTGTGCGGCGTCATTTTACTGCTTTTACTGCGTGAGCTGCGGCGCCTTCGACAGCCAATGGGGGCGGCCTCCTGATTGGCGCCCAGGTGTCCGGTACGCTTAGCCCTCAGACGTTAATTTAGCTGTTGGCCGCGAACAGTACGCTGAGGCGGTCAAGTATCAGCATGGCGCTGTAGTAATCGAGGCGGAAGGTTTCACTGCCCAGGGCATAGACATGGTGATGCGCCAAAGCGGGTAAATGAGCCAGCAGCGGATTAGCGTATATCGCGTCGACATCTTTGTTGTCGCCGGCAAACAGGAACAGCGACTGGCCGTTCAGTCCCGCCGCCAGATTCTCACCGCCAAGCTGGATAATATCGTTACGTTTTCCCTGACTCTGACCGCCATGCAAACCCGCCGGCAGTGTGGCAAGGGTCATCCCCAGCTGCTGCAACAGTTTTCCCTGGGCTGACTCCGGCGTCCATAGGTTGGCGCTGTGCGCCGCCGCGGTATATACCAGAGCGCTGACAGGCTGAGGCGGTAGCTTAATATGCTGTTTTACCTGAGCTAATCGTTGGCTGAAGCGGGCAATGCGGGCGGCGGCCTGTTTTTCATGGCCGGTGATTGCGCCAAGCCGGGTTAGCAGCGTCTGCCAGCTTTCGTCACCGTAGTCGACTATGAGGGTTGGCGCAATCTGCGACAGCTGATCATAAAGCGGGAGGGCTGAGTCGCCGCCGGTGGCGCTGACCAGGATCAGGTCAGGCATCTGTGCGGCGATCGCTTCCGCGCTGGGCTCACCGATATACAAGCGGATCAGCTTACGTGCTTTTGCGATGCTGCCCCACTGGCGCAGAAATCCCTGGTCGTCGGCAACGCGATTATCAGGCGTAGTGGCGCCGCTGGCTATCACCGGTGCATCAATAGCCAGCAGCGATCCGGTCAGGGTCACGCTGGTCGAGACGATGCGCAGCGGTGGGTGTTCCAGCGTATGGGTGCCGCGACTGTCGGTGATTTGCCGTGGCCAGTCAGCAGCCAAAGCGATATTCGTTAAAAACACCAGCAGCGTGGCTGTCAGACAGACGTTGCGCCACAGAGAAGATAGGTTCACCGGTTAGCATCCTTAGTTGTAAAAAAATTATCACATTTCACTTAGCCGCTGCTGGAGACGCAAGCTTCGCTCAGGCTGTATAGGGTCAGAAGGTTGACATGCAGGGCGTTTGAATTTAGGTTACCAAACCAAAATAGAAATGATAACTATTATTGATACTGTTATCGTTTGTGCGGGGAGGGGGAAATTATGGATACGTCCAGTTCAGACACCAATAAGGGGATCGCCGCGACGCTGATGCCCGATAGCTTTTTCTTTATGTCGCCCCATCGTTGTTTTACTGCTTCCGGCTGCTTCCGGCGCTTTTCTTCGCCGGCTGCCGATGGCGACAATGTGAACGGTACATTTCAGCGGCAGATGGCTGACGCATTTGTCCAGGCCAGAGCCGCCGGTATCGCCAGTCCGGTTATTGTTGGTGCCATTCCTTTCGATACCCATCAGCCCTCGGCGCTGTTCATTCCTCAACGTTGTGAACTTTTCTCACGCAGCGAGGAACAGCAGGCTGCAGCGCAGGCACCCGCGCCTGACGCGATGAATACTATCGAGCGTAAAGACATCCCAGCGCAACCGCAGTTTGAGGCGATGGTCGCCAGCGCAGCCGGTCTGACTGCCACGCCAGAGGTAGATAAGATCGTGCTATCAAGGTTAATTGATATCACGACCGATAAAACTCCCGATAGTCGCCAGCTACTGACACAGCTGATCGCACAAAATCCGACGAGCTTTAATTTTCACGTTCCGTTGCCGGATGGTGGCGTGTTACTGGGCGCCAGCCCGGAGCTATTACTGCGTAAAGAAGGTGACCACTTCAGTTCGCTGCCGCTGGCTGGCTCTGCACGGCGTCAGACCAATCACCGGCTGGACAGCCTGGCCGGTGAGCAGCTGATGGCATCGGAAAAAGATCGCCATGAACATCAACTGGTCATCGAGGCCATGCGGCAGGTGCTCACGCCCTGTAGTGAACAGCTCAATGTTCCCGATTCTCCGCACCTGATGACTACGCCGACACTCTGGCATCTGGCAACCCAGATTGATGGACGCGCCCGTAGCGGGCAGAACGCGCTGGCGCTGGCCTGCCGCTTGCATCCCACCCCCGCGCTAAGCGGCTTTCCACATCAGACAGCGAAGCGGCTGATTGATGAACTTGAGCCTTTCGACAGGCAGCTGTTTGGCGGTATCGTCGGTTGGTGTGACGATCGGGGTAACGGTGAGTGGGTGGTGACTATTCGCTGCGCCCGTCTGCGTAAAAATCAGGTGCGTTTATTTGCCGGTGCCGGCATCGTGCCGGCCTCTTCTCCGGAGTCCGAGTGGCGGGAGACCGGCGTCAAACTGACTACCATGCTTAACGTTTTAGGTTTGCATTAATAAAAGGCAACACATGCGTATTCCTTACAGCCGCTGGCCAGAAGATCTGGCAAACCGCTATCGTGAACAGGGCTACTGGCAGGATCTGCCACTGGCCGATATTCTTTCTCGCCATGGTCAGTGTGACGCACTGGCGGTGATAGACGGCGAACGGTATTTTACCTACAGTCAGCTAAACCGCGCGGCGGATAATCTGGCGGCATCGCTGCGGCGAGCGGGATTAACCGCAGGTGAAACGGCGTTGGTGCAACTGGGTAACGTTGCCGAATTTTATATTACGTTTTTTGCCCTGCTAAAAATCGGCGTGGCACCGGTCAACGCGCTGTTCAGCCATCAGCGCAGCGAGCTGACGGCTTATGCCGCGCAGATTGCACCCGCCCTGCTGATTGCCGATCGTCAACATGCGCTGTTTTCAGATAACGCCTTTCTGAACCTGTTACGCGATCAGCAACGCTCGCTGCGGGTGGTGCTGCTGCGTAACGACAGCGGTGAATATAATCTGGATGCGGCGATTGAACAGCCAGCGACTGATTTTGTCGCCTCGCCGTCGGCCAGCGATGAGGTGGCCTTTTTCCAGCTGTCCGGCGGCAGTACTGGCACGCCGAAGCTAATACCCCGCACGCATAACGATTATTATTACAGCGTTCGCCGCAGTAACGAAATTTGTCGATTTGATCAGAATACGCGCTATCTCTGTGCGTTGCCGGCCGCGCATAACTATCCGCTAAGTTCGCCGGGTGCGCTGGGGGTTTTTCTGGCTCAGGGTTGTGTGGTATTGGCGGATGATCCCAGCGCGACCTTATGCTTTGCGCTGATAGAACGCCATCAGATTAACGTGACGGCTCTGGTGCCACCTGCCGTCGGCCTGTGGTTGCAGGCTATCAGGGAGTGGGGTGGGAATCAGCAACTGGCGTCACTGACGCTGCTGCAAGTGGGGGGGGCGCGGCTGTCGACGACTCTGGCGGCGCGTATTCAGGATGAGATCGGTTGTCAGTTACAGCAAGTTTTCGGTATGGCCGAGGGACTGGTGAACTATACCCGTCTGGACGACCCGCCTGAGCGCATTATCGATACGCAGGGGCGGCCGATGAGTCCGGATGATGAAGTCTGGGTCGCCGATGAAAATGGCAACCCGTTGCCGCGTGGTGAAGTTGGGCGGCTTATGACACGCGGGCCTTATACCTTCCGTGGTTATTACAACAGTCCGGAATATAACGCTCAGGCCTTTGATAGTGACGGTTTCTATTGCTCAGGCGATCTGATTTCGATCGACGAGCAGGGTTATATCACCGTGCAGGGGCGAGAAAAAGATCAGATTAATCGCGGCGGAGAGAAGATCGCCGCAGAAGAGATCGAAAACCTTCTGCTGCGCCATCAGGCCGTGGTCCAGGCTGCGCTGGTTAGTATGGACGATAGCCTGCTGGGGGAAAAAAGCTGTGCTTATCTGGTGGTGAACGCGCCGGTACGCGCGGTAGAGGTGCGCCGCTTCCTGCGCGATCTGGGTGTCGCAGAGTTTAAACTACCGGATCGCGTTGAGCTAATGGATGAATTGCCGCTCACGCCGGTAGGCAAGGTCGATAAAAAGCGTTTACGCCAGCGGCTTGATCGCCATCCACTGATCTGAACAAGAGAGAACTATCATGGCTATTCAAAAACTGCATTCTTATGCACTTCCTGCGGCGCAAGAGATACCGTTAAATAAGGTTAGCTGGGCATTTGACCCTCAGCGTGCCGCGCTCCTGATCCACGATATGCAACAGTATTTCCTCGGCTTTTGGGGCGATAACAGCCCGTTGATTGAAAAAGTCGTGGAGAATATCGCGGCGCTACGTCAGTTCTGTAAACAGAACAATATTCCCGTTTACTACACCGCCCAGCCTTCAACACAGAGCGATGAAGATCGCGCGCTGTTAAACGATATGTGGGGGCCGGGTCTGACCCGCTCGCCAGACCAGCAGCGCGTTGTGGCTGCGCTGGCACCCGATGAGTCGGACACCATGCTGGTCAAATGGCGCTATAGCGCTTTTTATCGCTCACCATTGGAGAAAATGCTCAAAGAAACCGGGCGAGACCAGCTGATTATCACCGGTGTTTATGCGCACATCGGCTGTATGATTACCGCGACCGATGCATTTATGCGCGATATCAAACCTTTTATGGTTGCCGATGCGCTGGCCGATTTCAGTCGCGAGGAGCACCTGATGGCGCTAAGATTTGTCGCCGGGCGCTCAGGTCGCGTAGTGATGACGGAAGAGTTGCTGCCGCTACCCGCTTCTAAAGCCGCACTGCGTACGCTGGTCATGCCGTTATTGGATGAGTCGGACGAGCCGCTGGATGATGAAAACTTGATTGATTACGGTCTGGACTCTGTGCGCATGATGGCGCTGGCCGCTCGCTGGCGCAAAGCGCATCATGATATTGATTTTGTCATGCTGGCGAAAAACCCCACTATTGATGCCTGGTGGGCGCTGTTGTCGCGCGGGGTGAAGTCGTGACGGCTCTGGATTTTCTCGGCCAGCGGATATGGGTAACCGGCGCGGGTAAAGGGATCGGGTACGCCACCGCACTGGCGTTTGCTGAAGCCGGAGCCGAGGTGACCGGCTTCGATCTGACGTTTTCCGGCGGGCCTTATCCTTTTACCACCGAGATAATGGACGTTGCCGATAGCCGACAGGTTGCGCAGGTTTGCCATCGTTTGTTGAAACAGGGCGAGCGACTTGATGTGCTGGTCAACGCGGCAGGCATTTTGCGAATGGGTGCGACTGATTCGCTGTCAGCCGAAGACTGGCAGCAAACGTTTGCCGTTAATGTTGGCGGTGCGTTTAATCTGTATCAGCAAACGATGGCACATTTTCGCCATCAGCGTGGTGGTGCGATCGTGACGGTGGCCTCTGATGCCGCCCATACGCCGCGTATTGGCATGAGCGCCTACGGTGCATCCAAAGCTGCCCTGAAAAGTCTGACGCAGACGGTAGGGCTTGAGCTGGCCGCGTTCGGCGTGCGGTGTAATATCGTCTCGCCCGGCTCCACCGATACCGATATGCAGCGCACCCTCTGGAGCAGCGATGATGCGGAGCTGCTGCGAATTCGCGGTGTCGGCGCGCAGTTTAAGCTCGGTATTCCGTTAGGCAAGATCGCCCGTCCGAGCGAAATCGCCAATACGATTTTATTTCTCGCATCCAGCCATGCCAGCCATATCACGTTGCAGGACATTGTGGTGGATGGCGGTTCAACACTGGGAGCATAAATGTTCTGGAAACGCCCTTACACGCTGGATGAACTGAATGCCTCCAGCGCCAACACGTTGGTTGCGCACCTGGGGATCGTTTATATCCGCGTCGCGGAGGGGATGCTGGAAGCGGAAATGCCGGTCGATAGCCGTACCATTCAGCCGTTTGGCCTGCTTCACGGTGGTGCCTCGGCGGTGCTGGCGGAGACGCTCGGTTCGATGGCAGGTTACATGATGACCAATGAAGGGCAAACGGTGGTCGGTATGGAGCTGAACGCGACTCATCATCGCGCGGTAAGCAGCGGCAAAGTGCGCGGCGTCTGCCAGCCGCTGCATCTGGGCCGTCAGCATCAAAGCTGGGAGGTGGCCCTGTTTGACGAACGCGGGCAACGCACTTGCAGCTGTCGGTTAAGTACCGCGGTATTGGGGTGAAGGTGACGTCACTTCCGGACGCTTTGCCCACTGTAAATCTACTGGTTGCAAGGCTAAGTGGTGCAACGTTTTCTCATTATGAAACTCCGGTGCTGCAAGCGGGTGGATTGATCGCGCTGGCACTCCGCTAACCGAGCGCCGGGGCGAGAGTTTTTTTCTCACTGAAACCGCGTTTTAATGCAGGCAGCACTGCTTATATTTTTTACCACTGCCGCACGGGCAGGGATCGTTTCGGCCAGGCCGACTACCGACAACGACCGGTTGTTCGGAAGGCTGCTGTGGCTGCGCTAGCCAGTAGCTATGCAACGCGATGGCCGCCGGGCGAATAGCGGCGATACTCTGCTCCATCTCCTCCGGTGAGAGAGTATCAAGCCGCTCAAAATTTTCCTGCGTCCCATGCAGGGCAATGGCGTTTAATGCAGGCTGCAGCATTGCAGGCAGTGATGACCAGTCGCGTAGCGCCACGCCGCGCATGTAACCGAAGCACCACTCCTCGGCGATAGTGAACTCCTTGTCGTCGATTTCGCGCACGCCAAACAGAGGATCAAACTGATCGGGATAGTGATTCAGGCGATCGGCAATATCGTTCATATGCTGGAAGCTGAGATCGATAAAGCGCGACATTTCTCGTTCGTTACTCCATGACGGTATGTTTTTCTCTCCGCCCCACAGTGCGATTAGCCATTCGCTGGGAGGGACTACCGTCGGGCCTGACAGGATGGCTGTTAGCATACCGTCAAGTTCGGCGACATCAAGAATTGAACTGTCATTGCCATATTTTTCCAGCAGTTCTTCGAGCCATTGCAGCTCTTTGTCAGTTAATGGACCTTCTTTCATACAAACGCCTCCTGGCATCAAAGGGGTTCACCGTGGCGCACAGATGCTGGCTTATCTTTTCGCACGAGGGGGCAATTGCCAGCTTACGCGCAGTTTATTCAACGAGTCTACTAGTTATCGGCAAAAGTTGCGCCGACGTTATCAATTAAAAATGCTGAGTTCTTCCTATCGATTAACGCTATGTTTTAATTTATCTTTTAGTGTCGTTTATGTTTATTAATTGTAAATATAATATTATTCAGGATGACTATTAATTGCGAGCGGGCGGATCCCTGTGCACTCTTAATACGCTTTCGACGCATACGCACCGATATCCTTTTCGCATCTGACTTCAGGCTGAGCATTACTTAATCCAGCTCACATTTTTATTTAATTACCATTGAATTAGTCCAGGGCCGCTAAGATAATCCGCCGAAATAATCCATTTTTATGATGGCGTGCTACTGCGAAAGCAGGCAAGACCAAAATAGGAGTGCTCTCCCGCCAGGGGAGCGTCGCTGTTTTGGTTTTTTTTTTGCTCTAATGTCAGGGGATACAATGAACTATAGTGAAACAGCAAATAAAATCCTCCATGCGGTGGGCGGAGCGGAGAATATCCGTATGCTTACTCATTGCGCAACACGACTGCGTATGGAGTTCAATGATCGCGGGAAGGTCAATGATCTCCAGATTGGCTCTATTCCCGGTGTGATCAGCGTTGTGGAGAAAGGTGGCCAGTTTCAGATTGTTATCGGCAATGAGGTTCAGCAGGTTTATCGCCTTATCCATAAGGGTTTGCCGCAGAGAAATACGCCGACCGGCAGCGATAAAAACGCGAAACCTGACGGTATCGTTGCGCGTATTATCAGCGTCATTTCGACAACGTTTACCCCGGTAATCCCGGCGATCACTGGCGCGGGCATGATCAAAGCGTTGTTGGCTATTCTCAAGCTAACCGGTGCGATTAGCGAAACCAGCCCGACCTATCAACTGCTCAATATTATTGCCGACGCGGCCTTTTTTTTCCTGCCGGTACTGCTGGCCTACGGGGCATCGCTTAAGTTTGAATGTAACCCGATTCTGGCGATGACCCTCGCGGGCGTGCTGCTGCATCCGGGCATTGGACAGATGATGGCGACCGGTAAAACGGTTGATTTTCTCGGTATCCACGTGCTGCTTGCAGATTATGCCGGATCGGTGCTGCCGATCATTCTGACCGTGTGGCTGATGTCGTGGGTGGAGCGCTTTGCCGAAAAAGTCTCACCATCGATTATCAAATTTTTCGTCAAGCCGATGCTGATTCTGTTGATTACCGCCCCGCTGGCCCTGGTGGTTGTCGGCCCGGCGGGGATTTTACTCAACGATCTGGTCGCTGCAGGGGCGGGGGCAATAGACCACCACGCCAGCTGGTTAATCCCGATGCTGATGGGGACGCTGCAGCCATTTCTGATCATTACCGGCACCGCCTGGGCGATGACGCCGATCGCAACCGGTCAGCTAAGTAAAAACGGTTATGAGATGATTAACGGGCCGGGGATGCTGGCGTCAAACGTCGCGATGGGGGCCGCGACGCTGTGTGTAGCGCTAAAAACCAAAAATAGTAACCTGCGTCAGCTCGCCTCTTCTTCGGGCTTTACCGCGCTGCTGGGGATCACCGAGCCGGCGTTGTATGGGGTGCTGCTCAAGTCCCGCCCTGTGCTGATTGCCGCTATGATCGGCGGTGGCTGCGCTGGGGTATACGCTGGGGTTAGCGGACTGGTACGCTACGCGTTTGTTTCTCCGGGGCTGGCGGCGCTGCCGGCGTTTATTGGTGCCAATCCGATGAACATCGTCCATGCGCTGATCACCTGCGCCATTGCTATCGTGGTATCTTTTACCCTGACATGGTTTATTGCATTTAAAGAGAGCGTCGAGGATAAAAAAGGCGTCAGCGAGGCGCCCCAGCCTGCTACCGGACCAGTAAGTCAGGGGGAAATTGAGGTGTTAAGCCCGCTGCGCGGCCAGGTGGTGGCGCTAAGCGAAGTCAACGATGACGTGTTTTCCGGCGGTCTGCTGGGCGAAGGGGTCGCGATCCGTCCGCAGGAAGGTATTTTGCGAGCGCCTTTTAGCGGTACGGTGGTGATGTTTTTGCCCTCCTGTCACGCTGTTGGCCTGCGGAGCGACAGAGGGCTTGAGCTGCTGATCCACATTGGTATCGACACCGTAAACCTTAATGGTCAGTACTTTAGTTCAGCGCTGAAGGTGGGGGATAAAGTGGATGCTGGACAGCCGCTTATCCGTTTTGATATGGCTGCTATTGAACAGGCCGGCTATGACCTGATTACCCCGGTGATTGTGATTGATGACGATAAGCAGCACATGCTGCATCTCACCGCCGCTGTGCAGGTTGATTACGGCGAGCGGCTGATGGTGCAATCCGCGAAGGAGATACCGGTATGATCTATCAACAACAGGCCCGATTCCCGGATGGTTTTCTGTGGGGTGCGTCTACCTCGGCTTATCAGGTCGAGGGCGCGTGGGATAAAGACGGTAAAGGACCGTCGGTAGTCGATATGCTCAGCCATCCACCCGGAACCGCAGATTTCCGCGTCGCCAGCGACCACTATCATCGCGTAGAGGAGGATGTCGCTCTGATGGCGCAAATGGGCCTGAAGGCTTACCGCTTTTCGATAGCCTGGTCCAGGGTGATCCCCGATGGTGACGGCGTGGTGAATCCGGACGGTTTGGCCTTCTATCACCGTCTGATCGACGCCCTGACACGCCACGGGATCACGCCAATTGTCACGCTGTACCACTTCGACCTGCCGTGGGCGCTGGAGCTAAAAGGCGGCTGGCTGAACCGCAAAACCGGTGAGGCGTTCGTGCGCTATGCCCGGCTGCTGTTCAGCGAGTATGCCGATAAAGCCCCGCTATGGTTAACGATTAACGAACAGAACACCATGATCCTGCATCCCGGTGCGATTGGCGTACCTGCCGATCGCGCCCTGCCGGACAAGCGGTCGTTGTACCAGCAGAATCATCATATGATGCTGGCTCAGGCACAGATTTTTGCCCTGTGTCACCGTGAATTTCCCGGACTGCGCATCGGCCCGGCGATAAATACCACCTCAATGTATGCCGAAAGCTGCCGACCGGAAGATGCTATTGCCGCACACAACTGGGAGACGCTACGCTGCTGGAGTTTTATGGATGTTGCGGTGCATGGCCGCTACAACGCTCTGGCGTGGGCCTATATGCGGGACCGCGGTCTCGCGCCGGAGATGCAGCCTGAGGACGCGCTGATTTTGCAGCAGGGAAATCCGGACTTTATCGCCATTAACTACTATTCGACCGCCACTATTGCGGCCAGCCGGGGCGACGGTGGCGATGTAGCGCCCCGTGCGGGCGACCAGCAGATCATGCTGGGTGAGGAGGGGGTTTATCGGCCGGCGGAAAACCCGTGGGTTGGCAAAACGCCCTATGGCTGGGTAGTGGACCCGGTGGGGTTACGCCTGACGCTGCGTAAAGTGTGTGAGCGCTATGGTCTGCCGATTCTGATTAGCGAAAATGGTATGGGCGCGCCGGATAAGCTGGAGCATGACGGGACGGTTAATGATGATTATCGTATCGCCTTCCTTGACGCGCATATTGCACAAATGCGACTGGCGATTGCCGATGGCGTCGAGCTGATGGGCTATTGCCCTTGGGCGGCAATTGACGTGGTCAGTACGCACCAGGGATACGCCAAGCGATACGGTTTTATTTATGTCGATCGCGGTGAGGATGACCTGAAGAGTCTGCACAGGGTCCGTAAACGCAGCTTCTGGTGGTATAAGGATCTCATCGCGCAAAACGGTAACACCGACGAGTCGCTGAGATGATTGTCCAGAAGGTGCTCAATAATAGCCTGGTGCTCTCCATCGATGACGATAACAGGGAGGTTATCGTCATGGGAAAAGGCATTGGCTTTAACAGCAAAGCCGGCGATGAGATCGTCCCCGAGGCGATTGAAAAACTGTTTGTCACCCAGACGCTCTATGTACGCGGCGGCTATCCCGAAGCACTCTCCACCATTTCTGACGAGGTTATTGAAATGGCCTCGATGATTATTTCCCTAGCCAATCAGCAACTGACCAGCAAAGTCCGCGAGCAGATTTTCTTTACGCTTGCCGACCACCTGAACTTTGCTATCGAGCGCAGTCGTAAAGGGATCATCCTTCAAAACCGCCTGTTACCGGATGTCAGGCGCTTTTATTCACAGCAGTTTCACGTTGCCAGTGAAGCGGTGAGAATTATCCGCGAGTTATATGGTATTGAACTGCCGGAGGAGGAGGTTGGAAATATCGCTTTTCACCTGGTTAACGGCCAAACCGAGGGCGACGATGTGGCGCAGGCCATGCAATCGGTGAAAATGCTGAAGGATATTTTTAATCTTGTGCAGTATCACTTTAAGCAGCAGATAGACACCGAATCGATTAACTACTCGCGCTTTCTGATCCATATGCAGTTTTTCCTTCAGCGTTTACAGGAGGGGGAACAGGACGGCGCGCGAGACAGTTTTTTGCTGGAGCAGGTGATTAAGGCTTATCCGGACGCTTACCGCTGTGCGCTGCTGATCCGTGATTATGTAAAGGCCCAGCTCGATAGTATCCTCGGAGAGAGCGAGCTGCTGTGGCTTACGGTTCACCTGGTGCGGATCGCAAATCTCGACGGGTGAATTCGTTCTGTCAAACGGCTTACACCGGACGTTGTGCCGATGCCGTTGTCATCGGGTTTTGGGCTCACCCCTGACCGTCAATTGACAGTAAAAAGACGCCCGGAGGGGGCTATGTTCACACCCTTTTTACTTTTTGCGTTAATAAATCTGGTCATCCTGGGGTGGTTGTGGCTATAACTGTCTGCCACAATGAAACCTTTGTGCGACATGATAGCCGTAAGTGATGGGAGAGATTATGCATAAAACTAAAAAGGTGCTGTGTACCGCCTTCATGTTTTCGACGGTATTAGCGTTAACGTCCTGCGCTAAGACGGTTAATCAACAGAGCGATATACAGCAGGCTGCATCGGTTGAGCAGGCACAGGCCGATGTCGCCCAGTCGAACGATGCGGCTCAGGCTTCCTCTCAACAGAAGAGTGAACAGCCGCACTCTTTTCCGCACAATGTGCAGGCGCAAAACGGCACCACACCGGGAGAGAGCAGTGAGATAGTGCCTGGCCCGCAAAATGATTACGAGGTTAAAAGCTTCTTCGCGGATTACAAAAAATACATTATCGGTGACATCGTTCCTCCGCTATACCGTACAAAACCCTATTACATTACGGATTATAAAGTCCGCCATTTACCGGCTCCGCAGCCCGATAGTCACTGGACCTATATGGGCGGCAATTACGTGCTGATCAGCAATGGCGAAGGTAAAATTTTGCAGGCCAAGGCGGGTGAGATTTTTTATCACTGATGTCTTCAGACCTTCTGTACACAGGCGCACTAACATTGCGCCTTTTTTACGCCGGTTACTCTATCCCGGGGAGATAGATGCAGATTGGAAGACCGCACCTGAATGACCTCCTGAGTCACAGAGAACCGCGGCGCAGTGGGTATGAGCAGAAACTAAAATACATGAATTTTAAAAAACTGTTGATTAACTTTATGTTAATAAAAAATAATATCTGTACTCATACTTTTGCTCCGATCGTTGATCGGGATGATTTTGCTACTATGTTAAAATCAATCACGATAGGATAATTTCTGTCTCTCGATATAAACGCAGTTGACCCGGTTAATGGGGAACATTAACGGCTACGAATTTAAGGTAAATGGAATTGAAAAAATTATTATTACCCGTCTTAATCTCAGGGTTTATCGTTACCGGCTGCTCATCGATACCGAAAAATCTTGGTGGTAACAGCGAGCTGGTTTCTACGGCGAGTTATCAGCAACTCTATGAAAATCCAGTCCAGTATAAGGGGCAGGAGGTTCGTATTGGTGGTCGGGTAGTGAACGTCATCAATCATGAGAATGAAACGCTGTTTGAAATAGCGGTTCAGCCTCTTGATAAAACTGCCCGGCCCGATATAGACCAGCCCTATCAGGGGCGTGTGATGGTTAAAAAAGCGGGCTTTATCGATCCTCTGACGCTCAGGAATCATCTGATAACCGTACTGGGTACGGTAGATAATAGCGTGCAGGGTAGGGTCGGGAAAGCACAATATAAATTCATCGTTCTTAACATGCTGGGCTATCAAATCTGGCATATCAGAGAAAATCTGATACCTGTTGAAAGCTGGAACTACGGCTTTGGTCCGTACTGGAACGATGGCTGGTCAGCCTATCCCTACCCCTATCCCTATGTAATGGATTGGGGGTGGTATCCGGCGCCAGATTCTTTTCAGATTCAGAAAACCATTGTTAAATAATGGTAATAAAAGCGGCCATCTGGCCGCTCAGGCACTTATCTGCTGGCGACAATGTTCGATTTTCCTCTTACCTGAGTAATATTGATCGTGATCGGAACAAACTCATCGGGAGTTTCAGCCGTATCGGCATTGTTCAATGTCAACATATGAGCTTCTCCACTTATATGAATGGGTTGCAACTGAAATGGAACTGACTGAGCCGCGGAAAAAAAAGAGATGCCCAGGAAGGTTCCGCCCATTAATATATCTGCAATTCTCATCCTGACTTTTTCCTCAATAACCTTTCGATAGCAGTAACCTACCGGACATAAAATTGATTTTTGTCAGTACAAGATAAAGATGTTTTGGCAGTTATGGTGATATTTATCGATCGGAATGGCACCGGCAGAAGACGCTGAAATGATTATTTTTGCGTTTTTCTTTGACGCTCAGGTAACAATGGCCATTTCGCCAGTTGTTATCATCAGTCCATAATACTTGTTTACCCAAGTTCATTCATTTTTAATCATATTTAAATGATATTTTGACGCTGGTTTTTAATTCACCAGAATCAAAACAAGTATGGATCAGGGTGCATCAGAATAAATTAACATTCTGATAATGTTCCTCACACAGTGGGCGAATAATATGTTTACTTTCTTTCAGACAACACTTAACTTCATCCTGGCAAAAGATGATAACTAAGGCGCTAATAGTTAGCATGAGTATTATTAATGATGTTTTTATTATTTTCATGTTCTGCTGCGATTGGTTATTTACAGGCATGCATGTTAATCGTTTTATTAAAAGTTAACTACAGTTTGTTATTCGTTTAGGAAATAATTCGTTGTGCCAGATTTTTTTAACCATTCAGCCTGATATTAATCAATTTATCTAATGATAAATAGTTATTTTCTGAGTTGACTGGTTTTTATGCCGGTAATCGTCCCGAAGAAGATGAAAGCGCGTTAAAACATTAAACCGGCAGATCGATGACCAGCGCTTGCGTTGGCGTGGTGGCGATCAGCTCAAGCTGGTTTTCTTCGGCAATAAACGCACCATCGCCGCAGACCAGACGCCGGGTCTCAGATGCTGGTGTTTGCACCTGTAATGAGCCGTGTATCGATTGCAGATAGGCTCGTGGTCCATGTAAACGGACACGTTGTTGCTCCCCTTTTTCCAGCATTAGATGATGTATCCACACCTGCTGGCGTAATTTCAGGCTACCCCTGTTGCCTGTTGGCGAAGCCAGTAAAGCGTAAGGTGCCCGTCGCGTGCTAATGCGTTGTACAGGGCTGTTTTCCCGCTCCGGAGAAGCATCCAGCCATAGCTGCATACGGGTCAGCGGGGTCGTTTTACTCAGGTTGTGTTCGCTGTAAATGATCCCAGACTGGGTTGCCAGCAGCACCGCTTCGCCGGTTTGCGCTACGGTGTGTTTGCCTTCGCTGTCACGGTATTCCGCTCCACCCTGCAAAATAATATTCAGCACGTCGACGTTGGGGTAGACCCGGGGTTGGAAGGATGCACCCGGTGCCAGAACCTCCTGATTAAGCACGCGCAGCGATGCATAGCCCAGCAGTTTCGGATCAAAGTAGTGTCCAAAGGAAAAGGTGTAGCGCGCTTGCAGCCAGCCATAGTCGGCTTTCCCACATTCATGTGCGGCACGGCCGATAATCATAACTTTCTCCTGCTGGACCTTGCCTTTACACGAAGATTCATTGTTCTATGGTAAGTTTCTGGACGGTGGAATGTTAGCCAGGTAATCTGCTCGGTATATTCAAATTTACTGACAGAGGCGGCTATTATGGCAAAAGATCGGGCGCTGACCCTGGAAGCGCTGCGCGTAATGGATGCCATTGACCGGCGCGGCAGCTTCGCCGCCGCCGCCGATGAGCTGGGGCGGGTACCTTCTGCGCTAAGCTACACCATGCAGAAGCTGGAGGAGGAGCTGGATGTCGTGTTGTTTGACCGTTCAGGGCACCGTACACGCTTTACCAATGTAGGTCGAATGCTGCTGGAGCGCGGGAGAGTGTTGCTTGAGGCGGCGGATAAACTGACCGTCGATGCTGAAGCACTGGCGCGCGGCTGGGAAACGCATCTGACGATTGTTGTCGAGGCTCTGGTGTCGACCGAGCTTCTGTTTCCACTGGTTGATAAGCTGGCGACCAAATCCACTACGCAGATATCGCTGATAACCGAGGTATTAGCAGGCTCCTGGGAGCGCCTTGAGCAGGGGCGTGCAGATATTGTTATCGCACCGGATATGCATTTTCGTGCCTCGTCAGAGGTCAATACCCGGAAACTGTTTACCATGATGAGTGTTTACGTTGCCAGCGCTAACCATCCTATCCATCAGGAGCCGGAGCCGCTTTCCGAGATTACCCGTGTAAAGTATAGAGGCATTGCGGTGGCTGATACGGCACGCGAGCGTCCGGTACTCACCGTTCAACTGCTGGATAAACAGCAGCGTCTGACCGTCAGCAGCATGGAAGTTAAGCGGCAGGCGTTATTGCAGGGGTTGGGTGTAGCGACTATGCCGTGGCCGATGGTCGAACAGGATATTGCAGAAGGACGGCTGCGGGTGGTAAGCCCGGAATATACGCGTGAAGTCGATATTATTATGGCCTGGCGCCGTGATAGCATGGGAGAGGCGAAGGCATGGTGCCTGCGTGAGATCCCAAAACTGTTCTCGAAGCGTCAGGCGAGCTGACAGTCAGCCGCCTGCGGCGTCTCCGGGCAATTTTGAGCCGGGAAAACGTGTATCCCGGCCATGTGGTTCCAGCCAGTTAAAACCGCCCCACCGAAATAATGCCGTGAGGATCAAGGACGGGATGGCTGCGTTAGTAATGATGGCGAATATGAGCAAGGTCGACGGCATCGGCAACGTTGGGCAGCTAATAGATTTCCCGCAGAAAACCAGTAAGGTTAAGAAAGTCGTCGAGACGAGATTTATTACACTTGAAGTGAGTGACATAGACCGCTTCAAAGCGCACTACCCGCTTTATCATAAAGCTGCTGGCTGGTGGCAAACCCACTTTTGTAAACGCCATTATTTACTGAGTGCTAAACCCAGTCGTTAATCTCATCGATCTCTTTTCGCAGTGTATCAGGATAATAATCACCGGCACGGGCGCCGAGCGCATCAAATGCGTTGTTACACATACGCAAAATATCGGCGGATTCATTACTGACAATGGTGTGGCGCTGCTTATCCCACATTACGGGAACCGCTACGCGTCCGCTATATTGGGGATCGGCATGCAGATAATGCTGATATAAGAATTCGTGTTGATAAAGTTTGTCCCCGGTGGCTTCGGGAAAGTCATGTTCGAATGTTCAGCCGTTAGGGACGCACTACTGAGATATCAATTAACTTCTCCAGGCCTTTCAATCGGTGCATCAGCAGCGTGCGATGCGCCCAGGGGCAGGCGAGTGCTACGTACAGATGAGAGCGATCTTTCTCTGTTTTAAACCCTCCTATAGCGCTGGGACCTTCGGCCCCGTTCGAAGTAATCCAGTGGCGGAGAACCGATTCTATCCGTTTAAAATGTCCGCCGTTTGTTTTCGTATCATATCCCCCATCGTGCCAGACACCATTAATCAACTGACCCACACCGTCCTCCCTTTCGCCATCATGAAAATAGCTTCCGGTCTCAGACACCAGAAGGTTACTTTCAAAGTTTAGCTGGGAAGGTTAGCACTTTTTATTTAATACGCGGTTCTTGCGTCCAGGTATTGATAAGAAAACCGGACAGAATGATCATCAGGTGCGCACGATGATAACGACTGCGTATTTTTCAATTATTCTGTTAGCCCTGATTTCTGATTAGGGTCGATATAGGTGTGGAGAAAAGTGAGAGGTATAACGACTGGAATTTTTCTGACTGATAAGGGGCGCGTCAGGACGCCCCGTGAGTGGATCATTGCTTTGGTAGCTTGCTGCGTATCAATCGCCAGGTGCTCCAGATGCCGAGTCCTCGCTTGAACCAGCGTCCCAAACGTCGGGGATGACGTACGGACCAGATGGCCGCCAGACTGCTGCCGATAGCGATATAGCGCCGCAGGGACATTAGCCTGAGCCAGCTGCGGTCGTAGCGAAAAGTGGCGTACTCCCAGTCGCGGCACCCGGCACTGAGATCCAAACGCTGCTGTTGAATTAACCGCAGCAAATCTGATTTCCGCTGCTCGCGTTCGCGGTAACCCACTACTCTTTCTCCAGCAGCTGGCGATCATTGTCCAGTTCTTTACGCGTAGCGCGTAACAGGCTGGATTGACGTGATTTTGCCAGCGTCCACACACCAAAAATTAGCGCTAAAGCGAACAGCACCGCCGTGGTGATAGCAATCGCCATCAGTCGATACTGGGCGTCTACGGCCCAGATGATCAGCACCATCAGGCTCATTAAGCCAAAAGCAGTAAACAGCATGGTGAGGCCAATCATCATCAGCATCTGAATCAGATTCGCTTTTTCCTCTTCCAGCTCAACCACTGCCAGGCGCAAACGTGTTTCGACGATCCCTACAAGGATAGTGATGATGCGCTGGCCTGTGGAAATGACCCCTTTAGCGGGGCCATGATTTTGCTGTAAATCAGCCATAGTTAACGGCGCGCTATCAAAATGCCGATAATGACGCCGACTGCTGCGCCAATGCCTGCGCTGGTCCAGGGATTTTCTTTGACGTAATCATCAGCGCGATCGGCGACTTCTCGTGAGGTTTGCGCCAGGCGCTCGCCTGAATCACCCAGTCGCGCGCGCGTCTCTTTCAGCGCACTGTGCGCTTTGGTGCGCAGTTTATCGAGTTCACCTTTTGATTTCTCAGCCGAATTGTTCAGCACTTCTTCAAGGGTATCCGCCAGGTTTTTCAACTCAGTGCGCAGATTTTCTGAGGTGGTATCTTTAGCCATAAAACACTCCTTGATAATCAATAATATCCAAATTCAGACGACGCTGTTACCAGCGGGAAGACTCAAGCTTTTTAAGTTCAGCGCGAGCCTCGGTGAGTTTGCGTTCGCGTTTTTCAATTTTAGCGCGATCGTCGCTTTTCGCTTGCTCTTCAGCCAGCTCATGTTCACGCTCTTTTACTTTAGCACGCTGAGCGGCAATTTTTTCCTGGTGAGCACTGCGCAGCATTTTATCACTGCAATTTGATTGTGCTTCCGTGAGTGCGCGTTCGAGACCATTAATACGGCGCTGATTGTTATGTTTTTTAGCCACGTCGATTTCGTGCCTGATGGCGTCGGCTTTTTGCTGACATAGCGAATCTGAAGCCTGTGCCACACCCGCCAGTATAAACAGCGAAGCCACAGTAATTTGGCAGTATTTCATAACTGATTTCCTTGTAATAATGACGGCCACAGTCGGCAAAAATTCTCAGACAGGTCGTTTTTTCAATTTGTTAAAGCATAGTCATTAATTCGATAAACCACAAAAATGAGAAACGCGCATTTGCGGTAAGGCTGTTCAGGTATGCTGAGTGACAGCGACAGTGTGATCTCTTACCGAAACGGTCTCTTTTAGTTGACAAATATCGAGGCCATAGGGAAGAACTCGCCGCAGCAAGCGCTCAGCAGCCTGGCTCTGTTCAGGAGAGTCAAATAGTATCACCAGTGAATGGGGGGCAGGAGTGATGCTTTTAATGCGGATGCCGTGGCCGCTCAGACATTGATAAACGTAAAATCCGTCTGGCAGCGCCACCCCCTGAAGACTGGTACGGATTCGTATTCCAGTATCGTGGTGTATTATCGAAGGAAGTACGTTCAGCGCAAAGAGTAATACCGATCCTGTAAAAAGCCCGATCAGCAGCCGTAGGCGCATAATTCCGGGCTTTTTTAACACATTCATTAGGAGTCTCCTTTCTCATTTGGTTGCGAAACAGCTCGCTTTTTACGCCAAATCATCAGAAGTGAACCGCATAAACCAATCACCAGCAGTATTAACGGCAGCATCATCAGCCCGAACATTAACTGGTCTTCGTAGCGACGAAACAGCGGCGTTTTGCCTAGCGCGAATCCAAGCAGTGTCAGGATTAGCACCCACAGTAGACCGCTCATCCAGTTGAAAAATTGAAACCGCGCATTACTCAGGCCAGATATGCCCGCAAGGGTTGGCAACAACGTGCGGACAAAAGCGATAAAACGGCCAATAAGCAGTGCTGAAAGACCGTGACGGTGAAAGAGATTGCGCGCGCGCTGATGATACTGAGTGGGTAAATGCGCCAGCCAATTTTGCACGATTTTGGTATTACCTAACCAGCGCCCCTGAATATAACTCACCCAACAGCCCAGGCTGGCGCCGGTGGTGAGAATAAATAAAGTCAGAGGAAAATTTAACGTGCCTTTGGCGATCAGTACGCCGACCAGGATTAGCAGGCTATCACCGGGGAGAAATGCGGCAGGAAGCAAGCCGTTTTCTAAAAAAAGGATGACGAACAGAACAATATAAATTGCCCACATCAGCGATGGGTCTGTAAGCGTTACGAAATCCTGATGCCACAGGGCATAAAACAGAGATTGAAGAGTTTCCATCAACGGGCATTCCTGACAGCGTATATCCTCGATCGATCCAAACAAAGCGGAAATGAATGAGCTGCTGGTTTCAGCAAGCACGGATCGAACATTATGCAAATTATCAAGTGAGACGTTACTAATGTTGTCACTAAACACCATTAGTAAGAAAAGCTGTCTGACTGTAACAAATCACAGGCTGAGACGATAGCTAAAGCGTAGTCTGTCTTTCTGTTTTTACCGTTTGGTAGCCATAAGAAAAAGGAGTTTTACACTGACTGACATTTTTCAGTCTTTCCGCGGTGAAAATGACCCTAAATTACCTGGGAAAGTATTATTTTTAACGACCTGTCAGGGTAAATATGAACAGACTGGTAATTTGACAATATTTATCCTGCTGGAATTCGTCGTTGCGAGATATTTCTTTCACTAACAAGGCGTATTGACAACATTTTTATAGGTGTGCATCGACCGTAAGATCGGTTGGAAGAGTGCGTTTTGGCCCGTGGTTTTTAACTGATATCGCATCTTTAACGTACTGGCAGTAGCCTTTACTGTGCTTCACCGACTAATCGCGCTTAATTGTCGGATATGGTGGCTCTGCAGGGTAAATTACTGGCGAAATTTCGCCCAAAACGCACGAGATTAATGTGTTTTGGTATAAGGAATATTTACTTATAAGGCAAGGTGGAGGATTAAACAGGCCACCCGGCAAGGGCAGCCTGTTCGCTTACTGATGAAACTGAGTCTGCTGTTTGCGCTCGTCGCCGATGCAGGCGGCGGCAGTGAACAGAATATCGGCGGAAGAGTTTAGCGCTGTCTCAGAAGAGTCCTGTAATACGCTGATAATGAAGCCTAAAGCAACGACTTGCATGGCAATATCATTAGGAATGCCAAACATGTTACAGGCTACCGGCACCAGTAGCAGCGATCCTCCCGCTACCCCGGAGCAGCCAAAGGCACACAGGGAAGCGACGACGCTCAGCAGTATTGCTGTCGGCAAATCAACGTGAATGCCTAACGTATTGACCGCAGCCAGCGTCAGGGTCGTAATCGTGATCGCCGCGCCTGCCATGCTGATATTGGCACCCAGCGGAATGGCGACCGAGTAGGTGTCTTCATCGAGATTAAGCTTTTTCGCAAGCGCCAGGTTTACCGGGATATTCGCGGCTGAACTTCGGGTGAAAAAGGCAGTAACGCCGCTTTCGCGCAGGCAGGTAAACACCAGCGGATAGGGATTGCGACGGATTTTCCAGTAAACCAGTAGCGGATTAAACACCAGTGCCATCAGCAGCATGCAACCCAGTAATAATGCAAGCAGGTGTGCATAGCCCCATAACGTCGCGAAGCCAG
The DNA here is from genome assembly GCF_900115045.1 of Izhakiella capsodis. Classification (GTDB taxonomy): domain Bacteria; phylum Pseudomonadota; class Gammaproteobacteria; order Enterobacterales; family Enterobacteriaceae; genus Izhakiella; species Izhakiella capsodis. The sequence continues at coordinate 60,946 of NZ_FOVC01000004.1, read as the reverse complement.
TGTCAGCAAGAATTGACGCAACCAGGCCGAAAATTCCCAGAGGGGCACAGCGAATGACGACACGTACCAGCCATGTTACCGCTAAAGAGGCGTCTTTAAGCACCGTGCGGGTGGTGTCGCTGGCATGTCGGAATGCCAGCCCAAGACCGATTGCCCATACCAGAATACCAATATAGTTTGCTTCAATCAGAGCACTTACCGGATTAACCACCATATTCATTAACAGGCCCTGAATAACGGCGAGGATGCCTGACGGCGGCGTAATTTGCTGACTGACGCTTTTCAGCACCAGATATTGTGGCATCAGGTGGCTCATGACTACCGCGACCACCGCTGCAAAGAAGGTGCTGAGTAAATAGAGAATTATCACGTGACGAACGCTGGTTTTTTGTCCAGGCTGATGGCTGGCGATGGAGGCTATTACCAGCATCAGTACCAGAAGGGGAGCGACGCCCTTCAGCGCGCTGACGAACAGCGTTCCTAATATGCCTACCGCATGGGCGGCCGGTTTCGACACAGCGGCGAGCGCGATGCCGGCGAGTAGTCCAATCAGAATTTGTTGAATGAGGCTTCCCTGAAACAGGCGTTGCCGCCAGTTTTGTCCTTTGTTATCTACTTGCATCTCTGAACCAAATTGTTATTGAAATAGTGCGGCAGGCCCGTGCGGAGGGCAGACCCTGCGTAGCGTGTTTGCTCAGGAAGTATAAGGAATTGAGGCGGTGAGGGAAGGGTAGGCGGCAATTATTTACGCAATAAGCCGGTAAAAGGTTTGGATTGTGCAGAGATCCCGATTCGTCGGGATCTCTTCCTGGGGAGATTAAACGTGCGAGTTGAGACGATCGCGGCGGCGATTTACCAGCACATTCAGCAACATGGTCAATAGCAAAATCATGGCGACTACGCTCAGCGAAACGCTCACCGGCAGCGGATAAATATCTATTAGCAGCATCTTGAAACCGATAAAAATCAGTATCAGCGCCAGACCATATTTTAGCAGTGGGAAGCGGTCCGCCATACCAGCCAGTAGGAAATACATGGCACGCAGGCCCAGGATGGCGAACAGGTTTGACGTTAATACGATAAAGGGATCGGTGGTAACAGCAAAAATTGCCGGAATGCTGTCAACAGCGAAGATGACATCGCTAAATTCGATCATAATGAGAGCCAGTAGCAGCGGAGTCGCGAACAGGATCCCATTACGGCGAATAAAAAACTTTTCGCCATGCAGTTCATCAGTCATACGTAAATGTTTACGCACCCAGCGCATCAGGGCGGTATCGCCAGCGGTCTGAGCGTCGCCATGTTTTGCCAGCGCCATTTTTACGCCGGTAAACAGTAAAAATGCACCAAACAGATAAAGTATCCAGTGGAATTGCATCACCAGCCAGCTGCCGGCAAATATCATCACTGTACGCAACACGATAGCACCCAAGACACCATAAACCAGCACCCGTCGTTGCTGGGCGGGCGGAACGCTGAAATAGCTAAACAGCATCAGCCAGACAAAGACGTTATCTACCGCCAGTGCCTTTTCCAGCAGCCAGCCGGTGAGAAAAGCGGTGGTTTGCATATTGGCCACTGCGCGGCCCTGGTTGCTGTCGAGGTACCACCAGAAAGCGACGGCGAAGAGAAGTGTGAGGGAAATCCACAGTAGTGACCAGATAGCGGCCTGCTTTACCGACATACCGGGTTGGTCACTGCGGCGTTGTAAAAAAAGGTCTATTGCCAGCATCAGTATGACGATGACGCTAAAGCAGCCCCACAGAAGCGGTGTGCCAATGGTGTTCATGTGCGTATCCTGTAAAAAGTAAAACGGCCGGTATCAGAAGACCCAGCCGCACTTTTCACGCATGACCTTGCCTTCTGGCAAGGTCTCACTCACAATCGGTAGATTGCCTGGTCACCGGAAGCCTCAGCGTTCGTAATGACGATGAACCAGTTGGGAGTTACTCCCCTTTGCTATTGCAGACATTAGTGTCTGTTTGCAAAAAGATCAATCACTATCAGATAGCTTTACACAACGATCTCTGCCTGAATGTCATCCGCCGGGAATTTTACGCCTGTCTGACGGCGGATGTTGTCAAGCAGCGCTGCAGTTGTGCGTGATATGTCCAGCCACGAATGGTTAACGTTATTATTTTTTATCAACGTGGCAAAGATCTGCGCTTCATACAACATGGTATTACTATGCTGCGGCTGGCTCAGATCCTCTGGTGGCTTGCCGTTGCGGGGGATAAATTGCAGCCGCTGACACTCGGGTAGCATATCAATCACCAAACTGCCAGCTTCGCCCTGAATCTCACTGGGCAGGACACTTTGACTGACCTTCGAATGCAAAAGGGTAACGTCAAAGTCGCCATAGCTCATGACCACACTGCCATGACCATCGACGCCACTCGCCAACAGCGACGCCTGCGCTTGCAGATGGTGAGGCTCACCCCACAGGCTCACGGCGCTAGCAAGACAGTAATAGCCGATGTCCATAATCGAACCATTGGAATAGGCAGGGTTAAACGTGTTCGGATGTTCACCGTCGATATAACGCGGATGGTGGGATGAATACTGGCAATAATTGAACAGCACCTTGCGCAGCTTGCCTGCCTGCGGCAGCTGCTGCTTTAGCCTATGAAAGTTGGGCAGGCAGGCGGTTTTGAATGCTTCGAATAGCACTACCCGGTTGCTGCGGGCGCAGGCAATCATTGCCTCGACTTCACGTAGATTAGACGCCAGCGGTTTTTCGCAGATAACATGCTTACTATGTTGCATAAAAAGTCGCGCTTGCTCGCAGTGCATTGAATTAGGGCTGGCGATGTATACCGCATCGACGTCAGGAGATTGCGCCAGCGCGCTGAGCGAGGTAAAAAGATGTTCGACCGGATAATCGTTACTGATGGTGCGGGCCTGTTCAAGGTTACACGAGTAAATGGCCGTTAGCTTCATTTCGCCACTTTCTCGGGCGGCATCAACGAACTGATGGGTAAGCCAGTTGGTTCCTACAATGGCAAAGCGGATCATAACCTGTTTCGTTTCCGGTTTTTGGCGTCTCAGATTAGCATGCGAGTCATCAGTGCAATGGCACGGCAACGGGGCGGCATGATGATGATCATGATGTCCGGTCTTTTTTTTGTATTACTCTGTTGCATCGGTCTTCATTACAAAGCGTTTTTTTTCTGACGGGATCTGCAGGCAGTATGAGCATAAGCAGTAGACATATTCTTAACTGGACCTCCATTCTCATCGCCATTCCTGTTGGAATTATGGGCGCGATGGCAACGCTGCTGTTCCGCTTGCTGATTGAAATTTTGACCCGTCTGATCTTTGACTCTGGTGACGATATTACCCGGGCGGCGCTTTCCCGCCCATGGTATTGCTGGCCGCTGATTGTTGGTGCGGGTGGACTGGTGGCAGGCTTTTTCCTGCGCTATGCAAAGCGGATTGAAAAGCAGCAAACGGCTGGAACCGATTATCTTGAGGTGATCAATGCGCGTCTTGATGCGGTGCCGACCCGCGCCTCGTTGTTCCGCGCGCTCTCTTCGCTGTTTAGTGTCAGCTGCGGCGCTTCTCTGGGTAAAGAGGGGCCGATGGTGCAGCTGGCGGCGTTGACGGGCAGCCTCATTGCCCGCCTTATTCAGCGCCCGCTGAAGCTGAATAACAGCGATGTCGTGGCGATGGCAGCTGCCGCCGGACTGGCATCGGTCTATCACGCGCCGCTGGCTTCAGCTATTTTCGTCGCCGAAATCGCTTTCGGTATCTCCGCGTTGCAGCGCCTGCTCCCGTTGGTCGTTTCAGCCGGTTCGGCGGTGCTCGCCATGTGGATGCTGGGCTATAGTTCTGCGCTGTATCCCCTCTCTGCCGTGCATTTCGATATCAGTTTTAGCAGCATGTTGCTCACCGTGGCGGTGGGCCTGGTATCAGGTTTGACTGGCTGGGTGATTATCAGGTTCATCGCGTTGAGCAAACGCCAGTTCAGGACAATGACCAGCCTGCCACTACGGCTTGGTCTGGGAGGGCTGGCAGTTGGCCTGCTGGCCATCGGTTCTACGAATATTCTTGGCAATGGTTATGAGGTTATCGTGCGTATCATGGCCGGTGATTTCGTTCTGAAAGCGCTGCTGATTTTATTTTTCCTTAAGCTGATTGCGACAGCCCTTTCTGTTGGCTCCGGCGCAGTGGGCGGTATGTTCACGCCGTCGCTGCTGCTGGGGGCCATGACTGGCGATATTACCGCTTTACTTGCCAAATTTGCGGGATTACCGGTCAATAACAGTCTGGAATTTGCCGCTATAGGCATGGGCGCAGTGCTTGCCGCCGTCAGCCAGGCACCGCTGATGGCGATGCTGATGGTGCTGGAAATGACGTTTAACAGCAGCCTGCTGTTTCCGACAATGATAGCCTGCTCTCTGGCATCAATGACGGTTTATCGCTTACAGTTAGCCAGTACCTATCCGATGGTCACTGAGCACATCAACCGTGCCGATGCCTGGTTCGATTTCGATAGCAGCATCATTGCGCAATATATTGTCGCCGGGGAGGCGCTTCATCCTCAGGATTCAGTCGGTAAGGCGCTGGCGGTCAGCTCGATTAAACGTGAACGTTTTGTTTACGTTATCGATAAACAGGGGACATTTCTGGGTGCGGTTTCCGTTCACGAAATTTCGCATCAGGTGCTGGATAAGGTGATTACCCTCAACTCACCGGTCGGTGGCGTAATGGACCGGGATTTTCCCGTGGTGTTTGAATATCAGACCGTCCGTCAGGGATGGGATATCTTTTCCAGTCTTTCCCTTGAACGCCTGCCTGTGCTGAATAATGCCACCGAGCGTAAATACCTGGGGGCGATTAGTAAGACCAGCCTGATTCAGAAGACCAAAACATTTATATAAGGGTGGCGCTTGCTACGATGGCCCTGATTCTGCCAGATAAGGCTGAGCCAGTGCTTGCTCAGCTTGGTTAAAACTGGCTGAAGAGTGGCCGGCTCTGTCAGCAAAAGAAACGATGATTTGGACCAGGACAGTCAATAAATCTGTTTACTGGCGGGCAGTTTTAAGGGATAAAGCGCCTGAATTTGTCTAAACCGGAGCGCCAATGAGCCATTCTGTCTATTCGCTGGAAAATCTGACGCTGCAACGTTTTCCTCTCCAGCGCGAAGAGAGCCCACTGCAGGCCTGGGAGGCCGCAGATGAGCTATTACTGCAACAGCTGGAAGGACCCGCCGTCGGCCCGACCCTGATTTTCAATGACAGTTTTGGTGCGTTGGCCTGCGCGTGCCACAGCGATGACCCTTTTAGTATCAGTGACTCGCTACTCAGCCTGCTCGCAACGCGGCAGAATCTGCAACACAATCACTTGTCGCCGGAGGCGGTGACCCTGCTCGATTCCCTCAGTGCTCTGCCCGAAGCTCCATCCAGGGTGTTGATTAAAATACCAAAAACGCTGGCACTGCTAGAGCAGCAGCTCCGGGCGCTGCGTAAGGTTGTGACGCCGCAAACGCACATTATCGCCGCCGCGAAAGCCAAAGAGATCCACCGTTCGACGCTACAACTGTTTGAACGCACGCTGGGTAGGACAACCACCTCGCTGGCCTGGAAAAAGGCGCGTCTGATTTTCTGCCAGTGGCAGGCTCCCTTGCTGCCGGAGGATGAGATGATCCAGCGTTGGCAGCTTGATAGTGGTGAGACAATTGCCAACCACGCCAGTGTGTTTGCCCGTAGTGGGCTGGATATCGGCGCCCGTTTTTTTATGCAGCATCTGCCGCAGAACCTGTCGGGAGAGATTATCGATCTTGGCTGTGGCAACGGCGTTATTGGCCTGGTGGCGTTACGTAATAACCCCCTGGCACGGGTGCATTTCGTCGATGAGTCCTGGATGGCCGTGGCATCCAGCCGGATGAATATTGAATTAAATCAGCCTGAATCGCTGGCGCGCTCGCAGTTCAGCGTCAACCATGCGCTGAGCGGTTTTGCCGCTAACAGTGCTAAGGCGGTGCTGTGTAATCCACCGTTTCACCAGCAAAACGCCCTGACTGATCACATCGCCTGGCAGATGTTCCGCGATGCGCGCCGCTGTCTGCTGTGCGGCGGAGAGCTAAGAGTTGTGGGTAACCGCCATCTGGATTATCACCATAAGCTAAAGAAGCTATTTGGTAACTGCCAGCTGGTGGCCAGCAATAAAAAATTTGTGGTGTTACGCTGCGTTAAACTGCCTTAATCAATGCGGCGTATCCACGAAAAACGCTGCTGATAGCCGCCACCAAAGTGAGTGTTCCGACGGTAGCTGGCGTGCTCTTCAGCCGAACAATAGGTGCAGACGCCAAGCTGCTCAACGTTTTCTGATGGTAACCCCCAAAGACTGGCCATGTTTTCTGCCAGCGCTGGCAAATTAAACCAGACGCCGTTTTGCTGCGCCTGCGCTTGTGGACGTTGTGCCAGCCGGTTAACTGGCTGCTGATGCGACCAGGGCAGGGCAACACGCAGCGATGACAGAACCGGCTGCTGCTGCATATCTGCAATGACCTGCTGGCCTAGCTCGTAGCAGCAGGGACCAATTGCCGGGCCAATAATCAGCAGCAGACTTTCCGGCACCGCCCCCAGTTCACACAGTTTATCCATCACATTGAGATGAATTCCTGCCGTAACGCCGCGCAGGCCGCCGTGGGCAGCAGCAACCCGACGCTGCTGTTTATCGACAATCAGCATCGGAAGGCAGTCGGCGGTATAAACCGCTACCGGGCGGCTATCGGAAGCGATCACCGCATCGCCTTCACAGCGTTTAGCCGGGAATGCCTGATGACCCGACAGCACCACCGCGCTGTGGCGCTGATGACCGTAGGCCGCATTTTCAGGAGGATGCGCTCCGGCTGGCATAAACTGATACTCCACCCATGACAGGGCATCCAGCAGTCGGGAGCGATAAACGCGAGTGTTAATAGAGGCAGACATCATTCACCCTGTGGTTGAAAGGCTGAATGGTGATTCTGCCAGTTTAATGGCGAAATGCGCTATTTTTAATAGCTACGTTTAACAAACAAGGTTAACAGCCAGGCCGGGATGCACTACAGCGTCAGGCCCAGCTGGGTTCCTCGTGCGATAGCGCGGCGGGCGTCAAGTTCGCGGGCGACTTCGGCACCGCCGATGACATGAACCGTTTTGCCAGCTGTACGCAGCGGCTCTGCTAATGGGTTAAGGCTGAGCTGCCCGGCGCAGATAACGATGTTATCAACCGACAGGCAAATTTCCTCGCCATCGCGCAGTATGTGCAGGCCACGATCGTCAATATGCTGATAGCTGATCCCTCCCCACTGATGCACGCCGCGCATCTGCAGGCTGGCGCGATGGATCCAACCGGTCGTTTTACCGAGACCGGTGCCCGGTTTGCCGGGTTTACGCTGTAGCAACCAGATTTCGCGGAGGCTTTTTTTCGCCTGCGGGCGTACCAGACCACCCGGTTGTTGCAGGGAGCGGTCGATGCCCCACTCCTGACAGAATGCCGGGATGTCCAGCGAGGTAGCCGGACCATGCTGGCTGAGAAACGCCGCGAGATCAAATCCAATCCCGCCGGCACCGATAAGTGCAACGCGATCCCCTACCGACGCCCCGTCGCGCAGCACCTTGAGGTAGCTGAGCACCGAAGGATGATCGATGCCGGGTATGTCCGGCATACGTGGCTCAACGCCGGTTGCAAGGATCACCTCATCAAACGCCATCAGTACCGCGGCATCGGCCAGGGTATTGAGGCGTTGCGTCACGCCATGCAGCTCCAGCTGACGGCGGTAATAGCGCAAGGTTTCATTAAACTCTTCTTTGCCCGGAATGCGTCGGGCGAGGTTAAATTGCCCGCCAACCTGGGCGGCGGCCTCGAACAGCGTTACCTGGTGACCGCGCTGTGCTGCGTTTATGGCACAGGCCAAACCAGCCGGCCCTGCGCCAACTACAGCCAGGCTTTTCACCGACCGCGCTGGATGCAATGGCATTTTGGTTTCGTGGCAGGCTCGTGGATTGACCAGGCAGGACGTCAGCTGGCCCTGAAAAATCTGATCGAGGCAGGCCTGATTACAGCCGATGCAGGTATTAATTTCGTCGTTTCGCTGCTCACGCGCTTTTAACACCAGTTCGGCGTCGGCCAACAGCGGTCGTGCCATTGAAACCATATCGGCACAGCCGTCGCTCAATAGCTGCTGCGCAACCTTAGGATCGTTGATGCGGTTAGTGGTAATCAGCGGCACGCGTAAATGGGGCTTGAGTGCCTGCGTAACCCAGGCAAAGGCTGCGCGTGGTACGGAGGCGGCGATAGTCGGGATGCGAGCCTCATGCCAGCCAATGCCGGTGTTAATGAGTGTTGCGCCCGCCGCCTCGATTTCTTTAGCCAAGGCCAGCGTCTGTGGCAGGGTGGCGCCTTGCTCAACCAGATCAAGCATTGACAGACGATAAATAATGATGAAGGCGTCGCCAACTGCCGCGCGTACTGCTCTGACGATTTCAACCGCGAAGCGGCGACGGCGCGATTCATCGCCGCCCCAGGCATCGTTGCGCTGATTAGTGCGCTCGACCAGGAACTGATTAATCAGGTAGCCCTCGGACCCCATGATCTCCACGCCGTCGTAACCTGCCCGCTGTGCCAGCGCGGCGCAACGAGCGAACTTTTCAATCAGCGCTTTGATCTCCATACTCCTCAGCTCACGGGGTTTATAAGGATTAATGGCTGCCTGAATGGCTGAAGGCGCGACCAGCTCCGGCTGATAACTGTAACGTCCTGCGTGCAGGATTTGCAGGGCGATTTTCCCCCCGGCCTGGTGCACCGCAGCGGTGATAATATGATGATGTTCCAGTGCCGTTTCGTCAGCGAGCACAGAAGCTCCGGCGCTGACGACGCCTTCCGATGTGGGCGCAATACCGCCGGTAACAATCAGGCCGACTTCTGCACGCGCTCGCTCGGAATAAAAAGCCGCCAGTCGCTGTGCGCCATCCGGATGCTCTTCCAGCCCGGTGTGCATTGAGCCCATCAGCACGCGATTTTTTAGCTGGGTGAAGCCGAGATCCAGCGGTGAAAACAGGGAAACGGCAGCCATAAAATTACCCGGTAAGTGGTCTGATCAGTTAAATGTAGCCCGCTGTTCTCCACTTGCAAAGCTGGATATTATCGAATTGTGACAAGGTGCGAAAAGCTGTTTTATCGATGGATATCTGGTCTGTGGCATGCCGTTTAATCGTTGGTCGTCAGCTGTTCAAAAGACATGCCGACTACCTGATTATCCTCAAAAAAATATCGCAGAGAATTTATGGTGTTCGCGTCTTTTGAATCGATACGGGTTTCAAATTGCTGGCAGTTGTCACGAGCAGAAATAGGGGATTTAAAATAGTGTGCGACTTCGTTTCGCGTGGCGCCGAGAGAGGGGACGGTGACGCCGGAGAGATAAACAGGTCTGGCGGGTATATCGCAATGCGCTTTATAGTCGATGGCGCTAAGCATGATAGTTGATAAATTTCCATGCTCAATGTTAGTACGTGAAATAAACCACCAGGTGAGATTTTCCGCCTGAGAGTGGTAGCACAGCCATTCATCACGGTTGTTTTTCTGAATCTCACCTTTAAACTGTCGCTGAATGTCGCTGAGCGTGGTGTGCTCCAGAACGAGGGGAAAGTTACGCGAGCGAAATTTGGCTGGCAGCGCGCGTTGGCTGTCAATTTTTGCCGCCGGGCTGCCACAGCGGCTGTTATAGTGGCGCGAAAAACCGTCCAGGGTCGCAGCAACAGCGTGTTGGGTGAGCAGGCTGCTGCACAGCGTTACAAACAAAAGTTTCAGCATGATAATTTCCATCCGGTCAGATTAAGCCGTCGTTCGCAGCCCTGCACGTCGCCGTTATCCAGCCGGGAATAAATACGTTAAGGAATCTTTTCACATCCTGTCTGATTCGCCTGATTCACCCATTCTGCTGGCTACAGTTGGGGGGAGTTTTTTGCGGCTTATACGCTGCAGTTTTTCCGTACTGTGTGTGATCTGGCGTGACTGATAATGTTTTTGAAAGACAGGCTAAGGCGTCTTTTTCTGGCCGCCATGAGCGGGCGCTTTGTCTGGAAAATAAAGGGCGCAAATTCGCTGTTTTAACGCTGCTGCGTCCGGAAATCCGCCGTCTCGCTTACGTTCCCAAATCACTTGTTCAGCGACGCTAATTTGATAAACGCCGCCTGTAGCCGGCTCAAGGGTGACCGAGGCCAGTTCATCGGCAAAACTGTTAAGTAACTCCTGCGCCATCCAGGCGGCCCTCAGTAACCAGTTACATTGAACACAGTATCTGATGGTAATTGCCGGTCTTGTCGTCATCTTTGATTCATTCTTGCGAAATAAAAATAGCTAATTATTTTATGTTTGTCTGTTAGTAGCAATGGCTGAAGAACAATAAATCGCGGAATCCGCGCTTCTTTACATAAATGCTTGGTACAGCTGGCTTACTTGTTGTTGTAATGTGCGTCAGGTTGTAAATAAAATTGATACTAATTATCATTTGTATTATCTTTTTTGTCCGCCATAGGTGCTCACTTGTAGAAGCACCGTGAAGGTCATTTGTAGTTCTATTTTTCGCGCTGCGTTTTATGGCGCTTTTTTAATTTTTTGCATTATACCTGCAATTGTTGAGCGCCTAAAAACCATGACAGGGGCTATTAAAAGGTTCAGCTATGCTCAATACTTCTTTTAAGCAAGGATCGCTTTATCTGCATACCTTAATCGGCACGCTTATCGCGACGATGAGCGTTCAGGCCAGTGCCGCAGAACAAACTGCTGGCAATCCGGCAAAGATCAAGGCCAGCGCTGCGTCGACTAAAAGCAAACTTGCCACCAGCGGGTCTTCTGATGAACCCTCGATGACAGTGACAGCACCGCTACCCGAAAAAAAAGCCGGTTCGTACACCCGCATCACTGCTGAACAGATGCAGCAAATGGGTGCCGATGATTTCGGATCAATCATGCGTTATCAGCCGCTGATATCGGCAACTGGCGTCAGTGGTGGCTCCGGTGCCGGGAAAAGCGGGTTTGACCGCGGTGGTTATACTGGCTACAACATCCGCGGTCTGGAAAGTAACCGCGTAGGGATTGATGTTGACGGCATTCCGCTGCCTAATGCGACCGGGCGTAGCTATGCCAGTCGCGCCGGGTTAAACACCTTTGGCATCGGCCGGGACTATATCGATCCCTATATCTACGGCCAGGTGGATATTGCAGCGGGTGCCACCTCAACCAGCCAGGCAAATACCGCGATAGGCGGCATGGTCTCCTTTGTGCCGAAATCTGCCGATGACTTTCTTCATCCAGGCAAAGAGAGCTACTTTGGTTATCAGAGTGATTACGACTCCTCGAATCGAAGCTGGCACAACGGTCTGACGGCAGCAGCTGGAGACAGTACGTTGCGTGGCGTCTTTGTGCTAAGCCGTCGTGATGGACAGCAGACGGAAAATAACAGCGATACTCACGATGCATACCCGGCCAACTGGCACTCCACGGCGCTTTTGGCTTCCGGTATCTGGCAGCCTAACGATGAGCATAAGCTAACCGGTACTGTCGATTATTATAACAAAACGGATCATACCCATTACGATAGCTGGAACTCCTCCGGTAGTAGCATTATTGGCACCTCGCACCAGCAGAGCAATACCCGCCGCTTAGGCTTATCGCTGCGTGACCAATGGTCGCCGTTTAACAGCTGGGTTGATACCGTTGATACCCGGTTATTCTGGCAACAAACGCAGGCACACGATAATACGCTGATGCCAACGGAAAGCCGCACCACCGAACGTGTCTATTCTGATTACAATGTAGATACATTGGGTCTGGAAACTCGCCTAACTAAGGCTTGGGGGCGTCACGACTTCAGTGCGGGTGCCAATGCCCGTTTTGACAGCGCCAAACGCCCCTTCCGTCAGGAGCCGGCACCCAGTGCTTTTAGTGTCATCATGAAGCCGCAGGCGGACAGCCGTACCACGGTGCTTGGCGCTTTTGTGCAGGATGATATTCATTTTGATATTAACGATCACAACCTGTCGCTGATACCCGGCGTGCGCGTTGCTCGCCAGGAAACCAAAGCGCGTGATTTGGGTGAGATGACGACCAACAGCAGCGTGCTGACGGAAAACGGCGTAAGCACCCTGTATGGCAAATCTTTCAGCGATACCCGCGTATTGCCATCGCTGACGCTCACGTATGATCTGACACCCACCCTGATGACCTACCTGCAATACAAGCGCGGGGTGCAGTTCCCGGACGCCAGTCAGCTATATGGCTCCTGGAATTTGGGCGCTTCCTACGCGGGTCGCCAGCAGTATGCCCTGATTGGTAATACCGATCTGAAAACCGAAAACAGTAACGATTTCGAATGGGGCATGAAGGGGACGGTTACCGAAGGCGTCACTTTCAGCACTGCGCTGTTCTACAACGATTATGCCAATTTTATCGCTTACAGCCGTTACACTCGTGCGAACAATCCGGAAAAATTTATTAATGTGCCCGGAAACATTTACACCACCTATCAGGCTGAGAATCGGGATAAAGCCTATATCTATGGCGGTGAACTGGCCACACGCATTAACTTTGGCACCTGGTTCGACGCAATTGATGGCCTGAGCGCCACGCTGGCCTATGGCTACAGCCAGGGTAAAGCGAAGTCCAGTTATCTGGGCGATAAGTATATCGATCTGGACAGTGTACCACCGATGAAAGCTGTAGTAGGGCTGGCCTGGGATGACCCAGCCAAACGTTACGGTGCGGCCATCACGGCAACCTTTGTTAAAGGAAAACGAGCGATTGACTCCAACCGTGAAGCCTACAGTAACAGTGGTGCGGTACTGGCCGATAGTAGTAAAGAGTACGATCGCGTGCCGGGTTATGGACTGGTCGATCTCAGCGCCTGGTGGCGGGTTGCCGATCACGTCAAGCTCAGCGGCGGTATCTATAACCTGACTGACCGTAAATACTGGGATTATCTGAGCGATCGACAACTGACCAGCATCACCAATCAGGACGGTTATGACAAAGCGCTGGCTGTTATGCCCGGTCGTAGCTTCCAGCTTGGTGTGAATGTCGATTTCTGATGCGTTACTGCGCTGCTCAGCCAGCGCATTTTATGGAGAGAGTGATGATGACTCAACGATATGAGCAGTATCTGGCGCTGAAAGCTGCCGATCCGAAACAATACGCCCGTGACCTTGCCGCGCAGATGGGGATCAGCGAGGCTGAATTGGTCATGGCGCGTTGCGGTCATGATGCACGGGCATTAAAGGCCGAGGTGCGTCCGCTGCTGACGGCGCTGTCGGCGGTAGGTGAAACAAAATCAATCACCCGTAATGAATACGCGGTGCATGAGATTATTGGTCGCTATGAAAATTTACATCTCGGCGATCATGCCGGGCTGGTGCTTAACCCGCGCGCCCTCGATTTACGCCTGTTCCCTGGCCAGTGGCACAGCGCTTTTGCTCTACGGGAAGCAACGGCCCACGGCGAACGCCAGAGTATTCAGTTTTTTGATAAGCAGGGCGACGCCATCTTGAAAGTATACGCCACGGACTGCACTGATTTGAATGCCTGGCTGGCCCTTGTCGATCGCTTTGAAGATGAAACGCTGTCCCAGCTTGCTGTTGAACCGCCTGAAGTCATACAGTGGGAAAAGCAGCCTGATACGCTGGCCATAGAGCATGAATGGCGGGCGATGACCGATGTTCATCAATTTTTCGGCCTGCTTAAACGGCACAATATTTCCCGTCAGCAGGCGTTTCGGGCTGTCGCCAGCGATCTGGCGTACCGGGTGAATAATCAGGCGCTAGCGCAGATCCTCCGCATGGCAAAACAGGATGGCAATGAGATTATGATATTCGTTGGCAACCGGGGTTGTACGCAGATCTTTACTGGCATCATCGAGAAACTACAGCCAATGCAAAGCTGGCTGAACGTTTTTAATCCCGGTTTTACGCTTCATCTGCGTGAAGACCAGATTGCGGAAAGCTGGGTAACGCGCAAGCCAACGGATAATGGGTTAGTGACCAGTCTGGAGCTTTTTGCTGCCGATGGCACGCAGATAGCCCAGCTTTTCGGTCAGCGCACTGAAGGTCAGGCCGAGCAAAATCGTTGGCGCGAGCAGCTGGCAACCCTGAGCGAAACGGGAGAGGCAGCATGAAGCGCTGGCTGCTACTTTTGCTGCTGCCCTTTTCAGCAATGAGCGTTGAACGAGTCGTCTCTATTGGCGGCGATGTGACGCAAATTGTCTATGCGCTGGGAGCGCAGCAGGAGCTGGTTGCGCGCGATAGCACAAGCCTGCATCCGCCTTCGGCAACCAAGTTGCCTGACGTCGGCTATGTGCGCCAGCTCAATGCTGAGGGTATCCTGGCGATGCAACCCACGATGGTTTTAAGTAGTGCGCTGGCAAAACCTTCGTTGGCACTGGAACAGGTTGCGCGCGCTGGCGTAAAAGTAGTTATGGTTCCGGGTGATCCTGACCTTGTGACAATAGATCGAAAAATAGCTGTCATTGCCCGGGCGCTGCAAAAAGAGTCGCAGGGTGCGGCGTTAATCCAGCGTATGAACAAGGCGCTGGCCCAGGTACCACACCAGCCGTTGCCGATCAAAGTGCTATTTATCATGAACAACAGCGGTATGAATAGCATGGGGGCGGGGACTGGCACGGCCGCCGATGCGGTAATACGCAGCGCCGGTTTAATCAATGCGATGGGAAATGTTCAGCACTATCAGCCCCTTGCTCAGGAGGGCGTGGTAGCCAGCGCCCCGCAGCTGGTGGTGATCGGAAAATCCACCGCGCAGTCTTTTGGCGGCAAGGATAATGTATGGAAGCTTCCCGGCCTTGCGCTGACGCCTGCGGGCAAAGCACAGCGCTTGCTGGTGGTGGATGATATGGCTTTGCTGAGTTTTGGTCTGGATACCCCCGACGCTATCGTTCGTTTGCGCCAGGCCGCAGAACGGATTAAACCATGAGGCAAGCCCATGCTCTGCGTTGGCTGCTGGTCATGCTGGTGCTAATGTTGTTGTTGATGGTGTTTGCTGCCAATCTGGGTGCCATGCGCCTCACGCTACATCAGCTCTGGCAACAGCCGACCGGGAGTATGGTATGGCAGGTTTGGTGGAATATCCGCCTGCCGCGTGTACTACTGGCGGTGTTGGTGGGCGGCGCCTTATCGCTGTCTGGCGGCATTATGCAGGGCCTGTTTCGTAATCCGCTGGCCGATCCTGGCCTGCTGGGTATCAGCAGTGGTGCGGCGCTGGCGGTGGCACTGTCTGTGGTACTGACGTTCACCTCCCTTACGCCAGGCACGCTGGCGCTTTGGGTGCCGATGCTGGCAGCATTTGTTGGCAGTCTGGCGGTAACCCTGATTATTTTCACGCTTAGTCGTAGTAGCCGCGGTTCGCTGGCAAGCCTGCTGCTGGTAGGCATTGCGATTAATGCGCTATGCGGTTCCGCAGTCGGCATACTTTCCTGGATCAGCAGCGATCAGCAGTTGCGTCAGCTTTCTTTGTGGGGAATGGGAAGTCTGGGGCAGGCTCAGTGGCCGCTGGTGGTGGCCTGTGCCAGCCTGATGCTACCGGTTATGCTGCTGGTCCAGCGCCTCACTGGCCGACTGAACCTGCTGCAATTGGGTGAGGAAGAGGCGCACTATCTCGGTATTGATGTACATCGCACCCAGCGACAGCTGCTGATACTAAGCGCGCTGCTGGTTGCGGCTTCGGTGGCGGTGAGCGGCATCATTGGTTTTGTTGGTCTGGTGGTGCCACATCTTATGCGCATGTGCTTCGGTGGCGATCATCGCTGGATGCTGCCAGGATCGGTTATGGCAGGTGCGATGCTACTATTAGTGGCCGATACCCTTGCGCGTACTTTGGTAGCACCCGCTGAAATGCCCGTCGGATTGATTACCAGTCTGATAGGCGGCCCCTGGTTTCTCTGGCTGATCCTACGGCGATCGGGAGGACTTCATGGCTGATCCCTGCAGCGCTAATACGCTGACGGCGCAGGCTGTCAGCTACCGCGTAGGCTCACGACTTCTGGTCGATAAGGTTTCTCTGACGCTGGTTCCCGGTGAAATGGTCGCGCTGATTGGTCCTAACGGCGCCGGTAAATCTACCCTGATGCGTTTACTGAGCGGCTACCTGACCCTGGATTCCGGACGGTGTCTTTTGCAGAGCCGCCCGCTAAATGAGTGGCCGCGTCAGGCTTTGGCCCGTCAAAGGGCGGTAATGCGTCAACAACATCAGATTACCTTCCCGCTCAGTGTACGCGAGATGGTGAAGATGGGGCGGGCGCCCTGGTCTGAGCGTAACCCCCAGGAGGTGGTGAAGGAGGTGCTGTCGCTGACGGATAGTGCCAGCCTTGCCGATCGCGATTTCCGACAGCTGTCTGGCGGCGAGCAGCAGCGTGTTCAACTGGCGCGGGCGCTTGCCCAGCTCTGGCATGGTGAGGGGCCACGCGGCTGGTTGTTTCTCGATGAGCCGACGTCCGCGCTCGATCTGTATCATCAGCAGCAGGCGCTGCGCCTGTTACATCGCCTGACGCGGCGGGGTGAATTAAGCGTTTGCTGCGTGCTGCACGATCTTAATCTGGCCGCACTTTGGGCTGACAAAATAGTCTTAATGCATGGCGGCAAGCTGGTTGCCTGCGGTTCGCCCGGCGGGGTCTTGACAGAGTCAACTTTGACGCGCTGGTACCGTGCCGACCTGCAAATCTATTCTCATCCGATAGAAGAGGTGCCTCAGGTTGCTCTGCGTCGTTAAGGTGACAGGTCAGGTGTAACTGAACCGTTCAGTACGTTGATTCCGCGGACTGAGGAATGGCGCAGATTGTGTACATTACTCTTAGGATTAAGGCATTAATGGGATTGGTTAGGTAATGCCTGGTTACACCGGATAGCGGTTGACAGCAATTTTAGCAGGCGGGCAGTGTCAGTCCGGGTTGTTATTGACCCGGACGTTGCGACCTCAACAGGCCCGCTGTGAGCCCGAAATGTTATCCACCCTGCAATAAGGTGCGTGATAATCGCCATAATCATAAATAGCTTCACGCTGGGCTTGTTGCGGCTGGCAGCGCATCGCGTGGCGATAAGCGGTCGGTGTCTGGGAGAACTGGCGGCGGAATACGCGAGAAAAAGTCTGCTGCGATTCATAACCATGCTGCATAGCAATATCAAAGACAGGACGTTGAGTCTGGCAAAGCGCCTGCGCAGCCAGTATGAGGCGGCGCTCGCGAATATAATTGCCCAGCGTTTGACCGGTTACGTTGCGGAACATCCGTTGAAGATGCCACTTGGAATAGCCTGATTTCGCGGCGACCTCATCAATTGACAGCGTTTTATCAAGGTTTCTTTCAATCCATGCCGTCAGAGTCTGAATGATTTCATCGTGCATAATGTTGTTCTCCCTGGTAGTCAAACCGGTGGTACGGCTCGCGGCAGTCATTGTCTGACAGCCATTGTCCTGTCGAAGCAATGAGTAAATTTCATTTCGTTCATCTGATGATGGGGCAGTATAATTCCTCAAGTTAACTTGAGGTAAAGCGCTAAATGAAAAAAAATGTGAATATTACAAGTAAAAGGGAGCTGACCCCTGGTGAGGTCGCTAAGCGCAGTGGCGTAGCGGTTTCTGCACTTCACTTTTACGAAGAAAAAGGGCTGATTAGCAGTACGCGTAATGATGGTAATCAGCGGCGCTACCATCGGGATGTCTTACGCCGGGTGGCGGTAATAAAAGTTGCCCAGCGCATCGGCATTCCCCTGTCGACGATTAGGGAGAGCCTGATGCAAATTTCGACAGGACAGCGCATGTCGGCAAAAGAATGGCGACAGCTAACCACCCAGTGGCGAGCCGAGCTTGATCGACGTATTGGAACCTTAATCCGCCTCCGTGATGAACTGGATGGCTGCATTGGCTGCGGCTGCCTGTCAATGGCCCAGTGCCCGCTGCGTAATCCGAACGATCGTCTCAGCGCGGAGGGTACCGGTGCGGTCTTACTCATGGGCGCTGACGATTAACCTGGAGAGCCATACTGAAAGGTTAGCCCCTTTGCGCAGGCTGATTATGATGACTGCGTATTATTTACATCACTCCCGTTCATCGCGTACTCCCTGGATGCTGGCGCGGTTGCTTGTCAGAGTCCGATGCTGTGGTGGCGTATCTGATCGAACGTCACGATTGCCGTCACATTTCATCTCAGGCGAAGCTATTCTGACCGCCAGTCGGCCTTCTATCAGCAGCTTATCGCGCATTATCCAGCTCATTAGACCGGGATTGCCGGTGATAGCGTCAGCATTGCCGATCTACCCTTGCGATTTCCGCGTCAGGCACCCACAGCGTGCGGTGACCAATCGACAAATATTCAGGTCTGGCTGAATAAACTGGCCGATTGTTCTGACGGGCAACCTGTCATTCGACAAAGCAGTGAGCTCGACCTGAGTGAATAAATGTTCGCAGGGTGTTGAAAAGCGTTCAGGCACACCCGATAATCGCCGCGCTAACAATAATTCTTAACGTCAGCCGTAGGGTACCTCGAGACGTAAACGTTTGCTGTTATCGATTGCGTCTTAGCGGTTTAGGGCTGAAATGCGAGAGAAGGCGATTTATTGCCATTGTCTTGCTGCACACAATTCATTCAGGGGAAATCTAACTATGTCATCGACTTCTTCTCGCTCAGGAAGCAAGCTGGACGCCTGGTTCCAAATTTCCACGCGCGGCAGCAGCGTGCGTCAGGAGCTTATTGCCGGTGTGACCACCTTTCTGGCAATGGTGTATTCCGTGATTGTGGTACCCGGTATGCTGGGCAAAGCGGGCTTTCCACCCTCGGCTGTTTTTGTCGCCACCTGTCTGGTCGCAGGCGTTGGCTCGCTGGTGATGGGGCTTTGGGCTAATCTGCCACTGGCGATCGGCTGTGCAATTTCGCTGACGGCTTTCACCGCTTACAGCCTGGTTCTCGGTCAGCATATTAGCGTTCCGGTTGCGCTGGGAGCGGTGTTCCTGATGGGCGTGCTGTTCACACTCATTTCAGCCACCGGCATCCGCAGCTGGATATTACGTAACCTGCCGCAGGGCGTTGCTCACGGTACGGGCATCGGTATCGGCCTTTTTTTATTGCTGATCGCCGCTGATGGCGTCAATCTGGTGGTGAAGAACCCCGGTCCCGGCCTGCCGGTACTGCTTGGCCAGTTCACCAGTTTTCCGGTCATTATGTCGCTGTTGGGGCTGGCGGCGATTATTGGCATGGAAAAACTGCGCGTGCCGGGCGGTATTCTGCTGACAATTATTGCTATCTCGGTACTGGGTTTGATTTTTGACCCGACCGTGCATTATCAGGGATTGTTTGCGATGCCAAGTTTAAAAGATGCGCAGGGCAACTCGTTGTTATTCAGCCTCGATATCAAAGGCGCACTGAGTGCCGCGGTGCTGCCGAGCGTGCTGGCGCTGGTTATGACAGCGGTGTTTGATGCCACTGGTACCATTCGCGCGGTGGCGGGTCATGCTAATCTGCTGGATAAAGACGGCCAGATCATGAACGGCGGCAAGGCGCTGACGTCTGACTCACTGAGCAGCATGTTGTCGGCGCTGGTCGGCGCATCACCGGCAGCGGTGTATATTGAATCCGCAGCAGGTACCGCCGCTGGTGGTAAAACGGGTCTGACGGCAATTACCGTTGGCGTGTTGTTTTTACTCATCCTGTTCTTATCGCCACTGGCTTATCTGGTACCCGGCTATGCGACGGCACCGGCGTTGATGTACGTTGGCCTGTTGATGTTAAGTAACGTCACTAAGCTTGATTTTACAGACTTTGTCGATGCGATGGCCGGCCTGGTCACCGCGGTATTTATCGTTCTTACCAGCAATATCGTTACTGGCATCATGCTGGGTTTCGGCGTGCTGGTTATCGGCCGTATCGTCTCCGGCGAATGGCGTAAGCTCAATGTCGGTACAGTGATCATTGCCGTTGCTCTGCTTGTCTTTTACGCTGGCGGTTGGGCCATCTGACCCTATTCCTTTTAGCTGAGGGGGGGCTGGTGCTCTCCCCAGGCTGGTAGCCAGTACTTTTAGCACCGTTACCTTTTTTTATTCCGATGCTTTTGTTTTACTATTCAAGCAGGGCAGCGAAGGACGCTGTATTCACGCCTGTTGGAAGAGGCTAAACGTAACGCATGGAAATCTTTTTTACTATACTGATTATGACGCTCGCCGTTTCACTCTCTGGCGTAGCGGCACGCATGACCCCGTTTCAAATACCGTTGCCACTGGTTCAGATTGCACTGGGTGCCGTGCTGGCCTGGCCAACCTTCGGTCTGCACGTCGACTTCGACCCCGCATTGTTTCTGGTTCTGTTTATTCCGCCCCTGCTGTTCGCTGATGGGTGGAAAACGCCAACCAGTGAATTTTTTCATCACGGGCGCGAAATTATAGGGCTGGCGCTGGTGCTGGTACTGATTACCGTGGTGGGCATTGGTTATCTTATTTATTGGATGGTTCCCGGTATTCCGCTGATTCCGGCCTTCGCTCTGGCCGCCGTGCTGTCACCGACTGATGCCGTAGCGCTTTCCGGTATTGTCGGTGAAGGGCGCATTCCGAAAAAAATCATGTCGATACTGCAAGGGGAAGCGTTGATGAATGACGCTTCCGGTCTGGTATCACTGAAGTTTGCCATTGCGGTCGCGATGGGAACGATGGTGTTTACCGTTTCCGGGGCCACCATTGAATTTTTAAAGGTGGCGCTGGGTGGCCTGTTGGCAGGTATCGCCGTCAGCCTGCTCTACGGACGTTCGCTGCGGCTGTTCAGCCGCTGGAGTGGCGATGACCCGGCAACGCAGACGGTGCTGCTGCTGCTGCTGCCTTTTGCCTCTTATCTGATCGCGGAGCATCTCGGCGTTTCCGGCATCCTTGCCGCAGTGGCGGCCGGGATGACCGTGACGCGTTCCGGTATCATGCGTCAGGCACCGCTGGCAATGCGCCTGCGTGCTAACAGCGTCTGGCAGATGCTGGAGTTTGTTTTTAACGGCATGGTGTTTTTGATGCTGGGACTGCAACTGCCCGGCATTCTGGAAATCTCCCTGCAGCAGGCAAACGCTGATCCAAACGTTGATATGTGGATGCTGGTCGTCAGTATCATGATGGTTTACGCTGCACTAATGGCAGTGCGTTTCGGCTGGCTGTGGATTATGCAGCGGATCAGCCAACGGCTGTTAAAACACAAGCCGATGGAGTTCGGTAATTATACCTTCCGTGAACTGCTGATTGCCTCTTTTGCTGGTGTTCGCGGCGCGATCACCCTTGCCGGTGTCCTCTCCGTTCCGTTGTATCTGGTTGACGGTGATCCCTTCCCCGCGCGCTACGAGCTGGTGTTTATCGCCACCGGTGTTATTTTGTTTTCACTGTTGGTTGGCGTGGTGGTAATGCCGCTGCTGTTGCGCAGCGTTGAAACGATTGATCCGTCCAAACAGCGGCGGGAAATTCAGGAAGCCCGGGCATTGATGGCCGGAACCGCCATCGATAGTCTGTACAAAATGGAGACGCGTCTGACGCAGGACACCACGGAAAATCTTGATCCTGAGCTGGTAAAAGAGGTCAGCTCGCGTGTTATCGGACTGATGCGGCGGCGGCTGGATGGCAAAAATGATCTGGAGGCCGCGCTGCTGGTGGAGAATCTGGAGCGCCGTTTTCGCCTTACTGCACTGCGTGCAGAACGAGGTGAACTTTACCATTTGCGTGCGACGCAGCAGATCAGCAGCGAAACCATGATTGCGTTGCTGCGTGACCTTGACCTGCTGGAAACACTGCTGGTGGAAAAAGAGGGCGCTAACTAACAATTCGTGCTGGGCCTGTGGGAGAAGGGTGAAGCAGTCTGGAAGACTCGCCTTCTCCACAGAGCAAAGGTGCTATCAGATGGTGAAAACCCTGTGGGGCCGCGCCGCTTATAACGCGAGGTGCGACGCTTCGCCCGGCCAGAATTCACGGCAACAGGCGATCCAGGCCTGGGCGCTGCGTGACAGATAGCAGCCTTCACGCCATATCAGGCCGAGACGCCAGACCAGATCCGACTCCAGTGGCAGCCACAGCAACTGATTTTTATCCAGACGCTGACAGATAGGCTCCGGCATAATTGCCACCCCCATTCCTGCCTGGACCATTGCTGCCAGAAAGTCCCATTGCCCACTACGTACTGCGATTTGCGGCGTAAATCCGGCAGACTGAAAGGCCCGCATCAGCTGACGGTTAAGTGAAAACTCTTCGTTGTATATCAGTATCGGATGGCTGGCCAGCTCGACCAGTGGTATCAGGCTACGTCGCAGCCATTCATCAGTGCGTGGTACCAGAACGCACAGCGGATGGGTCATTAGCGGCAGCGTATTCAGGGCAAACTCTTCTGACAGCGGTAGGGCAGTCATCGCGATATCGAGGCTGCCATTCATCACCGCCTGCTGTACCGTCAGACCGCCAAATTCAGCAATCTTTAGCTCCACGCCGGGATAGCGCTGGCGAAATGCGGAAATAGTTCCGGCTATCTGCATACCAACCATAGGTGGAATTCCCAGGCGCAGCTGACCGGTTTTCAGCTCGGTCAGATCGCTTAATTCAGCCTCCAGCTGTTTAAACTCCTGCAAAATAGTCAGGCCACGCTGATAAACCGCCTGGCCGGTATCGGTCAGATGCAGCTTGCGCCCTTCGCGGATTAACAGGGTACAACCCAGCTCATCTTCCAGATGCTTTAACATTTTGCTGATCGTGGGCTGGGTAACATACAGCTGTTCCGCAGCACGGGTGAAGCTTTTCTGACGGACGACTTCAACAAAGTAGCGTAACGCGCGCACATCCATAATTATTCCCGAACGGCATAGTTTGAATAATATTAAGTCATTTTTTTCACGCTTTGTTCCATCGTTATAATATGTGCATCGCAAATGAGGAAGAAAACATGTCACTCGCCTTACATTTGTCACGCCCAGGATGGAAGCAACGATTTCAGGTTCCGGTTCAGGTTGCGTTATATATCGCCCTGTTTGCCGCTGCCAGCCAGCTTGTGAGCTGGCTGGGGCTGCCTTTACCCGCTAACGTTGTCGGTATGTTGCTGTTACTGGCGCTGATTTCTCTACGTATTTTGCCGTTACGCTGGGTCAAAGCCGGGGCGACCTGGTTGCTGGCGGAGATGCTGCTATTTTTCGTTCCGGCGGTGGTAGCGGTAATGAATTATGCCGACCTGTTAAAGCTAGAGGGCTGGCGTATTTTACTGGTTATTATCCTCAGTACGTTACTGGTACTGGCATCAACGGCATTGGTTGTTGAGCGTGTGAGCCGCTTTGAACGCTGGCTGGCGACGCGCAAACGGACGAAGCGACATGAGTGACTTCTTCATCAGCCTGAGCTGCCTTCTGGCGACGCTGGCTATCTATTACCTTAATAAAAAACTTTATCGTCGCTGGCATATCCTGCTGCTAATGCCGCTGGTGATGACGCCACTTATTTTGGTGGCGTTGCTGCTGCTTACCCATATCAGCTGGCAAAGCTATATTGGCGACAGCCACTGGCTGCTCTGGCTGCTCGGCCCGGCGACGCTGGCCTTTGCTGTTCCGGTATACGAAAATTTGCCGCTTATTCGTCGGCACTGGATGTCATTGACCGCTGGGGTCATCACTGCGACGCTGGTGGCCGTTCTGAGTTCGGTCTGGCTGGCGCGTCTGATGACGCTGCCGGAAGACATTCAGCGCAGCCTGGCGGTGCGCTCAATTACCACGCCCTTTGCTCTAGCGGCGGCAAAACAGATCGGCGGTCAGCCCGATTTAGTGGCGCTGTTTGTCGTGATAACCGGCGTGTTTGGCATGGCGATCGGTGACCTACTGTTCCTGCGACTGGCGATTAAACAGAAGATGGCGAAAGGCGCGAGTTTGGGGGCCGCATCACACGGTGCTGGCACTGCACGCGCATACGAACTGGGGCAGCAGGAAGGCGTGGTTTCCAGTTTAGTGATGATGCTCTCGGGTATCGTTACCGTGATTCTTGCTCCCTTTATCAGTCACTTACTGTGGGTCACGGTGTAAAAAATCGTCAGTACTGACCGCAATTTGTTGCATTTGTTAGTAACCGTCTGATTGAGCTGCAGGGCAGTGACGTTTATCCTTGCCACGCAGAGGATCACGATTCAGTGGAGAGAAAATGAAAAAAGCGATGGCATTAACCTGCGGTCTGGCACTGTTGGCAGTGGCAACGTCTGCCCAGGCGATTGATGGCAATGTAACGATAGGCAAGAAATACACCAATTTAAATGTGGGTCTTGGCAATAGTTCACCGGGGCTGTTTTTAAACGGAAACTGGATGCGCAGTAATGATGATGGCAGCCTGTTGGGTTTAGGATTGGGCTATAACTTTTATTACAATGGGCTAATGATCTCACCCGGCGTAAAAACTATGTATGTCAACCCGCGAGAGAGTAGAGATGGCTATGCCAATGCGCTGGGTCTTGGCGCCAGCTATTCCTTCAATAGTCTGTTGGGCCTATATGGCAGCTACTACTGGGCACCGGGATCATTTTCTCACAACATTCGTTCTTACCAGGACATTAAGGGCGGCGTGGCCTTCAGTCCGATTCCGATGTTAACGCTTAACGCCGGCTATCAATACTTGGTATTGCACGGTAAGGATAATAACAAGAACAGTGTGCTGGCCGACGGCCCCTATATCGGCGCATCCCTGAGCTTCTGATACGTTTAACCAGTCAGCCTTATGGCTGACTGGTTTTTCTCCCACTGAATACCCATGTCGGTATGTCAACGGGTGCGCTCAGCGACGTTATTCTCTGTACGATCGGTAATGGAAAACAGCCCGCTCGCGACAAAAGCCCCTCTCAATTAACGCAACGTTCTGCTTGCCGGGCGTGCCTGACGGCATTGTCACACAGCCAGCCAGCACAACGGTAATTGCGGAAATCCGCAGCGCTTCAAGCCCGGCCGCTCCTCTTTTAATACAACGCAGGCAAATAAAGCGGCAGACGCGCCCGCGAGCATCAATCTGGCAACTACCGCCAGGATGGCAGCAAAAGCAACTCATTAAATAGTAGAAAGCCTCTTCCGCAGGAGAGGATCAGGGCATTTTTATCGTTTGTTTTTCTTCCAGAAGTTTTTCTACGACGCCGGGATCGGCAAGGGTTGATGTATCGCCGAGATTGCTGGAGTCGCCAGAGGCGATCTTGCGCAGAATGCGCCGCATAATTTTACCCGATCGGGTTTTTGGCAGCGAATCGGTCCAGTGCAGTATGTCAGGCGTGGCTATCGGGCCGATGGCTTTACGTACCCAGTCCCGAACTTCGGTGTATAGCTCCGGCGATGGCTCTTCACCGTGATTCAGGGTGACGTAAGCATAAATTGCCTGCCCCTTAATCGCATGAGGGATGCCAACCACCGCCGCTTCAGCAATTTTGGGATGGGCCACCAGCGCCGATTCAATCTCGGCAGTTCCCAGACGGTGACCGGAGACGTTCAGTACGTCATCGACCCGTCCGGTGATCCAGTAGTAGCCATCTTCGTCGCGGCGGGCGCCGTCTCCGCTGAAATAGCGGTTAGGGAAAGTCGAAAAATAGGTTTGTTCAAAACGTTTGTGGTCGCCGAAAAGCGTGCGGGCCTGGCCCGGCCAGGAGTCATTGATCACCAGGTTGCCTTCACAGGCTCCCTGCTGTGCATTGCCCTCATTATCCAGCAATGCAGGCTGTACGCCGAAGAAAGGAAAGGTTGCTGATCCCGCTTTTAGCGCGGTTGCTCCCGGCAGGGGGGTAATCATAAAACCGCCGGTTTCAGTCTGCCACCAGGTATCAGAAATCGGGCAGCGCCCGTTACCGATTTTATTGTAAAACCACTGCCAGGCCTCGGGATTGATCGGCTCACCGACCGACCCCAGGATGCGCAGGCTACTGCGTGAAGTTCCTTCAATCGCCTTGTCGCCCTCAGCCATCAAGGCGCGGATAGCGGTTGGCGCGGTGTACAGGATGGTAACCTTGTGCTTGTCGATAACTTCGGCCATGCGGCTCGGCGTAGGCCAGTTAGGTACGCCTTCAAACATGATGGAGGTTGCCCCACAGGCCAGTGGGCCGTACAGCAGATAGCTATGACCGGTTATCCAGCCGACGTCGGCAGTACACCAGTAAATATCATTAGGATGATAATCAAAAACATATTTGAAGGTTGTTGCGGCGTACACCAAATAGCCGCCGGTGGTATGTAATACCCCTTTAGGCTTTCCTGTGGAGCCGGAGGTGTACAAAATGAATAAGGGGTCTTCGGCGTTCATCTCCACCGCCGGGTGACTGTCACTTGCCTGCTCAATCAGCTCGTGCCACCACAGATCCCGTCCCTGCTGCCAGCCGACTTTGCCGCCGGTACGACGTAAAACGATCGTGTTACTCACCGACGTTACATTATGGTTAGCCAGCGCGCTATCGACGTTTTTCTTCAGTGGAATTTTCCGGCCTGCGCGGATGCCCTCATCAGCAGTAATGACCAGGCGCGCGCTGGAGTCGATGATACGCCCGGCGATCGCTTCCGGTGAAAAGCCGCCGAAAATCACCGAGTGAATAGCGCCGATGCGGGCGCAGGCCAGCATCGCTACCGCCGCCTCTGGCACCATTGGCATATAAATAGCGACAACATCGCCTTTTTTAACCCCTTGTCCACTTAAGACATTGGCAAAACGGCAAACGTCGCGATGCAGCTCGCGGTAGGTAAGTGTTTTACTTTGGCTGGCATCATCGCCTTCCCAGATCAGTGCCGGATGGTCGCCACGAGACGCCAGATGACGATCCAGGCAGTTAGTCGTCAGATTTAGCGTGCCATCTTCGTACCAGCGAATAGTGATGTTTCCCGGCGCAAAAGAGGTATCTTTCACGCGGGTATAGGGCGTTATCCAGTCAAGTATTTTTCCCTGCTCGCCCCAGAATGCCTCCGGATTTTGCACCGACTGTCGATACATTGACTGGTACTGCTCTGCATTGATTAGGGTGTCAGCCGCGATAGCGGGCGGCACCGGATATTTTTCAATCTGGCTCATGACTGGCTCTCCGTCTAAATGTTAATAATATGTCAATGGAGTGCTAAGGGAAGTGATGAGATAAAGCTTTGTTAATTTTTGAGTATTGGATCACGGCTTGTACAGGCTGGAGCATTTCCTTACCGGCTGCGGCTAACCTGTGGGCATTGAATCTGCCTGAACAAATGATTGCACTGTACATAAAAGCAGCAAACGAATGGTTTTGTGATTAAAACTCAGGCTGAAATGTGCATAGTCATACCAAAAAAGCTTTTTTTTATTGTCTTTTATTACAAAGAGTTAAAAATGTAATATTTTATTTGGTGCTTTATGAGGCTATTTTTGACTCAAAACGCTCTTTTTACCGGGGTTGCTTTTCTGTTGAGGCTAATGGTAATTATCTGAGTTCTGATCTTCAGGATCATCTGTCCATTTTACCCGCGAGCCAGTTTGGTTTCAGTTCATCTATCAGAGGTGTAATTTCCTCCGCAAGCGCAGCGCGGAGGTTGGGTTTTGTTAAGGAAGTCATACATATGAGAGCTGTAAAAATTAGTCTGGCCTGGCAAATTCTTATTGCGCTGGTGCTTGGCGTCATCGTGGGCGCCGTTTTGCATAATCAGCCGGAAAACCGTGACTGGTTAGTCACTAACATACTCAAGCCTGCCGGTGATATCTTCATCCATCTGATCAAAATGATCGTCGTGCCTATCGTGGTATCGACACTGATCGTCGGCATTGCCGGCATGGGCGATGCTAAAAAACTGGGCCGCATCGGCATTAAAACCATCATTTATTTTGAGGTGATTACCACCATCGCTATCGTGGTGGGCATCACCCTGGCAAACCTGTTTAAGCCGGGGCTTGGCATTGATATGTCAACCCTGGCAACGGTTGATATCTCGCAGTATAAAGCCACCACTGAGCAGGTCGAAAACGCGCCGCACAGCCTGGTGACGACTATTTTGTCGTTGATCCCGCAAAACATATTCGCCGCCTTTGTTAAAGGCGACATGCTGCCAATAATTTTCTTCTCGGTGCTGTTCGGCCTTGGCCTGTCGTCGCTACCCTCTGAACATCGCGAGCCTCTGGTGCAGGTGTTTCGCTCTATTTCCGAAACAATGTTTAAAGTGACTCACCTGATCATGCGCTATGCGCCGGTTGGTGTGTTCGCGCTGATCGCGGTGACCGTGGCGAGCTTTGGCTTTGCCTCACTGTGGCCACTGGCAAAGCTGGTTATCCTGGTGTATGCCGCCATCCTGTTTTTTGCTTTTATCGTGCTTGGCTGTGTCGCCCGGATATGTAATCTGCGGGTGACTGTCCTGATGCGTATCCTGAAAGATGAATTGATCCTGGCCTATTCCACATCCAGTTCGGAAACGGTGTTACCGCGCATTATTGAAAAGATGGAGGCATATGGTGCGCCGAAAGCCATTACCGGCTTTGTCGTGCCAACCGGTTATTCCTTTAATCTTGATGGCTCAACGCTTTACCAGAGCATCGCCGCCATTTTTATCGCCCAGATGTACGGTATTGATCTCTCTCTGGGGCAGGAGATTATTCTGGTCCTGACTCTGATGGTAACCTCCAAAGGGATCGCCGGGGTGCCAGGGGTTTCCTTCGTGGTGCTGCTAGCCACCCTTGGCAGCGTAGGTATTCCGTTGGAAGGATTGGCGTTCATTGCCGGAGTTGATCGTATTATGGATATGGCACGTACCGCGTTGAATGTGATTGGCAATGCGCTGGCGGTGCTGGTTATTGCGAAGTGGGAAAACCAGTTCGATGAACAGCAGGCAAAGGTTTATGAGGCTAAGTTGAAACGTATCGCCCCAGCACCCTGACCGATAGGGCGTGCCATCCGGCGCGCCCTGTTTCCTTTACGTACCTTTTCAGGCAAATGCGACCCCACATCCCGACGCCCGATTTTCGTTATCGACCTGAGTGAAAATGCTCGTGGGTCGCCCTTTGGCGATCGCGAAATCAGCTATCCTTTAGCCTTGCAAACCGTTAAGCATCCCTTGCGGCACAACCCATACCAGGAGAGCTGTAATGAGCCATTTTTTCATGAACGATAAAAATCATCTGGTCAGTGAGGCGATTGAAGGTCTTATCCTGAGCGCCCCGTATCACAACCTCTGCCAACTTGATGTGGGGGACGATATTCGCGTGGTGGTCCGTCGTGATTGGGATAAAAGCAATGTAGCGTTGATTTCTGGCGGTGGCTCCGGTCATGAACCGGCTCATGCAGGGTTCGTCGGGAAAGGGATGCTTACGGCGGCGGTGTGCGGCGATATTTTTGCCTCGCCGAGCGTCGATGCCGTGCTCAGCGCTATCGTGAATGTCACCGGCGAAGCAGGCTGCCTGCTGATTGTAAAAAATTACACCGGTGATCGTCTTAACTTCGGCCTGGCAGCGGAAAAAGCGCGAGCAATGGGTTTTAAGGTCAATATGGTCATCGTGCGTGATGATATTGCTCTGCCTGATAATCCCCAGCCGCGTGGGATTGCGGGGACGGTGTTGGTACATAAGGTGGCGGGCTATGCGGCAGAGCAGCGGCAAACGCTGGATCAGGTGACGAAGCTGGCGCAGAAAACCATTGATGCAACCGCCAGCATCGGCCTGGCGTTCGCCACTTGTCATCTGCCCGGAGAGGATCGCGATGAACGTCTCCTCGCGGGCGAGAGCGAGCTGGGGATGGGGATACACGGTGAACCCGGCGTAACCACGCTGGCCACTCAGAACAGCCGTGAGATTGTGGCGGTCATGACAGAAAAGCTGTCAGAAAAGATCCCTGAGGACCAATGGGTTGTACTGCTGCTTAATAATCTCGGCGGTTTCTCAATGCTGGAAATGGCGCTGCTGGTGAAAGAAACCCTGGCCTCTGCGTTGGGTAAACGGATCTCACATTTGATTGGACCGGCGACCCTGGTCAGTGCGCTGGATATGAAAGGTTTTTCTCTGACGACGCTTGTGCTTTCCCCTGTACTGGAGGAAGCGCTCTGCGCCCCTGTTGAAACCAGTGGCTGGCAGCCAATGTACCGGTATCAGGCTACGCAGCAGCAAAAAGGTAGAAAAGTCAGCGTGCAGTCGGCTTTTATCCCTTCGAAAAACCAGCCGCATGCCGCGATGCTGCGCACTATCTGCGAGACCCTGGTTGCGCAGGAGAGCCAGCTTAATCGGCTGGATGCCAAAGTGGGGGATGGCGATACCGGCACGACCTTTGCCGCTGGCGCTAGCAGGCTGCTAAGCGCGCTGGATAACGATAAGCTTCCGCTAAACGAGTCTGATAAATTGCTGATCAATATTGGCGAGCAGCTGGCGTTGGGGATGGGGGGGTCTAGTGGTGTGCTGATGTCGATTCTGTTTACCTCAGCCGGACATAAGCTGGCTGAGGGCGCTACTTTTGCTGATGCGTTGTGTTATGGGTTGGAGCGTATGCAACATTATGGCGGCGCACGTCCGGGTCATCGCACCATGATCGATGCACTTTATCCGGCCTTCAACGCGTTGCAACAAGGGGCCTCGCTAAGTGAGATTGCACAGGCGGCCCGCGAAGGTGCGGAAAGCACCGCGACCATGCAGATCGCCAAAGCTGGCCGCTCATCCTATCTGAATGCGCAGAGCCTGAACGGCGTTAAAGATCCCGGTGCTTGCGCCGTTGAAAGTGTCTTTGCGGCGTTGGCATCGTCATCATAAGGGCTTGATAGATGTCGGGGGACGCTGAACGCCCCCATTTATGACTTCAGCACGCCAGCATTCAGATGCGTTTCGCTGTCGTTAAGCACATGCTCAAAACGGCGCAGACGTTTATAGATAGACATCAATTCTACCAGCGTCGGCCAGGAGTTAACCAGGTACTGAAAGGAGCTGCGTACCTGATCGAACACGTTGGTAATCTGCGACATCAGGCCGAGGGTGATAGCACCGGCCGCGATGGTCGGAAACAGCACTACCAGTCCGAACAGATTATCAGCCTGGAGATAGAGATAGCGGGCTACGTTGAAGTAGAGATAGTGGAAATAGAGGCGAAAATAGTTTTTGCGTACGTTTTGAAACAGCGTGCGCAGGGTAGGGGGCTGGGCGCGATTATGATCGTCTTCGCCATAGACCAGCTCTTTACGATAAGCCGCTTCAACGCGCTGATTAATAAACGACAAACCCGGCAGCTTAATGCCCACGACACCCAGCAGAACCGTGCCAAACAGCGCCCAGAAAATGGCCGCCCATACCAGGCCATAAGGCACGTCACCCAGCACCGGAATCGTTTTTATGTGGCTTGATAGCTGGACCAGCAGCGGCAGGAAGGCAATCAGTGTCATGACGGCGCTGATAAGGCTGACGCCAAGCCCTTCAAGGGTACTGGCAAAGCGCATGGTGTCTTCCTGAACGCGCTGTGCGGCCCCTTCGATATCGCGCAGGCGTGACCAATAATGGACATAATAATTGTTCATTGCAGTACGCCAGCGGAATACGTAGTGGCTAACAAAAAAAGCGTTGCCGACGCCGATGACAATAGCCATTGACGCGATAGAAAGGAAGGTCAACGCACCTTCGTACAACTGGGAAATCTCAATGCTATTGGGTTTTGACAGTGCTTTCTGGATTAAATCGTAAAATGGATTGTACCAGGCGTTGATAGCAACGCTTACCTCTACGGAGTACCAGACGAGAAAAATAATCAGTGCCGAGCCGAGAATTGACCAGCGCTGCCACGGATGCGGCGAGATAATTGCCCAACAGGCGTAAAACAACAATACCCATCCCCAGAACCAGACGTAAAACCATATCATCTGCGGTGCGAGGAAGCGCATGGCGCTGACCGGTAGCGGTTTTCCCGCGCTGCCGGCCATGCCGGGAACCAGATTAATTAACTCGCTGGCACCAAAAAACCATAACAATATTGCCAGCACAAAAAAGACAAGCACACTGCTGAAGAACAGCGTTGGCCTCGGAAAAAAAGATTTAAACATGGGCACTCCGCTGCAAATAAAGGGGCATATAACGCTTTTTTATGTAAATCATCTCAATTGCATTGTTTCTATTAATTACAGACATCGTCAGACTTGTTTTCTACGTTATGAAATTTCATTAAGTTGATTTTATTTTTATATTATTCACTAAATTTTCTGCTGCAAGACATTCATCAGACAGCCTGAACAACAAGTAAACAAAACTATTGTTGAATGTTTACCAATTATTGGTGGTAAATAGAGTGAGTATTTTTCTAACGATATGATTTTTTTGTTAAAATTACCTTACTAAGTTTAACGCTACGGCTGCGGGCAGCAGGTTATAAAAAATAACATTTTATTCCTCCCGGAGGCTGATCATATTTATTCGCGTCAGATTACGCTTGGCAGCGAGTATTTCATCATTCGCCTGAAGCGTGGCTCGGCGAAAGAAGGTGCATTAAAACGCCAGCGGAAACCACGGGCTGTTCGTTCAGAACGTTATGAACGATACCATGTATCTGGCAGATAGCGTTGGCAATGGGGTGAGCAAAAACGTCGGTGTGCAGTGTGACAGGCGATATCAGGCCAGAGAGGTGATCGGCAGGCGAAAGAGATGCGGGTAGCGGCAATATGGCTGCGCTACCCGTCAGCGGTGCTAAGCCAGAACCAAATCGCTCTGCGGGTAACAGGAGCAGGCCAGCACGTAACCCTGTGCAATCTCCTGCTCGCTTAGCGTCATCGTGCTGGTTACCCGGTAATCGCCGGAGGAGATTTTGGTTTTACAACAGCCACAAACCCCGGCCCTGCAGGCGGTATTTACCGGCAGCAGATTACTTTCCATTGCCTCCAGCAGCGTGCTGCCGGTGGCGGTAAAAAATTCTCGGGGGGGATGCAGGCGGGTGATTTTCATCACGTGGGTTGCCGCCGCTGTCACCGTTGGTGCGAAGAAGACCTCTTTCAGCAGATGTTTGACACCGAGCGATTTCACCATGCTTTCAACCTGAGCCATATAAGGTGCTGGGCCACAAGTCATGACGGTTCGCGTGGCAATATCAGCGACCGCAGCCAGCCGTTGGCGTGTCAGCCGTCCACTGATAAAACCGAGTGAGGCGTTATTCTCTGCGAGCAATGTTACGGGATAGTCGCGCCACTCCGCGGAAAAAATAACGTCCTGCGGGGTACGAACGCTAAAAATAACCTGCACATCAGCCTGCGGGCGGTACTTCGCCAGCCAG
Organism: Izhakiella capsodis; assembly: GCF_900115045.1. Lineage (GTDB taxonomy): Bacteria > Pseudomonadota > Gammaproteobacteria > Enterobacterales > Enterobacteriaceae > Izhakiella > Izhakiella capsodis. The sequence continues at coordinate 27,744 of NZ_FOVC01000004.1, read as the reverse complement.
CGCCGCATCGACATAATCGGCGTTATGCCGCAGCCCGCGGCCAGCAGCAAAAAGCGGTCGTTGTTCTGATCATCGCAGGTGAAATTCCCGCAGGCGTCGGATAGCCAGATATCATCACCGCGTTTGACTTCGTTGGTCAGCCACTGCGAACCGACACCGCCGTCAATCTGGCGCACGGTGATCGTAATATACTCACTGACCCCCGGTGTGGAAGAGAGACTATAGGCGCGCAGCGTTTCACTCGTATCACCGATGCTAACCAACGCATACTGTCCAGGGCGATATGGGTAATATTCATGACACAACAAAGCCAGCGTCCGGACGTCAGGCGTTTCCTGAACGATATGATGAACCTGCATGCGCCATGGACATTGTGAAGTGGGTTTCGTCATGGCTTCCTCCTCAGACACACAGCAGCTGCTGCATATCCTGCTTGACGTCGGTTATCTGGCGCAGGCCAAACTTCTCGTCAAGAATGGACAGCAGGTCCTGGGTTAAAAAGCCCGGTGCGGTTGGCCCGGTAACAATGTTGGTCACCCCCAGCGATAGCAACGTCAGCAGAATAACGATCGCTTTTTGCTCGAACCACGAGAGTACCAGCGACAGGGGGAGGTCGTTAACGCTACAGCCCAGCTTTTCAGCCAGCGTCACCGCAAGAATAATCGCGGAATATGCATCGTTACATTGACCGACATCCAACAGACGTGGCAGCCCGTCAATATTGCCAAAATCGAGTTTGTTGAAACGGTATTTACCGCAGGCCAGCGTCAGGATCAGGCAGTCACCCGGTACACTGGTGGCGAAATCGGTAAAGTAGCTACGCGCGTCGCGCGCGCCGTCACAGCCACCAACGAGAAAAATGTGACGCAGCTTCTTGTGACAGACCAGGTCAACCAAAGTATCCGCGGCACCCAGCAGCGTTTGTCGTCCAAATCCGACAGTAATCAGATGTTCGATTTCGCTGTGCGGAAAGCCAGCCAGCTGCTGCGCCTGAGCGATCACCGGGGTGAAATCATCCCCTTCAAGATGGCTGACTCCGGGCCAGCCGACGATGCTGCGTGTCCAGATACGCTGGCTATATTCGCCGGGGGCAGGGTCGATGATGCAGTTAGAAGTCATGACGATAGGGCCGGGAAAACGAGCGAACTCAACCTGCTGATTCTGCCAGCCGCTGCCATAGTTGCCGACGAGATGTTCGAATTTGCGCAGTTCAGGATAGCCATGCGCAGGTAGCATTTCGCCATGAGTAAAGACGTTGATGCCTTTACCCTTGGTCTGTTTCAGCAAATTATACAGATCCGTTAAGTCGTGGCCGGAGATCAGAATGCATTTACCGGCCACAGGCTTAACGTTAACCTGCGTTGGCGTAGGATGCCCGTATGCGTTGGTTTCCCCGGCATCCAGGATAGCCATAACCTGAAAATTCATCTGGCCGATCTCCATCGCGCATTCCAGTAATGCATTCATGTCTGACGGCCAACTACCGAGCCACGCCATTATTTTGTGATAGCGGGCGTAAATATCATCATCGTGCTGCCCCAGGACGTGCGCATGCTCCATATAGGCAGCGGCTCCTTTCAGACCGTACAGACAGAGCAGACGCAGGCCGAGAATATTCTCGCCGATAGCTGCTTTATCTCTATCAAGCCTGAATGCAGCAGCCTGACGCTGTAGATCGCCGGGATCATTGCTCTGAATACGCAGATCTGCCATCGGGCTGGTCACTGACGCCGCAGGATCTTTAAGCAGACACTGCGCCTTCAGCGCCTCGCGCAGGGCTACGGCTTGGTGGGTATAGGCGATAATACGCATTGAGTCGAAGTTTACGTTTGTCAGCGTTGAGAAAAAGGCGCGCGGTGCAAAGCTGTCAACGTCATGATGAATTAAGCCATATTCACGCGCTTTAACCGCCCAGGCGGACAAACCCTGCAAGATAGCGATCAGAAGATCCTGTAAGTCAGAGGTTTCAGCGGTTTTGCCGCACATCCCCTGCGCCCATGCACAGCCGTTGCCGGATGGGGTTCTTATCGTTTGCTCACATTGCACACAAAACATGCTCGTACCTTAAAAGTTGTATTTAATATGCATGTTTTAGATTACGCCCCGACCCTGGCAACTAAAATAGATTTTTAATACAAGTTAGTGAGAGATTGATTTAGCGCAAATCCGGCTGACGAAAAGATAGGGAGGAGATAAGCCTGTCTGAAAATATTCAGGGGCTTCTGCGCTGGAGAGAGTGGCCGCGCGCATCCTGAGAGAGTTTTCACGTCACATGTCGTGTATTAGCGAGCCCCGGCGTTGCCCATTACCGGCCTGAACATTGGCGCGTCATGCGCTGTTATAAACAGAGCCTGGCTTGTTATGGGTGTGAATGGCTGCACTTTTCGGCTGAATAGTCGAATGTAATCTCATTACGGATTACCATCTGTATGCTGGTCTGGATAGTTATCCCGCTTCATTGCGGATATTTCTGGTGATGCTGACATACGCAGTCATGCGTCACCTATTTTTCGGCCACGCTGGGTATTGCCAGCTGGCACACTGGCTTTCCTGGGAGGAAGTATGAATAGCTGGCTTATATTTGGCGCGGGTGGAACGGGTGTTGGAGCGCTAACCGCCGCGCTGGGGCTGAGGGAGGGACGACGGGTGATCGCTTTAGTGCGTAATCCTGATGCCGCCAGGCGCTTGCAGCAACAAGGCATACAGGTGATCAAGGGAGATGCTTGCGATCCTGCGGCGGTTGCGCTGGCCTGTCAGGCGGCCGGACGTCAGGCGCTGACCATTTCGACAATGGGCGGAGAGAACAATTTTCAGGCCCATCGTCGGGTAATCGATAGCCTGGAACAGGCTGGAGTGTCACGTATGCTACTGGTCACCTCGTTGGGCTGTGGTGACGGCTGGCGATTTTTGTCAGCGCGGGCGAAAGCCGCATTTGGTGCCGCGGTAAGGGAGAAATCGCTAGCGGAAAGCTGGCTGCAAACCAGCTCGCTCGACTTTGCTATTTTACGTCCCGGTGGCCTGCTCAACGGCCCACCGACTGGCAGCGCGCAGCGTTATCAGCAACAGGAGATACATGGCCTGGTCAAACGCGCTGATGTTGCTGTGCATATTCACCAGCTGGCGCAGCAGTCAGCATTAAATGGCCAGATTTACAGTCTGATCGATCCGCAGCTGAAAGCGACTTAGCAGGGTATCTGACGTGAAATGACAGCTTATCCGGCAAGATTTTCGCCCTATTCCTGCATCTTCAGCTTGTGAGGTGAAAACTTCGTTAACAAATCGGCGCGTGCATTTACATAATTATTGATAATGAGTATGATTCTCATTCTTTTCGTCATCCCCGATTGCGTTGGGAAGATTCAACCCCCGATGGAGTTCAGAATGAAATCTATACTCAGTACGCGTAAAGCCGTAATGACCCTGGCAGTGATGGCGGCGCTTAACCTGAGCGCCTGCCAGTCAACGGCAAAAACAGCAAGAGTTCCCGCCGCGTCACCGGCCGCTTCCGCGCCAGCGGCAGCACCAGTTATTCAGCGCACGCCAGGAGATGGCCTGTATGAGATGGTCTACTCACCGAAAGCGCAGGCGTTATACATTGCTGGTTCAGGTGGCTTTAAAAAACAGGTCAACGGTGGGGTAATTTATCGGCTTGACCCGACCACGTTGGTCACACAAGGTGAAACCTATACCGATCTGAAAAACTTTGGTATGGCAATAGATCCTGACGGCAGCGTATTTTACACCACCAACGGCCTGGATGGTGGTATTACTAAGGTGGATGCGCAGAGCGGTAAGGTATTGCAGCGCCTGATGTTTGATCAGAAAAACGCTAAAGGAAAACCTGTTGGCCCGCGTGAAATACTGTGGCACAACGGTAACCTTTATATCGGTGGCGTGGCTGATCCGGGCATCATCTGGGTGGTTGACGCCAAAACCATGAAGCTGAAAAAACAGATTAACAACGCCGGAAAATGGGTGACTGGCATCATCTACTCTTCGCTTAACGATCGCATTTATGCCGCTAACGGCAGCGGCACCATCCTGGTGATCAATCCACGCACCAATAAAGTGGAGAAACGCTGGTCAGCGGGCGATGGCAAAGAGTATCTCTTCCTGAATATGGCGGAAGATCCGGCAACCGGGCGATTGTTTGTGACGGATAATTCCAAAGCGAAATCCACCCTGGTATTTGATGAGCGCAGCGGCAAGGTCATCAAACGCATTGAAGGTGATGCGCTGGGGATTATATTCAACGCCAAACGCAATGAAATTTATATCAGCCAGCGTGTATCCAAAAAGGTGTTGCAGCTGGACGCCACCACCTACGCGGTTAAAAACAGCTGGGTGTTTGAAAACTTACCCAACAGCTTGCTGTTGTCGCCGGACGGTCAGATCCTGTATGTCAGTATCAAACAGCCCCTCAATAAAGATCGCTCTACGAACGGTCCGGACAGCGTAGCGCGTATCACGCTGAACTAATCTGCACTTTTCTTCTTAGTGGCGTTTCTGCCTCTTCTGACGCCGGTTGTTTAGCCTGAACCGTCGGCGTTAGCTTTCTGAACACACGAAAAGACGCTCAGCTTTATCGGTTGGCTGCCTGAATAAGGCAGCGCAACTTTATGGCTTCTGCGTGCTAATGCGACAGGTGACACATTTTTAGCTAAATGAACTTCATCTTGTAAGTCCAATCAAATTGTTACAAGTTTTCGACGACTGGCCTGATGTTTGCAGAAAAGTACAGGTTCAGTTCGGTCGCGATGTTGAGTTCATGCCACCAATTCAGCAAAGCGAGATCGCTGCGCGCCAAGTATCAGGTGCCGCATCATCGGTTTTAGCAAGCCCGAATTCACACTAAGGGTTGATCAGACTTGCTTTTTAGCCATCGTAGCTTAATAATCGGTGGACGTTGCATTTTGTTACTAAATGAAATATGGAATTGAAGATTAAACGGAATTTTCTTATTTCCTTTGAATTTATTCATAAATTCAGGATGCTGCTGTTTTCATCAGTGCTCGCTTTTTCTGCGTCTGTTGATGCAACAGAAAAAGGCGTCCTGAGCACCGCCGCTGGCATTGATGCAAGTGAGCAGATGCGTCAGCAGGCGCGTGAACGCACCCAGCTGGAGCAAAATACGCCGCGTGCAGATGTTCGCCTTGAACGTCCTGATGTCGCTTTACCCGATTATCCCTCCAATGAAAAACCCTGCTTTGTCATCAATACCATCAGGTTAGAGGGCGACGCTGCCGAACAGTTTGAGTGGTCGCTAAAATCAGTCGCCGATGCCAGAGGCCGTTGCCTGGGGGGGCAGGGCATCATGCTGATCATCAAAAAGGTGCAGAATGCAATCCTGGCAAAGGGCTATGTCACGACGCGCGTAATGGCTCAGGAGCAGGACCTGACAAAAGGCGTACTGACGCTCACGCTGCAGCCCGGCAGAGTGGCGCATATTCGTTTCAGCGATGCTGTTTCCTGGCGGGGGCGGCTGTGGAATGCTGTACCTACCTCACCTGGCGATATTCTTAATTTGCGTGATGTCGAACAGGGCCTTGAGAATTTTAAGCGCCTGCCCAGTGCGACGGCGGATATCAGAATTGTCCCGGGCGAGCAGGATGCCACCAGTGATTTAGTGGTCAACTGGCAAGAGAAACGCCCTGTCCGGCTGAATATCGGGCTTGATGACAGCGGCTCCCAAAGTACCGGACGCTATCTCGGGACGGCAACGCTCGCGGTGGATGCGCCCTTGGCACAAAACGATTTATTTTATGCCAGCATTGGAAAAAATCTGTTTGAGCAGGGGGAGTTTGGTAACCGTTCCCATGCGCTGAACTACTTTTTCCCGGTTGGTTACTGGGCGTTCTCCGCAAACTACAACGACTATACCTATCATCAGAATATCCCTAACGCGAATGAGATCCTGACATACGACGGACGAAGTGAAAGCGCCGTTCTGACGGTTTCCAGACTGATCTATCGCGACCAGTCGAATAAAACCACGCTTAACGTACGCACCTATCGTCGTCGCTCCTCCAACTCGGTCAATGATATTGAAATTGATCAACAGCGGCGACGCACGGCGGGCTGGGAATTTGGCGTAAGCCAGCGCAGTTATCTGGGCAGCACCACCTTGGATGTCAGTGTTAACTGGCGGCGGGGCACGGGAGCCTGGGGGGCAACGCCCGCGCCAGAGGAGGCTATTGATCGCGGTAGTGCGCGCGCCGGCACCTTATTCAGCGATATCGCCCTCAATCATCCCTTTTCCCTGTCCGGGCAGCCCTTACGTTATTACACCACGATGCGGGGTCAGTGGAGTAACAGCGCGCTGACCCCCCAGGAGCGACTGGCCATTGCGGGGCGTTACACGGTGCGGGGTTTCGACGGTGAACAGATGCTGTCGGGTGAAAAAGGGCTGATTTGGCGCAATGAGCTGGGCTGGAACGTTTTCGCCAGTGGCCATGAATTTTATATTGCCGCCGACTACGGACGCGTGGATGGACCCGGTACACGTGATCTGGTCGGACATCAGCTGGTGGGGGCTGCTGTCGGTATCAGAGGCGCGCTTATTCGGCGCGTGAGTTATGACCTGTTTACCGGTGTTCCCTTGATAAAACCCGACAATTTTCACACATCAGGCGTGACCGCAGGATTCAGTATCAACGTCGAAATATGATGCCGCTGCACGTTGTGATCCCGATGACATCCTCATGGATTTGAGAGGCTGAATTATATGAACAAACACCGTTACCGTATCATTTTCAGCCGTACTCACGGCGAACTGCGTGTTGTCTCTGAACTTGCCCGCAGCTGCAGTAGTGAACCAGGGCAGACGCGCGGATCAGGCGCTGCTCGCGTGTGGGTCACCCTGCGTCGCCTGGCATGGATGATGAGCCTGGTATTCGTTAATCACCAGGCGTTCGCGGCCGGTATTGTTGCCGACAGTAATGCCGCAGCAGGTATGCGCCCTGAGGTCATTAACACGCAAAATGGCCTGCCGCAGGTCAATATCACTGCACCTAACCAGGCGGGAATTTCCCATAATCAATACCGCCAGTTCGACGTCGATCAAAAAGGCGCGATCCTGAATAACTCATCGGTCATGACCGCCACCCAGATGGCCGGTATGATACAGGGTAACCCTAACCTTAATCCCGGCAGTGCGCCTGCCCGGGTTATCCTGAACGAAGTCAACAGCACCAACCCCAGCCAGCTTCGTGGCTATATGGAAGTGGCGGGGGGGCGCGCTCAGGTCATCGTCGCGAACCCCTCCGGTATTGTCTGCAATGGCTGCGGAACGATAAACGCAGGCCGGATGACCCTCACCACGGGTAAACCACAGCTCAATGCAGATGGCAGTATTGCGGGCTATCAGGTGGAGCGTGGCGTGGTACGCATCGAAGGCGGTGGGCTTAATGGGGATCCGCGTCATGACACGGAATATGTTGATGTGCTGGCGCGTGCCGTCGAGGTGAATGCGGGTGTCTGGGCAAAAAAGAGAATCAATGTTGTTGCCGGGAGAAATACGGTGGGCGCAGACGGTGATACCGTGACGCCCTCCAATGCGCCGGTCAGCACAAAACCTGAGCTGGCGATAGATATGGGCGCTATGGGCGGGATGTATAGCGGTCAGATCCGTATGATTGGTACCGAGGCCGGGGTGGGTGTGCGCAACCAGGGGGGGCAACTGCAGGCCGGTAAAACCCTGACGGTCAGTAGCGAAGGGCGGCTGGAATGGCAACCTGGCACGCAAGAGGCGGTCACGCAGGCTGGCGAGTCAATAACGCTTGTCGCCAGAGACACTCTCGATCACGCCGGAAAACTGCACAGCGACGGCACACTGATCGTGCAGAGCCGCAGCGGCGATATCAGACAGACGGGTACGATGGCTGCCGCAGGTGAGGTTCAACTGACGGCGGCGGGCGGCATAGAAAACAGCGGCCATCTGCTGGCTGGCAGTGATGTGAACAGCAGGCTGATCCGGGAAGCGGACCTGACTTTGAGCAGCCAGGGTACCGTGAAATCAAACGGTAGCCTGCTGACGAAAAAAAATCTGTCCCTGTCGGGTAACCGGGTGGATCTCGGCGCAGGACAGCTGGCGGCAAAACAGGCGACGGTGACGGCGCAAAAAGGCGGTGTTGGCTTAAAACAGGCAAAAATCGACAGCCAAAAACTGAACATCAGCACGCTGGGTGATATTGAAGCCCGGCAGGCAGAGATCAGGGCGGGAAACTGGGAAGTTAATGCCGACAATCTGTTCAATCAGCAGGCGGTCTGGTCACAGACGGATTCCGGAGCGAGCCGCTTTGCGCTTAAGCGTCAGCTCGACAATACCGGCGGAACGATTGAAGCGCAGAGCCTCCTTTTTGATGCTGCGGCGCTGACTAATCAGCATGGAAGGCTGGTCGCGCTTGATGTTAGCGATCAGCACTGGCGTGTGAGCGGACTGCTCGATAACCAGTCTGGTGAGCTGGGCAGCAATGGCAATCTGTCGTTAAACATCGGCAGTCTCGCTAATCAGGCCGGAACGGTAAAAAGCCTGCTGTCGCTGCAGGTTGACGCAACTGATGCCCTCGACAATCGCGATGGCAAGCTGCTGGCGGTTAATAAGGTCACGCTGCAGGCAGAAAAACTGACTAACCAAGCCGGTATGATTAACGGTGAGGCAGTAAACATCACGGCTCATCAAGTCACTAATACACAAGGTCAGATCGCCAGCCAGCAGGATCTGGTACTCAATACCCGGCAGGGCCTGGACAATCAGCAGGGTGTTATCGCGGCCGATCACGATGCGGAGATTCATACGCATGGCACCTTGAGCAATCAGGAGGGGACGATACAAAGCGGTACGCGTTTAAATCTTTCTGCCGGTGAGATTAACAACGACCAGGGCAAAGTATTGTCAGATAACGCGCTGATGCTGGAGACGGCCGGCGAAGTGAACAACCATGCCGGAGAGATCAGCGGCAGTGAACTGCAACTGAGTACGCTGGCCCTGCAAAATGGCAATGGCCGGGTCATGGGTACCCGCTCGGCCATCCTGGATGCGAAAGATGCGCTGGATAACTCGCAGGGCCTGATTGCCGGAGGTCATAAACTGGAGCTTTCCACCGGGGGCCTGCTGAACAACAGCGACGGTGAAATTAGCGCCATAACCGTCGGGCTCGATGCGGATCAGCTTGATAATACCCAAGGGAAAGTGATCGCCGAAAATCAGCTGACTGTGCGCGCTCAGCACTCTCTGAATAATCATCTGGGTTTGCTGGAGGCAGGCAATACGCTTGATGTCAGTACGCAGGGCGACTGGAACAACACGCAGGGAACGGCACAAGGTGATCATGCCGTTTTCGTCGCTGCCAACGATGTTGACAACACCGGCGGCAGGCTACAGTCCGGAGGTGCGCTGCAGCTTGGCAGCAACGGGGATGTGATTAACCGCGCAGGCAAGCTGACTGCGCAGAATGATCTGATCTGGCGTGGCACCCCGCAAAGTCTCTTCAGTAATGATTACGGCTCGCTACAGAGTGGCGGTAACCTCACTTTATCGGGCGGACAGTTGACCAACCGTGAGCAGGGGCTGGTCCTGAGCCAGAAAGCCCTCGCCATCGATCTGACTTACGCCCTGAATAATCAGGACGGTCAGTTGCAGGGCGCGGGTCAGACAACCCTGCGTGCAGACAGCCTCAACAATCAGCAGGGCAGGATTGATGCGCTTGGCACCCTGGATATGCACCTCATCGGTCAGCTGGACAACCGAAACGGGCATATTTTCAGCCGGCTATCACAGACGCTGACGGCGGGTGATATAGCGAACGGGCAGGGCTGGATGGGGAGCCAGGGAACATGGCGGGCGACGACCGGGCAGTTTGCGAATGCGCTGGGCAGTGTGCAAAGCGAACAGTCATTATGGCTCACCACAAACACTCTCGATAACCAGCAGGGATTATTACAATCGGCGTCAGCACTGACAATGAGAGTGACACAGGGCATTGACAACCGCGCCGGAAAAATCAGCGCTCAGACGCAGCTGGACGCGCGCGGTGATGACAACGGTACCAGAACGGGGGCCATCAACAACGCTGGCGGGCAATGGCTGGCCGGTGACGTTTTAAACCTGGCGTCACAACGGCTGGACAATACTCAACACGGCCTGCTCTACAGCCAGAAACAGCTGCACCTTCTGCTCAGCGAAAAATTGGATAACCAGCAGGGTAATATTCAGAGCGGGGAAAACCTGACGCTGGATGCCCGGTCGCTGCAAAACGACGCCGGCTCTGTCACCAGTCAGCAGCAATTGACGCTGACTGTCGCGGATGACATTAGCAATCAGGGCGGCGCCTTAAGGAGTAACGGCACTCAGCAACTCAATGCCAGCCTTATTAATAATCAGCAGGGTACTATCAACAGTCTTGGCGACCTTAACGCCGACGCCGCACAACTCGACAACGCGGGCGGAATGCTGATCAGCCAGGGAGACGGCATTTACGGTATTGATACACTGAATAATCAGCAAGGCAAAATTCACAGCGGGCGTGGTCTGACGCTGAACGGCACGACAATTAATAATCAGGCAGGTCAGCTGGTCTCAACTCAGGATCTGATGATCAATGCGGCGCAGGTTAATAATGCAAGCCGGGGAACGATCAGCAGTCAGGGAGCCCTGGATGTGCTGGGCAGCACACTGGACAACCACGATGGCGGTCTGATTTTAGGCACCACGCGCACCGGCATCACGGCCAGCGAGGTTAACAATAGCGCGGGCAGCCTGCAAAGCGCGGGGGCGCTGACGCTGGCGGGTCTGTCACGGCTGGATAATCGCCAGGGCCGTATCGTAGCAGATGGCCCGCTCGCCATTAACCCGGTCGGTAACGTCCGTTTCGCCCGCCTTGCTTTTAGCGCTCCGGCCTTAGCCCTGCTGAACCAGAACGGCGTAGTGCAGAGTGGCGCAACGATGAACGTCAATGCCGGTACGCTCGACAATCAGGGCGGAAGGCTGCAAAGCCAGCAGGATTTTACCCTGAGCGTGCAGCAAGACTATATCCAGCGGGCCTCTGACATCCTAAACAGTAACGGTACGCTTACTGTTTCTGTCGCTGGCCTGTTTACTAACCTGAACGACTGGCTGCTGTCTGGCGGTCTGAACCTCAGCAGTGCAAATTTAACCAATCAGGCGGCGCTGATAAGCAAAGTCATGCAGGTAACGTCCGGACAGTTTACCAACGATGGTCGGGTCGAAGCTGACAACATGACGCTTAACGTTGACACACTGAGCAATCCTGGCGCGGTGATGGGCGACGATATCACCGTTAACGCGCGTATCATTGATAACTATGGTGCGGGCGGCGTGATTGCCGCGACGCAGTCGCTTAACCTGAGAGGAGATGCGCGTCTCACTAATCGTGACGGCGCGCTACTTTTCAGCAGCGGTGATATGCAGCTGGGCAGTAACGATCTGATAGAAAATCAGGCGAGTGCGATCGAAGCTGGCGGCGATCTGACGATCAATGCGCAACGTTTAATCAATCAGCGCGTTGGATTAAATATTGCCCGTGATGCAGAGTCTGAATCGTACAAATGGCACCGCTATCATTATTACTGGCGCTCCTATGGTTCGGATAGTATGACCGATTCCACGCCATTCGCGCCCACTACTCAGCGCCTTACCTTTAATGATAATAATGAAGCCAATAACAATAAGTACGGCACAATAACGGCGATCGATGCAGGAAATAAACGCGCACAAGTTCTGGTCAAGGATGTAACTAAAAATAGTCTGATCTCACTTTGGGTGAGTTACGAATCTCTGAAGCCTAATTCTGATGGCACTTATAACGTTACTTTCTATCAGACAGCTGGTTTCAATCAAATCCGTGGCGTTCCTACGCCTTATCACAATACCGTATGGCGCGAATTCACTGACGAGCCGCGCATCGAACAGTGGGACCCTCAAAAGCACGTCAGTAGTTATGACCTGATGTTTATTTCCGATTACAGTAACTTCCGTGAGCGCTCAGTGACAGGTTCACTGACGCGTGATCGGCTTATTTCGGAAGGAACTGGCGCACGTATTCTTTCTGGTGGCAATATGGCACTGCACGTTAACGGCCAGTTACTTAACGATGCGAGCGTTATCACGTCGAATGGCAATCTGGGGATTGACGGTGGTGGCAGCGTGGATAACCGGGGTTATTCGGTCAATGAGCACCGCAGTGAATTCATCGTGGACCACTATGACAGAGATACGAATCACTGGTATCCCACGTTTAATTACGATGGCACCACGGCGATCCAAACTATTGATAGCATCCTTTCCGGCAACGGTCAGGTGAGCATCACGGGAACACGCATTTCGAATACCACTGTCAGTCAGGCCCAAATCAGCAGCGCTGAGGCAGCGCTGAAGGCGGTAGACGCGGAGCGGGCGGAATGGGAGCGCAACCCACTGGCCTTCAGCGTCAGTGGTGCAGAGAGTCAGACCGCGAATACCCAACTTTCACCCGGCAGTCAGGCCACCTCAGAACGGCCTTCTCCGTTAGGGCGTCCGCTACTGCCGGCAGAGTTAGCTTTTACCGCCAGGCAGCATCTGGCTAACGTGGCGACCGCGATCCCTAATAACGCACTGTTCCGTCAGGTCCCGGCCAGTGGCAGTCCCTATCTGATCGTCACCGACCCACGCTTTACCAGCCGGACGCAGTTTATCAGCAGTGATTATCTGCTGGCGCGCGTCGGTTATGATCCGGCCGCCGTACATAAGCGTCTGGGCGATGGTTTCTACGAACAAAAGCTGGTACGTGACCAGGTGCTGAGCCTGACCGGACGGCAATCGGTACACGGTGAAGACGCGATGGCGCAATATCAGGCGCTGATGAATAATGGCGTAAAAGTGGCACAGGACTTCAGCCTGGTTCCTGGTGTGGCATTAACGCCCGAACAGATTGCCGCTCTGCAGCAGGATATTGTCTGGCTGGTCAGCGAAACGGTCAATACAGAGAGTGGCACGCAGGCCGTCCTGGTGCCTAAGGTTTATCTGGCCCAGTCCACGCTGCGCCTCACCGGGGATGGTGCGCTGATCGCGGGTGGCGATTTGCAGCTTTCAACGAACAGCGTCACTAACGCCGGCAACCTGCTGGCAGACAGGGCGCTGGGGATTGATGCTTCACAGTTTACTCATCAAAGCGGTGATATTAAGGCAGAAAGCATCAACGTACATGCGGACAGCCTGAGTCTGAGCACTAATCTGCAGGATGCGTTGCGGCAGGCCAGCATGAATGCGGGTGATATCAGCCTGAGCGGTAGTGATATTCGCCTGCAGGGCGCGACGCTTCGTGCGACGAATAACCTGGCGCTCAGCGCGGGTAACAACCTTGAGATAGGCGCCGCAAAAAGTAGCCACAAAGCGGATATTGAGGTGATTTCAGGCGCGATGGGTAACCGTGACACCCGCCAGGGATTTGAAGAAGCCGGCCAGCGTATGGCACGGGTCAGTGGTGAATGGCAGCAGTCCCGGGGAAGCGAGCTGAGCGCTGGCGGCAACCTGATGATGAGCGCCGGTAAAGATATAACCCTGCAGGGCAGCCAGGCGCAGGCAGCAGGGAATACGGCGGTCCGGGCAGGCGGCGATGTCCGCTTATTAGCCGATAAGACGACTAACAGCACCCATCTTGAAGCCAGCGGTAAAGTCACTTCCGTCAGCAACAGCCGCAAAGAAGATCAATTGCACCTCAGCACGCTGGAGGGAGACAAGGGCGTGACGATCATCGCGGGCAACGATGTGCTTGCTGAAGGTGCGCAGATTGACAGCAAAGCGGGTGGCATTGGTATTGGCGCGGAAAATGTCACCATAAAAGAAGCCCGGAGCTTGACTACTGCTTACGACAATGAGCGCTCGGGTGACGGGAACCACACACGCATTGAAAATACGGCTAAAGAAGACGCCACCGGCAGTACGCTCAGTGCGCAGGACGGCATTACAACGCTTGCCCGCACAGGGGATATCAGCGTCAGCGGCAGTACCCTGCACAGCGAGCTGGGCGCTATTGCCCTTCAGGCGAAGCATGATGTCACGCTCAACAGTGCGACGGAAGGTGAATCCCGCTATCTGGATGAGCGCTCTCAAAAGAAAGGTTTCCTGAGTAAGAAAAGCAGCCATACGGTGCAGGACGATCGTGTGACGCGTGAAAAAGGAACGCTGTTAAGCGGCAACAGCGTCAGTATCGATGCCGGAAACGATCTTAGCGTGCGTGGTTCAGCCATCGCCGCCGACCAGAATGTGGATTTGCAGGCGGGTAACAACGTTGAGCTCTCGGCTGCGACTGAAACCGGTTATCACTATCTGCTCGAAGAGAAGAAAAAGAGCGGCCTGATGGGCAGCGGTGGCATTGGTTTCACGGTTGGCAGTCAGTCAACGCGGCATGAAGTCAATGAGGATGAGGTCGTCCAGAGTCAGAGCTTCAGCACCATCGGCAGCAGCCAGGGCGATGTCAGCATCACCGCCGGTAATAAACTGCGCATCGGCGGCGTGGATCTGATTGCGGGTAAAGATCTTAACCTGAGCGGCGACAGTGTTTCTGTTGATTCTGGTTTCGACCTCAACAACCGCACGGAAACATTTGAGTCCAAACAGAGCGGCTTTACGGTGGCGCTGTCGGGTACGGTGGGCAGCGCGCTTAACACCGCCGTCAGCACCGCGCAGCAGGCGAGAAAGGAAGGCGACGGGCGCCTGAACGCGCTGCAAAACACCAAGGCGGCGCTGTCCGGCATACAGGCCGCGCAGGCGCAGGCGAAGGGTGATCTGACGGGTGACGAAAAGGCCGCCGGCTTTGGCATCAGTGCCTCGTTGGGCAGTCAGTCGTCCAAAAGCGAGACGCACACCGAAAGCAGCCTGTCGCAGGGCAGTACGCTCACTGCCGGGCAAAACCTGTCGGTTACCGCAACAGGTAAAAACCACACCGGGCAAAGCGGCGACATTCGCATAACCGGTAGCCAGCTCAAGGCCGGTGGGGATACGACGCTTGACGCAAATCGCGACCTGTTTCTGTCGGCCGCGGGCAACACGCAAAAAACCGACGGCAGTAACAGCAGCCGGGGTGGCAGCCTGGGCGTGAGTGTTGGGGTGGGTAAAAACAGCGGAGTGAGCATATTCGCCAACGCCAATAAGGGCCAGGGGCGCGAGAGCGGCAACGGCACCACATGGAACGAGACCACGGTGGACAGTGGCGGAACAGTGAAGCTGCACAGCGGGCGAGATACCACGCTTGCCGGCGCCCAGGTCAGTGGGAATAACATCACCGCTGACGTCGGCGGTAACCTGACGATCAGCAGTCAGCAGGACAGCGACCGCTATGATGCGAAGCAGAGCAATGTCAGTGGCGGAGTCAGCGTGCCGATTGGCGCCGGGACCGGCTCAGCCAACCTCAGCGCCAGCCGGGACAAGCTGCACAGCAACTTCGACTCGGTAAAAGAGCAGACCGGGTTGTTTGCGGGCAAGGGCGGCTTTGACATCAAGGTCGGCGAACATACCCAATTGGATGGCGCGGTGATTGCAAGCACTGCTGACAAAGAGAAGAACCGTCTGGAAACCGCTACGCTAGGCTGGACGGACACCCACAACCAGGCGGACTTCAGCGCGACGCACAGCGGTGGCAGCTTCAGTACTGGCGGCCCGGTGGGCAAGGAGTTGCTGACTAACATGGCCGGCGGCCTGCTGTCGGGGGCCAACAACAGCGGACATGCCGAAGGCACGACAAAAGCCGGCGTCAGTGAGGGAACGTTGATAGTTCGCGACACCGACAAACAGCAACAAGACATCACCCAGCTTAACCGTGATACGGATAACGCTAATGCCGGCAGCATCAGCCCCATCTTTGACAAGGAAAAGGAGCAGAACAGGCTTAAACAGGCGCAGCTGATTGGGGAAATCGGTAGTCAGGCGATGGATATTATCCGCACACAGGGAGAGCTTAACGGGCTTGAGGCGGCGTTGAAGTCTAATCCGACGCTGAAGGGTGATGAAAAGAGGCTGCGTGAAACGCCGGAATACCGGAAGGCGATGCAAGAATATGGTACCGGCAGCGCGTTGCAGAAGGCGGCGCAGGCGGTGACGGGCGCACTGACGGCGCTGGCAGGCAACAATCTCGCGGGCGCGCTGGCGAACGGCGCCTCGCCGTACCTGGCAACGAAAATCAAGGAAATGACTACCGACTCGCAGAACGAGGAAGTGAACGTTGTGGCCAATGCGATGGCGCATGCGGTGCTGGGCGCAGTAATCGCGCAGCTGAATAACCAGTCGGCGCTGGCGGGCGGACTGGGTGCCGGCGGGGGTGAGCTGGCGGCGCGGTATATTGCCGGCCAGCTTTTCCCGGGCAAAACGGCAGAGCAGCTGAGTGAAGAGCAGAAACAGCAGGTGAGCGCCCTGAGTCAGTTGGCGACAGGGCTTGCAGGCGGGCTGGCGACGGGTGATACTGCAGGAGCGGTGACGGCAGCGCAGACTGACAAGAATGCGGTTGAGAATAATCTTCTGGCAATCCCCATGCCGCCCCCGGTGTTGCCGGGTGAGGCAGGCGCAGCGGGAGCCGCTGCTGCAGGTGCGGCGGGTTATAACGCACAGGGCAGAGCCGACAGTGACAGCGAAGACTGGGACGCAGGCGGCGGGGGCTGCGAAGGCACGCGTGAACAGTGCGCGGTGCGTGATGGAACCCGTGACGGAACGCGGGGACCGGGGCATACATCGCTACCCGTTGCAGATAAAGACCCAACCGGCGGTAAGCTGGAAAATCCGGCTCCGGAAGAGAACCAGAGCACCACGCTGATCACGCCCGACCAGCGTGACAGCAACGGAGCCAGCCATACCGGAAACAGCAGCGGTGCGCCGGATACTGGCGGAAATACGACAGTCACCCCAATCCCGGATGGGCCGAATAGGGATGATTTGGCTTATCTGGCAGATGGAAACATGCTCGGAGCTAATGGAGTGAAAGTTCCAAGTAAAACTATATGGAAAGGTGTAGGAAAAGAACGTATCGATGTTGAAAATCCAAATCCTGGACAAAGACCGGGTCAAGTACACTATCAGGATAACAAAAATAATAAATATTATTATGATCCTAAAAATAATAACTTCTATAGCTTTGACTCATCAAAGAATAAAATACCCGCGCCATCTTCAGTTAATAAATTACTTGAAGACTCTAAGTTCAAACAAGCCATTGATAAAGGCATGAAACAATACTTAGGTGAGAAATGATTATTTTTAATAAAGAGTTCAGTACAAAGATTGCGAACAACCTAACCAGTTCATTTTCTTTGCCAAACAAGCTACTGTGTTTAATAGACGAAGGTTTCGTCATTCACTCGAACGAGTGTATATTTTTCAGATCAACCCAACCTATTGATACAAATGAAAATGATGGGAACTTCTTTGATAAAACTGAGCAGGAGTGCTTTTATAATGAATTGCGGATCAGTGATTATATAAAGAAAGATATTGCATCTATTGCAGTCAATTTTGCAGAGGGAATTATTGGTAAATTAAAAAAAATGGAATCAAAGAAATTTGAAGTTATTGTCATCTTCGATGATTTCGATGGAGAATTAGATGCAGTAATAAAACTCCATACACTCAGAAATGAAGAAACTCCGTATATAGATATAAAATCTATTGACGAATATCAGCAACCGATTTTTATCTGTAGAACAGAATAAGCTTAAAACCCCGGCCCTTTGTGGCCGGGATCGTTCTCTGTCTCTGACCGCCTACCGCCGCGTAATCTCCGGCATCTGCCAGTCCTGGTTCAGCGCCCCCGGAAAATCCTTCAGCCAGGCACTGACCTTTTTGCGGTTAAAGCGCGTCACGCTCAGCCCTTCAATGCAGCCCCACAGTTCGCGCATATCCTGAAGGGTGACGACAACGCAGCCCGGCATCACGCGGATTTTAACCGGCATTCCGTCGGTAAATCCCGCTTCTGCCATCCAGCCACCGCGCAGCCGCACCTCGCCAAATTCCACCACATCGTAAATCTCACAGTGACTTACCGCCTGTGGCGCTTCAGTTACAGCCACTTCTGGCTTAGTATCATGTTCAGCCATAATAACTACCTCGCTTAGTTGTTGTGGTCAGCGGGCCGGGGTGTTCGAAGCACCCTGGTTCCGCGTCTGTTAACTACTCCGTTTTACCAATCACGTTATCCAGCATCTCAGAGACAAACTTCTGCTTCGTCACCGGCATCTGGCGGATCACGTCTATCTGTTGTTCAAGCCGCGAGGCCGGGCCGCGCTTCGTTGCACGCCTGACTGGCAGACCCAACAGTTCATCCAGTGACAGGTTAAGGATCTGTGCCAGTTGGGGCAGCAGTGAAGCCGAAACCTTGAGCCGTCCGCCTTCATAGTGCGCCATTGTTTGCTGGGCGATCCCTAACTGTTCTGCCAGCTGCTGCTGGGTCAGTTGCAGCGCCTTCCTTGCCAACGCGATCCTGGCTCCCATCTCTCTGAAGAAGTGTTCATCTCTGGTGTTCATGGCATTACGTTGCTGTCGTGTGAGTGTTGCCATGATGATACTCCTTGTTCTGAATAACGCTGTTGACAATACTCCGATGTGAGCATCACCGCGCTTCAGGCGGTCCATGCCGGCACGCATCCGGCGGAGCAGCGGGAAGATAAACCTGGCAGGCCTGGAAATATCGGTCACAATCAACACCACAATCAACACCACAATCAACACCACAAAAGGCACGAGGGAATGAGCACAATCCACTTCAGAATAGACGATGAAACCAAGCGGCTGGCGATGCAGGCAGCAGAGCGTCAGAAGATAAGCCTGACAGAACTTATGCGTCAGCGTGCTGAAGAACTGGCGGCAGAAGAACGGCAATATCAGGACGGCAAACATGATGTCTGGCTGGAACAGCAGATAAGTCAGGCGTTCAGTCGTTATGATGCAGGTGAAAGCCAGTTCATCAGCAATGATGAAATGAACAGCCGCATGAATGAGCTGAAAGCGCAGGCAGAGCGGGGTAAGCTCTGAAATCAGATGTTCAGTGGGAAATACAGGCGCAGGAGGACAGAGAAACCATCTTCCGCTATCTGTATCAGGAAGCAGGCCTTCTGGTCGCCAGCGCAACAGATGACAAGCTCGTCAGTATGATCGGTATCCTCAGCGAAAATCCGCAGGCAGGCGTTGAAGCCGGGAGAACCGTAAAACGGCGTAAGCTGGTTGTGCCTCACTTCCCGTTTAACATCACCTATGTAGCAGAAGAGACAGTGGTTCGTATCCTGCGGGTCCTGCATACCTCCCGCAAAATAGCGGGCCGTTACAGCAGATGATAGCGGAGCGTCTCTGTCAGTTGCGTTGTTCCGTGCACGGCAGAGCGCGGCGTCCCTGCCGAGATCTGCCTTCATCGGGTGCGGTGCGCGCGGGGGTCAATGGCCGTGCAGCGGCACGGGCAACCTGCAATATAAAAGTCCGCCATGGCCGTTACCCGGCCATTAACCATAATGCCGGCTATTATGTAAAACTTACCGGTTAGCCTCAGTGATAAACATCGACAGTGCGGCCCGGTAGCCTGGCTGACAGCAACGGAGAATGTACCGTAACGTTTGGTGGGGGTAGTCATGCCCCGGTGTCGCGGGGCAATACTGCCTGTGGAAGTGAAAAATAGGGGGACAGGCCCCATGAAATGCGGGCGCTGCAGCGGCGCGCCCCACCTACAGATACACAGAACAATTACTCTTTGAGCGATTCCCCATTGGTGGCAATCACCTCTTTATACCACCAGAAACTCTTTTTACGGCTGCGGGCTAAGGTGCCTTTTCCGCTGTCATCGCGATCAACGTAAATAAAACCGTAACGTTTGGACATCTCAGCTTTGGATGCACTGACCAGGTCAATCGGTCCCCAGCTGGTATATCCCATCACCTCAACACCATCGTCAATCGCTTCACGCACCTGTACCAGGTGATCGTTAAGATAGCTGATACGGTAATCATCCTGTACCACGCCGTCTGCATCCGGCTTATCCTTCGCGCCCAGACCGTTTTCGACAATGAACAGCGGCTTTTGATAGCGATCCCACAGCACGTTCAGCAGGGTACGCAGGCCGAGCGGATCAATCTGCCAGCCCCACTCGGAGCTTGCCAGGTGGGGATTTGGTACCATGCTCAGGATGTTGCCGCGCAATTGCTGGTTCAGCGCGTCATCCGCAGTCGCGCAGCCGGTCATGTAGTAGCTGAATGAAATATAATCGACGGTTGACTTCAGCGCCTCGCGGTCGGCGTCGGTAATATCAATCTGGATGCCGTTATCGCGGAAGAAGCGCAGCATATAGCCTGGGTAGGAACCCCGGCACTGCACGTCACCGAAGAACTGCCAGGCGCGGTTTTGCTGCAGCGCTTCCAGTACATCCTCTGGTTTGCAGGTCAGCGGATACATCAGCCCGCCCAGCAGCATATTACCGATTCTGGCGTCGGGAATAATCTCGTGGCAGGCTCTCACAACCAGGGCGCTGGCTACCAGCTGATGGTGGATAGCCTGGTATACTTCACTTTTGCTGCTGGTTTCCGGCAGGCCGACACCGGTCATTGGTGCGTGCAGCGACATGTTGATTTCGTTGAAGGTCAGCCAGAGCTTCACCTTCTCTTTATAACGTGCCAACACGGCGCGGGCATAGCGTTCAAAGAAACCGATGGTCTGGCGACTTCCCCAGCCGCCGTATTGATTAACCAGCCCCCACGGCATTTCGTAGTGCGACAGCGTTACCATTGGGGTGATGTCATGTGCGGCCAGCTCGTCAAACAGCCTGTCGTAAAACGCCAGGCCTGCTTCGTTTGGCTGCTGCTCGTCGCCGTTCGGGAAGATACGCGTCCAGGCAATTGAGACGCGCAGACAGCTAAAGCCCATTCCGGCAAACAGTTTGATGTCTTCCGGGTAGCGGTGGTAGAAATCAATGGCGATGTCCTTGATGCCGCTGTCACCCGCTACGCGCTCGGTGACCGGGCCGAATATCCCCTGTGACTGGACGTCAGAGGTTGAAAGTCCTTTACCCTCCTCCTGGTATGCGCCTTCAACCTGGTTGGCGGCAACTGCGCCGCCCCATAAAAAATTATCCGGGAAAGTTTTCATCATGTTCTCCTGTTATTAATGGTTTACGCTGAGTAACGGCTCGCCGGCGTTGACGGTCCCTGCCGCCACGGTCGCTACCTCGCGATACTCGTCGCTGTTACTGATAATAATCGGGGTTGTCAGGTCGTATCCGGCATCGATAATCGCCTGACGATCAAACTCCAGCAGCAGGTCTCCCGGCTGCACCTTGTCACCCACCCTGACGTGGGCGGTAAACGGTTTGCCGTCGAGCTTCACGGTGTCGACTCCCACGTGGATTAACACTTCGATCCCGCAGTTGCTAAGCAAGCCGATGGCGTGTCTGGTCTTGAACAGAGAAGCGACTTCTCCAGCAAAGGGAGCAATTACCCGGTTATCGGATGGAATGATAGCGACACCGTCGCCCAGCAGACCGCTGGCGAAGGTGGCATCTGGCACCTGGTCGAGTGCCATAACGGTGCCGGTCATTGGGGAGAGCACGTCGTTATCACCCACGGTCGCGGGCGCTGCGCTCTCTTTTGCATCGCGTGCAGGCAGACCGGCCACCAGCGTCAGGCCACAGCTCAGCACCAGCGCTATCATGGCTCCGATAATGCCACCCCATAGCGAGGCGTCTACGCCGCCCGGTGGAATCATCTGGGCGATGGTAAAAATATTGGGAATGCCGAACGAGTAAACATGGGCATTGCTGAAGCCTACGATCGCCCCGCCGATGCCGCCCGCCACGCAGCCAAAGATAAACGGGCGACGCAGCGGCAGGTTGACGCCGTATACCGCCGGTTCAGTGATACCGAAAACGCCTGTTGCGGCGGACGAGCCGGCCAGCATTTTCTGACGTGTATCGCGGCTACGCAGGAAGATCCCCAGCGCCGCACCGACCTGCCCGAACACCGAAGGTAGTAACATTGGCAGCATGGAGTCATGACCCAGTACCGCAATGTTATTCATCATCAGTGGTACCAGACCCCAGTGCAGGCCGAAAATGACACAAACCTGCCAAAGTGCGCCGATGGCTGCTCCCGCCAGCCACGGGGCCAGCATGTAAATCCACTGATAGCCGTTTGCCAGCAGCTGGCTGATCCAGGTCGCCAGCGGGCCAATCACCAGAAAGGTCAGCGGTACGGTCACGCTTATACAGATCAGAGGTGCAAAGAAGTTTTTCATTGAGGAAGGCAGCCGCTTCATACTCTGTTTTTCCAGCCAGCAGCTGACCCACGCGGCGAGAATGATAGGGATCACCGACGAGCTGTAGTTAAACCAGATCACCGGAATGCCGAGAAACGCCTCCGGAACCGCCCCCGGCTGCTGGCTGGCGTTAAATGCAGCGATCATCATTGGATGGGTCAGCGCCCCGCCAATCACCATGGTGATAAACGGATTGCCGCCGAACTTCTTACCTGCGGTGTAGCCCAGCACCAGCGGGAAAAAGAAGAACAGCGCATCGCTGGCGGCGAACCAGATTTTATAGGTGCCGCTGTCGGTCGTGAGCCAGCCGCAGACGACCGCCAGCGCCAACAGCCCTTTCAGAATACCGGAGGCTGCCAGGATACTGATAAACGGGGTAAATATCCCGGAGACGATGTCGATCAGGCGACCCAGCAGATTATCCTTTTCGCCTTTATCTTCCCCGGTGGGCGTGTCATCGGTAAGCCCGGCTTCGTGGCGCACTGCCAGCCAGACGTCGTGTACGTGGTTACCAATCACCACCTGGAACTGACCGCCGCTTTCGACCACCATGATGACGCCCGGATTTTTTTTCAGTCCTGTGGCATCCGCTTTTTGGTTTTCTTTCAGTTTGAAGCGAAGCCGGGTGGCGCAGTGTACAAGACTAACTATGTTCTCTTTTCCGCCCACGTGGGCGAGAATATCCTTCGCTAAATCCTGGTATTCCATGTTGATTTCCTTACTTCGATGCTCGCAGGCACCTGGTGACTGAGCATAAAAAAACCCGAGGCGTCCCTCTTTCAAAGGCCGCACTCAGGTTTTGCCTGCACTATGCAGTAACAATCCATCGTTGAGGCTTAATGCCTCTTTCTCCTCATCCGTTCGGAATAGTGGCGAGGAGTATCATTTTTTTAATTTGTCAGTCATCAGCTCGCGCTGATGACTGAGTAACGCTTCGTCGCACGCCAGCGGGGGGTGTTCGTCCGCAGAATGATCGTCAGTGTCCTCCGGTTACATATCTCCACCCTGACATTTCGCTGTTCAGATGCCAGGCAAGCAGCGGCACTACGATAAACTGTGCTCCGTTCCTGCTCCTTCGACGTTAAGGCGTCTGGTGATACTGGTCGTACTTCCTGGACCGGCTCGGATTCCTTCGTAAGATGCCAGAAAAATCAGATTCTGCCTGTTGAAACGGTAAAAATCTAATCCGGGTATTCTATTGATTTTATTCGTAATTCCAATTTACCACGGGTAAAAAAGCCATGACCATCGTCGCTGCTATGCTGATATCAAAAGGTCACGATGGTTTTCAACTCCGTTACCCAGGCATCCTGGGTGCGGGATACGCCGCCGGGATGATGCCAGTATTGAATGCCCGGCTGTAGCTCAAGCCATGACACCGGGCGTAAACGATAGTAAAACTCACCGCTCACGGAATGACCGGGGACCGGATGATACGCCGGATTGCTGTAGTCACTCACCCCGTTAATCCTGTTCAAATAGCGCTGATTACGGGCATACTGGTTGCTCATCTCCGTCCAGGTCAGTCCGAAGCCAATCCAGTCCTCCGGTCGCGCGTCAAACAGTCCGCGGTAACGCAGTGAGGCGGCGTAAACCTGGTGTATATAGTTGGTGCTTTGATTGGCAAGGCTCATGCTGAAAGAGGTACTCAGTCCGCGGTTTGGATCGTCCTGATGTTGCGTCAGCTGTTGGTTCATCCCGGCGTACATAAACCAGGTGTGGTTGTGCTTCTTGTAACCGTCCGGGTCGGTTGCCCCCGCCTGGCCGGATTTTCCGCGAAAGAGGTCTGTTTGTGATGCGTTAGTGAACACTACGCCCAGATTATAGGCACCGGGCAGACCGTTGATGAGCGGACGCGCTTCGATTTCGACCGGGAGTAATATCCCTTTGCTGCCTTTCGTCGACCAGCTCCATGCATGGCTACGGCTGGCGGCATTCGGATTCTGCTCCATCACGCCGCCTTTCAGGCTGACGGTTGGCGTCACTTTATATTCCAGCGTGGTACCCCAGGTATGAACGTTCCAGTTGTTCCAGGTGAGCGCATTGGCGGATTTGCCGCCGCACTGAGAGAGCAGCTGGAAGTCACATGGGATGATCTGGTCAAAGGTCTGTACTTTGTTCATCATGCCGACACGCCAGGTGAGACGCCGATCGTCAAAGCTGCGCGCAAAGGTCAACCATCCCAGACGGGTGATGGATTGCCCGCCCCAGCTCTCCTGTGACAGATCGTTGAAATTGACGCGGGGATCCTGCAGGCGTTTAGTGGTGAGGTTGTCATTGTGGTTACGGTTGACGATATTCCCTTCGATGCGTGCGTCGGGAATGCCCGTCCAGCGCTCCAGATCTTGGTTGAAAGTCAGCGAAAACTGATCGATGTAAGCCACATGGCGATCGTGATTGTAACCGCCGCCGCCGTTCCAGCCGATTTCATTCAGGTAGGCGAGATTGTACGTAAACCCGTTATCATTAAGAATGTGACGAATGCCGAGCATATCGCCCAGAACCGGCTTTGGTGGGGCTTCAAAACCGAGTACCGTTCCATTCCAATCCTGCGCGACTGAAAGCGGGGAGAACGTCAATAAAGCAAGTACATACAGTTTATAGTGAATATTTATATTTTTCATAAGCGTCCTGGTGAGCGTCCTTGTTGGAAAAAATAAGCGATAAATTTTTTGCACGTCATCCTGGTCTATTTTTTTGGGCAAAAAAAAACCTGAACGCCTCATGGCTTCAGCCATAAAACGTTCAGGTTTTGCCTGTTAACCAGTAACAATCCTGAATACAAACTGAATGAACCTTACCATTCTTGATGTTTATCTGAAGTGTTATTGGAAATATACGTGACTCGCTTAACACTTTTGTTTAAAAACAGCGTATCGG
Organism: Izhakiella capsodis; assembly: GCF_900115045.1. Lineage (GTDB taxonomy): Bacteria > Pseudomonadota > Gammaproteobacteria > Enterobacterales > Enterobacteriaceae > Izhakiella > Izhakiella capsodis. The sequence continues at coordinate 2,597 of NZ_FOVC01000004.1, read as the reverse complement.
GACGCACAATACGGGGCGCCTTAATGGTGAGGGGTCGAATGGAAGGGATTTCAGGGAAGGATTGCTATTTACACCAGCCGATTGATGAGGAGACGTTTCCGAAAGCGTCAGTTGAAAATGCGAGGTGAAAAGACTGCTCAACCGATCCGTCATCATGAAAAATGGGGGCCATCGTTCTCTTTTTCTCACGTGTTGATTCCCTGGATACGCCGTTCAGGGTTTAGGATCTCTCGACGGTTATCATTCTCTGTCCATTCTTTCGGATTTAAGCCCAGCCGTGGCGCGATCAAAAATTCTGAGGGCGTGCAGCATTAATTCTCACCTGCAGTTTTCAGCGATCGGATACGGCTTCAGCATCACAGGCCGCAGCACCACACTCTACAAGCTCGCCAGACGTGCGTGATAGCGCCATTCGTCATGTCGTCGGATTACGCTAAAAGAGGATTCGTCCGGCTTTCATCCTCGAACCTTCCCTTAAGCTTCTGTGCAGTATCTGACCTGTTATCCAGGCTCTGTTGTCGGCAACGCTGACCGGCTTAGCAAACGGGTAAGGTGGTGTGTTTTGTAACTCAACGGGCTGTTCATTATCGATGACCTACTCCCCCCAGGCTGACGGCGTATTTGTTACTTCCGTCAAAGATATGTCACCACGAGCAATCGGCAGCGGAAAGAATACGCAAAGATATCACTATATCTTTGCGTATATTGCCGAAACGAAGAGCGGGCAATCAGCCAGTTACTGATTTGCTATACGCATTATGTAATATTTCAATCAGCTTTATAACCTGAGGTGTTTTCAACATGGACATATGGTTTCCATCGGTATGTATTACCTCTATTTTTTTTGCATATTTCTTCCAGTTTTTTTCGTTTTCCTCTCGTTGCCTGACATCTGAATCTATCGCGTTAATGAGTAGCATTTTCCCGTTATAAGAAGAGGACGGAAGATAGCGGGTATTCATATTTTCCTGCATCACATCCAGAATCCTCTCCAAAGAAGAGAGTGATGTTTTTTCGGTAAAAATACCGCAATGAATTAACGCCTTATACAGTACGTTAACTTGCTCTCCCTTATCAGATGCAATAAGCATTCCTTCGTCTACTGGCAAGTTACACCCTGGCATAAGATTATAAATCTTGATCAGCTTGATTATTGTATCAGTGCGATCGAATAATGTACTGTCTTCATTTCTGACCCCGGGCGCTCGGCTATCGAGTATCACTAGATCTGAAACCGGTTCCCCTAAAGCTTGCAACTGTAATGCCATTTCAAACGCTACCCAACCCCCGAAAGAATGACCCACTATTCGGTATGGGCCGTAAGGGCAGTGTTTGATCATCGCTTCTATATAATCACTCGCTGTTTCTTCTATCGTCTTATAGGGTTTGATATCAGAATCATCTAAGCTAGGAGCTTGAAAAGCGTAGATAGCGCCTTTATACAAGTCGGTGTTTGCAAATTCCAGAAAGCTAATTGCCGAGGCTCCGGCTCCCGGAATGCAAAACATAGGCGTTGCGTCAGTCATTCCGTCGCGTAGTGTTACTAAAGGATGGTAATTTTTACGTGGGGATAATTCACAGGATATCTGTTTTGCCAGTTTTTTGAGTAATGGCATCTGCATGATTGAATTATGCGTTCCTCCGATAAGATGAATCGATGATCCCTTATTGATTAACGGTCTCCATCCTCGCCATAGGTCGGCATCGTTTTTATCACTGGCGATGTAGAGATCAACGTTCACTTCTGATTGGCGGGGCACATAGTTCAAACCTAAACGTCTTATATAGAGGGCTGTATCTAATCGTAATAGTAAATCATCAAAAGAGAAATTTGATGGGAGCCATTTATAGCGAAGGCATAAATCGAACAATTTTTCTATATCTATCGGTCGGCACACCTCTTCTAAAATATGTTTCTGATTGTTTGGAACAAAACGGTGGATAAAGCTAAAAATGATGTCGTCTCTGATGGATAATTCACTCGATGTCCCTGAGTGATCACTCTTTATCAGAGCCGGATTGAAGGAGTCTATCATTCCCAGGTACGCTACTTTTTCGCCCCTCATAACGAGTTGACAGGCTATTTCATAACCTATAATGCCGCCCAGAGACCATCCGGCAAGATAATAAGGGCCGACAGGCTGAACGCTGCATATTGCTTTCAGATGGCCGCTGGCGAGTTCTTCTAATGTTTCAGGCGCCGAATCAATAGTGTGCAATCCCAGCGCCTGAAGTGCATAGACAGGGCGATTTATAGTCAGTTTTTCAGCTAAAGCAGAATAAACCAGCGGATCGCCAGAGGGTTCATGCAGAAGAAACAGGGGAGATTCATTGCCACTGATTTTAAGAGGAACAGGGTTCTCTTCTAAAAGAGACGTTGTCAGATCGCCGGGCTTTGTTAACGCGCTGGCAAGTTGACACAATATTGGGTTGGTAAAAAGCGTTGCCAGGGTCGTTTCTAATCCCGCTTTTGCCATCTGCGTTAACAGTTTAACCGCCATCAGTGAATGACCACCGAGTTCGAAGAAGTTGTCGTGGCGTCCCACCTGCGTCAGGCCCAGCAGTTCACACCATACCGCGGCGAGCGCGGTTTCGGT
>NZ_FOVC01000002.1:440166-581970 GCF_900115045.1 Izhakiella capsodis | reverse complement strand
AACCATGCAAACCCGGATGGCGTAAAGTTTTGCGAGCGCATGAAATACTAGGAAGGGATACAGAATTTCCGCTTTTGTCAGTTCTTGATAGCAACAGTTTAGAAGACACAATCTGGTGCATGAGATGTCTTCCCGAATATGAAGCTCTGTGGCGTAAATACGGGGTCTGGTGCGCTGCGCAAGTCGAACATCTGATGACAGATGACAGAAGCAAAAACGCGTTGAGAGTTGCATGGAGACATAGCGAAGGGCTTGCGACTGATGAAGAGCTATCGACTGCGTGGGCTGCTGCTGAGGCTGCGGCGCTGGATGCTGCTGAGGCTGCGGCGCTGGCTGTGGCGCGGGATGCTCGGGATGCTGCGGATGCTGCGGCGCTGGCTGCTCGGGATGCTGCGGATGCTGTGGCGCTGGCTGTGGCGCTGGCTGCTCGGGATGCTGCGGATGCTGCGGCGCTGGCTGTGCGGGATGCGGGGGCTGATGAAGAGCTATCGACTGCGCTGGCTGAGCTGGCTGCTGAGGCTGCGGCGCTGGCTGCGGGGGCTGATGAAGAGCTATCGATTGCGCTGGCTGCGGAGGATGCTCAACAGAAAAAACTAGTTGAGATTCTTACGGCAGGTCAATGGGTTGGCGGTGCGCCGTGGGAGCAGTAAGCCAACCGCTACTTTCACAGGCAAATGCGCATGGTGCGAGACAGCAATAAAAACTGGTCAATTCTGTGATACAGACTGTCGTGATGACTACGAACACTATCAGAAAGCGCAAAGCCAGAAATTAATCTAACCCCCTTCCCCTACCCCAATCGCCGCAACTGCGGCTATTTTCCAGTTATGAGGTGAATATGCGAGAGTTTAACGAAGATTCGCTAGTAGACATGAAATTTATGACACGAGACGCCGGATTTACTAGCCGTTATTTTTATAAACAGATAGAAAAGGGAAATCTCCCATCACCGCTTAAAATAGGGAGATCATCGCGATGGAAATATCGAGACTATCAGAGCTGGAAGCGCTCTTATGAAAAAAATGAAGAAAATTCAAACTGAATCAAATCCTTCATCTATCCAGTCAGCCCACCACTGCATCATTTTTTTTCTTGTATCCATATATTTTGCATGGTTGTACACTCCTCTAGTACCTGCGCTGTTAACATGCGCAAGTTGTGCCTCAATTGCGTCTACATTCCAGTTGTTTTCGTTGAGAACAGTACTGAATTGATGTCTGAATCCGTGGCCGGAAGCCTGTCCCTGATAACCTATCCGTCGAATAACTCCAAGTATGGTATTTTCGCTGATAGGTTTGTTTTTATCGGTCCTTCCTGTAAAAACATATTCGTACATACCCGTGAGTAATTTCAAACTATTCAGAAGGCTAGCGACCTGTGAAGACATAGGAACTACATGCAAGCGCCTGCCCTTCATAATCGCAGGATCAACATTAATAAACATTCCATCAAAATCAATGTTCTCCCACTTTAGCGTTCTTAACTCAATAGTCCTTAGTGCAGTATATTGAAGAAGAAGCGTAGCATTCTTTGGTATGACGCTACCGCTATATGACATCAGAGCTCGATTGAATTCTGGAATTTTGTGCATAGGAAGAAAGGGGAAATTTTCTTTTCTATATCCTTTCAGAGCGTCAACAAGATCTGGCGCTGGGTTATACTTAGCCCGGCCAGTTATGATTGCATACCTGAAAACTTCTCCGCACCGTCTTCTAGCCTTGTCAGCCCTGGACATGGCACCTCGATCTTCGTATAGCCTTATTACTCTTAAAATAACTAAAGGCTCAATTTCATCAATTCGAAGATTACCGATAAGAGGCAAAATATCATTAGTAAACATGCTCATTATTTCATCAGCGTATACTCGTGACCATACAGCAGTTTTATGAGAATGCCACTCAGAGAAGATATCACCGAAGGTATCGCCAGTATTTAACCTTGCAGACATTTTTCCAGCTTGCTTGTGAGCCGAAGGATCTTCTCCTGACGCAATTTTCAATTTTGCTTCTGATTGTAAAGCTCTGGCCTTTAACAGACTGATTTCGGGATAGGGCCCGATTACAAGAGTTTTTTCCTTACCGCCGAAGCGATAACGTAATCTCCAAACCTTTTTTCCCGTGGGCGGGATGAACAGGAACAATCCCCCGGAGTCTGCAAGTCGAAAAGCTTTATCTTTTGGTTTAGCGGCTTCAATCTGCTTCACAGTAAGCATGTGGGCACAATCCGATCATTACTAAAAATAATGCCCACAATATGCCCACAAAAGAGCGGTGTAGTCAATTCCTGCCGGTTCGCGTCAGTTCGCTATGAATGCCACAGCGGGCAGGCTTAATGGGGGATTATGTTCTCGTGGGGTTATGTCGGTTCTCTTTGAAATGGCGCCCCCTGCAGGAATCGAACCTGCAACTAGCCCTTAGGAGGGGCTCGTTATATCCATTTAACTAAGGAGACAGCGGCGCACAGTATAACCTTGTCTGATAATAAAATTAACCACTTGACGCGCCGTTTGCTTGTTTTACCAGCAAACGGCGCGAATTTATTCGTCAGTAGTGATCAGAATACGATGAAAAATGATGCTTAGCACCAACAAAGCAACCACATTGCGCCTGGCACAGGCTTTGACACTGAAATCCCTACATGGCCAGGGATAAGTTTCAGCCCCATTATCAACAACAAAACTGACTCCGGGGAAAATATGCATCAATAATAACGATATAGCCTGCGTTTGCAGACATAGGGCTAATCCTTTAAGTGCCCCACGTACGGCTTGTCTGCGCTGATGTTGAGCGAAGCAGTTAAAAATTAAACCAGTATTGTTAAATAAAGATCCAAATTGGAATGATAATTACAGGCGAACCTTATGATTTATCAAACATCAAGGAGATTGAAGATACATAAGCAGTTTAAATAGCTTCACTGACTGCGCTGACAACAACATTAATACTATGTTATATAATGTTTACTACTCTAATCGACCAAGGGGGGCATGTTTACACCGTCGACTATATAAACGAGAAACACTTCCTGCATTCTGACTGGATCAGATAAATAAAATTAAAATATCACAGATCGAAAAAACCGCATGCAGCAATATAGTTATAAACAGTCCTTACATAAATTCAAACGGATAATAACTCTGCCTTTCAATTAGCTTTTTATTGAATAGTTACATTGACATCAAACTTCCATCCGCTCCGGAATATAACTACTTTACGGTCTAGCCGTTTCTGACTCATCAAAGGTATGCGCTATACGGTTATGTGTAACATCATTCTGCATGGCAGCTCTATCGAGCTGTAAGGGATTAGAGCGATATTGCACTGCATTCACTGCGTGATCTTCATCAACGCGCTCAAAAGCGCCCGGCTTATGCGACGTGTAACTGGTCAAAAACAAAGCGGCCAGCATGAAAACGAATGGGCTCTTCATTTAGACAACCCTTCATGCTAACTCTTATCTGCAAGAACCATCAAACAGAGTAGTACGCAATAATGGGGAAAGTCAGATAATTTCTACCTATTGAATTGATGTGGCAAGACAGCTGCACTTTTAAATCAGATGGTACGATAATGATTATGAAACGTCGGGTCACCCGACATAACACCAGGAAATTGCAGCAATTGTTTACTTGCCCGCTGATGCGGGTTTTTTTTTATTTGACGGTATCGGCAATATCATTGATCGGCCCCCGCTATTAGCGCCAGACTCATCGCTTTGTGCCAGGACTTAGCGATCGCAGCGAACATCAATCATAACCGGACAGTGCGCCTGTTCAATAACAGCAGTACTTACCGATCCTTTAAGAAAGCGATTAAATGGCGTCAAATGCCGGCGTCCCATTATGATCATTTGCGCATTAATCGCTTTAGCTTGCCCGACAATAGTTTCAGCCGTTTCGCCAGCGATCACTCTGCCTCGCGCCTTAATACCGGCGTGCAGCAGCTGAAGCAATGCCCGGCGCACCACTGATTCTGCGCTGTTCTGCTCATCCTGGCTACGGATTTCGTCGTCATTCTCCTCGCCAGCAGCAAACTCCAGCGGCGCACTAAGATTGCAATTTTTTTCATCAACACAGCACAGTACCATGACCTGTGAGCTCAACGCCTGCGCCTGCTCTATAGCCAGAGAGACCACTTTCCTGGCTATCGTCGAGTCATCAATAGCCACCAGAAATATTTTCATTTTCTGCCCTCAATCCGTTGCAACTATTTTGTCGATTGGGTGAGGCTACGCCTCATTACAATTTAAAAAGAGTCGTTGCGCCTCTAATTTAGCGCTGAGTGCGGGGTCGCTAAATTTGCCTGACTCATGGCAATTTATGGTAGCGCACTGAGATATTATCTGTCAGCAACTGCCATATCCTATGGCTGGATGAATATTCAATATGCTGACAAGGCTTTAATGCCTAACATATGAGCTGAATCTCAGCATGATCAACTTTATTTTGCTTTCTAATGCAGGTAGATTAGTCAGCGATCCTGCCATCAAGTCATATGGCGACCAAAATGAGCAGCAGTGAAGCATCTCTCCGCCCGCGTTAGTTTCGTCTGTTTGCGTTGCGTGGGACTGGGATCACCGAAGCCGCACAAAGGAGCTGTTTGTGAAATACGCGTTAATGGGCATTTCGTTCTTACTGGTGGTCTGGGCAGGTACTTTTTATCTGATGTTGTAACAGGCCATACTAAAGCTGGGTCAGGCCGGCCTGACCCGCTCCGACGTTTGTCAGCTTTCAAGTCTTTCGCGTTCAATACTGCCAGACTGAATACCATCGGCACGAAACATCGATTTAATCCCTCGCACCGCCTGCCGGATACGATCGCAATTTTCAATTAACGCAAACCGCACATGGGTATCACCATACTCACCGAACCCAATACCCGGTGAAACACAGACCTTCGCCTCCTGAAGCAGCCGCCTGGCAAACTCCAGCGAGCCAAGATGTGCATAGTGATCGGGGATTTTTGCCCAGACGTACATCGAGGCTCCAGGCACGTCAACCATCCAGCCCGCTTCGTGCAGGCCTTTAACCAAAGCGTCACGACGATGTTTATACTCGTCTACAATAGTCTGTACACAGCTCTGATCTCCTTCCAGCGCGGCTATAGCTGCAACCTGCAACGGTGTAAACGTTCCGTAATCATGGTAGCTTTTAATCCGGGCGAGAGCCGCTACCAGCTCTTTATTACCAACCATAAAGCCGATTCGCCAACCAGCCATATTGTAGCTTTTGGATAAGGTAAAAAACTCCACAGCGACATCGCGTGCGCCAGGCACCTGCATAATAGAGGGTGCCTTCCAGCCGTCATAAACAATATCAGCATAGGCAAGGTCGTGAATGACCAGCACGTTATAATGCCTGGCCAGCGTCACTACTCGCTCAAAAAAATCCAGCTCAACGCATTGGGAGGTCGGATTCGAAGGAAAACCGAGTATCATCATCTTAGGTTTGGGATAGCTTTCGCGTATCGCACGCTCAAGCTCAGCAAAAAAGTCGATACCCTGAACCAGGGGTACAGAGCGGACCTGTGCCCCTGCGATAACGGCACCGTAAATATGAATTGGATAGCTGGGATTTGGTACCAACACGGTATCACCGTGATCGAGCGTTGCCAGCATCAGATGAGCCAATCCCTCTTTGGAACCGATGGTAACAATGGCTTCACTTTCCGGATCGATATCAACCTGATAGCGTTCCTGATACCAGTGCGATATTGCACGCCGTAATCGGGGAATACCGCGTGATGCTGAATACCCGTGGGTATCAGTACGCTGAGCGACAGTGCAAAGCTTTTCCACAATATGCGCTGGCGTCGGACCATCGGGATTACCCATACTGAAATCGATAATATCTTCGCCGCGCCGACGTGCAGCCATTTTCAATTCGGCAGTAATATTAAAGACATAGGGAGGAAGACGTTCGATGCGCGAAAAACGGCGAGCAGATAAATTATGAGCCATATGATCCTCAGATTAACGTTAGCGCCCGGACCGTCCGAGCGACGCTGACCGCCCTGGCGGTCGAGCTCTGAACTTATCGCGATCCCACCGCTGTTGTCGAGAAGCAAGATAAAAATTTTTTAAGCACTATCTAAGCCGAACAAATACCCAATCGTTCTTCCATCTTCCACGCAGTAGTCGATTATCCCGCAATACACCTTCCAGCAAAAAACTGTTTTTTTCCAGAATACGTCGTGATGACCAGTTTCCTTCCACCACATGCGCAGTGAGTTTATGGAAGCCACAATGATGCAAAAGATACTCGCACAGCGGTGCCAGGGCTTCGCTGCCGAAACCCTGACCATGAAACTGGCTAAGAAAAGCATAGCCAATTTCAACCTGACAGTACGGATACCCTTCGGCGGTAGCGCCCAGTAAGCCAATCGCTTCACCGGTCTTTTTCTGTCGGACAACCAGACAGAGCATATGGTCGCTGGTGAAAAACCAAGGTAGCAGGCATTCACTAAACCTTTTTTGCAGTTCTTCATCGTCAGGAATTGCGCTAACCCAGGCCATGCATTGCTCATCCTGATGCACCCGCAGGAACAGGGGCCAGTTTTCTGGCTTAAGCAACGTTATCAGCAACCGATCAGTTTCAAGTCGCATCCCGGGCCTCAAAAAGGGAAAACAGAAGGTAGAAAGATGAATAATGTCCCTATTTATTTAGATTAATTAACATTAAGCAAATATGTGAGTTTAATACTATTCCATCACTGAAAGGTATTTCGATGGGCATTGTGCATTATTTATGCGAATTCAAAGTTAAAAAAACCAGAGAAACGGTGATGAACCGCCAATAGAAGTCTTTCCGTATTATTTCAGTCAGGTTTCCTCTATTTAACTAAACAGTACAATAATCACTGAGTGACCATGATTTTTTCGCCGCCACTGCTCTTACTTTGTAAGCACTTAAATTCTGATAAAACAGATGTCGCCATGCTGCCAAGTACCTGGCCCGAAGTTAATCCATCGACTTTGGGTTGACGTGAATGAATGAGGCTCTCTTCAAATAATGAGCGATAGCAGAGCGACGAGTGTCGCTCCAGAAAAAATTACAAAACACGTCCCAAGGTTTGACGCAGATGTGCACCCGCACCAAGCAAACCGGGCTGATCGTGCGTGATAAGATAAACAGGGATAGGATGAACGTAGTCATGGAAACGCCCTTTGTCTTCGAACGCGGCGCGAAATCCGGAAGCTTTGAAAAACTCTAAAAAACGCGGCACGATGCCGCCAGCGATATAAACCCCGCCGAAAGTGCCAAGCGTCAGTGCCAGATTACCGCCGAAGCGTCCCATAATCACGCAAAACAGTGAGAGCGCCCGACGGCAGTCCGTACAGCTATCGGCCAGCGCCCGTCCGGATACATCTTCAGGCTTTAAGTTTTCCGGCTGGCGCCCATCCGATTTAACAATGGCCCTGTAAAGATTAACCAAGCCCGCTCCCGAAAGTATCCGCTCAGCCGAGACATGGCCCATTTCCATACGCAACACTTCAAGGATGAGATCCTCCTCTTCGCTGTTGGGAGCAAAATCGACGTGCCCCCCCTCTCCCGGCAAGCTAACCCAGCGCTCATCAACGTGAACCAGGTGAGCAACACCCAGCCCTGTGCCTGCACCGTAAACAGCGATAGGTTTATCCGCCACCGGCGCAGTGCCGCCAAACTGTAGAACATCCTGCTCTTTCAGCACTGGGATCGCCATAGAAACAGCGGTGAAGTCGTTGATTATCTCAAGGTTGTTAAAACCAAGATTGGACTTCATTTTACTGGTTGAAAACGCCCAATCGTGATTGGTCATCTCCACCCAGTCCTCGGTAATCGGGCAGGCAATAGCTATACACCCATCTTTTATCTCTTTTTGCTGCTCACCAAGCCAGTTTCGGATAACCGCTTCCAGACTCTCATATTCTGAAGTGGAGAACGTTTTGGCTTCTGAAATGGCACCGCTGTCAACGTCACAGAGCGCAAGTCGCGCATTTGTACCGCCAACATCACCCACCAAAGCATAACTGGTCATTAATGTTTTGCTCCGCATACGTCAATTAGAAATACTATAAAATCCTGCCGGGAAAACAACAATACTCACCAACGACTAAGGGTGAGCCTTTGCGCCGTTCCAGTGGCTTACCTTACCTGCAAGGATGCTGAGATGACAGTCCGCTTGCCTCAAATAGTTAAAAAGCCGTTTTGCGATCTCATGCCGTGTTACCCCCCTCCCGATCGCCAAAATCAGTCCAACTACGGCGGAAAATCTGGGCAATCCTGGCGGTATTAAGTTCGTTGACCTCCCCCCGGCGAACGCTATAAACGCCAGCATACCGTCAAGAAACTGTAGGTTATACTTACCGAAAACACTAAACAGCTGATTGCTCCCCCCTCAAACAGTCAGGCCAGCAAACAATCGCTAACTGTGGTATTTATTCGCACCCGCTGCCAAACGAGTGTTATCTGAGTTGGTAAACCCTCATCATCAGAAGGGATTGTCGGCCACTGGATGGCCACGCCTCACATTAGTCCTCAAGGGGGATTCAACCCTCGCTTTAGCATAATGTAAACGCATACACTAACGTCCGTAAGCTGCCTGTCTGTTCAAAGGAAAGAGAAATGTCTTATCTTGCACGCCACGAACGTTATCAAACAATGCAATATCAGCGCACTGGCCGAAGTGGTCTGAAGCTGCCGACAATTTCGCTGGGTTTATGGCACAATTTTGGTGATACAACCCTGATCGACAATAGCCGCACCTTGCTACGACACGCTTTCGATCGGGGGATCACCCATTTCGATCTTGCCAATAATTACGGTCCGCCCCCGGGGTCAGCTGAAGAAAATTTCGGCCGCATTCTGCGCGAGGATTTTCGTCCTTATCGCGATGAGCTAATTATTTCCACTAAAGCGGGCTATACCATGTGGGAGGGGCCTTATGGTGACTGGGGATCGCGTAAATACCTGATAGCCAGCCTAGATCAAAGCCTGCATCGCATGGGACTGGACTATGTAGATATTTTTTATCATCACCGCCCTGATCCGGAAACGCCATTGGAAGAGACAATGGGCGCGCTTAATCAGCTCGTCAGACAGGGTAAAGCCTTGTATATCGGACTATCTAACTATCGGCCAGAGCGCGCGGCAGAAGCCTTTGCTCTTCTGCGTGAAATGGGCACGCCCTGCCTTATTCACCAGCCTAAATTCTCTATGCTGGAACGTACTCCTGAACAAGGGCTGCTACAGGTCCTGCAACAGGAAGGCGTTGGCTGCATCGCTTTTTCACCACTGGCTGGCGGCATACTCACTGACCGCTATCTGAACGGTATTCCACACGATTCACGCGCGGCCAGCGGCAGCCGCTTTCTGAGCCAGGAAGCATTAACTCAGGATAAAATGACTAAAGTACGACGTTTGAATGCATTGGCAGAGAAGCGCAAACAAAAACTGTCGCAAATGGCGCTGGCCTGGGTACTCAATCATGCACAGATCACCTCGGTTCTGATTGGCGCCAGCAAAACTGCGCAAATTGATGATGCAGTATCTATGCTCACTAATCGCGACTTTACCCATGATGAACTGGCTTTAATTGACGAAATAACAACCTGATTTCCCGTCAAAAACCCGATCATACTGACCTGCTATGCGACGGAATTTACTCGAAGAGGGGAGTTTAACGATCATCAGGAGTACATCGAAGAATTGACTTTGCAAACAACAAGCAATAATGACATCGGCGGATGATCGTGAGGCAGCATCTGTTGCCTCACTGCTGGCAAATCTAGTGCTTACGACAATGCATTCATTACAGTTATAACACTGATAGTGATCCGGACATATCAGACATCGCTGGTGAAAAAATAAATGAAGAGGCTGAATACCCCTGATTCATTGATAATTTGGTCCGGAGAAACAAGCGTGCCTGAACAACCTTTGTAACCCCGTCTCAACATTAACCCTTCCCGGTTGCCAGACCGTACATTAACCAGATATTAAGCGCGACCACAAGCACCACGATAACCCGGCCTGCATTTTGAGTCAGCGTAGAATTCACCAGGCGCCCCATCAGCGCTCTATCGCCGGTAAAACTAAGTAGCGGTATGAGCGCTAACGCGATGCCAAAGCTCAGAACCACCTGGCTCATCACCAAAATTCTTGTGGGATCCCAGCCAGCCAGAATAACGATAAAAGAAGGAAGCATCGTTATCACTCTGCGCAGCCACAGCGAAATAGAGAAGTGGACAAAGCCTTGCATTACAACCTGGCCGGCAAGCGTGCCAACCACGGTTGAAGAGAGACCCGCCGCGACCAGGCTAAGACCAAATACCAGCGCCGCCGCGCGTCCCAGAAGCGGATCTAATGTCAGATAAGCCTGACCCAGTTCTGAAATCCCCGCATGGCCGCTAAAGTGGAAGGCCGCTGCAGCAGTGGCCATCATTGCCAGGTTAACAAATCCGGCAATGGTCATCGCAATCGCCACATCCAGCTTGGTTGACGAATAGCGCACATCACGCGTTTTCGCGTCGCCATGCTGCGTCAGGGATGAGTGCAAATAGATAACGTGCGGCATGATGGTTGCACCAAGCACTCCGGCAGCAAGATATACTGCATCTGCAGTTGGCATCGATGGGATCACCATGCCTTTAACCAATGTGGCCACATGAGGCTGAGAAAAAAACAGTTCGATGATATATGCGGCGGCAACAAAAAGCAGCATGCCGCCTATAACAATCTCCAGTGGCTTTTGACCACGGCGCTGCAACATCAGAATCAACACGGTCGCCACGCCGGTCAGAATGGCGCCTTGCAACAGCGAGACGCCGAAAATAAGTTTAAAGCCGATGGCCGCACCAATGAACTCAGCCAAATCGGTCGCCATGGCAATAATTTCAGCCTGAACCCAATAAAACCATACCAGCGGACGCGGGTAGCGATCGCGAATAAGCTCGGCGAGATTCCTGCCGGTCGCTATGCCCAGTTTGGCCGACATCAACTGGATCACCATCGCCATGACGTTAGCCCATACGACCACCCACAGGAGCGTGTAACCGTAACTGGCTCCGGCCTGAATATTGGTAGCAAAATTTCCGGGGTCGATATAGGCGATCGCGGCAATAAACGCTGGCCCCATCAGGGCCAGTTTCACTTTTCGGTTTCCACGAACATTGACGTTCGTCGTGCGACTCTCCAACATAATCAACCGTCCCCTTAAAACGACGCCGTAAGCTATCGCCATGCTCATGCGGTGAGCCAGCCGCTGCCATCATAGCCAACGCTAAACAATATAGCCATTGCTATATTCTTAGTGGCTATCTACCCCTATATAAAACGCATAATGGCGCTATCATCGTAGTTTAGGTTAATTTTATTAACAACCTGTTAGCTCCTTTTTAAGAGGACTTGATGGGATGTGATCAGAAAGCGTTTTCAGAAAAGCAAACCCATCGGGAATTATTATATTGTGGAATTGATCTCGTTTTTGGCGCCTGCGTTACATAGAATGTGCAGCGAAATATAACCTGCCTCAAGTTTAAGTTTGGAGCCCCATAATGATGTTCCGCATTCTTCACTTTGTGTTAGCGCTAGCGGTAGTTGGCGCACTGGCACTTTTAGTCAGTCGCGATCGTAAAAAAATTCGCATACGCTTTGTCGTTCAACTGTTGGTTATCGAAATCGTGCTGGCTTGGTTCCTCCTTAACTCTCAGATTGGCCTGGGGTTTGTTCAGGACTTTGCCGGGCTGTTCGATAAGCTGTTAAAATACGCCGCTAAGGGTACCAATTTTGTCTTTGGCAATATGAACGAAAAGGGACTGGCGTTTTTCTGGCTGAACGTCCTGTGCCCGATTGTCTTTATCTCCGCGCTAATCGGTATACTTCAGCATTTCCGCATTTTACCCATCGTCATTCGCACTATCGGCACCCTGCTGTCCAAAATAAACGGTATGGGTAAACTGGAGTCCTTTAACGCAGTAAGTTCGCTGATCCTGGGACAGTCAGAAAACTTCATCGCTTATAAAGACATCTTAGGGAAAATGTCAGAGCGCCGCATGTACACCATGGCGGCGACCGCTATGTCCACCGTGTCGATGTCAATCGTTGGCGCATACATGACAATGCTGCAACCGAAGTATGTAGTCGCAGCGCTGGTACTTAATATGTTCAGTACCTTCATCGTTTTGTCTTTAATTAACCCCTACACCGTCGAAAACGAAGAAGAGCTTAAGTTAAATAATCTGCATAAAGGCCAGAGCTTCTTCGAAATGCTGGGGGAATATATTCTTGCGGGCTTTAAAGTCGCTGTTATCGTGGCTGCGATGTTGATCGGCTTTATCGCGCTGATTTCGGGTATTAATGCGCTATTCGATGCGCTTTTCGGCATCAGTTTCCAGGGTATCCTTGGCTATATCTTCTTCCCGTTTGCATGGGTGATGGGTGTTCCTGCCCATGAGGCGCTACAAGCAGGCAGCATCATGGCGACAAAAATGGTCTCAAACGAGTTCGTCGCCATGGTAGACCTGCAAAAACTGACCGGGCATTTTTCTGTACAGGCGGAGGGGATCCTGTCGGTATTTCTGGTTTCCTTTGCTAACTTCTCCTCTATCGGCATCGTTGCCGGCGCTATCAAGGGCCTGAACGAAGGACAAGGTAACGTCGTGTCACGCTTTGGCCTGAAACTCCTGTACGGCTCCACACTGGTAAGCATTCTCTCTGCTTCAATCGCCGCACTGGTGTTGTAAACACCATTCAGGGCCGGAAAATTTCCGGCCCTGAATGATAGTTCTATCACAGGCTTTTTTCTCGCCAGCATCAAATAATCTAAACAGCGCTCAGCCACGTAACTGGTACTATTACACTCCATGTCGGAACCTGCATAAGGCATGCCTCCAGACTGGATGAATTGAAAGGAAAATAAAATCAGATGTTGCTGAAGGTTTTGATAGTGAAGTTGCCAGAAGGACAGCGATTGAATTGAAAAATTTGGTGGAGATAAGCGGGATCGAACCGCTGACCTCTTGCATGCCATGCAAGCGCTCTCCCAGCTGAGCTATACCCCCACTCTGATGCGTTATTCGGTGCCAAATTTTCTGGAGTAAATTTGGTGGAGCTAAGCGGGATCGAACCGCTGACCTCTTGCATGCCATGCAAGCGCTCTCCCAGCTGAGCTATAGCCCCATAACCGAAAAACCTTGTCGTGTTGACGGCGGGGATAATATGAAACACAGCTAGTGGTGTCAACGGCAAAATGTGAATCTGAGGTCAATCGCTGAAAAAGCGGGCAACCAGCGGAGTAGGTGATTTATGTGTGCCCTTTTTCACGCTGAAAATATTTATTGCCATAGAGAAGTAACCTTCCAGAATACTGAGTTAATAGCTTATAAATAAGCAGATAAGTGCTTGCTTGTGCGTGTTAGATCCACATGCAAACTGCTCAGTTTTTTACTGACAGAGTGGTCGCTTTGCGGGCTACACCGCGTTTACTGGATGTTTCCGGCACTGTGCTTTCCATGACGATTTATGCTAAATCCGGAAAGTATGCCTTGCATGCGTCTAAAGAAACTGCCCCTTGTTGCTATCAGACTGGTATAGCGAAACACAATGTGTCTGTCTTATACCCGTTAATCCCTGGTTTATGGCTGATGTAATTATCGCCACCGGTTTTTTACTGGATCCACATGTGGTTAACCCGTTTCCCGGATAATGGGTGCTCTTACAGGGTGACCTGAGGTATCTGTCTTTCCGCCAGGTATCATCAAAACAGGACTGGCAGGCGTCGATCGACTAACTGGTAATATGCTACTCCTGGCTGTCGCCTGACTCGCCCGTAAAATTAGCGTTTTTAATGTATTACACCGCAGATTCTGGCTGACGATAGCCAACATTTTCAGCAGTGCTGCCGCCGCATAATTTTTACTCATGTATGAGGCATGACGGCAGAGGGTGATTATTTGAAAAAAACGTTAGCCAGCACCAACGACAACGTTAACGCTGGCTTCCTGAATACTTTTATTTCCGCCATTGGCAGTTACTGATTGGTCTGCCTGCCAACTCAGTACGCTGTTGCCAATTATGTTTATCACCGTGACTGCAATTTTTACCACAGTCCTTGACCAGGGTGACTTTCTGAGAAATTTTCTTGCAGTATTTTCTGGTAACGCCCCTGGACTGCAACACCTACCATCTGCAGGCAATCGTTAATACTTATTCCCCTGTCAGTCGATAAAGTTTTTCGATCTCTCCCCCGTTTTATAACTCTTTATTCAACTCAATTTACTCATTAGTTGTTCATTTAACGCTTTACTGTAATATTAACCAGCGTGAACAATCAGCAGCATAAAGGATTAGATTGTGAAAAAGGAATGGTTAACTCCGCAGGAAATTGCCCAGCAAACCGGCTATACCCGACAAACTATTAATAAGTGGATCAATCGGGAACAATGGACTACCGCACCGCGCAAAGGCATCCAGGGCGGTCGGGGCCGCAAGGTGTTAATTGACGATCGTGTACGTCAGTTTCTGAAAACCTCAACCCGTCAGGTGGCGGAAGACGGTAGTCACTATCGTCCATCCACACGCAAAGACCCATTGACAAACCTGTTGGTTACATCGGTTCAGCAGATGACTAATGAGGAGCGCGAAAAGCTAACCGCACTGCTGTTACGCGAAGGAATTCTCGGGATGTTAAATCGTCTGGGAATTGACTAAGAATCTACAGGTAAAATCTCAGGCCCTGTACTGAGGGCCTGAGAAGAATGCTACTGCTGCTCCCGAGCCGAAATCCAATCCAGAGCCTTGTTGATTCGCTCAACTGAGCGCGTCTGGCCGATAGCGTGGACAGTCACATCAAGGCCAGGTGACTGGCCGGCGCCGGTGACAGCGACACGTAGCGGCATGCCAACCTTCCCCATACCTACGCCCAACTCATCAGCCGTAGACTGAATAGCATGATGAACATTTTCCGGCGTCCAGCTACCGATCGCCACCAGCTTGTCACGTACGACTTCCAACGGCTGGCGAGCAACCGGACGCAGATGTTTTTTCGCGGCATCAGCATCAAATTCAGTAAAGTCCTCATAAAAATAGCGGCATGAAGCGGCCATCTCTTTCAGAGTCTTACAACGCTCACCAAGTAATTTCACCAGCGCTGCCAGCTCCGGGCCGTTACGAGTATCAATGTTTTCCTGGTCAATATGCCATTGCAATTGGGTGGCAACATATTCAGCAGGCAACGCATTGATATAATGATGATTAAGCCACAGTAACTTTTCAGTATTAAAGGCGCTGGCGGACTTGCTCACCGCATCCAGGCTAAACCAGTGTTTCATCTCATCAATGCTGAAAATTTCCTGATCGCCATGTGACCAGCCAAGACGCACCAGATAATTTAGCAGCGCCTCCGGCAAATAGCCGTCATCACGATACTGCTTTACGCCTACGGCGCCGTGACGTTTAGACAATTTCTTGCCATCATCTCCCAGGATCATCGAAACATGGGCATATACAGGGACTTGCGCACCAATCGCTTTCAGAATATTAATCTGTCTTGGCGTATTATTAATATGGTCTTCACCACGGATAACATGCGTGATCTGCATGTCCCAATCATCGATCACAACGCAGAAGTTGTAGGTTGGCGAGCCGTCAGTACGTCGAATAATCAGATCATCCAGCTCCTGATTGCTGAACTCAATCGGTCCGCGGATCTGATCATCAAACACAACAGAACCCTCCTGCGGATTGCTGAACCGAACAACACATGGCTCACTGGCGTCATGATGCTGGTGCCCGTCACGGCAGTGGCCGTCATAGCGAGGCTTCTCCCCGTTCGCCATCTGACTTTCGCGTAACTGTTCCAGGCGCTCCCTGGAGCAATAGCATTTATAGGCTGTGCCAGCCTGTAACATCTCATCAATAACCGCATTATAGCGATCAAAACGCCTTGTCTGATAATAAGGGCCTTCATCCCAATCGAGACTTAGCCAATTCATCCCATCCATGATGGCGTCGATTGCCTGCTGAGTCGAACGCTCCAGATCGGTATCTTCAATACGCAGCACAAACTCCCCGCCGTGGTTACGGGCGAACAACCAGGAGTAAAGCGCAGTGCGCGCGCCACCGACGTGCAGATAGCCTGTCGGGCTGGGGGCGAAACGGGTTTTGATTTTCATTTACTGCTGCCTTATTACGCAAAAGCCGTCACGCGGCTATTATTTCTGATGAGGGAATAAATAAAAGATGGACAGCATTCTATCATCTGACGGTGATTCCTCAACGCTAAGCCAGGCTGCACCGTCTGTTTTCACTTTATAAACCAGCAACGGTTGATTCGTTTGCCCTATCAGCGCCTAAAAGCAAGCCTCTTGCTTAATTTTAAGACGAACAAACATTTTCATTTTAAAAAGCGTTGACTCATATGCAACTATCCCTATAATGCCACTCCACACAGCGGGGGTGATTAGCTCAGCTGGGAGAGCACCTCCCTTACAAGGAGGGGGTCGGCGGTTCGATCCCGTCATCACCCACCACTTAGGGTCGTTAGCTCAGTCGGTAGAGCAGTTGACTTTTAATCAATTGGTCGCAGGTTCGAATCCTGCACGACCCACCATTGTAGAAAGGCGCCCTAAAGGCGCCTTTTCGCTTTCATAAGTTCAATCATTTCTTTACTTCATTTTTATCGAATAACCTGTTCGTATACAGGTCTGAACGGCAGATTCACTTATATCTGGCGAAAACAGAGAAGCCGTGAACGATCAAAATTGACAAATCAGCCTAAATTCACATGCTACTAACGCAGGCCAGAAAATACCGGAAAGCCTGCAAAATCAACCAGCTTGAGTGAGTAAGCCGACAGCTGATGGCATTAGTCACTCAAATGACAGCCACAGGTTAATGTGCATATCCAGTCAAAATGAAGGCGCTAGCTGACGCTGATGCGCGAGTAAGCCAGCCTGTCGGCGGGCCTCCTGCCAGATAGCCTCCGCCGCAGGCGTAAGAGAGCGATTTTTGCGGCGAATCAGCATCAGCGAGCGATTGATCTCCGGGACCAGACGCCGCACCAACAGGGGCTTACCTTCCGGTAATGGTAAGGCCAGCGCCGGTAATATTGAAATGCCAATACCCGCCTCAACCATAGGATAAAGCGTGGCAGGGTGGCCGATCTCCTGAACAATTTCCGTTTCAACCTGCTGCTGCTGCAACGCGCAATCTATCAGCATCCTGCTGCCTGACGCATAATCCTGTAATACCAACAAACGCTGATTTAATGCAGACCACGGCACTACAGGTAAATCGGCAAGCTCGTCATCTTTTCGGCATAAAAGCAAAAATGGTTCATGCAAAATAGCTTCTGACTCAAAATCATCGCCTTGTAGGGGGCCAATGACGATACCGAAATCCACTTCGGCATTACGAATACTCTGTAATACCCAGTGCTGAGGATGGTCCCTGAGCACAACTTTTATCTCAGGATAATGTAACTGGCTTGCTGCAAGGCACTGTGGCATCAGCTGCGCTGAGATAGTCTGACTTGCGGCAACACGCACCGTACCGCTGCGCTGCAGACCGTAACGACGAACATCCAATAAGGCCGTATTCAGCTCTTCAAGCAGCCTCTCCAGGTGGCGTGCCAACTGCTCGCCTGCTTCTGTAAGCAACACTTCACGCGTGGTGCGATCCAGCAAGCGAATGCCGGTTTCATTCTCCAGCTCCTTGATACTATGACTCACGGCTGACTGGCTAAGACCAATAGCTTGCCCAGCCTGACTAAAACTACCGTGGTGCACAACAGCGACAAATATCTTCAGCTGGCGAAGCGTATAATTCATCTATTTTTCTCATGAATGAATGCAATAAATCAATTTTATTTCTAAAACTGATACGCGCACAATAGCGCCAGTCTCTTTTTAACCAGGTATTAACAATGGGTGTACTTCGCCTTGACCCAATGATGGTCAAACTGATTATTACTGTCCTGCTGGCTAGCTTTTTTCCCGCAAAAGGGGGTTTTGTACCGTTATTTGAAGGGCTGACTACTGCGGCTATCGCCCTGCTGTTTTTTTTGCACGGTGCAAAGCTATCGCGGGAAAACATTATTGCGGGCAGTAGCCACTGGCGGCTTCATGTGTGGATTATGTTCAGCACCTTCATACTATTTCCGACGCTGGGTCTGCTGGTCATTTGGTGGCATCCGGTAAACGTTGGCCGGGAAATTTATACTGGCTTTCTTTATCTCTGCATTCTGCCAGCAACGGTTCAGTCGTCCATTGCATTCACGTCGATTGCAGGCGGTAACGTAGCAGCAGCGGTGTGCAGTGCCTCAGCATCCAGCCTGCTTGGCGTGTTTATTTCCCCCCTGCTGGTAGGACTGCTGATGAATATTCATCATCATGGTGGTGCAGTTGATGGCCTGGAGCAAATCGGTAAAATCATGCTGCAGCTACTACTCCCTTTCGTCCTCGGACAATTCTCCCGACGCTGGATTGGTAACTGGATTGAGCGGCATCGAAGCCTCATCGGACACACGGATCAGACCTCAATTTTGTTAGTGGTTTATACTGCCTTCAGCGCAGCGGTAGTTAGTGGTATCTGGCATCAGGTTGATATCATGACACTATTGTGGATTCTGATCGGTAGCCTGCTGCTGCTGCTGATTGTACTTAGCATAAATCTGACCGCGGCGCGGCTATTTGGCTTTAAACGAGCGGACGAAATCACCGTTCTATTTTGTGGCTCCAAGAAAAGTCTGGCAAACGGCATACCAATGGCAAATATACTTTTTCCTGCCGCCACAGTCGGAATTATCGTTCTGCCACTGATGATCTTCCACCAGATTCAGCTGATGACCTGCTCTTTTATTGCACAACGCTATCAAAAGCAGGGCAAAAAAGCGGAGGACGAACCTAATAAACTGAGCGCTGACACCCGGAAGATGGAGTCGCAAAAATCATCTTAGCTAACTCTAAGGGGCTTTATCAGCCCCTCCAGTCCTTCAATCTTGATTGCCAGCGTCATTTGCATTAGTTCACCGAGAGGCCCCGAAGGAAACTCGCCTTTACGCGCAAACCAAAGCAGATAGGGCTCCGGCAAATCGATAAGCATGTAGCCTTTGTATTTGCCGAAAGGCATGGCGGTATTGGCAATTTTCAGCAGGCTTTCTTTTTCCATATCAGTCACCCAGAAGGTGTATCATCTGCGCTTCATCAATAACGTCAATCCCCAGTTCTTCAGCTTTTGCTAGCTTAGAGCCTGCAGCTTCCCCGGCAATCAGCAAATCGGTTTTCTTAGAGACGCTGCCACTGACCTTCGCCCCCAGCGCCATCAGACGCGCCTTCGCATCATCACGGGACATGATATTCAGCGAACCGGTCAGAACCACCGTTTTACCGGCAAAGGGACTGTTTATCTCTTCCGGCCTGATGACTTCAACAGCTGGCCAACTGATTCCCGACTCTTCAATCAGCTGGCGAATAACCTCGCGATTGCTCTCTTCATCGATAAAATTACGTACATGGCTTGCAACCACGTTGCCAACCTCAGGCACAGCGATCAAATCCTCAAGTGACGCATTCATCAGTGGCTCCAGAGAGCCAAAATGTGCTGCCAGGTTTTGCGCTGTGGCCTCACCAACTTCCCGAACCCCCAACGCATAAAGAAAGCGCGCCAGGGTAGTATGTTTGGCTTTTTCCAGCGCATTGACCAGATTTTGCGCTGATTTTGGTCCCATTCGATCGAGGCCGGTCATCACACCTGCGGTCAGACGAAACAGATCGGCCGGCGTTTTCACGTACTCTTTTTCCACCAGTTGATCGATTATTTTATCTCCCATACCCTCCACATCCAGTGCACGACGAGAAACAAAGTGCTTCAGCGCTTCTTTACGCTGAGCGCCGCAAATCAGCCCACCAGTGCAGCGTGCGACCGCCTCACCTTCCACTCGCTCAATATCGGAGCCACACACCGGACAGTGTACAGGAAAGACAATTTCACGCGAATCGGCCGGACGATCGTGAGTAATTACACCCACCACCTGGGGAATGACATCGCCTGCCCGGCGAATCGTTACGCGGTCGCCAATACGCAACCCAAGCCGCTCGATTTCATCAGCATTGTGCAAACTGGCATTACTGACCATCACACCGGCAACCTGAACCGGTTCAAGTCGGGCCACCGGCGTGATCGCGCCGGTGCGTCCAACCTGAAACTCCACATCACGCACGGTGGTAATTTGCTCCTGTGCAGCAAATTTAAACGCCACCGCCCACCGCGGAGCGCGGGCGACAAAACCCAGCTCTTCCTGTAAATCCAGTGAATCAACTTTTATCACCACACCGTCAATATCAAAACCAAGCTCGGATCGCTGAACGTCCACCCGCTGATAGAATGCCAGCACCTCTTCTGCGCTGTGGCATAGACGGATGCGATCGCTGACCGGTAGGCCCCACTTTTTAAATTGTTGCAAACGCTGCCAGTGGCTGCGCGGCATCAAACCACCCTCCAGCAGACCTAAGCCATAACAAAAGAAAGTCAGCGGCCGTTTAGCTGTAATGCGCGGATCGAGCTGACGTAGCGATCCCGCAGCGGCATTACGCGGATTCGCAAACACTTTGCTGCCTGTTCGGCGCGCATCGGCATTCAGCTTTTCAAAACCGGCTTGCGGCATAAAGACCTCACCGCGAACCTCAACCCTGGCGGGAATATCATCCCCCTGCAAACGCAGCGGAATGGCACGGATAGTACGGACATTGGCTGTTATATTTTCGCCGGTAGTGCCATCACCGCGCGTCGCCGCACGGGTCAATACACCTCCCTCATAGAGCAGGCTTACCGCTAATCCGTCCAGTTTCAGCTCACAGCAAAAGACAATCTCATCGCTACTTTTAAGACGATCCTGAACACGCTTATTGAACGCCAGATAGCCGGCATCATCGAATACGTTATCGAGCGACAGCATCGGCATTTCATGACGGACCTGCGCAAAAGCAGCCAGCGGTGTCGCGCCAACCCGCTGCGTTGGCGAATCCGGCGTCACCCATTGCGGGTGCTGCTCTTCAAGTTCACGTAATTCACGCATCAGCCGGTCATATTCAGCATCCGGAATTTCTGGGGAATCCAGCACGTGATAA
Source organism: Izhakiella capsodis (assembly GCF_900115045.1). Classification (GTDB taxonomy): domain Bacteria; phylum Pseudomonadota; class Gammaproteobacteria; order Enterobacterales; family Enterobacteriaceae; genus Izhakiella; species Izhakiella capsodis. Next base: position 560,868 of record NZ_FOVC01000002.1, on the reverse strand, counting down.
AGGTGCTCATGATGACGCAACGTTTTGCGCAGCTGATTGATCTGATTTTCAATTGAGTGCATAAATTACCATCAGCGATAAAAAACCCCCGACTAGCGGGGGTTCAGTTAATTGAGAGGCCGTTCATCTTATCCGTTTTTTTCAACAACGGCGCGGATTCGCGCTTTGTAGATTTCAAGCTTCTGCGGCGTCATCATACGTCGCTCATCATCCAGAACCACTCCGCCAACGTCGTCAGCGATACGCTGCGCGGATTGTAGCATCAGCTTAAAGTTCTGATTAGCATCGCCATATGACGGTACCATCATGAAAATGGATATACCTGGCGTAGAGAAATCAGACATGGTGTCAGGATTAAACGAACCAGGCTTAACCATGTTGGCAAGGCTGAATAATACCGGCCCGCTTCCTGCCGGATTCAGATGGCGATGGAAAATGTTCATTTCGCCAAACTGGAACCCCGCCTGCAATATTCCCTGTAGCAACGCCTCGCCATTGAGCTCACTGCCTGCGTGCGCTGCAACGTGCAACACCAACACCGTCTCTCTTTCAGTGGATTCCACCGCGTCAGGCGCAGGCTCTTCTTCATGCGTTTTGTGTGCAGAGGCTTCAAGTGTAAACGTAGGCTCTACAGGCGCATGACGATCTACCCTGACATCAGGCTGCGCACTGTTGTAGGGCTCAATATTTTGCTCCGGCACCTCGTCACGGACAAGAGGATCTGAATGCCAGTCGGTTTCCATATCATCCAGCAGCGGATCGCGCGACGGCTGCTTTGACACAGCATACGACGTAAATTGCGCTGTAGCGATATCTGGCGACTGAACTGGTGTTCCGGTGATAGGCCTCACTTTTTTCTGCTGGCGGACTTCACCTCCAGGCTCAGCATGCAGGTGAGGTAGCGGCTCAACGGCCGGCTCTTGACGGCGTACGCGAACTTCCCCTACACCTTCATCGCTTTCCACGACGTCGTATTCCCGCTCTTGCTTGATACGTTTGTGTGGGCGATCGCGAAATACCGTAGAGCGCTCTTTACGGCTGGTCCACAAGCCGTGAAGAAGCAATGCGATTATGGCGATAGCGCCAACAACGATTAATATCAGACGCAAATCCTGCATCATTGTATTCTCTGTTGTTCCAATATCTTGCCACCACGGCAAACTTTATCCTCTAACTGTATTTGCACCGCTTCACAAGTGCAAGTCTGGGCACTATTTTCTCGCAAATAAGATCGACTCAGGCGAGTTTTTTGCTGGTTTTTCACGCAAGTCGCCTCGGACTCACCAGAAAACATAGGATATGATGTAGTTAACCAGATAGATGAAGGAGATTTCGTACTAATGATCAATCGAACTACCTCTGTAAATCCGGGGGGAGCCCACTATTTTTTTCAGGGATGGAAACTTATCCATCAACCCGGTATTCGTCGCTTTGTGCTGCTACCTTTGCTGGTCAATATCGTGCTTATGGGCAGCGCATTTCTTTGGCTGTTCCACAAGCTAAATGTTTGGATAGCGCTTATCATGGCGCACGTTCCCGACTGGCTTCAATGGCTAAGCTACTTACTTTGGCCACTAACCGTAATATCTATTTTATTAGTATTCAGCTATTTCTTCTCAACGTTAACTAACTGGATTGCCGCGCCCTTTTGCGGCTTGCTATCTGAACAACTTGAAGCTCGCTTAACCGGGCAATCACCGCCCGAAACGGGTTGGATAGAGTTAATGAAAAGCACGCCGCATATCTTGCTCCGGGAATGGCAAAAACTCGCCTGGTATTTGCCAAGAGCGCTGGGGTTGTTGATTTTTTATTTAATTCCCGGCCTGGGACAAACGCTGGCACCGGTACTGTGGTTTTTATTCAGTGCCTGGACGCTTGCTATCCAATACTGCGACTATCCATTTGATAATCATAAGGTAGATTTCACGCGCATGCGCAAGGCGTTAAGCCAGTATAAAAGCGATAATATGCAGTTTGGCGCACTGGTCAGCCTGTTTACGTTGATGCCAATTATCAATTTGGTGATCCTGCCAGTTGCTGTTTGCGGCGCTACCGCTATGTGGGTAGATAAATACCGCGCGCAGCTGGGTATCTCGCATACGCGCCACCAGTAAACCTATCCATCTCTCTGCCACCGGGGACAAGCTTTTCGCCATTTATTCCATTTTCTTTTACTTATTGCTGCAATACATATCCATATATGATTTCTTTACTTCCGAAGCAGATCTAGATCAGTATGCTGGTATGGATGTCACTTTTTTATACAGTTAAGGACGGGCAATGAGTAAGATCTATAAAGACAACTCGTTAACAATCGGTCATACCCCGCTGGTTCGACTGAATCACATTGGCAACGGGCGCATCCTGGCTAAAGTAGAGTCACGCAATCCTAGTTTCAGCGTAAAATGTCGCATCGGTGCCAATATGATATGGGATGCAGAAAAGCGCGGTGTTCTCAAGCCTGGTATCGAGCTGGTTGAACCAACCAGTGGCAATACCGGGATCGCTCTGGCCTATGTCGCTGCAGCCCGTGGTTACAAGTTGACGCTGACGATGCCTGAAACCATGAGTGTAGAACGCCGTAAACTCCTTAAGGCACTGGGTGCAAAACTGATACTAACCGAAGGGCCTAAAGGCATGAAAGGGGCTATCGCCAAAGCTGAAGAGTTGGTAGCGCAAAATCCCGAAAATGTCATCATGTTGCAGCAATTCAGCAATCCAGCCAATCCGGAAATTCACGAAAAAACTACTGGTCCGGAGATCTGGGAAGATACTGACGGTGAAGTAGACGTATTTATTGCTGGCGTCGGTACAGGTGGCACGTTAACTGGCGTTAGTCGTTACATAAAAAACGCCAAAGGTAAAAAAGATTTGATTACCGTTGCAGTCGAACCTGATGATTCTCCGGTAATTGCTCAGGCGCTGGCGGGCGAGGAATTAAAGCCCGGCCCGCATAAAATTCAGGGTATCGGTGCTGGTTTTATTCCTGGGAATCTCGATCTTAAGCTGGTCGATAAAGTCGTTGCCGTCAGCAATGAAGACGCTATATCAACCGCTCGCCGGCTGATGGAAGAAGAAGGTATCCTCGCCGGTATATCGTCCGGCGCGGCAGTCGCAGCCGCTCTCAGGCTGCAAGAAGATGACGCCTTTGCCAATAAAAATATCGTCGTTATTTTGCCCTCGTCAGGTGAACGTTATCTGAGTACTGCGCTGTTTGCCGACCTGTTTACAGAAAAAGAGTTACAGCCGTAATGTACCGCGTTCAATTTGTTCAAAAAAGCATCCCCTTGGGTGCTTTTTTTGTGGGCTATGTCATATTTTCACTATAAAACAGATTGCATTTCTAAGGCTGGATTGGTATCTAAGCAGCCAATTATTTTGAAGCGAAAAATTAATAATGACGCCCGAAGTTAATGTTGAAAAGATTTCTGAATTATTCAACGTACACTTTAGGGCACAATAAAAGCCATTGTAGTCAAGCATGACTGTTCGCGACGCTTCATACTTTCAACTGCACGTTTTTCGTTTTGTCTGTCGATCTCGGCAACGCGATGTGATCGGGCTAAAGCAACGCCTTCAGGCTAAACTTTAGATTCTCAACACCAAACCAATTTTATTGGGGAAACACGAATGTTCCAGAAAGAAGTGACTATTACTGCACCTAACGGCCTCCATACCCGCCCGGCAGCCCAGTTTGTTAAAGAAGCTAAAGCATTTCAGTCAGAGATCACTGTCACCTCCAACGGCAAGTCCGCCAGCGCCAAAAGCCTATTTAAGTTGCAGACGCTGGGACTGACTCAGGGTACAGTCGTCACCCTTTCAGCCACTGGTGAAGATGAGCAGCAGGCGATCGAGCACCTGGTCAAGCTCATGGCTGAGTTAGAATAAGTAAGTTCGACTCCAGAACTTACAGCATGGACTGGCCTACCTAATCACCTGGTTAATTGATCGCGGACAGCATGTCCGCGTTGCTGTTTTAGTAAAGTCTAAACGTAACTTGAACAGCGACCTGGCGGTTAGTTTCCCGGTCGTACCGCCATGCAGGGAGGTTAAATTGGTGAATGCACCACTTAACCTCATCAGGTGATTATCAAGATTATAAAAGGTAGGGTTATGATTTCAGGCATTTTAGCATCACCGGGTATTGCTTTTGGCAAAGTGCTTTTGCTGAAAGAAGACGAAATAGTAATTAATCGCAAAAAAATTTCCGCCGATGATACCAATGCGGAAATTAAGCGCTTTCTTGATGCCCGCGCCAAATCCTCAACACAGCTTGAAGCAATAAAAATAAAAGCAGGTGAAACCTTCGGCGAAGAAAAAGAAGCCATCTTCGAAGGGCACATCATGCTTCTTGAAGACGAAGAGTTGGAGCAGGAAATCATCTCTCTGATCAAAGACGAACTAGCCTCCGCCGATGCCGCTACTTTTTCGGTAATTGAAGGTCAGGCGAAAGCGCTTGAAGAGCTGGACGATGAATACCTCAAAGAGCGCGCGACTGACGTACGCGATATCGGTAAACGCCTGCTGCAAAATATCCTTGGGTTGCACATTGTCGACCTCAGTGCTATCCAGGAAGAATCCATTCTCGTGGCGAAAGATTTAACGCCATCTGAAACAGCCCAGCTAAACCTTAAAAAAGTGCTGGGTTTCATTACCGACCTTGGTGGCCGCACATCACATACGTCAATTATGGCCCGATCGCTGGAGCTACCGGCCATCGTCGGTACCGGTAATGTAACCCGCAGCGTCAAAAATGGCGACTTCCTGATACTCGACGGCGTTAACAATCATATTTACGTTAATCCAACCGCCGATAAAATTGACGAGCTGAAAGCAATTCAGAAGCAGTATCAGGAAGAGAAAAATGAGCTGGCCAAGCTGAAAGACCTACCCGCCATTACCCTGGATGGTCATCAGGTTGAAGTCGTCGCGAATATTGGTACGGTTCGCGATATCGCAGGTGCCGAGCGCAACGGCGCAGAAGGTGTCGGTCTGTATCGCACCGAGTTCCTGTTTATGGACCGCGACTCACTGCCAAGTGAAGAAGAGCAGTTCCACGCCTATAAAGCCGTAGCTGAAGGGATGGGCTCGCAAGCGGTTATCGTGCGCACCATGGATATTGGTGGCGATAAAGATTTACCCTATATGAATCTGCCCAAAGAAGAAAACCCCTTCCTTGGCTGGCGAGCCATCCGCATCGCGATGGATCGCAAAGAAATTCTTCATGCTCAGCTTCGCGCTATCCTGCGTGCTTCAGCTTTTGGCAAACTGCGTATCATGTTTCCAATGATTATTTCCGTTGAGGAAGTCCGCTTTTTGAAAAGCGAGCTGGACATGCTCAAAGCGCAGCTGCGTAGCGAAAGCAAAGCTTTTGATGAAAGCATCGAAGTGGGCATCATGGTAGAAACACCCGCCTCGGCAGTCATTGCCCATCATCTGGCAAAAGAGGTCGATTTCTTAAGTATTGGCACCAACGACCTGACGCAGTACACTCTTGCCGTCGATCGTGGCAACGATCTTATCTCGCATCTTTATAACCCGATGTCACCATCGGTACTGACGCTTATTAAGCAGGTTATTGATGCGTCTCATGCTGAAGGTAAATGGACTGGCATGTGTGGTGAGCTGGCCGGAGACGAACGTGCTACACTGTTATTATTGGGTATGGGTCTGGACGAGTTCAGTATGAGTTCGATCTCTATCCCGCGCATCAAGAAAATTATTCGTAATACGACTTTCAAAGATGCAAAGGCATTAGCAGAGCAGGCGCTGACTCAACCTACCTCAGAAGAGTTAATGAATCTGGTCAACAAGTTCATTGAAGAAAAAACACTCTGCTGATACCGCGTGACGCTGACCCAAAATTACAGCTTAGGAGAAAATCATGGGTTTGTTTTCTAAACTTTTTGGCGATAAATCGGATAGCACATCAGGCACCATAGAGATCGTCGCACCGTTATCAGGCGAAATAGTAAACATTGAAGACGTTCCGGACGTAGTGTTTGCCGAAAAGATCGTCGGAGATGGCATTGCGATTAAACCCTCCGGAAACAAAATGGTTGCACCCGTAGACGGTACGATTGGCAAAATTTTTGAAACTAACCATGCTTTCTCGATCGAGTCGGACAATGGCATTGAGCTGTTCGTGCACTTCGGCGTTGATACCGTAGAACTGAAAGGCGAAGGCTTTAAGCGTATTGCGGAAGAAGGTCAGAAGGTCAGCAAAGGTGACGTGGTTATCGAGTTCGATTTACCACTGCTCGAAGATAAAGCCAAGTCAACGCTGACACCGGTGGTCATTTCTAACATGGATGAGATAAAAGAGCTGGTTAAGCTGTCTGGCTCCGTCACCCTCGGTGAAACACCGGTGATTCGTATTAAGAAGTAAGCTATCACCAGACATAATGACGGCACCTGTAAAAGGTGCCTTTTTTTCGCTGAACGAAAAATCTGTGAGAAGGCGGTGGTAAATAGCCCTCCTCCCTGCTAACACCGCGATTGCCGATGCTGTTTGTAAATCAACGCTATATCGGACTGCTTTATGTTCAAGAGCATAGTGATTATCGTCAAACTGTAATCCCACCAAAAAAACTGACTGACCAAAATAAAAGTCGATCAAAAGCAAAAAATGTTCCCCGGTGTCACCCGCTAATCAGCCGGTTTTTCCGTTCTTCTTATCGTCCGCCGCAGCAATAGAGGGCTTAGCTGAAGACACCGGTCGACAGGTAGCGATCGCCACGATCGCAAATAATAGCAACGATTTTGCTCTCCGGTAGCGCATGCGCAATTCGCAGCGCACCGGCAACCGCTCCGCCAGAGCTGACACCACAGAAGATACCTTCGCGGCGGGCAAGCTGACGCATGATGTCTTCTGCCTCACACTGGCCGATATCAAGAATGTCATCCACCAGTTCGGGGCGAAAAATGCCAGGCAAATAAGCTTGTGACCAGCGGCGGATGCCCGGAATATTGCTACCTTCTGCAGGTTGCAGGCCAACTATTTGCACGCGGTCACTCTGCTCTTTCAGATAGCGCCCCACACCGGTAATAGTGCCGGTCGTCCCCATACAGGAAACAAAATGCGTCAGTACACCGCAGGTTTGTTGCCAGATTTCAGGACCTGTGGTCAGATAATGCCCGAGCGGATTATCAGGGTTATTAAACTGATCGAGCACTTTTCCTTCCCCACGCGCGGCCATCTCCCGGGCCAGGTCTCTCGCGCCCTCCATACCGCGCTCACGGGGAACCAGAATAAGCTCTGCGCCATAGGCTGCCATCGCCACACGCCGCTCTTCGCTCATATTGTCAGGCATCAACAGACGCAGTTTATAGCCCTTCATCGCCGCGATCATCGCCAGCGCAATACCCGTATTGCCGCTGGTAGCCTCAATCAGCGTATCGCCGGGTTTGATTTCATGCCGCACCTCACCCTGCTGGATCATCGACAATGCCGCCCGGTCTTTGACCGAACCGGCGGGATTATTGCCTTCAAGTTTTACCCAGATTTCGCTGCCATTATCCGGCGTCAGGCGCTGTAGCTGAACCAGGGGAGTACTGCCAACAGTTTTTTCAAGCGTCGTCACGTTAAGTTCCTGACAAACAAAATAGGCGGATAAAAAAAGGCCAGGCAAAACCTGACCTCCATTCGATACAAAAGAAAATATCAGGCACTTTGCGCAAAGGCAACCTGACGTAAAGGGGTTTCATCGTGATAAACCCGCGCCTGTTTCATGCCCACGTAAAACGTTTCACCGCGAAGAGGCGCAAGCTGCGAACCATCAAATATCACGCTAAACGGATCGGCATGCCAACCTTGCGGCTGAAGCTGAAGCTGCCAGAAGTGTCCTTTCGGACTGACTTCAACCACCCGCGCCGGTAGGGGCGTATCAGGGGTGTTCTGTCGGCTGACGTCGACCTCCCAAGGACGCAGGAAGAGATCGACACGATCTTGCCAGTCTGGTGTGTAACCTAGCGGCCAGTGCTGACCACCAACGGAAAATTGCGACCCCCGCACCAGGCCATCAAAGCGATTAACCTCACCGAGAAACTCCAGTACGAAGCGAGTCGCTGGCTCGCTCCACACCTCCTGCGGTGTGCCTGTCTGTTCAATGTGCCCATGGCTCATCACCACCACGCTATCTGCCACTTCCATCGCTTCTTCCTGATCGTGAGTAACGAAAACGCTGGTAAACTTGAGTTCCTCGTGCAGCTGACGCAGCCAGCGGCGCAGCTCTTTGCGCACCTGCGCATCCAACGCACCGAAAGGCTCGTCGAGAAGCAAAATCTGTGGCTCGACCGCCAGCGCCCGAGCCAAAGCTACGCGCTGTTTCTGTCCACCAGAGAGCTGGGCCGGATAGCGATTTGCCAGCTGCGACAGCTGAACCATGTCTAAAAGCTGCATAACCTTTTGCCGGATAACCGTAGCGCCGGGACGTGTACGTCGCGGCATCACCGTCAAACCAAAAGCAATATTATCGAACACCGTCATGTGACGAAAAAGCGCGTAATGCTGAAATACAAAGCCGACATGACGTTCACGGGCATGCAGCCGGGTAACATCGTTACCGTGAAAGCTCAGCCCGCCCCGCGTTAGACTTTCCAGGCCGGCAATAATACGCAGCAGCGTGGTTTTCCCCGAGCCTGACGGGCCAAGTAACGCAACCATTTGACCTGAGGGTATATCCAGCGAAATATCATGCAGTACTTTCGTTGCACCAAAAGCTTTGCTGATATGATTGATTTCAATACTCATTACTCATCTCCTGCTGCAAACGCTGTCGCTGGTTTTCCAGGCGCCACTGCAGTGCGCTTTTCAGAAACAGTGTCAGGATCGCCATCAGGGTCAACAAGGCCGCAGCAGTAAAAGCGCCCACGGTGTTGTAATCCTGATGCAATAATTCAACCTGAAGTGGCAACGTATAAGTCTCACCGCGTACCGCGCCTGAAACCACCGATACCGCGCCGAATTCACCAATCGCCCGGGCGTTAGTGAGCACCACGCCATACAGCAAAGCCCAGCGAATATTGGGTAGTGTCACCCTACGGAACATCTGCCAGCCAGAGGCCCCCAGCAGCACCGCAGCTTCATCCTCGTGGCTCCCCTGACTTAGCATAACTGGAACCAGCTCGCGCACCACAAAAGGACAAGTAACGAATACCGTCACCATAACGATACCCGGCCAGGAAAACATGAGTTGAATATTGTGCACATCCAGCCACCCACCCACGGGCCCATTAACCCCCCAGAATAACAGATAGATTAATCCCGCCACCACAGGTGAGACGGCGAACGGGATATCAAAAAGCGTCAGCATCAGCTGGCGGCCAGGGAAGTTAAAGCGCGTCACCAGCCATGCCAGCAGCGTACCAAAAACCAGGTTAACGGGAACGGTAATCAGCGCAACCAGCACCGTCAGCCAGATAGCATGTAGCATATCCTGATCACCGAGGTTTACTAGCGCCTCTCCCAACCCGTGATTCAGCGCCTCAACAAAAATTGATACTAGCGGTACCACTAGCAGCAATAGCGACAGGAGGATACCGAGGATAATCAACGCCCCCCTACCCCAGTTAATTCGGCTGCGGATTACAATTCTGGCACTATCGGTCATCAGTGCCCCCCGAGGCGTCGGCCGAAACGGCTTTGTAACGTGTTAATGGCAAACAGCAGCAGCAGCGACGCGGCCAGAATAACTGACGCGATAGCACTGGCCGCCGGGTAGTCAAACTCCTGCAAACGAACAAAGATCATCAGCGACGTCACCTCCGTTTTCCAGGCAATATTACCGGCGATAAAAATCACCGCACCAAACTCCCCCAGGCTGCGGGTAAATGAGAGCGCAGTTCCTGCCAGTAGCGCCGGAGTAAGCTCAGGCAGCACAACGCGACGGAAACTTTGCCAGGGCGTGGCTCCGAGCGTTTCTGCCGCTTCTTCATACTCCGGCCCCAGCTCCTCAAGCACCGGCTGTACCGTCCGCACCACGAAGGGGACGCTGGTAAACGCCATCGCTAGCGCGATACCAAGCCATGTATAAGAAATTTTCAGACCGAACCATGTGTATAATCCGCTGCCAAGCCAGCCATTGATGGAGAAAAGACCGGCCAGCGTCAGGCCTGCAACTGCGGTCGGCAATGCAAATGGCAGATCCATCAGACCATCCAACAACCTGCGTCCTGGGAAGCGATAACGCGTTAAGATCCACGCCATGAGCATACCGAAAAGGGCATTGAACAGTGAGGCCACACCGGCGGCAAGTAACGTGACCTGATAAGCCGCAACGATCTGCGGCTGGGTGATCACCTGCCAGTATTGCGCCAGCGTCATCTGCGATAGCTGCATCAACAGCGCGCTCAGCGGGAGTAGCAGAATCAGGCAGATAAAAAACAGACTACTGCCAAGACTGATGCCGAATCCCGGTAAAACGCGTTTCCCGCTGCCTGATACCATCTTAATGTCCTGCTGCTAACAGTTTTTCCAGCTCACCACCGCTGGCAAAATGGGTATTCATCACCTGATCCCAGCGACCAAACTGATCTTCAACCCTGAACAGCTGAGTTGGCGGGAAGCGACTTCTATTTTCCGCCATTAACACCGGATTATTCACCCGATAATAAAAGTCAGTCATAATCTTTTGTGCAACAGGGGAATAGAGGTAGTTAAGGTAGGCTTTTGCCACCGGCCTGGTATTGTTGCGCTCGACGTTTTTATCAATCCAGGTCACTGGAAACTCTGCGAGAATATTGTTTTTCGGCACCACGACTTCATAACCCTGGTCGGCATACCGATTACTGATGGTATTCACCTCTGACTCAAAGCTTATCAGCACATCACCCAGTCCACGATCGACAAACGTTGTTGTGGCACCGCGGCCACCGGTATCAAAAACCACCACGTTTTTTAGAAATTGCGTCATAAACTGCCGGGTTTTAGCCTGATCCCCACCGTCAGCCTGGCTGGTGACACCCCATGCGGCCAGCCACGTATAGCGGCCGTTACCAGAAGTTTTAGGGTTGGGGAAAACCAGCTTTACGTCACGTTTAACCAGGTCGCTCCAGTCGTGAATATTTTTAGGGTTACCCTTACGAACCAAAAACGCCATCGTCGAGTAAAACGGCGAGCTGTTATTCGGCAGGCGCAGCTGCCAGTCGGCGGGGATAAGATTTCCGCGATCGTGCAGTATCTGCACATCCGTAACCTGATTATAAGTCACTACGTCAGCTTTCAGCCCTTGTAATATGGCTAAAGCCTGTTTCGAAGAGCCGGCATGAGATTGCTTAATCGTGAGTTTGTCATCAGGATGCTGCGCATCCCATTGCTTTTCAAAAGGGGCGTTAAGTGCGACAAACAATTCGCGCGCCACGTCATAGGAGCTATTGAGTAATTCTGTTGCCTTAACGCTACCAACCAGCATGAGTGTTAAAGCCGTAGCCTTGGCTATTCTTTTTATCGTTATCTGCGACATTTTACACCCTGTGTGAGTTTGGCTGGTTGTATCAGGATGCCAGTTTATTTATAACACAGGGGAAAGTCGTAACGGTTTTATATACTTTTTAGTGATTTAAAAGCGTAAAACGCTATAAGTCACCGGCATCAGATAGGCGATGGCTCAATGACAAGCAGTCGTCCTTTGCAACCGGGCAGCCCGCATGAGCAATTGCATACCACCCGATCATCACAGATTAAGAGCGATGTTCAGCTCTGCCAGATAATTTTATTGAGACGCCACTTTTTCAGGGTTGCGTTATCGGGCATTAAGCCTTCCGGGCCGTGCCACTCACCGGTAAATTGGTACCATATGTGCTGACTGCCCGGCGCCCGACAGCGCACGTCGCTACCGTCACGATAGCCCGCAAGTTTACAGGCGCCAAATGCTTCGCTGTACAGCGTACTGAAAGGCGCTCCAAGCGCTACGCCGCCGGGTCCACTTACGTTGTCGTCCATTACGACAATCTGGTTAACATGGGTCTGGCCGCTAACTACCAATTTCAGCTTGCCCTCACTGAGCGCCTGCCAAAACGTCACCACCTTCTCTCCGTCGCTACGCATCCCTTTACGCAGGTGATAATCGCCGTCCAGGCCTTTGTTTATGGCCTCTTCAGTCATTGGCGTGGCGGCTGTAATCTTGCCAACTCCCTGTTCAGTAACCTGCAAAGAAGGGCCGAACCAGCTGACCGGGTTAAGCGCCGACCAGTGCCATGACAGCGGGTTATACCAGCTGGTGCTGTCTGGTGAGGTCGTTGATACGCCGGAACCGGCGCATCCGGACAGCAGCATGGCGGCACAAAGAGGCGCGAGGGAAACAGACTTCATGAATACTCCTTTCTATCAGAGGCGCGATCGCCGAACTGCTTTGAGTTTGCCGGCGATAAAAAGTTTACTCCACATGATTTAAGCGCGGATTAAAACAGTCGCGCAAGCGACGATCTAACACCAGCCAGGCCAGTCCCAGCAGATCAGCGATGCTCGTCATTATCATCCAGGGTGTAACCAGCGTCATATCCTGACTGGCAGCCAGGCACTGCTGGAGAAAAGAGGCCAATAACGAAATAGCCAGAACCCAGCGCCAGCATTGCCAGAAGCGAGGGAAGCGTTGCCAGAAGCGAGGGAAGCGTTGCCGCCAGCCACTGAGTAAAAAGCCAACCGCAGCCGGAACACCCCATATCAGACCCACGCCCAGATCGCCAGGATCAGGATAAAACAGCGCCAGAATAGCGCTGGCCTGCTGATGGGAGGTATCGGCCAGCACAAACAGAACCCAGCTACGCGCCTGCAACAGCAAAATCAACCAATAGGATAAAGGGAGCCTGAGTTGCCCTTTGGCATCCCAGACATCGGGCGGGTATTTCAGCATAATGAGGAATTAATACTCACGATCTTCGATCAAACGCTTACCGAGAGTGACGCTGTCCAGCGTGTCATAATCCAGTTTTTCGTAGAAGCCGATGACTGCATCATTTTCCTGACGCACCAGTAGGGTGATCTTGGGACAGCCACGCGCGATCAGTTTTTTCTCCAGACGATTGACCAGCGCATTTGCAATACCGCGACCGCGATAATCCGGATGTACACCAAGATAGTAGGCGGAGCCGCGGTGACCGTCATAGCCGCCCATCAGGCTACCGACTATTTCACCATTAACCACAGCGACCAGAAACAGATCGGGGTCATAACTCATCTTGCGTTCAATATCCAGCTCCGGGTCGTTCCACGGACGCAGCAGATCGCAGCGGTCCCACAAAGTGATAACCTCTTCAAAATCGTCCTGCTGAAACGCACGGATTTCCATAGCTTATATCCTGTTAAGTCGCAGATTCAGCTGATTATCACGCATTCTTGCCGATGCGCAAGTTTCGCACGTCACCGGGATAAAAAAACACGCTATTCTCCAGCTGAAATAAAAAGTAAATGCCTGAAATACACCGGATGTCGCGTAATCCTTAATGTTACGATATAACAATGGGCAGTATTTATTAGTGGACGCCATTGTGAAACCGATTAAATCTCTTACGCCTCTTGTTTCGCGCCGTCAGCTGCTGTTATGCGGCCTGGCACTCGCACTCACCGGAACAAAATCTGTTTTTGCTGCTGCTGAAGGCTCCCGCCCACGGCTGTCAGGCTATCATAACTACCCCAAACGCACCGTTCCTGGCAGGAAAAGAATTGTCATGATCGACCCTGGACACGGCGGTATCGATCCCGGCGCGATTGGCGAAGAGGGGTCGGAGGAAAAACATGTGGTGCTGGAGATTGCCCGCTATGTCCGCATGCTGTTGCAACATCATCCTACGATTGAAGCCATGCTGACCCGGGACAGCGACCATTTTATTCCGTTATATGAACGCGTGGAGATTGCCCATCGCCACGGTGCCAATCTGTTTATGTCAATCCACGCCGATGGATTCACCAGCCCGATCGCACACGGCGCTTCCGTTTTTGCCCTTTCCACCCGGGGAGCCAGCAGCACAATGGCGAAATATCTTGCCAATCGGGAAAACTCGGCAGACAGGTTTGGCGGTGCGCAGGTAGAGGCAAAAGATCGCTACTTGCAAGAAATCATATTCGATCTGGTGCAGACCAACACCATAAAAAAAAGCCTCACGCTGGGCAAGCATGTGCTTAATCAGATAAGGCCCATTCACCACCTGCACAGCCAGCACACCGAACAGGCCGCTTTCGCGGTGCTGAAATCACCGTCGATCCCCTCGGTATTAGTGGAAACGTCATTTATTACTAACCCACAGGAAGAGCGACTGCTGGATACCTCCGTTTTCAGACAGAAAATTGCCGGGGCGATTGTTGACGGCATTATTGGCTTTTTTAACGAAGTCGACGGCGTCCACAGACGATAAAATAGCGTATACTCGGCAAGTCATTTTATAGTAAGCAAGGCCACTATGAGTTCTCCCAATATCATCAGGGTTAAACAATTTCTGCTGCAGCTACAGGAAGATATTTGTCAGCAGCTCGCCGATGAAGACGGTAAAGCCGAATTTCACGAAGACAGTTGGACACGTGCGGATGGTGGCGGTGGACGCAGCCGTGTTTTGCATCAGGGCGCGGTTTTTGAGCAGGCCGGGGTCAACTTCTCTCACGTCCACGGCGATCAGATGCCGGCCTCTGCTACGGCTCATCGTCCGGAGCTGGCAGGCCGCAGTTTTGAGGCGCTAGGGGTATCGCTGGTGGTTCATCCCGAGAATCCCTATGTGCCGACCAGCCATGCTAACGTGCGATTTTTTATCGCGGAAAAGCCGGGGGCTGAGCCGGTATGGTGGTTTGGCGGTGGTTTTGACCTGACCCCGTTTTATGGCTTCACAGAAGATGCTCAGCACTGGCACCGTACCGCTCATCAGCTCTGCCAGCCATTCGGGGGTGACCTCTATCCACGCTATAAAAAATGGTGCGATGAATATTTCCATTTACCCCACCGTAACGAACAGCGTGGCATCGGCGGCCTGTTTTTTGACGATATGAGCACCCCGGATTTCGACAACTGCTTTAATTTTACAAAAGCGGTGGGACAAGGATTTATTGCCGCATACCGGCCAATTGTTGCCCGTCGTAAACACTGTACCTGGGGTCAGCGCGAGCGACAGTTTCAGCTTTACCGGCGGGGCCGCTACGTTGAATTCAATCTTGTATGGGATCGCGGAACGCACTTTGGTCTGCAAACCGGCGGGCGAACAGAGTCAATTCTGATGTCTATGCCACCGCTGGTGCGTTGGGAATATGATTATCAGCCGCAGCCAGGCTCAGAGGAAGCCAGGCTATACAGCGAATTTTTGCCAGTAAAAGAGTGGGTTTGACACATCCCTGATAATGTCTCCAGCCCGTCCTTTGCCCGGAGCATCATGTCAACGGTCAACCCAGCAGCGACAGGTTATAGCGGGGCGATTTGCGCCTCAACGACCGCCAGCGCTACCATGTTTACAATGCGACGCACTGAGGCTATTGGCGTCAGAACATGTACGGGGCTGGCCATGCCCATCAGCACTGGCCCCACCGTCACCCCGTCGGAGCAGGAAACGCGTAGCAAATTGTAACTGATACGCGCCGCCTCCATGTTCGGCATAATAAGCAGATTTGCCGACCCTTTTAGCGGGCTGTCCGGCATCAGATCCCTACGGATGCTTTCCAGCAGAGCGGCATCGCCATGCATTTCACCATCCACTTCCAGCTCCGGCGCCCGCTGCTGAATCAACGCCAGCGCCTCTCGCATTTTTCGCGCGGAGGGTCCATCAGAACTACCAAAGCTGGAGTGAGACAGCAGCGCCACCCGCGGCTCGATACCGAAGCGGCGTACCGTCTCCGCCGCTAGCAACGTCAGCTCTGCCAGCTGCTCGGCACTGGGATCGGCATTAACATAGGTATCGGCGATAAACGTATTCCCCCCCGGCAGCAGTAACGCGTTCATCGCCCCGGCAACTTTTTGCTGCTTGCGGTAGCCAAATACGTTCTCCAGCACCCGAAAATGTTCGTGATAATCACCGATGGTGCCACAAATCAGCGCATCCGCTTCGCCACGATGAACCATAATCGAACCAATCAGCGTAGGATTGCCAATAAGCGCACGCTGTGCCTGTTCGGCAGTAACACCCCGCCGCTTCATGATTTGGTAATATTCGTTCCAGTAAGCCTTGAAGCGCGAATCGGATTCATTATTGACTACTTCAAAATCTTTACCCGGCTGAATTTTCAAACCCTGTTTTTTCAGACGCATTTCAATAACGCCGGGACGACCAATCAGCACCGGCTTTGCCAGACCAAGACTAATCAGCTCCTGAGTGGCATGCAGGATACGAATATCCTCCCCCTCCGCCAGTACGACCCTTTTGGGCTCCTTACGTGCCTGAGCGAAAATGGGTTTCATAAACAGATTGGTTTTATAGACAAATTCCGCCAGCTTGTCTTTGTAGGCTTCCATATCCTTAATTGGGCGCGTTGCTACGCCAGAATCCATTGCCGCCTGCGCTACCGCGGGTGCAATCTGGGCGATTAAACGCGGATCAAACGGTTTGGGGATCAGGTACTCAGGCCCGAAGGTCAGATCCTGATCGACATACGCCGATGCAACCACATCGCTCTGCTCCGCCTGTGCCAGCCCGGCAATAGCATTAACCGCAGCCAGCTTCATCTCTTCGTTGATCGCCGTTGCACCGACATCCAGCGCACCACGAAAAATGAATGGAAAGCACAGCACGTTATTTACCTGATTCGGATAATCCGAACGTCCGGTGCAGATGATGGCATCAGGGCGAACTTCTTTTGCCAGTGGCGGCAGAATTTCAGGCTGAGGATTTGCCAGCGCCAGAATTAGCGGATCGCGTGCCATCCGCTTAACCATCAGTTGATTGAGCACACCGGGGCCAGAGCAGCCGAGGAAAATATCTGCGTTTTCAATAACCTCTTCCAGCTTACGCTTACCTGTATCCGCCACGGCATAGGCGGCTTTGGTCTCCGCCATGTTCTTTTCACGTCCCTGATAAATCACGCCTTTAGAGTCGCACACAGTGATATTGTGCTTTTTCATCCCCATCGTAACCAACAGATTCATACAAGCTATCGCAGAAGCGCCGGCACCCGATACCACCAATCGCACATCCGATAGCGTCTTTTTAACCACTTTCAGACCGTTAAGCACCGCTGCACAGCAAATGATCGCCGTGCCATGCTGATCGTCATGAAACACCGGAATATTCATGCGCTCGCGCAGTTTTTTTTCAATGTAGAAACATTCCGGTGCCTTAATATCTTCAAGATTGATACCGCCAAATGTCGGCTCCAGCGCCGAAACGACCTCAATGAATTTGTCGGGGTCGTTCTGGTCGACTTCAATATCAAAGACATCAATACCCGCAAACTTTTTAAACAGCACGCCCTTGCCTTCCATCACAGGCTTACCCGCCAGTGCGCCAATATTTCCCAGGCCAAGCACTGCCGTACCGTTCGAAATCACTGCCACCAGATTACCGCGTGCAGTGTATTTATAGGCTGCCTGTGGATCATCGGCAATTTCCAGACAGGGTGCAGCCACGCCTGGTGAATAAGCCAGCGCAAGATCGCGCTGCGTAGCCAGAGGTTTAGTTGGGATGACCTGAATCTTCCCTGGAACCGGATACTGATGAAAGTCCAGTGCACTCTGGTTCAGTTGATCGTCCATTTGCTACTCCTGTTATCGTTTTGGCCTGGTTGATAACTATAGAAGCTAAACAATGTCATAAACGTCGACAGAGCGCGAAAAATGAGAACACAAAAGTAATATTTGAACTTTGCTGAAATAAAAATAAAACCATCAGCGCATAAACCAGCTACCAGCACAATCGGGCTGCCCTGATACGGATACACGCAGCTCAAGAGGTCGGGAACCTGAATAAAATAAGCACTGAATGTCACGGTTCGAAACCTCATGATAATGCCCTTTCTGCTAAGCTTAATAAGTTAACAATCAGCTCCCCGACGTTAAATGTTGTACGTATTTGCGTTGTATGACCTTGACGCTGCAGGAAGACCAGATGCTGTTTCTTTCGTAAAATATTGTTCTCCAGAGTGGATTAGCTACGCTTGCTGAATCGGCTAAGTCCATTGCAACAATCTGAAAAAGCACATTTTCATCGCCATGAGCCTGCTGCAATGTGTTCATATGCGTAAGTTATTTTGCAATTGTATGAAAATTGCGTATCAAGGAGTTAAGAGATGAACCAGCTTGAAGCATTAAAACAGTATACAACCGTCGTCGCGGACAGCGGTGACATTGAATCTATCCGTGATTATCATCCTGAAGACGCCACGACCAACCCTTCGCTGATCCTCAAAGCCGCCGGACTTGAATCATATAAGCACCTGATTACTGATGCGATCGACTTCGCGAAAAAGCAAGGCGGTAATAAAGAAACGCAAATTATTAATGCCAGCGATAAAGTCGCTATAAATCTTGGCATGGAGATTTTAAAAAGCGTTCCGGGCCGCGTTTCAACCGAAGTCGATGCTCGCCTCTCTTTTGATCGTGGAATGTGCGTCACCAAAGCGGAAAAACTGATCCGTATGTACGAAGATCACGGTATTGACCGCTCAAGAGTACTTATCAAGCTGGCCTCAACATGGGAAGGTATCCGCGCCGCAGCCGAGCTGGAAAAAAACGGCATTCAATGTAATCTGACGCTCCTTTTTTCTTTTGCCCAGGCACGCGCTTGCGCCGAAGCCGGAGTCTTTCTGATTTCACCTTTCGTTGGACGTATCTACGACTGGTACAACAGCCGTAAGCCGCTCGCCCCTTATCGGGTTGATGAAGATCCAGGGGTACAGTCAGTACGTAATATCTACAATTATTATAAACAACATCGCTACAACACCATCATTATGGGTGCCAGTTTTCGTAAAACAGAGCAAATTATCGCGCTGGCAGGCTGCGATCGTTTAACCATCTCCCCGAACCTGCTGCAAGAGCTTCAGGCCAGTGAAGCACCCGTTAAGCGTAGACTGGAACCGTCAACCGAGGCCCTTAACCCGCCCTCGCCGCTTTCAGAATCAGAATTCCGCTGGGCGCATAATCAGGATCCGATGGCAGTCGAAAAACTGGCTGAAGGTATTCGTCAATTCGCCGTCGATCAGCAGAAGCTGGAAGACGTACTGTCAGCAAAACTGTAAAAACTTCCGGAGTGGCGCAAACCGCCCTTCACCTATTTGAGGGGGTGCTAATCCCCCGGGTTCTTTAAGCCAACGGAGAAGAAAATGTCCTCACGTAGAGAACTGGCTAACGCAATTCGCGCACTGAGTATGGATGCTGTGCAGCAAGCAAACTCCGGCCATCCAGGCGCGCCTATGGGTATGGCCGATATTGCTGAAGTATTATGGCGCGATTTTCTCAAGCACAATCCACAAAATCCAGCGTGGAGCGATCGCGATCGATTCGTTCTTTCTAACGGTCACGCCTCAATGCTGTTATACAGCCTGCTGCATCTGACTGGCTACGATCTGCCGATAGAAGAGCTTAAAAATTTCCGTCAATTGCATTCAAAAACGCCAGGTCATCCGGAAATTGGCTATACGCCGGGCGTTGAAACCACCACCGGGCCACTGGGACAAGGGCTGGCTAACGCGGTGGGCATGGCTATCGCCGAGCGCACACTAGGCGCGCAGTTCAACCGCCCTGGACACGATATTGTCGATCATCACACTTGGGTATTTATGGGGGACGGCTGTCTGATGGAAGGCATCTCTCATGAAGTTTGCTCTCTGGCTGGTACTCTCGGCCTCGGCAAGCTGATCGGTTTCTACGATCACAACGGTATTTCGATTGACGGTGAAGTTAAAGGCTGGTTTACCGATGATACGGCAAAACGCTTTGAGGCCTACAACTGGCACGTTATTCACGATATCGACGGGCACGACTCTGAGGCAGTTGCTGAGGCCATCAAAACAGCACAAAGCGTCACTGACAAGCCTTCGCTGATCATCTGCCGCACCATTATTGGCTTCGGTTCGCCGAACAAAGCTGGCAAAGAAGAGGCGCACGGCGCGGCGTTAGGCGCAGAAGAGGTGGCGCTGACGCGTAAGAAGCTAGGCTGGAATTATCCGCCATTTGACATTCCAAAAGAGATTTACGCCGACTGGGACGCCAAAAAAGCCGGTGCTACACGCGAGAAAAATTGGCAGGATAAATTCGCCGCCTATAAAGCGGCCTACCCTGAATTAGCCGCGGAGTATAGCCGCCGGATACAGGGCAAGTTGCCAAACCACTGGGAAACACAGGCGCAGAAATTTATCCAGCAGTTACAGGCAAATCCACAGAAAATCGCCAGCCGAAAGGCTTCACAGAATGCCCTGGAAACCTACGGTAAGCTATTGCCGGAATTTCTTGGCGGCTCGGCAGACCTGGCCCCAAGCAACCTGACCATGTGGTCCGGCTCTAAACCGCTAAACGAGGATATCGCTGGTAACTATATTCACTATGGCGTACGTGAATTTGGCATGACCGCTATCGCTAATGGTATTGCCAGCCACGGCGGCTTTGTACCCTATACCGCGACTTTCCTGATGTTCGTTGAATATGCACGCAATGCGGTGCGCATGGCGGCACTGATGAAAGCCCGACAGATCCTGGTTTACACCCACGACTCTATCGGTCTGGGGGAAGATGGTCCGACGCATCAGCCAGTTGAGCAGCTGGCCAGCCTGCGGGTCACGCCAAATATGAGCGTCTGGCGTCCCTGTGACCAGGTTGAGACAGCCGTTGCATGGAAGCATGCCATTGAAAGGCATCATGGTCCGACGGCGCTGATTTTGTCACGGCAGAATCTGGCCCAGCCGGAGCGCGATCAAAAGCAGCTGGAAAATATTTCACGCGGAGCCTACGTACTGAAAGAGTGTGCAGGCACGCCGGACATAATCCTGATAGCAACTGGCTCTGAGGTTGAAATTACGCTACAAGCTCAGCAGAAATTGAGCGCTGACGGACACAACGTAAGGGTGGTCTCCATGCCTTCAAGCGACCTGTTCGATAAGCAAGATGTGGCTTACCGGGAGTCGGTACTGCCTTCGACTGTCATTGCACGAGTGGCGGTTGAAGCGGGTATTGCCGATTACTGGTATAAATACGTTGGTCTGAACGGTAAGATCGTTGGCATGACCACATTCGGCGAATCTGCACCAGCCGACAAACTGTTTACCGCCTTCGGCTTTACCGTGGAGAGTATTGTCAATCACGCTAAAGCGCTGCTTAAGCCAGTTTAATTCAGCGCTGACATAGAAAAACCCGACACGTGTGTCGGGTTTTTCTATTTACCTGACGCGCTGAAAATCAGCAGCAGGTTGCTATCCTCTGTCATCATTACCGGGATTTATATTCGCTCGAACGAATACTGACCCAGCGCATCAGCCAGCCGACGCTGCCAGGCCAGTCCTCACAGATTTCCTCCCGTGCCTATTCCGCCAGTTCAAATTACTGACCAATGAGCTGCCAGCGCGTGGCGACGCCACAGACTTCCAAACTTCGATCTTTACGGTAAGTCAGCAAGACGCCCCCGATCGCCTCATACTCCGCGTTGACCAAGTCAAAATTTATTACCTCCTGGCCCAGAGCGCTTAAAGGCAACGTAGTCGAGAGTCTTTTGCTTGATAAGGCTGTTGACGCACCATCTCAAACGGTAGAGAGAGGACGTTAAGACTCCCGTTTCGCAGCTTATCCGCAGTAGCGGTTTTTTTTTCAGTCGACGGTGACACCCTCACCTGACGCCGCTGAGGGTCGAGTAAGCATTGGCCCAGGTTAACTCGCCAGGTGCCATAATCGATTAATTCACTAGCCTCATTACGCGTCAGTGCCTTTAGGAAGATGGGTCTGTATAAACACGCGCGGTACTTTGCGTTCACGCGAGACAGCGACAGGTGACCCGTTGCCATCTTTACCCCAGGCGCTCGCGCTGTTTTGCCTGCTGGGTACTCTATCCATCAGTTACAGCGTGAATTCATGCCATGAAGCGAACTGGTTGCCCGCGGGTTGTACAACTGGATAGTGTCGCCTTCCATTGCCTGCGCGAAAAATTCATCCATCGAAATGTTATGAGCGGTGCTGAGAGGATGAGCGTCAATCTGCAAGCGCTTAAGATCGATGCTGAGACGCTTCTGAACCGGCAGCAGGTTATCTTTTAAAAGACCTCCGGGTAACTTTCCACTGTAACCATTTCCATGATCAATTCGGAACAACGCGCGCGCCTGAATTCCCGCATGACGGCTGATAGTCATGACCTGACCAACATCGTCCGGAGTATTTATTGCCAGGCAATAATTAAGGCTATTTGCCAGTCAGAAATGACTGTCTGCAAAGGATCCGCGGGCAGACGAACGGCATAAAGAAGAGACAACCTCAGTAGCACACTCATCCAAAGTGGCATTAATAGAAGAGATTCTCAACAATTGAAAAGGCCGTAACGGTTTAATCGCTGGCAGCCACCGAGCGGTGCATGAGAACTCTCTTCGTGCCCTTTGTGATGCCATCGCGAAAAAAAGAAAAACAGGCTAACGACAACCTGAAAAATAAAACAGTTAAGATTAGGCATCTATCGTCTTAATTTTAAAAAAACTTGTCGGATACTTTCCAATCTGTTAACGCCGTCAACCCTCCGGATAGAACTGAAAAAACGAATACGTGACATAATTTAACCAGGGCATCTTAAATATCATCCGGGTCGATTGAGATTTTCAATTCGTCGTCAAATTGCTTCTTGTTGATATAAGCAGAACACCATCGGACAGAGTTAAACACTGCCGACTTTATCTGCCCTTTAGCACCAGAAAATTATCGGTGCAGCCATCCCCTAAGCTGCGCCTGCTGAAGCAGTATTAGCGTTTTTCCATCGCAAATACGACCATCAGCTACCCATGCCATCGCCTCTGGATAACTCATCTCCAGCACCTCAATTTGCTCGTCCTCAACGCCGCCGCCGCCCCCTTCTCTCAATGCATCACTGTATTCCGCTGCAAAAAAATGTACGATTTCAGTAACGCCTCCGGGCGACATATAAAGCTGAAACAGCTTTTCTACGTGACCCACGGCATAACCGGTCTCCTCCATGGCCTCTTTACGTATGCACTCCTCCGGCGAGTCGTCATCAAGCAGGCCAGCGCAGGTTTCAATAAGCATACCGTCAGGATTTTTATTTACCCAGGTGGCAATGCGAAACTGACGCGTAAGTACCACGCTATTTTTATTGCGGTTATAGAGCAAGATGGTGGCACCATCACCGCGATCGTAGACCTCACGTTTATGGCAGACTTTGCAGCCAGTAGGGCCTGACAGTTCATAGGTATAATTGCGCAAAACAAACCAGTTTTCTGACAACACTTTATTTTTTATCAAATTAATTTGGAGGGACATAATGACACCCTGTCTTTGATGAAGTAATAAATGGTAGTGCGCGAGGCGATCGAAAACTATCTTAATAATGCGATACAGAAGATGGATATGAAAGCAGCCGGCGCCATCAAACGCGCCGGCGAAGGAAAGTTAGCCTGGCAGGTTATTCAGATGCTCTTCATCATGCTGTTGCTGAGAAATCTCATGCGCACGTTTACGTACGCCAAACCAGCCAAGTATCAGAAGTAACGCCAGAACCGGAATACTGGCGATAGTCCAGGTTCCGTTCGGGTAGTCGAAGGCCATCAGTACCAGAACGCAGGCAAGAAATAGTAGCGTTAACCAGGAGGTATAGGGTGCGCCTGGCATTTTGAAACTCACTTCCTCGGCTTTACCTTCACGAATAGCCTTGCGCAGTTTGAGCTGACACAGAACGATGAAGGCCCAGGAGGATATAATCCCCAGCGAGGCAATGTTTAACACAATTTCGAATACCCGGGATGGCACGATGTAGTTAAGATAAACGCCCGCCACATAGACCAACACCGTGACCAGAATGCCCATATAAGGCACCTGACGCTTGCTCATTTTAGACAGAATTTTCGGCGCCGAGCCGCCCATCGACATTGAGCGCAGGATACGCGCAGTGGCATAAAGGCCAGAATTGAGGCTGGAAAGCGCTGCACTCAGCACGACGATATTCATGATGCTGCCGATATAAGGCACGCCAAGTTTGGAGAAGAAGGTAACGAATGGGCTCTCTCCTGCCTGATAGGCGTTCCAGGGCAACAGCAAAACCAGCAGCAAAATCGACCCTACATAGAACAGGCCAATACGCCAGATTACGCTGTTAACCGCTTTTGGCACCACGTTCTTAGGATCTTTGCATTCCCCAGCAGCAACCCCCACCATTTCAATAGCGGCGAAGGCGAACACGACGCCCTGTATCAATACCAGCGCTGGCAATATGCCATGTGGGAACACCCCGCCGTTATCTGAAATCAAATGAAAGCCGGTGGTATTTCCATCAATCGGCTTACCGCTACCAAGAAACACGATGCCGACCAGTAAAAAGATGGCTATTGCGGCGACTTTAATTAGCGCAAACCAGAACTCCATTTCGGCAAACCATTTCACGCCAACCATGTTCATAGAAGCGACAATGGCCAGTGCCCCCAATGCCAGCGCCCACTGAGGAATATCGCCAAACGCATGCCAGTAATGCATGTAGAGCGCCACGGCGGTAATATCGACAATCCCGGTCATCGCCCAGTTAACAAAATACATCCAGCCTGCGACATAAGAGCCTTTCTCTCCCATAAACTCGCGCGCATAAGAGACAAAGCTGCCGCTGGTAGGCCGATGCAGTACCAACTCTCCCAGTGCCCGTAAAATGAAAAAACAGAAGATCCCACAGACCAGGTAGACAATTGCCAGCGCTGGCCCGGCGGCCTGAAGACGCGCTCCGGCACCGAGAAAGAGGCCGGTACCAATAGCGCCGCCAATGGCGATCATCTGAACCTGACGATTTCCCATAGCTTTGTGATAACCCGAATCATGGGAGTTTAACCAACGTCTTCTGGCAGCATGCTTATCGGCTGCATCTTTTTTATCAGCTTTCATTTTTATTCCTGATAACCTGTCCAAACCTGCCAGCGTCCTACAATCCTGATGGACCTACTGACTCTCATAGTCCGATTTCCTGTCGAAGCCTGATAATTCCTCCTTCTTATCAATGATCGGACAAGCCTATGATCATCCTGATTTTTTTAATATTGGATGACAAATTCAATGGCGAAGCATCCTAACCGTTCCAGCGCGTCGACGCAAAATTTCTCAGTGGATATAACACAAAAGATTATAATTTTGTCTATGCCCGCAAAAAAAACCGACCCAAAATCAGGTCGGTTAAAAATTACATTGAGGCTACAAGGAGAGGGGGTAATTACCGACTCAGTATCCCCCGTTCATAGCAAATCATTGTCTGGGTAAAGTAAAAACACTTAAGGGTTGTGAAAAAAAATAACGGATATGTAAAAGAGAATTCAGCTATACGCACTACGGCAGCGCTATCTAAAACGCCAACTGGCACTGCTACGAATTACCACGATAACTTACACTTTCTTTCTAATTTTCCTCATGCTTTTTTAAGCATCGCCGGGTAAAGTGCTCACCGGCTTAATATCCAGAACAAACACAAACATTCCACTATTTCCACGCGGTTATCTAACGGTTAGCACTGCGTGTTTTGTAAGTCGCGACTACACATCGGGAGCTGATATTTCATGGCGAATTTTTTCATCAATCGCCCTATTTTTGCCTGGGTGCTGGCTATTTTACTGTGCCTGACCGGAACTCTTGCGATTTTCAATCTTTCTGTTGAACAATATCCGAACCTGGCCCCGCCTAACGTGATGATTTCGGCAACCTATCCTGGAGCATCCGCCGAAACTGTCGATAATACAGTGACTCAGAACATCGAACAAAGCATGACAGGTATCGATAATCTGGTCTATATGTCTTCACAGAGTAGTAATAATGGCCAGGCGAGTATTGAGCTAACCTTTAGCCCCGGCACCGATCCTGATGAAGCAATGCAACAGGTCCAATCGCAGCTAAATTCAGTGCTAAAACGTCTACCCCAGGCAGTGCAAACCCAGGGTGTGACGGTCAGAAAGGTGGGTAGCAGTAACTTTCTGACTGTCGCCTTCGTTTCCACCGACGGTAGCATGACAAGTCAGGATATTGCTGACTATATTGCCAGCCACGTGCAGGACCCGCTGAGTCGTATCAATGGCGTTGGCGAAGTGGACCCTTATGGTTCACAATATGCAATGCGAATCTGGCTCGATCCTAATAAACTTTATGCCTACTCTCTGACGACTGAGGACGTCATCAACGCCATTAAGGCGCAAAATACTCAGGTTGCCGTTGGCCAACTCGGCGGAATGCCACAGACCTCGCACCAGGCGCTGAACGCGACGGTGAATGCGCAATCGCTGCTGCAGACACCTCAGCAGTTTCGCCAGATAACATTGAGAGTAAATCAGGATGGATCGGCTGTCACTCTGGGCGATGTCGCTAAAGTTGAGCTTGGCGCAGAAAGCTATAACTACATCAGCCGCTATAATGGTCATGCTGCAACCGGCATGGGTATCAAGCTTGCGGCTGGCGCGAATGAGGTGCAAACCGACGAAAGGGTGCGCCATGAGATTACCGCCCTTTCTCAGTATTTTCCTCACGGTCTTCAGGCCCACATCGCCTATGAAGAAACCCCCTTTGTGAAGGCATCGATTAAAGACGTTGTTCAAACCTTGCTTGAAGCAGTTTTACTGGTATTCGGGGTTATGTACCTGTTTATGCAGAATTTTCGCGCCACCCTCATTCCGACTATTGCGGTACCAGTGGTGTTATTAGGGACATGCAGCATTCTCTATCTTTGTGGCTTCAGCCTGAATACTCTGACCATGTTTGCTATGGTACTGGCGATAGGTCTGTTAGTGGACGATGCCATCGTCGTTGTAGAGAACGTCGAACGCATTATGCGCAGTGAGGGT
Organism: Izhakiella capsodis; assembly: GCF_900115045.1. Taxonomy (GTDB): domain Bacteria; phylum Pseudomonadota; class Gammaproteobacteria; order Enterobacterales; family Enterobacteriaceae; genus Izhakiella; species Izhakiella capsodis. The sequence goes on along the minus strand of NZ_FOVC01000002.1, from coordinate 533,966 downwards.
TTGTCACCGCTCGAAGCGACCCGTAAATCGATGGGACAAATTCAGGGTGCGCTAGTTGGCATCTCACTGGTCTTGTCGGCGGTCTTTGTTCCGATGGCTTTTTTTGGCGGTACGGTGGGCGAGATCTATCGGCAGTTCTCGGTGACCATCGTTTCCGCGATGGGGCTTTCGGTGTTAGTAGCGATGATTCTTACTCCAGCGCTGTGCGCTACTTTGCTTAAACCGATAACACCCGAACATGCCCAAAGTGGTAAAGGATTTTTTGTCTGGTTTAACCATCGTTTCAACCATAATTCCGATCGTTACCAGCATTGCGTGAGCAAAATTTTAGGCAAAACCGGCCGCTGGTTGCTGTTGTATGGTGCACTGATAGGCATCGTAGCACTGCTATTTTTACATCTGCCAACAAGCTTTTTACCCGCTGAAGATCGCGGTATTTTTATGACTATGGTTCAGCTGCCCCCCGGTTCCACCATGAATGAAACCAAAAAGGTGGTAGAAAAAGTCGAGAATTATTACCTGCATCAGGATAAAAAAGACGTGCTGTCGGTTTTTTCCGTGGTAGGCGCCGGTCCTGGTGGCAATGGACAAAATGTCGCTTTTATGTTCGTCCGGCTGAAAGACTGGAGTCAGCGCACCGCTTCCGCTGACTCCTCATTCGCTATCATCAATCGCGCTACCCAGCATTTTAGTACGCTGAAACAGGCAACCGTTATTGCTTTCAGCCCGGCGGCTATCAGCGGGCTCGGCAGTTCCTCAGGTTTTGATATGGAGCTGGAAGATCACGCGGGTGCTGGTCATCAGGCGCTCATGAAAGCTGGCGATGAGCTACTGGCGTTAGCTCGCGCAAACCCAAACCTGAGCAGTGTGCGTCACAACGGCATGGAGGACAGCCCACAGCTGCAAATTAATATCGATCAGCGTAAAGCCGAAGCTATGGGGCTATCGATGGATGATATTAACGATACGCTAACCACTGCATGGGGATCGAGCTACGTCGATGATTTTCTCGATCGCGGTCGTACTAAAAAAGTTTACGTTCAGGCCGCGGCTAAATATCGTATGCTGCCAAACGATATCTATAAGTGGTATGTGCGCAACAGTAGCGATCAAATGGTACCCTTTGGCGCTTTTGCAACTTCACACTGGACAAGTGGCTCACCTCTTCTGGAGCGCTATAACGGCTACCCCTCGCTGGAAATTATTGGCGAACCGTCGTCAGGTACCAGTTCCGGCACTGCCATGGCAACACTGGAGAAACTGGTGGCTAAACTGCCTGCAGGCTTTGGCATGGAATGGACCGGCTCTTCCTACCAGGAGCGCCTGAATGGTAAGCAGGCACCGGCACTCTACGCTATTTCACTGCTGGTGATTTTTCTCAGCCTGGCAGCGTTGTATGAAAGCTGGTCGATCCCTTTTTCTGTCATGCTGGCGGTGCCACTCGGCGTACTTGGCGCCCTGCTCGCAACCTGGATGCGCGGCCTTGATAATGACGTATATTTTCAGGTGGGTCTGCTTACGGTAGTCGGTCTGACAGCCAAAAACGCTATTCTCATTGTTGAATTTGCCAACAGTATGAACCGGCAGGGAATGGATCTACTAGAAGCTGCGTTACAGGCTGCACGATTACGATTGAGGCCAATTGTGATGACCTCATTAGCCTTTGGCCTCGGCGTACTGCCCATGACAGTTGCCAGCGGCGCTGGCTGTAATAGCCAGCATGCCGTCGGTACAGGTGTACTGGGCGGTATGATAACGGCTACTTTGCTGGCTATATTTTTCGTGCCGCTATTCTTTGTTCAGGTCAGAAGACGTTTTCCCCTTAAGCCTTCGCCAGCGGCCACTGCTTTTCCCCCCAAACATTTACCGGATACTCCGGAACCATTGGCGGAAAAATCTGATGGTAGTTAATCCTTCAGGGTATCCGAGCTGTGGCTAAGAGCCAGGAAGTCGTTCAGGATTGGCAACAACATGGCAGCCTCGCGGCTGCCATTTTACTTGCGTTCTTTCGATATTCTCTCAGTCAATTTTCGGCCTGGGCAGCGCTTCTAACGCAGCATGGCCTCGATGAAATCTTTCCAGTAACCCAGTTCAACCTCAATCATAATGCACCTCGTTATGAGTATGGATGCATTCTAAAACGTCTTCTTTACAAAAAAATACGGGTTTTACCGTTATTCAATCGAGGTTAACTGATAAGCCCGGTTGGGTATTTTAAACACGATGGTTGCCTGGATCGCCAGCTCCAGGCGCTTTACTGAATCTGTCATAGCATTCATGTTGATTGCCCCCGCTTGTTGCCGCAATATTTTACCTACTGTCTTGAGAAAGCATCCGCTGTAAACTAGCGACTTGATGCAGGTCATTCTCAGAGTTATGGCCCCGAGTTTAATAACGGAATAAACAAAAATGCTTAGAATTTATGGCATCAAAAATTGTGATACAGTAAAAAAAGCCCGTCGCTTTCTTGAGCAACAGCAGGTTGAAACGCAGTTTCATGATTACCGTGTTGACGGTCTGGATCACGCACTGTTGCAGCGTTTTATCAATCAGCTCGGCTATCCGGCGTTGCTGAATACGCGCGGCACAACCTGGCGTAAGCTTGATGAAGCCACGCGCAACAGTGTTCAGGATGAACAGAGCGCCGCAGATTTGATGATGGCGCATCCGGCATTAATTAAACGCCCGCTGTTAATGGCTGACAACGGTGCTATGCTGCTGGGTTTTGATGTGCAAAGCTATATGATTTTCATTCAGGAGAACCACTGAATATGTTTTGTCCGGTTATTGAGCTGGCACAGCAACTGATCCGACGCCCTTCCCTGAGCCCTGTCGATGCCGGATGCCAGGCTATCATGATTTCCCGTTTGAAAGCGCTGGGCTTTACCGTTGAATCCATGCCTTTTGGCGATACGCACAATTTCTGGGCATGGCGAGGCCAGGGAGAAACGCTGGCGTTTGCTGGCCATACTGACGTGGTGCCAACCGGTGATGAGGCCCGCTGGATCACGCCACCCTTTGAACCCTCTATCCGTGATGGCATGCTATTCGGCCGGGGTGCGGCGGATATGAAAGGCTCACTCGCAGCGATGGTCGTTGCTGCAGAGCGCTTTGTCGCTGCACACCCCTACCACCGTGGCCGGCTGGCTTTTTTAATCACCTCGGATGAAGAAGCCAGTGCAGCAGACGGCACGGTGAAAGTGGTCGAGGCACTGATGGCACGCAACGAGCGGCTGGATTACTGCCTGGTTGGCGAACCATCCAGCAACGAGATCGTCGGCGATGTGGTAAAAAATGGCCGCCGCGGTTCAATAACCGCCGAAGTGACTATTCACGGTGTTCAGGGCCACGTCGCCTATCCCCACCTCGCTGACAATCCAGTCCATCGAGCCACCCCTTTTTTGCTGGAGCTGGTGAACACCGAATGGGATAACGGCAACGCGTTTTTCCCGCCGACCAGCATGCAGATTGCCAACATTCATGCCGGTACAGGTAGCAACAACGTCATCCCCGGCGATCTTCATCTGCAATTTAATTTTCGTTTTAGCACCGAGCTGACAGATGCGCTGATCCGCTCACAGGTTGAAGTGATGCTGGAAAAACATAAGTTACCCTACAGCATAAGCTGGAACCTTTCTGGTCAGCCTTTTTTGACTGCTCGCGGTAAACTTGTGGATGCGGTGATTAATGCCGTTACGCACTATACTGAAAATAAGCCGCAGCTGCTAACGAATGGCGGTACATCGGACGGCCGCTTTATTGCTCGCATGGGTACGCAGGTGGTCGAGCTGGGACCAGTAAACGCTACCATCCATAAAATCAATGAATGTGTTAAAGCGGCTGATCTGCAATTGCTTAGCCGCATGTATCAACGCATTATGGAGCAGCTCATCGCCTGACATTTTCACCCGAGGAGAGAGTATGGAATGGGTTAAAGATTACTGGTGGATAATTATTATTGTATTGATGGTCGGCGTATTGATTAATGTCTATAAAGATTTAAAGCGTATTGACCCGAAGAAATACCTGGCAAATCGACCTGAACTGCCGCCCCACCGGGATAATAATGCAAAATGGGATGACGATGACGACTGGCCGAAAAAACCCTGAAATACTCAGAGAAAATTTCTCACCTCCTCATGACCCCGACACCGCCACGTCAAAATAGCCGCGTGGGATGGACTGAAGGCTTCAGTCCATCAATACCCACCATCAGAGTCTGTTGAAAGAACAGGCTAAACTGTCTCTCACACCACTGACATTCGCACTCAGATTTTACCTTAATCGTGAAACCGACATACACGCACCAATCGCCCGGCGAGGCTTTGCACGGCGAGCATCCAGTGACCACATGTACTTGACCCCGGTTATTTGACAACCAATCGACAATGCTCGCTTTATTGCAATGAGCGAAGCTGATGTTTTAAAGATTCGGCCTCAGTGGTATTCAGCGAGTATAAACCAGTAGCCGCTTCCTCACGCCAGCGCGTTATCAGCTGGCGGCGGCCGCTCAGCGCGAACTGTCGGCAGAGAGCCTGCGACGACTGATGCTGTAGGATAGCCCCGCGCAGGAGCGGCATGGGCGCCGGACTGTGTAACACCAGGCGGCCCAATGCTGCCCGGGTTGCTTCAAAAGGACGCTGAGCAAAAGCAAAGCAAGCCAGCTCCAGCTTATCCTGACGGTCTGGTACCCTCTCACAACGCTGCACCCGGCTGAGAGCCGGTTCGTTAATAATTTCCTGTAACCAGCCCAGTTCATCGTCAAACCGCCGACGCGCACGGGTAATCAGTTGCTCCCCCGGTAGCGTTAATGGCCGCAGCGCCATCGCAGCATAGCAGCCGCTGCTGGCCTCACGGGCGCTGCCAATGCGTACCAGCTGAAATCCGCATGCCTGCCAGAATGCCAGTAATTCGGCGGTATAACCGAAACTGACCGAGAGATAGTCACAACCCCGCGCCTCCCGCAATGCAAGGTCCACCAGTTGGCGACCCACGCCTTGTCTGCGCAGGGCTGGCGTCACGGCAATACGGCTGATACGCCTGGCTCTGAGCCGCGGCGCGTCACGTAATCCGGCATGTGCCGCCAGAGACTGCGCGACCAGATTACCTGGCGGACGCCGCCACCCAGCCCAGACATTGTCCGCTAATGCGCTGTCAAGACCGCCCTCTTCAACCAGCCACATCCCCCCTTGTACCCGCTCCTGCTGCATGACCAGGCTGAAATGCTGTCCCGGTGCATCCATCATACGGCGCAGATCGAGTGGCGATGTACGATAGTGAGCGCTGCACAGCAGCTGATAGAGTTGACTTAGCAGCTTCGGCGAGCATTGCCAGTCCTGCGGTTGCAGGCTGAACCAGCGGAGTTCGCCTTCTGTGTTAACTATCTGCGGCTCGGCGAAAATCAGTGCACGCGCCAGCCAGCTTTCCAGCGGATCATTCGCTGCCCAACGCAGCGGTTGATTAAGCGTCAGCATCCGTACTGCGGGCAGAGAGGCACAAAATTTAAGCACAAAGCCGCGTCCGGTACCTTCATAACCCTGAATGGTCGTCGTCAGCAAAACTCTGGGAAAGCACGCTATCAGCTGCCTGAGCACGGGCGCAGGAATGGCGGCAGCTTCATCAATCAGCAGCCAGTCGCCAGCGGGTGGCGAACCGGCATGACACAGCGCCAGCAGTCTGTCGGGCGCAATAAACTGAAAGCGATCGCCGGCAAAAGCAGACAGCACGTCGGTTGAGACCCTGGCCGGAGCCGTCACCCAACAGACTCCCGGCCAGTGGCGCGCCAGCATTCCCGCGAGGGCTGACTTGCCACGGCCACGTCCGGCGGTCAGTACGCTAATGCCTGGCGGGCTGGCGAGCAGCTGCTGACATAGCACCTGCTGCTCGTTATCACTACTCCGCCAGCGGGCAAAAGACCTGTCATCCGGCCAGCGTGGCGCCAGCCCCTGCTGATGTAACAACACCTGGGGATCGCAAAACAGACGGCGTAAATGATGGATAAAGTTGGGAGTCGCAACGGGTTGAGGCTGTTCGCTCCATCGCAGCGAATCGCTGTCAGGCTGTGTGGCCCAATCCTCTAAAGCTGGGATCAGTAGCAGCAGCCAGCTTCCCGCTCGCAACGTGCCTGCCAGCGCCGCAAACGCCTCGGCATGAAACCCCTCTCTGGCATCAAAAACCGCATGATGAAACTCACGTCCCAGCAGCGTTCGTATGGCGCCGGGTGTGCAATGCAACGCTGACGGTGACGTTTCGCTAACCCACAACCAGTCGCCAGGTAACCGTTGCTGCCAGCATAACACCTGCTGCTGGCACCATTGCGCGTCACCGCTTAGTACCGCCAGTCGGCGGATACCACAGACGGACATGTTATGACTGAGGTCTGACAGTCGGTTCATTGAAAGGTATTGCAATTCGCCGGATTACCGTACTCAAAACCGCGTTTAAACCAACTGTATCGCTGCTGCGAGGTACCATGAGTGAAGCTATCAGGCACCACCTTTCCCTGACCACGTTGTTGCAGTCGGTCATCACCAATGGCCTCAGCAGCATTCAGCGCCTGCTGTAAATCACCTGGTTCCAGAATATTTTGCTGCTGCATGTAGTGCCCCCAGACGCCAGCAAAGCAATCGGCTTGCAGTTCCAGCTTAACTGACAGCTGATTTGCCTGAGCCTGACTAACGCCCTGCTGCATCTGGCGCACTTTAGATTCAATACCGAGGAGTTTTTGCACGTGGTGGCCGACCTCATGGGCGATAACGTAGCCCTGGGCAAACTCACCGTCAGCCCCCAGCGTAGTTTTCATCTCATCGTAAAAAGAGAGATCAATATAAACCTTATCGTCCGCCGGACAGTAGAACGGCCCCATCGCCGCCTGACCCTGACCGCAGGCAGTAGGGGTCACATTGCGATACATAACCAGGGTAGGTGGCTGCCAGGTTTTACCCATATGATTAAACAGCATTTTCCAAGTATCATCGGTTAAAGCAAAAATTACAGAGGTGAATTTAGCCGCTTCGTCATCGCGTGCGGAATTGGCACTTTGCTGACTGGGAGCACTAAGCGTGTTTGTATTCCCCGTGAGCAACGGCGTAAGATCATAGCCGTAATAGCTGGCTATGATAACAATAACTAATATTATCAGTCCGCCTTTTCCTCGTGGGATGCGCATGCGGCCACCGCCAACGGTGGGCTGATCGCGACGATCCTCAACATGGTCACTTTCACGATGGCCTCTCCAGCGCATAGATCTTCTCCCTGGATATCTAAATATTAAGGTTGAACAAATAAAATAGATTTTAGTCGGGAGTGCAGGTTAAAACCAGAACGGAGGGCAGGAAAAGCGGCACCCTTCAAGGATCGGGTGCCGGCAAAAGATTAATCGAGGTTTACGCCAAGACGGCGGGCCACCTCTTCGTAGGCTTCAATTACGCCACCGAGACTCTGTCGAAAGCGATCTTTGTCCATCTTATCCATTGTTTGCTTATCCCACAGACGCGCGCCATCGGGTGAAAATTCGTCGCCCAGCACCACTTCGCCGTTAAACAAACCGAACTCCAGCTTGAAGTCCACCAGAATAAGGCCGGCATCATCAAACAAACGAAGCAGTACTTCATTGGCCTTATAGGTAAGTTCCCGCATACGGGCAAGATGCGCTTTACTGACCCAGCCAAAGGTTTCGCAGTATGATTCGTTGATCATCGGGTCATGCATAGTGTCGTTTTTTAAGAACAGGTCAAACAGAGGTGGGTCCAGCTCAATGCCTTCTTCTACGCCGAGCCGTTTTACCAGCGATCCCGCCGCACGATTGCGCATCACACATTCAACCGGCACCATCTCCAGTTTTTTAACCAGGGCTTCGTTATCAGAGAGCAGAGCTTCAATCTGGGTCGGAATACCCGCCTGCTCAAGCTTTTTCATGATGAAATAATTGAACCTGTTGTTTACCTTTCCCTTACGCTCAAACTGCTCAATACGCGCGCCGTCGCCTGCTGACGTATCATTGCGGAACTCGAGTATCAGCAGATCCGGATTATCAGTGCTGTACACGGTTTTCGCCTTGCCGCGATACAACTCAGCTTGCTTTTGCATCTTGATTAACTCCAAACAAATAGCCAGGTACTTGCCACGCATTGAGTACGGTATCGTTTGCGTGGGCTGAATAAAAAAGCCGGGATTCTCCCCGGCCTGTTGTTAACACTATTTACTGAAGGCAGCCTGGAATACAGGTACTAGCGCATCATTCTGCGACTGAGTCAGCGTATGACCTTGTGGATCTGTCAGCTGCAGACTACTGCGGTTGCCTAAATCCCCGACTTGAATTTTATATGTACCATTCACCAGGCCGGGATCTTTCGCCGCCAGGGCATCCCAGGTACTGCTACCGGGTGACTTATAGGTCACGCTCAGGCTACCCTGAGAGTGATTGCTGTCGGTTACTTTCATGCCGATGCGCGCTAGCGAAGCGGGCAGGCGCTGCCATACGGTATTGAACGGAGCACGGACGACAAGATTTGGCAGGCCGGTATCATCGGCACCGCTCTGAACGTCTAACTGAGCTGAGCTACGATTCGCAGCTGCGCTTTGACGATCATTTTCTGCTTTATCCAGTCCGACGCTGAGCAGGTTAAGCATCTGCGCAGTATAGCGCTGCACTTCGCCCGAAGAGCTGATCTCTTTGCCTTCCTGCTGCAATTGCAATAAGCGTACGCTTAACGACTGCTGGTAACCCTGCTGCTGAACGCTGATCTGATAACGACCACGATACTGATGATCTTCATCGGGTCGCTGCCATTGGATCCAGTTAGTCGTCAAAGATTGACTGGCATCCTGCTGCTCAGCAATCGGAAAATGATGTGACTGTAAAATGCTCACCACCTGCGACCACAGGTTAGCGTCGCGCACGCTGTCTAATATCAGCATACCCGTATTGCCGCTAAACTGAGTACGCGTACCATTCATTAATGCCAGAGCCTGAGCCGGGGGGCGAATATCAAGTTTCTTCCCGACAGGACCTTTGCTGTCATCGGTCGGCACATCATAATTACCATTCTGAAGAGGTAATATCATTCCGGCTGGCACGTGCAAATCCTGCAGGCCTGGCGCGTTCATATACTCGCTGCTATCGCTGACCTGACGTTTATAATGCTGATTGTTAGAACAACCAGCCAGCAGCATCGCGGTTGAAAGTCCAAACGTAACAACCAACGCGGACCTTTTTACGGTAAAAGCCATCAATTCTCCCTAAAATTACAGCAGACCTGCTTGCGTCAACGCCTGAGCCACGATCGGCTCGGCAGCTACACTCAGCGGTGTCATTGGTAGTCGCAGCATGTCAGACGCTATCAATCCCAGCCGCTTCGCTGCCCATTTCACAGGGATCGGGTTGGGTTCACAAAACAGCTGTTGATGCAAAGGCATCAGGCGCTGATTAAGACGGCGTGCTTCAGCGAAATTGCCCTGTTTAGCCAGCCGACAAAGCTCGGCCATTTCACGCGCTGCAATATTCGCCGTAACGGAAATCACGCCTTTGCCACCCAGCTGCATCAGATCGAGCGCTGTCGCATCATCGCCACTGACGATAATAAAGTCATCACCAGCCAGCTCTTGGATCTGGGCAACGCGCGATAAGTTCCCGGTTGCCTCTTTAATTCCAATAATATTTTCGATCGCGGCCAACCGGCCCACAGTTTCAGGCAGCATATCGCAACCGGTTCGAGACGGCACATTGTACAGCATTTGTCGCAGATCGGTGCTTTCTGCGATGGCTTTAAAATGTTGATACAGCCCTTCCTGAGTCGGACGATTGTAATAGGGTACGACGGTCAGACAGCCTACCACACCAGTATCGACAAAACGTTTGGTCAGGGAGATGCCTTCAGCGGTGGCATTTGCGCCGGTTCCGGCAATGACCGGGATTCGACCGTCAGCAAAATCCAGCGTCATCATCACCACATCGGCGTGCTCATCATGTGTCAGCGTGGCACATTCGCCAGTTGTGCCAACAGACACAATCGCGGAGGTTTCACTATCTACATGATAATCTACTAATTTTTTCAGACTCGTCCGGCAGACATTCCCTTTTTCGTCCATCGGCGTAACGAGTGCAACAATACTTCCCGTAAACATTGGCGATCCCCTCGACAAACAAGTGCTTCATGGTACGTTTGTCACCGTGTTAAAAGCAAGGGCGCAAGGCGTCTCAAGCGCTTGTCAGCAGATTTTTTTATGTTTACCTTATTGCTATTAGCATCCTGACAGGAATTTTTATTTTGCCGCAATCAGAGCAACATCATCTGGTGATTACCGCCCTGGGCATTGATCGCCCCGGTATCGTTAACACCATTACCCGCCATGTCAGTAGTTGCGGTTGCAATATTGAGGATAGTCGGCTGGCGATGCTGGGTGAGGAGTTCACCTTCATTATGCTGTTGTCCGGCAACTGGAATGCTATTAATCTTATCGAGTCAACCTTGCCGCTAAAAGGCGCTGAACTGGAGCTGCTTATCGTAATGAAACGCACGCTGGCGCAGGAAAGACCGCCAATGCCAGAAACTGTTTGGGTCAAAGTGGAAGTCGCTGACTCACCGCATCTGATTGAGCGCTTTACTGACTTATTCGACTCCTATCAGATGCACATTGCCGAATTGGTTTCACGTACGCAGCCAGCGCAAGGAAATCAGCCACCTTTACTCTATATTCAAATAACTGCTCACAGTCCCGCCCGTCGGGATGCATCGCAAATCGAACATGCGTTCAACGTTCTATGTACCGAACTGGGAGCTCAAGGCACGATCAACGTCGTGTCTTATCTACAGCATGAAGAAAAAATGGAGATATAGTGATGAACCCACTGAAAGCCGGTGATATGGCACCGAAATTTAGCTTGCCCGACCAGGACGGCGAACAAGTGAGTTTAACCGACTTCCAGGGACAGCGCGTTCTGGTCTATTTCTATCCGAAAGCTATGACGCCAGGTTGCACCGTTCAGGCTTGCGGTCTGCGTGATAACATGGACGATGTGAAAAAAGCTGGCGTCGATGTACTTGGCATCAGCACAGATAAACCAGAGAAGCTGTCTCGTTTTGCCGAAAAAGAGATGCTGAACTTTACGTTACTTTCCGATGAAGACCATCAGGTTTGCCAACAGTTTGGCGTTTGGGGTGAGAAGAAATTTATGGGGAAAACTTATGATGGCATTCACCGCATCAGTTTTCTCATCGGTAATGACGGAAAAATAGAGAAAGTTTTCGATAATTTCAAAACCAATAATCATCATGACATCGTGCTGGACTACCTAAAGTCTGCATGTTAAAACTCAACCGGATCGGTTAACAACCGATCCGGCTCTGACTAATCCTCTGGCGTTGGCGAAACCACTTCATCCGGCCAGGCGTGCATCACAGCCTTAATCAGCGTCGCCAGGGGGATAGCGAAAAACACGCCCCAGAAGCCCCACATGTCACCAAACACCACGACAGACATCATAATTACCAGCGGATGCAGATTAACCGCCTCGGAAAACAGTACCGGCACCAGAAGATTGCCATCCAGCCCCTGAATAATTAAATAAACAGCCAGCATCGTCCAGAAATCACCACCCAGGCCCCACTGGAACAAGCCGACGCAGATAACCGGGATCGTCGAGACGACCGCGCCGACGTAAGGGATCAGCACCGAGATACCGACCAGCACCGCCAGTAGCAGGGCGTAATCCATTCCGACAATGACAAAACCAAGCCAGGTCGCGATACCTACGACAACCATCTCGACCACTTTGCCACGAATATAGTTAGTAATTTGCTGGTTCATTTCAAACCAGACCTGGTCAGCCAGTCCACGCTGACGCGGCAAAATGCGCAGTACGCTACCCCACAGCTGCTCCCGATCCTTAAGCAGGAAAAACACCATAATGGGCACCAGTACCAAATAAATCGCCAGCGTCACCAATCCTACTAACGAGGCCAGTGAGTATTTCACTACTTGTTCACCCAACCCACTGAGTCGGCTGCGTAAATCGTTCACCACGATATCGATAATGCCGACGTCCATCAGGGTGGGAAAACGTTCAGGCAGGCGCATTGCGTAACGGTAGAGGTTATTCAACATATTGGGTAAATCGTGGGTGAGATTGATCCCCTGCTGCCAGGCCACCGGCACCACCACGAAGGTCAAAATTAAAACAATGCCAGCAAAAAGCAGCATAATCAGCGACGCAGCCCAGGTGCGTGTACATCCGAGACGTTCGAGGCGTGCGGTCGGCCACTCAAGAAGATAAGCAATGACCAGCGCCACCAGCAGCGGTGCCAGCAGGCCGTTAAAAAAATAAATAATACAAAAGGCGCCAACCAGAATGATCAGCAACGCAATTGCCTGGGGATCGCTAAAACGTCGGCGATACCACTGCTTTAACAACTCCAGCATTCAAGCCGCCTGTAAATATCGATAAGTCCTTGCAGTGTACCCTAACCCGCAGAAGCAGTAAGCCATATTTAATCCTGATTTGTATCGCGCAAACGACTTAGAGCGTAAATGAATAGTATTATTGTCTGACAGCTTCCGGGGTTCCCATGCTGCTCTGGTCGCAGTAAGCATTCTTAACCTGTGATACAGTGCCTCATTAGCCAGTTAACATACCCGCTCACCACTCGTTTGTAGATGGCATGAGGTAACGCCGCCGAAAATGGTTAGCGTCCATCACGTCAGCCGCACCCCATGCAAGCGAAAAAACCGGCAATGTGCAATGTAATATTCCGTGCAGTGCCCATCCGTTAGATCCGCTCAGGAAATAACCAGCCATCGGCTTTATAAGCTGATACGCTGGTGAATAGCGCGAATACACGCATACCCGATAGTGCCAAAATATCCGCAGGCGTTTTCTTCATGGCAGCGTTCTTAATCTTATCCCCGATTTTTTGAGTAGCAGCCATAGTATGGCTGGACAGCGCATAAATAACCGATTTATCAATCCAGCTGTAATGAAAATTAAAAACTAAAGACTTTTCTTTTTTGATTACATCATCGATAAAAGTATTATTATCTATGTCAGATTCGGTTTATAAACCATCTTCCACGCATAATGGATGTCCACATAATCAGCAGACGTTAACACGCTCGCCAGCAGGCTGCTTAAACATGCATTGTTATTTATATAGGAAGATAAAAATATAGCCATATGACATCAATCACATGTGAAAAGATAAAGCAGGGAAAATCATTTAGAATAGAGGCGGCAATCAGTGTTGGAGTAGATAAAGATAATAATATTTTTTGAAATAGTGCGCCAATCACGAAAAAGTAAGCTAGAAGATTAATCTAAAAAAGATAGTTTATGATGACCAACAGATATAAAAAGCAGAAAACCGTCGTTTGTAAGGCATGTAAATTGTTGTCGTTACAAAAACCGCCTCGCTTTTCCTTTAATCTTTTCCAGAGTAAACTGCGGCTGTGCTACGAGAGGTTCTCCTGTCACACCTGAATGGGTAGAGTGCAGTGAGAAATCCCGTCGGATGGATGCCGCACGTTTTGATCGATCCAGAGTCTAACCCATGACTTCTTGTCAGGAAAAGATGCATGTTTAAGCCGTTAAAAACACAAATTATCGCTTCTGCGCTGGCAGCCCTGGTGATGAATACAGTCATGCCCGTGAAGGCTGATGTCACCGATAATCTACCCGATATGGGCACCACGGCAGGCGGTACACTATCGATTGATCAAGAGCGGCAAATGGGCGACTTTTATGTACGCCAACTGCGGGCCAGCGCACCGTTAATCAACGATCCGCTGCTTAATGCATATATCAACAATCTCGGACAGCGTCTGGTTTCCCATGCCTGGTCAGTGCGTACCCCTTTTCATTTCTTTCTGGTCCGTAACGATGAGTTGAACGCCTTCGCTTTTTTTGGCGGTAATGTGGTGCTGCACTCTTCGCTGTTTCGCTATGTAGATAATGAAAGCCAGCTTGCAGCGGTAATGGCCCATGAAATCTCTCACGTCACCCAGCGCCATCTCGCCCGCGCGATGGAAGAACAGCAGCGTAGCGCCCCATTAACATGGGTCGGCGCACTGGGCTCAATATTACTGGCTATGGCGAATCCTCAGGCTGGTATGGCGGCGCTGACCGGTACGCTGGCTGGAACCCAGCAGGGGATTATCAGCTTCACTCAACAAAATGAGCAGGAGGCCGATCGTATTGGCCTGCAAGTTTTGCAACGTTCAGGTTTTGATCCACAGGCAATGCCCCACTTCCTGCAAAAACTGGCTGACCAGTCACGTTATGGTCAGAAGCCGCCGGAGATGCTGCTAACGCACCCGTTACCCGATTCCCGTTTGTCAGATGCGCGTAATCGCGCAAATCAAATGAAGCCGGTGGTAATCCAATCTTCTCAAGGTTTTTATATGGCAAAAGCACGTGCTCTGGGGATGTACGCTTCCGGAAAAAACCAGCTCAGCGACGATCTTCTGCACAGCTGGTTGCAGGGTAACCGTCGGGAAAAAACCGCCGCGCAGTACGGAAGAGCCGTGCTGTTTTTACAGGCAAAATCATTTGCTGATGCCCGGCGCATCATCGATCCCATGCTTGCCAGCGATCCTGACAATCTCTGGTATCTGGATATCATGACCGATATCGACATTGGCCTGAAAAAGCCCCAGGATGCTATTCGCCGTCTGCTGGCAGCAAAAAATATAAGCGATCCTGTGTTGCAGCTGAACCTCGCCAATGCCTATCTTGAGGCCAATCAGCCGGCCGATGCGACGCGTATTCTCAATCGCTATACCTGGGATCATAAAGATGACGCCAACGGCTGGGATTTACTGGCCCAGGCTAACGCAGCGCAGGGACTATCCAATGAAGCGCTGGCCGCACGAGCCGAAAGCCTGGCGCTGAGCGGCGAGCTGGATCAGGCCATTCGCGCACTGAGCAGCGCCAGCTCGAAATCGCGTCTCGGCAGTCTGGAACAGGCGCGTTATGACGCCCGTATCGATCAGCTGCGCCGCCTGCAACAAGTTTTCCAGAAATATCAGCGGTCCTGATAGCGACCAGGAGATAAACAGTGTGTCAGGTAATGATTTACCACAATCCGCGTTGCAGCAAGAGCCGGGAAACGCTCGCTCTGCTGGAAGCCCAGGACATCAAACCTCAGATCGTCTTCTACTTAACCACGCCACCGGACCTGGCCACGCTGGAAACGCTGCTGCGTCAGCTGGAATTTAGCGAAGCGCGCCAGCTGATGCGTACGGGTGAGAGCCTTTATCAGGCGCTAAACCTGGCAGACCCAACCCTGAGTGAAACCGCGTTATTACAAGCTATGGTGCAAAATCCAACGCTGATTGAGCGGCCGATCGTTATCGTCAATGGTCGGGCAAAACTGGGGCGTCCGCCGCAGCAGGTGCTATCCTTACTCAAACAGCATTGATATGCCCAGCACGCCAGCATTAAAGCCCGAGAATTTCTTTAACAAAAGGGATCGTTAATTTGCGTTGGGCACTGATTGAGGCGTGATCAAGTCGATCAAGGGTGGTGAACAGCGTACGCATTTCTCTGTCGAGTCGCTTGAGCAAAAAACGGCCAACGTCTTCCGGCAACTCGAAACCGCGCTGACGCGCCCGCAGCTGTAATGCCTGGAGTTTATCCTCATCAGACAGCGGTTGCAGGCGATAGATTTGCCCCCAGTCCAGGCGCGATGCCAAATCCGGTAGTTGCAGATTCAGCTGCCGTGCTGGCCGATCGCCGGTGATGATCAGGCGCGTTTTGCCGCCCTCAAGAATACGATTGTACAAATTGAAGATCGCCATTTCCCAAGGCTGATCACCAGCGATACATTCAATATTATCAATGCACACCAGCGCCAGCTGTTCCATGCCATCCAGAACCTCAGGAACGAACCAGGTGCGTTTATCCAGAGGGACATAACCCACCGCCTGATTGCGCGCCGAGAGATGAGCACAGGCTGCATGAAGCAGATGACTGCGGCCACTCCCTTCGCGCGCCCATATATAAAAATAGCTGCCATGACTCTGCCCCAGCGCACCCTGCAATGCCGCCAGTAGCGCCGGGTTATCCCCCGGCCAGAAGCTGGCAAAGGTTTCATCATCTGGCAGATAAAGTGGCAGCGAAAGCTGCGCAGGCGTGTTCAGAATTACCTCGGAATTGAGCGGTAGGAGATCGCCCTGAGTTTATCACAGTTCAGCAGCGGAAATGAAACGGACGATCGGAACCGTCCGTCGACGATTTTTAACCATCATCCTCCGGTGCTTCCAGCACCACCTCTTCCGGACGCAGCAGTGAAATCACTTTGAAAATTAAACTGAGCATTACGCCGACTATCGTTGCCAGCGCCATTCCTTTCAGCTCTGCTGCACCGATATGTACCCTGGCACCACTGACACCAATGATCAGGATCACCGAGGTCAGGATAAGGTTTTGCGCTTTGTTATAATCGACCTTCGACTCAATCAGCACTCGTACTCCTGATGCAGCAATGACGCCGTACAACAGCAGTGAAACACCGCCCATTACCGGCACCGGTACCGCCTGAATGGCAGCGGCCAACTTACCAATACAGGAAAGCAGAATAGCCAGAACCGCCGCACCACCGATAACCCAGGTGCTGTAAACACGGGTAATGGCCATCACGCCGATATTCTCACCGTAGGTGGTATTCGGCGTCGATCCAAAAAAGCCGGAAATTACCGTTGAAATACCGTTCGCGAACATCGAGCGATGCAGTCCAGGATCTTTTATCAGGTCTTTTTTTACAATATTTGCCGTCACCACCAGGTGGCCAACATGCTCGGCGATCACCACCAACGCTGCGGGAACAATAGTCAGCATCGCCGCCAGATCAAACTGTGGCTTGTAGAACGTAGGTAACGCAAACCAGCTAGCCTGCTCAACCGGCGCCCAATTAACCACGCCCATAAAATACGACAGCGCATAGCCCACCAGCACACCGACCAGAATCGGAATGATTGCCAGAAAGCCGCGAAATAGTACCGAGCCGAACACGGTCACCGCCAGCGTCACCATTGAAATGATCATCGCCTTCCCGTCCGTCGGCACACCGTCAGCAGGCAGCAAACCTGCCATATTCGCTGCAACGCCAGCCAGCTCCAAACCAATTACCGCGACGATTGCGCCCATCGCTGCCGGTGGAAACATAACGTCCAGCCAGCCAGAACCGGCTTTTTTTACAATCAGTGACACCAGACAAAACAGCAGACCGCAGAGAATAAAACCGCCGAGTGCTTTTTCATATCCTAACGGTAGTAACAGTAAGACCGGTGAGATGAAAGCAAAGCTGGAGCCGAGGTAGGCGGGGATTTTCCCCTTGCAGATCAGCAGATAAAGCAACGTGCCAATACCATTAAAAAGCAATACCGTTGCGGGATTAATATGAAACAGCACGGGTACCAGTACGGTTGCACCAAACATAGCGAATAAATGCTGGAAGCTGAGTGGAATCATTTGCAGCAGCGGTGGCCGCTCGCTAACGCCAATGGCACGACGAGTCATCGAATATCCCCTTGAATTGTTTTTTTTGTAAAAAAAAGCCGACTCTGCGGTCGGCTTCAGCGGTTATTTAGTACCAAATATCTTATCGCCGGCATCGCCCAGCCCGGGAATAATGTAGCCTTGTTCGTTCAGTCCCTCGTCGACCGAGGCGGTATACAGCTCGACATCCGGATGCACTTTTTCCAGCGCACGGATACCTTCGGGTGCAGCAACCAGTACCAGTACCTTAATGCTGGTACAGCCAGCCTTTTTCAGTAAATCAATAGTGGCAACCATTGAGCCGCCGGTCGCTAACATTGGATCGACGACCAGCGCCATACGCTCATCCATACTGGAGGCCAGCTTCTGAAAATAGGGCACCGGCTCCAGGGTTTCTTCGTCGCGATAAATACCGACTACGCTGATACGGGCACTGGGTACATGCTCAAGTACGCCTTCCATCATGCCAAGACCGGCACGCAGAATCGGTACTACAGTAATTTTTTTTCCTTTGATTTGTTCAATTTCTACCGGGCCGTTCCAGCCTTCGGTGGTCACTTTCTCGGTTTCCAGATCGGCTGTCGCTTCATAAGTCAGCAGGCTTCCAACCTCAGACGCCAGCTCGCGAAAACGCTTGGTGCTTACGTCATGCTCACGCATCAGACCCAGTTTATGTTTGACGAGCGGGTGTTTGACTTCCACGATCTTCATTAGTTGGACTCCCGAAATGTATTGGCTGCAAAAAAAAATCGTCAGATTATACCGCCTTTTGTCAAGGCTGCCAGAAGCAATGGATCAAATTAAACACCCTTATTACCTGGCTCGCGCCCGAAGGTGCCGGTGAGGAATGTAGCGAAAGATGGCACTCGCAAACGATTGCTCACACTGCTAGAATTGCCGCGCTTTCGTTAATACCACCAATCGCAACCGCGTGGGGATTTCGCAGTGACCGACAGAACCTCTCTGAGCTATAAAGACGCCGGCGTTGATATTGATGCTGGCAATGCGTTAGTTGACCGAATCAAAGGCGTGGTCAAGAAAACACGTCGTCCTGAAGTCATGGGCGGTCTGGGAGGCTTTGGCGCCCTGTGCGCCCTGCCGCAAAAATACCATGAGCCGGTGCTGGTTTCCGGTACCGATGGCGTAGGCACTAAGCTGCGTCTGGCAATGGACCTTAAGCGTCATGACACCATCGGCATCGACCTTGTGGCAATGTGCGTGAACGATCTGGTTGTTCAGGGTGCAGAACCGCTGTTCTTTCTCGACTATTACGCCACTGGCAAGCTGGACGTGGAAACGGCAGCCAGCGTCATTAGCGGCATCGCTGAAGGCTGTTTACAATCCGGCTGCGCACTGGTGGGGGGCGAAACAGCGGAAATGCCGGGGATGTATCACGGTGAAGATTATGACGTGGCAGGCTTTTGCGTTGGCGTCGTGGAAAAATCATTAATTATCGACGGCAGCAAGGTGCAGGACGGCGATGTTCTGATCGCCCTCGCCTCCAGTGGCCCGCACTCTAACGGCTACTCTTTGATACGAAAAATTCTTGAAGTCAGTAACACCGACCCCGATAGCGTTCAGCTGGAAGGCAAATCCCTGGCCGATCACCTGCTGACACCGACGCGTATTTACGTAAAAAACCTGCTGAGTCTGATTGAGCAGGTTGATGTTCACGCCATTGCTCACCTGACTGGCGGCGGCTTTTGGGAAAACATTCCGCGCGTGCTGCCAGACAATACTCAGGCGGTTATCGATAGCGCCAGTTGGCAGTGGCCAGCGGTATTTAGCTGGCTACAAGAGGCCGGCAACGTCAGCCAGCATGAAATGTATCGTACCTTTAACTGCGGCGTCGGCATGATGATAGCGTTGCGCGCTGATGAGGCCGATAAGGCAATTGAACTCCTGTCTGAAGCTGGCGAAAAAGCATGGGTAATGGGGCATATTAAGGCGTCAAATGCCGCGGAGCGCGTGGTCATCGCATGAAAAGGATTGTCGTCCTTATTTCCGGTAACGGCAGTAATTTACAGGCAATCATTACCGCCTGCCAGCAGGGAAAAACCGGCGGCAAAGTCGTCGCCGTTATCAGTAACAAAGCCAGTGCTTACGGGCTTCAGCGCGCGCACGAAGCGGGAATACCCACCCTGACGCTGCCACCCGCCACATTTGCCGATCGTCAGGCGTATGACCAACACCTCATGGCGGAAATTGACCGTTTTCAGCCCGATCTGGTGGTGCTGGCGGGTTTTATGCGCATACTGAGCGACGCGTTTGTCCAGCACTATAGCGGACGAATGCTCAATGTACATCCTTCCCTGCTGCCGAAATACCCCGGATTAGATACCCATAGACGGGCGATTGAAAATGGTGAGACCGAACATGGCACCTCGGTGCATTTCGTGACTCAGGAGCTGGACGGCGGTCCGGTTATTTTGCAGGCGCGGGTGCCAATATTTGCCGACGACAGCATAGAAGACGTGCAGGCGCGGGTTCAGCATCAGGAACACAATATCTATCCGCTGTCTATCGCCTGGTTCTGCACCGGTCGTCTGCAGATGCACGAAGGCGCTGCCTGGCTTGATGGCAAGCCGCTTGCGCCGCAGGGCTACGCGGCAGAATAGTCTGGCCGGAGCAGCCCTGCAGCCGGTTGGTTCATCCATCCGGTTCAGGCCGTCCAACCGCGTTGACTTGTCCCCCGGAGAGGCCGACCTGCGCGGTTACATTATTGCGTCCTGTATTCAGATTCATAGTGCATCGCGCCTGATGTTCCGCTGAGCGCAATTTGTCTCCGTCTGCCAGTCCCGACAAGCTGGCGCACACTATCGCCGCAAATATTAGACGATGATTCGCTTTTATTATCGCCTACTACGAAACAGCTGCCATCGTTCAACGGCAACCTATGTCTGACACAATATTCATTCACAGCCATTGGACTTTATTGTCTTACTCTCGCCATAATGAAACGGATAGTGGATACCATCCTCCTGCATCGCGACTATGGGGTAATAATGGGTCAGGAAAAACTATATATTGAAAAAGAGTTAAGCTGGTTATCCTTCAATGAACGCGTTTTACAGGAGGCAGCAGATAAAAATAATCCCCTGATTGAGCGAATGCGTTTTCTGGGTATCTACTCTAATAACCTTGAAGAGTTTTATAAGGTCCGTTTCTCAGATTTAAAACGTCGGATACTGATTGGTGAGGAGCAGGGTTCAGGCTCGCCTAACTCACTGCGCCACCTGCTGAATAAAATTCAGGCCAGAGTGCTAAAGGCGGAGCAGGAGTTCGACGGACTGTATAACGAACTGCTACTGGAAATGGCGCGTAATCAAATTTTCCTGATCAACGAGCGTCAGCTCTCACCGAATCAGCAGAACTGGCTGCGCGATTATTTCCGTCAGGAGCTACGCCAGCATATCACGCCAATATTGATTAACCGTGATACTGACCTGATTGTATTCCTCAAAGATGATTACACCTATCTGGTGGTAGAAATTATTCAGGGCGAAACCATTCGCTATGCCCTGCTGGAGATCCCTTCTGATAAGGTGCCGCGCTTTATCAATCTGCCTCCCGAAACACCGCGTCGACGTAAACCAATGATTTTACTGGATAATATTCTGCGTTTTTGCCTAGATGAGATATTCAGTGGCTTCTTTGATTACGATGAACTTAATACCTACTCGATGAAAATGACCCGCGACGCGGAGTACGACCTGGTCACCGAGATGGAATCAAGTCTGATGGAGCTGATGTCTTCCAGCCTGAAGCAACGCCTGACCGCAGAGCCAGTACGCTTTGTATATCAGCGTGATATGCCTGATGAGCTTGTGGAGCTCTTGTGTAAAAAGCTGGGGATTGATAACTACGATTCGGTCGTGCCGGGGGGACGTTATCATAATTTTAAAGACTTCATCAGTTTTCCTAACGTCGGCAAAGCCAATCTGGTAAACCGGTCGCCGCAGCCACTGCGCCATCTCTATTTCAGCCAGTTTCGCAACGGATTTGACGCTCTCCGCCAGCGCGACGTGTTGTTGTATTATCCCTACCACACCTTCGAACATGTACTTGAACTGCTGCGCCAGGCGTCGTTCGATCCCAGCGTGCTATCGATAAAAATCAATATTTACCGCGTCGCGAAAGACTCCCGCATTATGGACGCCATGATGCACGCAGCCTGGAACGGTAAAAAAGTCACCGTGGTGGTCGAACTGCAAGCCCGTTTCGATGAAGAAGCCAATATTCTCTGGGCCAAACGCCTTACGGCCGCCGGAGTACACGTTATTTTCTCTGCGCCAGGTCTGAAAATTCACGCAAAATTGTTCTTGATCAGCCGCCGCGAAGGTGAGCAGGTTGTAAGATACGCCCATATTGGTACCGGTAACTTTAATGAAAAAACGGCTCGAATTTACACCGATTATTCCCTGCTGACAGCGGATGCCAGGATTACTAATGAGGTTCGTCGGGTATTTAATTTCATTGAAAACCCATATCGTCCGGTCGATTTCGAGTATTTACTGGTATCGCCGCAAAACTCGCGAGAGCGGTTGTACAAACTAATTGATAACGAAATTGCCAACGTGCAGCAAGGGCTGCGAGGTGGCATCACGCTTAAAGTGAATAATATGGTTGACGGTGGACTGGTAGACAGGCTATATGCGGCATCCAGCGTCGGCGTCCCGATTAATCTGCTCGTGCGCGGCATGTGTTCGCTGATCCCGCAGCTGCCGGGCATCAGCGATAATATTCGCGTCATCAGTATCGTAGATCGTTTTCTTGAACACGACAGGGTCTATATTTTTGAAAACGCCGGCGATAAAAAAGTCTACTTATCCTCCGCTGACTGGATGACACGCAATATTGACTTTCGTATCGAGGTCGCGGTGCCATTGCTGGATGCGACTCTCAAGCAGCGTGTAATCGATATCATGAACATTCTGTTTAGCGATACCGTTAAAGCCCGTAATCTAGATAAAGAGCTCAGCAATAGCTACGTACCGCGCGGTAATCGACGTAAAGTGCGCGCGCAAATGGCCATATACGCCTATCTTAAATCTTTGGAGCAAACTGACTAATCTATGCCCGTATCTCATAAAATTACGCCGAAACCGCAGGAATTCGCGGCTGTAGACCTCGGTTCAAATAGCTTCCATATGGTGATTGCGCGCGTTGTCGATGGCGCGATGCAGGTGCTGGGCAAACTTAAGCAGCGTGTGCATCTGGCCGATGGTCTGGACGCAGACAGTAATCTCAGCGAGGAAGCGATGCAGCGTGGGCTGTCATGTCTGGCGCTGTTTGCAGAAAGATTACAGGGATTCACGCCTGCTCACGTAACCATCGTCGGCACCCATTCGCTGCGTCAGGCAAAAAATGCTGACGTTTTCCTGCAGCGCGCGGCTAAAGTCATACAGTTCCCCATCGAAGTTATCTCCGGTAACGAAGAGGCACGCCTGATTTTTATGGGCGTTGAGCATACTCAGCCGGAAAAAGGCCGCAAGCTGGTTATCGATATTGGCGGGGGCTCAACCGAATTGGTGATCGGTGAAAACTTCGAACCGCGCCTGGTGGAGAGCCGGCGTATGGGCTGCGTCAGCTTTGCCAGGCTCTATTTTCCCGGCAACATTATCAATAAAGAGAACTTCCGCCGCGCCCGACTGGCGGCAGCACAAAAGTTAGAGCCGCTTTCATGGCAGTACCGGCGGCTTGGATGGGAATATGCGATGGGCGCCTCAGGCACCATCAAAGCCGTCTGCGAAGTGCTGGCCGCTATGGATAAGAAAGAAAAATCTATCACCCCTGAGCGTCTGGAAAAGCTCAGTGACGTGGTGATGCAGTATAAAAGCTTTGACGAGCTGACGCTGCCAGGGCTTTCCGATGAACGTAAAACAGTTTTCGTTCCTGGACTGGCTATTTTGTGTGGCATCGTTGATGCGCTGGCGATTAAAGAGCTACGCCTCTCGGACGGCGCGCTGCGTGAGGGGGTACTTTATGAGATGGAGGGCCGCTTCCGTCACCGCGATATCCGCAGCCGCACGGCACAAAGCCTGGCGAGCAGTTACAACATCGACAGTGACCAGGCGCGTCGTGTGTTGAATACCGCCACTGAACTATACGGTCAGTGGCGCGATCAAAATCATAAACAAGCCGATCCGCAGCTCGAAGCGTTATTAAAGTGGGCCGCGATGCTACATGAGGTCGGATTAACCATCAACCACAGCGGTATGCAGCGCCATTCCGCCTATATTCTGCAATATACCGATCTTCCTGGTTTCAATCAGGATCAGCAGATGCTGCTATCAACCCTCGTTCGCTTTCATCGTAAAGCAATTAAGGTTGACGACCTGCCGCGCTTCACGCTATTCAAAAAGCGCCAAATCCTGCCGCTGATTTTTCTGCTCCGTCTGAGTGTGTTGCTAAATAACCAGCGCCAGGCAACAACGGTGCCAGCTTCGCTGGGGCTAAAAACCGACGATGGTCACTGGATGCTGCTGTTTCCACAAAATTTCTTTAGCCAGAATAATCTGGTGCAGCTCGATCTGGAAAAAGAGCAAAATTACTGGCAAGAAGTGACCGGCTGGAACCTGACCGTTCAGGAAAAAAACCAATACTAACCTATCTGAACAGGCGGCGTTAGCCGCCTGAACCGGGCTGATAAATATGAAACCTGCGCTTCCCGATAACTATTTCACGCAAAAATACGCGCTAACGGCGCCCCATTCAGAAGTTTTTGCTGCGCTCCCTTCGCTTTCCGTTGGCAACGCGCTGGATTTAGGCTGCGGCAATGGTCGCAACACGCTGTTACTTAATCTCAAAGGTTTCAAGGTGACCGCATGGGATCGCAACCCGCGCAGCCTGGAAAACCTGAACCGGATAATTGAAGCCGAGCAGCTCACCGGCATAGAAACTCAGTGGGTGGATCTAAATAATCACCGTTTTAACGGAAACTGGGATTTTATTCTGTCAACGGTGGTGATGATGTTTTTACAGCCTGCAACCATCCCTCAGCTTATTGCTGACATGCAGGCCTCAACGAGGAAAAACGGCCATAACCTGATTGTCGCCGCTATGGATACCCCCGACTATCCCAGCCAACCTAACTTTACTTTTGCGTTTAAATCGGGCGAACTTAGTCATTATTACCGCAACTGGCATATTGTGAAATACAACGAAAACGTCGGTCAGTTGCATCGCACCGACGAAAACGGCAAGCGGATCTCTCAGCGTTTCGCTACCTTATTTGCACAAAAAACCTTTGTAAAAGATTAATTCCTTCTGTCTGGATGTCTTGCCGACAACTGCCTGCGAAATAGACTCGGCAGGCAATGGGTTGTCATTTCAGAGCGCGTTGACTATCCAGAGTCATCAGTTTTGATTGTAAAAAACAAGCCATTTTTTGTACAAAATGGTCATTGACCCTGACGCCAGGTTGTGACTTAATTGGCCTCTCGCCCATTTGGGTACAACATAGGACTCTGTGCGTGAACAGCGCCACAACCCCACTTCATCGACGTCAGCGCCGTAAATCAAGTTTGATGATCCGTATCGTTTTGCTGATAAGCTTTTTTATCCTTATCGGTCGCCTTATTTTCGTTATTCCCGGTGCCATCTCTCACCACCAGCAAAAGCTACAAGAAGCCAGCACGCCAACGATCCCGAACCCTGTGAAAATTAACAGAGAAGGCTAAAGGCGCAATTACCTGAGCGTGGGTAGCTTATACTCGTGCAAAAGATAGATTACTATTCATTACTCTGCCTCAGCCTTCCAGAGATCCTGACTCAACCGGTATTTTCGCAAGCGACCTTTTCAACCCCTTATTTGAAACCTGAGAGCAATATCAAATATCCCATTGAAAAAATGTGCTTCCCGTTGCGGCCAACTACCAAAAATACCCAATAAAAAAGCCCGCATTACGCGGGCCTAGAAGTACTTAGCTGCTTTTACGTGCAGGCTGTTGCCGGACGCGAAATCATTCCCACTCGATCGTCGCTGGCGGCTTGCCGCTGATATCGTAAACCACACGCGAAATACCGTTGATTTCATTGATAATACGGTTAGAAACGCGACCGAGAAATTCATACGGCAGATGTGCCCAGTGCGCGGTCATAAAGTCAATAGTTTCTACCGCGCGCAGTGAAACCACCCAGTCATATTTACGGCCGTCGCCCATCACGCCAACCGAGCGAACCGGCAGGAATACCGTGAATGCCTGGCTGACTTTTTGGTAGAGATCGGCTTTGTGGAGCTCTTCAATAAAAATGGCGTCGGCACGGCGCAACAGATCGCAATACTCTTTTTTCACTTCGCCCAATACGCGAACACCGAGGCCTGGTCCCGGGAACGGATGGCGATAGAGCATATCGTAGGGCAGACCCAGCTCAAGGCCGATTTTGCGAACTTCATCTTTGAACAGCTCTTTTAGTGGTTCAACCAGCCCAAGCTTCATCTCTTTCGGTAAGCCGCCGACATTGTGGTGTGATTTGATCACATGCGCTTTGCCGGTGGCGGAAGCAGCCGATTCGATAACGTCAGGATAGATAGTCCCTTGGGCCAGCCATTTCACGTCCTCAAGCTTGCCTGCTTCTTCGTCGAATACTTCAACAAAGACGCGACCGATGGTTTTACGTTTGGCCTCGGGATCGTCAATGCCCGCCAGCGCATTCAGAAAGCGCGTTTCAGCCGGCACATGAATAATATTCAGACCAAAGTGATCGCCAAACATATCCAGAACCTGTTCCGCTTCATTCAGACGCAGCAGCCCGTTATCGACGAACACACAGGTCAGTCGTTCGCCAATAGCACGATGCAGCAGCATCGCGGTCACAGAGGAGTCGACGCCACCCGACAGGCCGAGTATAACTCGGTCGCTGCCGACCTGTTGACGCAGGCGTTCGACGGCGTCTTCAATAATCTTCTCCGGTGTCCACAGCGCCTCACAGCGGCATATATCACGCACAAAGCGTTCGAGAATACGCTGTCCCTGGCGGGTATGCGTCACTTCCGGATGAAACTGTACGCCGTAAAAACGTTTTGCTTCGTCAGCCATAATGGCAAACGGGCACGTTTCGGTGCTGGCGACGGTGACAAAGCCAGCCGGGATCGCGGTCACTTTATCACCGTGACTCATCCAGACATCCAGCAGTGGCTTGCCAGCATCGCTGATAGTATCTTCAATATCGCGAATCAGTGCGCTTTCAGCTTGCACTTCAACCTGAGCATAACCAAATTCACGCTCGGTTGATCCCTCAACGCGACCACCCAGTTGGATTGCCATCGTTTGCATGCCATAGCATACGCCGAGCAGTGGCACACCCGCGCGGAAGACGTATTCCGGCGCACGCGGGCTGTTAAGCTCCGTGGTACTTTCCGGACTGCCGGAAAGAATAATGCCGTTGGGATTAAACTGGCGGATCTGCTCTTCGCTTACATCCCAGGCCCACAGCTCGCAGTATACGCCAAGCTCACGCACGCGACGTGCCACCAGTTGGGTATACTGAGAACCAAAATCGAGAATGAGGATCCGATGCTTATGAATATTTTCCGATGTCATTAAGGCAATTCCAGAGCATAGACAAAACTGCGGAAGAACGCCCGCTCTAACCGGGCGTAGTAATTTAGCGGGATTATGATCCCATGCGGTAGTTGGGCGACTCTTTGGTAATGGTCACGTCATGCACATGGCTTTCAGCAATACCGGCACCGCTGATACGGACAAATTCCGCTTTGGTACGCAGCTCATCGATATTGCCACATCCGGTCAATCCCATGCAGGAACGCAGGCCTCCCATCTGCTGATGCACAATCTCTTTCAGACGACCTTTGTAAGCAACGCGCCCTTCAATGCCTTCTGGCACCAGCTTGTCCGCTGCGTTATCGCTCTGAAAATAGCGATCGGAGGAGCCTTTTGACATGGCGCCCAGCGATCCCATACCGCGATAGGATTTAAACGAACGGCCCTGATAAAGTTCGATTTCACCGGGAGACTCTTCAGTACCAGCCAGCATTGAGCCAACCATGACCGCTGAGGCACCAGCGGCGATAGCTTTCGCAATATCGCCAGAGAAGCGAATGCCACCATCTGCGATAACAGGAATGCCGGTCCCCTCCAGCGCAGCAACCGCATCAGAAATTGCGGTGATCTGCGGTACACCTACGCCAGTAACAATACGGGTGGTACAGATTGAACCCGGACCGATACCCACCTTCACCGCGCTGACGCCCGCGTCAGCAAGAGCCAGTGCCCCTGCACCGGTAGCGATATTGCCGCCAATAATTTCCAGGTCAGGATATTTTGCACGGGTTTCACGAATGCGTTGCAACACGCCCTCCGAATGTCCGTGCGAGGAGTCGATCAGCAGAACGTCGACACCGGCTGCGACCAGCGCATCAACGCGCTCTTCATTACCGGCACCGGCACCAACCGCAGCCCCAACGCGCAAACGTCCCTGTGGGTCCTTACAGGCATTCGGTTTACGTTCTGCTTTCTGAAAATCTTTTACTGTGATCATCCCCTTCAGGTGGAAGCTGCCGTCAACCACCAGCGCTTTTTCAACGCGCTTTTCGTGCATTTTTTGCAATACGACTTCGCGCGACTCACCCTCTTTAACCGTCACCAAACGCTCTTTTGGCGTCATCACTGCCGATACCGGCTGACTCAAATCGGTCACAAAGCGAACGTCACGCCCGGTAATAATGCCGACCAGTTCATTGTCGGCGTTGACTACCGGATAACCCGCAAAGCCATTGCGTTCAGTTAAGGCTTTTACATCGCTCAGCGGCGTGCCAGGCAACACCGTCTGTGGATCGGTCACGATCCCACTTTCATGCTTTTTCACCCTGCGGACTTCCTCCGCCTGGCGCTCGACTGGCATATTTTTATGAATAAAGCCAAGACCGCCTTCCTGCGCCAGCGCAATAGCCAGGTTCGCCTCTGTCACGGTATCCATTGCTGCAGATAGCATGGGAATATTCAGGCGGATATTTTTGGTTAACTGAGTGCTGAGATCGGCAGTGTTGGGCAAAATGGTTGAGTGAGCGGGGAGGAGCAGGACGTCGTCAAATGTGAGAGCTTCTTTAGCGATTCGTAGCATGGCAATATCTCAAACTGGGGTAAATGAGAACAGATAAAATATTGCTGCTGAACTATA
Organism: Izhakiella capsodis; assembly: GCF_900115045.1. GTDB lineage: Bacteria > Pseudomonadota > Gammaproteobacteria > Enterobacterales > Enterobacteriaceae > Izhakiella > Izhakiella capsodis. The sequence continues at coordinate 505,333 of NZ_FOVC01000002.1, read as the reverse complement.
CAGGGCGTAACCGATCGCCTCCAGCTTTTTTTCCAAAAACTCTATGATCCCCACAGACAGCCATGTAGTATCGGTCACTTAACTCGCAAATTTACTCTTTGATTTCTATCACATGTCGCTACCTCCGTCAGGCACCATTTTTACAGTTAGTCGGCTGAATACGACTGTACGTCAGCTGCTGGAACAGGAGATGGGGCAGGTATGGCTGAGCGCCGAGATCTCTAACTTCTCTCAACCCTCTTCCGGGCACTGGTACTTTACCCTCAAAGACGACGGCGCGCAGGTACGTTGCGCGATGTTTCGTCATAGCAACCGCCGCGTAGCCTTCCGCCCTCAAAACGGTCAGCAGGTATTGGTTCGCGCCTCCATCACACTGTATGAGCCACGCGGCGACTATCAATTGATCGCTGAAAGTATGCAGCCCGCAGGCGAAGGCGTATTGCAGCAGCAATTCGAGCAGTTAAAACAGCGGCTCAGTGCCGAGGGGCTGTTTAACGCCGCCCATAAAAAGCCGCTACCGGACCCGGCGCATCGGGTGGGCATCGTCACCTCTGCGACCGGCGCTGCGCTTCATGACGTTCTGCGGATCCTTCACCGCCGGGACCCGTCTCTACCGGTAATCATCTATCCGACCCCTGTGCAGGGGGTCGAAGCACCAGCCTCGATCGTCCGGGCCATCGAACTGGCTAACTTACGCGATGAGTGTGATGTGCTGATCGTCGGGCGCGGCGGCGGCTCGCTGGAGGATTTGTGGAGCTTCAATGATGAACAGGTGGCAAGGGCAATTTTTGCCAGCCGCATACCGGTGGTCAGCGCAGTAGGCCATGAAATCGATGTCACCATTGCCGATTACGTCGCCGACTTGCGTGCATCTACCCCCTCAGCCGCCGCTGAACTGGTCAGTCGTAATCAGATTGAACTGCTGAGACAGATGCAGTCGCAGCAGCAGCGGTTAGATATGGCAATGGATTATTATCTGGCACGCCAGAACCAGGGCTATACCCGCCTGGCGCACCGTTTGCAGCAGCAGCATCCCCAGCTACGTCTGGCTCGTCAGCAAAGCACCCTGCTGCAACTTCAGCAACGTATGACTGATGCCATCCAGCGCAGGCTGAAGCGTATTAATCAGCAGCACGAGCGCACAACTCAGCGGCTGAGCTATCAGCAACCATTGCCACGTATTTCTCGTTTGCAGCAGCGGCTGCAACAACAGCATTATCAGTTGAACCAGGCCATCGGCCAGCAGCTAAATGAACGCCACCAGCGATTTGCCACGCTTGCCGGTCAGCTGGAGGGCGTCAGTCCGCTGGCAACGCTGGCGCGCGGTTTCAGCGTGACAACCACTGCCGACAATAAGGTCGTTAAGAAAGTGCGTCAGTTGAAAGCCGGCGATACACTGAAAACCCGTCTTGATGACGGTTGGGTTGAAAGTCAGGTGACTGAATTACATCGAATCCGCATCAGAAAAAGCCCTGCCGACTGACGGCCGGGCGACGTTCAAAGCACACTCATTTTTCAGCAAGATTGTCTGCCACGATCAGCACGGTTATCCCTCCGGCCTACTGAATTTGCTGACAGGCAGCTTCAGGAGACAATGACGCGCGAGAGGGAAATCATCCCGTGCGTTTTGCAAAAGAAATCAACCGCCCCACATGCTTTGAGTACTTCAGCCGGTTGAACGCATTCCGGGCACACTGGCTGGTTACCAAACTGACGGCCGCAGGCCGGGCAGTCAAAGCCGCTGGCCGACTCGTTTAGCCGCTGCTTATCATGAGGGCATAAAGGCATCGGTCAATCTCCATGACAGATGTGAAAAGCCGGCTTTAGAAAAAATCAGGACCGGTAATTCGGCCCTGATCAAATTAGCGTTTATTCTTCTTGAGGTGCGATATCAGACGTTTACGCTTACGCTGCTGAGTCGGCGTCAGCAAATTACGCTTACCGGCATAGGGGTTATCTCCTTCCTTAAACTGGATACGGATAGGGGTTCCCATCACATTCAGCGATTTACGGAAATAGTTCATCAGATAGCGTTTGTACGAATCCGGTAGATCTTTAACCTGATTGCCGTGAATCACTACGATCGGCGGGTTATATCCACCGGCATGGGCGTACTTGAGCTTCACGCGGCGGCCACGTACCAGCGGTGGCTGATGATCGTCCGTTGCCATGTGCATGATGCGCGTCAGCATTGAGGTACTCACGCGGCGGGTAGAACAGTCGTAAGCTTCAGTTACCGATTCAAAAAGGTTACCTACCCCACTGCCGTGCAACGCAGAGATAAAGTGTACGCGGGCAAAATCGATAAAACCCAGACGATAATCCAGCGTCTCTTTAACCTCATCTTTCACTTCCTGCGATAAGCCATCCCACTTATTCACTACGATGACCAAAGAGCGTCCGGCATTAAGGATAAAACCAAGTAGCGAAAGATCCTGATCGGAGATACCCGCGCGTGCATCAATAACCAGCATCACAACGTTTGCATCTTCAATAGCTTGCAGGGTTTTAATTACCGAGAACTTTTCTACCGTCTCGGTAACTTTGCCACGCTTACGTACACCGGCGGTGTCAATCAGAATATACTCGCGTTCGTCACGCTCCATCGGAATATATATGCTGTCACGCGTAGTACCCGGCATGTCAAATACCACCACACGATCTTCACCGAGAATACGGTTTGTAAGCGTTGATTTACCCACATTGGGACGTCCGACGATTGCCAGCTTTATCGGCAGATCCTGCGGATTAAACGCTTCGTCCTCTTCAGAAGCATCAGCGTCGTTCAACGCTTCCTGCTCCGCCCAGTACGCTTCGTTTTCCTGCTCTTCGGTCAGTGGCTGTGGATCGACCTCTTCGTCACTCATCCAGGGCAGGAGCACTGTTTCCAGCAGGCTGGTGACACCACGTCCATGCGAGGCCGCAATAGGATAAATCTCTCCCAGTCCCAGTGCATAAAACTCGACAACCGCTGAATCAGTGTCCACGCCGTCTGTTTTATTTGCCACTAAGAAGGTCGGCTTATCGCGCATACGAAGATGTTTGGCGATGCCCTCATCGGCTGGCATAAGCCCGGCGCGGGCATCTACCATAAACAGCACCACGTCGGCTTCTTCAATAGCCAGCAATGACTGAGCCGCCATGCGGGTTTCCACACCCTCTTCACTGCCATCGATACCTCCGGTATCGATGCAAATAAACTCACGTCCTTCAACTTCTGCGCGACCATACTTCCGGTCGCGCGTAAGACCGGGGAAATCTGCAACCAGCGCATCACGCGTGCGTGTCAGGCGGTTAAACAGAGTGGATTTGCCTACGTTGGGACGTCCAACCAGCGCAACCACAGGTATCATAACTAAAACCTCACTAAAAATTGCCTGGTCATCCCACAAAGTCGTTTTTAACGGACATCTCATAGTTGACGGGCGAACCAGCGAATGGCGGTAAGAATACCATGCTGTGAGAAAAACGAAACGGCCCCTGATGAACACAGGAGCCGTTTAAAAATAACAACTGCTCAGGATTTAGCGTTTAAAGACGTAAACCTCGCCATCTTTTGACTGAATAACCAGCTTATCACCCGCCACAACCGGTTCAGTCTGAAAGCCTGAACTGTCGACGTTTTGCTGTGCGACAAAGCGACCATCTTCAGTGTTCATCCAGTGTAGATAGCCTTCCGCATCACCAACCACCAGATAGCCATCGTACAGCACCGGTGAGGTCAGATTACGGTGCAACAGCCCGCTCTGACGCCACAGAGACACGCCACCGTCAGCGCTGAGCGCGTCGACACGATCGTTTTGGTCGACCAAATAAATATGATTGTTTTCGACGATGATATCGTGGATACCACCGATTTCACGTTTCCACATTATCTGACCTGAACGTAGGTCAAGCGCGGTCAGATCGCCATTATAGGCCAGCGCATAAACAACGCCGTTAACAATGACCGGCGTCATATCGACATCGGCGAGACGATCAATTTCAGTAGCGCCGCTCGGCTGAGAAATACGCTGCTGCCAGATAATCTGTCCCTGATTGAGCATTACCGCACTAACGCGGCCATTATCACCGCCGACGATAGCAGCACCAAACGCCGTTGAGGGGGCTGATTCGCCACGCAAAGAGAGCGAAGGCTCATCCAGGTTAACTGTCCACTTGATGGTACCATTACTGGTGTCCAGCGCCTGCAACATACCGTTACTGGTATGGATCAGTACCAATCCATCGCTGACAACCGGCCGGGATAGCACTTCGCCTCCAGCCTGAGTTTTCCAGGCTACGCTGCCGTTACTGGAATCAAGAGCGTAGACTATGCCATGCTCGCTACCGATATACAGCAAGGAGCCAGCGGCAGTTATGCCTCCCGACAGCATTGCGGAATGGTTTTTAGAAAAGAAACCCGTTTTTCCAGAAAGATCAACCCGCCATTGCTCTTTGCCATCAGTGGCGTTTAGCGCTTTAACTACGCCGAAACGATCGGCCGCATAAATAAAATTGTCCTGCCATGCCGGATGCAAATTAGAGTAGTAGTTCCCAACGCCATCGCCGACCGACTCACTCCACAACTGTTTCGGTGTGAACTGATTTTCGACCTTCGGCAGCGGTGACATTTTCACGACGTCTTCTTCACCGCTGAACCATGAACATCCGCTGAGTAAGGTAACTGAAATCAGTCCCGGCAGAAGTATCTTACGCAATTCCATGAAGTCCCTCATGTGCCCGTCAGGGTCAATTTTTATACCAATCCCACCGAATTTTAACCCGGCAGATTATTGATTTTCATTTGCAGCATTTCTTTCAGCGTCGAGGAGCTATTGGCTTGGATAGCTTGCTGCCAAACTTCGCGCGCGCCTTTAACATCGCCTTTGCTCAGCAAGGCTTCGCCACGTACGTCGGCAACGATCGCCGTCCAGGCATCCCCTTTAATTTGTTCAAGTGTTTTTAAGGCTTCATCGGGTTGCTTCTGCTGTAGCTCAATGCGCGCCAGACGCAAATTAAGCACCGCTCGCAGCTCCGTATCGTTGGTGTCTTTAAGACCCGCTTTTAACTGCGCGGCGGCATTACTCAGCTGATTGAGATCAACATAACGCTTTGCCAGTTCAAGTGAGGCCAGCGCGCCGTATGTATTACGATTATCTCCTACGAACTTTGCAACAGCCTCCAGCGTCTGCGGTTTACTGTTGTCCATCGCCAAAATAACCTGCTGCCAGTCAGCGGAGGTTTCACGGGAAATAGTACTTTCGTGACTGTTCCAGTAACTCCAGCCAGCCAGTGCCCCAACCCCAAGGATGACGCCCACTACCAGCGCCTTTCCATTCTGGGAAAAGAACCGACGAAGGGCATCCGTCTGTTCACTCTCGTTGCTATAAATTTCCACGCAACCCTCTCCTTTCACTCAGCCTGTGCGGCATTATGCTTTTAATAATAATTCAATGGCCGCAGCGGCCGCATCCTGGGCCAGAGTTTTCTGATCCCCGGTACGTAAATCCTTGATGACCACCTGGCAAGCAGCGACTTCATCCTCACCCAACACCAGTGCAACGCGGGCACCGTACTTATCAGCGCGGGCGAACTGCTTTTTGAAATTACCGCCACCAAAATTAGTCATCAGCTTTAATTGCGGGTTGGCGTCGCGCAGCTGCTCGGCAAAAACCATGGCCGCCGCTTGCACCCCCTGACCAGATGCGATCACATAGACATCAACAATGCGCGTCGGTTCAAAATTCGGATTAACCGCCTGAACCAGAAGTACCAGACGTTCAAGCCCCATAGCGAAACCAACGCCAGGGGTAGCACGTCCCCCCAGCTGTTCGACCAGCCCGTCATAGCGACCACCGCCACAAACGGTGCCCTGTGAGCCAAGACTGGTGGTCACCCATTCAAACACGGTACGGTTGTAGTAGTCGAGTCCCCGTACCAGGCGCTGGTTTATCCGATAATCAATGCCCGCCGCCTCAAGCAAAGCGCAAAGAGCATTAAAATGTTCGCGCGATTCGTCGTCAAGATAGTCATGCAACGCTGGCGCGCTGTTTAGCAATTCCTGAATTTGATCATTTTTGCTGTCCAGCACCCGCAGTGGATTGCTGTACATGCGCCGTTTGCAGTCTTCATCCAGCTTATCTTTGTGTTGCTCAAGGAAGGCTACCAGCGCATCACGGTAGTCTGCACGTGCCTGCAACGAGCCAATAGAGTTCAACTCAAGAGAAACATGATCGGCAATGCCTAACGCTTTCCACCAACGGGCGGTCATGATGATCACTTCCGCATCAATATCCGGGCCTTGCAGGCCAAACACCTCAGCGCCTATCTGGTGAAACTGGCGATAGCGCCCTTTTTGCGGACGTTCGTAGCGGAACATCGGTCCGATATACCACAGGCGCTGTTCCTGATTGTACAGCAGGCCATGCTCAATACCTGCGCGTACGCAGCCTGCCGTACCTTCCGGGCGCAAGGTTAGGCTCTCGCCGTTGCGGTCATCAAACGTGTACATCTCTTTTTCAACCACGTCGGTTACTTCACCGATAGCGCGTTTGAAAAGCGGCGTCTGCTCTACAATGGGTACGCGGATTTCACTGTAGCCGTAACTACTCAGCACCTTCTTGAGAATGCTTTCAATTCTTTGCCAAATGGCAGTTTCTGTCGGAAGATAGTCGTTCATGCCACGAATGGCCTGAATATTCTTTGCCACTGAATTCTTCTCATCTGTTAGTAATGCAGGCCAAACCACGTCGGCCCGCATCTGATATTACTCCACGCCAGAATAAGCATATGCTGTGACGCTTACTTACTTTTCCAGCAGATGGATATTAATACGTTGGCTTTCATCAAGCATTGAAGCCTTAGCGCGAATACGCGCCTCAAGCTGGTCGATCATATCCTGATTATCAAGGCGATCGCGCTGGCGAACACCGTCTTCATAAAAACCACTTTTTTTATTTCCCCCGGTAACACCAAGCGTTGACACCAATGCCTCGCCGGGACCATTCACCACGCAACCGATAATAGATACGTCCATCGGCGTGATGATATCTTCCAGCCGTTGTTCAAGGGCATTCACCGTGCCGATAACGTCGAACTCCTGACGCGAGCATGTCGGGCAGGCAATAAAGTTGATACCGCGGGCGCGAATACGCAACGACTTAAGAATATCAAAGCCAACCTTCACTTCTTCAACAGGATCAGCAGCCAGCGAAATACGTAGCGTATCACCAATGCCTTCAGACAGCAGCAGGCCGAGACCAATTGCTGATTTCACCGAGCCGGCACGGGCACCACCAGCTTCGGTGATCCCAAGATGCAACGGCTGATCAATTTGCTTTGCCAACAGGCGATAAGACTCGACAGCCAAAAATACATCAGAGGCCTTAACGCTGACCTTAAATTGGTGAAAGTTAAGCCGGTCAAGATGATCAACATGGCGCATCGCTGACTCAAGTAGCGCCTGTGGCGTTGGCTCACCGTACTTTTCCTGCAGATCTTTTTCGAGCGAGCCTGCGTTTACGCCAATCCGAATAGGGATGTTTTTATCACGTGCACAATCTACGACCTGGCGAATGCGTTCATTATTACCAATGTTACCAGGATTAATGCGTAAGCAGTCAACGCCATACTCCGCCACTTTTAGCGCAATACGATAATCAAAATGGATATCAGCAACCAGCGGCACGTCAACCCGCTGTTTGATAAACCGGAAGGCCTCAGCTGCGTCCATGGTCGGAACCGACACGCGGACGATATCGACACCAACCCGTTCAAGAGATTTAATCTGGTTTACCGTAGCATCCACATCCGTGGTGCGGGTATTTGTCATTGACTGGACGGCGATGGGTGCACCATCGCCAACTGGCACCTTGCCGACGTAAATACGCGTTGATTTACGCCGAATAATGGGTGCTTCATTATGCATAAAGACTCTCCATAATTACTCGTAAAAAACTGGGACTCAATGAGCGCCCAGTGTCAAACGAGCAACCTGGTTGCTACGAATAAAACGACTCAAATCCACAGGCTTGCCTGCAAACTGGATACTAACCGCAGCTGGCGCACCGATTTTCAATCGATAAGGCAGTTTACCAGCGAGGCTAAGTTTGTCACCGCTGTGCTGTATGCCATTGAACAGTTTTTTGCCTGATGCATCAGTAACATCCAGCCAGCAATCGCTATTGAAATTAAGGACTAAGGCGTCAGAGATCGCATTAGACGTTGCCGCACTGACAGTTGCCGGGATATTCTGCGGCGCGTTTGCCGCAGCAGCAGCGTTATTGTTCAACGCCTGACTCGGCGGTACAACGGCCGATACGCCATTATCGCTGTTAGTGCTGGCGTCTGCAGCAGTCTGAGCCTGTGGTGCCGAAGTCTGACTGGCAACTGTTGGTGGCATTGGCGCTGAGTTTGAGCTGTCCGCTACGCTATCGGCCGCACTAGTGTTTGCAGGTGCTGAAGAAGACGCTGGCGAGCTGCTGCTGACATTACTGTCAGAAAGCGCGATTGACGGATTATTAGCGCTGCCGCCGTCATTATGCTGGCCGAGAGAGATCAGTTCCTGCTGAGCAGCCTTGTGGTTTTGCCACCACCAGGCACCCGTCAGTCCCACGATCACAAACAGCACCAGCCAGGTGAAAATCATTAACCATCCATCGCGTTTCTTACGCCGCTTGCCCAAAGAAAAACGTTGCATCGGCTCAACTTTTGCAGCTCTGACCGGTGTCTGTTTGGCGAGCATTGGCAGCAGTTCCTCTTCTGGTACGTGGACCAGTCGGGCATAGGAACGGATGTAGCCACGTATAAAAGTCGATGCCAGTTCGGCAGACGAATTGTCTTCCTCAATATCGCGAATTGTCGAAAGTTTAAGACACAGACGCTCGGCGACATTTTGCTGAGTCAGTCCCATGATTTCACGCGCTATACGCAGGCGTTCACCTGTGGATTGTACTGCTGAGTTATCTTGATTGGCTTCAGTATTCATTAGCTAAATATTGCTGGTATTGTAACGATTGTGGGAACCCTTGCGCCAACTGTACAGCGTAACGTTGAACATCACGACTGCGCCCTGCTAACGCGGCGAAACGAATCTGTAACCATAAACTCTCAGCCGTAGCCGGAGCCTGGCGCTGATAAATATCCAACAAAAGGCGGCTTTGTTCAAAGTCTCCCTGATTAAACCGTTGGCTAGCTTCGGCCAGCATCAGAGACCCTTTGTTCACATCCGCTTTTACTGCCTTAGCAAATGCCTGTCGGGCAAGTGCTAATTTTTGTGCCTTCAGATAACAATAACCTGCATTGTCGTAACTGTCTGCTCTGGCACCCATCTGGGCGCTTTGCAATGCCGCGGTAAACTGCTGTTGTGCGGCTTCATACTGCCCTAATCTGCAGAGAAACGCACCGTAATTATTAAGCACATAGCCGTTGAACGGTGCGATTTTCAGCAGCTTGCGATAACGCATCTCCGCAAGGCGGGTATTACCCTGCAACTGCGCGTAACGCGCCTGAGCAAGTTGGACCCGGTAGTCACCAGGCGACAAACGCTCAGCCTCGTCAAGATTCAGCGCGGCCGCCGATAGCGAGTTGCGTAACATTAGCGCCAATCCCAGTTGCAAACGCGTTTCAGCCAGTGCCTTGCGTTGTTCACTATGCTGACATCCATTCAGCATAGCGCAAAGCAGTATCAGTCCTTGAATTTCTTTACGCATTGCGCCTCCTGCTTTGCATTCTTGCAATAAATGCTACTGCAAAGCACCGCAGCGGCAAACACCGCTGGCCGAAAGGGGGCTAATCGTTGCGCGCTTTCAGAGCGCCTTCACAGAAATCGCTTCACCGCTCAACTTTTTGCGTATCGTACGTTTCGTACGGTCGATAACCTCACCCGCTAACTGACCGCAGGCAGCATCAATATCATCACCACGTGTCTTACGCACAATAGTAGTAAATCCATATTCCATCAACACTTTAGAAAAACGATCAACCCGACTATTCGAACTACGACCATAAGGTGCGCCAGGGAACGGGTTCCAGGGTATCAGGTTGATTTTACAAGGGGTATCTTTCAGCAACGCCGCCAGCTCGTGAGCCTGATCGGTACTGTCGTTTACGTGATCGAGCATTACGTACTCAACCGTTACCCGCCCCTGGTTAGCATTAGACTTCTCAAGATAGCGCTGTACGCTCGCAAGAAATGTATCAATATTATATTTTTTATTAATTGGCACGATTTCATTGCGGATAAGATCATTCGGCGCATGAAGAGAGATAGCCAGAGCAACATCAATCATATCACCAAGCTTATCCAATGCCGGCACCACGCCAGAAGTGGAGAGCGTAACGCGTCGTTTAGAAAGACCAAAACCGAAATCGTCCAGCATAATCTCCATCGCCGGGACTACATTAGTCAGATTCAGAAGCGGTTCGCCCATTCCCATCATCACCACGTTGGTGATCGGGCGCTGGCCGGTAATACGCGCTGCACCGATGATTTTAGCTGCACGCCAGACCTGACCGATAATTTCCGCCACGCGCAGATTACGATTGAATCCCTGCTGTGCCGTCGAGCAAAATTTGCACTCCAGCGCGCAACCTACCTGTGAAGAAACGCAAAGCGTCGCGCGATCATCTTCCGGAATGTAGACCGTTTCCACCTGCTGATCACCAACCTGCAACGCCCATTTTATCGTGCCATCAGAGGAGCGCTGCTCCATCGCAACTTCCGGAGCCCGAATCTCCGCGATATCCTTTAGCTTGCCGCGCAGCACCTTATTGATATCGGTCATTTCATCAAAATCGTCACAGCAATAGTGATAAATCCACTTCATAACCTGGTCGGCGCGAAATGGTTTCTCGCCAAGCGCGGTGAAAAACTCGCGCATTTGTTGACGATTGAGGTCCAACAGATTGATTTTAGTTTTAGCTTCAGGAAGGACAAATGCGTCTGACGAAGGCGTCACAATGCGTTCTGACATAATATTCTCTGGCCTCGTTATTACACGTTATGGCGCTGCTAATGGCGTGAAAAGAGACGCCCCCACTGGGCACGCCGGGCTCAGTGGGGGCGGGTGCGTTGATTGTACAAGCCCGAAGTTCAGGGCGAAAGATGCTGGCATGAATAAATTGTAAAGGTGATTAATCTTTCCCTGCACAACGCATCAACTTAAACCTGAGTATCAGCGAGTACGCGGGCAGATTTCACCTTCACCAAAAAAGTAGGTGATTTCACGCGCAGCCGAATCAGTTGAATCTGAACCGTGGGTGGCGTTTTCTGTAAAGCTGTCTGCGTAGTCGGCTCGCAGGGTACCTGCCAGAGCATTGCTGGGATTCGTGGCACCCATAAGATCACGATGACGCTGAACGGCATTTTCACCTTCCAGCACAGAGACGACTACCGGACCGGAAGTCATGAACTCGACCAGGCCGTTGAAGAACGGGCGGTCTTTGTGCTCAGCATAAAAACCTTCGGCCTGTTCTTTCGTCAGATGTAACATCTTAGTTGCGATAATTTTAAAGCCTGCCGTTTCAAAACGGTTAAAAATGGCACCAATTACGTTTTTTGCCACCGCATTGGGTTTAACGATGGAAAAGGTACGTTCGATTGTCATATTGACCTCTGTCTTAACTAAAAATTATGCCGGTTCCTCCGGCCTTGGAATCGGCGCAAATTATAGGGGGGGATGTCGCGGGCTGCCTATCGGAATTTTAAGCACTCAGTGAAAAAACATGATCGATATCTCAACAAGCCGGTCACAATTTTTTGATACTTGCCAGGGATGAAATTAAGTAAGGCCAGCCATCGCGTGATATCGATCACCAGCTCATACAGATTGGCATCCGGCGTAACATCCGCATGAAGGAAAAGTGCAACAACGCTATTAGCGCTAATTGCCTCTGAATGATCCCTGACGCCGGTATAAAATAATCAGGCCTCATCATCAAACCGACCACGCCCCCGCATCGGAGACTCAAATAAATAACTCCGCCATCAGGCGTCATCTCATCAATTCAGTGAGCAAACGCTGATTATCATGTCAATGTGATCTACGTGGCTACCGGCATCAACATCAACCTGGCTAATGACGCTCATCGTTATTTTCGCCTGAAAAACCTTGCTGGTTACTACATCGGGCTGAAAAATCAGCCCGGTAATGAAAATGCGAGAACTCTACGTCTGCTCAAGCGGAAGGCGCGTATATTGCCAAGGCGGCTCAGACCATCTTCACTTTGATATCACGCAAAAAGCTCCCCCAGCGCCGCTCATAAAACGGCGTGATGTGAGCAGTAAAGAAGTGGCTGATCCCACTTTCGCCCTCTTTCACTTCACACAGGTCGATGACGGCATCGTCATTAAGGGTATCCGCTGCTACCTGGCCTGCCGCATTAATAATCGCTTCAATCTCCTGATCGGCCTCAATACCGATCAGGAGATTGGCCGGCCCACCACGGTTTTCTTTCATCGAGGCAACAAAAGCACGGCGTACCTGCTTATATTTTGCAAACAGCTGCGTCAGTGAATCCACCATTTGTGCTGGCGGTACGGCCACTTCAGACAGCAACAGGCTGTTATTACCTTCAAGAACGCTAAGCTGTGTCAACGCGCTGCCCTCCTCGCCCAGCAAGTTGGCAATTTCGCGCGCAGAGAACTCCTTACCCGCAGGCAACGTCGGATTGAGGAACAGGGTTTCACCCTGGGTTAGCTCAAACAGCGTACGCGTCGGCATAATCAAATAAGGTTGCTCTTTACTTACTGCCTTTACCATCGCGGTCTCTGAGGTAAAAAATGGAATGACACTTTCACCACTTTCCTTTTCCCAGTGCTGAAGGTCGACCGCCGAATCAGCGTCGATAAACGCCTGCTGGCTTTCGCCGGGTACCAGAATGCTGGACGCCATCAGCAGCTGAAAAAATTCAGGGCGGTGTGCTGGCTCAGTGGTAGCCAGACTAAGCACTTCCTCCAGACGATCATTTCTCAATTTCATACCAATCACTCAGCGGAGGCGCCACATACCACGCGGCGCCTGAACAAATTATTTCAGCAATAGATTAGCCAGCGTGCGCACGCCAAGTCCTGTCGCACCTGCGGACCACTGCTCCACCGCTGATTTGCGATAAGTTGCGGAGCAATCAATATGCATCCAGCCCTTTTGATACTGGCTAACAAAATGGGACAGAAAACCGGCTGCAGTGCTGGCACCGGCGGTGTGAGCACCACTGGCGATATTACACAAATCGGCAAAATTAGAAGGCGTATGACTGCGATGGAAATCAGCCAGCGGCAGACGCCAAAAAAGTTCATTCTCGCTGGCAGCAGATTCCAGCAGGCGAGCAGCTAAAGGATCATCGAAACTGAACAGCGCATGATAATCATTACCAAGCGCCGTTTTAGCCGCGCCGGTTAATGTAGCGGCGTCAATCAACAACTCCGGCTGCTGCTCACTGGCGTCGATCAGGCCATCGGCCAGCACCAGGCGCCCTTCCGCGTCGGTATTCATCACCTCAACAGTTTTACCGTTACGATAGCGAATGATATCACCGAGGCGGAAAGCATTGCCGCTAACCATATTGTCAGCACAGCAGAGATACAGCTTGACGCGTTTTTGCAGTCCACGACGAACAGCCAACGCCAGTGCGCCACTGAGCGTAGCCGCACCGCCCATATCCGATTTCATGGAATCCATTGAGCTGCTGGGTTTTAGACTGTAGCCGCCTGTATCAAAGGTGATGCCTTTACCCACCAGGCAGGCATGTACCGGGGCGTTGTCATCGCCGCCGGGATTATAATCAAGCGCCAACAGCACAGGAACACGCGTCGAGGCACGGCCAACAGTGTGAATCCCCATATAGCCCTGTTCACGTAACGCTTCGCCTTTGGTAATGCGGTAGCTCACCGCCTTGCCGCCAACGGCACAGAGCAAATCAACAGCGCGGCTGGCAAGCTGCTCAGGGGCAAGATCTTCGGCCGGAGCATTGATAATATCACGCACCCAATCGACAATTTTCAAACGGTTATTCAGTTCAACACGCTGCTTATCATCAAGCGAAGGCCAGACAACGTGGCGTTCCCCTTTAGGCCCACGAAAGCCCTGCCAGAAGGCCCAACAGCGTTCGAGATCCCAACCTTCGCCACGCAACGCCACCTGCTTTAAATCCTGGCTATCAATTTTGCGCGCTGCTCGCTGAATCACTGCCAGCGCGTCTCCCGCAGTGAGATGAATAGTGACGCTTTGATCGCCAATACTCATTGTGGCTTTTTCACCCCAGCGATCATCAGCCGCCTGATTAGTGAGTTGAACATTCATCGTTTGACTGGTCATCACAGTATCCTTATTGGTATGCTCAGTGAGTAAGTCAGAGTAACAGCGTTAATGCTTCACTGAGCGATCGGCGCCTGACGTCTGTGCATAAAAAAAGGCCGATTTATCCGGCCCGTGATCAATTTTTGCGCTTAGTGTTCGCGCGCATGATTGATGGTATAGCGGGGGATCTCTACCACCAGATCCTCATCGGTGACCCTGGCCTGGCAGCCCAGGCGACTCTCCGGCTCCAGCCCCCATGCTTTATCCAGCATATCATCCTCATCTTCGCTACTTTCTGCCAATGAGTCAAAACCTTCGCGCACCACGCAGTGACAGGTCGTGCAGGCACAGGACTTTTCGCAGGCGTGTTCCAGTTCAATGCCGTTACGCAGCGCAACTTCAAGAATAGTTTCGCCGCTACCAGCATCAAATACGCCACCTTCAGGTAGTAGCTCCTGATGGGGTAAAAAAACAATTTTGGGCATGGTTTAAACCTCATCAACAGATTGTCCGGCCAGCGCACGACGTATTGATTCGTCCATGCGACGCGCAGCAAAATCCTGAGTTACTTTGTCGAGTTGTTGTACAGCCGCGTCAATGTCGGCGGCAGAAGCACCATTAAGCTTTGCGCGTAACTCCAGCTGTGTCTGGCGGATCAGATCCCGTTCAACCTGCGTCAGCAGGCTTCCATCTTCAGCCAGTGCGCCGTCGAGGCTTTGCAGAATGCGCAGCCCCTCCACTTTTTGCTCGGCCAGTTTACGCGCCTGCATATCATCACAAGCGTAGGTCATTGATTCGCCGATCATATCGGCGATTTCACCGTCTGTCAGGCCATAAGAGGGTTTGACCTGAACAGCGGCGGCAATGCCGGTGGTTTTTTCCGTCGCTGTAACGTTAAGTAAGCCATCGGCATCAACCTGAAAGATAACGCGAATGTGAGCGCCCCCTGCCGGCATTGCTGGAATACCACGCAGCGTGAAACGCGCAAGCGAGCGGCAATCAGCGACCATTTCACGTTCGCCCTGTACGATATGCATGCTCATCGCCGTCTGCCCGTCTTTAAAGGTAGTGAACTCCTGCGCACGAGCAGTGGGAATAGTCGTATTGCGCGGCACCACTTTTTCTACCAGCCCACCCATCGTTTCAAGCCCCAACGAAAGCGGGATCACGTCCAGCAACAGCATGTCGCTATCGGGCTTATTCCCCACCAGAATATCCGCCTGAATCGCCGCACCAATAGCCACTACGCGATCGGGGTCAATGGCAGTTAAGGGCGTGCGGCCAAAAAAAGCACCCACTTTTTCGCGCACCTGTGGCACGCGGGTTGAACCGCCAACCATAACCACTTCCAGCACTTCATCGACGCTGACGTCGGCATCTTTAAGCGCACGACGACAGGATAGCAGCGTGCGCTTAATCAACCCGTCGATTAGCGCATTAAATTCGCTGCGCGTTATTTCACCCTGCCAGTTGCCAACCTTCACCAGGGTACAATCGGCGTCGCTCAAGGCAACTTTAGCCGCTGCTGCGATATCCAGCAGCTGACGCTGTAAACGGTGATCCTGACGATCGTGCAACCCGGTCTTATCCCGCAGAAGATCTGCCAGCAACTGGTCGAAGTCGTCGCCACCCAGCGCGGAATCCCCCCCGGTAGCCAGCACTTCGAACACGCCACGACTCAGGCGCAATACGGAAATATCAAAGGTTCCGCCGCCCAAATCGTAAACGACGATTACACCCTCTTTACCTGAGTCCAGGCCGTAAGCGATAGCGGCGGCGGTCGGCTCATTGAGCAACCTCAAAACGTTAAGTCCGGCAAGCTGTGCCGCATCTTTCGTTCCCTGGCGCTGTGCATCATCAAAATAGGCAGGCACGGTAATCACCACGCCATCCAGATCGCCACCCAGCGAGCTTCGCGCGCGCTCGGCCAGCACAGTGAGTATCCGGGCGGAAACACTGACCGGGTTAACGCTACCGCCGGCAGTAACCAGCAGTGGCAAATCATTTTCACTGGATTGGAGCTGATAAGGTAAATGCGGATAACGCTGCCGAATATCCGTCAACGTACGCCCCATCAGACGCTTCACTGAGCTAATGGTATTAACCGGATCAAGCGAGGCCTGATTACGGGCTTCCCAGCCAATGCGAAGCCTATCTTTTTGGTAGTGAACAACAGAAGGCAGTAAATGCCGGCCTGACGCGTCTGGCAGCGTTTCAGCCTGTCCGCTTTGCATCGTCGCAACCAGTGAATTGGTGGTCCCCAAATCAATACCAATCGCCAGCCGGCGTTGATGGGGAGGGGCTGACATTCCCGGTTCGCTAATCTGTAATAACGCCATAAATGCTTCTCATTATATATCAAGCAGCTGTTCTTCAAGCATTTCTGCCTGGGCGCGCAGTTTAGCGATAAAACGTAACTTACGCACGCTATCAGCAGCCTGTGGCCAGTTTTGCTCTGCCAGCTGATCGCGCATCTGGTTGTGCCTGGGAGCTGACATGCCGTCAAGCCGCTGCATAAAGTCGTAGAGTGCGGCGTCATCCTGCTGCTGTTCGATGGTTTCCAGCTCTTCACGCATGGCGAGCTGCTCGAACAAAAAATCGGTGTCGTGCAGCGTCTGCTGTTCATTATTGATATCGATGCCGTGCAGGCTGAGCAGATACTCGGCGCGTGGAAGCGGCTTTTTCAGCGCCTGATAGGCCTGATTAATCGTTGCCGCCTGCTGTATCGCTTGCAAACGCTCATTTTCGGGACGAGTAGCAAAACGATCGGGATGAAACTGACGTTGCAGCTCCTGAAAGCGGGCAGCCAACTTAGCGCTACTAATTTCAAACGACAACGGCAAACCAAATAGAGAGAAGTAATCCATAAAAGACTCAAAACGCAGTGTGATCAGATAAATCGCCCCGCATAGAGCAGAGCGATAGATTAACGACGAGGCTGGTCAGACGCTAAAGCTTTCACCGCAGCCGCATTCGTCTTTTATATTGGGATTATTAAATTTAAAGCCTTCGTTTAATCCCTCTTTCACGAAGTCGAGTTCGGTGCCGGCAAGATAGATCAGACTTTTACCGTCGATGATCACTTTAACGCCTTTATCTTCAAAAACCCGGTCCTCAGGCCGCACTTCATCAACGAACTCCAGCACGTAAGCCATACCGGAGCAACCTGACGTACGCACGCCAAGACGAAGACCGACGCCTTTCCCACGGTTTGCCAGAAACGCGTTAACGCGGGTCGCTGCCGTGTCGCTTAATGTAATCGACATCTGTCAGCCTCCTTGATTAGCCAGCGTTCTTTTTATTCTTATAATCTGCCACCGCCGCCTTAATGGCATCTTCTGCCAGAATAGAGCAGTGGATTTTTACCGGTGGAAGCTCCAGCTCTTCGGCGATAGCCATATTGGTAATGCTTTGCGCTTCCTCCAGTGATTTTCCCTTAACCCATTCAGTAATCAGTGAACTGGAGGCGATGGCAGAACCACAGCCATAAGTTTTAAAACGTGCATCTTCGATAATGCCCGCGTCATTAACCTTGATTTGCAGTTTCATTACGTCGCCACAGGCGGGAGCACCGACCATACCGCTGCCGATTGAAGGATCGCTGTTATCAAAAGAGCCGACGTTGCGCGGATTCTCGTAATGATCGATAACTTTTTCACTGTAAGCCATTGTCTCGTCTCCTGATGCCAGAAATTAGTGATGTGCCCATTCGATAGCGTTAAGATCGACGCCAGCTTTAAACATCTCCCATAGTGGGGAGAGGTCGCGCAGACGACCAATAGACTGATGTACGAGGTCAATAGCGTAGTCGATCTCTTCTTCGGTGGTATAACGCCCCAGGGAGAAACGAATAGAGCTATGCGCCAGCTCATCGTTCATGCCCAGCGCGCGCAGGACATAGGAAGGTTCAAGGCTGGCTGACGTACAGGCTGAGCCAGAGGAAACGGCCAGATCTTTCAGTGCCATGATCAGTGACTCACCTTCAACATAGTTGAAGCTGACATTCAGGATGTTCGGCGCCCCTTTTTCAAGGTCACCGTTGAGATAAACTTCTTCGATTTCTTTCAGACCATTCCAGAGACGGTCGCGTAAGCCACGCACACGGGCAACTTCACTGGTCATCTCCTCTTTTGCGATGCGATACGCTTCACCCATACCAACGATTTGATGAACTGGCAGCGTGCCTGAACGCATACCACGTTCATGACCGCCTCCGTGAATTTGAGCCTCCAGACGAATGCGCGGCTTACGACGCACATAAAGCCCGCCAATACCTTTCGGGCCATAAATTTTGTGGCCGGAGAAGGACATCAGGTCAACTGGTAGCTCCGCCAGGTTTATCGCAAGTTTACCAACGCTCTGAGTCGCATCTACGTGAAAAATGATGCTACGCGCACGACAGAGCTCACCAATCGCGTTGATGTCCTGCACCACACCGATTTCATTATTCACGTGCATTAAAGATACCAGCACAGTATCGTCACGCATCGCGTTCTCGATAGTTCGAAGATCGATAATACCGTTGCTCTGCGGTGACAGGTAGGTGACCTCGAATCCCTCACGCTCGAGCTGACGGCAGGTATCCAGCACCGCTTTGTGTTCGGTTTTACAGGTGATGATGTGCTTACCTTTCTTTTGGTAGAACGTCGCCGCGCCTTTAATGGCCAGATTATCCGACTCGGTCGCTCCCGAGGTGAATACGATTTCACGCGGATCGGCACCAATAAGCTCAGCTATCTGATTGCGTGCAATATCAATCGCCTCTTCGGCCTGCCAGCCAAATCGGTGAGAGCGAGACGCGGGATTACCAAAAGTGCCATCGAGGGTGAGAAATTGCATCATCTTCTCGGCCACGCGCACGTCCACCGGCGTCGTTGCGGAGTAGTCCAGATAAATCGGTAGTTTCATTGCTCTTAAACTCCGTACATCGCTTCAATACGTATCAATAGTTATTATTTCGCCCGGCATCGGGTCCGGGCTGATGTAATCAAAAACTTCAGGCGCGTAAATTATTTACGGTAATGGTTTCCTGCAAGCGCCCCTTCGGGACGACACGGAGGGTTTCATTATTCTGGCGGTCGGCAACGTCAAGAATCTCCTGATTATTCACCAGTTCGGCCAGTGTAATATTATTAAGAAAATCGCTGATGCGCTCGCTGAGATCGCGCCACAGGACATGAGTCAGGCAGCGTTCACCGCCCTGGCACCCCTCTTTACCCAGGCATTTAGTGGCATCCACCGACTCATCAACGGCAGTGATAACCGCGCCAACGGCGATTTCATCTGCCCCACGCCCCAGCAGATAACCGCCGCCGGGCCCACGCACGCTGGCCACCAGGCCATTTTTGCGCAGGCGAGAGAAAAGTTGCTCAAGATAAGAGAGTGAAATCCCTTGACGTTCAGAAATATCGGCCAACGGCACCGGACCTTCATGGGAGTGCAGCGCAACGTCAAGCATGGCGGTAACGGCATAGCGTCCTTTGGAAGTCAGTCTCATAATATTTTCGCAACCTCGTTCGTGTCCGGGATGGACGTAATTAACGGCTGACAGTTTGGCATTCCTGAGTATTTTGGTCAACTATTTAACCAAGTAAAATACTCAACTATTCGGGTTCTCTTTTGGCGAACGAAGCCAGCATACCGCGCAGAATATTTAGCTCATCACGTTCAGGCCGGGCCCGGGTGAACAGCCGTCGAAGTTTGCTCATTACTTGCCCGGGATTGACTGGGCGGATGAAACCGCTTTGCAACATCATCTGCTCAAGATGCTGATAAAAACGCTCCAGGTCGTCAACCAGCGGATAAGGCGAAGCCTCCCAGGCTGACTGCTCTTCATTCTGCCCCGCCAGCCATGCCATGCGAACTTCATAGCTGATAACCTGTACCGCCATGGCAAGATTCAACGAGCTGTATTCAGGATTCGCATGAATTGATACGTGATAATGACACTTTTGCAGCTCATCATTAGTTAAGCCAACGCGCTCACGACCGAATACCAGCGCCACTGGTGCCTGCTGTGCTTCCTGCACGCTTTTAATGCCGCACTCACGGGGATCAAGCATCGGCCACGGCAGGGAGCGCGACCTTGCACTGGTTCCCACTACCAGACCACAACCAGCGATAGCATCATCGAGATTATCAACGATCTTTGCTGCACCAATCACATCGCTGGCACCTGCTGCCAGCGAAATTGCCTGCGAGTCAGGTTTAACCAGTGGATTCACCAGATAAAGGTGGGTTAATCCCATCGTCTTCATTGCACGCGCAACAGAGCCCATATTGCCAGTGTGAGAGGTTTCCACCAGTACGATACGAATGTTTTCCAACATAGCCTTCAGCAGAGGTAAGAAATAATCGGCGCATCGTAACATAAAACAGGACATGTTCCGATCGCGCTGCTATACTTTGCGGCGGTAAAATTTCGCCGGTTGCACATTCTGATCGCAAGCTTGCTGAATCAAGGCGATGCCAAAGAGTTGCCGGATTAACTTTAACCAACAAATTTCTGACTTCGCGTCGAAGCGAGGCGGCATAAAAACCTGCCATGAGAGCATACACTACTCTGTGTTCACAGGGATTTTACGCAGCCATTGCCGCTTCATGGCGAAGAAAATTACCCGTTATTTTTTACAGACCATTCTCGTTTTGCAGCAAAGCGGCATGAGGAATCAGCCGTGTAAACATACATCAGTATGCGATCACGGTGATCATGCGTAGCCAATGCTGTTACATGGCGAAAATGTCAGTAAAAACGTTCTTTAACATTCAGCGAGTGAGAGACTCCCATCATGCATCCAATGCTCAACATTGCCGTGCGCGCTGCACGCAAAGCCGGAAACGTAATTGCCAGAAGTTATGAAACGCCTGACGCAGTTGAAACCAGTCAGAAAGGCAGCAATGACTTTGTTACTAATGTTGACCATGAAGCCGAACGCCAGATTATTGAGGTAATCCGCAGATCCTATCCGCAGCACACCATCATCACAGAAGAAAGCGGCGAGCTGGCAGCACAAGACCAGGACATACAATGGGTAATCGATCCGCTGGATGGCACAACTAACTTCATTAAACGTCTGCCCCACTTCTCTGTATCCATCGCGGTACGTGTTAAAGGTCGCACCGAAGTTGGCGTGGTGTACGATCCGATGCGTAACGAACTGTTCAGCGCCGTTCGCGGCCAGGGCGCCCAGCTTAATGGTTATCGCCTGCGTGGTGGTAGCGCGCGCGACCTGGATGGCACGATCCTCGCCACCGGTTTTCCGTTCAAAGTGCGTCAGCATACCCAAAGCTATTTCAATGTTGTCAGCAAACTCTTCACTCAGTGCGCGGATTTTCGCCGCTCCGGCTCGGCAGCGCTGGATCTCGCTTATGTTGCCGCCGGACGCGTTGATGGTTTCTTTGAAATCGGGCTGAAGCCCTGGGATTTTGCAGCCGGTGAATTGCTGGTGCGCGAAGCGGGTGGACTGGTCACAGATTTCATCGGAGGTCATAATTTCATTACCTCCGGCAACCTGGTGGCAGGTAATCCTCGCGTAGTAAAATCAATACTGGCAAATATACGTGATGAACTCAGCGACGCGCTGAAGCGATAATTTTTTATGTAGGGTAAATCCCCCCAAAGTAGCCAGTGGGGGGGTTATTCATTCAGAATATCGGCCGGATACCATTAGACGCCATCGGCTGTGCCGAAAGCCAGAGAATGCTGGCGGCAATTATCAGCAGTGCTCCCCCAAACAGGCTCAGGCAAGCGAAAAAAACCGGCTGAGGCGTCGACGATCTGCAAAGTTTTATCGCCAGCACTCGCGAACTTTGTACCAGTATCGCCAGAGACGATACGCTGAGCGCCGTACCGATAGCCATGACCATCGCGGAAACTATCCCCCACCAGTAGACGTTCATCACTTTTGCGAACAGCAGCATCATAATCGCACCGGAGCAAGGACGCAGCCCCATTGACAACACCACCAGCACTTTGGTTTTCAGAGTCACGGCTTGCGCCAGCTGTGCCGCATCTGGTACGTGTTTATGCCCGCAGCCGCAATCAGCATGATGTTTGTGACCCGGCTCGGACTTGGCAATACGCTGAAATCGCACCGGCCGCAACGCTCTTTGCAGAAGCCTGATCGCTTTGAAACACAGCACTGTTCCCAGCAGCCCCACCAACAGATAACTAGCTTTCTCCAGCCAGTAGCTACTGATATGCAGCTGACGCGAAGAGAGCTGTAAAATGCTCAGCATCAGCGTGACCAGAAATATAGCCACACAGCCCTGGAGCAGCGCAGCGGCAAACGTGAGCTGCAGACTGTTTTTCAGACGTGTCGGGTGCGTGGCGAGGAATGCGCTAATCACCACCTTTCCATGCCCTGGCCCAAGCGCGTGCAACACGCCATATATCAGGCTGAATCCTACCAGCGCCATGCCAGCCTGTTTCCGGTGAATAGTGAGCTGCTGCAATAACGCGGTCATTTGCTGATTTAAACTGCGCTGCCATTGCATACTTTGCAACAAAACTTGCGGCCAGAAATACCACAGCGCAATCACCAGCAGAACCAATATAGCGGCGGTGAGAAGCAGAGGCCACCGGCTGGCAGCTGATGCGTGCGATTTTGGATTGAGAATTACTGACATGTCAGAGTCACCGTCTGAGCAAACTGGCGGCCAAGATCAACATCTGCCGGCGGCGCATCGGCCTTGTCGAGTGAAAGCGCATAGTTCTTCAACGCACTATTGACCGCAGGAGTGTGCAAGTCAAAACGGCAGCGCGCTTTCAGCGCATCGGGTAACTGGAGGTCATCGGGGCTATCGTAATACATATCAACAAAATAGGTCGGATCGAAGGTTACAAACGTATACTGTTGTCCGGCCAGCGGCTGTGGCTTTGCCAACGGCAGAATAAATGTCAGTACGGCTTTAGCGCCGTGGCGATACAGCCGGTATTCCGGCGGTAGATTAACAAACTTAACCCGCTTTCCCTGATGCCAGAACTCGCTAAAATAATGCTGTCCCAGCACGTTCGCCATCACCTCTGCCGCAAGCTTTTTCCACACTACCGAATCGGGTTTGGCGTCACCGGCATCGTACAGCAGATCCGCCGAGGTTATCTCATCCATAGTCCAGACCATACTCAGTCCGGTCAGCTGATCATCTTTTACCACCGGCTTGGCATTCATCACGATAAAGCTGTGCGGATGTGCCTGCACCCTATTCGGCAACCCAGCCAGTATGAACAGAACGACAAAAATAACGTTATAATATAACAAATGCAATTCACCTTTAACCAATGCGCTTAATAGATCACCGGACTGGCGGCCGTAAAGAAGTCACGCGCGTTATATTTTATAAGGCAGATGCACCCGTGAGGTTCATGGCACGATGATCTTTTCTGCATCCGGCATTACCTCGTGTTCAACAGGCAGAGTCGCGTTCTGGGAGCAACCATCAATTACACTCTACCTCAGTCTGATTTAAACGCGACCGTTTATCTCGTTCATTTATAAAAACCAACAGCCGTTAAATCACAGGATTCGTGTGCTAAAAACTCACGCCCAATAGCCTTTCGGTCTCCAGTTAAGCATGATTCATACTCCCCTGACTCAGCGATGGAAAACGTCATTTTCGTTAACGATTCAGGATAGCCTTACAGAAAAGTTTAACGCACTATATCCGCACCGATAAAAACACACGTAACAGCACTGTATCTCCCGGCATGTAATTTTGACGTTTGCTTTTCACGTGAATAAATCACTGCTGCCGATCTGATTCAGGGGAATATCCGACAAGATAAACAGGCAGAACTTCAGCGATATAAACTACACTGCTCCCCTTACAACCCTAAACCTACCGACGTTAAGGCCTGGCAATATAAGCGAGCGCCTGAGGTCATCGTGCTGGCCGTTCCCGATGCAATCCGCGGCCCCTTTCCCCTCGACGGAATTCGCTTTCGCGGCGTGATTATCACCAACAGCGAATACGCGCACCGTCTGACTGATGACCAATAGTAATAAGGCGCCTGAACGGCGCCTTATTGTCAGAGATAAACCAGCGGATGCTATCAGGCATACACCGGAAAGCGCTCGCAAATATCGAGGACTTTTTGCTTGATACGCTCAATATTGGCTTCATCATTGATATTGTCGAGCAGATCGCTGATCCAGCCAGCCAGCTCACGTACTTCAGCCTCTTTGAAGCCGCGACGGGTAACCGCCGGCGTACCAATGCGAACGCCCGAAGTAACAAACGGACTTTTCGGATCGTTTGGAACGCTGTTCTTATTAACCGTAATATTCGCCCGGCCAAGTACAGCATCGGCCTCTTTACCGGTCAGGTTTTTATCTACCAGATCCAGCAGGAACAGATGGTTATGCGTCCCACCTGAAACCACGTTATAGCCGCGACTCAGGAATATGTCGACCATCGCTTTAGCGTTTTTGGCAACCTGCTGCTGGTAAACTTTAAATTCTGGCTCCATCGCTTCTTTAAACGCCACGGCCTTACCTGCGATGACGTGCATGAGTGGCCCCCCCTGACCACCGGGGAAAACGGCTGAGTTTAGCTTCTTATACAGCTCTTCATCGCCGCCTTTCGCCAGAATCAGGCCACCACGCGGACCCGCCAGGGTTTTGTGAGTCGTAGAAGTAACGATATGCGCATGCGGGACAGGATTAGGATAGACGTCGGCTGCGATCAATCCTGCCACGTGTGCCATGTCCACAAACAACCAGGCACCGACACTATCAGCTATCTCACGCATTCTCGCCCAGTCACACACACCAGAATAGGCAGAAAAACCACCGACGATCATTTTTGGCCGATGCGTTTTGGCCAGTTCAGCCAGCTCCTGATAATCAATTTTACCGCTGTCATCAATGCCGTAAGGCACCACGTTGTAGAGTTTACCGGAAAGGTTAACAGGGGAACCGTGAGTCAGATGGCCACCGTGCGCCAGGTTCATTCCGAGGATAGTATCACCAGGCTGAAGCAGCGCGGTATATACCGCAAAGTTAGCCTGCGAACCGGAATGCGGCTGCACGTTGGCATAATCTGCACCAAACAGCGCTTTCGCGCGATCAATGGCCAGCTGCTCAACGATGTCTACATACTGGCAGCCGCCGTAATAACGTTTGCCCGGATAACCTTCCGCGTATTTATTGGTCAACTGCGAGCCCTGGGCTTGCATAACTCGTGGGCTGGTATAGTTTTCTGAAGCAATCAGTTCAATGTGCTCTTCCTGGCGCACCTTTTCTTGCTCCATTGCCTGCCATAATTCGGCATCATAATCGGCAATATTCATCTCACGCTTTAACATCCGCTTCTCCTGGCTCAGCTAACTCATTAACGGCAGTGAATCTTTGTCTGCAATAGACATGCTCAACAGTTTAAACGGTTTGTCGGGGGATGAATAGTTTCATAACTCGCTTTTTACGCAAACGATTGTCTTCAACCATAACAAGGAATTGGCTGAAATTTTATCTGTGATGTTAACCGTATATTTATTCATTCACTCCGTGCAATTTCTTCACGTTTTTATAGCAATTGCAGGCAGCAAAAAGAGCGCTTTTTTTGCAGGGTTATTTACAATCTGATCCCCCGGGCAATAACATATATAAAAAATACATGTTATTAGTTGCGGAGGAACCACCATGTTAGACGCTCAGACAATTAAAACCATCAAAGCCACATTGCCGTTGATACAGCAAACCGGACCAGACCTTACGGCCCACTTCTATAACCGCATGTTCACTTATAATCCGCAGCTGAAAGACATTTTCAACATGAGCAATCAGCGTAATGGTAATCAGCGGGAAGCGCTGTTCAACGCCATTTGTGCTTACGCTGCCAATGTTGACAATCTTGGCGCACTGGGACCAGCGGTAGAAAAAATCGCCCAAAAGCATACCAGCTTCGCTATTCGCCCTGACCAGTATCAGATCGTCGGCACGCACTTGCTGGCAACTATCGAAGAGATGCTTAATCCTGGCAATGAAGTACTTGAAGCCTGGGGTAAAGCGTATCAGGTGCTGGCAGGCGTATTTATCCAACGCGAAGAAGAAATATATCAGTATAACGAGCATCAACCCGGTGGGTGGCGCGGCACGCGCGCTTTTCGCATAACAGATATCCAGTCACGAAGCAGCGTGATTAAAAGCTTTGAACTGCAACCCGCAGACGGTTTGCCCGTTGAGTCTTATAAGCCTGGTCAGTATATCGCCGTCTGGCTAAAAGAAACGGGCTTCAGTAACCAGGAAATTCGTCAGTACTCGCTGACACGTGCGGCCGACGGGAAAAGTTATCGTATCGCCGTCAAATATGAACCACAGGGCACCGTCTCCAGCTGGCTTCACCACCATGCACAGGAGGGTGATAGCCTGGATCTGGCCCCACCGGCTGGCGACTTTTTCATACAGGCCCAGCCTGATACGCCAATAACATTGATTTCTGCCGGGGTTGGTCAGACCCCAATGCTGGCGATGCTGCACAGCCTGGCGAATAAAAAACACATGGCGCCGGTTGTCTGGTTACATGCAGCGAAAAACGGCGAGGCGGATGCTTTCTCTGAAGAAGTTACGCAGATCGGTGGCCGGTTGGCGCGTTTTGATAAAGCCATCTGGTTCAGTCAACCGGGCGTAGGCGACCGGGGCCTATATCAGCATCTGGGGCATATGCGTTTGCAAAATGTGGAAAGGCTCATCAGCGCACCGGGAATGCAATTTTACTTCTGCGGACCGCTGGGCTTTATGCAGTCTGTCGCACAGCAGCTGGGCGAAATGGGCGTTGATTCTTCGTGCATGCATTATGAAGTATTCGGCCCGCATAAAGTCCTGGCAGAGACGATGAGCTAATCCGCGTTAAACGGAAGAGTAGACTGCTGGCATACCCTTATACACCCCATGCACAGCACGCCATCGATCTCAGGTAAGGGACGCCCTAAGCTTCCTGCTAAGCAGCAAAAAGGCGCGAACATCGCGCCTTTTTCACATTTGATTACGCAAGAACAGCTATCAGATAGCCTCTTCGTCCTCTTCACCTGTGCGGATTCGAACCACACGAGCAACATCAAAGACAAAAATTTTACCGTCACCAATTTTACCCGTCTGAGCGGTCTGCATAATAGCCTCAACACAGGTTTCAGCGATATCGTCTGCCACCACCAGCTCAATTTTCACTTTGGGCAGAAAATCAACCATATATTCCGCGCCGCGATAAAGTTCGGTATGCCCTTTCTGGCGACCAAAACCTTTAACTTCGGTGACGGTCATCCCGGTGATACCTACTTCTGCCAGCGCCTCACGCACGTCGTCAAGCTTGAATGGCTTAATAATTGCGTCAATCTTCTTCATAACAGACCCTTTTTATTCCCGCGCCGCGTGAAGGATAGCCAACAGATATCATGTAGTCTGATTCCGCCGCGCGAGCTGTCTCTTTATTTTCCGGCAATTAAGCTAGCATAAAACAAAACTGAAATAACTATTCTTTGAACTCCGCCGCATCCAGCTCGTGGCGCGCCAGTAGCTTATAGAATTCGGTACGATTACGACCGGCAAGCCGTGCCGCGTGCGTAACATTTCCTTTCGTCATCTGCAAGAGCTTACGCAAATAGTTAAGTTCGAACTGATTGCGCGCCTGAGCGAAGGTGGGCAACACCGTAATTTCGCCTTCCAGTGCCTGCTCCACTAACCGTTCACCAATGACAGGGGCCGAACTCAGGGCAACACACTGCTCAATCACGTTAACCAACTGACGCACATTACCAGGCCAGTTACCCGCGATCAGACGTCTCATAGCATCGGTGGAGAAGCTGCTTACAAACGGCTTATGGCGTTTAGCAGACTGCTTCAGCAAATGTGCGGCCAGCAGGGGAATATCTTCAGCACGTTCACGCAATGTTGGCAACCGCAGGCTGACAACGTTCAGACGGTAATAAAGATCCTCGCGAAACTCTTTTTGCTGCATTTCCATAACCAGGTTGCGATGGGTCGCGGAAAGGATGCGTACATCAATATCTAAATCGTGATTGCTACCCAGAGGCCGCACCTTCCGCTCCTGAAGCACGCGCAATAACTTTACCTGCAACGCCTGTGGCATGTCGCCGATTTCATCCAGAAATAACGTTCCGCCCTCGGCGGCCTGAAACAACCCTTCGCGCTGGCTGACCGCGCCGGTAAATGCGCCCCTGGCATGACCAAAAAGCTCAGACTCAAGCAGTTGCTCCGGTAACGCACCACAGTTAATCGCAATAAAGGGATGACTGGCTCGTTGACTTGCCGCATGGATCGCCCGGGCCAGCACTTCTTTACCGGTTCCGCTTTGGCCATTAATCAATACGCTGACGTCTGATTGCGCTACCATGCGCGCCTGCTCCAGCAGCCTTAACATTATCGGGCTTCGCGTAACGATAGATTCACGCCAGGCGTCATCGCTCGCCGGTGCCGAGTGCGCCAGCGCTTCATCAATCGCTTTATATAATGCGTCACGATCCACCGGCTTGGTGAGAAAGCTAAATACGCCTTTCTGGGTTGCTGCCACCGCGTCGGGAATTGAGCCGTGAGCGGTGAGGATGATCACCGGCAGACCCGGATGTAAGCTCTGAATCTCGGCAAACAGCGCCAGACCATCCATTTCGTCCATACGCAGATCGCTGACCACCAGATCAATTTTCTCCCGCTGTAACAACCTTAACGCTTCAATGCCATTCATCGCAGTTGCGATCTGAAAACCTTCGCTGGTAAGGCGCATTCCCAGCAGTGTTAATAAGCCAGGATCATCATCAACCAGGAGCAGGCGCGCGGACTTTTTGATCATGGCTAGGGTTTGCCTCCAGTGGCGTTGTCAGGGATAGCGGCATCGGGACCGTCCCTGTTGTGGTCGTTATCAGAACGTTCAGCAGCACGACGACGAGTGGAAAGCTGACGTTCAATATCCGCCAGCGAATTTACCTTACGCTGCGTTTGTGCCAGCACCTGTTTTAAAACCCGCTGTTGATGACGCAGCACATCAAGCTGGCTGGCACTTTTTTGTAGCAGCCGGGTATAGCGTGAATGTTCTTCGGCAAGTTGCCATTCAGCCGCCTGACGATCGTTCCAACGTGGGATCAGCGGTCGCACCGCCAGAGGATAATCACCCCGGAACGCATCAAGATGGCGGATACCGGCACGACGCTCAAGCGGCGTTATATTGCCATTGTCTATTAAAATGCTCTGTTTAAAAGCGCTCTGCCAGTTCGACTGTGGCCAATTTCCCGCTTCGGCGCGAGCATCGGCTGGGGCCAGACCTGCGGCGCAATCCAATACGTGCAGCCAGTAACGTGGCCTGTTTAGCACATGATTGTTATTCGTCGCCCAAACAGTATTGCAGGGGATGTTATCAGAATTCATGACGTTGATTTCCGACGCTGCTGGCGCAGGAAGCGATGCAATGCCCTCCCCTTGCGGTTGGGCACGACAAGCGCTCAGAGCCAGAAGCGAAAGTATTGCAGCCCGGGGCCGTTGAGACCAGGTAGCCATCTTATGGTCATTCATGTTGTATCATCCCCGGCAGCTGAAAGCTCAATCTGGAAACAAACATCAGCGTCCTTTCTCTCAACCAGGCGCAGCTCACCCTGCAGACGCCGCATGCAATCCTGCGCAATACTCAGCCCTAGTCCGCTGCCCTTAACAGCACCTTTACGGTGCGCACTTCCTTGCCAGAACGGTTCAAAAATCATCGCCTGTTCATCGGCGGGGATACGGCGCCCGGTATTAGCAATCTCGATAAACAGCCGCTGATTTTTTTCAAAGCTATGGATCCAGATGGTAGCGGACTGTTTTCCATAGTGCACGGCGTTGGAGTACAGGTTGTCCAGTACGCGACTTAACAGCGTTGGTTCAGCCAGGCAGTAAGATGTTGTCAGATTGATTTGCGTCTGAATCAATTTTGCCCGCGCAGGCAAGCTGTGTGATGACACAACCATTTCAATCAGCTCAGAGAGGTTTACCCGACTGCGGATGACCGGCCCGTCTGCAAGCTTTCTATTGTAATCCAACAGCTGTTCGATTAGCTGCTGTAAATGTCGGCTACTGTTGTCGAGAATTGCCACGACATTACGCTGGTCAGCTGTAAGCGGTCCGGCGACTTCATCTGCCAACAGCTCCGTACCTTCGCGCATACTGGCGAGTGGCGTTTTCAATTCATGAGAAATATGGCGTAGAAACTCATGACGCTGTGACTCCAGCCAGTTAAGCCGCTCGCTCAGCCAGATAATTCGCTGGGCCAGCGACTTAATCTCACGCGGTCCATTAAAGGCATTGCTCTGACCAGGTGCGCGCCCTTCTCCGAGACGATTGATCATACGCTCCACGCCTTTAACCGGACCGATAATCATGCGGGTGAACAATGAAACTAATCCCAGCGTAACTGCAAACAAGATCAACGCCTGCCAGCCAAAAAATTGACCGCGCTCGGCGATAGTCCGCTGCAATGCCAGACCTCGGGAAAAAACCACATTGCGCGTAGCCTGAACCTGCTCGATGTTAGACTGTGAAAATATCTCCAGCGTCTGTGATGCCAGGCTGAGGGGGGCATTTTTTGCACACTGCAAGGTATCAAGCTTTAACAGCAGTTGGCGTAGTTTTACCGTCTGATTGCTGTCCGGCTGTAAGACCGCCTGCTCATCCAGCATATGGGTATAGCGGGTAAATTGCGTGTGATAAAGTCGAGCCAGAAGCGCGTCGCCCAGCACGCAGTACTGACGGTAACTGCGCTCCAGCTCCAGCGCGGTACGCGCCATCGCCTCGCTGCGACGAATATCATTAAACGTGCTTCTGTTGATACTCGCCGCCTGCTGACTCAACACCGAAAAGCTTTGCCACGCCTGCCAGGCCAGAATGACCAGAGGAAGCAATACCAGAATAAAGGCCAAAAGCACCAGCTGGCGCAGTGATCGGGGAAAGATTCGCCATTGCCTGAACATGCCAGCCCTCCGAAGTTAACGCTATGATGCTACTGGAGTGCCGCGTCGTAGTGAAGCCCGTGACAAAAGAAAACGGCATAACGTTAAGGTTATGCCGCTGTATTTACGCCGCGCAGGGCGACGTATATGAATAGATGGTGCCTAACTCAACGTTGCGTCCAATGCTTGATAACGACCCGAAGGCACGCTTATCGGTCTGAAGGACGACAGGCACCGTTTTGTGCTTTATTCATTTTTTATAAGCACTTAAGCCGGGCTTTATAAACAGGAGAATAAGCAACATCATCCTTTTAAGCAAAATCGATGCCATCTTTCGAAAAAAATATAACATACTGATTTTAATTTAAAAAATTACAACTTTTATTTGGTAGTGGCGAAAAACTTTTTGACCGGCCTGACAAGATGTCATCTTATGACGACAAAATTCAATTAAAATTAATATCTATTTTAAAAACAATGTATTAAATGTCGCCTCCGAATGACACTGCCAAACCGAATTCGTCACCTGAAGGCAACAGATTCAGCCTGCACATTTTGTGCACATCCTCATGGCTGATACTTAGCGCCACTAACCATCACAGCAAAGACATTAACGCTGACAAAAGCCAGCGTTAATGTCATCATTAGCCTAACTGCCTGCGCGCATTGCGGAACAGACGCATCCAGGGTCCGTCCTCACCCCACTCCAAAGGGTGCCAGGAGTTGCTGACGCTACGGAAAACGCGCTCCGGATGCGGCATCATAATAGTGACTCGCCCGCTTTCGTTAGTGAGTGACGTAATGCCGTTTGGCGAACCATTTGGGTTAGCCGGATAATTTTCAGTAACCTTACCAAAATTATCCACGTAGCGCAGTGCTACCAGCCCTTTCTCCTCCAGCGCTGCAAGATGCGCGCCATCTCGCATTTCGGCATAGCCTTCGCCGTGTGACACCGCGATGGGTATCCGTGAACCAGCCATCCCTTCTAACAGGAGCGACGGCCCGGCCGCGACCTCAACCAGGCTGAAGCGAGCTTCAAAACGTTCAGACTGATTACGTACAAAACGCGGCCACAGATCGCTACCGGGGATCAGATCGCGCAGATTAGACATCATCTGACAACCATTACAGACGCCGAGCGCCAGCGTCTGCGGACGGTGAAAAAAAGTTTCAAATTCATCGCGCACGCGGGTATTAAATAGAATCGATTTTGCCCAACCTTCGCCCGCACCCAATACATCGCCGTAAGAGAAGCCCCCACAGGCGACCAGCGCCTGCATATCATTCAGACCACGCTGCCCCGACAGCAGATCGCTCATGTGAATATCGATAGCCTCAAAACCGGCACGATGAAAGGCAGCCGCCAT
Source organism: Izhakiella capsodis (assembly GCF_900115045.1). GTDB lineage: Bacteria > Pseudomonadota > Gammaproteobacteria > Enterobacterales > Enterobacteriaceae > Izhakiella > Izhakiella capsodis. Next base: position 472,763 of record NZ_FOVC01000002.1, on the reverse strand, counting down.
TTCCACGTGAGAGTTAACGCCCTGCTCGCGTAAAACCGCCACTTTCGGTCGTACGCCTTTGACAATATAGGGGGCCGCAACATCCTCATTGAGGCTGAAACTGAGAGAGACGTTAAGACCCGGATCGCAGTCATCTTTCTTCGCCTCATGTTCCTGGTCGGCACACTGCGGATTGTCACGCAGTCGCTGCATCTGCCAGGTGGTTTCTGCCCACCAGGTACGTAACGTAGTACGGCTTTCGCTGTAGATTGTAGAGCTGCCAGCCGTGATAACAAAACGATCGCCCGACAGGGCTTTCCCCAGATAGTGTACACACTCCGCAAGGCCACTGGCGCCGAGGATCTGTTCAACCGCAGGCCGTTCGGAGGCACGAAGCTGAATGACCGCCCCCAGCTCTTCGTTAAACAGAGCTGCCAGATGATCGGCGCCGAGCGAAGCGATATCCACCTCAAGAGCACAATGACCGGCAAAAGCCATTTCCGCCAGGGTAACCAGCAGGCCGCCATCGGAACGATCGTGATAGGCGAGCAGCCTCTCTTCGCTGACCAGCTTCTGCATGGCTTCAAAGAAAGCGGCCAGTTGCGCGACGTCACGCACATCGGCTGATTGGTCACCCAACTGACGATAAACTTGCGCCAGCGCGGTGGCACCAGTCGCGTTAAAGCCCTTACCAAGATCAATTAACAACAGCACATTATCTTGATTGGCTACCAGCTGTGGCGTCACAGTACGCCGCACATCCTCAACGCGGGCAAAGGCGGTGATGACTAATGATAGCGGTGCGATCATTTCACGTACCTCAGCGCTCTCATGCCAGCGGGTTTTCATCGACATTGAGTCTTTGCCGACGGGAATAGTGATCCCCAGAGCCGGGCAGAGTTCTTCACCAATAGCTTTCACCGCCGCATACAAGCCGGCATCTTCACCGGGATGACCCGCAGCGGCCATCCAGTTAGCGGAGAGCTTTATACGCCGCAGTGAACCAATCGCCGTAGCGGCGATGTTCGTAATCGCTTCACCAACAGCCAGGCGCGCAGAAGCTGCATAATCGAGCAGTGCCACCGGTGCGCGTTCACCCATCGACATGGCCTCGCCATAATAGCTATCGAGGCTGGCAGTGGTAACCGCGCAGTTTGCTACAGGGATCTGCCAGGGGCCAACCATCTGATCGCGTGCGACCATACCGGTTACGCTGCGGTCACCAATCGTCACCAGGAACGTTTTTTCAGCCACGGCGGGTAAATGAAGAATGCGTTTCACCGCTTCTTCCAGCGTAATATCATCCCTTCTAAGCGCTTCACCCTTGACGGTCTGACTGACCACATCGCGCGTCATTTTAGGTGTTTTACCCAACAAAACGTCCAGCGGCATATCGATGGGTTTATTGGCAAAGTGGCTGTCAAACAACGACAGATGCCGTTCCTTCGTTGCCTCACCAATCACCGCATAGGGCGCACGCTCTCGCTGACACAGCTCAGCAAATAGCGCCAGCTTGTCTGATGCAACAGCCAGAACGTAACGCTCCTGAGATTCGTTACACCAAATCTCCAGCGGGCTCATTCCTGGTTCATCGCTAAGAATATCGCGCAAATTAAAACGACCACCACGGCCGCCATCACTGACCAGCTCAGGCATTGCATTGGAAAGCCCACCGGCGCCAACGTCATGGATAAACAGAATCGGGTTCTCTTCGCCCAATTGCCAGCAGCGATCGATGACTTCCTGACACCGTCGTTCCATTTCCGGGTTATCACGCTGTACCGACGCAAAATCCAGGTCAGCATCCGACTGACCGGAAGCCATTGATGACGCTGCACCGCCGCCCAGACCAATATTCATCGCCGGTCCTCCGAGGACAATCAATTTAGCTCCTACGCTGATTTCCCCTTTTTTAACGTGTTCAGCGCGGATATTCCCCATGCCGCCAGCGATCATCACCGGCTTATGATATCCGCGTAACTCGACGCCATTGTGGCTGTAAACTTCTTCTTCGTAGGTGCGAAAATAACCGTTCAGCGCCGGACGGCCAAATTCATTATTAAAAGCGGCGCCGCCCAGCGGGCCTTCCAGCATGATATCCAGCGCGCTGACAATACGATCGGGCTTACCAAAGTCCTGCTCCCAGGGCTGTTCAAATCCCGGAATACGCAGATTTGAAACCGAAAAACCAACCAGACCTGCTTTGGGTTTGGCACCGCGCCCGGTAGCGCCTTCATCGCGGATCTCACCGCCGGAGCCAGTTGCTGCTCCAGGCCACGGCGAAATCGCGGTCGGGTGATTATGGGTTTCCACCTTCATCAGGATATGTACCTGCTCCTGATGAAAGTCGTAGCGTTTAGTCTGATGATTGGCAAAAAAACGGCCAACCCTGGAACCTTCCATTACCGCTGCGTTATCGCTGTACGCGGAAAGAACATGGTCAGGCATATGTTCCCAGGTGTTTTTTATCATTTTAAACAGCGATTTCGGCTGTTGTTTGCCATCAATAATCCAGTCAGCATTAAAAATTTTATGGCGGCAATGTTCAGAGTTGGCCTGGGCAAACATATAAAGCTCGATGTCGTTCGGGTTGCGTCCCAATTTTTCAAACGCGACCTGTAAATAATCGATTTCGTCCTCGGCCAGCGCCAGTCCCAGTTTGCGGTTTGCCTGTTCAAGCGCGCTACGCCCTTGCCCCAGCACGTCAACACTTTGCAGCGGCTGTGGCTGATGCAGTGCAAACAGCTGCTGTGCCTGTTGCAGTTCGCTGAAGACAATTTCCATCATGCGATCGTGAAGCAACACGCTAAGCTGCTCCCACTGCGCCGCATCTAGCTGTGGCGCACTGACATAAAAAGCCAGACCGCGCTCCAGTCTTTTCACCGGAGACAGACCGCAGTTATGCGCAATATCGGTTGCTTTAGAAGACCAAGGAGAGCGTGTCCCCGGCCGGGGCGTTACCAGCAGCAGGCGACCGGTCGGCGCATGTTCTGCCAGTGAGGGACCATATTTTAAGATTTCTATCAGGCGGTTGTGCTCATCATCGCTGAGCGGCCGGCTAACATCGGCAAAGTGGACGTACTCGGCATAAATATCATTCACCAGCAGGTCAGCATCCCCAAACCGGGTCAGTAATTTATTAATTCGGAAGGCCGATAAAGCGGGCGAGCCACGCAGAATTTCAATCATCAAGAGTCTCTCGTCTTCTATGCACCGGGAGCGGCGCTGCATTGTGCGCAACAACAAGGAAAGCGGGCATAGTATAGAGAATCCACACGGGCAACGAAACCGTTTGCGCTGATTTTATACGGAGGACAAATTGACTAAAAATCACACAAAATATGCTGAATTAAGTTGCGGATATAAGTATTGTTGCGCAGAATGCTCCACGCTCAGGAAGATTATAGACAACTAATACTGCCGCTTAAGGTGGAAACCTGAGGAAATTTCGAGAGATAACTATTTGAAACGCCTTAAAATTAATTATCTGCTGGTGGGAGTGATAACGCTGCTACTGGCGCTGGCATTATGGCCGTCAATCCCCTGGTATGGCGGATCGGAGGACCGGATTGCGCAGATAAAAGCGCGGGGAATGTTAAGAATGAGCACCCTCAATTCTCCGCTGACTTACTACACTATCAATAATGTACCGGCGGGTCTGGATTATGAGCTGGCGAAGCGTTTCGCCGCTTATCTTGGCGTCAGGCTGCACGTCACCGTTCGTTCCAATCTCAGTGAACTGTTTGACGACCTTGAAAATAACAGAGCCGATATCCTGGCCGCAGGTCTCATTTATAATAATGAACGCCTGACCCACTTCCGCGCAGGCCCTGGCTACTATTCTGTTTCGCAGCAGCTGGTTTACCGTATCGGTAAACCCCGTCCGCGAACCTTGGGGGATCTCAAGGGGCATCTGGCCGTTGCTTCCGATTCCGCTTACCTCTCCAGTCTGCGTAACGCAAAGCAGAGCGAATATCCCGATCTTGACTGGGCAATTTCCACCGATCAAGCGCCACAGGCTTTGTTACAGGCCGTCGCCGACAGCAAACTGGATTATACAATCGGCGACTCTGTCACTATCGGCCTGTTACAACGTGTTCACCCACAGCTGGCGGTCGCCTTCGACGTGTCAGACGAAGAACCGGTCACCTGGTATCTGCCACGCGATGAGGATGATAGCCTCAACGCGGCACTGCTTGACTACTTCAACATGCTGAATGAACAGGGCACGATGGCGCGTCTGGAAGAAAAATATCTCGGTCACGTAGGCACCTTTGACTACGTTGACACCCGTACCTTTCTCAAAGCAATTGATGCCATTTTGCCGGACTTCAAGCCGCTGTTTCAGCGCTATGCCCGACAGATAGACTGGCGCCTGCTGGCGGCGATTTCCTATCAGGAGTCGCACTGGAATCCGCAGGCCACGTCGCCTACTGGCGTGCGCGGCCTGATGATGCTGACGCGCAACACGGCTGAAAGTCTGAACGTTGCTGACCGCACCGATCCTGAGCAGAGCATTCGTGGCGGCAGTGAATATCTTGAAAGGATGATGGAAAAAGTCCCCGATAGTATTCCAGAGGACGAGCGCATTTGGTTTGCGCTGGCGGCTTACAATATAGGTTATGCACATATGCTGGATGCACGCAAGCTCACCGCAAAACAGAAAGGCAATCCTGACAGCTGGGCCGATGTGAAAATACGGCTACCAATGCTGAGTCAGAAGCGCTATTACAGCCAGACGTCCTATGGCTATGCTCGCGGCCATGAAGCCTATAACTATGTAGAGAATATCCGCAAATACCAGCTCAGTCTGGTGGGTTATTTACAAGAGCAGGAAAGGAAAGTCGCCCAGCAATCGGCGCTGGAGGCCGCACTTGGCGGTGGATATCCGGCGGTTAAAGCCGAAGTGGCAATGAACTGATCTAAAACGACGGGCTTCGTCCGGTCTTTTTCTGGTCACGGCGCATACGAAAAAAATCGCTCAGCAGAGCAGCACATTCCATGCCGAGTATGCCGGAACTGATCTCTACCTGATGATTCATACCCGGATGTCTCAATACGTCGAGCAGCGATCCTGCCGCGCCGGTTTTTTGATCGCTAGCACCATACACCAGGCGACCTATGCGGCTATGTACCATGGCACCGGCACACATAGTGCAAGGCTCTAATGTTACGTACAGTGTGGCATTCAGAAGACGGTAGTTTTGTCGTGCTTTACCCCCCTGGCGCAATGCCATGATTTCAGCATGAGCGGTCGGATCGTGCTCGCCTATTGGTCGGTTCCACCCTTCTCCAATGATGTTATTGTCGTGTATCAGTACTGCGCCAACCGGCACTTCACCTGCCTGCCAGGCGCGCTGTGCAAGCTGCAGTGCATAGCGCATCCAGTGCTGGTCTCGTTGGTCTGTCACTATCGGCTCCGATTGAAAAACGCGGAATTATACCTGATATGCTCCGTATACCAAGCCCCTTGCAGCGTCGCAGAACATCAGGAAAGTTATCCCGGCTGGATAGCTGGCTCGCGAGCCCAGATCGCGTTTTTGCTTATTCAAGCTGCTGTAGTTCACCATCCGGCGTTACGCGCCAGCGATGCTGGCAGAAAAACAGCAGTGGATTATCCTGATTGCTATCGCTGTATCCGCTATAGAGATGTAGCGGCACGCCTATCTGCTCTTCCAGCTGTGCAACCTTTTCCCGGCCCAGGCAGCGCAAAAATAATATTCTGCCACCCCAGGCTCGGCCCATTTGACTGGCAATCAGCTTGACGCGCGGGAGGAAAGCTGAATCGTAATAGACCTGTTCTACCAGTGACTGCGGTGAGCCGGTTATCAGCCAGACATCAGCATCGGAGCTGTTTAAATATTCTATCAGGCGCTGCTGCACGACCGGAAACGCCACCACGCGCTGACGAAACCAAAGGGCAAACTCCGCTTCATGCTGACGCATCTTGCTTTCACTGTGTCCAAACGTAATTGACCAAAGTAACAAGCTCATCGGCCAGCGCGCCGCGCGCCCTTTGAACATCAACCCCACGCCAACGACAGGCAGTAGCGGTATCACTAATAACAAGTTGAGCGGCTGGCGACGCAGCACGTAACGCATGAAGCTACCGAACATGTCCTGCCGATGTAGCGTGCCATCGAGGTCGAAAAAAACGACCCTCCTTGCGTCAAAACTGCTCAAGCCTCACTCCTCAGGATCTCCAGGTACGATTAATCGGCTGAGAATAAACCCTGCGACAGCAGAGCAAACCCGCCTTCATAAATAACTAACCATTTTAACACCGCCCATAGTCAGCGCCAGCGGCAAAACTGAAACTCCAAACGTAATAAGATTTAGAACGTGTGATTAAGATACTTTAGCCACCGGAATGCTGGGATGAATGGCCTTATTTACCGCTGCGTATACCTAAATTGTTCGCACGGCTACAACGATCCGGGAACGCTTGCCCTGACCGATCATATGCAAATGCCGCCTGCACTGACGCACATCCCGTCAATGCCCTACACGCCTTTGTGTATAGCCGGTCGGGCAGCCTCCATCGTACAGCTCTAGCGCTTACGGTTGAAACTGTTTCCAGCCGCGCGATGTTTCCACCACTCCAGCCAGATGCCTGAAAGCAAAGCTTTATCCCGTTTGTGATGGCTTTCCATTCGCGCACTCCTTTGGCGATGTATGCGCCGCCAGCGCCGCTCGCAGAAAACCGCGGTGGGACTGTAAACGCGCAATAGCTTCCTGAGCGCTAATTCCCGCCAGCACCATCAGGATCGCCGTTTTGACATTATTTTCGCACTCACTTAGCGCAGCGTTAGCCTTTTCAGGATCACAGCCGGTCGCCTCAATCACCATACGGCTCGCACGATACAGTAGTTTGATATTAGTGGCTTGCATATCGACCATCAGATTCTGATATACCTTGCCGTATTTCACCATTGCTCCGGTTGAAATCATATTCAATACCAACTTTTGCGCGGTACCCGCTTTCAGCCGGGTTGATCCTGTCAATGCTTCCGGACCAACCAGAGGTAAAATAGCAATCTCCGCTTCGCAGGCAATGGGTGACTCCGGATTGCAGGAAATAGCTGCGGTAACGCAACCCTGTTGGCGTGCATAGCGCAGCGCACCAATAACGTATGGTGTGCGTCCCGAGGCCGCCAGGCCGACAACCAGGTCATTGGCCGTTAACCCAATGGCTTGAAGGTCATCTACGCCAAGCTCGGGTTTATCCTCAGCACCCTCAACCGCCTGGGTGATGGCACCTGGGCCACCGGCTATCAGGCCGATCACCCGATCGGCTGGAACACCGAAGGTGGGGGGACACTCAGCTGCATCTAGCACGCCCAGACGCCCACTGGTTCCGGCGCCAATATAGATGATGCGCCCACCGGCAGCTAACGCCTGTGCGGCGGCGTCCACGGCTTGAGCGACAGCTGGCAGCGTCTGGCTGACGGCCTGTGCCACTTTCGTATCTTCACGATTAAAACAGCGAACCATCTCAAGCGTAGTAAGATTGTCCAGATCCACGGTTTCGACGTTACGCGTTTCAGAAAGTAACGATGCTAAATTCATTTGTCCCCCAAGAATTTTTAATTCTATAATTGATTTAATATACGAATATTTTATTCATCACGCAGCATCCTTTTTCTTTGTATAAACCTGTATCACAATCTGAATGGCGTTAGCCGCCAACGCTCCACCGTTTTGCAAAACAATAATAATTTGATGAGGAGACAACATGAGTGCCCTGCTACGCATCCGCCAGCTTTATCCACGACTGGCTGCGAACGAGCGCCGCCTGGCGGATTTTCTTCTCACACAGCCCGATGAAGCCCGACACCAAAGCTCTCAAAGACTGGCAGAATCAGCCGGCGTCAGTCAGTCAAGCGTAGTTAAATTTGCGCAAAAGCTTGGCTATCGTGGTTTCCCGGCGCTAAAGCTGGCGCTGAGTGATGCGCTGGCAGATAAAAGCGCGGTAATGGTTCACAATCATATTCTTAGCGATGATCCCTTAAAGCTGGTCGGTGAGAAACTACTGACGGAGAAAACCTCCGCAATACGTGCAACTCTGGACATCAACAGTGAAGAGAAATTACTGGAGGTTTTGCACCTGCTGAAAGATGCACATCGTATCGTTATGGTAGGAATAGGTGCTTCCGGCCTGGTCGCAAAAGATTTTTCGTGGAAGCTGATGAAAATCGGTATCAGCGCTGTGGCTGAACAGGATATGCATGCTCTGCTGTCCAGCGTACAGGCCCTGACTCAGGGTGATGTTCTGCTGGCCATCTCCTACAGCGGCGAACGCCGGGAGATCAACCTTGCCGCACAAGAGGCCAAACGCTGCGGCGCCACCGTTCTGGCATTTACCGGCTTTACCCCTAATACGTTGCAACAAAGCGCTCACCACTGTCTGTATACGGTAGCAGAAGAGCAAACCACACGTAGCGCGTCCGTCTCCTCCACGGCCGCGCAGCTGGCATTAACCGACCTGTTGTTTATAGCCTTAATCCAGCGCGATCCTGAACGCGCTGGCCATCATATTCGTCACAGTGAAGCACTGGTAAAAAAACTGCTCTGAATGAGCACTCGCGCGGGCTATTTATTTTTTGGACATTGAACACGTTATTTATCTCCGACGTTGTGACATTAGCCGCTGTCATGTCGGTCAACGTTGTAAAGACACCGACAGCATAGCGCGAGGAGCGTTGTCGCAAAAATCACATCAGCAACATCGGTGAGCAATTGAAATAACTACTTATAAAACTGAACATTAAATAGCGCTCAGGCCTGGCCTGACTATTTACAGTAACCCAAACATCCCTAACAAAAACTGCATTTTAAAATTGCAAAGATCAGCTTACACCGGTGCAGTTGCTGATAGGCGATCGAAGCTATTCCTCCTTACAGCGTTCGGCACATGTTAATTAATACGCCCTGTCGTTACCCTTCAACTTGGCTTTAACCAAGCCAGTCCTGCTGATAGTAGTCAATCTATTAGTTTATTGGCATGCCCATCGCACATTCAACGCCTGTAACTCTTTTAAAAAATCTGAAAAACACGTGACACGATGATCGCCGGGTTCAATCACCATCGCGTAATCGAACGCTATCCGCATGTCTGCTATTTGCATAAAACCAACCTAATAACGGTATAGACATAAAGTATTTATAAATAAACGATGACAATTGAACGAGATTTTTGACGTCTGGCAGGATACAGAATGAGAAGGAGATTTATCCCGTGAGCAGAAGGTGTTGTTTATGAGGGGTATATTTGAAAAGCATTGCATCAATCAGTTGTCCGGCAGATTATCAGCATAGCAGGCTTACAGCTGCTGACAGCCATCGCAAACGTTAATCGTTTAGCTAATTGTTGAGGCGGTTGTAATGAGGGCTCCCCATAAATCAGCGCTAATAAACTAACACCCTATTCTGATAGGTTCTGGCGAAGTGATTAAGAGCGGCGCTCAGCTTCGTTAGCTTTAAAATTAGCCGAGAGTGTCGCAGGAGCTTCTCCACTACAGTCAGATACGAGATGATCCGCCGTGACTTAATGCTGTTGTCCTGGTATCTCAGATGTCACCCCTGATTTTTTGCCGCAGTAACACAGATATGCATGTGTGAGCCTGTGTAAGACGGCTTACATCCTTCCCAACGCTATGAAGCGCTCAAAAAGCGTCATCATTGGGCTTGTCAGGGTTCTGTGTTACAGTGCGCAGCATTAACTATGACAGGCTCGCACATGGGGTTTTTAGGGGGATGATTTTCGGTCTGTGTTGCGGTTTTGTGTTACGCAAGTGAGTGTATCGGTGTTTTTTATACTGTACAAACCCACAGCTAGCTAACCATCATAAGAAATACAAATTGTATATAACCATCTGATTTTAGTAGATAAAAAGGGCAGTAACTGAAATGGCGTTACTCATTACTAACAGCTGCATTAATTGCGACATGTGTGAGCCTGAATGCCCAAATCAGGCAATCGCTATGGGCGATCTTATCTACCAGATAGATGCCGCACGCTGCACTGAGTGTATCGGATTTTATGACAGCCCGACCTGTCAGAAAGTATGCCCAATAGATAAGACCATTATTGTCGATGCCCGGCACCCTGAATGCCAGGCGGAACTATGGGAGAAATTTGTCATTTTACAGGGCGTAGCCCCCGCCTGATTAATCTTCGATGATTACCGTGGCGCAGGCATAGTGGCGTTCGTCAGCCAGGGTAACGTGTACACGATGTACGCCTATTTTTTCGGCAATAACGGCCGCGTGCTCAAAGAAGCGTAATCCCGGCTTACCTAATGCGTCGTTATAGACTTCAAATTGATTAAACGCCAGACCGCCACGAATACCGGTGCCAAATGCCTTTACCGCAGCCTCTTTGACTGCGAAGCGCTTGGCAAGAAAGCGAACCGGCTGCTGATGCGTCTGGTATTGCTGCCATTCACCGGTACTCAGCACCCGCTGTGCCAGACGATCACCGCTGCGGGAGACCACGCCTTCAATACGGGCGATTTCCACGATATCAATACCCAGACCGAGAATAGCCATCAGCGACGGGCTTCACGCATCAGCGTTTTCATTTCGGCCACCGCCTGCGTCAGCCCACAAAACAGCGCTCGTCCAATGATGGCATGACCAATATTCAATTCGTGCATTTCCGGTAGCGCCGCAATCGGCATCACGTTGTGATAGTTCAGACCGTGACCGGCGTTAACCTTCAGCCCTTTGCTCGCCGCATAAGCCGCCGCTTTGCCGATACGCTCAAATTCCGCCTGACGCACGTTGCCTTCGGCATCGGCATAAGCTCCCGTGTGAATTTCAATCAAGGGCGCTCCGGTATCGACGGCTGCGTCAATCTGACGATAATCAGCATCGATAAACAGCGATACCAGAATGCCGGCCTGATGCAGCTGGCTTACCACCTGGGTCATTTTTTGCACCTGGCCGGCCACGTCCAGACCACCTTCAGTGGTCACTTCCTGACGCTTTTCAGGCACCAGGCAACAAAAGTGAGGTTTGATCTCACAAGCGATGGAGACCATCTCATCTGTCACGGCCATTTCGAGATTCATACGGGTCTGAATTGTCTGGCGCAGAATGCGCACGTCACGATCAGTAATATGACGGCGGTCCTCTCTCAAATGCACAGTAATGCCGTCTGCGCCCGCCTGCTCAGCAGAAAAAGCGGCCTGAACAGGATCGGGATAATGCGTGCCACGGGCATTACGCACGGTAGCAATGTGATCGATATTTACGCCCAGTAATAAATCAGTCATAGCGTCCTCAGCATTGGCGAACAGAGTCATAAGTTTACAACGATACGCCACATACCGGTATGGCCCGACGCTAGTCTTCTTAAATTGGCGGGATATCTGCTTTTTTTTTCGGCAAAAACTGGCGAAACAGCTCCTGACTCTTGAGCGGCTTGCCACCAAGGAAGGGTTTGAGTGCCAGACGCGTGAAGCGCTTTGCCGCTCTGAGGCTATCGGCATCAGGAAACTCACCCTGCGCCATCGACTGCAAATGGTAACCGGTAAAGCTGCGATTGTTGATTACCAGACTGGCGGTAAATCCCCTTTCCTCACGGTAGCTGTAAGTCATATCAGTCGTTACCGCCGCACCGCTTCCTGCACAGTGAAGAAAATCAACCCCGTATCCAAGCTGACCAAGCAGCGCAAGCTCAAAGCGGCGCAAGATAGGTTCAGGCGAACCATCATCGGCAGCCAGTGCCTGAATGCAATGCAGGTAATCAAAGAAAAGTTCGCTGAACGGGGTTTCGTACTCCAGCACGCGTGACAGCAGCTCGTTGACGTACAAGCCACAATAGAGGGTTTTTCCGGAAAGCGGCAGAGCGAGAGAGACTGCCTCCGCGCTGCGCAGAAATTTCATCTCGCCGCGTCCACCCCAGCGCACCAGCAATGGGGTAAACGGTTGCAGCGCTCCTTTTAACCGCGAGCGCCTCGCCCTGGCGCCTTTTGCCAGAATGCGCACGCGGCCATTATGCTCAGTGAACAGATCGAGCAGCAGGCTTGTCTCGCTCCAGGGGCGACCATGCAGAACGAATGCACGCTGCCAGCCTTCCATAAGCAAATTAGAGATCGTCTATGTAACCGAGGCTGCGCAGCGCACGTTCATCATCCGCCCAGCCGGACTTCACTTTGACCCAGAGTTCAAGATGTACTTTGCTATCGAACATCTCTTCCATGTCTTTACGGGCTTCAATGCCAATGGTTTTAATTTTCGCCCCCTTATTGCCGATCACCATCTTCTTCTGCCCCTCGCGCTCGACAAGGATCAGTCCGTTAATATCAAAACCGCCGCGTTCGTTAGGCTTAAACTGCTCAATTTCAACAGTAACGGAATAGGGAAGCTCCGCACCGAGAAAGCGCATGAGTTTTTCACGAATAATTTCTGATGCCATAAAGCGCTGGGAGCGATCGGTTATAAATTCTTCTGGGAAATGATGTTCAGCCTCGGGCAGACGCTTGCGCACGATTGCAGCAATAGTATCAACATTTTTCCCATTTTCGGCTGAAATAGGCACTACATCGACAAAATCCATTTTCTGGCTTATCTGCAGAATATGCGGTAGTAATATGGACTTATCGTTAATATTATCGACTTTATTAATCGCCAACAAAACCGGGACCCTACCCGCTTTGAGCTTGCTAAGAACCATCTCGTCATCGTCGTTCCAGCGCGTGCCTTCCACCACAAAAATAACCAGTTCGACATCGCCTATTGCGCTACTGGCGGCACGGTTCATCAGACGATTTATCGCCCTTTTTTCTTCAATATGCAAACCGGGGGTATCAACATAAATCGCTTGATATTCCCCATCCGTATGGATCCCCATAATGCGATGACGAGTGGTTTGTGGTTTGCGTGAAGTAATCGATACCTTCTGCCCCAGAAGCTGGTTCAGTAAGGTAGATTTACCAACATTCGGACGACCTACAATGGCAATAAAGCCACAGTGCGATGTTTGTTTGTTCATTCAATTCCCAGCTTAATCAACGCCTGTTCAGCTGCCGCCTGCTCAGCTTTACGGCGGCTGGAACCAACGCCCACGACTGGCTCGCCCATGCCGCTAACCAGACAATGAATAGTGAATTCCTGATCGTGCGCTTCGCCTCGTACCTGCACCACCAGATAAGATGGCAATGGCAGATGACGCCCCTGCAAATACTCCTGCAAGCGCGTTTTTGGATCTTTTTGCTTGTCACCTGGACTTATCTGCTCCAGTCGGGAGGCATACCAGTTCAGGATCAGCTTTTCAACGTTTTGAATATCGCTGTCTAGAAATATTGCGCCGATCAGCGCCTCAACCGTATCTGCAAGGATTGATTCGCGACGGAAACCGCCGCTTTTTAGCTCACCCGGACCGAGACGCAGACATTCGCCTAATTCAAATTCCCGTGCGATTTCCGCCAGCGTATTACCGCGCACCAAAGTAGCCCGCATGCGGCTCATATCCCCTTCGTCAACGCGCGGAAAGCGATGATAAAGCGCATTAGCAATCACATAGCTAAGAATCGAGTCGCCGAGAAACTCCAGCCGCTCATTGTGCTTGCTGCTGGCGCTACGGTGCGTTAATGCCTGCTGTAACAGCTCGTAATGAATGAAAGTATAGCCCAGCTTACGCTGAAGGCGATTAATGACGATGGGGTTCATGTGCTACCAATCTGTTAATGCGTCATGTGATCTGCATATGAAACGGGGCTGAAAAACAACACTATCAGTTTCGTGTGCAGTGGCTCCCTAAAGGGAGCCACTCCTTTACATTTTAATGCAACCCGCCGATACGGCTAAAACGGATGCCTGTCGGCCATTCACCCGGCTGCTTTTCAAAGCTCATCCAGATAGCAAACGCCTTGCCAACCAGATTTTTTTCCGGGACGAACCCCCAGTAACGGCTGTCATAACTATTATCGCGGTTATCACCCATCATAAAATACATGCCTTTTGGCACGACCCATGTTGCTTCCGGCTCACCAGGCTGGTGATAATAGCCACTCGTCTGGCCCTGCGCTTCAGGGATAAGCAAGATATGATGGGTTACATTACCCAGCGTCTCGCTTCTCTCTGCCAGCCGCAGGGCGCCAGGAATATTATCCCCAGGCGGTCGCTGGTAAAAATTGCTGCTGGTTTCATCACCGTCGCTGCCACCGAAGGTTTCAACAAAGTTGCTGGGTTGCACGTCAGAATAGGTGATCGGCAGAGTCTTCTGACAAGTATTATTGTCACCGCAGCCTGGGAAAACGGTCAACGTTTTCGCCAGCGGATCGTAGGTAATACGGTCGCCAGGCAAACCAATTGCGCGCTTAATATAATCTTCATTCGGGTTTTTAGGAAACCTGAAGACCACGACATCACCACGTTTTGGATGGCCCGTTTCAATTAGCGTGGTGTGAGTGATAGGATCTTTAATGCCGTAAGCAAATTTGTTCACCAGAATAAAGTCGCCGACCAACAAGGTTGGCATCATTGAACCAGACGGAATCTGAAAAGGTTCAACGATGAACGAGCGCACGAAAAACACCACAAACAGCACCGGGAATACCGATACCGCCGTTTCAATCCAGCCTGACTGTTTCGCCACCTTACTCAGCTCGGCATTATCCAGCTTCCCACCCGCCTGTATTTGCGCCTGTTCACGTCTGGCACGACGTGCGGGAGCTAACTTAACTTTGTCCACACACCAAATTATCCCTGTTACCAGGGTCGCAATCGCCAGAATTAGGGCGAACGTATTTGCCATCTATCTTTCCTCTCGGCCACCCACAGGCGGCATCATTTATTTTCTTTACCCACATGCAAAATCGCAAGAAATGCTTCCTGAGGCAGTTCGACATTACCCACCTGCTTCATGCGCTTTTTCCCTTCTTTCTGCTTTTGCAGCAACTTTTTCTTACGGCTGACGTCACCGCCATAGCATTTCGCCAGAACGTTCTTACGTAGCTGCTTGACCGTAGAGCGCGCAATAATGTGATTGCCTATAGCCGCCTGAATAGCGATATCAAACTGCTGTCGCGGAATGAGATCTTTCATTTTTTCAACCAGCTCACGGCCACGATATTGCGAATTGTCGCGATGGGTGATCAGCGCCAGCGCATCGACGCGCTCGCTATTAATCAAAACATCCACCCGCACCATGTCGGAAGACTGAAAACGTTTAAAATTGTAATCCAGAGATGCATAGCCGCGTGAAGTTGACTTCAGGCGGTCAAAAAAGTCCAGCACCACTTCGGCCATCGGAATTTCATAAGTCAGCGCCACCTGATTACCGTGATAAACCATATTCGTTTGCACGCCGCGCTTTTCGATGCATAGCGTTATCACATTGCCGAGAAACTCCTGCGGCAACAGCATATGACATTCAGCTATAGGTTCGCGTAGTTCTTCAATATTATTCAAGGGCGGCAGCTTAGAAGGGCTGTCAACATAGAGCGTTTCACCAGCGGTAGTCTGCACCTGATAAACCACCGTTGGTGCCGTGGTGATCAGGTCAAGATCATATTCCCGCTCAAGGCGCTCCTGAATGATTTCCATATGCAGCAAGCCGAGAAAACCACATCGGAAACCAAAGCCCAGCGCGGTAGAACTTTCCGGTTCATAAAAGAGTGAAGCGTCGTTCAGGCTAAGTTTACCCAGCGCATCGCGAAAGCTTTCGTAATCGTCGGAGCTGACCGGAAAAAGGCCGGCATAAACCTGTGGTTTCACTTTTTTGAAGCCTGGCAGCGCCTTCTCTGCGGGCTGGCGTGCTAACGTCAGGGTATCCCCGACAGGCGCACCAAGAATATCTTTGATCGCGCAGACCAACCAACCAACCTCACCACACTTGAGTTCGGTACGATCGATCTGTTTAGGCGTGAAAATACCGAGTCGGTCAGCGTTATAAGTCTGACCTGTGCTCATAACTTTTATCTTATCGCCTTTACGCAGAACACCGTTTTTAATGCGAATAAGCGACACAACGCCAAGATAATTATCAAACCACGAGTCGATGATCAGCGCCTGCAATGGTGCATCCGGCTCCCCCTTCGGCGGTGGAATATCACGCACCAGACGCTCAAGAACGTCCGGAACGCCAACGCCAGTTTTGGCCGAGCAGCGTACAGCGTCGGTCGCATCGATACCGACGATATCTTCAATCTCTTCAGCAACGCGGTCGGGGTCGGCAGCGGGCAGGTCAATTTTGTTAAGGACCGGTACAACTTCCAGGTCCATTTCCATCGCGGTGTAGCAGTTAGCCAGAGTTTGTGCCTCAACCCCCTGACCCGCATCGACCACTAACAACGCACCTTCACAGGCAGCGAGTGAACGGGAAACCTCGTAGGAGAAGTCAACATGCCCGGGCGTGTCGATAAAATTGAGCTGGTATGTTTCACCGCCAGGCGCGTGATAATCAAGGGTAACGCTCTGTGCCTTGATGGTAATACCGCGCTCGCGCTCTAAATCCATTGAATCAAGAACCTGGGCAGCCATTTCGCGCTCGGTCAAACCGCCACAAATTTGAATCAGTCGATCAGATAGTGTGGATTTACCGTGGTCGATGTGTGCGATGATAGAAAAATTGCGTATATTCTTCATTTATATGAATTTTTTCGCGTAAGATTACGTTGAAGACTTGTTGATGGAAACGATATAGTCACGTTATTAATCTCTCCCATCAATATTGAGCACGCATCTTACACTGTTACCCTGTTTCACGAAAGAATTCACGCCGATAAGAGTGCATCAACATGATACGTTCTACAGTCACAAGAAAGGGCCCGCGAAGGTAAAGATACAACTATGCCGAGACCAAACATGGATATGGTGCGGATACAGGCTAGCTTTCAGGCATTTCGACGCGCAGGGCATCCGGAGGTAACGCTACGCTCAAAATAACAGGCTGGAAATCCGCGCGATGCCCGATTAAGGTAGCAATACCTCTCGCAACGATAAATCCGCCGAGCCCCCCCAGCAACGCGCCACATGCTGCGGCCAGGTCGCTATGGAACAGCATTTGAAAAAGGCCGGCGATAATAAACAAACCGGCAAGTGGGGTCATATAAACCAGTAGCGCGGAGCCTAAAAGACTCTTTTCGGCGATTCCCAGCTCAATACGTTGCCCGGGCTGAAGTGGTTCAGGGCTGTTAATTTGCATCACGTGGGCGTTTTTCGGGCCAAGTTTATTCAACAGATGGCTGCCACAGCCTTTACGTGCAGAGCAGCTGCTACAGGACGTTTTAATTTCAGAGTGCAGCGTCGCCACACCATCGTGCCAGCCAACCACCGTAGCCCATTCTCGCATCATGGCTTCGCTCCAAGAGATACACTGTCGG
This sequence comes from Izhakiella capsodis, assembly GCF_900115045.1. Lineage (GTDB taxonomy): Bacteria > Pseudomonadota > Gammaproteobacteria > Enterobacterales > Enterobacteriaceae > Izhakiella > Izhakiella capsodis. The sequence continues at coordinate 455,451 of NZ_FOVC01000002.1, read as the reverse complement.
CGATACGTTTTGCCGTGGAAGGCGGCAGCTCTCCCACCACTGTAATTTCTGTATTGTTGCGCACTTCAGTCTGAATGGTACACCAGCCATTACGCAATAACTGTGGCACGCTGTTCTTATCCGCCGGGCTGATATTAACGGAAAAACTAAATAAACCGTCAGAGTACAACCGTGATTCGACCGGTTTATTCAGCGTCGGAATATCACGTCGGCTTTGCGATACTTCCTTTACTCCCTGAGGCAACCAGCCTACCTGCCAGCTGAACATCTGTTTTTTAGCCGGTGGAAGTGAAAGCGAAGGTGGCATGTTAGCTTTAGTCAGACCTTGCATCACTTTACGAATGCCATCATCCACAGCAAAACTGATCACCCGATACTGTTCAAGGGTCTCACCACTGCGATCAAGCATATCAACTCGTAGCGGCAACTTAGTGTCGGTATCTATCCAAACAATAAAGCTATAGCGGGTTCCATCACGAGCCACAATACGAATCACATCGCAAACCTGATCGGCAACACGGGCACGGCCTACCGGTATGAAATCGTAACTGCTGCTAAGGCGGTTGAAATCACCATATATGACTGAAGGCAGCGTATCGATAATGCGTCCGCCAGAAAGCGTAAACGGCTCAAGGCCGGCCTCGAAGTAGCTAATTTCATTACCACGTTGAATAATTTCACGACGCGGGCCATCCATTTGCAGAAGCTGTGCGTAGGTTTTATTGTCAATTACTGCATGACGATAGCGCAGAGATTCGATTCCCATGCGGGAAACGCTAATAAAGGCAAGCTCATAATTGAGGGACTGGCTGGCCCGCTCCATCTGTTGCAATAACGCCCCTGGCGTTGTTTGCGCCGAGGCAACAGAAGGATATAGCAGGCAACCGGTCAAAAGAGTGACGGCATACCAGAATTGCTTCATTACTGCTGCTGATTTCCTAACGATTGGGTTCCAGGTACCTGAACTGCAGCAGCCTGATGAGCGGTATCCGGCTCAATCTGCAGTTGCTCAGCGTGTAAACGGCGCTGCAGTTCATAATCCTGCAATAGGGCATTTGCCAGACGGTGTTGACTTTGTAGCTGCCCGTTTACACCGATATTTTGCGGAACGCCGTAGCTAACCGGGGAGGCCTGACCCATCATTGGTAACGTGTTAAAAACCGGAGAGTCAGACGGGCTATGGTTGTCTTTAGCTGGCTGATTATAGTGCTGAACGCCAACAATCACTGCTAGCGAAACGCAAGCCGCTACACCAACCTGCGTAATTTGCGCCGCCCAAGGGCGAACTTTATACCAGAAAGGCATGCGTGCCCATGAAGTTGGTTCAGGCTGAGACTCAGGGATAAGAGATGTTACATTTCTTTTGGGTTCCTGTTCAATAGCAGCCGCAACGCGGGCAGAGATATCGAAGTGGATGACTTCGGCGACATCCCCACGCAGGGTGTCACGGATAAGATGGTAACTCCGCCAGCTTCGCTGCAATGTTACGTCACCGGACAAGGCTGCTATCGCCTCATTGTCGAGAGCTTCACCATCCATGAAAGCGGAAAGTTTCTCTTTCTGCATGCTTTAGTACCCTTCCTGTGCCCGCCATTTAATGGCGTTGAATGAGCGGTTGGACCTTATTATCAATTGCTTCACGCGCCCGGAAAATCCTCGAACGGACAGTACCCACCGGGCAGTCCATAACAGCAGCTATCTCTTCATAGCTCAACCCATCAAGCTCGCGTAAAGTGATTGCCATCTTTAAGTCTTCCGGTAATGACTCAATAGTGCGAAATACAATCTGTTTCAATTCTTCGGACAACATTAAGTTCTCTGGGTTCGAAATTTCTTTTAGCGCCCCCGCGCTCTCGAAGTTTTCTGCATCAATCGCGTCAACATCGTTGGATGGAGGGCGTCGTCCCTGAGCAACCAAATAATTTTTCGCCGTGTTGACGGCGATCCTGTAAAGCCAGGTATAGAAAGCGCTATCGCCACGGAAAGAATCTAACGCCCTGTAAGCTTTAATAAAGGATTCCTGGACCACATCGGGCACATCACCAGAGGGAACGTACCGGGCTACAAGGCTCGCCACTTTATGCTGATAGCGCACCACCAGAAGATTGAATGACCTTTTATCTCCTTTCTGAACCCGTTCAACAAGAACCTGATCCGTTAACTGCTCGCTCATCCGAGGTAATATCTCCCCAAATATCTAATAACGCCTGGTGAAACCGTCAGTAATGACATGTCCATATTGAGCAAGCATAAGCTTTGATTGGTCATTTTACGGAAAGTTCCTAAAGGCATATTTTTCTCCAGTCAACAGCACGTTTTGCCCCAGGCGCTTTAATTGGTTTGGATTGAGCCTGATAGTGCCGGACTTTTTACGCTCAGCCGGCTTGCATCATTAGCCTGACGTCGCCCGCAGGGTACATTAACAAGCACGTTTTTTCACCTGCTAATATCTGATTAGCAAAAAAGTTCGCAATAATAAACATTAACTAAAAATAGCAAATAAATCTGTCAATTTCCGCCATCTGCGTGACCGTGATGCTTTTAATAAGAAAATTGTGAAAATTTTGGGGATTTCACTGCAGCTAATGGGGTGATATTCTCATCACACCTTGTGTTTAGTAAACTAAACAAAAATGAAATCTTGTGATCACCGTTGTGATGTTTTGATTATTGGAAGTGGCGCGGCGGGTTTATCGCTGGCGCTCCGGCTTGCACCTTCTTATCGGGTAATCGTAGCCAGTAAAGGTGCGCTTAATGAGGGCTCAACTTTCTACGCTCAAGGCGGCATCGCAGCAGTTTTTGACCAGGCAGATAGCATCGAATCTCACATCGAAGACACGCTAACGGCTGGTGCTGGTTTGTGCGATCGTAGCGCCGTCACATTTATCGCCAGCAATGCGCGACATTGCGTACAGTGGCTGATTAATAACGGCGTGTCTTTCGATAAAAACGCAGGTGGCGTCAGTGGACAGCCTTATCATCTGACCCGTGAGGGCGGACATAGTCATCGTCGCATCTTGCACAGCGCAGATGCGACCGGACATGCGGTTGAGACAACGCTGGTTAGTCTTGCCCTTTCACAGCCCAATATCCAGTTGCTGGAGCGCTTTAATGCCGTTGATATTATCACCAGCGACAAAGCCGGCCTACCCGGATCACGACGCGCAGTTGGCGCCTGGCTGTGGAATCGTCAGCTTGAGCGCGTTGAAACTTGCAGCGCCCGCTCCGTTATTTTAGCAACAGGCGGCGCAGCAAAAGTCTATCAGTACACCACGAATCCTGATGTCGCCTCTGGCGATGGCATTGCGATGGCATGGCGAGCAGGCTGCCGGGTGGCTAACATGGAATTTAACCAGTTTCACCCTACCTGTCTGTTTCATCCTCAAGCGCGTAACTTTCTGCTCAGTGAAGCGCTGCGTGGTGAGGGTGCATTGCTCAAGCGTCCGGACGGTTCCCGCTTTATGGCTGACTTTGATCCACGTGGCGAACTGGCACCTCGCGATGTCGTAGCCCAGGCAATTGATTACGAAATGAAGCGGCTTGGCGTCGACTGTATGTACCTGGATATCAGCCATAAGTCGGCAGACTTTATCCGTGGTCATTTCCCGACTATTTATCATAAACTTATAAGCTTAGGTCTTGATCTGACCAGCGAGCCAATCCCGATTGTTCCCGCCGCCCATTACACCTGCGGCGGCGCTGTGGTCGATAACCAGGGTCAGACGGATGTGGCCGGACTTTACGCCATCGGTGAGGTTAGTTACACCGGCCTACACGGCGCTAATCGCCTGGCCTCAAACTCATTACTTGAATGCCTGGTTTACGGGTGGTCAGCCTCGCAAGCGCTTATCTCCACTCTGCCGCACTTATCCGCTCCCGCCAGGTTACCGCCATGGGATGAAAGCCGCGTAGATGATTCTGATGAGCGAGTTATCATCCAGCACAACTGGCATGAACTTCGACTGTTTATGTGGGACTACGTAGGCATTGTACGATCAACGAAGCGACTGGAGCGTGCGCAGCGTCGGATTCAGTTATTGCAGGCGGAAATTGCCGAATACTATGCCAACTTCCGCATTTCTAATAACCTACTTGAATTACGTAATTTGGCTGAGGTGGCAGAGCTTATCATCAAGAGCGCCTTACAGCGTAAGGAGAGTCGCGGGCTGCACTATACGCTGGATTACCCGCAGACGTTGGCACATGCCCGGCCAACTGTTTTGACGCCGGATTTTAAAGCTTAACTTAACAGATAAAAATCCTGCGTCAGGCCGCGCCAGGCTGTCGAATAGTGGTTATTACTGTCGCGTATAATCAGGCGGTCGGAAAAGGTGTTACCTGCGCAAGGTGAGAACGCCAGCATCACGCGCGTAGGTAATTTATTCTCCTTCTCAGCAACGTCAGTACGTAATCGCAGATGTAAGCCCCTGCACTTCGCCATAGCGATCAGCTGTTCAGCTGAGTTCTCCGGCAGGATAACAGCAAGAAAGCCTTCATCACTCAGCAGGCGTCCTGCGCAAATTAAGAGTGCTTCATGGTCAAGGTGGCCGGTGTAGCGCGCTTTTTCACGTGCGCTGCTGGCACAAGCCACGCCTGGCGCAAAATAAGGTGGATTACTGACAATCAGTTGATAGTGTCGGTCACACTCTGCCGCCCAGTTAATCACATCGTCCTGATAAACATTAATACGCGCAGCCCACGGTGATGCCTGCGCATTATCTTTCGCCTGCTGCGCAGCATCAGTATCCAGCTCAACAGCATCGACCTGAACTACAATACCTGTTCGTTGCGCTAACATTAGTGCGATCAATCCACTACCAGTGCCAATATCAAGAATACGCTTAACGTTGGCTAACGGCGCCCAACTGCCCAGTAAAACGCCATCGGTACCGACTTTCATAGCACAGCGATCGTGCGCAACGAAAAACTGTTTGAATGTGAAGCCGTTACGACGCAGCACACTTTTCTTTTGCGACATTTGCATGACCCGATGAAAAACCGGCGTTAGCATAAAGTAATCTTTCGTGCAGTAAAAGTCGGCACTCTGACACAAACAGATGAACATCCTGCGCAATCTGTCTATAATCGGCGCCCTAAACTGAGGTAGATTATGACGGCAACCACTTTTTCCGAACTTGAGCTCGACGAGAGCCTGTTGAAAGCACTGCAGGATAAAGGCTTCACGCGCCCTACGGCGATTCAGGCCGCGGCAATTCCCCCAGCGCTTGAAGGTCGCGATGTTCTTGGCTCAGCGCCTACTGGCACCGGTAAAACGGCAGCCTATCTGTTGCCAGCATTGCAGCATTTGCTCGATTTTCCACGTAAGAAATCCGGTCCACCCCGCATTCTAATTCTAACGCCGACTCGCGAGCTGGCGATGCAGGTTGCCGATCACGCTCGTGAACTTGCTGCGCACACGCATCTGGATATCGCCACTATTACCGGCGGCGTTGCCTATATGAACCATGCAGAAGTGTTCAGTGAGAATCAGGACATTGTGGTTGCCACCACCGGACGCCTGCTGCAATACATTAAAGAAGAAAACTTCGACTGCCATGCGGTGGAAACACTGATTCTGGATGAAGCAGATCGCATGCTGGATATGGGGTTTGCTCAGGATATAGAACATATCGCCGGGGAAACCCGCTGGCGTAAGCAAACTTTGCTATTTTCCGCCACGCTTGAAGGCGAAGCTATACAGGACTTTTCCCGTCGTCTGCTTAACGAACCGATTGAGATTGATGCCGATCCGGCGCGTAGCGAACGTAAAAAAATAAACCAGTGGTATTATCGCGCCGATGATCTCAAGCATAAAACCGCGCTATTGATACACCTTTTAAAACAGCCGGAAGTCACGCGCGCCATCGTTTTTGTACGCAAACGCGAGCGCGTACACGAACTCTGTCAATGGCTACGCGAAGCCGGTGTCAACACCAGCTATCTTGAGGGTGAGATGGTACAGGCAAAACGCAATGAGGCGCTAAAACGTCTGGTTGATGGCCGGGTTAACGTACTGGTAGCGACCGATGTTGCTTCGCGAGGCATTGATATCCAGGATGTCAGCCACGTATTTAATTTTGATATGCCGCGCACTGCCGATATCTATCTGCATCGTATTGGCCGCACGGCTCGTGCGGGGCGCAAAGGAACGGCACTCTCTTTGGTCGAAGCACACGACCACCTGCTGCTGGGAAAAATAAGCCGCTATATCGAAGAACCCCTGAAATCCCGCACCGTGGATACACTACGCCCGGGGACGCGTGTACCCAGCGTTAAACTGAAAGGTAAGCCATCTAAAAAGGCACAAGCAAAGCGGAAAGAGAAAAAAGAGAGTGAAGTCGCTAAAAAGCGCATTAAGCTTCGCCATCGTATAACCAAAAACGTTGGCAAGCGCCGGAAACCGAGTGATCCAGCTATTGGCTGTGATGCTGAACAATCGTAGAAAGAAATAAAAAAACACCCCATCGTGGGTGTTTTTTGAATTTAAACGTTTTTTTAATCAGCGAGTGATATTTTACTGCCAGAGTTATCCAATCAACAAAAAATCACAGGAGCAGAAATTACTCCTGCGGTTTTTCAGAAGGTAAATTGATTCATTTTCCGAAGCAATTTCAACCAGGTTTAACTTTATAAGTTCTCTGTGAAGGTTCTGGTAATTACGTCACGCTGCTGTTCAGGCGTCAGCGAATTAAAACGCACTGCATAACCTGAAACACGAATGGTTAACTGTGGGTATTTTTCCGGATTTTCGACCGCATCAAGTAAGGTTTCCCGACGCATTACGTTTACGTTAAGGTGCTGACCACCCTCCACACGTACCTGCGGTTTGACTTCCAGCGGCACTTCACGATATTCGAACTGGCCTAAATCACTCACAGCAAAGATTTGATCTTCGTTGTAATCGCTGCGCGCACATACGCAGCGTACTTCCTGTTTATCGTTATCCAGTAGCCAGAATGAGTCTATCAGACCGGGTTTTGCTGCTTTTGTAATCTGAATACCTGTAATCATCACTATCTCCAACTCGGGCCTGCCCCCAATAATTCAGGCGTAGCCTCGTTAAATACTCATTATGTTATATACTCCGGCAAATATTGCTCCTTGATGCAGATCAATCCAATTTGCAACGCAAAAAAATGCGAAAGACAACTTATTGATTCAAAACAAAAAATAATAATAAAAAAATTAATAAAATTTCAATTTTTTTTGTGGTTTCCGCCCGAAAAAATTGCCGCTAAGCTAGCGATCAATAATTTGACGAGGATATGGCAATGGTAAATACACTTACCTGGCACGATGTGCTGGCCAGCGAGAAAGAGAAGCCCTACTTTATTCAGACCATGCGTGCCGTCGCACAGGAGCGTGCCAATGGAATTACGGTGTATCCACCCCAGCAGGATGTATTCAATGCGTTTCGCTACACCGAGCTCGGCGCAGTAAAAGCCGTTATCCTCGGTCAGGATCCTTATCACGGCCCTGGTCAGGCTCATGGCCTGTCATTCTCCGTACGACCAGGCATTGCCCCCCCGCCTTCGCTGATCAATATCTATAAAGAGCTGGAAACGGACATTGTCGGCTTTTCACGTCCGGCCCATGGTTATCTGGAAAGCTGGGCGCATCAAGGGGTACTGCTATTGAATACCGTGTTAACCGTCGAGGCTGGTAAGGCTCATTCGCACGCGCGATTTGGCTGGGAAAGGTTTACTGACAACGTCATCGCGTCTATCAATGAACATTGTGAGGGCGTAGTATTTTTGCTTTGGGGTTCACATGCGCAGAAAAAAGGAAGCATGATAGACAGACAGCGCCATCACGTTCTGCGGGCACCACATCCGTCGCCATTGTCTGCGCATCGTGGCTTTTTTGGTTGTAAACATTTCTCGCAGGCAAATGCCCTGCTGGAGAGGCAAGGAGAAATACCAATAGACTGGATGCCACGATTGCGCGACGCCTGAAGAAAAACCTCCCGCCCAAGTGACGGGAGGTCATATTCAGCTTTTTGCTTTCGCAACGGCAACCATAGCCGGGCGTAACAGGCGGCCATTAAGCGTATAGCCGCGCTGCATGACCATAAGCACATGGTTAGGTTCTACTTCATCAGATTCCATCATTGACATAGCCTGATGCACATCTGGATTGAAAGGAACCTTCACATCACCAACCACTTCAACGCCAAATTTACGCACCGCAGACAGCAGCGACTTCAGCGTTAACTCCACACCTTCGATCATTGCTGCCAGTTCAGGATTTTCTTTATCAGCAACTTCCAGCGCGCGTTCAAGGCTATCGATTACCGGCAGCAGCTCGTTGGAAAACTTCTCCAGCGCAAACTTATGTGCTTTCTCTACGTCCAACTCAACACGGCGTCGAATATTTTCAATTTCAGCCTGGGCGCGCAACTGAGCTTCACGAACGCCTCCCTGAGCCTGAGCCAGCTGGGCTTCCAGTTCAGCAATACGCCCGTCGCGCGGATCCACTTCACTTGCAGTCTCAACGCTATCTGCGCTTGTGGTTTCCGGCCGGGTTTGCTCCATCTCGATATCATCTGAGGCTTGCTCGTTTGGTGTATTCTGTTCTTTACTACTCATGAATTTCTCCGCGTTTGTGCTCAATTCTCGCTGGTTCGCTTATTATGGGGATCAGAATTGCAGTTTCAAGGGATCCGGTCTTCATGACCGGATCATATGTCCAGTAGAAGGATACCAGCCTGATGAATACGCATTTTACCTGCATCGGCATAGTAGGACACCCGCGCCATCCTACGGCGCTCACGACTCATGAAATGCTTTATCTCTGGCTCACCAGTAAGGGTTACGAAGTAATCATTGAGCAACAAATTGCACGCGAACTCAATCTGGGCAACGTCAGAACCGGCTCTTTATCAGATATTGGTCAGCAGGCCGACCTGGCGGTGGTGGTAGGTGGCGATGGCAACATGCTTGGCGCTGCGCGGGTACTGGCACGTTATAACATTAAAGTCATCGGTATTAATCGTGGCAACCTGGGTTTCCTGACCGATCTTGATCCGGACAACGCTCAATGTCAGTTGGCCGATGTGCTTGAAGGCGAGTATTTTGTCGAATCACGCTTCCTGCTTGAAGCAAAAGTTTTTCGCAAAGCGCGCGCATCGCGACGCGGCACCGCGATCAATGAGATCGTACTGCACCCCGGTAAAATCGCCCATATGATTGAGTTTGAAGTATATATCGATGAGAGTTTTGCTTTTTCTCAGCGTTCTGACGGCTTGATAATTTCAACGCCAACCGGCTCCACCGCTTATTCTCTATCCGCCGGGGGACCAATCCTGACCCCTTCACTTGAAGCTATCGTACTGGTGCCGATGTTTCCGCACACTCTCTCCGCTCGCCCTTTGGTAATTAATAGCAGCAGCACTATTCGCCTGCGTTTCTCACATATAAGAACCGATTTAGAAATCAGCTGCGATAGCCAGATTGCTCTGCCTATTCAGGAAGGTGAAGAGGTGTTGATTCGCCGTAGCGTGGATCGACTCAATCTCATACATCCCAAAAATTATAATTATTTTAATACACTTAGCTCTAAATTAGGCTGGTCAAAAAAATTGTTTTAATTTTCGATCTGCCCTCTTTACTGTATAAAAATACAGCCTATACTGTATAAAAAACCACACATGAGTTTTTATACAGGAATTAAATTATGCTGGCACAACTGACCATCAGCAACTTTGCAATCGTTCGCGATCTGGATATCGATTTCCAGCAGGGCATGTCTGTTATAACCGGTGAAACCGGCGCGGGTAAATCTATTGCCATCGACGCGTTAGGGTTATGTCTCGGTGGGCGTGCTGAAGCTGATATGGTGCGTCAGGGTGCTAGTCGCGCTGATCTGTGTGCTCGCTTTTCTTTGAAAGATACACCATCAGCACAGCGTTGGCTGAGTGACAACCAGCTTGATGACGGAAGTGAATGTCTGTTGAGACGCGTTATTAACAGTGATGGTCGCTCGCGTGGCTTTATTAACGGAACTGCCGTCCCGCTGTCGCAACTGCGCGAGTTAGGACAAATGCTGATTCAAATTCACGGGCAGCACATGCACCAACTGTTGCTAAAGCCTGAATACCAAAAGCAGCTGTTGGACGCCTACATTGGCGAACCCGCTCTGATGAATGAGATGGCCTGCACTTACCAAAGGTGGTACCAAAGCTGCCGCGAGCTGGCTCAGCATCAACAGCTAATGCAGGATCGGAAAGCGCGTACCGAGCTATTGCACTATCAGCTAAAAGAGCTGAATGAATTTTCACCGCAAAGCGGCGAATTTGAACAGATTGATGAAGAGTACAAGCGGTTAGCTAACAGCGGCCAACTGCTCTCAGTTAGCCAGCAGGCGCTGCAACTCATGGCTGAAGGCGATGGAAATACGCTACAAGGCCAGCTATATGCTGCCCGACAGAGCATAAGCGAGCTGACTACCCTGGATGACAAGCTCAGCAGCGTTTTAACTATGCTGGAAGAAGCAGCGATCCAACTCTCTGAAGCGACTGATGAACTACGGCATTACTGTGACCGTCTTGATTTAGATCCTAATCGTCTGCATGAGCTGGAACAGCGTATTTCCCGCTACGTTTCACTTGCGAGAAAGCACCACGTCACGCCGACAGAGCTCCCCCTCCTGTATCAGCAGCTGCTGACTGAACAGGAAGTCCTGGAGCAACAACAGCAAGCGCAATGTGACCTTAGCGAGTCAGTCGAACGTTATCATCACGAAACTCAGCGCTGTGCAGTAAGCCTTTCTCAGCGCCGTCAACAGTATGCTAAAGAGTTAAGCGATTTAATAAGCGAAAGTATGAACCAGCTCTCTATGCCACATGGCAGGCTGCAAATTGAGGTGAGTCATAATCCAGAACGCTTAACTTCAGCAGGCGCTGATCGTATCGATTTTTTGGTATCAACGAATCCAGGACAGCCGTTGCAGTCGCTGGCGAAAGTTGCCTCGGGTGGTGAACTGTCGCGAATCGCACTGGCAATACAGGTTATTACCGCCCGTAAAATGGATGCCCCTGCATTAATTTTTGATGAAATCGATGTCGGTATTAGCGGTCCCATCGCGGCTGTAGTAGGCAAAATGCTACGCCAGCTCGGTGAATCAACTCAGGTAATGTGCGTCACCCATTTACCGCAGGTCGCCGGATGCGGGCACGTTCATTTCTTCGTCAGTAAGCATACAGATGGAGAAATGACAGAAACGCACATGCAAGTACTTGATAAAAAAACTCGTTTGCAAGAACTTGCGCGTTTACTGGGCGGCAGTGAGGTTACTCGCAACACGCTAGCGAATGCGCGGGATCTACTGGCAGCATAACGATGTCCAATATGATGTCAGCTTAGTTTTTCTTGTCTCCGCGACACTTTTTTCGCCTTCAATGTCTGATGGTTATTCTGAAAAGGTTTTCAACAACCGAAAGGTCTATTATTATCGGCAGCTTATTCGCTGGTTCATTCGCCAGAACATTAGCCTGATGTACCAGCCGCTTTTGCTCAAAAAGGAACGTTATTGATATGTGCTGCAAAATGCTGACTGCTGCTACAGCGGTAATGCTAATGATGACTGCGGGCTGTTCTACATTGGAACGCGTGGTCTATCGTCCTGATATCAACCAAGGCAACTATCTGGTCGCGAGTGACATAGCGAAAGTTCATACGGGTATGACACAACAGCAGGTAACTTATATACTTGGTTCTCCATTAATGACCGATCCCTTCGGCAGCAGCACTTGGTATTATGTTTTTCGTCAGGAGCCTGGTCACAAGCCAGTTACCCAACAAACGCTTAAGCTAACTTTTGACAGTAATGGCAATCTTACGGCTATCGACAACAGACCTCGGCTGACCAGTCAGAAGAACTGATAGCAGAAGCCCGTAAGAACATCGCTTAAAACGATCTACTTACGGGCTTCTGCCTGTATGGCAAAATGTCAGAAAAACTAGATGTGCAATTCTTTTAGTTTATCTTTAGGCAATGCCAGGTCCTCGTTGTGATTTATACCAACGTCATGGCTCAGAATATGATTTGCAATCTCCTTGGCTTCAGCAAGTGAATGCATCTGATATGTGCCACACTGATATACGTTCAGTTCCGGTATTTTATTTTGATCTGTTACTTTAAGAACATCACGCATCGCCTCTTTCCAGGCGCTTGCAACTAGCTTTTCATCCGGTGTGCCAATCAGACTCATATAAAAACCCGTACGGCATCCCATGGGAGAGATATCAATGATCTCTACACCATTCCCGTTCAGGTGATTGCGCATGAATCCTGCAAACAGATGTTCAAGGGTATGGATACCACGTTCTGGTAACACTTCTTTGTTGGGTTTGCAGAAGCGAAGATCGAAAACGGTGATGGTATCTCCATGGGGAGTTTTCATGGTCTTTGCTACGCGCACAGCAGGTGCGGCCATGATGGTATGGTCAACGGTAAAACTGTCCAGCAATGGCATTTGGTCACCTCAACTAAAAATTATTTATTAAACGATGAACTTTTACGATCACCGTCGGTCTGAATATATGAAAGACGCGCATTTGTTATCATCATCTCATCCCTGTCAACTGAGATGCTAATTTGGCCACAGTAGTGTGGCCTTTTCTTTTCTATACTCTGCTTGCCAAATACTCGTCAAAACCGAGTGTGTCACTCGCTTCAACTTCTTCCTGCTTAATACGTGAATTTCTCGCCTCTTGGAGAAAGCTATTTGGTGTAAAGATTTCAAACGACTCTTCTGACAGCATGTGACGATATTCTTCTGCTAGCGCCAGACCAGTATCGACAATTCCGCCCTCTTTGATCGCATCAAGGATGCGCGCAGAAAAAGTCAACTCCGGTTCATCAAAGTAGGCGACCAATGAATCACACACCTGTTGATAGTCAGTTCCACCCCGTATTCCATCAAGAATGACTGCCACAGCGTGGAAATCGTCGAAAAGCGCTCTACCCATATCGGCCAGCGGATGCTGGTTTTCCTCACAGCCGGCACTCATTAGCAAGCCTGGTTTGCGACCTTCCAAAACTATTCGATTCCAGTTTTTACGCGTGCAAAACAGTTCGTCACTGCTCATATCCGGCGCCTCAGCCAGAGCACACCAAATTAAAAAGAGATCGAGAAAACGGACCTGATTCGCATCAATTCCAATCGGTGAAAAGGGGTTAATGTCCAATGAGCGAACTTCAATATATTCAATGCCACCACGTAGCAACGCATCGGAAGGCGATTCACCGGGAAGACTAACACGCTTTGGCCGCACCGGCGCGTAGAGCTCATTTTCAATCTGCAGCACGTTATCATTAAGCTGCAGCCAGTTACCCAGATCGTCCTTAACGCCAATGGCGGCAAACTCTTCTGAAGGGGTTTTGATCGCACGTTTCAGCCCATCAACGTAGTCTTGAAGATTGTTAAAGATAATGCCAAGACCGTTTTGTGATTTAGTGGTGTAGCCCAAATCGCTTAACCTTAACGAAGTGGCATAGGGCAAATAAAGCATACCATTACGTTTCTCAAATGGCAGTGTACTCTCTTTACCCAGTAAAAAGGACTGGCATACAGCAGGCGATGCGCCAAAAAGGTACGGAATTAACCAACCAAAGCGATAATAATTGCGAATAACGCGCAGATAACCGGCTGAGATGGCCTCTTTGCCACTTTCCGCATCCTTGATCCCCGCCCATGCCTGCCAGAATCCGAGTGGAAGCGAAAAATTAAAGTGAACTCCGGAAATGATCTGCATCAATGCACCATAGCGATGCTGCAATCCAGAGCGATAAAGCGTTTTCATCCTGCCAATATTGGAGCTACCGTACTGCGCAAGTTCGATATGCTGCCCCTGTTCAACAAGACAAGGCATACTGAGAGGCCACATACGTTCATTACCCAGTTCTCTGGCGGCATGACGGTGTATATCACGTAAACATGTCAGTAAAGCATCAACGTCATTGTCAACCGGTGTGATGAACTCGAGCTGTGTCTCGGCAAAATCAGTAGTAATCCATTTATGGGTAAGCGCAGAACCGAAGGCCTCTGGATGCTTGGTTAAAGCAAGGTGTCCATCTGTTCGCACACGTAAGGTCTCACGTTCAACACCTCGCCCAATGCCCTTCAATGCTCCCGGATTGGCTTGTAACCAGGAAAGCGCCTGTGATACATCAGGGATCAATGCGTCCTCCCGTTCTATGAGTAATTTATTTTTGTCACGCATAATATTAACCGCAGCATTGCGGTTTAGCTAATCAATGTGACTACCCCAATCTTTTTGACTGATTATTGCAGCTGTCGTACAAACCCATACGGCGATTATCTGCAAGGCTACTGTACGTTGTTTGCTGTGCACTACTCGTTTGCGCCTGTAAAACAACTTACAACAGACGTACATCCACAACGTCCATCCCTGCGGCTTGCGCAGCCTGAATGCCAAAATCAGCATCTTCAAATACCACGCAGCGCTCAGGCGTTACGCCTATAAGCTGGGCACAGCGCAAAAAAGTTTCTGGATCAGGCTTATGTGACTTAACATCATCTGCACCGACAATAGCCTCAAAATACTCATGCAAGTCAAGACGGCGCAATAAAGCATCAGCCATTGCATGCTCGCTGCCGGTGCCAATAGCCATCGGGCGACGGCCTTTATAACTCTTAACCACATTTACCAATGGCAGCGGCTGTACCGCTTCTAGCAACATACTTTTAACTAATTCGGTTTTTTCACGGGCCAGTGAATGAGGGTCTCGGTCGACGTGATTCCAACTGAGAATAGCCTGAGCGATTCGCCAGCAAGGTGAACCGTTTAAGCCAATCGCCGCTTGTTCATCAAAATGCATATCGTAGCGAGCCAGTACAACTTGCCATGCTTTACGATGAGTATGTTCAGTATCCAGAAGGGTGCCGTCCATATCAAATATCAGGCCTGCGTAGTGGTCGTACATCTCTTCCGCTCTTTAATCAAACGAGTACATATTTTAACTTACTTAGCCTGTATTGTCGCTGTAAGCATGGATCAGCAAATGCCTTATACACAACGGGGGATTCTTGGACATCAAAGCAGAAAACGTACTCTCAGTCATATCTGAAAACATGAATTAAAAATTCACCGTGGCGCTTGCCGATAAGTTTCCGCAGAGAGGTAATTCAGGTGAGCTTGCCATCAGAATAGAGAAAATCAATGATTGATGATGAGCATAAGATGGCGCATCCGGGAGGATTCGAACCTCCGACCGCTCGGTTCGTAGCCGAGTACTCTATCCAGCTGAGCTACGGATGCA
>NZ_FOVC01000002.1:0-439971 GCF_900115045.1 Izhakiella capsodis | reverse complement strand
TGGCGCATCCGGGAGGATTCGAACCTCCGACCGCTCGGTTCGTAGCCGAGTACTCTATCCAGCTGAGCTACGGATGCATCAAATGGCGGTGAGGGAGGGATTCGAACCCTCGATGCAGCTTTTGACCGCATACTCCCTTAGCAGGGGAGCGCCTTCAGCCTCTCGGCCACCTCACCACTCTAACTCTGAAACGTTCAGCGTCTGAACTTGAAACTGTTCATTGGCGTTGCGTGGCGCACATATTACTTTCCCGCACTTATAAGTCAAACTTTTTTTCCCGGGGTGAGTTTGATTGTACAAAAGCCAAGCAATTAGAATAATTTACCGACAAAAAGTTCGAATAATCAACACTAAACACGCCCGGTATAACCGGCCTGCTAACAGACTGTACGATGGAAAATGTTTAAAAAATGAGAAAAAAGCGGGATGTTTGTAAAGCAGCGCCTGGCGATTGCTATGCAAGGCGCAGAAATAGTTAATAATTCGTTTGCTGACTCTTTTCAGCCTGAATACGCTGATAAATCTCTTCGCGGTGAACTGATACTTCTTTAGGCGCATTAACCCCAATGCGTACCTGGTTACCTTTAACGCCCAGGACCGTAACAGTCACCTCATCACCAATCATGAGGGTTTCACCAACTCGACGAGTTAGAATAAGCATTCTTTGCTCCTTGAAAGATTAATAGAGTCGGGTTTACCGTCTCCCGGCATTATCCATCAAATAACGCTGAGTGTAGCTTATGACAAATACACCAAAAGTGCATCCTCACACCTATACATTCCGCTGATATGTAGTTTAGCCGAAATACGTGACTTCCACCTGACTTTGTTTACGGGTACGAGACAGGCTGCATATTCTCCTAAGCGCCTTGTCACGTACCACTCATTACGTTTTTATCGTGTTACAACTTTGCTTTAACCCAAGATTCAATGCTGGCAAGAGCCCCTGGTAGCGCCTGGACGTCATTGCCTCCGGCCTGGGCCAAATCTGGACGTCCACCGCCTTTACCACCAACCATCTGAGCTAATTCCGCAATCAACTCACCCGCTTTAATCCGGCCGGTAAGGTCTTTAGTAACACCAGCGATCAAGGATACTTTTTCTTCGGAAACCGTCGCCAAGACAATGATTGCCGATTTCAGCTGATTCTTAAGATCGTCGACTATCGTACGTAGCATCTTGGGTTCTGTGCCATTCAGCTGGCTAACTAATAATTTCACCCCGTTAAGATCGATAGCGTTACTACCAAGTGAGGCACTCTCCTGAGCGGCCTGCTGATCTTTAAGCTGCTGTAACTCTTTCTCCAGCATACGCGCATGCTCAATCATCACTTTAACTTTATCCGTCAGATTACTGCTATTCGTTTTCAGTAATTGAGCGGCATCATGCAGTTGTTTAGTCTGAGCATGCACCTGACTGATCGCACCTTCGCCGGTAACAGCTTCAATGCGACGTACACCAGCAGCCGTACCCTGTTCACTAATAATACGAAACAGGCCGATATCACCGGTTCGGCTGGCATGCGTTCCACCGCAAAGCTCCGTGGAGAAATCGCCCATGCTTAGCACCCTGACACGATCGTCATATTTCTCGCCAAACAGTGCCATCGCCCCTTGAGCTTTAGCATCTTCCAGCGCCATGATACTGGTAGTCACCACATGATTGCGACGAATATGTTCGTTAACCATATCTTCAACGCGGCGAATCTCATCTGGCTTCATAGCTTTAAAATGTGAAAAATCGAAGCGTAAATATTTATCGTTAACCAATGAGCCTTTCTGTGCAACGTGCTCGCCTAATGCATGGCGCAGCGCCGCATGCAGTAAATGCGTAGCCGAGTGATTCAATCGAATACGTGCGCGTCGTGTCGCGTCTACCTGAGCGTCAACGCGATCGCCAACTTTTAGATGACCGCTGATTAATTTACCAATATGGCCAAATGCCTGCGCATACTTCTGAGTATCACTTACCGTGAACTGCGCATGAGCGCCCTTTAGAGTACCAGTATCACCGACCTGGCCACCGGATTCACCATAAAATGGAGTCTGGTCAAGAACAACCACGCCCTGCTGCCCCGCAACGATTTCTGTTGCTTGGCTACCGTCAACAAAGATTGCTTTTACGGTTGCATTATCCTTAAGGTCTTCATACCCAGTGAAGCGAGTCGATTCATCAACGCGAATCACATTGTTGTAATCAACACCAAATCCACTGGCATCGCGAGCCCGCTGACGTTGTTGCTCCATCGCACGCTCAAATCCATTTTCATCAATTTTCAGATTTCGCTCACGACAGACGTCGGCCGTCAAATCGGCCGGGAAACCAAACGTGTCATACAGACGAAAAACCGTTTCACCATCAAGAACATTACCTTCAAGATTTGCCAGTTCATCATCCAGCAAAGCGAGACCACGCTCCAGCGTTTTAGCAAATTGCTCCTCTTCGCTTTTTAGAACCTGCTCTACTTGCGCTTGCTGGCGTTTAAGATCATCGCCCGCGCTACCCATAACGTCTATCAACGGAGCAACTAGCTTCCAGAAGAACGTTCCTTTCGCGCCCAACATATTGCCATGGCGCACAGCACGACGAATGATACGGCGTAGCACATAACCACGGTTTTCATTTGACGGGGTAACGCCGTCAGCAACTAAAAAGGCACATGAGCGAATATGATCGGCCACAACACGCAGAGACTTATTGGTTAAATCTGTCGTGCCGATTACCTCAGCAGCAGCCTTGATTAGCTTCTGAAACAGATCGATTTCATAGTTAGAGTTCACATGCTGCAAGACCGCTGAAATACGCTCAAGGCCCATTCCAGTATCAACCGAGGGTTTTGGCAGCGGTTGCATCGTACCGTCAATCTGACGGTTGAACTGCATAAATACGATGTTCCAGATCTCGATGTAGCGATCACCGTCCTCGTTCGGGCTACCTGGGGGCCCCCCAAAAATATGATCTCCATGATCGTAAAAAATTTCTGAGCAAGGACCACAAGGCCCCGTATCTCCCATCTGCCAGAAATTATCGGAGGCATAGGCGCCGCCTTTATTATCACCAATGCGAATAATGTGCTCAGCCGCGACACCTATCTCTTTCGCCCATATATCATAAGCTTCATTATCGGTTTCATAGATCGTTACCCACAGACGCTCTTTTGGTAAATTGAACCACTGCGGTGCAGTCAACAGTTCCCAGGCAAAGGTAATTGCCTCCTGCTTAAAATAATCACCGAAGCTAAAATTACCCAACATTTCAAAAAAAGTGTGATGACGTGCGGTGTAGCCAACGTTTTCTAGATCGTTATGCTTGCCGCCAGCTCGCACGCATCGCTGCGAAGTCGTTGCCCGTGAGTAGTTACGTTTATCCTGGCCGAGAAAAACGTCTTTAAACTGATTCATCCCTGCATTAGTAAAAAGCAAAGAGGGATCATTATGTGGCACCAGAGAGCTGCTTGCTACAACCTGATGACCCTTGCTATGGAAAAAGTCGAGAAACGTCTGACGAATCTCTGCGGTGCTCTTGCTCATAGTAGTCCTGAAGTCACGCTGAAATACCGTCCGTGGGCCATTGTTTATCTGGATCTGGTTGTCAGTCCCGTCCGCACGAACTAAAAGTGGTGAATAAGATAAATTTTCTTCGGGGGGAAGTAAAATTTCTTCACCGTCAATTATCAAAATTTCTAAAAATTCCCTGAACATCTTCCATAAAGAAACCTCTCGCCAGCAGATAGCGCTGTAATTTCGCTTTTTCTTTCAACTCATTCGGCAGTGGTTGGCCGAAACGACGCCTGGCAAGTTCGGCAGCACGATGGGCCCAGTCGATGCCACAATCCGTAAATGCTTCTTCGATGAGACTACGATTGATCCCTTTTTTGTCCAGCTCTATTCTAATACGCAGTGGGCCGTACCCTTTGCGTGAACGTTCGTCAATAAAGCTTTTAGTAAAGCGGCTGTCATCAAGAAAATTGTGCTGATAACACCAGATAATGACCTTTTCTATTTCCTCATCGGTCGGCCCGGTTGCCACATCTTGCCAGGTAGCTAACTGCGAATGCTGAGGAGTAAGAACCATCTTACGCCGTAGTTCTGCTTCGCTATGATCACGCTGAGCCAGTACGCGCATGGCCTTCTCGGTTAATCTACTTAGCCGTGTTTTTGCCTCAGTTGCGGTCATGATAGCCTTCCAGTGTGCTCTGTAAACCTGCCAATTCGTTCATGCTCATTTGATTCAATTTAACCTCTGAACGTAAAATTTGGCAAAATTCCATCGTGATAACCGCCTGTTCATGAGGCAAACGGGGATGAGATTTAGGTAGGCGGTCTAATTAATAAAAACAAACGGGTAAGGATTTCCCTTACCCGCTATCACTATCAGTACTGACGACAAAAGCAGGGATGGCGACGCCAGCCAGACTGCACATCGTTTATATATCAGAAATCTTCCTGCGTTTCTCCGGCTGCATCTTTTTCATAATCTTCAGCGGGAAAATCAGCTTTATCATCCTGATTATTCAGCAGTAGCTCACGCAATTTCGTTTCAATATCCGTCGCGATAGCTGAATTATCCTTAAGGAAATTAATTGCGTTAGCTTTACCCTGGCCAATCTTATCACCGTTGTAACTATACCATGCACCTGCTTTTTCGATAAATTTATGCTTAACACCCAAATCGACTACTTCACCCAGCACGTTGATCCCTTCTCCGTACATGATCTGGAACTCAGCTTGTTTAAAAGGCGCTGCAACTTTGTTTTTTACCACTTTGACGCGGGTTTCACTACCAACAACCTCATCACCCTCTTTAATTGCGCCAATACGGCGAATATCGAGGCGAACTGAAGCATAAAACTTCAGCGCATTACCACCGGTAGTAGTTTCTGGATTACCAAACATTACACCGATCTTCATACGAATCTGATTAATGAAGATTAGCAACGTATTAGACTGTTTAAGATTACCAGCCAGTTTGCGCATCGCCTGGCTCATCATGCGCGCTGCCAGACCCATGTGTGAGTCGCCAATCTCACCTTCAATTTCCGCTTTCGGCGTTAGCGCAGCTACGGAGTCGACAATGATGACATCAACCGCACCGGAGCGCGCCAACGCATCACAAATTTCCAGCGCCTGTTCTCCGGTATCAGGCTGAGAACAAAGCAAATTATCAATATCTACACCCAGCTTTTTAGCGTAGACCGGATCCAGTGCGTGCTCTGCGTCAATAAATGCACAAGTTTTACCTTTGCGCTGAGCAGCAGCAATAACCTGCAAAGTCAGCGTCGTTTTACCGGATGACTCCGGGCCGTAAATTTCAACGATCCGCCCCATCGGTAGACCGCCAGCTCCCAGTGCGATATCCAGAGACAGTGAGCCAGTTGAGATGGTTTCAACGTCCATAGAGCGATCTTCACCCAGACGCATGATTGAGCCTTTGCCAAACTGTTTTTCAATCTGACCCAGCGCAGCCGCCAATGCTTTTTGCTTGTTTTCGTCAATAGCCATTTCAACTCCTAATCATGCAGGATAAAGCGCACGTAGCGTGCCTTTGCGTCTGTGAAATTCAACTGCCGATGATTATACTGTATGCTCATACAGTATCAAGTTTATTTTCAAGAATTTGCTTACGCAAATTTTGCAGCGCCCAGACCGTTGCCAGATGGCGTATCTGCTGACGGTCGCCGACCAAATGCTGACGCCAAGCCTCACTTTTTCCCACGCTGGTGGCAAAGCCAAAGTAAACGGTGCCAACCGGTTTTTGTGGCGTTCCACCGTCAGGTCCGGCGATACCGCTGACAGAAATAGCATAATTTGCGCCAGAGATTTTCAGCGCTCCCCGGGCCATCTCAAGCACTACCGCATCGCTGACTGCACCATACGTATCAAGCGTTGCCTGTTGCACCCCAATCAGTTTTTTCTTCGCTTCATTACTATAAGTGACAAAACCATAGCCAAACCACGCTGAACTCCCCGGAGTGGCGGTAAGCATCCGGGCTATCCCTCCGCCGGTACAGGACTCTGCAGTTACTACGCTGGCATGCTGGCGCTGTAATAATCTGCCAATTTCCGCGCTCAGATTACCAAGTTGTTCGTCGGTCATATCCCTCTCCATTTTCGCTTTCACTCGACCCATAGAGTAACATTTTTGAGGCGCAGAATTACGCTACCGTTCAGGTTTTGCGAGGCATATTCCATCCTGGAAGCGGCGCAGGAAAAAGCTTTCATCTGAGATACGCAACCATAAAAACCGGGGGAAATGCTGACAAATAACGATTATCCTCACGTAACGAATAGGCCGTGCTCAGTTGTGCCAGGTCGTCAGTAAGAAATCCCGTCTGCTGCTCTGAATCCAGGCCTGCGGAGAGAACGTTAATCTGTTCACCGTAAGACCCAATCGAAAGCCCCTCGCATCAGGAAAAATATGACGCGTCCTCAGTCATTAGGTAGGCTAAGACTGATCCAGCCGGGAATTAACCAGCTCCGCGCGCCTGACGTACTGCCAGCCCTAATTGCCACACCGCCATGGCATAATGCGTACTGTGATTATAGCGGGTGATAGCATAAAAATTAGGCAGACCAAACCAGTACTGGTAATAATCTCCCATATCAAGTTTAAGCAGGCTTACCTGCTGAGCGTTACCCAGTGGAGCCTGTGGCTTAAGGCCAGCTGCAATTAAGGATGAAGGCAGGTATTTGGTAGCATAGCCGCTTTGTAGCCTTGGAGCCTGACCGGCAGCAGGCACAGCTACCGTCGCTCCCGGTATCCAGCCATGTTTGCTGAAGTAATGAGCTACGCTGCCGATAGCATCAACGGGGTCCCATAAGTTAGCATGTCCGTCGTTGTTAAAATCAACGGCATACTGCTGATACGATGACGGCATGAACTGTCCGTAGCCCATTGCTCCGGCAAAAGAGCCGCGTAGTTCAAGAACATTATCGCCTTCTTTACGCGCCATCAGCATAAAAGTTTCCAGCTCGCTGGCAAAATACTTACCCCGCCGCGGATACTCAAAGGCAAGCGTTGCCAGCGCATCAACAATACGCGTTTTCCCCATCACGCGACCCCATCGCGTTTCAACGCCGATAATCCCAACGATGATCTCAGGCGGCACACCATAAATCTGCCAGGCGCGATTCAACGCATCCTGATACTGATCCCAAAACGCAATGCCGTTTTGTACATTACCGGGCGTGATGAATTTTTTGCGGTAGCGAAGCCATGCGCCATTGGGTCCAACCGGCCCCTGAAAAGTGGGTGCCTGGCGATCCATATTATCCAGCACCCAGTCGAGGCGTCTGGCTGCCGATAGCGTACTTTCAAGCTGCGCCCGATCGTAACCCTGTTCATTGACCATTCTGGTTACAAAAGCCTGTGCTGCCGGATTACCGGCAAAATCACCGCTTAAGCGTGAAACGCCGCTATTCTGAATACCCTGCCCCCCTCCCTTAAAAGGATTACCATAAACTTTGGGGGCCGTCTGTTTCGGTGGATTGCTACAGGCGGAGAGCAGCGAGATAAATAAGAACGAGGTAAGCAGCGAACGCATCGGATATCCCTGTGCCAGCAAGAGAAATAACCATCATAGTAAAACATCAATATAACCAGAGGAAAGCAGGCGACGTAAACTTTACAACATTGTTAAATCAGGCTCCAATACATAGCTAAGCCCGCTCTGCGTACGCCTGAATAGCATGCAGGCACCGTTCAACATGGCCTTCAACACTCAAACTATTGGACGCCCGGCGAACAAAAAGTACGGGATCTTAACTCCTGGAGCGATAGTCGGCTATATAATCATGACATCATCAGGCTGCAAGCGCATAGAATCGCTCAGATAGCTAACAATTCACTGCACAATAAACGTCCCCGGGCAGGGACAGGCATTCCAGTGCGCAGACCATCAACCACCTGCCCATATTTCGACTCTGCCCATCAGCGACTTCGTCGCCCCTTCTACGCTAAAGTCCCATCAGACCAAAGGTATGGTTGTAGTTACTTTATCCTGGTGGTCGCCACGCCTACATTGATATGCACGTTCATAAATTCCATTAATAGCGCAAGAGCCGGCAACGCGCCGCATCATTTCCTCTACTGATATATAACTGCCACCCAATACAATCATCAAGCCGGGTTTTATTTCCCGGTTAGTTTTCACTGGGCCAGGTGGCAGCACTACTTCATTATTGGGACCAATAACTGAGTCAATCCGTTAGCTGAATACAACCGACTTTACGAGCGGCTCCGTGCCGATTTCGGCTGCCTGATAAGAATATTTAAAACTGATAAAAATAAATTTATCGTCCAGGCAACGTAAAGGCCAATACCAGTCCCTTTGATTACCGTTGGCACGGCATGCGCAGAGTTTCATCATTAACGTCCGCGTTGGCTTTTGCAAGATCGTGCAGTTATGCTTGGTCACCGAGGGCGGCGGCCGGCTTCGCTAAACACACCAGACCATAACGCAGCCGCTTTATTTTCTGTCCAGACTTTTAATACGCTACGGGAATAATAAGACTGACATTGTGCCATCTTTACCAATCAAAACCGGTGGTAAAAAAGCGGATGGGAACGAGACAAGATTAACTTAACTGATTTTTTTGACAAACTCAGACTTCAACTTCATCGGACCAAAGCCATCAATTTTACAGTCGATATTGTGATCCCCCTCAACCAGACGGATACCCTTAACCCGCGTACCAATCTTCAAAACCGATGAGCTCCCTTTTACTTTTAAGTCCTTCACTACGGTAACGGAATCACCATCGGCCAGTAAATTGCCATTGGCATCACGAACCTCTGGTGTATCGACGCTGGCTACCTCTGAGGGCGACCAGACATGACCACATTCAGGGCAGTTTAGCTGCTCCCCATCCTGCCAGGCATATGGAGAAGCACAGTTTGGGCATGGTGGTAATTCAGACATCAAATAGTTCCTCGATAACCCCATGAAATATGGGGATGGCAGTGTAGCTGATTTTCATTCAGGCGATAACCGCTGCGATAAATTTTTATCAACGGTTCAGCCGCACCTGTTTTTAGCGGTGTCCCAAATATCCGAATTTGATTTCATCTCACTCTCACAACGGATAATCACCAGTAATCCCATTACAGGTTTATATTTACGCTGTCTGTGCCAAACATAATAACCTGTAAAAGCCGGCGCGTGGCGCTTTCTCCGTGAATGTCGAGCCAGCGCCCTGATCACACTGCAAGCTACATGCAACATGACTTTTAGCTGGCATATTTAACCGGCCAGAGGCAGGCTGAGGTCGATTCTCATAAGCGGGGTTATCATGGAACACGACCTGATTTGGTGGCTAACATTAAGCTTGCTGGCGCTTGCTGCTGGCAGCTTTTTCAATCTGGTAATTTATCGTCTGCCGCTCATGATATTGCATCCGGAAATAAAGCTTAACCTGGCGTCGCCGCGATCTCATTGCCCACATTGCAAAACCCTATTGACACGGCGTGACCTCATCCCACTGTTCAGTTGGCTGATATTACGCGGGCGCTGCCGCTACTGCGCTGTTCGTATTAGCTATCGCTATCCGGCGATGGAACTGTTAAGCCTGTTGACTGCATTACTGGTTGCAGTTTTGTCCCACGCACACGAGCAAATGATATTCACAACCCTGCTATTTGGCTGGACGCTATTGGTGCTGACGATTATTGATATCGATCACCATCTGCTACCTGACATCTTAACTCTGTCCCTACTATGGGCGGGTTTATTACGCGTCGCGCTCGCAGGCCAGACGCTATCACCTGCCGATGCAATTGTTGGCGCCGTCGCGGGATATTTGCTGCTACGACTGCCATCCGATATCTGGTACTGTTGGCGTAAAGAGGTGGCGCTGGGGGGTGGAGATATAAAACTGTTTGCCGCATTGGGGGCCTGGCTGGGCGCAAAAGCACTGCCCATAGCGCTGATAATAGCAAGTGCTGGCGCCCTGATATTTTTGCTTGCTAAGGCGGGAATTTGCAGGAAACCACCACCGCGCCGTTTTGCTTTCGGCCCCTGGCTATCACTGGGCGGAATGATGGTATTTGTCTGGCAGAATTACTATTAAGTTGGCAAATAGCCCGGCCATGGATGCTGCTCGCACCATATTTTAAGCAGCTGCTCGTTAAACTACGCCGTATTCCCATCCGATTTTCGTCAGCATTGTGTGAACAATTCATCAAGCTGGCCGCACAACTAAACAGCAGAATCAAAACGATTTTCAGTTTTGCGCTGAATTGCTGGTTCCAGCTACCGTTGTTGCAGCAGAGCATTTACTGACAACTGTTTGTTATGTTCCACTACACTACTTACAGGGAAGCCAGCTGAAATGCTTGGATCAATACGAAAGACCGATACGGCCTGACGCAGTTGTCCTGCCTGGAACTCCAGCGTAGATGCTGCACCCGCTGACTCCTCCACCAGCGCTACATTTTGCTGATTCACAGTATCCATCTGAGATACCGCAAGGCTGATCTGCTCAATTCCGCGGCGTTGTTCACCTGATGCGCTAGCAATATCAACCATTATGCTGGTTACTCTTTTGACGGCTGCAACAATCTCCTTCATTGCGTCACCAGCCGCACTCACCTGCTGCGATCTTGTTCCTACACGGCTAACAGACTTATCGATCAGATTTTTAATTTCTTTCGCTGCCGCCGCGCTACGACCAGCCAGCGATCTGACTTCACCAGCGACAACGGCAAAGCCACGCCCCTGTTCACCCGCTCGCGCGAACTCAACCGCAGCATTCAACGCCAGAATATTGGTCTGAAAGGCAATTTCATCGATCACTGCTGTAATTTGGGAAATTTGTTGTGAGCTATCCGTGATTTCCTGCATCGTAGTAACAACGCTACTGACCACGGTGCCGCCAGATTCGGCAGTGGCAGAAGCGGCACGGGCAAACTCTGCGGCCTGTTGCGCATTATCAGTGTTTAGCGTAACCGTTGCAGACAGCTGCTCCATGCTGGCAGCAGTTTGCTCCAGTGAAGCCGCCTGCTCTTCAGTTCGTGACGAGAGATCGTTACAACCAGCAGAGATTTCCCCGGCTCCGGAGTAAATCGCATCGGCACTTTCACGAACCGCACCGACGGTGGTAATCAATGAATTCAGCATGTTTTTCAACATGCTGAGCAGTTGCCCCATTTCGCTACGACCACCGTCTCCCATCTGACAGGTCAGTTCGCCAGCGGTAATCGCTTTAATGTGCCCGGTAATCTGCTTAAGTGGGGTAAAAAGTATCTGTCTGATACCCACGTAGATAACCAGAATAAGGAAAATCAGAATCAGTGCAATCGCGCATAAAATTCATTTCATCTGATCAAAACTCTTTAAATTTTCATGAGATGCCGCTTACTACAACTGATTGTTTTTTTTAGCCACCAACTGTGGTATGCCATTACGAGATCATTCTGGCCCTTATGTGCGTCCAGGTTACCATAGGCGGTGTAATTCTGCTCTCGCAAGAAAGCAATCGAGCTTTTCGTCACCCCGAGCATTGTAGGATATGCCTGCTGGATCTTTTTTTCTTCAAGAGCGTATGTGGCAGTATTTTTACCGTGTCCTTTTATACCCGGAAATAACCAGCAGAATGTTCATAAGTAGCGTTGGTTTTTTGCAGCAAATCATCGAGGTCCACCTGAGACGCGGTTGCAGAATTGCCTGAGTTTTTAAGAAAGCGGATCGCCACGTGCCTCACCGCAACTGGCGTTATGATCAGCGATTGAAAACTATCGCTGATCTCTTGCTGCTGTAGACTAAGCTTCTATTTATTAAGGAAATTCACTCTGTCATTATCGAATGCGGTGTAATAGAGAGCAGCGATACAAAACCACATTAAGCCAGAGATGAACAGCACGGCAGTTATACCAAAAATAATTTTAGTATTTTTGAACACGATAGAGTCCGATCAGTTCAGCTGTAACGAAATATCGATCTTTACAGATGGATCTTTAGAAAATACTTAACGACAAACATCTCGCTTAAAAAGAGAGATTTATTTAATAACGATAAGATATCGATAAATTATTATGAAGGACTTCAGCCCTGATTGGTTTAACGCAAAGAATGATGAACAAATTTCTTCACGAGAACGCTGAATTACAATATTTAATGAATATTTTTCAGGAAATGAAAACGAAACTGGTCATTGCTCCGATAGGCGGAAATTTTTTAAGTCACCAACATAACCGACATTTTATGCAGGCTAATCGACCGTATATCAGCGAGCTAAGCTGTATCAGTCTCAGCACAACCCAGCCAGACCAAGCTATCCCCTGGCAACTGGGTTAACTCTGCTCATCAGGCAACTCTTACCAGGCTTGCTCATAGTAAAACACGAAATGTGCCTATGATTGCTATCACCATACAGCACACTAATGGGCCTCAATTCTGCATGCTCGTGGATTCTGCTACCTAACTGGAGCTTTTGTAACTCTCTACGATAACGTTAACAGGATTCTCGCTTTGAGCCATCTAAAATGTTTGCTAAAACCGCGTAATCCCTCCCTGATTCTTCACCTCCTGATTTAAATGGCACTTTCATAGAATGTGATGACATCTCGATGCTTGTTTTCCTGCCATAAAGACTTAGTTATCATGCAGTCATGAACATCAATGTAAGTTACGCTTTGCGCGCCCGTATTTCAGCCAACGATAAGTTGGAATAGGTACACTAATCTACATTTTAATGTAGGGTTTGTGTGATCCAAGGGGACAAGGTGAAAGGCAATGAGAACAAAAAAATCAACTATCTCATTGAAATTTAATAATATGGATAGCCAAAACTAATGAGTAATGTTGTGAATATTGAAGTCCACACCCCAATGATGCAGCAGTACCTAAAGCTAAAAGCGGAACATCCTGACATTCTGCTCTTTTATCGTATGGGCGATTTTTATGAGCTGTTCTACGACGATGCTAAGCGAGCTTCACAGCTACTGGAAATCTCACTCACTAAGCGCGGCGCCTCAGCAGGCCAGCCCATACCTATGGCCGGCGTGCCACATCATGCAGTTGAAAACTATCTTGCCAGACTGGTTCAGTTAGGCGAATCCGTCGCCATTTGCGAACAAATAGGTGATCCTGCCCTCAGTAAAGGTCCGGTCGAGCGCAAAGTAGTCCGCATCGTCACGCCTGGAACTATCAGCGACGAAGCGTTGCTGCAAGAGCGCCAGGATAACTTACTGGCCGCAATCTGGCAAAGCGGCCAGAGATTCGGTTACGCAACCCTGGATATTGGCTCAGGTCGCTTTCGCCTGACTGAACCCGCAGATGAAGAAAGTATGGCAGCTGAGCTGCAACGGACTAATCCAGCGGAGATTCTCTATCCTGAAGAGTTTTCCAGCAAACAACTGATTGAAGATCGCCGTGGTATGCGCCGACGACCGCTGTGGGAATTTGAAATCGACACGGCACGCCAGCAGTTAAACCTGCAATTTGGCACCCGCGATCTGACGGGTTTCGGCGTAGAAAACGCGACTCTGGCACTAAGAGCTGCGGGGTGCCTGCTGCAATATGTTAAAGATACTCAGCGTACCTCTCTGCCTCATATTCGCAGTCTCACAATGGATCGACTCTCTGATTCGGTGATAATGGATGCAGCGACTCGTCGCAATCTGGAAATTTCTCTGAACCTTTCCGGCAGCGGAGAGAATACACTGGCGGCGGTCATTGACCGTACGGTGACGCCAATGGGTAGCCGGATGTTAAAGCGCTGGCTGCATCAGCCGGTGCGCGATATTACCACGCTGAATAATCGCCAGCAAAGTATTGGTGAGCTGCAGAATCTAAGCGCCGAGCTGCAACCAGTGCTGCGCCAGATCGGCGATCTGGAGCGTATTATTGCGCGGCTGGCATTACGCAGCGCTCGTCCACGCGATCTGGCTCGTATGCGTCACGCCTTTCAGCAACTTCCACAACTGAACCAGTTGCTTGCGTCATCTCAGGTAGCCCACCTGCAAAAGCTACAACACCAAATTGG
This sequence comes from Izhakiella capsodis, assembly GCF_900115045.1. Lineage (GTDB taxonomy): Bacteria > Pseudomonadota > Gammaproteobacteria > Enterobacterales > Enterobacteriaceae > Izhakiella > Izhakiella capsodis. The sequence continues at coordinate 425,989 of NZ_FOVC01000002.1, read as the reverse complement.
CGAATTTACCGAGTTATGTGCGCTGCTGGAGCGCGCCGTTGTTGAAGCACCGCCAGTGCTTGTCAGGGACGGTGGTGTGATTGCACAAGGTTATAACGCAGAGCTGGATGACTGGCGGGCGCTGGCCGATGGTGCAACTGACTACCTCGACAAGCTGGAAATACGCGAGCGTGAAAAGCTGAGTATTGATACGCTGAAGGTTGGCTATAACGCTATTCACGGTTATTACTTACAGGTCAGCCGTGGTCAAAGCCACCTTGTGCCCATTCATTACGTGCGCCGCCAGACGCTAAAAAATGCAGAACGCTATATTATTCCAGAGCTTAAAGAATATGAAGACAAGGTTCTGACGTCGAAAAGTAAAGCGCTCGCGCTGGAAAAACGCCTGTATGATCAACTTTTCGATCTGCTACTGCCGCATCTTGAAGCGTTGCAACACAGCGCCGCTGCGCTGGCAGAACTCGACGTGCTGAGCAATCTTGCTGAGCGTGCCTGGACGCTGAACTACGTGAGGCCTACGCTGGTTGATAAGCCGGGGATACAAATAACCGACGGTCGTCATCCTGTGGTCGAACAGGTGCTGAAAGAGCCATTTATCGCCAATCCGGTACAACTCTCACCACAACGTCGAATGCTGATCATCACCGGACCTAATATGGGCGGCAAAAGTACTTATATGCGCCAGACAGCACTGATCGTGCTCATGGCATATGTGGGCAGCTATGTTCCGGCAGCCGCTGCCACAATCGGTCCGGTCGATCGCATATTCACCCGTATCGGTGCCGCTGACGATCTGGCCTCAGGCCGCTCCACCTTCATGGTCGAGATGACTGAGACAGCGAATATTTTGCATAACGCAAGCGAATTCAGTCTGGTATTGATGGATGAAATCGGACGCGGCACATCGACTTACGATGGCCTGGCGCTCGCCTGGTCCTGTGCCGAAAACCTGACGAACAGCATCAAGGCAATGACGCTATTTGCCACACACTATTTTGAGCTGACGACCTTGTCAGAAAACCTCAGCGGCGTAGCCAATATTCATCTGGATGCAGTTGAGCACGGTGATACCATTGCTTTTATGCATAGCGTGCAGGATGGTGCCGCCAGCAAAAGCTACGGCCTGGCTGTAGCGGCGCTGGCCGGAGTACCAAAAGAGGTCATTAAGCGGGCGCGTCAGAAACTGCGCGAACTTGAAACGCTTTCAGGTAGCGGTGTGGCCACCTCCATCGAAGGTGCACAAATGCAGCTGATGATAGAGGATACCTCACCAGCGCTGGAAGCACTGCAATCACTGGACGCCGATTCACTTTCACCACGTCAGGCGCTGGAGTGGATTTATCGCCTTAAGTCACTGGTCTGATTTTTTGTTCTCGCGGCGACGCAGATAACGGCGCCGCTCTGGCTTCATACATTTTCTTATGACAAAAAAAACGGTGGCCATTCAGCCACCGTTTTTACGTTCAACAAGCTTAATCGCGAAACAACGCTTCAATGCTGAGACCCTGGGTCTGCAAAATCTCACGCAGACGGCGCAGTCCTTCAACCTGAATCTGACGAACGCGCTCGCGCGTCAGACCGATTTCACGCCCCACATCCTCCAGCGTTGCGGCTTCATAGCCCAACAGACCGAAGCGACGTGCCAACACTTCTCGCTGCTTGGCATTAAGTTCGAACAACCACTTAACGATACTCTGCTTTATATCATCGCCCTGAGTGGTATCCTCTGGACCGTTATCTTTCTCATCGGCCAGAATATCCAATAGCGCTTTCTCAGAATCACCGCCTAAAGGCGTATCAACAGAAGTAATTCGTTCATTCAGACGCAGCATGCGGCTGACATCATCAACCGGTTTATCAAGCTTCACGGCTATCTCTTCTGCGCTTGGCTCATGATCGAGTTTGTGCGACAGTTCACGCGCGGTACGCAGATAAACATTTAATTCTTTAACGATGTGAATCGGCAGACGTATCGTTCGGGTCTGATTCATAATCGCCCGTTCGATTGTCTGGCGGATCCACCAGGTAGCGTACGTTGAGAAGCGGAAACCGCGTTCAGGATCGAACTTTTCAACGGCGCGGATCAGACCGAGATTTCCCTCTTCGATAAGATCCAACAGGGCCAGACCACGGTTACTGTAACGACGGGCAATTTTCACCACCAGCCGCAGGTTACTCTCAATCATACGGCGCCTTGATGGCACGTCTCCCCGGAGAGCTCGGCGGGCAAAAAACACTTCTTCTTCCGCCGTCAAAAGAGGTGAATAACCAATTTCTCCGAGATAGAGCTGCGTCGCATCCAGGACTCGCTGCGTCGCACCCTGTGACAATAATTCTTCTTCTGCTAAATCATTATCGCCAGACTCACTTTCAACAAGTTCCTTCTCGTCAAAAACCTCAGATACGTTTTCGTCGAACTCCGCATTTTCATGTAACTCGTTTACTTTCAGTGGATTCTGGCTCATGAGCGGCTCCTGCCCGTTATACCTGGGGCAGAACACCAAGGTTCTGCCAGATTATCGCTGCGGCAAAAAGCGCAACGGGTTTACGGATTTCCCCTTGTAACGAATTTCAAAATGCAATCTTACAGAACTGGTGCCCGTGCTACCCATAGTCGCTATTTTTTGCCCCGCCTGAACTTGTTGTTGTTCATGCACCAGCATAGTGTCGTTATGGGCATAGGCACTCAGGTAATCATCATTATGCTTGATGATGATCAGATTACCGTATCCACGCAGCGCGTTTCCTGCATACACAACACGCCCTGCAGCGGTTGCGTAAATAGGTTGTCCACGCGTGCCAGTAATATCAATCCCCTTATTGCCTCCCTCCGAAGCAGAGAAGTTATCAATAACTTTTCCGTCGGCTGGCCAGCGCCATGTAGTGACTGGGGCTGAACCTAGAGCTGAACTACTGGCTGTCGGTACGGCTGCCGGTGCAGTTGTCGAAGCAACTTTTGCACCGGATAATGGTAACATTTTGCTACCATCTGATTCGCCTGAATCATCAGAATACGTAATAACAGGTTGCCGCGCAACAGCGGTTGGGTTCGTTTTTACACCCGGGATAAGCGTATTAGCACTACTTGACGTCGCATCGGCAGCAGTAATTTCATTACCACCCGTGATAGTTCCACCCTTACCATTACCTACCTGTAATTGCTGCCCAACCGTCAGGCTGTAGGGCGCAGCGATATTATTACGTTGCGCCAGGTCGCGAAAATCATTGCCAGTAATCCAGGCGATATAGAACAAAGTATCGCCATGCTTTACGGTATAAGTCTGACCGTTATAGCTACCTTTCGGAATATTCTCATAAGCACGATTGTAAATAATATGACCATTTCTCATCTGTACGTCAGCGCTCGCAGGAGAACGAGCAGGTTGAGTCATTGCTCCCGACTGGACCGGCTGATTAGTTGACGACGGTTGTTGTATTATCATACCGCCGCCCTGAGTCGGCACCGCCTCGCTGACGCCCTGCGGACTGGCCCCTCCCCCATTTGGCTGATTGCTAACCGCCGTACCGCCGCCGGTCATACCGCTGCTATTATTGTCATTGACTGAACTTATTGGCGCCGGCGTGCTGTTACTGGTGCAACCTGCCAACCCCATACCTATCAAGGAAATCGCAGCAAGACGGCGTAAGGTGAAAACTGGACTTCCAGTGCTCATTAAATCCCCCATGGCAACAAAACGTTGACGATGAAACATTGGCGTGTCAATACCGACCGGTTTCACAAACTAAGCGGAATAGTAACAATATCAATCTAAAGGCGCTATAAATCAGTTGTGACCAAATGATGTCGCGAGTTTCTATCTTAATATCAGGCCAAATCACCCTGAATCAGCGGCACAAAGCGTACGGGCTCGATGGTATCGATCACGTAATCATCTCCACGGCGACGAATACGTTTCAGCATCTGCTGGGATTCTCCGACTGGCAGAACCATGATGCCATCATCCTTTAACTGGGCCATCAAGGCGCATGGGATCTCCGGCGGCGCGGCAGTAACAATAATCGCATCGAAGGGGCCGCGCGATGGCCACCCTTTCCAACCATCTCCATGACGGGTTGAGATGTTATGTAAATCAAGCTGCTTAAGGCGGCGCTTCGCCTGCCATTGCAGGCCTTTAATACGCTCAACTGAAAATACGCGGTCGACAAGATGAGCAAGAATGGCAGTCTGATAGCCGGACCCCGTACCGATCTCCAGCACGCGCGCAGTCGGGGCCAATTCCAGTAGCGCCGTCATCCGCGCCACCATATAAGGCTGGGAAATAGTTTGCCCGGAACCAATAGGAAGTGCCGTATTATCCCAAGCCTTGAGTTCGAATGCTTCATCGACAAACTTTTCACGCGGGACCGTTTCTATCGCATGCAGCAGGCGCTCATCGCTAATCCCCTGCTGACGAAGCAGTCCAAGAAGCGTGTCGACGCGCTTAGTGATCATCCGTTAATAACCCCGACGCGTTCCAGCCAATCGCTGAGCTTATTGTGAGCAGCATGCGCGGTCAGATCGACATGAAGTGCGGTAACGGAAACGAACCCTTCATCAACGGCGGCAAAATCGGTATCTGGCCCCGCGTCGAGCTTATCACCCGGCGGTCCAATCCAGTAAAGTGTATGACCCCGCGGATCCTGTTGGGGAATAACCTTATCGCTCGGGTGACGGCAACCACAACGGGTAACGCGAAATCCTTTAATTTCATCCAGCGGTAGATCGGGTACATTGACATTTAGAATGCGCCCTGTCCGTAACGGCTCGCGTGTCAGAGCGCATAGCAGCTGGCAGGTCACCGCAGCGGCAGTATCATAATGCTGGTGGCCATTCAGCGAAACGGCGATAGCGGGGAGACCAAGGTGTCGCCCTTCCATCGCAGCAGCAACAGTACCAGAATAGAGTACGTCATCGCCAAGATTGGGTCCTGCGTTAATACCGGAAATCACAATATCGGGTGCCGGCTTCATCAGCGCGTTGACTCCCAGATAAACACAATCGGTTGGCGTGCCCATTTGCACAGCGATACCGCCATCAGGATAAGTAAATGTCCGGAGTGGCATCTCCAGCGTCAGTGAATTGGATGCACCACTACGATTACGGTCAGGTGCGACAATCTGAACCTGCGCGAATGCGCGTAGCGCAGCCGCCAGCGTCTGAATTCCTGGAGCATGGTATCCGTCATCATTACTCAGTAATACGCGCATTCTCGCAACAACCTTCTGTTTTTATTTAATTCATCACTTCACTCACTTCATCTTTGACCGTCCTGAATTTACAGACGAAAAAATATGCAGTGAATATCGGTTGGATTGCGCTATTCTAGCCTGGCAAGTTGCTTAATTGTAGTTACAAAAATTAGCAGGTTAACTCCGCTGGTTTTACTTCACCGTTTTATTTCTGGCGCGTTATCGTAAGGCAAGTGCATGGTGATGTTGAGTTCTTAAATCCTGACAAGCTATCCCTGAATGGACAGGTGAACATCGACGATTTTTATCAATCCCCTGTCTTTGGTATACGCTTACCTCATCATGTTAATAATGGCTGCGACCCCAGTGAGTCAATTTTTCCTCACTCAGGCGCGCGTTTTCATTACGTCATGGATTGTAAATAGCGTGTCCGGCATGATGATCAGCTAACCAGGCAGCCATTGTGCCAGCAACGGCTGGCGCTGGTAACGATAAGCGTCGGCTGGTTAAGCTGCGAATTTATTCTTCAATATCGGCTCCATCCTGAGAAATCAGAACTTCCCGCAGCAGGCTGGTCGCAAAGCTACCGGCTGGCAGCCAAAATTGTAATTCAACGGTAACATCATCCCACCAGTTCCAGCGCAAGTTGTCCGGCATCATTAACATCGACCGCCTCGCTGCATCAACGCTTTCCTGCTGTAACAATTGAATTAACAAGGTTCTATCCTGCAACGCATGCTGTTCAAACGCCAGCGCCTGCTGCTGGCTTCCCCACTCACCGTCGCCTGGCAATGATGCGGTAACCCGTAGCTCGCCGGCCTCGACACGCTGCTGTAATGCTGTCAGCTCTGCGGCATTGGCGATAAACCAGCTGCCACGGCCGCTAAGCTGCAACGCATCACCAGGCATCACCGTTGTCAGGTTATTTTGCTGCGCCAGCCTGGCGCTGACTATCTGATTAAACAACGCGCTACGCGCGGCGGATAAATAGAAGCTGCGTTTATTGCGCTCACGCACACGAATGTCGCCCGCCGCCCAGCGTATGGCCTGCTGCAAATTATTACCCCCATGACCAAAACGCTGGGTGCCGAAGTAGTTCGGCGCACCTTGACAGGCGATAAGCTGCAGGCGATCGTCGACCGCCTGACGGTCGGAAATTTGGCGTAATATCAGGCGAAAGGCATTGCCTTTAAGCGCACCCGTGCGCACTTTGCGCTCATGCCTTGCGCTTTCCAGCACCTCGCAGCCTTCCAGGTCGAACGCATTCATATCAGGAGTCTGCTTACCAGGAATACGCAGGCAGAACCACTGTTCGGTAACGGCATGGCGATCTTTCATTCCGGCGAAGCTAACGTCGCGGGCGTGAACCCCGACAAATTTTGCTAACGCATCGGCGACAAAGCGGGTATTGCAGCCATTTTTACGGATACGCACCAGCAGATGTTCACCGTGACCATCAGGAAGATAGCCAAGATCTTCCTTGACGACAAAATCTTCGGCGCAGGCTTTTATCACACCGCTTGCCGTCGGCTGACCGTGCAACCAGTTCAGCATTTCCATTAATTTTCTGCTTTAAGCAAAAGTGCAACAGCCTCACAGGCAATGCCTTCGCCCCGCCCGGTAAAGCCGAGCTTTTCGGTAGTCGTAGCTTTAACATTCACCTCTTCCATATGAATCGCTAAATCCTCGGCAATATTCACGCGCATCTGGGCGATATGCGGTAGCATTTTGGGCGCCTGAGCGATAATAGTGATGTCGACATTGCCAATGCACCAGCCCTTCTGCTGAATTTTATGCCATGCCTGACGCAGTAATTCCCTGCTGTCAGCCCCTTTGTATGCGGCGTCGTTGTCCGGAAATAGTTTACCGATATCACCCAACGCCGCTGCGCCGAGCAGCGCATCAGTCAACGCATGCAGCGCAACGTCGCCATCTGAATGCGCCAGCAGTCCACGATCGTAGGGAATACGTACACCGCCAATCACCAGCGGGCCTTCGCCACCAAAAGCATGGACATCAAAACCGTGACCGATACGCACTATGCGTTTTCCTTATTGTGTAATTGAGTGAGAAAAAAAGCCGCCAGCGCCAGGTCTTCCGGTCGGGTAACCTTTATGTTATCGCTGCGTCCGACCACAAGTTCTGGATGATAGCCACAATATTCCAGCGCGGAAGCTTCATCAGTAATAGTGACGCCTTCCCGCAACGCCCGGTCTAAACACTGGCGCAACAACTCCAGCGGAAACAATTGCGGGGTGAGCGCGTGCCATAGGCCCTCACGCTCAACGCTGTGGGCCACTGCATCTCGCCCCCACTCAGCGCGCTTCATCGTGTCACGAACTGGCGCCGCCAGAATGCCGCCCACCTTACTGGTTGCAGTGATCGCCAGCAAACGCGTTAAATCATCAGGATGCAAGCACGGACGAGCGGCATCATGTACCAATACCCAATGAACACCGCGGGCTGCCTGTAAACCGGCCATCACCGACTCGGCACGCTGTCCTCCGCCGGTGACGGTTATGACTCGTGGGTGCCTGCTGACTGCCAATCCGGTAAATTTGTCATCGTCCGCACCCAGTACGACGATAACCTTACGTATGCGCACGTGGTTCAATAACGGTGCCAACGTATGCTCAAGGATGGTTTGCTGGCCGATGGTGAGAAACTGCTTGGGGAAAGAGGATTGCATCCGGCTGCCAATCCCGGCAGCAGGCACTACGGCAATGATATCCGGGGAGGATGCGCCATTACTCATCATATGTTCAGGGGTGTTGAGTCGCAGAGCCGGACTGCGTCGTATTGCGCCGGTTCGGTTCCGGCACTAGCCGGTAAAAGGTTTCGCCGGGTTTAATCATGCCTAGCTCATCGCGCGCGCGCTCTTCAATGGCTTCTGTACCATCATTAAGATCGTCGATTTCCGCAAACAGGCGATCGTTACGTAATTTCAGCTTGCCATTGCTGGCTTGCTGCAACGCAACATCGTCTTTAACCCGTGTATAATCATGAATACCGTTTTTACCCAGCCAGAGTGAATATTGCAGCCAACCGAGTAAAACCAGTAGTAACAGTGTCAGTTTTCCCATTCCCATCCCCTGAAAAACGGCCTAATCATCCCATAACTTTCAGTCAGACTCCACTCTGCCAGCAAAAATGCCGACAACAACGCAGGCTTCTTATGCTTCTTACCGTGGTTTCATCAGGACACAGGACATGTTTGGTCACACCAGAATCTGTTTCACTACTGGCGTGTGCATGGCCGGGCTACCAACCGGAGATAAAAGTAAATAACATCAGGAACAGGCAGATGACTAAAGCCAGCGTGATAATCGCCATCCAGAAAAATTTATCACGCAGCATGTAGCTAACAACGATGCCAATCAGCATGGAAACCGGTAGCAACGCCAGGAAGAAAGGCCAGGTATAGAGAAAGAAGAACAGAACGTTAGCGCCGTACTTCACAAAAGGGATAGCAAACGCAAACCAGTACGCGGCAAAGCCAGTCACGATACCGGGGAAGGACCAGGAAGGCTCATCCTGCTCACGTTCATTTTTACGAGCCAGCATGGGGGGAACGTTTTGCATAAATATCCTGTTGACGCTTGTTTCGGTACGCTCTATGGCGTTCATCCGCGCTTTTTCAGGAGCTGATAATATCGTGCTTATGTAACAGATCTAATAACTGAAGTGTTAATATTGTTACCAATTGTTGTCCATCCAGGTGAATTTCTGGTGCCAGAGGCGCTTCATAGATGCTATCGATACCGGTGAAATTTTTCAGTTCCCCTGAACGGGCTTTTTTATAGAGTCCCTTTGGATCCCGGCTTTCGCAGATAGCCAGCGGCGTATCGACGTACACTTCGATAAAGCACTCCACTCCTAACATGGTTCGCACCATTTGCCGCTCTTCACGGTGCGGAGATATAAACGCGGTTAACACGATAAGCCCGGCATCAACCATCAGCTTCGCCACTTCACCGACCCGGCGAATGTTTTCTTTCCGATCGCTATCGCTGAAGCCAAGATCGCGGCACAGTCCATGTCGCACATTGTCACCATCGAGCAGATAAGTGCTGACTCCCCGCTGATGTAGCGCCTGCTCCAATGCACCAGCGACCGTCGATTTGCCCGAACCGGAAAGGCCGGTGAACCACAGCACCGCACCTTTGTGTCCATGCCTCGCCTCACGCCCGGCACGCGTTACCAGATGGGCGTGCCAGATGATATGTTCGTCGTGGTCGGCCATTATTTATCGCTCAAAAGATCGCGAGCTCCCCAGTGTGGGAAATAACGCCGCACCCATGCGTTCAGCTCCAGTTCAAAGGCACCGTAATCACTGCGTGCACTGTTATCTACATCCTGCGCATATCGGATCATTCCTGCCCCCACCGTAACGTTGCTCAACCGGTCGATAAATATGATGCCACCGCTCACCGGGTTATGTTGGTATGGATCAATCGCCAGCGGCTCGTCAAAAGTCACGTTGATCAGCGCGATACCGTTGAGCGGCAGTTTCTCTACCGTGCGCTGAGTCAGACGGTTAATTTCAACCTGATACTGGATCTTTTCCACGCGGGCACGGGTCTTTTTGCCGGCAATTTTGACATCATAGCTTTGACCCGGTACCAGCGGCTGCTCTGCCATCCACACCACGTCCAGCGATGCACCGCGAACCGGCTTCAATGCGGTATCCGCTTCGACCAGCAGGTCACCACGACTGATATCAATTTCATCTTCCAGCACAAGGGTAATCGCCTCTCCAGCCTGCGCCTCGGTCAAATCGCCATCGAAAGTGACGATGCGAGCCACTGAAGATTCTGCGCCGGAGGGCAACACTTTTACTCGCTGGCCGACTCTGACCAGCCCGGAGGCCAGCGTACCGGCATAGCCACGAAAATCGAGATTCGGTCTGTTGACGTACTGAACTGGAAAGCGCATTGGCTGATGATCGACCACAGGGTTAACCTCAACGGTTTCCAGCACGTCAAGCAGGGTCGGGCCGTTGTACCAGCTCATACGCAAGCTTTGACTGGCAACGTTCTCACCTTCAAGAGCAGAAATAGGTACAAAACGAATATCAACATCGCCCGGCAGCTGCGCGGCGAAACCCAGGTACGCCTGTTTAATCTGTTCGAATCGCTGCTGGCTGTATTCCATCAGATCCATTTTGTTCACCGCCACCAGCAGATATTTAATACCGAGCAGCGTACTGATAAAGCTATGGCGGCGAGTTTGATCCAGTACACCTTTACGCGCATCAATTAGCAAAATTGCCAGATCGCAGGTGGAAGCACCGGTCGCCATATTACGTGTGTACTGTTCGTGTCCCGGAGTGTCCGCAATGATAAACTTACGCTTCTCCGTAGAGAAGTAACGGTAGGCCACGTCAATGGTGATCCCCTGCTCACGTTCAGCCTGCAAGCCATCGACTAACAGCGCAAGATCGATCTTTTCCCCCTGGGTGCCGTGACGTTTGCTGTCATTGTGCAGTGAAGATAGCTGATCTTCATAAATCTGTCGGGTATCGTGTAGCAATCGTCCAATTAAGGTACTCTTTCCGTCATCGACGCTGCCACAGGTTAAAAAGCGCAGCAGACTTTTGTGCTGCTGGGCGTGCAACCAGGCCTCTACTCCGCCCTGCTCAGCAATTTGTTGTGCCATTACTGTATTCATCGACGCTCCTCAGAAATAACCCTGACGTTTTTTCAGCTCCATTGAGCCGGCCTGGTCGCGGTCAATTAATCGCCCCTGACGTTCACTGCTGGTGGAGATCAACATTTCTTTAATAATTTCCGGCAACGTTGCGGCCTGTGACTCCACCGCGCCGGTGAGCGGCCAACAGCCAAGAGTACGAAAACGCACCATGCGCGGCTTGATCTCCTCGCCTGGCTGCAGATCGATACGATCGTCATCGACCATCATCAGCATGCCATCACGCTCAAGGACCGGGCGTTCAGCCGCCAGATATAGCGGCACGATTTCGATATTTTCCATGAAGATATATTGCCAGATATCCAGCTCAGTCCAGTTTGAAAGCGGAAATACGCGAATACTTTCGCCCTTATTAATCTGGCCGTTATAGTTGTGCCAAAGCTCCGGACGCTGATTTTTCGGGTCCCAGCGATGAAAACGGTCACGAAATGAGTAGATACGCTCTTTAGCGCGCGATTTTTCTTCATCCCGTCGCGCGCCACCAAACGCAGCGTCGAAACCATACTTATTCAGCGCCTGCTTTAATCCTTCGGTTTTCATGATATCGGTATGCTTCGCGCTGCCGTGAACGAAAGGGTTAATCCCCATCGCCAAACCTTCCGGGTTACGGTGAACAATCAGCTCGGCACCCAGTTCTTTGACCGTACGATCGCGAAATGCGTACATTTCCCGGAATTTCCAGCCGGTATCAACATGGAGCAGCGGAAAAGGCAGCGTACCGGGATAAAATGCTTTACGCGCCAGGTGGAGCATTACCGATGAATCTTTACCGATAGAATACATCATCACCGGATTGCTGAATTCTGCCGCCACTTCCCGGATGATATGGATACTTTCCGCTTCGAGTTGACGCAGGTGAGTGAGCTGTTTTTGATCCATAACTGTTCCTCAAGCCAAAGTAACAACCGTTTCATCAGGCGATGCCGGTCGTGCCGAATGTTGAAACCAGGCAAGCTGCGCCTGTAGGTTAACCACCTCACCAATAACCAGCAGCGCGGGCGTTGGGGCGTTTTGCGCCAGTTGGCCTAGTTCGCTAAGCGTACCGGTTAGTACCTGCTGATCCGGGCGGGTACCACGACTGATAATCGCCACCGGCGTCGCGGCGCCGCGTCCATGGGCAATGAGCTGCGAACTGATATCCTCCGCTCTGAAAGTCCCCATATAAATCGCCAACGTCTGATGCGCACGGGCCAGAGAGGACCAGTCAACTGAATCGCGCTCCTCCCGTGAGTGGCCGGTAATGAACAGCACGCTCTGCGCGTAGTCACGGTGGGTCAGCGGAATACCTGCATAAGCCGTCGCACCAGAGGCGGCGGTAACGCCGGGTACAATCTGAAAGGGTATGCCCGCCTGCACCACGACCTGCAACTCTTCGCCGCCACGGCCGAAAATAAACGGATCGCCACCTTTGAGCCGCACAACGCGCTTGCCCTCGCACGCCAGCTCAACCAGCAGGCGATTAGTCTCTTCCTGAATCACATCGTGCGTGCCGGCGCGTTTGCCCACACAGATGCGATCGGCATCACGTCGCACCAGATCCAGCACCTCAGCACTGACCAGATGGTCATAAAGCACCACATCAGCCTGCTGCATAACTTGCAACGCACGCAGCGTCAGCAAACCCGGATCGCCGGGACCGGCACCGACCAGTATGATTTCGCCCTTGCAGGCCTCAGGATTTTCCAGTTGCGCGTCAAGCGTTTGTCTGGCGGCCATCAGATTGCTGCAGGCAACCTGGCTGGCAAACTGACCGCTGAATATGCGCTCCCAGTAGCGGCGACGGTCAGCTATTTTTGCGAAACGCTGTTTGACTTTTCCACGCCACTCCGCCGCGAGGGCGGCCATGTTGCCCAGGCTTACCGGCAACAACGCCTCCAGCTTTTCACGGAGTAATCGCGCCAGAACCGGCGCCGTTCCTCCCGATGAAATCGCGACCACCAGCGGTGAACGATCAACGATCGATGGAAATATAAAACTGCATTTCGCCTGATCATCCACAACGTTGACCAACAGGTTGCGCGCGTTCGCACAGCTACTGACAGTGCTATTGAGTACGTTGTCATCGGTCGCCGCGATCACCAGCACCACGTCTTTAAGCTGCTCCTCCGCAAAATCGCGAGCGAGCCAGATAATCACCTGCTGTTGTTCCAGCTCGGCCAGTTCATCACAAAGGCTACGCGCAACCACCCGCACGCATGCGCCGGCACGACGCAGTAAATCGATTTTACGTGCGGCAACGTCGCCGCCGCCGACCACCAGCACTGCTCTTGTCCGCAGGTCGGCAAAAAGGGGTAAATAATTCACAATGTTCCCGTCAGAAACACATAAAGTTAATGCGACTATAGGTCACAAGCTTTATGTTTTTGAAATTACGAATAGGAATGAGAAGTTACCAGATGGAATAACAATCCGGTAAAGTTCACATCAATTTCTGCATAACAAAGAAAAAACAATGACTTTACAGCGAGCGTCGCATACTCCTCCGCCGGCAAGACTGACACTCTGACAATGCCTTTTTTCCGGTGCGCTTGCAGCATGACGCCCACAACGTGGACCGCAGCGTATCTCAGCCGAACGCCCATTGCCTGTTCTGAAATATCACCGGTAAAACGCAACGCTGCGTAGCTGATTAAGATCAGGCTAAACATGCCTGGGATGAAAAGAGATACGTAGGACGATGCGCGCGTTTAAGCCACGCATGACAATCCTTATTGATGCACTTATCTCGTAGCCAATCTATTCGTGTAGTCCGCACTCGCGTTTGAGGCCGAAGAAACGCGTATCTTCCTCGCTCATACCCGGCTCCAGCTTGCGCGTAGTATGGGTATCACCTACCGAAACATACCCCTGATCCCATAGCGGATGATAGCTAAGGCCGTGACGTTTCAGGTACTGATAAACGGTTTGATTATCCCAATCGATAATCGGCAGCACCTTGAACACGCCACGTTTAATCGCCAGCACCGGCAGGTTGGCCCGGCTACCGGACTGTTTCCGACGCAGGCCGGCAAACCAGCATCCTGCCCGCAGCGTTTCCAGCGCACGGTCCATCGGTTCAACTTTATTAATTTGGTTATAACGCTCGATGCCCTCCACGCCTTGCTCCCACAGCTTGCCATAGCGCGCTTCCTGCCACGCGGGCGACGCCGAAGCGCGAAATATCTGCAAGTTAAGATCCAGCTTTTGCGTCAGTGCATCAATGAACTGATAGGTTTCAGCAAACAGATAACCGGTATCGGTAAGGATCACCGGGATATCGGGTTTTAGCCGGGTCACCAGATGCAGGGTGACCGCCGCCTGAATACCAAAGCTTGAAGAGAGCACAAAGGCACCTGGCAGATGCTCCAGCGACCATGCAACCCGCGCTTCGGCACTTATGGCATCCAGCTTATTATTTATCTGTGCCAGCGCCATTACGCGCTCAACTTTTGCTAATGCATTTAGCTGTGCGAGATCGAGTACAGACATCTCAGCCTCCATTATTCCCAGAAATCATGCGCAGGATCTTCCACTGCCCGGACAACCCCGGCACGGATCGTAAAGTCACCAAAACATTCGTTATCCTGCCGCTCTTTAGCCCAACGACCAATCAGCTCATCAAGGTCAGCGATGATGTCATCTTCGCCGATATTTTCCCGATACATGCGCGGAATACGGGTGCCAATACGGTTGCCGCCCAGATACAGGTTATAGCGTCCCGGAGCCTTACCTATCAGACCAATTTCTGCCAGCAACGCTCTCCCACAGCCGTTAGGGCAACCTGTAACACGCAGTACAATATGCTCCTCGTCAACGTTGTGGCGATGCATCAGCTCCTCGACGCGGGTAACGAATGCCGGCAGAAACCGTTCGGCCTCTGCCATTGCCAGTGGACACGTTGGGAACGCCACGCAGGCCATTGAGTTTTCGCGCTGTGAAGTCACGTTATCCAGAAGTGTATGCTGGCGTGCAATGGCGTTGATTTTGTTCTTTTGCGACGCCGGAACACCAGCCACGATAAGATTCTGGTTAGCTGTCAGGCGAAAATCGCCCTTGTGTACACGCGCAATTTCGGCGATACCGGACTTTAATGGTCGATCCGGATAATCCAGCAGGCGTCCGTTTTCAATAAACAACGTCAGATGCCATTTATCATCGATGCCTTTTACCCAACCGAAGCGATCACCACGAGTGGTGAATTCATAAGGGCGGATCGGCTCGAAAGTCAGGCCAGCACGCTTTTCAACCTCGGCTTTGAACGTATCAACGCCGACGCGTTCAAGAGTATATTTAGTTTTCGCATTTTTGCGATCGGTGCGGTTACCCCAGTCGCGCTGAGTGCTTACCACCGCAGCGGCCACCTCCAGCGTTTTATCCAGCGGCAGAAAGCCAATTTCGCTGGCGGTGCGGGCATAAGTCGCTTTATTGCCATGTTCAATTGACAAACCACCGCCCAGCAGAAGATTAAAGCCGATCAATCGGCCGTTTTCAGCAATGGCAATGAAGTTCATATCATTAGCATGAAGATCAACATCATTATGCGGCGGAACCACAACCGTCGTTTTAAACTTACGCGGCAGGTAGGTTTCGCCGAGAATCGGCTCCTTATCAGTGGTGGCCACCTTTTGCTGATCCCACCAGATTTCCATATAAGCACGCGTCTGAGGCAGCAGGTGCTCCGAAAGCCTCTTCGCCCACTCGTAGGCTTCCTGATGTAGCTCAGACTCAATAGGGTTCGAGGTACAGAGCACGTTGCGATTGACATCATTAGCGGTCGCCAGCGCATCAAGCCCCACGTCATGCAGCATCTGGTGGGCCGGTTTGACGTTCTTTTTCAGGATGCCGTGAAACTGAAAAGTTTGTCGGTTGGTCAACCGTATACTGCCGTACAACGTGTTTTCACGGGCAAAGTTATCGATCGCCAGCCACTGCTCAGGCTTAATGATCCCACCAGGCAATCGACAGCGCAGCATCATGGCGTGGCGCGGCTCCAGCTTTTGCTCAGCACGTTCCGCGCGAATATCGCGATCGTCTTGCTGATACATCCCGTGAAAACGGATAAGCAGGAAGTTATCACCGTTAAAGCCGCCAGTCAGACCATCACTCAAATCGTTCAGAATGGTACCGCGCAGGTAGTTGCTCTCTTTTTTCAAACGCTCGGCATCGGCCAGTTTGCCTTCAACCACCAGCGGTCCGGGATGTTTATCGCTCATTATGTTTATCTCTCAGTACACGTCGCGCTGATAACGGCGCGCAATGCGTAACTCACTTAAAAACTCATCGGCCGTTTCGGAGTCCATGCCACCGTTTACCGCCACAATGTCTAACAGCGCTTGCTCGACATCTTTTGCCATGCGGTTAGCATCACCGCAAATATAGATATGAGCACCCTCTTCTATCCAGCGCCAGAGTTCGGCACCATTGTTACGGATCAGATCCTGTACGTAAATTTTGTGCGGCTGGTCACGAGACCACGCCAGATCGATATGGGTCAGCAGGCCATCCTTGACGTAGCGCTGCCATTCAACCTGATAAAGAAAATCCTCAGTAAAGTGGGGATTGCCGAAAAACAACCAGTTTTTACCCGTAGCGCCATCGTTGTCGCGCTGCTGCATAAAAGCGCGAAACGGCGCGATACCCGTACCTGGACCAATCATAATAATCGGTGCGTCCGTATTGGCCGGTAAGCGGAAATTGTCGTTATGCTCAATGAAGATCCTCACTTCCCCCTCTTCCGTAATACGGTCGGCAAGAAAGCTGGACGCCCCACCACTCCGTGGTCGTCCGTCGATTTCATAGCGCACGACGCCCACAGTGATGTGAACCTCGTTTTCGGTTTCCGCCTGAGAGGAAGCAATCGAATACAGACGCGGCGTCAGCGGGCGCAGCAGCGTCGTTAGCTGTTCGGCGCTCAGCTCGGTTGGCGATTCCCGCACCATATCGACAATCGGCGTGCTCTGCGCATAATGTTGCAGACTGGTTTTATCAGCCACGCGCTCTAACAACGTAGTACTACGGGAAAGCTTAGCGTACTGTTCCACAATCTGTGGAGTATTGACCGTCAGTTCAAAATGCATTTGCAGCGCGTCAGCAATCGTCAGCGTATCAGCCATGACGTCTACTAACTCGTCGCCTTTCAGCCAGAGCAGGGCGAGCAGCTCATCAACCAGAGCTGGATCGTTTTCGAACCATACACCAAGCGCATCGCCAGGCTGATAACGCAGACCAGAATCGCCGAGATCAATCTCTATGTGGCGCACGTCTTTGTCCGAACGACGCCCGGTAATCTTCTGATTAACTGACAGGCTGGCAGTAAAAGGCGCTTCTTTGTTATAGGGGCTACTGTCGATTTGATTAACACTGCCCGCGGCCGTCACTGAGGCAATCGCCGGACTCTCTACAGGAAGACAAGCCTGCAAGATATCCACCATTTGCTTACGCCAGCTGGCAGCCTGCTCAGCGTACTCGACATCTGCATCCACTCGCTCTAACAGACGCCGGGCGCCAAGTTCTGTGAGTCGGGCATCAAAATCTTTACCCGCTTTGCTAAAAAACGTGTAAGACCTATCGCCCAGGCCGAACACCGCAAATGCGGTATCGGCCATTTCAGGTGCCTTTTTCGACATGAGAAATTTATGCAGCGCGACCGCCTCTTCCGGCGGCTCACCCTCTCCTTGGGTGGACGTCACGATCACCAGCAGCTTTTCATGGGCGATCTGCTTAAACTTGTAGTCTCCGGCGTTCACCAGATTAACGCCCAGTCTGGCACCGAGTAAATCATCGCGCAGCTGCTCAGCCAGTCTCCGGGCATTGCCGGTCTGTGAAGCAGAAATCACGGTAACTTTTGGCGCTTTAGCCTGAACGGATACCGGCGTGCTAGCTGCCGCAGAATTGTCTGGCGTCTGATTGACCATGCCCCAGAAATAACCGGATATCCAGGCCAGCTGAGTATTGGAGAGGTCACTGGTAGCAGCCTGAAGCTTCGCCAGTTGCTCCGGGTTCAGTGGGAGCAACGAACCCGAAGGAGCCTGAAAAGTCATAGAAGGTTTTCCATCTTATATACGTACATTTAGCGGTAGGTTAACGGCAGGCATAATAACCCTTAAATAAGGGTTGGAAATATTAAATAACCAAAACAACTAAACGTTTTTTTGGGTAGGACTCAACGATAAAAACGATTAGTTAATTCATGTGAATACAAACAATTACTACCGTCACACCCAAAAGTATTCCGTATCAATCATTAAAAGACAGTTTAGGCTGCGAAAAATCTCACAATCGGGTAGACTCGCGCGGTTTTGTTTTTCGGGATTAAGACTATGAGCATGACATTATTCAAAGATTTTCAGTTCGAGGCCGCGCATCGCCTGCCCCACGTACCGGATGGCCATAAGTGCGGTCGCCTGCACGGACACTCATTTATGGTCCGTCTTGAGGTAACGGGTGACGTGGACCCTTATACCGGATGGGTAATGGATTTTGCCGAGCTGAAATCCGCGTTCAAACCGGTTTATGACCGGCTTGATCACTACTATCTCAATGAGATCGACGGGCTGGAGAACCCCACCAGCGAAGTGCTGGCACAATGGATCTGGCAACAGATGAAACCACATGTTCCCTTGCTCAGTGCGGTGATGGTAAAAGAGACCTGCACCGCAGGCTGTGTGTGGCGCGGCGAGTCATCAACCGGTGACAGCCGATGTTAAAAATATCCTACGGAAGGATTGGAGTATTTATTAAGACCTAGAGCTTCAGTGGTGCAACGGATTATATTTTCCGGCATCGACCCCGAGCAAACCAGCAACGACAGCGTTAGCCGCCGATCAGGCAATATTAAGATATTTATGTGTCTGCATCGACAGTCGCCAGTTGCGTACTATACAGGTTTCGATGCACAGCGCCGTCGCCTCGGCTTTCTGGCTGATTGGTTGCAGTGCAACAATGCGTTTTTTATCATCATCGAGCGTCGCCAGTAGGGCATCGAGTGCATCAATATCGCGCTGGCGGGCAACCGGATGCTTGATCTCATCGGCGCGTCTCAGGGCCTGATCAAGCACATCATAACCTCCACGCATATTAACCTTAGGCGATACCGTTACCCAACTCTGCTCACTGCATTTTATCTCGTGCGTACCGCTGGTTTCGATCTGGCAGCTAAAATCACGCTGTTCCAGAGCATAAGTCAGCCCGCGCAGATCGTGTATGCATGGCTCACCGCCAGTGATTACCACGTGGTGCGCCGTCCAGCTTTTGTTGGCTATCGCGTTGAGTAACATGGTTTCATCGGCATTGCCCCACGCATCGCTTTCGGCGTCTTTAATCAGGATTTGTTGCAGCGAGCATTCCCGATCGGCCAGTTTGTCCCATGTGTGTTTAGTATCACACCAGCTGCAGCCAACCGGGCATCCCTGCAGTCGGATGAAAATTGCAGGAACGCCGGTATAAAACCCCTCGCCCTGTAACGTCTGAAACATTTCATTAATCGGGTAATCCATGCTGGTCTCGTGCGGTGCGGATAAGGGCGCAGATTATGTCAGATCTGATCGACAGCGGAAACCTTACTTGGGCCATTTTCCTGCCTGTAAGTCGATAAAAAAAGTCGCAGCCCTTTCGGAACTGCGACTCTTAATCACGCTGATTCTGACGGATATAAAAGCCGAATCTCACGCCAGAAGGCGCGCTCTGGCGCCAGCTTAGGCCTGACCTTTTACTTCTTTCCTACCGTTAAATGGCGCTTTGCTACCCAGCGCTTCTTCAATACGGATCAGCTGGTTGTATTTCGCTACGCGATCTGAGCGACTCATAGAACCAGTTTTAATCTGACCAGCGGCCGTACCTACCGCTAAATCTGCAATAGTGGCATCTTCGGTCTCGCCAGAGCGGTGAGAAATGATCGCAGTATAGCCAGCATCTTTCGCCATTTTGATGGCAGCCAGCGTCTCGCTCAGTGAGCCAATCTGATTGAATTTGATCAGGATTGAGTTAGCAATCCCTTTATCAATACCTTCTTTCAGGATCTTCGTATTCGTCACGAACAGATCATCACCTACCAGCTGAATTTTGTCGCCGAGTACTTTCGTCTGGTAAGCGAAGCCGTTCCAGTCAGACTCATCCAGACCATCTTCGATAGATACAATCGGATACTGTTTGGTCAGATCTTCCAGAAAATGGGTGAACTCTTCAGAGGTGAAGGCTTTATTACCTTCGCCTGCAAGCACGTATTTGCCATCTTTGTAAAATTCAGACGCTGCACAGTCCATCGCCAGAGTAATATCTTTGCCCAATTCATAGCCTGCAGCCTTGACGGCTTCAGCGATAACCGCCAGCGCCTCTGCATTGGAAGCCAGGTTTGGTGCATAACCGCCTTCGTCGCCCACGGCGGTGTTCATGCCTTTCCCTTTCAGCACTTTCGCCAGGTGATGGAAAATTTCAGAACCCATACGAATAGCTTCTTTCACGCTGGAGGCACCGACCGGCTGGATCATGAACTCCTGGATATCAACGTTATTATCAGCGTGCTCACCACCATTGATGATGTTCATCATCGGCAGTGGCATTGAGAATTTGCCAGGGGTGCCATTCAGTTCTGCAATGTGCTCGTAAAGCGGCATACCTTTAGAGGCGGCAGCGGCTTTTGCCGCGGCGAGGGAAACCGCCAGGATAGCATTAGCGCCGAATTTTGATTTATTGTCAGTACCATCCAGATCGATCATAATTTTGTCGATGTTGGCCTGATCTTTCGCATCTTTACCGATCACGGCATTTGCAATCGGACCATTAACCGCTGCAACGGCTTTGGTTACGCCTTTGCCCAGGAAGCGAGATTTGTCACCGTCACGCAGCTCCAACGCTTCACGCGAACCGGTTGAAGCACCTGATGGTGCTGCGGCCAGACCAACAAAACCGCCTTCCAGATGCACTTCCGCTTCAACGGTAGGGTTGCCACGAGAATCGATAATTTCACGACCGATGACTTTTACGATTTTGGACATGAGTTTTTCCTTAGTACAAGTTAAGCAAACCTCGCCAGCTTCCGTAAATCTGCTGCTGTTTTCGGAACCTGACCGTAAGATAAACAACGCACGAAAAGTTCGCGCGTTATTGAAACCTAACCTACTTTACCTGACGCTTTTGATAGTCGCCCGCCGCTTTAACAAAGCCGGTGAATAACGGGTGGCCATCACGCGGCGTCGAGGTAAATTCTGGATGGAACTGACAAGCCACAAACCACGGATGATTCGGGTTTTCAATAATTTCGACCAGCTGATCATCACCGGAGCGACCGGCAATGCGTAAGCCGGCAGCTTCAATCGGTTTAAGCAGCAGGTTGTTAACCTCATAACGGTGGCGATGACGTTCAGTGATCAGCTCTGAACCATAAAGCTGCCGCACGGTACTGTCAGCGCTGAGCTGGCACTGCTGGCTGCCGAGGCGCATGGTGCCGCCCAGATCGCTTTGCTCAGTACGCTGTTCGACGTTGCCGTTTTCATCGCGCCATTCGGTAATCAGCGCCACCACGGGATACTTACAATCAGGCACAAATTCCGTGGAGTTAGCATTTTCCATGCCAGCACAATGGCGGGAAAACTCCATGAGTGCTACCTGCATACCGAGGCAGATCCCCAGATAAGGCACGTGATTCTCGCGCGCATAGCGGGCAGTCATCACCATGCCCTCCACGCCGCGATAGCCGAAACCACCGGGTATCAGTATGGCATCCAGCTCCTTTAAAACTTCATTACCACGCGTTTCGACATCCTGCGAATCAATGAGCTTGATGTTCACCGTCAGGCGGTTTTTCAGGCCGCCATGTTTGAGCGCTTCAATCACAGATTTATAAGCGTCAGGCAACTCAACGTATTTGCCGACCATGCCAATGGTAACTTCACCGCCTGGGTTTGCCTCTTCGTAAATAACCTGTTCCCACTCAGACAGATTAGCTTCAGGAACCTTGAGGCCGAATCGGTTACAGATATAATCATCAAGGCCCTGTGATTTCAACAGACCGGGGATCTTATAGATAGAGTCAACATCTTTCAGAGAAATAACCGCTTTTTCGGCTACATTACAAAAAAGTGCAATCTTTGCCCGTTCATTAGCCGGAACCGAACGGTCGGAGCGGCAAATCAACACGTCCGGCTGGATACCGATCGACAGGAGTTCTTTAACTGAATGCTGGGTAGGTTTTGTTTTTACTTCCCCTGCTGCCGCCATGTAAGGCACCAGCGTCAGATGCATATAGAGAGTATGTTCGCGGCCAACATCGACCGCCATCTGGCGTATCGCTTCCAGAAACGGCAGGGATTCAATATCACCAACAGTACCGCCAATTTCCACCAGCACCACATCGTGCCCTTCACCGCCTTCAATAATCCGCTCTTTAATTGCGTTAGTAATATGCGGGATGACCTGTATTGTCGCGCCAAGATAGTCGCCGCGTCGCTCTTTACGCAACACCTCTGAATAGATACGGCCGGTAGTAAAATTATTACGACGGCTCATTTTGGTACGAATAAAGCGTTCGTAGTGGCCCAGGTCCAGATCGGTTTCTGCGCCGTCATCAGTGACGAAAACTTCACCATGCTGAGTCGGACTCATGGTGCCGGGATCAACGTTGATATAGGGATCAAGCTTCATGATGGTCACATTAAGACCACGCGCTTCAAGAATAGCTGCGAGAGAGGCAGCGGCAATGCCTTTGCCCAAAGAGGAAACGACCCCGCCGGTCACAAAAATATAATTCGTTGTCATGCTGAACCTGAGAGTTTAGGTTTAAAGACGGTGGAATAACAAGGACGGGAAAGCAGTATACCCGAATCCCCTAACGGCCACAATTGATCGTTTCCACCGCAGCGCACCTCTGGTGCTCTTATCGTAAAACGTAAAACAGTTGCGCACTTATCAAATTGCTTTGCATCATTCCATAAGCTGAATCGTATCAGCTTTGTCGAATTTTTTCAGCGTTTTTCACTTGCTGCCAGGCCGCTTCCATCTCCTCCAGGCTAGCATCAGGCATTATTTTTCCCTGAGAACGGATAATCGCTTCGACCTGACGAAAACGCGCCTCAAACTTTTTGTTGGCTTTTTGCAGCGCCATTTCCGCTCTAACGCCCAGATGGCGCGACAAATTCACACTGGCAAACAGTAAATCGCCCATCTCTTCTTCCAGCTTTTGCTGATCGACGACCACCTGCCTGGCTTCGAACATCACTTCGTCGAACTCTTCATGTACCTTGTCCAGTACTGGTCCGAGGGTTTTCCAGTCAAAGCCAACGTGACTGCAACGCTTTTGAATCTTCTGCGCTCGCATCAGCGCCGGCAGCGTGTACGGAATGTCATCCAGTGCCGAATGTTGTGCTTTCTCAGCGCGTTCGGAAATTTTAATCTGCTCCCAGTTATGCAGCACCTGGCCCGCCTCATCGGCTTTGGCGTCGGCGAAAATATGCGGATGACGCCGTTCCATTTTATCGCTGATGCCATTGCAGATGTCGTCAAAATTAAACTCTCCTTCCTCCTCGGCTATCCGGGCATAAAATACCACCTGAAACAGCAAGTCGCCGAGCTCATCGCGCAGCGCCTGATAGTCTGCACGCTCAATAGCGTCCAGCACCTCATAGGTTTCTTCCAACGTATAGGGTGCGATTGAGGCGAAGGTCTGCTGGCGATCCCACGGACAACCGCGTTGCGGATCGCGCAGGGTTTTCATAATAGAGAGGAGACGTTTAACAGCTAACATAGCAACTTCCGCAGTAAGAACAGTTACGTCAGTCACGTTAACACAAATCACCGTGCGGCGTTACCTCAGTGCAAAGGAAGTAAATCAGATCGTTAAAATCTGGTGAACCTGAATGCCTTGAG
This sequence comes from Izhakiella capsodis, assembly GCF_900115045.1. Classification (GTDB taxonomy): domain Bacteria; phylum Pseudomonadota; class Gammaproteobacteria; order Enterobacterales; family Enterobacteriaceae; genus Izhakiella; species Izhakiella capsodis. Next base: position 402,253 of record NZ_FOVC01000002.1, on the reverse strand, counting down.
TATCATTTTTGTTTTGTGGCCAGAAGCCGCCATCGCGCTGGCGACTTCCGGGCGCAAAGATTCAATGTAGTCGTTTAGCGTCGATGATATCCGGAACCTGGTTCAGGCGTGCCAGTACGCGTCCCAACGCCTGATGGTTATAAATTTCGATATCCATATCGATAGTCGCCAGCTGCTTTTTAGTATCACTCCGGCTGGATACACCCAGTACATTGACCTTTTCGTTAGCCAGAATGGTGGTGATATCACGCAGCAGTCCGCTGCGATCGTTGGCCATGACCCGCACCACCAGCGAATAACCGCTGGAGTAGTTTTCGCCCCATACGGCGTCAACGATGCGCTCCGGCGCATGAGACATCAATTCGGCTAACTGATCGCAGTCAGTGCGATGGATAGAGATCCCGCGTCCCTGAGTAATGAAGCCGACAATGTTATCGCCGGGGATCGGTTGACAACAGCGGGCGATGTGATGCATAAGGTTGCCGACCCCCTCAACCACCACCCTGCCACTTTCTTTCTTGCTGGAAGTCGATGAATGATAGCTTTTTTGCGTCAACTGGCGCAGCGCTTCACGATCTTCTTCTTCAGCGCTCGGCTTATTCAGCTTTGACTGCAAAAAGTTGGTCATCTGATTGAGGCGGACATCACCGCCACCAATCGCCGCCAGCAGCTCGTCGAGTGAATTCACGTTATAGCGCGGCAGCAGCAGTTTTTCCGCTTCACGCAGACTGATATCCAGCTGCTCCAGCTCAGCGTCGAGGATCTGCCTGCCTGCAGCGATATTCTTATCGCGATCCTGCTTGCGGAACCATGCGTGAATTTTCGAGCGTCCGCGGCTGGTCGCAATGTAGCCCAGATTAGGGTTCAGCCAGTCGCGGCTGGGATTCGGCTGCTTTTGAGTAATAACCTCTACCTGATCGCCCATCTGTAGTTGGTAGGTAAAGGGGACGATACGCCCGCCGACTTTGGCTCCGATGCAACGATGACCGATATCGCTGTGAATATGATAAGCAAAATCCAGCGGCGTTGAACCGGCAGGTAAATCCACCACATCACCCTTAGGCGTAAAGACGTAAACCCGATCGTCAAATACCTGACTACGCACTTCATCGAGCATTTCGCCGCTGTCGGCCATCTCTTCCTGCCAGGCGATCAGCTTACGCAGCCAGGCAATGCGCTCTTCATGGCCTGAAGCACCCCGCTGACTGCCACTGCTCCCCCCTTCTTTATATTTCCAGTGTGCGGCGACGCCAAGTTCAGCGTCTTCATGCATATGGCGGGTGCGTATTTGGATCTCGACGGTTTTACCGTGTGGCCCCAGCACCACGGTATGGATTGACTGATAGCCGTTAGGTTTCGGATTCGCTACGTAGTCGTCGAACTCGCTCGGAAGATGGCGATAAAGCGTATGCACAATTCCCAACGCCGCATAGCAATCTTGCAGTCGCTCGGCGACTATGCGCACCGCTCGCACGTCAAAGAGTTCATCAAACGCCAGCGTTTTTTTCTGCATTTTGCGCCAGATGCTGTAGATATGCTTTGGACGACCATAAACCTCAGCCTTAACGCCTTCGCGTTTAATTTCATCGCGCAGACTTTCAACAAAAACGTCAATGTACTGCTCGCGGTCAATGCGGCGCTCATGCAGCAGTCTGGCAATACGCTTATATTCATCGGGATGCAAATAGCGAAAGCAGTAATCTTCCAGTTCCCATTTCAACTGACCGATACCGAGTCGGTTTGCCAGCGGCGCGTAAATATTGGTGCATTCCTTCGCCGCCAGCACGCGTTCATCTTCCGGCGCATCCTTCACTTCGCGCAGATGGGCAATTCTCTCGGCAAGCTTGATGACTACGCAGCGGAAGTCTTCTACCATTGCCAGCAGCATGCGGCGCACGTTGTCCACCTGCTCAGAGCCAACCGCATCGGCATGAATAGCTTTCAGCTGGCGAATGGCATCCATATCGCGCACACCGTGAACCAGCGAGACAATTTCTTTGCCGAAGGTTTCCTCCAGCGCCTGTTCGCTAACCACCTCAGCATTGGCTAAAGGAAACAACAGCGCGGCGCGCAGCGTGTCGATGTCCATGCTGAGCATAATCAGGATTTCAACCATCTCAATGCCACGCCATAACAGCTGCGCCACATCGGCATGGCCTATGGTAGCGGCCTCACAATAGCGCCAGGTTGCGGTCAGTCGCTCACACGATTGCTCATTAGCAATTCCCAGGCTGGCGATCCATTTTTCGGGGGCAAACTCACCAGCGTTGTTCATATGTGCACTTCTTACCGCAACCATATCCTCTCCTGACAGCGCTCCCGTCCGGGGGAGCTATTTTCGCCGGAACAGCACCATTGATTCGAGATGAGTGGTATGTGGAAACATATCCAGCATCGCGACTTTTTCCAGTTGATAGCCGGAAGTCAACAGCGTCTGACTATCCCGGGCAAGCGTATTTGGATTACAGGAAACATAGACCACGTGGGACGGATGAAGTTGCGCAACGTGTGCCATAACCCCTGCGGCACCGGCACGCGCCGGGTCCAACAACACCTTATCAAAGCCTTGTGCACCCCAGGGCTGGTTTACTACCGGCAGCGCCAGATTATGGGCAAAAAAACCGGTATTACTCAGATTGTTCTGAGCAGCATTATACTCGGCCTTTTCCACTAATGCTGTAACACCTTCCACGCCAGAGACACTTTGTGCCCGTTTTGCGAGCGGCAAGGAAAAATTCCCCATGCCACAAAACAGATCCAGCACCCGATCCTCACGCTGTACATCCAGCCAGCGGATTGCCAGATCAACCATTTGCCGGTTAAGCGTAGCGTTTACCTGAATAAAATCACGCGGGCTGAAGGTTAACTTAAGGCCATCAAGTTGATACCAGGGCAAATCGCCGCTCAGCGCCTCAAGTGATTCACTGTCCGCCGCAAGCCATACAGCAACCTGATATTCTTGCGAAAATCGATCCAGTTTATCGCGATCGTCCTGCGCCAGCTTATCGAGATGGCGCAGCACCAGTAACGGTCCGTTATCCGCCAGAACCAGCTCAACGTGTCCCAGCCGGGGCGCAGCACGCAACATGTTTAAACATTGGCGCAACGGCACCAGCAGCGCATCAAGTTCGTGCATCAACACCGGGCAACTATCGATTGCCACCAAGTGATTACTGTTTGCCTTGCGAAACCCCATAATCAGGCTGCGTTTACGATTATCGAATTGTAATCCGAATCTGGCGCGACGCCGGTACTGCCAGCTGCCTCCTGCCAGGATCGTCGGTTGAGGTGGAGTGAGGCCGGTTTCCCGCCTTAGTAAATAGCTAAGCGCTTCGGTTTTACTTTGCTGCTGTAACGCCGTCGATACATGCTGCTGCTGACAGCCACCGCAGGTGGTGAAGTGGGGACAGCGTGGCGTCTGCCGCTCAGCAGAGGCCATTCTGATATGTTTAAGTTTGCCACGCGCGAACTGCTTTTTTTCATCGGTAAGCATGATTTCCACTTCCTCACCCGGAAGTGCAAGCGGAATAAAAATAGCCTTTCCCTGGTGACGGGCAATGCCCTGACCAAAGGCGTCGAGATCGTCGACGGTCACGATCAGACTATCACGGGTCGTCACGCGCCGTTTTGCGGAGTAGAATTGCGCCATCTTGCTGCTCTTTCTCTTACTGTTTTCGTACTCTGTTGCCGGTTCCGGCAACGCGTTTTGGGTCAGGTAGACCGCACCGATAAGTGATGCGGCAGTCCGCGAATGGAAAATTATGACCAAATATAGCCTGCGGGCACGAATGATGATTCTGATACTGGCACCGACATTGCTTATTGGCCTGCTACTCAGCACTTTTTTCGTCGTTCATCGCTACAACGAACTTCGCCATCAGCTGATCGATGCCGGGGCGAATATCATTGAGCCACTGGCGGTTTCCAGCGAGTACGGCATGACGTTCCACAGTAAGGAATCTGTCCGACAGCTGGTCAGTCTGCTACACCGTCGCCACTCCGATATTGTACGCGCCATTACGGTTTATGATGATAAGAACCATCTGTTCGTTACGTCAAATTATCAGCTCTCGCCTAATTTACTCCGCCTTCCTGCTAACCATGCGCTGCCGCTCAAGCTCACCTATGAGCGCCAGGGTGATTTTATAATATTACGCACGCCAATTGTTTCTGAAAGTTACTATCCGGATGAATCACCCGGCCAGGATGCAAAGCCCACCGGTAACCCATTAGGCTATGTGGCCATCGAGCTGGATCTACAATCGATTCGCCTGCAGCAATACAAAGAAGTATTCATCTCGACGCTACTGCTGCTTTTCTGTCTGTCAATCGCTATCCTTTTCGCCTATCGGTTGATGCGCGATGTGACCGGCCCCATCCGACGAATGGTCAACGCGGTAGATCGTATCCGCCGTGGTCAGCTCGACAGTCGGGTTGAAGGGCATATGCTCGGTGAGCTTGACGTACTTAAAAACGGCATTAATTCGATGGCAATGTCACTTACCGCTTATCATGAAGAGATGCAGCAAAACATCGACCAGGCAACGCTGGAGCTGCGTGAAACACTTGAGCAGATGGAAATTCAGAACGTCGAACTGGATTTGGCGAAAAAGCGGGCCCAGGAAGCCGCACGCATCAAATCGGAATTTCTCGCCAATATGTCTCATGAGCTACGCACGCCGCTCAACGGCGTAATAGGTTTCACTCGCCAGACGCTAAAGACGCCACTCAATACCACCCAGCGCGATTATTTGCACACCATCGAACGTTCAGCAAATAATCTGTTAAGCATCATCAGTGACGTGCTGGATTTTTCAAAGCTGGAAGCCGGTAAACTGATGCTGGAAAACATCCCCTTTTCGCTGCGTATCATGCTCGATGAGGTCATGATCCTGTTGGCGCAGTCCGCGCACGATAAGGGACTGGAACTGACCCTCGATATTCATCACAACGTGCCGGATAACATCATCGGCGATCCACTGCGTATGCAACAGATCATCGTCAATCTGATAGGCAACGCGATTAAATTTACTGAGCGCGGCAATATTGACGTAAGAATATCAAGGCGAAAGCAGGATAGTGAGCGCGTGGAGCTGGAAGTACAGGTTATCGACAGCGGTATCGGCATTGCGGAAAAGCAACAGTCTCAGCTGTTTCAGGCCTTTCGGCAGGCCGACGCCAGCATCTCACGCCGTCACGGTGGCACCGGTCTGGGGCTGGTTATTACCCAGCATCTGATTAAAGACATGGGCGGTGAAATTGGCTTTCACAGCCGTCTGAATCAGGGGTCAATCTTCTGGTTTCATATTAATCTGTCTTTAAATCCTAACGCGCAGGTTGATCCACAGCCGCTGGCCTGCATCAGTGGTAAAACCCTGGCCTATGTTGAAGCTAATGGCAATGCGGCTGATGCCCTTCTTGATATGCTGCGCGACACGCCGCTATCAATCAGCTACAGCACGTCACTGAGTACCCTGAAAAAAGCAGCCTACGATACGCTGCTACTCAGTCTGCCTCCTGGACGTGATTTCAGCCTGCGACAACTCTACGAATTGCTCTCCTCAGCCATGGCTCATGCCGCCAGCGTGATCCTGGCCCTGCCCTGTCCACTGCAAATCTACGCCGAAGAGTTAAAAAGCGCGGGCGCTTCCGCCTGCCTGATTAAACCGGTTACGCTCACCCGGCTTATCCCGGTTCTGATTGAAAATCATAGCCGGCAAAGCGAGGTACAACATCCCTGCGCACGTTTGCCGCTGACCGTGATGGCCGTCGACGATAATCCGGCAAATCTGAAGTTGATCGGCGCGTTACTGGAGGAGCAAGTGGAGCATATCGTGCTGTGTGAAAGTGGTCGGGAAGCGGTCCATCAGGCAAAGTTGCATAAACCAGACATCATTCTGATGGATATCCAGATGCCAGACATCGATGGGATCCGTGCCAGCGAGATGATCCGCGCACTCTCTGGCTATCAGAACACGCCGATCGTCGCGGTGACGGCCCATGCTCTCGACGGTGAACGCGAAGAGCTGATCGCCGCAGGCATGAATGATTATCTCGCCAAACCTATCGATGAACGAAAACTTCGCCAGTTACTGGCGCAATACGCGCCGGGGACATCCCCGCCAGAAGCGGAAAACTTCAGCTCACTTGACTGGCAGATGGCGTTACAGCAGGCAGCCAATAAACCTGATCTGGCGCGCGATCTCCTACAGATGCTACTGGAGTTTATACCCCAGGTGCGCCGCCAGGTTGAGGATTTCATGGCACAGGATAACCCTGGCGGGCTACGCGATATCATTCATAAACTGCACGGAAGCGCGAGTTACAGCGGCGTTCCGCGATTGAAAAGTTTATGCCAGCAGATTGAGCAAAGCTTACGTACTCAGGGTGCGATCGCCGCAGTTGAGCCTGAATTATTCGAGCTGCTTGATGAGATGGAAAACGTCGCACGCCTTGCCGAAACGCGCCTGAAACGTTAATTACAGGCTCCGACCTATCGCAACCGCCGCAGCGACGTTGCGTGCTGCCATTCGGACGTTCTGCGCGGCGTTTTTCAGCGCGTCATCCAATGTACAGATGGTATAAATAATGCTGAACACTGCATCCATTCCGTGCTGATGCACAATACCAACGTCCGTCGTCAGACTGCCGGCAATCGCGATTACCGGCTTGTTGTAACGCTTCGCTATCCGGGCAACACCAACTGGAACCTTGCCATGAATTGTTTGACTATCGATGCGCCCTTCGCCGGTGATCACCAGACTGGCATCTTTGACCAGTGCATCCAACCCCAATGCTTCCGTGACGATCTCAATGCCGCGCCGCAGTTCAGCATGGCAAAAAACGTGTAACGCTACGCCCATGCCACCCGCAGCGCCGCCACCGGGTAATGATACGACGTCCTGGTTCAGATCGCGCCGAATAATCTGCGCATAATGCCCCAACGCGGCATCAAGCTGCTTTACCAGCGCGGGCGTGGCCCCCTTCTGTGGGCCGAATACCGCCGAAGCGCCCTCCGGTCCCAATAGCAAATTGCTGACATCACAGGCTACCTCAAAACGGCAGCGGGCCACACGCGGATCGAATTCGCGCAAATCGATACGCGTCAGTTCGGATAATGCCGCACCGCCAGGGGCAATTTGCTGCTGCCGTTTATCAAGTAGCTTTGCTCCCAGCGCCTGTACCATTCCAGCACCGCCATCGTTCGTCGCGCTGCCACCGATGCCGATAATAACGTGTTCTACACCACGATCTAACGCGTGACGGATCAGTTCGCCGGTTCCATAGGACGTGGTGACCAGCGGATCGCGTTCAGCACTGGGCACTAATTCCAGGCCGCTGGCCGCCGCCATTTCGATAAAAGCACAGTTTCCATCACCAGAAAGGCCGTAAAAAGCGTCTACCGGTTTGCCCAAGGGTCCGGTGACCCGCAGCCGGATCCGCGTACCGTTCGTGGCTGCCACCATAGCCTCCACCGTTCCTTCCCCGCCATCGGCAACCGGTATTTTAATGTAGTCAGCGTCGGGGAAAATCTCACGAAACCCATTTTCAATCTCGGTAGCGACCTGTAGTGCAGATAAACTCTCTTTGTATGAATCCGGGGCGATAACGATTTTCATAAACACCTCCGGCACGTTACAACAGACGGTGAAAGCGAAGCCGGAAAGCGACATTCCGGCTCGGTCAGGGTCTTAACGCGCCACTTCAACGTTCGTCAGTTTCTCATAATAGCAAGCCAACGCGCTGTGGTCGGCCTTGCCTAACCCATCACTCCGAAGCGCCTGCATCATCTCCATGACTGCGGCGGTTAACGGCAGCTGCGCGCCTATTTCGTGTGATGTATCCAGCGCATTCATTAAGTCTTTAATATGTAAATCAATCCGGAAACCAGGCTTGAAGTTTCGATCCAACACCATTGGCGCTTTAGCGTCCAGCACCGTACTGCCGGCCAGTCCACCCCGGATTGCCTGGTAAACCAGCTCAGGACTGACGCCTGCTTTAGTAGCCAGCGTCAACGCTTCCGACATCGCAGCAATATTCAGCGCCACAATGACCTGATTGGCAAGCTTAGTCACGTTGCCCGCGCCGATTTCACCGGTATGTACCACCGAACTCGCCATTGATTTCATGATGTCGTAGCATTTATCAAATAGCGCTTTGTCACCGCCAACCATGACGGAAAGCGTGCCATCAATTGCTTTTGGTTCACCGCCGCTTACCGGCGCATCCAGCAGAGCGATATTTTTTTTTGCCAGTTCCGCGTGCATTTCACGGCTGGCCAGTGGCGCAATCGAGCTCATATCAATGACGATTGCGCCATGCCTGGCGCCGTGGATCACGCCGTTCTCCCCCAATAACGCTTCCTGTACGTTAGGCGAGTTTGGCAGCATGGTGATGATCACATCGCTCTGCCCGGCGAGCGCCTTTGGCGTTTCTGCCGTTGTAGCACCCAGCGCGTTCAGTTCGGCTTCGTTTTCCGCATGGTGATCGAGTACCACCAGTGAGTAACCTGCTTTGATCAGGTTTTTACTCATTGGTTTACCCATAATACCCAGACCAATAAAACCAATTTTCATCATATTCTCCTGATTAGACTACCTTTTAAATTTATCGCACAGCGACTGAGTTCCGTGACGAAATACACCGAGATCGCTGCCTACGGCGACGAAACCTGCCCCCCATTCCAGATAGCGTCGAGCATCCGCCTCAATCGGAGCCAGGATACCGCTCGGCTTACCAGCGGCTTTTGCCCGCTCAAACAGGTGCTGAATCACCTTCAACACGCCAGGATGAGAAGGCTGGCCGAGATAACCCAGCGCGGCAGAAAGATCGCCAGGCCCGACAAAAATGCCATCCACGCCATCAACAGAGGCGATAGCATCGATGTTATTCACCCCTTTCCGGGTTTCTATTTGCACCAGTACCGTGATGTTGTCATTCACCGTGGCGTTATAATCCGGCACAGTGCCAAACATATTGCTGCGATGAGAGACCGAAACGCCACGAATACCAGCGGGTGGATAGCGGGTAGAGGCAACCGCACGTCTTGCCTCCTCCGCCGTTTCTACGAAGGGAATAAGAAAGTTGTAGAACCCGATGTCCAGCAAACGTTTAATGATGACCGGCTCATTGCAGGGTGGCCTTACCACCGGCGCACTGGGCGATCCCTTCAACGCCATCAGCTGCGGTACGAAGGTCGTGACGTCGTTCGGTGCATGCTCACCATCTAATACCAGCCAGTCAAAGCCAGCCAGACCGAGAATCTCGGTGGTTATCGGGTTAGCCAGCGCGCACCAACTGCCGATCAGCGTTTCTCCCGCCAGCAGACGCTGGCGGAAACGATTAGGATAATTTGTACTACTCATCGCGACTCCTTAATTCAACGAACTAAGCACGGACGTTTATTATCGAAAGCCCAATTTGGGATCAGATACTGCATGGCAACGGCATCGTTCCGCGCCCCTAGCCCGTGCTGCTGATAAAGTGCGTTGGCTTGCATTAGCCGGTCCATGTCAAGCTCAATGCCTAATCCAGGCACGTCAGGCACCCGTACCATGCCACCTTCAATTTGCAGCGGGTTTTTGGTCAGGCGCTGGTTGCCCTCCTGCCAAATCCAGTGAGTATCAATAGCGGTTATATGGCCCGGTGCAGCGGCGGCGACGTGAGTGAACATTGCCAGCGATATATCAAAATGGTTATTAGAATGGGAGCCCCAGGTGAGACCCATATCATGGCACATCTGAGCCACGCGTACCGATCCCTGCAGGGTCCAGAAGTGGGGATCTGCCAACGGAATATCGACCGATTGTAACGAAAGGGTGTGCCCCAGTTGCCGCCAGTCAGTGGCGATCATATTGGTGGCTGTCGGTAGCCCTGTCGCCCGGCGAAACTCAGCCATCACCTCACGCCCCGAGTAGCCCTGTTCGGCACCACAGGGATCTTCCGCATAGGCCAGTACATTTTTGAGTTGTTTACCCAATGAGATAGCCTCGTTCAGCGACCAGGCTCCGTTGGGATCCAGTGTGATACGCGCTTCAGGGAAACGCTGTGCCAGCGCGGTCACCGCTTCGGCTTCGCTGGCACCGGCCAGCACCCCCCCCTTGAGCTTGAAATCGTTAAATCCATATTTATCCCGTGCCGCTTCAGCCAGCCGCACAATGCTTTCCGGCGTTAACGCTTCCTCATGGCGCAGACGATACCATTCGCATGCGTCGTTGTTCTGTTCCTGATAAGGCAGCGACGTTTTATGCCTATCGCCAAGATAAAACAGATAGCCAAGCATTTCGACGCGATCTCGCTGCTGGCCCTCACCCAGCAGGCTTGCAACGTTGACCTGCAGATGCTGACCCAGTAGGTCAAGCATCGCGGCCTCAATGCCGGTAACAACGTGTATGGTCGTGCGTAAATCAAAAGTCTGATTGCCGCGTCCGGCGCTGTCACGATCGCTGAATGTCTGACGCACCAGCCTCAGCAGATTTTTATACTGGCCGATATTTTTACCCAGCACCAGCGGAATGGCATCTTCCAGCGTCTGACGAATTCTTTCGCCACCCGGCACCTCACCAACGCCAGTGTGACCGGCATTGTCTTCAATAATAACGATGTTACGGGTGAAGAACGGCGCGTGAGCACCGCTGAGATTAAGAAGCATGCTGTCATGCCCGGCCACGGGGATCACCCGCATGCTTTTTATCAGAGGTGTTGCACTCGGTTGACTCATTTTTTACATTCCTTCTGTAAACGGCGCGTAGCGGCCAAAAGCCGGGCGCTTGCGATCAAACTGCCAATTAGGGAGCAGATACTGCATCGCCGCCGCATCATTGCGAGCACCTGCGGGTAGCGATGTATACAGCGCATTCGCCTGCTCGATCCGCGACCAATCAAGCTCTATGCCAAAACCGGGCGCATCGCCAATATTGATTTTGCCATTCACTATCCGCAGCGGATTTTTGGTCAGACGTTGATCGCCTTGTTGCCAGATCCAGTGAGTATCCAGAGCGGTTGGTGAGCCGGGCGCCGCTGCGCCAACGTGACTAAACATTGCCAGCGAAATATCGAAGTGATTATTTGAATGACAGCCCCATGTCAGGCCCCATTCATTGCATAGCTGCGCGACCCGCACCGCACCACTCAGGGTCCAGAAGTGGGGATCGGCCAGTGGAATGTCGATTGCGTTAAGCTGCATCGCATGCCCCAACTCACGCCAGTTGGTGGCTATCATATTGGTTGCCACTGGCAGACCGGTAGCACGGCGAAATTCAGCCATCACCTCCCGCCCGGAGTAGCCCTGCTCAGCACCACAGGGATCTTCCGCGTAGGCCAGTACGTCGCCCAGGCCTTTACAAAGTGCAATCGCCTCCTCAAGATGCCATGCACCATTTGGATCGACCGTGATACGCGCTTCCGGAAAACGTTTTTTCAGTGCGCAGACCGTGTCAATCTCCTGTTCTCCCGGTAGCACGCCGCCTTTAAGCTTAAAATCTTTGAAACCATAAAGGTCCTGTGCCGCCTCCGCCAGCCGCACGATGGCAATGGTGTCCAATGCCTGCTGATGCCGCAGATGATACCAATCGTGACCGCCGGTCATACCTTGCTGATAGGGCAAGTCTGTTTTTTGCCGATCGCCAATGTAAAACAGATAGCCAAGCACCGTGATTTCATCGCGCTGCTTGCCCGGCCCCAGTAGTTCTGCAACAGGCACGCCCAGATACTGACCCAGCAGATCCAGCAAGGCGGCCTCCAGTGCGGCAACCGCATTAACCTTCAGTTCAAAGGTCCAGGCCCCCTTGCCAAATGACGAAAAATCCGCGGCCTGATTGCCCAGATGAACCTGCTGAACAATTCGATTCAGGCGTGCGACCTGCTGACCAACGACCTGGCCGATGCTGTCGTTTAATGTATGGAGAATGGTTTCGCCACCCGGAGCCTCTCCAACGCCGGTATGCCCGGCGCTGTCCGTCAGTACGACGATATTGCGGGTAAAGCAGGCTCCGTGGGCGCCAGCAATATTGAGTAGCATGCTATCGTAGCCGGCAACCGGGATAACGCGCATTTCGGTAATGACCGGCGTACTTTGCGTCGTCATGATCACTCCTTAACTTAGGTGTTTCAGTTCAATACGTCGGATATCTTTCACTATCACCAGGAAGCTGATCACTGCGACCAGTGCATGGATACCCACGTAAACCAATGCGCCGTCGTAAGACCCGGTTGTGGCGATGATATAACCAATCGCAATGGGCGTCACGATGCCGGAGAAGTTGCCAAACATATTGAACAAGCCGCCGCTCAAACCGCTGATCTCTTTTGGCGCTGTATCCGCCATCACCGCCCAACCCAATGCACCAATGCCCTTACCGAAAAAAGCCGTTGCCATAAAGAACACCACCATCCATTCGGTATTGACGTAATTACAAACCACCATCGATACCGATAGCAGCATTCCTACAACAATTGGCGTTTTACGGGCTATATTCAGCGAGCCGGTCCGACGCATCAGATAATCGGAAATGACACCGCCCAGCACGCCACCGAGAAAACCACAAATCGCCGGAACAGAGGCAACAAACCCGGCTTTGAGGATCGACATGCCGCGTGCCTGTACCAGATAAACCGGAAACCAGGTGATAAAAAAATAGGTCATCGCATTAATGCAATACTGTCCGAGATAGATACCGAGCATCATGCGTGAGGAGAGGAGCTGTTTGATCTGGTACCACTTTTCACCAGCGCTGACTTTGCGCCCGACCTTTTTCACATCCATATTGATCAGCGCGCCACCCTGCTCCATATATTCCAGTTCAGCGCTATTGACGCCGGGGTGATCATGCGGATCATGGATGACCCTCTGCCAGATCAGGCTGAGAATAATCCCCAACGCGCCCATGAACCAGAATACATGCGCCCAACCGACGCTGGCCGTGAGCCAGCCCATAATGGGCGCAAAAATCACCGTGGCGAAGTACTGCGCAGAATTAAAGATAGCTACCGCCGTGCCACGCTCCTGCGCCGGAAACCAGGCAGCAACGATACGACTGTTACCGGGAAATGACGGTGCTTCCGCCAGGCCAACGCAAAAGCGCAGGAAAAAAAGCGCAGCGATAATGCCAAATCCGCTTAACAGATCGACAAATCCCTGTAGCAAGGTAAACAATGACCAGATAAAAATGCTCCAGAAGTAGACTTTTTTCGAACCAAAGCGATCAAGAAGCCATCCACCGGGTATCTGTCCAATAACGTAAGCCCAGGAGAACGCTGAGAAGATATAGCCCATACCTACCGGGTCCAGGCCTATCTCTTTCGCCATAGATGAACCAGCGATCGATAACGTTGCCCGATCGCCATAGTTAAAAGAGGTCACGATAAACAGCATCACCACAATCCAGTAGCGGGCATGGGTTTTTTTTTGCCCCCCAACGGGGACCCGACTCTCACTGAATGTATTCATGATGCACTCCTGAAATATAGCGGTTAGCTACTTTCACTCTGAACTGCATATAGACCGCGTTGGGTATCAGAATGATGTTAACTATAACAAAGAGATAACTCGTTAATTATTGGCCGTTAATCAGGTCGTGTTTGCGCATCGCTCAAGGTTTGTGCCAGCACTGCCTGTTCGTACACCGATCAAGTATAAAAATGCGTGCAGCAGTTAACATTGGACAAACGCACAGGTAACACAACTGATAATCAATAATGTTCAGGTATTTGCACAATGTACTGGGGGCGAAGTCACGGATTGAGCGCAAATCAGCCGGTGTAATATCCTGAGACGGTGCGAAGATGTGTTGACGAATGATAATTTCTGGCGGTATGGCACCGGGGCAGTCTGGCCACATCGGGACGTGCAGCCGTGAAAAGCCCCGTGAAGGACTTAAAGAAGGGCACTCCAGCGTTCAACCCAGGGTTGCGAAATCACTTCCGGCTCCGGATATTCTGAGGCATCAATTGTCAAAACCTCTTCAAGCCGTTTTGCACCCTGCTCCTGCAACAGCATATCGAACTGCTTGCCGGCACCGCAAAAACAATCGTAACTACTGTCACCCAGCGCTATAATCCCGTAGCGCAACTGCGGCAGATGTCCCAGCTTATCTTTAATCCCCTGAAACAGCGGCACAATACTGTCAGGTAGATCTCCCTGACCAGTCGTCGAGGTGACGATAAGCACAATCTTATCCAGATATCTATGCCAGTCAGAAAGTCCGGGAGCTTCAAACAGCGTTGCCTGGTGTCCCGCCTCCTGTAGTTGTGTTTGCGCCTCTTCAGCAACCAGCAGCGCATTGCCGTAAACGGTTCCCACAAAAATGCCAATTTCGGCCATCGTTACTTCTCCTGTTTTAGCAACAACTTAATTTGATCCACTATCCTGATGGTGAGTATTAAAGGCAACCCTGTTGTTTGCAGGGAAAAAATGCTGCCAGCTGAAACGTTGCAGAACCGCCTGCCAGCAAGGATCCAGTGCAGCCTCAAGCGTCAGCATGTCACCGGTCTTCGGATGCCGGAGCCTCAGCTTACTGGCGTGGAGCATCAAACGGTTCATCGCCAGATACTCGGCTGCCGCACGATTCTGTCGCAGATCGCCATGTTTGCTGTCGCCAATAATCGGATGACGCAAATGTGCAAGATGACGACGCAGCTGATGTTTACGACCCGTCTGCGGCCTCAATTCTACCAGGCTATAGCGCGCTGTAGGGTAACGTCCGACAGCAATCGCCGCCTCAGCCTGCGCCAAGGCTCGCCAGTCGGTGACAGCCGCCTGCGCAGACTTTTCAGTCTGGCTGTATTTATCGGCGATTTTGTCGCGCTCTTCAACCAGCGAATAATCCAGTCTATCCTCCCCGTGCAACCATCCGCGCGCGACAGCATGGTAGGTTTTTTCAATCTGGTGTGCGGCGAACTGCTCCGCCAGCAAACGTGCTGTTTCACTGGAAAGCCCCATCAGCAAAACGCCAGAGGTGGGTCTGTCAATACGATGGACTGTAAAAACATGTTGACCAATCTGGTCACGTACCGTCTGCATCACGAAACGTGTTTCATTTGTATCAAGCCAGCTGCGATGCACCAGCCAGCCAGCAGGCTTGTTAACCGCCACTAACCACTCATCCTGATAAATCACATCAATCATTGCCGGTCACCAAACCGGGCATCCAGTTGGTTGAGCAGATGAAGCAGTCGGTCCCGATGCGGGATATCCATCTCCAGAGCCATTTCGTAGTATGGGGCAATAGCAAAATTAGTCGGCAACGCACTCTGGCTGTCAAGCAGCGCATGCATCCGCGGTAGCAAAATCCATTGCAACCATTGCAACGGCGTGAGGGTATCGACACAAAAAGGTTCGCTGCTAGCCAGCGCTTGTTGCCCGGGCGCTTGTTGCTGCCAGAGATCCTCAGCGCGCAGCAGGTTTTCAATTTCGTGCAGCTGCTGGCGAATTTGCTGACACATAAACCTTTCTCCCACAGAGTAAAATAATGGGAATCAGGATATCATTTCCTGCCAGTTACGGCGTAAAATCCCCAACGCAGGCACAAAAAAAGGGAGCACTGTAAAAACAGTGCTCCCGGTTCGTTTAGCAGCATTCCAGCTACGTTAATGCTCCCTGCTCATCCTTGAAAACTTTTCCAAATCATCCTGAAAACAGCATCTTGCCGTGATCCATAGGCATCCATAACCCACCTGCGTTCCTGCAGGCTCACATTCTCCGTCCTGGAGGTGTCCCTTAACTCGTCCTGAGCAATCCTCACTTCACTCCTGAAGCCTATCCTTGTAACATCATCCTGATAATTATTCCCTGAACCAAAACAACTCTTCCTGATGCTATTTTTGGTCCCGACTTCCTTGCCGTTATAGTCATTCTGACCTATCCCCTTAATTAAACAACCCATCAATATCCGTCTAAAGATGATTAAAAAATCAAAATTTACGCATCCACAACCCAACCTTATGATTTACAGAGTTTTCACAAAAAACCACACAAAAATTATACCTTCTTACCTGCGTATATCTCACAGCAATTGCAGGATATATCTCACAAGAAAAGCAGTACTTATCTCAAATTATGCTATAACTGGTTGTAATCTTGAAAGAAAATCAGGTAATGAATCAACCAATTTACGCCGCTCCTTCGTACCCAGTTGTTCAGAGATCACCTCTCCGGTCAAATTACATACCGATATAACATCCAGGTCAGTAATGGTCGTCGCTATAAATAGCGTCGGCGTCTGCTTCAGACGACGCTTCATCAATAAATGTCCAATCAAATTTTCCTGCGTACGACTAAAGTCATCCAGGCTCCAGACCTGCGACAATTGCAATTCGAGATCGCCAATACGCGCGCTCATTTCGCCGGCAAACTGGGTGGTATAGAAGGCATTGACAGAAGGTTGTATTTCAATATCCAGCGCTCTTGCCACCGCTGTCAGGTCAGCAAGTGGTTGAAAAGGCTGTGGCTGCCAGAAAACTTGTTCGCCGCTGGTGGCGATAACACAAGGCGAAGGAATACCGTAAAGTTCAGCACTAAGCGGGTCGTGTCCCAATGTATCCTGCCAGTGCTGACACCAGCTTGTGGTAAAATTTTTTAGGGCCTGAGCCGTATCTTCATACATTAATTTTTCTCACTCTCCGCAGCCTGCGTTACACTAGGTGGCTGTATCTGTTTGTATTAGCGCGGACTATCAGGGTAGCATTATGTCTTCTTATCAACAGCATCAGGCGCTACAAAGCCTGAGGTTAGGTAAACCAACGGCCTACCTGGATCGTTACGATCCTGCCTTACTTCAGGCTGTACCACGGGCGATGAACCGCGATCCACTGGGGCTTCGGGCAGACTCACTCCCGTTTCATGGCGCTGATATCTGGACGCTTTATGAGCTTTCCTGGCTTAATAAGCGCGGTCTGCCACTGGTTGCCGTCGGGGAAGTGACGCTGGATGCAAGCAGCCTGAATCTTATTGAATCAAAAAGCTTTAAGCTCTACCTGAACAGCTTCAATCAGACGAAATTTAGCAGCATGGACGAGGTGCGCGTCACTCTCGAACGAGATCTCCGGGCCTGCGCCGGCGGAGATGTCAGCGTCACGCTGTTCAGGGTACAAGAGATTGAAGGTCAGCCGCTGGGACATTTTAGCGGACAGTGCATCGATGAACAGGATATCGCTATTGATGATTACCGATTCAATGCTGACTATTTGCAAAATGCTGTCGGTCAGAAAATCGTCGAGGAGCAACTTGTCAGCCATCTGCTAAAGTCTAACTGCCTGATCACCAATCAGCCTGATTGGGGTTCGGTGCAAATCTACTATCGCGGTCCACAAATCGATCGCGAGGCGCTGCTACGCTATCTGGTCTCTTTCCGTCATCACAATGAATTTCACGAACAGTGTGTTGAACGCATTTTCAGCGATATACAGCGTTTCTGCCAACCAGAGCTGCTGAGCGTTTATGCCCGCTATACTCGTCGCGGCGGGCTGGATATCAATCCGTGGCGTAGCAACGTTAGTTTTCAGCCCACCCATACAAGACTGGCGCGCCAGTAATCTGTGGGTTAACCACTGCTATTTGTCCGTCCACGTTATTGTTAAACGACCGTTGTCAGGGCTTACTCTGAAAGGCGATGATCCTGGCTACGCTATCAGGGATTTTTTCCGCCGCATCCTGATGAATAAAGCGACGGGTCACTGCTCCCCCTGGCGGGTGCGAAGGAGTTATTTTGATTACACAAATCAGTCCACTCGGCTCAATGGACCTGCTTTCACAGCTTGAAGTCGATGTGTTGAAACGCACGGCCAGCAGCGACCTTTATCAGCTGTTTCGTAACTGTTCACTCGCCGTGCTTAATTCAGGCAGTCAAACAGACAACAGCCAGGAACTGCTCTCCCGCTTCCAGGACTTTGATATAAACGTGCTACGTCGCGAGCGCGGAGTAAAACTGGAACTCATAAATCCACCGGAGGAAGCCTTTGTTGATGGACGCCTGATCCGCTCATTGCAGGCCAACCTGTTTGCGGTGCTGCGCGACATTCTGTTTGTTAGCGGCCAGCTCGACATCGCATGTCGCTCTCAGGATCAGAGGATTGAAAGCTCGGTTCAAATAACCAATCAGGTGTTCTCTATTCTTCGCAACGCTCGTGCACTGCACGTCGGCGAAGAACCTAATACCGTAGTGTGTTGGGGGGGGCATTCGATTAATGCCGTGGAATATCAGTATTGCCGCAATGTGGGCGCACAGCTTGGCCTGCGTGAGCTAAATATCTGCACCGGCTGCGGACCTGGTGTCATGGAGGCACCGATGAAAGGCGCTGCCGTGGGCCATGCGCAGCAGCGTTATAAAGAAGCGCGCTTCATTGGCCTGACAGAGCCATCAATTATTGCTGCTGAACCGCCAAATCCGCTGGTTAATGAGCTCATCATCATGCCAGATATCGAAAAGCGGCTGGAAGCCTTCGTCCGCATTGCCCATGGCATCATTATCTTCCCCGGCGGAGTGGGAACTGCCGAAGAGCTGCTCTATCTGCTAGGGATCCTGATGAATCCTCACAACCACGATCAGGTTCTGCCGCTGATACTGACCGGCCCTAAAGAAAGCGCCGACTATTTCAACGTACTGGATGAATTCATTGTAAACACCGTCGGTAAGGAAGCGCGCCGTCACTATCAAATTATTATTGACGATCCGGCGGCGGTAGCCAGCCAGATGAAAAAAGCGATGCCTGATGTAAAAGAGCACCGACGGGATACCGGCGATGCTTACAGTTTCAATTGGGCGTTGCGCGTCGAGCCTGATCTTCAGGTTCCCTTTAACCCGAGTCATGGCAACATGGCAGAACTGAATCTTTATCCTAACCAGCCCGCAGAAAAGCTGGCCGCTACGCTACGCAAAGCGTTCTCCGGCATCGTAGCAGGGAACGTTAAAGACTTTGCAATTAAAGAGATTGAGAAAAAGGGGCCGTTTAAACTTCATGGCGATCCGGCAATGATGCATCGTATGGACGATCTGCTACAGGGCTTTGTCGCCCAGCATCGTATGAAATTACCGGGAACCGCCTATATCCCCTGCTACGAAATTATCCGCTAAAGGTCTGAAGAGCGGCCACTGGCCGCTCTGTTTAACGATGACACATCATCTACTGATTATTGATGCGCTTAATTTGATTCGTCGTATTCATGCAGTGCAGGGGTCTCCCTGTCGTAATGCGTGTCTCGGTGCGCTTACTCAACTGATTCATCACAGCCAACCCAGCCACGCGGTAGCTGTGTTTGATGATGAACAGCGCCATCAAAGCTGGCGGCAACGGCTACTGCCTGACTATAAAGCGGGTCGTCGCAGCATGCCTGAGGATTTACAGGCAGAAATGCCGACGCTGCGTCAGGCGTTTGAGCAGGCGGGCGTTGCTTGCTGGGCTTCGCCAGGTAGTGAGGCCGACGACCTGGCGGCGACCCTGGCAAGACGCATCGCCGCCAGCGGACACCGTGCGACAATCGTCTCTACCGATAAAGGCTATTGTCAGCTGCTGGCACCACAAATTGAGATCCGCGACTATTTTCAGAAACGCTGGCTGGATTTGCCGTTTGTCGAGCAGCACTTTGGCGTCGCGCCGCAGCAGCTAACTGACTATTGGGCACTGGCGGGTGTAGCCAGCAGCAAGATCCCCGGCGTTGCCGGCATCGGGCCTAAAACTGCCGCCGCCTTGTTACATCAATACAGCTCTCTGGATACGTTGTATAAATCGCTGCCGCAGTTGCAGGAAAAATGGCGGCACAAGCTGGAAGGTACGCACGATTTAGCGCTAACCTGCCGTCAGGTTGCAACCTTACAAAGCGACCTCATGCTTCACGGAAATCTGAAAGCGCTGCGTTTGGCTAAAACAGCTTAGCGCTCGTCGCGCCGTCCCCCCGCTGCACTCCAGATTCGCCGGACGTGTACCGTCACCTCTTCGCGGTCGTGATAGAGATGGCGCGCCTGGATCTGCGCATTAATGCCGTTTTCGCTCAGTAGCTCTGCCAGCATCGACAGGTTATGCGATACTTCTTCATAGCGCTTTTTCATCGGCAATTTAAGGTTGAATATTGCCTCTCGGCACCAGCCATTGACCAGCCACGTCCCCATCAGGCGAGCAACGCGCACAGGCTTTTCAACCATGTCGCACACCAGCCAGTAAACGTTGTGGCGGGTTGGCCGGTATTTAAAACCATCTTCACGATGATGCATCACCTGCCCGCTATCCATCAGGCATGGTGCCATTGGTCCGTTATCAACGGCGTGCACCATCATGCCACGTTGAACCAGCTGATAAGTCCAACCACCCGGGCAAGCGCCCAGGTCGACGGCATACATGCCACTCGCCAGCCTCTCATCCCACTCATCCGCCGGTATAAAAACGTGAAACGCCTCTTCCAGTTTCAGAGTGGAACGGCTGGGCGCATCGGAAGGGAAGCGCAGGCGCGGGATACCCATAAAAAATGGTGAATTATTATTGCGGAGAGAATAACCGACGTAGCAGTGCCCCGGCGCGATAAAAAATACATGAACAAGTGGCTGCTTTGCATTTTCGTGATTAAGTAATATTCCCGCCTGACGCAGCCCGATCCGCAAGGGTACGGTAAACTTACGGCAAAACTTTAACAGCTCTTTACTTTCGTTGGTATCGGCCACTTCCACGCGCAAATCACCGGCCCTTTTTACTGCACCCAGTAAAGCGGCCACGATTGGCGATACGCGATCTTCCTGGGGGAGATCTCGAATAAGGTCGCCAACCGCAACCATCTGCCGGGTAAAGATCAGTCTGGGAAAAGGCAACTCCCGCACAAGCTTGTCACCATCATCAGGCTGATAGCCTTCAAACAAAATATAGCCGGCATTCTCTTTCACCCTGGGAAAGCCAAAAATGCCCAGCGCTGCCGCTTTTTCCGCAATCTCGGCAGCGCACTCTTTTTCGAAACCCTGCCGGCAATAAAGCAACACTTTATTCATGGCCGATCTGCTCTTTTTTTCAGGCGTAACGCACCGACGAACACCAGTGCCCAACCAATAAGAAAGCAGATACCGCCAATTGGGGTGAAGTAGACCCACAAATGTAAATGGGAAAGTGCCAGGCAATAAAGACTGCCGCTAAATAAAACCGTGCCTAATGCCAGAAATACGCTGCTCCAGTAAAACCAGATATTGGCCCGACGCAGCATCGCCGCCGCCAGCCCCATTATTGCCAGGGTATGAAAAGCCTGATACTCCAGCCCGGTTCTTAGCCAGGCCATCTCGTCCTGGCCGAGGATGTTACTCAGCACATGGGCGCCAAATGCGCCGAGTGCTACAAAAACAAAGCCGCTGATTGCGGCGAAGATCAGCATTGCACGGCTGCTCATCTTAGGTTCCTCTGATGGTTAACGCGCCAAAACCTGACACGTAGTAAAACAGTTAATGGTCGTAGCGAAAACGAAATTTTTCTTGCTCACTGGCAGCCCGGGACAGGATCCACTGACGAAAGGCGGCTATTTTACCGAGTTCTGCCTGACTGTCATGGCAAACAAGATAAAAAGCGTTTTTACTAACCAGTACATCATTAAATGGGCACACCAATCGACCCGCCTCAATTTCAGTTTGCGCCATTACGTTATTCGCCAGCGCAACCCCCTGACCATGAATGGCCGCC
This sequence comes from Izhakiella capsodis, assembly GCF_900115045.1. Taxonomy (GTDB): domain Bacteria; phylum Pseudomonadota; class Gammaproteobacteria; order Enterobacterales; family Enterobacteriaceae; genus Izhakiella; species Izhakiella capsodis. The sequence continues at coordinate 380,614 of NZ_FOVC01000002.1, read as the reverse complement.
TGTAATACCATTGCGCTATGGCTGAATATTGGACCTTGCTGCACATTGATGTGCGACAATCCTAGCTGGCGAATATAGGATTGCCAGTCGCGACGTGAAGCATCATGCAATAGCGTATGATGATCCAAATCGGCGGGCGTTTTCAACGGCCGCTCGCTAGCCAGCAGCTGTGGCGAACAGACGGGCAGCAAATATTCGACATACAATTTTTCTACCCGCAGCCCTGGCCAGTTACCACGACCGTAAAAAATGGCCACATCAACGTCGTCGGCCAGTTTTTCCTCATCCCGGTCTACCGCCTGTATACGCACGTCGATACCCGGATAAGCAGAGTTAAAGCTGGAAAGACGCGGAACTAACCATTGAATAGCGAAGCTGGGAAGCAAACTGACCGTCAGCGCACCTTTCGCACTACGCGCCTGAAGCTTGCGGGTCGCTTCATTGATGGCTGAAAAAATTTCTTTTATATCAAGATAATAACCCTGACCCTCTTCTGTCAGAAGCAAAGAGCGATTACGACGTCGGAACAATTTTAGCCCCAGAAAATCCTCAAGCGATTTTATCTGATGACTGACAGCAGCCTGAGTTACAAACAGTTCGTCAGCGGCTTTGGTGAAGCTTAAATGCCTGGCCGCTGCATCAAAAACTCGCAGGGCATTCAATGGCGGCAAACGTTTAGACATAATCCAGGACCATCTGAAATGACATAAATAGTCACAGCTGTATATAAGGGGTTACATATTAGATTTTTTTATCCGAGGCATTATAAATTGTCCGTTGTTGAACTACCAGCAAATACCTATATTTGCCGCACTTCCTCGGGCTGGAACGAAAAGCAAGTTAAGACGCGGAGTTTTAGCAGGCTTTTGGCTTGTGGTCGTGATGTTGTGTTTGCAATTTGATCTGACCTTTTTCAGATCTGACTAAATTCCTGTAGATTAACCCTGTCTGTCCATAGTAATTTTAATAGCACCGCCAATGCGGTGCTTTTTTTTCTTCAACAAATCTGATTACTGACCCAGTTCAACCATCTCTTTAATGTCAGAACGGTTGATTTGCTGTTTAACGCCGTTTGCATCTTTATACTTGATAAGCCCCGTCTCATCATCCAGGGCCGGTTTACCGCTCGCAACAATGGTGCGTCCGTCGTTGGTGTGCATGACATAATTGCTAGAACAAGCAGCAAGCGTCAGTACCACGCCACTGGTGGCCAGAAGAGCAGCTAATTTTTTCAATTCTTCATCTCCTTGCAGATAGTAATGCAATTAACGTCCCCTACCGCTACCAAAAGTATCAGCAAAAACACCTGACAAAGCGGCGGTAATTTACGGGTAATAGTTCAAACCTTGCATGATTTAGCTTAACTCGCTTTGCTGGCTTTGCCAGCCAATCAGGTTAAAATCATCCTGGTCCTAATATTGCTTTCAGCAGCATCAGATCAAAGAGGCACCATGCACAACTTCTACCCCGCTAATTTCCGAGCACAATTCCCTGCTTTGCAGGATGCGGGAGTCTATCTGGATAGTGCTGCAACGACTTTAAAGCCACAGTGTCTAATTGATGCCACCAGCACCTTTTATTCCCTTAGCGCCGGGACGGTTCACCGAAGTCATTACGCATCAGCACAAGAGTTAACCGCTCGGTATGAGCAGGCCAGAACGCAGGTTGCCCGCTGGATTAATGCCACCGACCCGCACAGTATCGTTTGGACGCGTGGTGCAACTGAGGCAATCAATCTGGTAGCGCAAAGCTGGCTAGAGCCTCTGCTGCATGCCGGCGATGAAATCGTCGTTTCCGAAGCGGAACATCATGCTAATTTCGTTCCCTGGCTAATGCTGGCACAACGTCACAACGCCAGGCTGATAAAACTGCCGCTGGGAAGCGACAAGCTACCGGATCTTTCGCTCCTGCCACAGTTGCTCAATGGCAAAACACGTTTGCTGGCACTTGGACAAATGTCTAACGTCACCGGCGGACGCCCGTCACTAAAACTCGCTATCGAACTGGCCCATCAGGTGGGTGCTAAAGTGATGATTGACGGTGCACAGGGCATTGTTCACGCGCGCACCGACGTACAGGCGTTGGATATTGATTTTTACGCGTTCTCAGGTCATAAGTTCTATGGGCCGACTGGCCTCGGCGTACTTTACGCAAAGCCGGAGTTACTGGAAGTGATGTCTCCCTGGCACGGAGGCGGCAAGATGCTAACCCAGGTCGACTTTAAGGGTTTTACCATCAAGCCACCGCCCTGGCGTTTTGAAGCAGGAACACCAAATGTCGCAGGCGTCATCGGCCTGAGTGCTACGCTTGACTGGCTAGCGAACATAGATATGGAGGCTGCCGAACGCTGGAGCTGTGAGCTGGCGGATACCGCTGAAGAACAGCTAGCTGTGCTACCTGGCTTTCGCAGCTTTCGCGCCAGCAATGCCAGCCTTCTGTCGTTCGAACTCGCCGGCTTGCACCACCACGACGTGGTGACGCTGCTGGCAGAAAGTGGCGTTGCGCTGCGCGCCGGGCAGCACTGCGCCCAACCACTGATGCAGGCACTCGGCGTATCCGGAACGCTGCGCGCTTCGTTCGCACCTTATAATACCCTGCAGGACGTGGAGGCGCTGGTACGCGCCCTGCGTTTGGCGATCGATCTGCTGGAGGAAAGCTAATGAATCAAGCCGTGCTGGCTCCACATCCCTTTGGCTCGCTCATTACAGCCGGGGAATTACTACGAAAATTCAGTACGTTTCAGCATTGGGAAGATCGCTATCGCCAGCTAATAATGCTGGGTAAGCAGTTGCCAACCCTCGACGAAAATCTTAAGCGACCTGATATCGAGCTAAGTGGCTGCGAAAATCGCGTCTGGCTGGGCTGGCAGCATCTCGAAGGTAACAGGCTACATTTTTACGGCGACAGCGAAGGACGCATTGTAAGAGGGTTACTGGCTGTGCTGTTAACCGCCGTTGAGTGCCAGTCGGCGCATGCGCTGCGTCGTGACGATCCGCTGGCACTGTTCGACAGGCTTGGATTGCGCCAGCAACTCAGCGCCTCACGCAGCGCAGGGCTAGAGGCACTGGCTGCGGCAGTCAGGTGCGCAGCGGAAAGCACATGAGATGACAAATCTGAGGCTGCTTAAACTCTGACGGCCTTAGCCTGTAGCTTTTTTAATACATGCGATACCGCAACGAAACCAAAGGTTGCGGTAACCATTACCGCTGCGCCAAAACCAGACTCACAATCCATTCGCTTTGGTCCTTCGGCCGTCGCCCGCGAGGCGCAGACGCTGCCGTCCACTTGCGGATAAAGCAGCGCTTCAGTGGAAAATACGCAGTCGATCCCCAGCTTACCCCTACTATTTTTAACAACGCCAAAATCTTGCTTCAGCCGTTCGCGCAGTTTAGCTGCCAGCGGATCCTGGATAGTTTTACCGAGGTCTGCTATCTGGATCTGAGTGGGATCTCTTTGCCCTCCCGCGCCGCCGATAGTAATCAACGGAATTTTGTTACGACGGCACCAGGCAATTAGCGCCGCTTTGGGGCGTACGCTGTCGATGGCATCAATGACATAATCAAATCCGGCTGCCATCATCTGTGCAGTATTATCCGGCGTGATAAAATCATCCACACAGGTAACGCGGCACTCGGGATTGATCGCCAGAATACGTTCAGCCATTACACCGGACTTGGATTGGCCGATATTTCCTTTCAGGGCATGGATCTGGCGGTTAGTGTTCGTTATACAGACATCATCCATATCAATCAGCGTAATCGCACCGATCGCGGTTCGCGCCAGCGCTTCTGCGACCCAGCTTCCTACACCGCCAATACCCACTACGCAGATATGCGCACCGGCAAATATGCGGAGTGCCGATCGGCCATACAGCCGGGCAGTGCCGCCAAAGCGTTGCTGCCAGGCGTCGGAGAGAAATGTCATGACTACCTCTAAAACTCAACATCATGCGGGCCAGGCTAGCCCGCAGCCGGATAAAACGTGATGAATATTAATCAGTGATTTGAGTATACTGGCCGGTTCCTGGCGCAGCGCGCAGTATCCACACCCGTCCGTAGTGATTATACCAGCCGGCAAGATGGGCCGCCTGCTGACCTACCCCCTGATAAATATCAAAATGCTGCCCTTTAATCGCTCCGCCTGTGTCCAGCGATACCATCACACGCATCTCATATTTTCCGTTGAATTTACCTTTATCATTCAGCAGAGGAACCTCAGCCAGCAGTACCGACCCCGGAGGGATCAGCGCTGGATCAGACGCCACAGAAGCTTTAGCCACCAGCGGCACTGCGCTAGCTCCGCGCACCGGTGTGAAAGGCTCTGGCTTAAAGAACACGAACGATGCATTCTGCTCAAGTAATTCCTGCACCTGAACCGGCGAATGGCTCTCTGCCCAATCGCGGATCGCCTGCATGGACATATCCTCGCGGCTCACCTCGCCGCGATCGATAAGTATCTTACCGATGCTTCGGTAAGGGTAACCATTTTGACCACCGTAGGCGAAAAAGGTCAGCGGTCGGCCATCGCCAAAATCCACGTAGCCGCTGCCCTGCACACCCATAATAAAATTGTCCATCAGTGAGTTGCTGTACGCAATGACATATTTATCGCTCAGCGCGCCGTTATAGATTTGCGCTCGACTCGGCAAACGGCGACCTTTCTTGGGGGGCATCCGGTAGATCGGATACTGGAAAGCCCCCTGGCGCGTATGGCGTGCCTGCACCACTGGCGTGTAATAGCCGGTAAATTGGACATTACCATAATGATCGGCACCTTCCATCTGGAAAACATCAAGACCATAGCGACTTAACTGACGCGTATCGCCACCCGCCCTCAGCCAGCTTTTAATCGAGTTATAGGTAGCCTGCTGGCGATCATACATGGCCGGATCAGCGTACTGAATCTCGAGCAGTTGATCGGAAAAGTCTTTTGCGTTTACCGGCGCGCCCGTTACATTAGGCTGGTTAACCAAGGCCAAAGGCTGTTCCAGCTTTCCATCAATATACTGCTGTCCCCTGTCGGTCGGCTTTGAAGAACAGGCAGCCAGCAACGCTGCCAGCACACCGATCAGACATAATTTAATTGCAGTCCCTTTCATTAGCACAGGATCCCCTTACGGATTTTCAACAAACGATATCAAAGGCGTCGGCATAAAGAAATGTAGCAGCTTCATAACGCAGTCATGCTTGCGAGTCAGTACAGATAATTGTTTAACAAAACGGCAATTGAGCACCCAATTCCAAAAAAGGGTTGCATACAATTAATTGCAGAGTATAGTGCGCATCCACAGACGCGGGGTGGAGCAGCCTGGTAGCTCGTCGGGCTCATAACCCGAAGGTCGTCGGTTCAAATCCGGCCCCCGCAACCAATTAAGGCTGAATCAGCTTTTTTGGTACAGAAGTTAACAAGCCCCAAACGCTGAGATGGCGTATTGCTCTGGGGTTTGACAGTAAGATGTAAGACGGACGCGGGGTGGAGCAGCCTGGTAGCTCGTCGGGCTCATAACCCGAAGGTCGTCGGTTCAAATCCGGCCCCCGCAACCAATAAAATCAACACCCATCAGGGTGTTTTTTTTGCCTTTAATTTGCCCACGTTTACCAAGCTCCATCAGTAGCCCCCAGCTATTTATACTTTGCCAGCACCGCGCCATTAGCAAAATAAGCTTTGATACCCGCGAGGATCGCTTGAGCAACCTGCTGCTGGTAACGCGGTGTGCGTAGTTTGCGCTCTTCTCCAACATTACTGATGAATGCCGTTTCAACCAGAATCGACGGAATATCCGGCGCTTTCAACACCGCGAATCCAGCCTGATCAATAGTGCGTTTATGTAACTGATTAATTTTCCCCATACGAGACAGCACCTCTTTACCAAATATCAGACTGTCGCTAATCGTCTGGCGCTGTACCATATCGAACATGGTATGATCGAGATAGCGATCGCCACTCATACTGACGCCGCCGATCAAATCCGACTCGTTTTGTGTTTGTGCCAGAAAACGTGCCGCCGCGCTGGTTGCCCCGTGCGTCGAGAGCGCAAATACTGACGAACCGCGAGCCGCCCGGCTGGTAAAAGCATCAGCATGAATCGAAACGAACAAATCGGCACGCACACGACGAGCTTTAGCCACCCGCACTTTTAGGGGGATGAATACATCTTCATGACGTGTCATATGGGCACGCATATTCGGCTGTTTGTCGATCAGCGTCTTGAGATAGCGTCCCATCTTCAGCACGATATCTTTCTCGCGCGTTTTCATCTTACCCAGAGCGCCCGGATCTTCGCCGCCGTGTCCGGGATCAATCATAATCACAATAGGTCGATCTCTTCCTGCTTTGCCAGGTAAGGGTGCCTCTGTCGGCTGGTTTTTTTCCAGCTTACCGTTGTTGTAGTCTTCCAGTAATGCCAACAAAGGATCGTCGGATATCGCTTTTACCGGATAAAGATCCAGCACCAGGCGATCTTTTATGCCGGCCACCGGTGCCAGGGTAAACAGTCGCGGCGAGACATTTTGTTTAAGCTCCAGTACCAGCCTGATTGTACGGGGATCAAACTGCCCTACCCGGGCGCTTTTGATATACGGATCGTCGCGACGCACCAGTTCGCCTACGCCTTTCATCACCCGGTTAAGTTGAATATTTTCAATATCCACCACCACTCTGTCGGGATTAGTCAGCGTAAACTGCTTATACTTCAGAGGTGTGCTGGACTCGATGGTCAAACGCGAATAGGTAGTAGAAGGCCAGATGCGCACTGCCATCACGTGGCTGCTGGCGGCTAGGCCAAGCTTACTGACGCTAAGTAACCACAGTGCGCCAGCTCCTTGTAATAAGCGACGACGGCTCACATTGAAATCAGGATGCGACATGCAACTCCGCTTTGCCGTGTTGTATAAAAATATAGCGATAGTAGTTTCGGGCAAAACTTTACCCAATCCGCCAACCGGTGTCACCCCAAAAACGCGATAAAATGCAATAGATTAGAGGTATTTTACTATCCTGACATCTTTATTCGTTGGGATTCTTCTTGCGCATAAACGCTAAAAGAATAAAAATACATTTTTTACGAATAAAAATGCATTAATGAGGGTTAACTGTGAAGGAACGTAGCACTGAGCTGGTCGATGGCTTCCGCCACACCGTCCCTTACGTAAATGCCCATCGGGGCAAAACGTTTGTCATTATGCTGGGCGGCGAAGCTATTGAACATGAAAATTTTGCCAATATCGTTAATGATATCGGTTTAATTCACAGCCTTGGCATCCGGCTGGTACTCGTTTACGGTGCACGACCACAAATAGATGCTAACCTCGCCGGGCATGGTATGGAGCCGGTTTATCATAAACATATCCGCGTTACCGATGCCCAATCGCTGGAGCTGGTGAAGCAGGCAGCAGGGCGACTACAGCTGGACATCACCGCCAGGCTTTCAATGAGCCTGAGTAACTCCCCGCTTCAGGGTGCCCATATTGATGTAGTGAGCGGCAACTTCATTATTGCCCAACCTCTTGGCGTCGACGACGGCGTCGACTACTGCCATAGCGGGCGCATTCGCCGTATCGATAAAGAGGCTATTCATCGCCAGCTTGATGGCGGTGCAATCGTATTGCTCGGCCCGGTAGCGGTTTCGGTGACCGGTGAAAGCTTTAACCTGACTTCTGAGGAGATCGCAACCCAGCTGGCGATTAAGCTTAAAGCTGAAAAGATGATCGGCTTCTGCACAGGCCAGGGCGTCATCGATGACGACGGTAACATCGTTTCGGAGTTATTTCCTGACGAGGCGCAGACTTATCTGGATCATCGTGAAAGCAGCGGCGACTATCTTTCAGGCACCGTACGCTTCCTGCGCGGTGCGATCAACGCCTGTCGTAGCGGCGTTCGTCGCAGCCATCTTATTAGCTATCAGGAGGATGGCGCGCTGGTGCAAGAGCTGTTCTCACGCGATGGTATTGGCACGCAAATTGTTATGGAAAGCGCCGAACGTATCCGCCGGGCAACCATCCATGATATCGGCGGTATTCTGGCGTTAATTCGCCCGCTGGAAGAGCAGGGAATTCTGGTGCGCCGCTCACGCGAGCAGCTGGAGATGGAAATTGACAAATTCACCATCGTTGAGCGCGACAATTTGACCATCGGCTGTGCGGCGCTTTACCCCTTTCCTGAAGAAAAGATCGGAGAGATGGCGTGCGTTGCTGTTCATCCAGACTACCGCAGCTCTTCACGCGGAGAAGCGCTGCTGGATCGCATCGCGTTGCAGGCAAAGCAGATGGGCCTTAAGAAACTATTCGTATTGACTACCCGTAGTATCCACTGGTTCCAGGAGCGCGGCTTCACGCCTGTGGATGTCGATCATCTGCCTGAAACCAAGAAGAAGCTTTATAATTTTCAGCGTAAATCAAAAGTGCTAATGGCAGATCTTGAATAGCACTCAGTGGGCAGCCCAGCTGCAGCTCATCGACTGGCGATATTATGTGGTTAGACGCGCAATTAACCCGCTGCGGCGTTCAGTTTGAGAACGAATGCCCGCTCGCAATATTTTTGCGTCGGCGTAGAGAGACAAACGTTCGCGCGCGCGCGTAATGGCCGTGTAAACCAGCTCACGGGTCAGCACCGGCAGAACCTGACCGGGAAGCACCAGCGCAGTATGTACAAATTCAGACCCTTGTGATTTATGAACCGTCATTGCCCAGGCGGTTTCATGCTGCGGCAAGCGACTGGGCTGAACCGCTTTCACGCCACCGTCAGGCAGCATAAAAAACACTTTCATTCGCTGCTGATCGTCAAGCATCGCAATGCCGATGTCACCATTATACAAGCCCAGCGCACTGTCATTACGTGCGATCATTATCGGTCGACCGATAAACCAGCGGTTTTCTCCTGATGGCCGCAGAATAAGACCCGCTCGCTGCAAAGCCTGAGCAATGCGCTCGTTCAGTCCCTGGATACCAAATGGCCCATCGCGCAGCGCGCAAAGAATTTGATAATGGCTGAATTGCCGTAATACTGCCTCCGGCCCGGCACCTGCCTTTAATGCGTTCAGATAACCCCTGAAACCATCTACCGCGTCATTCAGCATTCTTTGATAGTCTTTCTGACTGACCAGCGGTTGTAAGCTAATATCCGTAAATCCACGCTGCCATATATCTTCCACCTGCCGAACGTCACCGCTGTTTACTGCCAGCGCCAGTTGACCAATACCTGAGTGACTGGCAAAGCGGTAGCTTTTACGAAGCAAGCAAATACTGTCACGGATGGCAACCGCACCGACGACATCACTGTAGCCAGGCTCACAACCGGTAAGCTGCTGCAGCTCCTGCGCACGCTGCGGGCTATATCCCTGAGCAGCACAGCTGCATATATCCCCTAACACTGCGCCAGCTTCCACCGAAGCGAGCTGGTCGCGATCGCCAAGAAAGATCACTCTGGCCCATGCGGGAAGCGCTGCAATTAACTCTGCCATCATGGATAAATCCACCATTGAGGCCTCATCCACTACTAACACGTCCAGATGCAGTGGATTATCGACGTTGTGGCTCAGGCGCTGACTGTCAGGTTTGGCTCCCAGTAGACGATGTAGAGTGATAGCCTCCTGAGGGAAACGCGCTTTTTCCGCTGTGCTTAACTGCAATCCTGCGAGAGCATTACCCAGCGATTGTGTCAGACGTGCTGCTGATTTACCTGTCGGTGCTGCCAGTTGAATACGTAGCGGCACAGATGAGAGCTGGATAAGCGCCGCCAGCAACTTAGCCACAGTGGTGGTTTTACCGGTTCCCGGACCGCCGGAAATAATCGACACCCGCCGGGTTAGCGCTACCGCTGCCGCAATCTTTTGCCAGTTATCCGGTTGTTGACCAAAGTGGCTATCAAGCACCTGCCGCGTCCGCTCAGCAGAAAATGGCTCCGTCACCAGCGACGAGGTGAGAAACGCCGCGACCTGTCCTTCAGCCTGCCATAACCGATTAAGATAGAGCCGCTGCTGGCTTAGTACCAGCGGGGTTGGCGATCCGCCCTTACCGATCGCTTCCTGATGTTGAAGCAGGGCTAACCAGTTTTGTGGAGCGCCAGCCGCCTGCCAGATGGCCTTCGCCAGTTCAGGTTCGTGTCCGGCAAACAGGTGCTGTGCCGTCATCCGTGCTAACGGCAGGCAGACGTGGCCGGCCCCTGCCTCTGCACTGACCCAGGCTGCAGCCAGCATCAGGTGCGGATCGTCATTGGCAATCAGCCGCGCAAAATGCAAATCCAACGGCCGTAGCAATCCCTGCTCGCAGGCTCTTTGGAGTAAGAGAGTCATACCCGTCATAGCCTGTCCTCTTCACTCGGTAAAAAGCAGGCATCCAGCCCTGCCAGTAGCGCCGCGTCAGGTCTGGTACTGAATACGCCGTTGCCGTTATTTTCTCCGTCAATACCGCGTAAAAACAGATAGATAACGCCGCCAAAATGGCGTTGATAGTCATAATCCTTAATTCGTTGGCGCAGGTAGCGGTGTAGTGCCAGGCTGTAGAGCTGATATTGCAAATCGTAACGATGACTACACATTGCCGCCTCCATCGCCTGACGGGTATAGGCCGAGGCATCCTCGCCCAACCAGTTTGATTTATAGTCCAGCAGGTAATATTTCCCCTGCCAGCAAAAAACCAAATCGATGAACCCCTTCAGCATTCCACGCACCTGGTGAAATTGCAGCGGTGGCGCCTGCTTCGAGAGGGGATCGAAACGACGGATCAGCGCATCCAACGTTTCAGCATTTAACAAACGGTCAATCGGTAAATAAAAAGCCATTTCTGCCCGCTTACTGGCATTGCTAAGCTGGTTCAGACTCAGGCCGTTGTCCAGCAGCGGCGCCTGTAGAACCGCTTCCAGCCATTGCTGGATCACTATCAGCCAGTGGGCTTCATATCCCGCCGTCTGTAACGCCACGGCCAGCCAGTCGGCATCGACCGACCGGGTAAAGTCGAGTTGTTCAAACAGTGCATGTAAAAAAGTGCCGGGCGCGGCGCCGCGTGGAAAACTGTGAGGCGTCAGTGTTGGTTGTCCCACGGCTGTTCCCCCCTCACCCGCTGCATCCATGTCGAGACGGGGTAGCAGCTCCAGCGTATGCACTTGCCCATACTGCAACAAACCGGTGTAACTGGTAACCCGCCAGCGATCGAACAGGGCCCTTCCAACCGAGGGGCTGACGAGTCTGCTGGTTTCAACTTCGTCGGGTAGCCATGCCGCGACATTCATCTCCGCCGTAGTACAGAGCGCAATCCCCTGCTGACAGAAGGCATCCAGGGTACGACGAAGCTGGTTTGCATCCAGCGCTTCACCACGTTGAAGTAGCCAACCAAGCGCGCTTTTATGCAGATCGCTGACGCCCTCTTTTTTACGGTTACTTTTAATCAACGGTGCAATGCCAATGCTACAGTGCCACTTCGCACGGGTAAGCGCGACGTACAGCAGACGCAAGTCTTCAGCCAGCCTCTCCTGCTCCGCCAGCTCAATACTTTGAGCGTCATCGCCCAAATCCAGTAGCGCTTCAAAACTCTGACGATCGTGATAAAGCCCCAGGCTGGCTTCCCTGAAGCCTGCGATGAATGGCAGCCACACCAGAGGGTATTCAAGCCCCTTAGATTTATGGATAGTGACAATTTGTACCAGATGACTATCGCTTTCCAGCCTCAGCTGCTGACTGGCAGCATTGCTGTCAGGCTCAGTAATTGATTGTGCAAGCCAGCGTATTAGCGCGTGCTCACCGTCGAGCGTCGCCGAGGCTTCCTGCAACAATTCACTCAGATGCATCACGTCCGTTAAACGACGCTCTCCCGCTTCGGAAACGAGCAGGTTTTCTGCAATTGACCGCCGCATCATCAGATCGCGCAACATTGGCAAAACGCCGCGACTGAGCCATAACTCGCGATAATCACTGAATTCCTCAACCAGGGCATCCCATAATTGCTCGTTTTGCGACAGGGTATCCAGAGTTAAGGCATCAAGACCAAACAACGAGGTCGCCAGCGCGTTGCGTAGCGTGCGTTCCTGTTCAGGTGACAGCACCGCCTGCAGTAGCCAGAGAATTTCGCGCGCCTCCGGCGTGGCAAAAACGCTCTCGCGGTTAGACAAATATACCGAGCGTATATTGAGCGCTGCCAGCGCATCACGTATCAGCGTCGCTTCGTTACGACTACGAACCAGTACGGTAATATCTGAGGCTTGCAGCGCACGCATGGCACCGGCTTTACCGAGCATTGCCGCGCCCTGTTGCCCGGCCTGCAGCCAGCGGCAGATATCCGCTGCACACTGCTGCGCCATATAATCCTGATACTCACGCGTACTCACGCCATCACCTGGCTGTAGAAAAATACGTAGCGCGGGCACTTCGCTACCCGCCAACGTAAATTGCAACGTTTGATTTGGCGGCGCTGCTTTGACCGGTATAAATGGAATTTCAGCGAACAAAAAAGGCTGCGGCAGATCTCCGAATAAGTGATTAATGCCGTCAATCATTGACGGCGATGAGCGCCAGTTAGTATCAAGGGTATAATGAGTATCTACTTCGGCACGCGCTTTCATATAGGTGAAAATATCTGCACCGCGAAACGCATAAATCGCCTGTTTGGGATCGCCAATCAATAGCAGCGCGTTTTCTGGCCTGCGACCATAAAGTCGATGAAAAATACGATACTGCTGGGGATCGGTATCCTGAAATTCATCGATCAGCGCTACCGGGAAACGTTGACGTATCGCCTGCGCCAGACTTTCGCCCGAGGGCCGTTTCAGTGCTTCGTCCAGCCGACTCAGCAGATCGTCAAAACCTAGCTGGGCGTGCTGTCGTTTTTCCTCTCGGATGGCAAAGCGGACCTCTTCCAACGCCAGGGCAATCACCAGATCGCGCAGCGAACGCGGTTCAGCAAGGAAATGATCAATCGAGGTGAACAGCGTGTGGCGGGGCACTTCTCCCTTTTTTGTTTTTTCTTCAAGCACGCGCTGACCAAAGCGCTCCAGCTCTTTGACCACGTCGTAGCTGTCAGTTTGCGAAGCAGCCCACAAATCAATTTTATTCAACCACTCGGGCAGATAACGGCTGCTGTAGCTGCGCTTATCGACACCTGAGTCAGTGAGCAATGTCTGCACCTCGCCTGACTGTGCGAGCCACTGCGCCTTCATCTCGTTAATCCGGGCAATGATCCGATCGTGGCGTCCGGTTATGGTTTCAGCGTTATCAGGCGCATTTTTGAAACGCGGGGCTTCCCCCCCCAGCCAGGGTGAGAGCGTGGTAAGTAGTTGCTCCGGGCCACGCCAAAGTTTTGTCATGGCTCTGGCGACCGGCAGAGGAAGCGAATAGCAATGTCGCCGCCAGAAATCGGCGGTCGCTTGTCGGCGTAGCTGCTGCTCATCCTCCAGAAGGGTTTGCTCGAACGGCATACCTGACTCAAACGCATTGAGGTTAAGCATCCGCTGACAAAAACCGTGAATGGTAAAAATGGCCGCTTCATCCATCTGGCGCTCAGCCGCCAGCAGCCACTCCGCCGCACCGGCAAGGGAGGGGATCTCATCGAGCAGCGACGCCAGCACATTATCATTGCTAGAGCCACGCACGCAGGCAAGCCGCAATTGATGAATATTTTCCCGGATCCGCCCGCGTAGTTCAGCCGTGGCAGCTTCCGTAAAAGTTACTACCAGGATCTCACTCACCGTCAGCTGGCGATGATAAGCCGCCTCGCCCCCCAGCCCCAATAGCAAACGCAAGTAAAGGACGCCGATAGTAAAGGTTTTTCCAGTTCCAGCCGAGGCTTCTATCAGCCGTTCACCATACAGCGGTAACTCAAAAGGGTCCAATAGTTGCGGTTGACGCTCGCTCATGTCGTATCACCTTTTATTGATGAGGAGTGTTGCAGCGCCGGAAACGTCTGCCAGATGTTACCGTAAGCCGGGATCGCCTTTGTCAACGGTGACAAATTGTTGCCACTCATATGCGCGCGTTGCGTGAATTCTTCAGGAGCAACAATAGCCTGGTAGATGTAGCCTGCAACGTACAGCGGCGTCAGACCGGCGATCGGCCCAATAAGGCTTTTTCGCATAGCAACAGGATAATTTTCGCTATCGAATTTTTTAATTAAGGGATGAGTCTCTTCGTCCTGCGCCCGGGCGGATTGCCTGTAAGTTACCATTATTTTCGTTCGATACTGGCTAAAACCTGGCTTGCTCATTTCTCGCTACCTGTTGTTCTCCGCTGGCAAATAAAAAGCGTCAAAACGTAGTATCAGATAAGGAGTTATTTGCTGCTACTTCGCACTAAAAACTGCCCCTACTGAAGATAGATTGTCTGCGCCCGGCCTCATAGGTCCCTCAATGCCCAGAAAGGCATTACTTCGCGATACGGCCGAATACATCCCGTCAGGGCGACTTCTGCTCATTTCAATAACGAAAAGCATGCTCACTGCGGGATAAAAACTAACGGTATTTATGTTGCGTATCCGGCAGCCCGACCAGCTCTTTCGCTGGATAATTAGTCCTCAATTGGGTCAATGCGCGCTTCAAAAAGCGGTAGCAACCAGATCTCTGCCTGGCGGAAAATCTCCTGCAAATGCGCTTCGTCAAGCGTTCGCATTAAACGCTGCAGATAGACGTCACTCCCTTCACCGACCGTCTGAAAACCATCCTGCCAGCTTTGCATAAACCGAGTGCGCGCCCGGCTGAGGCTGGCTTCATCCTGGCTAAGCGTGCCGGTCTGCTTATCAAAAAGGCTCTCCAGCCAGGCCCCTGCTGAACGAACCAACAGCAATGGCTTCTGCATTCCTTGCAGGTAACCTTCCATATAATATTCAAGCAGCTGCCTGGCGCGCGAGGCTTCAAGAGCCGCGAAATGCCACTGGCTGTCTTTACGACCAAACATGCGGCTTTCACCTTCTCCACCGCCAGCGCAGAACACCAGATGCTCCAGCCATAACACTAATTCATCGGTAATATTCAGCACGCCAGGGCGCCAGCGCAGCAGCCCGTCAGTCTGGATCTCAGTCAGCCAGCCGCTAAGCTGTGTCTGGCCAAGCACCAGCGCGATCTCCTGCTGAAAAACGGGCTGACGCTGGCTACGTATCCGCTCAGCCAGTTGCTGCATTTCCTCACGCTGTTCAAGCCAGATTATCTCGCCAAAGGCTCCGCAGGGAAGCTGACCGGCAGCCCGATAGTGTGATAAAAGTCGTTCGGCGTCACCCTCCTCGACCAGAGTATTGAGTAAGTCGACGTTAAGCTTATAGCGACTCAGACTGTCGAGCGCAAAGGGTTCGGCATCGGGAAGGCTGGTTTCTTCCATAAAGAAGCTAACGCCCAGCCGCTGGTTAAAGAATGCACGCACCGGATGACGCCAGAAGCGCAGAAAATTATCAAATGTTACCGTCTCTGGTTTCAACGCCGGCAGTGACCGCATAAAGCTGGAATGAGCTTTCCCGCTACCTTTAGCGGCAGGAAGCCATTCACTGGCATAGCTGGGCCAGGGATTATCCGGCATGAAGTTATCTTTGGCGAAAGGCGTGCGCCCATGCAGAAAATGCAGATGTGCCATCAGTTTACGAGCACTTGCGTCCGGCTCGAGCTGGCTATCACCGACCAGTACAAAACTTTGCGCAATGTATTCCACCAGCTCACTTACCAGTACCGAAGGAAATCGTTCGCTATTATCCTGAATCGCCCGGCCGATATAGCTAACATATAGCCGCTGGCGAGCAGAAAGCAGCGCCTCTAGAAATAAATAGCGGTCGTCATCGCGCCGACTTCGATCGCCACGTCTGCTCTGCAGGCTCATTAAGTCAAAGCCTAATGCCGGCAAGGTTCGGGGATAAACGCCGTCGTTCATTCCCAGCAGGCAGACAACCTTAAAGGGTATTGAGCGCATCGGCATCAGAGTGCAAAAGTTGATTGGCCCGGCAAGAAATCGCTGGCTTATCCGCTCTTTGTCGAGCCGGCTATTAAGATCGTCGCGCAGCAATGCGATCGCGACTTTTTGCGGAAATCGAGCCTGCAAACCATTGTCGATTACCTGCTGCCACTGGGATTCAATCAGAGTAAGCGCGGCTTCGCTATCGGCATCCACAGTAAAAAAATCATCCAACAGCATACGACATAAAGGGAGCCATTCACTGAGTGAGCGCACCATTTTAAGTCTGGCTCGCCAGCGGCGAAGCTTTTCCAGCAGGCTTGCCAGATTGCCCGCCAGTTCAGCTATCAGGCCGCTGGATTCATCATAGGGCAATATCCCCTGCCATTGACCGCTCTCACTATGCATTGCATAGCCTAGCAGCATGCGCGTCAAGCCAAACTGCCAGCTATGCTGACCGCCAGGCGGCAGGTGGAGGTCGGCTACGCTATCATCATCCAGCCCCCAGCGAATCCCGGACTCGTCTATCCACCGACGTAGTCGACGGCGGTCTGCTTCTTCAATGGAAAAGCGCGCCGCCAGTGCCGGAACCTCCAGCAGTGCGAAAACGTCTTCACTGTAAAAGCGGCTTTCTGGCAGGCTCAGCAATGCAAGGAAGGCCGGAATTATCGGATGCGCCTGGCGTGCCCGGCGGTCTGAGATCGCAAAAGGTAAATAGCGCTCGCCAGGCGCGTTACCAAACGCCGCCTGAATAAAGGGCGCGTAGCTGTCAATATCCGCCACCATCACAATAATATCCCGCGGCGCGAGTGATGGATCTTCGTCCAGCAGATGTAACAGGTAATCCTGCAAAACCTCAACCTCACGCTGAGGGCTATGGCACAGATGCAGTGAAAATGATTCGTCATCCGGCTGAATAACACGCTTTGCCTCGCTGTTTAGCAATGAAGCGGTATCCATACCAATAACTGCCTTATCCTCGAGCTCAAGGAGATCACGCTGCAAATGCGTTAACAGGCTGTCGGCATTGATTTCAACGAAGGCAGATACTTCATTAGGCTCCAGTCCGGCTAGCAGATAAAGATTATCGCGCCCGAGCTTACCCCAGGAAGCCAGCAGAGGATTACTCAGATTTTGTTCGCCGTCAGTGTTAAAAAGCGCGCTAGCCGCTTCTGGTTGACGAAACTGCGGTATACGTTGCTGACTAAGATAGTGGTGGCGATCGCGCTGCTGTAGACGGGCCAGGAAAGCGTAATTCTGAATATCTCCCCAGTAATGACGACAGGGGTTAGTAAACATAAGATGTACATCGATATGATTGCCTAACGCCTTCAGCGCCTGAAGATAGACTGGGGGCAAAGCGGAAATTCCGCAGATAAATACCCGGTCCGGCAAGCCGTTGGGGCGCGATGCATCGGGCGCAAGGCGCTCAATAAAGCGCTGGTATAAATTGGCACGATGCCATCCCGATTGCGCCAGCTCTGCGGTATAGGCAACCAGCCTGCGCCACAAAGTGGCTTGCCACTGCTGAGTCAGATCATCACTCAGATCAGCAACCTGCTCTCCCTTTTCCCAGGCATTCAGCCAGTCCGGCCGGTACACCAGATACTGGTCGAATAAATCAGCAACGCGGCTGGCCAGCTGAAACAGTTTACGGCAGTTAATGTCTTCGGTCAGATAATAATGCAGTTGGCGAAAGGCCGGTAATGCCAGCATCTCCGGTAAAATAGCCATTAATTTCCAGCTCATGCTGGATTTATTAAATGCGCTTTCCTTAGGGATATCCGGTAACACGCGTATAAACATGTCCCAGATAAAAGTTGCAGGCAGAGGAAAGGTAATGTTTGCCGCAATATTCAGCTCCTGCGCCAACGACATCTGCAGCCACTGCGCCATACCCGGGCTCTGCACAAGTACCACTTCGTCGGCCAGCACGTCAGGCAGCGGTTGAGCGGCCATAATTCGGGCCGTCAGGGTTTTGAGCAAATCCAGCTGGTTGGAATGATAAACGGTGAACATGCCTTTTCCCGTATCGACTTGGTTATTTTTGCGCTGGCTGCTGCACAGCTAGGTCAGATCCGACACCAAGAGCAACGCCGGCGTTGACCAGGCCACCAACAGACTTCGCCAGGTCGGCTGGCATCGCAATGATCTTACTGTTATTGCTGGATGATAGCGCCGAAAGTGCATCTACGTAGCGGGTAGCTAGCTGATAATTTAAAGCCTCCTGTCCACCAGACATGCTAACGCTGTCAGCAAGCAGCTGATTGGCATGTTTGGTGCCTTCCGCAAGAGAGATGGCCGCTGCAGCCTGGCGAATAGCCGCTTCCTGATCCGCTTCGGCCTTTAGAATAGTCGATTGCTTCACACCTTCAGCTTCAAGGATCGCCGCACGTTTTTTACCTGCCGCGCGCGTTTCAATCGCTTTTCTCTCTCGCTCTGCTGCGGCCTGTTGCTCCATCGCGACTTGCATCGAAGAGGACGGATTGATGTCCTGAATCTCTATCGAACGAACGATCAACCCCCAGTCAGTCATTTGATCGGCCATCGCCATCAGCAGTTCACCTTTAATAACATCGCGTGAAGAGAGGCTTTCATCCAAATCCATTTTGCCGATAGTGGCACGTAGCGAGGTCATCCCAAGGTTGACCGTTGCTAACTCAAAATTTTCCACACCATAGGCCGCTTTTTGCGGATCGGCTATTTTCACAAAGCAAATTGCATTAACACTGACTACCGCGTTATCGCGAGTAATCACTTCCTGAGTCGGGATGTCAAACATCTGATCTTTGGTTGAAAGCTTATAAGCAACGTTATCGATATAGGGAATGAGTATATTCAGCCCCGCGCTTAAAGTGACACGATACTTTCCTAAACGTTCAACGATCCATTGCTGTCCCTGCGGTACGATACGCACACACTTAAACAGCGTAACCAGCACTACGATTAATAAAATGACGATAGCAAATAATCCGGCCTGCATTACACACCCCCACCCTGTTGATGTAATGATTGTACGCGCTCTACGCGCACCAAATGTTGTTCGAGCTGTTCTGTTACCACCACCCGGGCATCAGCCAGTAGAGATTCATCAGAAATGCAGCGCCATTCACTGGCACCCATGACGGGTTTTTGTAATAACAGTAATCCCTGTTGAGTTGATGAGCACCCACGTGCCAGCACGCCAATTTGACCAGGTAATGAATCCTCTACGGTCTCAGAAATATGGTGCCTCCTGTTGTAGCGTGCCCATAACCAACTACATAGCAGCATGGCAATAATCCACAGCGTCAACTGCCATTCAATGCTCATGTCTGGCCAGATTAAAGCAACAAATGCAGGCACCAGAGCCGCAATGGCCATCCACAGGCCAAAAAAGGTCGTGGTCATTAGCTCAATGAGCAAAAATAGCCCGCTGACAATAATCCATGCCCACCAGACAATGCTTACCTCCATTTACCCCTCCGACATGCTTCTGCTTTTAACCCGAGTATATCGAGGGCAGGTCGGGCAGAGAAGCCTCCTTGGTATTTACTTTGCGCGCTGTTAGTTTGTCGCAAACCAGCTGATTGAGGTGAGTTTTTTTTTGCTGCCCGGGAAGCGAAGCCTCAATTAACTGACAACCTTGCGGTCCTGGGTGAAGTTGCAGATGAATATTGTACTCGCCAGCGGGCAACCCCTGTACCCCCTGACGCAGCGACTGCCAGCGCTCCCGCTGCTGCCATTGTCCCACGAATCCCTGACTGATCGCCTGCTGCCCATGTAGTAATGCGCAAAGGATGATATTCATTAATAGTAGCGCTAGCAGCATCTCCGGCAGGCTGAAACCATGCTGAGAATGACTCACGGCTGACAATCCTGCTCCAGGGGACAATAATCGATCCAGCCCCGCGAATGCGCGCGGAGCTCTCCCTGACGCAGCTCAACCCAACGCCAGACGCTGAGCGAACCCGTGCCACTGTCTCCCCGCATTACCCCTTCCTCACCTTCATCTTCCATTCGCAGGCAAGCGCGCCAGGAGAAGCGAGGATAGAACTGGCAATGCCAGCCGGCCGCTACCAGCCACGGACGGCGGAGCCCCCATGCCAGTGCCGAGCTGGCCGCCACCTGTTGACGTATAAAGCGCTGCTCGCCGGCAACGTTGAACCAACCGGAGGAAAGCTGTTGCAGATTACTTTGCATTACCAGTACCGCCGCCAGTGCCAGTATCATCACCATACCAAGGGCACTGCTACCCATTTGTCGTAACATCGCTATTCTCCCTGGCTACCCACCGTTCAACTCGGACGTCAAGCGCGGGCCATCGCAATGAGTGCATTCTGAAGCTGAACCTGAGTACTTCGCCTGTTGCTGCCAAATTAAACGCGGATATCCGCACATTGTGCGGATCGTTCATTTTTTCCCAGCCGCTGCCGTTACAGTCATTAACCCCGCGCTGCGTCTCCAGGTTTCCGTCTCGCAGTCGGTAGCCGTAATAGTCACTGTTGGGCGATGAAGGAGGTTCCCATCTGCCGTTGCTGTTTTCATCCCAACGTATCAGCAAGCATTGCGGTGTGTTGAGGAGCACTCCGGAGCCAACGCACCTACCATGACAATATCCCGCGCGACGAATAGCCTTTTCCAATGAAAAGGCGAGGTAGTAGCCTTCATCGTGCAGCTGTGCCAGCATGGCTTGTCGCAAATTATTGGTCGTCATTGACGATAAAAATCGCCCGGCAATCGGAAATAAAATAGCCAGCAGCAGCAAGGCAACCAGCATTTCAATCAGTGTAAAGCCGCGCTGATTTATCAGTCGCACGTTTTATCACCGACAGCACAGATCCGGATTCTCCCCCTGGAAGCCACGACTACACGTAGCGAACCGGCGGTGTTTTGCAGTACGAAGCTTCCTGGACGTGCCACGTCACGACGGCCATAAAAACCGACGCCCTCGGTTACCGTCAACAGGTGAACGCCTCTCCAGGGCGCGCAAAAACGCAAAATTTCGCTTGCATGGCTGGCTCTACTGCCTTGCAGGCACCAACTGGCTCCCTGGCACGTCCGTGTACACCGTTTAATGAGCCAGTCGCTATTTTGCCAGCTTGCGGTTGAGCGCAGGCGGAGCAGAAACTGCCGCAATTGACTGGCACTGTCCTGGAGATGCCACTGCTGCTGCCAACCTTGCCATCCTTGTACGGTGCCAGTCGCAATCAGGCTGGTTATCAGCATCACTATCATCATCTCCGGTAGGGTAAATCCGCCACAGCGTAATTTTTTCATGGCGTTATCATGACTGACTTACGGTGAAAAACCAGTCGCTGATAAAATTTTTACGCGCGCGAATCGAAAGAAAATGCGCTGTATTATGAGTTGCAAAAACAGGCGCGATCGGGGCCGAAAAATCGCCCGGATATTCGTCTTAACTAAAGCCGTAAAGAGAAATAAGGGTTAACGTAAGGATGAATGACTGAGCCGTTAAAAATGCCACGCTGTTGAGCATGGCTGATTTACTCGCATCAGCGGCCAAATAAGGTAAAAATCCGCAAATGAACACAGGAAAAACGCATGCCACTTCAAACTCAACTGGCCGATACCAGTCAACGCGTATCCGACGCCCGTATCAACTTGAAATATGCCAGCGACGATAATATTACTGGCAAGCCGATTTACCGCCATCCACGCGCCATGCTGCATGCAGACGCCGTAGAAAAACGCTTTCGGGACGCATAAATCGCCCGTCTCGCCGGCTTCACCCTGCTGATCTATGACGCTTATCGTCCAATGCAGGCACAAGCCCACCTCTGGCGCTTTTGCCCTGATCCAGGGTTTGTCGTTCCGGTTAACGTTGGTTCCAACCACAGCCGCGGTACAGTCGTTAATTTAACCTTGTTCGATGAGTCGGGCGCAATACTGGATATGGGGTCTGGTTATGATGATATGCGTGATATTTCGCATTCATATCACATCGATGTCCCGGTTCAGACTCAACGGAATCGTTTGTTGCTGAATGCGATTATGTTTGGTGCTGGCTTTGTGCGTATAGCTTACGAGTGGTGGCACTTTGAACTCGAAACGCCCGCAGCTATCCCCTGCTCGACGACCGTTTCGAGTGCTATCCCCTGACGTCCTGTAACATCAGCGTCGCTGACGAAGCCAATCGCCAAGCCCTGATGCAAACAGTTGTCGATCTCGCTGGCTCAGCGAGGCAGGGCCACCAGTCTGGATGCCACTGGCTCGCAGGGTGTCCATAAAATCACGCATCGTCAGGCGCTCCCTGATGGTGGCTTCGCTGTAGCGCTCACCTCGCGGGTTGAGCGCAACCGCACCTTTTTCAATAACTTCAGCGGCAAGCGGAATATCGGCGGTTATCACCAGATCACCTGACGCAACCCGGCGAACGATTTCATTATCTGCCACGTCAAAACCGGAGGCTACGCGCAGCGTCCGTAAAAAGCGCGACGCAGGCACCGTCAGCGGCTGATTGGCGACAAAGGTTACAACAACCTGCTCACGATCGGCTGCGCGATACAACACTTCTTTAATTACCTTAGGGCAGGCATCAGCATCAACCCAGATAAACATAGCATTTCCTTTAGTGCGTGCTGGTGAATCATCATGAAGTTTTTGTCGGGCTTTTGCAGAATGGCAAATTTAATCTGCCAATCTTAACCTCTGAAACTTTTTCCGATTGAAAATGAAGGCCGAGCCAAAGCATACCGGCATAATCCCGCCTTAGCCAGGCACCTGTGCGATAAGCCCATCCATGACGAAACGTTCTGCTACCAAGCTCAGCCAACACTGGCATCCAACACAGAATGACGTAAGCTGTCAGAGGATATTGCGAATCACAGAGAGCACCCTAATGGAAAAGAAAATCGGTTTTATTGGCTGCGGCAACATGTCAAAGGCGATCATTGCCGGCCTGGTAAACAGCGGATGCTTTGAGTCCAAAAATATTTTGGTGTTTGACCGTAAGGCGGCGACTAACCAGGAGATGCAGGAAAAGTTCGGCATCACACCGGGTAACAGCGCAAACCAGGTGGCAGCAGAGGCTGATATTCTGATAGGCGCGGTGAAACCTAATGTGATGCTGTCAGTAATCAGCGATCTGGCTTCCAGTATCAAGCCCGACGCGCTGTTTATTTCGATTGCAGCGGGAGTCACGATTGCGAGCCTGGCTTCTGTGCTGGGCGATGGGCAAAAAATAGTGCGGGCTATGCCGAATACACCCTCGCTGGTAGGTGAAGGTATGACCTCGATAACACCGAATGCACAGGTCAGCAAGGCTGAAATACAGCTGGTGCAGGAAATTTTCAACAGTTTTGGCAAAGCCGCCGTAGTACCAGAATATCAGATTCACGCCGTTGTAGCGGCCAGTGGTTCAGCGCCAGCTTACGTTTTTATTCTGATTGAAGCGATGGCCGACGCGGCCGTGCTTGGGGGCCTGCCACGTGCGCAAGCCTACCATTTCGCGGCACAGGCGGTGAAAGGTGCCGCTGAGATGGTACTGGAAAGCGGTAAACATCCGGCAGCACTTAAAGATATGGTCTGCTCTCCGGGCGGCACCACTATTGAGGCGGTGAGAAAGCTTGAAGATAAAGGCTTTCGCTCAGCGGTGATAGAGTCTATGCAGCATTGTATGGCGAGATCTGAAACCATGAGCCGTGATTAATACATGACGGCTGACCTTGAGGCGTAGCGTATTGAGCCTGATGGTGCGCTTATCGCTACGCCTCATCACGCTTTCAGCTACCCGCCTGTTTTTCTCTTTGCTATGAAGCCTGGCCATGACAGCTGTCTGCGCATAAAAAGGCCTTAAAGGAAAACGCTGGGAATGATAATTGAAGCAAAAATTGCTGTAATAATCGCGTGCTTTATCCAGTAATAAAGTGTCCGGTTGCGTTTTTTTAGCGTCTGTCCGGCATCGCGCGCAACATTAACATATTTGAATATGCGGTTAATCGCACCGGTGCGATCGTCCTCATTATTTGGCGAGCTGGCTGCGGCTAATAACGTTGCACCAATCCAATGGTTGACCGTCTGCGCCCAATGCCATTTCATTGGCCGCTCAAGATCACACATCAGAATTAGTCGCGACGCCCCGGTATCATTTTCTACCCAGTGTACAAAAGTCTCATCAAAGATGACGGCCTGACCATCACGCCAGCTGTAGCGCTGGCGATCAACCTCAATAAAGCAGCGATCATCGTTAGGTGTTTTCAGACCAAGATGCAAGCGAACCGAACCGGCATAGGGGTCCCGGTGCTTGCCGAGATGGCTTCCAGGTGGCAGCTCAGCAAACATTGCCGCCTTAATGAACGGCATCTGGCTGACCAGTTTGCTGGTGACTGGACACAGCTCCCGGGCGGAAGGATGCGTTTCGCCATACCATTTTAAATAGAAGCGCTTCCAGCCGCGCTTAAAAAACGTGTTAAAACCCGCATCGTCATTTTTGCTGGAGGCTTTAATATGATCCTGCAAATTTAATGCTTCTTCGCGTATCACTTGCCAGTTAGCAACCAGATCTTTTATCTGTGGGAATTCAGACTGGTCAAAATAAGGTTGTTTGCGTGGAAGACGGGAAAACGCCGTCATAAACATATTAATGGGTGCAAGAAAAGTTGAATGATCAAAGAGCTGGCGTGAGAGTTTCTGTTTTTCAATGCCGTGGGAATGCGCATAAATCACACTGATTATAAATATACCGATAATGATGGCAGCTACCATTAAACAAAATCCTTTATTTTGCACAGATTAATGATGCACGTTATTTGGCGATAGATGATCGATTAATGCATAAAGTGTAGTAGGAATTCACGCAGATAGATGAGGTGATTCGAACCAGTGGTGACTCAATAAGCTGAATAATATGCGAACAACATTAATCCATTAAAAATGTGGCCTGCACGAGGTGGCAGGCCATGAAAATTAACTTTTCTTAAGGCAGCTACTCATAAAGCTTTTACGCGCATCACCTTTAAGCGCTTTTTGTCCCGCTTCATTATTGCAGCTTTTCATCTTCATTTGCTGAGGCGTCATGCCAGCCATATTGCTGTCCTTTTTCAGGCAGCTGCTCATAAAGCTTTTACGGGCATCGCCTTTAAGAGATTGCGTTGACGCCATAGAATTACACTGCGTCATTTTTTTCTGCTGGGCGGATTTCTCGGCCGCACCAGCACTGCCGGCTACCATCATCGCGCACAGTGCGGTCATTGCCAGTATCTTCATTTTCATCACATGTTTTCCTGTCATTGAGATAAGCCCCATACAATTTCAGGACAGAATTGCTATTTTAGCAAGCCAACCGAATGAAAAATGGTGGAAGCGTTGTTATTGGCGACCGCTACCCCGTTCCAACGCTTAGTAATGGAGGGAAAACTGAGAATGGCTGCCATGCAGTAAATATCTGTTAAGACACAGCGACAACGACCGCCTGTGCTGGCAGATCGAGCATAACGGCATCCCACTCTCAAGCGGTAAAGCCGCTCAGGACATCGCGCCACGGCAAAGCGCTACCGTACGGCTGACGAAGCTACCAGAATTAAGCGATAAGCTGTGGTCGCAGGTCAGAATTATCCAACCAGAAGCGACGGCCTGGCCTGATGCTGGATTCATGCGCCGATCGATAGTGATATTGGAACCAGTGAAGCGTCCCATATCGATTCTGATGCCTGTGGGAGCGTTGGAAAGCGGCGGGATATAACGATCTTCGAAGTCAGCTGCTGCATTTCCACAGCGAAAAAATCAGCAGCGGCATAATGATTAACAGCACCCAGGCCAGGCAGTCTGCGGGCAAAACGCGTTTTCTTAGTCGTCAGCGCTGGTTTATTGATAGCCAGGGCGCTCTTACCGTTGAGGTTGACGTAGTTCGGTCCGGCAACCAGCCGCCACCGGCGCGTTCAGGAATGCGCTGCCAGCTAAGTATGGTTCCGCAGTCGGTCACTTGGCTGGGGGCCGGGCCGGAAGAAAACTATCTTGACCGCAAACTGGCTGCAGGTTTTTCACACTGACAACGTTCACTGGACTCGATGTATACGCCTAATGTGTTCCCGAGCGAAAATGGCCTGCGCTGTGATGTCCCGCTGCTCAGCCTTGGTGCAAAGCGTATTGAGGGTAATTTTCACTTTTCTGTTAGCCGTTTTAGCCTTGAGCAGCTGCGGGGAAGCAGTCATGTCACTTGCTCACTGAAGAGCCGGGGTGCTGGCTCCATCTCGATGGTTATCATAGGGGGATTGGCGGCAACGACTCATGGAGTCCGTCAGTTCATGAAGACTACTGCTTAACGCGCCGCGTAATCATTATCGTTTTACTATCAGGCAGCAGCAGGACTAGATTGGCTGGCGCTTACGGTAGCGCCAGCTAACCGTCAGTTGAATAAGGTTTATCAAGACCACCACTGCCGTCGCGAGAAATACCCAACGAAAGCCCCCCACGGCGGACACGGCTGAACCAATGAGCGGTCCAGCGACGTTACCGAGGTACATGAACGACTGGTTATAGCCAAACAGGCGACCGGTGACCTGATCATTGGAAAAACGCAGCAGCAGTGCCTGCACCGCTGGCATCATCGCGCCATCGGCGAAGCCCAGTAAAAAGCGCAAAGTGCCCAGCTGCCAGGTATTGTTAACCTGTGACATGGCGACAAACAGCACCACCGTCAATACCATCGCCGCAATAAGTATGCGCTGAGCACCAATTCTGTCGCCGACTTTCCCCAGCCCGGAAGCTGAAAGCAGTGCAGCAATGCCGGGTATGGCGGCAATCATGCCGCTGATAAAAGCAATATTTTCTACCCCGGGTGCCAGCTGGCGCACAAACAGCGTCAGTATCGGGCTGACAGAACCGTTACATAGCTGAATAACCAGAGTGCTGAAAAATAAGCTGAACATCAACATCGGGTTATTTAAGGAACGCAATACCGCACGCCCACTAAGCTTTTCACCTTTTTTAGCCGGAAGAAAATTGCTTTCTTTAATCAAAAATAGCGTTACGAAAAAGGTCACCAGCAGCAGCCCCGCCGTCAGCAGGAACACGGCTCGCAACCCTATCCAGTCTGCCACTAAGCCGCCCATCAGCGGTCCCATTATCACGCCGCATATCTGGCCTGTCGATACGGTACTTAACGCCCATGTACTACGCTCGCGTGGTACCTGGGCGGCAACCAGCGCCATCGCGTTAGGAATGTAGCCGGAGGTAAGTCCCATTAAAGCCCGCAGAGCAAACAACTGCCAGACGTTATTGACGAAAGCCTGTAGAAAAATGACTAATCCCATTCCTGATGCGGCGCGTAGCAACATCAATTTGCGCCCTTTACTGTCAGCCAGGCTTCCCCAAAGCGGTGAAACAATCGCTGAGATAATAAAGGTTACGCTGAAAATCAACCCTGACCACAAAGGTAGCGCCTGCTGATCGGTTACACCAAGCTGTTCAACATAGAGCGGTAAAAAGGGGATGATCTGACTGATAGACAAACCGGTAAAGAAACAGCCAAACCAGATGGAAATAAGATTAACTTTCCAGGATTCCATAGTAAGTGTGAGCAATAAGCTTCTGAAAAACTAGCAGGTGATCAAATCATACATTGAATAGCAATCATATGATTCGCAAAAGAAGGGTTCAGCTAAATCTCATTTCCATGTGACTTAATCATGCAAAACCCAGCATATGACGGCTAATTTTAAGATCGGACAGGCCCCAAATGGCGGATGCCGCGCCATAAACGACTCAGCGTTTCCTCAATGGCAGCATCTGCGCATCAATGCGCAGAAAAGCACCGGGAAGAATAAAACTCAGCCGTTCAGGCATACGAATAATGGACAATTTTACGGCATCCCAGCCAAATAACATCAACTCTTCTCGGCGGATTCGTAACGCACTTTGGCGTCCTCTGCCTCCCGCTCAGTTTCATGTTCACTAATTAAAGAGTCAGGTTTAGGGTGATCCGCTCGCAGCTCATACCAGGTTACCGTATTACCTGTCTGGCCCTTTTCAACGGTCATTACGCGCGCTTTGCGGGGGTAAGGGGGTTTGGCTGGCATATGTCTCTCCTGTAAATGGTGTTCATCTTCTTACAGCATGAAAGTAGTGATACTCAAAGGGTGCCAAACCTGAGTATAGACAATGACAGTCATGTTACGCTGAGGTGGGATTATCCTGACGGCGTGCTGCCGTCATCTTTCATCACCCACGCGCAGGTGACAACACATTCAATATTTGTTGTACAACCTGTTCTGGTGGATGGCTGGCATTAACCATATGATGCGCTGTTTGCTGGTACAGTGCGGCGCGCTCGACTAAGATCTGCTCAATCTCTTCGACGATAGAACGCCCGGTGAGGGTTGGACGCTGTGCATCATGCGGGAACGCCTGTAGTCGCGCGGCCAGTGTCCCCACTTCAGCATTAAGATAAACCACCGTTCCCTGCTGGCGCATGAAATCGCGATTTTGCTCCGACAGCACCATACCACCGCCGGTGGCGATGACCGTAGCAGGGGCACTTACCGCTCTCAGCGACTCGCTCTCACGCTGACGAAAGCCTTCCCATCCCGCAGCCGCGACGATCTCCGCGACGCTACGCTGCGTTACCTGCTGTAAATGATGGTCGGTATCAACAAAAGCATACCCCAGCGCCTGTGCCAGAGCCTGCCCTACCGTCGTCTTACCGCTACCGCGAGCACCGGTAAGATAAATGGATAAAGACATGATCGTGACTTCCTGAATTGCGATACGATGACGCAGTCACTGTCATCATTAAAGCGTCGCATGATACCGCTATTTATTACGCATCACCACCAGTAACGAAAATTTTACAAAATTTCTCAAGAAGATAAAAAAATCAATAAAAACAGAGCATAGAAAACGTTCAGCTAAGTTTACAACGTTAAAATAACATTCAAACGTTTACGTAACATTTACTTACGTGCCGACAATTTACTTTCTTCACGGCATACTGAAAATAAGATGATCAATGCCTGACCCGGAGGTTTATATGCAGAGCAATGAACAGCAGTTAATTGAAAGCCTTTTTACCCGCCTTAAACAAACGGCATCGCAGTCCGCACCGCGTGATGCCGCAGCAGAGCAGCTTATCCAACAGCAGGCGCAACAAGTCCCGGCGGCACCTTACTACATGGCTCAGGCGCTTATTATTCAGGAAGCCGCAATGAAGCAGCTCAACGGGCGCATTGCTGAGCTTGAAACGCAACTGAACCAGGCACGAGCACGGCCGCAGCAAAGTAGCGGCGGCTTTCTGTCCAGCCTGTTTGGCGGAGGTAATCGCCAGAGCACCTCATCTGCGCCACCTGCATGGTCAGGCCAGCAGCAGCCTGCTTATAATGCGCCACAACAGGCGGCACCGCGCGGAACGGGCTTTTTAGGTGGTGCGTTACAAACCGCCGCGGGCGTCGCTGGCGGGATGGTAGTAGCGAATATGCTTACCGACATGTTCCATAGCTCCCAACCGGAGGAGATCGTCAATATCATTAACGATCCTCCCTTGCCCCAGCAGGATTTCAACGCTGCGGATACCAGCTTCCTTGACCAGGGCCAGGGCGCAGACTGGCAGAATGCCGGTTATGATCCGGGTAACTTCAACGGGTTTACTAATGATACCGATAACGGTTTAGATAATGGATTCGATAACAGCAGCGATTTCGATGATAACAACTTCATCTGATCACCGTTAGTTCGCGTGACAAAACCCAGCGATTCAACGCTAAAATAGTAAACCCCGGTGCTAGTGGCCGGGGTTTTTATTATACGTTTAACCTGCTGGGTTCACACCGCAACCGGCGCTTTAATGGCCGGGTGAGGATCGTAGCCTTCAATCTCAAAGTCATCAAATTGATAATTGAACAGCGACGTCGGTTTACGCTTTATGCGTAGCTGTGGCAGTGCTCGTGGCTGACGGCTAAGCTGCAAGCGTGTTTGTTCCAGATGGTTGCTGTAAAGATGGGTATCACCACCGGTCCAGACGAAATCACCGACCTCAAGATCACACTGCTGCGCAACCATATGCACCAGCAGCGCATAGCTGGCAATATTAAATGGCAAGCCGAGGAAAATATCGCATGAGCGCTGATAGAGCTGGCATGAAAGCTTTCTGTTGGCAACATAAAACTGGAAGAATGCGTGGCAAGGTGCCAGCGCCATTTGATCCAATTCACCCACGTTCCACGCTGAAACAATAATGCGCCGGGAATCAGGGTCGCTGCGCAACTGCTCAATAACGTTGCTAAGCTGGTCGATGTGTCGCCCATCGGGGGCTCCCCAGCTGCGCCACTGTTTACCGTAAACCGGCCCCAGATCACCTTTTTCATCCGCCCACTCATCCCAGATGGAAACCTTGTTATCCTTGAGATAGCCGATGTTGGTATCGCCGCTCAGAAACCATAGCAGCTCGTGGATAATCGAACGCAGATGGCATTTTTTAGTCGTCACCAGCGGAAAACCATCGCGTAAGTTAAAACGCATCTGGTAACCGAATACCGAGAGGGTACCCGTACCGGTGCGATCGCTTTTTGCCGTTCCCTGCTCCAGCACATGCTGCATGAGTGTCAAATACTGTTTCATTTTTGTTCGCCGAGTGGCGCTCCCGGACGACGACGATAGGCCCAGACTAAAATGATCAGTCCGGCAAAAATCATCGGCAGAGAGAGGATTTGGCCCATGGAAATGTAGTTATCGATAAACAGGCCGAGCTGCTGGTCCGGTTGGCGGAAAAACTCAACGATAAAGCGGAAGCAACCGTAAAAGAATAAAAACAGACCGGAAACGCTGCCGACCGGACGCGGCTTACGAATAAATAAATTAAGGATAATAAACAGTACCACACCTTCCAGCGCCAGCTCGTAGAGCTGCGAAGGATGACGCGGCAACACGCCGTAAGTATCAGTGGCCATCAGTGCACGATACTGCGCATTATTGGCCGCCAGCACCAGGTCTTCGCTGCGCGAACCGGGAAACAGCATTGCCCACGGCAATTTAGGATCGACCCGGCCCCAAAGTTCACCATTGATAAAGTTGCCCAGTCGTCCGGCACCGAGGCCAAAAGGAATGAGCGGCGCAATAAAATCAGCCACCTGAAAAAACGTACGTTTAGTCCGACGGGCAAACCACAGCATTACGCAGATAACGCCGATTAGCCCACCGTGGAAAGACATGCCGCCATCCCAGACTTTGAAGAGGTAAAGTGGATTTTGGAAGAATAGTGGCAGATTATAAAACAGCACGTAGCCAATGCGTCCACCTAGAAATACGCCGAGGAACCCCGCATAGAGCAGATTTTCCACTTCTTCCTTTTTCCAGCCGCTACCGGGTTTGTTGGCACGGCGTCCGGCTAGCCACATAGCAAAAACAAACCCTACCAGGTACATCAAGCCGTACCAGTGAAGCGAAACAGGGCCGATAGAAAAAATTATCGGATCGAACTTTGGAAAGGCCAGATAACCGTTATTCATCTTTCACCATTATCGACGTCAGCCCAATTAACAGGCTACAACAGAGGTTGCCCGGCGATTGCCACCGGGTAAAGTAAACCGCCAAATGATAGCACAGGCGTCAGATTGCAAATGTAAACTTTGTAACCTGACGTAGCAGCATCAACGCCCGCCGCGAACCAGACCACCCAGCCCTTTATTTTCCATAAAAGCCGTTACCAGCTGACGAACTTCAGCAGTAAACTGAGCTTGTAATCCGCTTTGCGCCAGCTTTTCCGCTTCAAGAGCATCAATATGGCGCAGCAAGTATTTTACCCGTGGAACGTTGCGTCCATTCATACTCAGGTGGTGGTATCCCATTCCGACGAGCAGGACAACACTCATCGGATCGCCCGCCATTTCGCCACATAAGCAAAGTTCGATGTCGGCGCGTTTTGCCTCGTCAGCAATCATGTGCAAGGCACGCAGCAGCGAGGGGTGCAGGCTGTCATAGAGATTGGCTACGCGAGTGTTATTACGATCGACCGCCAGCAAATACTGCGTCAGATCGTTGGTGCCAACCGAGACGAAGTCGACGCGTTGGCGCAAATGTTGCAACATGAAAAGCATTGAGGGAACTTCAATCATCACGCCAATACGGGGCTTCGGGATGGCATAGCCGAGCATTTCCTCGACTTCCTGCCCTGCCCTGTCAATCAGACGGCGTGCCTCATCGATCTCATCAATGCTGGTAATCATCGGCAGTAAAATACTGAGATTATTGGTGGCGACATTCGCGTGAAGCATGGCACGCACCTGAATCAGAAAAATTTCCGGTTGATCGAGCGTCAGACGAATACCACGCCAGCCGAGGCAGGGATTTTCTTCACTGATAGGCATATAAGGCAGCTGCTTGTCCGCACCCACGTCAAGAGTGCGAAGTGTTACCGGCTTATCCAGAAACATCTGTAGCATGCCCTGATACTGCGCGACCTGCTCCTCTTCCGAAGGAAAGCCACTGTTAAGCATGAAGGGAATTTCAGTACGATACAGGCCGATGCCATCGACCCAGTTGCCGATCGACTGCTCGTGTTCGGCGCTAAGGCCAGCATTGAGCATAACCTTCACTGACTCACCGCTTTTCAGCTTGCCGGGCAGCTCAACCACACCTTCAGCCATTTTACTCAGCTCGTTTTCCTGGCTGATTAAACGCTGATACTCGTGGAGTAGCACCGGTTCCGGGTCAATCAATACCTCGCCCCGGTAACCATCAACAATCAGCACGCGACCTTTGAGCTGAGCAGGCTGAATATCAGCGCCCATCACCGTTGGTATCCCCATCGCCCTTACCAGGATAGCCGCGTGAGAA
Source organism: Izhakiella capsodis (assembly GCF_900115045.1). Taxonomy (GTDB): domain Bacteria; phylum Pseudomonadota; class Gammaproteobacteria; order Enterobacterales; family Enterobacteriaceae; genus Izhakiella; species Izhakiella capsodis. Next base: position 348,000 of record NZ_FOVC01000002.1, on the reverse strand, counting down.
TTAGATGCCCCATCGCGCACCACAACCCCGGCCAGACGCTCGTGCGGCAGCTCAGCGAGAGTGGTCGCTGTCAGCTCATCGGCTACCAGAATAAATCTTTCCGGCCAGCCATGAGCGTCCGGCATCAAATCGTTGAGATGAAAGAGCAGGCGTTGCCCCAGTACCCGAAGATCCCCTGCGCGTTCGCGCAAGTAACTATCCTGCAAGCTGGCAAACTGTGCGGCGAATTTCTCAATAACTTTCTTCACCGCCCATTCAGCCACCGACCCCTGGTCAACCTCGCCGAAGAGATCGTTTTTAAGTCGGGCATCACTCAGCAGGTGAGAGTAAAGGTCAAAAATGGCGGCGCTTTCCTGCTGTACGCTCGCGCTGAATCTTTTACTGAAACGCCTGAATTCGCTGGTGGCTTCAGCAATTGCCAGAGAAAGCCGCTCGCGCTCGCGCTGAACATCCAGCGTAGAAGCGGCCAATACGCTCTCCAGCGAAGGCTGAATGCTATCTACCCATCCCTCAGCAACAGCCACGCCGGGGGCTGCCGCCAGCGCTTTAATACGCGTTTGCCGATACTGACCAAACAGCGAAGCAAGCTGGGACTGTGAAAGAATGGCAGCCATTTGGGTCGCCAGCGTGACCAGAAATGACTCTTCGCTTTCATCAAACTGGCGATGCTCACGCTGCTGCACCACCAGCACCCCTATCAGCTGGCGACGGCTAATAATGGGTACCCCGAGAAACGAACGAAACTGCTCTTCTTTTACCGAAGGAATAAATTTAAAGCTGGGATGTTTTTGCACGTCCGCGAGATTTATGGGTTCTGCCAGGCGTCCAACCAAACCGACGACACCTTCGTCAAACGCGAGAGCAACAGTGCGCCCCTTGGGCTTTTTCAGCCCCCTGGTCGCCATCAGGTAATAGCAGCGACGTTCGTGATCCGCCAGATAGACGGAACAAACCTCAGTGTCCATGGCGAAGCAGATTTCATTCACTAAAATCTCCAGCGCCTCATTCAAGCGCGACACTGCTGCCACTTTTTCAACAATTTCGCGCAACTGAGTGAGCATGATGTGCTTGGCTTATCCCCTCTTGCGTCGATTTATGGACTGTCTCGGTGGCTGGCTATTCTGCAAAGGCATAACGGCACCGGCAAACTCTTTCATCACCCGACGATAAACATCGCGCTTGAATGACACCACCTGGCGAACCGGATACCAGAAGCTGACCCAGCGCCAGCCGTCAAACTCCGGCGTACTACTGCTCTGCATATTGATCTCTGCATCATTGCACATCAACTGAAGAAGAAACCACTTCTGCTTTTGGCCAATACAGACCGGCTTTGTATCCCAACGCACCAAACGTTTTGGCAGTTTGTATCGTAACCAGTTACGGGTAGACGCCAGCACCCGCACATCCTTGCGGTGCAAACCCACTTCCTCAAACAGCTCCCGGTACATAGCCTGCTCGGCACTTTCACCAGGATTAATGCCTCCCTGAGGAAATTGCCAGGAGTGCTGACCATAGCGTCTGGCCCATAACACTTGTCCCTGCCGATTACAGATAACAATACCAACATTCGGGCGGTAGCCATCACCATCGATCACAGGACTACCTCAAACTAAGATCTGGATACACTGATTGTTTCACACTCCTAAGGGACGGTAAACTACTGCTTGCAGCAGTGTGATTCAGCTGACTTTTGGATAACTCATATTTAAACCTAACTTATAAACAATCGTCTCAGCATAAAAGCACGGTTATACACTTTTTCTGTGTATATCTTTGTGAAGAACTCACTTAAGTCATGGGAAAACTTTCATATTTCGCGGAAAGCCACTGACCTTATTAAGTTTTATCGCATTGAATTTATTGAATAAATAAAATATAAAGCTTAAATTATTACTTTGCAAAAACGTCGTAAATGTTAAGCCTTAGCGCAACTGGTGAAGGATCGAACGCTGGCTTTTTTATCCACAGAGCGACACTGATAAACGCGCAGAACCTGGCTAAATTCAGTAAAAAAAGTCGTCGTCAACCCTGTAAATCGAACCAGTATTGCTCGCGCCTGTGGGTTATCCCATTTTTCTGTGGATAACTTGGTGTAAGATCCTGTTCATTGCCGGTGACTATCAGCAGCCAGGCCCAGGAGCGCATAAAGCCTCTCGCTCTGAAATAATAAAAAAATGCTATATTTCATGTAATTATTTATACCTGGCCTGCAATTTTTTCTGTGAGTAATTTTCCACTGAGTTAATTGCCTATTTTTCAACCTATCACAAGGCATGACATGACTGGCGATATGACTCTTTTCCCGCCACCGAAAAGTGAACAGGCGCTGCTTGAAAGAGCACAGGCGTTAGCCGGTTGCAGCATGGAAGAGCTGGCAACGCGGGCAGGCATTGCTATTCCGCGGGATCTACGCCGCGATAAAGGCTGGGTTGGTATGCTACTTGAGCTATGGCTGGGTGCTTGTGCCGGTAGTAAAGCGGAGCCTGATTTTGCTGATCTCGGCGTTGAGCTAAAAACCATTCCCATCGATGGCCAGGGTCGCCCGTTGGAAACCACGTTCGTCTGCGTTGCGCCGCTTACCGGCAACACTGGCGTAGTCTGGCAAACCAGTCATGTACGCCATAAACTCAGCCGGGTACTCTGGATGCCAGTTGAAGGCGATCGCGCTATTCCCCTGGCACAAAGGCGCATTGGTTCACCAATACTGTGGAGCCCGACTCCGGAAGAAGAACAGCTGTTGCAAAGAGACTGGGAAGAACTCATGGATTTTATCGTATTGGGTCAGATCGAACGTATAACTGCCCGTCATGGAGAGGTACTACAGCTACGACCTAAAGCTGCTAACAGTAAAGCCCTTACCAAAGCCATTGGTGAACATGGACAGCCGATTATGACGCTGCCGCGAGGCTTCTATTTAAAAAAAACCTTCACCGCTCCGCTGCTTGCTCGTCATTTTTTATTGTGAACATCGGCGGCAATGTTGCGTATAATCTCCGTTTAACTTTCATTTAGGGATCCATAACCCGCATGTTTGATTGGATTGCCGATCCTAATGCCTGGATGGCCTTAGGTACCCTGATCATTCTGGAGATCGTTCTCGGAATCGATAACATTATTTTTCTCTCGCTAGTGGTAGCTAAATTGCCAAAAAGGCAGCAAAACGGCGCTCGCCGCCTCGGTCTGCTGGCAGCGATGCTTATGCGACTAGGTCTGCTTGCATCAATTGCCTGGGTCGTTCACCTGACGACCCCACTGTTCAGTCTTTGGCAGCACTCTTTTTCGGCTCGTGACCTGATTTTACTGGCAGGTGGCCTGTTTCTTCTCTGGAAGTCGAGCGCAGAAATTCATGAAACCCTTGAAGGCAGCGCTGAAAGCGGACGAAAAACCAATGTGCACTCTTTTGCTGGCGCTATCGTGCAGATAATGTTGCTGGATATCATTTTTAGTCTCGATTCAGTGATTACAGCGGTTGGCTTATCCGACCATCTGATCATCATGATGGCGGCGGTGGTCATTGCCGTGCTGATGATGATGTTCGCTGCGAGGGCTATCGGCGAATTTGTTGATGCCCATCCGTCGGTCAAAATGCTGGCTCTGGCGTTTTTGATCCTGGTCGGTTTTACGCTGATACTGGAGAGCTTTTCAATTCATATATCGAAAGGCTATATCTATTTTGCCATGTTTTTCTCTATGGCCGTTGAAAGCCTGAATCTGCTACGTAATAAAAAAGATCGGCATAATGAAAAAGGTCAATAGCCATTTTTGAATTATGAAAATTTCAGACTGTTACTATTAATACGCAGGCCTTGATCGGCGATGCTACACTAATTTTTAAATTGTGTGCATTTAGTGGGAGAGTAACATGAAGTGGATCGTCCCCGGCTTAATAGCGACCTGTGCGCTATTTCTGAGTGCCTGTAGCAGCAATTATGTTATGACGACCAAAGACGGACAGATGATCATGACCAATGGTAAGCCATTGATTGACAGAGAAACGGGTCTTGTCAGTTACCGGGATGAAAGTGGCCATGAAAAGCAAATTAACGGCGATGAAGTCTCCTCTATGGTAGAGCGCTAACCGATTACGCGGTGTCACAACGCGGGTAAAATAATAGGCTGCCCGCTAACTTTCAATGACTTCCCTCTTCACCGATAAGCGATGGGAAGCTATAGTCAGATTCCTGACTACATTTGTCTAAATCGCCTGAGAAGAAAAGGAAGACGGCAATGCACTACCACCGCATCCCCCATAGCACCCTGGAAATCAGCACGTTGGGTCTGGGCACTATGACGTTTGGTGAGCAAAACAGTGAAGCCGACGCCCATGCACAATTAGACTACGCCCTTGAGCGCGGTATCAACCTTATCGACACCGCAGAAATGTATCCCGTCCCGCCATGGCCGCAGACTCAGGGTCGCACTGAACAATACATAGGTAGCTGGCTGAAAGCACGCGGCAACCGTGAAAAGCTGATCATCGCCTCCAAGGTCGCTGGCCCGGCACGTGGCAGTGATGCTTCAATTCGCCAGTGCCAATCGCTGGATCGTAAGAATATCCGCGAAGCGCTGGATGCCAGTCTCAAGCGTCTTAATACCGACTACATCGATCTCTATCAGCTACATTGGCCGCAGCGTCAGACTAACTATTTCGGCAAACTGAACTATCAGTACAGCGATAACAGCGAGCCAGTCACTCTGCTTGACACTCTTGTGGCGCTGAACGAACAAGTTCGTGCCGGTAAAATTCGTTATATCGGTGTTTCAAATGAAACGCCCTGGGGCGTCATGCGCTATTTGCAGCTGGCTGAAAAACATGATCTGCCGCGCATTGTTACCATCCAGAATCCTTATAGCCTGCTTAACCGCAGCTTTGAAGTCGGACTGGCCGAAATCAGTCATCATGAGGGCGTGGAGCTGCTGGCCTATTCGAGCCTGGCATTTGGCGTACTGAGCGGCAAATATCTTAATGGCGCCCAACCAGCCAGTGCACGTAATACCCTGTTTAGCCGTTTTACCCGCTACAGCGGTGAGCAGGCACAGGAGGCTACCGCAGAGTACGTCGCGCTGGCACGCCAGTATCATCTGGATCCCTCTCAGATGGCGCTGGCGTTCGTACGGCAGCAGCCGTTCGTTTGCAGCACCTTATTGGGTGCCACCACGCTGGAACAATTGAAAATTAATATCGACAGCTTTGATCTGACGCTGAGTGAAGAGCTCCTTGAAAGGCTTGAGGCAATCCACCGCCGCTACACCTTCCCCGCGCCTTGACTTAACAGAAGCAAAACCCTACGGCAGCGTAAAAAATCGCTTGCCAGTGCACAGAGCAGGCAAGCGAAAGCGCTACAGACCCAACGGCGCATACAACTCATTACAACGCTGGTATCACCGCGTTTAAAGGTGCGCAGACTGGCGCCGCCGCCACAGCCATAGACTACCCACTGTCAGCGTAAACAGCATACCGAAGCTGATGCCAGTGGCAACCGGCGGCACGCCCAGTTTAATCGCCAGCGAATAAAGCCCCAGCATCATCAGCATGGCGGTATTTTCACCCAGATTTTGCACGGCAATAGCATTACCCGCACCGACTTCATCTCTGCCTACTCCCTGTAATAGCGCATTAAGCGGCACAACGAAAAATCCACCTGAGATACCAATGATTAGCAGCAGCAGCCAGGCACCACAGGCCGTGGTTTGCAACGCAAAAATGCTTACCGCTACACCGATTAATATCCCTACAGGCATACATCCGGCAACGGTTCTCAGCGTAATCAGGCGCGCGGCTAACCAGGCCCCGGGAAGAATACCGATTGCGACCAGCGCATTCAGCAGGGTTGGCGTTTTGTTATCGCTGATGCCAAGCGCAACCGGCACCCAGAGAATCAGCAGAAAACGCAGGGTAACGCCAGCTCCCCAGAACATGCTGGTGTTAATCAGTGAGAAGCGACTCTGCCCATCCTGCCAAAGAACCTTGCAGGCATGAAAAAACTGCGCTGACATCGCCCAAGCCGCCATAAACAAGCCGGACGCGCAGCAAGCAGTCTGGGGATTAGGGTATTAGCTGCCAGGGCCATCCCGTAAGCGACGATACAAACCACCAGCGCGTTCAACACATTAATATCCGCCAGCGCACCTCCGGTGACAGATCCCAATAAAATCGCAGCAATGGTGGATGCCTCCATTAAACCATTCGCTTTCACCAGCAGCTCATCGCGTGTCAGTTCGTTCAGTATACCGTATTTGGCCGGTGAATATGCCGCTGCGCCAACGCCCACCAGGCAGTAGCCGAGAAACGGATTTGCACCATAGAAGATGATGAGTGCGCCAAAAAACTTCAGATTATTGGAGAGCATCATCCCCCGTCCTTTGCTAAAGCTGTCAGCAATTTGGCCGACAAAGGGGGCGAGCAGAATATAAGTGGCAACAAAAACGATCTGTAAAATGGGCTGGCTCCAGTCCGGCCAGAACTGCTGTTTTAGCAGTGCCAGGATGGCAAAAAGCAGCACATTATCACCGAATGCCGACATAAATTGCGCTATCATTACCGCCATCATCGGTCTGGAGGCCAATGAGATTTTAGCGTAATCGAAATCAGACATTAGCCTCCTCTCGCTTCTCCTGTGGTGTCTGCCATTGCCTTCAAAGTGATGAAATCAGGTTTACCGCTGCCTAGCTGCGGCAGCTGCTTGATATAGCGGATATCTCGCGGGATTGCCAACTCTGGCATCCCGCACTCTTTAGCGGCGCGTTGCAGCGCCTCACGACTGAGATTGGCGTCAGTGGTAAACAACACCAGTGCCTCACCGCGATAAGCATCTGACTTAACCGTAGCGGCGTGCTGTGTTTCGGCAGACGCTCTCAATGCCATCTGCTCGACAAGGTCGAGTGAAACCATCTCACCGGCAATTTTTGCAAAGCGCTTCACCCGCCCCTGGATCTGACAGAAGCCCTGGTCGTCAAAACAGACGATATCGCCAGTGTCATACCAGCCAGGCTCCATCTCTCCTTCGCCATTATTTGCCGCCGGGATTTCAAGAAAGCCTGGGCGCTCATAACGCAAATAGCCGTTCATAATATTAGGGCCGCGCAACTGCAAGCGGCCGCCCTCTTCAATGCCTGGCACTGAAATCAAGCGTGAATCCATCGCCGGTAGTATGCGCCCGACGGTGCCATTGCGTGCCGCCATTGGCACGTTAATCGCGACAACCGGTGCGCATTCGGTCACGCCATAGCCTTCCAGAACGCGAATACCAAACTTCTCAAACCAGATATTGCGGGTGGCATCCTGTAATTTTTCCGCACCGGCCACCACATAGCGCAAGCGGGCAAAATCATAAGGCTGAGCAAAACGCGCGTAGTGACCAAGAAAGGTTGAGGTGCCAAAAAGCACCGTGCAGTTACGATCATAGACCAGCTGGGGCACGATGCGATAATGCAGAGGACTGGGATAAAGAAAAGCTTGCGCGCCCGTCATCAGCGGGATGAACAAGCCAACGGTCAGGCCAAACGCATGAAATAAAGGCAGCGCAGACATAAAGCGATCACGCGGGGTGAAATCCGCAACCGTGCGGATCTGCTCAACGTTAGCCAGTAAGCTTTTATGGGAATGTACTACGCCCTTAGGCTTACCCTCCGAACCGGAAGTGAATAACACTATAGCGGCATCTTCAGCCTTTTGGGGCAGTTGGGCCATACGCGGAAATAGCAAACGGCTTATAATCCACAGCTTATCAGCAGTGGTAACGGTATCACGGAGATCTTCCAGATAAACCCAACGCACCTGATTGAGCGCCTCCGGCAGGTGCCAGAGTTTACCTTTGTCCAGGAACTGGCGTGAGGTGAATACCGTGCGCACCGCTGAGGCCATCAAGGCCGCCTCAAGACCATTAACACCAGCGCTATAATTTAGCATTGCCGGAACGCGACCACGCATAGTGGCACCAATAATAACCGCGGCGGTAACGTTAGCATTAGGCAGCAAGAGGCCAATGTACTCGCCCTGACGGGTATAGCGTTCGAGAATACGTCCCACCCCGAGTGATTTCTTCAGCAGGCTGCGATAGCTGTCCGGTTTTAAATTGATATCTTCAAGGCAGGGCTTAGTGCGCCCATAGCGGATACCGGCCGCGAGAAAGGCTTCAAACAGAGTTTCTCGCGGACGCACTGCCATACGCGCCTCCATCATAATATGATGCAGATGCTCACCCGCTAGTCGTCGACGATCACGAGCACGCGGCGCATCGGGCATAGGTATGCTCGTGGGAGGCAAAATACTCAGGGTAATACGGGGAAAAAGGCGGCATTTGAAAACGCCAGCCAGGCGACCAAAATAGGTGAATTCAGCCCCTTCTATACGCAAAGGTACCACTGTTGCCTGAGATTTAGCCGCCAGAAAGCCCGCTCCCTCATAAATCTTCATCAACGAGCCGGTCACCGTGATGCGCCCTTCAGGAAAAATAACAACCGGACGCCCCTCCCCTACTAACCGTACCAGATGTTTAATCGACATCGGGCGGGTAGGATCGAGAGGAACGAAATCGATTATCGACTTCAACCAGTTGATGTACCACTTTTCGCTGATGCTTGAGTAGATAGCAAATACCGGTTTAATGGGTAAAAATAGCGCCAGCAAAATGCCGTCAAGGAAGGAGACATGATTGGGGGTAATCAGCAATTTTTCCCGTTTGAGTACCGAGAGATCGCCGTGCAGGCTTACGCGAAACAGTATGCGCAACAGAGCGCGCAGTAGATTAATAAGCATGCCTAATCCTATAGCGAACAATAAATTGCTACAGGATGCATGTTGCAGCAACCATTAGCAATATGCGATTACCGCCCGGTCGTTTTTATGCTTTATTTTGCGCACGGGGCTCATAAGCCAGTGTAAAGATGACAGGAGATAACCACGAAGTTTAGAAGTCAAAAGGACGCAAGAAACGCGCCCTCAGACAAAAATAATACAAGCGTCAGCTGTGACCAAACAGAGCATCCGGTGGTACGTTCATATGTTTAAGTACCGGGCCCATGATTTTACCAAAAACCGGCGCCGCTACTGAGCCGCCATAGTGCTTCCCTGCGGTGGGATGATTGATCATAACCACCAACGCCACCTGCGGATTGCTGGCGGGTGCAACCCCGGCAGTGTAGTTGATATAGCCGCCATCATATTTGCCGTTCTTACCAATTTTCATTGCCGTTCCGGTTTTAATCGCCAGCCGATAGCCTGGCACTGCCGCCAGCTCGCCGCTGCCGCCCGGTAGTGCGTCACTTTCCATCATATGGATTACCTCACGAACCGTAGCAGCATCTGCCACCCTTGTCCCCAGCACGGGTGGTGTCACTTTCGTGATTGAAAGCGGACGATAGATGCCATAAGAACCAATAGTGGCGTATTCGCGAGCGAGCTGTAGTGGTGTAACGCGGAATCCATAGCCAAAAGCGAACGTTGCACGTTCAATATCCACCCAACGCTTACGATTAGCCGGGAAATAGCCGGTGCTTTCACCCGTCAGGCCTAATCCGGTTGGCTTGCCCAGGCCAAAGCTCTGATAGGTCTTCACTAATGCATCCGCCGGCATGGCCAGCGCAATATGTGAAACGCCAATATCACTCGATTTTTGTAATATGCCGGTTATCGACAGACGTGGCCAGTTGCCAACATCACGAATGAGATGGCCGTTGACACGATAAGGCGTGGTATCCAGTACTGAATCCGGCTGTATAAGGTGACGCTCCAGTCCTTCGATTATTACTAATGGTTTAACCGTTGATCCCGGCTCAAAGCTGTCGTTTATCGCCACGTTGTTCATCTGCGAAGGTGCCACATTGGCAAAATTATTCGGATTGAACGAAGGATAAGACGCCATACCGAGAACTTCACCGGTATCAATTTTTATCAGCACCGCTGCACCCGAATCGGCTTTATTCAGCAGCACGCCGTCGCGCAGGGCGCTGTAAAGCGTGTACTGATCGAACTTATCAATGCTGAGCTGCACTGTCGGTGGCTGTTCCGGCGGCTCGTAATTTATCATTGAGATGATATTACCTCGGCCATCCTGCCGGTACTGCTCCATGCCCGGGGTGCCACACAGCAGCTTATTGTAGCTACGCTCAAGCCCGGTCAATCCCTTGTTACTCGCACCGACAATACCGATTAACGGTGCCGACGCGTTACTCATCGGATAAAAACGGCTGTCATCATAAACCGAACCGATACCTGGCAAATGCAAGCTGCTAATGTCTTTGGCAATACCCAGCTCGATTTTATGACCCAGATAAAGAAAGCGCCGGTTCGGATCGGCACTTATCTGTTGTGCTATTGCGCTCGGGCGCTCTCCCAGCGCATTAGCCAGATATGTCCATTTAGGATCGGTAAAGTCAGGATGAGATTTCATCACTCGCAGCGGATCGGCGATGATATCGCGCGAAGGGACGCTGAGCGCCAGGGGAGCGCCGTTGCGGTCCACCAGCGTGCCACGATTAGTCGGCAACACTACGGTACGCATCGAACGTTCATTGGCTTGCTTTACCAGCATCGGTTGATTAATCAACTGTAAGTCCGCGACCCGTAACATCAAAACGACCATGCACAGCAAAACGCAGAGGCAAATCAGACGAAAACGCATGGGACGAAACGGAGATTTAGCCAATTTCTTAGTAAGAGTTTTTTTTAATCTGGGCATAGCTCTATCAGGATATTTAGCGGTTAATCTGCGGGGAGTTATACAAAAAACAGACTGATGTTAACAGCGAAACTGTGTATCAGTTCGTGAGAGAAATGGCAGAAAAAAAAACCTGCGCATCCGCGCAGGTTGGTGTAACACGTGTTGATGTTCACCTATCAATACCTCTGGGATCTAAAATGTAGCAACCAGACCACAGAGTCTTCTACCGATGATTCGCAACCAATCCCCGCAAAGTGTAACCAGCTATGAGATTCATCAATAAGGGTGCAAAGTTTACCGACGCCGAACCTGCACCAGGCAGCTCTGTGCATTTGGTCCCTGGGTCAGCGAAGACGTGCCAATATCCAGCGTTAGAACGTTTGGATTCCCGGCCCGATCATAGCTACACCACCTGCCGCCAAAGCCCGGATCAAACCAGGCGCCCGTGGCAATAGCGATAACCTGTGGCGTCAAGCCATCAGTTATCCGCACGCCTGCTAGCATGCGCCCCCGCGCGTTATACACCTCAACCACATCGCCATCCGTTATCTGACGCTGAGCGGCATCATCAGGGTGCATGTATAGCGTTTCATGTCCGGCTGTTTTTGCCGCCTGCACGGAGGGTGTTGCATCCATCTGGCTATGCAGACGATCGGCTGGCTCATGGAGATCATATGTAAGGGAAAGCCGAAACTTCCCGCGTTGCCGAGCCACTCCTGTGGCGGACGCCATTCGGGATGAGGAGCAAAATCCGCCAGCTTAAACGCGCCCAGCGTTTCGCAGTAAAGCTCAATTTTACCGCTGGCGGTACGCAAGGGATGTCCTTTGGGATCGGCCCGAAAGTCCGCCATGTAGATAAAAGGTTTTGTCGCCGCAGGCGCTTCAACGTAGCCTTGTTGCCAGAAGGTTTCAAAGTCAGGCCAATAAGCACCTTTTTGCTGATGCGCAGCTGCACTTTGCTGATAAAGCTGGCGTATCCACGCCATTTCGTCACGATTTTCCGTGAATGCGCTGCGATAGTTTAGACGCTCGGCAAGATCGGCAAAAATATCAAAGTCATTGCGTGCCTGATGCTGTGGCGCTATCGCCTGGTGCATTGCCAGAACATAGCGATCGCAGGAAGATCCGCCGATATCGTTACGTTCCAGGCTGCTTGTGGCGGGCAGAACGATATCCGCCATGCGTGCCGCTGCCGTCCAGACGATATCCTGCACAACCACCGTATCCGGGCGCTGCCAGCCCTCCACCAGCCGGTGCAGCTGCTGATGGTGATGAAACGGATTTCCACCCGCCCAGTGGATTAGATGAATTTCGGGATAGTGACGCTGCTGGCCGTTAAATTGATAGCCCTGACCGGGATTAAGTAGCATATCGCTAATGCGAGCGACCGGAATAGCCTGTAACGCCAGCGGATTAACGCCGGTGGGCATACCGGGAACCGCGGCCTCCAGCCGTGGATTACCCACACCGTTCATTGAACCATGACCGAATGAAAAGCCACCGCCTGCAAGGCCCGGCTGACCGAGCATCGAAGAGAGCGCGATCATCATCCAGTAAGGTTGCTCACCGCGATGCGCGCGCTGAACGGCATAAGCGCAAGTGAGGAAACTACGCCGCCCGGCGAGCTGCCGCGCCAGGCGAGTAATGCGTGCAGCCGGAATTCCGGTAATCGCAGCGGCCCATTGCGGCGTTTTGCGGACATCATCGCTTTTCCCCAGTAGATAGCGCCGTAGCTGTGGGTAGCCAACACAGTGAGAGGCCAAAAAATCATGGTCTACGAGCTGCTGCACCTCCAGCTCATAGCCGAGCGCCAGCATGAGAGCCACGTCGGTATTAGGCCGAATAGGTATCCACTCAGCATTGACAAAGGATGGACAATCATCGCGTAAGGGGCTGATATTAATAATCGGCGTCCCCTTACGCGCCAGCGCTTCCAGCGCTGGCTTGAGGCTATGCTCTCCCGCCCCACCGGAAGCCACCTGACCGTTTTTTAACGCCAGACCGCCGAAGGCAATGAACAATTCACTATGCTGAATAACTTCCGGCCAGTCTGTCACCCTACCGGTCAATGGTTTGTAGCTGCCGATAACGTAAGGAAGAAAAAATTGTGCGGCTCCCCAACTGTAGTTACCCTGCTGGTCAATACCGCCGCCCCCGGCGAAGTAAAAGCGACGTAGCAAAGTGCGGGCATGATGCACGCGTCCTGCGGAAGACCAGCCGTAAGATCCGTTAAATATGCCTTCCGCACCGTATCGTTCACGCACGCGGGTGACCTCATCTGCGACAAGGTCAAGTGCGGTATCCCAATCCACGTTAACAAAGTCTTCCCGCCCGCGCAGGCTGCGATCGCTACCTTCATGGTCACGCAGCCATGAGCGTCGCACCGCTGGCTGGTGAATACGCTGCGGTGAATAGACCAGTTCAGGCAGCGTTTGCAGCATCTTTGAAGGGTCACGGTCGGCAAAGAAAGGTTCACAGCGCAGTAGCCTTCCGTGGTCTACAACTGCATTGAATGCCCCCCAGTGAGCAAGATGTGGCACCTTTTTCATTCGCTACTCCGCTTGCCAGTCAATATTGCTCAAGAATAACAGCTTTAAGTGGTCAACTCCCTCCTGGCTGCTGATGAGATTTAACAATATTCTGTCAGCTTTGCGAGCTCACCGGCATTATATTGGCTTGAAGTGTATGGAATTTTCCGCAACACTGGCACAATGTAAACGTTTACCCAGGAACTGATTAGCGCATGGCTACGATTAAGGATGTTGCCAGACTTGCTGGGGTCTCGGTGGCAACGGTTTCCCGTGTCATTAACCACTCACCAAAAGCCAGTGAAAGCTCACGCCAGTCCGTATTGATCGCGATGGAGGCATTACAGTACCATCCTAATGCCAACGCCAGAGCGCTGGCTCAACAATCCTCTGAAAGTATGGGCCTGGTGGTATGCGACGTTTCGGACCCCTTCTTTGGCGCGATGGTTAAAGCCGTGGAACAGATTGCCTATCAGACCGGCAATTTTTTGCTAATCGGTAATGGTTACCACAATCAACAGAAAGAACATCAGGCGATTGAACAGCTCATCCGCCATCGTTGTGGTGCGCTTATTGTGCACGCAAAAAAAATTCCCGATGCCGAGCTTGTTCCCCTGATGACACAGATCCCCGGAATGGTATTGATAAACCGTGCGCTGCCGGGGTTTGAAAAACGCTGCATTGCCTTAGATGACCGCTACGGTGCCTGGCTGGCAACCCGCCATTTGATTCAAATGGGCCATCAAAACATCGCCTTTATCTGCTCTAATCACGCCATTTCCGACGCTGAGGATCGCCTGCAAGGGTATTACGATGCGCTTAAGGAACATCAGTTAAGCGATAATGAGCGGCTGGTAGCATTTGGCGAACCGGATGAAGTGGGTGGTGAGCAGGCAATGACCGAACTGCTGGAGCGAGGTAAAACCTTCAGCGCTGTCGCCTGCTACAACGACTCAATGGCAGCTGGCGCGCTGGCGGTAATGAGTGATAACGGTATCGCCGTACCGGAAAATATGTCGCTGATTGGCTTTGATGATGTGCTGGTATCACGCTATGTGCGTCCACGGCTGACAACCATCCGCTATCCGGTAGTTAATATGGCGCAGCAGGCGGCAGAACTGGCTCTGGCCCTGGCGAATAGTAAACCGTTGCCGGAGGTGACAAATTTGTTCAGCCCGACGCTGGTAAGACGCCATTCGGTAGGCGGGCCGGGCTGATTACAACCTGCAGTGCTTCTTGTTAGTTGGATAATCCAGCACTTCCTCCCTGATCCGCACAGCCAAAGGGCGCTTAGCAATCAGTAAAAGAGGCATGGAGAGCAAGGTACCGTTCCAAAGATCGAGTTGGAATGGCTTTTCATACTGACTGAAAGACGATCATGTCTTTGCTCATCAGACGCGTCGCTATACAAGGGGAATTAAGCCTGACCAGTGCGTAGTGCACGCATCCTGAGTCGTTAATTGTGACTTACGCCTTCTTTAATTATAGCCTCAGGATCATCATGATTACGTGTTTGAGATTGTTATAATGACGTTCAATAATATTGCTTCTCCATATGTACTATAGGTAACCCACGTCAGGTTGACAGCAGAGGGTTATTAACAAACCAAAAAAATCGCCTGTGTTTCACATCGTTCAAAATCACTCTCTGAAACGTGAATAGAGCTTTTCTATTTTTGTTGATATTAAAAGAGCTCTGCGCTAAAAAAAATGCTGCAAACGCCTTCTTTTTTGCATTGCGATCGCATCAGGCTTCACCCAACAACCGCGTAAACTCAGCTTGAAACTGAAATGCCGGGCCTGAGTATTTCTGTTGAAGTGCTTGATCGTTATCTGACTACGCGTCTGATATTAATACTTTACCCGGCGACGCTGGAAGATGTGATAAACCACGGTGTCACCGTACTAAAAATAAGTGAAGCGGGTACTGGCTGCAATCCTTGGGGACACTCAGGCTATCATTCTTACGCCTTACTTATTTAAAATTTTTACGTAATGTATCATCCGGTAACAACCGCAGCGAACGGTCAAGTAACACTTCTACGGAATAGAGGCTAATTTAACCCAACTCACAAGCCTTTGTGCTGCTGCCTGGGTATCACAGCCAGTAACTGCGAGTCGATGCAATGGAGGTAAAGTTAAAGGGCAATTGACTGGTGCAGTGGATCGATTTAACGAGGTTCCTATCCCAGTCATTATTGCCGCTAGGAAACAATTTGGACATAAGGATTATACCTGTTAGTTCATGCACACCCATGGTAACACACGCACACACATGCGATGCTGCAAGATAACGACTCTAACTCTACAGGTAGGCTACTTGATTGACAGATGTGAACATTGAATGCTGACAGCAGGCAAGCGATTAATGAAAATAAGCTAGCGTGTAATTTCGCATTTCCATGTGCGTAATTATTAATGCAAGAATTCTAATTAGGTTATTGATTTTTATAGTAAAAAAACCATTTAAAAACTACCAGCGGCGCTGAAAATCTGCTATAGACAAAAATAGCTTTGGTATCATCATCCTACTGAGAAACAATATCTAACAAAATGATTTTGATCATACCAATAAGCGCAACTAACATCAGGCGCACTGAAAACCTGAATGTTTTTTTTCAAGTCAGGGCGCAAAGTAAAAAAAGCGCACAGCTTTACTAACATTAGTAACCAAATCACGGTTTACTGTGTCCTTCCAAAGGAAAATGGTGGAACCCCTCAACTAATGTTACGAGAAGGTTATAAAAATACCTCTTTATTGTTTAAACCAGCATGCGCATAATCTGAGCTCTTCCTGGTATATATTTTCCCTTAAATGATATTATTGCTTTGTATATTATTAATATACAAATTTTTAAACATGAATTCTGAATACCTAAATTAATTTATTATTTTAACCAGGGCGCAGAGTAATGAGAAACATACGGGAGAACGGCCACATATAATTCAATCATGCTCTCCTGCCTTATGCGGATAAATTAGTGGCCCCCGTTCACTATTATTGCAGGATGCTAAAAACATATCTTTTAAAAGATAAAAAACCATCTTGGATCTTTTCGCTTTAATCTTACCATCTTAAAGATTGTGTGAGTTTTAAGAACTCCAACGTGCATTTTTATCAACAATTATCATGATGACATGCAAGCATTATTTCTCAAACCCAGGCGCAGAATAAATAGAGACGCACGGCTCTACTACAAACAGCAAAATAATGCCTTCCTTTCTCATACCAAAGGAATATTGGTGAATACACCATAGGCACACGATTTTTAAAGAATTTCTTATAAATCGGTATGGATATAAATATGGATTTTTTTTGGTATTTAGCATGTCACAAAAAAGGTGTGAGAAATTTTTTTTTGGCTCAGATGTTACTTGAAAACATGGAGGTTAAAAGTTTTACCCCCCTCGTTATTGATAAAAAAAAACGATGTGGTGAACTTAGATCTGCAATAAAAAGTTTATTCCCTGGCTATTTTTTTGTTTATTTCAATCCATTGAAACAAAGAATTAGAGACATAGAATCTGTTCCAGGCTTTAGTCATTTCGTAAAATTTGGCGTGGAGCTCAAACCATTGAGAAGTGAAGTAATAAATCAGGTTATGGAAATGCAAAGTGCCTTAACAGACGATTACTTGAAAAAAGAAAGAATACCAGATGAAATACCCAATGAACTAGTTAATATTTTCCATATGAACGACGAACATGAAAAATTTTTACACTTTTGTAAGTATGCAAAGATATATTAGAAATACGTTATTTAATAGGATTTTTAGTAGGATAAGGAGTTTAAATGAAAAGATTATATTTATTATTCTCACTTCTTTTTTTTATGAGCATTAATTCATGGGGAGCACCCTCTATTGTGAAAACCAATAGTAATCCAGATAAAAAAAACAATCTGAATTCATTAAATAGTAAAGATAAAACTTTGCAAAAAGAATTGGAGGAGTTTGAAGAAATACAGCGTGAAAGTGAATACCTTAAAATTCTGATTAAAAACAAAAATCTCATGAAGGAATTGGGCATAAAGGATAGAGACGATATTTTTGATAAAGAAAATAGAGACAGGGAAATAAAAGATATTTACCTCGTGTCTACATTCAAAGAAGGAATTGGTCCTGAAAAAGCCACGATTTTGATAGCTGGAAAAGGAATGAAAATACTAAAAAAAGGAGATTTAATAACAAGAAAAATAGAAGTAACGAGCATAAAAAAAGGGGATGTGAAAGTTACTTTTCTACCATCTGGTAATAGTTACGATCTCAACTGCTTAAATTATTGATAAGTTTAAAAGGGTTGCATTTATGGCAAAGTTTAAAATTGATAATATACTATACATCTTAATATTCATCTATTCTGGTTACGCTTGTGCAGAAGTTACTTTACAAGATCCCCTAATGACAGCTATAAACTCTCAAGAGCTGAGTAATGTAAAAAAGAAAAATAAAGAGGAGGTAAACACGATTATAGCTAATCTGTCTGAAATAAAGAATACAAGTGATTTTCCGAACAAGCCTAAAGGAGATGACGGAAATTCAAAAAAAGAGATGAGTAGCACTTCATCGACACAAGCACAGGTTTTTTCAGAGCAGAATTCAGAAAATAAAATTAACTCTTCTATAAATCGAAAAAACAGCCAATCTATAAGTTCAAAACTAAGTAATAACAAACAAGATGCAGAAGTTATTCAACAGCAACTGAACTTATTAGAGGAAAAAAATATAAAATTTGAAAAAGAATTAGATTCTTTGATTAACATACAAAAGCTTAATTATGAAAACAGCATTATCTCCAAGGAGATAGATAAAGAGAAGGAAATCGAATTAAGTCCCGAACTAAAATACATGAATACATTCATAAATGAAAAAGGTGTGAGGAAGGACTCAACAGGATTTTACTATCACGTAATAAAAACAGGTTATGATAAAATCATCGATGGAGATTTTATAAATTTAACCGTTACAGAAGAAACAGATAAATACCGAAAAATTAGCAATGTTAGAAACATAATGCTGAAGTACAGCGATAAGCTGCCCCCGATAGTATATTATTCATTGAAAAACATTGGCTTTGGCGGAGAAGTTAAAGCTGTAGCACTTGCTAGTTATGAATATCCTGGCGGAAATTATCCTAAAGGAATTACATCTGACACACCTCTTGTTTACTTAATAAGTATAGATAGAAAATAATGCATAGAGGTTTTCGATGATTAATATTAATGAAGGAAAAGTCATAGATGAAAAAAATGCATCTCATCTATTCTCCAAGAAATTGATAACCTTGTCGGATAAGCGATTTAAAGTACCAGATAATCTCAAAAGAATTTGCATATTATTTTCAGATGGTGACATCATTGTAGAAATCAATAACAAAAAAAACCTAACACTAATTTCATTTTTAACTACATGCAATAAACGAGGATTTAAAATTAAAGATATTTTTTTTGCAAATATGTCTTTAATCAGAAAAATATATGAGACTAACTCGTATTCAGAGAGAGAGAGAATTACAGATGAGCAGCCGATGGAGAAGTCTGCTTCTGAGCTATTGAAAAGAGCATGCCAAGTAAGAGCCAGTGATATTCATATAGAAGTTAAAGAGCA
Source organism: Izhakiella capsodis (assembly GCF_900115045.1). Lineage (GTDB taxonomy): Bacteria > Pseudomonadota > Gammaproteobacteria > Enterobacterales > Enterobacteriaceae > Izhakiella > Izhakiella capsodis. The sequence continues at coordinate 329,202 of NZ_FOVC01000002.1, read as the reverse complement.
CGAAGCCACTATTTTCTTCAGAATAAATGGGGATATGTATAAGATAGGCGAAATAGCTTCTGGAGAGGCCCACTCATTGCTCGCCTCATTATATAATGCTGCCGACAACTCTGATGCGACCTACAAATTATATGCTTTTCAATCCGCAAGAATTTTCAATGGCGGACGAATTTTGATGCCCGCAGAACTACAGTCACTACGTTTGCAATTTAATCCCCTGGCGTCAGGTGGAAGGTATATGGTTGCCAGATTGCTTTATGGTGAAAAAAAATGGTTGCAGCGTACAGACATGTCTGGGATGGGATTCCATGAGTCACAAGTCAGAATTATAAATGATTTAATGATGGAGCCAGAAGGAATAAATCTTGTTGCCGGGCCTACGGGATCAGGTAAATCCACAACACTGAAAATAATACTAGAGAATATGTATATAGAAAAAGAGCAAACAGTAAATATTATAAGTATAGAAGATCCTCCTGAATATGACATTGAAGGCACTACCCAATTATCAGTAACTAATGTTGAGACAGAAGAGGAAAGAGGGATGGCTTATAATAAAGCAATTGTAGCAGCTCTACGATCCGATCCCGATATTATCATGCCAGGGGAGGCCAGAGATGCCTCTGTAATAAAGCTAGTTTTCACTGCGGCTATGACAGGCCACCAGGTGTGGACATCTATACATGCTAACAGTGCAATCGCTGTGATAAGCAGACTTAGAGATCAGGGCGTAGAAGAGTACAAATTAACAGACCAAAAATTGCTAACTGGTATTATTTCTCAACGGCTTGTGAAAAGACTATGCAATAATTGCAAAAAAAATTTTTGCACGAGTGCAACAAACACCAGATTTGGAATAAAAAAAGAAAGTATACTTGAGTATCTAGGTGGATATACTAATCATGTTTTTATTAACAATCCTGACGGATGTAAATGCTGCAATAATGGATATAATGGTAGAATTGTTGTTGCTGAAACAATCAAAACAGATAACAAATTATTAAGGCTCATCTATGAGAATAAGATAGAAGAAGCATATAACTACTGGACCAATGAATTAGATGCTCTGACAATGTATGAGCATGGTTGGTTAAAGGTTATAGAAGGAGTTATCGATCCCTTTGATGCAAGATTGAGAATAGGAACTGGATATATTAGTGAGGAAAGAAAAGAAAGAATTAGAAATATGGAAAGAAATATTTCCTCTGAAAACTGATAGCCCATAGCTCATAGCCCACAAATTCATTCGATGAGAGAATATGAAAACCCTTATAAATTATCAGTTTTTTAATAGAATTCAATTAACCCTTACTAAGAGATCCAGGATATATAGTAAATTAGCAAGGTTCACAGAAAATGGTGTTCCTTTAAATTTAGCACTGGATACGTTGTATGAACATGTTTCAAGGAAAGGAAAAAAAATAAAGAAAATAGAGTCTGTTGCAATAATAGCATGGAGAAAAAAAATTCGGAATGGAAGTAGCTTTAGTGAAGCTATTGCAGATTGGATAAGCAAGGAGGAAGCCTCTCTAATTAATGCCGGTGAGATGTCAGGAAAGCTTAGTGAAGCTTTAACAAATGCTATTGAAATTGGAAAAGCTAAAAAGCAAATTAAAAAATCACTTTTTGGTGTAGCTTATCCAATAGTACTTATATGTTGCCTGGTGTTTTATCTTTTCATTTTTGGTGCAAAAGTAGTTCCTGCTTTTGAGAAAATACTTCCAGTCAAATACTGGCACGGAACTGGAAAACAGATGGCATATCTTTCTCGATTTATTATGAGTGATTTGATTTATTATATGGCAGGTTTGATAGTTTTAATTTTGGCTATATTTATTTCTCTTCCTCGATGGACTGGAAAGATAAGAAGTTATATTGATTGTGCGCCTATATATTCAACTTATAGAACGATTATTGGATGCCAGTTCTTAGTTTCATTTTGTTCATTGCTGCAAGCAGGAGTGCCTACTCCAGAAATCATCAATATATTAACAAAATATTCTTCGCCATGGTATAAAGAGAGATTAGTTAAGGCTCGGAAATTTTTACTAGGAGGAGCTGCGAATATTGGAGAGGCACTTAGTAAAACCGAATTGAAGTTTCCTAGTGAAGAAATCATCATTGATCTGCAGACATATGCAGCTTTGGATGGCTTCGAGATTATGCTATCTGATTTATCAAAACAATGGTTAGCTATATGCGTTGCTGATATCCAATTTCAAATGGAGATTTTCAAAAATATAGTAATTGTGTTAATTGGACTAACATTTATGTGGATAATTGATGGCATGTTTGCGCTACAACAACTTATCTCTAGCTCTGCAATGACTATTTAGTTTAAAAAAATTGTCTCGAAGTTAATCTGATAGATAATCTCATTAGACTTCAAGCGAAAAATAGATGAAATTTATGATGAAGGAAAATTCAGTTCATCTATCTGTCAAATATATATTATTGGCATTCATAGTTTTTAGACAAAATTTATTTTTTAAGCATAATTACTATAAAAAAAACTAACAAAGAATTAAAGTAAAGAGAATATAAAAAATACTAAAATATGAAAATTACTAAACTCAAGGTATACGCATGGATATAAATAAAAGCAAAATTAGAGATCTATCTTTTTCAGATCTAATATTGACTGATGAGAATAGATTTTTCTTACGCTATTTATCAGGCTCTACCAGTCCAATCATCGAGATTATCAATAATAAAGCATTATTAGAGGAAATAACTGAACTTAAATATAAATTAACAGTATCGAAAGAAAAAGAGTTTTTATTCTTATGGGATAATATACCTTTCAGAGTGACCAAAATTATCACAATAAAAGGCGAACATTTTTTTTTGAGAAGACCATTTTATCCCGTGCCGGATTTAGTTAATCTTGGATATTTGGAAAATCAGTTAGTTAAACTCAAATCGTTATGTGGAAAAAGTGGATTAGTATTGTTTTCTGGTGCAACTGGCAGTGGAAAAACTACTTCTATGTATTCATTAATGACTGATCTAGTGAAAAAAAACGGAGACATAGTTATTAGTATTGAAGATCCACCAGAAATACCAGTCGAAAGCATTTATGGTAATGAAGGTCATGGGCTTTGGTACCAGATTGACGCTCAGATGGTTGGTGGGTATGAAAAAGCAATGATTTCAGCCATGAGATATAATCCCAAATTTATAATGATGGGAGAAATCAGAAGTGCCGATGCGGCTAATCAAGCGGTAAGAGCGGCAGTTAATGGCCATTTAGTATTAACAACAATACACGGCTCATCAATACAGGGGGCAATACTCGCACTACAACAAATCGCTGCTGCAGGTATGCAGTCACAGGATCTTGCGAGAGCGATAATATCCGATGGATTGACTGGCGTTATTCATCAATGCTTAGTACGCGATAAAATCACAGGTAAAAGAACTATGAAATCAAGTAGCTTATTTATTGATGGTGATGACGGAATTAAAACTAAAATTAGAAATGGTAAGCTAGAATTATTAAGCACAGATATATACAATCAAAACATTGCGAGTCGAGTGAATTCATCTACATATGTATAAAAAATATTTTATTAGATATATATACTGCAGAGTAAGTTTATGTATTGCAGCTTCATATTTGGCATAGACATAATATTTCTGCGTGAATTTCAAACTCGAGGGTTAATATGGAGCATATATAGTGAAAAAGATAATTTTATATCTGTCAATATTATCTTTTCAAGTGAGTGGTGCTAATCTTGAAAACATTCTACAAACATTGTCCAGACAGGAAACAAGCAACGTAATTTTTAATACACCCAAAAATGAATTAAATATACCACGTGAAGTGGAATCAACTCAAAATAGTATTAAAGATGAAATCGACACATGGAAGGTGGAAAAGAATAAAACCCTAAATCAACTATTATACCTTTGGGCAAAGAAAGCAGAATGGAATTTGGTATGGAATACGCAATATGATTATTCAATATCAACTAACGCTACTATACATGGCGATTTTTGTAACGCAGTAAAGCAATTGTTCCTGTATACAGGCCAACTTAATCCACCGATTTTTGTATCGTTGTATGAAAAAAATCGGGTGCTTAAAATATCATCCAATAAATAAATGAAGGTTGATTTATGGACATTATAAATTATTTATCGCTTTTTTGGTTTACAGCGATACTTGTCAGCTTTCTCAACTGCATCATATATCGATACGTCACTGTAGAAAGCTGTCATCTTAGAGAGTTCATAAAAAGTTCTCACTGTGATTATTGTAAAGAAAAAATAAATATTCAGTATATCTTACCTATAATAGGTTACTTACTATCTACTGGTAAGTGCAAAAATTGCTCAAAAATTATTCCATTATACTACTTGATGAGTGAATGTATTTTAGCGCTCATGGCTTTATACGTTTATTATAAATTTAGTCTGTATGGTGTTGGATTTTATTACTTAGTAATGGTGCTAATATCAATAACATACATTGATATAAAGAAAAATATAATACCACTCATATTTACCATTCCATTAGCACTATCAGGTATAATATTTATGTCACTTAAATACCATAGTATGAGCTATATTTATGGTGCTATGTGTGGTTTTTTTTTAGTAACATTCACGATGCTATTCGTATCGTATATTAGAAAAGAAAACGTGATTGCTGGGGGCGACATTGCACTTATAACAAGTGCCGGATCTTGGTTAGGTATAGTTAATATGCCTATGTTCATAATATTAACGTCCATCCTATTTATCGTACATGCTTTACCCTTCCGACTTCGTGGTTCGATATATACTCCGATGGGGCCATCAATTAGTTTAGGTTTTCTATTATGCCTAGCCTTGCATCTACTTTACTAACTTATTGTTTGATAAATGCGAGTCATATTAATCATGTTCCTCCTGACATAGTTGCATCAATATTAGACATTGAAGGAGGAAAAAAGGGGAGCATTACTATTAACAATAATGGGTCAGAGGATTTAGGGCCTATGCAAATTAATAACAAAGTATGGCTGAATATAGTCAGCCGTGCATTATTTAAAGGAGACAGAGTAAAAGCCTATCACGCTCTTTTATTTGATCCTTGCATGAATATAGAAATTGGCACTTGGATACTTTCAATAAATTACAAAAATAACAAAGGTAATATATGGAAAGCTGTTGGAGAATATCACTCGAGGAATAGTCAGCTAGCTAAAGACTATATAAGAAAAGTACAAAATATTCATAGCAAGCTTTTTCCAGATGTGTAGAGCTTTATACTATTTTTTTTGGTGTAATAATTAAGAGCAAGATAACAAATGAATATTGTGGCAGGAAATAAATTAGTTAAAAAAGCTCAGCCTCCTGATTTCTTGATAATACATATTGGATTAAGTTTGCTCGAAGTTTCAGTGAGTATATTATTAGTTACAATAGTGTTCATTATTACAATGAACTATTATACAAAAAAAACAACTAATGAAGTCGTTCAATTAGCATCGAAACAGATTACATCAGAATTAGATGGGATAAGGAATTATGTTAACCTCAACGGTGATCGCGGACTCAATTTCAATAATAATTGCATCGCTCAGATCAGCAATGACCAGTTGGATAACGAGATTTTGAATGTCATTAGCTCCAAAACTATTTTAAATGAAGATAGTACTTTTTATATAAAGAAAAAAAAATGCCAGGATCCTGTAACGAACAAAGGAGCTTATGATGTTTTATTATTGTTAAAGGATAAAAAATCTACTGAAGGAAGAATAAGTAGTTCTTCTCTACTTGACCTGATGCAGAGTGTTGGCTTTGTGAGTGGATTTTATAATGTCTCAGATAATTGCCTTGATGGTCAGAAAAACAGCTGGTCTGTGAATCTATCAGACTGGGGGATAGAACCTGAACACTACCAGGCCGGGTTCTATGAGAGTTTCATAAGGAAAAGTGAAAAGCATTTCGGCGCAGCGTCATTATCCAGCATTGAACTACATGAATTTTATGACGGAATACTATCAAGTCAGAATATTTTTAAAATCACTTCAGATAATGACAGGATAGAAGTCATATGGCAAGGCGCTAAAATTCAACTCACCAAAATAGTGATATCATTAACAAACAAAAAAAATTATATTAAAAAAATTACTGCTGAAACTTTGAATGGATCATATGGAGGTGATTATTACTTTAATCCTTATAATTTACTGCCAATAAACGCAGCAGGAAACTATACTCTTACGGTAAATATATCTGTTGCAGGTAAGAATGGCGTAATGAGTGATGACGAAACTCGTACCATAGATATTTTAGTTAAGTAAATTAGTTGTTGTAATAAACGATAGTAGAAGTATTCTAACGTATTGGATATTTAACAAATCCTTCTCAACAGCTTTAAATCGATTGAAATTGTCTATAGATTATATTTCGATCTCCTTGAAAATTGATATTCATGCATTTATTTAGGTATCTTTAGGTCACATTATTTTTCTGTAAATAGAGCATCACCTGTTAACTTAAATATTCTTTGGGTAAAATCTATTAAATATTGATGGCAATTAGCTTTTATATATAAGTATATAATTTTGAATACTCTATAACAGAGAAAGTGAAATTTTAAATTTCTGACTAAAATAAATTATTATCATGAATGGCCTTGCAGGTTTTTATAAAATTCATATATGAAAAAAATCTAGCGATTTATTTCATAGCTTATCTCTCCTTTAAATTAATGGAGCTCATGCGTGATCCATAAAACTTCATATAAAAAATCAACCATCTTAATAACTCTGATGATTTCTTTATCAGCTTGTTCAACAGAATATAAAAAAACTCAAAAGGAAGTTGATGCACAAATAAATAAAACAACCGTTTTATTCAGGAACGCTAATAATGGAGAATTTAAAAAAAACTATAACATGGTAACTTTTCATAAAAATGGTCTATATATAGGACTCAAACCTTTTATCGCTAAACAAGGTGAATCATTACCAGTGAATGTAGAAGCTGATGGTGTAAAACTTTTCTCCTCAAGAAAAATGAGTTTGAACGATATCGCCAATTTGATAACTACCTTTACGGGTATACCTGCCAGTATTGATGAAGGTACAGTATCTACTGAAAGTCGCGATGGAACCGACACTGATATGTATAAAGAGTTGAATGAAGCAGTCAATAAATCTATAACTCCGCAACAACAAGTTAATCTTTATGATAATTTACCCGGTATGACAGTTGACTATAGTGGTGAGCTTTCAGGATTTTTAAAGTTAGTATCTTCGCATTTCAATGTCTCGTGGCAGTACAGAGACGGTATAATTTTCTTTTCGAAATATGCTGTTAAAACCTTCACTATAAATACATTGCCAGTCAAAACAACGTCACAATCCAAGATGGATATGGGGCTCACTGCTGGTGGTTCAGGTAGCTCTGGTGGTCAGGGGACGGGAAGTAATAGTGATAGCTCGGGTGGAGGTAGTAGTTCTAGTGGTGGTAGTACAAGTAATAGTCTTTCTGCTAGTGACTCATCTAAATCGTCTCTTAATTTAGATTTTTGGAAAGATATCACACAAAATCTTGATGTCATATTACATGGAAATGGTAGTGTGAGTGTGTCAGAGGGGCTTGCAAGTATAACAGTCAGTACCTCACCTGACATCATGGTAAATGTTGAAAACTACATTAATCAACTTAATAGAAGTTTAAGGCAAGAGATTGCCGTTAATGTAAGCATTTATAATGTAACTTTAAATGATGACTCAGACTGGAATTACTCACTAACATCAATGTTCAGTGCTTTAAAAGGCAGAATTAGTGGTCACTTATCATTATTTTCAAAAGACCCTGGTGATCCTGGAATTGAGGGTACGACAGAGAATAATTCATCATTCATAGTTAATATGCTCGATAATCAAGGTAAAGTTAGTGTTCTTAACTCTGCTAACGTAATTACAATGTCAGGACAACCAGTACCCTTACAGGTTTCCAATACTCGCGGCTATGTATCCTCAATAGGAACAACAGTTAATAATAATACCTCTCAAACAAATTTAGATGTATCTTTAATCGATACTGGTTTCTTTCTCAATGTTCTTCCTCGGGTATTGCGTGATGGAAAAATTATGCTTCAGTATTCAATTAGTCTGTCATCATTAGCGGGTAATGATAACGGTTTCGATTCATTCTCTGTTGATAAGAAAAAAATACAACTTCCTGATATTAATCAGCGATCTTTTATCGAGCAAAATATACTGAAAAATGATAACACATTAGTAGTTGCAGGCTATAAAACGTCCAATCTGAATTCTTATGATGCAGGTATAGGAAATCCCAAATTCAAATTACTAGGAGGAGATAGCTCAGGCAAAGGAAGTAAGGAAATCATTGTAATTTGCATCACACCTACGACTTTAAACTTAGGAGAAAATTGAAATTAACCAACAAAGTATTTGATATTTCTTTTATCAATTTTTTAATCACCTTTAAAATGGAAATACTATAATGTACTATATCAACTCATTCAACTTTTCAAGTCTTAACAAATTTCGGCACTACAAAGAAAAAGTTCAAAAGGGACTTTCTTTGATAGAGGCAGCTATGGTACTAGCTCTTTCAGCCATTGTTGTTGCCGGCGTGATTGCTTATTATCAGTCAGCGTCAGATAACCAGAAAACCGAGGCAACGATATCATCCTTAACAGATTTAATATCAGTTATCCATAGCGTTTATGCATCACAGCCTAACTACCAAGGAATAAGCGCTGAAGTAATTGCCAAGACAGGTTCATTACCAACTTCAATGGTTGACGAAAATAACAACTTATTTACTCCTGGAGGATCTAAAATCTCAATTGGTATGGGAACTTTTAAAGACAGTTCACTGCAGAATTATTTCAACATAAGTTTTGGTGTTTCTAATCAAATGTGCCCTATTATGGCAAGATTAGATTTAGGCAGCTCGTTATCTGGGTTCTTCATAGGTAGCTCCAGTGGTACGAAATACACTGGGCCTTTGAACGTTGCCGACTCTGAAAGTGCTTGTGAAAATGCTCCTCATGGTGACAGTACGAAAGACCAAACGACACTGGACTATGAATTTCATTGATCATCTTTACAATAGATATAAGATTAAGAGTAAACAGCCAATTTTGTAATTTACTCAGACAATGATATATTTAATTTGTAACGATACTATATAATAGCGACTTCCCATTAGTGAAGTTCTGAAGTAATAACCGGGTAAATAACACCCGGTTATTACTCAATACAAATAGGACAACAATATCCTCTTAAGCGGTCGTTTCAAAAGACTTTTCTATTGGTACAGTGTTAAGCATAAAAATTGTTCATCATCATTCTTTTCACGTTAGCTCATTAAAATTTCATATTCTCGTTCCATATCAGTACTCATCTCAAAGTTATAAGGAAAAAAATAAGCGATCAAAAATAAACAGAAAAAATTTTTATATTTTACGTTTTAATTAGAGTATAACATGATGAGTAAAGCCTTCACCTTCATATCATCTTTATGAAGATTTTTAAACTGTAGTGATTTTATATGTTTATTTTTCGGATATAAAACATGGATATTTCAATTGATCAAGATATAGGTGTGGTGACTGTTAAAGGAAAGAAGTATGCAGTAAATTTAATATGGAATATTGTTGAAAATGAAGAAGACTTCATTGAAGTTATCAAAGTTGAAACAGAGCAGCTTGGTTCTAATTTATTTTGTAAAATGGCTCATTTAGAGGGAGGTATTTGTTATGGTCTCGCAGATGTTTCATTAGGACACTCTTCAGGGATGTCTGTTTTGCCCGCAGTTATTTCATCCCTTTTTGATAGCTCTCTCATTGGTGCGTGGCATTTAGATAATGATGTGTGGTATATAATTGCGATTGATTCTACTCGAAGTATTCTTATAGATAAAGCGTTTTACAAAGAAGATGAAGCCTTTGATAAATTTAGCTCCATCCAAAATCATATGAGTTGCAGTGAAATAATTTGTCCCGCCTCATGGGATTGGGAAAATAGTAAAAGTAATTTCATCCTCGATAATCTGCCAGATAAGAAACAATATAAAATTATAAGCAGGAAACTCAATTTCCAATTTAAATTCTTGCTTTATATTTTGGCATTTTCGTTAGCAATAACTATTGCTTTTTATTTAAAATCGAATTTCCATATCAAAAAACCCAAGAAATATAACACCCATGAAGTGATCGAGAAATACAACCCGTTTCCTGCTGAGAATGATATTTTACCTCGATACTTCATAAAAAATTGTCAGAATACTATATTAGAGTACCTCCCTGTCGCTTTCTCTCTGCCAGGTTATAGGTTGAATGATGCCGCTGTTTGCACTGTTAAGTCTGTCAATTTCACACTTACCAGATTATTCGGCTCATCCGACTATATTCCTAAGAATATTAAAAGTTTCATTAAGAATCAAGATGGATACATAGATATTTCAGATGAAAATTTTGCTAAAATCACTCTCCCACTGCAAGGAAAAAAAATTGGAGATATTGATGATGCTAATATGTCGCTCTCATTAAATAACATTCATAAAATGTTTGATAATGCCTTTATTCGTATTCAGACATCAAACAAAAGACCTTGCGGCATAAAATCTGATTATAATACTGTCTATAACAGAAGTTTCGTTTGCGTAAAATTTCGAATAGCTACAAAGTACAACCCCGAGCTGTTAATTCCCATCTTCGATAAAAACAGGAACTTAACCATTAAAAAAATGAGCTACAATATATCAGCTTCTTCATGGCTGATTGAGGGAGTTTATTTTGGTATCGGACAGAAAAATCCGAATAATAATTGAGGTGCATTATGAATGGTGGATTATATTTAATAATAATGGTTATGATGTTTTCTATAACGCAATACTCTTTTTTTGGAGACTCTTGTAAATATTTCGCTGCTGAAAACAAGAAATTTGCGCATGAGATAATCAATCAACAACTCTTTTTAATTTCCTATTGCGATATTAAAAAAAATTGCAGTGATATAAATCATCAAAATGGATATATACCAAGATCATATTTTATGCCTGACATATTTCAAACTAATAACAGTTTTAGTTCTAAGTACCTTTTATCATGTTATATCAACAATCATATCTATACCTTTTATTATTCCCATAAAACATCAGGTAATGATTTACCTCTAATAAATTTAGCTCAAATATTCTCTTATGTTAAGGAGTTCACAGAAAATAGGTTTTTTTTGATTACGCCGTCATCAAATTTGTATAGTTCAATTCCTAATAACTTGTGTTCATTTAATGAAAAAATCATTAACAAAAAGAATATCCCGTTTTTTATCGTCAATTACAATAATTAACTCGTTTAAATTTCCCTTCTTACATGAATGAAGGCTCAGATAGCATTTACAATCACTTTCAAATATGAAAGATCACTCAGAACAGTATCCTTAAAAAATATCATAGCTATAACTGTTTCAAACACGCAATTAGCATAACTGCGAGCAGTTGAAATTATCAGGAAATAAAAATCCGATGCTAAATACTTATCCTGAAAAGGTAGCACTTAAATTTTCAAACTTATCAAAATACAATAAAGGTATTTCTTTGCTGGAGGTGTCTTATTTTCTTATTTTAATGACCGGTGTAATTTTATTCGTAAACAACTATTTTTTCTTGCAGAAAGAGAGTTGCGAGTCAACCTTTATTACTCAACAAATAAAAAAAGTCACGACTTCTCTAAACTTATACATTAAGAATCTTCCATTTTCAGCGGATCAATCATTTCCTTATGAGGTCACTACTTCAGAATTGATCGACCGCGGTTTCCTTTCGAAATCGATCAATACTAATTCCTCCTTAGTTGATCATGAAGATAATTACATTTTGAAGTTTCAAACCGGAGATAACAGTCAACACTATGTAATAGCTGGTCTAACATTTTTATGTATGGATCATTTAAGAACAAAATCCGCAATGATCTTGAATCAGTTAGGGTTCAGTGGTGGTAGTCTAACTGATGAGAACCCATCAACACTTGTTGGTGGCTCGGGGGCATGGCACATTAATTTAGATGACTATAAAAAAATATACTCCAACCCTTTGATCAGAAAATTTCATAGCTGTATATTTAGTATTTCTTCCTACGAACCTGTAGTTAACAAACGTGGTGATTTTCTTAAGCCTAATATATCCTCTGGTGATCTCAATATAGTCGGAATGAGTGCGAATATTGATGCATCTCTTAATGATGGAGGATCCTGGCAACCACTATTTGAAAGTGATGCCATTATCATTAACAACAACAGCAACATCAAAAACGTTATAATCGAAGTTTACACTAAAAACACTAATAAATTATTGTCGAGCAAATACTACTCAGGAAATGAAGACAAAATATTCGTTTCTAATAAATATTTAGATAGGAGCTTATATTTGAAAGTGATACCTGTCGACTCCAGTGGTCATAGAGGTGACCCTGTTACTCTTCCACAAAATGGATATAGTATTAACGTTACTCCTTATGAAGGTAATTTATTCAAGAAAATAAATTATCTGGTTCAAGCGGATATATATAATAAAGACTTCTCACTACCTTTGAATCCACGTAATGATACAAGAAGCGACGTAGGTCAGTGTGGGGTAAAAGGAGTCACCACGCCGGCAGGTATTGATATCAAAGACTTACAATTGAATCTTATAACATCCTATGATAACTCTGCTTATTTAAAACCACATACCTTTGCTCTTATGGTTAATGGGGTAAATATTTTAAGCCTTAAAGTTATAAACCCATCTTTAGCATTAACAAGTTTAATAACTCTAAAATCCTATGACATTAGAAAAAATCACATTCTAGTCGCACCTGGGCTAACAACTACTGGTAATGGTTTCTATCTCATAAATAAATCATGCCAAAAAAATGATAGTGAGAAAATACATTTTTCTATTAGCATTGACAATATCACTCATTTTGTTGATGCGATAAATTGGGTTGGTACGCAACCTTTGTGGAAACCTGATTCTATATGTATAACAGATGACTCAGTAGCCAATGGTATCTATCAATGAATAATATTTTTAACAAAGGAATTTCTTTACTGGAAGTATCATTTGTCATGCTACTTTCCATATTAACATGTACTTCCGGATGTCTATATTATCGGGCAGTTATTTTTGAAATAAAGAATGAAAAGACATTTACCATAGTTTCTGAGTTACAAACCGCATTAGCATCTTATATAAAATTAAATTCCGATAATATTAAATATCAGTTTTATAATAATGGAGGGAATCCATGGGAATTAAATGATTCAGACTTATTGAAATATTTAAATTCAAATACAAACATATTATCAAAAAATGGTTTCCATGATGGCTACGGTAACACTCTTGTTGTACTGATAACTGTTTACAAAAATAATTCTTATGGATTGATAGTCGATGATGGCAACATAACTGAAATTCCTGCTGACTTTTTAAGTAGGTTGAAAGTTTCAATAGGTACGTCTGCGGGTAATTATAATAAAGTAACTTCCAGTCTGGACGGAATTGGTGCCAGCTGGACATTCCCCATTACTCCCTGGAGTGTACCTGATGTGAACATCAAAAATGCTCCCTTTGTTGCTCTTAACTATAATAACGCGTTAAAAATAGAAGCATTCAGTAATCTTGACGCCAGTAAATCTGAAGCAGGTACAGTAACCGACATAACTGGACAAAACACTATTCACTGGAATCCAGTATTCAAAGAAGACAGGCTAAGTTTTTCTTATACTAAAAACCCAAGTATAGATTACATCCAATATGCCCTATCCTCACCGTCACAAGGCATTATAAATCAAGGTAATCTTTTCAGTGATACACTGCTGATTAACCCATCCCCACAATGGATAATAAATGGTGCTCAACTCATCCTTAGTATTAAAGGTCATTATAAAGTATCAAATACGTTCACAAACAGCATGACTATTGATATTCTTATTGACAAGAAAAACGCCCAGAAGTTCTATGGTAGTATTCTTAGTGGAGCTGATGTTTCTTACTCTGTTCATGCGCTAAAAATGGCCGGTGAAGATCAATTTATTCCCTCTTCATGTAAGACTCCTGCTGATATTCTTTTAGCAAAGATATTTCAAGTTACCTTACGATCTAACAATACTTATTCTGGTCATTTCCTTATCCCGTTAAGGTTAAAAATAACCTATAGCAATCCCTATTCTTCTAACAATCCACTTTACTACTTTTATGCAAATTCTCCTTCAGATGTATATTACGAAGATCCTGATATTCTTACACAATCAGCCGACATATCCTCTGGAGAATGCTCAATCACATCTTCAGCTGAGAGATATAGCGTTCTTACACTTTACATTAACTCCCTATCTAATAATAGTTACTCTAAGGTTACATCAAAAGAGATAAGTTGGAATATTACCGGTCAAGCACAAAGTGATATACGATGGAATAGTGATAGCGGTGGATAGGGCTCTGTACAATACAGTTTGAAATAGTGTTATGTCAACATAAATCACCTTTGCTTTAATTTATGCTACTCAGCATTATCGCTAAACAAGATAATTATATCTTATTTTTTCTATTATAAAATATCAAAAAACTTGTGAGACTATATTCCTCATCTTTAATTGAAAAATTTAATTTTACATTCCGAATGAAGCAGATCGATAATTTTTATAATTTATTGAGGTTTAAAATGAGTGAGAAAAAAATATTTAGTGTTAAAAATTACTGGGCAGGCGTCATATCAGGGGGAAGCGTTGGAGGATTAGCATTTTTTACTGGCTTTTTTCTCCTTATTTCAAGATCACCTCAAACAGCATTAGATATCATTAAAATTTTTAAACCTATCATCGGCCTGTGACTTTGGGTTGTTAGTCTCAATTATATTTATTTTATATTCAACAGGTGTTATTATGAAAGTTAATTCCTTATATTTACATGAATTCTTTATTGGTTTCATTGCTGGCGCTACATCAGTTTCGATTATATCCTTACTTTTTTTAGCTGAAATAACGTTTACACATCCGGCCTTTTTCCTGGAGTGTTTAGTTCATTCAATGCATATGTTGCGTTTATTTTAAATATACTCTTGATCGTATTAGAAATTCATCTATTTTCCTTTCGACGACTTTGCATGAATGTTCATGTCTTTTGAGACTTTACAATATTCAAGCAGCGATCAAATAAAATGAGCACTAGCCCGTCAACCAGTTTCGGCAGGCTATGCTCACGAATATGCCTCACAAGGAAAGTCATGCCTGCCATACTGGGTTGGTCGGTATTTACACCTTTTTGAGAGCCATGATAACCATCGCTATAGTCTTACCGCAGTGTTTTCTCTGTCTGAATCGGTTCATCAAACGCATCAAGCTACTGAGGGATTTACTAACATGGGCTGATCTTATCGATATGAATAAATGACTAAATTTGCCCAAGATATTTTAGTATGTCTTGACTCAGGTTGGCGGCGCATGAACACCACTACTATGTATATCAGAAGTAAGCTACATATTTTAGTTGAGTTTACTATTCAGCACTGTCAGATTGATGAGCTCACTCAACGTCCATGAGATAAAGTGAAAAAGCATTCCGCTCAATGCAGTGATATAAACGCTGAGGTTTTACTGACCTCACTGCTAAACGCCACAATCCTCTGTTTTATTTAATCTATTAGGGTATACACTCTTAAGTTATCTGAAGGAGAGTTTAGTAGTATCAGTCACGATACTGTTGCGTCTCATCTTCACGCTTTTGATTTGCTTCACGTTTTATCACTGGTACGTTAATTTATCGCAGCCGGACCGCTCAGCCAGATCCTTTTATCGTTTTGTCTGCTCAACAAATGGCCCCTGATGTGCTAAAAGATTGGTGGCATACTGAGTGCGGCTGTTCCCTGCGATAGATTATTGTATTATCGATACTGACGCTATTTTTTGAAAAATCGTTATCAACTCAGAGAGCTATTTCACTTCTGAACTGTCAGCTTCAGGCTGTGCTCAATTATTTTATCACTGGTTAAAAAGACAGCTTAAATTCATCATTTCTGCAATCATCGGGTTGAGCACAACCCAGTTAACCGCCTAGTCCGCCCCTGTTTCGTCCGCCCACCATAGTTGCCAAAAAATCACGCGAAGTTTCATCGCCACACCTACGCAATTGCCACTCTACTACCGTAAATCGATAGTGAGACCCGGCATTCAACGGCAAAATTTTCCAGCGCTGATCCGCCATAGCTACCCGCTTTGTTTTCATGCCCGGTCAAAAGGTTGTGGTGGTATCTGAAGCACAACCTGGTTGAACGTTCAGCGCTCAAGAGCCAGCAATTCATCAATGCTCTGACGCCGACGGATCTGGCGGACCTGGCCCTGATCAAATAAGACTTCGGGCAACAGTGGGCGGCTATTGTAATTCGAGGACATTGAGGCACCATAAGCGCCGGTATCATGGAAAATCAGATAATCCCCAGGACGCACCTCAGGCAATTTCCTGGTTTCGACTTTGCCACCCTCCTGCTGAGTGAAAACATCGCCTGATTCGCACAGTGGACCGGCAACCACCGTCTCCAGCTTATTCACTCCATCAAGCGGCCGACCGTCTCCCGCCAGCGCCGAAATATGATGATAGCTACCGTACATTGCCGGTCGCATCAGATCGTTGAAACCGGCATCGACCAGAACAAAATGGCGACGCCCCATCTGTTTTACCGCCCGCACCTGGCTTATCAACACGCCAGATTCCGCCACCAGAAAACGTCCTGGTTCGATCTCCAGTTTCACCGGATGACCCAGGTGGTCGGTAATGCGCTGCCGAGCGCTGTCCCACAGGTCAAAGTAGTGCCGGGTATCAATCGTTTCTCCGCCTGAAAGATAAGGGACAGACAAACCGCCGCCGGCGGAAATAGCTTCAATATCGTGACTGCTGACGATAACATGCTCGACCATCGCCTCACAGACCTGGGCCAGGTGCCGGTAATCAACCCCCGAGCCAATATGCATATGAAATCCGATCAGCTTCAGGTTATAACGGCGGATCGCATCCAACGCTATGGGCAGGTCCCGGTACCAGATACCATGTTTGCTGTTTTCACCACCGGTATTCGTTTTCTGACTGTGGCCGTGACCAAACCCGGGGTTGATTCGCAGCCAGACCCTATGGCCCTCAGAGACCGCGCCCAGCTGATGTAACATATCCACCGACCCGGTATTTAGCGGGATTTTCAACTGATTAACCCGGGTTAGCGTCGGCGCATCAAGCACATCGGCGGTGAAGACGATTTCATCACTTTGCGCACCAGCCTGATAACCCGCCGCCAGGGCGCGTTCAATTTCACCCGCAGAGACCGAATCGACCTTCACACCGGCCTCACGCATCAGCCGCAGAATATGCAAATTAGAGCAGGCTTTCTGGGCAAAACGGATGACATCAAATTGACGCAACTTATCGATTTGCTGACGAATAAGCTGCGCATCATAAGCCCATACAGGACCATCGTACTGCTGCGCCAGCATCAACAGATTATGTCGATTGAGCTGACTATTAACATCTTCTAGCGGGCGTGGCATAAAATCCTCCTGGAAACATAGCGCTATTACGCCATAAAGATTTAATATCTGAAAATATCCTTTTTATGCAATACTATTCATATTTGATATGGTAAAAAATGGCCAGCGTTAGCCACAGGCATATAGAAATTTTTCATGCAGTCATGACCGCCGGTAATGTCACGGCAGCGGCCGCTCTGTTAAACAGCTCGCAGCCGACAATCAGCCGCGAGCTGGCCCGGCTAGAAAAGCTGCTGGGTCTGCAACTGTTTACTCGCAGCAAAGGGCGCCTGTTTCCAACCGCTCAGGCGTTACAGCTCTTCGAAGAGGTACAACGTTCATGGTATGGGCTTGATCGGATCCTCAGCGCCGCCGAAGGGCTACGCGCCTTCCGCCAGGGGGAGCTGTCGCTGGTTTGCCTGCCGGTATTTTCTCAGTCTTTACTACCGCTGCTGTGCCCGTCGTTTATGGCACAGTATCCCGAAGTCAGTCTGAATATTATTTCGCAAGAGTCTCCACTGCTGGAGGAGTGGCTGTCTGCGCAGCGTTATGATTTAGGGCTAACTGAAACCATGCAGACACCGGTCGGGACGCAGCGCACACCGCTGTTTACCGGCAATGAGGTCTGCGTTCTTCCGCCAGGACATCCGCTTGCACATAAGGCCGAGCTGACCCCACAAGATTTTCACGCTCAGAACTATGTCAGCCTGTCGCGCCAGGACAGCTATCGCCATTTGCTGGATGATTTATTTCAGCAGCATCAAATACAGCGCCGGATGATTATGGAAACCCACAGCGCGGCATCGGTTTGTGCAATGGTTAAAGCAGGCATCGGTATTTCGGTGGTCAATCCGCTAACCGCACTTGATTATGCCGACAGCGGGCTGAGGGTCAGGCCCTTAAGCATAGCGGTACCTTTTACCGTCAGCCTGATCCATCCCTCGCATCGTCCAGCCTCAGCGCTGGTCACAACCTTCAGCAACCATTTACAAACGCATATCGGTGCCGTAGAGCAGCGGCTGAGGCAGCTACTTAGTCCGTGCAAGCCATCACCGTAGCATTACCGCCCTGCTTACGAAAAGTTAACAGACAAAGGAACAGCCCTATTAATGCCATTACCGCGGCGGCAACCGGCACCGCGGTCAGACCAACCCCCCCCCCTATTACCGCACCGCCAAGCCAGGCACCGAGGGCATTGCCGATATTAAATGCCGCAATGTTTAGTGTTGAGACGAGGTTAGGCGCATCGGCACCGTGTCGTACCACATTAATTTGTAGCCCCGGAACTGTCGCAAAGGTGGCCATTGCCCAAAGAAACAGCGTTATTTCCGCCAGCCAAAGGGCATGGCTGGTCCAGCTGAAGAGCAGTGAAAAAAACGTAATCAGTGAAAAGCTAAGTATCAGGCTGAATGACAGACGCCAGTCGGCCAATCTGCCCCCCAGGACGTTACCCGCCGTCAGTCCGGCACCAATCAGAAGCAGCGTCCAGCTGACGCCGCGATTGCTGACCCCGGTGACCTGCAACAGCAATGGCGCAATATAGCTAAACAAAGCAAACATCGCCGCGGCGAAAAACACGGTCATCAGCAGCGACAGCAATAATTTACCGTTGGCTAATGCGCGAATTTCCCTCGACAGTTCAAGCGGTTTTTCCTCACGATTAACCGGCAGGCTAATGAGCAAGGCAATAAACGCCAGCAAACCGATAGCCATCACCGCCCAGAACGTTGCTCGCCAGCCGTAAAGCTGACCAAACCAGGTCCCTAACGGAACGCCGAGCACATTTGCCAGCGTCAATCCGGTAAACATCAACGCCACCGCCTGCGCCTGTTTGTTGGGAGCAACCAGCCCGGCAGCAACCACGGCACCGATGCCAAAAAAAGCGCCGTGACAAAGTGCGGTGATCACTCTGGCCAGCATCAGCAAATGGTAGCTGTAAGCCAGGGCGCAGAGCATATTGCCGATGATAAAAATAGACATCAGCAGCAGCAGCGTACGCTTGCGCGGCAGGTTAGCGGTCAGCAATGCCATAATCGGCGCACCAATGGCGACGCCAAGCGCATAGCCGCTAATCAGCCAGCCAGCGGAAGGAATCGATACTGTTAAATCACTGGCAACCTGCGGTAGCAACCCCATAATGACAAATTCAGTGGTGCCAATGGCAAATGCACTTAGTGCTAACGCTAACAAAGAAACAGGCATCTGACACGCTCCAAATCAGGTTTAAGCAATACAACCAGGCAGCCTTAGTTGCATAAAGAACAATTGTTGAACATTCTTTTGATCTAAATCACATTCGACAGGGATTTAAACACAGGAATGGGATCGGTTACAGCACGTTCGCAGCAAGAAAGTGCTGTCCCGGAGGCAATAATCCGTCGCGTTGCCACCCTACCGGACGACGGCATACCGCGGAATTAAGGCTGATCAGATGCGGATATCGGCTTTATCAGGTTCGACGCCACCAGAATTGGCCTGATTATCACCTGACTGATGGGGGGATAGCAGATTCTGCCTTACACCGGTAAAGCGACAACATCACCGGTTTCCAAGCGTCCGAACAATGTGTCAATTCTTCTTATCGGCTATGTTCAGGGTGTAGCTGCGGGAGAGGTGTACATTCATGATGTTTTGCTCAGGCTATCGGTGTGAAACGCTCCGCAGGGCGAATGATATTTATCATCCGCTCGCCAGTGGCAGACATTCGCTGCGGAAATACATAGAAAAAGGGGGGGTAAAACCACCCCTTATCAGGTCAGCGTAAGCTTATTTACCCAGTGGACGCAGCGCCGGGAACAGGATGACATCGCGGATAGTATGGCTGTTGGTCAACAGCATCATCAGACGATCGATGCCGATGCCGAGACCTGCGGTCGGCGGCATACCGTGCTCCAGAGCCACAACGTAATCCTCGTCATAGAACATCGCTTCATCATCGCCAGCTTCCTTCGCATTCACCTGCTGCTGGAAACGCTCGGCCTGATCTTGTGCATCATTCAGCTCGGAGAAGCCGTTGCCGATTTCACGACCACCAATGAAGAACTCAAAACGGTCGGTAATTTCAGGATCCACATCATTACGCCGCGCCAGGGGAGAAACCTCGGCCGGATATTCGGTAATAAAAGTCGGCTGAATCAAATTAGCCTCAGCGGTCTCTTCAAAAATTTCGGTTACTACGCGACCCAGACCCCAGCTTTTTTCAACCTTGATACCCAGCGTCTGCGCAATAGCCACGGCCTTATCGAAGTTATCGAGATCGCTAAGTTCAGTTTCCGGGCGGTATTTTTTTATCGCTTCGCGCATGGTGAGCTTTTCAAACGGCTTGCCAAAATCGAAGAGGTAATCGCCGTAAGTAACCTGAGTTGAACCAAGTACATCTTGTGCCAGCGTGCGGAACAGGCTTTCAGTCAGCTCAATCAGGTCTTTATAATCTGCATACGCCATGTATAGCTCCATCATGGTGAATTCAGGATTATGACGCGGTGAAATACCTTCGTTGCGGAAGTTGCGGTTGATTTCAAATACCCGTTCAAAACCGCCAACCACAAGGCGTTTGAGGTAAAGTTCAGGCGCAATACGAAGGTACATATCGATATCCAGCGCATTGTGATGGGTGATGAAAGGACGCGCCGCTGCGCCGCCGGGGATAACCTGCATCATCGGGGTTTCAACTTCCATAAAGTCACGGCCAACCATGAAACTGCGGATTGCCGCCATGATTTTTGAACGAATTTTGAAAGTAGCGCGCGATTCATCGTTGGCAATCAGATCAAGATAACGCTGGCGATAGCGCGTTTCCTGGTCGGCCAAGCCGTGGAACTTATCCGGCAGCGGACGCAGGGCTTTGGTTAACAGACGAAGTTCACTACAGTGGATAGAAAGCTCACCGGTTTTTGTTTTGAACAATTTTCCACGGGCGCCGAGGATATCGCCGAGATCCCATTTTTTAAACTGGTCGTTGTACTCGCCTTCCGGCAGATCATCACGGGAAACATAGAGCTGAACCTGTCCGCCAACATCCTGTAGGGTAACGAAAGACGCCTTCCCCATAATACGGCGGGTCATCATGCGTCCGGCTACGCTGACTTCAATGCCCAGCGCTTCCAGCTCTTCGTTCTGCTTATCATCCCAGGCTGCATGCAGCTTATCTGAGGTGCTGTCGCGACGAAAATCATTGGGAAACGCAATGC
The DNA here is from genome assembly GCF_900115045.1 of Izhakiella capsodis. Classification (GTDB taxonomy): domain Bacteria; phylum Pseudomonadota; class Gammaproteobacteria; order Enterobacterales; family Enterobacteriaceae; genus Izhakiella; species Izhakiella capsodis. The sequence continues at coordinate 307,475 of NZ_FOVC01000002.1, read as the reverse complement.
CACCTTCACGCAGCACGCTCAGCTTCTCACGACGAGCTTTCAGTTCATTATTAAGATCGAGTGCGACATCAGCACCTTGCTGTTGTTGTTCAGACATATCGATTCCTTATAGCCCTGCTTTTAGACTTGCTTCAATAAAACGATCCAGGTCGCCATCCAGCACGCTCTGGGTATTACGGGTCTCCACGCCAGTGCGCAGGTCTTTAATGCGGGAATCATCCAGCACGTATGAGCGGATTTGGCTACCCCAACCGATATCGGATTTGGTGTCTTCCAGCGCCTGCTTTTCTGCGTTCTTTTTCTGCATTTCAAGCTCATAAAGCTTTGCTTTCATCTGCTTCATCGCTTGATCTTTGTTTTTATGCTGAGAACGGTCATTTTGACACTGGGTCACGGTGCCGGTAGGAACGTGGGTAATACGCACCGCAGACTCGGTACGGTTGACATGCTGACCACCGGCCCCGGAGGCGCGATAGACGTCAATACGCAGGTCAGCCGGATTAATCTCAATATCAATATCGTCATCCACTTCCGGATAAATAAATGCAGAGCTGAAAGAGGTATGACGCCGACCGCCTGAGTCGAACGGACTTTTACGAACCAGTCGGTGGACACCGGTTTCTGTGCGCAACCAGCCAAAGGCATAGTCACCCTGAATACGAATGGTCGCTGATTTTATGCCGGCGACTTCACCTTCAGACTCTTCAATAACTTCCGTTTTGAAGCCTTTATCCTCAGCCCAACGTAGATACATGCGCAGCAGCATATTGGCCCAGTCCTGCGCTTCGGTGCCGCCTGATCCAGCCTGGATATCCAGATAGCAATCCGCGCTGTCGTATTCACCGGAAAACATGCGACGGAATTCAAGCTCACCCAGTTTCTTCTCAAGGAGATCGAGTTCGGCAACCGCTTCGTTGAAGGTCTCTTCATCTTCTGCTTCCATCGCCAAATCCAACAGGCCGGAGACATCCTCCAGCCCCTGTTTCATCTGATCGAAGGTTTCGACAATCACTTCCAACGTTGAGCGCTCTTTTCCCAGCGCTTGCGCACGTTCAGGCTCATTCCATACGTCTGGCTGTTCCAGCTCGGCATTTACTTCTTCCAGACGCTCTTTCTTAGCATCGTAGTCAAAGATACCCCCTAAGAACGTCGGAGCGTTCAGTGAGGTCCTGGATGCGATATTTTACCGGATTAATTTCAAACATGACTTTGGGATCTTTTTTGATGGTCGTTATGACAATGAAGTAACCGGTGATTTTACCCCAAAGTAGCGCAGGATTGTAGCGTTCTCATCACCGCAGGCAGGCGATGTGACGTCCTGATACAAATGTTCTATTCCCTCGTTACTTATTCGGATACAGCGCACTAAAACTGAAATCAATCAGAAATTTTCAGATCTACTGGTAAATAATACGACACCCGATTTTCAGGGAAGTTGGATTGTTTTGATGACAATATATTGAGTTTTGAAAATTTATATGACAATGATGAGTGTCATATTATCACCTTTATAAATTCAAACAAAGACAATAAAATTCAATTAGATATATATATCAATAAAGAGTCAGACAAACCTGTTTCCTTTTATAATGATCATTTTAATTGTTAAGTGTAATCATGAGAGAGAAGGCAGCAGTAAACAGACAAACATTAAATTTTACAAAGTGCCAATAATTAGTCGAAAGCAGTAGCCTGCATCTATCCGTGACACCGCAACAATTTGCCTTATCGTTGATTACTCATTGATAACAGAAAGGGATTTCGTCATAACGCGACAGGCAAACTGAGCATCACCGTATTGCAGACGGCAGAAACCGTCTGCCGCCTGCACCTTAGTCGCTTACAACGCCCAGAGATGCTCAACAATCAGCTGAAGGTTGCGATTACCGCGAAACTCATTGATATCAAGCTTATAAGCCATCTCAGCCCGTTTTATGCTGGGGTCGGGCCAACACGCGGTATCAACGTTAAACGCTATACCGTCCAGTAGAGGACCACCAACAATGGGTTCAATCATCATTTTGAGATGACGCCCTCCCACCAGGCGCTGCTGTAATATTTTGAATTTACCGTCAAATATCGGCTCAGGAAAAGCTTGCCCCCAAGGACCGCCTTCGCGCAGTGATTCTGCGGTTGCCAGCGTCATTTCACTGGCGGATAACTCGCCATCTGACCAGATGACGCCTTGTAAAGCAGCGTCATCCAGCAGCTGCTGCATCAGCATGGAAAAATGATGACGGAAATCATTAAATTTAGCCGCATCCAGTGACAGTCCGGCCGCCATGGCATGACCACCAAACTTGATAATCAGACCGGGATTTAGCGTATCCAGCCGCTCCAGAGCGTCGCGCATGTGCAGGCCCTGAATGGAGCGGCCCGAGCCTTTCAGTATACCCTCCCCTGCTGGCGCAAAAGCGATCACCGGGCGATGAAACCGCTCCTTCAGACGCGAGGCCAGAATGCCGATGACGCCCTGGTGCCATTCCGGATGAAAAATAGCCAGCCCGAGCGGTAACGCTTCGCTGCTCCGCTCGATGCTGTTACATAGCGCCAGCGCTTCAGATTGCATCCCCTTTTCTATTTCTTTCCGCGTCTGATTTAGCGCGTCCAGCTCAGCCGCCAGCATGCGCGCTTCGGCAAGGTCTTCCGTTAGCAACAGCGATACGCCAATGGACATATCGTCGAGTCGCCCGGCGGCATTAAGGCGCGGGCCTAAAGCAAAACCCAAATCGCTGGCAACCAGCGAGCGCATATCGCGCCTTGCAATCTCAAGCAGGGCGCGAATTCCCGGCCGACACTGCCCGGCACGTATTCGACTCAATCCCTGCCAGACCAGAATGCGATTATTGGCGTCCAGCGGTACAACGTCCGCCACCGTGCCAAGTGCGACAAGATCGAGAAGTGCAGCGAGGTTAGGCAATGGGTTGACGCCGCTGTCGCGCAGGCGCGCACGCAAAGCCAGCATCAGATAGAACGCAACGCCAACGCCTGCCAGCGCCCGTGAAGGGAATTTGCACGCCTCAAGATTAGGATTAACAATCGCCGCCGCCGCTGGCAGGGTATCACCCGGCAGGTGATGGTCGGTTATCAGTACCGGAATGTCTTTTAGATTTGCACATTCAACGCCAGCATGAGAGGAAATACCGTTATCGACAGTGACAATCAATTGCGCGCCACGGGCGGCGGCCTGTTCCACCACCTCCGGACTAAGACCGTAACCGTCTTCAAAGCGATTGGGCACCAGAAACTGTACGTTACGCCCGCCCATGCTGCGCAGCGCCAGTACCATCAGAGCGGTACTGGTCGCACCGTCAGCATCAAAGTCGCCCACCACCATGATGTTGAGATTATCTACCAGAGCCTGTTGTAAAACGGTGCAGGCACGCTCTACACCATGAAGGCTATGGTAGGGATGTAGGAATTTAACGCCTCGCTCAAGCTCGCTGGGCTGGGTGACGCCCCGCTGGGCATACAAGCGATGAAGCAACGGAGGAAGCGACGTATTCTGCCATCTGGCCTCCGCCGCCTGACGACGGCGAAGCTGCTTAGTAAAACCATTTGTCATTCGCTGGCACTTTTCTGGCTATCAAGGAAAGTTTTGAGCGCCTGTGGCCCCTGATAACCGGGGATTAACGTCCCATTTTGTAGCAGGATCGCTGGCGTTCCCTGTATTCCATAGAGAATTCCGAGTCTGTACTGACGGGCGAGATCCAGATTGCAAGAGACCGGCTGTGGTTTTGCCCCCTTCATCGCCTCGTCAAAAACTTTATTACGATCGGCAGCGCACCAGATAGACTTCATCTCTTTTTCCACTTCACCGCCAAGTCCTTCGCGTGGAAAAGCCAGGTAGCGAACGGTGATACCCAGCGCGTTATAGTCGGCGATCTGCGAGTGCATTTTACGGCAATAGCCGCAAGTGATATCAGTAAATACCGTAATAACGTGCTGCTCCTTTGGCGCTTTATACACGATCATATCGGATTTCAGCGCTTCAACTTTTTTATCGAGCAGCTGATTAGTGACATTCACAGGCTGGCTACCACTGACGTTATACAGCGGCCCCTGTATGAAATATTTACCGTCATCAGAGACATAAAGCACCCCGCTATCCGATAATACCGTTTTCATTCCTCGCAGCGGAGAAGGTTGTATCTCGGTTTGCTTTAATCCCAACTTGTGCAGCGACTGCAGGATCGCGGCATCATCGGCGTGAGCGACGCCGCTGGTCATCGCCATAAGAAGAGAAAGCAGCAAATAAGGTTTTTTCATGGTGGTTCCTTTATTTATACCTATATCGTTCTTTTGCGGCACGTCCATGCGCGCTACGCTCGGGGATGATGTTGTTGATGTAACCGTCGCAGTCGCTCGGTGGCGACGTGCGTATAAATCTGGGTGGTTGACAGGTCACTGTGACCTAACAACATCTGTACAACGCGTAAATCAGCGCCATGATTCAATAAATGAGTGGCAAAAGCATGACGCAATACATGAGGTGAAAGTTTATCACCGTCAATGCTCGCCAGTGTGGCGTAATATTTAATCCGATGCCAGAAAGTTTGTCGCGTCATCTGCTGTGCACGCTTACTGGGGAAAAGCACATCAAGGGGTTGCCCGTTAAGCAATAAAGGGCGCCCGTATGCAATGAACTGTTCGATCCAATAAACCGCTTCTTCTCCCAGCGGCACCAGACGTTCTTTATTGCCCTTACCTATAATGCGCACCACGCCTTGGCGTAAACTAACATCACTCAGCGTCAACGCCACCAGCTCGCTAACTCGTAAACCGGTGGCGTAGAGCAATTCCAGCATAGCTTTATCACGCTGTTCAATGGGATCGTCACTGCCTGGAGCCTGTAGCAATCGTTCGACCTGCGCTTCACTGAGATCCTTCGGTAAACGCTGAGGAAGCTTAGGTGACGCCAGCAATGCACAGGGATCGTCATCGCGTATTTTTTCGCGCCACATATATTGAAATAAACGCCGCATGGCGCTCAGCTGACGTGCTGAGCTGGTGGCTTTATAGCCGCCCTCCAGGCGTTCAGCGAGAAAGAGTTGCAGCGTTGCACTGTCCACCTCATTAAGTGTATGGTTCTGATAGGCCAGCCAGTCGGTCAGCGTGCGCAAATCCTGGCGATAAGCCGCAAGCGTATTTTGCGCAAGGTTTCGCTCAATCCACATCGCGTCGAGAAACTGTTCAGTGAGCGCGCGATCGTCCATTTGCTTTCCTCTACTTTGGTTACCGCCCGCCATTACTGTGGCGACATTCGTGCGCATTATGCCTCAGAAGCACGCGATTCTGATACACTCGGCACAGGCGTATGATTTACAGAGTTGTTTTACCATGAAAATTGGTCTGTTTTACGGTTCGAGCACCTGTTATACCGAAATGGCTGCGGAGAAAATCCGCGATATTATTGGCGAAGAGCTGGTAACGTTGCACAATCTGAAAGACGATCCTCCCTCCCTGATGTCGCAATACGATTTACTGATTCTGGGTATCCCCACCTGGGATTTCGGTGAGTTGCAGGAGGATTGGGAGGCTATCTGGACAGAGATCCCAACCCTAAATTTACGCGGGAAAGTGGTTGCACTTTATGGAATGGGCGATCAGCTCGGCTATAGCGAATGGTTCCTTGACGCGCTCGGTATGCTTCACGATCTGCTGACGCCAATGGGCGTGCAGTTTATCGGTTACTGGCCAAATGAAGGCTATGAATTTATCAGTACGAAACCGTTAACGCCGGACGGTAAGCAGTTTGTCGGGCTGGCGCTCGACGATGTGAATCAGTATGACCTGAGTGATGAAAGGCTGGCAAGCTGGTGTGAGCAAATACTGACGCAAATGGCCGCAAAGCTGTAGTTTATTGCTTTGCGGATACATTAAGCAGCTGCATATGCAGCCGCCGCCAATCGCGCGTAGACATACTATCCTGCATCAGCCAGAGATGCTCGCGTTCACCGCTCTCGCTGCGTAGTGTCAGTAAGATCGCCTGCTGACCTACCCAAGGGCGACCTATTATATTCCACCGCTGATTACGCCAGTACAGCTGCCTGTCCAACAGCAGCGCAATAGCACCCTCACATCTGCTAATGCGGTACTGACTGCGAACCGACTCTCGCACCACCAGAATCAGCAGAACAATCCACACTAAGGTATAATGATTCGGCCAGGGGGCCAGCAGCAGTGCCATCATCGCAACGCCATGCAGCACCAGCGACAGCCGCTGCGCTTGCCAAGAGACACGAAGATCAGATTGCCACAGCACCACGTTGCTTATTTCGCTCCCGAATCAGACAGACGATGCGTTTAAGCCCGGGCTCATCCGGTTCACCATGATTCATCAGCCAATTAAACAGGTCCGGATCCGGATGTGCCAGAAGCTGGATAAACAGCTGCTTATCGCTATCACTTAGGCCGTCATATTCAAAGCGGAAGAAAGGCATAATGGATATATCCAGCTCCAGCATCCCGCGTCGACAGGCCCAATGAATTCGTGCTTTATCGTTAATATCCATAACCCGCAGACTCCTTTTATACAAAACGATTACCAAGTGTAGCGTGCTTTTATTCGCGCAATGCAGGACAATCCCCTCTTTGCGCAGCCGGTCGCAAAGACCATGCCATTTAACGGCCATCATGCTATGTGTGCCACAAAGTGGGGAAACTGGTTGCAATGGCAGTCGGCTATTTTACCATTAAAGTAGATTTTACTCGCTTCCGATTGATTCAGGATAACATCATGACCCGTATCGTCTTTCCTCCTCGTCACCCCACAACTTCGGCGCGTTTGTCTCTCACGCTCATCTCCCTGGACGGGTGGGCGCTGGTTAACGTCAGCGGGCCGGATGCTGCCAACTACCTGCAAGGACAATTGACACTTGACGTCGTTGCGCTGCAAAAAAATCAGCATCGTCCGGTGGCGCACTGTGATGCAAAAGGTAAGATGTGGAGCAATCTGCGTCTGTTCTGGCGTGGTGAATATCTCGCCTATCTGGTGCGTCGGAGCGTAGTGGAGAAGCAGATAGCGGAGCTGAAGAAGTATGCGATTTTCGCCAAAGTTACCATCGTGCCGGATGAAGGCGCCGTAGTTCTTGGTCTTGCTGGCTCCGGCGCTCGTGAAGCACTAAGCCAAATTTTCAGCTCACTGCCTGATGCAGAAAATCAGGTGGTCACCGACGACGAAACCACGCTGCTCTTTTTCAGTCAGCCTGACGAGCGCTTTCTGCTGATTCTTCCCGTACAAAAAGCCGAGGAGTTTCAGAAAATGTTGGGCAAAGAGGCCCAACTCAATGACAGCCAACAGTGGCTGGCACTGGATATCGAAGCCGGACTACCGGTACTCGATGCGGCGTCCAGCGAGCAATTTATCCCACAGGCGGTTAATTTACAGGCGCTGGATGCCATCAGTTTTAAGAAAGGCTGCTACACCGGACAGGAAATGGTGGCACGGGCTAAATATCGGGGAGCGAATAAACGCGCGCTGTACTGGTTGAGTGGACAAGCCAGCCGGGTTCCACAAGGCGGTGATGCGCTCGAGATGCAGATGGGTGAAAACTGGCGTCGTACCGGCACTATCCTGAGTGCAGTAAGACTGGAAGACGGTGAACTCTGGCTCCAGGCGGTGCTGAATAACGATTTGGAGGCTGATACTATCCTGCGTGTACAGGGTGATGAGGGCGGCGCTCTGCGGATCCAGCCTCTACCCTACAGTCTGTCTGAGAACAGCTGAAATAAATGCGGGAGGCGTTCTCCCGGTTTATTTGACGTAAAGATAGATAGCAAAGAAATGACTGGCGCTACCGCCCAGTACAAAGCCGTGCCAGATAGCATGGTTATAGGGTATTCGTTCAATCACGTAAAAAATAACGCCCAGCGAATAGATCACCCCGCCAATAGCCAGCAGCCATACGCTCCACGGCGGCAGCTTCATCGCCAGTTGATATATCATGACAAGCGACAACCAGCCCATCGCCAGGTAGGTCATTAGCGATAACGTTTTAAAGCGATGGACAAATACCATTTTAAAAATTATTCCCATCAGCGCCAGCAGCCACACCACCACCATCAGCGCATACGCCAGGGGGGATTTAAGACCAACCAATAGAAATGGGGTATAGGTACCGGCAATCAGCAGGTAAATTGCGCAGTGGTCTGCCTTTTTCAACCAGCATTTAGCCCGCTGACAGGGGATGCCGTGGTAAAGCGCTGATGCCAGAAACAACACAATGATGCTGCCCCCATAGAGCGAATAGCTGACGATAGCCGTGGTCCCCTCTTTGAGTTCAACCGCCTGCTTCAGCATCAGTACCAGTCCTATCATTCCCAGCACGCAACCAATGCCGTGACTGATGCTGTTGGCAATCTCTTCAGCCAGAGAATACTCCTCTCCCAGTACAGAACTTTCAGCCATACACATCATCTCCACTTGATAGATTACTACAGCGACTGCCTGCCCGACTTCTGGCAGCCACATGAGCGGAACGTTCAAAACTGAACCAGCTTATCCGAGCAGCATTTTAGTGTACACGTGTACGCTAAAAATAGATTGTAAGTTTTCGATGCTATCGCTAACGCAGATAAAAAGATAAACACATACCCGCGAGCAATCCTTCAGCAGCCACACGCACTATCGCAAAAAAAAAAGGGAGTAAGGTTCCCACCCAGGCCACCACGAGGGTTTACGATTTATTAAGCGATGAGACAGCATAAGAGGTTGCGCTGATACTGATAATCGAATTGTTGCGCGCAGCGTTCAGGATTTCAGCGAGTCACTGAAGAAAAAGTCACGCCTTTGTTCGCCAGTCTGTTAAGGTCTGTACCGCTTATCATTGGATAACTAAACTATTCAGGTAGGAGATTAAGTCATTAAAAAGCCCGGATAAACCGGGCTAAATAGTGAATCAGCGCTTACTGATAATCACTCATCGGCACACAGGCGCAGAACAGGTTACGGTCACCGAATACATCATCCAGACGCTTAACCGTCGGCCAGTATTTATTCTCACTGCCCGCCGGAAACACTGCGATTTCCCGGCTATAAGGATGCGGCCAGTCGCCAACGATCTCCATTTGAGTATGGGGTGCATTCACTAAAGGATTGTCCTCAAATGGCCACTCACCCGCCGCTACACGATCAATCTCCATGCGGATTGCCAGCATGGCATCAATAAAGCGATCGAGCTCAACTTTGCTTTCGGATTCGGTTGGCTCAACCATCAATGTCCCTGCTACCGGAAAGGACATCGTTGGCGCATGGAAACCATAGTCGATTAGGCGCTTGGCAATATCCAGTTCGCTGATGCCGGTGCTCTCTTTCAACGGCCGAATGTCGAGAATACATTCATGAGCGACACGCCCGTCCTGGCCGGTATAAAGTACAGGATAAGCGGAAGCCAGACGCGTCGCGATATAGTTGGCGTTAAGTATCGCGACCTGGCTGGCCTTCCTCAGCCCTTCAGCCCCCATCATGCGAATATACATCCAGCTGATCGGCAAAATAGACGCGCTGCCGAACGGCGCGGCAGACACCGCGCCCTGCTGCGTCAGCACACCGTCGATCTGTATCACGCTGTGGCCGGGTACAAAAGGTGCCAGGTGTGCCTTCACACCGATGGGGCCCATACCTGGGCCGCCGCCGCCGTGAGGTATGCAAAAAGTTTTATGCAGGTTCAAATGCGAAACGTCGGCACCAATATAGCCGGGCGTCGTGATGCCAACCTGAGCATTCATGTTGGCTCCATCAAGATAGACCTGACCGCCGTAGTGATGAACTATCTGGCAAACCTCGCGGATGGTCTCTTCATACACGCCGTGGGTGGAAGGATAAGTCACCATAATGCAGGAAAGTGCATCGCCAGCAGCTTCGGATTTCAGGCGCAGATCGTGCAGGTCAATGTTGCCCTGTTTATCACAAGCGACTACCACCACGCTCATGCCAGCCATCTGTGCCGAAGCCGGGTTCGTACCATGAGCGGAACTTGGTATCAGGCAGATATGACGCTGATCTTCATGGCGACTTTCATGATATCGACGGATTGCCAGCAGTCCGGCATATTCCCCTTGCGCGCCGGAATTTGGCTGCATGCAGAGCGCATCATAGCCCGTCAGCTGCACCAGCCACTGTGAAAGCTGGCCGATCATTTGCAAGTAACCTGCCGCCTGATTAGCCGGACAGAACGGATGAAGATCGGCGAACTCCGGCCAGGTAATCGGGATCATTTCCGCCGCCGCATTGAGCTTCATCGTGCAGGAGCCCAGCGGGATCATCGCCTGATTCAGGGCCAGATCTTTGCTCTCAAGACTGTGCATATAACGCATCATTTCGGTTTCGCTATGATAACGATTAAATACCGGATGAGTCAGTATTGCGTCCTGGCGAAGTAACGCAGCGGGGAGCGACGGGGTTGCTCTGAGTAGCTCTTCGTCAAGCGTATCAATATCAAGCCCGTGATTGTCTCCCAGCAAAATTGCAAACAGCCTCGCGATGTCTTCCCGGGTGGTCGTTTCATCAAGGGTAACCGCCACTGCTTGATGAATATCGGTGCGAAGGTTCACGCCGAAGTCGAGTGCCCGCCCCAAAACCGCCGATTTATCATCGACTTCAACGGTAAGCGTATCAAACCAACAGGCATGGCGCAGCGTCATGCCAGATTGCATCAAACCGGCAGCCAGAATAGCGGTCAAACGATGAATGCGGGCGGCAATGCGCTTCAGGCCGATCGGTCCATGATAGACCGCGTACAGTCCGGCGATATTGGCCAGCAGCACCTGAGATGTACAAATGTTAGAGTTCGCTTTTTCACGACGAATATGCTGCTCGCGTGTCTGCATTGCCATGCGCAATGCGGTGTTGCCAGCGGCATCGCGGGAGACGCCTATAATGCGTCCTGGCATCGAGCGCTTGTGCTCATCGCGTGCAGCGAAGAATGCGGCGTGCGGTCCGCCATAGCCCATCGGAACACCAAAACGCTGCGCGGAGCCAAAAACAATGTCTGCGCCCTGCTTGCCCGGAGCATCCAGCATCACCAGCGCCATAAAATCGGCAGCCACGCTGACCACCACTTTCCGCGCCTTCATATCAGCAATCAGCGAGCGATAGTCGTGCACTTCGCCGGTGGTACCAACCTGCTGCAGCAGCACACCAAACAGCTCCTGATGCTCGCGCGCTTTTTCCGCTTTATCGACCAAAAGCTCAAAACCGAAGGTGTGGGCGCGGGTACGCATGACATCCAGCGTCTGGGGATGCACATCATCAGCAATGAAAAATTTATTCGCCTCTTTCAACTTACTGATGCGTTTGGCCATCGCCATCGCTTCCGCGGCGGCCGTCGCCTCATCAAGCAACGAAGCCGAGGCAACATCAAGACCAGTCAGATCAATGGTGACCTGCTGAAAGTTAAGCAGCGCTTCAAGACGGCCCTGAGAAACCTCAGGCTGATAGGGTGTATAAGCGGTATACCAGCCAGGGTTTTCCAGCATATTGCGCAGGATAACTGGCGGTGTCAGTACCGGGGTATAACCCATGCCGATATAGGTTTTATAACGCTGGTTCTGACTGGCAATCGCTCTCAGTTCAGCCAGCGCCTGGTGCTCAGTCAACGCGTCGCCGATTGCGGCTGGCGCGGGAAGCTGAATATCTACCGGCACAATGCGGGCCGTCAGTTCATCGAGGGAGCGAGCGCCTGTAACCTGTAGCATTGCGGCCTGCTGCTCGGCAGAAGGACCAATATGGCGATCAATAAAGGCACCGTTATGTTCAAGCTGGCTGAGTGTCTGAGTCATTAGCGGTCAATCCTGATACGGGCTTGGGTACGATGAGTGGTCAATACACCGGGCTTTTGCACCCGGTGTGGCAATAAATCACGCGTCAATAGAGGCTTGATACGCATCCGCGTCCAGCAGCGTATCCAGCTCGTGTTCATCGCTGGCTTTAAGGCTAAACAGCCATCCTTCAGCGTAAGGCGCACTGTTAATCAGCTCTGGCTCGGCTTCAAGCGAATGATTAACGGCGACAACTTCGCCACTGATCGGTGCATAGATATCAGACGCAGCCTTTACCGACTCCGCTACGGCGCAATCATCACCAGCGCTGAAGGTCGCGCCAACGTCCGGGAGATCAACAAACACCATATCACCGAGCAGCTCCTGGGCGTGTTCAGTGATGCCTACGGTGAAAGTACCGTCCACTTCTTTACGGACCCATTCGTGACTTTCACGATATTTAAGTTCATTTGGCACATTGCTCATTGCCTGGCTTCTCCTAACAATAAAATTACTGGGCGACCGGCTTACCGGCACGAACAAAAACGGGTTTAGTCACTTTTACGGGTATTTCGCGATTGCGGATCTGAACGATGGCCTGTTGGCCAATGCCAGACGGAACGCGCGCCAGTGCAATACTGCAACCGAGCGTTGGTGAATAGGAGCCACTGGTAATTACGCCTTCCGCAGCGCGACCATCGTTAGCGATAAAGCGCACCGGCAGTTCATTACGCAGAACGCCTTTATCCGTCATGATTAAGCCAACCAGCAGCGGGGTTCCCTGCTCACGCTGGGTTTCTAAAGCGGTACGACCGATAAAATCGCGCGACTCAGGCTGCCAGGCAATGGTCCAGCCCATATTGGCTGCCAAGGGTGAAACGTTTTCATCCATTTCCTGACCGTAAAGATTCATTCCTGCTTCAAGACGCAGAGTGTCACGGGCACCGAGTCCAGCAGGCTTAACGCCAGCCGCTACCAGTTGTTGCCAGAGCGCTGCCGCCATCTGCTGCGGTAGCGCAATCTCGTAGCCTGACTCACCGGTATAACCGGTAGTAGCAATAAACAGATCGCCTGCCTGTACGCCGAAAAATGGCTTCATACCGGCAACGGTTTCGCGCTGGGCATCACTCAACAGAGTGCGCACTTTTTGCTGAGCGTTCGGCCCCTGCACGGCGATCAACGCCAGATCGTTGCGTTCAGTTAAGATGACACCATAGGCTTCAGCATGACTGCGGATCCAGACGAGATCTTTTTCCCGCGTTGCCGAGTTAACCACCAACCGAAAATAATCTTCGGTCATAAAATAAACGATGAGATCATCGATGACCCCACCCGAGGCATTCAGCATAGCGGTATAAAGCGCCTTACCTGGCTGCGTCAGCTTTGCCACGTCGTTTGCCAGCAGATAACGCAGAAATTCACGCGTGCGCGCACCATGTAGATCGACAATCGTCATATGAGAAACATCAAACATACCGGCGTCATTACGGACCGAGTGGTGCTCATCCATCTGTGAACCGTAGTGCAATGGCATCATCCAGCCATGAAAGTCCACCATGCGGGCGCCGCATATCTGATGCTGTTCGAACAGGGGAGTATGCTGAGTCATCGTCATTTCCATTAGCCAGGATTTTTTCAGCCGGGTTTGCGCTACGCAAACGTTACCTTTTCACTGACGTTACCATCGTTCACCGCGTATAACCATAAGATAAACGAGGGTGAGATGAGAAAACCGGACTCCCCCACGTACGCAATTCTTCAGGGTTTTCCACTGGGTTAGTGTGTTTTTATACGCATATAACATGGCACAGAGCCGTGATTGCAGACAATTGTTAAATCTAACGTCGTTAATAGCGAAAAAATGACTCCAGAGGCTGAATGGTCGCATTAAAAAATGTAATTCGAATTGACGAGTAAAATTAGATTATTTCAAATGAGCGCCTGGAATCAGAGATAAAAAAAGGCCTGCAATGCAGGCCTGATTAAATATGCTTTCCCTAACGCAGCCAGTCCGGCAGATCCTGTAACCCCATCGCCTGTTTAACCAGTTTTTGCTTTACACCAGGCAGCTTGTCTGCCAGTGTCAGACCGATATCACGAAACAGTTTTTTAGCTGGATTTTGACCAGCGAACAGCTCGCGAAAGCCCTGCATACTTGCCAGCATCAACGCCGCACTATGCTTGCGGCTGCGCTCGTAGCGCCGCAGATACAAATGTTCGCCAATATCCTTGCCTGCACGCTGCAAGCGACGCAGTTCACCAATAAGCTCGGCGGCATCCATAAAGCCAAGATTCACGCCCTGACCCGCCAGTGGATGGATGGTATGAGCCGCATCGCCGATTAATGCCAGTCTGTGCGCAGCAAAGCTTCGGGCAAAACGGCCCATTAGCGGGAAAACCTGGCGCTCGCTTTCCAGCTCACACAAGCCAAGACGCGTATCCAGGGTCACCGCCAGATGCTGGTTAAACAACGCTGCTGGCATTGCCTGCAAGCGGGCTGCCTCTTGTGGCGGCAGCGACCAGACGATAGAGCACAAATGTGGATCACTAAGAGGCAAAAACGCCAGAATACCGTCACCGTGAAAAACCTGACGGGCAACGGAGTGATGTGGTTCATCCGTTCGAATGGTTGCGACCAGCGCATGATGCTCGTAATCCCAAAACGACAGTGGAATGTCAGCTTGATCCCGTAGCCAGGAATGCGCACCGTCAGCGGCAATCATCAGCCGGGCGGTCATCATGTTACCATCCTGCAAGGTTAGAAAAGCTTCGTTATCGCCAAAGGCGACCTGCTGCAAACTGGCGCCTGCGACTAACGTCACATCGCTTAGCTGGCTGACGCGTTGCCACAACGCGTGGTGGATCACCTGATTTTCAATGATATGCCCAAGATGGCTGATCCCTTGATTATCATCATCGAAAACGATATGCCCGAAGCTGTCCTTATCCCATACGTCCATACCGTGATAGGGTGCCGCCCGCTGGGCGATGGCATCCCATACGCCCAGATGCTGCAACAGGCGCTCGCTGGCAGCATTAATCGCGGATACACGCAGCCGTGGTGTGGGATCACTAAGTGGCGCAGGCGCTTCATCACGCTCAAGAACCGCTATCCGTAACCCACCGCCCTGCAGTCCGCAGGCAACCGCCATGCCAACCATACCGCCACCGGCAATGACAACATCATAAGATTGCATAATCTCTCCTCAACGCTGAACCCAACCCAGCGTCCGGTCTGCCAGTCGGCGACGTAGCAGGGAAAAATGATCCATCGCCAGCAGCCCAAGATTGCGACCGACCACTAGCGGCAGATGATGATTGGCAAAAACACGTACCAGACTGTCAGTCAGACTGATGGTTGCATCAGCATCATTCTGACGCCGCTGATGATAGCGTTGCAATACGGCATAGCTGCCCGGATCTTCGCCGGCCCGCCAGGCGTCGGTGATCGTTTCCGCAAGTGACATTACGTCGCGTAGTCCGAGGTTAAAGCCTTGCCCGGCGATGGGATGTAAGGTTTGTGCAGCATTACCGACCAGCGCCAGCCGGTGCCCGATACGCTGCGAGGCACGTGATAGCGTCAGAGGATAACTGGCCCGCTGCCCTACGGCAGTAAAAGCACCCAGCCGCCAACCAAAAGTTTGCTGCAATTGGCGCAAAAAACGGCCATCACTCCAGGCATCCACCTGCTCACGATGGATCAGAGGATGACACCAGACAAGCGAACTACGTCCTTCTGACATCGGCAGTAGCGCCAGTGGGCCATGTTCAGTGAAGCGCTCGAAAGCCCGTCCACGATGCGATTCTGTACTGGTTACATTGGCGATGATTGCAACCTGATCGTAAGGTTGCTGCTGCCAGCCCAGACCGCAAGTCTCAGCGACAGCGGAACCGCTACCGTCAGCAGCGATGATCAGCGAACCGTTGACCACCCCACCGCTGTTCAGCGTGACCTTGACCTGTCTGGTGTCGCGTTCAATTTGAACGGCGCGATCCGGACAGCATAACAATACGCCACGGGCACGTCGCAGGAGACGAAACAGGCGCTGTCCGACTTCATGCAACTCTACAACCTGACCCAGTGCGCTGATGTCATACTCTTGCGCATTGAGTGTCACAAAACCCGCATGACCGCGATCGCTGACCTGCACTTCACGAATCGCAGTGGCCGCCGTTTGCAAATGCGGCCAAATATTTAGCGCCATCAACTGCTGACAGGTTCCTTCCGCCAACGCAATGGCCCGACCGTCATAGCCTGGATGGCGCCGTGAGTCCGGCTCACTGGCTTCAATCACTGTGACGGGCAGCGTTCCCTGAGAAAGGTGGGAAAGCGCCAGCGCCAATGTAGCGCCGGTCATACCGCCTCCGGCGATGATTACGCTCATATTATCTCGCTGCCGCCATTAGCGCCTCAATCTCTTCAGCTGTTTTAACCACCGTATCTGTCAGATTTTCATTACCATTAGCGGTAATAACGATGTCATCTTCAATACGAATACCGATACCACGATAGCGTTCGGGTACGTCTGCATCCGGCGCAATATACAATCCAGGTTCAACCGTGATCACCATGCCAGGCTCCAGCAAACGATCACGATCGATGCCATAGCGACCGACATCGTGAACATCAAGCCCCAGCCAGTGTGACAAACCATGCATATAAAACTCGCGGTATGCCTGTTCGGCAATGAGTGTTTCAATATCGCCCTTCAGGATACCGAGTTCAACCAGGCCGGTAACCATAATGCGCACCACCGCCTGATTGACGCTACGAATGCTGGTTCCAGGGGCATATAGCGCCAGCGCTTTATCGAGCGAAGCCAAAACAATGTTATAAATCTCACGTTGTGGCCCGCTGAATTTACCGTTGACCGGAAAGGTGCGTGTAATGTCGCCAGCATAACCGTAAAGTTCACAACCGGCATCGATTAACACCAGTTGACCATCCTGCAACCGACTTTCATTTTCGGTGTAATGCAAGATACAACCATTTTCTCCCCCACCGACGATGGTGTTATAGGACGGGAAGCGCGCTCCCTGACAATGAAACTCATGCAGAATTTCGCCTTCAAGTTGATATTCGAAGTGTCCGGGACGACATTTCTGCATGGCGCGTGTATGAGCCAGCGCACTTATACGACCGGCTTCGCGTAAAATCTCCAGTTCACCCGGCGATTTAAACAGACGCATTTCATGCACTATCGGACGCCAGTCCGTCATTGTCGACGGCGCTGCAAGGTTTTGCCGGCTCCCCCTGCGCAAGCGTTCAAACGTACCAAATACTGCAGTGTCAGCAAAATCGTAAAGTCCCTGAGCATGATAAACGACATCCAGGCCATTCAATAGCAGCGGCAGCTGCTGCTCCATCTCATCCCACGCCAGCGCCCGGTCCAGGTTCAGGCGCTCTGGTGCGGCCTGAAGGCCAAGCCGACGACCTGACCAGATCTCGGCGGTTAAATCCCGCACGCGATTAAACAGCACCGTATGACTGTGATGTTCAGCACTTTTGATAACCACTAGTAGCGCTTGCGGTTCGTTAAAGCCCGTCATATACCAGAAATCGCTATTCTGGCGGAACGGATATTCACTATCAGCATTGCGCGTTACTTCCGGTGCGGCAAAAAAGAGTGCGGCACTGGCCGGTGCCATCTGGTCAATCAACTGACGACGACGACGTACAAATTCTTGTGGTTGAATCATCACGACTCCTGAATCAATTTCTGAAATGCTGACACATCATTCAGTGCAGGGTGGGCCTGTTGATCTCTACCGCCTGTGGCTGCGGGTGACAAAAAGTTTCATGACAAAGCAAGGCAGCGACTCTCACATATTCGATCACTTCTTCCAGCGACTCTTCCAGCTCTTGCAGATCTTCATCTTCGTCATAGCCAAGCTGAGCAATAGTACGCAGATCGTCAATGGCTTCGCCGGTTTCACCGGTTACCTTATCCAGGTTAGGTTGCGTAACCCCAAGCCCCAGTAAAAAATTATTCACCCAACCGGCCAGTGCATCGGCACGATCGAATACCGTAACAACTTCGTCGTCTGGCAGCAGCAGCTGAAACTCAAAACTGTCATTAGCCAGGGTAGTAATTATCGTACGATGAAGCTGCTCAACAGGCTGTTTCAACGCTTGCGAAAACGCATTGCCTTCGTTGGTTAAATCGTAAATCAGTGTATACCAGCTGTTATCACGGTTACCGCCGCATATAATGCCGCTGATCAAACCGTGCATTTCCGCAGGCGTCATTCCTATCCCATGCTGACTTAAAGCGGAGGAGAGAGCGGCATAGGCCGGGACTATATTGGAAAGTGACATAGGTAATCATCATCGTTGACGGTTGGAGTTCGTGTTATGCTATCACTATGTGGCTTACGGATTCCAGAAAGGGGGGTTGTTTCTCCCCCCGGGGATATATATAGTGGCGTCCTTCGCAACCTATCGAGTGGACAGAGGTTAGCGGGCGCAGTAATCAGTCAGGAAGGTGGCATGTCTGCACAACCAGTAGATATACAGATTTTTGGCCGTTCTTTAAGAGTAAATTGTCCGCCTGAACAGCAGGATGCGTTAAACGCAGCGGCGGAAGATCTCAATCAACGGTTGCAAGATTTAAAAGTTCGCACTAGAGTCACAAATACTGAGCAACTGGTGTTCATTGCTGCGCTGAATCTTTGCTACGAACTGGCACAAGAAAAAGACAAAACGCGTGACTACGCGGCCAACATGGAGCAGCGAATACGTATGCTGCAACAGACAATTGAACAGGCGTTAGTTGAGCAAGGCCATATCACTCATCGCCAGGGTGCGAATTTCGAATAACACGGCATTGTCCATTGTAATACAGTGACAGTGTTGTCAACTTTCTCTGAGATGTTTGCAAGCGGGCCAGTCCCCTGAGCCGATATTTCAACAGCACAGAATGTGGCGCTCCGTGGTTTGTGCGCATGCCCGGTTAGTCCGGGAAGTCTGATAGCCACGACGACACATTCACCTTGAACCAAGGGTTCAAGGGTTACAGCCTGCAGCGGCATCTCGGAGATCCCTCTTATCCTGCTGGATATCTCATTCAAGTTGTTCTGAATCCCTATCAGAGCGTATTCTGTTCAGCATCAACGCTGAACAGGAGATCGGCATGTCAGTTGCTCTGCATAATCGTCAGGCTATCCGCACCCATATTCGTCATCTGCGTCGCGCTATAGGCGACGACCAGCAGCAGAAAGCGGCTGAGCTGGCAGCTGAGCATGCTCTGGCCCTCCCCCTGGTACAGCAGGCAAGGAATGTAGCCGTTTTTTTTTCCGTGGATGGCGAGATAAATACCCGCCCACTCATCGCACGACTGTGGCATGAAAAAAAACAGGTGTATCTACCGGTACTACACCCCTTCTCACCCGGGCAGCTCCTGTTTTTACGTTACGGTGTTGATACGCCACTGCGTTTTAATCGTCTGGGCATTCCGGAGCCACCGCTGGATATACAGTATCTGTTACCGCTGGATAACCTGGACGTACTGTTCGTTCCACTGGTCGCCTTCGACAGACTTGGACAGCGTCTCGGTATGGGCGGAGGTTTTTATGACAGGACGCTCCAGAACTGGCGTCAACATGGATTTTACCCGTTGGGACTCGCTCACGACTGCCAGTTTGTGGAACAACTGCCCAACGCCAGCTGGGATATTCCACTACCTGCGATAATTACACCGGCGAAGCTTTGGCAATGGGACCTGGCGAGCCAGGCTACATGACAGCCAGACTGCCGTTGCAGTCTGGCTGTTTTAACTTAATAAAGCAGTCGGGCTCTGATGGTACCGGGGATAGCTTTCATCAGCTTGATCGCTTTTTCTGCCTGCTCCTCTTCTGCATCAATATCAATAACGACGTAGCCCATCAGTGGGCTGGTCTGCAAGTACTGTGCGGCGATATTAATGCCCTGTTCGGCAAAAATTTGGTTAATGGCTGTCAACACACCGGGCCGGTTTTCATGGATATGTAATAGCCTGCTGACGGACTCACCGTGCATCGGCAAAGAAACTTCCGGAAAGTTGACGGCGGAAAGCGTTGAGCCGTTGTCAGAGTATTTGGACAGCTTACCGGCCACCTCAAAGCCAATATTTTCCTGGGCTTCCTGGGTTGAACCGCCAACGTGCGGCGTCAACAGGACGTTATCAAATTCGCACAGTGGCGAATTAAACGGATCGCTGTTGGTAGCAGGTTCGACAGGAAATACGTCAATCGCCGCACCAGAAAGATGCTTACTCGCCAGCGCCTGGCAGAGTGCGGGAATATCTACCACAGTGCCGCGAGATGCGTTAATCAGCAGCGCACCGGGCTTAATCATCGCCAGTTCCTGAGCAGCGATCATGTTTTGCGTCGATGGCGTTTCCGGCACGTGCAGACTGACCACATCGCTCATAGTTAATAAGTCGGACAGGTGCTGAACCTGGGTGGCATTACCCAGCGGCAGCTTGTTTTCGATATCGAAAAAGAAAACGTGCATCCCTAATGATTCTGCCAGTACCCCGAGCTGCATACCGATGTGGCCATAGCCAATGATGCCAAGCTTTTTCCCGCGCGCTTCATACGACCCTACCGCCTGCTTATTCCAGATGCCACGGTGCGCTTTAGCGTTCGCTTCAGGAATGCCGCGCAGCATCAATAGCAGCTCGCCGATGACAAGTTCAGCCACCGAACGGGTATTGGAAAAAGGGGCGTTGAATACCGGGATACCCCGTTTTGCCGCCGCATCAAGATCGACCTGATTGGTTCCGATACAGAAGCAACCCACCGCCACCAGCTTCTCCGCGGCGGCAAATATCTCTTCGCTCAGCTGAGTTCGCGAACGAATGCCAATAAAGTGCGCATCCCGCACCGCCGACTTAAGCGCTTCGCTGTCGAGCGCGCCTTTATGAAATTCAATGTTTGTATATCCTGCTGCACGCAGACTGTCCAGCGCACTGGTATGAACCCCTTCCACCAGCAGAAATTTAATTTTGTCTTTATCCAGTGATACTTTTGCCATTTCCCAACCCTATAAGCTGACTGCAAAAAAAGAGTGCTGGCCTCATCCGGCAATTTATTAAATTAAATAACCGCAATAATAAATCCTCGCCTTCTGTCAAAATAACAAAATTTTCGCTGTCATCAATATGGTCGCATGCCTGTCGTACCAGTAAGAAGCACTCAGATTAAGACCGTGAACAACAGATAATGATAATTTCAAGGCTACTGGCAGAAATTACCCACTGGGAAAAGCCTGGTTGTGACATAAGTCACCAAAATATGCCCGGCAATTAGAATATCTTTTTTTTGCAAAAAAAAGCGCCGAATACAATCCTCGCAGAAATCCTACAATTTGACACAAAGCGGATAAGGTCATTGAGTAAGAGTCTTTACGCCATCAGCGCTACCGATCAACGCCACATCAGCGGCACGCGTGGCGAACAGCCCAACGGTGACCACGCCAGGCAAAGCATTAATCGCAATCTCCAGCGCACAAGGATCGATGATGCTCAGATTATGCACGTCCAGGATAACGTTCCCATTATCTGTTACCACATGCTGACGGTATTCAGGCAAGCCGCCAAGCTTGACCAACTCCCTCGCAACATAAGAGCGCGCCATGGAAATAACTTCAACCGGCAGCGGAAACTTACCCAGTACTTGCACCTGTTTTGACGCATCAGCAATACAGATAAATTTATCGGCAACTGCGGCAATGATCTTTTCGCGGGTTAATGCCGCACCACCGCCTTTGATCATTTGCATCTGATCGTTGATTTCGTCAGCACCGTCAACATAAATCGCCAGCCGATCCACACTGTTGAGATCGAATACAGGAATACCCAGGCTTTTTAGTTTCTCGGTTGAAGCCTCGGAGCTGGAAACTGCCCCCTCGATCTGATGTTTTATTGACCCCAGCGCATCAATAAAATGCGCAGCCGTGCTGCCTGTACCAACACCCACGATCGTACCGGGGGTGACATAATCCAGTGCGGCCCAGCCGACAGCTTTTTTCAGTTCATCCTGCATCATCATCATTTACACCATGCTGCCCAGTAAAAGTGGTATCAGTATAAAGAAGCCCGCATCAAATTACCCGTCTGATAACACTAAATGCCTGTTACGCCACTCGCCTGTCGCTCAATAAGAAATAAAAACCCTTTATTCTAAAAAAAATAAAAAACTATGGCATAGTGATAAATTGTTTTGCCAGATCCCACCTGAAGGAGAAACTATTACCTCATGAAACGCCCGGATTATCGAACGCTTCAGGCGCTGGATGCTGTCATTCGTGAACGCGGGTTTGAACGCGCGGCGCAAAAGCTGTGTATCACCCAGTCAGCCGTATCACAGCGTATTAAGCAGCTGGAGACCATGTTTGGTCAGCCCTTGTTGGTTCGTACCATCCCCCCCCGCCCTACAGAACAAGGGCAAAAGCTACTGGCGTTACTGCATCAGGTTGAGCTGCTGGAAGAAGAGTGGCTGGGAGATGAAAACGGCAGCGGTACCAGGCCGCTGCTGCTGTCGCTGGCCGTGAATGCTGATAGCCTGGCGACCTGGCTGCTACCGGCACTCAAAAATGTGCTGCGCAGCGCCCCCATCAGGCTTAATTTACAGGTAGAAGATGAAAGTCGCACCCAGGAGCGACTACGCAGGGGCGAAGTCGTTGGCGCAGTCAGTATTCAGCCTCAGCCACTCCCAAGCTGCCTGGTCAGCCAGCTTGGGGCGCTGGATTATCTGTTCGTCAGCTCGCCGGAATTTGCCGCCCGCTACTTTCCCAACGGCGTCACCCGCTCAGCGCTGCTGAAAGCGCCGGTCGTTGCTTTCGATCATCTCGACGATATGCATCAGGCTTTTTTGCAGCAGAACTTCGATTTGTCTCCCGGCAGCGTTCCCTGCCACATCGTTAACTCATCTGAAGCCTTTGTTCAGCTGGCCCGGCAGGGAACAACCTGCAGCATGATCCCCCATCTGCAAATTGAAAAAGAGCTGGCTTGCGGCGAACTCATCGACCTGACGCCGGGTCTTTATCAACGCAGAATGCTTTACTGGCATCGTTTTGCGCCTGAAAGCCGCCTGATGCGCCAGGTGACTGATGCGCTGGTTGAGTATGGTCATCGCCAGCTGCGTCAGAGTGGTGACTGATAGAAAAAGGTGCCTGACGGCCCCTTCGCTCTCTGCTTAGCGTAAAGACCAGCGCATTTCACACTGGCCTTTAGTTGGTTACTGATTATTCAGTTCAAATACTACCTCTACCTGATCATCAAAGTGAATACTTTGCTGCTCATAGGTTTGTGCCGCAGAGGTCACCGCAGCGGAATCCGCCATTTTTAACATGCGCGTCATTGGTACCGGCTGATAGTTTGCTACGTGATAGCGAATGCTATAGACCGGTCCAAGCTTAACATGAAAACCTTTCGTCAACTCACCAGCCTGCTCAGTGGCATTGTTAATGGCTTCTGCACGGGCTTTATCGCGATACTGTTTTGGGTTGGCAACGCCAAGATCTACAGCCCGAATTTCATTCAGGCCGGATTTCAGTGCACTATCCAACAGATTATTGAGCTTATCCAGCTGACGCAAGGTCACACGCACCTGGCGCTCCGCCTGATAGCCTTTTAGCTGTGATCTACCATCCTTGAGGTAATCGTATTCCGGCTGAGTGCGCAGATTAGCCGCATCGATATCTTTATTATCAATTCCTTGCTGTTTCAGCAAATCAAAATATTGCTGCATGCGCAAATCGGCTTGCTTCTTAGCTTCTGCCGCCTCTTTGGCCGATACGCTCACTTCAATTGTCAATGTCGCGATATCCGGTGTGGCATCAACGCTTGCATACCCGGAAGTCACGAGATGGGGGCCATTTGGCAGCTCGCCTGCCAGGCCAATAGCAGGCATGATGTTCATAACCAGAATAGTGGCACATGACAGCGTTTTCATTTTCACTCAGAGCCTCCAGAAAGAGAATTATCAATCACGGTGGCCGTTAAGTTTGGCACTGCAGCCACTTATACAGTATGGGTGATGCTCTGAATTAATGCCGCATACAAAGTTTGGGCATTACTCCGCATTCACAGCATCGACATTCCCTGCTGACCAAGACGAAAGGCAATGAACCACATAATGGCACCAACCAGCAGGTTAATTATGCGCTGGGCTCGCTGAGAAGTCAGACAAGGTGCCAGTCTTGCAGCCAGCAATGCCAGACCGAAAAACCACAACACCGAGGCGCTAATTGTCCCCATAGCAAACCAGGTACGCTGTGCTGGGGGCAACTGGCCTCCCAGACTACCCAGCACCACGAAGGTATCCAGATAGACATGAGGATTCAGCCAGGTTACCGCCATCATCGTTACGATAATGCGCCAGCGGCTCTGGCGCAGAGACTTAACCTGTAGCATTTCAATCTCGCGGCTAAAAGCGGTCCGCAACGCCCCCCAGCCGTACCATATTAGAAAAGCAACTCCGCCCCAGGTAATTAAAGCCAGCAGCATGGTCGAACGGCTGAGCAACGCGCTGCCGCCGAAAACACCCGCGCAAATCAGCACAATATCGCTTAGCGTACAGAGGCTGGCCGTCATTAAATGATACTGGCGGCGGATCCCCTGATTCATGACAAATGCATTTTGGGGACCAAGCGGAAGAATTAATGCAGCGCCCAACATAATCCCTTGAAAATAAACGGATAGCATACATATTCCTTACAAATTTATCGGCGGGAGCAGTCTAAGTCGATATCATCATAAGATAAAATTGAAATTATTAATCTAACATTAGAATCGTTAATAAAAACCCTGCTTGAAGTAGAAAGGGCGCCAAAGCGCCCGTTTAATGAAGGTAAATGCTAAGGTTGATCAGCGTGTTTTTTCTGCTCCAATTTCGGTTTTATTCTGGCTTTGATCCGTAATTTGCCCATCTACCTCACCTCTCGTGTGGTACAAATGCACATCCATCTGTGGATAGGGAATACCAATATTCCTTGCATCGAGAGCACGTTTGAAGTTTTTCAGCAGATCCCAGTAGACCGCCTGCAGATCGTTGCTTTTACTCCAACAGCGCACCACGAAGTTCAGTGATGAAGCTGCCAGCTCATTCAGACCGATCTGGATACCCATATCCTGTAAAACGCGCTCATCAGCTTCAACTACACTGCGCAGCAACTCAATGACCTCATCGACATCGGCTTCGTAAGCAACACCAATAATAAATTCGTTGCGCCGTGCCGGTTCGCGAGAGTAGTTGACAATATTATTAGCAATAATTTTTCCGTTTGGCACCACCACGATTTTCGCATCTGACATTTTCAAAGTAGTCGAGAAAATTTGTACGTTAATGACGGTGCCTGCCACGCCGCCCAGGTCAACATACTCACCGGTGCGAAATGGTCGAAAGGTCACCAGCAATACCCCGGCAGCAAAGTTGGAAAGGGAGCCTTGCAGCGCGAGACCCACGGCCAGACCCGCAGCACCCAATACGGCGATAACCGATGTCGTCTGCACACCAATCCGCCCCAGCGCGGCGATTAGCGTAAAAGCGATAATGCCGTAGCGCACCAATGCAGAGAGAAAATCAGCAACAGTTTTATCGACGTTGCGCGTCATCAGCAGCTTACTGATACCGTTAGAAACGAGACGCGCAACGATCATCCCGACAATGATAATGGCAATCGCCGCGAGGATATTGACGGCAAAGCTCAGCAGTAATGCCTGATTGCGCACCAGCCAGCCACCGGCATGGTTAAGACTGCCAACAACGTTTAAATCATTCATTTTTGAATCCTGGTTGTATTCCCGCAGGGATAATATGCCA
This sequence comes from Izhakiella capsodis, assembly GCF_900115045.1. Classification (GTDB taxonomy): domain Bacteria; phylum Pseudomonadota; class Gammaproteobacteria; order Enterobacterales; family Enterobacteriaceae; genus Izhakiella; species Izhakiella capsodis. Next base: position 281,909 of record NZ_FOVC01000002.1, on the reverse strand, counting down.
ATTAATGAGATGGTTAGAGTTAAACCTGTTTAAGCCTAAGCACAAATAGATAATTCTGCCAGAGTGAGTGCCTTTTAATCCTGGTGATTGTTGAATATTCGACCGCTCACGATTTCAATACATAAAAAAGCCCGCGCAATGGCGGGCCGTCGTAAAACCAAACTGATACTTTACAGTACGTCGACCGCGTTCAGCTCTCTGAAGGCCTGCTCCAGACGCGTCACAATTGAAGACTGAGCATGACGCAGCCAGACGCGCGGATCGTAGTATTTTTTGTTCGGACTATCCGGACCTTCCGGGTTACCCAACTGAGCCTGTAGATAGCCTTCTTTCTGCTTGTAATACTGCAGTATGCCGTCCCAGGCTGCCCACTGGGTATCGGTATCGATGTTCATTTTAACCACACCGTAGCTGATAGACTCTTTGATCTCAGCAGCTGAGGAGCCAGAACCGCCGTGGAATACAAAGTTAAGCGCGTTATGTGGCAGGTTATGTTTTTTGCAAACATATTCCTGTGAATCACGCAGGATAGTTGGCGTCAGCTTGACGTTACCCGGCTTATAAACGCCGTGAACGTTACCAAATGAAGCCGCAATGGTAAAACGCGGGCTGATAGCGTTCAGTTTAGTGTAAGCGTAGTCAACATCTTCAGGCTGAGAGTAAAGCGCAGAGCTGTCAACGTGAGAATTATCGACACCGTCTTCTTCGCCACCGGTAACGCCCAGTTCAATTTCCAGCGTCATATTCAGTTTTGCCATGCGTTTCAGATACTTTCCGCACAGCTCGATGTTTTCTTCCAGTGACTCTTCTGACAGGTCGATCATGTGAGAAGAGAACAGTGGTTTACCGGTTGCTTTGAAATGCTCCTCGCCTGCATCCAACAGACCGTCGATCCACGGTAGCAATTTTTTAGCACAATGGTCGGTGTGCAGGATAACCGGTACGCCGTATTGTTCGGCCATCAGATGAACATGCTTAGCACCTGAAATCGCGCCGAGGATTGACGCGGCCTGCGGTTTGTCAGATTTATAGCCTTTACCGGCGATAAACGCTGCCCCGCCGTTTGAGAACTGCACGATCACGGGTGCTTTGACTTTCGCTGCTGCTTCCAGCACCGCATTGATAGAATCCGTGCCGACACAGTTAACTGCTGGCAGAGCGAATTTATTTTCTTTTGCTACCTGAAAAATTTTCTGTACGTCATCACCGGTGACAACGCCTGGTTTTACGAAATCAAAAATTTTAGACATGTTCTTGTGTCCTGTTTCGTCGGTCCTGAATCCCCTTTTTCTTTCAGTAGCAACCGAAAGTTATCGGGTCTTTACATTTCGCCCCTGGGGCGGACAAAGAGGGCGGTAACGCCCATCCTCAATATTTTTATTACTTAGCGCGCTCTTCAAGCATCGCCACAGCCGGCAGCTTTTTACCTTCCACAAACTCAAGAAATGCACCGCCGCCGGTTGAGATATAAGAGATTTTATCTTCAATACCAAAGATATCGATGGCAGCCAGGGTATCACCACCACCAGCGATTGAAAATGCATTGCTTTCGGCAATTGCCTTAGCCACTATCTCAGTGCCTTTGCGGAAATTAGGAAACTCAAATACCCCCACCGGACCATTCCACAGAATAGTTTTAGCTTCTTTCAGCAATTTAGCCATCGCCAGCGCGGTTTCATCGCCGAAGTCCATGATCTCTTCGTTATCAGCGACTTCGCTAACTTTTTTCACGGTCGATGGCGCAGTTTCAGAGAATTCCGTGCCAACACGAGAATCCGTAGGAACGGGAATATGGTACTCATCACGAAGCTTTTTCGCGGCGTCAACAAAATCCGGCTCATACAGGGATTTGCCCACATTATTATCAATCGCCACGAAGGTATTTGCGATACCGCCGCCGACAATCACCGTATCGGCAATTTTTACCAGTGAATTTAGTACGTCAAATTTAGTGGAAACCTTAGATCCACCCACCACCGCGACCATCGGGCGCGCCGGATTGGACAACGCTTTGCCCAGCGCTTCAAGCTCAGCGGCCAATAGCGGTCCGGCGCAGGCCACCGGCGCAAATTTGCCAACGCCATGCGTCGAAGCCTGGGCACGATGCGCGGTGCCGAAAGCGTCCATAACAAAAATATCGCATAGCGCTGCGTACTGTTTAGCAAGCGCTTCATCATCTTTCTTCTCGCCTTTGTTGAAGCGGACGTTTTCCAGCACGACCAGTTCACCTTCGGCAACGTCTACGCCATTGAGATAATCTTTCGCCAGGCGTACTGGCGCTGAGAGTTTGCTTTTCAGGTGGTTAACAACCGGCAGCAAAGAGAATTCTTCGTTGTATTCACCTTCGGTCGGACGACCCAGGTGGGATGTGACCATCACTTTTGCACCCTGCTTAAGCGCCGCTTCAATCGTTGGCAGCGAGGCGCGTATACGTGCATCAGACGTTACTTTTCCGTCTTTAACCGGCACGTTAAGATCGGCGCGGATAAGTACCCGTTTACCAGCCAAATCCAGTTCGTTCATCTTAATAACAGACATAGTGAACCCTCTCGTTGATTCTCTTCAATGTTCGCAGACGCAGACCGCGCCTTACCTGAAACCACTGGATGCCATTGCTAACGTCGTGTCGATCATCCGGTTAGCAAAGCCCCATTCGTTGTCGCACCAGACTAACGTTTTAATCAGGCGCCCTCCGCTGACCCGCGTTTGCGTACCGTCCACAATGGCACTGTGCGGATCATGGTTAAAATCAATTGAGACTAACGGCAATTCGGTATAGTCGACTATACCACTAAATGCTCCCTGCGCCGCACCACGCAGTAATTGATTGACCTCACAGGCCTGCACCTCTTTTTTCACGCTCACGCTCAGGTCAATAGCCGTCACATTTATCGTCGGCACACGTACGGCAATCGCTTCAAAACATTCGCTAAATTTAGGGAATATGCGGGCAATACCCGCCGCCAGACGCGTATCCACCGGAATGATTGACTGACTCGCCGCACGTGTTCGCCGCAAATCCTTGTGATAAGCATCGATCACCTGCTGATCATGCATCGCCGAATGAATGGTCGTCACGGTACCTGATTCAATGCAGAAGGCGTCATCAAGTAGCTTGATAATAGGAATAATGCAGTTAGTGGTACAAGAGGCATTTGAAACGATGTGATGCGTTGGCTGCAGCTGTAAATGATTAACACCAAAGACCACCGTCGCATCCAGATTGTTCGCGCCAGGATGCGAAAACAGAACCTTTTTCGCTCCGGCCTGTAGATGAGACTCGCCATCTGCCCGGCTGCCAAACACGCCGGTACAATCAAGCACGACATCAACTTGGAGCTCTTTCCAGGGCAGCTGAGCAATTTCCTGCTGATGAAGAATACGGATAGCATCATCGCCGACCTGCAACATGTCGCGCTCCTGGCGCACATCAAAGGCAAAGCGGCCGTGACTCGTATCGTACTTTAGTAAATGCGCCATTCCTGCTGAGTCGGCTAATTCGTTAATAGCGACAACGCTAATTTCAGCACGGCGGCCAGTCTCATAAAGCGCACGCAGTACGTTACGCCCAATACGGCCAAACCCATTGATGGCAATCCTAACTGTCATACCGCTCCTGCCAATTCCACCGAGTCATTATGCTGCCTAAGACTGAAGCCACCATCACTATTTGTACAGTAATTTTTACCTGAAAGCGCTCAGATAATGCCTCAACATAATCAGTAAAACCTATTACTGAAACGGTTCAGCAATAATAAAAGAATTAAGGAATAACTGGAATGGTTGTGGTCAAAAGCCCGACAATAATTAGATCTCTATCACAAAAGTAATCCAGCTAATCGAGAAGGAGAACTGCTGATCTCCTTCTCTCATCAACGAATTTAAGCTACCGCCAATACTATAAAACAGCTTTTGCCTGTGCGACGACGTTATCCACAGTGAAGCCGAACTGTTCAAACAGATTTCCAGCCGGTGCCGATTCGCCAAAAGTCGTCATGCCAACTACCGCACCCTCGAGGCCGGTATATTTGTACCAGTAATCGGCAATGCCAGCTTCAATTGCTACGCGGGCGCTGACGGCTTTCGGCAGCACGGACTCCCGGTAAGCAGCATCCTGCTTGTCAAAGGCATCAGTAGACGGCATGGAAACAACGCGTACTTTAACGCCCTCACCGCTTAATTTTTCCGCTGCCGCGACTGCCAGCTCTACTTCAGAACCGGTGGCGATAAGGATCAGCTGCGGTTGGCTCTCGCAATCTTTCAGCACATAGCCGCCGCGCGCCACATCAGACAACTGAGCTGGGGTACGTGGTTGCTGTGCGAGATTCTGACGGGAGAAAATCAGCGCTGTCGGGCCATCATGACGTTCAATCGCGTATTTCCATGCAACAGCCGACTCAACCTGATCGCACGGGCGCCAGGTGCTCATATTTGGCGTCACGCGCAGACTGGCAAGCTGCTCCACCGGCTGGTGCGTTGGACCATCTTCACCAAGGCCGATCGAATCGTGGGTATACACCATCACCTGGCGGATCTTCATCAGCGCCGCCATGCGCACCGCGTTACGGGCGTATTCGACAAACATCAGGAAGGTCGCCGTATAGGGCAGGAAGCCGCCATGTAAGGCGATACCATTGGCGATAGCGGTCATACCAAATTCGCGCACGCCGTAATGAATATAGTTACCGGCTGCATCGACATTTATCGGTTTCGAGCCTGACCACATGGTAAGGTTACTCGGTGCCAGATCGGCAGAGCCGCCTAAATACTCCGGCAGAATTTTACCAAAGGCCTCAATGATATTCTGCGACGCTTTACGGCTGGCGATTTTCGCCGGATTAGCCTGCATTTGCTCGATGAATTTCTGCGACTCGGCCTGCCAGTTATCAGGCAATTGATTGCTGGTACGACGTGTAAACTCAGCGGCCAGTTCCGGGTAAGCTCCGGCATAGGCGGCAAAGCGGGTGTCCCAGTCGGACTCTTTCGCCTGACCAGCCTCTTTGGCATCCCACTGAGCATAGATTTCAGACGGGATTTCAAACGGCCCGTAGTTCCACCCCAGCTGTTTACGCGTCAGCGCTATTTCATCATCGCCCAGCGGCGCGCCGTGGGAATCATGGGTGCCGGCTTTGTTGGGTGAACCGAAGCCGATAACCGTTTTACACATGATGAGCGCTGGCTTATCAGTTACGGCCTTCGCTTCCTCTATCGCTTTTTTAATGGCGGCCGCATCGTGACCGTCAACATTCCTGATGACATGCCAGTGATAGGATTCAAAGCGCTTCGCGGTATCGTCAGTAAACCAACCGTCGGTGTGCCCGTCAATCGAGATGCCGTTATCATCGTAGAAAGCGATAAGTTTGCCCAGTTTCAGCGTACCCGCTAACGAGCACACCTCATGGGAAATACCCTCCATCATGCAGCCATCACCCAGGAAAACATAAGTATGGTGATCGACAATTTCATGCTGAGGACGATTGAACTGCGCGGCCAGCGTACGCTCAGCAATCGCCATACCCACCGCGTTAGCAACGCCCTGCCCTAACGGGCCGGTAGTGGTTTCTACACCCGGTGTATAGCCGTATTCAGGATGACCCGGCGTTCTGGAATGAAGCTGACGGAAATTTTCCAGCTCTTTGATCGGCAGATCATAGCCAGTGAGATGCAGCAGGCTGTATATCAGCATTGAACCGTGGCCATTGGACAGCACAAAGCGGTCACGATTGGCCCAGTGCGGATTGACAGGATTATGATTGAGAAAATCACGCCATAGTACTTCAGCGATATCCGCCATACCCATCGGGGCACCCGGATGGCCAGATTTGGCTTTCTGAACAGCGTCCATACTTAATGCACGAATAGCGTTGGCAAGCTCTCTACGAGATGACATTTATAACTCCCGGTCAGATTTATCGCTTCGCCGTCCTTAACTTATTGATATCAGATAATTATCAGGCAAAGCTACAGAAGGTCGTTCAACAATGTACATGAAACCAGGGCTGGATGTACATGGAGCGAAGCGCTAAATCTGTGACGTGGAATGCCTATACGGATTGTCTCAACAAACTACAGGGGGAAAAACGCGTATCCTGTCTCTTCATTTCGCGTGCTCTCCCCTTATCTCCACGGCGAGCGGTGCGACAGCATCGATAAAAATGCGCAGATGCAGCCGGGCAGTCACGCATATCTGGCTATGTCGTTCAGCGAGGCCAGGGTTAAGGAGTTCAGGGATTAAGAGAGGTAAAAATGACGGGGCCGTTAGCGTGGCCCCTTGCAGACAGTTACTCGTCTTCCAGATAGGTATAGCCGTATAAACCGCTTTCAAATTCATCAAGAAATTGAGCGCGTAGCTCCTCATCAAGATCGGTTTGTTTTATCTGGTTACGGAAGTGGGTCAATAACTCATCAGGCCTCAACTGAACGTATTCCAGCATATCGGCAACTGTGTCACCCTCATCGGAAATCTGCACTTCCAGGCTACCATCCTGAAAAGCAAATACGTCCACGGCTTCAGTATCGCCGAACAGGTTGTGCATGTTGCCAAGAATTTCCTGATAAGCGCCGACCATAAAAAAACCAACCATGGGCGGATTTTGTGGGTCATATTCTGGCATTGGCATAGTGGTAGCAATGCCGTCACCATCAACATAGTGATCAATCGCTCCGTCAGAGTCACAAGTAATATCCAGCAGTACCGCACGGCGCTCCGGCGGCTTGTTCAGCCCCTCCAGCGGCATCACCGGGAATAGCTGATCGATCCCCCAGGCATCCGGCATCGACTGAAACAGGGAGAAATTGACGTACATCTTGTCCGCCATACGTTCCTGTAACTCATCAATTATCGGGCGGTGTGCACGATTACTGGGGTCAAGATGATGCTGAATGTAACTACAGATACTGAGATAAAGCTGCTCAGCCCATGCGCGCTGCAACAAATCGTAGTGCCCCTGCGAGTAGCCGGTATGAATATCAAACAAATCCATCTGGCTGTCATGCAACCATTCTCGCAGCGAGCGGCGATTATTAGGCTCGTGCATTTCTTGCCAGGTGTCCCACATGCTCAGCATCGGGCGTGGCGCATCCTCGTTTGGTGCCTGCGGCGTGCTGAACTCATTGCGCTCAACACCAATGATATTGGAAACCAGCACCGTATGATGAGCGGTAACCGCACGACCAGACTCCGTAATCACCGTCGGATGCGGCAGACCGTGCTCTTCACAGGCATCACCGATAGCCCAGATAACGTTATTGGCATATTCGTTCAGGCCATAATTGACCGAGCAATCAGACTGAGAGCGCGTTCCCTCGTAGTCAACGCCCAGACCGCCACCAACATCAAAACACTGGATATTAACCCCCAGTTTCGCCAGCTCGACGTAAAAACGGGCAGATTCGCGCACGCCGGTGGCGATATCCCGAATATTCGCCATTTGCGATCCCAGATGAAAATGCAGCAGCTGCAAGCTCTCCAGGCGCCCGGCCTGACGCATAATATCTACTAACTGTAATACCTGGGTGGCGGACAACCCAAATTTCGATTTTTCGCCGCCGCTGGACTGCCATTTACCGGAACCTTGTGAAGCAAGGCGCGCACGAATACCCAGGCGCGGTACCACGTTCAGCCTCTCAGCCTCGTCAAGTACCAGCTGAACCTCGGTCATTTTTTCCAGCACCAGATAGACTTTGTGTCCCATCTTTTCGCCTATCAGTGCTAGGCGGATATATTCACGATCTTTGTAGCCATTACAAACAATTACCGAGCGAGTCATACCAGCATGCGCCAGCACGGCCATCAACTCAGCTTTAGAACCCGCCTCCAGCCCAAGCGGCTCACCGGAATTAATCAGCGCTTCGATCACGCGCTTATGCTGGTTAACCTTAATGGGGTACACCAAAAAATAATCGCCGCGATAGCCGTAAGATTCACGCGCGCGCTTAAAAGCCAGGTTAATTGAGCGAAGACGATGCTGCAAAATTTGCGGAAAGCAAAACAGTGCTGGCAGACGCTGCCCCTGGGCCTCACGCTCTTTTACCAGTTTAGCCAGGTCAACGCGTGCTTCCGGCACATCCGGATCGGGGCAAACGCTGATATGCCCCAGCTCATTAACGTCATAATAGTTGTTACCCCACCAGGCTATGTTGTAAGTTCTGAGCATTCTGCTGGCACCTTCATCGTTCATCGCTACCTCCTGCATTGAGCGGAGTTCACCCTGTTCGCCAGCTGACAAACGCTTAATATTCTTTATTTCGTCAGACATCACGAACCTCTTATCTTATTATAAAACACGTCATCAGACTCGGTGGAGCCGTCAGGAAAGCCTATCGGAAATACTCCAGGTTTAGGCTATTTCATGAATATTGCAGCTAAAACCAGGCAAATATTAGCCTGCGCGCGTCGAGCCCGCCGCATCAATGCAGAGTGCAAATTACCTGAGAGACAATCAGAGAACAACAAAGGAAGAGCAATACAGAGCCGGTCGGTGTAACGGTCCAAAAGAGAAAGCGCTTGCTTCATTCTATTTATCACCTCCACACACGGCGGGGTATGCGGTCTGTAAACGGGTGAAAACTGGCTGGATATGCCAGCGTAAGACTGCGGAACTCTGTATACGCCGCAAGACTGCGGCGTTTATACCGCGAGCGATATTAAATTGCAAAAGCAAAATATGCCCTCCGCATCCGTAGGGAAAAACATCCTTTCAGACTCATCGGGTTACGATTGCGCCAGAAAAAATGCTGGCATTAAACTAACCGGGTCATTTAAAATAGCCGTCCGGAAGTTAATCCGTCCATATTGGTTAATCTCTGCGTGTTTTGAATTGGTACTGCTGCTGGCTTTGCCTTAGGGGGCATTGGCATCTTGCCATTTGCCGTGCAGTCTATTTATCACCCGTTTAAGCAAGGTAAAGAATTAATGGCTAAACATCTTTTCACCTCAGAGTCCGTATCAGAGGGGCACCCCGATAAAATCGCCGATCAGATTTCCGATGCTGTGCTGGATGCCATTCTGGCGCAGGATCCCAAAGCCCGCGTGGCCTGCGAAACTTACGTCAAAACGGGTATGGTGCTGGTGGGGGGCGAAATTACCACTACCGCATGGGTCGACATTGAAGAAATCGTCCGTAATACCGTGCGTGAAATCGGTTATGTACATTCTGATATGGGCTTCGACGCCAACTCCTGCGCGGTACTGAATGCCATCGGTAAACAGTCACCGGATATCAATCAGGGCGTAGATCGTGCCGATCCGCTGGAACAGGGTGCAGGCGATCAGGGTCTGATGTTTGGTTATGCCACAGATGAAACTGACGTACTGATGCCGGCCCCGATCACCTATGCCCATCGTCTGGTACAGCGTCAGGCTGAAGTACGCAAAAATGGCACCCTGCCCTGGCTTCGTCCTGACGCCAAAAGCCAGATTACCTTCCAGTATAATGACAACAAAATCGTTGGTATTGACGCTGTTGTGCTTTCAACCCAACATGCTGAAGAAATAAGCCAGAAAGCGCTGCAAGAAGCCGTAATGGAAGAAATTATCAAGCCAGTTCTACCAGCTGAATGGATTAATGCGGCAACGAAATATCATATTAACCCAACGGGTCGCTTTGTTATCGGCGGTCCAATGGGCGACTGTGGTCTGACCGGACGTAAAATTATCGTTGATACTTACGGCGGTATGGCGCGTCACGGCGGCGGTGCCTTTTCCGGTAAAGATCCGTCTAAAGTTGACCGCTCCGCAGCCTACGCAGCACGTTACGTGGCGAAAAATATTGTCGCCGCTGGCCTGGCCGAACGCTGTGAAATTCAGGTTTCTTACGCCATCGGCGTAGCAGAACCAACGTCCATCATGGTTGAAACTTTCGGTACCGGAAAACTTCCAAATGAGCAGCTGACCTTGTTGGTACGTGAATTCTTCGATCTGCGTCCGTATGGACTTATCAAGATGATGGATCTGCTGCATCCGATATATCGTGCCACGGCCGCCTATGGCCACTTTGGTCGCGACGCATTTCCATGGGAGAAAACCGACAAAGCTGAACAACTGCGTGAGGCTGCCGGGCTCTAAGCTTTATCTCTCTGTTAAAGGGCCGTCTCGTCACGGCCCTTCACTCCTGACCGGCAACCTTCCCTTACTTGTATGATGCATTTCGCTCTTTTACAGCGTTGCCAGGAATTTGCAGCAATCTAAACCCACCGCCTGGTGATACACCGCCAGTGATCAACAAACGCCTCTTTTAGCCCGAATATTTCTATTGTCATATACGACCCTATTTTCAGAAAGCATCTACACTTTATCTGGATTGCTTGTCGCAGATAGCAATGATTACAATAAGTAAGCTGATAATTTATCGTGACATTACTGATAGTTCAGAATAGTTTTAAACGTAATATTTCGTCATTTTAGCGCCATTTGATACGTGTCGGTGACAAAATCATTGGGTTAGTTATTTCGCACTGAAAAACAATTCCGAATGTAGAGAAAAATGCCTTCTCATGTTAGTTCACGGTGTGTAAACGATTACATTACTGTGATCCACCGCACTTTCTTTAATGAGAGTTTTTCCTACCATTGATAAAATAAGATGCCGTTTACTTACATGGAGACGTTATGCCTGACTATAAAAAGACAAGCAAAACATCGAACAAAGCGATGACCTTTTTTGTTTGTTTCCTCGCAGCATTAGCCGGTCTGTTATTCGGTTTAGATATTGGCGTAATCGCTGGCGCGTTACCCTTCATTGCGAAAGAGTTCACTGTCAATGCCCACCAGCAGGAATGGATAGTCAGCTCCATGATGTTTGGCGCAGCGGTAGGCGCGGTGGGTAGCGGCTGGATGTCATCACAGCTTGGCCGTAAAAAAAGCCTGATGGTGGGTGCCATTTTGTTCGTCATTGGCTCCTTGTGGTCGGCTATGGCACCTAATCCGGAAATGCTGATTGCCGCTCGTGTGCTCCTGGGCCTGGCCGTTGGCGTTGCCTCTTATACTGCACCGCTGTATCTGTCAGAAATCGCTCCGGAGAAAATTCGCGGTAGCATGATTTCTCTTTACCAGTTGATGATTACTATCGGGATTCTGGCCGCTTACCTGTCCGATACCGCGTTTAGCGCCTCCGGATCCTGGCGCTGGATGCTCGGTGTCATCATTATTCCGGCGATCCTGTTGCTGATTGGCGTTATTTTTCTGCCAAACAGCCCGCGCTGGCTGGCAGCAAAAGGCGACTTCCGCGACGCAAAGCGGGTGCTGGATCGTCTGCGCGATACCAGCGAACAGGCAAAGCGTGAGCTGGATGAAATTCGCGAAAGCCTGAAAATCAAACAGTCAGGCTGGCAGCTGTTCCAAAGTAATAGCAATTTTCGCCGCGCAGTTTTTCTCGGCGTGCTGTTACAGGTTATGCAGCAGTTCACCGGCATGAACGTTATCATGTACTATGCGCCGAAAATCTTCGAAATCGCAGGATTTACTAACACCACGGAACAGATGTGGGGAACGGTAATCGTCGGTCTTGTAAACGTACTGGCGACCTTTATTGCTATCGGGCTGGTTGACCGTTGGGGCCGGAAGCCAACGCTGACCCTGGGGTTTCTGGTTATGGCTGCAGGCATGGGTATTCTCGGCACGATGCTGCACGTTGGCATTCATTCAGCGGGCGCTCAATATTTTGCCATTGCCATGCTACTGATGTTTATTATTGGCTTCGCCATGAGTGCCGGCCCGCTTATCTGGGTTTTGTGCTCGGAGATCCAGCCATTGAAGGGTCGCGACTTCGGTATTACTGTCTCAACGGCGACCAACTGGATCGCCAATATGATCGTCGGTGCAACCTTCCTGACAATGCTGAACAACCTGGGCAATGCGCAAACTTTCTGGGTCTATGCTGGCCTGAACGTAGTGTTTATTCTGATCACCATCGCGCTGATCCCGGAAACTAAAAACATTACGCTTGAGCATATCGAACGTAACCTGATGAGCGGTAAAAAGCTGCGCGACATCGGTCAGCAGTAGTTCCTGGGCAGAGGCCGTAAAGGCGGCCTCTGCCGATTGTACTTCCTCCTCCTCAGACGTATCCTTGCCGCCATGAAACCTCAGCGACTCCCGATAGCAGTACAACAATCGGTCATGCGTGCGCTGCGCGAGAATTTACTGCGCGCTAATCAGCATCTGACTCGCGACTACCCGCTGCCTAATCTCATCTATAGCCAGCGCGGAACAGCGGCTGGCTCGGCGTGGGTGGAAAAGTGGGAGGTCCGCCTGAATCCAGTGCTACTGATGGAAAACCAGCAGGCATTCATTGAAGAGGTCGTGCCACACGAGCTTGCCCATTTACTGGTCTGGAAACACTTTGGCCGCGTCGCACCGCACGGTGGCGAGTGGAAATGGATGATGGAGTGTGTACTGAATGTTTCCGCCCGGCGCACCCACGCTTTCGAAGTGGCATCGGTACGTAGCCGAACCTTTCCCTATTTTTGTCGCTGCCAGCAGCATCAGTTAACGGTACGTCGTCATAATCGTATGATGCGCGGAGAAACCCTCTACCATTGCGTGCACTGCAGCAGTCAGCTTCAGCCGGGCCAGTTCAGCGCCGACTAACAAAACAGGCTACCCCGTTCGATAATGGATTGCGGCAACACTAACATCAGCACGGGCAGAAATCCCGCGGCAGAAAACGGCTTAAAAGCTAAACACTCGCGGTCACCCATCCGCACGCGTGCTGCGATCGCCCGCACATATTTCTACCTACGCAGCCTCTATTATCTGACATTATTCTCCGGCAAACCGGATTGTTTCAAACCTGGAACCTGTTTTATCCGTTGACGATCTGGGCGTGTAAACGGAATCTTCGTATCACCCTGACTCAGGGTAATAGTAATCCGTAGACGCAACAGGCTTGCCAGTAGTAAAACCCCTCCCCTACACTATGCACCAAAACCCATAAACAACCGCGCAGCGCGTGGTTTAACATTTCAGGATGACCATGCGAATACCGCGCATTTATCACCCCACCCCGCTGACACCAGGTGCAGAAATTATCTTAAGCGAAGATGCAGCTAATCACGTGGCTCGTGTACTGCGTATGCAGGCTGGTGGGATGCTGACCCTGTTTGATGGCACTAATATGACGTTTACAGCACAGATTACCCATGCGGATAAAAAACAGGTCAACGTACAGCTGCAAAGTGTACAGGAAGACGATCGCGAATCGCCATTGCACCTACATCTTGGGCAGGTGATGTCACGGGGTGAGAAGATGGAATTCACCATCCAGAAAGCCGTTGAGTTGGGCGTTAATATCATCACACCTCTGCTATCTGAACGCTGTGGGGTAAAGCTGGACGTTGAACGGCAAGAAAAAAAAGTTCAGCAATGGCGGAAGATCGCTATTGCGGCCTGTGAGCAGTGCGGCCGTAACCGGCTACCTGAAATACGCAATGTCATGGTACTGGAAAACTGGTGCGCTGAACCAGACACCGGCTTGAGGCTTAATTTGCATCCACGGGCCAAACATAGCATTAACACCCTGCCACTTCCGGTGAACCGGCTGCGACTGCTGATTGGCCCGGAAGGCGGGCTGAGCAAAGAGGAAATTAACCTGACATCGCATTATGATTTTACTGATATTTTATTAGGGCCACGGGTGTTACGCACTGAAACAACGGCATTAACCGCAATCACAGCCTTGCAGGTGCGCTTTGGAGACTTAGGCTGATTAACCATATTGTTCGTTGCACTCAACGCGAGCTGCGGCAAAAGGAGAACCACAATGATTAAGCTTGGCATCGTGATGGACCCCATCACCTCCATCAATATAAAAAAAGACTCCAGCTTTGCAATGCTGCTGGAGGCACAGCGCCGTGGTTATGAAATTCATTACATGGAGATGAACGATCTCTACTTACGCGGTGGCGTTGCCTGCTGCCGCACGCGTCGGCTACAAGTTGAACAGAACTATGACAAATGGTTCGAGTTTGGCGAAGAGCAAGATATGCCACTAGCCGATTTAAACGTCGTGCTGATGCGTAAAGATCCTCCCTTCGACACCGAGTTTATCTACGCCACCTATATCCTTGAACGTGCCGAGGAACAGGGAACCTTAATCGTTAACAAACCACAGAGCCTGCGCGATTGTAACGAAAAACTGTTCACCGCATGGTTTGCCGATTTAACGCCTGATACACTGGTGACCCGTGATGCCGAGCGCATACGCCAGTTCTGGCAGCAGCATGGCGATATCATTCTGAAACCGCTGGACGGTATGGGCGGCTCATCAATTTTCCGCGTTAAACAAGACGATCCCAACCTGTCTGTTATCATTGAAGGATTAACCAACCACGGTCAGTTCTACTGTATGGCGCAAAACTATCTGCCTGCGATCAAAGAGGGGGATAAGCGTATACTGGTGGTTAACGGTGAACCGGTTCCTTACTGCCTGGCTCGCATTCCTAAAAGCGGTGAAACACGAGGCAATCTGGCAGCGGGCGGGCGTGGCGAAGCCAGGCCATTGAGCGACAGTGACTGGAAAATCGCGCGTAGTGTCGGTCCAGCGCTGAAAGCCAGAGGACTAATTTTTGTCGGACTTGATGTTATTGGCGATAAACTGACGGAAATAAACGTCACCAGCCCCACCTGTATCAAAGAAATCGAAGCGGCATTTCCTGTCTCCATCACCGGTATGTTGATGGATGCAATTGAAAATCATCTGGCCGGTTGATAAAACAATTGGCCGCAGCGCCATCAATGGCCGCAAGCCTGATGGCGTCCCCAACTCGTGAAGACATGGTTTTGAGAATGAATTTACAGCATCACTTTTTAATCGCGATGCCTGCACTGCAGGACCCGATGTTTAAACGCTCGGTAGTTTATATCTGTGAACATAACGACGATGGTGCTATGGGCTTGATCGTTAACAAGCCGATGGACAATCTGACCATTGAAAAAATGCTGAAAAAGCTGAAGATCACCCCCGAACCGCGCGATGAAACAATCAGCCTCGACAAACCCGTATTTGTTGGCGGGCCGCTGGCCGAAGATCGTGGTTTTATTCTTCATTCAGCGCAGGGGGCTTTTGCCTCCAGTATTCGTGTTTCTGACAATACGATGATCACCAGCTCCCGCGACGTACTGGAAACCCTGGGAACGCCCAGACACCCCAATCAGGTACTGGTAACACTGGGATACTGCGCCTGGGAAAAGGATCAGCTGGAAGGTGAACTACTGGAAAATGCCTGGCTCACTACGCCGGCTAACAGTCAGATTCTGTTCCAGACGCCAATCGCCGAACGCTGGCGTGAAGCGGCGCGCAGCATTGGCGTCGATATTCATAATATAAACAGCGAGGCGGGCCACGCCTGACAACCGATGAGTATCCTACTGGCATTTGACTATGGCACCAAAAGCATTGGCGTCGCCGTCGGACAGACGTTGACCGGCACCGCCCGAGCCCTTTGCGCGTTAAAAGCACAGGACGGCACCCCTGACTGGGATAAAATAAAAACACTGCTCAAAGAGTGGCAACCGGACGCGGTAATTGTCGGGCTACCACTCAATATGGACGGCACCGAACAACCACTGAGCGCCAGGGCGCGAAAATTCGCTAACCGTTTGCACGGGCGCTTTGGTATTCGGGTTGAATTACAGGACGAACGTCTGAGCACCGTTGCAGCAAGAGCAGACTTATTTGCCCGTGGCGGCTATCGTGCACTCAGCAAAAGTAGCGTTGACTCTCAATCGGCAGTGATTATTCTTGAAGACTGGTTTGCCAGTCCCCCCTGAATCGCCACCAGCCCAGCCTTTTTTCGCTGAACAAGGCTTTGTTCAAACGTTTGCATTCCCCACTGTCCACCGGTTTGTAATTGTGCAGCTATCTGATGATTCTTCCCTTCACGGATCATACTGGCAATCGCCGGTGTGTTGATCAGCACTTCATACAACGCAATACGTCCCCCCCCCGCCGCCGTTTGCAGACGTTGAGCTATCACGGCCTGTAGGCTCGCTGCCAGTTGGCTTCTTACCTGTGACTTCTCCGCAGAGGAGAAGACGTCGGTTAAGCGCTCTATCGCACTGGCCGCACTGCGTGTATGCAGCGTTGCCAACACCAGATGACCGGTTTCGGCAGCGGTTAATGCCAGTCGGATGGTCTCTTCATCACGCAGCTCCCCCAGCAGAATAACGTCCGGGTCCTCACGCAAGGCCGCGCGCAGACCCGCCGCAAAGGAAGCGCAGTGCGTACCAATCTCACGCTGTTGTATAAGTGAATGCTGGCTGCAGTGGACAAACTCAATCGGATCCTCCAACGTCAGAATATGCTTTGAATGTTGATTGAGATGAGCAATCATCGCCGCAAGTGTCGTTGATTTACCACTGCCTGTTGCGCCAGTCACTAAAATCAGTCCGTGCTGGCATGTCGTCAACACCTCCAACGATGCAGGCGCGTACAGCTGCTGCAACGTTGGTGTTTCGCCAGCAATTCGGCGCAGCGCCAGCGAGAGCCCCGTACGCTGGCGAAAAAAATTGGCTCTCAGGCGAATACCGTCGGCAAGTGTAATTGCCAGATCCACTTGCCCCTGCAGTTCTAACTGTTGCCGCTGCTGGTCATTGAGCCAGTTTACGGCAAAGTTTTCCAGCTGCACGGAACTGAGTACAGGCAAAGCGTCAGCTTCAGCAAGTTTGCCTTCGCGCCGCCAGCGTGGTCGCTGCATGCTACAAAGGTGCAGATCAGAGGCATTTTGCTTTACACTAAGCGCCACGATTTCTTCAATTTCCATATTTACTCCTGACTATGACAGCAATTTCACACAATCTTGACCAGATACGGCAACGGATCACGCTTGCTGCGCAGCGATGCGGCCGCGATCCGTCAGAAATTACTCTACTTGCGGTCAGCAAAACTAAACCTGCGAGCGCTATCGCAGAAGCCGCGCTGGCAGGCCAGCAATGCTTTGGCGAAAATTACGTCCAGGAAGCAGTGGATAAAATTACCGTCTTGAAAAACCCTGCCTTGATCTGGCACTTTATCGGTCCACTACAATCCAACAAAAGTCGTCTGGTAGCGGAAAATTTTGCCTGGCTTCATACCCTGGACCGGCTGAAGCTGGCTACACGGCTCAACGAGCAGCGCCCGGAGCATCTGGACGCGCTAAATGTGCTGATTCAGGTAAATATCAGTGACGAAAACAGCAAATCCGGCATCATGCTAAAAGATATATCCGGGCTGGCGCTGCAAATAGCCAAACTTCCACGGTTGAGGCTGCGGGGACTCATGGCAATCCCGGCACCGGAAAGCGATTATCAGCGTCAGCTGGCGGTTTGTCAGCAGATGTCTGAAGCATTCGTGCTGTTGAGAGCCGATCACCCATCGGTCGATACACTTTCGCTGGGAATGAGCGATGATATGGAAGCCGCTATTGCCGCTGGCAGTACTATGGTGCGCATTGGCACCGCAATCTTTGGCGCGCGAAACTTCGCCTGAGCCAACACTACAATCATTGAGGAACCTCATGTTGCTGAAATTGTTAGACACCATCATTGGCCTGTATGTCATGGTGTTACTATTACGCGTCTGGATGCAGTGGGCCCGCTGCGATTTCTACAACCCGTTATCACAATCGGTGGTCAAACTGACTCAGCCGTTGGTAAAACCACTGCGTCGCATCCTGCCGCCGTTAGGCCCGATCGATACCGCATCTCTGCTGCTGGCGCTGATTATTTGTATCCTTAAATTTCCACTGCTATTGATGCTGCAGGAACACGTACTGTTCTTTGACAAAGTTTTCCTGTTAGCGGGCGGGCTGTCGCTGCTAAAAACCGCAGGTACCCTGATATTCTGGATCGTCATTGTTCGTTCACTGATGAGCTGGATAAGCCAGGGCCGCAGTCCGGTAGAGTATGTACTGATGCAGTTGACCGAACCGCTGATGGAGCCAATTCGCCGCATACTGCCAGCAATGGGCGGCATCGATTTCTCCGGAATGATCGTTATTTTGATCCTGTACATGCTGAACTATCTCGGGATGAATCTGTTTCCACTGATCTGGTTCCAGATCTGATCGCTTTAATTTACGTCTGGATACGCTATGCAAAAAGTGGTTCTTGCCACCGGTAACCCTGGTAAGGTGCGTG
This sequence comes from Izhakiella capsodis, assembly GCF_900115045.1. Classification (GTDB taxonomy): domain Bacteria; phylum Pseudomonadota; class Gammaproteobacteria; order Enterobacterales; family Enterobacteriaceae; genus Izhakiella; species Izhakiella capsodis. The sequence goes on along the minus strand of NZ_FOVC01000002.1, from coordinate 263,794 downwards.
AGCTGGCCGACCTACTGGCTGACGTTGGCCTCCATGTGGTCGCGCAAACTGAGCTAAACGTCGACTCCGCTGAAGAAACCGGCCTGACCTTTATTGAAAATGCGCTGATCAAAGCACGTCATGCTGCGGCCGCTACCGGGTTACCCGCTATCGCCGATGATTCCGGTCTGGCGGTAGATGCCCTTGGCGGGGCACCGGGGATCTATTCAGCACGCTACGCAGGCTCAGATGCCAGTGATGAGCAGAATCTTCTGACACTGCTGGAGGCTCTGCAGCACGTACCCGACGGCCAGCGTCAGGCGCAATTTCACTGCGTTCTGGTTTATCTGCGACACGCTGAAGATCCGACACCGTTGATTTTTCAAGGTAGCTGGCAAGGAGAGATAACCCGCTCAGCCGTGGGCGCCGGTGGATTTGGTTACGATCCGATTTTCTTTGTGCCAGCGGTCGGCAAAACCGCCGCCGGGATGAGCAAAGCAGAAAAGCAGGCACTTTCTCATCGTGGTCAGGCGCTAAGGCGGTTACTGGAAGCGATGCACAATGGCTGATTTGCCACCGCTAAGCCTGTATATCCACATCCCCTGGTGCGTGCAGAAATGTCCTTACTGCGATTTCAATTCGCACGCCCTCAAAGGAGACGTCCCCCACGACGAATACGTGGCACATTTACTTCAAGATCTGGAGCAAGATCTCAGTTTGATCAACGGTCGTGAGGTGAGCACCCTTTTTATCGGTGGTGGAACGCCAAGTTTGCTGAGTGCTTCGGCGATGCAGAATTTGCTCGACGGGGTACGTTTGCGCGTCACGCTCGCATCCGATGCTGAAGTTACGATGGAGGCAAACCCCGGCACCGTTGAAGCTGACCGCTTCAGCGCTTATCAGCGCGCCGGGATCAATCGCATTTCCATTGGGGTACAGAGTTTCAGCCCAGCCAGGCTGCAACGGCTGGGGCGTATCCACGGCCCCCAGGAGGCTGAACGGGCCGCCGTACTGGCGGCCGCTCTCGGCCTGCGTAGTTTTAACCTCGATCTTATGCACGGTCTGCCGGATCAATCTCTGGAGGACGCGTTAGACGATTTGCGCCAGGCCATCGCACTTAATCCGCCTCACCTTTCCTGGTATCAGCTGACCATCGAACCTAATACGCTGTTTGGCTCGCAACCACCAGCGCTACCGGATGATGATGCGCTCTGGAATATTTTCGAACAGGGCCACCGTCTACTGACGGATGCAGGCTATGTTCAGTATGAGACATCGGCGTATGCTAAACTGGGATTTCGCTGCCAGCATAATCTCAACTACTGGCGTTTTGGCGACTACCTGGGTGTAGGATGCGGCGCTCATGGCAAGCTGACGCAGCCGGACGGTCGCATTATACGTACGGTTAAAACGCGCCACCCACGCGGTTTTATGCAGGGGAAATATCGCGATCGAGCCTATGAGGTTGCGCCTCAGGACAAACCATTTGAGTATTTTATGAACCGCTTCCGGCTACTGGAAGCAGCACCACGCAGTGAATTTAGCCGTTTCACTGGCCTCGATGAGGCCTGCGTGCGATCGCAAATTGATGAAGCGATCCGCCTTGGATATCTCAACGAAAACGCCAGCCACTGGCAAATAACTGAACGGGGCAAGCTGTTTCTCAATTCGCTACTGGAGCTGTTTCTTGACGAGGACTGATGTGTCAAAGGCGTCAGAAAAGCCGACTTCAATGATGAAAAAATAGCCTGAATCCGGCCCCTTACCTGAGATTAGGGGCTAGATTCAATGCTGACGAAGGGTTATTTAAGTGCGGTAAGCAGCTCTTTTCGCTGTTTTTCCAGCGACGTCACACGGTGACAAACCTCATGACCAAAGTTCTGAAAATCCTGCTCCTGATTACCCCATTCGGTTTGAATCGCCTGCTGTAAACCGCCGAGATTACCTAGCATCGCCTGCAGGGGATTATCACTGTGACTGGTCTGCCGGGTGCCAATTTCATTCAAGCTATCCTGTAAAACGCCACCCATTGCACTCTGCACCAGACGTTCGCCGTCCTTACTCACCTGTTCAATCGCCTGATAATGGAAAGTCAGCCCGTCATGGCGATGTTCAATAATACGGTTCATTTGCTGCCTGAGCTGCCTGTCCAGCGAGGTCAGACGCGAACGCACATTACTGTCAACCCCAAGCTTGTCAACAATGACTTTATCCAGCGCCTGACGCCCCTTTTCCAGGCGAGAGAGCGCACCGTTGTCTATCCATGACAGATCGCGGCGAAGTGCTGCCTGATAATCAATCGCTTTCTGACGTGTTGCCGCGTCTATCTTCTGCGGCTGACCGTTACGCTGTACGTCTCCCTGTGGGGAAATCAACAAATTGCCATTGGTACCGATAACCTGCACGTTCTGTGGTGAAATTATCACGTCATCCTGCGGATTCACGCTGCACCGGTAATCGGCTTGCGCCTGACCGGCGATCATCGCCAGCGCACCAAACAAGGCTGCTTTACCCCACATAATGGCTCCTTTTTACGCTGAATTCAGGCCCTGCCGACAAAGCAAGGGATCTGATTGATTAGTCCCACCATACGTCAAAAAGTTCGCTGGTCTTTACGGACTCCAGCTTTTGCTCTTTCAGCCATTCGCTGACCAGATCACGGTGCTCTTGTGTACATTTGCCAACCTGCTGCAGACAGATTAAACCTTCCCACTGGCGGTAGCCACTGCCGTCAAATGCCAGCCCGTTTGGCTCAATCACTTCCACGATCAGTGCATCTACGATGGCATCAATATCTTCTTCACTGGTCGTTTCCGGGAAGGTCCATGCAACAGAAAAACCCAGCTCCTGAAACTCATCGATATGCATTTTTTTACGTAGCCGACGACTGCGTTTAATAGCCATTATTTAACCCTCTCGAACATTAAATCCCAAACGCCATGACCAAGACGCTGCCCGCGCTGTTCAAACTTGGTGAGCGGACGTGAATCCGGTCGTGGCATATACGTCTGCGTAGCAGACTGATTACGGTAACCACCGATGGTGCTCATAACCATCAGCATGTGTTCTGCATAAGCTTGCCAGTCGGTCGCCATATGAAATACGCCGCCAAGTTTGAGCTTGCTCAAGACCAGTTCGGCAAAAGGTATCTGTACAATACGGCGCTTATTGTGACGCGCTTTATGCCAGGGATCGGGAAAAAACAGCTGGACCAGACGCAGACTGTTATCGGGGATCATTTTTTCCAGCACTTCAACGGCGTCGTGACACATTACGCGCAGGTTATTCACGCCAGCCTCATGGGCGGAGGCAAGACAAGCACCGACCCCAGGCGAATGTACTTCGATCCCGAGAAAATTTTGATGCGGGTGACTTTTTGCCATTGCTACCAGCGACGCCCCCATGCCAAAACCGATTTCCAGCACGACCGGCCCTTCATTACCGAACGTTTCGGCCAGATTAATCGGCTGCGGTGTAAACTCAACGCCGACCGTTGGCCAGTAGGTATCCAGCGCGTGCTGTTGCCCTTTAGTCAGACGCCCCTGACGACGAACAAAACTACGCACTTTACGCAGCGGACGACCGTTTTCGTCAAACTCCGGCGAAATGACATTATCAATCATGATTGAGCCTGTGGTAAGCGGTTAAGAAAAATGAGCATTATGCCTATCACCGGTCAAAACATAAAGGCTGCCTGACAAACCCTGCGGCCTCGCTTCCAGACTGATTAATTTCCGGCAAAAAATGTCATAGCTCCGGTCGCAAAATTGTAATGTAATTTTGTAACGCAAAGTTCCGGTTTACAGCGCCTCGCGCCTGTGCTGGAATTCCTGACTTATTTTCTGGTTACACAGGATAGTATTGATGATGCTTGCCCCTCAGTTCTCACAGCAGGTACTGGCCTGGTATCAGCTGTTCGGGCGCAAAACCTTACCCTGGCAGAGTGAAAAAACACCCTACAAAGTCTGGCTTTCCGAGGTGATGCTACAGCAAACCCAAGTTGCAACCGTTATCCCTTATTTTGAACGTTTTATGCATCGCTTTCCCACCATTAGCCATCTGGCAGCCGCACCGCTTGACGAGGTTTTACACTTGTGGACCGGTTTGGGTTATTACGCGCGAGCGCGCAATCTGCATAAAGCCGCTAAAACCGTCGCCGGGCAGCACGGCGGCGTTTTTCCGGAAACGTTTGATGAGGTTGCCGCGCTGCCTGGCGTAGGACGCTCAACCGCCGGGGCAATTTTGTCGCTGTCGCTGGGTCAGCACTATCCAATTCTTGACGGCAACGTAAAACGCGTACTGGCACGCTGCTACGCTGTTTCAGGCTGGCCCGGTAAAAAGGACGTAGAAAAGCGCTTGTGGCAACTGAGCGAGCAGTTAACGCCGTCAGAGGGCGTCAGTCAGTTTAACCAGGCAATGATGGATCTTGGCGCAATGGTGTGCACGCGATCGCGGCCAAAATGTGAAATTTGCCCGCTCAACGCGGGCTGCATTGCACGTAGCGAGGGGAACCCTGGCGCTTATCCGGGGAAGAAACCCAAACAGACCTTGCCCCAGCGCAGTGGCTGGATGCTACTAATGCAGCACGAGCAAAGCGTCTGGCTTGAGCAGCGACCGCCGGTTGGTCTGTGGGGTGGACTGTATTGCTTTCCGCAGTTTTCCAGCCGCGAAGCGCTGGCTGAGTGGATGACGCCACGAGGTTTGGATATTGATGACACGCAACAATTGATTTCTTTTCGTCACACCTTCAGCCATTTCCATTTAGATATCATTCCAATGTGGCTGAAACCTCGGGTTTACCCTGATGTCATGGATGAAGGTGCTGGTCTTTGGTATAACTTAGCGCAGCCGCCAGCAGTGGGGTTAGCCGCGCCAGTTGAGCGTCTGCTACAACAACTGCGTCAGCCTCAGCGCCTGGCGCTCACGACGCGGAAAACTTTTGAGGAGCAACAATGAGTCGAACTATTTTTTGTACTTTTCTGCAAAGGGATGCTCAGGGACAGGATTTTCAGCTGTATCCTGGCGATGTGGGCAAAAGGATCTATAACAATATTTCCAAAGAAGCGTGGCAGCAGTGGATGACCAAACAAACCATGCTAATCAATGAAAAAAAACTCAACATGATGAACCCTGATGATCGCAAGATGCTGGAGCGGGAGATGGTTAATTTTCTGTTTGAAGGCAAAGAGGTTCATATTGAAGGCTATACGCCACCAGAAAAGTAACCTTTGTGAGGCTCCGGGTTGGGGCCATTGAACCAGGCGACGCCCCGAAAGATGAAAAAATTACTCAGTCTGCTTATCATTGCACCCTTGTTAATCTCCTGTTCCAGCTCGTATAAAAAAGATCGCTATCATCCGGAATGGGTTAAAGATACCAACGGATTCGATATTCTGATGGGCCAGTTTGCCCATAACATCGAGAATATCTGGGGGATTAATGAAGTTCTGATTGCCGGTCCCAAAGACTATGTTAAATACAGCGATCAATACTACACCCGCAGCCATATTAACTTTGATGCGGGTACCGTCACTGTCGAGACCATTGCTGGCACCGATCCGATAAACAGACTGCGTCAGGCGATTATCCAGACGCTGCTTATCGGCGACAACCCAAGTAACGTCGATCTTTATTCCGACGCTAACGATATTCAGATAAGTAAAGAACCGATGCTTTACGGGCTGGTTCTGGATAACACCGGGCAGCCGATCCGCTGGAAGGGCCGTGCCACCGCTTTTGCCGACTACCTGATCAAGCATAAGCTACAAAAGCGGATGTCCGGTCTGCACGTTATCTGGTCAGTGACTATCCCGATGGTGCCCAATCACCTCGATAAACGGGCACACAGATACCTGCCAATTGTACGTGAAGCAGCGGAAAAATACGGTGTTGCTGAGTCACTTATTCTGGCGATCATGCAGACTGAATCAAGCTTTAACCCCTACGCTGTCAGCAACGCTGACGCCCTTGGCTTAATGCAAGTCGTGCAAAATACCGCGGGCGCAGACGTCTTCCGCATGCAAGGCAAATGGGGTACCCCCAGCCGTAGCTATCTGCTTAATCCGCAAAATAACATTAATACTGGCACCGCCTATCTGGCACTTTTGCAGGATAATTATCTGGCAGGTATTCGTAATCCAGCCTCACGTCGCTATGCCGTGATTACGGCTTATAACGGCGGCGCAGGTAGCGTACTGCGGGTCTTTTCGAGGGATAAAAACCGGGCGTTCAGCATCATCAACAAAATGTCGCCAGATCAGGTTTACCGGGCGTTACTGAACGACCATCCGTCTTCAGAATCACGCCGCTATCTGTATAAGGTCGCTGCGGCGCAGCGCAACTATAATCGTTACTGGTAACAACACCTCCCCAGCCATATGACTACCGGGGAGGTCTTTTACCCCGGCGTGTCAGACGTTAAAAACTACCGTGGTGGAAGTTAGCGCCAACGCGCCGGGCAGGTTCGTTACCGACATATTCATGCTGAAAAGGCGGGCTTTGCCCGTCTATTCAATCAGCATATTAGCAACAAGCCTGCTAACGCCCTCGTCGTCACTTTCAACGTACACGCCCTGTAACTCCGGTGAGAAACCTGGCAGCTGATTAATCCCCTCTTCGAGCGCCAGAAAGTAACGTTGCACCGCACCACCCCACTCTTCACCAGGGACCACACACAGCACACCAGGCGGATAGGGTAGCGCACCTTCGGCAGCGATACGACCCTGGGCGTCAGCAATCGGTACCAGTTCAACCTCGCCGCGTATGTAGGCGGTATGCGCGTCCTGCGGGTTCATCAAAACCTTTGGCAGACTTTGCTGGCGAAACATCGCCTTTTGCAAATCTTTTACCTCATAATTCACGTAGAGATTATGCATCTCCTGACACAGCCGCCGCAGCGTATAGCCTTCGTAACGGGCCTGATTTTTACGATATACCGTTGGCAGCACCTCACTTAGCAGCGCATCATCAATAACGTGCTGTTCAAACTGGCGCAGCATCGCCACCAAATGCGCCATTTTTTCTTCGCTTTCGGCTGGGGTCAGCAGAAACAAAATCGAGTTGAGATCGCATTTTTCCGGCACGATGCCGTTCTCACGCAGATAGTTAGCGAGAATAGCGGCCGGAATGCCGAAATGCGTATAGGCGCCGCTGGCAGCGTCAATGCCTGGCGTAGTCAGTAATAGCTTACAGGGATCGACGCGATACTGATCCTGAGCATAGCCGGAAAAACCGTGCCAGTGTGCATCCGGCTCAAAGCTAAAATAGCGGGCATCATTAGCAATTTTCTCGACCGGTGCCTCATGCCAGGGACGACCATCCACTACGTCAGGAATAAAAGGCCGGATCATTTCGCACTGATTAAGAATCGCTTTGCGCGTTTCAATTCCTAACAGGACGCACTCGTGCCAAAGCCGACGACCTGCCGGCCCCTGGTGTATCCTCGCATTGACGTCCAGCGCCGCAAACAGCGGATAAAATGGGCTGGTTGAAGCGTGTAGCATAAAAGCGTTATTCAGGCGCTTATGCGGACAAAATCGCTGCTGACCGCGAATATGATTATCTTTTTTATGTATCTGCGAAGTCTGAGAAAAGCCGGCCAGCTGTTTATGCACCGACTGAGTGACAAAGATCCCCGGATCCTGAGGGGAAAGGTCCAGCATCAGCGGCGAGCCATCCTCCAGCACGGGAATAAACTGCTCGTAGCCCACCCACGCCGAATCAAACAAAATATAGTCACAAAGATGACCAATGGTATCCACCACTTTGCGAGCGTTATAGACAGTACCATCATAGGTACCGAGCTGAATGATCGCCAGCCGGAACGGACGGGGCTCCAGCGCCCTCTCCGGCGCAGCCTCAGCGATGCGCTGGCGCAAATAGTCTTCATCAAAGCAGTGGGCATCGATGCCGCCAATAAAGCCAAATGGGTTACGTGCCGCTTCGAGATAAACCGGCATCGCGCCGGCCTGAATCAGCGCGCCATGATGATTGGATTTGTGATTATTGCGATCGAATAGCACCAGATCGCCCCGGGTGAGCAGCGCGTTAGTCACCACTTTATTGGCACTGGAGGTACCATTCAGCACAAAATAAGTTTTATCTGCGTTAAAGACCCGCGCGGCAAACTTCTGCGCATCCTTTGCCGATCCCTCGTGGATCAGCAAATCACCCAGTTTGACATCGGCATTACACATGTCGGATCGGAAAATATTTTCGCCATAAAAGTCATAAAACTGACGGCCGGCCGGATGTTTGCGGAAGAAAGCCCCGCCCTGATGGCCTGGACAGGCAAACGTGCTGTTATTCATCGAAACGTAGGTAGCCAACGTGCCAAAAAACGACGGCTGCAGTCCCAGCTCATATTCCGCAGCGGCGCGCTCTAATTCAGCTGCATCATCCTCATTGCCGCTCAGAACGCCGGTCACCTCTGGCGGATTTTCCTGCCGTTCACCCGCCTGCAGGGCGATAAACACGGGCAGGTTGAAGCCGGTGTATTTAAGCAGCGTCAGAATGCCGCTGTGCGAATCGGCTGCTGAAATGACCACCGCCGCAATGTCGGTAAAATCTGTGCTGTCGAGCGTAACAACCTGGCGGGCGGTCTGAAGACGCCAGGCCACGGTGACGCTGGCTGCAATTTTCAAAGGAGTCATGCACAAATCCCCTACTGTCAAGGATGAGTGAGTGGCAGAACCACGGCAATGGGAAGTAATCCCGATGAAAGTATTCCAATATTAGCAGTCAGCTAGCGGCAATCACTGTCAGGTGTAATTACAACTCACGTTAAGCCATCATCAGCAACAGCGAACCGCACCGAGCAGATAAATAATTTAAAAAACAAGCTGGTTTCATGCACAGCACTGACAGTGCTGGAGCGCATAAAAGGTCGGCGACATAAGCTGTCTGTTAACAGCATTCCATCCATTAGCTTGTCTTCAGTTCACAGCGAGAATCAAACAGAACGTCAAAAATTTGCGCAATGATGGCACTTTTTTTCACCAGCGACAAGACACGGCGCGACGCGATTTTGCGCTATGAATAGAGTGCACAAAACCGCTGAGACGTATGCACGCGCCCACCATTGACGGTTACACTAGCGCTATACATCGACAGAAGTCACCCTTCACTGCGTCTTATCAGCATCTGGCAGGAGGAAAAGAGTCAGCAACGCCTACCGCAGGCAGAGCTCGGCAGGTATCAGGCGCAAACGTAAGTATTTCACTTGCCCTGGGCTAACAACAGGAAATGGCGCTCTTCTCGGCGAGGTATGATTAAAACTGACGCTGTTAAGCGCTGCGCCATGAGCCTGATGTGTAGCGAATCAATCACAGATGGTGGAAAAGCGCGCTGTCAGGCACTATTTAGTCATAAAGCATTTGACGCCATACTTGCATTAGGGTTTAATGCGCCCCGTTGCCCGGATAGCTCAGTCGGTAGAGCAGGGGATTGAAAATCCCCGTGTCCGTGGTTCGATTCCGCGTCCGGGCACCATGCATCAAAGCACGTTGGTTAAGGAATAAGATCCTTAACGGGCGGTTAATTCGGAACCGATAGATAGATGTCAACGTGGTTTTCCCGGTACTTACACTCCGGCGTTGATATCAGGTTCCTTCGGAAAGGATGCCTGTGTAAAACCACAGGCATCCTTTACTCGATAGCTGTGAATTTTTACAGCTTGTTAACGTTATGTCAGTACGTGTCTGGCCTCTTCTTCACGTGTAGGAGTCAAATCCATATACAGTGACGTTTCGTCTTTCAACACTTGCCCGTTATCTTCAAATCCAGTTCGACCTATTCCAGGGTTGTGCTGACACTTCGATGCCCCAGCAATCTCTTTACCACTGCCAAATTACGGTCGGGTGATTTCATCAACTCATTCGCCAGAGTATGTCTGAACCGATGGGGGCCTACCTTAAAACCACACTCTTTCGTTAGTCGGGTAAAGAACGAACGGATTGTATCGCAGGTTCAGAACCAACCTTCCCCAACAGGTGCAGGAAAAGTTTCACATCAAAAAGATAATCCTCCGGTTAGGCTCCTTGCGCGACGGCGCGATCAACAAGTATTCGTATACGGTCGCTCAGGAAGTTGACTATTGGCACCAGCCATTCCCTGCGTGTTTTGCTTCCTTTTTTACATAATAAAATAGAGTTAGTTTCAAGATTGACGTCTTTTAAACGCAGGTGTAACAGCTGATTCTGTCGAACGCAGCACATCATACACCGTGCGCCAGTGCCTCGCAGGATAGATTGGGCAAGGCGGGAAGTGTTTCAGCCAGTGATTTTCGTGCTCTTTAAATTGCCCCAGCACCAGATTTACCATTATCAACCGATCCCGGCTGAGGGCTTTCTTAGGTTTACTTCCCGGTGGTACTGCGTTTCGTTTAGCGGATTCTCATTAAGAATGAGCCACTTTTTCTTTATCCCCTGGTTGTAGATTGCACCTGAATGGCGGACCTGATTATTCCACGTACTTGTTGTTATTCCCTCTCCCAGCTGGTCCCGACGCCACAAAATCAACTCTCGGCTCGTGACTTCATTCGGTAACATGTCATTCCCAACATATTTCCTGAAAACTGCGACCGCCCGGCGATAGCTCATCTCAGTTTCATGACGTAACGGCATAGGTTATATTTTCAACAGTAGCATCTCAAATAGTTGGAAAATTTGTCCTCTATTCTATCTTTTCAAGAATAATAAACCCTCTTTGCATACCGTCAGTACCAGGGCGACTCATTGCTTGATACAATTCAGATAAAGGGATCCATGGGTCATCTGGATATTTATAATTAGCGCACTCAATAAGATGAGCGAAAACATGTCCATTCTCATCTATCTTCATTTTATCTAAACAGGTGAAGTGCCCACCATTTCCTTCGAGACCATATAAAAATGAGGAACCAAAATTAATAACGCAACGTTTTCTTGGCTCAATAATGATTGAAATCTCTCAAGCGAGATGTCTGGTGTAGAATATGATGTGGATTTCCAATCACACTGAAATTTGTTAAAAGATCGATTTGCAATCTTTGACAACTCATAGAGACTTAACCCTTCTTTAAATAGTTTATCTCGCTCTGTTTGCGTTAGTACGTTGTCAATCATATACTCAAACTTTTCTTTGATTTTTAATTGTGGTTCCAATACGTGCCAAAATAAATCTTGTGTCGCCAATAGGAAAGAGGCCAAATTGCAGCTTCTTGCAGTAGGTTGTGTATGATCTTTGCTAACAACATCTTTTCCTTTAGATAAATATATCAGTTCTCCATTAGGTTCTTCCGAAAATCTTTTAGTGTGAGGATTTTCAAATTTCAGAAAGTCTTTACGTATAGTATTATACAATTTCTGATCTTTTCTCCAGAGAGCAGTGTCATCATATGGGCTCGAACTCGAATGTCCAGATAATTTTAAATTAGGTGTGGAGCGTGACATATTAGTGTTTTTCAAATTAGTTAAGTTAGAGAGTAACAGGCTGTTATTTGAAGATTTCTCATCCATATATTTTTCTGATGAAGATTTTTTTATAGCCATTGATGAACATCTACTGAGGGGGCTACTGTTGTATTAATCATTACTATCCTCGCTATAAGTTACATAATAATGGGTCTGCTTGCCCGGTTGTATTGGTAGAACTTGCCTTGTTGAATAAATCGAATGATTCATCTGCCCCATAAGCTACATCATCAGCTCACACCGATTATCATCCGCCGACACCGCTCTGTCATTCAGGAGACTGTTGCAAAGTTCGTGTAATAAACACAGCATTCCTACTTTTTAATCATGCATCATCATCACTAAATCATCTTGTAATACTATCAAAAAACACGAATACGTTTTTTTGGTAATGCCACCAATTAGTAGAACGTGTCTTCCGATAACGCATCGATGACTTTTTTATGGATGGCAACTGAGCGCGAGAAGCAGATCGTTTTACGGGCCAACCGCTTAATGCGCGTGCAGAGCGCCAGGTTTTTGTACTCAATACTTTGGGTGAATATTTTGCACGTCAGATGCTTATCTTTTGGCACGTCCCGGCCATAGCTGCCCCGGCTGTCGCTGGTGATCATGCCGATGGTAAGGACTCCAGTAGCGCTGGCAGTTCCCGGCAGGTTTCATCGGTGCGGGGACCAAAAGTGCAGGTCAGTTCACCGCCTGTTTTGGTGTTGTACGCATACCAGAGCCAGTGCTGCCGGGCTTCACTGCCCACGAAGCGCCATTGCTCATCGCGTTCACAGATAAGCGCCACATCAGCTTGGGCGACGGGCGAATACGTTAATCGCTTTGGCGCGAGTTTTTAAAGTCCGGATGACGGTATTAATGCCCATTTTGAGTGTTATGGCGGTATCGCGAACCTCAGCGCCATTCAAAACCATTTCGGTGATCTGCTCTTTAACCCCCGACTTGTGAGCTTTATAAGCGTAAGTGAGCTAAGACACGCGCTGGCAGTTATGGCAGCGATATCTGTCTGACTGGCCTATAGGGTTTTGACCATGCCAGTAAACTTAAGCAGACTGGCAATGAGGACAATCAACGTTAACGCTGGCCATAAGGTAACCTTAAAAGCCCATATTATACTTCATATACAACCAGTTAAAGGCATCACCCTGCAACCATTCGGTTATGTCTATCTTAGCCCTGTAGCGATTAACTGCTGCCGGATCAGATGAATTTTATAATTTTTATTGATAATCATTCTCATTTGATGGTAAAAGAAAATCGCCTCTTTTCTGCCAGTGAAGTGGGCTGTTCGGTCGCAGGGCCCGATCATGGCACTGTTAATGTGTTTAGATTTGCTGGCAGTGAATACGCTGACTTTATCAGGCGTCCGATAATTAATGCCGATCGGTTTTTGGGCTTGAAACAGACGTATCCGGTGGAAATCAGTGGCTGCGGTTGTGCCGTTGGAGCCAACGTCATGCGTAGTTGCACCAGCGCACTCCGGCTTCAATCGTCCCGACCTTGGATCGGACGCATCAGTAGCGCCCAACGGCGTTGATTCAGGCAGTTACAGACCAGAAAGAGAACAGGTCAGCGATTCATATCGCGATCAAAAAGCAACAAACGACCGTAGCGACGACGCCATCGTCTTATTTCTTCTTTAACGAAGGCACTTTTGATGGTCATTTATCAGAATTCAGGTTCAGGTTGATAACTGGCTGAGCTTGTCTGTCGCTACGCAATGAATTCAGTTGGAAGTTATCGCATCACAAAAAAAAGAGGCGCGACAGATGTTCGTTTGCAGAAAATCTTTATGTACGGCGCTGGTGTCAGGGATACCAGGTTTTATCATGCTGCTTAATGTCGCTGAGGCAGCGCCCAATTTCCCCCTGACCATTGAAAACTGTGGCTATCAGGAAACGTTCAATGATCCTCCACAGCGCGTCATAACGATCGGTCAGCATGAAACCGAGTTACTGCTGGCGCTGGGGCTGGAAAAAACCATCAAAGGCACTTCCGTATGGTTTGGCAAGCTTCCCGCCGATCTGACACCACGCGGTAAAGGCCTGGAAAAGCTTGCTGACAATACACCTGGTTTTGAAGCCGTCGTGGCGCGAACTCCAGACCTGGTCCTCGCGCAATATAGCTGGCATCTTGGCCCTCAGGGTGAAGTCGCCACACGAGAACAGTTTGAAAAACTCGGCATCAAAACCTGGCTTTCACCTGCCGATTGTATCAATAAATCCGTGACGGATAGTGCTAATGCAGATGGTGCCCGGACAGCCCCATTCTCAATCGACACTATCAAACAGGAAATCAACGAACTTGCACGTATTTTCAATATTGAAGCGCGGGGCGAGGCCCTGAACGAAACGCTGTCCAAACGCATTGCAAGCGCAATTAAGCGAGTCAAACAACCGCCTGCGACGCCGCTGAAAGTGGTGTTCTGGTTTTCCAGTAGTCGGCTGAATGGTGACCCTTGGGTCGCAGGCAGCAACGGTGTACCTGGCTGGATCAGTCGGACCCTGGGCCTGCAAAATATTATAAGCATCCGGGACGAATGGCCTGCCGTCAGCTGGGAGCACATTGTACGCTTACAGCCCGATCTCATTGTGTTTGCCGATATGGACCGTCGTTTATATCCGGCAGACGATGCAAAAATTAAGCGCCATTTTCTGCTTAATGACCCACTAACTCGTCAAATGCCAGCGGTGCAAAAAGACCATATCATTATTGTACCCGCCATGTCGCTTAACCCATCGTTACGCAACGTTGAGGCAGTTGAACTTCTCAGTCGCCATATCGCTACGTTAACGGGACACTCATGAGGCCCACGGGATTTCATTCAAAAAATGGTCTGACAGTCATTTTCACAGGAGTAATTAGTCTGCCGCTGATGCTGATTATCGCCGCTGCCAATGGCGATATGCCGGTGCCTTTCACCCACGCAGCGATGGCGTTGGCGAACGGCCTGGGGTTTAGTCACTTTCCTCTGCCGCCAATTGAGGAAGGCATCGTCTGGCAATATCGCGCCAGTCGCGCACTCATGGCGGCTTGTAGTGGCGGCGGCCTTGCCCTGTGCGGGCTGGTGCTACAAGCCCTGTTACGTAATGCGCTCGCCGAACCCTATCTGTTAGGGATTTCAGCCGGTGCTTCCACGGGCGCAGTGTTGGTAATGCTGATAGGCATTGGTGGGGGTATTCTGAGCGTCAGCGTCGGCGCATTCATCGGTGCCTGCGCCGCTTTCGCGCTCATCATGCTACTGGCACGGGGTATGCGCGATAGCGCAACGCGTATCATCCTGGCGGGTATCGCCGGCACGCAACTGTTTAATGCCTTGACCGCAAGCATTATCAGTACCTCCGCTAATGCTGAACAATCGCGTAGCGTGATGTTCTGGCTGCTTGGCAGCCTGAGCGGCGTTCGTTGGCCTGATGCGTTGTTAACGCTTTGTGTAACGCTAAGTGGGTTGCTGCTCACACTAAGTCTCGCGCGATCGTTGGATACGTTCACTTTTGGTGAAGAAATTTCGGCAACGTTGGGCACCCGCGTACAGTACGTGCGCATTGCTCTGCTACTGCTGACCGCCCTGCAAACTGCGGTCATCGTCAGTATCATTGGTGCGGTAGGCTTCGTCGGCCTGGTCATTCCCCATGTGGCGCGCATGATCGTCGGCTCCGGTCATTTAATATCGGTACCGATCTGCTTTATTATCGGCGCCCATTTTATGATCCTTGCCGACCTGTTATCCCGCACCTTGATGACACATCAGGTTATCCCTATCGGCGTAGTCACCGCGCTGGTTGGTGCGCCTGTTTTTTGCCTAATTCTTTACCGCTCGCGTGGGAAAACAGGATGAAAATTTCGGTCAACAACCTGTCCGTAATGCTGCAGAGACGACAAATTCTTCAGGATATCTGCTTTGAATCCGCCGCAGGCCAGACAACCGGATTGCTTGGCCCCAATGGCTCCGGCAAATCCACGTTGCTCAGATGCCTGGCAGGCTTGCCGCCAACGGGAGGGCGTGGCGTCATGCTTGACGATTCGGCACTGTTTACCATGAGCCAGCGCACACGCGCCCGTAAACTGGCATTTGTTGCCCAGCATGCAGACACCGAGGACAGCCTGCGGGTGGAGGAGATCGTCCGACTGGGACGTACACCGCATCGTAGCGCGTTTTCTCGTTGGCGCGCTGATGACCGTGCAGCGGTTGACAGAGCTATCGAACAGATGCATCTACAGGCGTTGGTCGACCGCTGCTGGCATCAACTATCCGGTGGCGAACGACAGCGTTGCCAGATAGCCAGAGCGCTGGCACAAAACCCCAGCATTCTGCTGCTTGATGAGCCAACAAACCATCTCGATATACAGCATCAGCTTGAGCTGATGCTACTGATCAGTGAACTGCCAGTCACGGTCGTAATAGCGTTGCACGACCTCAACCTGGCCGCCAATTATTGCCAGCAGCTGGTGGTACTCAACGCAGGAAAAATAGCCGCATGTGGAGCACCAGAAAACGTTTTGACACCCGCGTTAATTCAATCGACCTGGAATATTAACGCGACGGTGAGTGATCCCCTGGCGAGTAATATGTACATTCAGTTTAGCTATCGCCAGCGCCGTCCGCTACCCGATCGGCCTGTATCAACAGGTTAAGAAGATAAAGTTGTACCCTGTCATTATTGAGCAGTCTTTTTTGTAATGCCTGATTCTTGATTACTTTTCAGCAACAAAGTAATACATTTTTCATTATCTCAGGCGTGACAGGCATCACATCAAAATAGTGATGACTGGTTCAATAAGGACGGCATTTTCATTAACAGGCGTCATTTCATCTTGTTTTAACCGCCGTGCTTAATAAAAAATCACGCATTATACAATAAAATCTAACTATGACTCTTTTCGGACGCAGATCACAATCTCACATTACATTCACAGTATTTTAACGCATGTAGCTTTAGTCGCGCAGGCAACGAACAAAGATTACTGAGATGATTGCAGGCCATATGACGTTGAAAAATAGCGTCACGAGGGCCACAGGACGTCGTTATTGCCAATACCGTTCGCTGTCCGGTAGCCAACAAACTCAGAGAAACTGGCAACCCCGCCTGCCCTTAAGCTTAATGAATTCAGTAACAGGAGTTACAGATGGTTGATTATTTTCGTCGCGCTATCGAGGAAAACTTACCCTGGCTTTCCTCATTTGGCGCCGATCCCACCGGCGGTCTGACGCGTTTACTTTATTCTGCCGAGTGGCTTGCAGCCCAGCAGGCCTTAAAACAACGCATGGATCAGAGTGGGCTGGAAACCCGGTTCGATCAGGTTGGCAACCTTTATGGCCGACTGGAAGGTAGCCGTTTTCCACAGCAGGTTATTCTAAGCGGTTCACATATCGACAGCGTCGTCAATGGCGGTAATCTTGACGGACAGTTTGGCGTACTGGCGGCATGGCTTGCTATTAGCTGGTTAAAACAGACCTACGGGCAACCGCTGCGTTCGCTGGAGGTGGTCGCGATGGCTGAGGAGGAAGGCAGCCGTTTTCCCTATGCCTGTTGGGGAAGCAAAAATATCGTGGGAATTGCCAACCCGGCGGATGTCGCCACAATCCGCGACGCTCAGGGTGTTCGCTTTGTCGATGCAATGAAAGTCTGCGGTTTCAGCTTGCCCGTCGTGCCGCTGGCACCGCGTGAGGATATTAAAGCCTTTGTTGAGCTGCATATCGAACAGGGTAAGGTGCTGGAGACAAATCAGCAGTCGATCGGCGTAGTCGAGGCAATCGTCGGACAGCGCCGATATACCGTAACCCTGAACGGCGAGTCGAATCACGCCGGCACCACGCCGATGAACTATCGCCATGACACTATCTATGCTTTCAGCCGTATTTGCTGCGAATCCACTGCGAAAGCAAAAAATCTTGGCGACCCCCTGGTGCTCACCTTCGGTAAGGTTGAAGCATACCCCGGCATCGTTAACGTGGTTGCGGGAAAAACGATTTTTACTATTGATTGCCGCCACACCAACGCTGCCGAGCTCCATGCATTCAGCGAGGTACTGGAAGCCGATATGCGCCGTATCTGCGAGGAGTTGGGGGTAGATATTACGATTGACCTGTGGATGGACGAGGCACCCGCGCCAATGGATAAACGGCTGGTCAAACAGCTGATCTCCTTGTGCGAAAAGCAAGGGTTGAGTTTTCGCAGGATGCCCAGCGGTGCAGGCCATGACGCGCAAATTTTCGCTCCCCATGTACCGACCTGCATGATTTTCATACCGAGCATCAAGGGTATCAGCCACAACCCGGCAGAAAGTACTCATCCTGAAGACCTGGCTCAGGGAGTCAGAACACTCGCATTAATGCTGCATCAACTGGCCTGGACTGAATGAGGAAAGATTAATGGGATATTTAAATAACATCGTTGGCTATCGTGATGATTTACTGGCCAGCCGATCGATTGTACGCCATGGCAATTATGCAATCTTAACGCCTGACGGTCTGGTTAAAAATATCGTCCCGGGTTTTGAAAAATGCGATGTCACCATATTATCAACCCCGAAAATCGGCGCGTCCTTCGTCGACTATCTGGTCACCCTGCATCAAAATGGCGGCAATCTGCAAGGGATCGGCGGCGAAGGCATTGAAACTTTCCTGTACGTTATCGAAGGCAAGGTAACGGCACAAGTAGCAGGCGAGTCCTTTCATCTCACCCAGGGTGGCTACCTTTATGCCACGCCAGATGAACCTATGACATTTATCAACAACCAGCCCGCTGACAGCAAAGCTTTCCTCTACAAACGCCGCTATAAGCCAGCAGGAAATCTCGCCCCGCATATTGTCAGCGGCAATGCCGGCCAGCTGGAACGCATCCATTATGAAGGCATGGATGATGTTACTCTGGTCGATTTCCTGCCAAAAGACCCGGCATTTGATTTCAATATGCATATTCTCACCTTCGAGCCAGGCGCCAGCCACGGCTATATCGAAACACACGTACAGGAGCACGGCGCTTATATTCTTTCCGGTCAGGGTATGTATAACCTGGACAATAACTGGGTGCCGGTTAAAAAAGACGATTATATCTTTATGGGTGCATATGCACTTCAGGCAGGTTACGGAGTCGGTCGCGGCGAGCCTTTCAGCTATATCTATTCAAAAGACTGCAACCGCGACGTTGAACTTTAGGCTGTACTTAAAATCCGGGGCGTCTGAAATCCGGGTTAATCTTGAGTTATGTTGGACTTGCCACGGTGGAAACCGTGGCTTTTTTAATTGCCTCAGGCACCCGGACGCTGACGGGTTTTAAGGACGCTGGCAACAGAACAGATAACGATCGTGCTCGCTGCTGTCCAGCACGCCAGGATGCTGAATAACCCGTCGAAGATGGGCTGTTGAATACTCCCGGCTCCATCACCTAACGTGCCGACAATACCGGTCATCCCGATCTGGTGCTTTGTTTGCTATACCTTCAGACGAGAAAAAAACGCCTGTCGGATGATGGACGCTGAGAGCAATTACTGCGGCTGACGTTTGAGAATCAACTTGCCCATCGGTGTCGGCGCAAAGCCCTGCTCAAGATCATAAATGACTTCGTTACGCACCGGGGGCAGAACAAAAGCGCCGCCAACTGTCAGGAGCTGGCGCAGTGCATGCTGAAAAAAGTGGGGCTGAGTGACCGTGTGGATTACTACCCGTCAGGCCTCTCCTGCGGCCAGCAACAGCGCATGGACATTGTCCGCGAAGTGGGCGACCGCGTGGTGTTTATGCACCTGGGGAATGTCTGGGATCAAGGCGACAGCAAAACGCGGTTCGCCAACTCACAGACCACGGGACTGAAGCCGTTCATCCCCTTCGTGCGCGCCCTCAACTGATAGGACTGACAAATCAAATTTGGGATAACAGGATGGGCGATGATTTCTGTGGCGTGATTGAGATCGACACGCTTCATCAACGGTTCATACAAACCGTGGGGCTTCATTTTCCAGGAAGGAATGCTGCTTGCGGCAGGTTGGTCGTGGTCATAAGCGGTGAGAAAAGCCTTTTTTAGCTGCATCCGCAAGGAAGTCGGCAGGGCTGGCGTGTTGAGTGGATTTATCCTCTCCACCTTCGGTTGAAACCATAGGCACAACTTGAGTCCTGGTACTGTCATAAACAGTGGCGGTTTTTATGACAATATTTTCCATGTGTACACGCGAATAACGTCTCTTATGAGTACAAATTCGATGCAGAAACTAAATTAAATATGCGATCGATATACCGGTAAAAAGGGTGACTCGACAACAGCTGAATATCTTCCCCTCATCCTCCCCCTGTTATTTATATCTGTGCCTACCAGCCCTCTTATTTTCCAACTCAAGATGACTCAATGCTTCAAAGTTACTGAATAACCGTAACTGTTTTACTCCAGTAGAACAGTTACGGCTCAGCACGATACGACTTGATATTAACCTGATACTTCTCCAGCAGAAAAATAATGTCGTGCATTGTTAAAGCAAATGTTTTGTACCATCGCACCTAACACTTTTTCGTCCCGTGGAATTTCGCCATTTACAACCAAAGTACCAAGCATATTACATAGAATACGTCGAAAGTATTCATGACGAGTGTAAGATAGGAAACTGCGTGAATCCGTCAGCATACCCACAAATTGGCTTAACAACCCCAATTGAGATAACTGTTCCAGTTGTCGCTGCATACCATCTTTTTGATCGTTGAACCACCAGCCAGATCCAAACTGAATTTTCCCTGCTATTCCTCCGCCCTGGAAATTTCCTATCATCGTAGCAACAACTTCATTATCACGCGGGTTCAGGCAATAAATAATTGTTCTTGGTAGTTCATCTGTTTTATCCATTTCATCCAGTAAGCGTGAAAGTGGATAAGCTACGGGTGTATCACCGATCGAATCAAAACCGCTATCGGCGCCGAGTTGATGAAACATACGTGTATTATTATTACGTAGAGCGCCAATATGTAGCTGCATTACCCAATTATTTTTCGCATATTGTTTACCAAGCCAGACCAATACGGCTGTTGAGAATTGGGCTATTTCTTTTTCATTGGGCATTTCGCCCGTCAATCTTTTTTGCAGAATACGATCCAGCACCGATTCTTCGGGGAGCGGTTCATAACGCAATATTTCAATACCATGATCAGAAGCAATGCAACCATGTAAGGAGAAATACATTAATCGGTGTTCCAGAGCCGTGAGCAAATCACTGAAACGCTGAATATCAACATCGGCACACTGTCCGAGTTTATTCATATAGTCAGGAAAATCAGGCTGTTCAATTTTAAAAACACGGTCTGGTCGCCAGCTTGGCCTAACCTCAACATTAAAACTGCTATCTTGAGCAATTTTCTGATGATACTCCAGGGTGTCAGTGGGATCATCGGTAGTCCCGACCATTTGAACATTCATTTGCTTCATTATGCCACGGGCTGAAAACTCATCCTGGGTCAATTTTTCATTGGCTTCATGCCAGATCTCTTCCGCTGTCTCCGGATTTAATACTTTACCTGTGATACCAAAAGGACGACGTAATTCTAAATGTGTCCAATGATAGAGGGGATTACCGAGCGTCATAGGAACGGTTTCAGACCATGCTAAGAATTTGTCATAATCACTGCTATGCCCAGTGATAAGATTTTCAGAAATACCCGCTGATCGCATACCACGCCATTTATAATGGTCGCCTTCTAACCAAATTTGACTAAGGTTATCGAAACGTCGATTTTCTGCTATTTCTTTAGGACTCAGGTGGCAGTGATAGTCATATATTGGCATTGCTTCTGCGTAGCCATGATAAAGATGGCAAGCAATATCACTGTGCAGTAAAAAATCTTCACAAAGAAATGATTTCATAGGATCACCCAATTATAGTCTGGCAACAGATTGACTAGCGCCAATATCAAACAGCAGGAGTTTCTATTTTGAATAGAATGCGCGCTTAATACCCATCTCCATACCTCTAATTTCGGCAAGGCCTTTAAGGCGTCCAATTGCTGAATAGCCTGGATTGGTTTTCTTATTCAGATCATCCAGCATCTGGTGACCATGATCGGGGCGCATAGGGATAAGCGATGTATCCCCACTTTTATAACGACGATGTTCTTCAGCAGCGATCGCACAAATTACGCTATACATATCCACATCACCGGAAAGATGAGCTGCTTCATGGAAAGTATAAGGATTTTCTTCTCTGATGGTTGAGCGCAAATGCAAAAAATGAATTCGAGGCCCAAAAGTATTAACCATATTGACAAGATCATTATCTGCACGGACGCCATAAGAACCAGTGCACATTGTATAACCATTCGCATCACTGTTTACGGTATCAGCCATCCACTGCATATCTTCAATAGTAGAAACAATACGCGGAAGACCAAGGATCGGACGTGGCGGATCGTCGGGGTGTACCGCCATCTTAAGGCCGCACTCCTCAGCAACAGGAATGATTTCTTTCAGAAAATAGGTAAAATGCTCACGTAATTTCGCTTTATCAATATCAGCATAACGTTTCAACTGCTGACTGAATTGTGTCAGTGTATATCCCTCTTCAGCACCGGGAAGGCCTGCAATGATGTTATTAATTAATTTTTGTTTTTCATCATCACTCATAGTCTCAAATCGCGATTTTGCCTGTATACACTCTTCAGGCGTATAGTCTTTTTCAGCCCCTTCGCGCTTGAGTAAATAAATTTCGAATACAGCAAACTCAATTTGATCAAACCGTAGGGCTTTCGAACCGTTTGGTAGCTCATAGGCAAGATCAGTTCTGGTCCAATCAAGAACTGGCATGAAATTATAACATACCGTATAGATGCCACAGGCAGCCAGATTACGTAAAGACTGTTGATAATTAGCAATCCATTTTTCATAGTCTCCGGTCTGTGTTTTTATATCTTCATGAATAGGTACACTTTCTACCACACTCCATTCCAGATTATTGGCTTCAATCAGGTCTTTTCTCTTTTGGATTTCTTCGATAGTCCAGACTTCACCGTTAGGGATGTGATGCAGTGCGGTTACGATGCCCGTTGCATCTGCCTGACGGATATCAGATAGAGTCACCGGATCTGCAGGTCCATACCAACGCCAAGTTTGTTTCATGAGTAACTCCTAGAAATAATAATAAAATCTTCTGGTCATCCAGGAATGGTATATTTATCGTTTTATATTAAGTTAAGTAACTGATAATGAAGTAATAAAATTCATACTTGGCTATAATGTGATCCCATCTAAATTTGGTCAACCAATCTATGCCAGGAAAGTTAAACTGATCACATATTTTCAATAAATTGATCGCCCAATCATAAAAGTATGGTCTAAATCACAATGCTATTTTTTTATCTATAAATAATGATTTACATGGAGTTATTAGCGATATGGAACAGTTTGGTTTACCAATTACATCATTACGAGATACATGGATAGATATATAAAAAACTTATTTCCGGAGTGAAATCATGAGCCAAGGGTTAAATTCTATTCCTACTGGCGTAGAGAAAAAGAAGCGCATCATCCCTAAGTTAAGGTGGTGGATGCTGGCTTTATTTTTGCTTGGCGTTACAGTTAATTATATTACGCGTAATTCTTTAGGTATTCTTGCTCCTGAGCTAAAAGTCGACCTCCACATTAGCACTGAACAATACTCATGGATCGTTGGCGCGTTTCAATTAGCTTATACAATTTTCCAACCTATATGTGGTTGGTTGATTGATGTCATTGGCTTGAAGTTAGGTTTTCTCATTTGTGCAGTGATATGGGCATTAGCCTGTATGTTCCATGCGGGGGCCAGTAATTATATTCAATTGTTAGTTTTGCGATTTATTATGGGGGGGGCTGAGTCAGCAGCAACGCCTGCAAATGCAAAAACGATTGGCGAATGGTTTCCGAAAAAAGAACGCCCCATCGCTGCCGGCTGGGCTGGGGTAGGTTTCTCTGTGGGTGCAATGTTAGCACCGCCCATCATTTACTTTGCCCATTCATTATTGGGTTGGCAAGGTGCGTTTATATTTACAGGTGGAATTGCATTAGTTTGGGTAGCTTTATGGTGGATATTTTATAATTCACCAGATAAACACACTAATCTCAGTAAAAAAGAACTATCATTTATTCAGCAAGATAATGAAGCACCTGCGGTTAAATTGCCTTTCTTTACAGCATTGAAAATAGTTGCCAAAAACAAGCGTTTCTATGGGATTGCCATACCGGCATTTATGGCTGAACCGGCCTGGGCAGTAATGAGTTTCTGGGTACCATTATATTTAGCCCAGGAATATGGTATGAACCTAAAAGAAATCGTGATATTTATATGGCTACCATTTCTTTGCGCTGATTTGGGTAGTATATTCAGTGGATATTTAACTCGCATCTATATACGTATTTTCGGTTTCAGTCAAATAAACTCTATTGTCGCAAGCTCTGTTACCGGTGCATTCTTAATGCTTTCCTTGGCTATCATTGCGATTACACGAGACCCTTATATTGCTATTGTTCTTATCTCTATTGGCGGCTTTGGTCATCAAATTATTTCTTGTATGCTAAGCGCTTTAGTTGTTGAATCTTTCGATAAGGGTCAAATGGCAACCGTCAATGGTATGAGAGGTTCTTGTGCCTGGATCGCTAGTTTCATCTTTTCTCTCATCATTGGCGTGACTGCAGATAAAATCGGCTTTAATCCTCTATTTATTGCAATGGGATTCTTTGATTTAATCGGTGCTATTTTCTTGATTGCTTTTATTGCCGACAGAAAATGCAATAAAATAAAACTCTGAACCAGAAGGTTAATTTTCAATGAAGAAATTAAAAAAATGGGAATTAAAAAACAAAGGTAGTCATAAAATTGAGATTCTTGTTGAAGATAAACATATATTTTATATTTCAGTTTTGGATGAGAAACTATTTCGTGTGAACGTTAAGGTGAATGGCGAATCTAGTTTAGACAGAACCTGGAGTATTGATCCCAGTAATGATATACCCTGGGAAGGTCGGCTAAGAGATGATTACAGTGGTTTTGAATTGCCTGAATTTACACTTGAGGAGTTTGATGATCATCTTATAATATCAACTAATCTGATGCGTGTTACTGTTCATCAACCTCTTTGGCTAGAATGGTCATACCGGAATGATGCAAATGATAGCTGGTCTTTCCTGACAAAAGATAGAACAACAAGTGCTTATTTATTAGATACACAGGGTAATGGTGCGGCGCATTATCAAAGTAGATATAAAGATGAAAGATATTACGGATTAGGCGAAAAAACCGGCCCACTCTTGCGAAACGGCAACCGTTACGAGATGAGAAATTTAGATGCTATGGGTTATAATGCCTTTAGTACAGACCCATTATACAAACACGTTCCTTTTATTATTACTCAGCGTGAAAATATCAGCTTTGGTATTTTTTATGACAATTTAAGCAGCTGCTGGATCGATTTGGGTAATGAGTTAGACAACTATCACAAGCCTTATCGTCGTTGGCAAAGTGAATCTGGCGATATTGATTACTATATATTCTCCGGTAGTAAAATTCTTGATATTACCAAAAGATTTGTCAGACTCACCGGAAAAACAATTTTTGGACCAAAATGGAGTTTAGGGTACAGTGGGTCAACAATGCATTATACTGATGCCCCTGATGCTCAACAGCAACTTCTTAAATTTATCGAGTTATGCGAAAAGCATGCAATACCTTGCGACTCTTTCCAGTTATCTTCAGGTTATACATCGATCAAAGATAAAAGATATGTGTTTAATTGGAATTATGATAAAGTTCCCAACCCTAAATTAATGACAAAATCATTCCATGATGCAGGGTTTAAGCTCGCGGCAAACATTAAACCCTGCTTGTTACAAGACCATCCAAGATATCAAGAAGTTGCTGACAATAGTTTATTTATTATCGATTCAGAAGAAAATAAACCTGAAATTTCTTGCTTCTGGGATGATGAGGGTTCCCATTTAGATTTTACTAACCCTGCGACAATATTCTGGTGGAAAAGTAATGTTAAAACTCAATTGTTAGATATGGGAATAGATTCAACCTGGAATGACAATAATGAGTATGAAGTATGGGATGGTGAAGCACGTTGTTTTGGATTTGGTAAGCCAATAGCAATAAAACATATTCGACCTGTCATGCCATTATTAATGATGCGTGCTTCTATGGAAGCCCAGATCGAATCATCACCAGAAAAAAGGCCTTATCTGATATCACGCTCTGGCTGTGCTGGTATGCAGAGATATGTCCAAACCTGGAGTGGTGATAACCGTACAAATTGGGATACGCTGCGCTATAATATTCGCATGGGTCTGGGTATGAGTTTATCTGGTTTGTTTAACGTCGGCCATGATGTCGGCGGATTTTCAGGTGATAGGCCAGATGCAGAACTGTTTGTACGCTGGGTACAAAATGGCGTCATGCATCCACGTTTCACGATACATTCATGGAATGATGATAAAACCGTAAATGAACCCTGGATGTATCCTTCCGTCATCGATTCGATTCGTTCAGCTATACAGTTACGCTATCGTATAATGCCTTATTTATATACATTATTATGGCAAGCACATTCCGATGATGAACCCATTTTACGTCCAACATTCTTAGATCATCAATATGATGAGCAGACATTTGCAGAGTGTGATGAATTCTTATTAGGACGTGATCTGCTTGTTGCCAGTGTTGTCGAACCTAATGCTCGCACTCGTTCATTATGGTTACCTGAAAATGACCATGGATGGTATGAATATGACAGTGAAACTTGGTATAGTGGTGGTCAATGGGTTAACGTTGATGCACCATTAGAAAAATTACCGTTATTTGTCAGGGCTGGAAGCGGCATACCTGTTTCAGCATATTTGCAATCAGTAAATCCGCATCTTGATAATAGTCGTGAGCTATTATTATTTCCCACATTAGGTCAAAGCACCTCTAATGGAGTAATTTTTGAAGATGATGGTGAATCCTGGGGTTATTTAAAAAACAATGCCCGGTGGATTAATTGGAGGCTTGAAGTTACACCGCGGAAGTTATCACTATCCATCTCGTCAAGAGGTGATTACATCCCTTCCTGGAAGGAAATTATTGTTACTTTACCTAAAAAAGAGAAACGCCCTCTATATATTAATGGCACATTATCCCATCAGTGGAAACTAAACTAATTAGTTTATAAATCTTCAGAGAAGCAAAATACCTCTTTCGGTATTTTGCTTCTCTATAATATTTACTGGATAGATTAAGCCAGAATTCTCAAAGCTACAATGAAGTGGCTGTGATTGGTTTTTCTGCTTTATCATCTTCTGTAGTTCATATAGACAATAGCCATCTATTCAAAAAAAGATAATTAACATCGTAAAAATAGTAATTCAACTCTTAATTCAGGCTGTACCTTAAAACCGGAGCGCCTGAAACTCCGGTTAATCTCTAGTTATGCTGGACTTGCCACGGTGGAAACCGTGGATTTTTAATTGCCTCAGGCACCCGGACGCTGACGGATTTTAAGGGTGCTGACAACAGAACAGACAACGATCGTGCGCGATGCTGTCCAGCACGCCAGATGCTGAACATTCCGTCGCAGTTGTGATAATGAACACTCCCGGCCCCATCACCTAACGTGCCGGCAATAACGGTCATCCCTATCTGATACTTTATTTGCTATACCTTCAGACGAGAAAAAACGCCCGTCGGGTGATGGACGCAGAGGGAAATTACTGTGGCTGACTTTTGATAATAAACTTGCCCGTCGGGGTCGGTGCAAAACCCTGCTCAGAATCATAAATGACTTCGCCACGCAGCACTGTTCTGACAATACGCGCCCCGATGCTCCAGCCAATGTAAGGGCTGACTTTATGGCGATACTCCAGATCTTCGGCTTTCAGCACATAGTGACTGTCAGGCTGAATAAAGACCAGGTCGGCATCTTTTCCGGGCGCAATCCGACCCTTCTGCTGCAGGCCAAATATATCCGCAGCGTTAGTTGACATCAGCCTGGCAAACTGCGCCAGCGGCATGCCCCGTTTTTGAACCGCTGCGTCAAACATCATATCCATGCTACTTTGCAGGCCAGCAATACCGCCCCATGCTTGCATGATGTCACCCTCTTTCATTTCCGGTGGGCAGGGCGAATGGTCGGAGACAATGCAATCAATTTCACCCTTAAACAGTTTGTCCCACAGACCCTGCTGATTTTTTGCATCACGGATCGGCGGCGAGCATTTCGCCAGCGTGCCAATTTCTGCAAAGCGGTCGGTGTCCATCAGGAAATAATGCGGGCAGGATTCACAGGTTACCGCCTGACCTTCACGACGGGCACGCGTGACTTCATCAACACCTTCCGGGCTGCTGACGTGGCAAATATGCAGCCTGCAGCCGGCGACTTTAGCGAGGTAAATCACCCGACGAATGGCTTCAACTTCGGTAAACACCGGCCGGGATGCGACATAATCATGGGCCGTTAAACGCCCTTCCTCCCGTGCTTTATCACCTAAACCATCGCAAATCAGCGCATTTTCACAGTGGACCAGCAGAATATGATCTTTTTCAGCCAGCTGCCGGGCCCCTTCATAAAATTGCCAGTCATTGACTTCGCGAAAATCATTATCGATACCGCGATCGCCACAGGTTGCCACAAAGCACTTGAAGCCAATCACACCGGCTTCATCCAGTTCATGCAGTCGATCCAGGTTATAAGGCACCAGCCCCCCGTACATGCCAACATCGACCGAAAGTTTTCCTTTTGCTGCATCGAATTTAAGCGCCACCGTTTTACGGTCAACGGTTGCAGGCAGCTGGTTTAGCGGCATTTCTATCATGGTGGTGATACCCCCTCTCGCCGCAGCACGTGTTGCGGTAGCGTAACCCTCCCAGTGTGTTCGACCCGGCTCGGAAATATGGGTATGCGAATCCACCATTCCCGGCGCAATAATCATCCCATTCGCATCCATAACTTTATGCGCCTTCCCTAAGTTTTCGCCAATTGCCACTATTTTCCCGGCGTTAATGGCAATATCGATAATCCGGGCTTCATTTTCTAAAATGACGGTGCCATTTTTGATAATCAAATCAAACGACATAGTGATTCTCCAGAGTGATTGCGGAGTTCTTTATCCTCATACTTGAGATAAAACATCATTTTGTAGAATTAATAACTTCGGTTTGTTGCTCCAGAGCTAGCCGTACTAAGTAGAGGTTTTTTCTCTTCAGGATTGCATAGGCGCAGAAAGCAAAAATACTCCCAACAAACCAGGATATGCGACTTAAGAATTCAAGCTGAGGAATAAAATTCCCGCTGATAGAAACGATGACTGCAACCACCGTGACGGAAAAAGCCGTTGCGTTAAAGGCATTATGGCGATGCTTCTTACAATGCATTTCGGTATAAAGTTCATCGAGATCAATCTGGCAGCGCAGCACAATAAAATAGTGCGCCATCATCACTCCGATTACCGGACCTAATATCCCGCCAATAATATCAAGGAAGAGATAGATACTGTGCTGGTCCTCCATCAGCTTCCATGGGCAAATTAATAGGCTAATGATACTGGCAATGATTATGCCAATTTTATAGTTGAGTTTACTGGGAGCAAGCGCCGCGATTTGATAGCCAGCAGGAATAATATTACCAGCCGCATTCGTTGAGATGGTGGTCATCAGAATGACCACTATGGCGAAAATGGTCGCAAACATGCTGTCCCATTTCTGTACAATATCAAGCACGTTCCAGGTATCTGCGCCGAAATGAATGCTGGCTCCGGCGATAATACAGACGCCTGCCACGGCAAACAGCACGTAAGCCACCAGCAAACCCAGCGTTTGTCCCAGTGCCAGACTACGGAAAGAATGAGCGTTTTGTGTAAAGTCAGCAGCGTTCACCGCTGGCGCTGCCCAAACAGCCACCACCGCGTTCATCACGATCAGAAACAGGAAGCCATCGTGGTGAACTTTATTTACACCTTTAGGCAAATAATCAAAGATCGGCCCGATACCTACCAGCGAAATGGCCCAAACAGCCATGCCGCCAAAGACGATATAAATACAGGGATTGAGAATAGCCGTAAATTTATTTAAAACTTTTCCGCCACCCAGTCCTATTAAGACGTTTAACATCCAAAAGATGACAAAGGCAATGAATTCTGGCAGTGACAGGCCCAGCAGTTTGAAATCGCCTCCGAGGGTCAAAAAAGCAGGCCACACTTTTCCCAGCAAGACTAAGAATGCAAGCGAGCCTGCGTAGCACTGCAGCCCAAACCACATAATTGCGGCAATGCCACCTCTCAAAATTCCTGGTAGCAATGCCCCCCCTACTCCATAAGATGCACGCAGCAACATAGAAAATGGGACGCCATATTTACTTCCCGCCGCACCATTTAATATCATCACCAGTGCGATAACAAAGGCGCTCATTACAATGGCCATAACAATGCTCAGACTGGATAATCCAAGAATAAAAAAACCACCGACCATCACATAATTTGGAACGTTATGTACTGAACCCATCCATAACGTGAAGTAATTAAACGTTTTCCAGTTTCGTTGCGATGCATCCTTTGGTAATAGATCCTCACTATAGCCTCGTTGACGATATAACGCTCTATGTTGTTCCATAAAACCCTCTTCACACGTATCGGATTACGTTTCTACAGATTTAGCCATGAGGAACAATTAATATTACTTATTTTTATAATTTTATAAAAAGCACTCTTCCATTAGGAATTATAATTGACAACATTAAAAAAACGCTCGCAAATCTAATGCCAGCGATATTCTTCTCGTAACATTATCGTCGCCAAATTCATCTGCCACAGACAAAATACTATAACCAGACAATGAATTCCGATGCATAGTATTTAACTATTTTTCAATCGGCCAATATTGTGATTTACCCTTATCACCTTTACATGAATAGGCCCAGACTGATAAAGGACGCTATCCTCCTCCCGCGGGCTACAGTGGCCACATCACGGCTGGCACGCTGTCGGGAACTGTGTAAAAATAATGCCAGACAGACCGGCAACCTGCTCTGCCGTTCCAAACGATTTATCCCCCACGTGAAAGTAACGCAGCAGGCATTGCATCGCCAGAGGTTACCTGTAATTCATGTCTCGCTTGAGCCCGCCGCTGCGCCACCGGGACGCCACAAATGTCAGGTTCAATAAATTCAGGTTCCATCATGTTCTTCCTGTATCCGCCTGCTATTGAGGGATTTTTCAGGCAATAAATTCCCGTCACACCAGGCGGAAAAAATTAATGCCCAATAATGTCTGAAAATTAACGATAGCGATTAAGCCATTGCAAACCTGCGTCAGTGGTTGCCAGCGGTTTATATTCGCAACCCACCCAGCCGTCATAATCTGATTGCGCAATAATCCTGAACAGGAAGTCGTAATTAATTTCGCCACTGCCTGGTTCACCGCGCTTAGGATTATCCGCCACCTGCAAATGACCGATACTGCTGGCGTAGGTTTGCATGGTTTGCGTCAACTCACCTTCCATGCGCTGCATGTGGTAAATATCGTACTGAATCTTAAGATTTTCACTGCCAACGTCCTCAATCAGCGACAGCGCCTGCCGGGTACCGCAGAGATGGAAACCAGGCATATCGAAGGTATTTATCGGCTCGATCAACAGCAAAATGTTCTCTTTTGCCAGTTCGCATGCTGCATAACGCAGATTTTCCACCAGAGTTGAATGGATTTGATGCGCGCTGAATCCGGACGGTGTTTTGCCCACAAGGCAGTTAATTTTGTGATTACCCAGCGCTTTTGCATAGCGCAGCGCCTCGCTGACGCCCTGGCGAAACTCCTGCTCACGGCCGGGAATACAGGCCACGCCGCGCTCGCCGTCGGCCCAGTCACCGGCGGGTAAATTATGCAGAGTATGCTCAACACCACTGGCGCTGATTGTTTGTTTTAAAACGTCTATTTCATAGTCATAGGGAAACATAAACTCCACGCCGCGAAAGCCGCTGGCTGCGGCCCTGTCAAAGCGATCAAGAAAGTCGTACTCCTGAAACAACATCGAAAGATTGGCTGAAAAACGCAACATATTTCACCTCACTGATGAATACTTCATGAAACAGGTTTCGGTTGGCGCGTCCTGCGCATTCTCGGTGGTTTCTTCAAACTCTGTGACGTTATCCAGCTCAGTGCCCATCGAGATGTTAGTCACTCTTTCGAGGATAATTTCCACCACCACTGGAACACGGTACTGTTTCATCCATGCCTGAGCCTGTTCAAACGCTGGCGCAATATCCTGCGGTTTAAACACCCGGATCGCTTTACAGCCAAGTCCCTCAATGACTTTCACATGATCAACACCGTAACCATTGATGTCGCTACTGTTGATATTTTCAAACGCCAGCTGTACGCAGTAATCCATCTCGAACGCCCGCTGCGACTGACGGATAAGGCCGAGGTAAGCATTGTTTACCAGCACGTGGAGGTAAGGAATATTGAACTGCGCACCCACCGCCAGCTCTTCGATCATAAACTGGAAGTCGTAGTCGCCGGAGATCGCGACGACCTTACGCGCAGGATCGGCGATGCAGACGCCGAGAGCAGCCGGGATTGTCCAGCCCAGTGGACCTGCCTGACCACAGTTAATCCAGTGACGATCGTGGAATATGTGCAGCATTTGCGCAGCGGCAATTTGTGACAAGCCGATGGTTGAGACATAGCAAACATCGCGCCCAAATGCTTTGTTCATCTCTTCGTAAACCCGCTGCGGCTTGACCGGCTGTTCATTGAAATGGGTTTTACGTAGTAAGGTATGCTTGCGCTGCTGGCAGGCGGTTAGCCAGGCCTCCCGGCAGGGCAAACGTCCTTCAGACTGCATACGCTGCGCGGTGTCAACCAGCAACGTTAATGCCGCTTTAGCGTCGGATACGATGCCCAGATCCGGACTGATCACCCGGCCGATCTGCGTCGCTTCGATATCAATATGGATAATTTTTCGCCCCTGCGTATATTTCTCCACCGACCCTGTATGGCGGTTAGCAAAACGATTACCGATGCCGAAAACCAAATCTGAAGCCAACAGCGTGGCGTTGCCGTAACGATGGGCAGTCTGTAAGCCAACCATGCCTGCCATCAACTCATGGTCGTCAGGGATACACCCCCAGCCCATCAGGGTTGGGATCACCGGCACCTGCGTAATCTCAGCAAATTTTTGCAGTAGTGTAGAAGCATCAGCATTAATAATACCGCCGCCGGCGACGATCACTGGCCGCTCAGCCTGGAGCAACATAGTCAGAGCTTTTTCAATCTGTGCCTGGGTGGCTGCCGGTTTAAACGCGGGTAACGGCGCATAGAGCTCAGGATCAAATTCAATTTCAGCGACCTGAACGTCAAAAGGGAGATCAATCAATACCGGTCCCGGACGCCCGGATCGCATGACGTGGAACGCTTGCTGAAACACACCCGGCACCAGCGCCGGTTCACGCACGGTAACGGCCATTTTGGTCACCGGTTTGGCGATGGATTCGATATCTACCGCCTGAAAATCTTCTTTATACAGGCGCGCCCGCGGGGCCTGCCCAGTGATGCATAAAATAGGGATTGAATCGGCAGAGGCGGAGTAAAGCCCGGTGATCATATCGGTTCCTGCCGGCCCGGAAGTACCAATACACACGCCGATGTTACCGGCAGCAGTTCGCGTATAGCCTTCAGCCATATGCGAAGCGCCTTCAACATGACGGGCTAAAACATGGCGGATGCCACCCTGCTTACGCATAGCGGAATAAAACGGATTGATTGCCGCGCCAGGCACGCCAAAAGCGGCAGTCACACCCTCTTTTTCCAGAATATATACAGCCGCATCCACGGCTCTCATTCTTGCCATTATGACTTCCTTCTTAGTTTATTGGAAAATATTTCCAACAATAGAAAAGTCTAAAAAACTCCCGCTCCTGCGAGCGGGCAGTTGCCTATTGCGCTGGCTTTCTCAGCCCCAGGGCCGTACTGATATCCTGTGCAGTGCTATGCATAAGCTCGCCCTGGCTGACAAACCTGTCCGGGGTCAACCTGGAAGCAGGACCAGAGATAGAAATAGCAGCGACTACTGTACCCACATCGTCATAAATCGCAGAGGCAATGCAATTCAGGCCGGTTATGTGCTCCTCATGATCGATACTGTAGCCACGCATCCTGGATTCTTTCAGGTCTTTTTGCAGCGCGGGCAGATCGACGACAGTGGTGGACGTGAAACGCTGAAGACCGGTATTAACGATAACCTCGACCAGCTCCTCATCGGGCAACGGATAGAGCAGCGACTTGCCGGCACCTGAAGCATGCAGTGGCAGACGACTGCCCAGCGGAGCACACATTCGGATCATCGATTGACACTCCAGCTGTCCAATCAGCACCGCTTCATTACGGTTACGTATTGCCACATTGACCGTTTCGCCAGACATCAGCATCAGCCGACGCATAAAAGGCCCCGCAACTGATAACACATCCCGATTATGGATATAGGCCGAGCCAATATTAAATGCACCCAATCCAATATGCCACCAGCCTAACTGGCTGTCCTGGTTTACAAAATCGGCATTTTCCAACGCCTTAAGTAAACGAAAAGTCGTGGATACAGGTAGCGCCAGGCTCAGCGCAATATCACTGACCGACGAGCTACCACCGCTTTTTTCAAGGTATTGCAAGATGGCAATCCCGCGCTCCAGCGCCTGCGCTCCTTTTACCGCCACCGGAGCCGCTCTTCCCGGTCGGCCTCTCCGTCTTACTTCCGTCATACCCTGATTATCTCCAGCTCAAAATGTGAGCAAATGTATAAGCTTCATGCCCACATCTTATGCAAGATAATCTACAGCGTCATCTGCTACCTTACGCAAAGTACAGCTCACAGTCAGAAATCGACATCACGTCACAATTATCCTGACCGGCGCGATCAACGGTGAGAAAATCAATTTGTTTTTGCCAGCCGAAAATCGGGTGGTGCCATATGTTACGGTGATAATTTACTCCCTGATGGCCATTGGAGATAAACGCGCGCAGCGTATCCAGATCAGGTTCGGTATCCCCAGTGGCAACAATTACCACAAAGGGCTCACCATTCATTGGAATAAAAGCCTGGCTACCCAATGGATGGCGCTCCAGCCTGGAAAAAACGAGCGGTAGCTTCACCGGTTGCGCCCGATTGATGCTGATAAGCGCCCGGTCCTGCTTGAGAATATCTACCTTCGCAAGATCATGGTAACGTTCAACGGTGCCATCATTGATGTAAAAATAATCGTTCCCGGCGGTTTCAATAACGTCTCCATAGGGGCTAAATGCTGTCCGATTAAGAGGTAACACATTGATTTTAATGGCACAAGACATTTAACAATACCTTTATTATATGATTACATGTAAATAACAAAGTGCATGAGTGCTAATCTAGAAGCATCAAAAAACATCGGCAAGATAAAATTGAAATATTTTTCCAAAACAAGATTGAACCCACAGTTATACAAACCGTATTATGAAAAAAATTGAAAACCCTATAAGGACATCTTAGGTGATAGGAGTTGCCCTGCATGCTGGATCCTGAAATTCTACGCACCTTCATCGTCGTTGCTGAAACCGCTAGCTTCTCAAAAGCAGCCGATAAGCTTTGTAAAACCACAGCAACCATCAGCTATCGGATTAAGCTGCTGGAAGAGAATACCGGCGTGGCACTACTGCAACGCACCACCCGCAGCGTCTCCCTGACTCCGGCAGGCATGCATTTACTTGAACAGGCGCGTGAATGGCTGAGCTGGATAGACAGCATGCCCGGGAAGCTGCGACAGATTAATGACGGCGTCGAGCGCCAGGTGAATATCGTGGTCAATAATCTGGTTTACAGCTCTGCGGCTGTCACGCAGCTGCTTGCCTGGCTGACCCACCGCTATCCGGTTACACAGTTCAATTTTTCACGGCAGATCTTTATGGGGGTATGGGATGCGATGCTGCACGACGATTT
This sequence comes from Izhakiella capsodis, assembly GCF_900115045.1. GTDB lineage: Bacteria > Pseudomonadota > Gammaproteobacteria > Enterobacterales > Enterobacteriaceae > Izhakiella > Izhakiella capsodis. The sequence goes on along the minus strand of NZ_FOVC01000002.1, from coordinate 228,425 downwards.
TTCACTGGCGATCGGTGTAACCGGCACTGAATCGCTGGCCGAAACCATCGCCATCGCACCGCTGGGTGAAGTGGAATGGCTGTTTGTAATGGCCGCAGATCACCCTTTACGACAGCATGCTGACCCGCTGACCGAAAGCCATTTACGTCAGTATCCTGCGATTAACGTTGAAGATAGTGCCAGAAAACTGACCCGGCGGGTGGCCTGGCGGCTGTCAGGCCAAAAAGAGATTCTGGTGCCTGATTTGGAAACTAAAATTGCCGCCCATCTTGCGGGCATCGGCATCGGTTTTTTGCCAGCGGCACTGTGCCAGCCGTTGATTGCCCAAGGGGTATTATTAAGCCGTACTATCCCTACCATGCGCGCTCCCTCTCCTTTAAGCCTGGCCTGGCGCAAAGATCTGAGCGGCAGCGCCGTTCAGGAAATCGTGAGGCTTTTTCACCACTCACGTCAGGAAATAGCCGGATTTCTGTCGCCCTTTAACGCCGCGCAATACAAAGAGGCCGGCTGCTGCGGTAGCATCATCAATACCGTTTAAGACCGGTGGGTATAAAGTACCCATGCACAGGATAACTGAGATCATTTGGCCTTTCGCCATTAACGTCTGAAACGGATGCGATCTTGAGTAAGACCGCTTCTCAGTGTTTCTCAGCGCGAACGTATTAAGCCCATATGGCGGCCGCGATCGAGCGGTGAGATAAGGTATGACCATTAATCTGCATGCACCTCTGGCAAAATGAGGGTTAACGGCCCGATCAGAGAGTACGTGCAGGGCTTACTGCTCAAACAGCATGCCAATCAGCGTCTGATAGCGCTGCTTCTCCTTTCCGGTCGTGGCCAGCTCCTGACCTCTTAACAGTCTGGTGCAAATCGCCTTACGGTTGAGATGTTTTCCTGCCTGGATAATCTCGACCACAATATTTCCCAGGATTTCCTGCTGGGATGGAAGCACTGCGTCACTGACATAATCGGCAATCTTACGGTCAGTCACTGCCAGGGAGCCGGTATGATGCATAGATACCTCTTCTTTGGTTAAACGTTGAGCGCAACATAATAACGATAAAGTTATACAAGAAAATAATTTTTGTACAGATATAATGTTAGTTAATCGTTTCAACCGGAAAAGGCATAGCCGATGAAGATCACGTTGGCCTGAAGGAATGAGTGGTACGCAAAGGTGCAAAAATAAGAGGTTTAGACGAGCAGAAAGCGTGTTTGTAGAGAGGAAAGCGTCATCCCTGACATAAATCTCCGGCCGGCGCGCCCGGAAGCGCATCCGATATAAAGGTTATCTGTCATCGTCGTTTTCCGGCCGGAGCCGGACCACGTCTCCAGCGTGTTTTCCCTCACCGTCATCATCATTGCCTGCCAGCCAGTAAAGCGCTGGCGGGTTTCTCTGACCCGGCTGTCTGAAACACCTGAGCCAGTGAGTGGCATCGGATATTTGTATAAGCCGGAGGTCGCTGATTTCATTTTCGGCAAACAGCCTGAGCTGTGCAAGGAGTGTATCGACACTGATGTCCTTATCACTCAGAGCAAGACTCAAAGCCGCTTCACCAATAAGGGTTTGACCTGATTCATCGTCGTGAAAAAACACGGTATATCCTCCTTAAATGAACGGGTGATAACCTCGTTATTAATCGTAGACGAAAAATACCAGAGTGCGTCACCACGGACAGATACATCATTTGCGAGTAATTTAAGATGGATTGAAGAGCGGGATTCGCCAAGTCTAAGAGGCGCTGATGAACCGGTTATTGACGAGCGAACCCTATAAGGCTGTCGAGCTACTGTAACTGAAGAGCGAAACATAGCTATATCTTCGACACGAACAGATTGCGATGCGAATACTTCGCTCCCCTCCTCAGCCCAAGATCAGCGCCTGTATCAACATCAGAGGCACAATTTTCGATAACAGTGACATCTGAAAGATAACCTGATAAGGCGGGTTAATAAAAATAGCTGCCAAGGTTATCCGGTTTTCCATAATAAGATAATTAGCGGGCGTTTTGTTGGCTGGGTCGTAAGCGGGATAGAAGCGAAGGTGCTAAAGGGATTCCCGACTGCTCAAAAACCAATTTCTTGTACAGTTTTTCTTCGAATGAATAAATCACGGGCGGTTTTAAATTATAAAGAAGGGCAATAGATCTAGTATCCATACCATTTGACATAAGCCGCAGTATTAGAAACTCATGCTCAGTGAGCGGCGGCTGCTCTGAATGCGTTTCCAATATTTTTTCATTTTGTGGAGAGGTGGTAATGATACGGCTTATAATCTCCATTTTTATGCTCGACTCAAAGACCGCAAAGACATTTTGATATCTTTTGAGAAGATATTTAGCGATAGACATCAGTCGGCGAGAGCAGATAATGACGTATTTCCTGTCATCAGAAAGTGGTATAGCTCTGAGAAACAGGCTGAGCGTTGACTCATTAAGATTAATAAATGTGAGATCTTCCCGCATAACACTCTGATTTAGCTCAATAACACCGCCGCCAAATAAATGATCATTCTGGGGCCAGTAAATCCTTTTAGACGCAGACATATAACCTCTTTTCCTGAGGAGTCTTCACCAAGAGTTTAAACCCAAAGTATTAAAAACACAGCCAATGATAGATGAAAAGATATCTGGCACTGCTGTGTAGAATTAATTAAAGTTCTTAATCTACAATATTTATATAGTACACCAAATACTTTATTCGTTAAAGTCGATCAATACGTTAAATATCATCGTTAATAACTATTAAACTAACTTAACCGATCGTTGTTACTAATATGTTTTCTACTTCTTCATACTCAGTTTTATTTACTCCTCCACAAAAAACTCACTACCTCCATAGAGTGGAATAAGCGATGGATATATGATAAAAATCTGCTTTCGCTATCATTTCTTAGCCATTCATTCAATCTAAGTACGGTATCAGCCTGCTTGTCGCTCTTCCCACCTTGCATTTTAATTAGGGGTATACTGGCAAGTTTTAAATTGTCATAAATCTTCGCGGTGTTAAGGCAGAGACTATATGAATATTTTTCAATCGGAATACTTTTGACAATACGGCCAGAATTAACACCGTCATACATATCTAAAAAAAGTGCTTATGACAGTGAACACTTCACCCGTCACACCGATATTTCCCTCGACGGCCTAGCTGATGAACTGTCACGTTTACCGGCACTCAGGCGCGACAGTACAGGCGTTAGCACGACCACAATTAAAACAAGGGGGCTCGTCTGCACTGCCAGCCAGGTTTGAAAAGAGAATCATCCGACGCCTTGCGCATGACAATGCTCACACCGATAACCCAGGTCTCAGGCGGGTTCGCAAACCCGCTGCGACTCAGACCCCGTCGAGCAGCATGAAAACGCTATCCTGAACGCGGTATAAAACAGTTCGCCTAATAAATTGAGTTATCGCCATGTCTCATCGCTACAAACGAAGCGTTTAACCACCGTTTAACTAGCTTTTGTATAATCCTGCGCTTGGCTTACAGCTTAACTGGACTGACCAGAGCATTAAACATCATCCGTGTTTCACTTTGCCTTAGATTCTGTGTTTAACAATGATGTTGCTTTCTTTGTTAATTCACAATGAATCCGGTTCTGTCACACAAAGCCTCATGGCTAAAGAGTTTTAAACTGATTAACCGTCTCGTAAGGACAAAAATGATGTCATTCGACTGCATGACATCATTTGCCATGTCGAAGTGTTCAGTGTATCTGTGGCGACCTGGCGCATTACCACCGCCTGCATAATTTGAAAGAGAGGATCGTGAGATACTCTCCCAGCCATAACGCGTTGCCGTACCACGCTCACTGGCACGTTGTTTTACTGGATGACTACGTTCTCTGCAACGCCACGTCGCGTATGCCAGGCAATCCTCAGAAAAGTATTTAACCCAATTCAGGTTTCAGCTTCAGAGCTGGCCATGTTGACGTCTTTGCCGGAACAGGCAGGCTTCATACGCAATAACATAACAAAATGCAATTCAGCTTAACGACTTCGCAGCGGCTTTATTCCGGCAAAAAAGTTTAAATATACATCAGTAATAAAGAGAAATCAGATGAACAAAAGGTACAGGCTCGCTTGGATTATGTTGCGAAATGTGGGGGTTGCAATATTGAAACCTATCAGATACCGCGTATATCAATCATGGATGTTGAAAATGATACCAGGCACATTGCTGCTTTCCACCCTAAGCGGATATGCCACGGCAGCCGATTACAACGGTACCCTACTAAGCTTCATGCAACACCAGATGATTTTAGTGAAAGACATTGCCGCAGACACCAAGATAAATAGCGATGAACCTCCGTTATTAAACAATGGCTCTGGGCTACTCACCACGGTGAATTCAGACGGTTATCAGGATATATTTCAAGGCGGGGAGGCTACGGCCACCACATTAAACGCAAACGATGTACAGAATATTTACAGAAATGGGCGGGCCATCTCCACCACGATAAATAATAAAGGAACCCAGTATGTCAGCGGAGGCTCGGTGATATCCACCATAAATAACGGTGGAGAGCAAACCATTGAAGACGGCGGCATAGCGATAGGTACGATAGTCAATGCAAGGGGCACTCAGCGTGTCAGAAACGGCAATGTGAAGTTTAGCGTATTAAATTCTGCTTCAAAACAATATGTTAGCAGAGGTGGACTGGCAACGTACACCACGGTAAATTCTGGGGCGCGTCAGCATGTCTTTAGTGGAGGGGTAATTAGATCGACGACACTCAAGGCCGGGGGATTTATCAGCGTTGCTGACGGGGCAACGGCAACCGGTGTACAACAACTACCGGGAAGTGCGATTTTTACGATTACCCGATCGACTTTGACCGGTACCAACGTTAAGGGTGATTTCTCTATCAGGAACGGCGTGGCCCGTAATATTTTACTGGATAACGGTGGTAACCTTACTGTATCAAAAGGTGATACGGCGTGGGATACCACAATCAACGCGGGCGGCACGCTCAACATCAGCGATGGCGGTATACTGAATGGCGTCACTACGTTAACTGACGGCGGCGTGATCGCGGGAAACACGGTTATCAACGATGGTGATATGAATTTTTCACTTGATGCAACAGAAATCGGGAACGGCAACCTTACGGGAAGCGGTCAACTCACCAAGTCTGGCACCGGCTCTCTCATCCTGGGGGGTGTTGTGGCTCAGAAGCAGATTAACCTCAACGCGGGATCGTTGGTGATGGACGGTCTGCAGGCCAAGACTAACATTATTGCCCAGGCGGGAACGTCACTGTCACTGATTCATCGCACTACGCTCACCGGTTTTATTGACCCAACCGATGTAAGCATTGACAGCAGTAGTACCTGGAACCTCACCGATAACGCGCAGGTGAATAACCTGACTCACGCTGGCAGTATTACGTTTGTACCTGCACAGGGTTCCTTCACACCGCATACCCTGACCGTAAAAAACCTGACCGGTAAAGGCGGTACTGTCACTCTTAATAGCGTATTGGGCGACAGCAGTTCTCCGGGCGATAAGATCGTGATTGATGGCGGCCGCGCCACCGGTAATAGTGACCTGAAAGTGCGCAACCACGGTGGCCTGGGCGCACAAACGACAGGCAGCGGTATTGTTCTGGTTAAGGCCATACACGGCGCGACTACCGACGAAAAGGCCTTCAGACTGAAACAGCCGATAAAAGCGGGGGCTTATGTGTACAGCCTGTACCGAAACGTCGACCAGAGCTGGTATCTGACCTCGCAGCAAATGAACAACGATAGCCCGCGGGTAAACTACCGCGACGCCATGTGGAGCTATACAGCAATGCCGTCGCTGTCCCTCGACTATGATCGCCTGGTCGCAGGCACAGCCGACACCCGTTTTAACTATGCACCAGAGAGCAGGATCTGGGGCCGTGTGGCAACAGGTCAGCTTCACAAACCTGGCAAAGGCGGTCTCACGGAGGGCGGTATCCCGGCCAGTAACAGCACTTATCGCTTTTTACAGCTTGGTGGGGATCTATGGCAGCTTGATAACGAAATAGCCAACTGGCGTGCGGGTGTTTACGGTGCCACAGGTTTGATGCGTAGTGATGTCTGGCGTGAAGTAAGCCGCACATCAGCGGGTAGTACTCGCGATACAGTCTACACTGGCGGGGTCTATCTTTCGGGTCACCTCCATAGCGGCCTGCATCTGAGCAGTTTGCTGCAGGTCAGTCGCCATAGCCTGAATGCCACATCCAACGACGGTACGCAGCTGTCCACCAACGGCACCGGATGGCTGGCTTCAGCAGAAGCGGGACAGACCTTCTTTTTTACAAGAGCGCTGACTCTGGAGCCGCAATTGCAGTATACGATACAGGGTCTGGGCATGAATGATGGTCGTGACAGCGCCGCCTCGCTTCACTGGTCTGACAGCCGTCGCCAGTCGGTACGCGTAAGTCTGAAGTTAGGCACATATCAGGATGCAAAAACCACGCTGGCCTGGTGGGTCGCGCCGTCATTAACTCAGTCGTATGGCGGACATAGCGGTTTCACGGCTTCAGTACCTGCGGTGACCGCCTCAGATACACGTTTTCGCAGCAACCTGTCGGGCACTCGTGCCGGCCTCAACGCTGGTTTAAGCGCTCGCATTCGTCAGAATACGGCGCTGAGCGTCCAGGGAGGCTGGTCCACGTCGCTGAACGGTAGCGAAACCGGCGGCTATTACGGACTTGTTAACCTCACTGTATCGTTTGGCTAACCGGGCATACAGGTATCATCAGTTAATGGTAAATCATACAGCGCGGTGATCCAGCATCACCGCGCTGATATCTGACGGATTAGGGGAATCTACCCATTCATCCTGATAGCCCTGCCTCCGCTAAACAGGATACGAAATGGTGTTAACAATGGAGTGACCGAGCATGGCGCGCCGGGGGTATATCATTTCTTCCTTTATTTACGTATCAAAATATTGCAGCGCGCCTATCCTCTCAATTGATGTAACACCCAGAGAATAGGCGTATTGCCGGATTCAAAAAGGAACTCAGGCCATGTAAACCATCGGTACCGCACGGCAACGTTCATCTCAGCAGGGCGCTACGTTCAGTGAGTGGAAGATAAAAGATTTTCTATCTGTGTTAGGGATGACAACCCCTCCATAGGGCCTCTGGACGAGACTGCCAGCGCGCCGCTGGCGTTGGCATACGCCAGCGATTTCTCTTCCGAATAGCCAGCCAGCAGCAGGCTAACAAACGTTGCACCGAAGCAATCTCCCGCGCCTGTTGGATCCACAACACGGGTAGCCAGCCCTGATACGTGACACTCACTGATTTCCCCATTACATAAACGATAATGGCTTGCGCCTTTAGAACCTCTTTTGATTACAATATGTTTTATTCCATTATTTAACAGCTCATTGACGACATCACTTTCACAGTGATCCTGGGAACTGGAAAAATGGGACACTTCTCCCTCACTGGGTATAAAAATATCGGTATACTCAAGCACGTAATCTAAAGCCTGCTCCATTTCAGGAATATTTAGCATTTCCTTCCTGATATTGGGATCAAAGGAAACGGTTCCGTTATGACTTTTTACAACTTCAATTGCTTTTCGCATCGCATCAATCATACGAAAAGAAAAAAGTGATGACCCCATTATATGAATATGCTGACATTGATTTAATAAACCTATATCAAGATGCTTTGCTGTAAAGTGGCCACAGGCGCTATTCGGAATATTAAATATAAAATCACGATCTATTTGGTTACGATAACTAACAAATGCGGTGCCCGTGGGGGCTTGATCAATAATAGTGATACCATCAGTTATAACGCCTTCATGGCGCAGTCTTTCAATGTTCAACCTACCGAAGTCATCGTTACCCACGCAGCCAAACAGCGTAGATTTATAGTCCAACCTGGCGACTTGCGCTGCAAAAATTGCGGGCGCCCCGCTGGGATAAGGGCCGATAAATTCGCCAGGTTGAGTGAATCCCTGATTGGGATTCCTGGAGAGAAATTCAACTAAAAGTTCACCCATGGTGCAAATATTAACAGACATAGCCACTGCTTATTCTCCGGATAAGTTACGGTTAGACCATGTAAAGCATTCATTATTGCTGTAGCATATATTGAAACCGACTTCGGACAAGAATTGTTGATACTGCTCATTGATAAAACGACAAGTTACGAGGTTTTTCACCTGACAAATATTCCCAATCATGGAAGCGGTGCCGGATATTTCACACACGGGGTCAAATATTGAAATTATGTTTGCAGCCTTATCAAAACAGCGTTGATAAGATGACGCCAGTAATGATTGGTTGATCATTAAGCCACCGTTAGCGCCGGGAGGGCTTACTTCTAAAATACAGTGGTCGATAGTCGAGCGCTGAATGACATCATCAAAGGCCTGACCTGTCAGTAACGACTCCGGACGGATAACCTCATCACCCGCAACGATGATCTTACCATGTAGATATTGCTCAGCCAGCAGCACATGCTGTAAATCATTCACTATCAGTCGTAACTTTTTCTTTTCACAGAGAAAAGGGATAATTCTGCGACAGGTTTCTCCCTGCCCCAGAAAAACAGTCTCCTCGTCAGAGATCAATCTTGTACATTGACGTGCGATTTCAAGTTTGTGCAGAAGGTCAACAGGTTGAACTGAAACGGAAGATTCATATTTTGAGGGGAGAGCAGAAACAGCAGGTGTGGCTATTGCACCACCAAACGAACGCTTCAGATAACCCTGTTGTTCAAGGTAGTTGAGATCGCCCCGGATAGTCACCCCAGTAACGCCAAGAAGTGCAGACAGGTCATCAACTTTTATTTCTCCCTGCCGCCCCACTAATTCAGCAATTTTTAGTCGGCGCTTTAATAAGTTAGACGATTTTCTGGGCACTGGTCCCCCGCTCATAATCCGATGAAGAAGCTACTATAGCGCCCGATACTTTTAATTGATAGTAATGCCAATTCAACTGACTGCTTCAATGTTGATGTCACCAAAAACGATGAACGCAATCGCGCCACGCTTGAATAAAACGCTTAATATCAATTAGTTATTGATAATCATTTCGAGTGTTAAAAATTTAAAAATGAAAGTTAAGAGCTTTTAAATATTTCGTTTTGAAAAATTAATTGAGGAAACGTGCTTCTCATCACATAAAAAACCGCCAGATCTTGATATATTCTTTCAAAATGAAGGCATTATGCTTATAGCTTCCTTTCAGCAAGTAAAGGACATAACAACCCAGCAGCTGGCTGCCTACGTTGGCACCGTAAAAGAGGGTCATCCCGATATTTCCGTCCCGGGAAAGGAGCATTGATGTAAATGAAAATAACAAAAGAGACTGTCGTTGTTTTCCTGAACGCGCGGATATGATCACTCACGGCGCGTTTAAAAGCCTGGCAAAACTTCGTCGATCATTCCCGGCGGAATGACCATTTATCCGACTGTCAGACCTGCTGTTCTGATAAATAATGAGGTTCAATACTGTGATTTATACCCTGACACTCAACACTGCGATAGATATGAATATTTCATGTGATCCTGTAACCCCCTCAGTGGTTAATCGTACGCATCGTACAGATTATTGCCCGAACGGTAAGGGGGTCAATGTTGCGCGGGTATTAGATCGCTACAATCAGCCTGTAAATATTATGGGAATTTTTGGTGGCTTTACGGGGCGCTATATTGTGGAGGAGCTTCAGAAAGAGAATTTTGACGTTATTCCAGCTTGGGTAAACCAACCCACAAGAATAAATATTTTTATTAACGATGGCGAGCATGAATATAAATTACTTAATCCGGGAAGTCATGTTGATGATGAATGTAAGCGCCAGGTGCTCCACCATCTGAACAACCTGAAAGAAGGTGACATATTGGTCATCAGTGGCAGTCTGCCTCCGGGGATAGAAAGCAGTTTTTACCACGAAATAGTAGCCGCCTGTCAAAATAAAGGCTGTGAGATGATTCTCGACATCAGTCATCCGGTACTGAAAGCGCTAATTAAACAGGGTCCTTTACTGATTAAACCTAATGATGATGAACTGGCGGAAATCTTCGGGCTGGCGATCAAAACCCACCAGCAGGCCAGAGAGGCGATGGCGTTTCTTCATCAATCCGGTGCCCGCAATATATTGCTGACTATGGGTGCCAGGGGACTTTATTTTTCAGATGGAACCGATCTCTGGTTTTGTACTGCGCCTGAAATTGAGCTGGTTAGCTCCGCCTGTGCTGGCGATGCGGCACTGGGGGCTTTTTTGAGCGTCTGGCTCCAGGGGGGAGATATCAGTGTGGCGCTTCGGTTAGCCAGCGCCACGGGCGCAGATGTGGCCGCTTCAACGGGACTTGGAACGTTCTCACGGGTGGAACAGTTAATGACGAAAACAGAGACCGTCAAATTATAAGAGGCAAATCATGAAAAAAGTCATTGCGGTAACCGGTTGCCCTACCGGAATCGCCCACACTTTTATGGCCGAAGAAGCGTTAAAGGCTGCAGCAAAAAAACTAAACGTTGAAATTAAAGTAGAAACCAACGGCGCATCGGGTGTAGAGAATGTCATTACCTCAGACGATTTAAAAGATATATATGGCGTTATTATTGCCGCAGACAAAGACATAAATGCAAATCGTTTCAATGGCTTACCGGTCATTGAAGTGCCGGTTAAGGATGCCATTCACCATCCTGATGAATTAATAACCAAAGTCATTCAGGGTCATGCCCCTGTTCGTAAAGGCTCTGCCACGTCATCGGCTCGGCCAGGTGAAGATCCGTCAGAGCAAGAATCATTCGGACGTCAGATTTATAAACACCTGATGAGCGGCGTCTCTACTATGCTTCCCTTTGTCGTCGCCGGGGGAATATTGATCGCCATTTCTTTCCTTTGGGGCATTTATTCCGCGAACCCGGAATCGCCGCAATACAATATTATTGCCGCAACCTTGATGAAAGTCGGGCAGCAGGCGTTCTCGATCATGGTGCCGGTATTTACCGCCTATATTGCTTACTCAATTTCTGGTCGCCCTGGCATGGTGGCCGGATTTGTCGGCGGATTACTGGCCAATGAAACTGGCGCCGGGTTCATCGGCGGCATCATCGCCGGTTTTGCTGCGGGCTACTTTATGCTGTGGATGAGGCATTGCCTGAGCCGGCTCCCTCGTCAGTTTGAGGGCCTGAAATCGATCTTTATTATGCCCCTTATCGGCGTACTGGTTATCGGCGTCATGATGATCCTGCTCGGTCAACCCGTTTCCGCGTTGAACAACGGGATGATGCACTGGCTCAGTTCGCTGCAGGAGGCCAACCCCATCCTTTTAGGCATTGTTGTCGGATGTATGTGTTCGTTTGACTTCGGTGGCCCGGTCAATAAAGCCGCGTATGTAACGGGGACACTGCTGTTAGGTCAGGGTAATTATTACTTTATGGCGGGGGTTTCTGCCGCCTGTATCACCCCGCCTCTGGTCATTGCTCTCGCGACAACCTTCTTCCGCAAAGGGTTCACAGAAGAAGAGCGTACCGCCGGTATGGTGAACTATGTTCTCGGCTGTACGCATATCACCGAAGGGGCCATCCCGTTTGCTGCCAAAGATCCATTACGGGTCATCCCACTGATGATGGTGGCGTCCTCCGTGTCGGCGGTGCTCAGCTACAGCATGCAAATTGAGGTTCCGGCACCGCATGGCGGATTCCTGATCCTGCCGCTGGTAAGTAAACCACTCACCTGGGTGCTGTGTATTCTGGCAGGGTCGGCCTGCGGCGCGGTAATGCTGGGGACCCTGCGCCTCTGGCAAAAACGGCATAACACCAATACGGTGAATCCGGTTATCCCGGAGCAAGATCACGCTATCCCGGACGAAAAGCAGGCAATCGCGCTGACCACCGGGGACATTTTCTTCAATCGCGATGTGAGGGTAAAAGATGATGCGCTAACCCAGGTGGCTAACGCGATGGAAAAGGCAACGCTTATCCGCGCAGACTATCTGACAGGCATGCGCGATCGCGAAGCACAGATCAGTACCTATCTGGGTAACGGCATTGCCATTCCGCATGGCACGCCCCAAAGCCGCGATGCGGTGCTGAGAACTGGCGTAAAAGTGATGGTCTGTCCGCAGGGCGTTGACTGGGGAGAGGGCCAGATCGCGCGTCTGATTGTTGCCATCGCCGCCCAGGACAATGAGCACCTGGATATTCTCCGCCGCCTTACGCATGTGCTCAGTCATGACGGCGTGCAGCAAGCGCTTGAATCCGCCGCTGATGCGCAGGATGTACTGAGCATCCTGGAAGGGAGGACGCCAGATAGCCCGCAACCAGCGAAAGCGCAACCAGCCCGTCAGTGCGATGCCGAAGGAACCTTCACACTGATCAACGCGCATGGCCTGCATGCCCGCCCCAGTGCGCTGCTGGTTAAAACGATCAAACAGTGGCAGTCGGATATCCGCATAGAAAACCTGGACACCGGATCAGGTCTGGTAGAGGGTAAAAACCTGATGAAGGTGGTGTCTCTGGGGGCGAAGCAGGGACATCGCCTGCACGTGATAGCGAACGGCGCGGATGCGCAGCAAGCCATTGCCGCCATTGGCAGGGCGTTTGAGACTGGGCTGGGTGAAGGGAATGGTTCAGAACAACACGCGCCTGAAGCCGGTGCGCATTAGTCAGCAGTTAAAGAAGAAGATGGCCCGCGCCGACCCCGGCGCAATGCCATCATGCTCAGGGTGAGTTTATCGGCGCGTAGCGTCCTTATTTCATCACCCCAGTCAACACGAGCAGAAACAGCCGACCGTCCGTTTAATGGACGTGAATTTACCGGGTAGATCGTCTTAAACGGCTGTTTGAAAGGATGTCGGCGATCACCTGCCATTAACTATTTTTAATATCGTCGTTCCTGATGGAGCGTTTTGCAAAAGGTAAAGTAAAGATGACCAGACTGACCGAACACAAAAAACAGGCGATGCGCAGATTATCAAATGAGCATGGCGTGATAGCTGCGCTGGCTATCGATCAGCGCGGGGCGCTGAAAAAGATGATCGCCATGCACAAGCCACAGGGCGCGGAAGATAAAGACATCATCGACTTTAAAGCGCTGGTATCCAGAACGCTGACACCCTATGCCTCCTCCATCCTGCTCGATCCTGAGTACGGTCTGCCCGCTGCGAAGGTCAGAGCGGACAATGCCGGTCTGTTACTGGCGTATGAAAAAACCGGTTACGATGCCAGTAAAAAAGGTCGTCTGCCCGATTTACTGGATCTGTGGTCGGCAAAACGGCTGAAAGAAGCCGGCGCCGATGCGGTCAAATTTCTGCTCTATTACGATATTGATGAAGAAACGGAGATCAACGACCGTAAGCAGGCGTTTATCGAACGTCTGGGTGCAGAGTGTACCGCAGAAGATATTCCTTTCTATCTCGAGCTGGTCTCCTACGATGCCACTAATGCTGATGCGAGCAGTAAGGCCTATGCGAAAGTCAAACCGCATAAAGTCAATGACATGATGAAGGTATTTTCCCATCCGCGCTATGGCGTTGATGTGCTGAAAGTCGAAGTGCCGGTCAACATGAAATATGTCGAAGGATATGCTGCGGAGGGGGAGTCTGTTTACACCCGGGAGCAGGCGGCGGAGTATTTCAAACAGCAGTCTGAAGCTACCGCGTTACCTTTTATCTTCCTCAGTGCCGGGGTCAGTGCTGAACTGTTCCAGCACACGCTGCGCTTTGCTAAATCGGCAGGCTCTACCTTTAACGGCGTATTATGCGGTCGCGCGACCTGGGCTAACGGCGTGGAACCCTTTATCACCCAAGGGGAAGGTGCCGCCAGGGCATGGCTGGGATCGCAAGGAAAGGCAAATATTACTGAACTGAATGCGGTGCTGAACGAAACCGCGTCATCGTGGTTTGATAAAGTCTAGCGCGCTTTTTGTGGTTAACAGAACGGCCTTGAGGGGCCGTTTATTATATAAAGCAATTTCGACCAGGGCACGATTTCCGGGTTTTATTTTGGAGCGCCGGGACTCTTAGGGTTATTCCGCCATGCCAGTCTGGAATAAACAAACAAAACGAAGGCTCAACTATGAATTTATAAGAAGTAGCCCGATTGTTTGATAACAAGCTATGCTAATGTATTAATTCGCCTCTATATATATCTGTAAGGTCGGGCTGCCAGTTTCAACCTTCAGCGTAAAAATTTTGCCATGCCTATTAATATCAACGCGCCACTGGGGTGTTGTACCTTAACCTTAATTTCAATTAAAAAGTGGTTTAGATAACTTTACGTATAAGCAAAAGAGTGAGCATCCGCAGAGTCATACCTATGGCAGATGGTTATGGCATGCAGATTTCGAAACTCAGCCCAGCAGATATCATTACGGTAAGACACACGTTCAATGAACCAAGCCACATTCAAGAAGCTATTATCACAGCTTGCCATTACTGGCTAAATTGGCTGGTGTCAGAAAATTACAAGCTGGCGCACACCATTAAGAAGATCAGAAGTCACTGTGGAGGCTAAATATTAATTATCTGCCTGTAATAGCAAATCGCTCTTCAGAAAGGAATCCTATTGACAGCATAAATTGCAGCAAAATCCATAGGCTCTTGACCTTACCCGCTGCCCATCTCAATGATGCTTCAGAAAAGATGAATCAAGGAACGAAGATCTTCGCCACCATGCTTCCACTATACTGACCAGGAGCAACATTTAATTAATTAGGGTTGAAGACGATAGATGTTTCTTGTCCTACTTTATCCGCTGTCCATGAGATGCCATTCCAGCTTGCGTTGCTAACCGTATACTGGAGAACGTCATTACCGGATTTCAGTATCCCTATCCCTCCGGGCACTTGAACGTCAGTGGTTTGATCGGGGCTAAATAGCAGCTGTGAATTTTTCGTTAGTGGACTCGCCAGCAACACCTTTTTGCTTTGATTGCCTGTCAAATTGACGTGTATGCTATTTTGAACTTGGGCTGTCAGGGTGGTTGCTGCTGGCAAAGTTGTATGAATTGTAGCCCAAGAATGCCTTACAAAACCACTATATTCATAAAATTCAGCATTAATTACAGCTGGTGTATCACCGGTATTTTTTATAGTATATTTTAATTGTTCGCCCTTCTTTTAATGTTTTACCTATATTAACGCGGTCTCCATAACCGGAATTAACACATATCACAGCGCCATTGATGGAGTCATATTGGGACTGATTCTCCAATTTATAGGTAACATCTTTCAGTTCAGCTCCCTGTACATCCAGACAAAATGCGTCCGCACCAGTCCAATATCCCACTGGCGTCTGCCCCATCGTAGCAGTGTCACTATTTTCGCCAGGATGTAACACCGATAAAGTCACCATGTCGGCATACACGGGGGGTCATACAAAGTATGAAGGCGATACAGCCAACCGCATATACTGTTCTTTTCATTAATTCACCCTCTGCTAAACGTCTTCGGGCAACCGTGACGCACTGTTTACTGGCGGCCCGAAGTTTGCTTTATTGATTTATCGCGATTAGTTATAGGCCAGCTTCAGCGTGACAGGCGCATTGAATTGTCCCGGTGTCGGCTTTTTGCCATCTGCCTGCAAGAGTTCCACAGTAAATTTTAGCGTTTGCGTAGTCTTCCCCGCATCTACATTAAATTTCTGTGGGTTATTACCGGTCAGTATTGCACCTTTATTCACAGCGTTATCGCCTGTCAGAATCTCAGCCACAACGCCACTGGCAGTTGCATCCTTTAGCGTGTTAACAATATGACCAGTATTGTCAATGGCCGCGCCAACCTGGGTGACAGTGATGCTATTTATAGCCTTACCACAATTGCTTAAGTTGATCTGTTTGGAGAACGGTTTTTTGTCGATAATATCATTGCCATTCACGCTTCCGAGATCCCATGCAAGGCTACTTTGCACCTCACAAGTATTATCCAGCACAGTCGCCGTAATAGTTACCGTGGTCTGGTCTGTCGCCGAAGGAGCTGGAGTGTCACCCCAAGCCTGAGCAGAAACCGACAGCCCCAGCAGCGACAGCGCGGCCAGTGGCATCACTGAGTTACCAATAAAACGCTTCATCATTTTTTCCTGTATTTCCTTTGGTGGTTTAATGGGCCACTGGCCCCGAATCTAACTTACTGACAGTTCACCTGCTGCTGAACCAGCGGCAGTTTATTGGCATCCGCGGGCAGGCTAAAACGGGCGCGACACTGTTGCCCGGCACCGGTACCCCATTTCGCCTGCAGGCTGTCCTGTGAAGACAGACCGGTCAGGTAAACCTGACCGCCGTCCCCCACCAGCCCGCCATCGCTGCCGCTGGTGACCGCGGTGCCAAAGGGCAGCGGCTGGCCGTTGTGCAGCAGGGTGAGCAACGCGTGCGCCCCGCTGTGCACCCGGAAGCGGGCCCGGACGATCGCCCCCTGGGTGGGCACCACGCTGACCACCGGGTTGTCGATGTCGGTGTGGTTATTCAGGGTGCTGACGTCAAGCGCCACCTCGTTTTGCTGATACTGGCTGGCATAAGGCACCAGGGCATAGCCCCGACTGTCAGTATGGATACCCTGCATATCAGCAACGGAAACATCCGCAGCGCCCGCAGCGTCTACCAGCACGCTGGTGTCACCCGGCTGCTGACCAAAGGTAGCGCCGCCACGATGGACAACCACCCCTCCGCTGGCACCATAGCGAAGCTGACGGTAGTGGCGGCTGTAGCCGTAGCCGGCTGACAGGCTGCCGTAGCTGCCGCTGTAATCAAGGCTGGTGTCCCCACTGCCACCGTCACGGCGGTCATAGCCCTGAGCAACCGACCAGGAGAGCTGATTGTTATCGGCTGAACCACTGACGCCGGTCTGCAGAGTGCTGTTGCCGTTACTGTCACGGTTCAGGCTGGTAGTGACATAGACCGGGTTCGACGCCGGATTGCCCAACGGCATTGACAGCCCGAGATACAGCGTGCGGTCGGCGTCCGGCTGGCCGCTGACCCGACTGTAACCCCAGGAGAGGCTCCAGCTCACCGAGTGAAACGTGCTGCTCAGTCCGATCTGCACATCATCGGTCGTGGCGTCCGACTGCCAGTAGGTCTGATGGCTGCCACTCACATAAGCCGAGCCAAACGATCCCAGCGACTGGGAAAGGTTGACCGTCACCTGCTGCCGGCGACTGTTATACAGACTGTAATAGTTGTGCCAGTCCGGGGCGAGCTGCCGCCCGGCGGCATCAACCTCCACGTCAGTGTTATTCCAGCCTGACATCGCGCGCTCTGCCGTTTCACTGAGTGTGTGGAAGCCCTGCGTGGAGTAGCGATAGCCGGCCAGCTGAAAGGTGGTGCCGGTGGTCAATAGCGAACGGGCGTAAAGAAAACGCACCGACTGCCCCTGGTGGCGGGAATTGTCCGGCAGCACGCTGTCGGCCTGGGTCACATCCGCTGACAGTGCCCCCCAGATCCCCAGATTAATGCCTGCCCCCAGCGCGGCTGAGTGGTAGCGCACCGCCTGAAGCAGTCCGCCGTAGACGGTCACATCGTGGGGTAACCCCCACTGCACCACGCCCTGCAGGAAGGGCGGATCCGCAGTGTCTTCCCCAGCGCTGCGGTAGTGGCCGGCAGTCAGGGCATAGCGCAGGTGTCCCTGCCGCTGCAGGACCGGGATAGAAGAATAGGGTACGGTAAATACCCGCAGCGTACCGTCGGCTTCACGCACCTGAACCGTCAGATCCCCGGCGCTGCTCACGGTGTTCAGATCATCAATCACAAAGGCGCCCGGAGCGACAAAGGTCTGGTAAATCACGTTGCCGTTCTGAAGCACGCTGACGCGCGCGTTGCTGTTCGCCACGCCCCGGATCACCGGCGCATAGGAACGCACGCTCTCCGGATACATGCTGTCGCTGGTCGCCAGCTGCACGCCGCGATAGGAAAAGGCGTCGAACACCGTATCACTGGTGGTGCCGTCGCCCAGCAGCAGCTCGCTACGCCAGGGAATAATGTCGCGCTCAGCCCAGGTGTTGATGTGCCGCCACTGACGCTGACTTTGATAAGCGTTTCCGTCGCTGCTCCAGGTACTGTTATCCCGCAGCCGCCATGCACCGAGATTCAGGCCGCTGGTCAAGTAAAGGTATTCGCTGTGGCTGTTGCCGTACTCGCCCCGACTTTGACTTCCGCTGAGCTGCCAGTCCAGCAGCACGGCGTTGATCCCTTCATCCCAGCGGGCAGGCGGAACCCATCCCTTGGGACGGTGGATCAGTGCCGCCTGGGGAATGCTGATATTGAGACGCATATTGTCGGTATCAAAGCGGGTGAATGCACCGGGTATAATTTTTTCCAGCGGCAGACAGGTGCCCGGTTTTACCTGCATCAGTGCCGGAAATGCCGTCATTTTTATGCCTGAGTTAGCCAGGTCATCGCCGGTCAGACAGGGATGCAGACCGCTGGGATCATGCGCATAAGATGAGGTAGCAAGGCTGAACGCCAGCGTACGTCGCCCGATGCGATTACCATCAACATAGAGCTCAACAGGATACCGGCCCGGTGATAGTGCTGCACCCTGCTCAAAAGCGGCCAGGCTTGCCACACTGTATTCACCGGTGATCATCGAAGGCTCAAAGTGCAGCATCGCAGAAGCCTTGCCGGAGAGTATGGCCATCACACAGATCGCCACCGGTTTCAGCATTAAGCCTCTTTTTTTCATTCTGAAAAAATCCTGTCTTAAGCCAAATCGATGGTCAATGGATGCTGAACGTCAGCGGCGCGCTGATACCGCCATAATCATTGATATTGTGCAGGGTTATCGTCGATCCACTGCCTGTTGGTAACGGCAAGCTGACACTGTCCAGCGGGGGAACCATCGTGTCCTCCAGCGCCTTTCCACCGCTGCTTAACTCAGTCAGCGTCAGGTAATAAGGGGTGGGATTATGCACCACCAACTGATGACCATTACGACTAAAGGTCAGGCTGCGGGCAGCCAGCTCTGGCGCCGGTTTCAGACCGCGGGGCCTTAAAAACAGTTTAAGCTGCGTCACCGTCGCGACGTGAATAACCGCATGTCCCGCGTCCTGACTCTCATCAACCGAAGGAATGGCCTTCACCATCAGGTAAAACAGCGTTTCCCGGTCAGTGGGAAAATGTCCACCGGTGCGCAACAGGCTGAGCATGTTTGCGCTGTCCGGTTTGCTAAGGTAAAGCGGAGGGGTCACCACAACGTCGGGGCTTTTCTCCCCCGCTGCGGTGTCAACCCACGATTGAATGAGATAATTATCCTGATCGGACGTGTTAGCCACCCGGGCCTCAATGCGTGAGGCATCAGCAGGAAAAATAAAACGCGTCCCGTTAACGGTAATGCCACCGTTTGCCAGGCAGGAGGTGGGGACTGATACCGTCAGTATCATTGCTAACAGCAGCACCTTGCTGGCAATAAGTGACCAGAATGACTGTTTTGTTTTCATCTCTTTAATCCTCAACTCACTATTCATTCAGGTTGGGCAAAACCTGCCCCCCAGACTTTGAAGTTCAGAACGTGCTGTGGCCTCCATGTCACGCAGGTCATTGAACCAGGCGCTGCCATCATCGTGCTGCTCAAGACATTTCCTCAGCAACGTCCAGATATAAAAGATTTCGCTCAGACCCGGATGTTCATTGCACTCCAGGATCAATAAGCGTTGCAGAACGGCACACTCCTCAAAGCCGTAATGGCTAAGTCGGTTAGCAAAGTCCTTTGTATTTATCCGCTGCTGCTGCCCTGTCGAAATTTCATTCATCATGCGTTGCTCTCGGGCACTAACCGACCCGGTCGAAATAGCATTGGGCCTTAGAGATGTATATTCGGTGCAGATGCCTGCCGGAGTGAGCTCCAGAAAAACATATTATTAGGAACAGGCTGAAACTCACTCGCAAAGCAGAGATCCATGTTCACCGTGCCTTAATAGCATGAAGATCGTCAGACTATTATGCTGGCACTCTGTAATGGAGGGGCATTATAGGGAAATAATTCGCCGGCGAAACAGCCGCCAGGTTAATGAAGCTTTAACTTAAATGAAAGACAGGGAATAATAAGGGACTAAGATAATTCTTTCCCCCAGGGGGGGAGATATCATTTTAATCATACCGTGGCCGGTTATTCCAGCAACGTTCAATATAATCGCGAAAATGGGTAAAAAGCGCTTGCTGACGCGGCTGCTGTTTCCATATTAACCAGACGGGCAAATCAGGAACCTGCCACTCCGGCAGAACTTTAACCATATGACCGCCGGACAGATGCTGTGCTACCAGCCAGTTGGGTGTGGCTATGCTGATCCCCTTTCCTTGCATAACCAGATTCAGCATAGCCAGCAGATTATTGGATGAAAGACCGCTTACTGAGGATTGCTCTAAAAGATAAGACTCCTCGCCACGAGAAAGTCTTAGCGGTCCGGCCAGCCCATTCTGATGCATGCCAAAAAGTGCATGTTGCGCCAAATCACGCGGATGGATAATAGGCGGATGCCGATCAAGATAACGCTGACTGGCGCAAAGACAAAGCTTTACCGGGCTAAGCTTTCTGTGAACCAGGTTATCACTTTCAATACGCCCGCTGCGTAACACCACGTCATCCAGCTCGGGAGAGTCAAAGCGCAGATCGGGACGCTCACGTGCGTCGAGAAAAATCCTCACCCCTGGGTGTGCCTGCATATATTCATAACACCACTCACTGGCTAAAAATTCGCACACAATCGCAGGGGCAGTAAATCGCACTGAGCCTTTAATCTCACCTTCGGGATTACGAATCTCTTCCAGTAATGCGTTAAAGGAGGCGGCAATATCTCTGGCCCGATGCAACGTGGTCATGCCTGACTCAGTCAGGCTCATTCCCTGAGTTGTACGGGTAAAAAGGACCGTGCCCAGATAACGCTCAATGCGAATGATGGCTTTACTCACCGCAGCCGTACTGATATCAAGCTGGCGGGCCGTTTCTGAAAGGCTGCCTGTCTCCGCCGTGCGAATAAAAATCAGCCAGTCACGCATTCCACGGTTATTATCTCGGTCCAAGTCCCACTCCTGGTATTAAGTATAATGTGGCGAGTCAATCAGCCATTCATAAGCCGTTCACAACGGCTGAACACAGCAGATGATAATGTTGTTTCGCTTATCAAAAAGAATTCTTCTCGCCAGAAAAAGTGAATCAAAAGATAGAATCAGCATGGCTGCAACCCTAAAAAATCCACGCACCTTTTTCAATGGTACCGGCCTGTATGTGGGAACGCAGCCAATCAGATGAATCTCATCAAACTAATGATGTGAGGATGCTGATTGAGTAAATATAATCTATTACGTTAGATTTTGAAGATTAATCATACTCTGCGTTAACATTCATTATCTTCGTTGCCGGGCGGTTCAGATTTATGGTCAGATAACGAATCAGGCAACAGGATAATCGGTTCCACTTTTATCAATGTCATTGCATCATCGCGCGCACGTATGCGCATCAAGCCAGCCAATCCTGACTCATGGAGCGGAGAGTTAACGGTCGATAATCAGGCTGTTCCAGCCTGATTAAAATATGACTGATAACTGATAAAAATACCCAATTTATTCTAAAATAATCAGGAACGCGCCATGACGATAGATTTACCTTTTGCAGAAATACGCTTCGCATCACAGTCAAGGGCTTTATGATAGATGCGTTAATTCACTGGCAAGGACGCTAAACATGCTGAAAACACCTCCTCGGAGTTTGTTATGAAATTCTCCACACGATTAACTCAACTTCGCCGGTCCGCTGGATTGACCCAACAAGGGTTGGCTGACAGCGTGGCGATTCACGTCAATCAGCTTCGTCGTTATGAGGCAGGGATCGCTAAACCAACCCTTTCTCCATTGATTAAGCTGGCGCGTCGGCTGAACGTATCTCTGGACGACTTGGTGTTCGCCAATGCGGAATACGATCCGCCAGAGGAGCTAATTAAGCAATTTCTGGCAGTTAAACTTTTACCCATCGAAGAGCGACGGCTGGTTATTGCCTTGATTGATACCATCATTACACACGCGAAGGCGCATACGGCTAAAAATAAAGCCGGTCCTTCTCCTGATGCTCATCATGACTAGCCAGCGCAATATGAAACACAGATCGATCACCTGCTGAAAAATAACTCGCCGGAAGATAAATGCTGAGCTACTTTTTAATAAATACCTCACATTAATCTCTGAGAGAGACGAGCGATGAAAAGCGTAAAAACGCTGTCAACCATGCTTATTACAATGACATTACTCACCACTGGTTGCCATTCCTATTATGGTGTAAACGTTCGGCAGCAATCTTTAAATAATGGTAGTTATTATTTAATGCAGCCGCCTTTATATTCAGGCGACAAAATTCGCTTTCAGCTCAAAAGCGGCGAAAAAGGCGAGCTGACAGTGTCCCGAACCGATCCGCAAAATATTTACGCTGACGATGGTCGCGTAGTGCCGGTTTCACAGATCAGCTCGCTGGAAAAACGTGAGGTATCAAACGGTAAAACTGCGGCTGTCGTCGGCGGCAGTTCGGCAGTGTTGGTTATCGTACTCTTCGCTGCCTTTGTCAGTGTCGCTGCGGTTGGCATCATTGCGGGAACCTGATCGAGGCGCCTCTTTTGTCGCCGCTTTTTATCCGCGGCGGCAATGTTACCACTTGATTACGCATTACCGGCCTGGTCAACCTCCGTACTCATCTGACCATCCAGGCGATGAGGCAGACAATAGCGAAAATCGCTTCGCTATCCGGGAAATCAAGCGCCGGTCCGATTACTCTCTCGGTTGCTCATGAGCCGCCAACCGCTGCGCTGACAACTATCGTCATGATGATACTCAACAGCGGCAAATAGTGAGAGAGCCAAGCTTATCATGCTACGCGCAGTCCGCGGCGAGATCATAGCCAGCCTGCATTGCGAAACTTTTTCCATATCCAGCCGCAAATTCCTAGTGTCACCAGCAGCGATGCCGGATAACCATAGTAATCATTCAGCTCAGGCATATTTTTAAAATTCATGCCGTACATACTAAATATCACCGTTGGTACCACCAGTATTGCCCCCCATCCCGCCAGACGTTTCACCACTTCGTTTTGCTGCACTGAAATCAGCGCAAGCTTGACCTGCATGGCATTGATCAGTATCTCACGCATCTCATCGGCATCGATTACCACGTGGCTGGCGTGATCCTGTACATCGCGTATGTACGGCCGGAGTGACTCCGGGATAGTTTCCTGATGCAGGTGGATCAGCTGTGAACAGATCTCCTCGACGGGGTGGGCGGCATTGCGCAGCAAGGACAGCTCGCGCCGCATATTATAGGCGAGCTGCAAATCGTCACGATTAAATTCACTATTGAACATTGCCGTTTCGATATTACTGATACAATCGTTGAGCTTTGCAATAATATTGCTGTAGTTATCAACGATAAAATCCATAATGCAGTAAAGCGCATAACCTGCACCAAGCGCGAATTTATCGTGGTTTTCCAACGCCCGCTGGCGAACTTTAGCATAGCTGTCAGATTGCCCATGACGAACTGAGATCAGGAAGTTTTTGCCAACAAACAGATGGGTTTCACCATAGTGAATCTCACCACTTTCATCCCGCCTGGCAGTTTTTAATACGATGAACAACGAGTCTCTGTAGCGCTCAATCTTAGGCCGCTGATGCGCAGTAAGCGCATCTTCAATCGCCAGTTCATGCAGGTTAAATTCCTGTTTGATGGTGTTCATAAAAGCCAGATCTGGCTCCAGTAAACCCAGCCAGATAAAGGTATCGGGCTGTTTAATAAACTCGCTGATATCCTCAACCGCAACTACCTCCGGCTCGCGTCCCTGGCGATAAGCCATACTGTTTACAATCATCATCGTCTCCGAATGTCACGCTGGGTTCTTGTTCTATTCCGATGTGAGACGACGGAAGTCGCCACCGGTCGGTTGCTGATAGATAGTCAGCTGGAAGTAGTGCGCAATAGCATAAATATACTCAAAGATCTCTGCCTGAGACTCTTCGTAATCGATCCATAAGGTTGAGGACGTAAAGCAATAAACTTCCACCGGAAGTCCCTGCGCCGTGGGTGCCATCGGGCGAACAACCAGATACATATCGCCGCGAATGTCCCCACGCTTACCCAGCCAACGCGCGATATATTTACGAAACAGACCTACGTTAGTTATTCCCTGCTCAAGAAACCACGACTCGTCCAGTGAGTCCGGTTTATTTGGTGGCAAGGTTTCTTCCACCATTTTATACAACAGAGGCAAACGTTCTAACGACTTTATTAACGCTGGCGTGGCGAACGAAATGGATAGTTGATCAATATAAAAGCTGCGTTTTATACGCCGTCCACCGGAGGCGAACATCGCCTGCCAGTTAGTGTAGGTTTCGGTGATAAAATTCTTGGTGGGAATACGTGAGATTGTGTTATCCCAGTTGCGTACGGTAATGGTATGCAGCGCGATATCAATCACCTCGCCACTAATATCCGAGCCGGGCATTTCAATCCAGTCACCTAATTGCAGCACGTCCGAGGTTGAAACCTGGATGTTAGCTACCAGTGAAATCAGCGTATGCTGAAACACCAACATCAGCACCGCGGCTACAGCACCTAAACTGGAAAGAATAATAACGGGCGACTTGTTCGACATGGTCGCCAACACCAGTATCGCCGCAATGACGTGAACGCCGATTTTTCCAACCTGAATATAGCCTTTAATCGAGTGGTTTTTTTTCCGCGTTTTGCGCACCCATGAAAGATTAATAATCTCCAGAATTTCATTTATCAGGTTTGCTAGGTAGACAATAAACAAAATGCCACAAATGGTATTGAGGGTATCCGCCATGTGTTGCGGTAAATTGGGGATGAACTGATTGAAGGTATAAACTGTTATCACTGGCACCATATTCGCCAGCTTACCGGCAATACGGACATCTTTTTCCAGCGGCACATCCTGTTTATGGGTAGCGAAAAACAGCCTGCGCACCAGGAAAACCAGAAAGAACTTGCTGATAAGCCAGGACACCAGACCGGAGACAAGTAGCGCCCCGCTAAAAAAAATCACATAGAGAACGTAATTCTCAGCAATAAAAGACCAGATATTACTCAATAACGACATTGCACCCACGCCCGCTGTATTTATGTTGGCAAATTATCCCATTGTGACAACGTTTAACCTTAGATGATTTGTGCTTTAAGCATTCGGACGATAATTAACCGCGTGCAGGACGGAGCAGTGTCGGCTGGCTATTAAAGTAAAAGCGCGGCAACTCTCGCATGACGCAGTACATCTCTGCTCAACCTGTCGTCATCGCCAGACAGAGTACGAAACCACCCGATAACCCGCCCCGACAAGACGCCAGCTGAAACTATGCTGCCCCAGCCGGATGCTGAGGCATACCGTCTGATTCAAGATAGCCTACGGCGCTGGATATCACCATCTCACACGAAATAGACGAGATTTTCCTCACTGGCAGGCGCAATGGAGTACCCCGAATCATCATTGGCTGGACCGCTTTTCCGGGCAGTCGCATTAAACAGCAAATTGCGCTGATAGTTTTTTTATCCTGGTCCATTATTAAGGGTGGAATCTTCAAACCTGACAGGAGAAAACGTTATGTCGGAGAGTGGCTATCAGCCAGCCAAAGTCTGGCACTGGAACAAAGATCGGGCCGGGACATGGTCTAAAATTAACCGCCCGACCGCCGGCGCTCGCTACCAGCAAGCGCTACCAACGGGTAAACATCCTCTGCAACTCTATTCTATGGCGACGCCTAACGGTCAGAAAGTCACTATTATGCTGGAGGAG
Source organism: Izhakiella capsodis (assembly GCF_900115045.1). Classification (GTDB taxonomy): domain Bacteria; phylum Pseudomonadota; class Gammaproteobacteria; order Enterobacterales; family Enterobacteriaceae; genus Izhakiella; species Izhakiella capsodis. Next base: position 202,705 of record NZ_FOVC01000002.1, on the reverse strand, counting down.
TTGCTGGCGCTCGGCGTCAGTGGCGCTGAGTATGATGCGTATTTGATCCGCATTGGCGAAGGCGAGCAGTTTTCCAGCGGTTTTGTTGCGGTAAATCCTAACTCCAAAATACCTGCCCTGCTGGATAACAGCGTGACACCGCCGGTGCGGGTATTCGAATCTGGCGCCATCTTACTCTACCTGGCAGAAAAGTTCGGTCAGCTCCTGCCAGACGATCAGGCCCGCCGGACGGAAGCGCTCAACTGGCTTTTCTGGTTGCAAGGTTCAGCACCCTATCTCGGCGGCGGATTTGGTCATTTTTATCACTATGCGCCGGTAAAAATTGAATATGCCATCGACCGTTTTACCATGGAAGCTAAACGCCAGCTGGACGTACTGGATCAGCATCTTGCCAGCAATCAATATCTGGCAGGCGATGAGTACAGCATTGCTGATATTGCCACCTGGCCGTGGTATGGCAATCTGGTTTTTGGCGAGCAGTACGGCGCGGGTGAGTTTCTTGAGGTCGGCAGCTATGTTAACGTACTGCGCTGGGCCAAAACCATTGCCGATCGTCCGGCGGTAAAACGCGGTCGTATCGTTAACCGCACCTGGGGCGAGGAAAACCAGCAATTAGCCGAGCGCCATGATGCCGCTGATTTCGATAAACTGAAATAACCGCCTTTTGCAGCGATGCTCTGTGGTCGCTGCAACTCTTCAGATTTTATCCTGCGCAAAATGTCACGTTTTCGTTTTGTTGGACGGCTGCGGATATCGCTGAAAAACTTAATGATGTCATCAAATTCATAGGTTCCCATCCTACTGGCAAAGCGACCAGCCTGCCTTCATGCTGTCAACACACGGGCTGAGTGGATTCATCGCCTGATTCCGGATTTTCGCGCTATCCAGCCCATGGGGCGTAATTGGCCAGGCATAAGCTAAATATTGTGTTCAACCGCAGGTAAGGTTACGCAGCGCACTGTAAAAGACATTCAGCTAAATATAACCATAAAAGCCTGGTGAAATCGCGGACGAAAACACTAGCTCATGTAGCGCTCAATGGAAGTGGCATAATCATCGCTTGATTCAATCCTCTCTTTTTTTCATGTAAGTCTATCGACAAGGGCAGCCTGGCGTAGCCAGCTAGCATGACCAACTGCCAACTATCACAGACCCACCGGGGGTTGGAAATAAAATGCGTACACCGCAATGCGGTGCAGCTTGATTTCAATATGCAAGTAGGTAGACTGATCTACCTACTTGAGCTATCAGGAGGCAAAAAATGGCATCTTCATCCGCAGGCTCTAAAAGCGCCTATGAAAAATTGCTCGATGCTGCCAGCGTGCTGTTTTACAACCACGGCATAAACGGCACAGGAATTGATTCTATTGTGAAGCACGCTGGGGTAGCAAAAAAAAGTCTTTATAACAATTTCTCATCAAAAGAGGAACTGGTGGCGGCTTACCTCAGAGTGCGTCACGAAGAATGGCTCTCACTCTATGAAAAACGGTTGCGGCTGGCCCTGACCCCTACAGAGCGAGTGATGGCAGTATTTCATGCTTATCAGGATCATGCTGAGTTTGAATACGAGAACGGCTTCCGTGGCTGCGGCTTGCTCAACGCGGCAGCAGAACTGCTTGCCAAAACACCGGGGCGCCAGGCAGTTCGTGAACATAAAGAGGAAGTCGAGGCCATCCTCGCAGCGAGCCTGACTGACCTCATGAAAGGGAATGCAGAAAATGCGCGCAATATGGCCAGACACTTCGCCTTTCTGCTGGAAGGCAGCATCTCACGAGCCGGACTGGAAGGGAACAGTCACTGCGTTAAACAGGCCTGCATGATTGCCAGACAGATGATGGAGGCATACTGATGGGTGAGTCGGGACAGCGTTATAGTGGCATAGCTGGCGTACTCATCGCAGCTATTCTCTGGGGTACCACCGGTACAGCCGCCACCTTCGCCCCTGATCTTAGCCCACTTGCCATTGGCGCGGTAGCTATGGGCGTTGGCGGACTTTTACAGACCATCATTGCTGGCAACACGCTTATCTGCCAGCGCCAGCTGATATTCAGCCACTGGCACTTTCTGCTTACCGGTGCGATTGCCGTAACAATTTACCCTCTCGCCTTTTACGCTTCCATGCATTATGCCGGGGTCACGATCGGTACAGTTATTTCCATTGGCTCTGCGCCGCTTTTGACTGCCCTGATCGAATATCGCTTTGACAAAGTTCACCTGACAAGGCGATGGATGTGCGGAGCGGCTGTGGGCATTTGCGGTATGGTGATGCTTTGTCTGGCAGAAAACTACGGACAAAGTGCCGGGGACGCCCTTATCACGGCAGGTATTTTCCTGGGTCTGCTGGCCGGTTTCACCTATGCGTTTTATTCCTGGTCGGCGCGACGTTTAATGCAGGCTGGCGTGGCTTCACGCGCAGCTATGGGAGCCATTTTTGGCGCAGGCGGTGCTCTGCTAATGCCTGTACTGTTTATAACAGGCTCGCCACTTTTGGCAAGCTGGAACAATGCCGCCGTCGGGTTTTATATGGCAGTGATCCCCATGTTTGCCGGATACATTTGCTATGGCTACGGTCTGGCCCGCGTATCAGCCAGCACGGCAACCACTCTTACTTTAATTGAGCCGGTTATTGCCGCTTTACTTGCCGTTATGCTCGTCGGCGAAAGACTTCCTCTCTTCGGTTGGGTCGGTGTCGGTCTGATAGTCGCTTGTCTGGGTATCATTACTGTTCCGTTTGAGAAATGTTCATTCACATTTACCCGACGCCGGCCTGACAATCTCTAAAAATACAGCGGAATAGGATCCACCAGGCAGAGGCCTTTTAAATGTCATGTCAGATCATTGACAGGGCAACGCTGGGCCTCTGCCTGCAAAAGGTTGCCCGGCGAAAGGGGGCCGATTTATTCCAGCCAGTGATTGCATTTTCTTGCTCACGCATGAGACCGATCCGGTAAAGTTTAAGGCGCACTGTGACGATAATTGAGATTGAGATGAATCAAAATGCATAAAAACTGCACGCAGCAACATCACTGATAACCATGAGCCTTGATGGCTCTTGATGTGAGCAGAGTAGCGAAACTATTGGTTATTTTTCGAAAGAATAGTCAATCACCGGATGCCGATGGCGCGATACATCAAACCGATGACTCAATCAGGCATAAAAGCGATGCCGCACGATGAGATATGCGGTTGCTGCCCACCCGGAGGCGTAATGACTATTTCATATAGGCTTTCAACACTTTCAGCATAATTTCCAGCTCGCTGGCTCGCCGATCCTCGTCAGATTCGTGCACCAGATGAACGTGCAGATGGCCTTCAATGACCACTTGCATGAGACCGTTAATCGCCCCGCGCACCGCTGCTATCTGTTGCAGAATCAAATCACAATCTGCCTCCTGCTCCAGCATTTTCCCTAACCCACTTAGCTGACCCTGAATGCGGTTTACCCGCGCCTGCAATTTTTTCTTGTCCTGAACAGTATGCGCCATTGGCCTTCTCCTTTGATTCATTTGCGCAGTATAACAGAACGCTGTTGATATACCAGGGGGGAGTATATATACTCCCCCCTGGTATAATCACTGCACTGGAATCAACACTATGTTCGACTTCGCTTCTCTTCTTCAACACAGTAATGCCTGGTTATTCGTACCGGGAGCCATGCTGCTAGGCGCTTTGCACGGCCTGGAGCCTGGACACTCAAAAACAATGATGGCAGCATTTATCGTTGCCATCAGAGGTAGCGTGAAGCAGGCCGTTTTACTTGGGCTGGCGGCAACGTTCTCCCACACGCTGATCGTCTGGCTGGTTGCACTGGGGGGCACCTGGATTAGCAGCCGCTTTACTGCCGCCGTCGCTGAACCCTGGCTGGAACTTATCTCCGCGCTGGTGATTATGGCTATCGCCGCCTGGATTGCCTGGCATAACTGGCGTCAGGAACGCAGCTGGCGTTTACAACAAGATCTGCGTCGACAGACCAATAACAATACCGGCTTACAAGTAGTAGATACCGGCCACGGTCTGGTCGAAATATCGCTGACACAGCAGCAGGGAGAAAACTGCTGGCAGCTGCGCTCCCTCAGCGGGCGTCCATGGCAGGCAGATGAGGTGATCCTTACTACAGATCCCGACGAAAAGAGCGCCCACCAATTTGATTTTGCCAACGTCGGCAGTTTTCTGCGCTCAACGCAGTCGACAGGACCGCAACAGCCATCAGCTGCCAGGCTAACGCTGAGCCACGCCGGGCATGCCCATGATTATGATTTGCAGTTCGGCCCACAAAACATCGCCGTAGAGGCAGCCGTATTTCAGGATGCCCATGAGCTGGCACATGCAAGGCAAATCGAAAAACGCTTTCAGGGCCAGGCAGTCACCAACGGACAGATTTTGCTGTTCGGCCTCACAGGCGGGTTGATCCCCTGCCCGGCTGCCGTCACCGTACTGCTGATTTGCCTGCAAATGAAAGCGTTGGCCCTCGGTAGTGCGCTGGTACTGTGCTTTAGCATTGGACTGGCGTTAACCATGGTTGCGGTTGGCGTGGCAGCGGCCTTGAGCGTCGATCAGCTGGCGCGTCGCTGGAATGGCTTTGATACTCTTGCCCGCCGCGCTCCCTGGCTTTCGAGCTTGCTGATGCTGGCGATCGCTGGCTTCATGGCCTGGCATGGCTGGCAGGGATTGTCTCACCAGCTGATCACTTAACCGCTGGCAAGTATGCCGACGATTTTACCCCGATGCGTGGCGTAAACTTCCGCCCGCACTGCCCTCTTAGCAGGGGGCTTCATCCTCTCAGGCATGATGATTTTTACCTCCGCCATTGCGCGGTCAAAAGCGATGCTGGCTTGAGCCGTTAATTTTTTGACACCAGAACGCGACCACCGGCATCACCGGCTATATCCGCATAACAACAGCGCGCGGTTAGCCATCCGTGACGCCAGGCAGGCGATGGCTGATTCACGATAACGTATTGATTTACCCTCTTCGCTGCCTGAATTTTACCTTTTGTTGTCGATTGGTTTATGAAGCCGTATTGCCAGACGGTGTGTGTAACACTATTATGCCGGCGATTTATCAATCACTTACTGAGGAGTCCACGCTTGGACAGTCATCCCGGCGGGTTACGCCAGGTTAATCAGTAAGTCAGTTCAGGCCGCCGGCTGCTGACTTACTTATGTCGGCACAGCAGGCTCATTTCTGTTGTTCCCCTTCTGCATCGCTCCGACGAGAGCAGAGATAACCTGTATGTAACCCTCATAACTGGCGGATTATCAGCCGCTAACTGAGGTGTCATATGGACTGGAAAGTCTTTTTTCTCCGTGCGCTTATTGCGCTACTGCTCGGCGCGTTGATCGGCGCAGAGCGGCAATTTCGTCAGCGCCTTACCGGACTGCGCACCAATGCGCTGGTCTGCACCGGTGCCTGCCTGTTTGTGGTTATGACCCAGTGTATACAAGGGCTGGACGCTACGCGCGTGGCGGCTTACGTTGTCTCCGGTACCGGTTTTCTCGGCGGCGGCGTGATTATGCGTGATGGAATGAACGTTCGCGGACTCAATACTGCCGCAACGCTGTGGTGTACCGCGGCAATCGGCGTGCTGTGCAGCATGGGTTTAATTCTGGAAGCCGCCCTCGGCTGCATGATTATTCTCAGCGCCAACATCCTGCTGCGTGAAGTGACACTGCGCATCAACGGTCAGCAGGGGTTGGCCGCCAGCGAAGCCGCGCAACGTTATCATTTGCGCCTGACCTGCCTGGCAGAAGAAGAGGTGCAAATGCGCAATCTGATTCTGGAAGGGCTAAAAAGCGGGCGTCTCCAGCTGCAGGGCCTGGAGAGCGAAGATCTGCCGCAGGCCGGAAAAATGCAGGTGCAAGCTGACATCCTGGGCCTGCCCGGCGCTGCTGCTCAGGTAGAAAAGCTGGTCAGCCGCCTCAGCCGTGAGAAAGGGGTTAGCGCGATCCGCTGGCAGCTGGGAGAGATGGCGCTGGCCTGATCTTTTCCTTCTGCTGCCAGACACACCGCCGGGAACAGCCTACGCCCTGCCGTCAGGTGAGCGGCCGCAGAAAAGTGTCGCCACTGCAGTTACCACAATCTGCCATCCCCGAAAAAATCAACGACCTGCCGCCCGATATCGGGCTGGCAGCCATCCTGATAAATCCGCCGCGCGTTAAACGGCTACCGTACGCTGGTTCGGGATCGTAAATAATTCTCTGATGGACAACCGACACGACTTGCAAGACAGGATCGGACAATATGGCGCTGACGACAATCGGTGCCAGTATTCACGGCTTTACTGGATTGAGCTGCGCGCAAGCCTGCGCAACCGGTACGGCACCTGGTTTTTCTCCCCGGCACAGGTGGATAAACCTTTGCCTACATCAAGGGGCACCCCAGCGCCGTTACACCAGCGTGCCTGTGACGCAAAACGCACGGAATGAGCACTCGTCAGACTTGAAGCAGAAATATAACCCGGTCATAATTCCACCTGTAAATGATAATCATTTTCATCTTAACAGGATGCCGCAATGTCAGATTCTCCAATTTTAACCCCGCTGCCACAGCGAATACATAATGAGCTGGCTTTCCGACTGATTACGGTTAAAGATAAAGTTTTATTGGCTTCATCTTTCTACCGTCTGACCTTTAGCGGCGACATGCTAACGGGCTTCAGCTCACGTGGTTTCGATGACCATATAAAGCTTTTTTTTCCTGACGCGCAGAGCGGAGCCCTGCTGATGCCAACCATCAGCGATGATGGCATCGTGTGGCCAGAGGGCCCGCGCCCGGCAATGCGTGATTACACACCACTGACTTTCGATACACAGAATAACCTGCTGACGCTCGATTTTTATATCCACGACCGCGGCGTCGCCAGCGACTGGGCGGCAACAGCAAAGCCCGGTGATACGCTATTAGTTGGCGGTCCGCGTGCCTCCTTGCAAGTTCCATGCGGTTACAGAGAACAGATTTATATTTGTGATGAAACCGGGTTACCTGCAATGCAGCGCCGCCTGAACGATCTGGCCGCCAGTCAGACGGAATGCACGCTGAGTTTGTATGCCTTTGCCGACGCTTCGGTAGGCGAAGCCTATCTGCAAACTGCCCTACCGCTGGAGCGTCACTGGCTTGGTAGCGGCTTAATGCACGGCGAGCCGTTACAGAATTTGCTGACCGTCCTACAGGCACAGGCGCCAATAACAGAAGATTACTTTATCTGGATGACCGGTGAAGGCGCTGCAGTAAAGTTATTAGCGGATAAGCTACTGACGACGACGTCTGTCGACAAAGACCGGGTGCGCGCCGTTGCTTACTGGCATGCCAAAACGGCAACCAGCCGCTGACATTACCGGTCTGACCGCCAGAAAACATCGAGGAAGCGCGACGCAATGACAAAAAGCGAGAATACAGCGTCACCCTCAGTGAGACGACTCAGGGTTCAAACAGTGCTGGCTCAGGCAATGCGAAACACTGAAATAGCGTCTTTCAACGCATTCACCAGGGATTGCTGATGATGAGCGCGTTGCAGCGTCTCTGCGACATGTCTGACGTTGTCCTGAACGCTGTGATCGATACTGGCAATGCTGTCTTTCATCTGGCTGATGCTGCTGCTTTGCTGTTCGCTCATCTGAGAAAGCTCGCTCACCAGCTGCGTTAATGCATCAATTCGATCCATCACCTTATGCATGGTCTGGCCCGCTTCTTCAACCTGACGCTGCCCACTCTGAGTGCTTTCCGCTGCTGCGTTAATCAGCTGGCGAATATCTCCCGAAGCGCGTTCACAATGCTGTGCCAGGGTGCGTACCTCCGTCGCGACGACGGAAAAACCCCGACCGTTAACGCCAGCGCGGGAGGCCTCTACCGAGGCGTTCAGTGCCAGAATATTCGTTTGAAAGGCAATATCATCAATCAGCTCCAGCACACTACCTACCCGGCGTGAGTCGTCGCTAACGCGATCCATCCACTGCTTCGCCGCATCAATGTTTCTCCTGCCCTGTGCCGTGACGCTGCTGGCGCTGCTGGCCAGCTCGCTGGCCGCATGTGCTTTATCGCTGGTAAGGGTGGCCGCGCAATTCATCTGTGCCATCGCGCTGGCTATATCGGCAAGGGCATGCGCCTGCTCATCGGTGCGTTGTGACAAAGCCGAGTTGCGTTGCAAAATACTCTCCGCCTCGCTCAATAAGGCAATCACGCTCTGATTAACCTGGTTAAGGGTGCCGTGCATAGTCCCCAGGGTTGAACTGAACGTACGAGCGAAGGGGGTCTTGCTGGTTGCATCATCAGCGACCAGGGTCAAGTGGCCTGGCTCGCGGTTGATCCAACCGGCCAGTTGAGCAACCTCACTCGCAGCCCGGGCATCAGCCGACATATGAAAGGCAATCCACAGCAGCATAACAGTTTGCACCACCACAAACAGCGCGTGAAAAAACACCATATGCCAGCCGCTATGGACAAAAACGACGATGCCATACAGATCGTTTTGTTGCAGGTAATTGAACAGGACGTGATGCAGCGCTGCGGTTGCCGCGCCGACCATAAGCGGCAAATAATCACGGTAAGCCAACAATGCGGAAAGTAGCACAAAAACGGAGAAGTGATATTCCGTTTGCCCCCCACCCAACTGAATCAAGAGTCCGGCAAAGCTAATCAGCAGTACAGCAAAACCTGCCCGGCTGACGGTTGTCCCCCAAAAAAGATAGCGCAATGCGCAGGCCAGCAAGGTAAGCACACCGCCGCATAACAGCGCCAGTTCAAACTCACCCACCAGCCAGCCGATCAGCATCACGATAAGCCATAGCGTACAGCAGATGGCCAGCATCAGGCGATCGGCTTGCTGCCAGATACGAGTTAAAGATATTTCGGTGTCTTGATTACTTTTTCTAACGATTAATACATCGGCAAGCATAGTGCCCGTTCCTACGGTTAAATCAGTACTATCGGCATCCGCGATGATTTCCTTAATTCAATTTATTTGCCGCCTGATCGGCTAACTGCATCTGCGTTTGACCAGTAGGACCTTTAAGGAACATGTAATCAAGGATATGGCGCACTACCGGGCCAGCCACTATGCCGTTATCCCCACCGTTTTCCAGCACCAACGCCATCGCAACCGTTGGATGTTTATAGGGGGCGAACGCGGTATAAAGTATGTTATCACGCAGGCGCAATGGGAGCGTTTTGGCGTTATAGATCTGGTTTTTTTTCAGGCTGAAAACCTGCGCGGTACCACTTTTAGCTGCAATGCCGTAGGGCGCGCTATGAAAATACTTGTAGCCGGTGCCGTCAGGCGAATTCGCCATACCGAACATCGCTTTGCGGATCAGCGCCCAGTAGGGTGAGTTGGTTGAGGCAACCTGGCCTACGGGCATCGGTGATTTGTAATGGATGGTCTGATTACCCAGCTTTGCAGCAGACATCAGGTGCGGCGACATTACCCGGCCGTTATTCAGTAGCGTCACCAGCGCTTTTACCATCTGGATCGGCGTGGCTATCCAATATCCCTGACCGATCCCCACAGAGATTGTATCACCCTGATACCAAGGCTGATGATGGGCGCGCATTTTCCAGGGACGCGAGGGCAGCAGGCCAGGATACTCCTCGTGAAGATCGATGCCAGTCATCTTTCCATAACCAAATTGCGACAGCATCGCGTGGATGCGGTCAATACCCATTTCGAATGCGACCTGGTAGAAAAAGGTATCGGCGGATTCTTCAATCGCTTTCGTCACATCCAGCATGCCATGACCATTTCTATTCCAGTCATGGTAGCAGTGTTTAGTTCCCGGTATCGTCCAGGTTGGTCCACTATAAAGCTCGGTTTGCGGGGTAATGACTTTATCCAGAAGCGCCGACATCGCAATATAGGGCTTCACCGTTGAGGCTGGAGGATAAAGTCCCTGGGTAACGCGGTTGATTAGCGGCAGATCTTTATCCGTAAGCAACTGATGATAAGCTTTAAAGCTGATCCCCTTAACAAAAGGATTAGGATCGTAGCCAGGGCAGGAGACCATTGCCAGCACTGAAGCATCCTTGGGGTTTTCAATCAGTACGGCGGCACGCTGACCCGGAAGCTGCTTTTCCACAAACAGCTGGAGGGGTAAATCAAGGGTGAGATAGATATTTTTCCCCGCCACCGGCGGCACCTTTTTCAGGACCCTCACTATCCGGCCGTGGTTATCAACTTCCACTTCCTGATAGCCCGTTTGACCGTGCAACAGCTTTTCATAGTAGCTTTCTATACCTTGCTTACCTATATTGCGATCCGCAAGGTAATTCTCCAGCTCGCCGGTTTTTTTCAACCGTTGATAATCACTATCGCTAATCCGCGAGACGTATCCTATTACGTGTGATAACGCCGCACCGTAGGGATACTCTCGGTCGTAATAGCTATTAATACTCACCCCGCCGAATTTAAACTGGTTAACGGCAAATCGCGCCATTTCAACGTTCGTGAGTTCATCTTTTAGTACAACATTGCGGTAACGGCTGCTCTGTTTGAGCGCTTGCCAGAAGGTCTTTATGTCGTCCGGGGTCAGATAAACCACCGGCGTTAGCGCCTTTATCAACGCTTTCATATTATGGATTTTGTAAGGCATAACGGCGAGATCAAACTTCTTGACGTTTCTTACCAACGGGATCCCGTTGCGGTCATAAATAATCCCACGGCGCGGCGCTAACGGTATCATCTTGATATCATTCTCATTAGAGCGTGTCTGATAATAGTGATGATCGTCTATTTGCAGATGCCAGAGATTACTCAGCAAAATCAAAAATCCGGTTAACACTATGCCGAGTGCGACCCGCGAGCGGCGATTAAAAAGTTTTTCTTGTCGTTCGAAATCGGGCAGATTCATCAGCGGGAGAATTAAGGGAAAAACAGTCGGTCATAATAAGATTTGGTATCCATAGCACCAGACAAAAGATGCGAGCAGGTGCCGAAAAGTGTAATATTTATTAACCTCTGTAATAGTCAGGCTGACTGCCGCTCACAGAGCCAGAAGCCCAAATCGCGCAGCGGCTCGCTAAGCGTCATACCTTCAATTTTATCAGCCAGCATCGTCGCCGCTTCCTGACCCAGCCGCCAGCGATCGATAGCTACCGTGGTAATTGAAGGCAGATGGCAGGCAGCAAAATCGAGATCGCCAAACCCCATTACCGCCAGCTGCTGTGGTACGCTAATACCCTGAGATTGGGCCTCAAGGATCGCACCCTGCGCCAGGGTATCCGAACTGCAGATGATCGCATCAAGCTCAGGGGCGCGAGCAAGTAGCGCCTGCATACCATCCCGCCCCAAACGCATCGTAGCCGGTAGCCCTACCTTCACTTCCACAAACCAGCAACCAACATGACTTTGCAGCATATCGACTACCCCTTGCTTACGTATCAAGGCCCGCTGATCTGCGGTCCACAGTAAACCAAAGCGGCGATATCCCTTGCCGAGCAAATAGCGCGCGCTAAGGCGGCCGACTTTTTCATGGGAAAACCCCACCAGCATATCTATTGGCGTCGGCGTGAGATCCCATATTTCTACCACGGGCAGTGCAGCGTTTATCAGGCGTTTTTTCAGCGCGGGCGCATGATGAATGCCGGTAAGCACGATCCCATCGGGTTTGCGCGATAGCAAGGTCGCCACCAAAGCGGCTTCGCCATCACTGTCATAGCCGCCCACACAAAGCAGCATGTGATAACCACGCTGCGCCAGGGTATCACTGATTGCCTGGATGGTATCGACAAACATGTTGTTATTAATTTGCGGTACGACGACGGCAATTAGCTTGCTGCGTCTTGAAGCAAGGCCTCCGGCCAGCATATTAGGAATGTAGCCCGTTTTCTCCACCGCCAGCATGACCCGCGCCACCGTCATCGGGCGAACAATTTTTGGGTTGTTCAATGCCCGACTGACGGTCATCGGTGATAAACCCGCCTCACGCGCAACATCCTCCAGAGTCGGTGCGACAGTGCCTTCTGACTTCATTTTTTTGCTTTTCACTTATTGCCCTTGCCGACGCTAATCGTTTCATGATCCGGTAATGTGCGCGCCTTTGCTAACAGGCAAAGGTTGCGTTGATAAAATGTTATCGCAATCAATTAAATAAATTAAGTCATCATTTACTACATTAATTTTGTGATCAAAGTAGATTTAAAGCCGTATTTAATCGTTAATAATTTAAAAAGCATAAATGTTAGCGCAAACATTTAAATCATAAAGGAGCACCATAAATGATAGACAGTGGGAATTCTAACGCCGTATCTTACGCCCGATCCTCCGGTGGTAGCACTGCCGCCGGGAGCGGCGATCGTATTGAATGGGTAAATATCTCGCTGGCATTTCTACCGCTGTCGACGCCGGTAAGCGATGCCAAGGTGCTCACCGGTCGACAAAAGCCATTGAGTGAAGTGGCAATAATTTTTGCCGAAATCCACACCCGCGACGGATTTGAAGGCGTAGGATTCAGCTACTCCAAGCGAGCGGGTGGCCGGGGGATTTACGCTCACGCCGTGGAAATCGCTGATAATCTACTGGGTGAAGACCCCAACGATATTCAGAAAATTTACAGCAAGCTTCTGTGGGCAGGCGCTTCCGTTGGACGCAGTGGCTTAGCAGTACAGGCAATTTCGTCTGTCGATATCGCGTTATGGGATATGAAAGCCCGACGAGCCGGCTTACCGCTGGCAAAGCTTTTAGGCGCTCATCGGGATTCCGTACGCTGCTATAATACTTCCGGTGGCTTCCTGCATACGCCGCTGGAGCAGGTAATAAAGAATATCGCGATTTCCTGTGAAAGCGGCATTGGCGGTATTAAGATCAAAGTAGGGCATCCCGATAACCAGCAGGATCTGAAACGACTGGCTGCCGTACGCAACGCGCTGGGTGATAACTTCCCGCTCATGGTGGACGCTAATCAGCAGTGGGATCGTGAAACGGCTATCAGGATGGGCCGTAAAATGGAAAGCTTTAACTTGATCTGGATCGAAGAGCCTCTCGATGCTTATGACGTTGAAGGACACGCGGCGCTTGCCAGCACGCTGGATACCCCCATCGCCACTGGCGAGATGCTCACCAGCTTTCGTGAACATGAGCAGTTAATCCTTGGTAACGCCAGTGACTTTGTTCAGCCCGATGCACCACGCGTTGGCGGCATCACCCCCTTTATGCAAATTATGGATCTGGCGGCAAGGCACGGCAAAAAACTGGCACCGCACTTTGCTATGGAGATCCATTTACATCTGGCCGCTGCCTATCCGACCGAACCGTGGCTGGAGCACTTCGAATGGCTTAATCCCCTGTTCGATGAGCAGCTTGAGCTACGCGATGGGCGCATGATTATCTCCGCACGCCACGGTCTGGGAATTACAATCAGCGAGCAGGCCAGACGCTGGACGGTTTTGCAGCAAAGCTTCGGCAAACGCCCTTAGTTTAGCTGGCTGTCACGCCTGCCGGTATGGATGTTCCCGCGTAATCAGTACAGTGGTCATGCGGCGCGCACGTACAGCCTGAACATACTCAACATTGCCCGCTACGCCGTGGCAAAAACCCGCAGGACTGTTTGCGGGTTTTTTAACACCTGACTATTTAGCGTAAGCTTCCGTTGAGATGCGTATTGCAATCTCATCGCTAACCGACGGCACGTATTCATCGAGTTTATAATCGGAACGTTTAACGGTAGCGGTCGCATCAAAGCCAATCGCCGGCTTTTTCACCATCGGGTGCATTTCTTGCTGGTTAAGCGTCGCATGCAGTACCACCGGCTTAGTAATACCTTTTATGGTCAGGTTGCCGGCTACATCAAATTTGTTATTCCCTGTAGCTGTCACTTTGCTACTGGAAAACGTTGCAGTCGGGTAATTTTTTACGTCAAAGTATCCCGCGCCAAGAAACGCCTCGGTCAGCGCTGGCACCCGCGTATCTATAGTGTTCAGCGGCAGAGTAACATCGACTTTTGACTGGGAGGGATCGGTCTTATCAAACACGATATTACCTGACGCCTCGCTGATTGAAGCCGTTGGGTGGGAAAAACCGAAATGCGCCCATGAAACGATAACCGAGGTATGACTCGCATCAATCTTATAGCTCACGCCGGTTGCCCCGGCTACCTGCGAATAAATACCCAGTCCCATCACCAGCGGTAAATATACTGTTTTCCATACTGACATCAATCTGACCTTTTATTGAGGAATGGACTCCTGATTGTGCAGAATTCAGCGCAATAAGATTATTAAAAGCTTTTGTTTATAATGTTCAAATAATTTAAGTAATAACCTGAATTAACTATTTTTACGTTGAAAATTTTAACCGACCGCTGCGGGACAAGTTACATGCGCTGTTGCTGAAGTTTGAGGTCCTTAGTCGACTATCCCAGGGTAAAGGGCAATCAGCCGACGCGTCACTCCATTTGTCCAGCCAAAACCATCCTGCAAAGGGTATTCCCCACCGCCCCCGGCTTTTACTTCATTCCCAACAATATTATATTTTTCGACCAGCCTTGCATGCTGGCGATAAAAATCATGCACTGTCGTCAGCCAACGTCGGGCCAGTTCGGCCCCCATCTTCTCTTCGCCATAAGCATTTAATCCCTGAATCGCCATCCATTGCAGTGGAGCCCAGGCATTGGGGCTATCCCACTGTTGGCCGGAATTGTGCAACGAAGTAATCAGCCCGCCCGCGCTGAGAAGATCTTTCTCCAGCGCCCGTGCGACGAATGCGCCCTGCACCGGACTTGCCAGCCCGACGAAAAGCGGTACCACTACCGCCGCGGTATACGCCGCCAGCCGCTGGCGACGCCAGTCATAATCACGATAAATGTTGGCGCTATAATCCCAAAGATAGCGATCGATAGCACGATGACGCTTTGTCGCATACTGGCTAAAGCGCGCTGAGGTAGTTTCATCCCCAGCAACAGCTGAAATGCTGGCAATCATGCACTCCAGCTTATAAAGCAATGCGTTAAGGTCAATCGGTAAAAACTGGGTAGTACGGATGCTGGCCAACCGATGCGGATCGCGTAGCCAGCGTGACGAATAGTCCCAGCCTGACGCGGCACCCGCTCGCAAATCGCGGTAGACTTCGCTTGCCGGACGCGACGATCCCCGGGCGGTTTCCACGTCTTCAGCATAAGACTCATCACGCGGCGTATCCCGATCGTCCCAATAACGGTTCAGTAGCGAACCGTCCGGCAATTTTACTACGTGGCGGTAAGCCTGCTGTGGCTCCAGCGCGTCGGCGCCATCCATCCAGTAATCATGCTCTTTAATCAACTGATTCAGGTAGCGTTTGGAACCGCGAATGCCGTCCTCTTCAAACAGTTCAACCATCAGAGCAAAAACAGGAGGCTGAGAGCGGCTGAGATAATAGGTGCGGTTCCCATTGGGAATATGGCCGTAGTTATCGATAAGCCAGGCGAAATTGTCTGCCATATTATGCAGCAGATCCTCCCGACCACTTTCGGCAAGCCCCAGCATGCTAAAGTAGGAATCCCAGTAGTAGGTCTCGCCGAATCGTCCGCCTGGCACCACGTAGGATTTAGGCAACGGCAGCAATGAAGAAAACGGTGACTGCTCGTGCGGCTCTTTCGTAAGAACCGGCCACAGATCATCAATGTGCTGCGTCAACGTTTTGCCCGGATCGGATACGTAATCGTTTTTTTCTATCGACGTGTATTTAAAGTTGCTGGCAACAAACTGCGTTAAATTGAAGCCAGGCATGTTGCGCAGGCGGCGAAAGTCCTCAAGGATTTGCTGGGGATCATTTAACGGCGCGCAGTCGGCGAAGGTTTTGCTATCGGTAAATACGCGTTCGAGTTGAACCGACTCGAACAACTCCAGATATCTGTCCGCTGGCGTTAAGATATCAGAAACAGGCATACCCAGGATAATCTCAGGCTGGGGTTCGACCTCAGCTGAATCCTCCGAAATAACCTCCCAATCTTTATTAAACTGATTCTTCTCTTCGTCACGACCAGGGCAGATGTTATCGATATCTTTGCGCTGAATATTGATAATAACCTCCTCCGAATAGGGTGGACCTGATGTGATGATTAATTTTATCAAATTAGGTTTCTTATTATAGAAGAAGGTGTCTGTGATTCAAAATCAAAGCAAGGTAAATAAATCAAAAATATAGTTTCGGGCGTTATTTTCAATTATCAACCAACACACTTTGTCATACTACGCTCTCACTCGATGTAGGAAAAATCTGTAGTCACAATAGGTAAACACGAAGTTTAGCCTGATCTACGCTAATTGATTGTTATTATTTGATAAGATACAGGGCGCAGTCCCTGTGTAAATCAGATGCACCGAGGATGGACGCCACTAAGAATCGGATTATTTATAAAAAAGCCTCAGTGCTGCGATTTGAGAGAACAACACTGGGCCTGCGGCGCTAGCGTGATGTAGTTGCAACAACAATGTTGCCACGCCGCTGCCAACGGCGGATTCTGAACAGGTAAATAAAAGTGATGCTGAACATGTAACCTCCGACAGAATTAAGACAACAAACCCTACTTATACCCTATCGTCCAGAAAAAAAAGTCGATATGCACCGCATTTGCCCTATTTTTTAGTGCTGAAAAGAAGCGCCAGCAAACCTTCATCGCACGTTTACCGCACAGCACACAACCTTCTATATCATCAGCCCAGCGTAAACGGCTTAACCAGTGAAGCAAACCGATTTTTAGCTGAACCGTCGTCCAATGCTATACCGCACCATAACAACCGTAGGGAATATATTACGATCTTCCATTTAATTCACACTGATTAACATTTGTTTACCTTATTAATGATATTATTGCCACGTCTGATGTTACGAGTAATCGAGCAATGAAAATGAATCACGCTTCATTGCTCGTAACCCTATGATTATCCTTAAGAGTTTATTATGTCATCAATTCAAACAACCGATAACATTTATGATGTCAAACCGCTAAACGGCTGGTCATTATTTTTAGATCTGGCGCAAGGTAATCTGACGCCAGGTGAATACTGGCTGAACAAAACCAATCGCCAAAAATTTGTTATTCGTTCCCTTTGCATGCCATTTAACTCTTATCGTTACCTTTCTGAGCTAGCGAAACATCCTCTGTTCGATCAGATAATCAAGGCTCAGCCGGGCCTTCCTTGTCGTCTTCAACGCCCCTGGATGATGCTCGGTTTGGATATCGGCCAGAAACGCAGTCACATCTATGATCACTACGTTCAATTCTGTCATGCATTACCACGTCATCTCCTTGACGGCTATTTTTCTGATCGTGGCGCCTTGCTGGCGGAATTTATTGGAAAAGGCCAGAAAAAATTTAGCGTAAGGTTGTGCGCAGAGGACTTTCTCAGCAAAGAGGGCGAAGCAACTCTGCAATTCTGTGATGAGAAAAATATCTCGCTGGCACTGCTGACGTTTACCCTCATCACCATCGATAATAAACGAACACTTTTTATTGGTGGTCTGCAGGGGGCGAAATCCTTAACACCTCATGAAAATATTCAGGCTGCAACTAAATACTGTCATGGCCTTTTTCCAAAACGTGTGCTGACAGAAGCCGCGATCAATTTGGCACGGCAATTATCCGCAGAGCGGATTATTGCCGTCAGTAATAGCAACCATATCTATGAATCATGGCGTTATCGGGCAAAGAAAAAAGATAAGCTGCTGGCGGATTATGATGATTTCTGGCAATCGCTGGGGGCCGAGCGAGATGCTAAAGGCAACTTCATATTACCCGTACAAATGCCGCGAAAAGCAATTGAAAATATCGTCAGCAAAAAGCGTGCAGAGTACCGCCGTCGCTATGAACTACTGGATCAGATGAGCGAACAGATAACCCAGGCCTGCCAGCAACCAGGCTTAACGCATTAACCATAAAACTCATCGCTGACGCATTCAGAGAATCACTATAACCCCCAGGAAACCTGGACTCTATTTGATCAGGCCGTGCATCAAGCAGCGCTTATCACCGTGATAAACCTCTTTTTTGCACGGTCTTCGATGACACCTTCTGTCTCTCTTTTTTCTGATCGGCAGTCACCGCTTTCGCCTGGTTGCCCCTGCTATTAACTACGAAGGCGAGCCGCCCGGCAACCTGTTGGCGTTAAGATGCCAGCCCAGAAGGTATTGTTATGATACTCGTAAAAAAACTGTTGGCCTTTTCAGTTACTGCGCTTTGCTACCTTTCAACAGTAAAGCGTTCTATTTCACCCTACCTGACACAAATATCTTCCAGCGATTATATCTGTCAGCTTTTAAACGTTATTCCGCTATTTACTATAAATTCGTTATCAATCCTAAAATTAAACATGCCGGCGATTATATTTAAAATAATTCTTCTGTTATTCAAGGCACGAAGAAAAAACAGAAACATCATGTTTGTATGCGGCTGAAAATAGCGGCCACTCGTGAAGCCTTACATATTAGCCTGAAAATACAGGTGACGGCTCTTAGCCTTTGATGAGTAGATGCTGTTAATAAAAATAGTTATCATCCCCATTAAAAATTGATAACCATTTCTTTTAACACGATAATAATTATCACTTAATCATTTTAACGATAAACAGAAACAAATAATTAAAAATTAATTCACTCCGCCATTTCTATTTTTAATACATTATGCATAATAGACTCCATCGCCTGATATTCATTTTGAAAATAACATACCCGGAGTTACACCATGCTTAGCAATGAAATGACCGCAAAGCTCAACGAGCAGCTGAATCTTGAGTTTTATTCTGCCAATCTCTATCTACAGATGAGCGCCTGGTGCAGCGACAAAGGTTTTGAAGGTGCCGCCGTATTTCTGCGCGAGCATTCCAGCGAAGAGATGAACCATATGAGGCGCCTGTTTAACTACCTCAGCGATACCGGCGCGATGCCGGTGCTTGGGAGTATTGACGCACCGCCGGTTACCTTTAATAGCCTTTCTGAAGTGTTTGATAAAACTTACGAACACGAGAAATTTATTACGAAAAAAATCAACGAACTGGCGCATGCTGCGATAACCAGCCAGGACTACTCAACCTTCAACTTCCTGCAATGGTATGTTGCCGAACAGCATGAAGAAGAGAAACTATTCAAAGCCGTTATCGATAAGCTTGCCCTGGTCGGTCAGGATGGCAAAGGCCTGTATCTTGCCGATAAAGACCTCGGTAATATGGGCTCTCAGGAAACGCCCTGAAACACCTGCGCCGCTGCAATTGCAGCGGCCTTTTTTACCGCACCAGCAGACGATAGCAGCATCTATTCATCCTTATCTTGCGACACGACGATGGCCAAATCGCTCAGCCAGGATTAGCGCATCGGGCCAGGTGGCATTCGTGCCTTCTCTCGGAAAGTACCTCCTGGTAATACTTTGCATCAGCGTCGAAAAAGCACTCCGCAGCTGAACATTCTCTTTTCCTGGCACCTCTTGCAGTTGCTGTTCGACATCCTGTCGGATGTAACGAACGTCTTGTGGGAACGTTATACGTGGTGATTTCAACCCTCTTTTTTAAAACAGAAAAATCGATCCGGAAAATTGATTAAAAAAATGAAGGTACCTTAAACGTCAGGCTTCTCGCCGCCGAAAGGAGTAGCATTTTCTGGTCGATAGACGCCAACATAACGTGCAAACCGACTCGCTTTGAGCTGGCTGACGTCTACTAAAACCAGACCGTCAATGCAGTTATTAAAATCTGGATCGCTGCCAAAGTCGATGAACTGTACCCCCCCCTGTTCGCACAGCTCAGAATACTGTTTATACAGTGGCGGAATACTGCAACCAAGATTATTTAGTAGACTCTTTAACCGCTGGAGGTCTTCGTGGTAGTTATCGCCACTGAACTGTGCCAATACATCAGGTAATGATGCCGGGTAAGGACGCCGTGATTGCGCTAAGGGCAAAGTCGGCGCGAAGTAGAGCCGATAAAAGGCAACCAGCAAATCCCGCGCTGCCAGCGGCAAACCGCCGGAGATAGATACCGGACCGAACAAATAGCGATATTGCGGATACTTCGCCAGCCAGGCACCAATCCCCATCCAAAGATAATCTAATCCACGCCGACCCCAATAGGCCGGCTGAATAAAGCTGCGGCCTAGCTCGATTCCCTGGTCGAGTATTGGGTTCATTTCGTTACCGTAATTAAACAGGCTATAGCTATAGAGACCCGCGAGACCTTTGCGCCTGACCTGCTCCGCAGTGGGAATAAAACGATAGGCACCGACAATATCCAACGTCACGTCATCCCAAAGGATCAGGTGGTAATAATCGTCATCATAATCATCGAGATCCCGGCGATGCCCACTGCCTTCACCGACAGCGCGAAAAGCAATTTCACGCAGGCGACCCAGCTCGCGCAAAACAGGTACGTAAGCTTCACCGTTGCGGCGATAAAGATAAATCACTTTGCTATCCGGTAACCGACCGAGCACCTCACAATTCGCCAGTGCTTTTTTCAGTACCGCGCGATCTTCTGCACGGGCAATCGCCGCCTCAGTCTGAAACAGGCCGCTTTTTCCCTGACTGAGCCGATAAACATGGCGGCGAAAACGGGCCGCCAGCTCTTTTGCCGTCGTGTGGCCGTCATGCCAGTTGGCAAAAGGAACGCGCTGACCGATTTGCAGCTTGATCCTGTTGCCCTGTTGCTTAAACATTTCGTTGACCAGCATCATCGTCGAAAGAGGTTGATAAATAGCCGAAATGGCATAAAAGAATGAAGAATTACGTCCGCTCAGATATACCGGTACCACCACCGCCCGTGAGCGCGCGGCGAGACGAACAAAACCGGGGCTCCATTTACCATCGCGAACGCCTTTGCCGCTTAGTCTCGACACTTCACCTGCCGGAAAAAAGATCAGCGCTCCCTGATTGTCCAGCTGCTCCTGCATCAACGCTATCTGCTGGCGGCTAGTACGATTGCCCATATTATCAACCGACAGCATCAGGCTTTTTAGTGCGCTAAGGCAGGACAGCAGGCGATTGGTGACGATTTTCACATCGCGTCTAACCTGAGATACTGCGTGCAATAGCGCCAGGCCATCAAGTGAACCAAGCGGATGATTGGCCACAATAACCAACGGTCCGGAGACAGGAATTTGCTCCAGATCGCGCTCACTGGTATCGCAATGGAAATCGAAATATTCCAGTACCTGTTCGACCATATCGAAACCTTGCAGATGACGATATTTTTGGTCAAACGCCTGAAATTTCTTTTCGTGCAATAACCTTTTCAGCAGGGACAGTTGCCAGCCTGCCGGTTTATGCTCGGGATAGAGATCCGCAAGAACATGTTC
The DNA here is from genome assembly GCF_900115045.1 of Izhakiella capsodis. Classification (GTDB taxonomy): domain Bacteria; phylum Pseudomonadota; class Gammaproteobacteria; order Enterobacterales; family Enterobacteriaceae; genus Izhakiella; species Izhakiella capsodis. The sequence continues at coordinate 181,467 of NZ_FOVC01000002.1, read as the reverse complement.
GATGGTGAACACAAATCATCTCCGGGTTTTACTGCGAAGTTAACGCACATCGGTGACGTATCTATTACAGAAATATTAAGCACTCACTGTCTTTTATCAAATAACCATGTTGAAAAAATCATATGCCGCATATTTTAAATATAAATGCCTGCCGTGCGCTTAATGAGTCATAGCCGCAAATCTTACAACCACAGTCATACAATAACCATAGCATTAACAGGTCTCTATATCAGCCACAAATAGCAAGAATACCGAAATAATCACGTCAATTTTTGTATTACAAACTAAGTTCTTAGATTGTTACATAATAAAAAAACTGATTTATTCTTATTCAGCCAAAGTGATTAAGTGGCTTCTGCTGTTTAATCGCAAGATTTAATACCAGATATTCCTCTGACCGGTGACAAGGTTCGCAAAATTATCAGCTGCTGACTCACAGCGACACCTCATTTTCCAGCAATAACATTAACACGCCAGTGATCATAACTATCGCTGACGGTTTTGTTATATATCTTGTGGATTACCTGCGCGAGTCAGGGGGTGCCAGATCTCAACAAGCCCCCCTTCATCACCCAGCAGCGGATCGGTTTGCGGCATGGCAACCTGTTTCACGGCTTCCAGCGCCAGGCTTAACAACGCTTTATCATCTCGCTGCGTTTCGGGCTGCACTCCACAAGGATAAGCAACAACAGCAAAAAAATCATCGCTGGCCGCTACCTGCTTATGTCCCACACCTGCGGGGATCAGCACTGCGTCACCCGCATGAACTGTCATCATCCGACCATTATCACCGCCAAATAATAGCTCCGCCCAACCCGCGCAAATGCCCAATACCTCATGAGTGTTAGGATGAAAATGGGTATAGGGATGGAGCGGATAGCGCCCGCATGGCAGCCACTGGTTAGTTGAGAAACACGCTTCGAACCAGACGACCAGATTCGTGTTATCCCGAGGCGCAGCTTGGGGATAACAAATCAGCGGGAACTGTACGTTATTTGGCACCCCGTTGTCCGGCTGGGATAGCAACAGATAGTGCGGTTGACTTGAGGCTCCTGTCATCAGCGTACCAGCGGCAAATGACATTAGCGACATAAGACTGCAAGAAGCGTGAAGCATACGACGTCTCCTGTTGTCATGAATCTGAAAAAGACTATTAGCCAATTGTGGCACTTTGCTGGAGGGTTGCAATGACTCTTCGCAGTTATACATAACATGCTCATTTTTATTAAATTAAGTCAAACAGAACCTCTGTGATAATTTAATTATTAAAAACTGCCTCTGGCCGCTTCTTGTTCGTCGTGGTTTAATATTGCAATAATCAATTTAAGAGGAAAGCATGGATATCATTAAAACCATCATGCTGCACGAAATTGAGCAGATAAACCGTGAAGAACAGCGCGATAATAAACCCCGTTTCAGTTTCAGCTTTATGAAAAAGCATCCAGGCCTGTGGGCGTTGATGTTTATTTGCTATCTGCTTACCGTCGCGCTGATATTTACTACCGAATTTCTTGGCTGGCCTGCTTTCTGGGGCGCAACGCTGTTTGTATTGATCATGAGCATTCTGATGCTGATGGACATCAATCCACGCTATCGATTCGAAGATATCGATACGCTGGATTTACGTGTCTGCTACAACGGCGAATGGTATTATGACCGCAATTTATCAAACCAGGCTGTTAACGAAATCCTTTCTCATCCGTCAGTTCCTGAAGGAATTAAACAGGGTGTGCAGCGTCTGCTTGCAACCAAAGGCGAACTCGATTTTTACGATATGTTTCACCTCACCTGGGGAGCGCGTGAACCAATCTCAGGGCTGGCTAAATAGTCTTTCTGCTGCGCCCTGATTGCAGTTAATGTACAAGGTTTTCCAGGATCCTGGCCACCAACTCCTGCTCCTCAACCACGTCTAGGACGCATTGAACCTGTCTAACGTGTCCTCAGGTTTCATGCTTCTCGCCACGGTATTGAGTGAACGCATTAACGCATGCTGGTAAAACCAGTCAGCGTCGGGAAAGCGCCACCAAAAGGTAAAATCTGCTTGGCACGCGTTGCCTGTCGCACATCGAAGATAAACCTATTGATATCTACCGACTCCGCCAGTTGAACCGTCGGTGCACAACGGGCTGGCGCAAAAACGCTGCCTGTAATTCGACCTGGTAGCCTGACTGCGGTCGTGAAATCAGGACACCTGCTCTCTACACCACCTGACAAGCCTTCACCACCATCATCAAGCTCATTCCGCTGACGACAATCTGTTAGCACAGCGAAGGAAGTTTATCTCCCGCTAACCAGATGCCGCTGGCAATATGCTGGCGAATTTCACCCATCCGCTTTTGGTATTTAGCCATATGTTACAAGCGGTTTTCTGTAAATAAGCACGACTACAGGCTGGCGTCGTGGGCAACAAAACTGATTAACCATCATCAGGCAGGCAGAAATAAGCGCTGGATGAACATAGCGAAAATATCATCAACTAAAAGCACGGTTATATTTTTCATTCGGTTAATCCAGTTAGTTATCATCCTGAGATGGCCAGTAAATAGCACAAAATCCTGCAGGCAAACGTATGCTATGAGAAAGATGATGCCTGAGCAATATTAGCCTTCAGCCTTTTCTCAGATGATTACTAACAACCAGACCATTCGCGATTTTTCGACCGATTACGATTGTTCCTGGACCCGATAATGAGCGATCGATCATACATTAGTAATTTTTTTGATTTATATTTACCCCACCTCCCATATTTGTTCTATAGTAGAAAAAAATTTTAGTTTTAATGAATGCAAAAGCAGTAAGCAACCTGAATTATAATTATTTAACGGTAGGTTATAGCCATTAAAATACTAATAATATGTCAGAACACCTCACTAAACATCAGAAAATATAATTAATGAAACCACTAAAAACATAAGGTTTATTTATGAAAATAAGACTTTATATGGCTGCTTGCGGCTTGCTCTCTCTCCTCAGTAGCGCAGCAATAGCGGCAACCAGTACCGGCACCATTAATGCCACCTTAACGCTGACGTCCGGCTGTCTGGTGAACGGCGAGTCGGCTGCCACCGGCGTTAACTTCGGCACGCTTGATTTTGGCACAAGCGCCGCGACTTTCAGCACGCTGAACGCAACACTCGTTGGATCGAAAGGTAATGGTATCTCGATCAAATGCACCACAGACCAATCTTATAACGTACAGTTAAGCAGCAGCAACGGAGTGCCAGATACCGTGTATGGATCGATAAGCGCTCAGCCACGCTACTTACTGCTCGGTAAAGACGCGACCAAAGGCATCGCTTACACGCTGTATAGCAGCACTGCTTATACCACCCCCATCGCCAATAATACGAACCTGGTCATCAGCGGAACCAGCGATCCCACCAACGGTGATAACTATCCCATTTATGGCCGTATCACCGGAGGAAATTTCAATACCGCCATACCTGCAGGGACCTATACGGATACGATCAATGTTGTGGTGAACTACTAAATGGCTGTCAGGAAAGATGAACGGCCGGGGACTCTGGCGCTGCATCGGTTTTAGCGCCATAACGCTGCTGATTATACTGCCTGCGCCACTATCAGCATTGCCTACTCAGTCATTCCAGGTCAGCGCTGCGATTGTGGCGGGGTGCGCTATTTCCGGCACGGCTAATGGCGTACTGGGTACGCTTAATTTTGGTACTCACCCCGGTGTCGGTACGCGCACGGTTAATGCCAGCTATGTTCAGAACGCCACACTAACTCTCGCCTGTTCCCCGGGAACCACGCTGAGTATGAGTATTAACGGCGGGGGTAATTACACCAGCACACGTAATCTACGAAATACACGTTCTGGCGAGTTACTACCCTATCGCATTTTTACCAACGCCTCCTACACCGCGGCGTCGGAGATTCCGGTCGATCAAAGCGTTTCCGTTACCTACAGCAATGCAAATAACATCATTCTACCGGTTTACGGCCAGTTGCAAATGAAGGGCATCTACCGCGCCGGTAGCTATGCCGACAATCTGACAATAACGCTGAGTTGGTAACTTCAATTGACAAGGAATGTACTTATGCCTGTTTTATCTATCCGCCACCTTATTCTGTCACTGCTATTAATGGGCGCTCTGGTATCGTCAGTCCGGGCAGGAAACTCGATTATGATCTGGCCCATTGATCCGGTCATCGATTCAGGGGATAAGGCCACAGAGCTATGGCTGGAGAATCGAGGTGACGCGACAACGTTAATGCAAGTGCGCATTTTCGGCTGGCGTCAGGTTAACGGAAACGAGCAGTTCCGCAATCAACAGGATGTGGTCGCCAGCCCACCAATGGTTCGTATGGAACCGGGTAAAAGGCAGCTGATTCGTTTGATCAGACAACAAGCTACACCGGCGAATAAAGAGTCAGCATACCGAATTCTGATTGATGAAATTCCAACCCCCCCAGACCCAGGGACCAGACCGACCGGTTTGACGTTTCAGATGCGCTATTCCGTCCCACTGTTTGTTTATGGTCTGGGTCTGCCAGCAAGCAGCGCGCATCCGCAACTGAGCTGGTACATTGCCAAACGTGATGGACGCCAGCTGCTGTTTATCAATAATCGAGGTAACAGTCACGCCCGACTCAGCAACGTTTCCCTTGCCGGTCATCAGCTTTCCGGTAGCCTGCTGGGATATGTACTGGCCGGTAGTCAAAATGCTTTTCCGTTAAATTTCCCGGTGTCGATTCACGACACGCTTAGCGCCCAGCTCTCAACGACCCGTAACTGGCAGAGTAAAGGATCACCGCAAGCGGAATGAATAAACAGCCTCGACCAACTGTCAGACTTTATGTCGTCACCGCCTGCGGCTTAATCAGCAGCCTGATTGTACACCAATGCTGCGCCGAGACATGGTCTTCGCTTCCGCCCCCGCCAGGCGCTGCACCGGTCAATGAGCATAATCAGCAATATATGCTGGGACTCGTTATTAATGAATATGATAGCAGCAAGATCGTGCAGGTGATCTTTCGCAACGGGCATTACATTTTGCGCGCCGCTGACCTGATTCAGGCCGGGATTGCGCCTTCTCATTTGAACGGCGCGGAAGTTGACGTTTCAGCCACGCCCGGCATGCAAGCCGTTTATGATAATGATCGCCAGCGAATGATGCTGACAGTGCCGCCGGAATGGCTACCCGGGCAAACCTTAGGTCCACGAATTCGTAATGGCATCCGCTACCCGGGCCGCAGCACTGAGAGCGCGCTGCTTAATTATGACTTTTATACCAGCCATACTCGCGCCTCGGGAACCCGGCTATCCGCCTCGAATGAACTGCGGCTGTCCGGCGATCGCGGGCAGTTTTCAAGCAGTGGCGTCTGGCAACAGACACTAACCGGCCCTGCATTTGACCAGCCCACTGGCTATCTGCGCTATGATACATCGTGGGCTGACGAAAATGAGCAACGCGCCCTCAGCTGGCGCGCTGGAGATTTGGTCACTAACGCGATGGATTGGACTTCCAGCGTCCGTCTCGGAGGCATACAGCTCTCCCGCGACTTCAGCATTCGCCCGGACCTGATAACCTACCCACTGCCGACGTTTGCCGGTCAGGCAGCCGTACCTTCCACAATCGATCTGTTTATTAATGGTTACCGATCCAGTCGTAATCAGGTTCAGCCCGGCGGCTGGTCCCTGACCAATATGCCCTATGTCAACGGTGCCGGTGATGCGGTCATTGTCACCACTGACGCCGTCGGACGGCGCGTGACCACGACCCTGCCGTTTTATGTTTCCAGCCAACTGCTTAAGGCCGGATTATCAGACTTTTCGCTTTCAGCCGGGGCGTTAAGACAAAACTATGGTTTAAAAAGTTTTGATTACGGTAGCCTGGCGGCTAACGGCTCTTACCGATACGGTCTGGCGAACTGGCTGACCGTGGAAACACATGCTGAGGGCGCGGAGAGTCTGATGCTGGGAGGGGCTGGCATGCAGTTCAAGCCCGGTGCGACTGGCGTTTTCAACGTATCGCTAACCCGTAGCCAGATGTCTGGTGCACAGGGAACGCAATACAGTTGGGGCTATCAATATAACAACCGCCGATTCGGCATTGGCGCTCAGCAGGTCATCCGTAGCGCTGAATTCAGCAATCTCGCGCTTTATGGTGATCGGAAGGAGGATAGCCGCTTCGGCACCAGCAGTCAGTATACGCTCAGCCGCCGTAGCACCCAGTACAGCACCAGCCTGTCCCTCGACCGTTACGGTAGCCTGGGGGCCGCATTCATCGACGTCATTAGCAACAGTGGAGAACGTACCAGCCTGTATAATATGTCATGGAGCACCAGCTTGTGGGGCAATAGCAACCTGTATATTTCCGCCACTCACGATCGTCAGCAGGATAGCTGGAGCGGCGCCGTTTCGCTGGTCATTCCATTCAGCGCCCTCGGTAATGCCAGCATTAGCATCGATCGGGATCGACAGAATGGCTACACCCCTCGCCTGAGCGTTTCCCATGCGATGCCTTCCGATGGCGGCCTGGCCTGGGATGCGTCCCTGGCGCGACAAAGCAACAGCAGTGATTATCGTCAGGCCGGACTGAACTGGCGTAATAATAATGTGGAATTGGCTGGCGGTTACTATGGCGATGATCGATACAGCACCCTTTGGAGCGATGTCATGGGATCGCTGGTGCTCATGGATGGACACCTGTTCAGCGCCAATCAGGTAAATGATGCGTTTGTGTTGGTGAAAACCGGCTATTCCAATATCAGAGTCAGCTACGAAAACCAGCTGATGGGTACAACCGACGATCGCGGCTACTTGCTGGTGCCTCGCGTCAGCTCCTGGTACCCGGCCAAATACGAAATTGACACCCTGAACTTACCGGCCACCACCAATATCGCTAACATCGAACAGCGATTTTCTGTGCGCCGTCAGAGCGGCTATTTGCTTAACTTCCCGATTAGACCGCTGCGCGCTGCCAATATTATTCTGCAGGACAGTCAGGGTGATCCGCTGCCAGTTTCCAGCAAAGTTCTGCGCCCGGATAAGCAAACTGGAATTGTTGGTTGGGACGGTATTACCTGGCTGGAAGGGTTACAAACTGAAAATCCACTGCGGGTAGTATCGCCTGACGGACGCCGTTGTGACATCACCGTCACCATACCGGACGTCACCGTCCAAACACTGAATACATACGGCCCCTATATCTGCGCTCTTACTGCACCTGCCTCAGGAAATCCGCCATGATCAACAACACTATCCGCCACGGCCTGCTTATTTTACTGTTGCTATGTGCCAAAACTGCACTTGGCAGTTGCAGCTTACCCGCAAAGAGCGCGGCATTTGGTACCGTCACCACTTTCAATATCAACAGTACACTCAACACCACTGCTTCAGCAATTCAGGTCGACTGTGGTGCCGGGTTGACACTGGGATTGCTTTCCAGCGATGCTATTTCGTTGCGACTGTTGAGCGCCACCTTTAGCAACGGCTCGCGCGGCGTTATGCAAACGGGTGCGTCTGGCAGTGACAGCATTCCGGTTCAGCTCTGCCTGACACCCAATTGTGGTAACGAGCTAACGATTAATCCCGCCAGTACGATCACCCTGAGATCAACCGATCTGCTCTCTCTTATCCTCAGCGGTAAAAATTTCATCATCCCTGTCTATTTACGCACAGTTCCCGGAGCCGTGGTGTCCGCAGGCAACTATCAAGTGAGATTGAGCGTACAGGTTTCCTACAATATCTGTACTAGCATCGGTTTACTGAATATCTGCCTGACGCCTCAGATCGATACGACTGTGGTGCCTGTGACGGTCACGATGAATATTACTAATGACTGCACGACGATTAGCGCCCCAGATATTAACTTTGGCAGCGCCCCGCTGGTCGACCGCTTTGCCAGCATTTCGCAGTCACTCAGCGTGGTTTGTAGTAAAGGCAGTACTTATAGCATCGGTCTGAGCAATGGCAGGCACGCCAATAATAATCAGCGCTATATGGCAAACGGCACTAACCTGCTGGCTTATGAGATCTACAAAGGCAGCAGCAGCAATCGCTGGGGACCAACGGGAACGGAACGGGTTGCCAGCAGCACCGCGAGCAGCACCAGTACCGACGGGCAGATAAAGACCTATAATTACACCGCCGCTATACTTTCTGCTCAGGCAACACCGGCTATCGGCAGCTATAGCGATAGCGTGATAGTAGATCTGTCATTTTAGCCATTACGTAGCATGCTTGTTAATAGATTGTTACTAATTACTCGCGAATGTAAATGGCTAACGGTGACATGGCTCACAACAGAATGCTCAACCGCTCGCTAAAAAAGGACGTTAATCGCAAGGAAATCAGGAAGCATAATGACAATACAGAGCACAACGACCACGCCAAAGCAGAACGGCGCAAAGACTATTTTCAACGTTACCAGCGGTAACTTTCTGGAGATGTATGACTTCATGGTGTTTGGCTACTATGCCAGCGCTATCGCTAAAACCTTTTTCCCTGGTGACGATCCTTACGCATCGCTGATGATGACGCTTATGACCTTCGGTGCCGGATTCCTGATGCGGCCATTGGGTGCCATCATCCTGGGCGCCTATATTGATCATTACGGCCGCCGTAAGGGCCTGCTGCTGACCCTTAGTCTGATGGCAATAGGAACACTAACCATCGCCTGCGCACCCGGCTATAACACGCTGGGGATCGCAGCGCCCATCCTGATCCTTTTAGGACGCTTACTTCAGGGATTTTCCGCCGGTGTGGAGTTGGGTGGCGTGTCGGTTTATCTCGCCGAAATCGCGCCCAAAGAGCGTAAGGGCTTCTATGTCAGCTGGCAATCGGGTAGCCAACAAATAGCGGTGATTTTTGCTGCGCTACTTGGCCTGGCGTTGAACCATATTCTGGAAAAAGATCAGGTGACCGAATGGGGCTGGCGCCTCCCCTTTGTTATTGGCTGCATGATCGTGCCATTTCTGTTCTGGATCCGGCGCATGCTGGCAGAAACCGAAGCCTTCAGTAAACGTAAACATCATCCCTCGATGGGCGAGATTATACGCTCAGTTGCCAGCAATTGGGCATTGGTGCTGTCAGGCATGTTGATGGTAGTGACCACTACCGTGATGTTCTACGCCATTACCGCGTTTACTCCCACATTTGGTAAAACCGTTCTGATGATGAGCGACAGACAGAGCTTTTTTGTTACGCTCTGCGTTGGCCTGTCAAACCTCATCTGGCTACCGGTAATGGGCTCCCTCTCTGACAGGATCGGACGCCGTCCCCTATTGATCACCTTCACCATACTGGCCGCGTTAACTTCATGGCCGGTATTATACTGGCTGGTCAATGCGCCGAGCTTTACTCATCTGCTGGTTGCTGAACTGTGGCTATCCTTTCTTTATGCCAGCTATAACGGTGCAATGGTGGTATATCTGGCAGAGATTATGCCCGCAGAGGTGCGTGCTGCGGGCTTTTCGCTGGCGTATAGCCTCGCGACGGCGCTGTTCGGCGGTTTTACACCGGCGATCTCCAGCTATCTGATCCACACCACCGGCGATAAAGCCATGCCCGGTGTCTGGATAACGTTTGCTGCTATCTGTGGCCTGATAGGCACGTTGTGCATTAAACGTCTGTTAAAACAGTATCAGGCTCCACAGCAAACTGATGGCCAGGCGGTACACAGTAAGTTAGCGCACACACCATCGGCGAATACTGGTGCGGCTAAATGAACGTCTGCAAACTCATGCCATTACAGCATAGTGGTGCCCATCGATTAAAGAGCGATTGAACAGGCTAAAAATGGTCTGAAAATCCGTAATCTCTCAGGGATTACGGTTTTTTTTAAACGATTTCCGCTGCCCTCCTTAACTGACACCAGGAGTGCTTCCAGCTCTCCTCCCATGAACTGATCAAGCAACACCCGGAGCATGGCAATGATAGTCCGGGCGGCAACGAACTGGCATTACCTACCTCACGACACAAGTCAATTAGCAGTGTTATTAGCAGCAAAAATGCGACAGAGAGTCAATGAGATACGAGTAATGGCAGAAAATTCTGTTATGTCAATTCGCAGGCGGAGCACGACGCTTCAGCGGTAAAAAAAGAAGCCGTAACGCTACTCGTTACGGCTACCTTCGAAGCTTACCTGACAAGCATTAACCAGAGCCGGTGTTTTTTGTCGTATGAGGTTACAGATATACCATCACTTAATTGCGCGCGACGGTTTCCATTCCCATCAGACCCACTTTCAGATAACCCGCCTGGCGTAGCTGGTCCATAACACTCATCAGCGTTTCGTAGTCTACGCTCTTATCCGCCTGGAAAAAGATGGTGGTGTCTTTTTTATCTGCGGTTTGCGCATTCAGCACGTTAACCAGCGTTTCAGGAGTGACCGGATCGTTACCAATAAACAGCTGTTTATCGGCTTTAATCGACAGGTAAACTGGCTTCTCAGGACGTGGCTGCGGTGTGCTGGTAGATGGCGGCAAATTAACGCGTATGTCTACGGTAGCAAGCGGTGCGGCAACCATGAAAATAATGAGCAGAACCAACATGACATCAATAAACGGTGTCACGTTGATTTCATGCATTTCACCGTTGTCATCGAGATCGTCGTTCAAGCGCAATGCCATAAACTTACCCCACGCGCAGCGTTTGAGTGACCTTCGCCTGTGCCAGCTGACATGACGTCTTCAGGTCGATATCGCGACTTTGCAGCAACATAATCTGGGCGGCGACATCGCCAAGAGAGGCTTTATAGCCGGCTATCATGCGTACAAAAACATTGTAGATAACCACCGCAGGAATAGCCGCAACCAGTCCAATCGCCGTTGCCAACAGCGCTTCAGCGATCCCCGGCGCAACCACTGCAAGGTTGGTGGTCTGCGTTTGTGCAATACCGATGAAACTGTTCATAATGCCCCACACGGTGCCAAACAGCCCCACAAAAGGCGCTATGGTGCCAATCGTGGCCAGAAAGCCGTTTCCACGTCCCGCGTAGCGGCTAAAAGCCGCTACGCGGCGCTCAAGGCGAAAACCGGTGCGGTCTTTAATTCCTTCGTTATCCTGACTTCCCTGCGATAACGCAAACTCATCCTGCGCCTCTTTAATCAATCGCGCTGACAGGCTATTGCGGTGGAAATTGCGGCTAATTTCTTCAGCCTGATCGAGTGAACGAGCGTCGGCTAACGCATTCTGTTCTTTTTTTACTCGTTTTATGGCGCCACTTAATTCGGTCAATTTGCCAAAAAAAATCGCCCAGGTCACCACAGAGGCAAGTAGCAAGCCAATCATCACTATCTTGACAATGATATCCGCATGCAAATACATGCCCCAGACGGAAAGATCCGTCTGCATTAAGTCATTCATCACGCTGTGTCTCCAACGTTGTCTCACTTTGAAATTTCCGGCGAGGATCATATCAAAATCAGCCTGAATTGATAGTGGTTCTCATTACTATTTACATTTTGAACATTTTTTCCTCATCCCCCTTTGTCTTTATCACTCGCTTTCTTAAGCAAAATTTCTGACTTTCTCTGATGATAATATCCTGATGCTGGCTGGCATGTTAACCTCAGCCTGAACCCATCACCAACAGAACCCGTTCAGAATGACGAGCAAAAAAATCGAAACTGTGCTTATTTCTGCCGGCCGCGATCGCCGCTACACGCAGGGCGCGGTAAATAGCGTGATTCAACGTGCTTCTTCACTGGTTTTTGACAGTGTCGCCGATAAAGCGCGTGCAACGGCCGGACGAGCCGAACGCGAACTCTTTTACGGACGTCGTGGTACGCTAACCCACTTTGCACTTCAGGATGCGATGGCTGAGCTGGAAGGCGGTGCCGGTTGCTATCTTTTCCCCTGTGGTGCTGCCGCAGTAGCAAACACGATCCTGGCATTTGTTAGCAGCGGCGATCATATCCTGATGAGCGGTGCAGTTTATGAGCCAACACAGGATTTATGCACCAAGCTCTTGATAAAAATGGGGGTGGAAACCAGCTGGTTCGATCACTGCATTGGTGAGCAGATTGCCGCGCTTATCCGTCCCAATACCCGCGTAGTATTTCTGGAGTCGCCCGCCTCGATCACCATGGAGGTTCAGGATGTCTCCGCGATTGTCGCCGCCGTACGTAGCAAAGCACCCGATACCGTCATCATCCTTGATAATACCTGGGCGGCTGGCGTGCTTTTTCGTCCGCTGGAAATGGGCGTGGATATTTCCATCCAGGCGGGAACGAAGTATCTTATCGGCCATTCCGACGCAATGATTGGCACCGCCGTAGCAAATAATCGCTGCTGGCCGGAACTACGTGAGAAGGCCTATCTGATGGGGCAGATGGTTGATGCTGATACCGCCTATTTGGCCAGCCGTGGTCTGCGTACGCTAGCAGTTCGTTTACGTCAACATGGTGATAGTAGTCTGGCAATAGCAAACTGGCTGGCAGAACATCCGCAGGTGGCGCGAGTAAATCATCCCGCACTGGCGTTATGTAAAGGGCATGATTTCTGGCGACGCGATTTCAGCGGCTGCAGCGGACTGTTCTCATTCATATTAAAACAGCGACTAACGCCCCTGCAGCTGGCGCACTTCCTTAATAATTTCATCCACTTTCGTATGGCATATTCGTGGGGCGGCTATGAATCGCTAATACTGGCTAATCAACCTGAAGAAATCGCCGCAATTCGCCCCGCCGGCGGCGTTGATTTCAGCGGTACTCTGGTGCGGATACATGTCGGGCTGGAACACGTCGACGATCTCATTGTCGATCTCGCCGCCGGTCTTGCCAGGATCGCTGAGACAGCGCAATGAAATTGTCGACATAAGGGAATAACAGCGGCTCAACTATCATTAGCAGGACCTCGCCTGACGCCAGCAGGATTACTGTAGAAATGATATTATTTGCCAGCTGATTTGAGTCTTCGCACTCGACATTGGGGTTAAATGCAGTTAATCAGGATAAAAAATGAGTGTAATGCATGAGATTGTAAGGGCAATGTGGCACCAGGACTTTGCCGCGCTCAGCAATCCCGAAGTGCTATGGGTAGTTTATGGCATCATGTTTATCGTGCTGCTCCTGGAGAATGGTCTACTGCCCGCGGCTTTTTTACCCGGTGACAGCCTGCTTTTATTAGCTGGCGCAATGATATCTAAAGGCGTGATGGAATTTTTGCCGACGATGATCATTCTGACATCAGCCGCCAGTCTCGGCTGCTGGGTTGGCTACCTCCAGGGGCGATGGCTGGGTGATACACGGCTGGTAAAAAGCTGGCTGCTCCATCTGCCGGCTCAGTATCATCAGCGTGCCTGGAATCTGTTTCACCGCCATGGTCTCATGGCGCTGCTGGTCGGTCGTTTTCTGGCTTTCGTGCGGACCTTATTGCCCACTCTGGCGGGTATTTCAGGGCTTAAAAAAGGCCGTTTTCAGCTGTTCAACTGGCTCAGTGCGCTTCTTTGGGTGGGTATCCTTATCACGCTTGGCTATGCAATCAGCCATGTTCCTTTCATCAAACGCCATGAAGATCAGGTTATGGCGATACTGATGCTGATCCCTGTCGTGCTACTGTGCGTTGGCTTTCTTAGCAGCATTGCCATGGTCATAAAGCACAAAAAACGCGCTAAGTCCTGAACACAACGGGAAGCCCCAGCGCTTCCCGATAACACCCCACCCCATTGGCGTCAGACAGGCGTCGCCTCGTTGATATAGTATAATTCCCAGCCGATCGTTATCCCCCCTGACGCACTCTCAGCATCTCTTCTCCGGGCGTAACGCCGAAATAGCGCTTAAATTCACGGGAAAACTGCGACGCGCTTTCATAACCTACGCGTATTGCCGCCGCGCTGGCTTTTAACCCCTCATACAACATAAGCGTGCGTGCCTGATGTAAACGATAGCTTTTGAGGTATTGCAATGGTGAAGTGCTGGTCACGGCCTTAAAATTATGATGAAACGCCGAAACGCTCATATTAACCTCCGATGCCAGCAGCTCCACGCTGAGGTTCTCAGCATAGTGACTCTCAATGCGGTGTAATGCGCGCGCAATCTGACTAAACTGAGTCTGACGACTTACCATTGTTAGCAATGCGCCACCACAGGGGCCAAGCAGGACATAATAAAGCATCTCCCGCACCAGCTGCGGGCCAAGTACTCGGGCATCGCGCGGATTGCTCATCACGTCCAACAGGCGCTCCGCTGCGCACAGCATTTCCTCAGTCAGGTCAGCAGAATGAATGCCACTTGACATTGGCTGCGACTTGAAGATGCTGTCATCACCTATATCCATCAGCAGATCCTGTAGCTTCAGGCTATTAACCCGCAGCGAAATACCGGCTAACGGTTCCTGAGGGCTGGCAAAAGTTTCACACTCAAATGGTAACGGCACCGTCAGCATCAGATAACGCGTAGGATCGTAATGAAATATCTTGTCGCCGAGATAGCCAGTTTTACGTCCGCGAAACAGGATAACGATCCCCTGCTGATACATAACTGGTCGACGCGCGCAGGGCGCGTCGACGAAAATAAGCGAGACGTCGGGTATCGTAGCTTGCACGTGCTTGCGCTGTGTCATCAGCGTGGTGACTTGCTGTGCCAGCCGATCGCAAACGGCTTCTCTGTTCATTGCAATTCCCCTGTTCCGTAATGGGAATATCATGCCCTGAAGCTGTTATATTCACCAGTTCAACGTAGGATCAGGCAATATCATGACAGGATCAGGCATTAAAATCTGCCGGTTGGCGAATATCTAAAGTTCTTTAAACGAGAGCGTATTTCCCGGCTAAACTTAAGAGCGTATGACGCGGCGCACAGCGTTGACCTGATCGCAGATGAAGGAGTGAAACATGGCAGAACAACCGATTATCAAACTGCATGATGGCACAATGATGCCGCAGCTTGGGCTGGGCGTCTGGCAGGCCAGCATTGAAGAGGCCAAAATTGCGGCACTTAAAGCCCTTAAGATTGGCTATCGTTCAATTGATACCGCCGCTATCTATAAAAATGAGGAAGGCATTGGTCAGGCGTTGCAGGAGGCGGGCCTGCCGCGTGAAGAAATATTCATTACCACCAAACTTTGGAATGATGACCAGCTGAACGCTCTTTCAGCGATAAAAATCAGCCTGAAAAAGCTGCAACTTGAGCAGGTTGATCTGTACCTGATGCACTGGCCCTGTCCCGGTAAAGATAACTATGTTGAAGCCTGGAAGCAGATGATCAGATTGCAGGAACAAGGCCTGACAAAAAGTATTGGCGTGTGCAACTTTCATGAAAGCCATCTCAAGCGCCTGATCGATGAAACCGGCGTAACACCAGTAATAAATCAGATTGAGCTGCACCCGATGTTACAGCAGCGCAAGCTACAGACCTGGAATGCGATGCATAAAATCCAGACCGAATCATGGAGCCCGCTGGCGCAGGGCGGCAAAGGCATTTTTGATCAGCAGGTGATTAAACGCCTGGCGAAAAAATATGATAAAACACCCGCGCAAATCGTTATACGTTGGCACCTTGACAGCGGTCTGGTGGTGATCCCCAAATCCGTTACCCCATCGCGTATTGAAGAAAACTTTACTGTATTTGATTTCCGCCTGGAGAAGCCGGAAATCAGCGAAATAGCCACCCTCGACAATGGTAACAGACTGGGTCCAAATCCTGACCAAATAAACTGATCGCGCCCGAAGGATCGTCAGGCTACGACGATCCTTTTTTATCCGCGTACCCAATAGCAAGCTGGACGTCTCGCCCGGCATCGCGAGCCGCCGGAATGTCACATTACCAGCTTGTTTGGTAGAAACGCAGACAAATGCATTGCGTAACAAATCCGATGCGTGGCCTGAACAGGTTTTTGCTCGCTCAATGTAAACGCCTTCAGTGGCATAGCATTTCCAGCCATCCCCCGCGCAGTAAGTCCAGTCATAGTCAACCTGACGCAGGATTGACCTGAGCGCGGGTCCTTAAATGCCCCTTTTTTCCAAATAAAGTGAGATCATCGTGTCTCAGGACGTCAGGGCCGACACCACCTGTAGCTGCCCCGCCGTGCCGCGATCCGCCATTTCCAGCGTCTGACTGTAATAGATAAACGGGAAATGATCGGATGAAATCTGGGCAAAAGAGACCAGCAGCTCCACCTCACCATCCACCCAAACGGTGTCCTTCCAGCCACGATCTTCTGCCATCGCAGAAGCGCCGTTAACACTTTTAATCAGGAATTTTACTCCCTGAATATAAAAAGACTGCGGCATTTTCGCATGTATTATCCAGCGTTCAAGGCTACCTTGCTGCACCTGCACATCAATGCGTTGCCTATCCCACAGGGCTCCATTAATCCCCGGCTTTCGATCACCGAGACGAAACTCACGCGTGCGGCTAACCACACCGTCCGCCAGCTGCTCGGCCTGCAAGCGCATCGGCAAATTACTGGTGACAAGCGGCAGTAATCCGGTCGGGCGTAGCGTCAGAACGATCGTATTAGACAGCGTTGTGGAGGGCTGAAAAAAATCGCTCAGGCGATCCATTAAACTCGCGGCTTCGCCGGCGGTAATCGAAACCTCATTTCCCTGAGTCATATTAACCACGATCTCCCGCCGCTCACCCGGCGCCAGCGACAGCTTCTGCACGCTCACCGGTGCGGGCAGATAGCCTTGATCGCTGGTGATAACGTTGAAGGGTCGGCCATCGCTCATGCTGAGTTGAAAGCGCCGACTGTTGGCCGCGTTAAGCAGGCGTAAACGCACCCAGCCTCGGGACACGTCAAGATAAGGATTCTGTATGCCATTGACCAGCAGCGTGTTGCCCATAAAACCACCGTTGGACGGCGGGTCATATACCGGTGCGCCGAAGTTATCCAGCAACTTATCCTGAATGATGAGTGGAAAATCATCGACGCCATAATGATTTGGCAACGGCAGAGATTTACTCGCCTCGTCTTCAATCAACCACATGCCTGCCAGACCATTGTAAACATGAGGCGCCATATGGTTGGGTGTGGTGGCATGATACCAGCAGGCGGCAGCAGGCTGACTTATGGGTATCACCGGCGCCCAGTCAGAACCGCTGGACATCTGACGTGGCGGACCGCCCATCAGGACGCCGGGGACTTGTAGTCCGCTGACGCTCATCGCTACCGGTTCCGGCAGGCGGTTGCTCCAGATGATTTTGACATCGTCGCCGCTGCGCACGCGCACAGTCGGCCCAAGATACTGACCATTAATTCCCCATACCATGGATTTATTCGCGTTACTGCCGGAAAAAGACCAGTGGCTATGTTGCAACGTCAGAAATATCGGCTGTCCACGATGTGACTCAATCAGCGGAGGAACGGGTAAAGGGTTCGCGCTGCCGCTGGCACGCGTACATAAAGGCAGTGCCGACGCACAAAGCGCCAGGCCGGATACCTGAATAAACTGACGTCGACTAATGGCCATAAATACTCCGTACTATAGCGGCGCTTCAGGCGCCGCTATAGTTTACTATGATGTTAACGCTTTGCTGTGCGCGATAGAGTTCAGCGCCAAACCGGCAGGCCGCCGGTTAAACATTACCGTTGGTTTCGCGCTGCGCGACCTCTGCGTTTAACGCATCGAGCCTGGCAGACATCAGTTCACGGCAATGGGTGGCCAGCTTGCGTACCGACTCTTTTTCAAAAGCAGAGGTGTCGACAGCTGGCATCATTTCAACGATAACCAGTCCATTGTTACGGCGGTTGAGTTTTATCTTATCGTGGGTATTGGAAACCACTACGGGAATGATCGGTACGCCAGCAGCAACTGCTGCATGGAAAGCGCCGGTTTTGAAAGGTAAAAGACCTCGTCCCCTGCTGCGCGTACCTTCCGGAAACATCCAAAAAGAGATGGTTTTCTTTTTGAACTGCTCAACAATCAGCTCAATCGTGCCGTGCGCTTTAGTGCGGTTATTACGATCGATTAACAAATTACCGGTCAACCAGTAAAGCAGGCCGAAAAAAGGGATCCACAGCAGGCTTTTTTTACCTACTGTGACCGTATTTGGCTGAACAATATTTGCTGCGGTTATCATATCGTAATTATTTTGATGATTAGCGATATAAATAGCATTGGGAAAACTGGCCGCTTCCGGCGGTAAGCGAAGCTCAACCTTGACGCCGAATAGTGGCGACAACCTGCCGAACATGTGGCCAAAACGCGCCACGTGGTTTGGATGCCTGGGACTAAATAAGCACCAGATACAACCCACGACACAAACCAGAATGGAATAGATGACTACGGTAACAATACGAAAAAGTGCGAGCATTCCAACCTCAATGATCATGACTACCTGAACACACCAGAACTCAGACAACTCCGCCTGATATTATAACGTCTCCAGACTAAAAACACTGCGCTGCGAGCCGGGCAGAATACGACCGCTGCCCGACGGCATAATTATCCGATCTCTTCTTCGTCTGCGCTATTCGGCTGATCAACATCAACCCGGTCGATGCGCTGTAAACCACGCGGTAACAACGTGCCACGGCGACCACGCTCAGCGCGGAACTTCGCCAGATCATCAGCTTTCAAGGTCATTTTACGCTTGCCAACATGCAAAGTGATAGCGCAATCCGGCGGTAGCAGTAGCAGCCACGCAAGGCCATCTTCACCTGAAGTCACCTGCGAGGAAGGAATAGAGATAATTTTATTGCCCTTACCTTTCGCCAGCTGTGGTAGACCGCTTACCGGGAAGGTGAGCATGCGGCCCGCCTTCGTTATTGCCAGCAGCATCATGTCGTCGCTGACAATGGCTAGCGGAGGCATGGCTTTCGCATTCTGCGGCAGGCTCAATAAGGCTTTGCCGGCACGATTGCGCGATACAAGGTCGTTGAAGGTACAAACAAAGCCGTAGCCCGCATCAGACGCCATCAACATCTTCTGCTCATCGGCTTCCATTAACACCTGCTCGACACTAGCACCAGGTGGTGGTGTCAGTTTGCCGGTTAAGGGTTCACCCTGGCCACGCGCCGATGGTAGCGTTATGGGATCAAGCGCATAACTGCGACCCGTGGAGTCGATAAATACCACCGGCTGATTCGTTTTACCCCGGGCGGCGGCACGGAAGCTGTCACCGGCTTTGTAGCTTAACCCTTGCGGGTCGATATCATGCCCTTTAGCACTACGCACCCATCCCATTTGTGACAGGACGATAGTTACCGGTTCAGAAGGGATCAGCTCGGCCTCGCTAATCGCTTTCGCTTCGTCGCGTTCCTGCAACGGAGAGCGACGCTCATCGCCATATTTGTCACTATCTGCCTGCAGCTCTTTTTTCAGCAAGCTGTTCATTTTACGCTCAGACGCCAGCGTCGCCTGAATGTTATCGCGCTCTTTTTCCAGCTCCGCCTGCTCACCACGAATTTTCATCTCTTCAAGCTTTGCCAGGTGACGCAGTTTCAGCTCAAGAATTGCTTCCGTCTGAGTTTCTGAAATGGCAAACCGCGCCATCAGCACCGGCTTAGGTTCATCTTCAGTTCGGATTATGTGGATCACCTCATCAATATTGAGGAACGCCACCAGCAAACCTTCAAGGATATGCAAACGCCGCAGCACTTTATCCAGGCGATAATTCAGGCGGCGACGTACTGTGTCACGCCGGAATACCAGCCATTCACTCAATATCTCCAGCAGGTTTTTCACCGATGGGCGGTTATCCAGCCCGATCATATTCAGATTAACGCGATAACTTTTCTCAAGATCGGTCGTGGCGAACAGATGGTTCATCACCGGCTCCATGTCGACCCGGGTCGAACGTGGCACCAACACCAGCCGCGTCGGGTTTTCATGGTCAGACTCGTCGCGTAAGTCCTCGACCATCGGCAACTTTTTGTTGCGCATCTGGCTGGCGATTTGCTCCAGCACGCGAGCACCTGAAACCTGATGGGGCAGCGCGGTGATCACCACCGCACCATCTTCTCTTTTCCACACTGCACGCTGTCGAACAGAACCACGGCCATTCTGGTAAATTTTACGGATCTCATCGCGCGGGGTGATGATTTCAGCATCTGTCGGGAAATCAGGGCCATGAACGATATCCAGTAGCTCATCAAGGCTGGTTTTAGGACTGTCTATAAGCTTGATGGTGGCGGCAGCTACTTCACGCAGATTATGCGGCGGAATATCAGTTGCCATCCCGACCGCAATGCCGGTGGTGCCGTTGAGCAAAATATTGGGCAGCCGTGCTGGCAGCATTTTCGGCTCTTCCATCGTCCCGTCAAAATTAGCGGTGTAGTCCACCGTGCCCTGGCCCAGCTCGCCCAGCAGCACTTCAGCGTATTTTGACAAACGCGACTCGGTATAGCGCATTGCCGCAAAGGATTTAGGATCGTCAGGCGCCCCCCAGTTACCCTGACCATCGACCAGCGGATACCGATAAGAAAAAGGCTGCGCCATCAGTACCATCGCTTCGTAGCAGGCGCTGTCTCCGTGAGGATGGTATTTCCCCAGCACGTCGCCAACGGTTCGCGCGGATTTTTTAAATTTTGCGCTCGCGTTGAGTCCCAGCTCGGACATGGCATAGACAATACGGCGCTGAACCGGTTTAAGTCCGTCACCAATATAGGGAAGCGCTCTGTCCATAATGACGTACATGGAATAATCCAGATACGCCTTTTCGGTAAACTTATGCAGGGCGAGACGCTCTCCCCCATCGTGCGTCAATTCACTCATCACTATTTTATCCTCGGCAGAACGCTGATCACGCAACGCGGGCAGATTTGGCGAGGATAGTACCTCATCTCGCGCGCTTAGTCACAAACAACCCGCAATGTGACTCAGTCTGGCCTGGCCAGCCATTAGCAGGTTAGTTCGTGGCAATCCACTGACTAAGTATCCTTTGGTATTTACCGGTCGCTTTACTGAGATGCAACCACTGGTCGACATACCACTTCCAGCTAATATCATTACGCGACAGCTTGTAAGCTTTTTCACCTTACTGCAGGGGTTTTTGCGGATTTAGCCCGCAATGCTGTGGGTAGTGCTTCATCTGGAACTGCGCTCCAGAAGCATCGGTGAACATGACATGCGCTCGGTTATCCACCATTTGCTGAAAAATCTTCAGATTGTCATAAAACAGCGACAAAGACGCTCGCGGCAAAGGAGAATGAACAAAGGCTTCGTTTGTGCCCCCTGCAGGCTCAATCAGACGGACAACCGGTTGGTTGCGTTGCTCAATGGTTTGATAGTTAGTTCTATCTGCACAGCGCACCCGCGAAATATTTTCATCAGTATCCAGACGTTCAGCAAACCACGCCTGCTGGCACTGCAGCGTAACGGAGATACCGCCCATTGCGATGTCGCATTTTTTCTTATGAAAAAATCCATCAAGGTTTTCCAATCGATCTGCACCCTTTTTATTTTGGCAGCCAGGCTGTCAGCTAACGATTACGCCATGCTGATATCGATCCCTTCATAACTCCCGTAAGGCTTTTTCAGGCCAGAGGATTTGTAACCACCGGTAGTACAAACGCTAAGCGTTTTACTTTGTCTCACGCTGACTAAATGCGACGCAGCTTAACCACGCCAGTAAAGACGTGCCGCAAACAGATAAATATTTTCGATGTTGTGCTCTGGTGCGCCAGCTCAGGTTTAGGTGCTAAAACAGTAATCTGTTTAATGTTATTGTTGCTCAACCTGCAAAATTCTAGTGATTTATCGCGCATTTTCAGTGGTAACTTATAATGCTATACGACGCTGTCGGCACGGTTGTAAAGGCGCCAGAGTCTCGGTCATATTCTTAGCACAACGGCTGTTGCTAACAGTCTTTCCGTAACGAAAACACCGTGATCGCTTCACGCGGGCCTCAATTGCAGTGTCTGTCAATTAACATTATTCTGGCAGCCCAGTCGCAGGAGCAGATAATTTAATTATCCTTAACATCATAGTCATGAAGGTATATCTGCCATCATCAGCGATCGCTAATGTAATATTATTTAGTAACAACCTCTGAGGTTTACCATTATCCAGCTTGTCCCTCAGGAAATATTAAAAGCGGATTAAATAATGTAAAATTTAACTCTTATGGCCTTTAAGTTTGAATGGATAAAATATAGCCATAGATAAAATTGGCTAAGGAGGTGCGGGCTTACATTGGCGAGAATATCTTAACAGTTAGCCAATTACTAAGAATTATCTGTATAAAAAATGTAAGACTAATTTGGTTTTTAAGCTTAAACTTTATAAGGCTAATCTCATAAGGTATGTGAATAAGCGAGATCAACGCTATCGGGTTAAAAAAATCACTCCGGATTGCGTTGATATTGTTATCTAATCAGCTTTTCGTAGGCTCTCATAAAAATGCAGCAATCTGTTGTGCGTGTTGGTAAATGGCTGGTGACACCTTCAGTCAACCAAATTACTCTTCCTGATCGCGTGGTTACGCTAGAACCACGCTTGATAGACCTTCTGGTTTTCTTTGCTCATCATCCTGATGTAGTGCTGAGCCGGGATGAGCTAATAGACAGCGTATGGACGCGCAACATCGTCACTAATCATGTGGTAACGCAAAGCATTTCGGAGCTTCGCAAGTCGCTGAAAGATGGCGATGAAGATAACGTTGAATACATTATTACGGTGCCTAAACGTGGCTATAAATTAGTAGCACCGGTAATCTGGTGTACTGATGAAGCTAATCCCGGCGCGCCAGATTCTTCAGGCTCTACCGATGCTCTGCAGCCAGCAGTGCACGTAGCAGTGGCGTCCATCGCCACTGCTACGCCAACTTTTCCGGTTATGACAAACGGCAGGCAAAAAAAAATAACGCCCATTTTAGTCTGGTTGCTGTTTATTATTTCACTGATAAGCTGTGTCACCCTGGTCGCTCTCTCCAGCATGTCAGGCCGATCACCGCAGGTAAAAACGCTGCTGATGTTAAATCCGCGCGACATTGATGTCCGCCTGCTCAATGGTGACTCTTGCAATGAGCACTCGCTGCAATATCCCTATGCCGTCGGCATCGGCGATCTGATCACCACCTCACTGAATACGTACTCCACCTTCATGGTGCACGATAGAACTAACTACAATGTAAATGAGCCTGACTCGTCGGGTAAGACACTGACTATTGAGTTTGTTAATCAGCGCCACTATCGTTCTCAGCAATGTTTCATGTCGGTTAAACTGATCGACAATGGCGATAGTAGCGTGATGCTGGACAAGCGCTATTTCATCACCAACGACAATCAGCTATCAATTCTTAAAGATCTGCTCAACAACCTGTCAACGGCACTGGCTCAACCCTGGCCTACAGAGATGCAAAAGATGCTGGATGCCTATCTGCCAAAACAGGGCATGGCGCTGGCGCGTTTTTATGATGCTCATCAGCTATTACTGAAGGGTGATGCTGATTCACTTTCTCAGGCCAGTGATATTCTGGCTGGGATCATCAAACAGTGGCCGGATTATACCTGGGCTTATGCGGAAAAGGCATTGGTAGACACTCTAAGGTATTCACAGCAACCCAGTGATGACAGCCGTGATGACGGGCTACAAAGCGAAATCAATCAGGTAACCGCCATGCCGCAGATTAATGGCAGCGCCATTTATTATCAGATAAAGACCATTGATTATCTGGAACACGGCAAGGTCAATGATGCCTATGCAATGATTAACCTGGGAATTGGGCAGGAAATGTCATGGCTCAATTATGTACTGCTCGGCAAAGTATACGAAATGAAAGGGGATAACCGGCAGGCCGCAGATGCTTATCTCACCGGGTTTAATTTGCGTCCGGGCGCCGACACACTCAACTGGATTGAAAACAGCGTATTTCAGACATCCATTCAAGAGGTGGCACCCTATTTAATGAGGTTTAATATCAAATAAGTGTAATGACACCCGACAAATATAAATCAGCCCGCCTGATGCTGGCTAAATAAATGTATCGGAAAAACATCAATAATTAAATTATATTAAACAAAAACAACATCAAATTAACAACGTTAAAACATTACAAAATAAATGCATCTCATTGAATATGCTCAATGTTTACTTTTATTTGATCTAAACATTTACTCTTTACCTGCTGCTTTAATTTCTCAACAAACAGGTTTATAACTTAATTCCCTTAAATTAACTTTATCTTTAGGACTTTCCTCAAGCCCATCTCTATTCTTCTCGCATCTGGTCGGATCTGAATCATTAAGCGCAAATCTGGCCGCATAAAAAAATATTGAGGAGAATTACATGAGTTCTGCTAAAAAAATTGGGCTTATTGCCTGCACCGGGTTGGTGGCCGGAAATATGATGGGGAGCGGGATAGCTTTATTACCCGCAAATCTCGCCAGCATCGGTACAATATCTATCTGGGGTTGGGTTATCTCACTGATTGGCGCAATGTCACTGGCTTATGTTTATGCAAGGCTGGCGACTAAAAATCCGCAACAGGGTGGCCCAATAGCCTATGCTGGTGAGATCTCTCCTGCTTTTGGTTTTCAGACCGGCGTTCTTTATTATCACGCTAACTGGATTGGGAACCTGGCCATTGGCATTACCGCCGTATCTTACCTGTCCACCTTCTTTCCGATATTAAACAGTCCGCTCCCAGCAGGTATCGCTTGCGTGGTGATTGTCTGGCTGTTTACCTTCGTTAATATGCTGGGCGGCAGCTGGGTAAGCCGACTGACCACCATCGGTCTGGTACTGGTACTGATCCCTGTGGTTCTGACCGCAACTGTAGGCTGGCACTGGTTTGATTTGACCACCTATAGCAGCAACTGGAACACGTCCACCACCACCAATTATCATGCGGTAGTGAAGAGTATTCTGCTCTGCCTGTGGGCCTTCGTCGGCGTTGAATCAGCAGCAGTCAGTACTGGGTTGGTTAATAATCCGAAACGTACCGTGCCGTTGGCAACCATGTTAGGTACCGGACTGGCGGGGATTGTTTATATCGCAGCCACCCAGGTAATCGGTGGAATGTATCCAGCAGCAAAAATGGCTGCATCCGGCGCACCTTTTGCCTACAGCACTTCCACCATGTTTGGTCACTGGGCCGCACCGGTTGTTTCTGCATTCACGGCTTTCGCCTGCCTGACTTCACTCGGATCGTGGATGATGCTGGTAGGACAGGCTGGCGTCCGCGCGGCAAACGATGGCAACTTCCCGAAAATTTACGGCGAAGTGGATGATAAAGGCGTGCCTAAAAAAGGCCTGCTGCTGGCAGCAGTAAAAATGACCGTGCTGATGGCGCTGATCACCATCATGAATTCCAAAAGCGGCAAAGCTTCGGATCTGTTCGGTGAATTAACGGGTATCGCGGTATTGCTGACCATGCTGCCTTATTTCTACTCCTGCGTTGACCTGATTCGCTTTGAAGGCGTCAATATCGGTAATCTGGTAAGCCTGCTGTGCTCAGTATTGGGCTGTGGCTTCTGCTTTATTGCCCTTTCAGGTGCCAGCTCTTTTGAGCTCTCAGGAACCTTCATTGTCAGCCTGATCATCCTGATGTTCTATGGCCGCAAAATGCATCAGGGAAAAACCGCGCAGGAAAAAGATAACACCACGGCTGACGCACTTTAAGTCGTTAATCGATTTTAGTCATAAACCTAATTTCATCGCCCCTGTTTTATACATTGCTGATAACAGCAGGGGTTCGTTGTGCCAGGAGAATATTATGAATGTTATCGCTATAATGAATCACATGGGCGTTTATTTCAAAGAAGAACCCATTCGTGAACTGCATAATGCACTTGAGCGCCTCGACTTCCGTATTGTTTATCCTAACGACCGTGAAGATTTACTTAAACTTATCGAAAATAATGCCCGCCTGTGCGGCGTCATTTTCGACTGGGATAAATATAATCTCGAACTGTGCCAGGATATTAGCGCGCTGAATGAATACATGCCGCAATATGCTTTTGCCAACAGCCACTCTACCCTTGACGTTAGCCTTAACGATCTGCGTATGCAGGTACGTTTTTTTGAGTATGCGTTGGGTGCGGCTAATGATATCGCAGCAAAAATAAAACAAAATACCGACGAATACATTGATAAAATTTTGCCGCCGTTGACTAAGGCATTATTCAAATATGTTCGTGAAGGAAAATATACATTCTGTACGCCAGGACATATGGGCGGCACCGCCTTCCAGAAAAGTCCGGTAGGCAGCCTGTTTTATGATTTCTTCGGTCCAAACACCATGAAGTCGGATATCTCAATTTCCGTTTCCGAACTGGGATCTTTACTCGATCACAGTGGGCCGCATAAAGAAGCAGAAGAGTATATTGCCCGTGTATTTAATGCTGAACACAGCTATATGGTGACCAACGGCACCTCGACGGCGAACAAAATTGTCGGGATGTACTCTGCTCCGGCTGGCAGCACGATCCTTATTGATCGTAACTGTCATAAATCGCTAACGCATCTGATGATGATGAGCGATGTGACACCAATTTATTTCCGCCCGACCCGCAACGCCTATGGCATTCTCGGCGGCATCCCGCAGAGCGAATTTCAACACGCAACCATCGCCAAACGGGTAAAACAGACGCCAAACGCCACCTGGCCAGTTCATGCTGTCATCACCAACTCGACTTATGATGGCCTGCTGTACAACACCGATTACATTAAAAAAACCCTGGACGTTAAATCAATACACTTTGATTCAGCCTGGGTGCCATATACCAATTTCCACCCAATCTATGCCGGGAAATGCGGTATGAGCGGTGATCGTGTTGAAGGCAAAGTGATTTATGAAACGCAGTCTACCCATAAACTGTTGGCGGCGTTTTCTCAGGCTTCAATGATCCACGTAAAAGGTGATCTCTGTGAAGAGACCTTTAACGAAGCCTACATGATGCACACGTCAACCTCGCCGCATTACGGCATTGTGGCCTCTACTGAAACCGCCGCTGCCATGATGAAAGGCAACGCCGGCAAACGCTTAATCGACGGTTCAATTCAGCGCGCAATTCGCTTCCGTAAAGAGATTAAACGCCTGAAAGGTGAATCAGAAGGCTGGTTCTTCGACGTGTGGCAACCCGAACACATTGACGGTGCTGAATGCTGGTCACTGCGCTCCGACAGCGCATGGCACGGCTTCAAGGATATCGACAATGAGCACATGTATCTCGACCCGATTAAAGTGACTATCCTGACACCGGGGATGAAGAAGAACGGCACGATGGACGAATTTGGCATTCCCGCCAGCATCGTCGCGAAATACCTCGATCAGCACGGCATCATTGTTGAAAAAACTGGCCCTTATAATCTGCTGTTTTTGTTCAGCATCGGCATTGATAAAACCAAAGCCCTGAGCCTGCTGCGCGCCCTGACTGATTTTAAACGCGCTTTTGACCTCAATCTGAGGGTGAAAAATATGCTGCCTTCGCTGTATAGCGAAGCGCCAGAATTTTATGAAAACATGCGTATTCAGGATCTGGCACAAAGCATTCACAAACTGATCGAGCATCATAATCTGCCAGAACTGATGTACAAAGCGTTCGAAGTACTGCCAGCAATGGTCGAAACCCCTTACAAGGCGTTCCAGAAAGAGCTGCATGGCGAGGTTGAAGAAGTGTACATGGAGGAGATGGTCGGCCGGGTCAATGCCAACATGATCCTGCCGTACCCGCCGGGTGTTCCGCTGGTAATGCCAGGAGAGATGATCACCGAAGAAAGCCGCCCGGTATTGGAATTCCTGCAAATGCTTTGTGAAATTGGTGCGCATTATCCAGGCTTTGAAACCGATATTCACGGCGCTTACCGTCAGCCAGACGGCCGCTATACCGTTAAGGTTCTGAAAGCCGAATAATAACAACAGAAGCAGTTAAAGGGGAGGCGTGTCAGCCTCCCTTTTTTAATCAGGAGCTCACATGAAAACACCCTCACAACCTCCCGCGATTTACTACATCGTGGGATTGCAAATCTGGGAATACTTCAGCTTTTACGGCATGCGTGCCTTACTCATTCTCTATCTGACTCACCGCATGGGTTTTAATGACAGCCATGCCATCAGCCTGTTCAGCGCTTACGCTTCACTGGTCTATGTCACCCCTATTTTTGGCGGCTGGCTGGCAGACCGCTTCCTCGGCAACCGTATAGCGGTCATCTGCGGCGCACTGATGATGACGCTTGGTCATTTCGTGCTCG
Organism: Izhakiella capsodis; assembly: GCF_900115045.1. Classification (GTDB taxonomy): domain Bacteria; phylum Pseudomonadota; class Gammaproteobacteria; order Enterobacterales; family Enterobacteriaceae; genus Izhakiella; species Izhakiella capsodis. The sequence goes on along the minus strand of NZ_FOVC01000002.1, from coordinate 153,421 downwards.
GTTGCGTACCCGACTCACTGTCCGGTCTTTATTTCGCACTGGCTATTATTATTTGCGGATATGGCTTGTTCAAATCCAATATCAGCTGTCTGCTGGGTGAACTTTATAAACCCGAGGATAGCCGACGGGACGGTGGTTTTTCACTGATGTACGCGGCGGGTAACCTGGGGTCGGTTATTTCCCCCATTGCTTGTGGCCTTGTTGCTCAACGCTATGGCTGGCACCTTGGCTTTACCCTGGCAGGTATCGGCATGGCGATTGGCTTGCTGATCTTTTTAACCGGGCAGCGTCATTTCATCCATACCGCCGGTGTAAATAAAAAAGCATTACGCGCGATCAATGTTGTCCTCCCAAGCTGGATATGGCTGGTGTTGACCTTACTTGTCGCGCCTTTTTTTTTCGTTATCCTGCTGAAATACCATCTGACCGGCTATCTGTTACTGCCCGTCAGCCTCGTCGCCGCTTTTCTGATCGTCAAAATGATGCTGGCTGCCCCCGAACACCGTCGCGCTCTGTGGCAAATCGTTGCGCTGATGGCAGTCGGGATGCTGTTCTGGGTGATGGCACAGCAAGGCGGAAGCTCAATCAGCCTGTTTATCGATCACTTCGTTAATCGTCGCTGTTCAGGTATTGAAATCCCAACAGCACTGTTTCAGTCGGTGAACGCCATCGCTATCATCACCGCCGGTGCGCTACTCGGTTGGCTTTCACGATCTGCCAGACCGCAAAGTAATGGCCCCGTCTTATGGATAAAATTCATTTTCGGTCTGCTGCTGATGGGCTGTGGATTTATGTTGCTGGCTTTTAACGCCCGTAGTGCTCACGCACCAGGGCAGGCGTCGATGAGTATAATGATCATCGGACTGTCGGTGATGGGCGTCAGCGAACTGTTTATCGATCCGATCGCGATGGCACGCATCACCAGACTGGACATGCCGGGTGTTACCGGGGTCCTGACTGGCATTTATATGCTGGTAACCGGTGCGCTAGCCAACTGGCTGGCTGGCGTGGTGGCAATGAATGCCACTGAGCCTCAGCCCAATCAAAGCGCGATGCTCGGTTATCAGCGTTTCTTTTCACACATGGGAATATGGACGCTGGCGCTGGTGGCGCTGATTGCGATGCTGGTTGCTGTATTCGGCCTTATTGGACATAAAAAACCACCATGCCATCAGGATAAGTAGCCGCCTCAGTTGGTAGCGGACTGAGTCAAACTGCTGACTACCCTGCCGCTGACATCCGTCGCAGCTGTCGAGTCGCTTATCTTCGAGTGTGCAACTGACGGCGTAGTAAAAAAATGCAGAGAAGTTAAACCTGCTTCTCTGCATTTCATATAATGAGGTTCTGCGCCAGAACCGCATAGAACACGCTTTTAGACGACCTTCACGGGCGTGCTTTATGGGGTTATAGGCTGGAATCGTCGAAATCTCCGTGACGCATAATTTTGGCGTTCGCTGGCCTGTACCTAAGATCGCTGACAACCGGCCAGCAAAGAAATAGCCGTTTGGAGCGGAAGATCACTGATTGCAATGTTCCATAGAGATGATACGAATTCATTCTCATTCATGTCATCATAAACGTACGCATCAACATACCAGTCATACTTCAAAAATCGATTAATCCCAGTGCCGGAAATTTCGGTGGTTCCGGCATCTGGCCCCAACGTTATTACCCTGCGTGAGCAACGCTGAAAATCAAGCTTCCAGGTCCGCCCGATCACCATACTCCTGTAACCAGTTACGTCGGTCTTCAGAACGCTTCTTCGCCAGTAGCATATCCATCATCCGCAAGGTCTCATCCATATCATCATCGTCGATCGCCAGCTGAACCAGACGACGGGTATTAGGATCAAGCGTCGTTTCCCTCAGCTGCGGTGGATTCATCTCACCGAGGCCTTTAAAACGCTGTACGCCCGGCTTGCCTTTTTTACGCTTCAGCTGGTCGAGAATGCCCTCTTTTTCGGCTTCATCGAGGGCGTAATAAACTTCTTTACCGAGGTCTATACGATACAGTGGGGGCATCGCAACGTAGACGTGGCCGTGCTGTACCAGAGCGCGGAAATGTTTCACAAATAGCGCACACAGCAGCGTGGCGATATGTAACCCATCTGAGTCGGCATCCGCAAGAATGCAAATTTTGCCGTAGCGCAGCTGGCTGAGATCTTCGCTGTCTGGATCGATGCCAATCGCCACCGAAATATCATGCACCTCCTGGGAGGCGAGCACTTCATCAGACGAGACTTCCCAGGTATTCAAGATTTTGCCTTTCAGCGGCATAATCGCCTGAAATTCACGATCACGTGCCTGTTTAGCCGACCCTCCCGCCGAATCACCTTCAACCAGAAAAAGCTCAGTTTTTGCCAAATCCTGCGCGGTGCAATCAGCCAGTTTTCCAGGCAAAGCCGGGCCGCTGGTCAATTTTTTACGCACCACTTTTTTCGCCGCACGCATGCGGCGCTGGGCGCTGGAAATCGCCAGCTCGGCCAGCTGTTCGGCTTGCTGGACGTTCTGATTAAGCCACAAGCTGAAAGCGTCTTTTACCACGCCGGAGACGAATGCTGCGCACTGACGCGACGACAAGCGCTCTTTGGTCTGGCCGGCGAACTGCGGATCCTGCATTTTTACCGAAAGCACGTAGGCGCAACGATCCCAGATATCTTCTGCCGATAGCTTGACGCCGCGCGGCAGAATATTTCGGTATTCGCAGAATTCACGCATTGCATCCAGCAGCCCCTGCCGAAGACCATTAACATGGGTACCCCCCTGCATGGTGGGTATCAGGTTAACGTAACTTTCGGTCAGCAGCTCACCGCCTTCAGGAAGCCAAAGCAGCGCCCAATCAACGGCCTCAATCTCTGCCGCATAGCTACCAACAAACGGTTTTTCTGGCAGCGTCGGCAGGCCGTTCACCGCCTCACTCAGATAATCCGTCAGGCCATCTTCATAACACCAACGTTGCTCGGTATTGTTAACATTATCTTTGAAGACTATTTCAACGCCAGGGCAGAGCACCGCCTTCGCTTTGAGTAAATGAGACAGACGGGAGACTGAAAAGCGAGGGCTATCGAAGAATTTACTGTCCGGCCAGAACTGTACGCGGGTACCCGTGTTACGTTTACCGACAGTCCCCGTAACCGTCAACTCTTGCACTTTGTCACCATTTTCAAACGCCATGTCATAAACCTGGCTGTTGCGGCGCACCGTCACTTCCACTCGCGTTGATAGCGCATTGACTACCGAGATGCCGACACCATGTAGACCACCTGAAAACTGGTAATTTTTATTGGAGAATTTCCCGCCGGCGTGCAGGCGGCAGAAAATAAGTTCGACGGCGGGGACGCCCTCCTCCGGATGGATATCTACCGGCATGCCGCGTCCGTCGTCAATCACTTCCAACGACTGATCGGCATGAAGGATCACCTCCACTCTTTGAGCGTGGCCGGCCAGCGCTTCATCTACGCTGTTATCAATCACTTCCTGCCCGAGATGATTGGGGCGCGTGGTGTCAGTGTACATTCCCGGACGCCGCCGCACGGGTTCAAGGCCGCTGAGTACCTCGATGGAATCAGCGTTATAGCTGGATTGAGTCATCGTCAATTTCTGATAGTGGAGAAAAAATAGTCGCCATCCCTTGTGGCTTCAGTGTGAACTAAAACCAAGGAAATCCATTATCGCCGGGAAATGGCGCTCAAAACCGATGAAAGCATGATTGCCGCCTTCCTCAACCCATTGACGACAGGCCTGGTAATATTCCAGCGCCTGGCGATAGTCAAGGACTTCATCGCCGGTTTGTTGCATCAGCCAGATTAAATCCGGCGACTCCAGCGGGTCAATCTGCATCACTTTCAGCTCATAAATGTGGCGAGACTCTAACACATATTGCTCACCGGTGTACGGATTCTCGTTATCGCCGAGATAATCCAGCAACAGTTCAAAGGGACGCACAGCCGGATTAACCACCACGGCAGGCAGGGTGAAACATTGCGACAACCAGGTAGCGTAGTAGCCACCAAGCGAAGAACCCATCACCGCTAACTTTTCCCCCGTACGGGCCATGACCAGTTCCTCCAGCATCTGCGCAGCTTCGGCAGGAAAAGACGGTAACTGGGGGACCACCAAAGTAATGTCAGGACGCCGCGCCATCAGCCAGTCACTGAGCAGAGTCGCTTTTACTGAGGCAGGCGAACTGTTAAAACCATGCAGATACAGCAGCGTTGACATAGCGATCAGTAGCCTTCTGAGTCGAGGTCGGGGGTGAAAGCACTGATCGTCAGGCGTTCAATAACCGTTTCGACACGGCCATCAGCATAGAGATCAAGCCACCGCCAGCCCGGAGGTTCTTTATCAATTGTAAAACGGGTGCAATGCGGTTTGAACTGCACACAGGTGGAGGGCGTGGCCAACACGCGTCGCCCGTTCCAGTCCAGATCGAGCGCCTGGTGGATATGCCCGCAAACTAACGTTTTAGCGAGTGGAAAGTGTCTCAACACATCATCCAGCATAGGCGCGTTACGTAGGCTGTGTTGATCGAGCCAGGTACAACCCGACGGCATAGGGTGATGATGCAATAGAACCAGCGTATGACGCTGCGGATAGCGCGCTAGCGCCTTTTCAAGCCAGTCGAGTTGATAGTCGCTCAGCTCACCGTAAGGTACACCGGATACCTGACTATCCAGCAGTACCAGCTGCCAGCTATTCCCCAGCAGTACCTGCTTAGCTTGTTCAATTTTTGCTGCCGCAAGCGTCGCGTGCATTGCGGGCTGAAAATCATGATTACCCGGCAGCCACACGCAGGGTGCTGGCAGCCGTTGTATACCTTCAACAAAATGCTGGTAAGCTTCGATACTGTGATCTTGTGCTAAATCGCCGGTAGCGATAATCAGATCATAATGCGTTGACTGAAGGTCGATAGCATCCAGCACCGCTTTATAACTAGCCCAGGTATTAACGCCAAGCAGCGTTTCATGTTTACCAGCAAAAAGATGAGTATCTGTTAGTTGTAAAATCCTGACAGAGGCCCCACTTGCCATCGAAAGTTTCAGCAGGCTATCCAATCAAAATCCTCAGGTTCACGCCATCTCAACATCGGATTAGCGTTATCAGAAAACCGGCGCCACCATCGCACCGTGGGTCAGGCAATGGCGTAACCAATCGCCGAGAAATTGGTTTATCTGATGTTTTTCGTCACGGTGGTGCATTTTTTTATTCGGATAATCATAGCGCGCTTTGAAGCGATAGATCTGCTGCGTCGAACACACTTCTGCAACCATCGCATCGTGATAAAGACGAACAGACATGGATGGCAGACTCCAGTAGCTGACAACCGGCGCAATCTGACGAATCTCAACCAGGGTAGTATAGCGCGTAGCCTCCTGAATCGTCAGCCGGAAGCTGGTGCCATTGACCTGATAATCAATCACCGCTCCCACCTGCTCTTCACGGGGCAGTAACCGACGTAACTGGGCAAAGTTGGTTTCGCACAGTCGCATCATTTCTGGAAAGTCAGGGGTATAGCGCTTGTTCATTCAGTATCCCACTCTTTACGTAATTTCTTATGATTGAGCTGCAACCATTGCAAAGCAATGACAGTGGCCGCGTTATCAATAATCCCCTCTTCTACCCAACTGTAAGCCTGTTCACGGTTAACCACATGGACAAGCGTATCCTCGTTCTCTTCCTCCAGACCGTGATTACCCTGCGCCACGCGGGCATCCACTTCTCCAACCATAATTGCGAGACGTTCGCTGGTACCTCCAGGACTGGCCAGATAGCTTAGCACCGGCTCAATCCGCCGCGGCGTTAAGCCCGCTTCCTCCTGCGCCTCACGCCGGACAACATCCTCAGCACTTTCACCTTCCTCAATAATACCGGCGACTAATTCTAACAGCCAGGGCGAAGGGCTGCTGTCAAAAGATGCAATCCGGATTTGCTCTATTAAAACAACCTGGTCGCTTATCGGATCGTATGGCAGTAGCACCGCCGCATGGCCTCGCTCAAATATTTCACGGCTGACTTCTGCGCTCATCTCACCATCAAAACGACGGTGACGAAATCGATAGCGAACCAGCGAGAAAAAACCCTGGTACAGGGTTTCCCGCGCGATAATTTCCACATCGTTTTTGTTGAATGTTACCGGTAATTCATCTGGTGGACTCATATGAAAGTTTCTCTGTCAGTTAGCGGCGGTGCCTGACTGGGCGATCTGCAAGTAGTTATTTGCCGTTAAATTGCGTAAATTAAGGCCAAATGGCACTTTCAGCCAACTTGCCTTGATGAAAGTCTCTGTTAGAATCGGCGCTAATTTTTCGTTCGCGTCAGCGCTAATCTAGCAATTTTGCTGCACAACAAGGAATGCAAATGAAGAAACTGCTCTCTGTTATTATTGGGCTGAGTCTCGGGGCCTTCAGTATCAATAGTCAGGCTGAGGATTTATTGCAAGTTTATAAACAAGCCCTGCTGACTAACCCTGACCTGCGCTCAGCAGCAGCAAATCGTGATGCGGCATTTGAGAAAATTAACGAAGCCCGCAGCTCCCTGTTGCCACAGCTGGGTCTGGGTGCCGATTATACCTACAACAGCGGCTACCGTGATAACAGCGGTATTCGTTCTAATACCACCAGCGGATCGTTACAGCTAACACAAACTATTTTCGATATGAGTAGATGGCGCGCCCTGACCCTGCAAGAAAAGACAGCGGGTATTCAGGACGTGGTGTATCAGACTGCCCAACAAAATCTGCTGCTAAACACCGCTACAGCTTATTTTAACGTACTGCGCGCCATTGATTCTCTCTCTTATACTGAAGCGCAAAAGCAATCTATCTATCGCCAGTTAGATCAAACCACCCAACGTTTTAACGTTGGCCTGGTCGCTATTACCGACGTGCAGAATGCTCGTGCGCAGTATGACAGCGTGCTGGCAAGTGAAGTTACCGCCCGCAATAACCTGGATAATGCGCTGGAGCAATTGCGTCAGATCACCGGTTCTTTTTACCCGTCGCTAGCGGCACTGAATATCGCGCACTTCAAGACATTGAAGCCGCAGCCAGTCGCAAGTCTGCTGAAAGAGGCTGAGAGCCGTAATCTCAACCTGCTTTCCGCTCGGCTGTCTCAGGGACTGGCTCGCGAGCAGATTCGCTCGGCAGAAACCGGTTACATGCCGACGCTTAATCTGACCGCCTCAACTGGCTTAACAAACAACCGATATGGTGGACGTGATGCTAACCAGACAGCGGCGAGAACTGACAACATCGTCGGAGCAAATCAGGTCGGGCTCAGCTTCTCGATGCCATTATTTAGCGGTGGTTCAACCTCTTCTCAGGTTAAGCAGGCACAGTACGCATTCGTCAGCGCCAGCGAGCTAATGGACAGTGCTCACCGCGAGGCGGTCCAAACCGTTCGCTCTTCGTTTAACAACGTTAATGCAGCAATCAGCAGCATTAATGCTTATAAACAAGCCGTGATCTCTGCGCAAAGTTCATTGGATGCTATGGAAGCGGGTTATCAGGTTGGTACCCGCACCATCGTTGACGTACTGGACGCGACAACGACGCTATATAACGCTAAGCAGCAGCTTTCCAACGCCCGCTACGACTACCTGATAAGCCTGCTGGATATTAAGCAGGCCGAGGGGACGCTAAATGAGCAGGATTTGATGCAACTCAACAGCATGCTAGGCAAAGATGTCTCTACATCGCCAGATATCGTCGCACCTGAAAATCAGCAACAGACACTTAAAGCCGATGATAGGCCGACTTTGACACGGGTTTCCTCATCTACGTCTGTGCGTAACCCCAGCGACAATTTTGCCGATAATATCCGTCAACACGGCAATCCGTTCCAGAACTAACCCACGTTATGACGCCGCTCTGTTTTAAACGGTATGTGAGACCGGTGTTCAGGCATCTCCTTACGGCCAGCCCGGCCAGTATGTGACCGGGTCGGTCGAAGCCAGCAGTTACGACGTTCAGAGCACATAAGATAAAGTCATTCGTATAGCAACGTAAAGATCGTCCCCCACCACACGCCACGGCTTCAATTGTCACCGCATATCTCCTATTCTGATGATCCTTTGGGTATAAGGAAAATAATGATGAAACGGACAAAGGCAATAAATCATGCCGCTTTTCGTAAAAACTGGCGTGCCAGGCATTTGACGCCGGTAGCGCTGGCGGTTTCAGCCGTCTTTATGCTGGCAGGCTGCGAGCAGTCGGACCAAACCGTCTCAATGTACCAGAATGTCGATGACTGCACTAAAGCCAATCCTGGACAAAGTGAACAGTGTAAAATCTCTCATGACAATGCGCTAAAAGAGGCTGAAAAAACTGCGCCTAAATACGCCACGCGCGAAGAGTGCATCGCCGAGTTCGGCGAAGGCCAATGCCAGCAAACCGCTCAGGCCAGCGCTGGCGGCGGCAGTTTCTGGATGCCGCTGATGGCGGGGTATATGATGGGCCGCATGATGGGAGGTGGATTTGCACAGCAGCCTTTGTTCACCTCACGTAATCCGGCCAGCCCGGCCAATGGTAAATTTGTTGACGCTTCCGGCCGCAACTATGGTAGCGCAACGTCAGGCCGTAACATCAGCGTGCCTAAATCAGCACTGGCGCCGAAGCCAGCAACCACCACCACGGTCACTCGCGGCGGGTTTGGCGAAACGGTAGCCAAACAGACAACCATGAGCCGCAGTAGCGCTACGGCAGGCCGCAGTTTTGGAGGCTAGGCCATGAAACGTCTCAGCATCAGTGAACGTCCTGACTGGCGTGAGCGCGCGAGTGAATATGGCTTTCGCTTTCATACTATGCACGGTGAGCCATATTGGTGTGAAGATGCCTATTATCAGTTCACCCTCGCGCAGATTGAAACGCTGGAGTCAGTTACCAGCGAGCTGCATCAGATGTGTTTGCAGGTAGTAGATAAAGTCGTGAAAAGCGAAGCGCTGCTGACACGATTTGGCATTCCCAGGCATACTTGGGACTTCGTACGCGACTCATGGCGTAGCGATCAGCCCTCGCTTTATTCACGCCTCGATCTGGCGTGGGACGGTACGGGCGATGCCAAATTATTGGAAAACAATGCGGATACACCGACCTCATTGTATGAAGCGGCATTTTTCCAATGGATCTGGCTGGAAGATCAGCTTAAAGCGGGCAACCTGCCACAAGACAGCGATCAGTTTAATAGCTTGCAGGAAAAGCTCATTGACCGTTTTGCAGAGCTAAAGCAGCAGCATGGTTTCAATTTTCTGCATTTTTCCTGCTCCCAGGATTCCGAGGAAGATCGCGGTACTGTGCAATATTTACAGGACTGTGCCAGCGAAGCTAGCCTGGAAAGTGCTTTTTTGTATATGGATCAAATTGGCCTCGGCGAGAAGGGACAATTCACCGATGTTGACGACCGGGTAATCAGCAATCTGTTTAAGCTTTATCCGTGGGAATTCATGCTACGTGAGATCTTTTCTACCAAGCTTGCAGACGCCGGCGTGCGCTGGCTGGAACCAGGCTGGAAAAGCATCATATCCAATAAAGCACTGCTGCCGATGCTGTGGCAGATGTTCCCAAACCACCCTAACCTGCTGCCTGCCTTCTTTGCCGACGATAACCCGCCGGCGCTGGATAAATACGTGGTGAAGCCGCTATTTTCCAGGGAAGGTGCCAACATTCGCATTGTGGAAAACGGCAATGAAATCGCCCGTGTTGATGGCCCTTACGGTGAAGAGGGCATGATCGTACAACAGTTCCATCCGTTACCAAAGTTTGGCGACCGCTATACGCTAATCGGTAGCTGGCTGATTAACGACCAGCCAGCAGGTATTGGTCTGCGTGAAGATAAACAGCTTATCACCCAGGATCTCTCACTTTTTTATCCGCATACCTTTGTTGAATAAATCCAGGCACGCGCGGTAAAGCCATTCAGAATGCCCTGGCTATTTGCTGCAAAGGCGAAAAGACGCCCGCCAACACAACAAACATACCGTAGCCGGTACGTAACCTCACCGGCTACGAATGCGATATTAATTATCATTAGCCAACCTGTACCGAAAGCATGCTTAACGCGGCCATAACATTGCCATCGACCAGCACCGTAACGGACTCATCAGGCTGACGGCAACCCAGCACATAAAGCAACGGGAGAAAGTGTTCCGGCGTCGGATTTGCCAGCGCAGCCCACTCATGCTGCATAAAGTTAACCAGCGGGTGCTGATCAGCCACTCCCTGCCAGTTTAGGTTATCACGAACAAACTGATTAAATGACAGAGCCCAGGGCCAGGCCTGATTATCACCCTGCCATTGAAGCATCCGCAGATTATGCACCACGTTACCACTGGCGACGATCATAACCCCCTGATCGCGCAGCGCTGACAACTTTTTTCCCAGTTCATAGTGCCAGAGCGGTGGTTTAGTTGCGTCGACACTGATCTGAACCACCGGGATATCCGCATGCGGATACATCTTAATCAACACGCCCCATGATCCGTGATCGAATCCCCATTCCTGATCCAATGTCACCGGCAACGGTGCCAGTAGCGCCGCGACCTGTTTTGCCAGTGCAGGCGAGCCGGGAGCGCGATAGTAGGTATCAAATAGCGCCTGAGGAAAACCACCGAAATCGTGAATAGTACGCGGTTGCTCCATTGCAGTTACCGCTGTGCTGCGCGTATACCAGTGAGCCGAAACGGCCAGTATCGCCTTAGGCCGGGGCAGTGTATCGCCCAGCTGACGCCAGGACTGAGTAAAGGTGTTTTCTTCAAGCACGTTCATCGGGTTGCCATGTCCGATAAACAGTGCGGGCATGCGGGACTGTGTCATGATTTCCCCCTGAGAATCTAGAGTTCATAGGAAATACGATACGCCTGGCCGCAAAATTAAAAACGCAGATAAGCATGATGAAGATCATCAGAAAATTTGAAAAAACTGAGGGTCAAAAATGCAGGCGGAATCATCCTACCTGCATTTTCAATTAACTGGCCCGGCGGGTTTCACGTGCCTGACGATAGGCAATCAGATCTTCAATGCTGACAACCGGCATCTGCTGCTTTCTGGCGAAAGCGACGCATTCCGGTGCGCGTGCCATTGAACCATCATCGTTACTCAGCTCGCACAGAACGCCGGCAGGTTTGAAACCGGCCAGGGTCACCAGATCAAGCGTTGCCTCCGTATGGCCACCACGAACCAATACACCGCCTTCGCGCGCGCACAGAGGGAAGACATGGCCAGGGCGATGCAGATCAGCAGGCACGGCATTATCAGCAATGGCGGCACGAATGGTCGTAATACGATCGCTTGCCGATACGCCGGTGGTTACGCCTTTAGCCGCTTCGATTGTGACGGTAAAACCTGTGCCGTAAGCGCTGGTATTGTTTTCTACCATCATCGGCAGATCGAGCTGACGGCGGCGCGTTTCAGGAATAACCAGGCAAACGATACCGCTACCATGACGGATTGTCAGTGCCATTTGTTCAGTCGTCATAGTCTCAGCTGCAAAGATCATGTCGCCTTCATTCTCGCGATTTTCATCGTCAAGCACCATCACACCGCGGCCTTCATGCAGCGCTGCGATTGCACGTTCTACACGCTGTTCCGGCGTGCCAAATTCAGAAAGTAGCGTCTGATTCATGGTAAATAAACCTTAAAAATTACATGGGTTACCAGAACCAGGGCGGACTTAGGAGCGTCATGAATGACGGTATAACGGCGAGCGGACGCAATGCGCCCGGCAAGAATCGTTACTCTCTCCCATCCGGACTTTAACCGTCGGCTCCGGAATTACACCGGATCTGCTGACCTCCAGGCTGTTACCCGAAGCGCTCGCGGGCTTTCAGCATAAGCTGATTTACCGCCGGTGGGGAATTTCACCCCGCCCTGAGAATAAGCGAATTTACTATAGCGCTAACCCTGGTCCTGCGCAATGAACAAAAAATGCCGTGCCAACCGACGAAAACTTCTGTCACTTTTCAGGTTTATCAATAACCCAACAGGGATTACACTTAACAAATAATTGCCGTGAACAGGATATATCCATGATTGACCCGAAAAAAATTGAACAACTCGCCCGCCAGGTACATGAGTCTATGCCAAAAGGAATCCGCGAGTTTGGCGACGATGTGGAGAAGAAGATCCGCCAGACGCTGCAAGCGCAGCTTTCCCGACTGGATTTAGTTAATCGCGAAGAATTTGACGTACAGACCCAGGTCCTGCTGCGCACCCGTGAGAAGCTGGCGATACTCGAGCAGCGCGTTTCAGCGCTGGAAAGCCGTGCTGGTAACAGCGGCAGTTCGGTGATCAAAACAGAAGATATACAATAGTAACATCGGGCGGCACAACGTCCGCCCACATCGATTAAACGTTTTTCTTAATACTGTTGATGATATTAGTCGTTGAAATACCATCCTCGAAGTTAAGCACCCGCACTTCACCGCCGTTCGCCCACACCTCTTTACTGCCGGCGATATCCTCCGGTTTATAATCCCCGCCTTTGACGAGCATATCAGGCAATATTTTGCCAATCAGACGCTGAGGTGTATCTTCTTCAAACGGCACAACCCAATCCACCGCTTCCAGTGCGCCAAGCACAATCATACGGTTAATCAACGGGTTCACCGGGCGGCTCTCTCCTTTCAGACGACGGGTAGATGCATCGTTGTTTACCGCGACAATCAGGCGGTCACCAAGCTTGCGGGCATTGGCAAGATAGGAAACGTGGCCAGCGTGCAGAATATCGAAGCAGCCGTTTGTCATCACCACTTTCTCGCCTCGCTGGCGCGCCTGCTCCACCGCCTTTTTGAGTTGATTTTCGCTCATTACGCCAAAACCGCTTTCCGGGCGAGCACGGATAGCGTTTTCCAGCTCTACCGTTGATACTGTAGAAGTTCCCAGTTTACCAACGACTACGCCAGCCGCGGCGTTCGCCAGAAAACAGGACTCTTCCAAGGAATCTCCGGCTGCCAGCGCAGCGGCCAGCACACCGATAACGGTATCTCCCGCGCCGGTGACATCATAAACTTCCTGTGCCTGAGTGGGCAGATGCAGCGGTGCTTTTTCTGGCTGCAACAGTGTCATACCGTTCTCTGAGCGAGTTATCAGTAGGGCGGAAAGCTCAAACTTCTTCAGCAACGCCATGCCACGCTCAACCAGCTCGTCTTCGGTTTTACAACACCCGGCAACCGCCTCAAATTCAGCGAGATTTGGCGTCAGCAGCGTGGCACCGCGATAGCGTTCAAAGTCCGCACCTTTAGGGTCGATCAGTACCGGTACGCCCACGGCTCTGGCCTGCTGAATCATGTTCTGTACGCTGCTCAGCGCGCCTTTTGCGTAGTCCGACAGCACCAGCGCCCCCACGACGGGTAGTGCCTGGTCAATGCGCTCATGCAGCGGCTGCGGATCAACGGCCGAAAAGCCCTCTTCAAAATCCAGCCGGATCAGTTGCTGATTGCGCGACAGTATTCGCAGCTTGGTAATGGTGGGGTGACCGGGTACGGTAACGAAGTCGCAGTTGACATTAAACGCCGTCAAAGAGTTTTGCAGCACTTTAGCAGCATCATCGGGGCCAGTAAGCCCCACCAGCCGCGAACGGGCACCCAGCGCTGCGATATTCATAGCCACATTGGCGGCACCCCCGGGGCGTTCTTCAATCGTTTCAACTTTTACCACCGGAACTGGCGCCTCGGGGGAGATGCGGCTGGTCAGGCCGTACCAGTAGCGATCCAACATAATATCGCCAACCACCAGAACTCCCGCATTCATAAAATCGGGCAGGGTAACTTTCATTCCAGAGACTCCAGACAACGATGAATAAGTTTGCGCGGATAATAACATACATCCCGCAATGGCTGATCACTCATTGGCACCGTCTCTATTAGCAGGTGACAGCCAGCGCTGCCAGCTACGATAGACCTGTTGTTTTTGCTTAATAAAGGCGTCTGGCTCAACGTGTCCTGGTAATGATTGCAGCGCCCGATGATGCAAAGCGTCACGGAGCGTAATGTAAGCGGCAATTAACGCCCGGGACTCATCCTCCGGCATGTGCGAATACTGCGCCATCAGTTCAAATATCCGGACATTATCTGACCAGCGAGTCAGCTCTGGCTGACTCGCTGCGTAACACAACACCAGAAACTGGGCGATGAACTCAATATCGGTAATGCCAGCGGCATCAGCTTTAATATCCCAGCGCCCCTTATGCTTATTACTCAGATGCTCGCGCATTTTTTCGCGCATCTCACGCACCTCAGTCCTGAGTTGACCCGGATCACGCTGGCGGCAAAGAATATCTCGCCGGATGGTATTAAAACGGGCAGTAAGCGCTGCATCGCCATACACAATTCGCGCCCGGACCAGTGCCTGATGTTCCCATGTCCAGGCATCATCGCGCTGATATTCAGCGAAGGCATTGAACGTACTTACCAACATGCCCGCAGCGCCGGAAGGCCGCAACCGGGCATCCACCTCATACAGAATACCCGAGGAAGTTCGAGTGCTGAACAGATGCATTATCCGCTGTGCCAGCCGCAGGTAGAATTGCCTGCCATCAATCTCTCGCTCACCATGAGTCATCACATCTGGCGGGCAGTCGTGCAGGAATACCAGGTCTAAATCTGAGCTATAGCCCAGCTCCCAGCCCCCTAACTTGCCATAGCCCAGCACGGCAAACCCGCGCGTTGCATCGTTTTGCAAATGCTCTGGTCGGCCATAACGCTGGACCATTGTGTTCCAGGCCTGCTGCACCACCGCATCGATAATGGCTTCAGCCAGCCAGGTTAAGTGATCGCTTACTTTCATTACCGGTAATGTGCCGGCTATATCTGCTGCAGCAATACGCAGTTGCTGTACCTGCTTAAACTGCCGAAGCGCCTCCAGCTGTTGCTCTTCATCTTCGACCGGTACACGCAGCAGATATTGCCGCAACTCGTCACGATAGGCATCAGGCGCGGTCACCTGATAAAGAGTTGAGGGATCGAGCAGCTCATCAAGCAGCAGCGGATAGTGTGCCAGCTGGCTGGCAATCATTGGCGAGGCGGCACACAGGCGGATAAGGTGGCGTAAGGCACCATGAGACTCAGTCAGCAACTCCAGATAAGTGCTGCGGCTCACAATACTGAGTAGCAGCGGCGTCAGACGATTGAGCGTTTCAGCGGCATCCTGATGCGGACAAATCTCCGCCAGCAGGCGTGGCATTAGCTGTTCAAGCGCCTGGCGTCCGCGCGGCCCGATAGTGCGGCGGTTAATGTCCTGACGAAATGTGGTAATCGCGTTCAGCAACGACAGACGCGCGGCGTTATCAAGCTGCGGTACGAACGGCAGCAGGTCGGCATCGTCCAGTTGATCCTGCCAGAGCCCCGCGTATTCACCACTATCATTCGTTTCGTCGGTTTCAGGCGCTTCATCACCGATTAGCTCATCGAAGATCGCCCTCACCTGACGCATATGACTTTCCAGCTGCTGACAAAGTCCCTGCCAGTCCGTGCATTCCATCGCCCAGGCCAGCCGCATGCGGTTAAGTTCATCTGCTGGCAAAGTCTGTGTCTGCTCATCGTTAATACTTTGCAGCAGATTTTCCAGGCGTCGCAGGTAAAGATAGGCTTCATGCAACTTTTTTACCTGCAAAGGCTGTAACAGGCCAAGCTCGCCAATCGCATCCAACGTCGGCAGAAGCGAACGCCCCTGAAGCGTACGTTCACGTCCACCGCGTATGAGTTGAAATACCTGCACGATAAACTCAATTTCGCGAATACCGCCAGCACCGAGCTTAATATTACCCACCAGTCCGCGACGTCTGACCTCACGGGCTATCATACTCTTCATAGTGCGCAGCGACTGAATGACGCTGAAGTCGATATAGCGCCGGTAAACGAAGGGGCGCAGCATACTGCGCAGCTCTTCACTCCAGGGATCATCCTGCGCCCCCATCAGACGCGCTTTGATCATTGCATAGCGCTCCCAGTCCCGTCCCTGTTCCTGATAGTAATCTTCCAGCGCAGCAAAACTCATGACCAACGGGCCGCTGTCACCAAACGGGCGCAAGCGCATGTCAACACGATAGACGAATCCGTCAGCGGTGGGTTGGTCAAGCACCTTGATCAGCCGCTGCCCCATGCGAGTAAAAAACTGTGCATTATCCAGCTCGCGCCTGCCGCCACGCGTCATACC
The DNA here is from genome assembly GCF_900115045.1 of Izhakiella capsodis. Classification (GTDB taxonomy): domain Bacteria; phylum Pseudomonadota; class Gammaproteobacteria; order Enterobacterales; family Enterobacteriaceae; genus Izhakiella; species Izhakiella capsodis. Next base: position 137,278 of record NZ_FOVC01000002.1, on the reverse strand, counting down.
ATTTTCCGGCCAGGTAAAAATTAAATCGATATCAGAAGAAAAGTTAAGCTCATTGCCGCCCAGTTTACCCATACCCAGCACCAACAGTGGCTGCGGCTCACCCCGATCGTTACAAGGTGTTCCCATTTCGCGGCAGCAGGCAGCGTACAACCAGTCACGCGCTGCGGCAATTAGCGCCTCAGCCAGCATACTGAGTTGCAGCAGGGATACCTCTGTGCTGCAAGTGCCCAGGGTTTGCATCCAGGCAATACGGATCAGCTTTTCGCGGCGAAACAGCCGCAGGACGTGCATTAGCTGATTTTCATCCTGCACTTCTGCCAGTCGCTGCGCCAGCCCGGCGCTGTATCCGGTATATTCATCCGCCTGCGGGGGCTGCTGCCACAGCGTCTGCCACCATTGAGGGTGCGCTCGTAAACCGTCGTTAATAAAATCACTGAAAGCGCATATCGCCAATGTCTCGTCGCCTGGCGGCGGTCCCTCTGTTATCCAGTTATCTTTTATCTGCTGAAGGTGCTGGGCCAGGCGGGCGGGTAAGGGCCGGGATGAAAATGGCGACATAGTGATTCCTGATAATTAACGTTGTTTACTGGCCGCTATGCTTCCAAAAGGGTGCCTGTTGAAGTGCCTCACGCGACCGGGCTTTTAGCAGCTGTTGCTGGAGAACCTCGATCGTTCTCGCCAGAAGCTGCCAGCGCTCCAGCCAACAACGCACGGCTTCAGCCTCGTAAATACCACCCAGTAGATGGACCGCCAGCAGCTGACGATGCAGACGCATTAACTTATCCTGGTACTGGCCTGGCTGCTGAACATTTTCAAAGGTTTCCCGCAGATTGGCGGCAATACGCGACAGCATAATGTCGGCGAAACGTTTGAATGATCCTTGCAAACCTGCGCGATCTTTTTCATTAAGAAACATCAGCCAGCGTTTGCTCACCAGCCAGTCCGTCAGTGCTATCTGGGGTTGTAACCATGCGGCAGAAAAGCAGATATCACTGGCCGTCAGCGGCGTATCACAGAGAATATTTTCCAGTACAGTAAGCTGCTGACGTAGACCGGCGCTCGCTTTACGCGGCACCAGCGCCCCGAACAGCGCCAGCGCTTCCCGAACGAGTGACAGGGCTTTTTTTATTTCCACCAGCGCCTCAGGATCACCGCGTAACCAGAGTTCTTCGTGATATTGCCATTGTGCCAGCCCCAACTGGAGTGCTGCCTGCATCCCTTCTTCAACCCTGGCTTTATTTTTTACCGCCAGCAGTGGCAACGGACGAAGCGAGTATTCCGGGTTCCCCTGAGCCAGCGCGTAGCCACGGGCGGCCTTGCTGAGGCTACCAAGACGTAAACCATCATAGCGGGCCAGTTCAGCGGCAAACGCCATCAAATCTTTACGCTCACCGTGTTTCAGCTCGAGCTCAATTTCATGCAGTACTTCACTCAGGTCGCCTGCAACCACCTCTCCGCGATCAAGCGCGACTTCAATTTCGCTTTGCTGATAAGAAATGACCCATTTTTCACGCACAAAATGCGTGCTAAACAGAGGATTAAGCTGCTGTTGTAACGCCATTACATCGGTATTCTCCGGCCAGATATCACCCGGGAACAGGGAGAGCTCCAGCCTCGGTTGGCTAAGAGGCACATTATATTCCGCGCGCTGATGCAGGCCACCAATGCTGTCTCCTTTCGCCTTCAACGTCATCTCATAGCTATCGCCAAAGCCACGTATGCGCAATCCCATATCCCAACGACGCAGCTGATGATCGACAGTTTCAAAATATATGTTGGTTAGTTTTACACCTTCGTGATGCTGATGGGGCCAGGCTGCGAGCCAGAGTGGTACATTCAATACCGCGGCATCGTTGGCAATGAACTTAACTTCGATTTCTATGGTCATATTTTTTAAATTCAGCTTATTACCGGTTAAATTTGACTTCTGAGTTGATTATAACGCTCTTCTTCTGACATTTTTGCCGTTGTATCCGGCTGAAACAACTATTCTGATAGTGCAACGCGATCCAGATGACGTTCACATAACGCAGAATCACCGGAAAGTGCTTTACCCTGAATATTTTCCGCGCGGACATTCCAGCGTAATGAGACTGAGATTGTTCTCATTTAGAATAATGTTGAGTAGTTTCAGACTGGATCGTTACTTCTTCCAGAAATTAGCTAAAAAGATATCGAATGAAAAAAACACACCTGATTAGCCTGACTTTACTGAGCGTTAGCATCGCAACATCCGTCTATGCCGAAGAAAAACGATACGTTTCCGATGAACTCACTACCTGGCTGCGCAGCGGCCCCGGTAACCAGTATCGATTGACGGGGACCGTTAACGCGGGTGAACAAGTCACACTATTGCAAACTAACGAAAACACCCATTACGCACAGGTTCGCGATGCAAACGGTCGTATCGCCTGGATCCCGCTATCACAGATCAGCAAGGACCCCAGCCTGCGCACCCGCGTACCGCAGCTTGAGCAGCAAGTGAAGGATTTAAGCGATAAACTCACCAACATAGACAGCAGCTGGAAACAGCGCACGGCGGATATGCAGAAAAAGGTGGCGACCAGCGACAGTATTATCAGCAGCCTGAAAAATGAAAATACACAGTTGAGGCAGCAACTTATTATCGCGCAAAAAAGGGTCAGTGCAGCGAATGTTCAGCTTGATGAAAAGCAGCGTGCGATTATTATGCAGTGGTTCATGTATGGTGGTGGCGTAGCTGGCATCGGCCTTCTGCTGGGTCTGCTACTCCCGCATATGATCCCCCGGCGCAAGAAAAGCGACCGCTGGATGAGTTAAGCTTTTGCCATCTATACGAAATACATAGGGGCCTCCTGTCCGGTGTCCCTTCTATCTTGGTCGCCATGGTGTAAGATAATCATTCTCTTTTCGTGGAGGACCTAGTGAAAACCTTTCTCGTCGGCGGCGCAGTCCGCGATACGCTGCTGAATCTACCAGTTAAGGACCGGGACTGGGTTGTAGTCGGTGCCTCACCAGAACAGATGCTGGCTGAGGGTTTTAAGCAGGTAGGCCACGATTTCCCGGTGTTTTTACATCCACAAACACAGGAAGAGTATGCACTGGCGCGCACAGAACGAAAAAATGGCAGCGGCTATACCGGGTTCACTTGCTACAGTGCACCGGATGTTACCTTAGAGCATGACCTGCAACGACGCGATCTGACAATCAACGCCATTGCACGCGATGAAGCCGGCCACTACTACGACCCCTGGCAGGGCCGACGCGATCTGCAACTGCGCCTGCTACGCCACGTATCACCCGCGTTTAGCGAGGATCCGCTACGCGTACTGCGCGTAGCCAGGTTTGCCGCCCGCTACGCTCATCTCAACTTTCGCATTGCTGATGAAACCGCTGTGCTAATGTGCAAGATGGTTGCCAGTGGCGAACTCAATGCACTGACGCCCGAGCGAGTATGGAAAGAGACGGAAAATGCACTCGTCAGTGCGAATCCACAGGTTTATTTCCAGACGCTGCGAGACTGCGGCGCGCTGGCCATCCTGTTTCCGGAAATCGATCGTCTGTTTGGTATACCAGCTCCGGCGAAATGGCATCCGGAAATTGATACCGGCGTTCACACATTGATGGCGCTGGCAATGGCAGCTCAACTCAGCCCGGAGGTGGATATTCGCTTTGCGACGCTGTGCCATGATATCGGTAAAGGCCTGACGCAGCCGGCGCTTTGGCCCAGCCATCATGGACACGGTCCGGCGGGAGTGCTTCTGGTAAAAGAACTTTGCCAGCGGCTGCGCGTACCTAACGCTATCCGCGATCTCTCTCAGCTGGTTGCCGAATTTCACGACCTGGTACACACCATTGATAAACAGTCAGCTGCGGTTCTGATCTCTTTATTCGATAGTATTGACGCCTGGCGTAAACCTCATCGCGTTAAGCAGATTGCCCTGACCAGTGAAGCTGATGCTCGTGGTCGCGCCGGGTTTGAGAGCCACCCCTACCCCCAAGCTCACTATCTGCGCCATGCCTGGAGGGTGGCTTCCGGAGTTGAGGCGCGCGAGGTAATCAATGCGGGATTTAGCGGCGCCGGAGTACGCGAAGAGCTAACACGTCGGCGTATTGCCAGGCTTGCGCAATGGCAGGAACAACAGAAGAAATAAGCAAGAGAGAAATCCTCCCCCGTCGGTAGGTGTTACGCAAATACCTGGTAAACCGCCGCTGCAATAATAAAACGATAAATAGCGAAGGGGACGAACGAGATGTTCTGGATCAGTTTTAAAAAGACGTTGATAGCAATCAGCGCACCGATAAACGCGGTCACAAAACCGGTAGCAAACAGTGGAAGAACGGTCATTTTTAGGTAGAGTACACTCTTGTAAAGATCGCGTACTGTCGCCCCCATCATCACCTGCACCGCAAGAATGAAAGAGAATTCAGAGGTGGCATAGCGGCTCACCCCCACCAGCATACCACCGGAAATGGTCGCCCCGGCGTGTGAAAATCCAGGCCATAGCGCCAGACACTGAAAACAGCCATTAATAAAGCACTGGCGATAGGTGAGATCGTCAATACCGACAGTCTTTGGCTGCTTAGGCTTCAGGTACTCCCCTGCCAGTAGCAGAAAACCGCCGAAGATAAGGGCATCCATCACGTTTATCGGGTTAAACAGCGATTTGATCGTGTCATGTAATAACAGCCCCAGGACGACCGCCGGCACCATACCCAGCAGAATATGAATGAGGTTAAGATGCCCGACTCCGCGCCCTTCATGCGTAACGCTGCCAGAATGGATACCGATAAGACCAAACAAACGGCGCCAGAACACCACCACCACGGCCAGAATTGAACCCAACTGTATGACAACTTCAAACGTCTTTGCCGTGTCGCCTTCAAAGCCGAGCAGTTGGCCTACGATAATCATATGGCCTGTTGACGAGACGGGGAGAAACGCGGTCAGCCCCTCGACTATACCGAGGATGCACGCCACCCAGAGCAGGTGAATATCTGCCATCAAATCACCCCTTTTCTTTTTATAACCGCTGAAAAGGCGGTGAAACTCTGCAACCACTATCAAAATAGCCGCAAACCTTTAAAAGGCGTAAGGCGAGACATAATGAGGTTTGGAATCATTTTGTGGCAACCATATCAGGGCAGTTTCGGAATTGTCCCACGCTCAATAACAACACCAACTGAACGCGCCTGAGCGACCGCTCCGGGCTTGCTCACGCGCAGCCGCACCCAAGGCGTATTAAATTCGTTAATCAGCCGCTGGGCCAGCTCTTCCGCCACACGTTCTACTAACGCGAAGCGACCCGATGAGACATGTTCAATCACCATGCTGGCAACATCGGCATAGTTCAGACAAGCATTAACATCGTCGCTTTGCGCGGCGGGTCGATTAGCCCAGGCCATTTCGATATCGAACACCAGCTTTTGCTGAATGGTCTGCTCCCAGTCGTAGACGCCAATAGTCGTAAAGACTTCAAGCTGTTCAATAAATACTATATCCATGATAGACATCTCTGTTTTTGTGCTGGACGGATACCACTCGCCGGGAAATATGCGTATTATCCACAGATACCGAGAATAAAACGACCTGAATTAGACGGAACGGTGTTATGAGTGTAATCGCGCCAGCCATGATCATTTTCGCCTACCTGTGCGGCTCCATATCCAGTGCCATTTTGGTGTGCCGCCTGGCGCACCTGCCCAATCCCCGGCAAAATGGATCTGGCAATCCCGGTGCCACTAACGTATTGAGGATCGGCGGCAAAGTCTCTGCGGCAATCGTACTGGTATGCGACGTTTTAAAGGGGATGGTGCCGGTCTGGCTGGCTTATTATCTCGGACTGTCACCGATCTGGCTGGGACTTATCGCTATCGCCGCCTGCCTGGGACATATCTACCCGATTTTCTTTCGCTTTCAGGGCGGTAAAGGCGTTGCCACCGCATTTGGCGCTATCGCACCCATTGGCTGGGATCTCACCGGTCTGATGGCGGGTACATGGTTTTTAACGGTGCTGCTGAGCGGGTACTCATCGCTGGGCGCCATTATCAGCGCGCTCATTGCTCCGTTTTACGTCTGGTGGTTTAAACCGCAGTTCACCCTTCCGGTTTCCCTGCTTTCATGTCTGATTCTGTTACGCCATCATGACAACATTCAGCGCCTGTGGCGCGGTCAGGAAAATCGCTTGTGGAAACGACAACCCCGTAATAAGCCCTGATACAGCGTTTTTTATCCGCTTATTTGGCGCTCAGCTCCGCCAACGGCCAGCGTGGACGTACGGTCAGCGCCAGGGGCGTATTGGCACCGGCTTTTAATCGTACCATTCCCGCATAAGCAATCATGGCACCATTATCAGTACAAAACTCCGGGCGCGCATAGAAAACGGCCCCACCCCGTGCTTTCATCATCGTATCGAGATGCGCCCGTAAGGTACGGTTAGCACTAACGCCACCGGCAATCACCAGCCGGTTAAAACCGGTTTGCTCGAGTGCCCGTTTGCATTTAATTGCCAGAGTATCAACGACCGCATCTTCAAAAGCGCGGGCAATATCTGCGTGGGTCTGCGTATCCACAGGATTTTCACGGATAGTATTAGCGGCAAACGTTTTCAAACCAGAAAAACTAAAATCCAATCCTGGACGATCGGTCATCGGCCGCGGAAAGCGAAAGCGCCCTGGCGTGCCACGTTGCGCCATTAGCGAAAGCTGAGCGCCGCCGGGGTAATCCAGCCCCAGCAGCTTAGCGGTTTTATCAAACGCCTCACCGGCAGCATCATCTACAGACTCACCCAGTAGTTGATATTCGCCGATTGCGGTAACGCTAATAAGCTGGGTGTGCCCCCCGGAAACCAGTAGCGCAACAAAGGGAAACTCAGGCGGGTTAGCTTCCAGCATGGGTGCCAGCAGATGGCCCTCCATGTGATGCACAGCCACCGCCGGGACGTTCCAGGCAAACGCCAGAGAGCGACCAATCGTTGCACCGACAAGCAGCGCACCAACCAGCCCCGGACCTGCGGTATAAGCCACCGCGTCAATTTCATGAGGTTGCAAGCGGGCCTCTTTTAAAGCCGCGTTGATCAGCGGAACCGTTTTACGCACGTGGTCGCGCGATGCCAGCTCCGGTACCACACCACCATAATCAGCGTGTAACTTTACCTGGCTGTATAGCTGGTTTGCCAGCAGACCAGACGCTTCGTCATAAATGGCAACACCGGTTTCATCACAGGACGTTTCAATACCCAAAACACGCATCATTTCATCACCTCATTATCGCGACGCAAAGTGTAACATGAACCCGCCGCGCGGGCGATTTTGCCAACCGACTTTTTGTTTCCACTTCGATGCTATATACTCACGTCCCTGCAAAAACCGGCAGCCGCACGGGCGACATTGTTGGTTTAGTATTGCGTTAGTGCTTTACAACGCAGCCTGTGCTGAAGTAGAATTCCGCACCATTTTGAAATAAGCTGGCAGAAAGCCAGCGGCAAAACCGAATTTATCGAGGTGAGAGTTACATGCCGGTAATCAAAGTACGTGAAAACGAGCCGTTCGACGTAGCATTGCGTCGCTTTAAGCGTTCCTGTGAAAAAGCAGGCGTTCTGGCTGAAGTTCGTCGTCGTGAGTTTTATGAAAAACCGACTACTGAACGTAAGCGCGCTAAAGCGTCTGCCGTTAAGCGTCATGCCAAGAAACTGGCTCGCGAAAACGCACGCCGCACTCGTCTGTACTAATTTCGTTTCCGGTGCCTGTTTCCGGCACTACAGACGCGCAGTCGTTAACGAGCCGTGCTTCCGGAAGGAATGCGCGGCTTGTTGTCGTTTATAGAAGTAGTAAAACCCAGCTCAATTCAGACGAAACGGAATAGCGGCAACAAGACGGACATCCGGGAGCAGACATCAGTATGCAACCATGGTGAGAAACAGAAGCCAACGCAGCCAGCGATTGAAAGATGAAGGGGAAAAATGGCTGGAAGAATACCACGCATATTCATTAACGACCTGCTCGCCCGCACTGACATCGTCGATTTAATCGATGCGCGTGTGAAGCTGAAAAAGCAGGGAAAAAATTATCACGCGTGCTGTCCCTTCCACAATGAAAAAACGCCCTCCTTCACTGTAAACGGCGAAAAACAATTTTATCATTGCTTTGGCTGCGGCGCACACGGTAACGCCATTGACTTCCTGATGAATTTTGATCGTCTGGAGTTTGTCGAAAGTATTGAAGAGCTGGCGACGCTCTATGGGCTGGAAGTCCCCTACGAAGCGGGTAGCGGTCCGAGCCAGATCGAACGTCATCAACGCCAGAGTTTATATCAGTTGATGAACAGTCTGAGCGAGTTTTATCAGCAATCATTATCCCAATCGGCTGCCAGCGCAGCGCGTAATTATCTGGCCCGACGCGGGCTGAGTAATGAGGTCATTAAGCAATTTGCTATCGGTTTCGCCCCGGCAGGCTGGGATAATGTGTTGAAACGATTTGGTCTGAATCAGGAGAGTCGCCAGTCGCTGACCGATGCCGGTATGCTGGTCACCAATGATCAGGGCCGTAGCTACGATCGCTTTCGCGAACGAGTGATGTTTCCCATACGCGATAAGCGTGGCAGGGTAATCGGCTTTGGCGGTCGGATTCTGGGCGACGGGTTACCAAAGTACCTGAACTCTCCGGAGACGGATATTTTTCATAAAGGCCGCCAGCTGTATGGCCTGTATGAAGCGCAGCAAAACCATCCGCAGCCAGCTAAGCTGTTGGTGGTTGAAGGTTACATGGATGTGGTCGCCTTGGCGCAATTCGGTATCGATTATGCGGTGGCTTCACTTGGCACATCAACGACCGCCGAACACATCCAGCTACTGTTTCGTCAGACTGACTGCGTGGTATGTTGCTATGATGGTGACCGGGCAGGGCGCGAAGCCGCGTGGCGCGCGCTGGAAACCGCACTACCCTTTATGATGGATGGTCGCCAGCTGCGCTTTATGTTTCTGCCAGACGGCGAAGACCCTGATTCGCTGGTGCGCAAAGAGGGAAAAGATGCATTCGAAGCGCGTATGGACAAAGCGCTACCGCTATCAGGCTTTTTATTTGATTCACTGTTGCCACAGGTTGATTTGGCAACGCCCGATGGCCGGACCAGGCTGAGCACGCTGGCGCTGCCGCTGATAAATCAGGTTCCCGGTGAAACGTTGCGCATCTATCTGCGCCAGCAACTGGGCAATAAGTTGGGCATTCTGGATGATAACCAGCTGGACAAGCTGATACCTAAACAAGCAGAGAGAACCAAACCAACGCCGCCTTCTCAGCTAAAACGTACAACCATGCGTATACTTATTGGTCTGCTGGTGCAAAATCCAGCAATGGCGATACAAGTCCCCTCGCTGGTCGGACTGGATGAAGAAAAGCAGCCGGGCCTTGAGCTATTTAATGAGCTGATTGATGCCTGCGTCGAACATCCAGGCATTACCACAGGGCAGCTGCTGGAGCGCTATCGTGAAACGAAATATGCGCCGACCCTTGAAAAGTTGTCTATGTGGGACGATATAGCAGATAAGGAAATTGCTGAAAAAACGTTCACGGACGCGTTGAATCACCTCCTTGATTCCGCACTTGAACTACGATTAAACGAATTGATTGCACGCGCGCGTACTCAGGGCCTTACGCCACAGGAGCGCGAAGAAGTTCGGGTGCTTAATCAGGTTCGGATGAAAAAATAGTGATGACTCACCTACTTAAAGCAGGTACCTGACTGTAAGGGCCTGAAAAACAAGTTAGTCTGAGTCAGACAGTACCAAATTTAGCGGCTTAACTGCCGATTATCCACCAGGGATAACCTGGTAGCCGCCATGCGGGCAGCGGCAATAACCAAAAGCCCGCACAGTATTTGTTGGCAGTTTAGCCGACCGACACCAACCTTATAACAGAAGTGTGGATACCGTCTTATGGAGCAAAACCCGCAGTCACAGCTCAAGCTGCTTGTCACCCGTGGTAAGGAGCAAGGCTATCTGACCTATGCTGAGGTCAATGACCATCTGCCGGAAGATATCGTCGACTCCGATCAGATCGAAGACATCATCCAGATGATCAACGACATGGGCATTCAGGTGGTTGAAGAAGCCCCGGATGCCGATGATCTGATGCTCAATGAAAATAGCTCCGATACCGACGAAGACGCTGCTGAAGCGGCGGCTCAGGTGCTATCCAGTGTTGAATCCGAAATCGGTCGCACCACCGATCCTGTACGCATGTACATGCGCGAGATGGGCACAGTTGAACTGTTAACCCGCGAAGGCGAAATCGATATCGCTAAACGCATTGAAGACGGGATTAATCAGGTTCAATGTTCCGTAGCTGAATATCCAGAAGCCATCACCTATCTGTTGGATCAGTACGATCGCGTGGAAGCGGGAGAAGCCCGCCTGTCCGATCTGATCACCGGCTTTGTCGATCCCAATGCTGAAGAAGACCTGGCGCCCACGGCGACTCACGTTGGCTCTGAACTCTCAGAAGAAGAGCGGGACGACGACGACGAAGATGAGGACGACGACAGCAGCGATGACGATAACAGTATCGATCCTGAACTGGCTCGAGCAAAGTTCGGCGAGCTGCATACCCAGTATGAAGCCACCCGCCTGACGATTAAAGCTAAAAGCCGCAGCCACGCTGATGCGATAAAAGAAATTCAGAATCTTTCGGAAGTATTCAAACAGTTCCGCCTGGTACCTAAGCAGTTTGATTACCTGGTCAACAACATGCGTGAAATGATGGAGCGCGTCCGTACCCAGGAACGCGTCATCATGAAGCTCTGCGTTGAACAGTGCAAAATGCCGAAGAAAAACTTCATAACGCTGTTTACCGGCAATGAAACCAGTGAAACCTGGTTCAAAGCTGCACAGGCGATGAACAAACCCTGGTCAGAGAAGCTTCAGGAAGTGGCTGATGAAGTACAACGCAGCCTGCATAAACTTTTGCAGATTGAAGAAGAAACCGGCCTGACCATCGAACAGGTAAAAGACATCAATCGTCGCATGTCTATTGGCGAAGCCAAAGCCCGCCGTGCAAAGAAAGAGATGGTCGAGGCTAACTTGCGTCTGGTTATCTCTATTGCGAAAAAGTATACCAACCGGGGTCTGCAGTTCCTCGATTTGATCCAGGAAGGCAACATCGGCCTGATGAAAGCCGTCGATAAATTTGAATACCGCCGTGGTTATAAGTTCTCAACTTACGCGACCTGGTGGATCCGCCAGGCTATCACCCGTTCCATCGCTGACCAGGCTCGTACCATTCGTATTCCGGTACATATGATTGAAACCATCAACAAGCTCAATCGTATCTCCCGTCAGATGCTACAGGAAATGGGTCGCGAGCCCACGCCGGAAGAGCTGGCAGAGCGTATGCTGATGCCGGAAGATAAAATCCGTAAGGTGCTGAAAATCGCCAAAGAACCAATTTCGATGGAAACACCAATCGGCGACGATGAAGATTCACATCTGGGTGATTTTATCGAGGACACCACCCTCGAACTGCCGCTGGATTCTGCTACCTCAGAAAGTTTGCGCTCTGCCACCCATGATGTGCTGGCCGGCCTGACCGCTCGTGAAGCAAAAGTCCTGCGTATGCGTTTCGGTATTGATATGAACACCGACCATACACTGGAAGAAGTAGGCAAACAGTTTGACGTTACACGTGAACGTATCCGCCAGATTGAAGCCAAAGCGCTACGTAAACTGCGCCATCCAAGTCGTTCAGAAGTACTACGTAGCTTCCTGGATGATTAAATGCAGTGCAAGGACTAAATCTAACCCCGGCTTGCCGGGGTTTTTCTTTACTGCACTACGCCGCATCCGAGTAGACTAACAGCCGCGCACAGCCAGCGCATGATCAAGCTCACGATAGGACTGCACCAGTTTATCCAACGATGCACGATTCAATCCGCTGGGATTAGGCAGCACCCATATTTCGGTATCACCAATGGTTAGCGGCTGACATCCCCACTCAACCCGACTCTGACGAAAGGCTTTTTTGTAAGCCTCCTTGCCCAATACCGCCAGAGCCAACGGCTGGTAGTGATGAACTTTTTCCACCAGCTGACGCCCCCCTTCCCGCAGCTCAGTGCCTTTCACTTCTCCTGCAAGAACCGTTGGCCGCTCCACCAACATAGTGATGCCACAACCGGTATCTAGCAGAGAGTGCTCCTGCTCAGGTTTTAGCAAACTTTCAGTAAAGCCGGCCTGCCAGATAACTCTCCAGAAACGATTGCCAGGGTGGGCAAAATGATAGCCGGTATGCGCCGAGGATTTGCCCGGATTAATACCGCAAAACAGTACGCGCAGGCCAGGCTCAATAATGTCCTGAATACCGTGGTCGTCTACATCATTTCCACTCAAAATAGCTCCTATACTTTATCCGGTAGAGAGAGAAAGAGAACCGTATTTAACAACCGTGCCAGACATGTGAATCTCTTCTGATCATCAGTCATAGCGCTACGCTATCACGACTGAGTATGGCGTACAGGCTGGCTATTGACATCTCATTCATCATTTATCGGTCAGGCAAGATTGCTGTAATCAAAACAAGGATACTTCGGCGGAGCATCAATATCTCACAGCGCCCCGATAAGATCAGCAATTCATGCGCCACATCGGCGGGCCATCAATCTCACGCTTTACGGCAACTTATCTGGTTAAAGAAAAAAGTATTCCCAGTCTAATCAGACGTTATCAGCCTGTAACCTTGACTGATGCTGAGCCTCAGCATTCTCCCCTTACAACCTTCTTTTAAAGCGAAGCTCACTGTAACAATTTTATTCGCTAAACCTGAGAAAAATAAAATAAATGTGTTTTTACAATGAGATAAAAAAAAAGATAAAATATGTATCGTTCAGGTACCGCAAAATACTCATGGGAGAAAGTACTTGTCGCACGATTCGTGCATTTTGTGCCAGCCCATCAAGAGTATATTCCAGGAAGAACATTAGTAGATATTGTTACCGATAAAAAATAGGATAAAAGAAAGAGTTAGACAGTAATATGGAAAAAATTTAATCGATTGGTGATCGACCAAATCGATCAAAATCACGCTTTCAATAGACAAAAACTTATATTGTCAAAAAATTGATCGATATAATGTATTTCACATTACCTTGAACAAATTATATTGTCATATCATCTTAATAAAATCATTTGATGATAATTTATTATTCAAAAATAAAGTTGGCGTAAACCAAAACTATATTTGTTCTTTTACATAACAACCAAGGATGGATTTTTTGCAAAATACATAACTGAAATAATAATGAAACAAGTTAAATATAATTTCATCTTGCCAAATTGAGAGGTAATCGGCTATTTGAAATGAAATAGTAAAGACTAAATGGAATGTCTTATACAAGGGATAGAAATGAATATTTTTACGGATATACCAATTATTTTTGACGCTTCTAACGTCGCATTTATTTTATTATGCAGCAGCCTTGTTATGCTTATGACGCCGGGTCTGGCTTTTTTCTACGGTGGATTAGTTTCACGAAAAAGCATCGTCACTATCATGCTGCAATGTTTCATCTCTATGAGCTGGACAGCTATTTTATGGTTTGCCGTCGGTTATTCTCTCAGTTTTGCTCCTTCCTCAAACGGTATTATCGGCGATCCATTTTATTATGCATTCCTGAATAATGTTAGTCCGCAAACATTGTACGCCGGAAATCAGGCTGGCGTGCCACTACTGGTCCATTTTGTCTATCAAATGATGTTCGCCATCATCACTCCGGCATTAATAACCGGCGCCTTTGCACACCGGGTTAATTTCAGCGCCTATATGATATTTTTAACTCTGTGGACGCTGCTGGTTTACTGCCCTTTCGTACATATGATTTGGAGTCAGGATGGCGTGTTTGCTAAATGGGGCGTAGCGGATTTTGCTGGTGGCATCGTCGTGCATGCTACGGCTGGACTGGCAGCGCTGGCCTCGGCTATCTACGTTGGCAAAAGAATGGTCGGGAAAAGGGAGGATCACAATATTCCTTTCGTCGCGCTCGGTGCCGGACTGCTTTGGTTTGGCTGGTATGGCTTCAACGCTGGCTCCGAATTTCAAATCAACACCATCACCGTGTCCGCCTTTGTCACCACGGATATATCCGCAGCCTTTGCTGCCATAGTCTGGTTACTTCTTGACAAAATGCGTGGGGGCACAATCAAACTCTCTTCGTTTCTGACTGGCGCAGTCGCGGGGCTGGCAACAATTACTCCTGCGGCAGGTTACGTTTCCATTGGCTCATCTGCGCTGATAGGGATCATTGGCAGCATTGTGTGCTACTACAGCGTCTTACTGGTGCGGCGTTATATCGACGATGCGTTGGACGTATTCGCGGTTCACGGTATGGGCGGTATCACCGGCTCAATTCTGGTGGGTGTTTTCGCCTCGCTAGTCTGGAGCCAGTCTGGCTCAGTTAAACCAATCGACAGCGGTGTAATGCAAGTAGTGAAACAGAGCTGTGCCGTGCTGGCGGCAGCGGGCTGGTCTTTTGTCGCAACGCTCATTATTTTAAAACTGGCCGATATGATTACGCCGGTGAAAATAAACAAAGATATCGTTGGTGACGATCTCGATCAAAAACTTCTTGGAGAGAGCGCCTATGACTAATTATTAATAGAAAAAATTGATCTCCAACAAGATTTAATTGGAAAAGAATTAAACGACCCTCTGTAAATAACACTCTTTGATTAATGAGGAATGGTATGAAACTCACGCCGAGAGAAATGGAAAAAGTATTAATATACACAATCGCAGACATCGCCAGTCGCCGTAAAAAAGATGGACTTAAGCTTAATTATCCTGAAGCGGTGGCCATGATTACAGCCTCAGCGTTAGAAGGTGCACGCCGGGGTAAAACAGTAGAAGAAGTTATGGATGATGCCCGCCTGGTATTAACGCATGATGATGTTATGGATGGCGTCGCTGAGTTAATTCCTAATGTCCAGGTTGAAGCAATATTTACCGACGGCAGCCGGCTTATTACCGTACATAGTCCTATCCAATAAAATTAGAATACGCGAGTAAACTAACGAATTATTCAGGCAGGACATAGTCAAGCAAAGCTTAATAAAGCTAAGAGGAATAGATGATATGGGCAGTAAAAAAGATCTGACGCAGATTGCGCCAGGAGGCTACGTACTGGCAAAAACACCGATCAGCTTTAATCAGGATAAAACCGAAACAAGACTTAAAGTCCGTAACACCGGGGATCGTCCTATTCAGGTTGGCGCTCACTTTCACTTTTTTGAGGCTAACAAGGCGCTGAAATTTGACAGAAAAGCCGCCTGGGGAAAACGCCTGAATATCACCGCTACCACGGCGATACGCTTTGAGCCTGGCGATGAAATCGAAGTTGGCCTGATTGATTTTGGCGGTAAGCAGACTGTTTACGGTTTCAACAACCTGGTGGACGGCTGGGTAGGATGTAGCCCGGTCGCGGTGGGTGAACGCGCAGAAAAAACAAGCTCGGTAAACAAAGCCATTGCACTTAATTATCAAACCATTGAATAAAACCTGACGTTTTTAAGGATAAAATATGCCCGTAATCTCACGGCAGGAATACACAAACTTATTTGGTCCCACCACTGGCGATAAAATTCGCCTTGGCGACAGCGACCTGTTTATAGAAATCGAAAAAGATCTGCGCGGCTATGGCGATGAGTCGGTATATGGCGGCGGAAAATCGCTACGCGATGGCATGGGTGTCAATAATGTCATGACCAGTGAAAACGTGCTCGATTTGGTTATCACTAACGTCACCATTGTTGATGCCCGTCAGGGCGTGATTAAGGCCGATGTCGGCATCAAAAACGGTAATATCGTGGGGATTGGCAAAAGCGGAAACCCGAACGTCATGTCAGGCGTCACGCCGGGCATGGTGGTCGGCGTCAGTACCGATGCAATTTCAGGCGAACATCTCATTCTGACCGCGGGCGGTATTGATAGCCATATCCATCTGATTTCACCTCAGCAGGTTGAACACGCACTGTCAAATGGGGTCACCACCTTCTTTGGCGGCGGTATCGGCCCTACCGACGGCACCAACGGCACAACCATTACCGCCGGCCCGGTCAACCTGCACCGCATGCTGCGCGCCGTTGAAGGGTTGCCAATTAACATCGGCCTGCTGGGTAAAGGTCATGCCGCGCGCCGCGCGCCGCTGGAGGAGCAGGTCCGCGCCGGCGCTGCGGGTCTGAAAGTTCATGAAGACTGGGGCGCTACCGGTTCAGCGTTGCGTCATGCTTTACGCTGCGCCGATGACATGGATATTCAGGTCGCGGTGCACACCGATAGTCTCAACGAAGGCGGCTACGTGGAAAACACGCTTGATGCCTTTGAAGGCCGCACCATTCATACATTTCACACGGAGGGCGCTGGCGGCGGGCATGCCCCGGATATTATCAAAGTCGCCTCACTGACCAACGTGCTCCCCAGTTCCACCAATCCCACCCTGCCCTTCGGCATTAACAGCCAGGCTGAACTGTTCGACATGATTATGGTGTGCCATAACCTCAATCCCAACGTTCCGGCCGACGTCGCTTTCGCCGAAAGCCGCGTTCGTCCTGAAACCATCGCGGCAGAAAATGTTCTGCACGACATGGGAGTCATCTCAATGTTCTCCAGCGATTCCCAGGCGATGGGTCGGGTTGGTGAAAACTGGCTACGGGTCGTGCAAACCGCCCATGCCATGAAACAGGCGCGCGGCAAACTGCCTGAAGATAGTGCAAGCAACGATAATTTTCGCGTACTGCGCTACGTCGCCAAAATCACTATCAATCCGGCCATTGCCCAGGGTATCAGCCATCGGATCGGCTCGGTAGAAGTGGGGAAATTCGCCGATCTGGTGCTATGGGAACCGGCATTTTTCGGTGCCAAACCCAAGATGATTATCAAAGGTGGGATGATCAACTGGGCGGCGATGGGCGATCCTAATGCTTCGCTGCCAACGCCTCAGCCAGTGTTCTACCGACCGATGTTCGGCGCTTGTGGTAAGACGATGCAGGATACCTGTATTACCTTCTTATCCCGCGCGGCGATGGATGACAATCTGGGAGAGCGGCTGGGGCTGACCCGCCAGCTAAGCGCCGTGAAGAACTGTCGGGCGATTGGCAAAAAAGAAATGGTGCGCAACGACCAGACGCCACAGATTGACGTAAACCCTGAAACCTTCGCCGTGGCCGTAAATGGGCAAAACATCACCGTCCCCGCCGCCAAATCCGTTGCCCTCAACCAACGCTACTTTTTCAGCTAGGGAGACAATCATGAGGATCGTTGAACGGGTGTTGGGTAACGTAAAAAAGGATAGCAGCTGGAAGCAGCAGATGCAGTCCCTCACGCCGGACAGGTTGATTCTGTCGCAGTGGGAGGCGCAGAAAAGTCGCTGTCGCAAATATACCGAGGGTGGTCTGGAGTTGGGGATCATGCTCGATCGCAACCTGCAGCTGGAAGACGGCGACGTGTTGCTGTGGGACGCCGAACAGCAGCTGATGGTCATCGCTGAGCTGAAGCTACCCGAGGTGATGGTGCTTTATCTCGGACTGCTGCAAGGCGATGTTCCACGGCTAATGACGGCTTGTTTTGCGCTGGGACACGCGCTGGGTAATCAGCACTGGAAAGCGTTGTTTAAAGATAATCGGGTGCTGATCCCATTGACCGTCCCGCGCCGCATGGTCGAATCGGTCATTAAAAGCCACGGGTTCGACAAACTCCCTTGCGCCTGTGTGAAGGGTGAAACGCTGATTGAAGAGTTAACGCAATCTCAGGCGCGTCTACTTTTTGCCGGTGCGGAAGATGCTTCTCATCACGTAGAGGTTGCTCCGCACCCATCAGACATTCAACCAACGTGACAACCATGAACGCATTGCAGTTAATCAGAATAATGCAGTTTGGCGACTCGATGCTACCGGTCGGCGCATTTGCCTTCTCCAATGGCATCGAGTCCGCTATTCAGTGCGGCATAGTCAGTAACGTTGATTCGTTGCGCGACTTTACCCGTCAGGCCTTGCAGCAAGCCGCCAGTGGAGACGTTCGGGCTGCTGTCTCCTGCTGCAGGGCGCTCAGTCAGGACGATCGTGATGCTGTACTGGCGCACGATCGGGCGCTGTTTAACCGCAAGCTTAACGCCGAGAGTCGGGTAATGGTCGCGCGGATGGGCAAAAAGCTGGCAGAAATTGCCGTACTGGTCGACGGAAATCCGCTGCTTACGTGGTGGCTGACGCAAATCAAAGAGGAAAAAACACCGGGAAGTTACCCCATCAGTCAGGCGGTGGTGATGAGCGCCATGCAGATCCCCCCACGCGACGTCGCGGTTATCGGTCTGTATGGCGTCGCCGTCACCCTGCTCAGCGCGGCGCTGCGCCTGATGCGGGTGACTCATCTCGAAACCCAACGCATCCTTTTTGAGGTACTTGGCGAAGTGGAAAGCCTGTGTAACACCGCCGAAGAGGGGGGGATTGCACAGATGGCAAGCTGGGCACCAACCACCGACGTGCTGTCCGCTATGCATGTCGCTGCATGGACGCGGCTATTCAGCAGCTAACAATAATTAAGGAGCAACTCGCATGAAAAAAATAACCCGCATTGGTATCGGCGGCCCGGTCGGTTGTGGTAAGACGGCAATTATCGAAGTGATTACGCCGAAACTACTTCAGCAGGGCATTAAGCCACTGATTATCACTAATGATATCGTCACTACCGAAGATGCCAAACAGGTTAAACGGACGCTGAAAGGTATTCTCGACGAAGAGAAAATCGTCGGTGTTGAAACCGGTGCCTGCCCTCATACTGCCGTGCGGGAAGATCCCAGCATGAACATCGCCGCCGCAGAAGAGCTGGAAGCACGCTTTCCCGATAGCGACGTGTTGCTGATTGAAAGCGGTGGAGACAATCTAACGCTGACCTTCAGCCCGGCACTGGCAGATTTTTATATCTACGTGATTGACGTCGCTGAGGGTGAAAAGATCCCGCGAAAAAATGGCCCTGGACTGGTACAGGCGGATATCCTGATAATTAATAAAATCGACCTTGCCCCCTATGTCGGTGCCAGCCTGGAGGTGATGGAGCATGATACTCGCCAGGTTCGCGGAACGCGTCCATGGGTACTGACAAACTGCAAAACAGGTGAGGGTATTGATGAGCTGCTGGCGCTGATTATGCACAACTTTTTGTTCACCCATACGGAGCAGAAAAGCGTATGAACGCCATTTCCCGGACACTTCAACAGCTCAACGAGTTGGGCGCCACGGCGCCAGGATTAGCGCACTATCAACAGCAGCCCCCGCAACTGGCCGTGGGGTCACCGGGAAAAAATGGTTACCTGTCTTTGCGCTTCGCCCGCAGGGGCGAGCGCAGCGTGCTGGCGAATATGACACACCGTTCGCCGTTCCTGGTCCAGCGTCCGCTCTACTGGGATGAGGCGTTACCGAATTTACCCTGCCTGTTTCTCATCAGCACCGCTGGCGGCATATTACAAGGCGATCGACTGGTACTGGAGGTGGATATGCAACCCGGTTCATCGGCCCACATTACGACCCAGTCGGCGACAAAAGTTCAGTCAATGACGCATAATTACGCCGCCCAGCTGCAACAAATAACGCTGCAGGAGAACAGCTATCTGGAGATGATGCCGGAGCCGACTATCCTGCACAACAATGCGCGTTTCATCTCATCGACCCGATTGCAAATTCATCCCAGCGCCACTTTACTTTATAGCGAAGTGCTGACCTGCGGACGTAAGCACCATCCGACAGACGGCGGTTTCAAGTTCGATGTATATTCCGCTCGCACTGAGGCACAGGATCTGAACGGACACGATCTGTTCAGCGAACATTACCTGCTGGAGCCAAAGCTCCGGCCGCTGAACGGTGCGGGCATCATGGAAGGCTTCCACGTCGCTGGCAATGTGATACTGCTGACGCCTGAAAAACACCACCAGACTATTCTTACGCGCATCAAGCCTTGCTATGACGCTACCGCGGGCATCGCATTCGGTGCCAGCCTGCTCCCGAATCAGTGCGGAATAATTTTTAAAGCACTTGGCAGCGAAGCGTATCAGGTCAAATCCGCCATTCATACTTTCTGGCAAGCAGCACGAGAAACCATTACCGGCGCCTGCGTGCCAGCTCCTTTTTTATGGCGTTAACTCTAGTGCAGGGTACTACTAATGGAAAAGAAAACACGCTGGTTAACCTACTGCGATCGCGTTCCGGTGCTCAGCTGGCTGGATTGGGTACTGCGCGGTTTCAGCCAGGTAATGTTCCAGAATAACCCGCTGACCGGACTGCTCTTTTTTGCTGCGATCGTTGTCAGCGCCTGGCAAGCCAACGCGCCACAGGTTGCATGGGGATGCTTACTGGCAACCCTCGTCGCCACCTTGTCAGCACGCTTACTGCTGAAGGACAGAACAGCATTAACCCGTGGTATGCTGGGCTATAACGGCTGTCTGGTCGGCGCGGCACTGCCAGCCTTTCTGGCCCCTTCAGCATGGCTTTGGCTGTGTATCATCTTCAGCGCACTGATGTCGGTTATCGTTACGGTAGGCGTAAACCGCTTGCTTAAGCAATGGCAAATCGCCGCACTGACTGCGCCTTTTGTATTCACGACCTGGACGGTGCTGCTGGCAAGCCATTCCTTTTTACGCTTAGCGCCGTTGCCACAACCCGTGCTGGTATCGGTCACCCCGCCCGACATGCTGCCGCAGCTCTCGCATATCATCCCCGCGACGCTTGACGGCGTCTCACAAGTGTTTTTGTGCAACAGCCCGGCTGGCGGCATTTTAATGTTGCTGGGCTTGGCCGTCAGCTCGCGCCTGGCGATGATGATGGCACTGGCTGGCTCGCTGATCGCGGTGCTGATTGCGATGCTGGCAGGCGCGGGTAGCCAGCCTATTGAGTCCGGTATGTACGCATTCAGCCCGGTGCTGACCGCCATCGCGCTTGGCGCCGTATTCAATCGCTTAGGTATCAAAACGCTGTGCTATACGTTAACCGGCGTCGTATTTACCGTGCTGATGCAAGGCGCATTTAATACACTGCTCAAGCCGCTCGATATTCCAACGCTGACAATGCCCTTTGTCATCGTCTCATGGCTGTTTCTACTGGCAAATCAGAACGAAAACTCCCCCTTATCCTCTGCCCCTTAAAGGGGCATTACTTTTCAGGAAGAATATTATGGCGACTCATTTTACGCACCTCTCTGGCTCTACACGTCGACGTGCCGCCTGGCTATTGTCAGGGCTTGTTGCACTTAACCTGATAGTCTGGCTTCTGACCGCTGCCGTTTTCAGCCATAACGCAGCACTGATGGGCACCGCGCTGCTGGCCTGGAGTTTCGGCCTGCGTCACGCGCTGGATGTTGACCACATTGCGGCAATAGATAACGTTACCCGTAAGCTGATGCAACAGGGACGCACGCCGTTAGGGGTCGGTGCCTGGTTTTCTCTTGGCCATTCTACGATTGTCATCCTGGCGACGGCCGCCATTGCCGCCACAACGATGCTGTTTCGCCAGCATCTGGAGACTTTTCACTCCATAGGGAGTGTTATTGGCACGCTGGTATCGGCTGTATTTTTACTGGCGATTGGGCTGATCAACCTCATCATTTTATTTGAAGTCTGGCAAAAATTCCGCCAGCTAAAACAGGGCAAGCTCTATGATAGCGCCTCGCTGGATTTATTCGCGGGTGGTGGCATTTTTACCCGTCTGCTAAAACCGCTGTTTAATATGGTGAACCATAGCTGGCAAATGTATCTGGTGGGGTTTCTGTTCGGTCTGGGTTTCGATACCGCAACAGAAGTTGGCCTGCTCGGTATTGCCGCCGCCAGTGCCCAGCAGGGCATGAACCTCTGGGCGCTGATGCTTTTTCCCGCGCTGTTTACCTCGGGCATGATGCTGGTTGATTCCATCGATAATCTGGTTATGGTCGGTGCCTACGGCTGGGCATTTGCCCGCCCGGCACGCAAGCTTTACTACAATATGACCATTACCTTTGCCTCGGTTATTGTCGCGTTGTTTATCGGCGGTATTGAAGCCCTGGGGTTGATAGGCGAGAAGCTCGGCGCACAAGGTGCTTTCTGGCAACTGATAGCCGACCTCAATGACCAACTGAGTAACCTCGGCTTCTGGGTTGTCGGTATTTTTGTTCTCTGCTGGTTGGTATCGGTTATCAACTATCGCCTGCGCGGTTACGATCGGCTCGATTTAACGCAGCGCCAGGGATAGTCGGCAACGCCGGGCCACCATCAGCATCTCGCTTCAGCGTTGCAGAGGGTGGCCCGGCTGGCACAACGTAATGCGCTTTCCCCAGCATTAACTGTCCCGTTCGCTTTTCTATACTCCAGGATCATCTTCACTTTTCCGCTAAAAATCGCCGTGAAAGACGCGTTTTCACTGTCACTCGCTACACGTCCGCTGCGGCAGGGTCAGCGCATACAGCATTACCCGAAGGCAGTCGAATGATTGTCATCATTTTATGCATCGGGTAAATTACCTCGCTCTTAACCTCTCTTTATATGGCTCACAAGGTCGTGCGCCAGTTGATCTTCACCGGGAGTAACACAACGCGATGCATTCTGAATGGCTGTCTTTGGGGCTGTTTATCGCTTCAGTTTATATTTATGCCCGTAAAGCTGGCAGTCATAAAGGCTGGTTCAGCGTCATACTCGCGCTAACCGCTATCTTTGTTCTGCTAAATGCCATTCTGCTTGCCTGCAACTATTTCACCGGCGAAGGCATTACAGATGCCGTGCTTTATACCGTCACCAGCAGCCTGAGCGGTGCTGGTATCAGCAAATATTGGCTGCCGGCTGGTAGTCTGCTACTGGGACTGGTGGCTATTTTTCTGCTTATGGCCTGGCTGCTGCGCCGGAGCAAGCAGCAGCATTACAGTCGGCTCTGGAGCCTGATCGCCTTGGTGCTGGGCGTCGCCTCGATCGGTACTTCCACGGCCTACCTACAGGTCAGCGGACTCGTCAAATCAGAGCTGGCAAGCGGCAACAGCGACTTCTATACCTATTATAAAGAACCGTCCAAAACGCTGCGGCCAGGTAAGCGACCCAATCTGATTTATATTTACGCTGAAAGCTTTGAGCGCACCTACCTCGATCGTAAGGCCTTTCCCGACCTGGCACCGGAGCTGAGCGCAATCATGGGAAACAGCCTGGATTTCAGTAATACCGAACAGCTGCCAGGCACCGGTTACACCATCGCCGGAATGGTCGCATCACAGTGTGGTATCCCCCTGTTTGCACCGTTTGACGGTAATGCTTCCAGTGAGCTATCTACTTTTTATCCGCATAACATCTGTCTTGGCGATATCCTGAAAGCCGCGGGCTATCAGAACTATTTCTTTCAGGGTGCCAGCCTGCGTTTTGCGGGCAAAGACACCTTCCTCTCTTCGCATGGTTTTCAGCATCTGTATGGTTTTGACGAGCTAAAATCGCGGGTACAAGATCCGTCCTACCGCAACGATTGGGGCTGGTATGACGATACGGTTCTTAGCAGGGTGTATGACAAATACATAGAGCTTACGGCCAAAGGCGAGCCTTTCTCGCTGTTTGCCCTGACCGTCGATACTCACCATCCCGATGGATTTATTTCCCGCAGCTGCAGCCGTCGCTCATACGACGTTGACGGTAACCAGAATAAGTCATTTGCCGCCGTCAGTTGCAGCCAGCAGCACATTGCCGCGTTGATTGACAAAATCAAGCGCACGCCGGGCTTTAAAAACACCCTTATCGTGGTGTCATCCGACCATCTGGCGATGAATAACTCCGCCTACAAATTTCTCAATCAGCACGATCGCCGCAACCTGTTTTTTATGGTGCGCGGCGATGAACCTGAAAGCAAAATTATTACCGCAAGGCGCAGCACGCTCGATAATGGCGCCACGGTGCTGGATGCGATGGGGGGAGATAACGTTATCGGTCTCGGACGTAGCAGCTTGTCTGCAACCTCGTTGAGCGAAATTCACCCTGATTTGCAGAAAAAAATTATCCAGTGGAAACCGAATATCATTAGCCTGTGGGGCCTGCCTAAAACCCTCAGCGATTATCAGATTGATACCGCGCAAAATACGTTCAGCTTTGCCGGTGTTAACTTCCGGCTGCCGCTGCTGCTGGCTGTTAAGAAAGATAAAATTGAGCCGCATTTTGATGTTTATTTGTCGGACTCGCTGAAAAAACAACTGTCTGATTTCCAGCCGGAAGAAAAATTTGTCTGGATAGATCGCTGTTACAAAATGGGCAGCGTCTGGGATCGTCAGCTGGCAATGGATACCCGCTATTGCATCGCTAACGGCCAGCTGAATGACAGCGTACATATTTCACCGGTCGCGAAAGGCCTCAGCAAGGGGCGCCTTGTCATGCCAGTCACAAACGAGGCGCAAGAGGGCCGTTACCAGAAAATACAGCAGCGATTGCGCATTGCGGACCCTGACCTGAAATACCCTGGCGACAAGATCCGGTTCTGGCTACCCGGCCTGCCGGATACAGTTGCCAGCATCAGCGGGCTATCGCCGACTGAGAGCTGGGGCCGCTGGTCAGATGCTAACCTGCAGCCAGATGTGCACATCCGTTTTAACCAGCCTCTGCCAGCACGCTTCACGCTGATGATGGAGGCTCGCGCCTTTGGCGAGAATATACGTAAGCCGATCACGATAAGCGTTGGCAGCGTCAGTAAAACCGTCATGCTGTCCGAGAACGTAGAAAGCCGGATCCTGACGCTGGACAATCCGGATGCTGCCAGCGAAATCGTTATTACGCCGCCGTCACCAACCAACACTAACGAAGGTTTCAGCCACGGCTTCCCCGCCCGCAAACTTGGTATTGGGCTGGTGAGTTTGCAGGTGAGTCCCGAGGAGAGAAGCCCCATCCCTAAGGCCAATAAAAGCGTGAGGCAATAAGACGTGCGCGAAAAAAGTGGTTGTCATCACATTTTATCAAATAGCAGCATAAAAATAATCCTGTCTTCCCCTATGCCAGACTGACAAACCCATTAAACTGAATGCAAATTTTCAGGTTAACAACAAGGATTCTGCCCCCTTGAAATCACGCTTTTGCTTATTGCTCTCCCTGGCCGTCGCTGCCCTGCCTGTTATGGTGCAGGCCCAACCGAACGCTATCGCCACTAATCCTCTGCTGGCCTCGCAAATCGTCGAACGCTACGCGGAACACATTTTTTACGCCAGCGGAGCCACAGGTATGGCACTGGTGGCGATTGATGGCAATCAAAAAGTGTTTGCCAGCCACGGCGAAACCCGTCCGGGCAACGATATGCAGCCACGGAAAGATTCACTGATTCGTATTGCCTCTCTGAGCAAGCTGATGACCAGTGAAGTGATGGTCAAACTGGCGGAACAAGGCGTCCTGCGTCTTGATGATCCACTCAGTAAATATGCGCCACCGGGTCACAGCGTGCCGTCTTACGGCAGTCAGACGATTCGTCTGATTAATCTGGCAACGCATACCAGTGGGCTGCCACGCGAACAGCCTGGAGGTCACTGGCCACGCCCGGTGTTCATATGGCCTACTCACGATCAGCGCTGGAACTGGCTGAATAACGCCAGCCTAAAAACGCCACCCGGGGCGCGTGCCGAATACTCCAATCTGGGATTTGACCTACTTGCAGATGCGTTGACCCGCGCTGCCGGTCACCCCTACCCCACCCTGCTAAAAAGTATGGTCACTCGTCCACTGGGTATGAAAGACACCACCTTTACTCCGTCGCCAGAGCAGTGCGCCCGTTTGATGATCCCCGCGAAAGGCGCCAGCCCCTGTAATAACACCCTGGCGGCAATAGGCAGCGGCGGCGTTTACTCCACCCCGGATGATATGGGACGCTGGATGCAGCAGTTTCTTTCATCAGACGTACATGTGCGCTCACCGCAAGTGGATCGCCTGCAAACGCTGATTTATACGCGCGGACAGCTGACTAAAGTTGAGGGGATGGATGTGCCCGGCAAGGCGGATGCTCTGGGTATGGCCTGGGTATATATGGCACCCCGCGACGACCGGCCAGGCATCATCGAGAAAACTGGCGGCGGCGGCGGGTTTATCACCTATATCGCGATGGCGCCCAAATATAATATCGGCGTGTTTGTGGTAGTAACCCGATCAGACTTAACACGCTTCACCGCGATGAGTGACGGCGTAAACGATCTGCTGACCGAGCTGGTCAATAACCGGGGCTTAACCGCCTGTACAGCCGAAAGCCGCTGTCCGGCGGTGCTATAAAGCGGCGAACTTTATGAAGTTACAGGATCTGAGCGTTGCGCTCCATCAGGGTTACGTCCTGCATACCGTGGTCGACGCGCTAACGTTTCGCGTCGAAACCGGTAAATTTTTTGGCTAAGTCGGACCATCAGGCTGCGGCAAATCATCGCTGCGTGGCAATTGCTGGCCTCAATCCCCACTGGCAGGAACATAGGTTGCTGGCCGTCCTTCAGGCACAGCCAGGAAACGTGTTCAGCGGCGTGCTGCGCCGCGAAGTGCAAGTGGTCTTCAGGATCTCTACGCCTCGCTGCATCCGCGCCATCGGCTGCGCCGCACGCACGCCGAACCACTGAAGCTCTGGGTGCTGAATAACCCGGACGATCGCACCAACAAGGGGTTCCGCCACGTCGGGCTGGACCCTGCGCTGACGGATCGCTATCCGCAGCAGCTCTCTGGCGGCCAGCGCCGGCGAGTAGCATTGGTTCGCACCCTTATGCTGCAACTGAAAATCCTGCTACTCGATGATCCAATCTCAACGCTGGATATGTCAATTCAGGCTGAGATGCTCAATGTGCTCAACATTCTGAAATCCGTCAGCAGGGTGACAATAGTGCTGATCAGCCGCGATCCCGACGTTATCGGTCATATGTTCAGCCGTGCCATTCATATGGCTGCGAGTCATATTGATGAAAGAGAGGTTGCGGATAGCTATCCACTCAAATGAGCCTTGCAAGCTTAAATTTGCAAAATAAGTTATCGCATAAATCCGTTAATCAAGGCGTTAAAGTCTATTCCAAGCCTATTTTTACAATAATGTGACTTAGATCGCACAGTTGGTTAATCAGCTAATAATAATCGTCGTTACTATTAGTTTTATCGACGGCAGACACTCTTTTGCTGCCGCAGAAATTAACTGGAGAGATGAGAAATGAAAAATATTCGTGCAATATCAATCGCCGCCATTGCCGCTCTGTCACTGATTTCTTTTGGTAGTTATGCAGGCCAGAGCGTATCTGCCCGCGGCAGCACCCTAGACAGTGCAGAAGCCCACATCGCAGCTAAAGCTAAAGCTGCCGGCGCAGAGTCTTATAGAATTACCAGCGCACGCGTTGACAACGGTGTCTACATGACAGCTGAGCTGGACAAATAATAACTATCACAATATCGCTATATGCCTTTAAGCTGCTCTCAGGAGCAGTTTTTTTTGTCAGGAAGTTAACCCCGGCGTTCCCTCTCTTCAGAAGTAGTAACCGTTTACTGAACAGGGACGGCGGTGATATCGTTTTAATCCAAATCAACGCCACTTTATTTGGCGACACGATACCCGCATTTTTACCGCCTGAGCGGGAATAAAACCAACCTGAACCCTGAGCGCAATATCGTTTAAATTAGACTGGCCGGGCGCATCTCGATAAAAAGCGCCTCTGAGGGCGCTTTAGTGCGAATAAACCGTCGTTCTGAAGCCAGCATGGTTCTTTGTCTGGAAAAAGCTGACTACAGGAGCTTTATCACCTGTTAATCAGGCTGCTGGCGTTCGGATCAGATAATCAAAAGCGCTCAGTGACGCTTTCGCCCCTTCACCCGTAGCGATGATAATCTGTTTGTAAGGCACCGTAGTACAGTCACCCGCGGCGAAAATACCTTTCACGCTGGTTTCACATTTCGCATCGACAATCACCTCACCCATGCGATTACGTTCAACGGAGCCTTCCAGCCAGTGGGTATTTGGCAACAGTCCGATCTGGACGAAAATACCGGCAACCTCAAGGTGGTACCCCTTGCCACTAACGCGATCGTTATAATCAAGTCCGGTAAGCTTCGTCCCGTCGCCCTTCACTTCCGTAGTCTGAGCGTTGAGAACGATATCGACGTTTTTCAGACTGCGTACTTTATTCTGCAATACCTGATCCGCCTTCATCTCTTGCGCAAACTCCAGCAGTGTGACATGGTCGACAATACCGGCCAGATCGATAGCAGCCTCAACGCCCGAGTTCCCGCCGCCGATAACGGCGACACGCTTGCCTTTGAACAGTGGACCATCACAATGCGGACAGTAAGTAACGCCGCGCGTGCGATATTGATCTTCTCCAGGGACGTTCATGTTGCGCCAGCGGGCGCCGGTGGCAATAATCACGCTGCGCGCTTTTAGTACCGCGCCTGAAGCCGTATGCACTTCATGCAGACCACCCTCGACCGCTGCAGGCTTAAGCTTGCTGGCGCTCTGACTATCAATAACATCAACCTGATACTCATCAACGTGCGCCTTCAACGAGCCGGCAAGCTTCGCGCCTTCTGTTTTTGGCACTGAGATATAATTTTCAATATCAACAGTATCCAGCACCTGACCACCAAAGCGCTCGCCCATCAGGCCGGTCCGGATACCTTTACGCGCCGAATAGATCGCCGCCGCTGCCCCCGCCGGACCGCTTCCCACAATCAGCACCTCATAAGCGTCACGCTTATTGAGCGCCTCAGCTGCACGCTGGTCAGCATTAACATCGACCTTGCTGACAATATCGGTCAGCGTCATGCGTCCCTGACCAAACTCTTTACCGTTAAGAAATACCGCGGGCACCCCCATTACGTTACGTTCCTGAATTTCATTCTGGAACATACCACCGTCGATAGCCGTATGAGAAATGCGCGGGTTAAGTACCGCCATTAAGTTCAGTGCCTGAACCACGTCCGGGCAATTATGGCAGGAGAGAGAATAATAGGTCTCAAACGCCAGATCGACATCCAGCTCGCGGATTTGATCCAGCAGCGCTTCGGCCTCTTTCGAGGGATGGCCCCCCGTCTGTAACAGCGCCAGCACCAGTGAGGTGAATTCGTGGCCCATCGGCGAACCGGCAAAGCGCGGCCCCTGGTGAGAGCCAGGATTGGTTATCAGAAAAGAAGGTTTACGCACCGGTAAATTGTTCTGTTCCGTAAAGCTGACCTTGTCAGAAAGTTCGGCTATTTCAGCCAGCAAACTCCGAATTTCTGCCGACTTGTCGCTGTCATCCAGTGTCGCCACTAACTCAACAGGTTTAGTTAAACGCTCAAGATAAGCCTTGAGCTGATTTTTCATATTTGCGTCGAGCATAATGTTCCCTCCCGGCAGAAAAAAATCGGGTGCCATGCACCCGATTTGACAGTTCTCAGGTTTCAATCCAACGCGCTGCGAGGATCGCCGCCTCTAAGTGTTAAGAGATTAGATTTTGCCAACCAGATCCAAAGACGGTGACAAAGTGGCATCGCCCTCTTTCCATTTGGCAGGGCATACTTCGCCAGGATGAGAAGCAACGTACTGAGCGGCTTTGATTTTTCGCAGCAGGTCGGACGCATCGCGGCCAATACCTTCAGCCGTGATTTCAATCGCCTGAATGATACCCTGAGGGTCAACGATGAAGGTGCCGCGGTCGGCCAAACCTTCCGCTTCGCGCAGATTCTCAAAGTTACGGGTCAGCGCTGCAGTCGGATCACCGATCATGGCATATTTGATTTTACCAATGGTATCAGAGCTGGCGTGCCATGCTTTGTGGGTGAAGTGAGTATCGGTAGAGACTGAATAAATGTCTACGCCCAGTTTCTGGAACTCTTCATAATGATCGGCAACATCGCCAAGTTCAGTTGGGCATACAAAAGTGAAATCAGCCGGATAGAAGAAGAACACGCTCCAGCGCCCTTCAGTATCTTTCTCGCTCACTTCAATAAACTGGCCATCTTTAAAAGCGGTGTTTTTGAAAGGCTTAATTTTGGTGTTAATCAGGGACATTAGGTTTCCTCCGTTTTGCATTGCCTAGAAAACTAACCAAAAGCGTAACGGGGATCTAATCCGTTTCATTTATCAAATCAATAAGTGGTGACTAACAAGCAAGCGGAGGAGAATAAGGTGATAACAGAACAGTAGCCCGCCATAACAAAAAAGCAATATGTAAATGCGTTGTTAAAATGCAAGCAGACCTTGATTCCGCATGACGTTACTCGTCATCGTTAAACCATACAGATCATTGGCATCCAGCGGCCAACGCTGGCTGAGCAGTATCCGCATACCGTGATATCTGTTTGTCATAAATCGCGCTGTCGTCTCATGTTTAAAGATGCCCATGGCCGCAGGCAACACACTCAATACTGGTGCGATGACAGGTAAAACCCATGAAATGATGCCATCAGAGGCTGAACAGAATGCTCTGACTGAATTTTTTTGCTGAACATCGTTGCATATTTAGCCGTTGAGCGTAAAGCTGACTTGAGAGAAAAATTAATTCAGGGTAAAAAGAATTGAATAAATATAAATGAGGTGAAAATACATGGATGTCATATTAACCAGTGACAATATTATACGCATGAGCTTACTTCTTCTTTCATGTGGATTATTTTTATTTTTGCGCCGATATAAAAACGACGATAATGATACAAAATATTACCTACTCAGACAGACCGGAAAATTTCTGGCGCAGTCAATAGCGATAGTGATAATGAGTAGTTTTATGGCTGATTTTTGCCGTAGCATTCATTCTGAAGTCATTACCGGTGCTGTGATCAATATTATTTGCATTTCCCTTATTGCCATCACTTTTATCAGCAAAGCATTTCTTTTTATCGACAGAATGGAAAGCAAACAGGTAAGAAATGGAAGTGATATTACAAATTCTAAAATTCTCGCTCGCGGGTTAAAAATAATACTTGTTATCATTATTGTTCTGCTTTACGGCAAGCATTTTGGCATGAGCCTTTCCGGGCTACTCACCTTCGGCGGCATTGGTGGACTGGCTATCGGTATGGCTTGCAAGGACATTCTTAGCAACTTTTTCTCTGGTATCGTCCTTTATTTCGAACGTCCATTTAAGATTGGCGACTGGATTTGCTCACCGGACAGAAATATTGAGGGCACGGTAAAAGAAATCGGCTGGCGGACAACAAAAATTATCACTTTTGATATGCGTCCACTCTACGTACCCAATTCATTATTTACTTCAATCAGCGTTGAAAATCCCGGCAGGATGAGCAACAGACGCATAAAAACCACCATTGGCTTACGCTATGAGGATGCCGATAAAGTGGGTGATATAGCAGAAGAAATACGCAATTTTTTAAAAAAACATTCGGATATTGATCAGGGTAAAACTATTCTGGTTTACTTCAACGGATTTGGTGAATCCTCATTGAATATTATGATTTATTGCTTTACTAAAACTAAACTTTGGGAGGAGTGGCTAAAGGTTCAGCAAAGTATTTTTTTAGCTATTATCGACATGGTTAAAAAACATCATGCCGATTTCGCCTTTCCTAGCCGGACGCTTTATATTGAATCATCGCAGCCAGCCAACACTGACGCCCTATCCCGAGGTGAATAACGCGCATCCGTCAGGCTGAGCAGAAATAGGGAAACGATCGGCGGCAAAGTGCCGTCACGAGATGGCACTTTGCCAGTACGCCGTTCAGAAGGCCGAGTAGCAAGTAAGCTTTATTCTCCGCGCCGTTGCGAATAAACGTCAGCGTCATCAACCGCCGCGATATATGATATAGCATAATATCGCAGCGGGCCCTGGTGGCCATCATTGTGCCGGGAACGCCATCCAGCCGGGCAAAAAGTCATACCACTGACTATGTTGTAAGAGCGGGTAACGTCGGACACAGAGAGGTGCCCCGTGCGGAAACGCAAAGCGCCCTGCGACATTACTGTCGCAGGGCGCCGGAGCAATCAGTAAACCAACGAATAAACCTGCTTACTCTCCCCTGATTCAGGCCGTCAGCGCAATTTTCTCATTCAGCGTGTCACGAATGCGATCAACCCAATCCTGAGTGTTATCACGGGTGCGCTCCGCACGAGGGATATCGATGGTGAAGATATCCGTGATAGTGCCGGGATCACTGGTTAACAGGCATACACGATCAGACAGCATTACCGCCTCTTCCACCGAGTGGGTAACCATAATCATTGAGCGGGTGGCGATTTTATGCTGCTCCCAGAGCTCCATAAGATCCTGGCGTAGTTTTTGCCCGGTGAAAACATCCAGTGCTGAGAACGGCTCATCCAGCAGTATCAGCTTAGGTTCAACCGCCAGGGCGCGCGCAAAACCAACACGTTGACGCATACCCCCGGAGAGTTCTTTCGGGTAGGCATTTACATATTCGGTCAGGCCGATCAGATCAATCATCCGCATCGTGCGGCGCTCAATTTCCTCGCGATTTAGCCCTGCAGCCTGTAGCCCAAAAGCGACATTATTAAATACCGTCAGCCACGGAAACAACGCAAAGCTCTGAAATACCATGCTGGTATCACGGCACGGTCCATTAACCGCCAAATCGTTGCAGACTATCGAGCCAAAATCAGGTTCGATCAGCCCGGAAATCATACGGATCAGGGTTGATTTCCCTGAACCAGAGCGCCCCAGCAGAGAGACGAGCTCATTGTCGTACACCTCAAAGTTAATATGTTCCAGCACCGGGATGCTCTGTTTGCTTCCTTTGCAGAAAGATTTAGAGACGTTCTTTATTTCTAATAGTGGGTGACGTTTTTTCATGATTTTTTTTCCAGATAAAAAGTTATAGCAAACTCATCAGCCAAATCTGTAGCGGTTTTCCGCAAAACGATAAAGTGGCGTCCAGACGAAAACAATGCAAAGGGCGACCATAAAGCACATAGCCACGCATCCAAGTGCCTGCTCTGGATCTTTACCGGCTGTGGTTGCATCCGAAATAAATGCGCCAAGTCCAGTAGTGTGCAACGTTACACTGCCCCAGCTCAGCACCTCCGCCGCGATTGCCGTATTCCAGGCACCGCCTGCGGCAGAGATAACCCCGGTAACAATCGAGGGAAAAACCGCAGGTAGGATAAATTTTGTCCACCACATCAGACCACGGACATGGAAAACTTTACTGGCTTCCGTTAACTGGCTTGGGATCATAGAAGTGCCGGCAATCACGTTGAACAAGACGTACCACTGAGTACCCAGCATGATCATCGGCAGCGTCCAGTCATCAAGGCTCTGATGGAAGGTAATAATCATCATCGCCACCAGCGGGTAGAACACGTTAGCCGGCACCGCCGCCATCACCTGAATAATGGGTTGGAAAAAGCGAACCAGTTTAGGGCGCAGACCAATCCACACGCCTAGTGGGGTAAAAATAATCACGCTCAGCAACATAGCGCCAATCACCCGTGCGGCGGTCAACCCCATCCATTCCGGCAAGTCCGGCATATATTGCTTAGGAATAAATAACCACAGCTGATGTGCGTAATAGGTACAAATTACCGCCAGCGAGAGATACCATATACCTGACCACAGCCAGTTCATAATACTCAGAAAGCTGAACAGGCGATGTAAGCGCAGCTTATACCAGCCTCTCGGCAGTACAAACAACCAAAAGTGTGCGAACCCGGACGCTATCTTACCCAACCAGCAACCAATCAATGAACGCGTCATGCAGTTATAAAACCATGAGGTAGGCTCACGATTTTCTGAAATATCCTCATATTTAAACTGATGGGCATAACGAACGAGCGGGCGGAACAGCAGCTGGTCAAATATCACGATGACAGCGATCAGCGCGGCGATGCTGTACAGCACAGCGCGCGTGTTGCCATCATTCAGTGCCTGCCCCATATAAGCGCCAACGCCTGGCAGGTTAATGCTGTTATTACCAATAGTCAGCATTTCCGAGGCTATCAGGGCAAACCAGGCCGCTGACTGCGACACCATGGTATTCCACAGTAAACCGGGGAAAGAGAAGATAAACTCCAGCCTCCAGAAACGCTGCCAGCCGTTGTAGCGAAAGGCATAAGTGGCTTCGGTCAGATCGGCGGGCACGACACGCATGGTCTGAAACAACGTCAGCATCATGTTCCATGCCTGGCCGGTAAACACGGCGAATATTGCCAGCCCTTCAAGTCCCATAACGCTGTGCGGATACAGGCCCAGAAAAAAGGCAGTCGTGAACGTTAAGAAACCGACCAGTGGCACAGATTCCATAAAGTTTACGAATGCCAGAATCACGCGTCGCATCGGAGTGTATTTGGCGGCCAACACGCCAAATACAATACTGAAGACCATTGAGAAAAACAGGCCGATCACCAGACGCATGCTGGTACGTAATGCGTAATAAGGAAGATGATGATAATCAAGACTTATCGGCGCTAATGTACTGCCATCGAAATTACCATGCATACCCATCCAGCCATAAATAAATAAAATAACAGCTGAACCAAGAATGAAGGCAACAATAATGTCGTTCAGGTTAAACCTGACATTTGTTTTTTCTGTGCGCATAGACTGCATTTATGGCGCTCTCCAGATTAAAAATATACAGCGCGCAGGAACTATCATCAGTAAAAAACTGAATAAATACCTGATGCATTAAAATGAATATATTCGCCATCAATTTTATGAGGGCGAATATATCGTAATAATTTTTAGGGAATTAATGAATTCACTTCATCTATAATAAGCTGATGACGTTTCTCTGCCATTCTTTTCAGGAATGCATTAAAAATAGCAGAAAGCTTATTTTTTCTAGATGAAGAAGGATAACCCTTAGGAGCCTGAGGGATACGGTAATAGGAGCTATCAAATACCTGAGCATTTGAAGAGCGATTTATGACCAGAGACCCTACATAGCAAGAGAAGAAATAATCGATACAAAACATTCTACACCTCAATTAAGCGTATAAGTTTAAATAATGGTATTTTCGTATGCTCGTATTCGAGCACCGTAAAGCCGATTATTCTTACTTACACATTAACGGGTGTTCGGAGTAATCAGCCTGTAATGGTGTCGCCCGATGGAGGCTCGTCAGATGTAGCACTGAACATACATGTTCCTCTCGATAAATGAATATTTGCGCGCAGAGTATGCACCTACAAACATAAACACAACCTTTACGAAGTTACGTTTCTCGACTTTTTAAACAAATAACCACAATAGATAAACCATTCACCTGCCGCCTTTACCGGCAGAGGTGGCCTCTCATACCAAAACCCGCTTTCATCGGCGCAGTCAGTAATTAAAAGCGATACCCAATACCAATATTAACGCCATTTATCTCGCGATGCTGCCCCTCGACCCGGGTCTGAGAACCTTCGTATCCCAGGTTTACCGATAGATAGTCAACCGGATTAATGATAAGTCCCGCACCGTAGGCAAACGCGTTAGTGCTATCTGAAAAATCAATACGTTGTAAAGGATCATTGCGGTAAGAAGCATCGTAATGTCGCCCCATCTTCGCCTGTGACATACCCGCAATCGCATAAACGCTGACATAGTCATTGAACCGGTACGCCGGACCAGCCATCAGCGAGTAATACTCTGCTTTCACGTGATCAGTTGAATAGTATCGCCCCCATGTAGTTTGGCTATCACCATCGTTTTCAAGCGCGGTGAAAGATGCCAGTACGCTGAGCGGCGAATCCCACTCATAACGGTACTGCACATTAACCCCTGGCATGTTTTTGAAGTTTTGAACTTTGCTTTGAGCGTAACCAATTGAGATTGTATTGCTGGCCAGCGCGGGAAAAGCGCCAGCAAGCAGGGAGATAAACAGACCCGAAATAGCCAGTTTTTTCATAGGATGATCCTTAATAAGGTAACAAATATATATAGTGAATATGTTAATGGTGTTAGTATCTGCTACTGCCTGATGAGGACAAGAGTAGACGTGCGGGATATTAGCAAAGCACTACTGCTTTTCATAGTGCAACGCCAGGCTTAATCTACTGTTATGCAGAACCTATAAAATGGTGCAAAGTCTGATCACTCCTGAATCAATTAAACTACTGCTTAATAGCATGAGTGTTAAATACACCTCCAAAAACAGTAAGCTTAGCAGTGATAAGGATGGCTTATCATCGAAAATATGAATAATTGACGTAATAAATGCCCGCGATATATGCACCCTGCCAGGCCGACTATGCTGGAGATCTACGCCGCTTTTTGTCCGAGCGAACCAGAACGAATCGACTGTTGAGCAGCAATATGATGCTGGCCGCCAGTTTTCAAATAAAACTTGTTATACTCCTGAGATTCGCCGAAGGTTTAAACCTGTTGACGAGAAATAACCCCAGCTTAGGGCAACGCAGAAAGCTTTATACAACACTCGGTGAGATGATGCTATGAGACCTCCCGCAACCACTTTTATACCCAACCTGCTAATGATATTGGTATGGATGCTGATTTATTATCTCTCCGGGGTGGTGTCACTACGGTTTGATGATCCTCAGATGCATATCGCCATCGTCTGGTTTCCCGCCGGCGTCGCAACCGCCGCGTTTCTGCGCGCACGTTGGAGCCTATGGCCAGTACTGACCGTGGTGTTTGTTCTGCTCAACCTGCTGTTAGATAAACCAACGTTACACAACCTACCTGTAAAAATGTTCTACGCCATTATTGCCCTGCCTTCTTCGATGGCAATCGCCTGGATCGTCAGACGCTTTTCACGTCCCGATGATGACCTCAATATTATTACTCTGTGGTTTATCGCCACCCTTATTATCAGTTTTCTTGATGCGTTGCTATTTGGCATTGGCTTTTCGCTCGCAGGAAATATTTCATTTTCCGATGTTTTTTGGACCGGCTTTGTCGCAGATATTACCGGAATTATCCTGGCAACAACGGTAATCATGGGCTTTCTCAATGGCCGTTTACGCACGACAATGCAGATCTCATGGAAGAATCTGCTGATGGGTGCCGCAGTATGGCTTGTGCTGGTCGCCCTGACATTATGGGTGTTCAATGGGGGGGCCAGAGCATTTAGCGTATCCCACATGATCACCCATAATGACAGCCTGATTTTCGCTTTCACCGGCATACCGATCATTCTTGCCGCATTTCTTACGCTATTTTGGGGTAATCGCGGCGGGTCGATTGCTATGCTGACGATGTCGGCAATCGTTATCTATTATACCGATCAGGGGAAAGGTCCCTTCCTTTTTCATGGCCTGCGTAGCGGCGAGCCACTGCTACTGGTGCAAAGCTATCTGACAGCCAGCGCCTTGCTGCTGGTCTTTCTGCGCGTAGTGACACGTAATATCGGTCACTATAATACAGAAAACGGATTACAGCTCAGACAGCAGGCGATTTATCAGCTCAACCTGAACAATGGCAAGCTGCGCTGGGATAATTTACCGGCAAATCTTGCCGCTATTCATCCACAAATCCTCAATGATAAAAGAAAGCTGTTACTGCAACTGCATCCCGAAGATCAGCACAAGCTGGCGGAACACTGGCAGAACACCCCGCTCCAGCAGAAACTGGAGACAATCAGCTTCCGATTACAAGACACTCAGGGTCACTGGTTACGGATCACAGATAGCGGCGCAGTGATACTTGAGCATCAGGGCGCACTAATTATCCTGGGAAACTGGTCGGTTTCGGCCTGAATGGTCAGTCTGATTTAAGGAAGGGATACAGTGATACAGATAGCAATGCTGTTACTCGGCACCACCTATATTAAGAAAAACGCCCGGTACCTCGCGATCGCTGGCGGCTTATGGTTCTTGGCTGGCTCACTGATTTTTATTGATGGCCTTGATCAGCACTCATATTTTCCTTTGAAGATTTTTGGTTTTATTCTGATGCTGGAAAGTGTAATCACCCTCAGCGTTGCTTCAAGTGGTGTTGGCGCCCAAAAGAGTATCCTGTTTTTTAAAGGCGGCATCTTCCTGTTTGTCGCGTTAATTATCCTGGTCAATCAGAAGTACAGTAATGTTCTACTGACGGTGATCTTTGGCTTTACCTTCTTTATCATTGGCTTCTTTACCAGTTTTTCCTCTTTTATCGTGCGCTTCCCCCGCTGGAAACTGACCCTGGCTTACGGGCTGATGCTGATTATTTTTTCATTTTTTTTATTACTTCATCACACTAACAGCGTTTCATTATTCATTGGTTTTCAGATGATTAGCAGTGGACTGAGCTGCATAGGCATTGCCCGGAAAGCGATGCGCATGAAAACTGGCACTTCTATTTTCCAGCTGATACAGCCAGGTGATGTTCTGCTAAGCAGCGTACCGCTGAAGCAAGATGCTAAACTAATCGTAAAGCCCGTTGACACCGCGTCCGGGACGGCATCATTGGTCGTACACATCTGGACCCCGGAGGAGTCGGCGGAAGCACGGCCTATCTCACGACCAATAATCAACCGCTACATTGCTGCAGTTGATGAAAACGGTGTGATATCAACCGGCCATACGGCACTCGAAGTTCCCGGTCATTTATACATTAGTCTTTATCCTGCCGAAGATATTGACCGGTCGCCCTCAGAATTTCTCCGTACGCTGAAAGCAACCCATGAGAATGATGTGGTCGGACGTTTTCTTCCCGACTATGCGACCGAATCGAGTGAGTGGTGCGATTCCGTTCGTAAAATAATATTTAAAAATTTCAGCATGGAGAAATTAAATACTTTTTGGGCGTCTTATCGTCAACGCGAAACCTATAATCTGACCTATCGAAACTGCTCAAGTAGCGTTGCCTATGCTCTTGAAGCCGCACTGGATGGCGTGCTGTCAAAAAATAAAGGGTTTGGTCATCTGCTTAAAATCCTGCTGGTGCCAGAGCTGTGGATTGCTGCCCAAGTACGCAAACGCGCGCAGACGATGGCATGGACTCCCGGCCTGGTAATGGATTACAGCCGGGCGCTTCATGCCCTGGTCCATCCCCAGCCACGGCCCCGCCCCTGGTATCACCGTTTACCCTGGTCATTAACCAGAAAAAAATAAAGCCGGGCAACTTGTCCGGTATTATTCTCTTCACCAGCAGTTCTTTATCAAAATGCAACTAATAGCCTGGATATTATTAATTGATATTCCACCGTATAGCATACTCACTCAAGTTATTTCATTGGTCTAAACTAAGCTTATTTAATTACAAACACTACGATTTATCCTCGTTATTTTTTAACTTATTATTCAGAATTACAAAAGAAAATATATGGCAGATTCATCAATGCACCATTGGTTGTTATATTCGTTACTACCCTGTGATTTATTTTGAAACACCCACATTTATCAGAGCAGATTAAATAAATAATCAACACGGAGATACGGTTATGAAAAAAAGCTTCATTGGACTTTCTCTGTTAGCGTTGGCGACTGTGGCATTTATGACTAACGCCAATGCCACAGAAAATAAAGCAGGTGAAAGTGGCAGCAGCACGGCCTATCATTCACATATGAAGAACAGTGGCCACATCGCCGTCGAAGGCCTGAAAGCGATGTATGATATACATTATGCAAGGCTGTCGTTGTTTAATGGTCATCCACAGGACGCGTTGAAGGACACCATGCAGGCTAATACTTTACTAAATGACAAAAAACTGACTGGGGAAAATACGTCCATACCAGTAAAAAATTTCCCAACAACGGCGATAGATATGTGTTAATTAACTCATCGATCTCTCGAAGCGAAAATCTCACCATAACGCCAGAGAAAAAAGCAGCGATCGCACGCGCTAATGATGAACTCCATCTGGCGGGTATTGATACCACCGATACCCAGGTGTTTATGCCGTTGGAAAAAGCCAGGCAGGACGTCACCAAAGCCATTACACTGCTAAAACAAAATAAATATTACGAGGCCAATATCGCGCTCAAAGACGCAGAAGACAGTGTCATCATTCAAAAATGAAAGCACTAAAAATCTGCATCCCTGAAAGAGTCGGCAATCGCCAGGTCAGTCAGACAGCAATCTGCCTGACTGGCGTCGTGAAAATAACACCTGATTACACCGGACCTCGAATGGCATGTTGTTTACTGGCTGCCAGCAACCGCCACAAAATATCACTACCCGCAGCGGCAAACCGTACTGGTTGACCGACTAAGCGAAACCACCTGGCATCAGAACTGAAATCAATATAATCGGACTGCATTCACACCCGCCGTGAGACGGGCACAAAGCGACAGAAAGTGCAGTAATGCTACCTCAAATCCCATTGCCGCAGTCACTGACAATAACCGCAGTATGACTTTCCGAAAGCGTGATAGCTACTGGTTAAAATAGTTTTTCATGCTATCCCCTGTAACATAATAAGCTCCAGAGCCACCTCAGTTATCACTCATAGCGCGGCAATAAAAGCACCACGGCGAAAACACCAATTGCTTGCATTGCAGCATTGAGTCCGATATATCTTTCGCTATCTTCGCGCTCCTGCAATTGAGTTACAATCAGCGGTGTGCTCAAGACATATGCCAGATCCGAAATGGCAACGGAGACAATAACGGAAAAAATATTTTTTTATCAATCACGTTTATAACCCTTTACAGACAACAGTAGCCTGGCTGCCAATGCCAGGGTCTGCTGAAAAATCGGGAATAATAATTATCATGCCATCACTATTCAAAAATATACTCTGTTACCTCTTGCTTTGTCATAATTCTTTGGCAATGGCTACCGGAATTACGCTTGGGTTACAGGGCGAAGCAAACTTTACGCCTTACCGCCAGTATGACACCCAATACTCAGCACTGCCCTATATTGGCTACGATAATTCCTATGTTTATATTGATGGTACTGAGGCTGGCGTTTATCTCATCAATAATGATACTAACCAGCTAAAAGCCCGCTGGTGGTATCTTGATAATGAATTTGATCCGGGTAAATCATCCGATAAGGCACTACGTCAGCTGCGTTCACGCCACAGTACGATGATGGGAGGATTAAGCTACCAAAAAATCACCCCTGTTGGTGCTTTCAACAGCGAGATTTCCGCTGACACGCTGAATGAAAGCCGGGGGCTACTAGCAACGGTAAGCTGGCTTGGACAGGTATCTTCTGACCAGGTTGATATCTACCCGCAGGTTGGCGTTGACTGGCTCAATAAACAGCAAGCGAGCTATTATTACGGCGTTACCGGACAGGAATCCACACGCAGTGGCCTGGCTGTCTGGAGCCATCAGGGGGTGACCCCGTGGCTGGCAATAGCATTTGACTGGCATCCTATAAAACCACTTCACATTGTTCTTCAACCAAAGTTGACGTTCCTTACCGGCGCGCTGCGCGACAGCCCGATGACTGACCAAAGCTATTACTGGGTACTCTCCTCCGGCGTAACCTGGACTTTTTAAAAAGCAGGAGGTTTATCGGCATGCTTTGTGTAACACAACCAGGATCGATCGCTGTGAAAAGGATGGGCGATGATAGCGGTATAACCGCATCAGACCGCGTGCCGATACCGATCATTGCCCCAGCTGAGGTGGCGTTCTGTAAGAGGCTCAGATAGGGAGGAACTCGCATTGCTACGCTGAAAAATGCTTTCCTTCTCATCTGCATTTTGGGTTTAAGCCATCGGCAGGAGTGGCTTAACAACACTCAATAATGCAAAACGCCCGCAGGATCTTTCTGCGGGCGTTTTAATGTAGTTCGAAGCTGACCGGTAAGCCGGGTTCTGTCGTGGACAGTCATTCATCTAGGCCAGCAATCGCTCACTGGCTCAAGCAGCCTACCCGGGTTCAGT
The DNA here is from genome assembly GCF_900115045.1 of Izhakiella capsodis. Taxonomy (GTDB): domain Bacteria; phylum Pseudomonadota; class Gammaproteobacteria; order Enterobacterales; family Enterobacteriaceae; genus Izhakiella; species Izhakiella capsodis. Next base: position 95,639 of record NZ_FOVC01000002.1, on the reverse strand, counting down.
ACGGGCCGTACCATGTGAACCCCTATTTGGCCTTGCTCCGGGTGGAGTTTACCGTGCCGCGAACTGTTACCAGCCACGCGGTGCGCTCTTACCGCACCCTTTCACCCTTACCTGATCCCTTACGGGCCATCGGCGGTTTGCTCTCTGTTGCACTGGTCGTAGGCTTGCGCCTCCCAGGCGTTACCTGGCACCCTGCCCTGTGGAGCCCGGACTTTCCTCCCCAATATCACCATAAGGCAATAAAGCGGCGACTGTCTGGTCAGCTTCGGCGCGAGATAATAGGGGATTTCAGCCGCTTTGTCACTCTTCTTGCTGTGCCAGTGCAAACTTATACAGGGCATTTTTCTTAACCCCATGAATTTCCGCAGTCAACGCCGCCGCTTTTTTTAACGGCAGCTCCGCCTGTAACAACGCCAGAGTGCGCAGCGCCTCCACCGACAGCGCCTGTTCATCGGACTGATAGCCTTCAACAATCAGCACCATTTCACCTTTACGCCGGTTTTCATCATCCTGAACCCAGACAAGCAGCTCACCAACCGGCGCACCATGAATCGATTCCCAGGTTTTGGTGATTTCACGAGCCAGCACTACGTAGCGCCCCGCCCCCAGCTCCCCCACCATGTCCTGCAGCGTTTCCAGTAAACGGTGGGTGGATTCATAAAAAATCAGCGTGCGCGGTTCCTGCGCCAGTGCGCGTAACGTATCTTTGCGACCTTTACTTTTAGCAGGCAGAAATCCTTCGTAACAGAATCGATCGGACGGTAGCCCGGCGGCGCTTAATGCTGTAATAGCCGCGCAAGGGCCAGGTAAGGGTACGACGTTGATACCCGCTTCGCGGCAGCGTCGCACCAGATGGTAACCCGGATCGTTGATTAAGGGCGTGCCGGCATCAGAAACCAGCGCAAGGCTCTGGCCTTCCTGTAATTTCGCCAGCAGCACTTCTGCTTTTTGCTGTTCGTTATGATCATGCAATGCGAACAAGCGCGCATTGATGGCGAAATGTTGTAGCAACAGTCCGGTATGACGTGTATCTTCCGCTGCAATAAGATCAACCTGCTCCAGCACCGTCAACGCACGCTGAGTTATGTCGCCCAGGTTACCAATGGGCGTTGGAACGATATAGAGCGTGCTGGCAGAAATCTCTGCTCGATCGTGTTGTTTCATTGTTTGATCCGTATTGCCGTTTTAATATTGAGCATCTTGAAAAAAACATCACTGGATACAGTATGCTTCCTTCAACAGTCATTCGTAATAAAGCAGGACGCACCGTTCCGCTTTTTCTTGCCGCACTCCTTTTGGCCGGGTGTTCAGGCCAGAGTCCGACAGGAAACAGGGCAGACATCAAGAACCCTGCAACCGGAACTGCTGATTACTATCTGCAGCAGATGCGGCAAAGCGGGAATAATAGCAAGCTTAGCTGGCAATTACTCGCAATTCGGGCGTTGCTCAACGAGGGTAAAACAGCGCATGCCAAGCAGATACTGGAAACGCTGCCCCATAATCCAGATGCAGACCAGCGGCAGGAAATTATCCTGCTCGGCGTACAGTATTGCGTACTGACGAAAGATACATCTGGCGCCAATATGCTGCTCAAACAAATCGATAGAGATCGGCTGTCGAAAGACCAGCTCGCGCGCTACTACCAACTGGTGATTAGCGCCCAGCATAATTTCCCTTCCCTGGATTTAATTCGCGCCTATATCGCTCAGCAGCCGCTGATGACTAACACACAGGATCAGCAAAAAAATATTGATGCGACCTGGCAGGCGCTAACGGGACTGAGCAAGCAGCAGCGCGATAACGTGGTCATTAACGCCAATGATAACGTATTGCAGGGTTGGCTGGATCTGCTTGATACCTACAGGGCTAATCAGAACTCTCGGGATTTGTTGAAGACCGCCGTAAGTAACTGGCAGATCCGCTATCCGGACAATCCTGCGGCTAAAATGCTGCCAACAGCACTCGGTGCTGGCACACAGGATTTTACACAGGCTTCCACCGCTAAAATTGCCCTGCTGCTGCCGCTGAGCGGCCAGGCGCAGATTTTTGCTAACGCCATTCAAAAAGGTTTTGATGAAGCCCGTAACGGCACACTGAGCGTACAAAGCCCCGCGCCACAGGCATTCGTGACCGGTAATGCCGAACCGCAACAACCGGTTCAGGCTCAGCCGGCAGTTAGCCAAGGTGTGGCTCAGCCAGCCAGCCAGGGTCAAGTAGCGGCTTCTTCGCAAAACGCGGCGCAGCCTGTCGTTCAGACGCCGGTAGGTAGCGAAAATAACCCGATAATGGCGCCCAGCAACGCCGCTTTCCAGCCTGACAACGGAGATCCTCCCCCGCCAGCTGCCGTTAGTAAGCCAGCCTTACCGCAGATCACGGATTCCACACCGTCGTCTTCTGCCACCCAGGTTCAGGTTTATGACACCAGCAATCAGCCAATCGCACAGGTGATCGCTAAAGCGCAGCTGGATGGCGCGACGCTAATCGTTGGTCCGTTGTTGAAAGACAATGTGGAAAAGCTGGCGAATATACCAACTGCGATAAACATACTGGCGCTGAACGAACCGCAGAAGGTACAGAACCGTCCGAATATTTGCTACTTTGCACTTTCTCCTGAAGACGAAGCGCGTGATGCCGCTCATCATATGTGGATGCAGGGTAAACGCCATCCTCTACTGTTGCTACCCCGCAGCGCGCTCGGAGACCGCGTAAGTACAGCCTTCGCTGAAGAGTGGCAAAAGCTTGGCGGATCAACCGTTCTGCAGCAGCGTTTTGGCTCTATTGCCCAGCTAAAACAGGGTATTAATAGCGGTGTTGGCATTAGCCTTAGTGGAACACCGGTTATAACCAGTCAGCAGGAACCGCAGCAGATAAGCATCGCCGGCGTAACGATTCCGGCCCCGCCATCAGCTACATCACAAGCAGCAGAAAGTGCCGACGGAAACCCGGACTCAGTTTATGTTGTGGCGACGCCTAACGAGATACAACTGATTAAGCCGATGATCGCAATGCGGACCAGCAGCCGTAGCAACATCGCAATATACGCCAGCTCACGCAGTTACCAGGCCGGAGAAGGTACAGATTTTCGTTTTGAAATGGACGGATTGCAGTTTAGTGATGCACCCTTGCTGGCGGGATCAAATCCGGGACTGATGGCACAGGCAGCGCAAAGTTTTAACAATGATTACTCACTGATACGTTTGTATGCAATGGGAATTGACGCTTGGAAAATAGCAAACCACTTCACCGAGATGCGTCAGATACCAGGCTATCAGATCAACGGCGAAACTGGCGTCCTGAGCGCTAACAATGATTGCGTGATTAACAGGAAGTTAACGTGGAGTCAGTACCGTCAGGGGAAAATCGTTCCGGTCAACTGAGTCGTCAGCAGCGAGGTCAGCAGTGTGAACAGCAGGCACGCCGCTGGCTGGAACAAGCAGGCTTGCGATTTATTGCCGCTAACGTTCGCTTTCGCGGCGGCGAGCTGGACCTGATTATGCGTGACGAGGATACGCTGGTATTTGTTGAGGTGCGCTATCGGCGTAACGATTATTTTGGTGGCGCCGCTGCCAGCGTTACCCGAAGCAAGCAGCGTAAGCTGCAGCATGCTGCGGCATGCTGGCTGGCTGATAGTGGTGCTCGCTTTAAAAACGCCCCCTGCCGGTTTGATGTTGTTGCCGTTACCGGCAGCCAGACCCAGTGGCTACGCAATGCTTTTTACGCGGATGAATAATGCCGTGCCAGATAACCCAGGTGAGTGAAGTGCTGGAAAGAATTAAAGTCTGTTTTACTGAGAGTATTCAAACTCAAATCGCCGCAGCGGAAGCGCTGCCAGACGCAATTTCACGCGCGGCTACCGCAATGGTACAGGCGCTGCTCAACGGTAATAAGATTCTGAGCTGTGGCAACGGCACGTCCAGTGCCAATGCTCAGCATTTTGCCGCCAGCATGATTAATCGCTTCGAGACCGAGCGGCCGAGCCTGCCTGCCATCGCACTCAGCGCAGATAACGTGGTGTTAACGGCGATTAGCAGCGATCGTCTGCATGAAGAAATATATGCCAAGCAAGTACGTGCTCTGGGCAGCACCGGTGACATTCTTCTCGCCATTTCAACGCGTGGCAACAGTCGTGATATTGTGAAGGCGGTGGAGGCGGCCGTAACGCGCGATATGACGATTATTGCACTGACTGGCCACGATGGTGGGGAACTTGCCGGACTGTTGGGGCCACAGGATGTGGAAATCCGCATTCCATCTCACCGCAGCTCTCGCATTCAGGAGATGCACATGCTAACGGTAAATTGCCTGTGTGACTTAATAGATAACACCTTATTTCCCCACCAGGATATTTAAAGGAGCTAAAATGAAGGCTTTCTCTGTTTTTGCCATTGTGCTCTCTGCACTGCTTTTACAGGGGTGTGCCGCCGTGGTGATCGGCAGCGCCGCGCTTGCCACAAAAACGGCAACCGACCCGCGCACTATGGGTACGCAGGTTGACGATGGAACGCTTGAGCTGCGCGTTGATAATGCGCTGGCGAAGGACAAGCAAATCAAAAATGATGCACATATCGACGTTACCGCCTATCAGGGCAAAGTGCTGCTGACCGGCCAGGCACCGGATTTTACCATTGCCAACCGGGCGAAACAGATCGCCATGGGCGTTGAAGGTGCAGCCGAAGTTTATAACGAAATTCGCCAGGGGCCGAATGCATCCCTGGGCACCATGTCCTCTGATATCTGGATATCCACGAAAGTGCGCTCGCAGCTGCTAACCAGCGACCTGGTCAAAGTCACAGATTTGAAGGTGACAACTGAAAACGGCGAGGTATTCCTGATGGGCCTGGTGACGCATCAGGAGGGCCAGGCAGCGGCCGAAATTGCCAGCAAGGTTAGCGGCGTCAAGCACGTAACCACCGCATTTACCTATATCAAATAACGCACTGGCCTCCCTCCACAGGGGAGGCCTTTCATCGTCACGGTAACAAAAATCGTCATAATGGCGTTTCTTCGTTTTGAAATATGTCAAATTGCAAACACCTGACTTACCATTCGCATTTCAATCGGGATAGTGCTACCCAGAGTTTGCTGACACAGGAAAATGTAATACCTGATGAATATCTCAGGAAATGAGTCGGATGACTGACAGGCAGAGCAACTTATCCGAATTAATAATCCAGCCCAGCGGCATCCGACCTGAGTAAGGACATGACGAGACAAATCATCATACAGCGGATACAGAAACGGTCATGAATAGCAGAAAGGATAGTGGGCGGCGTACCGCCCGAAAGAGCGATTAGCGGAACTTTTTATGGCTTTCGTTGCGAGTCTGCTCAAAGTTTTCAGATTCAGCTTTAGCACCGGCCACATCGCCCGCGTTAACTTTTTTTAGGCTGACATCAATCTGGCTAATCAGCTTATCCAGATGTGCGCGATAATCCTTTATCTGAGCGCTGTCTTTAGCTTTACCGTCAAGCCTCTCAGGCGCCTGATCTTTAGCGTCCTGCGCGGCCTGGCGCATGGCAGTCAATGCCTGCCTCAGCTCACCGGCATCGCGAGTTTTCTTCACCGTTGAAAGGCTATCCTTCATGATATCCATCTCTTTTCCAAGATCGGCCAGCGCAGAAGTACTGGTAAACAGCAGAGAGGCACTCAACATGGCAATCACAGGCTTACGCATAAAATTATCCTTTTAATTTATAAGTCAGAACAACAAGGGCGACCCACAGGCCGCCCCTCTAATCTTATAACGAGTTCAGCTAAAGAGCAGTTATTGCCCGGCGATCTTCATCTCCGGCAGCAGCACCGAGCCGCACTGAATATTGCTGCGGGTTTCAATGTCATCGCCGATGGTAACGATATTTCGCCACATATCTTTCAGATTCCCGGCAATGGTGATTTCACTCACCGGATATTGTATTTCGCCGTTCTCCACCCAGAATCCCGCAGCGCCGCGGGAATAGTCCCCAGTGATACTGCTTACGCCCTGTCCCATCAGCTCGGTAACCACCAACCCTTTGCCCATTCTTTTTAGCAGGGCATCAAAATTTTCACCCTGACCGGCGATGCGCCAGTTATGGATACCACCGGCATGGCCCGTGCTGATCAAGCCCAGCTTACGCGCTGAATAGGAAGTTAACAGCCAGGTTTGCAGGATACCGCCTTCAACAATATTACGTCGCTGGGTACGAACTCCCTCGCTGTCGAAAGGGGTTGAAGCCAGCCCCTTTAGCAGGTGAGGCTGCTCTTCAATTGTCAACCACTCCGGTAAAATTTGCTGTCCGAGTTCGTCAAGCAGGAAGGTCGCTTTACGGTAAACGCTGCTGCCGCTGATTGCGCCAACAAGGTGGCCAAACAGCCCGGTCGCTACCTCAGCAGCAAAGATAACCGGCGCTTTCATCGTCGCCAGCTTATGCGGTCCCAGTCGCGAAAGCGTACGACGCGCACATTCGGCACCGACCCATTCGGGTGATTTCAGATCCGCAATCGCACGACCGACGGTGTAGGCATAATCGCGCTCCATATCACCATTTTGTGCGGCGATAACACAGCTGGAAAGCGAGTGACGACTTGAGGCATAACCCTGCAACATACCCTGGCTGTTACCAAAAACTTTAACACCTACGTGGCTGTTAAAACTGCCGCCCTCGGTGTTGCTGATACGCTTATCGGCCTGCAAGGCAGCCTGCTCGGCCTCGGCAGCAAAAGCAATTGCTTTATCCGGGTCAATGTCCCACGGATGGAACAGATCCAGATCCGGCGCGTCATAAGCCAGCAGCTGCGGATCGGCCGGGCCGGAAAAAAGATCTTCCGAGGTGTAGCGAGCGATATCAATCGCTGCTTGCACCGTGCGCTGGATCGCCTCCGGCGCTAAGTCGGTAGATGAGGCGCTCCCCTTACGATTCTGGTGATAAACCGTAATACCGAGCGCACCATCGCTATTGAATTCAACATTTTCAACCTCGCCATAGCGGGTACTGACGCCGATGCCCGTGCTTTTGGTCACCGCAACTTCCGCAGCGTCAGTATGAGGTTTCGCAAATTCCAGGGCCTGAGCGACCGCCTGTTCCAGAATTTTACGTTGTTCTGTAACTTGTGTGAGTACTTTCATCGGCCTGCCATATAATGAAATGGAATCTTCATGCCGAGTCTAACAGAGTCAGAGAACAATTTCGCAGTAGCGCACTAACCTGTTAGCATGTGCCTCTTTTTAGGGAGCCGAAAATGAGTAAACAGCCTGAAGAATGGCTCGACATGCTACCGGATGACGACCATGAAAATGACGAAGACGAAATCATCTGGGTCAGCAAAAGTGAAATTAAACGCGACGCCGAGGAGCTAAAACATCTCGGCGTTGAAATGATTGAGCTGGGTAAAAACAGCCTGGAAAAACTCCCGCTGGACGAAGAGCTACGCGCAGCCATCGGGCTGGCACAGCGCATCAAAAAAGAAGGCCGTCGCCGCCAGGTACAGCTAATTGGTAAAATGCTGCGCCAGCGCGATGTTGAACCCATCCGCCAGGCACTGGATAAACTGAAAAACCGTCATAATCAGCAGGTCGCGCTGTTCCATAAGCTGGAAGCACTGCGCGATCGGTTGATTGAGCAAGGTGACGATGCAATGCTGGAAGTGCTGACACTCTACCCTGACGCTGATCGCCAGCAGCTACGCGCACTGATCCGCAACGCACAGAAAGAGAAAAGCACTAACAAACCGCTAAAAGCGGCACGGCAAATTTTCCAGTATTTACGCGAGCTGGCAGAGGCCTGACAGGTCGGGCGGAACACCGCCCGACCTGACTAGTTTGCCAGACGCTCCAGCAGCTTCTGGTGAATACCGCCAAAGCCGCCGTTACTCATCACCAGAATACTGTCTCCCGGCTGTGCGGTTTTGACTATCATCTCGACCAGCGTATTGACGTCGGCACTCCAATGGGCCGGCTGAACGCAGGTTTCAGCAATCTCTGAAACCTGCCAGGGAATATGGTGTGGCTGGAACAAAAATACCTCATCAGCACGCCCGAGCGAAGGTGCAAGATCGTCTTTGCTGACGCCCATTTTCATCGTGTTCGAGCGAGGCTCCAGCACCGCCAGAATACGAGCTGTTCCGCCAACTTTACTTCGCAACGCCGCCAGCGTAGCAAGGATTGCTGTGGGGTGATGGGCGAAATCATCGTAAACCTTGATGTCATTAACGCTGCCCCGTAGCTCAAGACGACGACGGGCGTTGATGAAGCTACCCAGCGCTTTACCCGCATCTTCCGGTTTAACGCCTAGGTGGCGGGCAGCCGCTATCGCCATCAGTCCATTATGCATATTATGCTCACCGACCAGATCCCAGCTCACCTGAGTGACACTCTCGCCATCCAGTTTTACCTGCCAGACCGAAGCGTCCGGCGTTAGCTTTTCGGCCTGCCAATGACCCTGATCGCCGCCGACCATTTCCTGCTCGCTCCAGCAGCCCATAGCAATGACCTGCCGGATATTAGCGTCATTTTCCGGCAGCAGAATGCGTCCCTGACCCGGCACAATGCGGACCAGATGATGGAACTGCTTTTGAATCGCTTTTAGATCCTCAAAAATATCCGCGTGGTCGAACTCCAGATTATTCAGGATCAACGTACGCGGACAGTAATGCACAAATTTGGAACGCTTATCAAAAAAAGCGCTGTCGTACTCATCGGCCTCGATAACGAAGAAAGGACTTTTTCCTAAGGTGGCCGACACCTCGAAATTCCCCGGCACCCCACCGATGATAAAACCCGGCTCGTAACCACAGGCCTGTAAAATCCAGGCGGCCATACCCGCTGTCGTGGTTTTACCATGCGTTCCCGCGACCGCCAGCACCCAACGATCGCGCAGTACGAAGTCATGCAACCACTGGGGTCCGGACATATACGGAATATTACGCTCCAGTACCGCTTCAACGCAGGGGTTACCACGCGTCATCGCGTTGCCGATGATAACCAGATCCGGCACGGGATCGAGCTGGCTTGCCTCGTAGCCCTGGATCAAATCAATGCCTTGCTTTTTCAGCAGTGTGCTCATGGGAGGATAGACATTTGCATCTGAGCCGACCACATCGTGGCCCAGCGCTCGCGCCAGCAACGCCAGCCCCCCCATGAAGGTGCCGCAGATACCCAGTATATGAATACGCATAGATGATCCATTCCAAAATTAAGTACGCGCACAGTGTAGCGCCCCCATGACAATCAAGAAACGAATTTAGCCTATGGCCTTTACCCTTCAATCCGCTAAACTGGCTGGGCATGTCAGAAGCATATTGTAAATGCTGCCCCTCAAACGTAGATTCAGGGATTGTGTTATGAAAACGTTAGGCGAATTTATCGTCGAGAAGCAACACGACTTTCCGCACGCCACCGGCGAACTCACGGCTTTGATTTCCGCGATTAAGCTGGGCGCCAAAATCATCCACCGTGATATTAATAAAGCGGGACTGGTTGATATTCTTGGCACCAACGGCGAGGAAAACATTCAGGGCGAACAGCAAATGAAGCTGGATCTGTTTGCGAATGAGAAGCTCAAAGCTGCGTTAAAAGCGCGTGGGATCGTCGCTGGCATTGCCTCAGAAGAAGAGGATGAGATTGTCATTTTTGAAGGCGTTGAAAACGGCAAGTACGTGGTGCTGATGGACCCACTGGACGGCTCCTCCAATATCGATGTTAACGTCTCTGTAGGCACAATCTTTTCCATCTATCGCCGGATTACGCCACCGGGTACGCCGGTGACTAAAGAGGACTTCCTGCAGCCTGGCAGTGCCCAGGTCGCCGCAGGATATGTCGTTTATGGCTCCTCAACCATGCTGGTCTATACGACCGGCTGCGGCGTACATGCCTTTACCTACGATCCGTCTCTTGGCGTTTTTTGCCTTAGCCAGGAGCAAATGCGCTTTCCAACGAAGGGTAAAACCTACTCAATCAACGAAGGCAACTATATTCGCTTCCCACAAGGCGTGAAAAAATATCTTAAATTCTGTCAGGAAGAGGACAAAAGCACCGATCGTCCCTATACCACGCGCTATATCGGTTCACTGGTCGCAGATTTTCATCGCAATCTGTTAAAAGGTGGCATTTATCTTTATCCCAGCACCGCCAACCATCCAACCGGTAAGCTACGTCTACTGTACGAATGTAACCCGATGGCATTTTTGGCAGAACAAGCGGGGGGAAAAGCCAGCGACGGCCTGCATCGTGTACTGGACTTGCAGCCAAAGGAGCTGCATGAGCGCTGCCCGTTCTTTGTTGGAAACCAGCACATGGTTGATGACGTCGAACGTTTCCTGCGTGAGTTTCCTGAACCTTAAGCTCTTACCGGTACGGGCTTAGCCCTTACCGGATTTATTCCCATTAGCGAACAGCGGGCCGCAGAACTGCGCAGTAACAGGCGAAAAAGCGCATAATTTGTCACCTCAAACCCATGCCTTGCTCGCCGCCGCGAGCCGTTTCAACTAACGCATCCAGAGCCAAAATTTTAGCCTGAAAAGGCCGCTTCCGATAACACCGGAGGGGATGCGGCAAACCTTCATCATCCTGCCCCTGTACGCCAGAGAGCCACACAGCATGGCGTTTGATGGCAGACAAAAAATCACCGCCTGCTCAGCAGAAGAAGCAGCGTGGCGTTGACGAGCAAAGACTCTTGATATGGCGCAACCTGAAAGCGCAAAAAGGGGGGATACTTTCATTATTGGTTAGCTATAATGAGCGTCACTTTTGAGACTGCGTAAAGGAATTTATCATGAGTTTGAATCAGGTACCTGCGGGTAAAGACCTGCCAGAAGATATCTATGTGGTTATTGAAATCCCGGCAAACGCGGATCCTATCAAATATGAAGTAGATAAAGCGTCTGGCGCCCTGTTCGTTGACCGTTTCATGTCGACGGCGATGTTTTATCCTTGCAACTATGGCTATATCAACCACACACTCTCTCTGGATGGCGATCCGGTTGACGTTCTGGTACCAACGCCATACCCGCTACAGCCGGGCTCAGTGATCCGCTGCCGCCCGGTTGGTGTGTTAAAAATGACCGATGAATCTGGTGAGGATGCCAAGCTGGTCGCCGTTCCACACACCAAGCTTTCCAAAGAGTACGATCACATAAAAGACGTTAACGATCTGCCGGAACTGCTGCGTGCGCAGATCACTCATTTCTTCGAGCATTACAAAGACCTGGAAAAAGGTAAATGGGTCAAAGTTGATGGCTGGGATAACGCTGAAGCAGCAAAAGCGGAAATTGTTGCGTCTTTTGAACGTGCGGCGAAAAAATAAGTCGGTCTGATTAGCAGAATGCTGCGCCGTGGCGCGGCATTTTTTTTTTGCCTCACGCCTGATCCACACTTCTGGCAAAGCAGATCGAGTCACGGCATCTCCGTTTATAATAATCAGGCACTCTTCTGCCAAATCTTTTTGTTGAACCTGAGAGACTGATCATGCAAAAACTGATTGTTGCTTCACTGTTAATTATACCTACGGCACAGGCGCTGGCGGTGGACTGCACGAAGGCCACCACTCAGGCAGAGATGAATCAATGCGCGAATGCGGACTATAAAAACGCGGATAGCGAACTCAATTTAATTTATAAACACGTTCTTAAATCAACATCCGGTGAGCATAAAAGCCTGTTGCAGGCGGCGCAGAGAAAATGGATTGAATATCGTAATGCCGACTGTCAATTCCAGACATTCAAATCGAAGAGCGGAACGGTCTGGCCGATGAATTTCTCGACCTGTCTGGAAAATAAAACGCGGCAGCGAACCAAAGAGCTGAAAGAGATGCTCAGCTGCCCTGAGGGCGATGTCAGTTGCCCGCTTTAAAACCGGTATAGCTGGAGAGCGACTTTAGGCAGTGAAGCCCGGTTAACTCTCTTTATCGCGCTGCAACCAGTCGCCGCTGACAATACGCTTACGCCCTGCCATCGAATGCTGGTAAACATAAAGCCATGCCGAACCGTAAGGCGTCGATGTCAGTTCGCGTTTATACTCGCCACCTTTACTACGCAGCGCATCAAGCTCAGCCAGCATTGTCGCATCGATACGATACACTTCGCAGTAAACCTTACCCATTCCTTTAATAACCCCTGGATAGTGGCCCAAACTGTAAAGCTCATAACCATCGATAACGTGATCGCCGAGCCATTGCCCGTTAGTCATCCAGTGGCTGTTCCCCTGCTCACGCCGTAAACTACCGTAGACAATAATTCGCATCGCTAGAACTCAAACTGATAGAGCACATCAAGAGCCTGGCCGAGGCCAGAGACCGCTTCCAGATAAAGTTTAGGCATCAGCCGATATCGTAATGTCAGCGTTGCCAGAGAATCAAATATGCCAACACCGTATTTAACCTGCAAGCCCGGAAGTACATAACCACTTACCTGGACCTGCTGACTATTGCCGGCACCAGTGGTATCCAGCGCCAGGTTGCTGACGCCAAATGTTTCACCGATTTTACCCATAACCTGCCCACTCTGGGCGATTCCTAATCCGATCAGCGCGGAAGTAACCGCGCTGTCACCGCCGCTGCTGTCCAGTCCCTGACCGCGCAGAAGATAAGAAAGTGCCTCTTGTTGAGACATTGCTGGGTCCGAGAAAACGTCGACTTTGGGTTGAGCGGCAGGTCCGGTTACCCGCAGTCCAGCAGTCACATCGTTTTCGGTAGCCTCCGGATTACGGATAGCTTCAATATTAAGGTATGGCTGATCGGGCGGCCCGGCAAACTGCAGTTCGCCTTTGCGAATAATTAAATCCTGGCCGTAAGCATGGAAGCGCCCTTGCGGAATATTGATCTGACCGTTAAGACCAAGCCCCTGCTGATCCTGCACCAGCTTCAGGTCACCGTTGAGCCTCGCCTTCAGTCCGAAAGCATCAAGGCGTACATCTTCACCGACGTGGATCACCAGGTTGCTGTTAATCGGAATTGAGGTCGTTTTTGGCGCAATCGGCTGCAAATTTTTATTCAGCATCACCTCATCGGGTGAAACGCCTACAGCACTTGGTGGTAAATCCTGCACGCTAATCCGCGCCCAAGGGATATCCACCTTGCCATTCAGATTGAGTAAATCAGGCGTTGCTTCAAAAACAAGGTCCGGTGACACATCCATTCGCACCATAGGCGGTACGGTTACGCGGATCCTGTCACCTTTTGCCGCCACGCTCGCGCGCCAGGCGTTGAGGTTGCTCCAGTCGGCATTGCCGTTAAGACTTAACTGTCCCTTAGCCGTGCGCAGCACCCCCTCAAGTGTCGAGCTCATGCCGTTGAGCTGCAGGTTGAGATCGGCAGCTTGCAAGTCTACAGGCATAAAGCTGGCATCCAACCGCCCATCCCGAAGGCCCAACTGACCAAACACCTGTGGACGCTGAAGATCTCCCCCCAGCCTCAGCTGGCTATTAAGGGCGCCGCTGACCGACTCTCCCTGCATCAACGCCGGATTGAACATCGTCAGCGACAAATTCTTTATGTTGATGTTGCCCGCAAGATTACGTCTACCCAGCGGATCATCAATCTGCACGTTGCCATCCAGCTGACCATTTTTAGCAATACGAATAAGCCAGTCCAGACTGGCGTGGTTATGGTGCAAACCGGCGTTCAGATTCAGAGTATCAAACGCTATCGGCAGTACATTACCCTGCACATTCTGAGTAATCTTAACGCCACTACCCTGCAGCGAAACTTGACCGTCCGGTAGCCCACCATTAGGCTTCCAGCTAACTTCCGCGTTGCCATTGAACACCCCAGAAAGTTGGGTGTCATCGGTCATAAAAGGTTTCAGCATGGCCAGATCGAAACGCTTCAGATCGATACGGGCATGGCCAGAAGGACCCACCTCAATAGTTTGCGGCACACAAAGTTCGGCGTCAGGGTTCTGCCAGCAGTGCGGTCCAATGCTTATCGTCCGCTGCTTGTTGAGATAGTTCAGGCCGACCGCCCGCGTCAGACGCCATTCTCCCACAGGGGTGTCAAAGTGGGTGTTGTTCAGTGTGCCAGTCCAGCGTTCTGCGGCGCGATCGAAGCTGCCATTAAGCGCCAGCTGACCGGAGACCGGTTTTCCTTTTATCTTTAGCGTCAACTGATGCTGTTTTTCACTGCCTTCAGCGTTGAGCGTCAAAGCACGGATATCCAGGGCATTCTGCTTGATCTGCTCAACCTGCAGCGCCAGCTTGCCATGTATGTGATCGCTGGACGTGACATCGCCATTAAGATCGACGCGGGCAATTTGCAATTGCTGCCAGCGCAGATTACGGGCTATCAGATTCGCCAACAGCTGTGGTTTATTCAGATCGCCACGCACCTTAATGCTGCCCTCGGCCATGCCGCCAAGACCCGGTAACGCATTATCCAGCCGCGGGGCATCAATGGTCGCATCCAGCGTCAGCTTATCTCTAAGCGATCCTTTAACATCTATGTGGTTAGGTCCCAGCGCAATATTAACGCCAGGAATGTCCCATTGATTGTAGCTGTTGCCGTAAAGGGAACCTTGCACCTCCACCGCGTTTTGCCGTACGTTGCCATTAAGGGCCAGTTCCGGCACGCGAACCTGCCAGCTTCCGCCGTACAGGCTGCCACGCGTGGTTATTTTCCCATCGAGTCTGGCGGGCCAGTCAGGATATTGCTTCGCCGTGTTAATGCCCTGAAGCTTAAGTTCGCTACGCCAACTGATGGACTTACTCCAGTCGACCAACGCGTTAAGATCGATATTCCCCTGCAAGGCAGCAATGTTCAGCGTATTCAGATTAAATTGGTTCAGATTGCCTTTACCATTCACATTGACGATCGCTGGCGGAATAGCGCTGCCGCTTATAGAGGCTTTAAGCGTCGTTTTGTAATCAGTGGCCTTGCCAGCAAGATTAAAAGCAAGATTATCAACCTGGTATTGCGTCTTACCCTTCAGCGGCCAGCGCAGTTGTGGACTATCGACCTTCAGCATTATGGGCAACCCGGGGGTTGCCAGCTCCGTCTGGCCTTTTAACTGAACGTTCAGAGCGCCGGACAGGTTAAGCGCCAGTTTCAGCTGTTTACGCATTGCACCATTCAGCGTCATATTGAGTTTTTCACCCTTTAGCGGGTCGACGTTAGCCGTACCGTTCAGGGTCATATCCAGCGGCCAGTCACCGCTCAGCTCGGCCTGACCGCTGGCACTAACCAGGCCCAGAGACGAATCTACGGTCAGCGTAGTCAACTGCAGATGGCGATCGCTGGTACGTGCTTTAACCATTAGCCGGTAAATCGTCAGGTCACTTCCCCCGGTCACGCGCAGCTGCTCGCCCAGTATTTGCGGCACGTTAATATCTAACGGTAAACGAAAATCGGGCAGACCGGGCAGCAACGGTTCGCTAAACAGCGCATTCAGCTGCTCACCCAGCGGTGCTTCAGGTTTTTTGGGCGTGGCGGGCGGTAATGGCGCGTTTTTCGGCAACGCCACCAGCAAGCCCTCGATATGAGTAGGCAGTAGCGTCAGGGAGCGCGCTTTCCAGGTCATGCCGGAACTAAAGTCCGCCAGTGAAATCGCCGTATCATCCATTTTGACGTTAACATTGCGTAGCGCCAGCCGGGTCAGAGTTATCGGCCAGGGCGTACTAATTTCATCAGAGCTAGCCTGCTGTTGTTCCGTTGCCGGTGCTGCCGATGGCAGTTTTTTGCTGTCAATCGTTACGCCAACGTCGCTCAACGATAAATCATTGACACAAAATGCGCTGTGTTTCAGGCAGCTCAGGTTCACTGCCAGATGAAAACGACCAACGCGTACCGATATCCCAGGCATGTCATAACGCAAATGGCTAAGGGTCAGATCGCGCCATCCTCCCTCAACCTTCTGGATTGCAAGGCCGGGAACCCAGCGATTGGCAGCATTGAACAGCATATGCAGCCCAAGTGTCGTGCCAATCAAAAACGCGACGCTGCCCAGCAGCAACGTTAGCAAAATCACCATCCCGATCAGGGCCTTTTTCCACCAACTCATAGCTCAGGCCCCAAACCAATATAAAATTGCCAGTTGTGATTATTATCATTGCCGACAGGCCGGGCGATATCGAGCTTTATGGGTCCCACCGGAGACTGCCAGCGCACGCCGAACCCAGCGCCAGTTTTGAAATCACTCTGTTTGATATCATTTACGGCTTCACCGGAGTCGATAAATACCGCCCCCCACCATTTGCCAGTCACGTTATATTGATATTCAAAGGAGCCGGTAGCAAGTTTAGAAGCACCGGTAAGTTTGCCATCCGAGTCTCGCGGTGAAATGCCCTGGTATTTATAACCCCGAATACTGTTATCGCCCCCCGCAAAGAAACGCAGGTCCGGCGGCACCTTGTCGAAGTCATTGGTTTCTATCCAGCCGAGGTTACCGCGTACCACAAAGCGACTCCTCTCACCGAGAGAGCGGATCCATACGTTTGAAGCCTGTAATACGAGGAAGTTAATATCCGAACCCCAGCCGGTGTTTGAAACATCGACAGAGTACCGCTGAGAATCCCCCCAGGTTGGCATCAACCCACCGCGTGAGCGGATGCGGTTTACACTGACACCAGGATAAATCAGCATGGTGGTATTGGTGACGTTCGCCTGGGTAAAGTGATCGAGACTCCAGCGCAGATTGACAGCCCGCTGCCAACCACTTGACGCCTCCCAGAAGCGCGAAGCGGCCAGCGTAGACGAATCAGCACGCGTATCGTTCAGGTCGGTCCGCTTAACCCCGCCCTGAAGCAGATAGTATTGTTCCAGCGGGCTTTTCAGTAATGGAATTTTGTAGCTAAAGTCCAGCTGCTGTTCTGGCGCTGAAATATAAGCACTGGTGGTAAAACTGTGGCCAAAAGAGTTAACCCAAGGCCGCTTCCACGTTGCTTTCAACCTTGGCCCGACGTCGGTTGAGTAACCTACCCCTGCCTCGATAGAGTTTTCGGTGCGGGGTGTGAGAACGCCATCAAGTGGCAATATTTTGCTCTGGCGCGATGTTTTAAAATCAGGGGCGACGACCACTGAATTAAACCAGCCGGTTGCCGAAAGCCTGCGGTTCAACTCGGCAAGGGTTGCGGAATTGTAATAGTCGCCTTTATGGAAGGGTATCAGGTTTTGCAAATAGCGGTTATCAATCTGCGAGCCTTCAAAGGTTACATCGCCAAAGCGATAGCGCTGACCACTGTCATAATCGATATCCCAGAAGGCTTCTTCCCGCGGAACCGATACGCCCAGCTCGCTCTTGAGGTATCTGGCATCAAAATAACCTTCTGTTAGCGATAAGTTGTTAAGTGAGGATTTAAAATTGTCGTAAGTACCATGATTAAGAATTGTACCTATTTTGGGCTTCCCCGTGCGGAGCAGCTTCTGGAAAGCTTCATCTTGGCGAGCGCCACCGCGCAAAATAACCGTCGTCCCGGCTATGCGAACCGGCGTGCCAGGCTTAACCCTGGCGTAAAGAACCTGCCGCTTGCCGCCTGGCGGCGGAGGGCTTAGCTGAAAACTAATTTCAGGCTCGTAGTAGCCCAGTGCTTTCAGCCCCTGCCTGATTGCCTCACTGACACGAGCGCGAAATCGGCCATCTGCCGATATCTCATCATTCCCGATGGTAGACAGGCGCGCCCTGACGTTCTTTTCTAATTCTCCGGATAGCCCTTCAACCTTCAAACGCACAGTCGCCGCCTGTACAGTGGAGACTGCTGTCAGCATCAGACAGCACAGGCAATACACATAAGTTCGTGGCACGCTTACTCCTGTTATCGACGCCAGCCCCGTTCGGGGATAAATCTTTTATTTACTCGCAAGTTACAGCGGCGCGCGGCAACAAAAGCTGCCTCTACAAAGGATAACTTAAATCTCAGTGATTGAGACAATATCCCGTGATGCTATCACGTTAAATTTTGGTCTCTATTGTGGTCAAAGTGAATGCATGACACAACCTGTGCGAGTTAATTCTTAACATCAGAATGTTGGTGTAACGCCTGATATTGATAAACTCCGCCAGAGCACTAATGAAACGCAATACGCCAATGCCGGGATCAACACGTAGTCACCGATCACAGAATGAGATACCCTCCGGTAACAGGGCTACCGCACGGCTGTCGATGGGATGCTTTTAGGGCGTTGAATAACTATTCTGGCAGCTGATAGCCTATCATGGGGCTGACGACAACTGGGCTATCACAGCAAAATTCGTTCCAGAGAGGCTATTTTATCACTCCGAGGTATCATCAGCAGTATCTTGCATCTAATCTCTGAGGGATAGGGTGGGCTGGCAGGCAGTGTAATTGGTTTACCGCCGCAATTGTAAGGCGTCTCAGGCAAGGCTATAATCTGCACACGAGCCGTCATGGCGGCCCGTAAACCCTTTCTGCCCGACGACAAACGCTCGTCGTAATGGTGCAGACGTTTTTGGCGCGGATAGCTCAGACTCCCGAAGATCAACTTCACGTTGCCCAGGCCAAAGATGACAAGTTTATAAATTATGGAATGAATATGTTAGATAGCTTTCTTGTCATACTGATATTGATTGTCGTAAGTGCCTTTTTCTCACTTTCAGAAATTTCGCTGGCCGCTGCACGTAAAATCAAGCTCAAACTGCTGGCCGATGAAGGCAATATTAACGCCCAGCGGGTATTGAAAATGCAGGAAACACCCGGCACTTTTTTTACCGTGGTGCAGATAGGCCTCAATGCGGTGGCGATACTCGGTGGTATCGTTGGCGACGCAGCATTCTCCCCGGCGTTTCGCTCACTATTTATCCAGATCGTGTCTCCGGAGCTGGCGCAACAACTCAGTTTTATCTGCTCTTTTGTGCTGGTAACCAGCCTATTTATTCTGCTGGCCGACCTGACGCCTAAACGTATCGGTATGATTTCACCTGAAGCCATCGCGCTGAAAATTATTAATCCAATGCGCTTTTGCCTGTTGATTTTCAGCCCTATGGTCTGGTTCTTTAACGGACTGGCGAATATGATTTTTCGCCTGTTCAAAATCCCTATGGTGCGTAAAGATGATATCACCTCTGATGACATCTACGCTGTGGTGGAAGCTGGCGCACTGGCTGGCGTTTTGCGCAAACAGGAACATGAGCTGATCGAAAACGTATTTGAACTTGAATCGCGCACCGTCCCCTCATCGATGACCTCACGTGAAAATATTATCTGGTTCGATTTACACGAAGATGAGTCCAGTCTCAAAGACAAAATCGCCGCCTATCCCCATTCAAAGTTCCTGGTTTGCAACGGAAATATTGATAACGTTGTTGGCTATGTTGACTCCAAGGAACTACTTTTACGGGTTCTCAGCAGCCAGAGTCTGACACTCAACAGCGGCGTACAGATCCGCAATGCGCTAATCGTACCGGATACGCTGACGCTATCCGAAGCGCTGGAGAGTTTTAAAACAGCCGGTGAGGATTTCGCCGTCATCATGAACGAATATGCGCTGGTCGTCGGCATTATTACGCTCAACGATGTGATGACTACGCTGATGGGGGATTTAGTCGGCCAGGGGATGGAAGAGCAGATAGTTACGCGTGACGAAAATTCATGGCTCATCGAGGGCGGTACGCCGATTGATGATGTTATGCGCGTATTGGATATTGACGAATTTCCTCAGTCAGGCAATTACGAAACCATTGGAGGTTTCATGATGTTCATGCTGCGCAAGATCCCCAAACGCACCGATTTCGTGAAGCTACATGGTTACAAGTTCGAGGTAGTCGATATTGACAGCTACCGTATCGATCAACTGTTAGTTACCAGGCTAAACCCCCGCGCAGTCGCCGGCACGGCGCTGCCAAAGGTGATGGAAGAGTAAAATACCGCTCGACTATTTACACTCCGCCACTTCTTACGCGAATCGGGCATGCGGTATCCTGCCGGTCTTTCTTCAAAAAAAGTGAAGTAGGTACTTCATGTATTCCGGGCGTAATGCCCGGAATACGGATCGAGTGATGCGCGGAAGTATGAAGTATATAAATTTAAATCAGAGAATCTTAACGTTAATACTCCAGCTGTAACCGTAATACCTGACGATTGATCTCCGACATTGCTGACAAGTGCAGCTTGTCCCTGACGCGCGGGATAAGGATCTTACCTTTATCAAACTCAAAAGCCCCGACGTTATGGATGTACAGGCGGCCACGGAACAACGTTTTCACATATTTAGCAATTTGAAGCGGATTATATGTCTTAAAAATTTTCATTATGCCTTATTCCTGATTCAAGCCCGCTCCGGCGTAGCCAATTTGGTACGCACCCTGGAGGCGAAAGCAGCATAACTATAGAACACGAATAACTTTCAATGTTCCGGAAAACCATTAATTTTACTGTTTTTACATTTCATTACCGATGAATCTCTCGCGAGGCACCGAACAGGCAGTATAGACCGAAGTGGTATTGCAAAATTGTGCTAATTACCGCAAAGCAAACAAGTCGACGCGACAGATCGCCTATTCACGTTTATTATTGCATCAGTACAAACATCTGGTCTGATCACTTTGTGAAAGGGGGATATAATGAAGATTAGCTACTTAGGGGCCTTGCTGCTCTCACTAATCCTGCCCTCCACGGCCCTTGCTCACAATTTTGTTCAACATCAGCGCGTTCCTGATATTGGCATTAATGATAAAGGCGAGCTGATACTCACTGCCGATAAATTCAGTTACCAGAACTGGAACAGTGCCCGGCTGCCCGGGAAAGTGCGGGTCATCCAGCACATTGCCGGTCGATCTTCATCAAAGGAGATGAATGCTGCGCTAATTGAGTCTATAAAAGCAGCAAAATTGCCGCACGCTCGCTACCAGACGACCACTATCGTCAATACCGATGATGCCATTCCCGGTACCGCCATGTTTGTGCGTAGCAACATTGAAAGCAATAAAAAGCTGTATCCCTGGTCGCAGTTTATTGTCGATAGCAATGGCATAGCTAAGAAAGCCTGGCAGCTTCAAAGCGACGGTTCAGCTATCGTGGTGCTTGATAAACAGGGACGGGTCCGCTTTGCGAAAGACGGCACTCTGACGCTGGACGAAACACATCAAGTGATAACGTTAGTGAAATTCCTACTTAAAGAATAAACGGGCAGCTCAGGGAAAGATGGGCCGTAGAAGGCCCATTGAGGCAAGGGAGGCGACCTTAAATTAAAACAGCGAAACGCGAAAGCCCGGATTAAGAAACGACTCACGTGGCGTATAGTCCAGGGTTTGCCCTGTCCAGTCGTGAACGTGTGCACCCGCTGCAACGGCAACAGCGTGACCCGCGCCGGTATCCCAGATATTGGTCGGTCCGAAACGGGGATAAAGCTGAGCTTTACCTTCTGCGACAAGGCAAAACTTCAGCGAGGAGCCAACAGAAATAGTCTGATGTTCGCCAAGCTGTTTAAGATACTCGCTTAACTCATGATCCTCGCGATGCGAACGACTGACGACCACTAAAGGCGGAATGGCGTCACAAACTCGAATCTGGACGCGGCACCCGTTTTGATCCTTCCAGGCTTTGCCCTTCTCTGCCAGATACATCACGCCTGTGGCCGGTACATAGACAACGCCCATCACCGGTTTACCCGCCTCAATCAGCGCGATATTTACAGTAAACTCACCGTTGCGTTTAATAAATTCTTTCGTACCATCCAGGGGATCGACCAGCCAGTATTGCTGCCAGTGCTGGCGTACTTTCCAGGCAGGTGGCGCTTCTTCAGATAAGACCGGTATATCAGGCGTCAGCGCGTTCAGCCCTGTAAGAATCACCCGGTGCGCTGCAATATCAGCTGTGGTGACCGGCGAGTCATCAGACTTTTGGCTGATCTTCATCGGCGTATGACTTTGATAGACCGCCATAATGGCATGGCCCGCTTTGTGTACCAGCTGGCAAATCTGTTCTAACATGTTCCACCTCGTTGATGTTGCATTTCCAGCATCCTTACCGGCTACAATACGCGAATATCTATGATATTAGCATTCCATGCTGCTCATACCGGGATCACATCAGATGATGACGGTAACTCTTTATATTTGTTTTATTGACACAACCACCTTCAAACCCTAAGAAAAAACGCCGTCTGAATGACAGTAGATTCGCCTCAATTCACACATAAGTCGTGGAAAACTCACGATCACCTTCACAGTTCATAATAATAAACGTAACAATTTCACTATATTTTGCGATGTTTATTGCATATTGAAAACCACCATGAGATAGCCTGATGCTTAGACAAGGAGTAACGCTAGCCGCGCTGGTAATGAGCACAGCCCTTCATGCTGCAACGGTCAATTTTCGCATTCTGGAAACCACCGATCTGCATAGCAATATGATGGACTTTGACTATTACAAAGATAAAGGCAGCGAAAAGTTTGGTTTGGTTCGTACTGCAACGCTGATCGAACAGGCGCGTAAGCAGGCGACCAATAGCGTACTGGTAGATAACGGCGATATTATCCAGGGCAGCCCACTGGGTGATTACGTGGCGGCAAAAGGATTGAAGCACGGAGAAACGCACCCCGTTTATAAGGCGCTAAATATGCTGAATTATAACGTTGGTAATCTCGGTAATCATGAATTCAACTACGGTCTGGATTTTTTGCAAAAAGCGATTGCTGGCGCACGCTTTCCCTATATCAACGCCAACATTATCGACGTGCATAGCAACAAGCCGAAGTTCACACCCTATCTGATTGAAACACTCAACGTTAAAGACTTGCAGGGAGAGCGACATACGCTGAAAGTGGGTTATATTGGTTTTGTACCACCACAGATTATGGTGTGGGATAGAACCAACCTGCAAGGCCAGGTCACGGTCAACGACATTACGGAAACGGCAAAAGAATGGGTACCCAAAATGCGTGCGGCCGGCGCGGATATCGTGATCGCTATTGCTCACTCAGGATTATCAAGCGACCCGTGGCACGCCCTTGCAGAGAATTCTGTTTACTATCTTAGCAAGGTGCCAGGCATTGATGCCATCATGTTCGGCCATGCACATAAGGTGTTCCCCGGTAAAGAGTTTGCCGAAATTGAGGGCGCTGATATTGTTAAGGGTACGTTGAATGGCGTGCCTGCTGTTATGCCTGGCATGTGGGGCGATCACCTCGGCGTGATTGATTTGGTCCTCGAGCTTAAAGACGGAAAGTGGCAAGTCACTTCCGGTAAAGCACAGGCGCGTCCGATATATGATCCGATAGCAAAAAAATCGCTGGCAGCAGAAGATCCGGCGCTGGTAAAAGTGATGGCTGATGATCATAACGCTACGCGTAAATTTGTCAGCCAGCCACTTGGCAAGTCATCGGGCGTGATGTATAGCTACCTGGCATTGGTTCAGGACGATCCGACGGTGCAGATTGTCAACAATGCCCAGCGCGATTACGTTAAACACGCTATTCAAGGCGATCCAGACTTGGAAAAATATCCGGTTCTCTCTGCCGCCGCACCATTTAAAGCCGGGGGCCGCAAAAACGATCCTGCTGGTTATGTCGAAGTAGAAAAAGGGGTGATGACATTCCGCAACGCGGCCGACCTTTACCTCTACCCAAATACCCTGGTGGCATTAAAAGTTAGCGGCCGCGAACTGAAGGAGTGGCTGGAATGCACAGCAGTACAGTTTAACCGCATTGATCCGGATAGTATTCAGCCCCAATCACTGATCAACTGGCAATTCCCCACTTACAATTTTGATGTTATTGACGGCGTAAATTATCAAATCGATGTCACGCAACCTGCTCGCTACGACAGCCAGTGCAAGTTGGTTAATGCCAGTGCATCACGCATAAAAAAACTTACCTGGGGAGGTAAAGCGGTAGATCCTGATCAGGTTTTTCTCGTAGCAACCAATAACTATCGCGCCTGGGGAGGTCAATTTGCTGGAACCGGCGATACACATGTGGCTTTTTCATCACCCGACGAGAATCGCGCAGTGCTCGTCGGTTATATTCGCGAACAGACGAAGTTACATGGTGAAGTAAAACCTCAGGCGGATGGTAACTGGCGACTGGCCCCTGTTCACAGCAATACGCATCTGGACGTGCGCGTTGAGACGTCACCCAGCGATAAAGCCAGTGCATTTATCAAAAATCATGCACTCTATCCAATGGAGCGACTGCAAAACGATGAGACAGGTTTTGCGATCTATCGCCTTAACCTGCAAAAATAGTGGCTAACGGGCGACAGATATGACGCCCGTTATTACGTCAATCTTAGAGGATTTCCAGCAGCTCGACGTCAAAAATCAACGTGCTGAACGGCGGAATAGAAGCACCGGCACCCCGCTCACCATAGGCAAGATTATGCGGGATAACCAGCTGCCATTTAGAACCCACTGGCATCAGCGTCAGGGCTTCAATCCAGCCAGCGATCACACCACTAACCGGAAACTCTGCCGGCTCACCACGGGCCACCGAGCTGTCAAATACGCTGCCGTCGATCAACTTGCCAGTGTAGTGAACGCGAACGCGGTCCTGACGTGAAGGGATGGGGCCGTCACCCTGGGTGATAACGCTAAACTGCAGGCCAGACTCAGTGCTACTGACACCTTCGCGCTTGATGTTCTCCTCAAGGAATTTCTGCCCGTCTTCTGCCATCGCCTGCTGATGTTCACGGCGTAGTGCATCAGCACGCTCATGAACCTCACGCAATGCCCGATGGACCACATCGACAGGCACCGCTGGCGTATTACCTTCAAGTGCATCACTCAAACCGGCCAGCAGCGCTTCCGGTTGTAGCCCCTGTAATCCTGACTCAAGCAGTTGCTGTCCTACCTGTAAGCCTATACCGTAGCTTGCCTGTGCTTCTGTGCTGTCAAAAGATGGGGTTGTCATGAATTTGCCTTTATCAATAATCGAATCGAAGGCGAAGCATAACAGCGCACGGGTGAGCCGTAAAATCTCAGCGATGATAGATGACATTTAGCAGAGAAAAGCAAACAATATTATCCTGGAATCGAATATGTCGACTATCCAGCTTAGAGGTTAACGTAAGATGTATAATCCAGCGATGGTAAACACGTCGGCCGTCATTCTTATTTAAACGGTTGCGTAAAGCGGGAATATCATAGATATGCGCGTGAACAACGCCAACAGGAGGACGCAATGCCCTGCAAAGGTCTGATCGAAATACTTCACCGACTGTGGTTACTGCCTGCCGAGTTGCGTTGGATGGATCCGCTGCCGCTGGTCCATCGGCGTGGCATTATTGCCAGCGTAGCACTGGTGTTAGTGGTTTTTCTCTGGCCGTCGCCTGCACCGCGTGATCAGATCACAACGCCGACATACCATTTTTCACGACAAACTGGCAATGCAGTGCTACAAGCCAATATCGTTGATAACGATAAGCAACAGCAGTCAGAAAATACTAATAATCAGACACAACTAAACATGCCGCCTGAAAGTAATCAACAGGGAAGCTGGCATGATTACACGATTGCTAAAGGGCAGACTCTGGCGCAGCTCTTTCGCGATAACAATATGCAAATCAGTGATGTGTTCGCAATGGCACGAGTCGAAGGCAATGGAAAGCCGTTGAGTAACCTGCAACAAGGCCAGACCGTAAAAGTGCGGGTCGATGCTCAGGGCGTAGTTACCGGGCTAACCGTTGAAGGCAGTAACGGTCCGGTACTCTTTACCCGTCAGCCAGACGGCAGCTTTATCCGCGTTGAATAGGCCCTATCCCAGCTGGCCGGCGGTGACTCCGCCAGGCCAGCTCGAAGGTCATCACTCCGGCCAACAACACCCCACTACCCGACTAACCCTTTTTAGTCAACTGCGGGCCAGATAAAACCCAGCCTGCTGCCACAGTAGCGTCGATATCAAAACCGTCCAAGATAACATAAGCCACAGACTGCCCGCCCCCCTTTTTTTACCGCCTTCAAAAGCGGCCAGTCCCCATCAACCGACGGCACGACAGGTGCCGTGCACCAATGAATCTGACCCAACCGACAACATCATTCACGCCGGAGTAAGCCAAAATACAGTAATTACAATACCTGGTTCGTCAATTAGCGTGAAGGGATGAAACCTGGCACCTGACAGCATGGAAATGGCTAAATGAAAGAGATCAAAACATTATCGTAAGGATACCGAAGATCGGTACGATCAAAAAACGCCGGCGTAAGCCAGCGTTTTCCACATTACCGTGTAAGCAAATACTTACTCGGCAACTACATTCACAGTCAGCTTTGCAAAAACGTCGCTGTGTACATGGAAGCTTATTTCGTGCTCACCAGTGTTACGCAGAACGCCTTGAGGCAGGCGAACTTCACTCTTCGCCACTTCAACGCCAGCGGCAGTCACAGCATCAGCGATGTCGCGAGCACCGATAGAGCCAAACAGTTTACCTTCGTCACCCGCTTTAGAAGCGATGGTCACGGTGCCCAGTGCGTTGATTTTTTCGGCGCGGGCGTTGGCAGAAGCCAGCGTTTCAGCTTGTTTAGCTTCCAGTTCAGCACGACGAGTTTCAAAGAACTCGACATTTTTCTTGGTTGCCGGAACAGCTTTACCCTGCGGTACCAGATAGTTACGAGCATAGCCCGCTTTAACATTTACCTGATCGCCGAGGCTGCCCAGGTTTGCTACTTTATCAAGCAGAATAACTTGCATTACCTTATCCTCTTAAAGTCGTTAATGGACAGCAACCGATTACTGATGACGATCAGTGTACGGCAGCAGAGACAGGTAACGCGCGCGCTTGATAGCACGAGCCAGCTGACGCTGGTATTTAGCGCGAGTACCGGTAATACGGCTCGGTACAATCTTACCGCTTTCGGTGATGTAGTTTTTCAGCGTAGCGATATCTTTATAGTCGATCTCTTGAACGCCTTCCGCTGTAAAACGGCAGAACTTGCGACGACGGAAATAACGTGCCATTTGGCTAGTCTCCAGAATCTATCAATTCAATCTGCTCGGCATGCAGTACTAATTTATTCAGGCCATTGCTTCCCTGATGGGTGCTAAGAAAACCTGAAACAGTAAGCTGCGTACCGACCGTTATACTGTGAGTAATGGCCTGATGAGCGCTACCGCTAATAACAACGGGCATTCTGCACCATGCCTGCCGGTTAAAACCGGCTTCCACCTGCATTGAGCGGTGCTCAAGCACCAGCTGGCAATGTGGAATCCCTGACGGGCTGACTTTACGAACCGGTGTCTTGCAAACGATGCCTGACAGCTGCAGTTGGTTAGTCGCCACGGGAATTACTCTTCAGAATCCCCAGCATCTGCATCATCAGAGGTTTCATTAGCGAAGTCTTCGCGACGCTCACGGCGCTCGTCTTTCGCTTTCACCATCGGAGATGCTTCAGTTACCGCGTGTTTAACGCGCATAATCATGCTGCGGATAACGGCGTCGTTGAAACGGAAGTTGTTTTCCAGCTCGTCGATAACTTCCTGCGGAGCTTCAACGTTCAGCAGAACGTAATGTGCTTTGTGCAGTTTGTTAATCGGATAAGCCAGCTGACGGCGACCCCAGTCCTCAAGACGATGGATCGTGCCCTGTGCACCGGTAATAGCACCCGTGTAGCGCTCGATCATGCCAGGAACCTGTTCGCTCTGGTCAGGATGAACCATAAATACGATTTCGTAATGACGCATCAAATTTGCTCCTTACGGATTATTCAGCCTCCTGTCAGGGTCAGTCGCGGCCCATGGAAGCAAGGAACGTTGTAGGCGATGTCCGGGCACTTTTTATAATGGCAAGCAGCCCGACGGCACAACCTGTAAATGCGACTGAAAAATTGACGCGTAATCATACTGACATGGCTAGATAAACTCAAGGCCAAAAAGCCATATTCCGTCGTATTTCTGCGGCAGGCAGGCACAAGGATTAACCAGATTTACAGTTGTTACCCCTGAAGGGGGCGTTTCAGTGAGGCTACATTATTACCATCAGAGATGGTGGTTGAAGAATGCGATGAAAGCAGCAAGCGCTGGCGGTGTGATGCGATGCCCAACCCCACGCTCAATCAGCCAGGTCAGGTTACTATCCAGATCGGCTTCACACAGGGCTTTTTTTAGCCTGATGCTCTCCGCCACGGGAACGACGCCATCCGCATCACCATGCCAGACAAACAGAGGTCTGTCCGCCAGCCTCTCCAGTTGATGACCTACGTCGTACTCCGCCAGCGGTGCCATAATTTGCCCGAAGCGTTTTTTTTTCCTGCAGCGAACGTACAGTAAGTGGCGGAAAAAGCTGATGACTTAAAGACATAAAATAACCTGATCCCATCATACTGGCCGCACAGCGCAGGAAAGGATAACGCGCCAGCGCTGCCAGTGCGGTCATTCCGCCGTGTGAAGCGCCGCCAATAGCTATTCGCCCCCGGTCGATGAGGCCTCGATCATCCAGCGCCTGGACCAAGCCCGGCACTTCATCAATATTATTTTTCAGGATCGACCAAAAATTTTTCACCCGCGACTGGGTATCACCGTTGTAACGACTGCCATGCATTTGCGCATCCGGCACCAAAGCGCGAAAACCAACCTGTGCCAGCGCGACGGCAAAATAGGCGTAAACCTCTTTTGATGAAGTGAAACCATGCCAGAAAAGCACCGTGGGTAGCGCAGTCAGCTGCTTTTGCGCAGGCGTAGCGTGCAGACACTCAATGCCAGCAAAATTCTCTACGTTGAGTTCAATCATGTAATTTCTCAGCGAAAATTAAGCGTAGACTCACAACACGACTCTGTTCAATTATCACCATCAGCTTTTTCACCGCACAGCTTTGTCATCATTTTTATCAAAACTCAAAAAATTCTGATCCTCCTGGCAGGATCAATATTTGCCAAATAAACTAACGTAAACGGATTACTATCCGGAGCACAGAGAATAACATTATGCGCGTTACGCTTTTTTGTCTGCTCCTTTTGCTGAGTGGTTGTAGCGTTTTTACTACCACGCCACTAACGCCACCACCGCCTACCCACCATACGCAGGAG
Organism: Izhakiella capsodis; assembly: GCF_900115045.1. Lineage (GTDB taxonomy): Bacteria > Pseudomonadota > Gammaproteobacteria > Enterobacterales > Enterobacteriaceae > Izhakiella > Izhakiella capsodis. Next base: position 66,764 of record NZ_FOVC01000002.1, on the reverse strand, counting down.
ATCTCCAAAGCGCAGCGTTTTAACCTACCTGAGCTTGGCACCTACAATGTGGCGATCCCCGGCTCGCCGGACGATGCGCTGCGCGCAATTAAAAAACGGGCAAATGCAGTTCACGCTACCTATTACCTGGTTCTGGCTCTTGGCGAAACTCTGCAGCCAGGCTTCTGGTACGCCACGGCGACATTTTACGGGCTACCCGGATCGCCGGCATCGGACTCAGGTGCGTTTAAACCAGCGACGACAAATCGTCCCCTATAATGCCTGGCTGTTATGCCACCGATTACGCGCAGCCCATGTATTAACAGCGGCCTGGTTGAAGGGCAACTTACGATATCCAACCGTTCCCCTGAAGAGTAAAACGCAGAAATCCAGGCAGATTGACGTTCGCCAACCATCCCTGCATTTATGATTTCATACTGACGGTCAGTTGTCCGACTGACGCTGGCAATGATTAAGTTAAGTGTAGCTGTCGAAAACTCATGGGGAGAAGATAAGGCGGCCCGTTGAAGCAGCATGCCCGACGGGCGGGAAGAGCTAGCGACTATTACGCTGACGAAGCGCCTCGAAAAGGCAAACACCTGTCGCGACTGACACATTAAGCGATGAGACACTTCCAACCATTGGAATACGAATCAACGCATCGCAATGCTCGCGCGTAAGACGGCGCATGCCCTCACCTTCTGCACCCATGACCAATGCCAGCGGGCCGATCATTTCGCTCTGATAAAGGTCATGGATAGCTTCGCCAGCGGTGCCAACGATCCAGATATTTGCCTCCTGCAGCAAGCGCATCGTTCTGGCCAGATTAGTCACACGAATTAACGGCACATGCTCAGCCGCACCGCTAGCAACTTTTTTTGCCGTGGCATTCAGCTGTGCCGATCGATCTTTCGGCACGATCACCGCATGTACGCCAGCTGCGTCGGCGCTACGCAGGCAGGCACCCAGGTTATGGGGATCCGTAACGCCATCAAGGATCAATAAAAATGGCGTATCCAGCGAGGCGATCAGGTCCGGTAGATCGCCTTCCTGATACTGACGCCCTGGTTTTACCCGCGCGACTATCCCCTGATGAACCGCGCCTTCGGCTTTTTTATCCAACCACTGGCGATTAGCCAGCTGCGCGACGATCCCCTCGGCCTCAAGCGCGGAAATTAGCGGTTGCAGGCGACGATCATCGCGGCCTTTCAATACAAAAACTTCCTGAAAACGCTGAGGATCACGATCTAGCAGCGCCTGAACGGCATGAATACCAAAAATTATTTCACTCATTTCTATCCTGCACTATGACGCCGGGTAATGGCGGTGACGATTCGGCTCACTCCGGAGCCTTATTTTTCTTTGCTGCGCGTTTTGCTTTCGTAGACTCAGCTATTTTACGGGTTTTAGCCGCATTTTTAGGTGTCTTTTTCGCTTTATTACCGGCCGTTTTTTTTACGGTTTTCCCGGATTTTTTTTCGCCACGAAAAGTATTGTCGGGTTCAAAGTTGACGCCGCTGCGCATCTGCTTCCGCCGCGTTGGTGTGCTGGCTGAAGCGGCTTTCTTCTCACGGGTACGGGTTGTTTTACCGGCACCGCGTACCTTACGGGTGCTGGAAACTAGGGCGAAGTCGATTTTACGCTCATCCATATGAACCGCCTCAACCCTGACTTCCACGATGTCGCCAAGACGATATGTATGGCCACCAGACTCACCAATCAAACGCTGGCCAATAGCATCAAAACGATAATAATCGTTGTCCAATGTTGATACGTGTACCAGACCATCAATAAACAGGTCGTTAAGACGTACAAAGAAACCGAATCCCGCCACGCTGGCTATCACACCTTCAAACACTTCACCAACCTGGTCCTGCATGAAGTCACATTTTAACCAGTCGGCCACGTCACGCGTCGCTTCATCGGCACGTCGTTCAGTCATTGAGCAGTGCTGGCCCAGTTGTAACATCGCCTCAAGGCTGTAGTGATAACCGCCCGTAGGCGTCGTGTTACCTTTCAACTCACCGTTTTGTTTTGCCAGCTGATATTTAATTGCCCGGTGTAAAAGCAGATCGGGATAGCGACGGATCGGCGAAGTGAAGTGTGCATAAGAGGTTAACGCCAGGCCGAAATGCCCGCGATTTTCCGGATCGTAAACAGCCTGCTTCATGGATCGCAGCAGCATTGTTTGCAGCATTTCCCGGTCAGGACGATCGGCTATCTGCTCAAGTAGGACAGCATAATCGATTGGCTGCGGCTTACTGCCACCAGGTAACGTCAGACCCAGCTCGTTAAGTACCGTGCGAAAGCTGGTAATGCTGTCATCACTCGGCCGATCGTGATCGCGGAATAACGCTGGTTCCTCATGCTTTTCAACAAAGCGTGCGGAAGCGATGTTCGCCAGAATCATGCACTCTTCGATCAATTTGTGCGCATCACTGCGCACCACTCTTTCCACACGATCTATGCGCCGCTCAGCGTTGAAAATGAACTTTGCTTCTTCCGTTTCGAAAGAAATACCTCCGCGCTGTTCACGTGCAGTTTGCAGCACCTGATACATGCGGTGCAATTCCTCCAGATGCTTCACTAACGGCTGGTACTGCTCGCGTAGCTCGACATCACCCTGTAGTATCTGCCATACCTTGGTATAGGTCAGACGGGCATGTGAGCGCATTACCGCCTCATAATGCTTATACCCTGTCAGTTTGCCGCTGGCTGAAATCGTCATTTCACACACCATGCACAATCGATCCACGTCAGGATTTATCGAACACAGGCCGTTTGAAAGTACCTCAGGTAGCATCGGCACAACCTGAGAGGGGAAATAGACCGACGTACCCCGACTATGCGCCTCATCATCCAGCGCACTGCCGGGACGAACGTAATAACTGACATCGGCAATGGCTACCCACAGACGCCAGCCACCACCGCGTTTTTTCTCACAAAAAACGGCATCGTCAAAATCGCGAGCATCTTCACCATCAATCGTGACCAGTGGCAAACTACGCAGGTCAACACGCCCTTTTTTAGCCGCCTCAGGCACTTGTACGCTGAGTTTGGCAACCTCCTGCTCCACTGCCTCCGGCCAGAAGTGTGGTATCTCATGAGTACGCAGGGCCATATCTACTGCCAGCCCGGTTCCCATATTTTCACCAAGGATCTCCACAATCCTACCAATGGCTTTAGTACGACGAGTGGGGCGTTTTTCAAGTTCAACCACCACCACAGCACCCATCCGCGCATCCATAATTGCTTCAGGAGGGATCAAAATATCGAAGCTCAGACGACTATCGTCCGGTACGACAAAGCCCAGCCCTGCATCGGTAAAATAGCGGCCGACAACCTGGCTGTTGCGGGGCTCCAGCACGCGTACAACACGAGCTTCACGTCGTCCTTTACGATCGGCGGTCATGGCCTGAGCCAGGATGACATCGCCATGCATGCACATTTTCATCTGCTCAGCAGAGAGATAAAGATCGTCTTTACTCCCTTCTATACGTAAAAAACCAAAGCCTTCGCGATGGCCGATGACGCTCCCACGTAACAAATCAAGACGCTCTGGCAGGGCATAGCACTGCCGACGGGTGAAAACCAGCTGTCCATCGCGTTCCATTGCACGCAGGCGGCGTCGCAAGGCTTCAAACTGTTCCTCGCCTTTAATATTGAGTTCGATCGCCAGCTCTTCGCGGCTGGCAGGTTTTTCACGTTTATCTAAATGCGCGAGAATAAATTCGCGACTGGGGATCGGGTTTTCATATTTTTCCGCTTCCCGCGCCTCAAAAGGATCTTTTGACATATCGGTTCTCCGTTGTCACTCCACTGCTGATCCGGGGCGTTCCGTCAGCAAAAGCTTATAAAGAGGCTGATTTGTATCGACCAGATCAGCCAGCGTATAGTTATCAAGTTCTTTAACGAAGCACTTGACGGCTTCATTAAGCGCTATTTTGAGCCGGCAAGACGGCGCTATCATGCACTCGGTGCAGTCAACCAACTGTAGCGGCTCCATATGGCGCACGACATGGCCGACAATAATCTCGCTGCCTGGCTTACCTAAGCGTATGCCACCATTTTTACCGCGCACGGCGTCAACGTAGCCGGTCCGGCTTAGCTGATGAATAATCTTGACCATATGATTTCTTGAAACACCATAAATATTAGCCACTTCACTAATACTGGTCAGCTGCCCCTCCGGCAAAGTCGCCATAAATATCAGTGCTCGCAAGCCATAATCGGTAAAACTTGTCAGCTGCACATATACCTCACAGTGATGTCAGGCTGTCCTTACATACTGAGAATCCATTTGAATTTAGGTTTACTTTGATGATAAACCAAGCTGGCCAGCCAGGCTATTTCTGGATATTCGATGGACGGAAGAAAAGGAAGGCGCCTTTAAAAGAACAAAAGGCCGGTATCAGGACCGGCCTGATATAATCAAGCATCGAATGGATCGCGCAGGATCATGGTTTCGCTGCGGTCAGGGCCGGTCGAGATGATATCAACCGGGACCTCTGTCACTTCTTCAATACGTTTAATGTAAGCCCGGGCATTTTTCGGTAAGCCGTCAAGTGTTTTAACACCGAAAGTGCTTTCGCTCCAGCCTGGAAGCGTTTCGTAGATCGGCTCAATGCCTTCCCAGTTCTCCGCTGCCAGTGGTGTTGTTGTGACTTCGCGACCGTCCGGTAGTCGATAAGCCACGCAAATCTTAACTTCTTTCAGACCATCCAGCACATCCAGTTTGGTCAGGCAGAAACCGGACAGCGAGTTAATTTGCACCGCGCGGCGAACCGCAACGGCATCCAGCCAGCCGGTACGACGACGACGTCCGGTCGTAGCGCCAAACTCCTGGCCTTTAGCGCTCAGGAACTCGCCTGTTTCATCAAACAGCTCAGTCGGAAAGGGGCCGGCACCGACGCGCGTTGAATAAGCCTTCACGATACCCAGTACGTAATCGACATAACGTGGACCAATACCCGATCCTGTCGCAACGCCGCCGGCGGTGGTATTAGAGGAAGTCACGTAAGGATAGGTTCCGTGGTCAATATCCAGCAGCGTACCCTGAGCACCTTCAAACATAATCAAGTCACCACGTTTGTGTGCCTGATCGAGAAGTTCTGAGACATCGACTACCATTGAGGTAAGGAGATCAGCAATACTCAGCGTATCACTCAATACTTTTTTGTAATCAACGGCTTCCACTTTATAGTAATTCACCAGCTGGAAATTGTAATAATCGACAATCTCTTTGAGCTTGCTGGCAAAAGTGTCCGGGTTAAACAGGTCGCCAACGCGCAAACCACGGCGGGCAACTTTATCTTCATAAGCCGGCCCAATGCCACGTCCTGTGGTGCCGATCGCTTTGTCACCACGCGCTTTTTCACGCGCCAGATCCATCGCTACATGATAATCAAGAATAAGCGGACAAGCCTCTGAGAGCAGTAAACGACTACGTACCGGAACACCGCGCTCTTCAAGCCCTTTCATCTCTTTCATCAAGGCAGCAGGCGAAAGCACCACGCCATTACCGATAATGCTGATGACGTTTTCACGTAAAATGCCGGAGGGGATTAAATGAAGAACGGTCTTTTCACCGTTAATAACCAGTGTATGACCAGCGTTGTGGCCACCTTGATAGCGCACAACATATTTAGCACGTTCAGTCAGAAGGTCTACGATCTTTCCTTTACCTTCATCACCCCATTGGGTGCCCAGTACGACGACGTTCTTACCCATTTCTCAAAACCACCGATTGCTTAAAAATGGATTTTACCATTGGCTTAACGCATTTCCAGTAGTTTTAGTTCGTGCTATGCCATATTTTTGCTGCTTTATGATGCAGTCGCTATATGCAGATATTCTCACTGCGGCAAACACAATTTATACCTCAGCCGCCATTTGCGGCGTGTGCGCTAAGCATGTAATAAATGACCACGCCCGCAACCACCAGCCCACCACCGAAGCGTCTCAGTAGGCTATCCGGCAGTTGCGCCATACTCAGTATCATGCGCCGCCATACGCGCGGCAACAGCATGGGGCCAAGCCCCTCCAAAACCAGAACTAACGCCAGCGCAAGCCAGATAGTGATGTTCATCGCTTGTTTTATGGTCCCACAGACAAAAAAAGCGGGCCGGATAATACCCGGCCCGCAGAAGTTATATCAGAAACCTAACGTTTGAGGTTAGTTGGTGGCCGCATATAGCGGAAGAAATCGCTATCCGGGCTCAATACCATAATATCCTGATTATTTTTGAAGCTATTTCTATAAGCACGCAGGCTGCGAATAAAGGTGTAGAAATCCGGATCCTTACTGAAAGCATTTGCAAACAGCTTAGCCGCTGCCGCATCCCCCTGACCACGGATGATCAACGCCTCACGCTGTGCCTCAGCCAGCGTGCGAGTCACTTCATAATCGGCCTGGGCTCGTACCTTTTCAGCCTCTTCCTGTCCCTGTGAACGTTGGCTACGTGCCACCGATTCACGCTCAGCACGCATGCGATTATAAATCGCTTCCGAGACTTCAGTTGGCAGCCCGATTTGCTTAATACGCACATCGACCACCTGGATACCCAGCGCCGCCATACTGTTTGGATTAATCGTCTGAGTATGGTCCGAGGTTTCATTCTCGATCCTTTTAGCAACCGAAGCAATCGCATTGTCTGCGGCCGGAGTGCTGACTTCATCATCAGAACCGGCTGAACCGTTGTTAAGTGCATCACGGACGTCGGTGGTCAGACGCCCCCGGGAGTCGGTGACGATATCTTTAACATCCAGCCGCCCCATTTCAGAGCGCAGACGATCGCTGAATTTACGTTTCAGCAGCACTTCCGCCTGAGAGATATCACCCCCGCCAGTCGCCAGATAGTAACGGCCAAAATCGCTGATGCGCCATTTGATATAGGAATCAACAATCAGGTCTTTCTTCTCACGGGTAACAAAGCGGTCGGCCTGGTTATCCATCGTCTGGATACGTGCATCCAGTGTTTTGACTGACTCAATAAACGGAATTTTAACATGCAGGCCTGGAGTATAAATCAACGGCTTGTTATCGGTGCCACGAATGACCTTGCCGAAGCGCATCACAATACCGCGCTGCCCCTCCTGCACAACAAACAGTGACGAGTACAGCACCGCCAGCACAACAATCAATAATACGATTAATGGCTTCCGCATCGTTATTCTCCCCCTTCGCGCTGGGTATCATTGCGAAGCGCGTTAGCACGACGCTGATCCATGATGTTATCCGGGCTGGATGACTTTCCACTGCTGCTACGGGCATTGCTGTCCGCAAGCGGCGGCAGGCGCGTCAGGTTACTGCTATTCTGGCTATCAGCTTTTGTGGGGTGTTGTCCGCGCATTAGCTGATCGAGCGGTAGTACCATCAGGTTATTACCTTTGTCGCTAACCAGAATTTTATGCGTATGACTTAGCACATCCTCCATGGTATCAATATAAAGGCGCTCGCGGGTGATATCCGGCGCGGCCTTGTACTCCGGCAGCAATTCAGCGAAGCGTGCAACTTCACCTTGCGCTTCCAGAATGGTCCGGGTCTTATAGGCACGGGCCTCTTCGAGAATACGTTGAGCCTGACCATTAGCTCGTGGCTGGACCTCATTCGCGTAAGCTTCTGCTTCGCGCACGTACTGCTCGCGATTTTCACGTGCAGCAATGGCATCGTCAAACGCGGCTTTTACCTCTTCCGGCGGACGAGCCGTCTGGAAGTTTACATCCAACAGTGTAATCCCCATATGATAAGGACGAATAGTGTCTTCCAACTCGCGCTGTGTTTCGCTACGAATAACGGTACGGCCTTCGGTGAGAATGCGATCCATCGTTGAACGGCCGATAACACCGCGCAACGCGCTATCTGTCGCCTGACGCAAGCTATCATCAGCGTTAACCACTGAATAGAGATATTCTTCAGGGTTAGTCACGCGATACTGCACATTCATTTCAACGCGCACAACGTTTTCATCTGAAGTTAGCATTAAGCCGGATGCAGCCAGTTCACGTACAGCTTCAACGTTGACAGCACGGACATGATCAATGAACGTCGGTTTCCAGTTCAAACCCGGACCAACGATATGGCTGAACTTACCAAAACGGGTTACTACACCCCGTTCGGCTTCTTTGATGGTATAAAAGCCGCTTGCGGCCCAGATAATTACGGCGCCGACCACCACAATACCCACTAATCGGCCGCCATTGCCCGTCGAGCGGTTATTATCTTCTCCACCTTTTTTACCACCGCCTAAGCCGCTTAGCTTTTTACTGAGCTTACGGAAGATATCGTCCAAATCAGGAGGCCCTTGATTACGCCCCCCTTTATTTCCCCCGGAGTTGCCGCCTTGATTGTTGCTGCTTCCCCACGGGTCGCGGTCATGTCCGTTATTACCGGGCTGATTCCACGCCATGTTTTTACTCCATTATGTGTGTGTGCGGTGGTATTCCAGAGGTCGGAATACACATTCAGGCAAAGTCAACTAATAATATAATTCACCAAAGAAGGCACCTGCTTACACAGCCGACGCCAATCCACGGCAGGCATTCTAACCTGCATGCCAATGCTCCCATCCTCTTCATTCCATTCTTTTTCAATAGCTTGAAGCTGATAAAAGCGACTGCGTAACCGCCCTTCATTAGGCGGTAAACGTAAATCAAACTGTGCTATTTCACTGGACAGCCGTTCGGTAAGCGCTTGAAAAAGCAGATGCACACCTTGTCCAGACTGCGCCGAGAGCCACACTCTGACCGGGCGATTTTCAACATCGCGATCGATACGCGGAACGAAATCATCGAGCATATCGATCTTATTCATAACCAGCAGCGTTGGAATTTCTCTGGCTTCGATTTCATCCAGAACGATATCGACTGCGTTAATATTTTCATCTACTCGCACATCCGCCGCATCGATAACATGCAATAGCAGCGCTGCCTGACGCGTTTCCTGCAATGTAGCTTTGAACGCGGCAATCAGATCATGGGGTAGATGGCGTATGAAACCAACCGTATCTGCCAGCACAACCTCGCCTACATCGGTAACGTCAATGCGTCTCAGCGTCGGGTCAAGTGTGGCGAATAGCTGGTTAGCCGCATAAACGTCAGCCTGGGTAATAAGATTAAACAGCGTGGATTTTCCTGCGTTGGTATAACCAACCAAAGAAACCGTCGCGATATCCGCTTTATTACGAGACTGGCGCCCCTGCTCACGCTGCTTCTCAACGCGTTCCAGACGCGACATAATCTGGCTGATGCGGTTACGCAGCAGACGACGGTCGGTTTCCAACTGTGTTTCCCCTGGCCCACGCAGGCCAATCCCCCCTTTCTGACGCTCAAGGTGAGTCCAGCCGCGCACCAGACGGGTGGCAAGGTGGCGTAGTTGCGCCAGCTCAACCTGCAATTTCCCCTCGTGGGTTCGGGCTCGTTGCGCAAAAATATCCAGTATCAAACCGGTACGATCAATAACCCGACATTCACACAACCGTTCCAGATTGCGCTCCTGGCCAGGCGTAAGTGCATGATTGAATAGCACGACGCTGGCGCCCGTTGCTTTCACCGCGTCAGCAATCTCTTCGGCTTTACCTTCGCCAACAAAATATTTGGGATGTGGTGCTTTGCGACTGCCTGTTACAACCTGCAGTGCTTCAACTCCCGCAGAAGAAGCCAGGGTTTCAAACTCCTGCAGATCTTCCATATCCTTATCTTGCGAGAAAAAGATGTGTACCAGTACGGCCTGCTCACCGGCATCATAACGGTCGAACAAACTAAAACCTCTCTAAAACATAACGTCGCGACCCATTGACCATACTGCATCAACTCAGATTTGGAACGCCTTATGAACAAAAGGTGTTTAATACAAACAGTCGCCACTGGCTTGCGCTAAATAAAAGCAAAGCCAAAAAACTTTGGCCAAATGGGGAACTCAACGTCTGATGTCCCCCGTCGCATCCTGAATATTTAATTACAGCACTGCACACCAGTGTGTATCTCAAGAGAGATGCAAGGTATTACTTCGCTGTAAATTGACGGATAGCTGAATAATTTACCCGCGATTATTCAGTGTCATCGCCATCCTGCTGTGGCTGTGCAGCCCCAGCCTGTTGATTATTACTACCATGATGATAGGTATTGCTACCACCACCTACATTATTGCTGTGGTGGGAAACCGGGCGGGACGGAACCACGGTAGATATAGCATGCTTATAAACCATCTGACTGACTGTGTTTTTTAACAAAATTACAAACTGATCAAATGACTCAATCTGACCTTGCAGTTTGATACCATTGACCAAATAAATAGAAACCGGAACACGTTCGCGACGCAATGCGTTCAAAAACGGGTCTTGTAATGATTGCCCCTTAGCCATTCTATATTTTCCTTATGTGCTTGTTGTTTATAACTTTGAAACTCGAAAGCTCTAAATACTACGTAAAAAATTTGCGCAAACTAGCCTACTAATTTTACACAATCATCAGTGCTTCGCACTAAGAACCTGAAGTACCTGCTCAAGTGCAGCCTCGGGTCGATCGCTATCCAACCAATGAACCCCATCCCAACCACGCAGCCAGGTCATCTGTCGCTTGGCAAGTTGGCGGGTTGCGCAAATTCCCCGATAAACCATATCATCATAGTCAGTCTCGCCTTGCAGATATGACCACATCTGACGATAACCAACACAACGAATGGAAGGCATGTCCTTATGTAAATCTCTTCTGGCAAAAAGAGCCCGGACCTCAGCCTCAAATCCTGACGCTAACATCTGCTGGAAGCGCTGTGCAATGCGTTGATGTAACAATTCACGATTTGCCGGCGCGATCGCAAACTGCGTCACATCATAGGGCAGCGCTTCTCCGGATGTTTTTATCAGTTCGGTTAGAGTTTTACCCGAAATAAAAAAAACTTCCAGTGCTCGCGAGAGTCTCTGAGGATCATTCGGATGAATACGATTGCCCGCCACAGGATCCACTGCCAGTAATTGACGATGCAGATAGTCCCACCCTTTTTCGTCTGCCGTATGTTCAATTTTTTGGCGTACTTCAGGATTGGCCGGGGGCAACGGCGATAATCCTTCCAGCAATGCTTTATAATAAAGCATTGTGCCGCCAACGAGCAGTGGTATACGTCCCTGCTGAGTAATTTCGCTCATCGCACTCAGCGCGTCACGGCGAAACTCTGCCGCTGAATAGGCCTGAGCCGGGTCACGAATATCCAACAAGCGATGGGGAGCCAGAGCTAACTCTTCCGCTGGGGGCTTGGCAGTGCCAATGTCCATATCCCGATAAATTAGCGCAGAGTCAACGCTAATTAATTCAACCGGAAGGTGTTGGCGCAGCCTGATGGCCAACGCCGTTTTACCAGAAGCCGTTGGCCCCATCAAAAATATAGCCTTTGGTCGGCCAGCCAGGGTTTTTTCAGTCATACTTCAGAGCGTTAATCGCCGTTTCAATATCGATCGGTTGTATTAATCCAGCGGGCGGTGACTTCACCAGCTGCGGACAGATCCTTTCAACTTCCGTCAGCAGCGTAATCACCTGCGAATGGTTCCATTCCTGTGATTCATTTGCCGTATGGCATGCAAGCCACCGCGCTGTCTGATCCGTCTTAACCTCTGGCCGATTGGCAAGATAGCCTAGCAGGTCGGGAATCAAGATTTGTAAGTTTTGGTTACGTAAAGGTAAAGGCACGCCGCGCAGAGTCACATGGTGCCCATCATTCATCAGGTCCAGACCGAAATTTTGTAACAGCGCCGAATTCTGCTCAACAATATTTCGCTCCGCTTTATCGAGCTTCAAACGCACCGGAATCAGCAGCGGTTGCGCTTTAAGCGCCCCATTCGCTGGATCGAGCTGCTTCTCCTTCAGCCAGCGACTGGCAGCGGCGAGGCTCATCAGACGCAGCCCATCGTTATGCTCCAGCAACGCCCATGAACCGGAGAGGACGGTGAGCAACCGACCAAAACTTTGGTTATGCCCCTGCAACGGAGCGTCTGCCTCAGGTTCGCGCTCGGCGCGCATCGTCGGTGAACGCAATGGCTCACGCACAGATGACGGCGCTGCCTGCAGTAGTTCTTGGTAAACCGCCCCTTCTCGCTTGTGATAGCCATCCTGCTGGAGCGTCCAGCATGACTGGCGGCCTGTCACCGCACCGGCATCAAGTGATGGTGCGACAGGTGTTGCAAAATGATTACCGCCAGCCGACGCCCGGTTAGTTGGCTGCCAACGGGTATTCAGCAACACGCCAACATCATCCTGCTCCTGTACCGGCAGCGTCGGGCTGGCACTTTCGTGAATAACGCTCACTACGCCCTGATAGATGAAATCATGCACCAGCCGCGACTGATGAAAACGCACCTCATGCTTGGCGGGATGAACATTGACGTCCACCTGGTGAGGATCTATCTCCAGATAAAGCACATAGGCAGGCTGATGATCAGCGCCGAGCTTATCCTGATAGGCCTGGCGGATGGCATGGTTAATCAAGCGATCGCGCATCATGCGGCCGTTTACGTAGCAATATTGCAATTCGGTTACCGCTCGCGCACCAGCAGGATCGGCAACCCAGCCGCGCAGATTGAGATCACAATGCTGCCACTCAACCGTTAGCGCACGGCTAAGGAAAGGCGAGCCGCATATAGCCCTCAATCGCCGCTCATGCTGATTGGGATCGGTGACAGCGCGATATTGACGTACAAGCTTGCCATTATGAGTCAGCGAGATTGCGACATCAAAGCGCGCAAGTGCGATACGTCGTACCACCTCATCGATATGAGCAAACTCAGTTTTTTCGGTACGCATAAACTTACGCCTTGCGGGCGTATTGAAGAACAAATCCAACACTTCTAAGGTCGTACCTGCCGGATGCGCTGCTGGCTTAACCGTAACCACCATTTCCCGACCTTCAGCATAGGCAGACCAGGCTTCGCGTTGATCCTGCGTGCGGGAAGTCAACGTCAGGCGGGAAACTGAACTGATACTGGCCAGCGCCTCTCCCCGAAAGCCCAGACTGACGATGGCTTCGAGATCATCAAGGGAGCTAATTTTACTGGTTGCATGGCGTGCCAGCGCCATAGTCAATTCTTCTTTGTCGATACCACTGCCATTATCCCGAATGCGAATGAGCTTAGCCCCTCCCTTTTCAATATCGATATCAATCCGGGTAGCGCCAGCATCCAGGCTGTTTTCGACCAGTTCTTTTACCACCGATGCGGGACGTTCTACCACTTCCCCGGCGGCAATCTGATTAGCGAGCTGCGGCGGTAAAACCTGAATTGGCATAGGTGTTCCTTGAAAGCCTGAAAAACAGAAAAACAGAAAAACAGTTGTAAACGTAATGCTGCCGCGTCATAAGTCTGGCGATATTATCGGGAGTAGTCTGCAGTCAGCACCGCTTGCCCGAACGCATTTTCATGAACCGACGGGGCGATCTTAGATCGCTATTGCGCTATCAGGAAGCGGGAATTTTTAGCGTCTGCCCAAGCATCACGTTTGACGACTTCATATTATTCGCCTGCATGATAGCTTTTGAACTCACCCCGTAATGAGCGGCGATCGCAGAAAGTGAGTCTCCGCTTACCACTCTATGACGCTGCACACGCTTAACGGCGGCACCGGGTGGCTCAATGCTGGCCGATGAACGCGGCGACGCGCTGGCTGGCACCTTAAGCCGTTGCCCAACCCATACACTCTGCTTTTTCAGTTTATTGAGATCGTACAGCGTCGACACACTGACGTTATAGCGTGCAGCAATACCCGACAATGTCTCGCCACGTTTAACGATGTGACGGCTGGTTTGCCCGATATATCGCAAAGATGTGTCGACGCTGCTGGCCGGAAGGTTAACCGTCGCTGCGCTTTGCAGCGGACGGTTTTCCTGCTTTGGGACAAATTGCACCGGATGAGTCAAAAAGTAATTGCGCAGGCCATGATAAATCGCATTAGCTATCTTTTGTTGATAAGCGCTGGAACCCAGCAGACGCTCACCGGCCGGATTACTGATAAAGCCGGTTTCCACCAACAGCGAAGGAATATCCGGGGAGCGAAGTACGCCAAGGCTGGCATGCTCAGGCCGACGCTTATGCAGCACACCAATACGCTGCAGCTGTGCCAGCACCTCAACCGCTACGTCATAACCGACGCGCTGAGAGTGGCCAAACTGTAGATCGAGTACCGCCTGGCTAAGATAAGGATCAGCCTGGCTGTTTGCCAATAGATCGCCCGCTCCACCCAGCAATTCAGACTGCTTCTCATGTTGCTCCAGCCAGCTTGCCATTTCACTATTGGCCCGGCGATTGGAAAGCACCCATACTGATGCGCCGGAAGCCATACGATTTGGCGCGGCATCAGCATGGATTGAAACCAGCAGGTTAGCATTTTGTTTGCGCGCCACATCAGAGCGACCCATCACCGAGATGAAATAATCGCCGTCACGAGTCATCACGCCTTTAAACATCGAATCGTTATTCAGTAAAACCCTGAGCTTACGCGCAATGGCAATCGTCACGTTTTTCTCTTTCAGGCCACCACCGCCAATCGCTCCAGGGTCCTGGCCGCCATGCCCGGCATCGATGGCGACCACGACACGTTCGTTAGCCCCCCCGGCACTGTTAGTTACCGAAGAGACGCGGATATTATCGCTGGCAGCAGCCGTGACAGGATTATGCCTGAAAATAGTTTTCTGTGGCGCTGTCGCCGTCAACTTCGGCGACGAAGATGGCGTGCTGCGCGCAATGGTCGTCGTCTGATTTTTCTGAATCGTAAACACGACCCGATACCCGCTGCCAGCTTTTTGCGTCACGGCACGTGCTCGACCCGCCTGCGTCAGCTCAAGGACCAAACGAATACTTTGGTTATCTTTCGCTGTGCTGGTGCGAATAACCTTCACCAGATTTTTACCACTGAAATTGAGCGGGAGACCTTCTATCACACCGCTTTTGCGGATGTCCAGCACGACACGTTCCGGATTGTGCAACGTAAAAAAAGCATACACCGGTTGCCCGGTAAAACTCAGCGTTACCGTAGCCTGGCTACTGCCATTAGAAACATTAATATCGGAAAGATTGGCCGCCGTGGCCTGAAAAGTAAATAATAAAATAAGTGCAATCAGACCCGTTTTTATATGATGCATTATCGGCAACCTTTCTCCCCGTCTAATTCCTTAAGGACTTCATATCCTGTTTCACTCAGCGCTTTTACTAATGCTTCACGTCCCTGATCCTGGTAAATCAAATTGAGTTCAAGATCCGGCTCAGGAAGTACACCTGCGCCCTGCTGAGGCCATTCAACAAGACAAAGTGTATTTGTTGTAAAATAGTCTCGTATTCCCATAAATTCTAACTCTTCAGGATCGGCGAGACGGTAAAGATCGAAATGATAAATCCTACGCTCACCCAGCGTATAAGGTTCAACCAGAGTATAGGTCGGGCTTTTAACATTGCCTTGATGTCCCAGAGCCTGCAGAAAACCGCGGCTAAAGGTGGTTTTACCGGCCCCCAGTTCACCGAGTAAATGGATCACTGCGCCACCATTGCAGGCACGAGCAAGTGATGCCCCTAAATTAAGGGTGGCCGCCTCATCTGGCAGCGAAAATAGAAAACTTTTCATTTTACTGGAGTCAACATCTCTGGATTTACGTACAGATACAGCTGTGAAAAAAGGTCAGAAGCCAGCATCCCGCGCATTCCTCTCAAACTTGCGATGCGATCGGCTGCGGCACCATGCGCAACGCAGCCCGCACAGGCTGCATCAAACAAAGATAGCTTCTGACCTGTGAGCGCCCCGATAATGCCGGAAAGTACATCCCCCATCCCCCCGCTTGCCATCCCAGCATTGCCGACGTCAGCGATAGCCAATTGCCCCTGCTGACTGGCGACGATAGTTCCAGCGCCTTTTAGCACGACCACACCACCGTAGAGTTTTACAAGACGTTGTACAGCGAGTAAGCGGTCACTCTCAATTTCAATGGTTTTTACGTTCAACAATCGTGCCGCCTCACCGGGATGGGGCGTAATGATTCGATTCTGACGTTTATCGGGCCTGATTGCCAGTAGGTTTAGCGCATCAGCATCCCAGAGCATTGGCTTATGGGACTTTTCTGCCTTTTTTAAGGCACTTTTTCCCCAACTATCCTGGCCAAGCCCTGGACCGATGACGATCACATCGCCCCATTCCAACGCGCTATCCATCGTCTTATCATTTAACTCATCAACCATCAGCTCCGGACGTGCGGTAAGCAGAGGGCCAATATTATCCATATGAGTAAGTACTCGCACCAAGCCAGCGCCGGAACGTAAGGCAGCTTCGGCGGCCAAACGTATAGCACCAGCGGTACCGCGATCGCCCCCGATCATGACCAGACGACCATTGTCCCCTTTATGGCTGCTGGCACGTCTCGGTACCAGCCAGTTATTAAGGGAACCCGCGTCAACGCGTGTCCAGGGTGCGTGCTGACTATTAAGCCATTGGTCAAGACTCAACGCATGGTAATGCAAAAATCCGACGTGATCGCGCGCTTTACCCGTCAATAAACCGGGTTTCAGGGCAATGAACGTCAGGGTCGCCTCTGCGATTATTGCCGGACCAGGGTTAGTACCATTAGCGGCCACTAACCCGGAGGGGATATCAATTGAAAATACGGGTGAAGGATGGTGATTCGCCAGTTCAATCAGCGTGGCATAAGGTTCACGCGCCGGACGATTAAGGCCGGTACCGAGTAGCGCATCCACAATCAGCTCAATCTGCTCAGGCCAAGGAGCATCCGGAGCGTGAATGATGCCACCAGCAGCCAGCCACGCGGCTTTTGCTTTCTCAGCCTCCTCCGGCAACGGCTTACTTCCCTCACAGGCAATCAGCGTGACCGTCAGCCCCGCCGATTGCGCCAGTCCGGCGACTACGTATCCATCACCTCCGTTATTACCATGACCACAAAGGATTAACAGATGTCTGGCATGCGGCCAGCGTTGACGAAGCAGATTAAATGCCGCCTCACCGGCCCGCAGCATTAACTCGTACAGTGTCAGCCCCAATGCGTCCGCGCCCTCTTTTTCCAGCCCGGCAATTGCCTCGGCAGGCCACAGGGAATGTGGTAAACTACGCGGCTTTTCTTCGTAATTCAGGTCAGTCATGTCGCATCCTCTCGATCTTGCTCAGCTTGCCCGGCAAATTAAATGCTGGGGACTGGAACTTGGCTTCCAGCAAGTAGGTATCTGTGACACCGACCTTACGCCAGAAGAGCCACGTTTGCAGGCATGGCTGGACAAACAATATCATGGCGAAATGAATTGGATGGCTCGCCACGGCATGATGCGCGCGCGTCCGCAGGAACTGCTGCCGGGCACACTCCGCGTGATAAGCTTACGCATGAACTATCTGCCTGCCAATGCCGCCTTTGCTCGCGTGCTGAAAAATCCCCAACTTGGCTATGTCAGCCGTTATGCTCTGGGGCGCGATTACCATAAAGTATTACGTAATCGGCTGAAAAAATTAGGCGAAATAATTCAACAATGGTGTGAACAAGAGTGTGTTTCCGGCCTTTTGTTGACTCAGCCCCCGTGCTGGAGCGCCCGCTGGCCGTAAAAGCGGGACTCGGTTGGACCGGGAAACACAGTCTGATACTCAATCGCGAAGCCGGTTCATGGTTTTTTCTTGGTGAGCTATTAATCAACTTACCGCTACCGGTTGATCAACCCGCCGGGGAAAACTGTGGGCGGTGCGTCGCCTGTATGACCATCTGCCCCACGGGCGCTATCGTTGAACCCTATACTGTCGACGCCCGTCGCTGTATCTCCTATCTGACGATTGAGCTGGAGGGCGCCATACCTGTCGAACTTCGCTCGCTTATTGGCAACCGCATATATGGCTGTGACGACTGCCAGCTTATCTGCCCATGGAATCGTTACGGCCAGCTGGGCGACGAAACGGGCTTTTCTCCTCGCCACAAACTGCACGCGCCCTCCCTGACAGCGCTTTTCCGCTGGGATGAGGCGACGTTTTTATCTGTGACTGAAGGTTCAGCTATCCGCCGCATTGGTCATTTACGCTGGCTGCGCAATGTCGCAGTCGCTTTAGAAAACGCGCCCTGGAATGAAAACAACCTGCTGGTACAGAAAAGTCGCCTGGGAGAAAACCCGCTACTTGATGAACATATTTTATGGGCCATTGAGCAGCAAATAACACGCCGCAGCGAGAATCGTATCGACGTTCAACACAGTCAGCAACAACGTCTGGTCAGAGCGATCGAAAAGGGGCTTATGCGGGATGTCTGAAGAGGCCCACCGCTTTTCCACAGGCTGTGGATAGATTAAAAAAAGCGTTGTGTTTCAATCTTAAAAAAAACACAAGTGTTCAGATTAACAATTTGAAATATTATAATCGTCATTAAAATCAAAAACTAAGACAAAGATAACACACCCTGTCATCTTAATGTCATTAAGAGAGCATGCGCGATGCTGTGGATAAGTCTGTTCACAAGACGTAAAAGCGCGCAGCTATTACTCTGGGCTGAGATAGCGCGTAACGCATAGATTAAGAGGAGATTCTGGAGCGGGAAACGAGACTCGAACTCGCGACCCCGACCTTGGCAAGGTCGTGCTCTACCAACTGAGCTATTCCCGCATTTGAGCAAGTGTTACTGCATACCTGATTTTGGAGCGGGAAACGAGACTCGAACTCGCGACCCCGACCTTGGCAAGGTCGTGCTCTACCAACTGAGCTATTCCCGCTTTACGTAGCGATGCCAGACAAAAATCAGTATCGGTACGGGGAGCGCATTATACGAGAAATCATTATTGCCGCAAGCTTCTTCTCGTAAAATTTTACGCTTTTAGCACGAGTGCCGATTTTATCGGCAACCCGCCGCTTTATTCAACAACCGCCGCAAGGCTTTACTCTGTAAGATTAAGAAAGTGCTCACGGTAGTAAACAAGCTCAGCAATTGATTCACGAATGTCATCCAGAGCCTGATGTGTGCCCTGCTTTTTAAAGCCAGGCAGAATCTCAGGCTTCCAGCGACGCGCCAGCTCTTTCAAGGTACTGACATCAATATAACGGTAATGGAAATAGGCTTCTAATTCCGGCATGTATTCAAAAAGAAAGCGACGATCCTGCCCGATACTATTGCCACAAATGGGCGATTTCCCTGCAGGTATCCACTGCTTAAGAAAGGCGATTGTTAACAGCTCCGCGTCACGTTCATCAAACGGACTTGCTTTAACCCTCTTAACCAGACCGCTTTTGGTATGCGTTCGCACGTTCCAGTCATCCATCAGCGACAATTGCGCATCGGACTGATGTACGGCCATCACCGGCCCTTCCGCCAGGATATTCAGGTTGGCATCGGTAACGATGGTTGCAATCTCAATAATGCGATCACGCTTAGGGTCAAGCCCCGTCATTTCCAGATCGATCCAGATAAGGTTATTTTCACTGAGTGTCATGCTGCTTCCCGGTATACCATTATTGCCATGAGTTTGGCTCGTCATCTCACGTTAAGGTGCCTGATAGCGCCCCTGACCAGTGGGACTGTATTTGATTAGCGTGTATCATAGACGTTTTGCCCCCCCGGGGTGAAACGCTCTGTAATCGCGTGAGGAAAAGTGAGTAAAAACAGACTGTCAAAAGGGCAGCAGCGTCGCGTCAATGCTAACCATCAGCGCCGCCTGCACGCAGGTGAGCAAAAAGCGGAAGCTGATGACAGCCAATTCGGCGAAGCCTGCGATGGCATTGTTATCAGCCGCTTTGGAATGCATGCCGACGTTGAAGACGCACTGGGCGAGCAGCATCGCTGCAACATCCGCCGGACTATCCGCTCCCTCGTTACCGGCGACCGTGTTGTCTGGAGGCCCGGACTGGGCAGCGGCGCGGTAGTAAAAGGCATCGTCGAGGCGGTACATGAACGGCAATCGGTGCTGACCAGGCCAGATTTTTACGATGGCGTCAAACCCGTTGCCGCCAACATCGATCAGATTCTGATTGTTTCTGCCATTCTGCCTGAACTGTCGCTGAATATAATCGACAGGTACCTGGTCGCCAGCGAAACGCTGGATATTGAGCCGCTGCTGGTACTCAATAAGACCGACCTGCTCGATAGGGAAGCGCGCGAATTTATTGAACAGCAAATGGCGATCTATCGCCATATTGGCTACCGGGTCATCATGGCTTCGAGTCATCAGAGTGAAGGATTACAGGCGCTGGAGCAGGCGCTAGCTGGACGCATTAGTATCTTTGCCGGCCAATCTGGCGTAGGAAAATCCAGTCTGCTCAATGCATTACTGGGGCTTGACATAGCAGAGGAAGCTATTCTGACCAACGATATTTCAGATGCCTCCGGGTTAGGCCAGCATACCACCACTGCTGCCCGACTCTACCACTTCCCACACGGCGGAGACGTTATCGATTCCCCCGGAGTACGTGAGTTTGGTTTATGGCATCTTGAGCCAGAACAAATTACCGACGGTTTTGTCGAATTCCGTCATTTTTTAGGTAGCTGTAAATTCCGCGATTGTAAACATGAAAACGATCCCGGCTGTGCTATTCGTGCCGCCGTTGAACGGGGCGAAATTAGCGAGTCCCGTTTCGAAAATTATCACCGTATTCTGGAGAGCATGTCGCAAGTTAAAGTCAGGAAAAACTTTTTTGATGGCAGCAGCTAAATACTGATGCATAAATGTAAAAGGATAACATCAGTCGCCTTATTTGCCGGGCGCTGATACAATCCTGCCCCCTTCGCCATACGGTAACTCAACAAGCCTGGAGGCTAACGTGTTTGATAAAATTAAACTTGGTTTGAACGCCGTGTTACCCAAAAAAGCGCTGACGGAGTTGGCTGGCTGGGCAGCAGGAAAACGCGGCGGTCGCCTGACTAAAGCCGCTATCGATCTATTTATCTGGTTTTACAAAGTGGATATGTCCGAGGCAGAGAAATCGGATACTGCACGCTATCGAACTTTTAACGACTTTTTTGTTCGCCCCCTGCGTAGCGATGCACGTCCCGTCGACGCCGACCCTAATTTACTGGCTCTGCCAGCCGATGGTTCAATCAGTCAGCTGGGCCACATTGAAGGCAATCAGATTTTTCAGGCGAAAGGTCACCACTATTCACTGGAAGCGTTGGTTGCCGGCAGCCCTCACATGAGCGAAATATTCCGGGACGGCGAGTTTGTGACCACTTACCTCTCTCCACGTGACTACCATCGTGTTCATATGCCCTGTAACGGCATACTGCGTGAGATGATTTACGTGCCGGGCGATCTGTACTCAGTCAACCCGCTCACCGCACGTAATATTCCTAATCTGTTTGCGCGCAACGAACGCGTTATTTGTCTGTTTGATACCGATTTTGGCCCGATGGCCCAAATACTGGTCGGCGCCACGATAGTCGGCAGCATCGAAACCGTCTGGTCGGGCACGGTTACCCCTCCCCGCGACGGCGCAATTAAACGCTGGACCTGGCCAGCAGCCGAAGAGCCAGATGCAGTTATCCTGCTGAAAGGACAGGAAATGGGGCGCTTCAAACTAGGTTCAACGGTTATCAATCTGTTTGCCCCAGCCCAGATTAAACTGGCAGAAAGCCTGTCGCCGCAAACGGCAACTCGCCTCGGACAGCCGCTGGCCGTTGGTCTGCAATCAGTGCCCGAGGAGTCCGGGCCAGTGCAAGGGTAATTTGCCGATGCAACGCCTGCTTATCATTCTGCTTTTGGGTTGGAGCCTTATCCAGCCCGCTACGGCAGCCAGCACGCCGGATGCAGCACAGATACAACAGCAGCTTGAAGAGGCAAAAGCGGCGAAAACTTCGCCGACTCAAACGGAAATTACTTCCGCTCTCAAAGCCACACTAAATTACCTTGACGAGCGCAGTGCTTCGCTGGAGCGCAGCAAGCAGTATCAGCAGGTGATTGAAAATTTCCCCCGATTGTCACGCGATTTGCGCCAGCAGATCAGCGCCATCGACGACACCAGTAAATCCATCCGTAGCAACCTATCCGCTGTCGATCTCGATCAGGAAATTTTACAGATCAGCAGCCAACAGCTGGAAGAGGGTCGACAGGCTCAGCAGGAGCAGGATCGCGCCCGGGAAATCAGTGACGCTCTCGGCCAGCTACCGCAGCAACAAACAGATGCCCGCCGCGAGCTCAGCGAATCCGAGCGCAGCCTGCAAAGTATTGACAAACCGACGACGCCCCTGACTCAGGCGCGTCGCTATAGCCGTCAGGCCGCCAATGCGGCAAAAAAAGCGCAGATTAACGAGCTGGAGCTGGCACAACTCTCCGCGAATAATCGCCAGGAGTTGGCACGTATGCGTGCCGAGCTGCATCAAAAAAAAGCTGAACAACTGGACAGATACCTGCAATTGCTGCGGGATCGGCTAAGCAGCCGCCGTCAGCAGGAGGCAGAGCTGGCGTTACAGCGCACCGAAATGATGGCGGAAAACAGCCCTAATCTACCAGAGGCTATCAGCGAGCAGTTCAAAGCTAACCGCGATCTTTCCACTGCGCTTAATCAGCAGGCAAAACGCATGGAGCAGCTAGCATCGCAGCAGCGTACCACGGTCAGAGACACGTTACAGGTACGCCAGACGCTGAACACCATCCGCGAACAATCGCAGTGGCTGAGCGCCTCTAACGCGTTAGCCGAAGCGCTGCGTGCTCAGGTCATACGCCTGCCGGAAATGCCGAAAATACAGCAAAGTGATAACGACATGGCGCAATACCGCGTACAACGGTTGCACTACGAAGATTTGCTGGCCCGCCTGCCGCAGCTGCGCCTGATACATCAGGAAAATGGCGATCCACTGACTGTCGAACAAAAGCGAATTCTGGATGCCCAGGTAAAAACGCAGGGTGCATTGCTCAACTCGCTTATCGCCGGTAGCGATAATCTGATACTGGAGGTGACAAAACTACGCGTTGCTGATGGTCAGTTGATCGATGCCCTTAACGAGGTGCAGGAAGCAACGCATCGCTATCTTTTCTGGACAGCGGACGTACGTGCAATCAGCTTTAGCACGCCTCTGGATATCATTCACGATCTCTACCGTTTGTTATCGCTCGATACCCTCGGTCAGCTTAGCGGCGCAGTGCTGATGATGTTGACCAGCCGGGAAACGCTTCTACCGATTATCGGCGCACTACTGCTGTTCGGCTTTAGCATTAGCACTCGCCGCCACTACCGGCAGTTTCTCGACCGGGCGTCGAGTCGGGTCGGCAAAGTCACTCAGGATCATTTCAGCCTGACACTGCGCACGGTATTCTGGTCAATTCTGGTGGCACTGCCATTGCCAATTCTTTGGGCTGCTCTCGGCTACGGGTTGCAGGAGGCATGGCGTTATCCTATCGCAATCGCTATCGGAGACGGCGTAACCGCTACGCTGCCGTTGCTATGGTGTTTTATGATAAGCGCGGCCTTCGCCCGACCAAACGGGCTGTTCATCGTACATTTTCGCTGGTCACAAAACCGGGTAGCACGCGCAATGCGCTATTACCTTTTGACCATTGGCTTCATCGTGCCTCTGATCATGCTGGTCATCGCGTTCGATAACCTTGACGATCGCGAGTTCACCGCGACCTTAGGACGCCTGTGTTTTATTCTAATTTGCGGCGCGTTGAGCCTTGTTACGGTTAGCCTCAAACGAGCCGGCATTCCGCTTTATCTCAATAAAGATGGCAGCGGAGATAATCTGGCCAATACCATCCTCTGGAATCTATTGATCGCTTCACCACTGATTGCCATCCTGGCCTCCTGCATTGGCTACCTGGCCACGGCACAGGCGCTGCTGGCACGTCTTGAAACCTCGGTAGCCATCTGGTTTGTGTTATTGGTGATTTATCACATCATAAGGCGCTGGATGCTGATCCAACGTCGCCGCATCGCCTTCGATCGTGCTCGCCATCGTCGGTCAGAAATGCTTTCGGCGCGAAACCGCAGCGACGATATCACTGCCCCCCCTGCTGAACATGAAATTGATGAGCCGGTCATCGACCTGGATGCCATCAGCGCCCAGTCACTGCGGCTGGTACGCTCTTTATTAACGCTGATTGCGTTAGTTTCTGTCATCGTATTGTGGTCAGAAATCCACTCTGCTTTCAGCTTTCTGGAAAACATTCAGCTATGGGATACCAGCACAACCATTCAAGGCGTGGAAAGTATGCAGCCAATAACCCTTGGCTCGTTGCTGATTGCCATCCTGGTTTTAATTATTACTACCTTACTGGTACGTAATATGCCGGCATTGTTAGAGCTGGCACTGCTTCAGCATCTTGAGTTAACGCCCGGTACAGGCTATGCCATTACAACCCTTAGCAAATATGTACTGATCCTGGTGGGTGGCCTGATAGGTTTTTCACTCATTGGCGTTGAATGGGCCAAACTGCAGTGGCTGGTTGCTGCAATGGGCCTGGGGCTGGGATTCGGTTTGCAGCAAATTTTTGCCAACTTCGTATCCGGTCTGATAATTCTCTTTGAAAAACCTATACGCATCGGCGATACGGTGACACTGCGCGATTTAACAGGCAGTATCACCCGTATTAATACTCGCGCTACTACCATTACCGACTGGGACAAAAAAGAGATTATCGTGCCTAATCAGGCGTTTATTACCGAGCAATTTATAAACTGGTCGCTCTCTGATTCGGTCACGCGCGTCGTGCTAACTATTCCAGCTGCCGCTGAAGCCAGTACCGAGCAAGTAACCAATCTATTACTGACGGCAGCCGGACGCTGTAGCTACGTTTTAGAGATGCCCAAGCCGGAGGCTTTTCTGGTGGATCTTCATCAGGGTATTCAGCTGTTCGAACTGCGCATACACGCCGCCGAGATGGGACATCGAATGCCACTACGTCATGAGCTGCACCGTTTGATACTCGAAGGTTATCGTGAACATGGCCTTGAAATGCCTTTCCCACCTTTCCAGGTTAGAGTAGAAACCATTGGCTCACTTCAGCCCGGCAGCAGCAAATCCGGCACCAGTCAAAAAACCTTCCGCTCCGGTGGGCTGTGAAACTTTCCTGAATGATATGCTCGTTCGCCATGGTACGTTGCTGCGCGGTCATTCAAGTTGCCGAAGATTTCAGACACGTTGCTGTGCTGCTGCATCAGACAGCCCTGCAATGCCCCTCATCTGAAACGCGTTTTTTCTCCTGGTAATGACATCGGTTGGCCAGTGTACAAAAGGCTATAAAATCTTAGCCTCGCCGATGAGATATCACACTTTTTGGCATGAACGCCGTAACCAGTACGCCTGATCAGTCAGACTTCAGAGTATTTTACAGTAATGAGAAAAACCATTGCGTTTAGCGTTGATAATCGTTGATTACCACTGTTGCAGCGTTACATTTAGCACCGACACTATCGCGCATTAGATGCAAATATGGAGGCGCGGCCGCTGACGGTATTACGGTGATGTGATGCAGCCTAAAGATAGTTTTGGATGCTACGCTCAGGGCGCTACTGTTAGCAATGAATAAGCACCACACGGCTACCGGCGTTGTTGGAATTATTATCACATCCGCCAGCTGCCTGGATCATGGAATGATTGACTCAGATGTCTCGTCTCCCATCTGCTGGAGGAGAGTACGGCAGGCTTAACCTACGCGTAATGGCAAGGTCGGCTGGATACCCCGTGTGCAGTGTAGGGCTGAAAACAGGATCTGGAGTCAGGCAAGACAGCATGCTAGTTCTGCCAACCATATAGAAATTGGCTGGGTTAGATGTCGGAATTAATCACATATTCCCAACGCGTAAATGATACATCGATCAATAATTTGCGCAAAAGGTTATAATGATTAGTAATTAAGTTATTTGAGCAACAATAAAAATCCTGTATGATTACATCATACAGGATTTGCATTACTCTGCTAATTGGTTCTGAATGGCATTCAGACGTCCATTTATAATATTTCTACAATTTCCCTGGTGTTGACCAAATTGGTACCCTGACTTTTATAGTCAGGTTTTTTTTATCTTTTTTATTCGGAAAAAATTATAACGCGGAAGCGGTTATAATATAACTTGTACTTAGGTACTGAACCGACCTGTACTTAAGATCAGTTTTCATGACGCAAAAAATAACTTATTGTACCAAATAATGTTTTATTCATTTTCTGATAAGAAGATAATCAGTACACTTCGTGACTACATTGAAGATAGACTGCATCCATTCTGTATGCCCTCCTACTCCTATTTGGTAATTGATAAGAAAGATACAGAATGCATCCAGATAATTTCCAATTATCCAATGAAATGGCAGAAACAGTACCTTGAAAAAAATGGCATAATATTGATCCAGTAATACTTACTGCTTATAAAAGAATATCACCTTTTTTCTGGGATGAAGATCTTGCCGCACGCACTTCCGACGTTTTTCTACTTGCCAGAAAATATAACGTTATCAATGGAATGACTTTTATTTTACACGATCATCTCAACAATATGGCATTACTTTCATTACTATTTGACATAAGCAGTAGCCAGATTAATGAAGATATGCTGATTGATAATAAAGCTCGACTACAACTGCTGCTGATTAATATCCACGAAAAAATGCATCAGTTGACCACCACTTTTCATCCTGTAAAAAGAGCCGATAATACAAAAAAAATATATTTTCCCAGCGCGAAAGCGAGGTGATTTACTGGGCTAGTATAGGGAAAACCTACGCGGAAATTTCATTGATACTAAATATCAGCCAGCGCACTGTGAAATTTCATATGGCTAACGTGGTGAGCAAAATGGGCGTCAGCAACGCCCGGCATGCCATCCGCCAAGGCATAGAAAGAGGGCTAATAACGCTTCCACCATAATTTAAATATATTGGCCAGAGAGAAACGCTTCTCCATTAACCTTAAAAGGCTAGCTACAATCCACCGTAAAAGCGATAACATCAGCAATCTGTTCAGCTTTCAGCGCCAACATCACCAGGCGATCCACGCCTAGCGCCACGCCCGAACATTCTGGCATTCCCTGCTCGAGCGCAGCCAGTAATTTTTCATCAATGGCATTTACCGGTAGCCCACGCGCTGCGCGTTTACGATTGTCCTGCACAAAGCGCTGACGCTGTTCGCGCGCATCGGTAAGCTCGCGGAAACCGTTAGCCAGCTCAATACCTTTGAAATAGACTTCAAACCGTTCGGCGACCCGATGATCCTCGGTGCTGATCTCCGCCAGCGCCGCTTGTGAAGCCGGAAAATGATAAATAACCACCGGCTTATCTTTGCCGATTTCCGGCTCTACGCCGAGCATAAACAGCAGCTGCAGCAGCGTATCGCGATCGTCTTCGCGATGAGCCAGATCGCCGGCACCCAGTTTCTCAGCAATGCCGCGCAGCTCGTCTTTTTCTGCCGACAACGGGTCAATGTCCAGATAGCGAATAAAGGCCTGTTGATAAGAGAGCTTTTCTGCCGCTGCACATTCAAGAATTTGCTGGAGCAGATCGTCAACTTCGTTGATCAGGCGATACATATCATAATGCGGGCGATACCACTCCAGCATAGAAAATTCCGGATTATGATGACGCCCCGCTTCTTCGTTACGAAAGCTTTTGCCCAGTTGATAAATGGGGCCGCTACCGGCTGCCAGTAGGCGCTTCATATGAAACTCAGGGCTGGTTATCAGCCAAAGATCCATACCCTGTGCAGCACCTGGCCCAACAAAATGTGTGCGGAAAGGCACCAGATGGAGGTCGGTGATCGTCGCCTGGCTCATTGCCGGCGTCTCTACTTCGAGTACGCCCCGGTCGGCAAAGAAACGCCTAATCTCCGCCACGATAGCGGCACGTTTCAATAAATTGTCGATCGAAGCGCTGGGCTGCCAGCTGACCATCACTGCCATCGTCATTACTCCACATTCTGTATGGGGCATGAAGTTTACCTATACTCGGGCTGACAGACAAACCCGGATGCATAATTATTTTTGCCGGAATGTGAGTAAAAATAGAATCAAAAGACAATATTGCGTTTAATCCGGTGCCAGGGCGACATCGGCAATAATGCTACTGGGCGCTTCTTTGAATCGCTTTACCGCCCGCTTCAACGTCTTCTCCCACAGCCCGAGTGGTATTACAGGCAGAGAGTACAGAAGAAAGCACCAACACCGATAAAAGTCTATTACGCTTTTCTTTATCATAAAATGTCCTTTTTTGTTAATGGTAGAAAGCGCCTTTTAAGCATGCCTTCCTCAAACCATCGAAAACTGGTAGAGCTTATTTACGGGCTTCCACGTCAGAACAGGATGCTACCCGCGCACTCGAAACGATTAACGCATTCGCGAGTGAGCAGGAACTGAGCATATGTAACTATTACGTTGAGAATGAATCCGGCTCCTGGCTTGATCATCCTGAGTCGTTCCGGCTCCTAAAAGACTGCCAGCAGAATGATATTCTGCTTATAGAGGATGTGGGTCGACTATCTTGCCTGGCGGGCGAGGACTGGAACAGTCTTAAAAAGATGATCAGGCAGAAAGATATCAGGGTTATGGCCGTCAATGTGCCTACAACTTGGGTTGCTTCAGGAATTAATGACTTTGATAGCCGTATGTTTGCGGCCATTAATGATATGTTGCTCGATATGCTGGCCGCTGTTGCCCGGCGCAACTATGAACAGCGAAGGGAACGCCAGAGGCAGGGGATAGCCAGAGCCAGAAGGGAAGGAGAATATAAGGGCCGTCAGCCCGATCAGTCCCGATACGATGCAATCAATAAATTACTCTCAACTGGGAGTTCATGGAGCCAGGTTCAAAAGGTGCTCGGTTGTAGCCGTGGAACCATCAGCTGTGCAGTCAAAAAAAGGAATAAAGCAGAATCAGACCGGAAGTTACAACATTAAACAGTGTTTTATAAAGTCACGTCGGCCGGAACCCCTGTCTGATGCGCGTTTTTAGCAGCCAAGTTATATCAGACTGCCTTACCGCCTTTCCAGAGTACGCCCGCGTTGACAACTTTCCTTGTCCACCAAAAGTTTTTTGTCATACTACCCTGTGTAACCTGCAAGAATGCGGGTTCAGCCCATACATGCGGAAAATTTTCTCTTGAACCCGAACGCTCAACAGGTTGCTCAAGAAATGCGTAGCCTGTGTGATTTAAAATAGTCAGCAATGAATAACGCTATCTTTATTAAAGAATAAGTAAAATCACCCTAATTACTGATTCATTTTTTTAAAAAGAATAAACAAAAGAAAATGATTTTGTAACCAATTGATATGTAAATTTAAAGATAGGGACATTCCGACCGACAGATACCACAGTCATAATATACTCCTGATAATCGTCGTTTTAGGCTGAGTTACCAGGTGACGTTATTGCCTTCCGATGAATATAATTATCGCTCTTTTTGCCCTTAAATACATTAATTACAAATATTTCATTAGGTACTACAAACAATAAGCGCCCCGTAAGGCGCGTTGAATGGTGGTCAGATTATACCGCTCGGACGGCGGAAATCGCTGGCGCTCCGGTAAGCAGAGCCGCCAGAATAAGCAGGGGGCGCGCGTTCTCTGCGCGTATCATGTGATGTATCCCAGTGAACGCTTCAGGGCTTAAAACGCCATTCTAAGAGCGTGGTCTGCGTTATGTTCTGTCAGCCAGATAACATCCTACGCTTTATACTTCTCTGCATGCTTCTCATGGCTTGCCGGGGTGCGGGAGATACTGCGTGCAATGTAGGCGCGAGTTACACGCTTCTCTGCGTATGGCTTGCCTTTTTACGCTTCAATAGGTTCATGCAAGGTGTACACGGTGTAGTTGTCAGGCTTGCAGCCGGGGTGTGTTGTGCCGCTGGCTCTGCGTTAGCTTCACACACTGCTGCTGCCTTCTCCGCCTCAACTGTCATATAACCTTTCAGGCCTATTTTCGTTTCTTTGAAACTGCAAGTTTTATATCGGACCTCACTCTTTATTTTTAAATTCAGCGGCGAAGAGATTTTCCCAGTTAATAAAAGAGCCAAGCGGAATGCACTCGAAGCTTAATAAGCCTGCTTTTGCCAGCGGTCATTCGGCCATTACGTTCATCGCTTCATCGGCAGAGTCGCATTCAAGAAAATAGCGACGCCAAGTCTGTCCTGAAAGAAGTAGATGTCGCGGATAAAGCCTGATTATACCATCCCCAGGCGTGCAGCGCTCAAGCGTTAAGGTGTGGCGCATATTTTTCCAGCGATGCTCCAGGTGCGGGGATATCCAGACATAAAATTCGCATCACAGTATCCGGGACTCAGGTCGTTGTAAAAAGAGATTAAAGTATAAGAGGCGCATTTCATGAAGATTATTAGTAAATAAATTTATTATGTATTTCATTAGGCTATAGTAGAAAAAAATGCGCAAAGCGCCGGAAGCAGTGCAGTGCACTGCACAAGGAATCAAAAAGCATTACGGCTTTAGCCGTAATAATTCCCCTTCCTCCAAAGCCATCCCCTTCGTTATTAGTGGCATCAAACTTAGTCCGTATTACTCTGGTTGATGCTGTACTTCCCAGCCTCTTTCAATACATCCAGGGCCATTTTTTCAGGTAGCCATACATCAACTTTGCGCAGCATCTCACCCTCAAAATTTACCGCTACAGACAGATACAGATCCCAAATGCGTTTAATCGTGGAACCTACGTTTTGCTTCGTCCGTCCGACACGCTCAGCTACGTCTTTATTGCCTTCCCCTCTAACCAGTACTGAGTGGCCGATCTCGGTAGAAAGATGACTGAACGATTTCATCACTGGTATGAGCCGATCCCATTCGGCTTGAGTCATGCTGCGGATCTGTTTGCGGGCCATAGTTATACCTGATTAATAACGATTAAATCCATGATATAGCGGGTATATCTAATTTTCAATATTAGTTAACAATTACAATACTATATTGAATTAATATGAAAGAAGTGGGAGATCGTCGCAGCAGCAACAGGCCATGAACGCATTCGTTTTTAATTATGATGTGTAGGCGCATATATTTAGACAGAATATTCATAAATTCAACAGGTTTTTGTTGAACTATAATAACGTTACTTAAGATTTCCTTATGGCAGACTGGATTAAAGATATACGAAAGAAGTTTCGTAAAATTCTCTAACTGAAGGATGAGGTAAGGCGGATACAGAACCTAAACAACGTCACTTTTAGTAATAGATGATGTAATTAAAATCTTAGCTGCTGTAAGTAGTGTCGCTGAAGATATTGCGTAACACGCCCGTAAGCGGCCCTTACGGCGCGCTTACGCGGAGATACGCCCCGATCGCAGCTATGCCTTGTAGTAACCACTCCGACAGCGCAAAGAAGCTTTTGTATCGCTTTTAGTAAATTTGAGCCTGGCAGGGCGAAGAGATTGATTGGCAGAAACTATCAGAACGGTAACCGGCTGCGCACTGCTCGCCAGTTTGTGAAGCATCAAAGGACAAACAACTGAAATGGACTTCAATAATGCAGCGGGCGTGATACTGCCAGTATACTGAAGATTAACATTGACACTGTCATTCGGACTTGAAAAAAACGCGCGCCAATGCGAATAACGCAAATTGCATGAGTGAGTTTAACTTCCTTTATTATGTCGCCTGCTGCACGCGTTTGGCCGTGTATATCCTGTAGAATAGCGTACGCCGTCAATATACCTTTTCAAAATCTGTTAACTTTTTCATATTGTTATCGCTCCCATTAACGCTATTTTAAATCGGTTTTATTAATCAAAAATTGCTTTACGCGAGTTTTCGCTCTGTTGTGCATCAAATTCTTTGACCGCTTAATTCAACTTCTTAAGCGTCTTTTGACACATTGCTCCCGAAACCCCGAAGATCCTCGCAAAGACTAATCGGGGTCCGCTTGGAAAACGGAAAATATCCTACGCTAAGCCTGTTTTTAAGCAGGCATGACGGGCTGTATTGAGCGAGAAACAGACATTAACCAAACTTTCGTATCCAGAACCGCCCCTGACCCGAAACGGTTTCGATGCAGCCGCTTCGGTCACACAACTCAATGCGCGACGTCCGACGTTCGAGCCTTTCTGGGCGGCACACTTCACCCCGAGCTGCAAGAAAACTGCGCCCGGCAGCGCGTTCCGATTTAACCATGCTGTTGATGACATTTAATGTGAGCAGGCGGCTGATATTTGTAAGCATATTG
Source organism: Izhakiella capsodis (assembly GCF_900115045.1). Classification (GTDB taxonomy): domain Bacteria; phylum Pseudomonadota; class Gammaproteobacteria; order Enterobacterales; family Enterobacteriaceae; genus Izhakiella; species Izhakiella capsodis. Next base: position 34,713 of record NZ_FOVC01000002.1, on the reverse strand, counting down.
GCAAAGAGTGTGAGCACGACCGCCACTTCATAGTCAGATAATGCGAGCAGAAATTTCCGATGTTTGCGAGCAGAGGCTATTATGTTGGCAAGCCGCTACAGGTATTTACATAAAACGGCATCCTTCAGGATGCCGTTAAAGTCCTGCAACTCTCCCCATTCGGCCACGGCGTTGCCATTACCGTGATAGTGTCCACCGGCTTTACCTCTGTTGCGGTATGTAGCGGCGTCACCGGTACTGGCTTCGTGTTTCCGGTTTCAGGCGGTACTGACGGCACCGCTACCGGATTAATCAGGATAGTGCGTGACGGCGCGCCCGTCACGGCTGACACCGTCATGAAGTCCAGACCGGTCGCCTCGTCACACACCGCTTTCAGCACCTGCACCGCCGCCGGCAGCGCACCATTTCCGGTTTTAAGCAGCTCCACGTTGCGGTTTACCAGCTGTCCGCGCACCGGCAGATTCACGCTGCCTGTTCCCGACTCAATCTTCACATCCGGACCCGCCAGCAGCTGCGCGTTAAGTGCAAACATGGCATCCAGGTCGCGGCCCGGCACTTTGTCACTGCCGCCTCCCGCGATAGGTGATAACAGTATCGCTGACGCAGTGGCTACCATCGGACCCAACGTGCTCGCGGTCAGCGCGGCAATTCCCCGACCGATAGCCGCACCCAGGCTGCCGGCGGTTTCACCGGCGGCCGTCCACACGCCGCTCCCGGCAACCGACAGCTGCATTCCGTTCGGTACCTGACTCAGGGCCATCGCCCCGGCGGCCCCCAGCGCCGCATCTGCAGCGTTAGCCATTTCCGAAGTATTTACCGGGGCTGGCTTCACGCCCGCCTTAGCAAACAGCTCATCTCTCGCTTTTGCCTTTGCTTTGGCCCCAGCTTCTGCCTTCGCTCTGGCTTCGGCTTCTGCTCTCGCCCGGGATTCAGCTGCCGCTTTAGCCCGGGCCTCGGCGGCCTTTTCATTTTCCTGACGATACTTATCCAGAACCTCGCCGTTTTGGATACGTGCAATATCCTTTTTCGTGTTTTCTGTCGCCGACGTCATCGTTGACAGGTCATTCCTGTCGCTGGCTATCAGTTGGTTCGTGTTGTCCCTGTCCGCCTCACGTTGCTTAATGTACTCCGTGGCCCTGTTCGCATCCTCTGCGCTTGCGGGCCACCAGATGCGGCCTTAACTCAATATGATGTCGGCTTCGATAGCGTATCCGCCAAAACTGGCTGTCAGCGTGATGTTTAATAACTTAAAATCGATATCGTCCCGGCTTCTCCGTCAGCAAAATACCCACTTACGGATGCAGAGCAAAACAGGGTTGCTGTGGTCTCATTCTTACTTTGCCTGTAGCGCAGGTGGTGCCACCGTAGAAACGCTCAAAGCATACGTGCTCAGCCAGAATACGCCGGAGTAACCCGCCCTGAAGCCCTTCGGGGTTTTCGCCCTTATATTCCCGTCTGCATTGGGCGAAGGTTTACGGCGCAACTTGCTAAAAAAGCTTTCAATATCAGCCATTCAATTACTATTCTTACATGAATACGATCTGACCAGGGCAGTCAGATGAAGCACCTGCCGGATCTATATCTCCACCAGAACAGGTGGAGATATAGAAAATGAAGTGAAAGGTACAACCTGGTTAAAGAGCACGAAATTTTGTAAAGGCTTCAACGCTGTTTATGCCGGAATACCTCAACGGTCAAAGTCGTTGACAGACCAGGAGCACGATATTCGACCGCAGCATTGTATATTTTTGGCGTACAGCGCCGTAGATAAAGACATCGGCAGGATATTGACCATGGCTCTATCCCGCAGAAGTGAGCTCCTTTTTATTTCACATCATCGGTCAGGTAGTTAGTGATAGCATTGAACATCAGCGAAGCTTCTAAGGGTTCAGCATCCTCTTTAGGTTCAGCTTCCGGCCAGCTTGACCACTGGACAATCACCATCTTCTTTTCGGGGCTAACTGCAATCAGCTGACCAAAGATCCCTTCGGCCCACAGGGTATTCGACGGTAGCCCTCTCTTTGGCCAGACATCTTTAGCAGTCGCGGGTACACTGTTGTTCCACCACTGAAAACCGTAGATACCTGCGGATAATTTGAACTGACGGAATATTTCGCTTTTGTCCAGTCACGTGATTGTTCAATCCAATTATTAGGTAAACATTTAGTACCATCAGGCAATTCACCGCCAGTCATGACAAAGAGTCCAAATTTACCCCAATCTTGCAATGTGGCATTAACTCCATGGGCTCCTACATCATGTTTATTTTTAGCGTAACTTTGCCAGACACCATCCTGTACCATGCCTGCGGGTTGCCATATTTTTTCCTGCAAGTATTGGGCGAGAGATTTGCCTGTGGCTTTTTCCAGTGTATCACCCAATAACCATGCACCTGCGGAGGAGTATGACCAAATTTCACCGGGTTGCGCGTAAGCCGTCCGGTTAGGATCCAGCACTAATTTACTGACACAGTCATAGGTGTTATTACCAGCTTCACATTGCGTTAGTTTAGCAAAGTCAGAATGTGGATTAGTATAATCCTCATTCCATGTAACTCCTGAAACATGCTGCAGCAGCTGCCCTAATGTTACTTTCTGCCATACAGTCCCTTTCACGTCAGGATTATATTTACTCAATGGATCTGCCAGGGAAGATATTTTTCCCTCTTTTAGGGCAATACCGAGCAGTGTTGATACGACCGATTTACCCACTGAACGAGATGTCCATAGAGTGGTCTTCGTATTCCCATTGCCGTAGTAGTCCCAAACTATATGTCCGTCTTTAATCACCATCATGGCAGTTACGTTATTACGTCTAAGATATTCCTGTAATCCATAATGTTTCCCTTGATAAATATAGCCCACGTCATCAAGATTGCGATAAGACACCGGAAGAGGCTCGGCATTCCCCGCTTTGAATACATCACCAGAATAGGAGCGATAGGTATTACGAAAACCGACAATCCTTTCGGATTGACTCCAGGTTAGCATATTTTTTACATCTGGGATTGGATTATCCATTGGGGCAGGACAGACTGCCAACTCAGCTATAGGACAACGTGTTTCTGCCGCGTTGCCCTGAAAAACACCACTCATAAATAATAAAAAAACCCGTATCTATGACTCAATATATTCATAGCTCATTACACCCTTTAATTTTATATAGCAAGATCATTTCGTCAGCATGCTAAAATACGAAGAAATTATCAGCTCTGACACTTTTTTATCGGCTATACACTTTCGGTTTTTTTATTCCAGCCATAATAATCCTAGCTGAAATTTTTCGGGATACTGTTGACCAGCTCCCATTATTAACGCAATGTAATTACCCGAACAAAAAAATTGGCTTCAGTTCACAATGCAATCATCACATGCAAGTGATGTCACCTTCAATTATGGATAAATGAAGGATGATGAAAATATTATGCCTTTCAATTTCAATATTACCCATTACTACAGGATACTGTAGTAATGGGTAAACGCCTGAGCTTTTCAATATTTATAGTCAGGAGTCTGAATCGCTTCTTTTCGGATCACCTGACCATGGAATGCAACACGCCCCATATCAGTTACAGCGCGGATCGATATGAGTTTTATAATAAAAATGCCATCTTCGACGAATTTTTAACCTGAAACCTGTTTTAAAGGTGTATTGATTCAGGGCAGGCATCCGCAGCCAATCGTTTTTTCACCATCTGGTGCAGCCTGTCTGAGAGCATTTTTGTGGCGTGATCCCCCGCCACTGCACCGGCAAAACGCAGTCTGCACTTGCACAGGATGCACTGGCACGGGTCGGTTTCCAGGAAGGCTTTCATCAGCACCGCCGCGCGGTGTCTTCTCCAGCGCTTCGTAGACCTTTGGCAGTAGCGTGCCGCGTTTACGTTTGGCCAGAAAACTGTAGTAAGCACCATTTTAAGTGTCGGGACAAAATGTGGCTAATGTAACGCCACTGCATTTCCTCCTGGCTTAGTTTCTGACGTTTGTGCTGCTGCGTGTTGTGGTCGTAGTACTGATGCACCACCGAGCCGCCGCGGTAATGCCGCGAACGGCGGCCGTTTCAGGTATCTGCCCAGGTAGTTTACGCTGCGCCAGGCCCAGCGGATCTTTTTGGCGAAGTGGACCTTCCAGTGGCCCTGATATTGCGCCTGCAGGTAGCGTTTCCACTGCTTCTCATCGCGGATATGTCCGAGGTTGGACAGCTTGCCGGGATTGACTCGATCGTAGCTGGCACGCAGCAGGCGGATTAACGGCACCGCGCCAGATAACTTCAACCTGCTGTTTTGTGAAGAACAGATCGCGCCAGACGCCATGTTTGACATCGAGGCCGCCGCGGGTAATGGAGACGTCGACGTGCGGATGCTGATTGAGCTGGCATCCGTAGGTGTGCAGAGCACAGAATATATCGACTTCAATACCCAGCTTGCGCGCGTGCCTGGGCATGGCGCGGGTGGCACCGTGAGAAAGGCCGTTGAGCAGCGGCCAGCTGTTATTGAAGAACGGCCACTGCAAGTGGGGCATGGTGAACGTGATATGTTGCCAGTTGCAGTCGGGCAGGATGTGCTGCTGCGCGACGATCCATTGCTCGGTGCCCTTGAGGCCGCAGCTGCTGCAGGCTTTGGATTTACAGCTCTGGCAGAGAAAGCGTGAGTGAGCACCACTGATTGCAAATCCTTTTCATTCAACAGAGAGTTAGTAAATGAAAGGCACATAACCGATAGATTATGTGCCGCTTGTTATTATATATTTAGTTATTTCCCTGATGTTAACCATCAGGTGTATTTATATTATTTTAACTTCATCACCAAAAGGTAAAAAACAGGTAAGGGAAATTTTATTTAGGGTATGTTTTATGTAGGGTTAATTAAATTGAGGATAAGCTTATGGAACAAATAAAACTACCAGCCAATTTAATATCGATGTTTGAAAAAGATCCTGTCGTAGGCTGGGCAGTGAAAGACAAAAACTCCTGTTTTCATTACGTCAACAACACTTTTAAAACCTGGCAAACGATCTCTCATAATTTTGATTACGAAGGATTAAACATCAGGGATGTCCCGGTTCCTGTAGCTGAGTTTTGCGACATTTTTAATCAACAAGAGAGAAAGATTGAGCTTACAGGTAAACCAGTGAGGGCTATTACAACGCATATACAGGGATCAGAGAAGATAATGCAACCAGCCTACAATATTCAGGAGGCACTCTATGATGAACATAAAAAATGTATAGGTACGATTATCAGTGTCAGACCTGTCAGAATCATTACGCCAACCTCACTGATGAACGGAAAGATAATGCAGCATGCCACTTTCGAATCACCTTCTGAAATATTTACCGAAAAGGAGTGGGAGGTGGTTTACCTGCTGGTCTGTGGAATGGGACTTAAAGAAATCAGTAGCATCCTGTCGATCACCGTTGATGCTGTTAACGGAAGGCTCCGTAGTTGTTATAAAAAAACGGATCTCAATTCACTTTCAGATTTGAAAGTATATTGCCGGGATAACAAGTTTGATAACTACATCCCTCTGTTCTTTCTGAAAAAAGGGCATATAGTAATTAGAGATTAACCTAGGGCTGACAGAGATGAATTCGCCTGCATATTATTACTTTGATAACTCTTTATTTGGATGGGGAATAAAGGACAGCGACTCCAGGTATGTTTATGGAAACAGAATACTCTGCCAGTACTTCAGCATAACTGCTAATCAACTCGTCGGTTCCCTTGACACTGAACTGATACCCGACATCCGTCAGTACTATGACCATATACTGGCTGATGACAAAAAAATACTGACTACAAGCGAAATGAGTATCGTTCTTAAGACGTTTGATTATGGGCGACAAGACAAGCTCAGATCCTTTCTGGTTGAGAAGCGCCCGTGGCGGCTTGATAATGATACTAACGGCATAGCCTGCACCTACATTGAAATTATCAATGTTTACTTTTCATCCTTTCTTATGGCAAATGAAGGTAAGCCGCTGATTTTCAACAGACCCAAGAATATTTTTACTGATAAAGAGTGGGAGGTGGTGTTGTTATTAAAATGCGGGGTCAGGAAAAATATTATGCCAGACATACTCGGTATCAGCTTTTCCGCGCTTCGTAACAGGCTGACACGTTGCTATGATAAAACGGGTGTTACCAACAGCAGCGCTCTGCTCCGTCACTGCATCCAGAGAGGTTGGGATAATTACATTCCCCCCTATTTCCTGACAAAAGGTTATGTCTCTTTTTTTTAAACCTGCCATCTCCTCTTCAAGCTGAATTTATGGGGCACTGGATGCTCTCAGATTAAAGCCTTCACTCATTGAAAAGCCACGCTAAGTGCGGCTTCCTTTATGGTCAATTCTGTCTAAACACAGGATCATCGCATGACAATTTTAATGGATGCTCCGCACGCAGCCGCGTATCGTTCCAGTGTTGATACGCTGGCTTTACTGGCGTTCCTCTCTAACTTACTAACTGCTGGCTGAGTAATACCCAGGCGCTCCGCAACCTGTGTACTGTTGATGCCAGCATTGCGACGAAGATCGAACAAAAGCGCCTGAAGCTCTTCTTCTTTTTTTTTCAGCAAAATAAGCAGCCATCACATCTGGGTTCTGTAAGGCTTTTGCTTTTACTTCTGAGTAAGGAATGCCTTTAACTTTCATTTGTCATTTCCTCAAGCCTGCTAAGTGCTAATTTAATTTCTGTAGATGGTGTCTTTGGGCTTTTCTTTACAAATGTAGGGAGAATGAATATTCTTTTATCTTTATCGAAAGCAAAAAAAGTTCGAATAAGGTCTTTTTTTGCCCGCCCTTAATTCAAAAAGACCATCCTGTATAATATCGGTATGCGTGAAGCGTAATTGATTACCTTGAGTCTACAGTTTATCAAGCACCGCAAATACCTTACCCTGCATAGCACTATCAAGATCAAGTAATTCCTGCTCACCTTCAAGATAAAAAATTAGTTTAAACAAAAAATAGCCCCTTTCCTTTCAGGTTTAGCTCCGCAGACTAACAATTTCCTATAGCCATATAGTTCATTACATTGTTTCCCTGATACCGAAGCCACATAAAAAATATAACTAAAGAATAAAATAACTCAAAGGTTATGTATAAGCTTCAGGTTATTTTTGTCCCCACTTCCTGATGATAGTTGAATTTGTGCAAAATGATTTCTGTGTTGGCACGGATTCCTGGAAAGATTTTAGTTCGATATAAGTATACCCATACAGTAGCATCTTCATTTAGTTCAGGCGAGGTACAGTAAGCTGGTACTTTCTGGGGGTAGCCAGAATCACACCAGGCGTTTTAAAAACATGACTAAAAGGCGCATTATACTAATAAGAAATTACGTATCCGCTGCGTGCGAAAGAGCATCCCCCTGCTGCTGAACGTCTTCGCCGAAACCGTGGAAAGTATTAAGGGCGCTGAGTGAACGGGTCATTATCAGATTATAAAGCCAGCACGTTCAACCGTCTCATCATCAATGCAAACTCTCAGCATGAGGCGAAAGGATCTGCCGGTGCCGGCTCCATCAGTATATTTATTTTACGCGCGAAACGTATTCGCCGGAGCGGGTATCCACACGGATCACCTCACCAATCTGCACAAACAACGGCACTTTAACCACTGCGCCGGTGCTCAGCGTTGCTGGTTTACCACCGGTGCCTGCCGTATCACCTTTCAGACCCGGATCGGTTTCGGTGATCTCTGCTTCAATAAAATTCGGTGGCTGGACGGCAATAGCGCGGCCATTCCACAGCGTAACGATACATTCTGCATTGTCCTGAAGCCACTTGGTGATATCTTCAAGCGCCTTTGCTTCAACCTGATATTGCTCAAAGGTTTCCGGATGCATGAAGTAGTAAAAATCACCATCGGTATAGGAGTAGTTCAGGGTGAGATCCATGACATCTGCCCCCTCGGCAGAGTCGGTGGATTTGAAGGTTTTCTCAACACGTGAGCCGGTCAGCAGACGACGCATCTTAACGCGCGCAAACGCCTGTCCCTTACCCGGTTTTACGAATTCACTGGACTCGATGGTATAAGGTTCACCTTCGAACATGATTTTAAGACCGCTACGAAAATCGTTGCTAGAATAAGTCGCCATAAAGGCCCTCACTAATTTATTACTGGTACTTAGCCAAAAAATGGCACACATTGTAACCCTAAATACCCCGTTGCGAGAAGGCTGGCTAGCTCAACTTGCAGACGTCATCACCGATCCTGATGAATTACTTCAGCTTATGGCGCTGGATAACCACCCAAAACTGGCTGCTGGCCGCGATGCGCGTAGGCTATTCGCCCTGCGCGTTCCCCGGACATTCGCAGCCAGAATGCAGCCAGGGGACGCACAGGACCCGCTTCTACTACAGGTGCTGACCTCACAGCAGGAATTCATTCAGACGCCCGGTTACAGTAATGATCCGCTCGACGAGCAGAGTAACGTGATACCTGGCTTACTGCATAAGTATCGCAATCGGGCGCTGCTGCTAGTGAAAAGCGGTTGCGCGGTGAACTGCCGTTACTGCTTCCGTCGCCATTTTCCCTATCAGGACAACCAGGGCAACAAGCACAACTGGCGAACAGCGCTGGATTATATCCGCTCACAGTCCAATCTGGATGAGATTATTTTCTCAGGCGGCGACCCGTTAATGGCGAAGGACAGCGAACTGGACTGGCTGATTAGTGAACTGGAGCATATATCCCACATTAAACGTCTGCGTATTCACAGTCGCCTGCCGGTGGTTATTCCCGCGCGTATCACGCCGGCACTGTGCGAGCGACTGTATCGCTCCTCACTGCAGGTCATTTTAGTCACGCATATCAATCACGCCCGGGAGATTGACGGCGAGTTGCGTGCGGGTCTGAATGCACTGCGCAAGGCTGGGGTGACGCTGTTAAATCAGAGCGTACTGTTGAAGGATATTAACGATGATGCACAGACGCTGGCGACGCTGAGCAATAGCCTGTTTGACGCGGGCGTTTTACCCTACTATCTGCACGTGCTTGATAAGGTTCAGGGCGCGGCACATTTTTACGTAGATGACGACCGCGCGCGCGCCATCATGCGCGATCTGCTGACGTTAATTTCAGGTTATCTGGTGCCGAAACTGGCCAGGGAGATTGGTGGCGAGCCAAGCAAAACGCCGTTGGATTTGCAGCTACGCCAACATTGAGTGGGAATGCCAACCCCTCAGTTTATTCTGAGGGGATAGCGATTACGGGCATTTATAGACCTGTCCGCTCATTTTGCTATCGAGTGGAACAAAGCCGGTCCAGATATTCTGCGTCGGGCTGGTCGCACCGAAAATAACGTTGCCGCCCATTTCCGCTGCCCTATTGCGCAAATCATTAGCCGCACCGCGCAAGCCACTGGTTTCATTACCACCAGCGCCGCTGAATAAATTGCTCTGAGTGCCCGTTACGGACCCAAGTAGCTGACACTGGCTATCCGGCTGCTGATCAACGAAAGTGACGAGCTTTCCTGCAGCCGTCAGATTGCCTTTGCTGCTACAGCCCGCCAACACCAGGGTAGCAAAAGTAATGCCAGTCAAAGTCTTAATACACATTTTAATCCCCATTTTATTATCATCAGAATCAGGCTGCAGCTTAGCAGAAACGTTTCGCATTTCTTATACATTCAGCGTGTTCTGTATCGATATAACCGCTCTGAACTGCGTCATTACTTATACTATTTTCCCCAACGAAAGAAAAACCCCCTGCCCAGAGGACAGGAGGTTTTCACTGACGAGCACCCTATGGATGATGTCGGCAGGCAGGAGCACATTACTGTGCCCCGTCCCTCAAGCCGTACGTGCAAGTTTCCCCGCGTAGGGCTCAAGTCTTTAAAAACCCACACTACCGTTTGCGCCGACAACATTTTGTTTGCTGTTGAACAAGGTATAGATCAGCACAATGTGGCGGTTATACCTTAATTACCGGTATAACCGTTACGTTGTGCATTTGCCAGGCAATCAACGCGGTTAGCATAACCCTGGGTCGATGCCCCAACGATGTTGCCATTTGGAGCCGTACGGCGCCAGCGCCATTCACCCGCGTTGTCTTTGTAAACTTCCCATTTATCATTCATGTTATTTCTCCATAGTAATTACTGATGTAATTAGCGAAAGATCCCTAAAAATCATCACAAATTAGCATACCAGGTTATCTCCTATTGACTGGGAGACTTCAATAACATGGAGGCATAGGGTTATATTACAACCATACACATAAATATTTTTTATCGAATTTGTTCGCGGTATTGTGATCAGCTAAAACTGGCTATGGGTTTAGCGTTTTCCTCTAAGAAATAGTCGGCCTTGTACCTGTTGGTCACAGCATATCAGTAGCTTTTGCGGCTTGCGACTAATGGTGCTTATGGACGTTCACTCAACGTTACCCTATGGCCCAGCCTTGCCTCATCCCCCAGCTACTGGCGAAATCCATTGTTCACCTCATGGTGAAAGAATACCCGAAAACCAAGGAGTACATTTTCAGAGCGCTTTCGCATCCCACCATGGCTGGTGACGCGCTGCTCATGAGCTACTTTCAGTTGCATAACAGATCTGGCTTCACACCAGGACAATACAATCAGACAGCCATCAGTGCAGCGTCATAGCGGTAGTGGCCAGTACGCATGAAATTAGATAAAAGATGAAGTTAACTCAATTTGTCACAAACTTAATGCAGCGGTTTGCCGGGGCGTGTATGTTTTCTGACATTATAAAGTTATTAATATTATAGATACTCGTTTTTTATCAAGCATCTATAAAAATTAAAAACGTTCACACATTTTGAATGAGCTAAGGACTATAAAACTCAACCTGAAAATTAGCCGTTCATTAAGCAAAAGGCCGATGTTCCGGACTTTAAAGTCCGGAACATCGGCCTTTTTATCACATTGATGCTAATTACTGCGGATTATGGCAAGTATCGCTCATTCAGAACAATACTTGCCGGATTTAGCCCGCCAGACTAGCTACTCATGCGACAACGTCGCACTACATCATGCCGCCCATACCGCCCATGCCACCCATACCGCCAGCAGCACCTAAGTCAGCTTTGTCATCTTTCGGCAGATCGGTCACCATGCACTCAGTAGTAACCATCAGACCAGCAACGGACGCAGCGAATTGCAACGCTGAGCGGGTTACTTTAGTTGGATCGAGGATACCGAAATCGATCATGTTGCCGTACTCTTCCGTCGCCGCGTTATAACCATAGTTACCTTCGCCATGCTTAACGTTATTCGCGATAACTGATGGTTCTTCGCCCGCGTTAGCCACGATCTGGCGCAGCGGTGCTTCCATTGCGCGCAGCGCAACTTTAATACCAACGTTCTGATCTTCGTTCTGACCGGTCAGATTGGCTATTTTCGCCGCTACGCGTACCAGCGCAACGCCGCCGCCGGCAACCACGCCTTCTTCAACCGCTGCTCGGGTTGCGTGCAAAGCATCTTCAACGCGGGCTTTTTTCTCTTTCATTTCAACTTCAGTGGCCGCACCGACTTTCAGAACGGCAACGCCGCCTGCCAGTTTAGCTACGCGCTCCTGCAGTTTTTCTTTATCGTAATCAGAGGTAGCTTCTTCAACCTGCTGGCGAATCTGAGTTACGCGACCAGAAATTGCAGCTTCCTCACCAACGCCATCAATGATGGTGGTGGTATCTTTGTTGATCACTACGCGTTTCGCCTGACCCAGATCTTCCAGAGATGCTTTTTCCAGCTCCATACCGATCTCTTCAGAAATAACGGTACCACCGGTCAGTACAGCAATATCCTGAAGCATTGCTTTACGACGATCGCCGAAGCCAGGTGCTTTCACTGCAGCCACTTTAACAATACCGCGCATGGTGTTGACTACCAGCGTAGCCAAGGCTTCACCTTCAACGTCTTCAGCAATGATCAGCAGCGGTTTACTGGCTTTAGCAACGGCTTCCAGAACCGGCAGCAGCTCGCGGATGTTGGAGATTTTTTTATCAGCCAGCAGAATAAACGGGCTGTCCAGTTCTACAGCACCCGTTTCTTGTTTGTTGATGAAGTAAGGAGACAGATAGCCACGGTCGAACTGCATACCTTCAACCACGTCCAGCTCATCCTGCAGGCCGGTACCTTCTTCAACGGTAATAACGCCTTCTTTGCCCACTTTTTCCATCGCTTGAGCGATCAGCGTACCTACGCTTTCATCTGAGTTGGCAGAGATTGTACCTACCTGAGCGATAGCTTTGGAGTCGGAGCAAGGAACAGACAGCGTTTTCAGCTCTTCAACTGCCGCAGCAACGGCTTTATCGATACCGCGCTTCAGGTCCATCGGGTTCATCCCCGCAGCGACAGCCTTGAGGCCTTCATTGACGATGGACTGCGCCAGCACGGTTGCCGTCGTGGTGCCATCACCCGCAGCATCGTTAGCTTTGGAAGCGACTTCTTTCACCATCTGAGCGCCCATATTTTCAAACTTGTCTTCCAGTTCGATTTCACGCGCTACAGATACACCATCTTTGGTAATTGCAGGTGCACCAAAAGATTTATCCAGAACCACGTTACGACCTTTCGGGCCCAGGGTCACTTTTACTGCATCTGCCAGTACGTTAACGCCGCGCAGCATTTTTACACGGGCGTCGTTACCGAATTTTACGTCTTTAGCTGCCATTTTATAGATCCCTTGAATTCTATTGTTCAGTGAATTACGTGAAATTACGCTTCAACAATCGCCAGAATGTCGCTCTCGGACATAATCAGAACTTCTTCATTGTCGATTTTTTCGACTTTAACGCCGTAACCGTCGTTGAAAATGACAATGTCGCCAACTTTCACATCCAGCGGCTTCACTTCACCGTTTTCCAGGATGCGGCCTTTACCCACTGCCACAATTTTACCGCGCGTGGATTTACCTGCTGCAGAACCCGTCAGAACGATACCGCCAGCTGATTTGGATTCAACTTCTTGGCGTTTGACGATAACGCGATCGTGCAATGGACGAATGTTGTTCATCTGATAAATCTCCTTCTGAGAAGTCCAATCTATAGTTTCGGGGTTGAATGCCGTGCCTGTCCGGCGTCCGGCTTCGTGCCCTGAGAGATAAGGACAGCTTGCCTGGCTTTCAAGGGCTACGCGTAAATTTTTTTGACCAAAAAGATTAATTGCAGAATTTTTGCACAAATCGCCATCGAAAGGCCTGTCTGAGGGATAAAAAACGGGATACATAATTGGCCAAGTGAGCCCAAGGATAAAATGTGCACAGAGTAAATCTGGAAGAAGATGTTAAGCACACCCTGTGCCATTTCTAGAGAAGAACATATGTCATCAACAGCCAAATCCCCATCATTAATCCCGGATGAAGACCCGCGAGAGAGAAGACTTCACCGATTTACCATTGAGCGTGGAACGTTAACCTTTTCTTAGTCAGGATGATCAAAGCAGACCGACGCGCAAAATCATCACCTTGAAACGTAAACATTAACGCCGATTTTGGTGGTCGTCATGATCCAAACGCTCGATATCTTTACGTTCATATTCCCCATCAACGGTATAGCCACTACCTGAATTATCCGCACCGCCACGCCAGACGCGCAAATGCGGCATCAACCTGAGCGTCAGATGTTTTTGCACGGGTGGCAGCAGCAGCAGCAGGCCGAGAAAATCGGTGAAGAATCCGGGCAGCACTAACAGGAAGCCTGCGATAATCAGCGAAACGCTTTTAACCATTTCTGCTGCCGGACTTTCTCCCAGCGCCAGCTTTTCCTGCATCAACATGAAGTTTTTCATGCCCTGATTGCGAACCAGTGAAATACCGATACTGGACGTAGCAATGACCAGGATCAAGGTTAATAACACCCCGAGCACGTGCGCTACCTGAATGAATAAGCTTATTTCGATCCAGGCAAGCATAAATAACACTAAAAACGGTAACCAACGCACCGTAAGCTCCTTTTGTAAGGGCCAGGAGGCTTAAGCATCCCAGCGACGTCGTGATGATGCTCAGACAATGGCCATAGAGATGGTCATAATGTTCAACTATTTCAGGCTGCAGGCAAGATGATTTCATCAAAGACCGAACTCAGCGACTATCTTAAGTTTGTGACTCAGATCTTATTTCTCCAGTTTAGAGTGACAGGGAATTCTATTTTAAGCGATTGCCTTGGCGATTTTTTTAATTCAAAACAATATGATCATCTGCGCCTGCCGATAAGGACTACTATGTCGGTACAAGTACTCTACGACAAGACAATCACCGATTGAGTGATTGAAATAACTGTAAGAAATAATAAGAAGGTTTCCATGGCTAATAATATTCGTATCGAAGAAGACCTGCTAGGCATGCGTGAAGTCCCCTCTGACGCCTATTATGGCATTCATACTTTGCGTGCGATTGAAAACTTCCATATCAGTAATAATAAGATCAGCGACATACCTGAATTTGTTCGCGGTATGGTGATGGTCAAAAAAGCCGCCGCGCTGGCAAACAAAGAGCTACAAACCATTCCGCGTAACGTCGCTAACGCAATCATACGGGCCTGTGATGAAGTTCTTAATAACGGAAAGTGCATAGACCAATTCCCTGTGGACGTCTATCAGGGTGGTGCGGGAACCTCGGTTAATATGAATACCAATGAGGTACTGGCTAATATCGGTCTCGAACTGATGGGGCATCAAAAAGGTGACTACCAGTATCTGAACCCCAACGACCACGTTAACAGATGCCAGTCCACTAATGATGCCTATCCAACCGGCTTTCGCATAGCGGTTTACTCATCAATCCTGAAGCTGCTCGATGCCATCGGCCAACTGGGCGAAGGATTTGAGCGTAAGGCGGTGGAGTTTGACACTGTCCTCAAAATGGGCCGTACCCAGCTACAGGATGCGGTACCCATGACGCTCGGCCAAGAGTTCCACGCTTTCTACGTGCTGCTGAATGAAGAGATCAAAAACATCTTACGCACGGCAGAACTGCTACTCGAAGTGAATCTGGGCGCGACAGCAATTGGTACCCGTCTGAATACGCCGGACGGCTATCAGCAGCTGGCTGTGCAGAAGCTGGCAGAAGTCAGTAACTTACCCTGCATACCCGCAGAAGATCTGATTGAAGCGACTTCCGACTGCGGTGCCTATGTCATGGTGCACAGCTCACTGAAGCGCCTGGCGGTAAAACTGTCGAAAATATGTAACGACCTGCGCCTGTTGTCATCCGGTCCACGCGCCGGCCTCAATGAAATAAACCTGCCTGAACTACAGGCCGGTTCATCCATTATGCCCGCAAAAGTTAACCCAGTGGTGCCAGAAGTGGTCAATCAGGTGTGCTTTAAAGTCATTGGTAATGATATTACGGTTACGATGGCGTCTGAGGCAGGCCAACTACAGCTGAACGTAATGGAGCCGGTTATTGGCCAGGCACTGTTTGAATCGATCCAGATCCTGACCAACGGCTGTTACAACCTGCTGGAGAAATGCGTTAACGGTATCACTGCTAACAAGGCAGTGTGCGAATTTTATGTCTTTAACTCAATCGGCATCGTCACTTATCTGAACCCTTATATCGGCCACCACAACGGCGATATCGTTGGCAAAATTTGTGCAGAAACCGGAAAAAGCGTGCGTGAGGTAGTGCTGGATCGAGGTCTGTTGACCGAAGCCGAACTGGACGATATTTTTTCAGTACAAAATCTGATGCACCCGGCTTATAAAGCCAAACGTTACACCGACGAAAGTGAACAATAAGCAACAAGCTTGCGACAAATTCAGAGCACGCTGCGACGTGCTCTTTTCTCATCGAACCACAATTACACCAATTTTTCTGACTTGAGATAATTGATACGCTGCGTGCGCCCGGTATCCTGCGCGAGTGGCGGCAAGCGTAATGGGCAAACCGGCTAAATGACCCTGCCTTTCACCACGCAACTCTCATTTCAGGCGGGATGATTAACGCGCTCTCCGCCGCTTTTAGCTCTCTGTCCGGACCTCTGATACAGCTGGCTGAGGTTTTCATCACCTGGCATGCTATAGTCAGCGAGTTTCAACCAGGAGAAAAATGATGGCTTGCTCACAGGCTGTGATAGTGCTTTGCACCACACCGGATGACGCCAGCGCTCGCACGTTAGCTGATAGCGTGCTGTCCGCTAAGCTGGCAGCCTGCGTGACTGTGCTGCCGGGTGCAACCTCGCTATACATCTGGCAGGGTAAGCTTGCAGAAGCGAGCGAAGTGCAGCTGCTGCTGAAAAGTGACAGCGATCACCTGCAGGCGCTGTTTGCGTTGATCAAAAAGCAGCACCCCTATGACACGCCGGAGCTACTGGCTATACCCGTTTTACATGGAGAGAGCGATTATCTGTCATGGCTTACCGCATCATTACGTTGATCCTGCTGCTGGCAAATAGCCTCAGCGCCCAGGCTTCGCTGTTTAATAGCTTGCCACAGTCGCAGTTCGTAACCGCTAATCAGGCTTTTGCCTTCGACTTCAGCCAACAACATGACCAGCTGACATTAAGCTGGAAAATAAAGCCGGGTTATTATCTGTATCGCCAGAAAATTGAAATTACGCCTCATAACGCGAGGCTGACCGCCTGGTCGCTGCCCCCGGGCCAGAACCATGAAGACGAATTTTATGGCAAGACGGAGATTTTTCCTCAGGATCTGACATTACCGCTCACTGTTGAACAAGCCAGTCCGGGTGCGGCACTGGAAGTGACCTATCAGGGCTGCGCCGCCGCTGGCTTCTGTTATCCACCAGAGACCCACAGCGTTCCCCTTGAGCCTCTGAGCGCCAGCTCAGACCGGCAAACGGCCGCGTCGCAAACAGCGGCACCCGGCGACGCAGCGCTACGAACATTGCCGTCAACCTCACTTCCCTTCTCCTCGCTCTGGGCCTTACTGATTGGCATTGGCGTAGCCTTTACCCCCTGCGTATTACCGATGTATCCGCTGATATCCGGTATTATTCTGGGTGGTAATCGTCATTACTCTATGACGCGCCTGTTCACGCTGGCTCTGGCCTACGTGCAGGGCATGGCGATAACCTATACTCTGCTGGGAGTAGCCGTCGCCGCCGCTGGCCTGCGTTTACAGGCAGCATTACAGCAGCCCTGGGTGTTAATTACCCTGTCAGTGATGTTCATCCTGCTGGCGGTATCGATGTTTGGCCTGTTTACACTCCAGTTTCCCGCCAGTCTGCAAACGCGCATCGCGCTGTGGAGCAATCGCCAGCGCGGCGGCTCACTGCCCGGCGTTTTTTTTATGGGCGCGTTGGCGGGACTGATTTGCTCTCCCTGCACCACCGCCCCACTGAGCGCTATTCTGCTTTATATCGCTCAAAGCGGTAATATGCTGGCCGGTGCGGGTACGCTCTATCTTTACGCGCTTGGCATGGGACTGCCACTGATACTGGTGACCCTGTTCGGCAACCGGTTACTGCCCAAAAGCGGCCCTTGGATGCACACCGTCAAAGAAGGCTTTGGCTTTGTTATTCTGGCCCTGCCGGTGTTTCTGCTGGAGCGTGTTGTTGGCGATAGCTGGGGGATGCGTATGTGGAGCGCGCTGGCGATGGCCTTCTGCGTCTGGGCTTTCAGTGTGGCGCTGAAATCACCGCGTGGCTGGGCAAGAGTCATGCAGGTGCTGTTTATGGCCCTGGCGCTGGTGACGGCTCGCCCGTTACAGGATTGGGCCTTCGGCATCACGGTCCTGCCACAGGCAAACCAAACGCACTTGCCATTTACCCACATCAGCAATCTTCAAGAGCTACACGCAGCGCTGGCGCAGAACAGCGGAAAGATCACGATGTTAGACCTCTATGCAGACTGGTGTGTGGCTTGTAAAGAGTTCGCTAAATATACCTTTCCCGATGCCAGCGTAGTCAAAAATCTAGAACATTTTCAGCTACTTCAGGTTAACGTAACCCGCAATAACGCCCAGGATACGGCATTATTAACACAACTGCGGGTACTTGGTTTACCAACCATTTTATTTTTTGATACTGAAGGTCATGAAATCCCCGGCTCGCGCGTCACCGGTTTTCTCAACGCCCGTGCTTTCAACGACCATTTGCAGAAACTGACCCAATAAACAATTTTTTCAGGTTATTGATAAGACAGGAGCATCCCTTGCAACGTGAACAGGTTCTAGAGCATGCCCTTAGCATGCTGGAACAGGAGGGCATGGCGGTTATCCGCTCCCTCCAGCAACTGGCCGGTGACGTCGACGTTCAAACGCTGGTCAGCTTCTGGCCCGACCGCGAAGCGCTGTTGTATGACGCCTTGCGTTATCACGGTGAGCAGATAGATAACTGGCGCAGGCAGCTGCTGCTGGATGAAACCATCAGCACACAACATAAGCTGCTGGCGCGCTATGTCCGACTGGAAGAAGCAGTCAAAAAACGACGCTACCCAGGCTGTCTTTTCATTGCTGCCTGTAGTTTTTATCCACAGACGGATCACCGCATCCATCAGCTGGCGGAGCGGCAAAAGCGGGCATCATGGGAGTACACTCATCAGCTGCTGATTCAGTTAGATACCGAAAACCCGACGCTGGTCGCCGAGCAAATGGAGCTGATTCTTGAAGGCTGCCTCAGCCGGCTGCTGGTTAAGCGTCAACTGCAAGACATTGAAACAGCGAAAATCCTGTCCGAAGATGTATTACGCGTAGCGCTGTGCCGTAAAAATGGCGCACTGGCCTGAGTATCCCAGGCATTTTTGCCTGAAAAGCAAACAGTCAGGTGCAATTAGCGTGATTTTGGTAAAAAACGCGTTGACGCCCTGCGGGCTTTAAGGTTTAATGCGCCCCGTTGCCCGGATAGCTCAGTCGGTAGAGCAGGGGATTGAAAATCCCCGTGTCCGTGGTTCGATTCCGCGTCCGGGCACCATGCATCAAAGCACGTTGGTTAAGGAATAAGATCCTTAACGGGCGGTTAATTCGGAACCGATAGATAGATGTCAACGTGGTTTTCCCGGTACTTACACTCCGGCGTTGATATCAGGTTCCTCCGTAAAGGATGCCTGTGTGAAAACACAGGCATCCTTTACTCGATCGCTGTGGATTTTTACAGCTTGTTAAAGCTATGTCAGTACGTGTCTGGCCTCTTCTTCACGTGTAGGAGTCAAATCCATATACAGTGACGGTTCGTTTTCCAACACTCGCCCGTTATCTTCAAAGCCAGTTCGACCTATTCCAGGGTTGTGCTGACACTTCGATGCCCCAGCAATCTTTTTACCACTGCCAAATTACGGTCGGGTGATTTCATCAACTCATTCGCCAGAGTATGTCTGAACCGATGGGGGCCTACCTTAAAACCATACTCTTTCGTTAGTCGAGTAAAGAACGAACGGGTTGTATCGCAGGTTCATAACCAACCTCCCCCAGCAGGTTCAGGGAAAGTTTCACATCAAAAAGATAATCCTCCGGTTCGGCTCCTTGCGCGACGGCGCGATCAACAAGTATTCGTATAAGGTCGCTCAGGAAGTTGGGCCAGGCCAGTTGATGCGACATCTTGCATCCAACGTTAAAAGGGAATTTTTGCTCGGCCTCATCCCTGACTGCACGGTTATAGGCAAGGTAAAGCATCTTGCGGTCAGGATTTGCCTGAGCAAACCGAACCAGCGTAGACGTTTTATCCGTGCCGGCAAAGACTCTGACCACCGGGCGATGGCCGGATCATCCAATGATGGCGGCTTGTTCGGACGTATCAGAATAAAATATCAGAAACACTCTATTTAATCTTGACCGACGTTATACTGCGCAGATCAATACCGCATACACCACAGAAAAATCTTTCCCCGAAAGAAAAAATTTAATTGGGTGAATGCAAATGAGTTGATATAGCGTTATTAATCAATGCTGTTGGAGTCTAATAATGAAAATCCGTAAAGTAGTGCTTCAAATCAGTAATTAATGGTGGGATTATCATTAACTATCTTAATGGTGTTTTTATGTAGGCGATATAATTATTATTTACCGCCTTATTTATTAACGTGCATAATTTGGTGAATTAATACCTTTTAATAGCCTTAAATTCCTCAGCGGTATTTTTTATAGCTTTTTCAGTTGGCAAACGCTCCATCGAGCTGGCACCGTAGAAACCATGGCAATCAGGGCAACGAGACAGGATATAGGCAGCATCTTCTGGCTCAGCAATGGGTCCGCCATGACAAAGTACTATCACATCGTTACGCACCGCCTTGGCCGCCCTGGCACAAGCGTTGATAGCCGGGATGCAAGACTCCAGGTCCTGGGCGGTTTCAGCGCCAATATCCCCACCCGTAGTTAACCCCATATGCACGACTATCACATCAGCACCGGCCAGAGTCATTGCTACAGCATCATCAGGATTGAATACATAAGGAGTAGTCAACATCTCTTTCTCATGAGCCAGGCGAATCATATCTACCTCTAACCCATAGCCCATTCCCGTTTCCTCCAGATTTTTACGAAAGTTACCGTCAATAAGGCCCACGGTAGGGAAGTTCTGCACGCCTGCAAACCCCTGGACCTTGAGTTCATCCAGGAACGTTGAGAAATTGCAGAAAGGGTCAGTGCCGCACACACCAGCAATAACAGGGGTATTTTTAACGACAGGCAGAATTTCGTTACCCATATCACGAACTGTATGGTTAGCGTTGCCATAGGGCATTAACCCCGCCAGTGACCCACGTCCCGCCATTCGAAAACGACCTGAATTATAAATAACGATAAGGTCCACACCGCCAGCTTCTTCACTACGCGCTGATAAACCCGTCCCGGCGCCAGCACCTAAAATGAGCTCGTTTCGGGAGACCTTATTCCTAAGTGTTTGGATCAGTGAATTATAGTTCTTCATTGAAGTTCCCCTGGTGCTGATTGTTTTAGTCTTCCTGGTATTAAAGAATTTTTTTAAATTCATTTAATACCAATGAAGTAAATTCAGGTGAGTTAATGTGGTGAGGCGTTTTGATTATCCGTCGGTGTGCCGTTTGTACCATCGTCGACTCCAATCCTTGCGCAAAAGCTTGCCTTGCATGGGGGGAGAAGAACGGTTGGCCTGGAGCATCTAACGCAGAAAATCCGCCTTCTGGAATAATGAAGCTTACCGGTCCGTTGCAGTGATTGAGCTTGTTCCCAATCCATACGCCGAGCTGGTAATTTTCCTCTGGTGTTGTGCGCATCAGCGTCACCTGAGCGTTATGCTCAACAAACAGTCGTTGAGCATAACGCTCAGGGATACTGTCAGGCCCGCCAAAATTAACCATATCCAGTGCACCGGCACTGCCAAGCCAGGGTTTCCGTGTCCGCGCTATACAATCCAGCCGGGTTTCCTTACACGCCAGTACACCCCCGAAGAGTAAGTCGGCAATTTCAGTTAAGGTGATATCCAGAACGGCCATGATTTCACCGCTGTCAATCAACGATTCCATACTGGTTCCACCATTACCGGTGGCATGAAAAACCAAGGGATCAAACTGCTTTTTCAGCAAATTGACCAATTGATTGATACAAGGTGTCGTCACACCGAACATTGTCAGACCCAGCAGGGGTTTGCGGGTGCTATCCGGGACCATTCCATGATTTACCGCCCCCGCAATCATATTGGCAGCATTGGCGAGAATGGTACGAGAAAGATAATTAAGACCGTTGAGATCAGTCACGCTATATAGCATGGCAATATCTGCCCCCCCCACGTAATCAGCCACGTTTCCTGAAGCCATTGTGGAAACCATTAGCTTGGGCATGCCTATCGGCATCGACTGCATTGCCGCTGTGATCAACGCCGTTCCCCCTGAACCGCCTATCCCGATCAAAGCAGAGATGTCTTCTGCAGTACCACTAAGAAAATGGGTCAAGGCCACAGACATTGCCGTAATCGCCCGACCACGTTCATGACAGAAAACCGTGCTGGCGCCTTCAGGGTGATATTCAGCAACTTGCGCCGATGGAATATCTATGTTTTTGTTTTCAATTAACTCTGCTGCGTTTCCGGTAGACACATCGATGATATATGAATCCACACCGGCCGCATGCAGGCAGGATTTCAGCCAAATGAGTTCTTCTAGCTTAGTGTCCGCCGTCCCTATGACATACACAAACTGGGTCATACTACTCACTCCGTGAGAAGGGGAGAAAGATTAATTGATATCGTGCAATATAAAGCTAGACTGATATTTTATATCATTCAAGATAATTTTTAACATAGGTGATATTTTTTATTAGGGCAGAATGAAAAATGAAGTTTTTTGATGAAGATAATCTCTCTCCAATACGTCGCAGAACGCTCGAAAGACTCACTCATGCGGCCCTGAAGCTTTATCAGGAAAACAAATTCCCTTCACCGGAAGAGATCACTCGCGAGGCAGAATATGCCAAAGTCACGCTGAGGAGTTACTTCTCCACGCACTGCGAATTCGTTGAATACGTAGTAAAAAAGATTAT
Source organism: Izhakiella capsodis (assembly GCF_900115045.1). Classification (GTDB taxonomy): domain Bacteria; phylum Pseudomonadota; class Gammaproteobacteria; order Enterobacterales; family Enterobacteriaceae; genus Izhakiella; species Izhakiella capsodis. Next base: position 12,345 of record NZ_FOVC01000002.1, on the reverse strand, counting down.
CGGTTCCTTCGAAAAACCGAAAATGGGAGATGACCCTGAAGAGAACATTGCCAGATTACTGAACTGGGGATACAGGGAGCTGAATTCTCACGAAGCGTTGATGCGTGATGCCATGCGTATCGCTCAACAACGTTGGCAAAACCAACCTCCGGATAAGGACGTTGACGAAAACAGCAGACTGCTCAAAAAGAGTAACCGCCGCGAAGCCCTCACAGAAGCATTAGCGCCACTTAAGTCACAGCTCCCCCCTGAAAAAGTGCAAAAGCTGGTTATGCTGATGTCGGTCTTATACGGTACCGAAGCGATGACCATACTCAAAGACACTTTTGGCCTGGATCAGGAAGAAATCATCGAACTGACAACCTGGGGTGCCAGACTCATGATTCATCAGGCTCTGCTGGACTGAATTGGTGATAAAGCTAAAATTGACTGACACTTTAATATTAAATGACATTCTTACGTCATTTATCCTATGGCAAATAAAAAGTGTTTCGAAAATCGGACTATCAGGGATCCGCTTGGAAAACGGAAAATATCCTACGCCAAGTCTGTTTAGCAAGCTGGTCCAGACGCTATCGAATATTACGGCAGGACCGCGAGATCATCAGGCTTGCCGCTTTCCAGCCTATCAGTATGTGAATAAATTTTACTCTGGCAAACAGGCCACTGTGTAATCGGCTTTGACACCCCCTCTGAAAGGAAGTGGGCCTTTCACCTCAAAAGTTAATAGTCTCTTCGGCACTAAACTTCATGAAGAGTCAGGTCCAGCGCCGCCTGGATAAAGGAATTATCAAAATCAGATTTTCTTATAGCATCATCGCGTCTCATCGCGGGTGTGTCCTCATTCCGCCAGATGCGTTCACCTTGTGTATGGTAGTGGCTTAACACGTTAATCATAAAGGCATTATGTTCCGCCATGCTCAACAGCGTATCGGCTTTAACCACCCTGCTGTACGCTAACAGGGATTTTGCTATATTCTCCTGCAGCTCAGTGGTGGCGGCATCCTCCTTTAAACCTAACGCATAATTCGTGCTGAGTTTACTGATCCGTTCGTCGGCAAAAAGGTAGCTATCGTCACGGGTTGAAAACTCGAATGCGTTCAGAAATGAACCATTTTTGTCGCGCACGCCATCCCTGTGGTCAGAGACGTTATGCGCCACGTCAGGGGCCGGGGCATTAGCCTGTCCGTCAGGCTGGTGTACTTCAGGACCCACCGGTAGAAAGATCCGCGGCTGACCGTTATAGAGCAAACCAAATGCATTCGGCCGGGATGCATTGGGCCGGGATGAGCCAGGCAGGTTATACTGAACCAGAGCAATAGCAGAGTAGTTATCGGTTTTCTGTTTGCTAAGGAAGTTAAACAGCCGGGTTACATTTTCCTTAAATCGTCTATACACCATCTCAGAAATATCGGAGATGGGTCTTTGACTCATACCCAAATCTATGACCATTTCATCATTCAGACCGGTCGCCTCATTGAGCATGTTTTTCAGCTCAGCCTTGATTTGAGGTTGCAACGCCGCTGCGTCAAACAGCTGTTTCACCTGGGAGACTTTTATAAAAGCTCTATTAATCGATTTGACAGCGTCCCGGCAATAGGCAGGCATCTTAGTATTCAAATCAGATCTCATCAGCAAATCCAGTTTTTCTTCGCGGATAGTTGTGTCATAGCCGTGCATCATTCTCGCTATTTTCTCCTGCGTGGCCTCACTGGATATCTCTTCTAATGGTTTCACCGGGCTGAAATCCACTCTGTTGTGTTGTTTCAGTCGATCTATCGCCTCCTGAAGCGGGTCTTGCTGCGTATGTTGTACCTCTCCGTCAAGACTGACGTCGTCGAAATACTCTCCCTCACGGTATCGTTTGAATGTTAACAACTTCGTTATTTTTTCAAGCTGGTATCCCATCCGCTGTGTAATCGGATTAGATGCGTTAAAGGAAATTGACTCAACTTTTCCACCGGGGATGGTGTCATAATGCCCAATTTCACTGCTTACGGCTTCAGTCCCGAGAAACCGCGCAACGTTTCGGATGTTGTAATCGTTAAGCGTCGCGGCAGAGACCAGACCCTGACTAATAAGGTAGTCCTTGAATTTAGGGTATTTATTCACTATCACATAAGGGTGCGCTGTCAGGTATAAAATTGAAATATCGGAATTCCCAATATTATATTGAGCGTTTACCAGGCCGTAAGATTTATTAATAGCATCAGGGGATGTCCCTTTTTTTATTAGCGAGTAGGTGCTGACATTTGGCTTAAAGTCACTGCTGACATCAGAGACGCTATCCTGATGATTACTACTCCTGCTGGTATCAGAAACGCTATCCTCAGGGCGATCGTTCCTACGGATATTATTTAGCGCCTGCTCAGTTATCTTAAAATTAGCGATAATATTTTTTTTATCTGATTCCGGGTAGCGTTCGAGCGCGTTATTCAACCTGTTTAACACCGCATTCATGTCTTGAATTGACGTGGACAGGGCGTCAGCAGAAAGCACATTGCTGACTCTGCTGGTTGAATGCCCGGTACGTGCCAGCGTAAAGTCGCTACTGTTTTTAAATTTTCCCGCAGTCAAATCAAAACTCTGTATTTTTTGTTTGCCCAGTTTGTAATTGAGTACAAACCTGCTGGCTGTATTAAGCATCACATGGTGTTCGGTCTTAAGGCCAAAACTTGTTTCAGGTGTGCGGCATAATCCCGGGCAAAGATGTGCAGGCCTTCCTCCAGCATTTTGCAGGCGATAGGCTAATTTATGAAGATCGCTTCCCTGCTCCCAGGTTGCCCCGTTGTCCTTGGAGATTTTTATTACGCCCGCGTCGATTTTTCCCAGTAACTCGCTATTGCCGATTTTAAAGACTCGTGCCGAAACCGTATACTCTTCCTCCAGCTTTTCAAGCGCCTCAAGATCCTCAAGTGATACGGTATGTTCCAGCGGCTTGTTGACTTTGGTGTGTAATGAGATCCTCTTGGCTATAGCATAGGAATCTCTAATACTCAGGCCGCTGGCCACTAGCGCCTGATAAATGGCCAGTGGCTCTCCTGTATCGTAAGCCTCTTTGATGCTCTGCCCTACTATGGCTAGATCAATTGATTTATTGCCAATCAAAAGTGTATATTCCAGAGTCTTTGCGGCAGGGCGGCTAACCCGCGCTATAGAACTTAGAAGCGCCTCGTTCGGAATGGCTGCTGTAATAATGCTTGCTACAGCCAGAGGATGTGGCGTTTTTCCGTCTATCAGATCAGCATCCACTTCGGCTGATGCCTGTATAACAGTTATGCCTTTTCCCATCCTGGTAAAAGTTCCGGCTGCGGACACAGTAATATCAATCCAGGTGCCGATCGTCTCGGCCCTGTCCGCATCCCTCTCGGCAATGATCAACGGCTCATCCAGCGTCCGATCTATAATCAATTCGACCATTCGAGACAGTTTCGCGAAAGGATGGGCAATTCCTCGCAGAAAATCCGTGCCCTCCAGATGATTCCATGAATACGAAAACGTATATTTTTTGGATGTTAATTTAAAATCTGGCTCAGGAACTAAGGTGCCAACCATTGCCCTGGATAGCAGTTGTTTATTGGATGGAAATTTTTCTGAAGTATGCGAAAAATCGTTTTCCGCAGTATCTCTTAGTGATTTAGCAAGATCCGCAATAGTCATCGGAGCAGAATTGTTAGAATTGAAATAAGTGTTAAAATCTTCAGAGCCCTTTTTAAGGGATTCTAATCGCTGTTCAACGGATGGGCTAGGAATCCACCCGCCATCTTGATGAAATGTCCGCCGTGATTCCTTGCGATTATAAGGAAGGGAATATTTAGTAACAGGTAAAATATCCTCACCTTTTGACACATAATAATAAGGAGTAGGTACATTGAGGTGAATCACTACGCCACGTTTACTATCAAGTGTATCAGGTAAAAATAATGTGTTAATGATTGGATAGCCGTCTATATCCAAGGGGGTAACATTGAGAGCGCCTGCCCTGGCCATGCGGGCATTGCTTCTGCATTGTTCTGATAATTTCTTATCGTTTTCTATTTGATACAACAGATAATTAATGGCGTGGAAATACGCCGAGGTTTTGTGATTACTGGACAACTGATAGTATTTTTTATCCGCACAAAACGAATAGTAATCGAATACCAGAACATCGTCGCGTTCCGCGCCCGCCGGGGCATTCTGCGCCTCCGTGCTGCGCTTACCTCTGCTTCGCGGATGTGCCTCTTCTTCCCGGTCACCGCTCCCGGCGAATGCCTCAGCTGACGCCGACAACGCCTGCTTCGCGGCACCGGCTGGCGCTCCACCCGTCATCGACTGCCGTTCAGCGTCTGAAGGCACTGACGTGTTGCCGATGCCAGGCGCGTTCATACCGGCCTCCAGTGCGCGGTTGGCCCCTTTAAATCCAGCCGTAGTGGCACCACTGAGCACAGCGTCAGCCAGCATCTGCCCCGCTGAGGCCATTTTTATCTTTCCACTTTGTTTCCCTTCCGTCACGCGTTCATAAATCGCTTCAAAACTGTTTTCGCTACCCTCCAGCTGACAGTTACGCATCCGGGCCAGCGCCGTTATCGCACCGCCGGTGGCAAACTTCAGCGCGCCCGGCAGGGGCGTCGTTGCTAATTTGAAGCCGAGCTGCTTCAGTTTCTTTTCCAGCAGGCTGTTAATCGCCCTGAAAGGGATGTCCTCACCCGGCATGGTGAATTTTTTCAGCTGATGAGCGGCGTACGGTATTCTTATCACGTCCTTTACCGTCCTCAGCGCGATGCTCGTCAGGGCTGACAGGCCCACGACCAGGCCCAGCGCATCGAACGACAGCGTGACAACCAGGCGGGCTGCACCTGACGAGGCTCTCTGCTGCCCCCACTTCACCATGTATTCAGTCAGCCCTTTTTCCAGCCCGGCATACTGCGCCGGACTCACCGGGGGCTTCAGCTCCCCACGACGAGCGTTTTCAAACTCCGCAGCCAGCCGGGTGGCAAACAGATAGCCCTGCGGATCGCCGGCTGAAAGCACACCGTCAGTCAGCCCGTAGCGTTTCAGTAAAGCAAGCGTCTGGCCCGCGTCCGCCGCAACCCAGTCTTGCGGCATTTTTTCCCGGGCGATCTGCGCCCAGTGCCGGGCAAGGCGCGCGCCACGGGCATACTCGTCCAGCGGGCGGCCGGTCATGTTCGCGGCGGTGCAGGAGAGTTCTTTTTCGGCCTGTGTGACCAGCAGCAGGGCTTCTCCTGCTCTCTCCTTCGCCTCGCGATAATTGGGCGCGCGATCTCCGGCAGCGGTAATGGCTTTATCCAGCGCGCTGCCCGCGCCGGCGAGCCTGGCGGCAAATTCTGGCAGTAATGTATCCAGCGTCTGCAGGTAGGGTGCGGCGCCGCTCAAGTGTTGATGCGTCATTTTCAGCACCGCAAAACGCTGCTGCCTGAGCGTACGGGCAACCTCCTCAGTCGTTTTACCCTGACGCGCCAGCAGGGTGCGCGCGCCCGCAATATCGGTGTCCAGCCACTGAGTCAGCACCGCCATCTTTTCACCCAGCGGACCCGCGGATTTTTTCTGCACAGCGCCATCAGTGGTGGGTGGCTGAGCCGCCGCCCTGCCGGCAGCCGTACCGGGACCGGCGAGATTTACTCTGTCGGACAAGGTGGGGGCGGGCAGTACGCGGTCCTGAAGGGGCTGCAGAGCCACTGCTTTTACATACAGCGACCGGCTGGAGTCGCGGAACTTTATCGCCGTCTGCTGCCACGACCACAGAATGCCTCTGACAATAGATTCGGCCGTCAGCCGCTCTGATGTCATTGCCGGGTTGAGTGCCGGTACTAAGTTCAGCAGCGCTCCGTGTAATCTGGCCCTTAGCGTGCCGGCCCTCGCAAGCAGAATAGCAGCCTGTGCCCCTTTTTTATCAAACCAGTCCATACAGCGGGACGGCTGGCTGACCGACACGCTCTTCATCTCCTGGTGAAGCGTTTCAAGAAACTGCGAGACGTCCCTGAAGAAATCCGACGACGACCCCTGGCGATGCGCGACGATAGATGCGGTCGCTTTGGCTTGATCTCCGGCGGTCTTTAACAACGCGCTGAAAGTGGAAAATTCCGCCGCGCTGTCCGGGGACAGGAGCGCTTCGGTGATGTCGGTCAGCGTCTGCACCACAGAATTTAGCGGCATGAGCAGCGACGGGTAAATCTCTGTGTTTTTGATAGCCTGTTCATGGCTGACCCAGCGGCGGACGTTTTCCTCTGACAGCCGGGCGGCTAATCCCCCTATCGCGTTGAGTTTTTTCCGCGTCCATGGGATACCAAACGGGCTTTCAGTGCTCACTGTGATATTTAACAGGGCGCGGTCGTCGGTAACGGCGTCATGCAACCGGCGCACTGACGCCGGATCAGGCGCGTACAACCGAGAGTCGTTCGGGCTGAAGGCTGAACTCAGCTCAGCGCCAAGCGTCGTGAAATATTCAGCGAGCTCGCGGAAGAAAGAAGGCGCGTTCCCCGAAGGTGCGGAGGCTGCCTCTTTAGCGCTCTTTGCCTCACTGAACAGAGACTGAATAAATCGCCTCATGGCGTCGTGCGGTTCAGCGTGAAGCCCCGCGGCATCATCAGACATATCAGCAGCAGTGCCACCGGCCGGGAAAAGCACATCAACAATATTTTTCAGCATTCGTAGTGCAGAATTCAGCCGCTCTGCCAGCTGCTGCCCCGCGGCACGGTTAGCCGGGGCATATTTTTTGTCTCCGTGTATCACACCCAGCTGATGGTTAACCCAGCGCTGCGCGTTGTCAGACAGACGACGGGTAAAGTCGTCGAGGGTTTCAAGCTGCGCCCGGCTCCTGTCGGCATCAGACAGACATGCCAGCGTAGCCGGTGAGACTCCGCTCTCACGGGCATTGGCGATGGCCTCCCGCAGCTGCACGGCTAACGCCATATTCACCGAGGGTATCTGCGCATTATGCCCTTTGCGTCTGAACACCTGGGCCTCTGTCAGATGATTGACGCTGAGATAAGAAAACAGTCCGTCAGTGATGCTGTTCACTCCCTGTGCCCCCGAGGAAAACGACGCTGCGCCGACAAACGGGTTTGTCGCTGGATGCCGGCTTTGCTCCTGCGCGGGGTTGAGGTCTGTATTCCGGGCGTTATCTTTCCTGTTTGTTGGGATTCCGTGGTCATTTCTGCAATAACTCCCGCTAAGGAAAATAAAGTTATTTTAATTCAATAGCTTATGGCGAACTGGCCGGTGCCGTTCAAGGGGTAGGTCAATGTTGTTCCACAGGGGTTCTAGGCCGGAACCGCCGAAATTTCCGTTAGCCCAGTTAAGTTCGGCAACCAGTGTATTCCGGGGTCAGTTTGGATATCAAAAATTATTGTACGTCAGGATTGTTTTTTTGTACTTCCAGGCTGTGGTAGGGGTCTGACGCGCAGTGAACGAAAACTCACGGCAAGGGATTTTTAAAATGCGATCCAAAAAATGGATTTGCTGTGATGAAAAGCCAGCACGCTTTTTCTGTCAATAGTGCGCCTGCGACCAAACCGGATGCCTTTCAGTTTCGCTTCCTAAACTGCTAAAATACCGATTCATTGTGATAACCATCACAAAACCAAAGCGAATTTATATGGGGGCTATCATGGGGGCGCAGCTTGATCGTTTTTTCCAACAAAAACAATAATAAACAGCAAGTTAATCGTGAGCATGATTCAGTGTCCGCCACCACTCTTCAGAGCCTGTTCGTTACGAATTGAGATCCTTAACGAGCATGAAAGTGGTCAACAGCATGATTGAGTAGTTACAACCTAGCCTTCCCGAATCGTAAAATTAAACAATGCTCTCATGTGAGTGAGCTTGTTATTCCATGTTGTTTTGGTAAATCCTTCCACATTTATCACATGCCTTCTCCAATTCAAAACCATCAAATCGTCAACACCTGCAGGCTCAATTGACTCACCCGCAAAGTTAAGAAAGGTTTTTAAAACTTTTTATAACTCCATTCAGTTGCCGCCCTCAAAGTTTTACTGAAGAACGCCCCTTTTATCAGTTTTTTAAACGAACATATTATTTTCATTATCTCCTCATTAGTAAAATAGTTTGAAGCTTGTTAATTTTTGGCTGGAAGCCAGACGCTGCCCCCAAGGCAGCTACCTTTTTGTAGATAATGTCGGCATGTATCATGTAGCCCGGCGCTTTCGTAAAACGACCGCTCTTTTCCAGCGAATCCTAACGCTGGTAATGGAACAGTCCTTGACCATTTCGTGAATAATGTATGCTCAAGTGACTCGACACTTTTTTGAAAGTGGTCCTTATCTGCTGCTTCTTGATCTAAAGCTGACAATTTAACGGTAAAAACAGCCGGGAATAATCAGAAATACAAAATGTGCCAGAAAATGCAAAACACTGTCTTTTTTATTTTCCCGTAGCGTGCAATCCTCCATGCTATCCCTGATCCATTCCTGATAGCTTTCTCCAGGATGAGCTCCCCACAGGAATTCTGTCCGGCAGGCTTTTCATCTGATAATGGTGCCACCATGGGAGCTTGGTTTATCTTCAAATTTTGTATCCCTACAGCTTCCAGAGACTGGCCAGCTGCTAACAGATCCAGCACGGACATGGGATTTGCTACAGTTGCATTTCGATCTGCTCCATCTGACAACATCTCTGCTTCGGACTAAACCTTTGTTTACTGCCATCCAGTGAAGCCGCCCGGCGCTGTAATAGCCCGTAATGTAGCGGATTATCTCTCTCTAATTGTCGCTGAAGCTATTGCAGCGTTTTATTGGCATCCATTCTGTCTTCAGGCTCAGGAAGAAGCGTTTCATTGGCGCCAATCGATTAAACGCGAGACAGAGCCGCTGGAGAAGAAGAGTAAAGATAAAAGTATGAAATTGCCCCCCTGGGGATGCCTGTAACGCATTTAAGAATGCCCCAGTCAGACTGTGCAACGCGACAACTATTCTCGCTTATCAGAAATTCGGGCAGGGAGTGGATGGCTGACGACGGAGGTTTCCCGCACTTCCAAGGGTGCTGTCGCATCCAGAAATAATCCCTGGAGCCATTAGCGCTCATCCGATACGAAGCAGGCCACAAATGTGCCACCGGAAAGAGTCTCCTGAGGCAGACTCACGCAGCCGCTTACTGTGATCAACAAATACTTTAAGGTCATAGTCGTTCAAAAGTCTTTCAACCGAGCAATACAAATTTTGCGTGATGCCAGAGCATGCCTTCAGATAACGCTTATATTATGACGGCGAAGGCAAAGTCCTGTTTGTTTGATTTGATACAAACTCAGCCTAAAGCTTATAATTTTTGACAAATAAAATTGTGAAATAAGATTACTCAATCAAGAGTATCTGCTATCATGCCGCCCGCCAAAAAGTTAAATTTTATTTATGGTTTATTTGAAGTTAATTTCCATATGATTCCTTTTATTTCTATAAAAACTAAGTTTGCTGAGAGTATTGTATAAAAACACACCTACCAAACAAGTTATTTTCATAATGTGCCGAAGCAATACTGCGCAAAAATTATCCCAAAAAAGGGAGGCTACATTCCAATAATTTCATTGGTATACTTAGAAATCTTAAAATCAACCATACAAAATGAACATCCCACGGGATGATATTAGGCAATTAAATCAGTTAGTTACAGCACCTGATGATAAGTAATTTTATCTGATGTATTTTAGGGTGACTGTTGTAAGCAATCATAATCAATTAGTTTGTTAGTTATCAGATCCTAAGATAGGATTCATAAGTAAGGAGAGGGATTCTCTATGCAACATCATGGTCTACATGTCAGTTCAAAGAAAAACAAAAATGAAGGAGATAAAACAGAGCCTAAAAATTACTCAGTATTTCCACTTAGTTCTGTTCAACAGGCAATATGGCTCGACCAACAACTTAATCCCGAATTGATTAACCATAATATTGGTTCCGTAGCGACCATTGAAGGTGAGGTTGATCCGGTAGCGATGTCACAGGCTTTCAGAACTGTTGTAGCCCGCCATGATGTATTTCATTTGCGTATGGATAGTCATGGCAAACCATTACAGTATTTCTCCGACAGCTTGCTCCCCGCCCTGGAATTCCAGGATGTCTCTCTGAATAGTAATTATAATGATTTAAATCTAGAAAAAGATATTGATGACAGATTTAATCGACCCTTCTCATTAAATGATGTGCTGTGGCGCGCTACTTTATTTAAATTTTCAACGAAACGCTTTTATCTGCAGTTTTGCTGCCACCATCTTGTCTCTGACGGAATGAGTTTAAGTTTACTCAATGTTGAAATTGCCGACATTTATAGTAAATTGATTAAAGGGAATAAATATTTACCGGAACCCGCCCTCTCATATCGCGATTTTATCACTGATGATATTGCTTACAGAGAATCCGAACGATTTTTTAAGGATGAATGTTTTTGGTTAAAACGTTTTGAAACACTTCCCCCTCCCTTTTTTTATCCATTAAAAAATAAGGCGTTAAATTCTGCCCCCTCTCTCAGGCCCGTTATATGGTCATTATCTAATCAAAAATTTATCCAGATAGAAAACCTGGCGCAAAATTACGGACTTTCAGTATTGCACTTCATGTACGCAATTTTTTCGTGTTATTTTATTCGAATCAATTGCATCGATGAGATTTCGATTGGGATACCGTTGCATAATCGCAGGAGTGCCTCACACAAGAAAGCAATGGGTATGTTCGCAACTGTTATTCCTGTACGAATAAAAGTAAGCGCTGAGGATTCATTCACTGATATTATGCGCAAAGCATCTGTGGAATTGCGCAATTGCTATAAACATCAACGTATGCCCGTCGCTGAAATTCAACGAAAATTAAAAATCCAGAAAAGAACCGGGCGTTCACACTTATTCGATATGAGTTTATCGTATGAACCTTATGACGTAGATCTTCATCTGGAGGAGGCGGTGATTCACTCGATCAGGCCACATCATAAGGCGCAATATCCTCTTGCCGTGACAATTAATCGATATAAATTCATCAATAACGAACATTGCGATAACCCAATAACAATCGACTTCGATTTTTCAAGTAATTATATGACATTCGATGACGTGGTTACCATGAAAAATCGATTAACCGCTTTACTTGAAGGGGTTTTAAAAGATGAGAATGTACCTGTCTTTCAATTACCCTTACTATCACATAATGAGCGTCAATTCTTTATGAAGCAAAATAACCTCCAACAGATAAAGATGGCGCATAATGGATTGATTCACGAACTTTTTGAGAGGCAAGTTAAAAAAACACCACTGACTATTGCCGCTGTTTTCGAGGAAAAACAGTTATCATATACGGAATTAAACCAACGGGCTAATCACCTTGCTCACCACCTTATTGAGCGGGGTGTTAAACCAAACGATCGCGTGGCTATTTGTCTGGATCGCGGTCTTGATATGTTGGTGGGAATATTGGCCATCCTCAAAGCAGGTGGAGCTTATATACCGCTAGATCCGGTTTATCCATCAGATAGACTGGAATATATTCTTGAAGATTCTGCTCCAGCTATTTTAGTCACACGCCGCGACCTTACAAATCAATTTGATTGCGTGATACCTACCTGTTTCATCGATGCATTATCAGCTGTGACATCAGGTTCGGATTTCAAACACAATCCAGTAATATCCTCTCAGGAACTTCATTCTGGTAGCCTGGCATATGTGATCTACACGTCCGGTTCCACCGGACAACCTAAAGGCGTGATGGTTGAACACGGGAGTGTCGTTCGATTACTACTCGCAACTGAGGCTCATTTCAATTTTGACAACAACGATGTATGGACGTTGTGCCACTCTTTCTCATTCGATTTTTCAGTGTGGGAACTGTTTGGCGCGTTATGTCATGGCGGAAAACTTGTCATTGTTTCCTCTGAATGCACTCGCTCTCCACAAGCTCTGTTTGAGCTGATTTGCCGGGAAAAGGTCACTGTTCTCAACCAGACACCGGGCGCCTTTCGACAACTGATTGAGGCACAAGGTAACGCACATCATTCACTGCGTTGTGTCATTTTCGGCGGTGAAGCACTTGAGACAAGGATGCTCATCCCTTGGGTGAATAAAAAATCTAATATCAACACGCGCTTGATTAACATGTACGGAATTACAGAAATAACCGTACATGCAACCTTCTATGAGATCATACCGTCTGATATCGATCCTCACGCCGGAAGTATCATTGGATCTCCTCTTGCTGATCTTTGCATATATATTCTTGATGAGCACGGACAGTTAGCGCCGCTCGGCGTGCCGGGCGAGCTTTATATCGCCGGGGACGGCGTGGCGCGCGGATACCTCAACCTGCCCGACCTGACCGCTTCACGCTTCCTTGACGACCCCTTTTCCTCTCA
>NZ_FOVC01000012.1 GCF_900115045.1 Izhakiella capsodis | reverse complement strand
AGTTCTTGATAGCAACAGTTTAGAAGACACAATCTGGTGCATGAGATGTCTTCCCGAATATGAAGCTCTGTGGCGTAAATACGGGGTCTGGTGCGCTGCGCAAGTCGAACATCTGATGACAGATGACAGAAGCAAAAACGCGTTGAGAGTTGCATGGAGACATAGCGAAGGGCTTGCGACTGATGAAGAGCTATCGACTGCGTGGGCTGCTGCTGAGGCTGCGGCGCTGGATGCTGCTGAGGCTGCGGCGCTGGCTGTGGCGCTGGCTGCTCGGGATGCTGCGGATGCTGCGGCGCTGGCTGCTCGGGATGCTGCGGATGCTGTGGCGCTGGCTGTGGCGCTGGCTGCTCGGGATGCTGCGGATGCTGCGGGGGCTGCTGCGGAGGATGCTGCGCGGGATGCTCAACAGGAAAAACTAGTAGAGATTCTAACTGCTGGTAAATGGGTCGGCGGTGCGCCGTGGGATGGATTTTCATCGACGGCGGACAAAAGGAAAACGATATGAATTTTTGTCCGGGCTGTGGGAAACCGTTAGTTATCGATGAGGCGGAATCTGAACATGAAGATTGAAACCCAACATTTACCCTACCCGATCATCCATTCGCTGCTGACAGACCCGGCATTTAGCCTGGTGCTGGAACACTGCCTGGATGAACCAGAGCTGATCGAGGGATTCACAAAGATATATGGCGTCGCCCTGCCCCGAAAGCCCACCAGCCCGATTATAGCAATGGTGGATGAGGCTACAGGCTGGCGTGACGAGCAGTACAATAAGTTCTTCATCGAGTTTATACCGTTCGTGCATCGGTGCGTTTACCTACCGCTGCAGGGAAAGCTAGAAGTTGAGGAAAAAGCACTATGAATCTGGATGTGGTTCCTATTACGTCCTACTGCAAATCGGTGGGGGAAACGCTCGATGCTGTTAACAAACGGTTACAGCGTGGGGTGTGGAAAGAAGGTGTTCATGTTTTAAAAGTTGATGGCTCCAAAGAACGTTGGATCGACTTAACTGAGGTTACAAAATGGGTAAGGAAAAACAAAGATCCGCTTTACCGCGTGGGGTAACTATAAGGAAGCACAAGAATGGAGATACACTGCAACTTACTTTTACTTACAGGGGGGTGTTGTGTCGTGAGCCATTATCAGGAATTGAAGTCAACACCAGGAATATAAAGTTCGCAGAGCGTCGACTCGGAGAGATTCAGAACCACATCTCTATAGGAGACTTTTGCTATCTGGATTATTTCCCAAATTCCAGAAAGGCAGCGATATTTGGTCATGAAAGGAAGAAGAAAACGGTAAAGGATTACCTGGAGGAATACCTGAAGATCTGTGAGAACCGCAACTTATCCCCGTCAACGATGGATGGTTACCGCAAATGTCTCAGAGCATTGATCGATCTTCATAAGATTTACGTTACTGACCTGAAACCTGCAGCACTTAAGCGGTGGGTAGCAAGCCGCAAGACTAAGCTCAAGACTATACGTAACCGCCTTTCATTTCTTCGCAGTGCAATAGACGAGGCTGTTACCGATGGTCTGATAGGCGATAACCCGGTCGCACATATCAGCGCATCACGTTATTTCTCGGTGGAATCAGCTAACACAGATGAATATGAAGTTGACCCATTCACCCCTGATGAGATTCGCACAATCTATCTGAATTGCCAGTTCATGCAGTGGAAAACCACGTTTCAATTCGCCTTTAATACTGGCGTCCGTCCATCAGAACTGTGCGCTCTTAAATGGAGTGACGTTGACCTGCAGAAACGAACTGCCTTTGTGCAAAACGCTGTCGTGGAAGGGGTGCTTAAAGGAACCAAAACAAAATCAGGCACCAGAAAGATTGAACTTAATGAAGAAGCAATGCAAGCGATTGTAGAACAGAAGCAGTTCACACTAATGAAGAGTGAGTTTGTTTTTGAAGATCCACGCACAGGTGAACCCTGGTCTGGTTCTGACGCAATAAGGCAAAAGGCCTGGCGCTACATTATGAAGGCAGCACAAATACGTTATCGCAATCCATATCAGACTCGTCATACCTTTGCGACCATGCACATAAGCTCCGGAGCAAATCTGTTCTGGTTGTGCAAACAGATGGGACATAAGGGGCCAGACATGTTGTTCAGAAATTACGGATCTTACCTTGCTGATTACGATGGACACCTTTCCAGACCGGGGATTAAAACCAGCGGCGAATAACGGCTTACTTTGACTAAAAATGCACGTGTAGTGCACGTGAAAAAGCATATAACAATTAATAGCCACAATAACAACTAGTTATGAAAATTTGAGCGCGGGTTCGAATCCCCCCCTCACCGCCATCAAGGTTTAACGTCAATCACTCGATATTTATTAGTGATTTTCCTGCAGATAAAAGCCGTTATAAACGGCCTTTTTTGCGTCTTGCTTTCCACTTACCTCCGAATTCTCTGCAGGCTAATACGGCTATGCCCTGCATTCTGGTAATGCGTCCTTCTTTCAGGTTTACGCTCCACCGTAAAATAGTATCTCACTTCTTAACAAATAATATATGGCGATAGGGCGATATCACCTCGTAATGGCAGCGTCGTTGCCTCAGCATGCCGGAAAAAGCGCATTTGTAGGTGGACGTGGGAATCTCGTCCGGATAGCTAAGATAATGCTCAACAAGCAAGGCGCGGGTCTCGCCTGTGTTGACTTCATAAAAAATGCCTGAACCAGAGACAGGCATTTTTACTGATGTATTCGAGCATGCAGGAAGGAAAGTAGCCCACAGAGTTTGATTTGCGGTTAAGCGACATACAACGCCTGTAAGGCGAATTAAATACCGGGATTTTCAACCCCGGAAATCAACTTACGCAACAGAGGAATAAGTAGCAGCATCACCATGCCAACCGCCACCGCTCCCCAGCCCAACAGGCAGAATACATGGCTATAGCCCGGGCCTGTTTCAATGGCACTACTCCCCGCGTTTTCAGGCATCAAGCCGGAGACATAACCAGCCAGTACTGAAGCCACGCCGGTCACCATCATCCAGCATCCCATCATGATCCCTTGGTATCTCACCGGTGCCAGCTTACCAATCATCGCATAACCGATCGGAGAAATAAGCAGCTCACCCAGACTTTGCAACAGATAGCTGATAACAATCCATTTAAACGCAACAATGCCATCGCCCCCAGCCAAAAATATGCCAACCGGTAACACCAGCATGCCAAGACCAATACAAAATAACGAGCAGGAAAATTGTAGCGGAATATCGATGCACCAGCCGCGCTCACGCCAATTACGGAAGACGAGTGCCAGCAATGGGCCGCCCAGCACGATCACCAGCGTATTGATATTCTGGACCCATTGCGGGGCAATGCGGATGCCATATACCGACAGGTTAATATTGTGTTCAGTGAACAGCATAAGGCCCATTGGGGCCAGTTGGTAAAGTACCCAGAATACCAACGAACCCAGCGCCAGTATCAGATAGGCCATCATACGTTGCCGCTCCTGACGCACTTTGTGACGCAACGTGGTCAGACACAACAGCAAAAAAACCACGATGCCAAACGTAATAACAAACGAACCGGTAAAGTCGGCATGGGTCAATAACAACCTGATAACCGGTACCAGCACCAGCAGCACCACCAGCCCAATCAGCATACGTGTGAAAAATTGCCGACGACTGGCGTACATCAGCGGAGTATTCATGTCAGCCAGTAGGTTCCAGCGCGCAAGTGAAATGATGATGGCGACAATATTACCGACGGTGGCAAACAGAAAAAGCGACTGATAATGCTCACCGAGCTGGAAGTATCCCGCGCCGGTAAAACCAATAAAAAATCCCAGGTTCATGCCGGCGTAATTCCATAAAAACGCACTTTCACGGCGATTATCTTCCGGAGCAAAACGCTGTGTCAGCATCATATTGATGCAGGTAACATTCAGACCGCTACCAGTAAGAAACATCGACAGTCCCCAGTAAAGCCCTTCTGCATTCTGACCTGAAAGTATCCAGCAACCAAACACCTGTAAAAGCATGCCGAGGACGAACAGGTTGCGATTGCTCAGAAAGCGGCCGCCAAGATAACCGCCAAAAAGATGCAGCCCATAGTTGAATGCACCAAAGACGCCCATCATGGTATTCGCCTGCCCTTCGCTGAAGCCCAGGCGTTTAGTTGCATAAAGCACCAGCGTTGAATAGAGCACGGCAAAGCCAAGCGTTGCAAAAATTTGAATAAAAAACAGCGAGCCGGACCCGGTGGGTATACTCTGCGCCGGTGCAGATGTTGCCTGTGTCAAACTTCCCCCTTCGTTTTTCAGCGTCAACACCGCATTATGCGGCCTGATTGTCAATTTACGCAGTAAAAACTGACGGAATATGCCTAAATCCAGGCGTTAATGACTATTTTTACTACAAAGCCTGTACTTCTCCAGCTCTGTTCACAAAAGGCTGGGCAACATCAGCTCTCACGGTCATCAACATTCGGTTTTGTCTGCAAGCACCTCACCATTGGATCGGATATTTTAGCGACAATCTTGCTAACGCAGCCTGATTTTACGCACGGTTGCCAGCTCGCTGATTCCATTTGAACATTGTTGAACTGCGTAGCAAAAGTGGTTCTCTACCAGACGGGTGGAGCGGGGGTTTTCATTGCAAAAAGCGTCATGGTTGTTTTACAAGCAACCCGAGCAATACGTCATATTCAAACTTAACGCGTGCCCGGTACATTATCGAACGCTCTCCATTCGGGCATGAACGAAAATAACAGCGCGAGAGATATTCGCACGGTTAGTTCCCCCTGCCCTGTTGCATTTACTTACCGGACTTTTTATAAGGATCTTTTTTATAGTCCTGACTACTGTCACGGCCTCGCGGCACTTCACCGTGTTCTTTCGGACGATCCCTCGCGGGATGCTTCTCATTCTGATACTGCTGGTCACTTTTATTGTTGCTCATTGGTCACTCTCACAACTTTAGTTAAGATAAGTGTAGACCTCGGAGGCCTGGATAATATAAGAATTAACTCTTGCCCGAGGTGTTGAAAAAATAGTAAGGGGACCGATGGTCCCCTTAATAATCACGCTTGAGGTTCAGGCGTAGGCTGAAAGCGTTCGCTGGCAAAGCGTTGAACGTACGCAGTCCGCAGCACTAAAACGCACCACGCTCACCATATCATCCTCCTGAAAACGCATCAGCGCATCGCCCAGTCCGGACTGAACGCCGGCCGGTAAATCGCATTGGGTAATATCACCGTTAACCACCACGGTGACGTTCTCCCCTAAACGCGTCAGAAACATTTTCATCTGCGCCGCCGTCACGTTTTGCGCCTCATCCAGAATCACAAAAGCATTTTCAAAAGTGCGCCCGCGCATATAAGCAAAAGGAGAAATTTCCACCTTGCCGATCTCCGGACGCAAGCAATATTGCATAAATGAAGAGCCAAGCCGTTTAACCAGAACGTCGTAAACCGGTCTGAAGTAAGGCGCGAACTTTTCGGCAATGTCGCCTGGCAGAAATCCAAGATCCTCATCAGCCTGTAAAACCGGACGGGTCACGATAATCTTGTCAATATCCTTGTGGATCAAGGCTTCCGCCGCTTTGGCTGCGCTAATCCAGGTTTTCCCACAGCCGGCCTCGCCGGTGGCAAAAATAAGCTGTTTTGTCTCTATGGCATGTAGATAGTGTGCCTGAGCGTCATTGCGGGCTTCAACGGGCGCGACATCGCGGCTGTCGCGCGCCATTCCGATAGCATCTAATCCACTCATATGCACCAGCGAGGTGACCGATTCTTCTTCACGCTGGCGATGACTGCGTGAATCGTTACGAAGCACGCGCCTGGCCTCACGACGCGCTTTGATCACTGCTTTCTGTCTTCCCATAGTGGTACCTTACAGTTGGTTTCATTTCCCGCATCAGATAGCGTGATGCGATTACGTGAACGCTTTCGAGGTTCGGCTTCCTTAAAGCCTTTAACAGGGAGATATTGAGCGCGTTCGAACGGCTGACGCCCGTTATCACGCGGCATTTATTTTGGGAAATTAATCTGGAAAAAAGAGGTGAAGATGAGGATTTCGAAGAATAAAATTCCTCGCGATGAAGAATGATAAATAAGTGATGATTGACTACTTGTCCCAAAAAGGACTTTCCCATTCGCAATCTCCATAGTGGAACTACGACACAGAAAACAACTTCTTTGATAAAGTGCAACAAAACCTAACATAAATGCAACTATTAAATCAGCTGAAAAGTTTTTTTTTATTTTTTGCATTTATGGAAAATACAGATTCACTAAAATTTTTCAATAAAACATGACTTTGTTCTTGAATCAGCAGAAACAGTTTCGCGCTATTTAATTGTCAGCATAGGTTAAATAATAACCTTTACGTTGCTGGCAAGAACGCGTGGCTTATATTCAGACTAACCTGAGGCCAAAGGTCATGCTTCAAGTAATCTTTGTCCCAGATAATGCTGCTCATTCTTCACACCCGGCAGTACAAAGAAATAGCCGCCGCCAATGGGTTTAATATACTCCTCCAGAGATTCCCCATTGAGTCTTTTCTAAACGGTGATAAACCCCTTTTCCAGATCGTGCTGATAGCAGACGAATAGCAATCCCATATCCAGCTGGCCGGAACTGGACACCCCAAGTGAATAACTGTAGCCTCGCCGCAGCATCAGGTTTGGCTGGGTTTCTACCGTACGTGGATTAGCCAGACGGATATGCGCATCCAGCGGGATCAGGTTGCCTTCAGGATCGCTCTGATAGTCAGGTACGTCCCGTTCTGCATGCATTCCCAACGGCGCACCGCTAATTTTCTCGCGGCCAAAAATATTCTGCTGCTCACGCAGCGGCGTGCGATCCCACCTTTCAACATGGAACTAAATGATACGAACCGCCTGATAACTACCACCGGCAGTCCAGGCCGGTTCCTTCTGCACGGCAGATACCCAGAGGATGTTATCCATCAGACTGCCATCATGGGTATCAGGATTGGCGGTACCATCCTTAAATCCCAACAGGTTTACCGGCGTTTCTTTTCCCCGGCTACGCGCTGCGTGGTCGGAAAAAAACCCTTCACGGCGCCAGCGGACACTCAGCAGATCGGGCGTGTTTTTTATGATATCGCGCAGCGCGTGAATAACCGTGTCGTTAGTGTTCGCACAAATTTGCAATAGCAGGTCACCGTGGCACAGTTTTGCATCCAGCGCATCATGAGGAAACCGCGTCATCAACACAAGGCTTGACGGCTTTTGCTGCTGCAAGCCAAAACGCTCATCAAAAAGCCCCGCGCCAACTGATACCGTTATCGTGAGGTTATCCGGATATATTTCATCACCGAGGATCCCCGAATCCAATGGCGGCATCTGCGGGTTATCTGACGCCGGAACTTTACCGCCGCGGGTAAGAAAAGCGATGCGATGTGTCAGCAACTTAAACAATCGAATCAGCTCGTCTTTATCACCGGCAAGCACATCAAAAGAAACCAGCATCATTGCCGCCTGCTGCGGGATAATAATACCGGCCTGATGCAGCCCGTAAAACGGCTGACGCTCGCGCCGCGTATCAGGATCGAGGGTTCCGGGAGAGAAAGAAGATGGCCGTTGCACTGCGGCAGGCACCGGGCAACCGCCGCTGACGGCAAGGGCACCGCTAACGATGCTTACCCCCTTCAGTAAGCGACGCCGGGCCAACTGAGGCTGAGGCCGCCCCCTATTTTTACCGTTGTCCATCTTAATCCAACCCTAAGGTTCCCCGAAGCTGTGACAGATCTTCCGCCAGCGAAGTGATCGGCCCCTTCAGCGCATTGCGGTCAGTCGTTGTCAGCTTATCGTAAGATTTAAACCCCTCTTAATTGCGATATTTAGCCAAAATATCGTCAACCTTTTTGAAGTTAGCGGCGATTTTGCTAAGCAACTGCGGATTCTGTTTTTTCAGCATAGGGCGCAGCAGGTTTACAATTGTCTGAGCGCCATCAACGTTGGCCTGAAAATCAGACAGGTCTGTGCGGCTGTAGCGATCTTCCTCGCCGGAGATTTTAGTGGCAGCGACCTCTTCAATCAGAGCCGCTGCGCCCCCCACCGCCTTACCGGGCGGGAAAGCCAGCTCATTGATGCGTTTTTGCAGCTCCAGCACATCGCTGTTCAGGCGGTCAGCATACGCCTTCATGCCCACTGTGCTTTTGTCAGCAAACAACGCTTTTTCCAGTCGATGGAAGCCGGTGAATTTCGTGTCCCCGGCTTTCTTCTCATAATCATCTTCACGCACGTCAATAGCCGTGTCGAGATCTGAGAACAGCTCAGCAATGGTTCAGGCGCATACCGCCCCAGTAAAGCAGCCCCCCAGCAGTATCGCGCTGGCCAGACCGAGCAGAGCGCCAACCGGCGGCCCGTACCCCATATTTTGCTGAAACGTTGCCAGTAGAAAGAACACCGACTCCAGCCCCTCACGGGCAACGGCGAGAAATACCATCAACAGCAGCGGCCCGCCACCGCTGCGATTTTTGCTCAGCGCCTGGTCTACCGCTGCTTCCAGTTCGTTTTTAACGTTACGCGCCACCCGGCGCATCCAGAACACCATCCAGGTGAGGATCACCACCGCGATCACCGCGACAATCCCTTCGAAAAGCTCCTGCTCTTTTTGTGGAAACTCACCGCTGGTCTCATTAATGAAATATCCCAGCGCCAGGCAAAGCGCGACGGCAAGAAGCACCCCTGCCGTCATTGCCGGAAACCAGCGGCTACGCCCGGTACGCTTCAGATAGCTGGCAATCAGACTCACGATCAGCGCAGCCTCCAGCCCTTCACGCAACATAATCAAAAACGGAACAAACATACCAACGGCGTCGGTGAAGGGTTAGATGTCAAATACAGCCAAAAAAGTAAATACAAACGATAGCGATTATCATTATTGGCAAGAAAAATACACGCGCGGCACAACGCAAATGGCGATGTTTTTCAGGAAAAAATTTATGTTATTCCAGATAAAAGACAGGATTAAACCTTCTTGCGATATTTTATCCCATAATTATCAACGAGAATGACTTGCCGGACGTTTGATGGGGTGAAACAAAAGCAGGATAAAAAGCGGTGGTTATAACAGGCGGGTACAATAAGAGTCGCTGGCCAGATAAACGACCGCAGGGGGGTGTTAACTCGTCCCTCTGCGGTAACGTTGTCAGCCAGTACTATCCGGCGTGGTATTCCTTACGCGCGGCGTCGAAACGCTGCGTCGCCGCAGGGGTAGGTTTGTTTCCGCTCAGGCTGACCAGCACGATCGCCAGACTGGCGAACAGAAAACCCGGAATAATTTCATACAGGCCCAGCCAGGCGAACTGCTTCCAGATAACGACAGTAACGGCGCCTGTCACCATGCCTGCCAGTGCGCCATTACGAGTCATCCGCCGCCATATGAGGGAGAAGATAACCACCGGGCCGAAGGCTGCACCGAAACCGGCCCAGGCATAGCTGACCAGCCCGAGCACGCGGTTTTCCGGGTTTGCGGCCAGCAGAATCGCAATCACCGCCACCAGCAGCACCATCAGGCGGCCAACCCATACCAGCTCGCGCTGGCTGGCATTGACACGCAGGAAAGGTTTATAAAGATCTTCGGTCAATGCGCTGGAGCAAACCAACAGTTGACAGCTAAGCGTTGACATCACCGCCGCCAGTATTGCCGACAGCAGTATGCCAGCAATCCACGGATTAAACAGCAACCGGGCCAGCTCAATGAAAACTCGCTCGCCGTTCTGATTGACGCCTCCAGCCTGCTGTGGATTGTTCTGAAAGTAGGCAATACCGAAGAAACCAACGGCGACGGCACCCAGCAAACAGAGGATCATCCAGCTCATACCAATGCGGCGCGCACTGCGAATAGCGCGGTGGGAGTCCGCCGCCATAAAGCGCGTCAGGATATGTGGCTGGCCAAAATAACCGAGTCCCCATCCCAGCAGAGAAATAATCGCGATAACGCTGAGATTTTTGAACATATCCAGATTTTCAGCATTTTTTGCCGCGATCACCTGTAATGAGTCTCCAATCCCACCCACAGCGATAATCACCATCACCGGCGTCAGAATGAGCGCGAAGATCATCAGACTGGCCTGCACCGTATCCGTCCAGCTGATGGCCAGAAAGCCACCGATGAAGGTGTAAATAATCGTTGCGGCCGCGCCCACCCAGAGCGCACTCTGGTAGCTCATTCCGAAAGTGGATTCAAACAGGCGAGCACCGGCAACGACACCGGAGGCACAATAGATGGTGAAAAAGACCAGAATAATCAATGCAGAGATAACCCGCAGCAACTTGCTACGATCTTCAAAACGATGGGTGAAAAAGTCCGGTAGCGTCAGCGCATTGTTCTGATGCTCAGTATGCACACGTAATCGTCCGGCCACAATTCTCCAGTTCAGCCAGGCGCCAAGCGTCAGGCCGATTGCGATCCAGCTTTCGGAAATACCAGAGATGAAAATAGCGCCGGGCAATCCCATAAGCAGCCAGCCGCTCATGTCCGATGCACCCGCGGAGAGCGCCGTCACCAGCGCCCCCAGACTACGGCCGCCAAGAATATAATCATCGAAATTTTTCGTTGCGCGCCAGGCGAGAAAACCTATCAGCACCATGCCCAGAATATAAACGCCAAAGGTGATCAGCATCGGTGTACTTACTGTCATGGGTATTCTCCAGTGTAATTTTTTTTTCCATCGCAGCGGAAGCGCTTCCTGAGGTCACCCGGTGAGGTTAGGCTCGACTGAGGCGTGCTATCCTGCCTTAAAGCAACGTGGGGAACAATGGTTAACACAATTTTCACAACATACCGAATAAAAAGGGTTGGCAAATTAAAAAAGGTTGCACCTTATCACAGGTTCCTTTAGCTAAGTAAAAGCACCCTAAATTAGATATTTATATTTATTTTCATATAGTTAAATATATAAAGTCTTTCCGCGTTCTGCGTGAGAGAAAATATTGTCGTTGCCGTCACATCAGATAGGTTGCACTAAGTTGCAACTTGATTGATATTGCATTGTAACAAATGATTATCACCATAACAGGAGTTACCGGCATGGGCAGTACCACGATGGGTGTCAAGCTGGACGACGAAACACGCGAGCGTATTAAGCAGGCGGCGAAAGAGATTGACCGCACCCCCCACTGGCTGATCAAGCAGGCAATATTTAACTATCTCGAACAGTTAGAACCCCGCGAACAGCCTGAACCTGAAGCCGATGGCGGCATCCAACAGGAAAACGAACCGCCTATTCAGGAAGAGAGCGTTCAGCCGTTTCTCGATTTCGCTGAGCAAATTCTGCCACAATCGGTGGCACGTGCGGCCATTACCGCCAACTGGCGTCGTCCGGAAACCGAGATCATTCCTCTGATGCTGGAACAGGGGCGTCTGAGTGATGACATGACGGACAAAACGGATCAGCTTGCCCGCAAACTGGCCGGGACGCTGCGTAATCAGAAAACCGCCAGCGGTCGCGCCGGCATGGTGCAAAGCCTGCTTCAGGAGTTTTCACTCTCTTCGCAGGAGGGTGTTGCGCTGATGTGTCTCGCCGAAGCCCTGCTACGCATTCCGGACAAGCCTACGCGCGATGCTCTCATCCGCGATAAAATCAGCACCGGCAACTGGCAGTCGCATCTGGGGCGCAGTCCGTCACTGTTCGTTAATGCCGCCACATGGGGACTGCTGTTTACCGGTCGTCTGGTTTCAACCCATAACGAGGCCAGCCTCTCCGGCTCGCTGAATCGTATCATTGGTAAAAGCGGCGAACCGCTGGTCCGCAAAGGTGTCGATATGGCGATGCGCCTGATGGGTGAGCAGTTCGTCACCGGTGAAACCATTGCCGAGGCGCTGGCTAACGCCCGTAAGCTGGAGGCAAAAGGCTTCAGCTACTCTTATGACATGCTAGGCGAAGCCGCATTGACTGCCGCTGATGCCAACGCCTATCTGCTCTCCTACCAGCAGGCAATACACGCCATCGGCAAAGCGTCAAACGGGCGCGGGATCTATGAAGGTCCGGGCATCTCTATCAAGCTTTCCGCGCTGCATCCTCGCTATTGCCGGGCGCAGTATGAACGGGTCATCAATGAGCTCTACCCGTCACTAAAGTCGCTGACGATGCTGGCACGCAGCTATGATATTGGCATTAATATCGATGCCGAAGAGGCCGACCGCCTTGAACTGTCGCTGGACTTACTGGAAAAGCTTTGTTTCGATGCAGAATTACAGGACTGGAACGGCATCGGCTTCGTGATTCAGGCCTATCAAAAACGCTGTCCCTATACCATCGATTACCTGATTGACCTGGCGCAGCGCAGTCGCCGCCGGCTGATGATCCGCCTGGTTAAAGGCGCTTACTGGGACAGCGAAATAAAACGCGCCCAGGTTGAGGGGCTGGAGGGCTACCCGGTGTACAGCCGAAAAGTGTATACCGACATCGCCTACCTTGCCTGTGCTAAAAAGCTGCTGGCCGTGCCAAATCTTATCTATCCGCAGTTTGCCACCCATAATGCCCATACCCTGGCCGCTATTTATCAGCTGGCGGGCAATAATTACTATCCTGGTCAGTATGAATTCCAGTGCCTGCACGGTATGGGGGAGCCGTTGTACCAACAGGTAGTCGGCAAAGTGTCGGACGGCAAACTCAATCGCCCCTGCCGCATCTATGCCCCGGTCGGCACGCATGAAACGCTACTTGCTTATCTTGTACGCCGCCTGCTTGAAAACGGCGCTAACACCTCATTCGTCAACCGTATTGCCGACAGCACCTTGCCGCTGGAGGTGCTGGTTGCCGATCCGGCGCAGCAAATTGACGAACTGGCGCGTCATGAAGGGATCGTCGGCATGCCGCATCCCAAAATTCCACTGCCACGCGAACTGTACGGCCATGATCGGGTCAACTCCGCCGGGCTGGATTTAGCCAACGAGCACCGTCTTGCCTCTCTCTCCAGCGCCCTGCTCAGTAGGGCAACGCTTAACTGGCAAGCCGCCCCGGTTGTGGCGGGCATCGCGCAGCCTGAAGCGTTGCAATGGGTCATTAATCCGGCAAACCGACAGGATAAGGTTGGCCAGGTGGCGAACGCCAGCGAACAGGATGTCAACCTGGCGCTGCAGGCCGCGGTCGATCACGGCCCGGTCTGGTTCGCCACGCCCCCAGAAGAACGCGGGGCCATCCTTGAGCGAGCGGCAATGCTGATGGAAGATCAGATGCAGCAGCTCATCGGCCTGCTGATCCGTGAGGCGGGTAAAACCTACGCCAACGCCATTGCAGAAGTACGCGAAGCCGTGGATTTTTTGCGCTATTACGCCGATCAGGTTAAACAAGATTTTGCCAACGAAACGCACCGGCCACTTGGCCCGGTCGTCTGCATCAGCCCCTGGAACTTCCCACTGGCAATCTTCACCGGTCAGATTGCCGCCGCGCTGGCCGCCGGTAACAGTGTGTTAGCCAAACCCGCAGAGCAAACGCCGCTGATTGCCGCACAGGGCGTTCGTATTTTACTGGAAGCCGGCGTACCGATTGGCGCACTGCAACTCCTGCCCGGCGACGGTGAGACGGTCGGCGCGCAGCTTAGCGGCGACGATCGCGTGCGCGGCGTGATGTTTACCGGATCGACCGCGGTTGCCACCCTGTTGCAACGTACGCTGGCCGGGCGTCTCGATCCTCAGGGCCGCCCGACGCCGTTTATTGCCGAAACCGGTGGCCTGAACGCAATGATTGTTGACTCCTCGGCGCTGAGCGAGCAGGTCGTCGTAGATATTGTTGCCTCTGCTTTTGACAGCGCCGGCCAGCGCTGCTCGGCGTTACGTCTATTGTGTATTCAGGAGGATGTCGCTGAGCATACGCTGCAAATGCTGCGTGGCGCGATGGCTGAATGCCGGATGGGCAACCCGGAGCGACTCGCTATCGATATCGGTCCGGTGATTGACGACGACGCGAAAGCTGGCATCGATCGGCACATTCAGCAAATGCGCGCCAAAGGCCGTCGGGTTTATCAGGCCGTGCTGGATAATCGCCAGGACCATCAGGAAACGGCGCAGGGCTATTTTGTGCCGCCAACGCTGATTGAGCTTAACGACGTCGCAGAGCTGGACAGAGAGATCTTCGGACCGGTGCTGCATGTGGTCCGCTTTAACCGCCATCAGCTGCCCGATCTGCTTGAGCAGATTAACGCCGCTGGCTACGGTCTGACCTGCGGCGTTCATACCCGTATCGACGAAACCATCGCCCGGGTGGTCAGCGGTGCGCGCGTCGGTAACCTGTATGTGAACCGCAACATCGTGGGTGCGGTAGTCGGCGTACAGCCTTTTGGCGGCGAGGGGCTGTCAGGCACCGGGCCGAAAGCCGGTGGGCCGCTTTATCTGTACCGACTGCTGGCAAACCGCCCACCACAGGCGCTGCTCACCACCCTCACCCGCCAGGAGGGTGACGACCTGCCCGATATCAGCCAGCGTCATCTGCTTCAGGCTCCACATCGGGCGCTCACCGATTGGGCAGCGGATCGCCCGGCATTACAGACGGTTTGCCTGCAGTTTGCTCAGCAGGCTCAGGGCGGAACCACCCGGTTGCTCGCCGGTCCGACCGGTGAACGTAATACACTGTCGCTGCTGCCGCGTCAGCGCATCCTGTGTATGGCAGAAAATGAGGCGGATGCACTGGTACAGCTGGCCGCGGTAACCAGTGTCGGCAGCCGCGCACTTTGGGTCGATGATGAACGTCATCGCCAGTGGTTAAATGCGCTACCCAACGTGGTACAGGCGCGCATCGACTGTATGCCATCACCGCTAAGCGATGAGACTGAGTTTGACGGTGTGATTTATCACGGAGACGCCGATCAATTGCGTGCCGTCTGCCAGGCGGTTGCGGAGCGCCCGGGGGCGATTGTTTCGGTGCAGGGCTTTTCTCACGGAGAAACCAACCTGCTGCTTGAGCGGCTGCTGCTTGAGCGCTCGCTGAGCGTTAATACCGCTGCAGCCGGCGGCAACGCCAGTTTGATGACTATTTGTTGATCCTATCAGGGCGCTGCGGCGCCCTGTCTCACACGTTTTCAGGCGCGCTTAACCGCCCGCCACAGCCCACGGACAAACAACCTGCTCTCTCAACACGTCAAAAGATATCAGGATGATCACATCGCCACTATTGCTAAAAAAACGGTATCCCGTTCAGGGGTTAAGAAATTTATCGAGAAACTGACGGGTTCTGGCCTGCTGCGGCTGAGTAAATAATTCGCGCGCCGTCCCTTGTTCAACGATTTGTCCCTGGTCCATGAAAATGGCGCGGTCGGCAACATCGCGGGCAAAGCGCATTTCATGGGTGACGATGACCATGGTTCGCTTCTCCTGAGCCAGCGCGCGGATGGTCGCCAGAACCTCGCCAACCAGCTCAGGATCAAGCGCCGAGGTGGGTTCGTCAAAAAGAATAATCTCCGGACGCATAGCCAGCGCTCTGGCAATGGCGACCCGCTGTTGCTGGCCGCCAGAAAGGCGGCGCGGATAGCTGTTTTCCTTGCCTTCCAGCCCCACTTTTTGCAGCAGCCGAAACGCTCGCGCCGTGGCTTCAACTTTCGGCTCCCCTTTTACAATAACCGGCCCTTCAATAATATTCTCCAGCACCGAACGATGCGGAAATAAATTAAAGTTTTGAAACACAAAGCCTATCTGCTGGCGCAGCGCACGGATCTGCTGTTTTTGTTTTGCCAGCGGTCTGGCAGCGTCTACGCTGATATCGCCTACCGTGATAATGCCGCGGTCTGGCGCCTCCAGCAGATTGATACTGCGTAGCAGCGTGGTTTTACCTGAACCGCTCGGCCCAATGATTGCCACTACTTCGCCGGGATCAACCTGCAGATCGATACCACGCAGTACCGTTTGTCCTTGAAACTGTTTAACAAGGTTATTAACGCTGATCGCGCTCATCTGGCCTCCCTGTCCTGACGGTTGACAGAGTTCTCCAGCCGGGTCTGTAACGCAGAAAGCACCGTCGCCATCACCCAATAAATCAGCGAGGCGGCCAGATACATAGTAAACACCTCCAGCGTACGCGAGGTAATGAGCTGTGCCTGACGGAACAGTTCCGGAACCTGGATCGTGGCAGCAAGTGACGTATCCTTTACCAGACTGATGAAGCTGTTACCGAGTGGAGGCAGCGCAGTACGGGCAGCCTGCGGCAAAATCACCCGGTACAGCGTTTGCCAGCGGCTCATCCCGATGCTGGCGGCGGCCTCCCACTGACCACGATCGATGGCGGTGATGGCACCGCGCAGCGATTCTGATGCATAGGCGGCGGTATTGAGCGACAGGCCGATCATTGCCGACGGGACTGGGTCCAGCTCAATGCCAAACTGCGGTAGGCCGTAGTAGATCATAAACAGCTGGGCAATCAATGGCGTGCCCCGAAACACGGAGACGTAAAAACGCGCCAGCAGGCGCAGCGCTAACAGCGGCGACAGACGCATCAAAGCCAGTATTAAGCCAAGCATCAGGCCAAAAAACATCCCCCCGATGCTCAGCTCAAGGGTAAATACCGCCCCTTTCAGTAAGAATGGGGCGGAATCAAGCACCAGTTGAATACTTTCCTGCATTATTTCGTCACGTCCGCACCGAACCATTTCTGTGACAGCCTGCTCAGCTCGCCATCTTTCTGCATAGCGGTAATGGCGTTGTTGATTGCCTCAAGAAGCTGTGGATTGCCTTTGCGCAGTGCTACGCCCGTCTCCAGCCGTGAAAACGCCGGGCCGTCCACCGAGAGGGTATGGCCGGTTTTCTTCACCAGGTCGAGCGCAGCCAGGCGATCAATGAGAATGACATCAATACGGCCAGCACGCAGATCCTGGTACTTCGTCGGGTCGTCGTCGTAGGTGCGAATATCAACGCCTTTAACGTTTTTTCTTAGCCACTGCTCATAATTGGTGCCGAGACCTACGCCAACTTTTTTTCCCGCAAGATCTTCGGGCTTCGTCACCGAGCCGGCTTTGTCTTTGCGCACCAGTGCCTGGATGCCAGAAACAGTATAAGGGGTTGAGAAGTCATATTTCTTTTTACGCTCGTCGGAGAGGGAGACCTGATTAATCACTACGTCTAAACGCCCGGAGTCGAGGGCCGCCAGCATGCCATCCCAGCGGGTAGGTTTAAGACTGGCTTTTACGCCAAGCTGGTTAGCCAGCGCCTGTGCAAACTCGACTTCAAAGCCGGTTAGCTTGCCGTTTTCATCCTGGAAGCTAAACGGCGGATAAGTGCCTTCTAACCCCACCCGCAAACTGTCACGTGATTTTACCTGCTGAAGTAAGTTCTCATCGGCGGCCTGAGCACTGACAGCGATCCCGACCATCAGGGCGACAGCGGCCGCCCCCAGCACCAGCGGGCGGCGAACAAAAGAAAAAACCATAAACGCTCCGTTATAGTGATTATTTTACCTGTAAATCCTGTTATGCCCGCCGCGAGACGGCGGAGGACTTTAGGGCCATATAACCACCGTAGCCCGTGCGTTGATTATAAACATCAACGCAATAATTGCTTATACCGTTGGATGATAAGCAAATAACGCCGGAGCACCGCCCGTGTGAACAAAAACAATCGGCCCGTCACGTCTGAAGCGCTGCCGCGAGATCCCGTCAATTAAACCAGCCATTGCTTTACCGGTATACACCGGATCAAGCAGAATACCTTCAAGCCGGGCCAGCACGGCAATCGCGTTGTTCCCCTCCTCATTGGGCATTCCGTACTGCGGAGCAAAATAGTCATCCCACAGCGTAACCGGAATATCACCGTTGAGATCCAGCATCTGTGCCAGCTCACGCTGCAACGTATCAACTTTGGTCTGTTGCTGTGCGGCGCGTTGCGAAACGGTAACGCCCACAAGCTGGGTTTGCGGCATCAGCTGCGCCATGCCAACACCCAGACCGGCTTGCGTTCCGGCGCTACCTGACGCCACCACTAATGCGGCAAAATCGACGTTATCTTCACTTTGCAACGCGATCTCCCGCACGCAGGCGGCATACCCCATCGCTCCCAGTGCATTTGAACCGCCAACCGGCACAACATAAGGGCGAAAGCCTTGTGCTTCTAACCGGGTAGCTTGTTCTGCCAACTGAGTGGTCTGATCGTCTAAGGCCTCAACGGGCACTATTTCACAGTCAAAAAGTTGAGATAATAGCCTGTTGCCGTTTGACAGGTAGTTTTCAGCGTGGGTATTAATAGGGTTTTCCAGCAGTGCCAGGCACTTTAGACCCAGTTTTGCCGCAACGGCAGCGGTTTGCCGTACGTGATTTGACTGAATCGCTCCGGCGGTAACCAGGACGTCTGCCCCCTGTCGCAGAGCGTCAGCAGCCAGGTACTCCAGTTTGCGCAGTTTATTACCCCCCATTGCAACCGGCGTGACATCGTCACGTTTTATATAGATATCCCGGCCAAGATAGTCAGAAAAACGCGGCAGATACTCAAGCGGTGTTGGCGCACCGAGCAGCGCCAGCCGCGGGTAATCATCCAGCCTGTGTAAGGGCATCACAACCTCCGGTCATCGTTAATGATTAACCTATCCTTACAGATTTAACCGGATAAATCCTTACCTATTACATATGATCGGTTTGCCACCCTAAAAACTGGTCATATTTGCGTAGCGCGATACGATAATTATTGTTACCGGCACCCGGTAGCTGGTTTTCCAGGCATTCATGCCAGCTCCCCTCACGCAAATTTTCTGCCGGATAATTTTTCGCCTGAAGCAATTCGTCAAGGCGACGCAGGCGAACCACATACTCGCGGATAGTACTGTGGCTCATTGAGGTTTGTTCGAACAAATATTGCTTGAAAGCCATGATATCAAAGTAAGCCGGGTGGCTATTACAGTAGATATCGCTGCAAAACCGGCATAAGGCCGTCAGTTCGGTTTGTAACACCAGCCAGACTTTGTCGTCGATCATCTGATCCATGCCGGCGATAGCTTCTTTGGTAATTATCTGACCACGAAAGACCAGCGCCATACGATCCAGCACCTTGCGACAATGCGAACAATTAGTGTGCTCATGCTTATAATCTTTGAGATAACGGCTGAGCGGTCTCATTTTTGTTTGGTGTCTCATCCGGGAGCCTCCAAAAGCGTTGATGTGCATAAACAATTTTTTAGCGCGCCCCCGTCAATCTGGCACGCAAGCGTTTAATCGCCTGACTGTGAAGCTGGCTAACCCGGGATTCCCCTACCTCCAGCACGGCACCGATCTCTTTGAGATTCAATTCTTCCTGGTAATACAGTGTCAGCACCAACTTTTCGCGCTCAGGCAGCGCCTCAATCGCCAGGATGACGCGTTCACGTAAATCCCCTTTCATCAACTGGTGAAGAGGATTGGCCTCTTCATGACCGTCGGTTAACAGCTCAACACCATCGCCATGCTCTTCGTAATATTCGTCGTACGAAAACAGCTGGCTGTTATTGGTATCCAGTAAAATCTGTCGGTACTCGTCAAGTGATACGTCAAGCTGTGCCGCCACTTCCTGCTCGGTAGCGGCCCGTCCCAGCGACTGTTCAACCCTGTGCATGGCACTCGCTACCTCACGAGCGTTGCGCCGTACGCTACGTGGCGCCCAGTCCCGGCTTCGAAGCTCGTCAAGCATCGCACCCCGAATGCGCTGCACGGCATAAGTTGTAAAAGCGGTACCCTGTAACGCATCGAAACGTTCGACGGCATTCAGCAATCCAATACCTCCGGCCTGTAACAAATCGTCCAGTTCGACGCTGGCCGGCAGGCGAACCTGCAAGCGCAGCGCTTCGTGTCGCACCAGCGGTACATACCGCTGCCATAGCGAATGTTTGTCCATGACGCCTTCGGCGGTATAGAGATCGTTCACTCTGACTACCCTGCGTTAGTTAAGTTATCAGCTTCATTATCTGATTCAGCAGGCAGTTTTGATTGGCAGAATAAAGAGGCAAAGGCAGGTTATTTCTGATTTGTTACATCGGGGTAACACCGTCATAGCCCGGCGGTCACTGGCGTGACTTACGACTCAATCGCACTCTGGTTGCGGCAGGAACCTGCGACCAGAGCACGCAAACCTGGCCATCGAGCGCCTGGTAAAACGGCAGTAAGGTTCGATCCTCCTGCAGCAACTGACGCAAATGTACCTCGCCCGTGTCGCCGTCAATGCTCAAACGCTGGCTGCTGTATAATCGCTGTAAATCACTGCGTAAAAACAGGCCGTTGTCGACGCTATTATCAGCGATGACGCCCTGTTCGTTTTCGCTGACGTCGATGTGACACGCTTCGACCCACGGCCAGCTGTACTCCCCGGTCAGTAAGGTGCCGGTGATAACGCAGGCACCATAGCGCGCTTTGACCGCCCGCTGGAAATCGGCATTGTCAGCGCGAGCCAACAGGTATTTTTTCACCCGTGTGCCCACTTGTGTCCCCGGATAGACACCGCCGTTTTGCATTAGCCGCTCGCCGCTCAACACCACGATAAATTGCAGCGCCAGCGTATTTGCAAAACAGGCTTGTGACTGGGAATCGAACAGTTGCCATAACTCTTTATCGCAATCGCGGCGCATCAGGGAAAGCGTATAGCCCCGGCGAGTCATCAGATTTTGTGCCATTGGCGAAGCGGGATCGAGCATTGCACAGACTTTCACCTCGCCAATCACCTGCCATCGGCTCTTATTTTCCAGCGCCAAATCGCGGCGAAAATAGTAGAAAGCCTGCTGATTCGCCATGGCGTGCTCAAACCGTTGAAGATACTTTTTGCGTTCATCATCGCCACAGATAAACAGCAGATCGACGAGCGGTCCGTTAACCTGCTGACGCGCAAAGACCGCACGGATAATCCAGCTTTTATTGGTCGTTGAAGGGCTCAGCAACCCCCGCGCTGTCAGCGCTTTGTCGGCAGGAAATTTTAAGGCATAACGCTGAGCAATGTCGTCGAAGCTCAGCCACTCCCCCGATATTAAGTCAAAATTAAAGCGCATGGTCACCATCCAACAA
Organism: Izhakiella capsodis; assembly: GCF_900115045.1. Classification (GTDB taxonomy): domain Bacteria; phylum Pseudomonadota; class Gammaproteobacteria; order Enterobacterales; family Enterobacteriaceae; genus Izhakiella; species Izhakiella capsodis. The sequence goes on along the minus strand of NZ_FOVC01000012.1, from coordinate 77,386 downwards.
ACCGTTCTGAACGAATTATCGGCAGAAGGCGCTAAAACTGTAAGCAAGTGGTATTGATGAATTGCGCAAGGAGTTGGCTGATAGTGGCCGGGATGTTTATTATCCGGCACGCGTCCGATAACTATGGGTGTAATAAATAAGCGGAGAGATTATTTCAACAGATAGAGCAGCGATAAATCATCGTTGACTTTAACTTTATCGATTTCACCCTCAAAGGCCGCAACGAAATGCGCGTTGTGTTTGGTGACGGAATGAAAGCTGTAGATAATAGCGATAACGTCTTCTTCGCTCATTTCGCCGTACAGCTCAGCAGTCGCCGCCATCAGCGATTTGATCAGATACCATTCAGCCGTCAGCAGATAAAGCGGCTTCAGCGATATTTCGGCCTGATAACCAGGGAAGTTATCGGTGAAAATTCGATACTGCAGATAGTTACTCATCAGATGCGGGCGCTCAGCCAGCCAGGGTTTAACACGGTTATTCCAGGCTGCATTCAGCCGCTCAATACTACCATCCACCTGATTGCTGCTAATAGCATTGGTCTGAATATGCAGCAGCCGCTTCACATAAAATCTCAGGCGCCCCAATGCGCGCGTAGCGGCACAATTATCCAGATAAACTTGCAGGCGTAATAACAGTGACCACTGTAGCTGATAATCTGGGGCTATTTTTTCTAGTTGCTGCCTGACCTGGCCGCTTTCCAGTCCATTTAGCAAGTTAAAAAATGCGCTCTCCAGCGATCCGGATGCGTGTACATCCGTCTGTTTCTGCGCGACCAGCATGAGCATTGTCAACGCATAGAGTCCCTGCTCAACTTCGTTACCGCTGACTTTAACCAGATTCATCGCCATAACGTTAATCAGTTTTTTCAACGGATTTACTGGCTGCCGGTCATTCAGTAGCAAATTACGGCGCACTTCAGTGTGCAACAGCATGGCATCCGGTGCGGTCAGTAATAGTCGTGTCGCTTCCGGGCAGGAGAGCACCAGACTGTTATTTTCTTCATCTTTAAACAATGACTTAGAACGCGGATAGGTGGCACAGGTGTTACCCAGCGCCTCGACGCCGAGTTTTTTTTGCACCATGCACAGCGCGGAGTCATCCATAAAGGCGCATGAACTGTTGGCATTAAGGGTCATTGTTGCCCAGTTATGTGGATTGGTTTTGGTAATTTCCATTGCGCTGGCGGCAATGGTTTTGATTTCAATCTGAGGGCTTTTCAGATAACGGTTAACCGTGGTTCTGTCAAAAGTAATCTTCCACTCTTTGCAGCAGTGGTCCAGACATGCGCTGCCAATACATTGAAAACGCAGCGCAAACTGCGGCTGATTGATGGTCACTTTATTCATGCTCTTCCCTGTCAGTACAGTGCGTGGTAGGCATAACCGCTATCCGGTCCAGTTACCAACAGCTTAGCGCGTATTTATGCGACCAATGGCAAAAGTATGCCAACTTGTCAGCACTATTTTCACCGTTAGACTGGCATAAAAAACCCCGCCGGAGCGGGGTTTGAGTTTGATCGTGCCTCTTTACGCGCTGCGCTATTAGCCCTGCAACAGAGACAGAACCTGCTGAGGAACCTGATTGGCTTTTGCCAGTACAGAGTTACCCGCCTGCTGCAGAATTTGCGCTTTGGACATGTTAGACACCTCTGTTGCGTAGTCAGCATCCTGAATACGCGACTGAGCAGCCGACAGGTTGGTGGTGGTATTGTTCAGGTTAGTGATGGCGGAATCCAGTCGGTTTTGAATCGCACCCAGACTTGAACGGAACTTGTCAATACTGCTGATAGCAGAGTCCAGCGAGGCCAGTGGATCCGCCGTGGCTGCTGACGTCGTAGCTGCAGCCGTCGTCAGGTCACCAGAAGCATCTTTATAGACTGCCTTGCCTGAGTTGTTAGTCACTGAACCATCATCCTGCAGATAGTAGGTGGTGGTGTTATCCGTTGTCAGGGTTTTATCCGCCTTGGTGTAAACCTGGGCGCCACCTGAGGTTACGCTTACTGCGCCAGCATTGGAGACGGTGTAGGTAGCCGTAGAGAAGCCCGCCGCCTTGGCCGCGGACTGCAGAGAGGAGGAACTGATGACAGCACCAGTAATAGCAATGTTGCCCGCCGTCGTACCGCCGTCGCTACTACCCACAAGAGCAAAGCTGGTGCCATTCGCATTAGTAATCGTTGATGCAACAGCCGTGGACGCGTCGCTATGGTTGTTAGCCAGGCCAGTCAGCGTTGCCTGCGACAGTGAGCCAGAGCCATTTTTAGTCAGATTACCGGTTGTATCAAGGTACAGCACCGCACCGTCATCAGCCGCCGTCAGTTTACCATCGCTTGACAACACCACGTCTTGTTTAGAACCGTTGATGGTCACAGACAGAGCGGAGGTATCACCGGCTTTCGGTGCCAGATAAGACTGAACTTCAGCAGCCGTAGAAGTGGCAACGTCGTAAGTGAAGTTGCTGTTAGCCGAGTTGTACTTGTAAGTACCACCGGTTGCACCGGAGGCAAAGCCATTAGAAATGGTGGCGGTAACCGTATCATTGTTCGCCAGATTACCCAGTACATCAGCAGCGGTTGATTTACTCAGCCCGGCAGACACGGTGTAGGCATTGCCACTGGTACTGATTGCCGCGGCCGTCAAATCAGCTTTAGTTGCCGCAGTGTTAGCCACAGAACCCGCACCGTTAACATTAAAGCCGGTCAGGCCCAACGTCTTGGAGGTGATGGCTTTCAGGTCGATAGAGATCGTTTCACCATCGTTGGCACCAACCTGAATTTTCATGGTGTTATCAGCTGACAGCACTTTCACCCCGTTGAACTGAGTCTGCCCCGATACGCGATCGATTTCTGACAGGCGAGAGGTAATTTCATCCTGAATTGAGTCCAGGTCAGACTGATTGTTAGTGCCGTTCTGAGCCTGCACGGTCAGCTCACGGATGCGCTGCAAATTGTTATTGATTTCTGACAGCGAGCCTTCTGTCGTCTGTGCAAGCGAAATACCATCGTTAGCATTACGTGCTGCCTGAGTCAGACCTTGAATGTTAGAGGTGAAACGGTTAGCAATCGCCTGGCCGGCGGCATCATCTTTTGCACTGTTGATGCGCAGACCAGAGGAGAGACGCTCTATCGCGGTGCTGAGGGCAGACTGCGATTTATTCATGTTGTTCTGTGTGATCAGCGAGAGGCTGTTGGTATTAATAACCTGTGACATAATTAAGCTTCCTATATAACAGTCGGGGTTAGTTTTGGGCTTCAGCCCGCCGGCTTCATCGCCGTCAAACCTGTTATCGTCTGCTGTCAAACAACCTTTAGCACTATTTTCGCCGGCTACAAAAAATGTTTAGCGCGCGAAATACCCTTTCCTGTAGGCGCTTTTCCTCTCATTGTCCGATAAATAAAAAAGATAAACTTACTGCCATTGGTGCCGATAACCTCGGAACTGACTCCTCTTGACGGATTAAAAAGGATAACCATGGCTAGTTTTTCTTCTTTAGGTATCGGCTCTGGTCTCGACCTGAGTACGCTGCTGGATAAAATCACTACCGCGGAAAAAGGGGCGCTGAAGCCAATTACCAATCAGCAGACCACTTACACGGCCAAGTTAACAGCGTACGGCACGCTCAAAAGCGCGCTGACGTCATTCCAGACGGCGAATACCGCGCTCAGTTCAGCTGCGCTGTTCAGTGCAACCACCGCCAACAGCAGCAGCACGGCATTTAGCGCAACCACCAGCGCCGATGCCACCCCCGGTAAATACACCATCAACGTTAACCATCTGGCGCAGGCGCAATCACTGACCTCGGCAACAAAAAACAGCCTGACCGATAATATTGGCACCACCACCTCCAGCGGTACACGCACGATTACCATTCAGCAGGCCAACGGTAACGATCCTATTGATATCAGCCTGAGCGACAGCAACACCACGCTGACCGGCGTACGTGACGCAATTAACAATGCCAAAGCCGGTATCAACGCCAGTATTATTAAAGTGGGTGACGCCAGCTATCGTCTCTCGATTACCGCCAACGATACCGGCAGTGCGAATGCCATGACGATCAGCGTCAGCGGCGATGATACCCTGAAAAGCTTTATCGGTTATGATGGCCGTAATACCGATGAGACCAAAGGATTGACACAATCCGTTGGTGCACAGAATGCCAGCCTGACGGTGAATAACATCTCTATCGACAGCGCCAGCAATACCCTGTCTGACGCGCTACAGGGCGTTAGCCTGACGCTGAACGACATCACCAGCGGTAATCAGACGCTGACCATCACCAAAGACACGACTAAAGCGTCCACCGCGATCACCAACTGGGTAAACGCCTACAACTCGCTACAGGACACGTTTTCCAGCCTGACGCAATACACCGCAGTGGATCCCGGCGCCAGTTCGCAAAGCGCGAATAACGGTGCACTGTTAGGCGACAGTACCTTGCGAACCATTCAGACTCAGCTGAAAAGCATGCTGACAAACGCCTCCAGCACCTCCAGCTACAAAACGCTGTCGCAGATTGGCATTACCTCAGATCCGACCAGCGGCAAGCTGAATATTGATAATGATAAGCTTTCCAGCGCGCTGAATAATAATGCCAGCGACGTACAGGCGATGATGATTGGCGACGGCAAAAACACCGGCATCACAACCACCATCGGTACCAAGCTCACCAGCTATATGTCAACCAGCGGCATTCTTACCGCCGCCACCAATGGCGTCAACAGCACGTTGAAGAAGCTTACGCAGGAATATAACGATACCAACAATCGGATTAATGACACTATCGCCCGCTATAAAACTCAATTTACACAGTTGGATAAATTAATGAGTTCGTTGAATAGCACCAGCGATTACCTGACGCAACAATTCGATATCATGAATGGCACCTCCTCCAAAAAGTCCTGACAATAAGGGGATCTGATGTACAGTGCAAAAGGTACGCACGCCTATGAAAAAATCGGCGTCGAAAGTGCCGTGATGAGTGCCAGTCAGCCTCAGCTTATCACGCTGTTATTTGATGGCACACTGAGCGCACTGGTGCGTGCGCGCCTGTTTATGCAGGACGGCAATCTTGAGGGTAAAGGGCTGTCGATTTCAAAAGCCATCAACATTATTGATAACGGTCTCAAGCTCGGTCTGGCACAGAATAGCGGTGATGATCTGGCGGACAATCTAACAGGGCTATACACCTACATGGTGCGCCGTTTACTGCAGGCAAACCTGCACAATGACGTGGCCGCACTGGAAGAAGTTGAAGGCTTATTACGCGGTATCGCAGACGCATGGAAAGAGGTTAACGTCGTTAGCGCCTCAATTCAGGACGGCGTATAAATGACAATCACACCGCACCTGCTGGAAAACTATCAACAGCTGCTCTCTTCTAGTCAGCAAATGCTGCGCCTGGTAAAGGAAGGCCAGTGGAGCGAGCTGATTAATATTGAAATCAGCTACGTTAACACCGTTGAAGCGCTGATGCGCTGCACCCGGGACTCTCCGCTATCAGCGAAAAGTATTGAAAATCTCAGGCCAGTTTTACGTCAACTGCTGGATAACGAAAGAGAGATAACACTGCTGTTGGAAAAACGGAAAGACGAATTAAACCAGCTGATTAATCAGTCCAACCGCCAGCAGTCATTAATGTCTACCTACGCCAGCAATTCCGGACTGGTAATGGTGCCGCGCGATATTTAGGCTGCATTAATTTTTTCGTCAGAAATAAATGCGTTTGTGTCGGCAGCCGCGATATCAACCAGTGAAGATTATTTACGTTTTGCTGCTTGCGCTCTGTCATTCAACCAGGCTTGCTGACATGCAGGCGTTGGATTGCTTACCTTACGCATTACCAGGCTGTCGTAATTCAACTCGCCGCCTTTTAGCTGTAACGGCATTACCCGTAGCTGCTGGTTAACGTTAACCAGCTCACCCTCTATGCGGCTAATCTTTCCGGGCTTAGCGATCACACGCTCCCACTGGCGGCAATCAAGGGTATTGCCCTGTGAATCGATGATCAAACTCCCCATCGCCCGGTCACTGACTAAACCGCTTTGCGGACCGAAGGTCTGCCAGTTACCGACCAACGCGGCAGGTGGTGGCGTTTTCACCGCACTGGCGTAGTTTGTTAGCTGTGCGCATCCGCTCAGCACCATTATCATCGAGCCAGCAATCATCCAGTTTTTCATTATTCTGTCCCCGCATTATTAACCTGGCGCTACGTTAAATACTTACTGGCCATTGCGCAAGTCTCATGGGCAATGAACGACACCGACGTCCGTCTCTGCAAACGCTCAATGCTCTGATAGAAGGTAAAACTGGCCACATCGACAGCATGACGTCATCCGGTTATTGAGCGTTCTGAAATGGTGAGGCTGACCTTTGTCGCTCCTTTTGTGGCCCAGACACTCCAGACCGACGGATAGAAATTCCATTATGATGCACGCTCCACTAAACTGACGGCCCGTACCCAGGAGCCGTTATGAAAACCACCGCAGAGTATTATGTCATTGCCCGTCAGTTATTCTTGCAGGCTTACCCGCAACTCGCCGCTGAAATAAATGCTCTCAACGACAGCGACGCTGAAAATGTGGGAATGTCGCTTTGCCAGTTAAAAACGCTGCAAGCCGATCGCGCCTGGGCGGCGTATGTGCGTGAAAAAAAACTGGACGGAATGTTATTTGCGATTCAACTGGCTGAGCCGGATAAGGCGCTGGCGGCTCAGGCTATTGAATGCTATCTGCGCGAACATGCGGCTGCGCTGGGGATCAGCTGGGAACAGTTCTGCCGTCAAAATCAGCTAAGCATTAAATGATTTCTTTATTGACCCGGCAGAAAAGCACATTGTTACAATCATAAAATAATCTATTTTACTGTATGAACTCCGGTGCAGATTAGCTCTTCAATAGCAATGGTTCTGAATCCAGCAAAGGGTCTTCGCGGAGATTCAGTGGAAATGATTACCTCTCAGACTTCATCCGGTGCGTTTGTTAATCAACTTTTTTGAATTCGCCAACCGGGAGTGAGCCGCGCTATCGGCTCCGTGTGTTTTTTCTGATAACACTTATGCCAGCAAAGGCCGATATATCGGCCTGACATCAGTCAATCAGAAGACAATATTAAACTGACACCAAACCCCATTTACGCGTTATTTAATGGACATCACACAGGCTCGGTAAATGAACAATGAATGTCGTGAGTTCACTCGCCGGTATAAAACTGTCTGGGCGAATTTTCCTTCATAACGTCTATGATCTCACTGTTTATCGACTTCATTTCATGGGAGAGATACACACCTAAACCTGCATATTCATCATGTCGCTATAAGCGCTGACCAGTTTGTTGCGCACCTGGATTCCCATCTGCATCGCAATAGATGATTTCTGCATGTTAACCATGACATCATTAAGCGCCACACCAGGCTTACCCATTTCAAAATTCTGCGCCTGCATTTTCGCCGTGCTCTGAATATTGCTGATTTTATCCAGTGCCAGTTTAAGCTGACCAGAAAAATCGGAACCCGGCACCGTGCTTTCGTCTTTGGAACCGGCAGCCTGCAAGGCACTGGTTTGCATCTGCTGCAGTACGCTTTGAATGCCCTGAATTGCCATATTTTACCCCGCTGATTGACCACACTTTTAAGTTCCCGTTAACGCTACCACAAAGCCAATAAGGCAAAGACGCTAAATAAAAGCAAAAAACGCAGCTTATCAAGCCATCGAATTTGGCTTTTCTGAAAATAATGGCAGCTATCAAAGTTGGGTTACACCACTTTAGCCAACGGTTCAGGGAGTCAGTTTTGTTACGACACTACATCCATCAATTCGGTCCGCTGTCAGACAGGGCGCAATAATGAATGCAACTGCTACACAGGATAAGCCGGAGAAAAAAGGTCTGAATGATCTTCTGGCAAAGCTGCGCGCTAACCCACGTTTCCCAATCGTGGTTGCCAGCGCCGCTGCCGTTGCTGTGGTTATCGCGCTGGTGCTCTGGGCTAACCAACCAGACTTTCGGGTGCTTTATAATAATTTATCGAATGAAGATGGCGGCGCGATTGTTACCCAACTGACGCAGATGAACGTACCTTATCATCTCGATGAAAACACCGGGGCAATTATGGTGCCAGCCGATAAGGTCCCGGAGCTGCGCATGCGTCTGGCGCAACAAGGGCTACCTAAAGGCGGTGGCGTCGGCTTTGAACTGCTGGATAAAGAAAAATTTGGTATCAGTCAGTTTAGTGAGCAGGTCAACTATCAGCGCGCACTGGAAGGCGAGTTGGCCCGTACTATCGAAACCTTTGGCCCGGTAAAAAGCGCGCGGGTCCATCTCGCGATGCCAAAACCCACGCTGTTTGTGCGTGAACAAAAGAGTCCCTCAGCATCAGTGACTCTGACTCTGCAGCCGGGGCGAGCGCTGGATGATGGTCAGATTTCAGCCGTCGTTCATATGGTTTCCAGCAGTGTTGCCGGCCTGCCGCCGGGTAACGTGACGGTGGTGGATCAGACAGGCCGTCTGCTGACTAAATCCGATCCTACCGGGCGCGACCTGAATGACGCACAGCTGAAATATACCGCTGATGTCGAAGCCCGCTATCAGCAACGCATCGAAAATATTCTCTCTCCGCTGGTGGGGAACGGCAACGTTCACGCCCAGGTTACCGCGCAGATTAACTTCGACACCAGCGAGCAAACCAATGAGCAGTACAAGCCGAATAATACGCCGGATAGCCAGGCTATTCGTTCCCGCCAGACCTCAGAGAGTGAGCAAATTGGTGGAGAGTATCCAGGCGGCGTGCCGGGCGCACTGACAAACCAGCCGCCACCGGCAAATACTGCGCCTATTACTACGCCGAACAATAAGGCGACAAACGGCCAGGCCCAGGCGAATCCTAATGGTAACAACGGCGTAGCGAATAACGCGACGACCACCACCAACAACGCTAACAGCCGTACTCCGTCAAATACGCGTCGAGATAACACCGTTAACTATGAACTTGACCGGACGATCCGTCATACAAAGATAAACGTGGGTGACGTCCAGCGCCTGTCGGTGGCCGTCGTAGTGAATTATCACAGTGATGCTGCCGGTAAACCGGTTGCACTGAGCCGTGCTCAACTCAAGCAAATCGAGGATTTAAGCCGTGAGGCTATGGGTTATACCGCTGCACGCGGTGATAGTCTGAACGTGGTGAACTCGCCGTTCAATCAGGTTGATACTACGGGCGGAGACCTGCCGTTCTGGCAGCAGCAATCATTCATTGACCAGCTTATGGGCATTGGGCGCTGGTTACTGGTGGTGATTGCGGCATGGATACTGTATCGCAAACTGATTCGCCCGCAATTGCGCCGCAAAGCAGAGCAGGAGCGCTTAGCCGCTGAAGTTATCGCCATGCGCCAGCACGCGGCCGAAGATGATGCGGTCACCGTGTCACTGTCAAAAGATGAACAGGATCAGGAACGTAAGTCTCAAAACCGTATGAGTGCTGAAATGATGAGCCAACGTATCCGAGAAATGTCTGAGAACGATCCGCGCGTCGTCGCGTTGGTTATCCGCAACTGGATGAAGGACGAACAATGAGTCTCACCGGAACCCAAAAAAGTGCGGTCCTGATCATGACTATCGGTGAAGATCGCGCCGCCGAGGTATTTAAACACCTCAATCAACGTGAAGTGCAGCAGTTGAGTTCAGCCATCTCTAATATGCCACAGGTTTCGCATAAACAGTTGACCGACGTGCTACGCGAATTTGAGGCGAATGCCGAACAGTTTGCCGCGCTGAGCGTTAACTCCGGTGACTATCTGCGCTCGGTGCTGGTTAAAGCGCTGGGTGAAGAACGCGCCTCCAGCCTGCTGGAAGATATTCTTGAGACGCGGGAAACCACCTCCGGAATGGAAACGCTCAACTTCATGGAGCCGCAGTCTGCCGCTGACCTCATTCGCGACGAACATCCACAGATCATTGCCACCATCATGGTACATCTGAAGCGCGCCCAGGCAGCGGATATTCTGGCACTGTTCGATGAGCGTCTGCGCCACGACGTTATGTTACGTATCGCCACCTTTGGTGGTGTGCAGCCGGCAGCGCTGGCAGAACTGACTGAAGTGCTCAACAACCTGCTGGACGGTCAAAACCTTAAGCGGGCAAAGATGGGGGGTATTCGTACTGCCGCCGAAATTATCAATCTGATGAAGAGTCAGCAGGAAGAAGCGGTCATGGACGCGGTCCGCGCTTTCGACGGCGAGCTGGCACAGAAAATTATCGATGAAATGTTCCTGTTCGAAAATTTACTGGAAGTCGACGATCGCAGCATTCAGCGCCTGTTACAGGAAGTGGAGTCAGAATCGCTGCTGATCGCCCTGAAAGGCGCCGATCAGCCGCTACGCGAGAAATTCCTGCGCAATATGTCACAGCGCGCGGCAGACATTCTGCGAGACGATCTGGCCAACCGTGGCCCGGTTCGCATGTCAGCCGTAGAGAGTGAGCAGAAAGCTATTTTGCTTATTGTTCGCCGTCTGGCCGAAAGTGGTGAGATGGCCATTGGTGGCGGCGAGGAGACCTATGTCTGATAACAGCTTACTGCCATGGAAACGCTGGCAGCCGCAGGATTTGTCGTTGCTTGACCGCCCGGTGATTGAGCCGTTGTCACTGCCCGAATCGGCGGAAGAGAGCCAGCTGGCTGAAATTAATCAACGCCAGCGCGACCTGGAGCAGATACAGATGCAGGTGCGCAGCGAAGCGCAGGGTATTGGCTACGCTGAAGGCCAGCAAAAAGGCTATGCCGAAGGCCAACAGGCAGGCTATGACGCCGGTTACCAACAGGGACTGGCCGAAGCACAGCAACAGCAGGCTCCGCTTCAGGCGCGTATGCAGCAGCTGGTTTCAGGATTTCATCACACGCTGGAGGCGCTGGACAGCGTCATCGTTTCACGTCTGATGCAGCTGGCGCTGGAGGCCGCTCGCCAGGTGCTCGGTCAGTCGCCTCATGTAGACGGTAGCGCCCTGCTGCGCCAGATCCAAAACATGATCCAGCAGGAGCCTGTGCTCAGCGGTAAGCCGACACTGCGGGTTCATCCCGATGATTTCCAGCAGGTGGAAAATAGCCTGGGCGCGACCCTGGGCCTGTACGGCTGGCGCCTGCTGGCCGACGCCGCCATTCACCCCGGCGGTTGCAAAGTCAGTGCGGAAGATGGCGACCTTGATGCCAGCATCGCCACCCGCTGGCATGAACTCTGCCGCCTTGCGGCACCGGGAGAGCTGTGATGACGCATCGCCTCTCGAACTGGTTAGAGAGCCTGGACGCATTCGAACAGCGCATTTCGCAGCTGCCGACAGCACGCCGCTACGGGCGCCTGACGCGCGCAACCGGATTAGTGCTGGAAGCCACCGGGTTACAGTTGCCGCTGGGTGCTACCTGCGTCATTGAACGTGATAACGGTAACAACATCCGCGACGTTGAAAGCGAAGTGGTCGGTTTTAACGGCCAGAAACTCTTTTTAATGCCACTGGAAGAGGTTGAAGGCATTCTTCCCGGTGCCAGAGTATACGCTCGTATTAGCAGCGATCATGCATACAGCGGCAAGCAGCTGCCTCTCGGCCCTGAGCTGCTTGGCCGCGTGCTCGATGGAAGCGGCCGCCCCCTTGATGATCTGCCCTCACCCGACACTGGCTACCGCGCAACGCTGATCACGCCACCATTCAACCCACTTCAACGCACCCCTATCACCGACATTCTGGATACCGGCGTACGGGCAATTAATGCACTGTTAACCGTGGGTCGCGGTCAGCGCATGGGCCTGTTTGCGGGTTCAGGCGTGGGTAAAAGCGTTTTACTCGGCATGATGGCACGCTATACCAAAGCCGACGTTATTGTCGTCGGGCTGATCGGCGAGCGTGGCCGTGAAGTTAAAGACTTTATCGAAAACATTCTTGGCAGCGAAGGGCGCGCCCGCTCGGTGGTTATCGCCGCGCCTGCTGACGTTTCCCCCCTACTGCGTATGCAGGGGGCAGCTTATGCCACGCGTGTGGCAGAGGATTTTCGCGATCGTGGACAGCACGTGTTGCTGATAATGGATTCCCTCACCCGATACGCGATGGCGCAACGTGAAATTGCCCTGGCAGTTGGCGAACCTCCGGCAACGAAGGGTTACCCCCCCTCGGTATTTGCCAAGCTGCCAGCACTGGTTGAACGTGCAGGTAACGGCACAAATGGCGGGGGGTCGATTACCGCGTTTTATACCGTTCTGACCGAGGGTGACGACCAGCAGGATCCGATAGCCGACTCTGCACGGGCGATCCTCGACGGTCACGTCGTCTTGTCACGACGGCTGGCGGAGTCGGGTCATTATCCGGCCATTGATATAGAGGCCTCGATCAGCCGCGTCATGACTCATCTGATCGATGAAAAGCACTACGCCCAGGTCCGGCAGTTTAAACAGCTGCTGTCCAGCTATCAGCGCAATCATGATCTGGTCAGCGTCGGTGCCTATGCTGCCGGCAGCGATCCGCAGCTCGACCTGGCTATTAAACTCTATCCGGAGATGGCGCGCTTCCTGCAACAAGATATTTTTGAACGCTGCAGTTTCGATGATGCCGCTCAGCATCTTGCAGCACTGTTTGACTGAGGGTGACACTGACGAGGGATGAAGGATGCTAAGCAACAATACCATAGCCACCCTCTGCGACCTGGCACAGCAGGAGCTGGATAAGGCTGTCACGCAGTTGGGTGACGTCCGTCGTGGGCATCAGCAGGCAGAAGATCAGCTAACTATGCTGCTTAGCTATCAGGATGAGTACCGCCTGCAGCTGAATGACAGCATGGTTAACGGTATGCCCAGCGATCGCTGGTACAACTACCATCAGTTTATCAAGACGCTGGAGAGAGCCATTGAGCAACATCGTGGCCAGTTAATTCAGTGGAATACACGCCTGGAGAGGGCGCTGGCAGGGTGGCGCGATAAGCAACAGCGCGTACATGCCTATCAGACGTTACAAGCGCGCGCTGTAGCCAATGAACGGTTACAGGAGAACCGTCTAGACCAGAAACGGATGGATGAATTTGCCCAACGGGCATCATTGAGGAAAAGCGAATGATTACACTGCCAGTGATAACCACTCACAGTGGTCGCACTACCAATAGCACGGCGGTCGGCAGCGATCCCGCGACCGCAGATCAAGCGCTGCTGACACCCGATGGTGCGCCGCAAGGTCATCATTCCGCCCCGGCATTTTTGCAGATACTCGGTGACCGTCTGGTTTCCCTGGTTAAGCATCATAACGCGGTCAGTAAAACCACGGCGGTCAACATGGATGTCGCACAGACCGCTGCCGATGCTAAAGAGGCAATAAGCGCCGATCTTAACAAGCTCCTGATGACGCCAGATACCTCCGAAGCGCTAACCACATTGCTGCAAAAAAGAGGCAACATCGACGAAGATAAAACCACCGGGCAGAAGGCAGATACATCACCATCCACGCTGAATAATCACGAGATGCAGGCACTGCAAACGCTGCTTGCTATGCTGCCGCAGCACGCACCGCTGCCTGCTGCGCCTGATAAAATCGAAGTCAACGAGTTAACCGACGGCACCGGCTCAGGCGTAAAAAGCAGCAAAACGGCAACGCTCATCCCACTGCTTTCCCCTGCTAATCGTCATGAAAGCGAGACGGGCGCAGTAAAAACCGCGAATAACGCAAATGCCGGCTTGTCAGCCGCTGCCGATAAACCCACGCCAGCCACCGTGCCGAGTGGCGAGGTGAAAAGCGCAACGTTTGAACAGGTTTTCAGCAACATGAAAACGTCCGATAAAGAAAGCTCAAATTCTCTACAGAATGCGACGATAAGTCATCCAGTGATGAGTACTGCCAGTGCGGTGCAAACGCCCACTCAGAGCGCCCAGGTTACCGCGCCACCTGCCGCCCAGCTCAGTGCTCAGCTCGGCAGCCAGGAATGGCAACATCATTTGGGGCAGCAAGTGTTGATGTTCAGTCGCAACGGCCAGCACAGTGCGGAACTCCATTTACACCCGGAGGATCTAGGTAGCATCCAGATCAGTCTGCAACTGCATAACGACCAGGCTAATCTGAACATGGTATCAAGTCACAGTCAGGTTCGTGCCGCGCTTGAGGTCGCCATTCCTCATCTGCGACATGCCCTGGCAGAAAGCGGAATTAGCCTGGGGCAAAGTAACGTTAGCAGCGATGCATTTCAGCAGGGCCAGGCGTTTACCGGTCAGCAGGAGCAGCGCAACAATAGTCGCGGAAATACATTCAGTCTGGCTAAGGATAGCGACAGCGATACGGCAGTGATCGCGGTACCGGACTCGATACAACGCCGCGTGGGCGGTGTCGGTGCTGTTGATATTTTCGCCTGATAATGACAAACGCATAAGGTAACCGTAAAACCCGCGTCTTTTCTGCCTATTGTCTGGCGCAGGACGCGGCATAATTTGCACTGATGCGAAGCCATAAGGCTGCGGAGTGATTCACCGCCCTTGAAATAATCACAGGAAGTTATAGTAAATATGACTGATAAAGCGAAAGCCAAAGGCGGCAAACGAAAAAAACTGATGCCGGTGCTAGTGATATTAATACTGGCCGTCTTGGTCAGTGGAGGTTATACCGTCTGGCAATTAATGCACGGCAGCACGAATAAAGCGGCAAATGTTAACAAGGGTGAGCCAGCGCCGGCACCGGTATTTTTTGCCCTGGATACGTTCACCGTTAATCTGGTCAATCCTGATAACGACCCCGATCGCGTGCTTTACGTGGGTTTTACTCTGCGCCTGCCCAACGAAGAAACGCGTCAGCGTTTAAACGACTATTTACCGGAAGTGCGTAGTCGGCTACTGCTGTTGTTATCACGCCAGAATGCCGCATCGCTGGCCAATGAACAGGGTAAGCAGGCGCTGGTTAAACAAATCAAAGAGGTACTGGCACCGCCGCTGGTGCCTGGACAACCTTCTCAGGTCGTGACCGACGTGCTGTTCACAGCCTTCATTTTGCGGTGATGATGATATGGGCGATAGCACTCTTACACAGGCTGAAATTGACGCACTGCTCAACGGCGACACGGACAGGGTGGCGGAAGAACAGCCTCCTGGCTCACGTGACAATAGCATCCGCCCCTACGATCCCAATACCCAGCGGCGTGTGGTACGTGAACGCCTGCAAACGCTGGAGCTGATCAATGAACGCTTTGCGCGATCTTATCGTATGGCCCTGTTTAATCTGTTGCGCCGCAGCCCGGATATTACCGTGGGTGCCATTAAGATCCAGCCGTACCATGAGTTCGCTCGCAATTTACCGGTACCAACCAACCTTAACCTGATCCATCTCAAACCGTTGCGCGGCACTGCGCTGATGGTGTTCTCTCCTGGCCTGGTTTTTGTCGCGGTTGATAATCTCTTTGGCGGTGACGGGCGCTTCCCGACGAAGGTGGAAGGACGTGAATTTACCCATACCGAGCAGCGGGTGATTAGTCGCATGCTGAAACTGGCGTTAGAAGGCTATCGCGACGCGTGGGAGCCTATCTATCCGCTGGATATCGAATACGTCCGTTCAGAGATGCAGGTGAAGTTTACCAACATCACCACCTCGCCGAACGATATCGTGGTTAATACGACCTTTCAGGTTGAGATCGGCAATCTGATGGGAGAGTTCAATATCTGTATTCCCTTTTCGATGATTGAGCCGCTGCGCGAAACGCTGGTTAATCCGCCGCTGGTAAACTCACGTCAGGAGGATGATTACTGGCGTGACACATTGGTAAATCAGGTCCAGCATTCTGAGCTGGAATTGATCGCCAATTTTGCCGAGATTTCAATGCGCTTATCGCGCGTTCTTGAACTCAAACCCGGGGATATTATTCCTATCGACAAACCCGATCGCATTATCGCGCATGTGGATGGCGTCCCGGTATTGACCAGCCATTATGGCACCTTAACCGGTCAGTACGCCCTGCGTGTCGAGCATCTGATTAACCCGATTTTACATTCGCTAAACGAGGAACAGCCCAAATGAGTGACAGCAAAAAGCCGTCCGATGACATTGCTTCGGACGACCTGTGGGCTGACGCACTGAACGAACAGTCGGCAGGCGCATCGTCTGATGGCATCTTCAACACGCTGGAAAGCAGTGAGCGCGCCGGAACGTTACAGGATATCGATCTGATTATGGATATCCCGGTAAAAATGACCGTCGAGTTAGGGCGAACCAAAATGACCATCAAAGAGCTATTAAGATTGACTCAGGGGTCAGTGGTCGCTCTGGATGGCCTCGCCGGTGAACCGCTGGATATCCTGATTAACGGTTATTTGATCGCTCAGGGGGAGGTGGTGGTGGTCAATGACAAATACGGCGTACGTATTACCGATATCATTACGCCATCCGATCGCATGCGCCGCCTGAGCCGCTGATGTCATCAATGATGTCGACTACGAACGGCCAGAGCGGTCAGCCGCTGATGCAAAATCACTCAATCTCCACCGGCTCAGTGCTGACGCAGGTCGGCGGGTCGCTGGCGGCCATTTTACTGTTGATCCTCGCCTGTGGCTGGCTGGCAAAACGTTCAGGGCTGGTCAGACGAAAAACCGGCGACCAGACGCTGAATATCAGCGCCAGCTGCCAGCTGGGACAGCGTGAGCGCGTAATGATTGTAGACGTTGAAGACGCCAGGTTGGTGCTGGGCGTAACGCCCACGCAAATCGTCCATCTTCATACGCTGCCGCCAAAAGTGCCAGATGAGAACGCCGAACCGACAGCGCCACAGACCGATTTCCGTCAGGCTCTGCAAACGCTGTTAAAACGGCCGGGTAAACCACAATGAAGCGTTATCTTCCGCTGATAAGCCTGCTGCTGATCCCTCCCCAGGTACATGCTCAGCTACCTGCCCTGTTAAGCCATCCTACGGCTAACGGTGGACAAAGCTGGTCGCTGCCCGTACAAACGCTGGTGTTTATCACCTCATTGACCTTTTTACCCGCCATTTTACTGATGATGACCAGCTTTACACGCATCATTATCGTATTTGGTTTACTCCGTAACGCGCTGGGCACGCCATCTGCTCCCCCCAATCAGGTGCTGCTGGGTCTGGCGCTATTTCTGACCTTTTTTATTATGTCGCCAACCCTGGATAAAATTTATCAGGATGCCTACCTGCCATTCAGCCAGGACAAAATATCAATGGACGTCGCACTGCAAAAAGGGGCTGAGCCGCTGCGTACCTTCATGCTGCGACAGACTCGTGAAGCCGACTTAGCACTGTTTGCCCGCCTGGCAAATACGCCCCCAATCCCCGGACCAGAGGCTGTGCCAATGCGAATTTTGCTGCCAGCTTACGTTACCAGTGAATTGAAAACGGCTTTTCAGATTGGTTTCACCGTATTTATTCCTTTTTTAATTATCGACCTGGTGGTTGCCAGCGTGCTGATGGCGCTTGGGATGATGATGGTGCCACCTGCAACAGTATCGCTGCCATTTAAGCTGATGCTCTTTGTACTGGTGGATGGCTGGCAGTTGCTGGTGGGATCGCTGGCGCAATCGTTTTATTCATGAGGACCCTTTATTGCCATAACCGATCCCGCCCAGGATGTGACGCGATCGCTCAAATCACCCCATTTTGCAGGAGATTGCCATGACGCCTGAAGCAGTGATGGTCATTGGTCACGACGCCATGATGCTGGCGCTCTCTGTCGCCGCGCCGCTGCTGCTGGCGGCACTGTTTAGCGGGCTGGTTATCAGTATCCTGCAAGCAGCGACACAGATTAACGAGCAGACGCTCTCTTTCATTCCCAAGATCCTCGCGGTGATCTGCACAATCGTCATCGCCGGCCCCTGGATGCTGAACCTGTTGCTGGATTATATGCGTACGCTATTCAGCAACCTGCCTTATATGATTGGTTAAATGATTAGTTTCGACAGCAGTCAGCTGATGGTCTGGCTCAGCCAGTTTTTCTGGCCGCTGGCTCGGGTGCTGGCGCTGTTTGTGACTGCGCCAGTGCTGAGCGAGAAATCGATTAGTAAGCGGGTAAAAATTGGCCTCGGCGTGATGGTCACCTGGATTCTGGTGCCTAATTTGCCGCCAACCAACGTCACCATCTTTTCAGTGACGGGTTTCTGGCTACTCATCCAGCAAATTCTGATTGGCGTTGCTATCGGCTTCACCATGCAGTTTGCCTTTGCCGCAATACGAATGGCCGGTGAGATTATCGGGCTGCAAATGGGCCTCTCCTTCGCAACCTTTTTCGATCCGGGCAGCCGCCTGAACATGCCGGTTCTGTCCCGTCTGCTCGATATACTGGCCATATTGCTCTTTTTGTCTTTCAATGGCCATCTGTGGTTGATTTCAATGCTGTCAGATACGTTTTATACCCTGCCGATTGGCGGCGACGCTTTTAACGGTAACGCCTGGCTGGCACTGACCCGCTCAGCATCACTGATTTTCCTGAATGGCATGAAACTGGCGCTGCCGCTGATTACCTTGTTGCTGGTACTAAACCTGGCACTGGGGTTGTTGAATCGGGTTTCCCCTCAGCTGTCCGTTTTCGCCATCGGCTTCCCCGTTACCTTAACCCTGGGCCTGGTGTTTATCAGCATGATGATGCCGCTCCTGGCTCCGTTCTGTGAACATTTGTTCAGTGAGATCTTTGACCTGCTTTCTTCAATACTCAGTGAGTTTTCGCACGGATAGCGCGAAAGGTTAAAAATCGCCATCAAGCTTTTGTTTGCCTGGCAACAGGCGGATGAGTAATAAAATTGCCGCATTCTTCAGCCTGATCGCCGCAATCTTTTTTTCCAACGCGGCGGCGTAGCGTGCAGAACATTATTCACTGCATCGTTCAACAAAGATGCCGTCCGGGTGAGCCGTTTCGTTAAAAAACCAAATTCCCATCGGGTAATCTTCCAGCGCGACCAAAAGCATCGTGCCCTCACTGAAAGGCTCCACTGCCAGAATGGTACCGTGGCGACGCGGGCCGCCGTCGGTTTTCACCGTTACCCGATCATTTACTTTCATCCGGTTTTCTCCGTTATGCGCTTATTAATACCGAGTAAAATACGCCAATGACAAAAAAAACGGACAATTCAATTGTCCGTATTAACGATGAACGTTGAGGCCAGAAGTCAGATTTTACAGCCTTCGCAATCCGCTTCGTCACTCAAATCATCCGGGACTTCACTGGCTTTCTGTTCGGCGCGCGACTGCGCTCTTTCCAGCTCAGCCTCATCCAGGTCAAATTCAAAAATATCGTCGTCTTTCATGATGGCTCCCATGGCTTCACTTACTTTCGCCTTTATACTGATTTCCGCCCTGACCTGCCAGGCAGATTTCGCGTAGCAGCACGATCAATACCCTCTCATACCCGGCGCCGCGTCATCTGGTTTTAAAAATCAAAAAACAAAAAAAAAGCTGCCACAACGTTTCAGGTCATTGAGATAATCAGATATCACCGTCAGATACCCCAGTGACAAAGGTTATTGTTCGACATTACAGCCTCTCTGGTAGTTATCCGTCTCATCATCCTATTTATCGCCTGCGATCACCCGTTGCCGCGCAGACGGCCGATCAGATTCACCACCAGCACCACGGCCATTCCCAACAGCAGACCAAGCACCAGGCTACTGCCGTTGGTAATGAGTGCAGCGGCCAGTTTACCCATCCCCTGGCTCCACCTTCCGATAAGATGATGAATAACCGGTATGCCGTGAATAATAATGCCACCGCCCACCAGAAACATCGCCAGCGTGCCAACGGCCGACAGCAGCTTCATTAACAACGGCGCAAAAGCCAGCAGCATGCCACCCACGCCCTGCATCAGCGCACTGGTGCGCTGATTAAGCCACAGTCCTAAATCGTCAAGCTTAACGATGGCTGCCACGATGCCATACACGCCGACGGTCACCGCTAGCGCAATCAGCGACAGCACAACAACCTGATTGAGCAGCGGTGCGTCTGAAACCACGCCCAGTGTTATGGCAACGATCTCAGCTGAAAGGATAAAATCGGTGCGCACCGCCCCTTTTATCTTGCGTTTTTCATAAGCCTTAGCGTCCTGTGTGGCCTCCTTTGCCAGTCGCTGCTGGCGCTGGTGCGCCGTTTCAGCCTGGCTGGCATGTAACAAGCTGTGCAGCACTTTTTCTGCCCCCTCATAACAGAGATAAGCACCGCCGAGCATCAGCAGCGGCGTGATCCCCCAGGGTGCGAAGGCACTGATCAGCAGCGCCAGCGGCACCAGAATAACCTTATTCCAAAATGACCCTTTAAATACGCCCCAGACTACGGGTAGCTCACGGTTGGCTTTAACGCCGGTAACCTGCTGGGCATTCAGTGACAGATCGTCACCCAATACTCCGGCAGTTTTTTTTGCAGCGACTTTGCCCATCAGTGAAATATCATCAAGTAAAGTAGCAATGTCATCGAGTAATGTCAGTAAGCTGCTTGCGGCCACAAATTATCCTTTTTAGTTGTCATTCTGATGGCAACAGGGGCAAAACCCGACGCCAACGGCGGTTATATCGGCAATACCGTCACATTCCCACTCCACCCTTACCGGCAGATCCGCGCCGGCCTCATGATGAATGTATTTACTGACCGGGCTTTCCGTCATGCCGCCAATCTCTTCTGTTGCAATCAGTTGATCCCCAACGTAAATACGGACCGTCGCCGTGGTTTTAATCATGCGATCCTGATGCAGTTTATAGAGACGTTTAACCGTGAGTTTTACGCTGCTCATCGCCCTACCCAGAGTTATTGTATTAAGCACGCATGCTGTAAGGACTGCGCTATACTACCTGGCTAATCCTGGGCCTTATTGCTAAGATGAATACCGCCAGGATCGATCTCGCTATTACGCCCTGCGGCGCATAACCACTCTTCAAGACGCATCAGTAACGCCCGATCGCTTAGCTTTTGCCGTCCGCGCAATGCGCATTCCCAGACGACCAACACCCGCCAGCCAAGTTTGCTTAACGCCAGATGATCACGCCGATCGCGCATGACATTGGCATCAATTTTTTTCAGCCAGAATTCGCGACGTGTCGCGGGCACTCTGAACAGCGGGCATGGATGTTTATGCCAGAAACAGCCGTTGGTAAAGATAACGGCTTCGAACTGCGACAGTACAAAGTCAGGACGGCCCGGAAGAGAAGCATCCTGCACGCTAAAATCAATACCCAGCTCGCCAAGCAAGACGGCAATGCGCCGCTCTATCGCCGTATCGCGGGTGCCAATGGCGCGCATATTTTTACTGCGTATCTCAGCCGAATGCACATCCGCCATCACTGTCTCCCGTTCGTTTATTCAATTTTACGGCGCTGGCTGACTGCCTGTTCGATCCAGGGCAGCAACATCTCTGCTACTGCGCTAAATACCGGCACCACGACTGAATTACCAAATTGGCGATAGGCCTGGGTATCTGAAACCGGGATGCGAAAAACCTCGCCGCCCGGCTGCTCAAACCCCATCAGGCGGGCACATTCACGTGGTGTCAGCCGACGAGGACGCCGCTGCAGGTTTGCCGCATGATTAAAATCCTGCTCGCCCAATGCTTTATCCCAGCCCCGATCAATTAATATTTCCGACCCGTCTTTGTAATAACGTGCCGACAGCGTACGTACTACAACGGTTTCAGTCTGCGGGTCCACCAGGCCATATCCGAAGCCATTGCCCTTTGCCTGATGCTTACGAGCATAATTATAGAGGTACTTCCACAAGGTCGGCGTCAAAATGTATTTTTCATCCGGCGCGCTATCGAGCAGCTCGCAAAGCAGGGGGCGGCGTTCAGGATAGCTGGCGTTAATATTTTTCAGACTAAACGGCGGCAGTTGCAGGTCCCGCCGCATGCCGACCAGTACGATACGCTCGCGGTGCTGCGGCAAAAAGTGTTTAGCATCAATAATTTTTGGATCGGCACTGCCCAGCGATTGTGCATCAGCTACGTCATAGCCGAGCTCGTCGAGGGTTGACATAATGATACGGAATGTCTTGCCCTTATCGTGACTTTTGAGATTTTTTACGTTCTCCAGCACAAAAATTGCCGGTTTTTTTGCAGCGATAATGCGCGCAACGTCGAAAAATAATGTTCCTTGCGCCTCGCATTCAAAACCATGCGCGCGCCCCAGGGCATTCTTCTTTGAAACGCCAGCCAGAGAAAATGGCTGACAAGGAAAACCGGCCAGCAACACGTCATGATCCGGGATCTGACGATCTATGTGCGCATAGGCCTGTTGCTCATCAATCTCAGTATTACCGGAGAGGGTGATGTCGCGGATATCCTGATTAAACTGATGCTGTTTTTCATCACAATACCAGTTGGCCTTATAGGTACGTATCGCGTGTTTATTCCATTCACTGGTAAACACGCATTGCCCGCCGATCGACTCGAAACCACAACGAATCCCCCCGATACCGGCGAACAGATCGATAAAACGAAAACGATAGTCAGGATGGCAGGCCGGAGGCGAAGGCAACATGGCACTCAGCCGCGCGACTTCAGCCTCAGTCAGTAAACGGGAGGGTTTGCCCTTCAGCCAGCGATTGAGTGTTTCACGCGTCCAATCTTCATGAGCCAGCAGACTGAGCTGACTGGCAATGGTTTTCTGATCGTAAATTTCCAGTACGCGGGAGAGTAGCGCCAGATCCTCAGCGCGTTTGTGAAGCATCTGCTCACGCCCCTGACCGGCACGCGCGGTGTTCTGCGGATCGAATTGATTCATCATTTATCCTGACGGTAAAAACGAGCGACAGTTTATCACCAGACTGACCCGGTTCCAGATCCCTGATACTTGTTGTCGGCAAAAAGTGCATTACAATACTGGCTTAATCCCACTCTCAGGTGTCTGATTATGACAACCCATCGCGAAATACTGACGCTGCCCGCAGGCGCCGACAAGCTACTGCTCCATACCTGCTGCGCCCCTTGTTCTGGCGAAGTAATGGAGGCGTTGCTGGCGTCAGGCATTGATTACACCCTCTATTTCTATAACCCCAACATTCATCCGCAAAAAGAGTACCTGCTGCGCAAAGAAGAAAATATTCGCTTTGCCTCGCAGCATGGGGTGCCCTTTGTTGACGCCGATTATGACACTGATAACTGGTTTGAACGCGCGCGTGGCATGGAGCACGAGCCAGAGCGTGGCGTGCGCTGTACCATGTGCTTTGATATGCGTTTCGAACGTACCGCACTCTACGCTTATGAACACGGTTTTTCAGTTATCAGCAGTTCACTCGGCATTTCGCGCTGGAAAAATATGCAACAGATCAATGATTGCGGTGCCCGTGCCGTTGCGCCCTATGCGGACATGATCTACTGGGATTATAACTGGCGCAAAAAGGGTGGCTCGGCGCGAATGATTGAGATCAGCAGGCGCGAACGCTTTTATCAACAGGAATACTGTGGTTGCGTCTATTCACTACGCGATACTAACCTGCACCGTAAAGCCAAGGGACGAGCACTGATTTCCCTTGGCGTGCAGTACTATGGTGATGAGGAAAACTGATTTGTTGATGATGATTGGATGCCGGGTGAGCCCCGGCGGTTAACAGAACCCATGGGGAACGCTATCCGTCGTCTGATAATGTGCCTCTGAGTGTTATTTTTATTTTTAATCTCCACCTTCGACAATCAATGCAGCCATACAAATTAGCAGAGCAGCGTCGAAGGCTCTGACACGCTATCCGCAGACAACCGGTTAATATCACTCATCCAGCGCGAAACGTTGCATCACTGCCTTGTCGATACCACAATAATTGCCGTGCAATTCGGCACTGAGTTACGCCATCCAGATTACCAGGAAACGGGCGCTGCAGGTGGCCATACGCCGTCCCTCCTCGGTCTGCATCGTCCCCGGTAAACCTAACAGCTTGGTCTGGAAATGGTCCAGCGCCCATTCAAAATCGTTGAGAGTCCGCTCAGTGGCAAAGGGATCCTCTGAATCGAACAGCACACTGCCGAGCAAGCCAGACACGTAAAAAGTACGCGCCAGATCATTGGCGCCAAGCGACTCAAGCCGATCAGCATCCTGCACGATTTTAGCTTCAAGAGTTTCAGACCGGATGTCGGCGCTAAAGCTGTGCGCCAGCACGCAGTGACCGACCGATTCAATTTTGTCTGATGGGAAATCCGGAAAATGCGCAGGCAGTTCACATCGCGTCCGTTCGGCTGCGTAACACGACGCAAGGTAACGTTGTGGGTAATTTTTTCGCCAAATTCACCCGATCGTGAAAATAGCAGCCTGCCAGTACCACTGGTTCATGGCAGGTATATTTGCATAATCCGCCTCACCGTTTGCCAGACGCGGCGAAGATGATCAATATCGTGCGCGTAATCCTCTTTCTGCCCGCAGACTTTAAACCACGTTTCAAAACGTTGCTGCCAGCCAATCCAAGACATGGGCGTCCTCCCGTTAAGCAGAGAAAGAAATATTAACGCGTGACAGTACGATCTCAGAGATCTCGCGCCCAACGTTAAAACGATTCACGCCTGGCTGGCTCATCCGGTTATGTATCGGGCATTTCCCAGTGTACTTCGTACATGAATCATCGCTGAACGCGTGCTAAATCGTAATAAATATCTCGTTTTCATTCTTCTGTCTTTCATCAATTCATGGCTATCGCATTACTTAACAGTCTGAAACGGTAGCAGTTATCACAATCAATTGAATTATAAGATTTTAAATGAGTTATAGCCGTAAGCGCTGGAAGGTTAATCATCAGGTATCAGGGATAACGTTAAAAAACAGGAAAGCCGTAGGAGGGGATCGAGCACTAAAAAAATATAGCGTCTGGTTATTTCCCAGTCGATTGAATAAAAAGGTATTTTTTGCTGTTGACAGCCTCCTCGACTGCCATTAGTATCTCCCGCAGTAAACGATTCCTCTGTAGTTCAGTCGGTAGAACGGCGGACTGTTAATCCGTATGTCACTGGTTCGAGTCCAGTCAGAGGAGCCAAACTCAGGTCAATGGAGTTCCATCAAACTCCATTACCGCTCAGCAAGCCCTTGATATTCACGCATTTACCCTCATATATATTCTACCTAACTCAATTCGATTCTACCCAAATCAAGTCATTGATGGGGGCCACTTATGGGGCTCTTCCAGTTCAATGATTTTTGAGGCCCCCATATGTCTCTGAACGCCAGACAGGTCGAGACCTGCAAACCCAAAGAGAAGGAATACAAACTCTCTGACGAGCGCGGTCTGTATCTT
Source organism: Izhakiella capsodis (assembly GCF_900115045.1). GTDB lineage: Bacteria > Pseudomonadota > Gammaproteobacteria > Enterobacterales > Enterobacteriaceae > Izhakiella > Izhakiella capsodis. The sequence goes on along the minus strand of NZ_FOVC01000012.1, from coordinate 52,198 downwards.
CTCGTTAAACCTAATGGTTCGCGCTACTGGCGGATGAAATACCGTTTCGGTGGCAAAGAGAAAATGCTCGCTCTGGGTGTCTACCCCGATGTTTCTCTGGCTGATGCTCGTAGTCGGCGGGATGAAGCCAGGAAGGTGTTAGCTGAAGGCTCTGACCCGGCTGAAAAGAAAAGACTGAACAAGCTGACACGTAAAATCTCCAGCGAAAATACTTTCCATGCCCTTGCTCTTGAATGTCATCAGCATAAAACCCGTACCTGGGCAAAGGCCACGTCGGAGTGGGTGATGGAAGGGCTAGTAAAAGATATTTTCCCCACCATTGGTAAACGCCCTATCACTGACATTCTCCCCCTCGAAATGCTTGATGTATTTCGGTGTATCGAAAAACGTGGAGCATTGGTGAAATTGGGTAAACTACGTCGATATTGCAGTCAGGTATTTATCTAGGCCATTGCCACTGGTCGGGCAACATCTAACCCCGTAGCTAACCTAGCCAGTATCCTCTCAACACCCAAACCGGAACACTTCCCCCATCTTGCGCAATCTGATCTCCCTGATTTCATTTGTAAACTACAAGAATACGGCAGTCCGGTTACCCGATCAGCAACATTACTTCTGTTGTTAACCGGGGTTCGCACCATTGAATTAAGAGGCGCTGAATGGCCGGAGTTTGATTTTGATAATGCGCTCTGGACTATTCCAAAAGAGCGTATGAAAAAACGTCGTCAACATCTTGTGCCGTTATCTCAACAGGTTATTGCCATTTTACGTGAGCTTCAGATCCTAACCGGACAGTTTTCTTTAGTCTTTCCTGGAAGGAATGACGTTAATAAACCGATTAGTGAGGCGACTATTAATAAGGTCCTGAAAATTCTTGGTTATAAAGGCAAGGCAACGGGCCACGGCTTTCGGCACACAATGAGTACTATTTTGCATGAGCAGGGTTTTAATACTGCGTGGATAGAGATGCAATTGGCCCATGTGGATAAATATAGTATTCGCGGTACATACAACCACGCTCAGTATCTGGAGAATCGCAGCGAAATGATGCAATGGTACGCTGACCACATTGATAGCTTGTTAAGTTACAGTGGACAATAAAGTGACATAATTCCTGGACGCCCAGCCCTCAAGGCCGGGCGTCTTTCCTCCAGTATCAAATACCCCAAATTATTCACTTCTGAAAGTGAATACCCGCCCGCACACGTTTAACAAAGCTCTATTTTATTATTTTTGAAAAAGGCATGTACGATATGCCGCCAACCGCCTATGACGCTAAAGGAGCGTGAAAGTGTTTGTATCATCTGAAGACAAACTGGCAATGGCAAGTTACCCACATCGCTCTGACTGGATATCCAGGGAAAGATCACGAAGTTATTATCTAAAAAATATAGTTAAAGAGTATTTAAAGTCAAGCATGCAATTAAAGTCAGAACAAAATTCGAGTGCATATTAACCCAGAGAAAGATTACGAAACCCCGCAGCCCGCAAGGACTGACGCCAAGTACTTCCTGTCCATCGCTGCTCTGCGCATCTTTCTACTCAGTCCTGCCTTAAAATCTTTATTCTGCGATAAGATATTTACTGCTATATGTCTTATCCCTGAAAATAATTCCGTAGCATCTCCTCTTCTTATTCGATAATTATCTTCATTCATCGCTACATCTAAACGCCAGTGCAATTTATTCTCCACACCCCAATGTTTTCGTATCGCTGAAGCAAATTTCTCTGCTGATATATTTGATGAACTAATATAATAACGGACAGACATTTTAGGTTCTTTCTTATTTCCTGTTATTTCTGAGCGGAAGTTAACAACCATTCCTATCTTTTTTAAATCTTTCCTGGCAAAGGTGAAATAAATCAGTTCATCCGGGATATCGCTGACAATATGCAATCGGGTTTCCTGTCTTCCATGACTTTTTTCTTCCGTCACAAAACTTTCAAACTCTGGATCATTTATACATTTAACCGGAAAAGTCTCTTTCAGTGCTCGATATAATTTACCTTGATTTCCTTTTACCACCAGCAAATAATCACCTTCCTGCTGGCAGATCTTTTCATCGAAATTTTTTTGGCATACCATCGCATCTGTTATGATAATTTTACCTTTTAAATCAAGCATGTTTAACAACTCAGGCATCGCTGTTATTTCATTGCTTTTCTCTGCCGTTTTTAACTGTCCCAGAACAACACCGCTCATCGTCGAAAATACGCTGACGACATGTATCGCTCCGCGTCGTCTACTTTTATCATAAGATCTACGCAGCGTTTTTCCATCGTTCGCAGTAACGTCTTCATCGACTGTATGACATTCTTTCATCCAGTTAATAAAATATTCATGGAATTTATTCGGACTTATATTACTCACGACTCTGGCTATCGTGTCATGTACGGGAGTACCATTTTCAAAATCACCATAGAGTTTTAAAAAAATGACCAGAACCCTCAATATCTTCCCATCCCTCTGCACCTGATGTGGCCGCACAAATAGTGATAAGAAGAAGATCTGATAATTTATATTCTATTTTCCAAGACTGTCAACAATCAGGGATAATAGTAATATGTTTCATTAAATCTTCAAGATTCATTACGCCAATTCCATTTATTTTTAAATTAAGAAGACTTGAACATATTTAATTAAATAAGATACCCTTATAAACCACTATTTTAATAATACACTTTCCGTAATCTTTCTCTGGACATTGATGAACTCCTGTCTGAGGATGCCCCTGCTAGCAACTATAGCCAACAGGTTTTGTGATGTGGTCACATGTTAACTCAGGATTGAACCGCGTGGGTAGTGATCGGTGCGATAGGTCACACTTTTGCACTTCCTCAGACATCAGTAAGCCGCAATATGATGGTTTTACAATCACTTATTTATCAGTTGTTGATAAAGTTCAATATAGCTTTCCGCCATTCGTTCCGAAGTGAACAACGCCAGGAATCGTTTAGTGGCATTCTCGCCATATCGCTGTGCCAACTCAGGATCTTGCCACAGCGTCGTCATCGCCGCACACAGTGCTTGCGGATCGGACGGCGGCACCACAACGCCAGTTTCCCGGTCAATGTTGATGTAGGTCGTTCCTGTACCAATTTCACTCGATATCAGTGGCTTACCATACATTGCACCTTCGAGCAGGGTAATACCAAAAGCTTCAGAACGCAGATGTGACGGGAATACCACGCTATAGCAAAGCTCGAGCAACGCCGCTTTATCTGCGTCCTCAAGTGCACCCAGGAAATAAATATTTTTCAACCCCAGATCCTGCGCTTGCTGCTTGAGTTCTGCTTCAATAGGGCCAGCGCCAATAATGACCAACGGAAAATCGGTGTGCTGGATGGCCTCCAGCAAAATATGCAGCCCTTTGTAATAACGAAATGCCCCGACAAACAGGAAGAACCGATCGCCGACTTGCTGACGCCAGCGTTCAAGGTGAGCTTCATCAGCAACCGGATAAGACTTTTTATCCAGCCCATAAGGAATGACTTTCACTTTAGGCAGGTATTTTTGCAGTATCGGACTAGTTTTCACATAGTTTGGCGAAGCCGCGACAATGCAATCGACCGAGCTCAAAAACTTGTTCATTAACGGCGAGTATATTTTCAACGCGAGCTTTTGCTTAACAATATCAGAATGATAGCTTACTACCGTTGGTTTTTTTACACCGGAAATAAAGTGTACTAAATCCATAAATGGATAAGGAAAATGATAATGAATAATGTCCGCCTGAGCTGCAAGGGCTTTAAATTTGCTTATTGCACTGACTGAGAACGGCGTGGATGCCACCTCAAAGTTGGTTGCTGCGTAATAGGCTGGATGTATTCCCACATGAGCATTGTCAATGTCACCGCGGGTGCTCAATGATAAGGTCGTCGACTCAATCTGATGGCATATACCGGCTTCACTTAATTGAAAAATGACCTGTTCTATGCCACCAAAAGAATCTGGATAATATGTTTTATAAAAATGCAGAACTTTCAACATGAAAAATATCAAACCTGCTGATAGGCGAGAATGGTTTCTTGCGTACAACGTTGCCAAGAAAACTGTTTTGCCCGTATTAAACCCTTTATCTTGGCCTCTTCGCGCCAGATCTCGTCTTCTATGCTTTTTTGAATCAGCTCAGTGAGCGTTTCAACATCCTTCGCCGCACACATCAAGGCACTATCGCCGACCACTTCGGGTAGTGAGGCGCTGTCCGAGCATACAACCGGCACCTCGGACGCCATAGCTTCCAGCACCGGTAGCCCGAACCCTTCATACAGCGACGGGAACAGGAAACTGCGAGCACCGGCAAACAGGAAAGGCAAATCGGCTGATTTAGTATACCCAAGATAACGTAGCCACCCTGCCTTCTCGCCACTTTCAAAACGTTGATGCAATTCTTCGCTTCTCCAACCCTTAAACCCGCTGATAACCAGCGGGACATCAAGACGCAAAGCCAAAGGTAAACGTTCGTAGGCATCCAGAAGCGTTTCTATATTTTTGCGCGGTTCGATAGAACCAGTGAATAAACAGTACTGGTTCGTTTTTAGTCCGAGAGGGGCTAAAACACGTGAGATCTCTCCAGGTTTACGGGGATAAAACTCCCCACTACTGGCCAACTGAGCAGCATAAACACGGCTTAACGGAAGGCCGAAGTATTCGGCTAACTCGTGACGTGTAAATTCAGAGTCCGTGATTAAAATCTTTGCTCGCTTAATCGTCAACAACAATTCTTTTTGCATGAAACGAACGCGTTCTGGCGGATGGCACTGCGGTAAAGTGAATACCGAATTATCGTGGAAAGTCACCACGCAGCGCTCAACATTGGGCGGCAAATAAAAATTTGGACCATGATAGATCGCATCAGAGTGTTTTCTTAACGTATACGTTTTTAACCAGGGAGCGGTCAAGCGATAGAGTTCTGAAGCCCCGCGACTTTTCTGTATCTGGCGACGCAGTCCCTGAGTTGATGAAACCGTTTCTTTTGCAGTAGGGATCTGCTGACTTAGATGGCGCCCTTTAAGAAATAAAAGCTCATATATCTCTGAGCTTTCTTTCAAGCAGTTGGCTAACTCATAGGTATATCGGCCAATACCGGTTAAAGGATATCTGATCGGGTCGGTGCCCAGTATAACTTTCATTCTCAGTCTCAGTTTTCCAACATCCAGCGTAGTGTCTCCTCCAGAGGGGGTGTATCCCATTCACCGATAATAGTTCGCAATTTAGATGCATCCCCACACAGGCTTTTTACTTCATTCGGGCGAACGAAAGCAGGATTCACTCGTATCTCTAAGGAGTGTCCGGAAATTTTTTCACACAGCGCAACAGCTTCACGTAAGGAATATGTTCTACCGGAGCAAACGTTAATAGTTTCCCCAACAGGGCGGGCCTGGAGCAATGCAACATAGGCTTTAATTAAAGCGCGAACATCGGTGAAATCACGCCAAACGTCGATATTTCCCAATTCGATGATTGCAGCCTTCTCTTTGTAGTGCTTCACAATCTTCGGCAATAAGAAATTCTCAGTTTGGCCAACGCCAGTATAATTAAAGGGTCTGGTGATAAATATCGGTAATTTATCCACCCATAATTTGGCCATGTACTCCATAGCCAACTTACTGACTGCATAATCATTGGCCGGATTTGCTGGTGTGCATTCGTCCAGTTTACCTTCAACGCTGTTACCATAAATGTTGGCGCTACTGGACATCAAAACAGCATCCAGCGGTCTACCGCAGTCATAAAGCGCCTGCAGTAAATTACGCGTTCCTATAACGTTGACGTCATAAAATGCACTTGCATCACCGTGTCCAACAAAGGCGATAGCAGCCAGATGAACCACAACATCAGGTTTAACCTGTGCAATCGCCTCCGCCAGCTCCTCTGCATTCAGCAGGTTAACCTGCAGATGATCCTCTTGAGTTGAGGGCAATGACCCCAATCCAAACACTCGATATCCGGCAGCGGATAATTCCGCTGCCACATAGCGCCCGGTAAACCCATTAATGCCCGTGATTAAGGCACGTTTGCCGGCGCCAGACATCAGAATGAGAACCCGTTCTGATTACGACGAATGTCTTGTTCAACCATCATCTGGCATAACTGTTCCAGCGTGGTTTTTGGCTCCCAACCTAAAATTTCTTTAGCGCGTTCAGGGTTACCGATCAACAGTTCAACCTCGGAAGGGCGATAGAATTTAGGATTAACGCGAACCAATGTTTTACCTGTGGCAACATCGATACCCACTTCTTGCTCATCCTTACCTTCAAAGCGCAGAGTAAAGCCCGCAGCCTTAAAGGCCATGGAGACGAAGTCACGTACGGTTTCTGTACGGTTGGTAGCCAGCACGAAAGTGTCAGGTTGCTCTGCCTGGAGCATCCGCCACATCCCTTCCACATATTCCTTGGCAAAGCCCCAGTCACGTTTCGCGTCCATGTTACCCAGTTCAAGCACATCCAGTTGGCCCAATTTGATTTTGGCAACCGAGTCTGTAATTTTACGGGTAACAAACTCACGGCCACGCAAAGGTGACTCGTGGTTGAACAAAATACCGCTGGAAGCGAAAATACCGTAGCTTTCACGATAGTTAATTGTCATCCAGTGAGCATACAACTTAGCTACGCCGTAAGGGCTACGTGGGTAAAATGGAGTATCTTCTTTTTGCGGTACCGCTTGCACCAAGCCAAACATTTCAGAGGTTGAAGCCTGATAGAAACGAATCTTTGGATTAACAATACGGATCGCTTCCAGCAGGTTTACCGGCCCAAGGCCAGTGATCTCAGCAGTGGTAATCGGCTGCTCGAAAGAAACACCAACAAAACTCTGCGCTGCCAGATTATACACTTCAGTCGCGCCGGTTTGCTGCAGCAGACGAATGCTGGCGGAAAGATCGGTCAAATCGTATTCAACCAAATTCAGATTTGGGTGCTTGTCAATGCCCAACTCTTCGATACGCCAGAAATTGACAGAACTGGTACGACGATAGGTTCCATGAACCTCATAGCCTTTTTCTAACAAAAGCTCTGCAAGATAAGCACCGTCCTGGCCAGTGATGCCAGTAATGACTGCAATTTTCATAATCATTGAATTCCTAGGATCAAACGGTGATATAACTCTTCAGATTGTAACGCTGAACGGTTTGAGGATAAATCTTTGACTCGAGCTTTAGCACCCTCAGAAAGCGTTTTGTAGAACACTTCATTGTTACAAAGGTCTGCCATTTTCTCAGCCAAATCCTGTTCTGAACCATCCTTGAAGATAAGACCGCACTGTTCATTCAATACCACTTCAGGTATTGCACCAGCGCTACTACCAATGACAGGTTTACCATGCACAAAAGCTTCAAGAGGTACCAGCCCAAAAGACTCATATCGTGAAGGGAAAACCACTACATCACAAAAAGCATACAATTTTTCGCGATCCCAGTCAGATACTTCGCCCAAGAGAACAACATTAGACCGTTTGCCAGCTAAGTGCTTATCTAGCAGATCATTAACTCCAATACCATCATGACCAGCAAGTACAAACATCACATCGTCAGCTTTTCCGGGGTACTGTTGATTAAACTGAGCAATTGCTTTGATAAAAACATCAATTCCTTTACGTTTTTCCAACCTGCCCAAGAACAGATAAATCATTTTTCCGTTTTCTTTGGCAGTGATCAATTCGGGAAAATGGCTAATGTCACTATAACCACGTGACACATCATAACTAGGCCAATAGGCAATACCAGCATTGATAATATTAAAACGCTCATCTGCGTCAATACTGTATCGTTTAATGAATGTATTTTGGATAGATTGACTGATAGGTACAACAGCATCCGCGGCTCTCACCATAGAACGTTCAAACTCAACGAGTAAATCTTTATCAACGGCTGGCATATTCCAGCCATTCGTCTCATCTGCAACAATTAATGGTGTGACCAAACGAACAACTAAAGGTATGTGTAATTCTTTCTTTATTTGTTGGAAGGCGTAACATTCTGCATCCCACAAGCAAGTATCAACTACAGAAATCGGAAGTTCGTCATTCAGTGCATCAATCGTAATTGCAACTTTTACTGCCCAGGATAGATTGACATTGGCAATAACTGAGTTTGTATAATTTTCAGTAACTTCAGGCTTTGATAGGCTTATTAGACGGAAATTACCACGTTCGAGCCTGTCTTCATTTCCTTGAGTTATTACCGTAACATCATGCCCTTGCAATAAAAGCTCACTTGCCAGATGGTAATAGAGTGTTCCGATCCCACCTGACTTAGTAAATGGTGGAAACTCTTTGGTGACGAGAACTACATGTAGTTTGTTAAACTTTTCGCCGGAGGTAGTGACTTCAAACGGAACCCATTTCGTATTATTTGAAGTTAATTTGATTAACTTACGGGGATGACTTGCTGCAGCAATACCAGCATCAAAACCATCCCAAACACTTTTAACAAGTTTTTTAAAGTCTTCTGGAGAGAGCTCCTCTGACCGTGCCCCGCTCTCAAGATATGCTATACGTTCTTTTTCAACTATTTTTCTAGTCTGAGCGATAATGAAATCTTTATCACCTTGATTGAAGCGTAAAGCGAAATATACTGTATTTTTGACAATGGAGTACCAATTGTACTTGTACTTACTTACTCGATTGTCACTCTGTGCGAACTCATGCCGTAAGTAAGCATCTGAACAATGATGAATTTTATAACCATTTTCAATAAGTCTAAAGCACACATCCGTCTCATCGAGAAAATAGTCATACTCTTCATCAAAGGCTCCTGCAGACAATAAATAATCTCGACGGAATGAAGAGTTGGTACCGAGCAGGGTTCTATGATAATCACTTTTAAAGTATAATTCCTTATCCGGATTTGTGACACCAGAACCGAAACTATCCACTAAAATATCAATAGCCTGAAACTGCAACGTTCCAGCATAATATGTTGGGCCACCCACGCCGGCAACAAAATTATGAGATGAATTATAATAATTAAGGATGCGGTCACACCAATTGTAGAATGGCATAGCATCATCATCAATGAATGCAATAACATCACCAGTCGCTAGATTACTGCCTATATTCCGTGAAACTGAAAGATTGCGAACCGGATTGTCTGCATAAATAATCTTATCACGCCATCGCTCGATAACCTTTGATGTGTTGTCGGTTGATGGACCATTAACAACAACAACTTCGAAGTTTTTGTTGTAGCTTCTCGTTAAGTAATCCAAGCAGCGGTCGAGGTAATCTGCACGGTTAAATGTACAAATAACAAAGCTGACTGATTTGAAGCGTTCAGCTCCACCAATGATTTTATTTAGGAATTCCGACGCAACTTTCAGCCAAGCGGTGTAACCGCACGAGTAAAGAACCTTTCTTTGGTATTCTAATAATGATATGACAAAATCATTATTATTGAGGATACTTTCGAACTTATCAAATAGCTCTTCATCATCTTTAAAAATACCAGAAGAACCACATAAAGTTTCAGAAACTGCTGCAGCATCTAAAGCCAATACAGGAATATTATATAATGCAGCTTCAAGTAATGGAACGCCAAAACCTTCATGTTCACTGAAGCACATAAAACACATTGCGCTTTGATAATATTCATCCAGTACTGACTGATTTACTTTCCCAGTAATGCATACATGGTTCTGCAGACCCAGCTCATCGATAATACGTACGATCCGTTTATAAAAAGAAGAAGATGAGTCATACCCGCCCACAAGGACTAACTTTCCAATATTAGGGAATTTAATCCGCAGCTTACCATAAGCTTCTACAAGCCTATCCTGTCGTTTATTCTCGCAAATTCGACCAACGAAAAGAATGTTTTTCTCTTTATTATTAGCGTTAGAAAACTTCTTCTCATCGATATCATCAATAATAATTGGAAGTTTAAATGTTTTAGCAGCGTCATAACCTAACTCCACGATCTCCTTAATATTATAATTACTTACGCCAGTGACAAAATCAAACTGATTGACAATATTCTTCAACTGTTCACGCCCGCGCTTACAATATTTATAAAGCTGGCTATTTTTATCAAAAAAATAATGCGGCGTAATATTGTGATATAACATCACCCTTAAACAATTTTGTTTAATAACAGCATCAGCGCAAGATTCAGAGAATCCAGAGAAATGATAAATGACAATATCTTCTTCATTAGCATTCAGTGAGCTAATGTGATTAGTGACATCCCCTCTTTCAGGATGAAAATGTGAGACATAAATCTGAGATTCGATACCGAATACATCTTTCAATGCGGCATTAATGTTTACAACATGATTAGAACATGCGTCATAGATATCAAGTGATTCGATAACTTGAATCACTTTGCCGTTAAAATGCTTAAACATTGCTTACCTCTTATATTTTCTATATAGTTTCGTGGCAACATCCAATAATTTTGGGTTCTTAGTTAACAATTTAATTGCAACAAACCGAGTCTTCCCCAAAATCTTAACTTTATTTTCAGGATGAAGCGAAAGCAAACTAATAAATATAAAGGGGCGTGTACGGAAACGATCAATGATCTGATACCCTTTAATGTTCTCTCGTTTCTCTTTCATTATTAATGCAACAACTAAATCACGATAATCTTCTTTACATAAAGAAATAAGGTCCTTTATATGATAGTGTTCTGAAGACGCGCGAAATCGCAAATTTTTCGGGATCACAGACAAGTACGAGTTTTGAGATGTGAGTCTTACTTCTCTTTCTCGAAGTATCTCTTGCTTTATTTTAGCATTAATTTCGTCAAGCATATTGATGCTCATAATTTTATCCTAGCATGTCAATTACACTTTTCGTGCAATCAACTCCATTTCGCGACACAGTCCATTTTTTCGGTTATCTTCAACAACAGAGGCACTATCAAAACCTGCTTCGATAAGAAGTTGGGTCAGGCTGTCTATCGTAAACATAGTATAATGAAAATCACCTTCATAATCCTGTGCACCATAAGTTACTTTACGTAAGTCTTCAAAACTCATTTCACCGGCAACATAATCTTTAATCATACTATGTGCATCAGGTACGACGATATGCAACTGCCCACCTTCACTGATTTTATTAAACCAATGTGGAAATATAATTCTTTTAAGCTCTAGTTCAGTAAAATGTTCAGCTAAATGTGCGCAGTAAATCTCCTCTAACTCACCATCCATAAATGGTAATTCACTTGCGGAAGAAATCACATCAACACCAGGAATCTCCCTTGCATCAACATTAATGTAGCCTTCGATTTGAACATGTCCGCAACCGACGTTAATACGCCGTATTCCGGAGTCGTATTTATCACTATGCAAAACTTTGCTTTCAATGTTTACGGCTTCTGTTTTATCTTTGAATGAACCTGTTTTCACCCGAAGTTCAAACATCAGTTCTTCGCGAACAAACTCAAGTCGGTCGGCAACATTATGGACAGCATTATCTATTTGGAGAATACCTTCTTTTTGCTCAGCCAAATCACTCCGTAAAACAACCAAATCATTAGGTGATTCAACAACCGGTTCAACTCCTTGTAGCTCCTTTAATCCTTTAACTTCTTCTCCCAACGACTCAATTTTGCCATTTAAATCATTCAAGGTCTCAAGTACAGCTTGGTTATGAGATGTTGAGTCATTAAGATGTTTAGTCAAACGCTTAAAGTATTCTAAAATCAAAACTATTTCTCCAAGTTAACTATTTGGCAATCAGCATCTAGCCATGCACTACCAACAAATATTCTCTCTGGCGCAACGACATGGAATGTACCCAGACCATCAACCCAGTGATAACATTCTTCGTAATGGTCGCGTTCTTTATGTAACGCAGCTGAGACAGAAAATTCACCAACGCCAATATTCATATTCAGAATAAACTTAATCAGCTTAGGTCCTAAGCTGGAAATATCCGCTTTCAATGCCAGTGTATTAATGCCAAAAATAACATTACCCAATCTGTCACGAATATGGAAACCAAGAGTTAATCCAGAACTGATTTCTTTATTATCTATTTCAAAACACAATTCATATTTATTAGAAACAGTTAGTGTTTCAACTTTATTACCTTTACTATCCAAAACATAAAATCCATTTACAACTGCACGAAGGTCTCCTGATACCATTTTCCCTTCATGCAATTTAACATCCATAGTATCCGACGTTTTTGATAGTTTTGCATTATACAAATTCATAACGTCGGTAGGTACCGTATCCGCAACGACCCTACCCTTTTCAAGAAGAATTGCTCTACTGCATAGGTTTGCAATAGCTGCTTGGTCATGCGATACGATTAATAAAGTTGTACCGCGTGATTTATATTCTTTGATGCGAGCAAAACATTTAGCCTGAAAATACGCATCACCAACAGAAAGGGCTTCATCAACAATCAATACTTCTGGTCGCAGTGCTGTCGCAACACTGAAAGCAAGACGAACTTGCATCCCACTAGAATAAGTACGTACAGGTTGATCTATATACTGACCTATCTCAGCAAACTCTTCAATAAATGGCATGAGCTCTCTAATTTGCTCAAGCGACATGCCGAGTAACTGCCCTGACATGAAAACATTGTCTCGACCAGTAAAATCAGGATGAAAACCCATCCCTAATTCTAGCAGAGCGGCAACACGTCCGTTTATTTTTACACGACCTCGTGTTGCTGCTGTGGTGCCAGTAATAATCTTAAGTAACGTACTCTTGCCCGCACCATTTACCCCAATGATACCAACAGCTTCGCCAGGGTTCACGGTGAAATTGATATCGTCCAAAATAGTGGTAACACTATGCCGACAACTATTAAATGGAGAAAACCATTCAATAAGACGGTCATAACGACTATTGTATTTTTTATAGGATTTACAAATACCCTTTACAATTATACTACTCATTATAATTCATCTACCATGTCACCGGAATGCTTCCGGAATAAGTGAAGGGCAACAATAAGCAGTATCACGGATAATGCTCCAATCAAGTAGAGATTGCTCCAATCAGGCCATTGTTTTCTCACAAAAATATTCTGATAGCCCACAATAAGGCCTGTCATAGGATTCAGCATTAACCATTTACTGGCCCATTTTGGTAAAATATCAATTATATAAATTATAGGAGTGAACCAAAACCAAAACTGAAGAAGTATATTCATGAATTGCGATACATCCCGGAAGAATACATTTAAAACTCCAAGAATGACCCCAAGTCCCAATGAAAAAATAATTTGAACAATTAGCAGAGGGATTATCCCAAATATATATATTCCGGGAAAATTACCGGTAAAGAGTAAAAACAGCAAGTAAAGGGAGAATATAATCAAAAAGTTAATAAATGAAGCGCCTAATGATATAACCGGAAGGCATATTCTTGGGAAGTTTATCTTCTTCAAGAAATTTGCATTATCAACAAAAACAGTTTGTAAGCGAGTAACTAACTCAGCAAAAAAACCCCAGGTTAATAATCCAGAGCAGATATAAATACTATATGCAAATGGCCCTGTATCACCAGGCATCCTTGCGCGCATGACTTCAGCAAAAATGACCGTATAGACTATGATCATTGCAAGAGGTTGTAAAACCAACCATGCTGCTCCAAGCATGCTTGTTTTATATCTTGATTGGAAGTCTCGCTTAATACTACTCCCAATAAATCCCCGATAATTAAATATCGACATTAATAAAGATTTCATTATTCCATCCTGTCTAAAAGCGTAAGTAACTCTTCTGTCTTATTCTTCATTACACTTTCATCAGCTTTTGACTCAACATTAAGCCTTATTACTGGTTCAGTATTTGATGTACGTAGATTAAAACGCCAGTTCTCGAATTCAATGCTCAGACCATCTGTAAAATCAATTTTAGTTGCTTCAGGTCCATAAATTGCATGAATCTGCTTAATTAATTTTTCAGGGTTAACGAGCCGACGGTTAATTTCTCCCGACGCCGGATAAGAACGCATACGATCACCCACCAATTGGCTCAAATCTTTCCCTCTGCTGGAAAACAAACCCGTTACAAGCAGCCATGGGATCATACCACTGTCACAATAGGCGAAATCACGGAAATAATGGTGGGCACTCATTTCGCCGCCATAAATGGCATCTTCTTTACGCATCCGTTCTTTAATGAATGCATGTCCGGTTTTTGACATTACCGGGATACCACCAGCCTGGGTAACAATATCGATTGTATTCCAGGAAAGACGCGGGTCGTGGATAATCTTGGAGCCTGGATGGGTTTGCAGGAATGCTTCGGCCAGTAGCCCGACAATATAATAGCCTTCGATAAAATTCGCTTTCTCATCAAACAGGAAGCAACGGTCGAAATCGCCGTCGAAAGCAATGCCCATATCGGCCTGATGTTCGAGTACCGCTTTTGCCGTATCGGCACGACACTCAGGTAATAGTGGGTTAGGGATGCCGTTCGGGAAATTGCCATCTGGTTGATGGTGTACTTTTATAAAGGATACAGGGACATTGTCGCGCTTAAAACGGCGTTCTATCTCATCGATAACGTGCCCTGCCGCACCATTGCCGGAGTTAATTACCAGCTTCATCGGTTTCAGTGTCGCAGTGTCAACGTAACCCAACAGATGATCAACATACTCGGTGAGAACTGAAATTTGTTGATAGCTGCCGCGTTTGCTTTCGGCAACAGAAGGAAAGGCATTTTCTTCAGCCAGTTGTTTAATTGCCGACAGGCCGGTATCTCCACTCACCGGCTGTGCATTGGCACGTACCAGTTTCATACCGTTGTAGTTCATTGGATTGTGGCTGGCGGTCACTTCTATACCACCGTCCATCTCAAGATGGAAAGTAGCAAAATAGACTTCTTCTGTTCCGCTCATTCCAATATCATAGACATCAGCAGCAGCATCCTGCAATCCATTAGCCAGCGCCAATTTAAGCGCTTCACTGGTCAGGCGCACGTCGCCACCAACAATAACACGCTTTGGTTTAAGATATTCGCCATAAGCCCGGCCGATACGATAAGCTATATCTTCGTTCAGTTCTTCACCAAGCTGACCACGAATATCATAAGCTTTAAAACAGGTTAAGCTACTCATTAAAACCTCAAAACTTAGCAACGACCGTAATGATCTTTAATCCGAATAATGTCATCATCACCTAAATAAGATCCCGCTTGCACCTCAATCAGTTCCAGAGGAATATTCCCCGGGTTCTCCAAACGATGAACCACACCAATAGGAATGAAAGTGGACTGATTTTCAGTCAGCAGGAAAGTCTTATCTCCGGTTGTCACTCTTGCCGTACCAGCAAGCACCACCCAATGCTCTGTGCGGTGATGGTGCATCTGCAAAGAAAATGCTTCGCCTGGATTTACGGTAATGCGGTTCACATTAAAGCGTTTTTCATCCACCAGAATGTCGCAAATACCCCACGGGCGGTAAACTTCACGGTGCCTTCTAAATTCTGTGCGTTTATGTTTTTTTAGATGTTCGACAACTTTTTTGACATCCTGAACCTTTGATTTATCAATCACTAAAACCGCATCTTTGGTATTAACAATTACCAGGTTCTCAACGCCCACGGCGGCAACCAATTTTTCATCAGTATTAATATAACAGTCGTGGGTATTGTGGAGGAATGTATCTCCCGTTAATGCATTACCTTCTCCGTCCTTTTCGCTAACATCCCATAATGCAGACCATGAACCTACATCACTCCAGCCAACGTCTAGCGGGATCATCACGGCATCCGTGGTCTTCTCCATCACCGCATAGTCTATTGATTCATCGGGACAACTGGAAAAAGCATCGTAATTAACGTTGATAAAGTTTTTATCACATTCAATGTCAGTCAAGGAACGGCGGCAAGCATCCAAAATATCCGGACGAAATTTTTCTAACTCTTCCAGATAACGCTTGGCACGGAACATAAACATGCCGCTGTTCCAAAAATATTCTCCAGAGTCTACATAAGTCTGCGCTGTTGCAAGATCTGGTTTTTCAACGAAGCGTTTCACACTGGATGCCACTGAGCTTTCGCCAGAGTTTTCGCCACGTTGAATGTAGCCATAGCCCGTTTCCGGCCCAGTCGGCACAATACCAAACGTAACGAGACTCTGACCAGCTGCATAAGCCATTGCCGCCTCAATCGCTTTATGAAAGGTCGTAATATCTTTGATGATATGGTCTGCAGCCAATACCAGCATGATGGGATCATGCCCTTGGGCAATGGCATTCAAGGCCGCGAGAGCGATAGCTGGTGCGGTATTGCGGCCAACGGGCTCCAGAATGATGTTATGAGACAACATGTCGATTTGTCGCAGTTGCTCAGCCACCATAAAGCGATGATTTTCGTTACAGATTACGACAGGCTCGCCAACATCTATTTCATCGAGACGTTTTAGCGTTTCCTGCAACATTGAGTGCAGGCTATGCAGACGCAAAAATTGTTTAGGATGAAGTTCGCGGGACATCGGCCAGAGGCGACTACCTGTGCCACCTGCCATAATTACCGGTAGTAACATTTTTTATCCTTATAAAACTCAGCTATATAGCACTATACATTCAATAAGTTATGAAAAAAAACAAAAAGTTAACTCACTATACTTGCTACGTCATTCCTATCACCAGCGGAAGGTGGAACTGCGTAATTCATTACCACAGCTACAGTTTCAGCACCTGCAGTTGAAACGAGCTCGCAGAGGAAATTTCAAAGATCCCCCGCCTAGTGACACGAAGAAAAAGCACGCTACCGCCCTTGGCTCAACAGCCACCAATAGACCGATATTAAAATGATTTTTTAAAACGCCCTCATTGTGCGATGAAAACTGCCTTCTACATAGCACAAAATATCATACTCTTGTCATCCTATAGACGGTAAGTGTCAAGGTAGTTGTCACCCCCGGTTAATTTAAGCCGCCTGTTTTTCCCTGTCCGGATTCAGGATAACTGCCCCTTCAGACTGCCAGTTTCTCGTTTTACCTGACCAGCGTTCAGGATGAGCCTGTCTCGCGCTCCGGTACAGTTCATCACGCTGTTTCAGAAGCACATGATCTTCTCCGTGATGTCGCTCTGACGGCGTAACATAGCGTATTACGCTGTGACGATGTTCTTCGTTATACCATCGGGTAAATTTATTCACCCACTGACGGGCATCCGACAGTGTTCTGAACCCCGATGACGGCCACTGCGGCACATACTTCAGCGTCCGGAACAGTGACTCTGCATACGCATTATCGTTACTGACCCGCGGCCTGCTGTGAGATAGCGTGATATTCAGCTCATGCAGTTTCATCTGCAGTGTCTGGGATTTCATCGCTGCGCCATTATCAGCATGTAACACCAAAGGCTGACGCCAGCAGCCTTCACGCATGACACTGCGCTGCATTAAAGCCGCAGCCTGTTCACCGCTTTCTGTTTCATGCACTTCATACCCGGTGATTTTCCGGCTATATAGATCGGTTATCATATACAGGTAATACCAGCGTCCACGTACCACCGACGGTAACCAGGTGATATCCCATGACCAGACCTGACAGGGCCCGGTGGCGGTATAGGTTGTCGGGACTGCAGCCTTCTGCTGACGTGCCTGACGTCCCCGGCGATGCACTTCACCACGGCGTCATTCATCAGCGCTGTTGCCCTGAACTGAACAGGCACGGAATGATGTTCGCGATCTCTTCCATCTGCCGCGTCTGCAACAGACCAAAACAGATTAGCCACGAAACCAAACTCATCACCCACGCATAAACGCCAGCCTTCGCCCGCTGGCGTTTTTCTTTATATAAAGGATAAAAGCATGTCAGAACTCACCATCACAGAGCCTGAAGTATTAACTGACCATACCGACGTAATTTGCTCCACCAGCATTGAATGTATCGTCACCGGACGTAATACCGCACTGGCGCAGATTGAAGCACTCATTCAGCAACTTGATGATATCTCGACGCTAACCCGGAGTATCGGTGGTAAAACCGCCCTGGACTGGGCCATGAAGCAGGATTTTCGCTGCGGCTGCTGGTTGATGGAGAAAACAGAAACGGCGATGAAAGCCATTACCCGTAATCTCGATCGCGGTATATGGCGAGACTTGATGAAGCGGTCAGGGATGCTTTCCATCATGGATGCTCAGGCGCGTGACCAGTGGTACAAAAGCCTGGAAAAGGAGGACATTCCGGCTGTCAGTGAAGCGAACATTCTCAGTACGTTTGAGCTACTGCATCAGAGCAAAGGTGAGGTATTCGAGCGCGGCGTTATAAACGTCTTCAAAAGCCTGAGCTGGAATTTCAAGACAAACTCGCCCTGCAGTTTTGGCAGGAAAATCATCGTGACGGGGCTGGTCAAATGCGACCGGTGGGGGTTTAGTCTGAACTGGGGCTGGCAGCGTGACCGCCTGGCGGACCTTGAGCACATGTTCATGATCCTTGATGAAAAGCCCGTTCCCGACAGCCGCGCGGACGTTACCCGTCGTCTCGGCGATCATATCCATGAGAACGGGCATAGCAACCGCTATGAGGATGAGATGTTTGCGATCAAGTACTTTCAGAAGGGAACTACTCATATCACGTTCAAGAGACCTGAACTGGTTGATAAGCTGAACGACATCATCGCCCGGCACTATCCGGGGGCGTTGCCAACTAAAAACTGAGGGACCTGACTATGGTATCATTTTCAAATAATGATGGTGCTCACTGCGATTTCGTAACAGGTCACTACACCTTGCCATCAAATAGCATTCAGATGGATGTGAAAGTTCCCTTTCAACCGTCAAATTTTGATGCACTGCAGAAGGGGCCCTCAATGGGGGCTCATTATTTTTCGAAACTGAATAAAATTCATAAATATCAATACACAAACAATTTCAGTTCCAATCCAGTCAGAGGAGCCAGATTAAAAAAACAAGATGCTTGTAGCGTCTGGTTTTTTTTGCTTTTTATCCACCGCTTCCCCCTTTCAACGTCTTCTCGCGTCGGTTAACAAACGATCGAAACCATCTCCCTCCTTTGCTGATAAACAGGCCGGTAATAGTCGTCCGATTGTCTGTTTAACTTCAAACAGGGAATGTCATTATGCCGCGGAGTGTTGCTGGAGTAGAAAATGCCGGGCCTCTTTGATGTGGCGGCTTACGCCCGACTGTGAGATAGAGAGCGAATTTGAGACTGCAGTGAGGTTAAAATCCCGGCGTGCGGCTTTACAGATAATTATGAGCGGCTGGAAGTTCACACGTATCTCCGCTCGCCATTAATATTTATCCCGATGTCAGGCAGTCTATTAACACAGAACAAATAATAAAAA
Source organism: Izhakiella capsodis (assembly GCF_900115045.1). Classification (GTDB taxonomy): domain Bacteria; phylum Pseudomonadota; class Gammaproteobacteria; order Enterobacterales; family Enterobacteriaceae; genus Izhakiella; species Izhakiella capsodis. Next base: position 32,974 of record NZ_FOVC01000012.1, on the reverse strand, counting down.
ACGTTGTATCTGTTCTAAAGAAATAAAGATTCGGTGATATTGATGTGTTATCAGATATCAGCATCTGACAGGATCCTCAGAACAGCACCCCTGCCTGCCTCTTTTCGCGTAAAGACCAGGTGAAAACCAGAAGGCACAGTAAACAAGCGTCAGATCGTGCCTGCAGGATACCTGTGAAAAATTTTTCGCGCGGACCCGAAATCAGTGGCCGCCAGCACGCTTGTTACAGCGGAGAGCAGAACCGCCGCAGACAGGCAAGTCATATATTCATCACAGTGAATTAACGCTACAAGACTGATAACCGAGGCCGACTTTGCCACTATCTGTTGCTGTCACTAACCCACCAGCATCAGCTCACAATCTTCGATAACCGGCTTACTTAGCAGCGACAGCAGAATATTCTTCACCGCCTGGGCTGAAGGAGAGAGCGGAAGGCGTGAGGAAACATTTAGCGAAAGCGGCAAATTCAGCATCGGGCTGGTAATACGCGACATCCAGACATTCCCTGAGCTGACCATCGCGCGGGAGGCAGACTCCGGCAGTACGGTCACACCCATGCCGCTTGCTACGGCAGCGCTAAGGGTCTGGATCGACTCAATCTCCCCGATGATTCGGGCGCTCAACCGTCGCAGAGAGAAAGCCTCATTCACACGTTTACGCACCGCACTGTAATCCAGTGGTAAAAACAAATTCATCCGGGCAACCTCCGCCAGATCGACATTTCGCCCCGGTCCTTCGCCGGCGCCAATCAGGTAGAGCTCCTCTTTTAGCAGCAGGGTGCTGGTTAAACCTGCCGTCGGCGAACGCTCGTAAAGCACTGCCATATCCAGCGCCCCATGAATGACCTTATCATTTAATGAAGAGCAGTTCTTTTCGTGCAGATAGACCTGCACTTCCGGCAGTTGTTCCCGTACCATTTGAAGAAATGGCATGATTAGCGATGAAGCGGCGGTACCGGGCGCCAGCCCAATTGAGACCTGGCCAGTCAGCGCATGACCCGCGTTAATCACCGCCAGCTGCGCCTGTTCACACTGACGCAGAATAATGTGCGCATGCGCATAGAGAATTTTTCCGGCTTCAGTCGGAGTTACACCCCGTTTAGTGCGGATCAGAAGCTGTTGGCTAAGCTCACTCTCCAGCGTCGCAACCTGCTGACTGAGCGCCGGTTGTGCGATGTGCAAAACCTCCGCAGCCTGGGTCAGGCTACCGATATCAACGATTTTCACGAAATACTTGAGCCGTCTTAAATTCATATTGCCTCCGTTACGCTTGCCTGAATGCCTGCAAGTGACGTGCCAGCTTTTCAAGGAGTTCATATTTTCAATAGCCGTGGTACGTTCATCAGGCCAAGAAAGCCTGTTTATGTTTAAGTCCGTCTGTTTGTTGCACCCCGATGGTGCAGAAAATGTGTACAGACCGTGCAACCTGTATGTCTCAGCCGTTGTTAAGGCTAGCAAACAGCCTCAATGCATGGGCTTATCTGCTACGCCACGATGAAACAGGCTACTTTGCGCCCAATCGTTGAATTAATCAGCAAACGCATGACGAAAGTAAAAAGGCGCTTTGACATTTGGTATCCACCCCATTACTATTCGCACGGTTCAAACGATTCCTCTGTAGTTCAGTCGGTAGAACGGCGGACTGTTAATCCGTATGTCACTGGTTCGAGTCCAGTCAGAGGAGCCAATTTAAAGAAACCAGATGTCTACTGACGTCTGGTTTTTTGCTTTCTATCAATTGGTTAACCCTTCAAGCTTGTCTACTCACATCTATTAAAAAACACTCGAAGCTACACCCTTTTGCTGGTAAAAATGCTGGTAAAGCTGGTTCGATTTTCTTTTTACCAGCAATCTGGGGAAACCGTCATGCCACTTACTGATACTAAAGTAAAAAATGCAAAGACTGCTGAAAAGGCGATTAAGCTCACTGACGGGTTCGGCCTCTATCTGCTGGTACATCCTAACGGTTCAAAATATTGGCAGTTGGGTTATCGCTTTGAAGCGAAACAAAAGGTGTTTTCCATAGGCGTCTACCCTGCCGTTTCTTTGGCAGACGCAAGGCAACGCCGCGACGAAGCCAAAAAGCTTTTAGCCTCTGGGATTGATCCCAGCGCTAAAAAACAGGCTGACAACAAAAGTGTTCAGGAAAAGCGTAACAATACCCGCGCTTTTAAAAGCGTTGCCAAAAGCTGGTTTGCAACCAAAACAACCTGGTCAGAAGATTATCAGCGCACAGTCTGGACTCGTCTTGAAACTTACCTGTTTTCTGATATCGGAAACAAGGATATCGGTGAGTTAGATACAGGTGATCTGTTGGTTCCAATCAAGAAGATTGAAACACTCGGTTATCTTGAAATCGCTATGCGGGTAAAACAGTATGCTACCGCTATACTGCGATATGCTGTTCAGCAAAAAATCATCCGCTTCAATCCTGCCTATGATCTGGAAGGTGCTGTACAGAAGCCCCAGACAGAGCATAGGCCTGCAATTGAACTGGAAGAAATACCATCACTTCTGGAACGTATTGAGGGTTATCAGGGACGTAGTAGGCTTACGTTACTGGCGATCAAACTCAATCTACTGACGTTTGTGCGTTCCAGTGAACTTCGCTTTGCTCGTTGGTCAGAGATTGATTTTAAAAGTGCTTTGTGGGTTATACCGGAACAGCGTCAAGCAATTGAGGGCATAAAGCATTCTGCTCGTGGCGCCAAAATGCGTAGGAAGCATTATGTTCCCTTGTGCAATCAGGCACTGGCAATTTTGGAAGAGCTAAAAAACCTCAGCTATGACGTGAGTGGTAATAACGGTTTTATCTTTACGGGTTGTTATGATGCCATGAAACCGATGAGTGAAAACACCATCAACAAGGCGCTACGTAAAATGGGCTATGACACCAAAACCGACTTGTGCGGTCATGGCTTCCGAACCCTTGCTTGTAGTGCTCTGATTGAATCAGGTATCTGGTCAGAAGATGTGGTTGAACTTCAAATGAGCCATATGGAAAAAAACAATGTCCGTGCCGCCTACACGCATAAAGCGAAACACCTTGAACAGCGCCGCTTAATGTTACAATGGTGGGCTGATTTTCTGGATGCAAATAAGAGTTCTATGGTTAGGCCGTTTGATTTCGCAAATGATAGATAAAAATAATATTATATTTAGTTGATAAGATTGGGGCATAGTGTACTTCCAACTGCACTATGCACAAAAAAAATTAACGCCCAACCATTTCCAGAATGGTTTCTACGTTATTTTTAAATAATCAATTTTTAAAAAACATTAATAACCCCCTATTAAAAAATGGGGGTGCGTTTGAATATAAAAAGTGCACAACGACCTTTTAGTAAAATTTTTTAAAATAATATCAATCCTATTTGCAAGTTTAATTACTACCGCACCCGGTGGGTTTGCTCAACCCTTCACAGTTAAAAACAAGTTTTCGCCTGTTCAGCGTTTTTTATCTTAATTGTTCTCTATGCTATTTTTAGTCTTATGTTTTCGTAATTTTTTACTTCGTTCGATCGCTGAAGATAATTTTTCAAAAAATCGTTGTTGTGTGTATGCTTGAGCAATCCGCTGTGCCTTAGTTCTAAATTCAGTACCTTCATGGACACTTCTACGATAATCTTGAATAAAAACCATCACATCACTCTTAAATGTTTCATTAAAAATATCTTCAAGATTAGTAGTGGCTAATTCAGGATAGCAATCACAAAGAACAATAAATAGTGATGATGCTATATCGCTAATGGTAGAATTAATTACATCTTCTGACTCATGATCTTTTTTCATTCATCTTTATTTTCCTGTAATTTCTTTGATAACACATCAAAAAAATGATTGCTCTTTTCATTTTCATTGATTCCTGACGACCTATTTTTTACGAGACCATAATTATTTAATACATCCAATTTTGTTCTGCTCTCATCACCCGTTTTTCTTGTCGTCTGTTTTTTTGCTGAATTTTTATTATTCTGCTCTTTTCTTAATAATTCATTTTGTTTGGCTCTTGCCCCGTTACTTATAAAGCAAATACGTTGTTCTTCTGTTGTCGTAGCATAAGTCATGAGAAAACCAACTAACATATCCTGATCAATATCAAGTCCCATATACTTTGCAACCTCTCCACCTAACACAATTTTCCTGTGTGTTTTCTCTTTTCTTGTCAGTGTTTTTTCTTTAGTTGACAATCGATTAAGTTCAAGTTGTGCTGACGCTATTAACTGACGTAAATTTTTTCTTTCCATATTAATCTCCTATTTACCCTTAAAATGAATGAAGGGATATATGACCTTTATTTTTATTTTCATTTTGTGGTTGAAACGACTTCATCCAGATTGTTTTTAATCTTTTTATATTGTTCTTGCGGATCAAAGAACAACCTGAAAGCGTCATAAAGGATAGTTCTTTCACCCATTGTCATATTGAACCAGCCACTTTTTATGCCTGCTGTTCTGCCTCGCGTCGAGAATGACCATAAAATCATTTCACGTTTAACAGAAAGTCCAAACAGCCCCTTAATGGCTAATTTTGCCGTAGCATAAGTCGTATCTATATCAAAATGATGGAGGAATATCCCCGTTACCACGATAACAAACTCTTGCATGATGCTTCTTTTTAATGAGGATATTGCATTACCATACTGTCCTGACACGATCTTTATACTTAATGGATCATTGATTTCTTGTAATCGACCTTCAAATTTTTTACGAATTGCTTTAAACACACTATTTATCTCACTACTTTTTAACTTAACATTTAGGATCTGATTTTCTTCATCGTAACAAATAAAAAACCATTTTGATTCAATATCACCTTCACCTGCTTCATTACTTTCTATTTCTATTGGTTTTCTCATAACATTCACCTGCGGTTAATTTAACGTTAAGCGTCTCTTCTTTCGACGCTTAAAAACAATTAACACATATTTTTCTTATTACAAATTTTACAGAACTTAAATTCCGAGTTATATTATTTATACCCGCGAGAAAAACATCCCAAGATCGATAATATCCCTTTACCCCCAAAGCTGAGCGCCTCTTCATTCGGCGCTAAAATCCAGCGAAAAACTTGACCATTGTTTTATTTTGATTCGGCGCAAGCTGAATAAAAAATAAATACAATGCCCACTTATACATTGCTTCGCAATGTGTGGGCCTGGCGGGGGCCTTAAAGTCAACACATAAGTTTTTCTTGCGAAAAACTAACATCCAAGGTCAACACCTTTAAAACCAAATTAAAACATCAGGAGTATTATTTGTAGTATGGCAATGTTTCATTTATCGTTTAGTATGCTAAAAAGATCCGCAGGCAAATCGTCCTGTTATCTTGCCGCATATAACGCAAGAGAAAGAATAGAAGACGTGAGAACAGGAGACGTGTACGATTATTCATATCGTTCCGACCTGTTCCACCACTGCATTCTTGCGCCAGAACACACACCTTTTAATATTATTAAAAACTCTGCTGTGTTGTGGAACGAAATTGAAAAAATAGAAAAACGTAAAGACGCCCAGCTCTCACGTTATTTTGATATCGCTATTCCTGTTGAACTGGATAACGATGCCAAAATCGCGTTAGTGAAAAACTACTGCAAGCGTAATTTTGTCAGTAAGGGCATGATTGCCGATATATCTTTCCATGACCTTGACGGTCATAATCCCCATGCTCACGTTATGCTGACGCTACGCGAGATAACACCACAAGGTTTCGGCAACAAGAACAGAAACTGGAATGAGCACAGTTTGATGGACGAGTGGCGTGCATCATGGTCCAGAATGTCTAACCGTGCTCTGGAACGCACTGGTTCTGCGAATCGTATTGATCATCGCAGTCTTGAAGCTCAAAAGCAGGAAGCCCTTGTCGCAGCTGAAACTGCCAAAGCAGAAGGAAAAGAACAAGAAGCTAACTTAGCAATAGCAAAAGCTATTGAGTTAAACCGCCCTTCCATGACACGCATAAATCGTAAGTCATGGCATACTGAAAGAGCTAAGGCACTACGCCTAGCAGAGCAACAAGAAGCAGAAGCCACTAAACAACGTGCTATTGATTTTAGACAATTGTTCAATAGTGATGTATCTCATTTCATCACGGTTAACCTCAACAGCTTCCGTATAGAAAGAGTTAAGCCTCAGACTGTTTCTGCTGTAACACAGCAACCAAAAAAACGTTCTCCAGAACTTATTATTCCTGAGCCAAAACGCCGCTTTAATACAATAGAACGTAAAACAGGTGATATGTCTCTTTACTATGGTATTAGGGCAAAATCCACACCACCGCCACTATTAAGACGCAAGAGGAAATTAGATCTCCGCAAGATCTATGACATTATTAGAACTTTTATGAGTGTGTTAGTTAAGCGTCCTGATCCGAAAGCAGACAAACCTGGTGGAACCACAACACCAAAACCTACCGAGCCAATGGTTACCGATCCGCTCGATGAAGTGATGATTGACCCTGTGACGAAATTGAAGATCACCCGCAGGGAATGGGAAGCTATGGGTACTGGTAGCAAACCAATACAGGTTTCCATTTCTCCGGAAGTTAACTACAAACACGAACCTGAGAAAAAGCAAGCCCCAAACCTAACAGTTAACTTCCCACCTTTACCAAAAGAAAGCAAAGCTCCCTCAAAGTCAAAAGGTTTAACGCTGCCTAAACTTTGCTTTGGTTCGGAAAAACGAAAGGATGTATAAACACGTTTGCGATAAAAGTATCAAACTGTTTAGGGATACTTAATCTGATCTTTAAACTAAACACAAGTTCCCTTATGATACGAAATTTGATATTGTTTCAATATCATATAACGGGGTCATAACGATGATGTCAGGTCTTGATGGTGGAAATTTTATCCTTAGCTCGATGGCTAAGGAAAGGGTCAAATCGGGTCTGCTTGATAGAGCAACAATACAAGGTTCAAAAGGCGAGTATACCGTCATTTTTGATTGTTCTGAGTTAGAAGGTAAGCAGTTAGTCTTATGTAGTTCCAGACAGCCTTACGAAGCAAGAATCTTCAAAAGCATAGATGGTGCGGCAGCAGAACTACTACGCATAGGTCTAAGTGAAGCTTCAATCAAAAACACTACCAAATCGAAGGCTAGATAATCAGGTTTAACATAGATATGCAAAAAGAAACAATTTTTTCAGAAATAGAAACAGCTAACAGCAAGCAGCTTGCAGTGTTAAAAGCTAACTTCCCACAGTGTTTTGATAAAAACGGGGCGTTCATTCAAGAGAAGCTACTTGAGATTGTCAAATCATCGGATGTCGAACTCTCTAAAGAGTCATACAGCTTAAACTGGCTGGGTAAGTCCTATGCCCGTCTGTTAGCTAACCTACCACCGAAGACTTTGCTCACCGAAGATAAAGACCATAACCAACGTGAAGAGAACAAGAACAGTCAGAATCTGTTGATCAAAGGGGATAACCTCGAAGTATTGAAGCACATGGTTAATGCTTATGCTGAAAAGGTGAAGATGATTTACATTGACCCGCCATATAACACTGGTTCTGATGGATTCGCCTATAACGATGATCGCAAGTTTACACCTGAACAGCTTTCGGAACTGGCAGGTATCGATCTTGATGAAGCTACACGTATACTCGATTTTACTGTAAAAGGTTCAAGCAGTCATAGCGCATGGCTAACGTTCATTTATCCTCGTCTTTATATTGCTCGTGAACTTTTACGTGAAGATGGAGTTATCTTCATATCTATAGATGACAATGAAGATAAACAGTTGGGGTTACTATGCGATGAAGTATTTGGTCAGGCTAATTTTGTTGCAAAACTTCCGACCATCATGAATCTCAAAGGAAACCATGATAACTTTGGTTTTTCAGATACGCATGAATATATATACGTCTATGCTAAAAACAAAGACATCTGTCATTTAGGACAATTCGATATAGATGAAAGTGAAGTTGAAAAAGAGTGGGATGAAGATGAATATGGCTTATTTAAAAGAGCTGATACATTAAAGCGCACTGGTCAAGATGCTTCTAGAAAATCCAGACCGAAAGGTTGGTTTCCAGTATTCATTAATTCAGAAAACAAGGTTTATGCAACAGATGATGATAAACCGCTACATGAAGATGATTACGTTCTTTATCCATTAAGCCCTACAGGTGAAGAACTTTCGTGGTCATGGGGGAAGAGGAAAATAAATGATGAGCATTATAATTTGATAGTAATAGATATAAAAGATGGTAAAAATATCTATAAAAAACAGCGGCCTGCTCTTGGTGACCTACCAACTAAAAAGCCTAAATCAATTTGGTATAAACCTGAATATAGTACGAGCAATGCAACAACTGAACTTAAAAACCTTTTAGGGGATAAACTATTTGAAGGGCCGAAGCCAGTACCTCTAATATCCGATCTAATAAAAATTGGAACAGAGAAAGATTCATTGGTTCTTGATTTTTTTGCCGGTTCCGGTACTACAGCAGAAGCTGTTGCATATTTAAATGACAAAGATTCTGGTTGCAGAAACTTTATATGTATACAAAAAGATGAAAATATAAATAAAACAAAAAACGCTTATTCTATTGGCTATAGATCTATTTTTGAAATAACAAAAAAAAGAATACAAGAAGTGTTTAATAAAATTCCAGCTGCAAGTGATAATGCATCTAATGTAGGTTTCAAAATAATTAATACAATAGAGGACTTTAGAGAAAAAGATGAATCAGAGCTTACGCTGTCTAACCATACTTTCTTTGATGATGCTGTATTGACACCTGAACAGTATGACACTCTACTGACTACATGGTGTGTATATGATGGCAGTTTGCTTACAACGCCAATTGAAGATATTGATCTTACTGGCTACAAAGCGCACTTATGCGATGGTCGCCTTTATCTGGTTACGCCAAACTTTACCAGTGAAGCTCTGAAAGCTTTACTTCAAAAGCTGGATTCAGACAAAGACTTTGCACCTAACAAAGTCGTGTTTTATGGCAGAAACTTCGAAAGTGCGAAACAGATGGAACTTAATGAAGCACTAAAAAGTTATGCTAATAAAAAATCTATTGATTTAGATTTGGTGGTAAGGAACTAATCATGTCTAAAGGGTTCACATTCGAAAAGAATTTACCTCATCAAAAGGCTGGCGTTGATGCGGTGATGAATGTCTTTGTATCTGCCATACCTCGTCATACGGATAATATTTCTATCCGTATGTTAGCTAATCCAGAACTGAGCCTTACTGAACAACAATACTACAACAACATAAAAAATGTTCAAAAGTTCAATAACATTCAGCATGGAAAAGATAATTACGATGCTAAAAGCAATGTTATTGATGTTTCTATGGAGACAGGAACAGGTAAAACCTATACCTACACAAAAACTATTTTTGACCTAAACAAATCTTTTGGCGTTAACAAATTTATCATTATTGTTCCTACTCTTTCAATCAAAGCAGGAACTGTAAAATTCTTAAAAAGTGATGCTTTAAAAGAACATTTTAGAGATGATTACGAGCGTGAATTAAAGACTTATGTTGTTGAAAGTCAGAAAAACACTGGAAAAAACACAAAATCGTATATGCCTCAAGCTATTCATGATTTTGTTGAAGCAAGCAATTTTAACAAAAAATATATACACGTCCTAGTAATCAACTCAGGGATGATTAACTCCAAGTCTTTGACTGACACTTATGATGTTGGTTTGCTTGATAATCAGTTTGATACGCCATTTTCTGCTCTTAATGCGGTTAAACCATTTATTATTATTGATGAACCTCATAAGTTCCCCACAGCTAAAAAAACATGGGAAAATATTGAGAAATTTAACGCTCAATATATTTTTCGTTATGGTGCAACCTTTAGTGAAGGCTATAAAAACTTAGTTTATCGTCTGACTGCCGTAGATGCGTTCAATGAAGATCTTGTAAAAGGCATTGATGCTTACATTGAAGATATAGTTGGTGATGGTAGTGCTAACCTCAAATTTGTTAAATCAGACGGAAAAGAAGCCACTTTTGAACTAAATGAAAATGGCAATAAAAAAACATTAAAATTAGCGAAAGATGAATCACTATCAAAAACACATAGTGCAATTCATGATTTAACACTCGATGCTCTAAACAAAAGTACAGCGGTGTTGAGTAATGGTATTGAGTTAAAAATTGGTAGCTCGATAAATCCTTACTCTTACGATCAGACACTTGCTGATAACATGATGCTTAAAGCAGTCAAAGAACACTTTAAGTTAGAAAAAGGGTATCTTACACAAAGGCCACGCATAAAGCCTCTAACTCTTTTCTTCATTGACGACATTGAGGGGTATCGTGATGGTAATGATATTGCAGGAAGCCTGAAAGCTAAGTTCGAAGAGTACGTTCTGTCAGAAGCTAATGAACTTTTAAAAACAGAAAAAGACGAATTTTATAGAAACTACCTTGAAAAAACTGTAAAGGATGTATCTTCTGTTCATGGTGGATATTTTTCAAAAGACAACAGCGATAAAGATGATAAAATCGAGCAAGAAATTAATGAAATCCTTCATGATAAAGAGCTTTTATTATCTTTAGATAATCCTCGCCGTTTTATTTTTTCTAAGTGGACATTGAGGGAAGGCTGGGATAACCCAAACGTATTCCAGATCTGTAAGCTACGTTCAAGTGGTAGTACCACATCTAAACTTCAAGAGGTAGGTCGTGGTTTGCGTCTACCTGTGAATGAATACATGTGCCGTGTGAAAGATCGCAATTTTACTCTGAACTACTATGTTGATTTTACGGAAAAAGATTTTGTTGATTCTCTTGTCAAAGAGGTCAACGATAGCTCCTTCAAAGAAACTGTTCCAAGTAAGTTTACTCAAGAGCTTAAGGATAAAATCCTATCTCAGTATCCTGATCTTTCATCCAGAACACTCATGAATGATGTTTTTGATGATGAAATCATTGATGAGAATGACAACTTTAAAGATTCTGACTCTTATACACGCTTGAAAGGTAAATACCCGGCAGCATTCCCTACTGGAGTAAAACCAAGCAAAATTAAAAAAGCTACTGATGAGAAAAAACGTACTAAAATGCGTGTTGGTAAGTTCAGTGAACTTAAAGAGTTATGGGATTTGATCAATCAGAAAGCGGTCATTGAGTATAAAATAAACAACGAAAGTGAATTCTTATCTATTTTCAAGTCATTTATGCTCGAAGAAACAGAAAGGTTTACTAAATCTGGTGTTCACACTCGGATTGATAGAATTTACATTCATAATGATACGGCAATGTCTAAAAGTATCGTCAGTAATGATGACGACTTTGCTAAACTCAATACAATGACCTATCGAGAGTTTCTTGATAACTTATCACAAACTATTTTTGCAAAGCACGATACTATGCATAAGGTATTTTGTGAGATAAAAGATACTTTCAATATCACTGACTACCTGAATATTCAGACAATTAGAAAGATTAAATCTGGCTTTAGTAAGTATTTGTTGAACAATTCATTTAACAAATTTAGTCTTAGCTACAATGTGATTTCATGTTCTATTCATCCTACAAAATTCACTAATGCTGACGGTAATCCTCTAAATGAAGTATTATCAAGCGACCTTGGTGTATTGCAGGATAATACAAAACCACCATTGGATTCTTATCTTTTTGAAGAAGTCTTTTATGACTCAGAGCTTGAAAGGCTCAACATAACAGATGGAGAGATCCAGTCTGTAGCTGTTTTTACAAAGATACCAAAGAACTCCATTAAGATTCCGGTAGCAGGCGGATACACATACTCCCCTGACTTTGCGTATGTAGTTAAAACGACAGGAGGAGATTACTTGAATTTTATCATTGAAACCAAAAATGTAGATGGTAAGGATAGTTTACGACTAGAAGAACAGCGTAAAATTGAACATGCTCAGGCATTGTTTAATCAAATAAGCAAAACAATCAAAGTTGAATTCATGACTCAGTTTGCTAATGATGAGATTTATGAGTTAATTAAAAGTACTCAACCATAGTTTTAAAGTCAAGGAGGTGAAAACCTCCTTACTAAAAGAGAATAATTTTGATTCAAAAATCATCTATAAATAACCTGCGTCAAATTATTACCTTTGCCACCACTCTTAACCAAAACATTAACCCCTTGTCTAAGCCCTGTGGCAACAAGCTGGTTATACTGCTGATCATTGACGTAGAGGTTATAGATATCACCACTTGTCATAACAATTCTCGCTCTGTATCCACCCTTGCCATCACCTTTCCATTCACCAAGCTCTGTATTAAAGTCTTCAGGCTCGGAATAAGGATCATTATCACGCGAATGGTCAAGTGGAAGCATCACTCTGGTTTTATCACCTTCATCCTTAACACCTACCGCTGATTTTGTATTGCTCCAAATACTGCTTAATGCGGTAGAGATATCATCAGTGGATTGTCCCGCCTTATGTACATTAGCCGCCTTCTGGCTTTGCTGCGTATATTTCTGATACTGTCGTACTGACATACCATCTTTACCCATAACAGGATAGATAAGCGTTACACGCCCTGTAATTGCTTGCCCCTCTTTAAGCTCATAGAGGTTTTTAGCAAATACCGAACTTGAAACAAATAAGCCGAAGCAAATAACACAAGCGTGTAAAGTTGTATTCATTTTTAATACCTTATAAAAAAGCCCTGCTTACCAGGGCTAATGAGAATCAATTGATTTGACCAGAAATTAAATCGCTAGTGCCGTTAATTCCGATGTAATGAAAATCAACATGAGTCAGGAAAGATCTTACATTATTCCGCACCATTCCATTTTCACGGTAGGGTTTCCAGTCATCAATAGCGACATATATAATTTGATAGAACGAGGTATTACCACCCGTAAATATCTTACTCCACTCACGTGCCTGAGCTTCATCAGTTGGACTCGCTTTGCAGTCTAGTAGTACATTTTCTTTAGGAACGATTACGGCATAGGCATTTGAGAAGCTTGTGATGTTAAATCCGCTGTAGCGTAGGTGACCGGATGCTTCGCAGCCCATCCCCTTCTCCACGGAGAAGGTTTTATGAGTAAAATCATACTTTTCGGGTAGATAGAACGAACCATCCACCTCTGATGGATGCTCGTTGAGATAAACTGCATCAACAGGAATACCCGCAGGTTTACTTGCCGTATCAGAGACAATATATTTGATGTACCTGACAGTTTGGTGCTTCTCTGCCTGTGCCAGTAGGCGTGGTAAATCTGACTTAACCAGGTCATTCTTTGTAAACTGATCAGCACTATTACGATACATATCAGAAAGTAATGTCATTTTTTCGTCGTCTGACAATTGCGGGTTATTCGCAACATAAGCGAGTTTAAGCTGTTCGGATGATACATAATGATAATCGCTTAAAGGCACTGTACGATAGGTTTTAGCCTTATCAGACAGTTCAGACTGCTGCTGCACGTATTCACGCCTCTGTTCACCATTAACGAACTCATCAAAAGTACTCTGCTCTTTGGTTGGTTCCACATCAACGCTTTTTGCAAATTTCATTTCTTTAGGATAAGCAATAATAAACGCACTTCCGTCATCCGCTTTACTCAGTTTTGCCGTAAACTCATCGTCGATGCCCTTACCTTCATTCAAAACAGGCAAAGCTTTATATGAAAAGACGCAAAATTTATTATCCGGGCCATCATACTCACCAGGAATAGCTGAATCGGCTTTACGCTCATGTTTAAAACTAAGAGTAATATGATTTTGTTTTACAAAATCATCGTAATTCTTAAAAAATGATTTTTGCTTATCAGTAAGACTATCCCAGACAGATTTAGCTATATTTTCTGTTGCTTTTATTTTTATCTGAGGGTTATCACAGCTAATTACATCAATGGATTGTGTTTTACCATCACATCCAGCCAGAACTAATGCAGCAGCCAGTACTGTCAGAGATAGAGAATTCTTTTTCATAATTAGCTATTCGCTTGTATGCAGACAAAGAAAGACCCACACCAGAACATCCTCTGTTTGTGGGCATAATATAGAACTAACGAGCTGTTGGCCTAATCCACGATACCTTATCTTTATTCTTCATTTTCAAATAGAGAATGGGGCCGAGTATCATCGTAAGCAAAACGATAACCATAATTGGCATTGAGTGTGTTACATACGCAATTAAAAAAGCAGTAGGGATGCCAAGAATCGTCCCCACTCCAGCTAAACCTTTTATAGTTTGCTGGCTGACATAACCTTTCACTCTTTCAGCACCACAACCACGACAGACAGAAGCGCTTTCTGGAACGACTGTACTGCAATATGGACATTCCGACATGCTATTTCCTCACCTTATCACATCTAAGTAATTGATATAATTGATCTGAGTGAACTTGATGTCATATCGTTTTTATCGATCAAATAAACTCATATTGATAGGTTTTGGCTATCTATACGGATAGAATGATCGTTACAATCAATTAACTGCCGATCAATAACCTTATATTGATAGTTAGCGCCTATCATAATGCCATTATTGATCGTTTTTACGGATCAGATTGGGTTTTACCTTGATTGTGTTAAACAGCGGTCGTTCAAAAGATGACCTACAAAAAATCTGTAGTAGATTCAAATATTCATCATCCAATAGCTTTTCTTCATTGTATTGTGCGTAAATCGTTTAATAAAAAACCCTAATGTACCAATTAAACTTTCCCAAAAAATGAAATGTACGCTTTTACGTTATCTTCTTTGTTTCGGTCATTATGTAGGATTTAACAAATGACAAACGATCACCATTGAACATATAGTCAGGATTAATAAAATAATAATTCTGGATCATTGTTTCTGCTATGAATTGCTTCTCAACCAACTCCTTCATACCCTTAAAATAGGTGGTTCTAGAAATTTTTACAGCTTTCATATCTATAATATCATATGACATTAAAATAGTGTCTGTATCCTTCTGTTCCTGCATTGCTCTGTATAGTATTTCAAAAACTTTTGTTCCAGCGGAAGACAACTCAGTAATAGCTTTAACACCATTTACATAAAGTTTTAGAAACTTTGTTTTATCTACTTCTTGATACTGAAAGAAACCCGCACCGCCTAAGTACTCACCTGTATTTTCATTTACGACCATGAGCTTATCATTTCCTGTAGAAATTCGTCTTAACCCACCCTTTGTATTATTACTCGCTGACAAGATAAATGGATTTTTAAAATATCGTTGCAATCCTCTTCTTGATTTTCTTATTTCTGTTGACATTTTTATACCTTTTATTATATTTATCTTTTTTAATTATCATATTTTATTTAATAGTCAACACTTAAAGTCCATTTATTTTAAATAAAATAATATTTAAAGTTTCTTTAACTGATATTTAAAGTATTAAAATTTTAAATAAAACCGAACTTCATATTTATAGATGAGAATGATTATTAGTTAAAGTCCCCAAATCGCGGACTTTAACTCCCGAGATCGCGAACTTGGTTTTAAGCTATATCTGGCCTGAAAGCACTTTCCTTCTTCATTATTCATATAGAGCGAAGCGATAAGTGATCTTCATTGTTTTTAGAATTTTAAAAAGATGACGATTTTCTTTTATTATAAGTAATCCTACACGGCTGTTATGCCGTGTCTTAGGGTTTCATCTTTTCTTATAGAACCATACGCAATTTTAGTTGCGTCATTGGGTTTATGATTATATTGACTTTTTCTTTATCACTAAAATCCTATAACCCTGACTTATGCTTCTTTGCCCTTTAAGGGGCAACCAGCAGGTCAGGTTGTTATAACAATTTTTACACGTTAGTTTTACAGCCCATATCGAGGACTTGCTCGATATAGTTACTATTAAAATAATTAAATCTAATAACTAATTTTTCTGTGCAGTACATTCGCTTGCTCATATACTGCTTTAAAGGTAAAAACCAAAAGATCGATAAAAAGCTGGTATCTTGTTTTTGTTGCAAGCAACAAAACCGCTATGCGCTCACGCGCACTGAGGACTAAAATAGAATGATTTTTCTGACTACATTGATTTTCTTCATCGCGTGAAGAACTTTCTTCATTTTAACGGCGGAAAATGAAGTAAATCAATGTACCAAGTGAAGAAAACCGTTTTTTAATTTAAATCAAAAGGGCGAGAGCCAGGCTTTTAGCGATTGAGCGCGTTAGCTCAATCAAGACAACTTCCTTTATCAAAGGGTTTTAATTTTACGGAATGCGAATAGAATGAGCATGTAGCAAAGAAAAACGTCTATCCATAGGAATACATTGCCTAATATCTTCCAAGCTCATACAGGCGTTGCTGGTTGCCCCTAAAGGTAAATAAGTAAATGCCCCGTGATAAGGTTTGTTACTGAATAAAAAAGAATACTTCAATTCTCAATGAACACCACAGGCACAACATAAGGTTGTGCAGGTGTTTAATAACACAATTAAGAAAAGTGGTTTTCATTAATAAACTGGCGGAACATCTAGTTTAAGTAAAATTTTTCCAGTCGGAACTCCATTGGGGCGATATTAAGATCGCACAAGTTTCCGTTGCCCTCTTAGATCTTATATTTTTTATGCTTCTTAATGAAAAAAATAGCCATATAAACAATGCATTAAAAAGTCTTTTTCTTCATGTTTGTTGATTTTTCTTCGGGTTTGTAGATCTTTCTTCGGGTTTGTTGCATTTTACTTCAATATTAATACTAAAAATGAAGAAAATTCTTCAAGATATATTTGACAATTTAAAAAACATAGTTATATATGGATTTTATAATAATACAAAAGGAAATATAATGAACAACAACGCCTATGAGAAAAATCCATTTATATTGCAAAATGGTATTGAAATCGAAACGAAAGATAAAAGAAGAACCATAGCTCGTGGAGAAAAATTTGAATCACCAGAGGGAGAACGATACGAACGTGTCATTCACTCTATACAGGAAGTTGACAAAGAGAAATTCGTTAAACTTTTCATATCTAAGATCCGTGTTCTCTTTGATCTGTCCCTGACAGGTAATAAGCTATTTTACATATTCCTTTTTTCCATTTCTGACGCAATTGGTAAAGATCAGGTTTATATGAATTTTGAAACAGCAAAAGATATAGCAAGTCAGTGTGATTTCAACTTATCCAATCCTGTTTTTTATCGTGGAATAAAAGAGCTTATAGACAAGCAGATCATAGCGCCAAGCAAATCTAAGTATATTTACTATATCAATCCTGCTGTGGTGTTTAATGGCGACAGAGCCAGATTTATCGAAGAAATAAAAATAAAAAATGGAGATAAAAATGCTAAAAAATGAAATAACCGCAATACTCAACATTCATAACGACGAAGACGGTATAGCCAACATCATAACAAAATCACTTATTCGTTATTACTCTGTTAATGGCATCAGCCATGACCAGTTCCAGGATAATTATTTGAACTACCTGAGAATGATTTTCTCCGGTCGTCGGTTCCATTTTTTGGACAAAGAAACTCTACTGTCATGTAAAGACCAGATCCTTAGCGCTGTCATGGCCGCAGTATGTGAAGACCTTACTGATGCGGTCGGGTCAGATGAGGGCTACCTGTCCTTAAAATGGCAACCAGAAGCGCTGAAAGCGGTTCTGGTAGAGCTTTTTGATAATAGGCAGATTCTAAGCATAATCAGCCGCTAATTAATAAAGTAGTTATGCTTTGCAAACTGGCTATCCGCATTGATAGTAAAGAGTAAACCAAACTTCTTGTCCATTATAAAATTTTAATTGCATCTAAATATAAAAACTCTCATCTAATTTTTGTTTCTCGCTTAACTACGCGAGGTGAGTGCTTTTCCTTGTGAGTTTTACCGAAGCCAAACATCATAACACAGACAAAGAAAGTTATAAGTATAACAGACATATGCATTAGGATCTTTATCCATTCGTCCAAAGGTAACGCAAGTGGGTGTAAAGACTTATAAGTAGAAAATGCAATCAAAATAAGCCATGAAAAGACAATAAAGGCAGCAACCCACTGATTTATTTTTGACACAGATACAGGTAGGGGGCCTGTTATGAATTTGTCAGCGTAATTTTCAAACCCTGGTCTTTCTAATAAGGTCTTATATAATGGACCAGTTATAGATGATTCTCCCAATTCTCTTGCCAATATTTGCTTCCACGACTTGAAAGAAACCATGCAAAAGTAAATACAAAGCCAGCACATGAGACTATAAGAGATAGAAAAAACTTTCCGGGGATTTTTTCAGATGCAAGTATGGAAAAATAGCCTGCAAAAGCTACGGCTATTAACGCCCAGAAATATGCCGCTCTTTTCCAATAAAGCTCAATCTCAAATTTTCTAATATCTGAAACCTGATCGAATGCAGCTTTCAGTTTTTTAGAGTCTTTATTCTTTACCTCAAATCTTAGATCGTATTCATCTTGATCCATAGTGTAAAACCTCTTTAATCACATTTTCCACTCAATTTTAACAATGCATTTCTATTTTCGGAACCATAACTTTACTACGTAAATATATTTATATCTTACATCGCTCTCCAGAAATCAAGCAACAGATCCTCAACACAAATCCCATCCTTTTCAATCTGCTCAAGGATTTTCTTCATTTTGACCTTCCGTGCAGCCTCTTCACCGATCTCTGTATAGTACTCCTCTCGCCGTTCAGCTACCACTTTTCTGAACTTAACCAAAACCTGTTCAAGCGTTTTGATATCAGTTGTGGCAGCAGCTTGCTGGATGTCTCTGTACTGATATAGGATGTGAAACTCTTCAATCATTTTAAAAAACTCTTCTATTAGACTTTGATAACAATGTTAACTTTCAAAGGCTGATTCCAGCCCTTGAATTACTAATCGTAAATAATTAATTAGCATTTGTTTTATGTACATTTGTCAGTGTGTCAAAAATTATTTTATTTTGCTGTTCATTTTTTTGGATTTTATATATTCTTGATACATACATTCCAACATATATTTTGTCTTTTCTATATCAACTTCTTCAAAAGAATAATGCATTCCTTTTAATATATCTTTACCAATTTCAATTTCTTCTCTGGTACGATATATTATTTCATTAACGAGATGCATCCTGAATTCATCTGTCATAACAATAATAGCTACTCCCTGCACCTCAGCTTCCTTTTCCTCTATAAAACTCAAAAAGCGATTCATTGCATACAAAGAGAAAAATTTGGTTGAATCTTCTTCATTACTTTCAATATTTTTAGAACTCATATTATTTTCCTTATATTTTATTATACATAATAAAAACCTCTGTTTCTGCCATAAAAAATGACAGTACATTAGTCTTCTTTTAATTTTTTACATCATGTTTATCAAAGGCTGTTTCCAGCCTCAGAACTTTTAATTAATTTCATTCTTCATCTTCAAATTTATAAGTCACAAGCATTTTCTCTCCTCTCGATATCATTTCATGAAAATAATCCATTCCTTTTTCTTTACCATAATGCTTCATAACTTCCTCATAATACTGGTTACGTATTAGCGATTTCACATCATCTCTGTTCGCATTTAAATCTGCAATGGTATACCCACGTTCTTTCTTTAGCTTTCTTAAATAATCTGAAATTAAACCAAAAGACTCTTTCAAAATTTTATTATATTCTTTTCTTCTCATATCACGCCTCTCTGTTATTATTTTTTATGAATCAATATTATTTCTTTATTTTTAATTAAATCTTCATACAATTAAACCTTTCTGCCGCCTCTTGCCCATACACTAATGTCAGGATCAGTTCTGCTCCATCACGCAATGCGTCATAGGCTCCACCCACATTATTTGCTACATCATCATTTGTATAACCTAATTCCTCATGCACTTCTTTTAAAAACTCTGCGGTAAACTCTTCAACAACCTTAGTCATTTCTTTAACCAGTTTCTTATTCATTGTATTATCCTTATGTTTTATTTAAATCTAACCAGAGCATCACCTTTGGAAATCATAATTCCAATATGATTAGAAAGACTTTCTGAAGTTTCCTCAGCGAATTCATTAAAAAAATAAGCTGCTTCCTCTTGACCATATTCCTTTATTACTTGCTCCATTGCTAATGAAGTTATTAATTGGTTAAACTGTTCCATAACTTCATTTTGATCTTCATTCTGTAATGATAATTCCTCTATAATTACCTTATGTGCTTCCTGGATTGCAGCACCCATAAAAATAAGCATTTCATAATATTTATTCTTGTTCATATTTTATTCCTCTGTTATTTTTTAAATTTAAGATCTTGTACTGTTAACTAAATTATCTATCCAACTATCAATTTCACTTTCTATAAAGGCAATCGCTCTCTCACCGATCTTTATTGGTTTAGGAAACCGTTTCTGTTTAATAAGCCGATAAATCCATGCCCTACAAAATCCTGTCCTATTAAGGACTTCGTTCATTCGTATTAATTTTTTATTCATGTTGTTTTCTCCTGTTTGTTTCGACGAGGAGAATTATCGGAGATTTGGGGGTATGAAAAAATTGATGGGATTAAGAAGGTCTTTCTGGGGAACTCAAAGAAGCTTGTTTACAGGGATAAGATTATTTCTCTTACCCCTTGACTTTCATATTATTTTCCTTCTCTCTCATTCATCTTGTACACTTCACTTACCTTCATATCCATTAAGTGTCTGTTTTTATACAAAAACATCGTGAAGAGATTATCAAATTCGTTGGTAAGTGCTTTCTTGGCAAGTGGCCTGTCTGTTTCTTTGATTTGCACCTGATCACGACAACCCTCCATGCCCCAACGGTAGAGAAGCTGTTCCAGATCCTTGTCACTGAGTTTGTAATTATTTAATTTCGCGTGATAAAGAAGGTCTAAAATAGGAATGACTCGAAAATCAACTATTTTTAGAACCATCGCTTCCCCGAAACCATAAGTAAACTGGCTTAGTTTTGGCTTGATGCCCGTTTGCTTACGCCATCGGTCTAACAGATAGCGCAATGATTCAATGATTTGATTGTCTGTTGATAGACTTAAATTGATTTCCAGATTAAATGCACTTCCTGCTTTTAAAGCAAGGTTCTTCTTCTGCACGTCAGTCATCTTCCTGGATTCAATTAGTTGCTGAGCATATATCCGTTTGTATCGCAGGATAGGTTGTTGCAACCAATACCTGTTATTTTCCTCGAAGAATTTTACAGTGTTTTCTCCGTAGTTTAGCAATCCAGTGTTTTTGATATCCTTTTCCAATTGATAAAGCTTACCAGCGGTCATAAGCCTGACATGTTGATCACTTGTATAAGACTCTACATCGTCTTCTGTTAGCCCAGAGGCTATCAAGGGCTTCCCTGAAAAGATTAACTCCCTTTCTTCAAGGTTAGCCTGGCTCACACACCATTCTGGTTCATCGCTTTCCAGCGCTTCTTCTAGTTCTTCAAATATTGCCTTTCGTTTGCGGATCTCTTGGCAAAGTTGTAATACGGTTATATCTTTTAAAACATTGTAATTTTCAGGCTTAAACCATTTTGTTAACTCAACTTTTTTAGCTGCGGTTACCATCAGTAATTCCTCTTATAAACAGGCTCTTACTATACGATAGCGGTTTCCAAAAGTTGACAGGTTTGATTTTCTGAGGTAACAATTCTTGTGATATCTACTGACGTATACTGAGATAAATAATTGAATATAATTGACTTTCCATCCATACAGATTAAATAATGTTGGTAAAAATACTGGTAAAAAATCAGTTAACTTTTACAAACCCAATAACAGAAGGAGTTACAGATGAAGTTCGAGTCCAGTCAGAGGAGCCAGATTCAGAAAAGCCCGCACAGAGAAACCTGAGCGGGCTTTTCGCTTTCTGCAAATGAAAATCTCCCAGCGGCGATGCCCCCTTCGGACTTGCTCTTAAACACCAATCAGGCTTCGCGCGACTGACCACCAGCTACCCTAATCAGACATTGCGTGCTATGACTAATCTCATTACCAGCAATGACGGATTGCCTCTCATTTTAGCCACGGTCAACATGACTCTGCGTTGAGTTATCCGCAAGGACTTTGCTGAACCTCGACATTTGGCGCTTTAGGCGACTAAAATGATTATTTATTCAGCGAATGATTAAAAAGGTGAAATCTGCCTTTGACAAGGCCACAAGCCATCGTTATTATGCGCCCCGTTCAAACGATTCCTCTGTAGTTCAGTCGGTAGAACGGCGGACTGTTAATCCGTATGTCACTGGTTCGAGTCCAGTCAGAGGAGCCAATTTAGAGAGTGTAGATGTCTAAGAACATCTACATTTTCCTTTCATATCAACTCTCTATTCCTCTTCTCTTATCTGCTAACGTCCACTGAAAAATACCAAAATACAGTCATTTTGATGGTAGATTAATAGCGTTGAATACTGACGTATGCCGTTCCGATTTTTACGCAAAGTTAGTTACTGTAGAGCAAGGTTATTATAATGCCGCCATTCATCAATGGTGACTTTTATTTCTTACCTGTTTTATATCTGAATATTTACTATTTCACAGCAACGGAGATAGTATTTAAGTATTATTATTGAGATGACACATCATGGATATAAATATAAGTAGACGGGATTAAAGCGGGATACAGACAAGCCATATTCCCCAGCCCGTTTCACCACTGCGGCGTAAGAGCCGCTGCGTCCGGCTATCAGGGGGGCCTTGTGCGCATTCCACACTGAGCGACCGTAGATTGGCGTTGACAGTGGATCATTGTTTCTCAGCCATTCAATCAATCGTGACCGGCTAATTTTCTCTATGGCTATCTGCGCTATTATTGATTCACCTTCTGTACGTCATATCCCAGCCTGCCCAAGCCCGTCGGTACGCCTGCCCTCCAGGCCCATTTGTCGGCAACGCGAACATCACGCCTTAAATCGATATTTTTTTCTATCCCACACTGCATGAGCTTTTCTTTAGGTTATCACACCGACAAGCGAGGCCTCGTGAGAAAGCCGTTGTTTTTTTAATTCACACCCATTTATTGCGCCGCTGTCGTTTACCACATCAAATCATCAGGCACTTTGAAATCAGCGTAGGGATCGTCCTCGCCCTCTTCTTGCTGGCTGAGGGTACTGTTTAATACGATGCTACCAGGATCACGCTGGGCGATTTTGTCCGCGACACTGGCCGGAATAACTGCGTACTGGCTCTCGCCTGCGTTTTCTGAAACCAGGCGCGCAATAGCGAGACGGCCATTAATTAATTGGGCCTGAGTTTGCTTATCAACAAAAATTTTTTTAATGAGGTTATTATCGGTGAAGTTAAAGCCAATTTCGCCTTTTATCGTAGTAACTCTATTCATTTCAATCAGTTGCTTTATCTGGGCTTTATATTCTTTGGACAAAGCCAACCGCTTCTGCTGCTCATTGAGCTGCTTATCACGCTCAAGCTGTGCTTTTTTATTCTCCTCCACCGCCTCCCGTGCTTCCCGCGCCTGAACGCGTGATTTTTTAGCCGTTTTTTGCACTTTGGCCATTTTTTTGCTGCTAACCAGCCCGGCTTTCAGCATCTGTTCCTGTAGGGTAAGTTTTGTCATTGTCACGTCTGGCTCCATTAATCATGCCCGCAATAATACCAGATTGCGCGGCTGGTCAGCCATGATGCCGGAAAATCAGTAACCAAATTTATCCTTTCAGAACACCGTAAACCAGATAGCGCGTTGATACACTTTTTGCCGCAGCGCCGTAATCATGCGGCTACTAATGCGTAATCGACTGACTTCAGCTAGCATGCAAGGATAATGCTCGATTGAGATGGAGATTAAAAATGGCCGGCCCACACATCGCTACGTCACCCAAGGTAAACGCCGCGCTGGATCGGCTTGAACAGTTGTATGATAGTGCAGTGAACGCATTGCGCCTGGCGATTCAGGCGTTCATCGCCTGCGGTGAACTTCCTGATGCAGCGGCGCGGGCGGCTGGATTATTCGTTTATCCTGAACTGCGTGTTCATTGGGAGGGTGGCGCGCAGCAACAGCGCCTTACCAGAGCGTTCGCTCGTTTCACCCACCCCGGGCAATATGCGATGACCGTTACGCGACCGGCGCTGATGCGCCATTACCTTGCGGAGCAGTTAACGCTGCTGGAGAGTGACTATCGGATTGCGATCGAAGTGCTGCCTTCACAGCAGGAAATCCCCTTCCCCTACGTCATAGATGGCTCCAGCCTCAATCTCGATCGCAGTATGAGCGCCGGACTGACGCGTTATTTCCCGACTACCGAGCTGTCGCTCATCGGTGATGAGAATGCCGATGGAGTATTGCATCAGGGCGAAGTGCGGAAGCTTTCTCATTTTGATGCCCTGCGTACCGACTTCTCCCTCGCCCGCCTGCGTCATTACACCGGTACTTCACCGGAACATTTTCAGTCTTATGTGCTGTTCACCAACTACACCCGCTACGTTGATGAGTTTGTCCATTGGGCCTGCGAGCAAATTAAAAAAAACAGCACTGACTGGCTGTCGCTTTCCTGCGCTGGTGACGTAATGATTACGCCGCAAACCCCGGATGCTGAAGCCGCTATTTCTGACCTGACGTGGAAAAAGCATCAGATGCCGGCGTGGCATCTGATGGCAAAAAATGGCAAGGGTATAACCCTGGTGAACATCGGCGTCGGCCCCTCCAACGCGAAAACGATTTGCGATCATCTTGCCGTCTTGCGGCCACATGTCTGGCTGATGATCGGCCATTGCGGCGGCCTGCGTGAAAGCCAGTCAATTGGCGATTATGTGCTGGCGCACGCGTATCTGCGCGACGATCACGTACTTAACAGCGTGCTACCGCCAGATATTCCGATCCCCAGCATTGCCGAGGTGCAACGCGCATTGTACGACGCAACTAAGCAAGTAAGTGGTATGCCGGGCGAACAGGTTAAACTTCGACTGCGTACCGGCACGGTAGCCACGACCGACGATCGTAACTGGGAGCTTCGCTATGCCGCTTCAGCGCTTCGTTTCAATCAAAGCCGCGCCATTGCCGTGGATATGGAAAGTGCAACCATCGCTGCCCAGGGTTATCGCTTCCGCGTGCCTTATGGCACACTACTTTGCGTATCCGATAAGCCGTTGCACGGCGAAATTAAACTGCCGGGACAAGCCAATCGCTTTTATGAGGGCGCCATTTCTGAGCATCTGCAAATAGGCATACATGCCATACAGCTGCTGCGCGCCGAAGGTGACAGCCTGCACTCACGCAAGCTGCGTACCTTTGATGAGCCGCCGCTGCGTTGAGTTCCGGCAAGGGTCATAACAACGCCTTGCCTGCCAACGATTCCAGTACCCTCAGCGGGGAGTATTCCGGATGTTTCATTCCCTGGACAGGCAACTGCCAGGTCTGTTCCAGCATAAACTGCCCCGCCATCGCTGCATGAGGCGTTTGATCAGAAAAGCAGATCCAGCTACTGCCAGGTGGAAACTGGAAACTCAACTGTAAACCCTGTTGCTGATAGTGTTCATCGCTTTTCATCTTGTCGTGCATCCGTAACATCAGCGCATCATAATGGGTACGCCGCCTTTTAGTTATGCCAGCGAGATGCTGCAACCAACTGGATAAGGGTGAATAACCGCCGAGATGTGGATAAAAGCGCCGTGCCAGCTGTGGAAAATCTTCACCTATTCGCCATTCACGACCTTCACCATGCGGGTTGATATTTGTGAAAATACGCAAAATACGCTCACCGTGCATCGGCCTGGAGGGGAAAGCATCGACGTGCAGCCTGCTGTCATCTTTGCGCCACGAGCTACTTTTACGCCATGCAGCCACCGGATGTAAACGCAGGGTATTTACCGGTGAATGCAAATACTGCTGATACTCCGGCAGCAGCGCCGTAACCAGAGTTTTACATGACTGGTAATGGCGCGACAACAGCGTCTCAATCGCCGTGCAATCCGCCTGATAAGCAACACCAGTCAACCTGCCAATCTGAGGATTGTAGCTGATGTTTTTTCTCTTAGGGTCAACCCGACTGACATCCAGCAAAACCTGTTCCCGTGCTGATAAATCAAAAGAAAGGTGTGGCAGAAACAACACTTTACCTTTTTCTAATTCCGTCACCTGACTGCCCTCGGGATCCGGCTGAGTCCAGCTATAGCAGGCTAACTCCTTAAGCGTGTTTTCCGGCGTTAAATCATAACCTTGCATTTTACATCCTTATTTGCAAAATAACTTTTGCCGACAGTGTAAAACCGTGTCAAGCCACGTGTAGTCTAACGTAAACGGTATTTTGCCAAAGTGATTATGTAACAGATACGCAAAATGTGCACACAACGTACACAATTGGAACAAATAAGACCGGCCATGGAATGAAAAAGCGCCACACTACTGCGCTATCTGATTAATAACTAATGGGGATGAATGGGATGTAACGCTGACTTGTCGTTACTTGCTCATTATAAGGAAGGGCACGCCCTTCCTTATACTTTTTAGCGCTTTTCAGGCTTTCGGCTCGCCGGGCTTCTTCAGCTTTTTCGAAATCTCTTTTCGCTCTTTGGACAGATCGGCATTTTTAATTATGTGATCATCAACGCGCTCTTCATAGTCAGCGCGCATACTGGCGATGATTTCCTGGATCGCCTCAATGCTCATTCCCGGTTTAATGTATTCACTCAGGTTATCGAGTAACAGTACACGCTTCTTGTTATCGCGTATTTTTTTCTCATTATCGAGGATCTCACGCTGAAGCTTATTTTTACGACGGAAAAGCCGCACGAACTCAAGAACATTCTGAAATGACTGTTTTGCATTTTCCATGTTGACACCTTCTTACTGTTAGCCTGTAAGCACAGGCAGCTTAAGTTTCGCCTTCAGCTAAGCAGATCCTACTTCGTTGAGGACAATTCAGACATCGATAATCGGATTAGCGTCTATTTTACCCTGAAACCGTCGGCGCCGATACGCGTGGTTTTCTCAGTTGTTTACTTACGCATTGCCAGTCTAACCAGATCGTTTATTCGCTCCAGCTGTCCGGCCATTTCTATACTAAGCCAGGCATAGCCGTAAGCCGCTACCTGTTGATGATTATTAATTTGTTGTTCACTCAGCAGCTCACGAAGTTCACGGCTACTGGCTGCCAGCGCTTCACTGGTCAACACAGTTTTATCGGTGTCTCCCTCCAGCAGGCTGCGAGACAGCGTCCGCAGACTACTTTCGATCTGTTGCTGAGTCGCGCGCAGCGTCGGGGCACTGAGCAACATCAGATGAGTTTCGCGGGAGGACCACCAGGCGTTAAGCTGTAATTCAAGGGTACAGACCATATTACGATTGAGCGTCTGTATCCCTTCAAAAACGGACTTTGGAATGCGCGATTCTTTACTGGCTGGCACTAACATTGAACGCATTTTAACAACTGATGCCATCAGGTGTTGAAGCGGATTTTTTAAATAGGGACGCTCAACCAGATAGGGTGAGAATCCGGCGTGATATATTTTTGCAGTTTCCAGTAAAATGTCAGAAAGCCCGATACGCCACTGAATGTGTGCGCGTGCCGGCCAGATGCTGGTATAAATTAACGCCAGTACCGAACCAATAATGACATCGCCGCCGCGCCAGAGCGCCCTTCCGATATCTCCCGGAGCCGCGCCGCTGACCACAGCCAGCGTAATGCCGATAAGCAAGGCCATATAAGGGTGCTTACCCAGGGTTAAAAAGCCACAGGTAAACATCACAATGGCACACCAAGCCAACATAACCGGTAAGGAAAACAACTCAAGGTAGAGAGCAATCAGTCCGGAAATGAGGCCAATTATCGTTCCAATTATACGCTGCAAAGCACGGGGAAATACGTTACCCCAGCGGGATACTGGCCCCATGACGACTACGACGGTGATAAGCGGCCAACTGCCTTCGGGAATATTCAGCAGGCGAACCAGCATGAGGGTAAGGACAAAGGCCAACGCAATCCGCACGCCGTGAACAACGCGATGATAGCGATATACCTTGAGTTTAAAGTCAGAAATGGGCTTGTCGGGTCGCAATCCTAAGCTCCGTCATCAGAAACAGCGCCCAGCATACTCTACTATTCATAAGTCATAACAACAATACGCGATTATTCTTATGTAAATCTCCTGCTTTTAAAATAATGATCATGAATTTAACATGTTAATTATTCAGTCATTACTCATCATTCACCGTTAATACACACTCTAATCATGTTTTCTTTTGCCAGGATCGATCGGGAGCGGGCCTGGGGCTACCCGATCGCCAGGGCAGAGCTTATATTTTCAGTGAAATATAATCAGAAATACGCGTGAATAAACCGGCCTCTTTAACCTGCTGCAATGCCATCAGTGGGTAACTGGCAAGCTCTTTGTTTTTATCATAAACCTGTACAGTACCAATCTGCTGATCGGCTTTGATAGGCGCCTCAAGATTCTTTTTATCAAAAACGTAGCGCGCGGTGATCTGTTTTACATCATTTTTTGGCACCGAAAGATAAATATCTTTGTCGACGCCAGCATTAACCTGCTGGGGATTACCGTACCATACTCGTTCGTGGGTAAGGGCTTTACCACCGTGAAAGAGTTGAAGAGTACTGAAGTTATTCTCTCCCCAAATCAGCAACTTACGCGCCTGCTCCTCACGTCCGAGCGAACTTTTAGCCCCCATAACGACCGCAATCAGGCGCTGATTACCGTCAACGCTCGAAGCTATAAGATTGAAGCCAGCAGTTGCAGTATGACCCGTTTTCAATCCGTCTACGTGCAGCGTTTTATCCCACAATAAACCGTTACGATTTTGCTGAGTAATACCGTTCCAGGTCAGCTGTTTTCCACTATAGAGTTTATAAAACTCAGGCTTACCATGAATGATATCACGTGAAAGCTTTGCCATATCCAGCGCGGTGGAGAACTGTCCCGGTGCATCAAGACCATGAACAGTTTCAAAATGCGTATTCATTAACCCGAGCTTTTTGACGTAATGATTCATCAGCACAACAAAGTTTTTCTGATTGCCCGCGACATAATCCGCCAGCGCGACGCACGCATCGTTACCTGAGTCAATAATCATACCACGACTCAATTTCCGAACGCTGAGCTTATCCCCCGGCTTGAGAAACATTAGTGAGGAGCCTTTAAATATAGGATTACCCGCCGCCCAGGCATCTCTCTTGACGGTCACAATGTCATTACTGCTAATCTGATGGCTTTCGATCGCCTGGTCAACGACGTAACCGGTCATCAGTTTTGTCAGACTGGCAGGGTTTCGGCGCTCATTTTCGTTGGCATGAGTCAGCACCTGACCGGTGGTCGCATCCATCAAGACCCAAGAGGCGGCGTCAATCGAGGGAGGGATAAGCGGAAAACTGATTGAGCTTTCACCTGACTGGGCGTAAGCAAAACCCGCAATAAAAAAAGAGCAACCGATCAATAAACGCGTTTTCAAGCCAATATCCTCAAACAGCGAACTAAAAACAGTGGCCGATGTTTTACGTCAATCGTTCCCATAGAGTGTTATCTAATTGCAAGTAAATGTTTTTTATTGGCATAACCCCATAACAAGCGCAGGGTGCAAAGGTATCGCTGACAGCAGGCAAACCCGCGCATTTACGAATACCGTTATGCTGGCACCCGACAATTAATGCCATTACCCTTTAAGCTCAGATAGACGATCGGCGACGCTCAGGGATTTAACCCGCCGGTCTGATTAGATAAATGTGATGCAACCGCATTTTCTGACGGAAAGGTATGGCGTCGTATCCCTGCACCAACAGATGCCTTGACTTCAGGATCACCCTTTACACGCAACGATAAGTACCGGATGAATCTCATTAATCACTCATAAACAGAAACTTTTAACAATTATGCGGGATAATGCCATGTCTCCTGATACGTCAATTTTGCCGACAATCTGCTAACACCTTATATTTCTGATCGCGTTAGCGACGGCATGGCATTTCTCAGGTAACAAGCAGAGCAATCAGTAAAAAATATCTTATTACAAACAACATGTTATCCAGCAGATCCTGCATGATAAATCACATCAGATTTTCTAATAACCAATGATAAGTAACATTTAAGGAAAATGATTGAGTTTTAGATTTACCCGCACGCCAGAATCTCTGTCGACGTTTTCAAATAGGTTCATTTACAGTATAAAACGTCGTAGCATTACGCAAAGATACTGAATAAAAACAGGCCCGAAAAGTATGCTTTTAATCCCCCTCAGTGAAAAACCGTGAAAAATCATAGGCGCATTTTATCGAAATATACCTATGCTGGTAGCTTGAGGTGATACTCAGCTATAGTCGCTGCTTGTGAAAGTGTGTATTCTCATCTTCTTTCAAAAATGGAGTCTGCGTATGTTCATGTTTCTGCCCTTCCTTATCGCCTTGTGCGCCGCATTCAGTACAATCGCTTCAAAAAGAAAATACAGTTATTTTCTTTGGCTGGGGCTGCTGATTGTGACTTTATTTTGGTTCAAACACCACGCATCAAGCATATTAACTTTGTCATTTTGAGGATACCTTCATGAAATCCGGGCTAAGCATGAGTAACAGCCATCGCCTCGCAATTTGGCTGAACATAATCGGACTTTTTGTGATCAGTTTGATACTGATAATTGCATTCTACTACCAGTTGGCTTTGTATGAATTACCCTGCCCGCTTTGTCTGTTGCAGCGGGTCGGCATGATGTTAATTGGCTTTGGTTTTTTATTTAATCTCTGCCTGGGAATTAAAAATATACATTACAGTTTTGCATTAATTGGCTGCGTGGTAACCGGGATTATCGCTGCGCGCCAAGTCTTTTTGCATATTTTGCCCGGGGATTCTGGATACGGTTCAGCGATGTTGGGTTTGCATTTTTATACGTGGGCGTTATTAGCTTCCATTTTCACTACTGTCGCTATTGCCGTGGTAATGGCTTTACCTCCAGACGAATCTGCGTCATCGTTGGTAACTAAATCGTTGACTGTCAAAGTCGTGATTACACTCTTTATCTTGTTAATAACCGCTAATTTAATATCAACAATACTCGAGTGCGGCGGTGGGCAATGTGCCGATAATCCCACCTTTTATCAACTACTAAAACTATAGCTCCTCTATGGCGATATGCCTGTATCGCCATTTTTAAAGTACAGATAATTTCAGTAAAACAGCGCTGTCAGACTAAAATGGTTAAGTTGAAAACGTCACCCAGTCAGCTCTGTGACCATGTGGCCGAAAGCATGCCTTTGGTTGTAAATGCAGGGTACGATATCGTACTAACCATTTGCGATAAAGTTCTCTGAAAAGCGCGGAGACAGCATCACGGTGTCAATTGCACTCATCTCCATTAATCCCGAACGGCTACAGGTTAATCTGTTGAGCGCTGGCGGCTAGGGTAGGTATCTGTAGCGCAAGAATCAGTTACGCCGCATAGAATCACGCCAGATCCCTGCCTATGCAGACATTGTGGTAACACCGCATAAAAGTAGGGTGGATAACGTTAAAACATCTCTATGCAGAGGTTCTGGCAGATTATCACCCGTCAGAGTTACCCAATCTGAGCCGCCTTTTTTCATTACAATGTTGCCGTCTGTATTTGCCAGTACATCCTTCACCGCTTTACGCGTAGCCGCAACATTCTCAGCGGCGCTGTCTGTTGCGCTGCTCAGTTACCTGATACCTGCCTGAGTGAGTGAAGCCACCGGAAGATTGATAATCCCGTCGACAAGATACCTGACAGTTGCGGCCGTCAGCATATTTAGCGACGAAAAACGCTCAATCAAATGCTCAGGGTACCCTTCGACAAAGCAGCCACAGTTTAAGCCTCTTAAAAAACACCCGGCAGAACGCAGGGTGTTAATAAATATTTTAAGAATTGATGGGCATATTAAATTTCAGGGAAGCTCTTCATATATATTGTTAGTATTGTGATTGTGATGGATATCGGTATTTGTTGCTAACTTCGCCCTTGGGATAGTTCCTGTATATTTTAATAATTTATCCGTTGTAGTTGCTAGTTTCGCCCTTGGGATTGTTTCTCTATAATTCAATATGTTAATAGCCGTATTGGTCGATAGTAAATTTTCTTCCTTATTACTAATTCTGTCGAGCTGCGCGATAATATGCTCATATTTATATTTTTTATAATCCAACTTAGCTATTTTCCGTGACGCTGGTGCAAGCTTTTGAAGCTTAGCTTGTACGCAATCATTTTTGATGGAAAGCATTTCCTTTGCTAACCCCATATATTTATGATCTTTCTTTGCCAATTCAAGAACTGCTTTACTACTATCACAGAATCGAAGCCGTAATTGATTAATTACCTTCATAAAATATCTCCTGCCTTAGGTTTAGAGCAGACATTTATCACCTAAAAATAAATTATTTCTACCAAAAAACGCTCAAAAATGCATGGCAGTACATTCATATAACGTATTTAAGTTTTCATTAGAACACTGGAGCTACTGTAGACGAACCCCTATGGAGTTGTTCATGTCTAAACATCTTTATCTCGATTTAGAAACCTTCTCTGAAATACCCATTAAAAACGGTACACATGCCTACGCTGAGCATGCCGAAGTTATGCTTTTTGCGTGGGCGATTGATAGTGACCCTGTACAGATATGGGACGTTACAGCGGGAACCAAAACTCCTCTGGAACTTCGACTGGCGCTCAAAAATCCTGATGTGCTGATTTACGCCCACAATAGCCATTTCGACCGCACAGTGTTGAATCACGCCATGCCAGGTGTCGCCGCCGGTGGCGCCGAGCGCTGGCGGGATACAATGGTCAGTGCGCTGGCGAAAGTGGCACATAAGCACGTACACCACTTGATGAGTCTCACCGAGACGCCCGTCAACATCTGTTATTTCTGTCGGCCCGGAATATGGTTTACCATAAAGTAAGCAAAGTTTAGTGTCGCCTTTACCATGTTCGTGTTCTGAACCCATTCAGAACAAGGTCCTGATACTCATTTCAGGATGTAGAGTGTGAAGCACCCACTCGCAATTCAATGCAAACCAGTACAAAACAGGGTTAACACAGAAGTATTGAACAACTGAATACATAAACATACATACGCAAACGCTATCAGGTTCAAACACGCATGAGCAACGAAATACAGAGCAGTTTTCTTTTCCATGACTA
>NZ_FOVC01000007.1 GCF_900115045.1 Izhakiella capsodis | reverse complement strand
CCGCGGCCGGAGATAGAGAATACGTCTTCGATCGGCAGCAGGAACGGCAGGTCGATTGCACGCTGCGGATCCGGGATGTAGGTATCCAGGTAGCCCGCCAGCTCAATGATTTTCTCTTCCCACGCTGCGTCGCCTTCCAGCGCTTTCAGCGCAGAACCGCGTACGATTGGCGTGTCGTCTCCGGGGAAATCATAAGCTGACAGCAGCTCACGCACTTCCATTTCAACCAGTTCCAGCAGCTCTTCATCATCAACCATGTCACACTTGTTCAGGAACACGATGATGTAAGGAACGCCAACCTGGCGACCCAGCAGGATGTGCTCACGCGTCTGCGGCATCGGGCCGTCAGTCGCCGCAACAACCAGGATCGCGCCGTCCATCTGAGCAGCACCGGTGATCATGTTTTTCACATAGTCAGCGTGTCCCGGGCAGTCAACGTGCGCATAGTGACGGGTCGGGGTTTCGTACTCAACGTGAGACGTGTTAATGGTAATACCACGTGCTTTTTCTTCCGGCGCGTTATCGATCTGATCGAACGCACGAGCCTGTCCGCCAAACTTTTTAGACAGAACAGTGGTGATTGCAGCAGTCAGAGTGGTTTTACCGTGGTCAACGTGACCGATGGTACCCACGTTTACGTGCAGTTTGTTACGTTGAAATTGCTCTTTCGCCATGGCGATATTCCTTAACTGGTTATGACCTCATCATCGATGAGGTCATCTATTCACTTTGCTAAATCGTAGCCTTATTTGCCACGAGCTTCGATAACGGCCTGAGCGACGTTGTTCGGCGCTTCAGAGTACTTCAGGAACTCCATGGAGTACGAAGCACGACCCTGGGTCTGAGAACGCAGGTCAGTTGCATAACCAAACATTTCAGACAGAGGTACCTGAGCACGAACGGTCTTGCCGGTCGCAGTATCATCCATACCTTCGATGATGCCACGACGACGGTTAAGGTCACCGATTACGTCACCCATGTAGTCTTCTGGCGTTTCTACTTCAACCTTCATTACAGGCTCAAGCAGAACGGGTTTCGCTTTCTTAAAGCCATCTTTAAAGGCCAGAGAAGCTGCCAGTTTAAACGCCAGTTCAGAGGAGTCTACATCATGGTATGAACCAAAGTGCAAACGAACCCCCAGATCCACTACCGGATAGCCGGCCAGAGGACCAGATTTCAGCTGTTCCTGAATACCCTTGTCGACGGCTGGGATGTATTCGCCAGGAATAACACCACCTTTAATGTCGTTGGTAAAGGTATAGCCCGGACCGCCTGGCTCCAGCGGGAACAGGTCAATTACAACGTGACCATACTGACCACGACCACCAGACTGTTTCGCGTGTTTACCTTCGATATCCTTAACGGTATCGCGGATAGTTTCACGGTAAGCAACCTGCGGTTTACCTACATTCGCTTCAACGTTGAACTCGCGCTTCATGCGGTCAACGATGATTTCCAGGTGCAGTTCACCCATACCAGCGATGATAGTCTGATTCGACTCTTCGTCAGTCCATACGCGGAATGACGGGTCTTCTTTCGCCAGACGACCCAGAGCCAGACCCATTTTTTCC
Source organism: Izhakiella capsodis (assembly GCF_900115045.1). Taxonomy (GTDB): domain Bacteria; phylum Pseudomonadota; class Gammaproteobacteria; order Enterobacterales; family Enterobacteriaceae; genus Izhakiella; species Izhakiella capsodis. The sequence continues at coordinate 175,429 of NZ_FOVC01000007.1, read as the reverse complement.
TGATCAGCTTTGGTTTTAGGCTCAACGGCGATAGAAATTACCGGTTCAGGGAACTCCATACGCTCAAGGATAATCGGTGAGTTGCTATCACAGAGAGTATCACCTGTAGTGACATCTTTCAGACCGATTGCCGCCGCGATGTCGCCTGCGCGAACTTCTTTAATCTCTTCACGCTTGTTAGCATGCATCTGAACGATACGACCAAAACGTTCACGCTGAGCTTTAACTGAGTTCAGCACGGTATCACCTGAATTAACCACGCCAGAGTACACGCGGAAGAAGGTCAGGTTACCCACGAACGGGTCGGTAGCGATTTTGAATGCCAGCGCAGAAAACGGCTCTTTATCATCAGAATGACGTTCTGCCGGAGTATCTTTGCCATCGTCCAGAATACCTTTGATCGCCGGAACATCTGTCGGCGCAGGCAGGTATTCAATAACCGCATCAAGCATAGCCTGAACGCCTTTGTTCTTAAACGCAGAACCGCAGGTAACCAGGATGATTTCGTTGTTCAGTACACGCTGACGCAGTCCGCTTTTGATCTCATCTTCAGTCAGATCGTCACCGCCGAGGTATTTCTCCATCAGCTCTTCTGAAGCTTCTGCTGCTGCTTCGATCAGGTTCTGATGCCATTCATCAGCCAGATCCTGCATATCAGCGGGAATATCTTCGTAAACGAAGGTCACGCCCTGATCGGCATCGTTCCAGTTGATAGCTTTCATTTTCACCAGATCAATTACACCGGTGAAATTATCTTCAGCACCAATTGCCAGCTGTAATGGAACCGGATTTGCACCCAAGCGGGTTTTGATCTGGCCAACAACTTTCAGGAAGTTAGCACCCATGCGGTCCATTTTGTTAACGAAGGCAATACGCGGAACTTTATATTTGTTTGCCTGACGCCATACGGTTTCAGACTGCGGCTGAACGCCACCAACCGCACAGTAAACCATTACAGCACCATCAAGAACACGCATTGAACGCTCTACTTCGATAGTAAAGTCAACGTGTCCTGGGGTGTCGATAATGTTTACGCGATGTGGCTCAAACTGCTTAGCCATACCAGCCCAGAACGCAGTGGTCGCTGCAGAGGTGATGGTGATACCACGCTCCTGCTCCTGAGCCATCCAGTCCATGGTGGCAGCGCCATCGTGAACTTCACCGATTTTGTGGTTAACACCGGTGTAGAACAGGATGCGTTCGGTAGTCGTGGTTTTACCGGCGTCGATATGTGCGCTGATACCGATGTTACGGTAACGCGTAATGGGTGTTGTACGAGCCATTTGATTCCTCTGATTCTCGGACGTTCTAAGTTAGTCAATCCCAGCGGGATGATAGCTTTCACGCCCGCCGGGTTAATAACAACTACCTGGCTGTTACCAGCGGTAGTGTGCGAACGCCTTGTTGGCTTCGGCCATACGGTGAACGTCTTCACGTTTCTTCACTGCCGTGCCTTTATTTTCAGCAGCATCAGAAAGTTCGTTCGCCAGGCGCAGAGCCATAGATTTATCACCGCGTTTACGAGCAGCTTCAACGATCCAACGCATTGCCAGAGCATTACGGCGAACCGGACGAACTTCAACAGGAACCTGATAAGTAGAGCCACCAACGCGGCGAGACTTAACTTCGACAGTCGGACGCACGTTTTCGAGAGCTACTTCAAAAGCTTCCAGTTCGTTTTTACCTGAACGCTGAGCCAGGGCCTCAAGCGCGGTATAAACGATTGATTCAGCAGTAGATTTTTTACCATCTACCATCAGGATATTGACAAATTTAGCCAGCAGCTCTGATCCAAACTTAGGATCCGGCAGAATTTTACGCTGACCAATGACGCGACGACGTGGCATGGAAATACTCCGTTGTTAATTCAGGATTGTCCAAAACTCTACGAGTTTAGTTTGACATTTAAGTTAAAACGTTTGGCCTTACTTAACGGAGAACCATTAAGCCTTTGGCTTCTTCACGCCGTACTTGGAGCGAGATTGCTTACGGTCTTTAACACCTGAGCAGTCCAGCGCGCCACGAACGGTGTGGTAACGCACACCTGGCAGGTCTTTAACACGACCGCCACGGATCAGGATCACAGAGTGCTCCTGCAGATTGTGACCTTCACCACCAATGTAGGAGGTCACTTCGAAACCGTTAGTCAGACGCACACGGCAAACTTTACGCAGCGCGGAGTTAGGTTTCTTAGGAGTGGTGGTATATACGCGAGTACATACACCACGTTTTTGCGGGCAAGCTTCCAACGCCGGCACGTTGCTCTTAGCAACTTTGCGCACGCGCGGTTTGCGAACCAGCTGATTAACTGTTGACATTAAAAAGCTCCTGGTTTTTGCTTTGCTTCGTAAACACGTAATAAATCCACCTCGTAATATAACGAGGACGCAGAATTTTAGGGCTGAGCAGAAAAGGTGTCAAGAAATAACCAAGTTTCTCGTACTACCAGGCCATTTGATGTGGATTTTTAACCGTAAGCGCGACGAATTTATTATAGTCCACCACGCTGACTTTGTTTGAAATTTGAGCAACAAGGCCGCGCGCTTCAAGATCGACACGCAGAGCAAATAGCGTTACGCCAGAGGTCTGTAGTGCCTGAAACGCCATAGTTGAGGGTAAAGCGGCGATGACGCCGTCCTGTAACATCAGCAGGTCATCCCCCGGCATCAGCATACGTAACAGAGCGGAAAAATCACACTGAAAGGGAGAATGTCGCAGCGTATGTAGCATCAGGTACCTCAGAAGGTGAAGATTTGCTGATAGCCGCCCAGCGTTTTACGCAGCTCCTTTAGCGGCAATCGTGTTACCGGCAGCACCCAGTTCGCCTGCTCCAGACCGCGCTCACACACAGAAGCTTCGCAAATAAAGCATGACTCCACGTCATACAGCGGCAATACACCGAAGGTGGCAATATAGTCGCGAGATAAAATTTTACCTGGCAGCTGTTGAGGCAAAAGCTGTAGCACTCCGTCGGCAATAAAGAAAACTCCGATATTATCACTCAATGCCGAGACGGCCAGTAAGGCATCCAGCCCCTCTCGACCGGAGCTGCTTCCATGAGGAGATTGGGTGAAAACAAACGCCACAGATTTCATCAGAACTGAACCACCCGATCGCAGTTTAACGCGGCTTCCGCCAGCGCCCCTAATCCGGATAACACAAAACCCGTGGCGAGATTCTCACCCTCAATGCCTGCCTCGCGCCCTTCCTCGCTGTTTAGCACGCCACGGCGCAGAGCAGCTGCGACGCAAATATTCAACCTCACACCGTATTGTTGATGGATCTCTTGCCATGCTCTGACCATATGCTGCTCATCGCTGGCGGGCGCTGTCAGACGGTTAGCATTGTAGACCCCTTCACGGTAAAAAAAGACGCTGATCAGCTGATGTTCACTGGTACAAAGCGCACGGGCGAACTGGAGTGCACTGATACTCTGCTGAGTACCATAGGCCGGGCCGGTCACCATCAGGCTGAAACGCATTAGCGTTCATGCCCCTGAACGTCGCCGCTTTTGAATTGGCGGATATACAGATAAACCGTGTGCTTAGAAATAGTGAGGCGTTCTGCAACCTGGTTAATTGCGTCTTTGATATCGAAAATGCCTTTTTCATAAAGGTTAAGGACTATCTGCCGGTTCTTGGCATTATTGGAGACATTGCGGTCGGCGCTAACTTCTTCAATCGAAAACTCCAGCGTCTGAGTAACCAGATCTTCAACGGAAGAGGCAAAGTTTACCGCGGGCGAGACTTCCGGTGCTTCTGGCGGAATAAAAGTAGACATAATTTGTGAGAAGGGGACGTCAAGATTCATATTGATGCACAGCAGACCAATGACTCGTTGCTGGCGATTACGAATAGCGATGGTCACCGATTTCATCAGCACGCCGCTTTTGGCGCGTGTAAAATAGGCCCGTGAAACGTTACTATCGGCATCGGTCATATCATGCAGCATGCGCAACGCCAAATCCGTAATTGGCGAGCCGATTTGACGGCCTGTATGCTCGCCGTTAGCGATCCTAACCGCCGAACAGTTCAAATCCTCAAGGGAATGAAGCACGATTTCACAGTGGGAGCCAATCAGCATAGCTAGCCCATCAACGACGGCCTGATAGGAGTTAAGTATCTCGTGATCGCTATCTTCAAACGGATGCTGTCCCAGCAATTCTGAATCGGCGGGATCACCTATAGTAAGTGAATTCGACATCAACGACACCACCCTTTTATCAATAGCCTGTCTGCTCACCGTGCGACAGACTCACTTTACCTGTTTTTCATATGGATAAGTTTAACAAATGCAAGAAAGGTGCGCCCTGCCTTTGTTAATGATTCGTCATTTTCGTTCAGACGCCGACGACAGGAAAGGGAGAGGCAAAAACAATCGCCACCCGGAGGTGGCGACAACGTAACAGGATGATTATTTACTGGCTTTAGTCACCGCAGCGCTCTTGCCATGTGCAGTCTGAGCAGACTGCGGGGTTTTATTATCAGTCTGGGCTGTTGCAGGCTTAACATCCAGGAGCTCAACGTTAAATATCAGCGTTGAATTTGGTGGAATGCCGGGAACTCCGTTCTTGCCATAAGCCAGGTCCGGCGGAATAACCAGCTCGATTTTACCACCTTTCTTGATATGCTTCAGACCTTCAGTCCAGCCGGGAATAACACTATCAAGGCGGAAGGACAGTGGTTCACCACGGGTATAAGAGTCATCAAACACGGTGCCGTCAACCAGTGTACCCTTGTAGTTCACAACTACGGTATCGCTGTCCTTGGGCGTCTCACCGGTGCCTTCTTTCTCTACTTTATAGAGCAGACCCGACTTCGTTTTTTTCACGCCTTTTTCTTTGGCGAATTTATTTGCGAAGGCTTCACCTTTGACAGCGTTCTCTTTCGCATCTTTTTCCATTTTTGCCTGGGCAGCAGTTTTTACCCGCCCCTCAAAAGATTGCAGGGTTTGTTCAATTTCCTGATCGGAGAGTTTGCTTTTGCCAGCAAATGCATCCTGAACGCCAGCAATCAACTGTGATTTATCAAGCTTGATACCCAGCTTCTCCTGCTCTTTCAGAGAATTCTCCATGTAACGACCCAGAGAAGCGCCAAGCGCATAGGCAGACTGCTGATCCTCATTTTTGAATGCAGCATTTTTCGGTGCCTGCTGCGGCTGAGTCGGTGCTGGCGCAGCCTTGGCTTCCGCCGCCATTGCCAAAGGGGCATTTAGTGCGACGGCCATGGTGGTGGCTAACAGCGTTACTTTAAACAGTGATTTCATCCATTTCTCCAAACCCGAAGCCTCTCGCCCCGGAAGTCATGTGCAAGCCAAACGGCCTGTGGCGGTACTATACCTTTGCGTGAGAAAACAAAACACTCTCACATTCAAACAGCCTGCTCGATAAGACTTTAGCCGCGAGAGGAAGTTTCATCAGAAACATGCGGTCTTTAGCTTATTTTTTCAACCTCTAAGAGCAAGTTCAGCCATTTGGTGTGCGTATAGTATTAGATTACCGTTAATATCAACATAATAAGATCTGCCTGCTTTGCGGGAGGTAACAAGAGGAAATACTATGCAACAATTGCCGTTCAAAAAGCGTCTGGAAGAACTGGAGAGCCGTCTGGCATTTCAGGAGCATACGATTGAGGCCCTCAATCAAACGGTAACTCAGCATGAACTGGAGATGGCGCGAATGCGCGAGCAAATGCGGTTAGTAGTAGAAAAACTTAAAAGCGCGGCGCCATCGATGGTGGCACATCAGTCTGAAGAAACCCCTCCGCCCCATTACTGACCAACGGCTTGAGTGGAAAACGCGCCAGACAAAGGCCAACAAAGAAATAACCTTTGCTGGCCTTTTAAGCATCTGCGGCTGAGAGTATATCAACCGGCTTCAAAGCCGGTTAAGTTGCACAGACTCAGTGGCAGCCGCAGCTACCATTGCCGCCGCAACCGCCGCCATGTTGATGATCATGGTCGTGGTCATGATGATGATCATGCTCACCGTGAACATGGCCGTGCGCAATTTCTTCCTCGGTTGCTTCACGGATAGCCATCACTTCCACGTTAAAATGTAGATTCTGCCCTGCCAGCATGTGATTACCATCGACGGTGACATGATCGTCTTCAACGCCAGTAATCTCTACCGGCACCTGCCCCTGATCTGTTTCTGCCAGGAAACGCATGCCAACCTGCAGCTCATCAACGCCCATAAAAACATCTTTCTGTACGCGCTGAACCAGATTGTCGTCATACTGGCCATAGGCATCATTGGCTCCAACATCCACGTCGAATTTATCGCCAACCTCACGCCCTTCCAGTGCGTTTTCCAGACCAGAGATAAGAGAGCCATGACCATGAAGATAATCCAGTGGCGCGCTCACCGGAGATTCATCAACTAATACACCGTCTTCGGTACGTACCTGATAGGCCAGGCTAACCACCAGGTCTTTTGCTACTTTCATGATTACTCCTAACCGTTGAGAGCGTTCTTTGTATGCAGTACCACATTGTACTTACACATTGGATTGCGCCGATTGTACCGGAATTCAATGTGTCTGTGTGATTAAGCTCAAAAAAAGTGACGCCTTGCGTTACTCCGGATGAAAGATCCCGATGACCTGCTCTTTTTCACGCACACTCTTTTGATTTTGCTTATCGGCCTCGCGCATCTGGTGGCCGCACTTAACGCATTCAACGACATCTATATTGTGTTCTCGCCACAACGTCAGCACATCTTGTTGCTGACAGGCCGGGCAGACCGCACCCGCAATAAAACGTTTAGCCATCGTTACACCTTAAATAACGGACGGGTAGCGCGATCAGCTTTCACAATCCGATTTATTCATAATCATCCCAGTCATTGAACTGGCGCTGCTCGTATCGCATTTCCATTTTGAATATATCTTCCAGTTCCCGGCGCGCTTCCCTGACCCTGGAAATTTGCTGGCTGTCGGCGTGGTCTGGCATTAATTCACGCAGCATTCGCATATCGAGTCGACGAAAATGCTGCTGGGCGCGAAAAGCCTGGTGGGGGTGCATCCCCAGAGAAATAAGTGCTTTGCGGCCCAACTCCAGCGCACTGGAAAAGGTTTCACGTGAAAATTGATCCACTCCAGCCTGCAATAACTCATGGGCTTCCACCCGCCCGCGAGCCCGCGCCAGAATTTTTAGCTGCGGGAAATGTGTCTGGCACAGATGTACAATTTGTATCGCCGTTTCCGGTCCATTGCAGGCTATCACGATCGACTCTGCATTTTCAGCACCGGCAGCACGCAGCAACTCTAACTGTGTGGCATCGCCGTAATAGACCTTATAGCCGTATTTACGCATCAGGCTTACGGCGCTGATATCGCGTTCCAGAACCGTAATCCGCTTTTCATTGGCCATCAGCAGGCGGGCGACAACCTGGCCGAAGCGGCCAAAACCTACCACAATCACCTGCGGCTCATCGTTCTCTACGAAAGGTTTTTCATCCTGTTCGTCAACATCGTTAAAACGCCGCGCCAGGATCTTATCAACCAGCTGCATCAACAACGGTGTGGTAATCATCGACAACGTCACCGTCACCAGCAGCAAGGGTAGCTGATCTCCGTTAAAAAGCTTCGCTGAAGAAGCTGCAGAAAAAAGCACGAAGGCGAACTCTCCGCCCTGGCTCAACACCGCAGCAAATTGCAACCGCTCCGAACTTCGTAAACCATAAATACGCGAAAGCAGATAAAGCACCAGCGACTTTATCGCCACCAGACTGGCTACGCCCGCTAAAATAATCCCTACATGTGTACAGAGCACTCCGAGATTCAGTGCCATACCAACCGATATAAAGAACAGTCCCAGCAGCAGTCCTTTAAAAGGATCAATGGCAATTTCCAGCTCGTGGCGATATTCGCTTTCGGCCAACAGAACACCGGCGATGAAGGTACCGAGAGCCATCGACAGGCCTAATGCATCCATAAAGAGTGCCGCGCCCAACACCAGTAGCAATGAGGTGGCAATAAAAATTTCGCGTACGCCTGAAGCGGCAATAAAACGCAGAATTGGCCTCAGCAAATAGCGCCCGCCAATTAACATGCCCGCAAACGCCAGCACTTTCATGCCGACTTTCATCCAGTCGGCATGTCCATCGCCGTGGCCCGCCAGTAGCGGAACCAGCGCCAGCGCTGGAATAACGGCCAGATCCTGAAACAATAGCACCGAAAAGCCCAGCTGCCCTGATTCACTACGATTCATGCCTTTATCGCGCATCAACTGCAGGGCCATCGCTGTCGATGACATCGCCAGTCCGATCCCGCCAATCACCGCAGCCTCCCAGCTGAATCGGGTCAGCCATAGCAAACCTGCTAAAGCCGCGGCGCTGAATATCACCTGCGCGGCGCCGACCCCAAAAATTGAGCGTCGCAGCTGCCACAATTTGGCCGGATTCAGCTCCAAACCAATAATAAACATCAGAAATACGACGCCCAGCTCAGAAAAATGCAAAATTTCATCCACATCACTAATAAAACCCAGCCCCCATGGACCAATAGCAACACCCGCCAGCAGGTAGCCCAACACGGCACCAATGCCAATGCGCGCCGCCAATGGCACCACCAGCACTGCAGCAAAAAGATAAACCACACCCGCCGTTAACAGTGCCTGTCCTTCCATTAATGCCCCCCTGGCGGCAATGGTGACGCCAGCCACTCGCCGTAAGCGCGGGAAAAATTTTTCATCGCCTCGGATGACTGACGCCGTGCCCAATAAACCACCATTGGCGTCAGCCAGTGCATATGGCACATCCGGGCGGTGAGTTCAAAAGGACGCATAATTTCCGATAACGGATGGCGGTTCAGGCCGTTGTGATGATATGCCGACTCAGGTTCGCCAGTCGTAACAACACTACGCCAGAATTTACCTTCCAGCGCAGTACCCTCTACTCCGCTGGCAAAGCCGCGAGATAGCACGCGGTCCAGCCACTCTTTTAACAGCGCAGGGCAGCTATAAGTGTAAAGTGGATGTTGAAAAACAATCACCTGATGCGTACGCAGCAGCTGCTGTTCGCGATGGATATCAATAAAAAAATCCGGATATTCTGCATACAATTCATGCACGGTAACGTTATCAAGTTGACTGGCTGATTGCAGTAGTACCCGATTGGCAATAGAGTCCTGTGACTCCGGGTGCGCATAGAGCAGCAAGACTTTCGGCGGCTGCAACATCATTTCCCCCTTCAAATCGTCGTGTTGATCGGCGATTTCCGTTACCATGCACTACGCGATGGAATCGGTGATTCCGAAATTTTTATTGAAATACTAATTTAACATATACCCTTAATCCGGCGCTTATGATTGTCTTCTCTTCCTTACAAATTAGACGCGGGGTGCACGTCCTGCTTGATAACGCTTCCGCCGCCATTAATCCTGGACAAAAAGTAGGTCTGGTTGGCAAAAACGGCTGCGGAAAATCTACCCTGCTTTCATTGCTGAAAAATGAAATCAGTCCGGATGCAGGGACAGCTCGCTGGCCCACAACCTGGTCGCTGGCATGGGTAAATCAGGAAACCCCGGCGCTGCAAAAGGCCGCCATTGAATACGTTATTGATGGCGATCGCGAGTACCGTCAGTTGGAAGCCGCGTTAAACGATGCCAACGCCCGTAATGATGGCAACGCAATTGCCTCAATTCACGGCCAGTTAGATGCGATTAATGCATGGAGCATACAGGCGCGGGCGGCCAGCCTGTTAAGCGGGCTGGGCTTTTTGCAGGATCAAATAACCCAGCCGGTAAGCGCTTTTTCCGGCGGCTGGCGTATGCGCCTTAATCTGGCCCAGGCGCTGCTATGCCGTTCTGACCTACTGTTACTTGATGAACCAACTAACCACCTTGATCTCGATGCAGTTATCTGGCTTGAGCGCTGGCTGAAAAGCTATTCTGGCACGCTGATTCTGATCTCGCACGACCGTGACTTTCTTGATCCGGTCGTGAACAAAATCTTGCATATCGAACAGCAGAATCTGTTCGAGTACACCGGGAATTACAGTTCGTTTGAAATTCAGCGTGCAACCAAACTAGCGCAGCAGCAGGCAATGTTTGAAAGCCAGCAGCAAAAAGTGGCGCATCTGCAAAGCTACATCGATCGCTTTCGCGCAAAGGCGTCAAAAGCGAAACAGGCTCAGAGTCGTATTAAGATGCTGGAGCGTATGGAGCTGATCGCCCCGGCCCACGTTGATAATCCCTTTAGTTTTAGTTTCCGCCCGCCGGAAAGTCTACCAAACCCGCTGCTGAAAATGGAAAAAGTCAGCGCAGGGTATGGGGAGCGCACGGTTCTGGACGCGATTAAGCTGAACCTGGTGCCAGGCTCACGTATCGGCCTGCTAGGCCGTAACGGCGCCGGAAAATCCACCTTAATTAAGCTGCTGGCAGGCGAGCTTTCACCGCAACTAGGGGATATCGGCCTGGCAAAAGGCGTCAAACTTGGCTATTTCGCTCAACATCAACTTGAGTTTTTACGCCCTGACGAATCGCCACTTCAGCATCTGGCCCGCCAGGCGCCGAAAGTATCCGAACAGCAATTGCGCGACTACCTCGGCGGGTTTGCATTCCAGGGCGATAAGATTAATGAACATATCGCGCGTTTTTCCGGTGGCGAAAAAGCACGCCTGGTTCTGGCGCTGATCGTCTGGGATCGGCCAAACCTACTGTTACTCGATGAACCAACTAACCACCTCGATCTCGATATGCGACAGGCGCTGACTGAAGCGTTAATTGATTTTGAGGGCGCGCTAGTGGTTGTATCGCACGACCGGCACTTATTACGGGCAACAACCGACGATCTCTATCTGGTCCACGACGGTAAAGTCGACGTATTTAGCGGCGATCTGGAGGACTATCAGCAGTGGCTGAGCGACTTGCAAAAGCTGGAGATGCAGCCGTCAGCACAGGTAAGGAATGAAAATCAACACAGCGCTCAGGCACGTAAAGATCAGAAACGACGCGATGCTGAACGGCGAGCTCAGACTCAGCCTCTGCGTAAACTGATCGAAAAGCTCGAAAAGCAGATGGCCCAGCTGCATAAACAGCTTGGCGATGTGGAGAGCCGACTATCTGACAGCGCAATCTACGAGCAGGGTCACAAAGCCGACCTGTCTGCCGCATTGCAACAGCAAGCGCAGGCGAAAAGCGAGCTTGAGCACTGCGAGATGGCGTGGCTGGACGCTCAGGAGCAGCTTGAGCAGATTCATGCGCAATAATCGCCGATTGAGGTGCTGTCTCGTCTTTGCGCTTCAATACCGGGTTTTATGGCGTTGCCTGCGTCCAGTCCTCATGTTTCAGCCCGGCTTCCGGTCTGTTCGCCGGGCGTTCATTTTCTACCCTCGACTCAGCCTGGGCTGGCTCCATCCGTTCGCTACTGATAAGTCCGGGTACGCAGGTTCGTCACGATGATGGTGATGCTTTGATTAAAGAGCGTAGGCCAGACGCAGACATTTAATCTGGCGTAGATATGGTTAAGCTTTTTACTCAAGCCATACAGAAGTTCACTTCGGAGAAAAGGACCGAGCTGATTTCAGCCAACTCACGGACACAAGGTCAGGCTCGCGCTGAAGCAGCAAGCACAGTCACCGTTGTGATCACAGCGGGAGCAGTCAGGCCGTCGCATCCTTAGCCGGCGAAAACGGGTTTGTCCCCCAACACTGTCGCCCGGTTCATCACCCGGCGCGCCGGATAATAATCAGCATTCGCATAGTGCGGAGTGACCCGGTTATCCCAGATAGCCATATCGTCTTGCGGCCAGCGCCAGCGCATCTGAAACGGCACTGTTGTAAATATCAGGTAGGTTGAGTAGATCCTGCTATTACATGCTGTCAGCCTCGTCCAGCCCCTCGCCTGCCCAGAGTTGAGTTCTGAACAGACTCACGATTTCTGTGAAAGTCCAATATGCGAGATTCTATCGGATGAATGATCTGACCAGCCGAAGCAGTGACATTTAAGATAAACAAGAAAGACTACGTACATAAACCAACTGCACGAATGAAAATTAACGGTGAAAATACTTATAACGCCGGGGGCAGGACACCGTATTGGGCTATCGTGAAACCTAGACGAGATAGCAAGGGGAAAGTCTACTGTCATAGCGGTTATGCCCATTCAGCCTACAGTGCTAATGACCCAATCGCGGTGGACAGTCACCGGGAATAAATCACGCTGAAAACCAACATAAGCGCGATGCGGTTTGCAGCAACTCAGAAGAGCCGACGACTGTCAGCCTGAATGACCCCCTTTTCCCACTTATGTGTAAGGGGAGAAGGCGTCAATCAAGCTATTCACCCTGATAGTATAATCAACGCAAGTCCAGCCAGTGGTGCAAATCTGACGACGCTGATAATAAAAAAATAGTCAGTTAATCAGAAGATTATATCGCTCGAAAAGTTCGGACTCACAGCATGATGACCCTGCTGGTTGCAACAGTCTTAAGTGCATTTTTTGCCCGGCAGGCACCTGTCCTGCGGGAGATGCCCGAAGGTGACCGCAGCCTGTGACATTGCTGAGGTGATAGTCTGCCAGGGTGACCTTTTTTATGGCCGCTAATTTCCCATACTATCCCGCCCTGTATTTTTAACTACAAATGGCAGTAAACTGCCTGTAATAACTTGTTGACCAGATAACACCATGAAAAATAGCCTGACAATCAAGGACATTGCTCGCCTCAGCGGAGTAGGAAAGTCTACCGTCTCCCGCGTTCTGAACAACCAGCAAAACGTTCGTCCAGATACACGTGAGCGCGTACTAAAAGTGATTGAAGAGCATAATTTTAGTCCATCCAAGTCGGCGCGGGCTATGCGAGGCTTCAGCGATAAGGTGATCGCTATTGTCGTTTCACGCCTGGATTCACCGTCGGAAAATCAGGCGGTACGCGCCATGCTCCCCGTATTCTATCAGCAAGGATATGACGCCATCGTGCTGGAAAGCCAGTTCAGTGTGGCCAGGGTTAAAGAGCATTTACAGGTGCTGAAGCAGCGCAATATCGACGGAGTGATCCTGTTTGGCTTTACCGGCCTGCCAGCAAAAATGTTGCTGCCGTGGCGGAATAAGCTGGTCGTGCTGGCCCGCGAGATCCCCGGTCTATCTTCGGTGTGTTATGACGATGTTGGGGCTGTGAGGCTGCTGATGCAGACGCTGATGGACAGGCAGATTAACGATATCGGTTTTATCGGCGTCTTTCCTCGCGACACCACCACTGGCCTGAAGCGTACGCGGGCCTACGAAGAGTATTGCCAGCAGCACGGGCTGGTACCCCATATTGCTCTTGGCGAGCTATCTTGGCAGAGCGGTTACGATCTGCTACCGCAGATACTGGCCCACGACATCCGCTCGGTGATCTGTGCCTCGGATACCATTGCGCTAGGGGCACAAAAATACCTTCAGCAACAGCAAATAAATAACGTGCTGGTATGCAGTATTGGTAACCTACCACTGCTGCGTTTTCTTTTCCCCGAATCTTTCTCCGTAGAGCTAGGATACGGTTCTGCAGGAGATGCCGCCGCCCACCAGTTACTGGCACTGCTCAACGGTTCGATCGATATGCAGCAGATCCTTATTCAAGGAAAACGGGTACCTTGATGTTGTCTTTTAGCCCTGTCTCTCTCCACGAATCTGAAAATTTGTGATCGTTTCGATATAAGTGGGAACGTTCCCATGTCAATCTGTTACCGATCTCGAAATTCTTACATCGACTCCAGGCATCCCTTGATCTGCCATTGGACACTTTAAGAAATAAGGCTACTTTTCATGAGTAAAGTTAAGCGACAGGATGTTGAACAACTGATCGACCTTGTTGGCGGCAAATGCAACATTGCTACCGTGACCCACTGTATAACTCGCCTGCGTTTTGTCCTGAAAGATCCAAAGAAAGCGTCACCTCAGGGGCTGGAAGCGCTGCCGATGGTAAAAGGCTGTTTTACCAATGCCGGTCAATTTCAAGTGGTTATTGGTCCCGACGTCGGCGACTACTATAAAATGCTGATTACCATTGTCGGTCAGGACGAAGTTGGCAAAGAACAGGCAAAAATCGCTGCACGGCAGAATATGAACCTGTTTGAGCGCAGTATTTCCCATTTCGCAGAGATTTTTTTCCCGTTGCTGCCTGCGCTGATCAGCGGTGGCCTCATCCTCGGCTTCCGAAACGTTATCGGTGATATTCCCTTCAACAACGGGCAGACGCTGGCGCAGATGCATCCGTTATGGCAGTCGGTTTACGACTTCTTGTGGCTGCTGGGCGAGGCAATATTTATGTTCCTGCCTGTGGCTGTTTGCTGGTCAACGGTGAAAAAAATGGGGGGAACTGAAGTCCTCGGCATTGTGCTGGGCATCACCTTAGTTTCCCCACAGCTGATGAACGCCTATAACCTCGGTCAGCAGCTGCCGGATGTGTGGAATTTCGGCTGGTTTACCATTGAAAAAGTGGGTTATCAGGCGCAGGTGATCCCGTCAGTCCTGGCCGGTATGGCACTGGCTATCATAGAAAATTTGCTGAAACGCATCGTGCCCTCGTATCTGAATCTGGTCATTGTGCCGGTTACTTCACTGTTGATAGCTGTTTTCCTCGCTCATACGCTGATAGGTCCGTTTGGTCGAATGATCGGTGACGGCGTAGCCTTCGCAGTAAAAAGTGTGATGACCGGTAGCTTTGCTCCTATCGGTGCCACGCTGTTTGGTTTCCTCTACGCCCCACTGGTGATTACCGGCGTGCACCAGACCACGCTGGCAATCGATATGCAAATGGTGCAGAGCACGGGTGGCACCCCGCTCTGGCCGCTGATCGCCTTGTCCAACATTGCCCAGGGTGCCGCGGTAGTGGGTATAATTATCGTCAGTAAAAAACATAACGAACGTGAAATCTCAGCGCCGGCGGCAATCTCCGCGTTCCTCGGTGTGACAGAGCCAGCAATGTACGGCATCAACCTGAAATATCGCTTTCCGATGCTATGTGCGATGACTGGCTCCGCGGTAGCGGGCCTGATTTGTGGGCTGGCAGGTGTAACGGCTAATGGTATTGGGGTCGGTGGCTTGCCGGGCATCCTCTCTATAAAGCCGCAGTTCTGGAGCGTTTACGCACTGGCAATGCTGGCGGCGACGGTCATCCCTATTATTTTGACTGTATTGGTATATCAGCGTAAGGCGCGCCGTGAAGCATTGGCCACGGCATAGTGCTATTTAATAAGGAACAGGGAATGAGTAACGAAATAGAGTGGTGGAAAAACGGCACTATCTACCAGATTTACCCAAAAAGTTTCCAGGATACGACCGGCAGTGGCACGGGCGATATCATCGGGATTATCAAACGTCTGGATTACCTACAAACCTTGGGCGTAGATGCACTGTGGCTGACGCCTATGTATAGTTCTCCGCAAGTGGACAACGGCTACGACGTGGCCGATTACTACACCATCGACCCGACTTACGGCACGATGCCGCAGTTTGAGCAATTAATAGCGGAGACCCATCGCCGCGGCATTCGTATCGTAATGGATATGGTCTTTAACCACACCTCGACAAAGCACGAATGGTTCCTGAGGTCGCAGGATGGTGACAGCGAGTTCCGCCCGTTTTACATCTGGCGCGATCCGGCCGAAAACGGCGGGCCGCCGAACAACTGGCGTTCCAAATTTGGCGGCAGTGCATGGCAGTGGCACGAAGCGAGTGGACAATATTATTTGCATCTGTTTTCCACCGAACAGGCGGATCTTAACTGGGAATATCCACCGGTGCGTGAAGCGCTGAAGAGCGTTTGCCGCTTCTGGGCGCAGAAAGGCGTTGATGGCCTGCGGCTGGACGTGGTGAATCTGGTCTCCAAGCAGCAAGATTATCTACCGGATGAGATCGGTGACGGGCGTCGTTTTTATACTGACGGACCGCGTATTCATGAGTTCCTGCATGAATTTAGCCGCGACGTGTTCAAGCCACTGGGCCTGATGACCGTGGGTGAGATGTCCTCCACTCGACTGGAGGATTGTCGACGCTACGCCGCCAATGACGGCAGCGAACTGTCGATGACCTTTAATTTCCATCACCTTAAAGTAGATTATCTTAACGGAAATAAATGGACCGATGCAGCACCGGATTATGTGCTGCTGAAGCAGATATTTCGTGAATGGCAGCAGGGAATGCACGGCTACGCCTGGAACGCACTGTTTTGGTGTAATCACGATCAGCCGCGCATCGTTTCGCGCTTTGGCGATGAGGATTCGCTACGTGTCCCCTCAGCTAAAATGCTGGCGATGGTATTGCACGGGATGCAGGGTACCCCATACATCTATCAGGGTGAGGAGATAGGGATGACCAATCCAGGCTTTACCTGCATTGAACAGTATCGCGATGTGGAAAGTCTGAATATGTACGCCGAACTGAAGAGGGCCGGTCGAAACGATGAAGACCTGCTGTCTATTCTGGCCGGTAAATCGCGGGACAATAGCCGTACACCGATGCAGTGGAGTGCCGACCCGCAGGCCGGATTCAGTGCCGGTGCGCCATGGATCCCTGTGGCCCATAACGCAGACAGGATTAATGTGGAACGGGCGCTGACCGATCATGATTCGGTATTCTATCTTTATCAGCGGCTGGCTCAGCTACGTAAAAGTGTGTCACTACTGACTGAAGGTGATTATCAGGATCTGCTGCCCGACCATCCGTTTATCTGGTGCTATACCCGCTCAGCCGCCGGGAAAACTCTGCGTGTACTGGCCAATCTGAGCGGACAAGAGCAGGCGGTGCCACTGGCGGAGTTAAGCGGCAAGGTGCTGCTGCATAACTACAATGAGGCTGCACGTACGGGTTGCCTGCGCCCGTATGAGTGCATCTGGCAATTGGCTGAGTGAGGATAAATGTGGCGTTTCAGGCAAAGCATCGCGCCGCATATCTGATTACTTTTCCTGATAGTCAATACACATAACAGAATGATAATCACTCGGGCGCGGCTTTTATGGGAGATGCAGACCCTTATTTGCCTTTTACACTTTCAATAAAGACAGAACGGGCAGATTTTGATCCTATCCTCTCGGCTTCATTCATTAATTTCAAGGCCTTATCAATATCACCTTTTTCTACCGACAACCTGATACCATCATTAAAATAATTTTCGGTATCATCAAGGATCGGTCCGCGCTGCACAAACGGGGCTGAGTTATGTGCTTTTGAAACAGAAGCTGCCGTATTACCTATAATTACTGGTACAGGACGCGAAGAGCCAAACAGAGATCCTACTAAAATGCTGGCGCCGGAAGCCGATTTCACCCTTAGACTGATGGTGCCGTCAGAAATATGTTTGGCAATGGGATCCGGAATATCTGGTACCGCATTGCCCGTACCTTTGGCGTAGGCTTTAGCCGGATTGATTAATTTGGTGTTTTGCTGCAAATCCCTGGGTGTAGTAAACACCAGAACATAAATTTTCTGCTGTCCTGGGGCCGGCGTAAGACGCATAACTCCTTGCAGACGGTCAGAACTCATGACGCCCGGCACCAGATAAGTGAAATAGGTGCCAGGGAAGAATGCGTAGGGCGTCATATTCTGGTCAAAAATTAATACGTTAGGCGAAAAAACGCGATTTTTATTGTCCACTTCACTGGTTAGCATAATCTTCAGTTCGCCAATATTAGCTGGAACGCTGTATGCGGCGACCGGGCCCGAGATACCGGGGACATTCAACTTTTGTCCGGCGATAGCGAATTTCGTGGTTTGCGTTTTTGATTGATCGACCGGAGTCCATATTAGCTGATGCAGTGCGGAGACGGGTATAGACGGTGCGGCAGAGGTATTCTGCGGCACGAAATTGGCATCAGCAAAACTGGCCGCGGGTAGATATGCCGCGAGTCCGACGGACAAGCAGAGGGCAACGAGGCTTTTCTTCATTTTCATTGTTGTCACCTTAATTCTAATGGCCAAACGGTCACGGGATAATAGTGCTCTGGACCGAAAGTAAGGGGGCTAAAACCCTCCCCTTTCAAGCACGATAGACAGGATTTCGATCACCACCAGATTTCCATCTGCGCACCGAAGGTCCACTCATCGTTATCACCGCGGCTATAGGTGTTAACGTTAGTGTCGTTATAGGCCACGCCGCTATTGTTATAACCCCATTTCTCGTCCCATGTGGCATAGGTTGCAAACACACGGATAGCCGGACGCGACCAGATGCTGTCGCCAGCCTGCCATTGTTGAGCCAGGGTCATTTTATACTGACTGTTGCGATCACCAATGCGTTGAGATTTAACGTTGTCATAACCGATCTCCATCAGGGTGCTCATAATTGGTGTCCATTTATACATAGGTCGCACTCCGGCCGTATACCAGGTGGTACCATTCTTATTATCACGATCAATATCCTGGTACATTGCTACATACATCAGGCCCCATTTATCGTTGAAATCAATAGCGCCATGATTAATCACTCGAACCATGTGACCATTATTATCGATTGTTGCCCCCGCATTACGTCCATTGTTCTGCCCAGTCATAGAATCATTGGCATACTGAACTGCGAATTTGTTATAACCATTCAAAATGCTTTGAGTATGTTCTGCTGTAAACATCCAACCATCTTTACTGGCGCCGTCAGCGAAATGATAGCGATCTTTAGCATGAGCCCGCCCGTAATCGGCACCGAACTCCAGAACGCCTCCTCGATTGGTCTCAAGCCCTGCCAGACGAACATCCAACGTATCGTTAACGGTTGGAACTTCTTTCAATTGATTATCAATATAGCCGTAAGAACCACCAGATTCACTGTTACGCGTCACCGCCAATGAGAGTTTCCCAAAACCCAAATCGATATTTTCCAGCCCAGCACCTGGACCTGAAATATCCCAGTAATAAAAGTCAATCATATGGACATCATGGCGTTGATAAAAACTTTTCCCTGCCCAAAGAGTTGCTCCAGGCAATAAATCTATCAGATTTTCCCCCCGTACACTGGCAATTCGTAGTGATGGACTTGTTGACTCATTATCCGTTCTTTGGGCGACGGAATATGCCAGTAGAGAATCAAAGTAAAAATTTTTATTTCCTTCTTTCCATATTTCCTGACCAAGGCCTAATTCCGCATAGGTTTCACATTCATTCCCCAGACGATATTTACTTTGTGCACCTGTTACCTGAAAACATTGCTGCTCTTTACCACTACCTGTCCAGCCGATACCAGAGCGAGCATAGCCATGAAAGTCGAGTGCCAGCGCGGGTGTAGATGTCATGCTGACTGTGAAGAGGACAGCCACAGTATTTTTGCGGAAAACAATCATTATTCCCGATCTCCAAAGAGTATATTTTGATAATCTGCGGATTAAAATCCGAGGCGATAACGCAGAGCCACTATTATTAGCTCTGCAAATACCATCGAAAGTTACCCGAGGCCAAGATACTTGCGTGGACTACTTTTTCAATCCGCCCTGACAGGGCTATAAATTCTTTTCTAAAAAAAACCTGTTATTTTAGGGATCAACTGTCGCAGAATGCGGTTTGTATTTTCATTCAGCCTTCGCTCATGCTAAGCGTAGATAAATAATATCGCGGTTGACTGGAGCAATATTCCTCTCCCACAAACTCGATTAGTTTGTCAAAATTTTGTTGATTTATGTCATGCATCGCTAATCTTTATTGAAGATAACCTAAGTTAGAAAATAATCTGTGGGATAAGCCTGAATCATTTTTATTACAGAATAAACGGGAACGTTCCCAATATTTAATTGGGATCACATAATTTATGCGTCATCAGGAAAACTCAATCATCATTTTATTGAGTTTTCTAAGACTTTTTTAAATAAATCGAATTTTTGCTTAATAGCAAGATAAGATCACGCCTGTCTGAAAACACAAATAATTTCGTGTTAACGTAGCGTCTTTACCGGACGAGCGTTACGGCTTCGCTGCCCCAGTGCTTTGCATGCCCTGAGCTTCACTTTATACTCAGAACCCTTTATATCTCGCTTGCAGCTACAAGCCTTGGTACATTGTTAGCAGCTGCGGTATCTGCTCTGTGGGCACGCAGTTTTAGCGGAAGAACCGCTGCAGATTATTGTGATTTTTTAGCCAGCCCCCGACTCATCAAGGTAGACTTTTTGCACCTGAATCGCGCTGCGAGCAAAGGCAGTAACAACGCCAGAGCGATCTGGCGAAATCTCTTCGCACGACCCAAACATAGCGCCTCAGTGAACCCCAGCGGTTAATCTGACGAAAATCCTTCAATGCTTTGCCGCTTTTTGCCAGCTGATATATGGCAGGCGCCTAAACGTACGCATCGCTGAGCTTTTCAAACATATTATCCGCCTGCGCAACCTTTGCCGGCTCGGCCGACGTTTGCCACGCTACCGTAACGTTTGCCGCCTGGGAGTGAAGGCTCAACACGGCCAGTACGGCAAATAGCGCCATGCGTGTCATTGTTTTCATCATTACCTACCACTCCGGTTTTTTTATCCTGCCATCATGGCGACAGGTTTAACCGTGAGTTTTAGGCTTAATAAAAGAATAAAAAATTATTCTTTATAACTAAAATTATCCAGAACAAAAATGGCAATTCATTGCTTAAAGCGACGAATGGTGGCAACGTTAGTGCCAGATCAGAAAAACACAGCTGGCAGTCAGCAGGCCCATTGCCAAATTAAAAATTTTCCACGCCCTACGACCGCGTAGGATTCGGCCAATCGCGGTGCCAAAACCCAGCCATATAATGCCAGCTAACAGATTAACCAGTGCCATGCCAATGCTGATCGCCACCACCGAATGAAGATATTGCGCACCGGCTAGCGAAAAGCTGGCAACTGCGCCGAGGGCCATGAGCCAGGCTTTCGGGTTAATCAGCTGCAACACCCCACCCTGCCAGAGCGGCATCGGCCTGGACGGCACCGCGTCGGTATTCAGCTTTTCGTATGGCGCGGTTGCAATCTTCCAGCTTAACCACAGGAGATAAACGCTGCCGGCTACTTTTAAAAACAGATGCAGAGAAGGACAGAGTAGAATCAGACCGCCAATGCCAAACGCCACCATCAATAGCATCAGCTGCATACCTATCATGATGCCAACCAGTAGCATTATTGAGCGAATAAAACCATAATTCGCTGCCGAGGCGGTGAGTAGCATATTATTAGGGCCTGGCGTGATGGCAGCGACCCAGAGAAAGCCTAACATTGATAAAAAAATATTCAGTTCCATAGAATAAGAGTGCTCCTCACCCAGCAAACAAATTAACCTTCCGAAGCTAGCAGTGTGATATGGATCCGACAAGCATTACCGACATAAATTTTCATCGGCCGGATGAAAGCACATTTAGGCCTCTCGCCGGCTTTCAAAATGCCCACTTGCAAACGTTGCTACCACGCATTTTGCGCCGACGTGTCCGGCTACAGCCGTACTGGCAGCGATTAACGCTGCCAGATGGTGATTTTGTCGATCTCGCCTGGAGCGAAAACCCGGCCGGCGCTGCTCATAAACCGCGTATGGTGCTTTTTCACGGCCTGGAAGGTAGCATCAACAGCCCCTATGCGCACGGGCTGATTGAAGCAGCCCAGCGTCGCGGCTGGCTGGGCGTAGTCATGCATTTTCGCGGTTGTAGCGGCGAGCCGAACCGGCGGGAGCGTATCTATCATTCGGGTGAAACCGAGGACGCCAGCTACTTTTTACACTGGCTACATACCCAGTGGGGACGAGCCCCCACAGCAGCCGTTGGCGTTTCGCTAGGTGGAAACATGCTGGCTTGCCTGATGGGCAAGCAGGGCAATGACTGCCTTCTGGACGCTGGCGTCGTTATTTCCGCACCGCTAATGCTTGAACCCTGTAGCGTCAAACTGGAGCAGGGATTTTCCCGCTTCTATCAACACTATCTTCTGTCGCGGCTAAAGCAGAACGCCAGAAGAAAGCTGCGCGCCTTCCCCGGCACGCTGCCAATTGACGCCTCGCTGCTGAAACGTATTAGGCGGCTGCGACATTTTGACGATGCCATTACCTCGCGCGCTCACGGCTTTAGCGATGCACTTGATTATTATCGTCAGGCCAGCGCCCTGCCACTGCTCCATGGCGTACGTAAGCCGATGTTGATTATTCATGCCAAAGATGATCCATTTATGACCGATGACGTCATTCCAACATCCAGGCAACTATCAGCCAGCACCACTTATCAACTAACCGCTAACGGTGGGCATGTCGGATTCGTCGGCGGAACGCTGCTCAGGCCGCAAATGTGGCTTGAGCAGCGGGTGCCCGACTGGCTTGAAAATTGGCTGGAGCAATAGCGTGATTATTCCCTGGCAGCAGCTCGAAGCAGAAACACTGAACAATCTTATTGAAGCATTTGTACTGCGTGAAGGCACCGATTACGGCGAACAGGAGCGCACTCTTGAACAGAAAGTGGATGATGTCCGCCGCCAGTTGCATAATGGTGATGCGGTACTGGTGTGGTCAGAGCTGCATGAGACCATCAATATTATGCCGCGAAATTCGTTTCATGGATGACATCCACAGGTTGAACATGATAACAAGTGATCCAGTCATCTATCAGGGAGCGTAATCTATGTCGGTAAAACACCCGGTCATCGCCGTAACCGGCTCCAGCGGCGCAGGAACGACGACGACCAGCCTGGCTTTTCGTAAAATATTCCAGCTGCTAAATTTGACAGCCGCAGAGGTCGAAGGCGACAGCTTTCACCAGTACACGCGCCCGGAAATGGATATGGCTATCCGTAAAGCGCGCGATTTGGGCCGACATATTAGTTACTTTGGCCCGGACGCGAATGATTTTTCCCTGCTGGAAAGGACCTTTACAGAATATGGTCGATCCGGCAGCGGACAAGCACGCAAATACTTGCATACCTATGATGAAGCTGTGCCGTGGAATCAGGTTCCCGGCACCTTCACGCCTTGGCAGCCGCTGCCGGAACCGACTGACGTGCTGTTTTATGAAGGGCTACACGGCGGCGTAGTAACCGAACAACATGATGTCGCCGGACAGGTCGACCTGTTGGTTGGCGTGGTGCCAATTGTAAACCTTGAATGGATTCAAAAGATGGTGCGCGACACCACCGAACGTGGGCACTCGCGCGAAGCGGTGATGGACTCCGTGGTGCGTTCGATGGATGACTATATCAATTACATTACGCCCCAATTCTCACGCACTCACATCAATTTCCAGCGCGTCCCGACCATAGATACTTCCAACCCGTTTGCAGCCCGCAGCATTCCATCACTGGACGAAAGCCTGGTCGTCATTCATTTCCGCGATCTTGAGGATATTGATTTTCCCTATCTGCTGGCCATGCTTCAAGGTTCTTTTATCTCGCATATTAACACCCTCGTGGTGCCCGGCGGGAAAATGGGGCTGGCTATGGAGCTGATTATGACACCGTTGGTTAAGCGCCTGATGGAAGGAAGAAACGCGCACTGACACCGCCGTAGCTGATTCCAGACTATTCGTCGATATCAGAGCATCAGCTAATCACATAACTACGGGTTCTCCAAAATAATTAGCGCTGCCGTACCTTTACGCCAGGATGACGTAACGCTGCTATTCTTTTTTACAGGCCGCCAGCGTAATGCGCTCAGAATGCTGTTGCGCTGTTATGTGCATCAAGCTGAAGCGAGAGAACAGGAGACAGTGAGATAAAGCTATGCTACAAACAAGTCTGAACAATTTGCCGGTGGTAAATCACAGGGCGAAGGCGGGATAAAAACCTGAGCGATGCTCTGATAACACACCTGAAATAAATTTTCCGATGGCAAATGGCGTTAACATCTCAATACCTGGCAGGGAATTCTCATCCTGTGTTCAGGGCACGATTATAAACAGAGGATAACAGCGAATGGTGCTCGGCAAACCGCAAACAGACCCGACTCTTGAATGGTTCCTGTCACATTGCCATATTCACAAATATCCATCAAAAAGCACGCTGATTCATCAGGGTGAAAAGGCTGAAACGCTTTACTATATCGTTAAAGGTTCGGTAGCCGTTCTGATTAAAGATGAAGAGGGTAAAGAGATGATCCTCTCTTACCTCAACCAGGGCGACTTCATTGGTGAATTGGGGCTATTTGAAGAAGGTCAGGAGCGCAGCGCATGGGTAAGAGCAAAAACTGCCTGTGAAGTCGCTGAAATCTCTTACAAGAAGTTCCGCCAGCTGATCCAGGTCAACCCGGAGATCCTGATGCGGTTATCATCACAGATGGCGCGCCGGTTACAGGTCACCTCTGAAAAAGTAGGTAACTTAGCCTTCCTGGACGTTACCGGGCGCATCGCTCAGACGCTGCTGAATCTGGCAAAACAGCCGGACGCAATGACACACCCGGATGGAATGCAGATTAAAATCACGCGCCAGGAGATCGGTCAGATTGTCGGCTGCTCACGTGAAACGGTTGGCCGCATACTCAAGATGCTTGAAGATCAAAGTCTGATCTCTGCTCATGGTAAAACTATCGTTGTCTACGGCACTCGCTAAACCCGATCGTAGGAATACGGCGCGGTAATGACTATCGCGTCTTTTTATTTTTGTTAAAGGCCGTATGTGGCGTCGAATTATTTATCATCCTGAGGTCAATTACGCACTACGTCAGACGCTGGTGCTCTGTTTACCCGTTGCGGTAGGATGGCTGCTCGGCGATTTACAAAGAGGGCTTCTTTTCGCGCTGATCCCTGCCTGTTGCAATATTGCCGGACTTGATACCCCTCACAAACGCTTTTTTAAGCGACTGGTCGTCGGCGGCAGTCTGTTTGCTTTCAGCAGCTTTGCCATACAATACTTCGGTTTGCTGCATGTCCCCCTACCGGTAATTATGTTTGTCATGACGATGCTCTTAGGCATTACTGGCGAAATCAGCCCATTGCACGGGCGCCTGCTTCCTGGTGCGTTGATTGCCGCGATCTTCACTATCAGTCTCGAAGGGCGCATGCCAATCTGGCAACCGCCATTGCTCTATATCCTTGGCACCATATGGTACGGGCTTTTTAACTGGTTCT
Organism: Izhakiella capsodis; assembly: GCF_900115045.1. Classification (GTDB taxonomy): domain Bacteria; phylum Pseudomonadota; class Gammaproteobacteria; order Enterobacterales; family Enterobacteriaceae; genus Izhakiella; species Izhakiella capsodis. The sequence goes on along the minus strand of NZ_FOVC01000007.1, from coordinate 150,484 downwards.
GGTTCTGGTTGTGGAAAGAGCAGCCAATGCGGGAAACCCTGAGTCTGCTCTACCGTGAACTGGCCGACTACTGTGAAGCAAAATACACTTTGCTAACCAGGCTGACCGACCTGGAAACTGCCCTGCCACCTTTGCTTGCACGCCAACAAAAAGCCGTCGATCTGATTAACCTTTGCTATCAGCAAATGCACATGCTGTCGGGGGGCAAACAAAATGAATACAAGCGGCTGACGCGTGCCTTTCAGGTCGCGCTTGATCTACAGGAGCATATAGCCGTCAGTCTGCCTCAGCCTGAAGAGGTGCAAAAGCTGGTTGAGCAAAGCCATGCCGAAGCCGTGATCCGCTGGAATGCGCAAACCATCGCCAAACGCCTGCGTGTGCTGGCCGATGATATCCTCTACCATCGCCTGCCAGATCGTTTCAGCATGAGTAAACCGCTAAGCGCGCTGGAAAAAATAACCCGCCATCATAGTGATAATCCTGTCGGTCACTTCTGTTATCACCATTTCAGCCGTATCGGCCGGGTATTACGCACCCAACGGCCACTGTATCAACGAGATCTGATGGCAGATCGCCAGCGGCGCCTGCCGTTGATCCCGGCGCTACGCAGCTATCTGTCACTTAAATCGTCAGCATTGCGTACGGCCGGACGCTTCGCGGTCATGCTCAGCTTCGCCAGTACCCTCGCGCTATTCCTCAACATGCCTAAGCCATATTGGGTCCTGATGACTACCATGTTCGTCAGTCAGAACGGCTATAGCGCTACCCGGGTGCGTATTCAGCACCGGGCACTGGGAACGCTGGCTGGATTGGTGATAGCCGCTCTGACACTGCGCCTTCACGTTCCCGAAACCCTGGTATTGCTGGTCATGCTGCTGGTAACGCTGGTCAGTTATCTGTTTATTCGTAAGTATTACGGTTGGGCAATGATTGGCTTTACGGTAACGGCAGTCTATTCATTACAGCTGCTGTCGCTCAATGGAGCTGACTTTCTCTGGCCGCGGCTGTTGGACACGCTGCTCGGCTGTCTCATCGCCTTTGGCGGCATGCTCTGGCTGTGGCCGCAGTGGCAAAGCGGGCTGCTGCGCCAGAACGCCCACGATGCACTGGGGGCCTATCAGTCAGCGCTTCAACTATTGCTGGGAAATGAACAGCAGCCGGAAAAGCTGGCCTATCAACGTATCCGGGTAAATCAAGCGCACAACGCGCTGTTCAACTCGTTGAATCAGGCCATGCAGGAGCCAGCGTTTAATTCCCACTACCTTGCCGATATGAAACTCTGGGTTACCCACAGCCAGTTTATCGTCGAGGATATTAACGCCATGACTATTCTGGCGCGGGAACATACTATGCTGACATCAGACCTGGCGGAGCGCTATCTGCAAACCTGCGAAATTGCACTACAACGCTGCCAGCAGCGACTTGAGTATGATGGGCCTGGCTCCGAGACTAACATCATGGAAGCACCGGAAAATTTTCACGAAGGGCCGATTACCGTAGTGGAGCGACATGTCAGGCGCATTCTCAGTCATCTGAAGGTCATGCATACCATCTCATCGCTAGCCTGGTCGCAACGGCCGCATCATGGCAATTGGCTCTCGGGGAAACTACGTAAATAACCGCTAAAGACCGGCGATAGCGAATAACGCGACAGAGCATCGCTGGAATCCCGGCGGCGCAGTAAATTATGCCCTGATGACTTTTTCCAGCGCGCGGGCAAAACGCTGCATGCCCTCATCAATATCTGCTGGCTCAATGATCAACGACGGGGCCAGGCGGATAACACCGGTACCCGCATTTAGTATCATCAGACCTTCGCTGGCAGCGGCATCAAGAATATCGCGTGCTTTATCGGCATAGTGTGGCTTGAGCACAGCGCCGATAAGTAGTCCCATACCACGCACATCAGTAAACACATCCAGCCGCGTATTAATCGCATTTAACCCCGCATCAAACTGCTGTCGGCGTTCAGCCACGCCGTCCAGTACCTCGTCAGTATTGATAATATCCATCGCAGCTTCTGCTACAGCACATGCCAGCGGATTACCACCATAAGTGGTGCCATGCACGCCTGGCGACATTACAGAAGCAATTTTATTGGTAGTCAGCATTGCGCTAACCGGAAAGCCTCCACCCAGCGCTTTCGCAGTAGTCAGGATATCCGGCTCTACGCCGTAATGCTGATAGGCAAACAGCCTGCCGCTGCGCCCCATACCCGTCTGCACTTCATCAAATACCAGCAGGGCCTGGTATTCATCGCAAAGGTCGCGCAAGCCTGTCATGAAAGCCTGGCTGGCGGGCATAATGCCGCCCTCACCCTGAATGGGTTCCACTACCACCGCACAGGTGTGATCATCAATGACTGCTCTTACTGCCTCAAGATCGTTAAAAGGCACATGTATGATATCAGCTGGTTTTGGCCCAAAACCATCTGAATACTTAGGCTGACCGCCAACAGAAACGGCAAACAACGTGCGACCATGAAACGCATTGTGGAAAGCGATGATTTTCGTTTTATAGGGGCTTTGTTTTTTACTGACATAATAGCGCGCCAGTTTAAATGCCGCCTCGTTTGCTTCTGTTCCTGAGTTAACGAAGAACACCCGATCGGCAAAGGTGGCGGCAATCAGTTTGCTTGCCAGACGTAACGCTGGTTCATTAGTGAAAATGTTGCTGGTGTGCCACAGCGTCTCACCCTGATTCTTTAACGCGTTCACCAACGCTGGATGGCAGTGACCAAGCGCCGTTACCGCAATACCCCCGGAAAAATCGATATATTCGCTGCCATTCTGATCCCAGACACGGCTGCCCTTACCTTTCACCGGAACGAACTGCGCGGGTGCATAAACGGGCAAAATCACATCATCAAACGTTGCCCGGTTAACCATCATTTTATCTGCCGCCATGCCTGACCTCATGCTCTTACATTAATTTCAGAATTGATATTATAATCATAAAATATGCATAAAAAATCAAATAGAGACAATAAAATTCAACGTTGCAGAAAGTTATTCAGTAGCTGGAGGCCCTGATCGCTCAGCACACTTTCCGGGTGAAACTGCACACCTTCCAGTGCCAAACGGCGGTGGCGCAGCCCCATAATTTCATCCTGCTCGCCATCGCGCATACTCCACGCGGTCACCTCAAGGCAGGCAGGCAACGTCGCCGCCTCGACCACCAATGAGTGATATCGCGTCACGCTCAAAGTCTGATTCAACCCGGCGAATACCCCCTGATGTCGATGCATAATCTGCGACACCTTGCCGTGCATTACCTGACGGGCGCGAACCACGCGGCCACCAAAAGCTTGTGCCAGCGCCTGATGGCCCAGGCAAACTCCGAGGACTGGAAGCTTGCCAGCAAAATGACGGATCGCCGCTAGCGAAATTCCGGCCTCATTCGGTGAACCGGGTCCCGGCGAGATCACCAGATGGTCAGGGCGAAGAGTGCTCATCTCATGCAGTGAGATCGCGTCGTTGCGATACACTTCAACGTCAGCGCCCAACTGGCAAAAATACTGATAAAGATTCCAGGTAAAAGAGTCATAGTTATCGATAAGCAGCAGCATGATCACTCCGGCCAACAAAGAAACGTCGTTATTCTACGCGTTTTTTCACTGCAGAAAATTGATTACTTTTTTGCAAAAGTGATATCAGGAATTATGCCGCTCCCTATTCCATCGCACGATATCTGGCAAGAGTGTTTGCTTTACAGATGGTCGAGTCGGGCGCAAAGCGTATTGCGCCCCTACGTTTCAGGGAAGAACTTTTGCGGAAAGAATCACGATCGGTTTTACCGGCACGTTCTGATAAGGCCCGACGTTATGCGTCTGAACCTGGGCTATTTTATCGGCCACACTCATGCCTTTAACGACTTTACCAAACACCGCGTAGCCAAAATCACGCTGGCCGTGGTCAAGGAAAGCATTATCCGCGACGTTAATGAAAAATTGGCTGGTGGCGCTATCTTTATCAGCTGTACGCGCCATCGCTATGGTTCCCCGGCGATTAAGCAGGCCGTTATCTGCTTCATTTTTGATCGGCGGGTTAGTACTTTTCTGCTGCATGTCAGCGGTAAATCCGCCTCCTTGAATCATAAAACCGGGAATAACGCGGTGAAAAATGGTGTTGTTGTAAAAGCCACTGTTGACGTAATCAACGAAGTTCTTAACAGTGATTGGCGCTTTCTGATTGTTCAATTCCAGTTCTATATTGCCAGCGGAGGTCGTCAGCAAAACATGAGTATCATTGGTAGCGGCCAGAGCCGAAGCCGATACGACAGACAACATTATAGCCGTGGTGACGGCGGTGAGCGTGCGTTTAAACATGGATTATTCCTTAATGAGACAGCAAACAACTAAACAACAGGATTTTAGAGAGTGGCTAATCTCCACGCCAGTATTTTACCGAGATTTACCTAAAGGCAGAGGCGACACGCAAATGAACACCCCGTTATGAAGTGATTAAACGCACAAAGCAATGAATACGAATAATTTTGTTTCATTGTTTATTTATGAGTATCACAATACTGAGTAAAATTAATGCTGTTGCATTTCAGAATTTTTTTACAATACACAGGTTGTTTTATGTCTAATCGCGATCGCATCGGTCTTACCTGGATCAGTTTCCTTTCCTATGCCCTGACTGGCGCGCTGGTTATCGTCACCGGCGTGGTCATGGGAGACATTGCTAAATATTTTGATATGCCAGTATCAGAAATGAGCAATACGTTTACCTTTCTGAACAGTGGCATTCTGGTTGCTATATTTCTCAATGCCTGGCTAATGGAAATTATCCCACTCAAACGTCAGCTGATTTTCGGCTTTGTGTTAATGCTGCTGGCCGTCATTGGCTTGATGGTAACAAAAAGCCTGACGCTGTTTTCCGTCTGCATGTTCGTGCTGGGCGTGGTAAGCGGTATTACCATGTCGATTGGTACCTTCCTGATTACCCATTTATATGATGGTCGTCAGCGCGGGGCTCGCTTACTTTTTACCGACTCTTTCTTTAGCATGGCCGGTACCTTTTTTCCGGTTCTTGCCGCATGGATAATTGCTCATACTCTGCCCTGGTTCTGGGTTTATGTTTGCATCGGTGTGATCTATCTGGCCATCTTTATTTTGACGCTGAGCGTAAAATTCCCGCAGCTGGGAAGAACCGCATCGAACGAATACAACGCGCCGCCAGAAAAAGAAAAATGGGGTATTGGCGTTGCGTTACTCGCCGTCGCCGCACTCTGCTATATACTCGGCCAACTAGGCTTCATTTCCTGGGTGCCGCAGTATGCCAATACCAATCTGAACATGAATATGCTACAGGCTGGCGGCCTGGTAGGCAGCTTCTGGACGGCTTATATGATTGGTATGTGGGCATTCAGCGCCCTTCTACGTTTCGTCGATCCGCAGCGTATCGTGACCGTGCTGGCACTGGTGGCAACCGGGCTGATGTACTGGTTCGTCAACAGCAGCGATCCGGCCATACTGAAGTGGATAATCCTCGCACTCGGCTTTTTTTCCAGTGCCATTTATACCACCATCATTACGCTAGGCTCCCTGCAAACTAAGGTCTCTTCACCCAAGCTGGTTAACTTTATTCTGACCTGCGGCACGGTGGGCACCATGCTGACATTCATTGTCACTGCGCCAATCGTAAGTCATTATAGCGTGCATACCGCACTGAAAACCGCTAACGGCTTGTACGCAATTGTTTTCCTCATGTGCTTGCTGCTGGGTTTTGTAACTAAGCATCGCAGCCACGGTAACTGGAAACACTAAGCGTTAAACGGCAGCCCCCTGAAGGGGGACTGCCGTTTATCTATCGTGTGAAGTCGATGGCTTCTTGCTGTGCCAGATAAAGCGTCGATTTCGCAGGCTCCGTTGCCGCAATCACCCTTCCCGCGCGAACCGAATAGCGTACCGCTACCTGACGACGCAGCGCATCAAAACCATTTTCAGCAGGCAGAATAATCAGACTCGCCGGATTACCGGTGTGAATACCGTAATCTGTTAACTGTAGTGCCCGGGCGCTATTGCGCGTAATCAAATCGAGCCCGGCGTTAATCTGGTCATATCCCATTAGCTGACAGACATGAAGTCCCATATGCAGCACCTGTAGCATATTGCCGGTACCCAGCGGATACCAGGGATCAAATACGTCATCATGGCCGAAGCAGACGTTAATTCCCTGAGCCAGCATCTCTTTAACTCTGGTAATGCCACGCCGTTTAGGATAATCATCAAAGCGCCCCTGGAGATGGATATTCACCAACGGGTTAGCCACAAAATTAATTTTCGACAGTTTAAGCAGCCGGAACAAACGGGAAGTATATGCGCCGTTGTAGGAGTGCATCGCGGTAGTATGACTTGCCGTAACGCGCGCCCCCATGTTTTCTTTGTGCGCCAGCGCCGCTACCGTTTCGATAAAGCGCGACTGCTCGTCGTCTATTTCATCGCAATGCACATCAACCTGTCGCTGATACTTTTGCGCCAACGCGAAGGCAATGTGCAGCGACTCTATGCCATATTCACGGGTAAATTCGAAATGAGGGATCGCCCCGACCACGTCGGCACCCAGCCGGAGAGCCTCCTCCAGCAATGCGGCTCCATCCGGATAAGACATAATCCCTTCCTGTGGAAAAGCCACCAGCTGTAAGTTCACCCAAGGTGCCATTTCGTGCTTAACCTCAAGCATCGCTTTAAGCGCCGTAAGCGTAGGATCAGAGACGTCAACATGAGTACGTACGTATTGGATGCCGTTAGCAAGCTGCCACTTCAGCGTCTGTTTTGCCCGCGCTTTAACATCTTCATGGGTTAGCAGCTCTTTGCGCTGTGCCCAGCGCTCAATGCCTTCAAACAGCGTACCTGAACGATTCCAGGAAGGCTCACCGGCGGTTTGGCTGGTATCGAGATGGATATGCGGTTCTATAAACGGTGGAATAGCCAGCCCCCCCTCTCCATGCAGGCTTGCCTCATCCTGTGGACAATTCTTCAGCTGGGGTCCGATACGGCTTATTTTGCCATCGGCAATGTCGATCTGCCACAATCCCTCCTGTCCCGGCAAGCGCACATGGGTGATCCTTCTGAGTGGCGAACCCTGCATAAACATCTCCTCAAGTTGCGATAATACATTTACCCTGACACGGTTTTCATAACTTGAAAATAGCGGGACGAAGCTAACGCGCTAAAAACCAGGCAAGGTCAAACATCTGAAGTCCAGCCGCAGTAAAAACAAAGACCCCGGCGCCACGACGCCGGGGTCTACAAGATATCTTCAGATAGCCAGAAAATCAGGGCTTAGTAACAAAACCCACCGCCTGATAGACCTTTTTCAGTGTTTCCTGCGCGATGCTACGGGCTTTTTCAGCGCCGTGACGCATAATTTCTTCAAGAAAAGCCTCGTCATTACGATATTGGTGATAACGTTCCTGTAACTCGCTGAGCATCCCTGAGACTGCATCCGCAACTTCCCCTTTAAGATGGCCGTACATTTTACCTGCAAACGATCTCTCAAGATCAGCGACCGGCGTGCCTGTCACACCGGACAGGATATCCAGCAGATTTGAAACGCCGGCTTTTTCTTTTATATCGTAACGCACGACCGGTGGCTCCTCAGAGTCAGTCACTGCGCGCTTTATCTTCTTCACCACCGATTTGGGGTCTTCCAGCAGACCAATCACGTTATTGCGGTTGTCATCTGACTTCGACATTTTTTTCGTCGGATCGAGTAATGACATTACGCGCGCGCCAGATTTGGGAATAAAAGGCTCAGGCACCCGAAAAATATCACCATAGAGCGCGTTGAAACGTGAGGCAATATCACGGCTCAGCTCAAGATGCTGCTTCTGATCTTCACCTACCGGCACCTGATGCGTCTGATAAAGCAGGATATCTGCGGCCATCAGCACCGGATAATCGAACAAACCTACATTAATATTCTCTTCGTAGCGCGCGGACTTATCCTTGAACTGCGTCATACGGCTAAGTTCACCAAAATAGGTATAACAATTCAGCACCCAACCGAGCTGCGTATGCTCCGGCACGTGAGACTGCGCGAAGATAATGCTCTTATTGGGATCGATGCCGCAGGCCAGATACAGGGCCAATGTATCCAGCGTTGCCTTACGCAATTTCTCTGCATCCTGCCGCACTGTGATAGCGTGGAGATCGACAATACAATAAATGCACTGATAATCATCCTGCATCTTCACCCACTGACGTAGCGCACCCAGATAGTTACCAATAGTCAGTTCACCTGAGGGTTGTGCGCCACTAAAAACGATGGGTTTGCTCATTGCTAATATCCTGATTTACAGCCCTAATACGGGCAGAAGCTGATTGAAATGATCAAGTACGATGTCAGGCTGGCTACTGGTAATCGGCTCACCATAATTATAACCATACGTCATACCAACGCAGGGACATCCTGCTGCCTGCGCGGCGAGAATATCATTACGTGAATCGCCTACAAATAGCAGCGATTCTGGTCGCAGACCAAAGGTGCCTAAAACTAAAAATAGCGGGGCGGGATGCGGCTTCTTCTGGACAACGTCATCGCCACCCAGCACCAACGAGAAACAATGCGCGATAGCCAAAGATTGCAACAACGGCGCAATAAAAGGCGTCGGCTTATTGGTCACAATCGCCATTGGCAGGCCGCTGGCTGCCAGAGCGTCAAGCGTCGCTTTGACTTCCGGAAACAGCTGGCTACCCTGTCTAACCGTGCGGGCATAATGCTTATCAAAGAGGGCTCGCGCCTCATTAATCTGCGTCTGCGTCGGCTCGGCATCCAGTGCCCAACGCAATGCGCGGGTAATCATGATATCTGCCCCGTTACCTATCCAGGCAGCAACGCGCTGGATCCCTGGAGCAGCAAGATTCAGCGCGTTCAAGGCAAGGTCAACTGCGGCGGCCAGGCCCGGAGCACTGTCCACCAGCGTACCATCAAGATCGAATGCCAGTCCCTGAATATTAGTGGAATGAGCCATGACGTGACTTCTCCAACTCAGTACGCATTTTCTCGATGACCTGCTTATAGTCTGAATGACCAAAGATAGCAGAACCGGCAACAAACATATCCGCGCCGGCGGCCGCGATTTCGGCAATGTTCTCAACCTTGACACCGCCATCCACCTCAAGTCGAATATCGTAGCCGCACTGATCGATACGCTTACGCGCAGCGCGCAGCTTATCCAGCGTCGAAGGAATAAACGACTGACCACCAAAACCGGGATTCACCGACATAAGCAAAACAATGTCCAGCTTGTCCATCACGTAATCGAGGTAACTCAGCGACGTTGCCGGATTAAATACCAGACCCGCTTTACAGCCGTGTTCTTTAATCAACTGCAGGGTGCGATCGACATGCTCTGACGCTTCCGGGTGAAAGGTAATGAAGCTGGCACCCGCGCTGGCAAAGTCAGGTATCAGGCGGTCAACGGGTTTTACCATCAGGTGAACATCAATTGGTACGGTGATGCCATAATCACGCAGCGCTTTCAACACCATAGGTCCCATTGTCAAATTGGGCACATAGTGATTATCCATCACGTCAAAATGCACAACATCACCACCAGCGGCCAGTGCTTTAGCCGTATCTTCTCCGAGACGGGCGAAATCTGCAGACAGAATCGAAGGTGCAATCAAAGGTTTTTTCATCCATTTCTCCCGGTTCTTACGCCTGACTACAGGCGGTTAGCACTCAGTGACGATCAGATAACCCGCTTAAATATACAGGGCCAGCAGCTCATCCACTTTGATCCGCCCAACGCCGCGACTGCTGATTGAGCGTCTTACCTTTATCGGCACCAGGCACGACGCACTCCGATACCACTCACGGGTCAGGGGCGTGTCATGATTGGAGATCAGTATCGGTATCTGGTGTTCTGCCGACAAACTACTCGCCATTTCGGCCAGGCGCTGCTGCTCCCGCAGCGAAAAATTATTGGTATGGTATGCGGTAAAATTTGACGTAGCCGAAAGCGGTGCATAAGGCGGATCACAATAGATAACCGCCCCTTTGCCAGCCTTCCTCAGAGTAACATCGTAGGGTTCGCAGACAAAAGTTGCTTTCTGCGCACACTCAGCAAACCAGTACAGCTCATCTTCCGGAAAGTAGGGGCGCCGATATCGACCAAAAGGCACGTTAAACTCACCGCTAAGATTGTAACGACACAGGCCGTTGAAACAATAACGATTCAGATAGAGGAACAGTAACGCCCGCTCGTAAGCATCAGTACTACGATTAAAACGCTCCCGCTGCGCGTAATAAAAGTCCGCCACATTGGATTGTTCGCTGAATAACATGCGCACATCCTGTACAAATTCGACGGTACGCGTCTTGACTATATTGTACAGATTAATCAGGTCACTGTTGATATCCGCCAGGATGTAGTGAGAATAATCGGTGTTGAGAAATACCGAACCTGCACCGACAAATGGCTCAATCAGGCACTCACCCTCTGGTAAATAACGACGGATCTCATCCAGTAGCAGATATTTACCGCCAGCCCACTTCAAAAAAGCGCGATTTTTCTTCATGCCATTATATTAGTTATTCTCTTCAGGCCGCGACATATCTTACAGCTCAAGCGCTTTAAGAGTGTTGTACCATCCGCTGCTATGCGGGCCAGAACCGACATCAATCGGCTCTGACTGTATTGTTATACTTATTTTTTTAACTGATTGAGCGGTTTAACCCAGGGATCCTGCGCACGCACACCCGCGGGCAAAGAGGCAACCGCGCGTTTTGCCTCAGCCGGTGTGGCAAACGAACCGGTGATCAGAACGTACCAAGGCTGCCCGTTACGCGTTGTCTTATAGATATGGTATCCAGTCAGATTTTGCGTCTTCGCCCAGGCATTGAGTGGGCCCTCCCGCGATGCGCCACTGAGCTGCAAGGTATAATTACCAGATGGCAAAGCGCGTAAAGCGCTCTGCTCATTATGCGCCTTACCACTGGCTGATTTCGCTGCTGGTTTAGCCTGATGAGCTGACGCTGACCTGTGGCTATGATGTTTAGCCCTCTCTGTGGAAGGTTTTACCAAAGATGACTGAGATGTGCCTGACACTCTTGACGTGGAGCTATGAGCAGCACCGGCTGCAACAGTCGCAGGTGCCGTCGGAAGCGTGCCAGCACTGCCACCTTGCGCGGCAGAAGCAGCGTCATCAACCGAATTCTGCTGATTGTTTAACGCGTTGTTAAGATTGCCTTGCAGCTCGATACGATGCTGATTTTCCGCAATCGGATGCGATTTGCTTTCCGTCGGAGTTGATGAGATAGCTGGAGGGCTCAGCTGCTGAGGCGAAGATCCGTCGGCAGGCAAAGTCTTCTGCGGAGCCATACCGTCATTCGTTGAGCTAATGTCAGGAGTCCCGCTCGTCGCCGTCGGCGTTGCATCACCCGGATTGCCTGACGTTGAAGATGAGACGGAAAGATCGATATTTTTCGCCACTCCCCCTTGCGTCGCCGTTACGCCAGCAGCACTGTTATTATCGATGTTGGCTGATTTATCATTGTTGTCCTTAAGTGCAGAACCGATGCCAATAACCATCAGCAGTAGTACCAGAATACCGATCCCCATCATTACACGCTGACGCGGGGCCGGTGCCCTATTCGCAGAAGATGGCTTACGTGGCCGTACAGGACGACGGTCACTGGCATCAGGTTTTAGTTCATCTTCCGGTTTAAACTCGTCCATCAAACCTCCTCAAGTCTGGCAACTTCACCACACGTTTTCCGTGTGAATGCCAATTTGGTTAACCTGGTTACCCTTGACGATTGTCAGAAGGTCGGGTTCACAATGCACTTTTCAATTGCGGCCAAAACAATATCGTGGGCAACACCGCTCTGCACTTGCGCTGCGCCTATGCTGATAGGGAGCACCAGCCGCAACTCACCGGCTAATACCTTTTTATCGCGCAGCATATGGGGAAGATAATCCTCGGCGCGCATCTCTGAGGGGCCGTTGGTCGGCAGTCCGGCGCGTTTTAGCAAATCAATGATACGCGCAGTTTGCACCGACGTGAACTGCCCGAGACGTTCTGCTGTCCTGGCAGCCATGACCATGCCAGCGGCAACAGCTTCGCCATGCAGCCAGTTGCCATACCCCATATGCGCTTCAATCGCATGTCCAAAGGTATGGCCCAGGTTAAGTAAAGCACGCTGTCCCCCCTCCCGTTCATCGGCTGCAACCACGTCAGCTTTTAACTCACAGCAGCGGCGAATGCACCAGGCCATAGCCGCGCTGTCCAGTGCCAGTAGGGCATTAAGATTAATTTCCAACCAGTCAAAAAAATCGCCATCGAGAATAATGCCGTATTTAATGACCTCGGCGAGTCCTGAGGCCAACTCACGCGCAGAAAGCGTATTAAGGCAGTTAAGGTCGATGACAACCGAGGCAGGCTGATGGAAAGCTCCGATCATATTTTTACCCAGCGGATGGTTAACGCCGGTTTTACCCCCTACCGAGGAATCAACCTGAGACAGCAGCGTTGTAGGCAGCTGGATGAAGCGTACGCCACGTTGATAACTGGCAGCGGCAAAACCGGTCATATCACCTATCACTCCGCCACCTAAAGCCACCAGAGTTGTATCGCGTCCATGGGAACCTTCCAGTAGCGCGGTAAACACCTGATTCAGCACTTCCAGGGATTTGTATTGCTCGCCGTCAGGTAAAATGCGCGTATCAACCCTAATATCTGCCTGTTCAAGAATTAATCGAACGTTATTAAGGTAGAGCGGAGCCAGCGTTTCATTGGTCACCAACATCACCCGGTCACCCGGCTTTAGCGGCCAGAAAGAAGTCGGATCATCAAATAAATTGGCTGCGATGGTAATAGGGTAGCTGCGATCCCCCAGTAATACGGTGATCTTTTCCATGATACGCATACTGCCTTAATTGATTAGCGATAAACTCGGCTGGCCGCGCTACTCAGCGCTTTTCCAGCATGTTGATGATTTGATTGGCGACCACCTTCGCGCTTTGCTCATCCGTACGAATAGTCACATCTGCAATCTCTTCGTACAGCGGATTACGTTCTCCGGCAAGGGATTCAAGCACTTCGCGCGGCGGTGAATCGACCTGAAGCAGTGGACGCTTCTTGTCTCGCTGCGTACGTGCCAGCTGTTTTTCTATCGTGGTTTCAAGATAAACCACCACGCCGCGCGCAGAAAGACGGTTACGAGTATCACGCGATTTAACCGCCCCTCCGCCCGTTGCCAACACGATACCTTGCTTTTCAGTAAGTTCGTTTATGATTTTTTCTTCTCGATCGCGAAACCCTTCTTCGCCTTCGACGTCAAACACCCAGCCCACATCTGCTCCGGTACGTCGCTCAATTTCTTGATCAGAATCAAAAAATTCCATATTGAGTTGTTGAGCTAACTGGCGCCCAATCGTGCTTTTTCCGGCACCCATAGGCCCAACCAGAAAGATATTGCGTTTCTCTGCCATTTTTTCGGTATTACTAAGACAATTCGTTAATGATACCCCGTCCTCGAAGGACAGGACATGAACTGAAACCTCATGAGCGATAGTGCGAGAGTCAGACGAAAAATTATCTCAACACAACCGGTGCTTTGGCAACCAAATACTTTATTTGGTCTGGCGCAGTTTTATTCGCCATATAAGGATGAATACGCGAGTTTTATACGAACAGATGCCCAAGGCAATAAAAACATTGCTCTCAAATCTGTAACGTATTCTCCCGGACCCAGCCATAAAGTAAACCGCTAACCTTGTAAGCTAATTCCGGCCGTGCGTCAAACGCTCTTCAATCTGAACGGAAGAAAAATCAATCGTTAGTTCAGAGAGTTTGCTATTCGCCGGTAAGATGTGGGGTGATAAAGATCACCAGCTCACGCCGCTTATGCTGGGAAACCTCATGACGAAACAGTCGTCCCAACAGCGGGATATCACCCAGCAGCGGCACCTGGGTTTTTTCATGGTCCCGCTGATGCTGAAAAATCCCACCCAGTGCCAGCGTCTGCCCATCACGCACAGTTACCTGAGTATCTATCTCCTGTTTATCGATGGTGACGACTTCGCCCTCACCGTTGCGCATGGTTTTACCGGGGACATTCTGTGTAATATGTAGTTTTAACAAAATTCGGCTGTTACTCATGATGATCGGCGTAACCTCCATACCCAGAACCGCTTCGCGAAACTCCATCGACGTTTTGCCATTATCACCGCTGGAGACCTCATAGGGTATTTCAGTGCCCTGCTTAATACTCGCTGGCTGCTGATGAGAGGTAAAGAGATGGGGACTGGCGATGATTTCTACCTGATTTTCACGCTCCAGAGCGCTGAGTTCCAGCGACAACAGGCGTCCATCTATATGCGCCAAAGAAAAGCCAGTGCTAATCGCCGGGTCGGCTACCGGCAAATTGACATGGAACTGGCTGGCGCGTAGTGCCTGACTAATGGGATCGCCGCCCTCAAGTCCCCATTTCACTCCCAACTCTTGCAGCTTATCTTTATTAATAGTTACGATATGTGCGACCAGCTCAACCTGCTGTAGCGGAACGTCCAGCGCGGCAATCCATCGTGCCGTTTCTTCGAGAGCAGGCGTAACATCGCGCAATAACAGACTGTTCGTACGAGCGTCGAGGGTAATAATGCCACGGGGGCTCATCAGCTGAGTTTTTTCTTTCTGCAGGCTAGCAAAAAGTGTTTGAGCATGAGCATATTGCAAATGGATAACACGATTTTTCAGCGGCAAATGCTGTCGAACGTCATCTCCTTCCAACGTCCGACCGCTCAGACCTGACATAGTACGGGGAGATACCAGCAGCACATTACCTTGTTTTTCACTGCTGAGGCCAGCCATTTTGTTAACCAGTTGCCATGCCTGCTCCCAGGGGACATCGTGCAAACTGAGTGTTAATGTGCCTTCAATCCCAGGAGCAATTACCAGGTTATCGCCATGATGGCCTGCCAACGCCTGAAGCACATCGCTAACCGGCGCCTCGTTGAATGTCAGAGAAACCGTCGGCTCTGCTGCCTGAGCGTTTTTCACCAGAGTCAGCAGCAGGGGCAACATCCATATACGCATTAAATCGACCTTTTTTGAGTGAATAAAAATAACTAGCCGCCTGACATTGTCCCTGCCATACAAGGGTGACGCCGGTCAGTTCAACCTGAACAATTCGCCAGTTTGTCTGGCTTAGGCTCGCCTGCTCCGCCAGAGTAATACGG
The DNA here is from genome assembly GCF_900115045.1 of Izhakiella capsodis. Classification (GTDB taxonomy): domain Bacteria; phylum Pseudomonadota; class Gammaproteobacteria; order Enterobacterales; family Enterobacteriaceae; genus Izhakiella; species Izhakiella capsodis. Next base: position 135,289 of record NZ_FOVC01000007.1, on the reverse strand, counting down.
TAGTTAAGCGGTGATTGCCAGCGGCTGACAAAGTGCCCCTCACTGCCGATGACACCCAGTAATTGCCATGATGTTGGCAGCGACGGGTGGGAAACACAGCTCGGTTCAGGAGGAAGAAAAGGATCCCGCCCCTGAACGCCATTACAGAACATCAGTAGCAGCAGCCAAAACCGGTTCATCAGTTATCTCCAAGACCAGATTCATATGCAGCATTTTTTCATGCGGGCGTAGACTCAGCTCTGAAATTACTGTACCAGGCAGCTGGTGAAGCAAGCTGTCCATAACCGGAGAAACCTGCAACCACGCCACCACGAGCTGGAGTGAACGGGTGGAAGGCGACGTTTGCCATTGCAGTAAATGAGCCTGAGAATCATGCAAAAATGCTGACAAAGAGAAATCCCGGCGCGCAAGAAAGTGAGCACGCTGGTACTGTTGTTTTTCTCTGAGGCGCAGTGATGCGGTTCGAGGTAAATTCGCCAGTTGATGCACACACAATGCAACGCTTTTACGCCATTGTCGCTGCTGCTCTTCCAGTTGGACGCTCTTATGTCCAGCAGCTTGTCCGGCGAAAAGCCAACAGCCGAGGCTAAATGAGAGCGCCAGAAATAGCAGAATGCAGTGCCTCCGCCACAGAGGTGAAGTTAAAAGCCACCAGAGAGTAGATTCAATCATCGGAACCGGCCTCAGACCAGTGGCCGACGAGGGTAAAATCAAGCGTACCACTGGAGGCGCGTCTGAAGTGAGTAACAAGAAGCCGATCGAACAGTCTGGCGTTTAACAGCGCTTTTCTTAAAAGCGCGCTATCTTCAACCTGCGCACAGCGCCCTGTAAAAGTGACTGTTTTAACATCACCGCGAATTTCAGTCAGCCAAAGTCCAACCGGCAGTTTTTCTCCCAGGAGAGTCATTAGTTTCTGCCAGCGCATTAAGCGCTGATGGCGTCGTTCAAGCTTGTCCAGCTTAACTTGCCCTGCACTAACCTGCCGCTGCAAGGCCGTTTTCTGTGTGAAGACGTGTTTAAGCTGCATCTGAGATTGCCGCCAGGTCTGGTTTTCAATCGCTTTGAGTGAATTAAACTGCCGCTGTATCGTTATAACCAGGGCTACGGCACACAGCAGTGCAAATGGCGTAAGCAGCCCTTTCAGCCAGATCCGTCGCAGAGATGCCAACCGGCGTTCACGCCAGGGCAGCAGGTTTACCCATACCATGAGTGATCCTCCTGCCGCAGCGCCAGTCCTGCCGCCAGCACAAAGGACTGCTGACGCTGGGGAAACGGCGGCTGAAGGTTACCGAACAATGAAAATGGGTTCAGCGTTTTATATTCCGGCGCCGGAGTCCGATCGTTTATCGCATCGCTAATAAAAATAGGCCTGTTGGCAGCAAGGCGGGTTTCGACCAATGCCTGAAGATCATTAACATCACTGCGGGGACACCATCCGGTGGCCGGATTTTTTTGAGGAGAAAACCATAGCCAGTGGTCGCTAAGGGCATGAACCAAGGATGCCTGAGCCGGCAGTTTCATCGCCTCCGCCAGTGCAACGAGCGCCGCAGGCGTCAGCTCCATCACATCTGCAAACAAACCGGCGGCCTGTAAGCAGTCATTCCAGCTATCCAGCGCCGAGCGGTGAGCTGCCGTAAGGCATATTTCTCCGGACAATTTATGCTGACGATAATCAACAACAAGCTCTTTGATATCAATTGGGAAAAATCGTCTCGCGGCTGCGTTGATATACCTGCTACGCTCAGATTCTCTCAGCCGATTTTCCGCCGCTGGCAGCGCCAACTGGCGCTGCAAAACCAATTGAGGATGAAGGCCTACGCGCAGCGAAACGTTGCAGGGCAAGCTTTGACGCCATGTGCTGAGTAACGTAATCAAGGACTCCGAACGTTGAATAATGCCCTGAACCAGGGTGTCCGCGGGAAGGGGGAAATGCCACCAATGGCGTAGCTGTAAGCCTTTACGACGATGGCGTTGGACAGCCAGCGCACAAAGCTGGCCATTCTGAATATCAAGACCAATATTCCAGCGTTTAAAAGCCATCAGGCGCGATCTCCATATCGGCGAAAACAAAAGAACGTATCAAAGCGTTTAGCTTACATTTATACTACTGCATGATTGTTTATAAACTGCCCAAACGACTAAAAGTGGGAATAATCAGGTGAAGTTCGTAAAGTACTTTTTGATCTTTGCAGTCTGTTGCATTTTGCTGGGCATCGGGTCGATATACGGCCTGTATAAATTCATCGAACCACAGCTACCTGACGTGAATACGCTGAAAGATGTGCGTCTGCAAACGCCAATGCAGGTATTCAGCTCAGAGGGCAAACTAATTGCACAATACGGTGAGAAACGACGTATCCCTCTCACCTTGCAGCAAATACCGCAAATGCAAATAAATGCCTTCCTCGCGACCGAGGACAGCCGCTTTTATGAGCATCACGGCGTCGACCCTATCGGTATATTTCGTGCCGCCAGCGTAGCCGTCTTTTCTGGCCATGCTTCACAGGGGGCCAGTACAATCACTCAGCAGTTGGCGCGTAACTTTTTCCTCAGCCCTGAACGCACGCTGATACGAAAAATTAAGGAGGTTTTTCTCGCCATCCGCATCGAACAGATGATGTCAAAAAACGAAATTCTTGAGCTTTATCTGAATAAAATTTATCTCGGCTATCGTGCTTACGGCATCGGTGCCGCAGCTCAGGTCTATTTTGGCAAAACGCCTGAGCAGCTTAGCCTGAGTGAAATGGCAATGGTCGCAGGCCTGCCTAAAGCGCCCTCTACTTTCAATCCTCTTTATTCGCATCCCCGGGCGCTGCAGCGGCGTAATGTGGTACTGGCACGTATGCTCAGCCAGAACTACATCACCCAGCAGCAGTATGACGAAGCGCGTAATACACCGTTAGTCGCACGTTACCACGCCCCCCAAACTCAATTCTCTGCGCCCTATCTCACAGAGATGGTGCGTCAGGAGATGATTAAACGCTACGGTGAAAACGCCTATACAGATGGCTTTAAGGTTTACACCACCATTACAGAAAAGCTGCAGATTGATGCCGAAAAGGCGGTGCAGGATAACGTCATTAACTACGACATGCGCCATGGCTATCGCGGACCTTCTGAGGTTTTATGGAAAACAGGCGAACGAGCGTGGGAACATAGCGAAATACTGAAAAAACTAAAAACGTTGACGACCTATGGCCCGCTGGAACCGGCTGTCGTTACCACAATAAACAATCAGGAAGCAACCGCCACCATGCGCGATGGCAGTTCAGTTTCGCTTGGACTGACAGGGATGCGCTGGGCGCGTCCTTTTAAATCAGATACTTTGCAAGGGCCAACCCCGCGTTCTGTCAGCCAGGTTGTTCAGGCAGGACAGCAAATCTGGGTACGCAAGGTGAACAACGACTGGTGGCTGGCACAGGTACCGGACGTTAACTCGGCGATAGTCTCTATTAATCCGCAAAATGGCGCAGTGTTGGCGCTGGTCGGTGGTTTTGACTTTAACCAGAGCAAATTTAATCGCGTAACTCAGTCACTGCGCCAGGTCGGTTCTAACATCAAACCGTTCCTGTATACCGCAGCGATGGATCGTGGACTGACGCTGGCCTCTATTCTTAATGATGTACCGATTTCCCGCTGGGATGCCGGTGCCGGTGCCGACTGGCGGCCAAAAAACTCACCGCCGACCTATGCCGGGCCGATCCGTTTGCGTCAGGGACTTGGCGAATCGAAGAACGTCGTCATGGTGCGCGCAATGCGAGCAATGGGTGTTGATTATGCAGCAGAATATCTGCAACGTTTCGGCTTCCCGGCGCAAAATATCGTCCATACTGAATCGCTGGCCCTCGGCTCCGCTTCTTTCACTCCCCTGCAAATGGTTCGCGGTTATGCGGTCATCGCCAACGGTGGTTTCCTGGTAGACCCTTACTTCATCAGTAAAATAGAAAATGAGCAAGGCGAAACTCTGTTTAATGCAAAGCCGAGGGTGGCCTGCCCTCAGTGCAACCTGCCGGTTATTTATGGAGAAACAAAAAAAGCGCTAGCGCTTAATGATGAAAACATCGAAAACGTTGCTGTTTCACGGGAAGGCATTAACAATGCTGTTCCGGCCCCGCAGCTGGAGCAAGTGGCGCCAAACCAGCCCCATCAGGAAAATGCTCAGGAATATGCGCCGCACGTAATCAATACGCCGCTGGCTTTCCTGATTAAAAGCGCGCTTAATTCGAATATTTTCGGCGAACCCGGCTGGATGGGTACAGGTTGGCGTGCCAGCCGCGATCTCAAACGCAACGATATTGGCGGCAAAACCGGTACCACCAACAACTCAAAGGATGCATGGTTTTCAGGCTATGGGCCGGGCGTGGTTGCGTCAGTCTGGATCGGCTTTGACGATCATCGCCGCGATCTTGGTCGCACCTCCGCATCAGGTGTAATAAAAGATCAAATATCGGGTTATGAGGGGGGAGCCAAGAGCGCACAACCAGCCTGGAATCAGTTTATGGCTATCGCTTTACAGGGCGTTCCGTTACAACCGTTAACCCCTCCTGAAGGCATCGTGACGGTGACTATTGATAAAGCCACCGGTAAGCTGGCTAGAGACGGGGGACGTTATACCCGCCAGGAATATTTTATTCAGGGTACGCAGCCCACTGAATATTCAATGCATGACGCAGGCACCACCTTGCAGGAAAACGGGGAAAGCCACGAGCTATTTTAGTTTCGACAGCGCCGGTCTTAACCGGCGTTTTTTTATTACCAATTAATAACTTAAACGTCCCTGTTTCACTAACCATTCGCGTATCAGAAACAGCGCACTGACGTTACGCGCTTCGCGAAAGTCTGGCTCTTCTATTAAGGCCATCAGGTTTGCCAGCGGCCAGCGACGCAGAGTCAGCGGTTCAGGTTCATCCCCCTCAAGCTTCTCCGGATAAAGCCCATCGGCAACCACTATATTCATTTTGCTGGAGAAATAGGATGGCGCCATTGTCAGCTGACTGAGCACCTGCAATCGTTCAGCGCCAAAACCAGCTTCCTCTTTTAACTCACGATTGGCCGCTTCAAACACCGTCTCACCGGGATCAATCAGCCCTTTGGGAAATCCCAGTTCATAAGCTTCCAGCGCGACGGCGTACTCTTCAATAAGAATGAGGCAATCATCGACTATAGGCACAATCATCACGGCTTCCCGTCCTGAAGGATGCATGCGCTCATAAACCCGTTTTACCCCGTTACTAAACTCAAGATCCACCGATTCAATAGTAAAAAGGCTCGACTGCGCAACGGTTTCAACGCGATGAATAGTGGGTTTTAGTCGTTCCTTGCTCATCATGACCTCTGATCGTGCCAATAGGGTTAAATCAATGCATATGACAACATCATCCAGATCGCCTGTCCCGGCATTGTGCGGCAGTCGTTGCTGGAAGCCAATATAAAGTGGCGATATTTTGACTTTATTTGCTGCGATTAATCTGCCTTTAGTCAAATTTAAATTTCGATATCAACACAAATGCAACAAAATAGGATTACACCGATACCTATCAATCTATATGGTTGATAAGATTATTTAAGGCACTATTATCTGGTAACGCTAATCGCTTGATTCTGGGCTTATTTCAATATGCCAAACCTGAATCTATACGGCCTGATTGTGTGTAGTGAATAATAATCATGACATTTGATTTACTCCTTGGGAGCTATTTATCACAATGAGGGAAGCATGAATACAATAGCTTTTATAGTATTGCTTGTGCTTATCGGCTCTCTACTGGTGGCGAGTTATTTCTGGTTTAAGGCACGCTATCAACCAAAACATAGACCTTCCAGACTGTTTCCTCAGCCCTCTCATCGCCAGCTTACCTTTGATGAACAGCAGGCTATACAGCGCTACATAGATTCCCTCGAAAAATACCGTCATGACAGTATTTTCCCCAGCGGCTATAGTCGTTCAATTGAAGATAAGCTGACGCTAACCTCGCAAAATCACAACGTTTATCCTCTTACCAGAGCTATCACCCGCTACGGGCTGTCAACTGACACGCCGGAAAAGTGGCGCTACTATCTGGATGAAGTTGAAGTTCATTTGCCCCCGCAGTGGGAACAATATATTGCGGATGAAAACTACGTTGAGCTGGTGGATACCTATCCTGTTCCGCTCATTATCCTGTTAAATGGTCATACGCTGACCAATGATAACAACGCGACACAACCGCCGTCGTTACCGCCATCAGGACGCAATGCTTCTATACGTCAGGAAGAGTTTGAAAATATCGAGTTAATCCGGATACGCAAAGAGACCCTACCCGAGCATGTATTAAGCCGCTCTGACGGCACGCGTGAAGCATTCGCCCTTTGCTCCGCCCTGTTGCTATTTTTTATCAGCCTGATAAGCCCACTGCTGTTTATGCCGTGGCTGATTGCCGCCGGGGTTGTGATTATCGCTGTCAGCGCCTGGTTTTATTATCGTTCATCAGGTGAGAAATCACTACGGGACATCCACTGCCTGCGCGGCAGGTTGAAGCGGTGGGGATTATTCAGCGAAGCCTACCAGAATCAGATGAGTAATCTCTCACTGGGAAGCGTTGATCTTATCTATCCTCCCCACTGGCAGCCCTACGTTGCTAACGATCTGGGCCAGACCACCGACGTTGAAATCTATCTCAACCGTCATGTAGTACGCCAGGGAGACTTTCTCTCTTTGCACGACGAGGTGCGGAATTTTCCCGTCCAGCGCTGGCGTAAAAACGTGGTACTGGCGACAGGTTCGCTCATGGTGCTGATATTGCTGATTACTCTGGCCCCCCTGAGCATGCCACTCAAGCTCAGCCTGGCATGGGCTAAAGATACGGAAAGTATTCAGGTAAACAGCGTTGCGCAGCTAGAAAACACCGCGCTGCACGTCGGCGACCTGCTGCATATCAGCGGTTATGGCATGTGTTCGATTCCCAGGGCCTATCAGGGAAATCGTCACTATGCCTTTATGCCTTTTGATTGCTCATCAATTTACTGGAACACCGCTGCGCCGCTAGCCTTACCGCAGTCCGACATCATAGATAAAGCCAACGCACTGCTGAATAGCATTAACCAACAGCTACATCCGCAAACGCCAGCGGACCCCAAACTGAACCCACAGCTGGCAAGCGCTATTCAAAAATCCGGCATGATTTTACTGGATAACTTTTCCAATATCGTGTTGAAAACACAAGCGCTTTGTAGCCAGCCGCAGGATTGCGTTCGGCTAAAGAATGCGTTGGTAAATCTGGGAAATGCTAAAGACTGGCGTTTTCTGGTGCGTCAGGCTGATTCCGGCGCGCTCAACGGCATCAACGTTTTACTACGTCCGGTCAGTGCCGAAGCACTGGAGAACATGGTCAAAACCGCCACCGATTCATTCTTTTACCGTGAAACACGCCGGGCAGTTGATGCGCTCAACAGCCCGCCCCCCGGCGGTTTTTTTATCATCAGTGATGAGGGCTATCCGCTGGTAAGCCAGCCAGCGCCTGCGGTTCATTTATTTGACTACAACGCGTCGGAACAGTGGCCGGAGCTGCAGCGTCTTGCCGGGATGTTACTCCATACGCCCTTTTCTGCCACCGGTGTTATTACCAGTATCAGTGTCGATGCTAACGGTACACAACATATCGCCCTGCACAATGAGCCGGATAGCATTATGCTCTGGCGCTACCTTAGCACCAGCCTGCTGCTCGGTATTCTGCTGCTAACTTTGCTTATAAACAGCCTTTTAGCACTGCATCGGATTCAGCGTAACCGCGTTCGAATGCAGAAAATTCAGCAATATTATGAAAGCTGCATGAACTCCCGTAGAGCATCCAGAAGCCCATAAGCGCACCGTTCTGAGGATTAGATAAAAATATGGCAGGCGATTTCATCCGCTTTAATACAAACTCTCCGTTGTGCGGCCTTGATATCTGATTTTTAACCCTCACACTAATAGCCCATCACCCTATCAAGCGTCTGTGCTGACCACGGATCTCAGCAGCGGAGTCTGATTAGCCAGTGAACGCAGGAACAGATTATGAAAGACGATCCAGGCGGCGATGTACGACTTGATAAATGGCTTTGGGCCGCAAGATTTTATAAAAGTCGCGCCATTGCCCGCGAAATGATTGATGGCGGGAAGGTTCACTATAATGGCCAGCGCTGTAAGCCCGGCAAGCTGGTCGAACTCAACGCCGAGCTGACGCTACGTCAGGGAAATGATCAACGAACGGTGATGGTATGCGGTCTCAGCAATCAGCGCCGTCCGGCCAACGAGGCTCAGCTTCTGTATCGTGAAACGGCTCAAAGCATTGATAAGCGAGAAAAACTGGCATTAGCGCGAAAAATGAACGTGCTCACCATGCCACATCCGGACCGACGACCGGATAAAAAAGAACGACGGGATCTGCTCAGATTTAAAAATTTTGGTAAAGAATAACCCACTTTGGCTGCCGTTACCGACATGCAGCGCTTAAGGCCAGTAGCGTCCGTCCGTTGAGAGAGAAATTTTCTCAGGCCTCGCAGAGGTCAGCAATCACAAACGCACGAGTCGATCGCACAACATGAGAGAACATTATGTCGCACTCCGATCAGATACATCGTTACCTTTTCGAAAACTATGCCGTACGCGGCGAGCTGGTAACGGTAAGTGAAACCTGGCGTGAAATAATCAAAGATCATGATTATCCTCAGCCCGTACAAAAACTGCTGGCTGAGCTGCTGGTCGCCACCAGCCTGCTGACCGCAACGCTTAAATTCGATGGCGACATAACCGTTCAGTTACAGGGTGACGGCCCGCTGGCGCTTGCGGTTATCAATGGCACGAATAATCAGCAAATGCGCGGCGTGGCGCGGATGCAGGGTAAAATTGAGCCAGGCAGTAGCCTCAAACAGATGGTGGGTAAAGGCTACCTGGTGATCACGATTACGCCTTCACAGGGTGAACGTTATCAGGGCGTCGTCGGTCTCGAAGGCGACACGCTGGCTGCCTGCCTGGAAGATTATTTCATGCGATCGGAACAGCTGCCGACCCGCCTGTATATTCACACGCGCTGTGACATCGAAAATAGTGGCGCGGGGGGGATATTATTGCAGGTTTTGCCTGCGCAAAATGCTGACAGCAATGACTTTGATCATCTGGCGACCCTCACCTCCACGTTGAAAACTGAGGAGCTTCTTGGCCTGCCCGCCCGTGACGTACTCTGGCGGCTCTATAACCAGGAAGAGGTTACCGTTTACGATCCACAGCCCATCAGTTTTCACTGCTCATGCTCACGCCAGCGCTGTGCAGAGGTGTTAAACACGCTGCCGGCGGACGAAATTGACCAGCTTTTGCAGGAAGATGGCCACATCGACATGCACTGCGATTATTGCGGCAGCCACTATATTTACGATGTGGTAGATATCGCGGCCCTGCGTAATGATAATGCAGGTAACAGCAGTGAGTGCATACATTAACGGTTTGCTGTTGCCGCATTCAATCAGGGGGCGCGATGCCCCCTTTTTACGTTCTGGCTGAAGCAGGCTGAACGTAAAATTTCATTAGCATTCATTATTAAGCTTTCTTTTTTAACATGCTAATTATAGGAATATTTTATCTTCAGCTTATTTCAGCAATAACTTCTGCATGACCTCTCATTTTCTACCTCCGTATACTTTGGCTACAGGCTGCCAGGTGTAAACTTCGCGCGAACACAGTACTCATTCATTTGTGAGTTCTGACTGAATTATCTCGTCATCAAAAAGGAGCAGTCATATGCGCAGTTACGGCCTGATCCCTCAGGATCTTGTTCAGTATGGCATTACTGAGGTAACCGACATCGTCCACAATCCTGATTACGACACATTATTCGCAGAAGAAACGCGTTCAGATCTTCAGGGTTTTGAACGAGGGATTGTCACTCAATCTGGTGCAGTTGCCGTTAATACTGGCATTTTTACCGGAAGATCGCCGAAAGATAAGTACATTGTGCGTGACGATACAACGTGTGACACCTTGTGGTGGAACGATCAGGGCAACGGTAAAAACGATAATCAGCCGATTTCCCAACAAACCTGGGAACGGCTGAAATCATGCGTGACTCATCAGCTATCCGGCAAACGCCTGTTCGTTATAGATGCCTGGTGTGGAGCCAATCCTGATACTCGTCTTAGTGTAAGGTTTATTACAGAAGTCGCCTGGCAAGCCCACTTCGTTAAAAATATGTTTATCCGTCCTGACGATAGCGCACTGGCTGAATTCACACCTGACTTCATCGTTATGAATGGTGCCAAATGCACCAACCCTGACTGGCAGCAGGAAGGTCTCCATTCGGAAAACTTTGTCGCCTTTAACCTGACGGAAAAAGTCCAGCTGATTGGCGGGACATGGTACGGCGGAGAAATGAAAAAAGGGTTGTTCACCATAATGAACTACCTGCTACCGCTACGCGGTGTAGCCTCTATGCACTGCTCAGCCAACGTCGGAAAAAAAGGAGATGTGGCGATATTCTTCGGCCTTTCCGGTACCGGAAAAACCACGCTGTCTACCGACCCTGCACGCCAGCTTATCGGCGATGACGAACATGGCTGGGATGATGATGGCGTTTTCAACTTTGAAGGCGGCTGCTACGCAAAAACGATTAATCTTTCGGCCAGCGCCGAGCCGGAGATATATCAGGCTATTCGCCGCGATGCCTTACTGGAAAATGTTGTCGTACATGCTGATGGCGGTGTCGATTATGCCGACGGCAGTAAAACAGAAAACACCCGTGTTTCCTACCCGCTTCATCATATTGAAAATATCGTTAAGCCGGTGTCAAAAGCAGGCCACGCGCGCAAAGTCATTTTCCTTACCGCAGATGCTTTCGGCATACTGCCCCCAGTAGCACGTTTAACGCCTGACCAGACGCAATACCACTTTCTCTCCGGATTTACCGCTAAACTGGCGGGAACCGAGCGCGGTATCACCGAGCCAACGCCAACATTTTCCGCCTGTTTTGGCGCGGCTTTTTTAACTTTACATCCAACCCAATATTCTGAGGTTCTGGTCAAACGTATGCAAGCGGCAGGGGCTGAGGCATGGTTGGTCAATACCGGTTGGAATGGCTCAGGCAAACGCATTTCAATAAAAGAAACCCGAACAATTATTAATGCCATTCTCAACGATGAATTGCAGGATGTGGCGATGCAAACGCTGCCGGTTTTCAACCTGGCGATCCCGCTAGGGCTAACCGGGGTTGACAGCGCCCGACTTGATCCCCGGACCAGCTGGCCATCGTCAGAAATGTGGGATCAGCACGCACGGCAGCTTGCTCAGCGTTTTATAGCTAACTTTGAGAAATACACCGATACCGCAGCAGGGGCGACGCTGATCGCCGCCGGCCCGCAGCTGTAAATAAAGATTTTTCGCTAAAACAGACTACCTCAATTGGCGGTAGTCTGAGATTGATAAAAAAGGGAACTCTCGCTCCCTTGCTTATTTGACGGTTTTATCTGCCAGCAGTGCCATCGTTCCAGAAGCGCGCACGTCTGGCAGAGGTAGCCAGGCGCGAATACGTAAACCACCGTGATCGCTGGTACCTACCTCCAGCTCCCCATGATGGGCATCAATAATACGCTGCACGATCGCCAGCCCCAAACCGGTTCCACTGGTGCTACGCGCGCTATCGCCGCGCACAAAAGGCTGGAACAAGTGTGTAAGCTGATCGGGTTCTATCCCTGGGCCATCATCTTCAACCTGGAACCAGGCTCGCTGCAACTCCGAGCCAGAACTGACTTTTATCCAGCCGTTACCGTAGCGAGCGGCATTGACGACCAGATTTGCCACCGCGCGTTTGATCGACAACGGATTAATATCCAGCACCAGCTCACCCTCCTGAATACCGTTATCAATCTCACGTTCATAGCCGCTTTCAGCCGCCACCACTTCACCCAGAACGCTGTTCAGGTCCGATCTTTCCGTTTGTATTTCCTGACCAGTACGCAAATACTCGATGAACTGCTCGATAATGGCATTACATTCCTCGATATCTTTGTTAATAGATTCAGCCAGATAGCCATCATCTTCGCTCATCATTTCAGTCGCCAGACGAATACGCGTCAATGGCGTACGCAGATCATGGCTAACGCCAGCCATCAGTAATGTACGGTCGTCAGCTAACTGCTTAACGCCCGCGGCCATCTGATTAAAAGCGCGTGTGACCGATCGAACCTCTGATGCACCGTATTCCCGCAATGGCGGCGGAATAATACCTTTCCCAACCTGCAAAGCAGCATGTTCCAGATCCACCAGCGGCCGGTTCTGAATACGAACAAAAAGCCAGGCACCGCCAATCGCCAACAGCATAATCGCCAGGGTATAGCGAAATAGCGGTGAAAAATCACCCTGGTGAATTTCTGTTAACGGAACGCGCACCCAGATATCAGGCTGTAGCCAGGTTTTCAGCCAGACCACCGGCGAGTTCTTATTGACCTCAACCCGTACATCTGTTGGACCACCCAGCTGACGCGCCATTTGCTGGCTAAGAAAATCGTAATGCTGCGCCCAGCGTAAACCGCTCTCCTCAGCTGCCGCATTGGTGTACAGGGAAATGCCCAGCTCGCGGTATATCTCACGACGAAAAGCCGGAGGAACGACCAGCTGCGTCCCATCTTCAAGCTGCAACCGATCGGTCATTAACATACGAACTTCGTAAGCCAGCACCTTATTAAACTGTTGCAGGCTTGGAAGGATGGCAAAGTTAAGCACGACCAGATAAGTCGTTACCAGGCTGACAAACAGCAAGGTAACGATTAACAGCAGCGTACGGGCAAACGAACTGCGTGGCGAGAAGCGCAGTCGCCTCATGCTTTACTGCCATCTGGCACGAAAACGTAGCCTAACCCCCATACGGTCTGAATATAACGCGGATGGGCCGGATCTTCTTCGACCATACGACGCAGACGCGAAATCTGCACGTCGATAGAACGCTCCATCGCGCTGTATTCACGGCCGCGGGCAAGATTCATCAGCTTGTCGCGGGAAAGCGGTTCACGAGGATGGCTGACCAGCGCCTTGAGTACGGCAAATTCACCGCTGGTGAGCGGCATAGGCTCATCTTCACGAAACATTTCGCGGGTGCCGAGGTTAAGTTTAAATTTACCAAAGGCAATTACCGCTTCTTCCTGAGAAGGCGCACCCGGCAGCTCGTTAGCCTGGCGTCGCAATACAGCGCGAATTCGCGCTAACAGCTCACGCGGATTAAAAGGTTTTGGAATGTAATCATCCGCGCCAATTTCCAGCCCGACGATACGATCGACCTCTTCCCCTTTTGCCGTGACCATAATAATGGGCATCGGGTTGCTCTGACTACGTAGGCGACGGCAAATTGAAAGACCGTCTTCCCCTGGTAACATCAGATCAAGCACCATCAAGTGAAAAGATTCGCGCGTCAACAGACGATCCATCTGTTCGGCATTCGCCACGCTACGAACCTGGAAACCTTGTTCGGTCAGATAACGTTCAAGCAGTGCGCGCAAACGCATGTCGTCGTCAACAACCAGAATTTTGTAGTTCTCTTGCATTTAAACACTCCCAAAGGCGCAATTGCCTGAACCTGTATTCTCAAAAACTCCAGCGCTTGTGACAATTCATAATAGTTTATATTCTAGCCAAAATTGTTACAAAGCATATTAAACAGCAGCTTATCTTTATACTTTGTGGGAAAAGAGGCACTTTCACAGCGTAAGAACTATCTGAAGCAATAACGATGTATTGTCAGGAATCAACCCGTTTTCGGTGTACAGCCGTTCCGTCATGTTACACAAAGCTTTTTTCAATACGCAGGATAAACACCCGGCATTCTGATAGAAAAAGCCCGCTGTCATGTTACTGCCGGGAACGCTAAGATATGCGCTTGCACGCTTATCGAAGCATACATCAAACTGCGTTGACTGCATTCATTCCCTGTCTTTGGTGACAATTTTAATGGAAACACTTGCTATGCCGACGAAAATCATCACCCGCGAAGGTTTTAATAAATTGCAGGAAGAACATGATTATCTGTGGCGTGTAAAGCGTCCTGAAATAACAAAAATTGTTTCATGGGCAGCCAGCCTGGGCGATCGCTCAGAAAACGCGGACTATACCTACAATAAAAGGCTGTTACGCCAGATCGATCGTAGGGTGTATTTTCTGCGCAAACTGATGCCCGCACTTCAGGTCGTCGATTATGCCCCACAGCAGGAAGGACGCGTCTTCTTTGGTGCCTGGGTAACCATCGAAAATGACAGCGGTGTCAGCCGGCGTTTCCGGATTGCCGGACCGGAAGAGATCTACGGTGAGAATAAAGACTACATTTCCATTGATTCACCAATGGCCAGAGCGTTACTGAAGAAACAGGTGGATGACGAAGTTGATGTTACCACGCCTGAAGGCGTAAAAAAGTGGTACGTGGTTGCCATTGACTATCCGAAATGATTGATATTATCCCCCAGCCGCAATTCCCCTGATCCGCCTGTTTGTATCGCTCAGATAAAAATCCGGATCAGTTGAGATAATGTAAAATCTAAATCGCGGAAATCAGACAACTCGAATAATCTTCTCGAAAAAAATTCAACCAATACAAGTGCCACTTACCATTCGCTCTCAATAATTAAGTGTTATCAGTGCTGATACATCGCTGATAACGTTCAGGATGATAGAGCATCAGGACAAGTAGATAATTATCTATTTTCAAATAGCTCATCATTACCTCCTGCAACGTCGAAAATATACATCTCACAGCAGGCATTCGTCTTAATATAATAAATTTAAAATGGGACGGAGTTAATTTAAGAGAAAAAGATCAATTATTAACCAAAAGAGACTTTATATTTATTATTACCATCAAATAAAAATGACCTTGATCAAAAATAACCAACAACTCCCCCATAGAATGACCAAAAATCGTTAGCGGTTTTATATCTCTGCATTTTATCAAAACAGGAACGAGACTATGGGAAAGGTAAGTTCAGCCTCCGCAACAAAAATGGGAGTGGTTGCACTTACGCTGGTAACTGCATCAAATATGATGGGTTCCGGCGTATTTATGTTACCGACTAATCTTGCCGGTGTGGGATATATATCCTTATGGGGATGGTTATTTACCATTATCGGCGTTATAGCAATTGCACTGGTATTTGCAAAAACCAGCCTGCTGACGCCACGAAATGGCGGCATCGTCGCCTATGCAAGCGATGCTTTTGGTCCATTTATTGGTTTCCAGACTACCGTTTGCTATTGGATTAGCGCCTGGGTAGGTAATGTCGCTCTGCTGGTTGCCGGTATTGGATATCTGAGTTACTTCTTTCCGGAACTAAAAAACCCGCTGTATGGCTGTATCGCCGCGATTGTTATTCTCTGGGGGTTTATTGTACTCGCCAGCTTTGGAGCCAGAGCGGCAGGCCGCGCGCAATCTTTTACCGCCAGTTGCATGCTGTTAGTCGTACTGGGTATCGGCGTTGTTGGCTGGTTTTGGTTCGATCCTAAAATGTTCAGCGCGGTGTATAACGGCACCGGTAAAAGTGACAGCTCGGCGATTATTAGTGCCGCCTCCATCGCTCTCTGGGGCTTTTTAGGTGTTGAATCTGCAGTAGTTTCAACCGGACAGGTCAATAATCCGGAAAAAACCGTTCCTCAGGCAACGGTTTACGGCTTGCTGATCGCTTCCGTCTGCTATGTCGGCAGCTGTTCGGTCATTATGGGGCTGGTCCCACATGAAGAGCTGGTTAAGTCCGCTGCACCTTTTGCCGACGCCGCACGTTATATGTTTGGTGAAACCGCAGGCAACATTGCCTCCGCGCTTAGCATCATTGCCTGTTTCGGTTCAATTTCCGGCTGGCTAATTTTGCAATCAGAGGGTCCCAGGGCTGGCGCTCAACAAGGTCTTTTCCCGAAATTCTTCGCCGATACTAATAAGCACGACGTTCCCATGAAGAGCCTTATTTTCACCGGGGTACTCATGAGTCTGGTGCTACTACTGACCGCCTCGCCGAACCTTGCTCAACAATTTCAGGTTGTCATTCTGATGTCGGTATTCGCCTCTCTTCTGCCCTATATGTACGCGCTGATTTCACTGCCAATCATCATGGTTTCAAAAAAACAAAACCGAGGCCCAACCTTTATGTTTTATAGCGTCATGGTAGTGATTGGCATGATCTATAGCATTTTCGCCCTACTCGGTGCGGGTAGCGATTCAATGTTCTGGGGCATCGTGATGATGATGGTCACTATTCCACTATTTTGCTTCGTTGCCGTCGGAAAAAATAAAAAAGGGCAGGACATTCTTTATCTCGATAAAAACGCCTGATTCATCTGAGCCGAATTTCATAAGGAGCTAAACAATGACGTTATCAATTAAAGATCAAAACAAACTCGACGCCTTCTGGGCATATTGTGTGAAGAATCAATATTTCAATCTCGGATACCCTGAGTCGGCCGATTTCGATTACACCATTCTGGAACGCTTTATGCGTTTCTCAATTAATAATTGCGGTGACTGGGCAGAATACTGTAATTATTTGCTCAACTCCTTCCAGTTCGAAAAAGAAGTCATGGAGTTTTTTGCCCGGCTGTTTCATATACCGTTTAACGAAAGCTGGGGATATGTTACTAACGGCGGCACCGAAGGAAATATGTTTGGCTGTTATCTTGGCCGAGAACTGTTCCCCGATGGCACGCTTTATTACTCCAAAGACACGCACTACTCCGTCGCTAAAATCGTCAAGCTACTGCGCATCAAGTCCCGGCTGGTAGAGTCACAGCCTAATGGTGAAATTGACTATGACGACCTGATCAAGAAAATTCAGGCTGACAATGAACAGCATCCGATTATCTTTGCCAACATCGGAACCACGGTAAGAGGTGCTATCGATAATATCGAAATTATTCAGCAACGGATTGAACAAATTGGCATTCCACGTGATGAGTATTATCTGCACGCTGACGCAGCCCTGAGCGGTATGATTTTACCGTTTGTCGACGAACCACAGCCTTTTACTTTCGCTGACGGCATCGACTCTATTGGCGTTTCCGGCCATAAAATGATTGGCTCGCCAATCCCCTGCGGCATCGTGGTGGCGAAACGCAAAAACGTCGATCGCATATCAGTCGAAATTGACTACATCTCCGCGCACGACAAAACTATTACCGGTTCGCGCAACGGCCATACGCCATTAATGATGTGGGAGGCGATACGCAGCCGTAGTCTCAGCGACTGGCAGCGCCGTATTAAGCATAGCCTCGAGATGGCACAGTACGCAGTCGATCGCTTTCGTGTCGCAGGCATCGATGCATGGCGTAACAAAAACTCGATTACCGTCGTATTCCCTTGTCCTTCAGAAGACGTGTGGAAAAAACACTGCCTGGCAACGTCAGGGGATGTCGCACATCTGATTGCCACTGCCCACCACCTGGACACCAGCAAGATCGATCGCCTTATCGATGATGTCATCGCCGACCTAAACGCACAGGCCGCATGAAAAAGGGTAGAGGTTAGCCCCTACCCGTCGAACAAAAGTGCCACCACCATCAGAGCCAACTGAGATTTACGGCACTTCCAGCTCAGCGGCCGACAAGCCGCTGAGCTGCCAATACGCTAGCGGCTTTCATCTCCTGTTGCAAGCCAGCGATGGAAGCTTCCTGAAGAGAACAGCCGGGGTTAAATTGCGATAAGGATAGATAAATGAATAAGTTAAAAGCAATACGTGGTATGCGCGACGTTCTACCCGATGAAACACCCATGTGGCAATGGCTCGAAAAAAAATTCCGCCATATGGCATATCGCTACGGTTATCAGGAGATGCGCCTGCCGTTACTTGAGCCGGTATCACTCTTTGAGCGCGCCGTCGGCGAAGCGACCGATATTGTATCCAAAGAGATGTATAACTTTCTCGATAAAAATGGCGAGCACATCACGCTCCGACCTGAAGGCACCAGCGGCTGCATGCGTGCGGTGCTGGAAAATAACATGTGCTACAACAAAACGCAGCGTTTGTGGTATCAAGGGCCGATGTTCCGCTATGAGAGGCCGCAAAAAGGCAGGCTGCGTCAGTTCACCCAGTTCGGAGCCGAAGCCTTTGGCATGGCCGGCGCAGATGTTGACGCAGAACTTATTTTTATGGTCCGGGATCTGTTCAGAGAACTTGGTATTCTCAATCACGTACGGCTTGAAATTAATTCACTTGGCACGCTGGAGGAGCGAAAAGCGCACCGCCGTGAGCTGATCAAATGGTTTGAACAGCATCGGACGCTTCTCGACGAGGATAGCCTCGCGCGGCTTGAAGTGAATCCTCTGCGCATCCTCGACAGTAAAAATCCTGAAATGCAGCAAATGATCGAACAGGCACCACGTCTGCTAGATTATCTCCATGAGGAGTCACGCAATCATTTTGAGACCCTGTGTCTGATGCTCGACAGAGCCGGGATTGCCTATCAGATCAACCCACGGCTAGTTCGCGGCCTGGATTACTATACCCGCAGCGTATTCGAATGGATCACTGACGCACTCGGCTCGCAGGGGACGGTTTGCGGTGGTGGGCGCTATGACGGACTGGCTCAGCTGTTCAGCGATAAACCGCTGCCTGCAAGTGGTTTTGCGATAGGTATTGAACGGTTACTACTGCTGATTCAAACCGTAACCCAAAACGATCACCCTGACTGGCATTGCCGACCGGATGCGGTCATAACCAGTGAGCTTGACGATGATGGCGTACAAGCACTGCTGCTCGCGGAAAGCCTGCGCCATGAAAATGGCGCGCTGAATATTCTTGTCGACTGCAGCGGTGCCAGGTTAAAGAAACAACATCAAACGGCACTTAAAACTCACTGCAGATACATTATCACTTTAAATAATGACGGCGAGATCCGCCTGTGGGATCTGACTGATAATGCCCAGATCACCACGGATAAAAAGCAACTCGTTGATCAGCTCAGTAAACGCCACTGATTCGTTTCATACCGTACGCCTGCAGCATTCCGGTTAAGATGCAATGTGGATAAACGCCGCATTAGCCATAATGCCGGAATCGCGCTGAGCAACGAAATTAAACAAGGAAAATATGTCCAGAACCCGACGACTTTTTATTCAGGGTATACCGCATCTGGTTGCCCTGCGCGGACACAACTATTCCCCATTATTTCAGGCGCCAGAAGACTATCACCAATTTCTCAACGATCTGGATGTTGCTCTTGCGCAGTTTGAGGTCAGTCTTTATGCCTATTCTCTGGCATCAGAACACATTTTGCTGCTGTTAGAATCAAGCTCAAAAGAGAGGCTCGGGCGTTTTATGCAGTCGCTTGGCCGTCACTACGTCCCTTGGTATAACCAGCGTTATGGCCGCCGGGGGACGCTATGGGATAATCGGTTCCTTGCCAGCCCGGTCGAACCTGACAGCCACTTTCTTTTAGTCAAAAAATTCGTCGAGCGCAGCAATCAGGAAAAAGACGGCTATCATAGTTTTGCTGATACGCCCACAGAACGTATCACTGCACATGCTGTCTGGCTGGCCTCAGGGGCCACAGCAGACTGTCGTAAAAGGAATTATCAGCAACTTTACCAACAGCCTGTTAACGTCGCGCTGACCAATCGCATTCGCTTTGCGCTTGAGCAGAACTGTCCCATCGCGACTTTACGCTTCACCGAAACAATGGAGCAGCAGTTAGGGAGACCGCTACGCCCACGCCAGTGCGGCCGACCTCGCAAACATGAACGTAGCAAAGTTGAAGAATGGGCCTGGCTGGAAAAACAGGCAGGTCGTATCCTGCAACGCTACAGCTATAACGAAGTGCGTCTGCCTCTACTGGATGAATGGGAAAAAACGCTGGACGATCCGCCTTTCTCACATGAAAACAATCCGGTTGCACTCAATAATCAGGCGCTACTTGCCGGAGACGGTACGCGCGGATGCTTGCGGCTGCTGGCGCAAAATGCCGGGCTACCCGCTAACTGCAAGCTCTGGTATCAGGGGACACTGTTTCGCCGCCCTAATCAGTCGGCCAGGCTTCAACTCAGCTCTCAGCTCGGCGTTGAGGCGTTTGGTTATTCTGGGGTGGCCATTGAACTTGAGCAGCTCATTTTACAATATCGTTTCTTCCAGTTTCTCAAACTCGACGACTATGCCGAGCTACGAATTAACAATCCCGGATCGCCAGAGGAGTACCACCAGTTTCGTCGCGCCCTGTTAAACTACTATCACCCAATCCGTCATCTTCTTACCGCCGCTCAGAGTGAATTATTAGATACACAACCGGAGCTGCTGCTAACAGACCAGGACAGCCTTTTGCAGAGGCTGGCGACCACCGCGCCGTCACTTACCCACTTTCTGTCTGCTTCATCTAAAGCGCGCTTTGAGCATCTCGGCAACGGCCTTAATTGCATGGGGATTCCCTGGATACATGATACGAATATGTACCCTACCAATGACTACTGTCATCTGGTAGCCGAATGGCATAGTGATCGGAGCGCCTACACGGGATTACTGTGTCGCGGTGGGCGTTATGATGGGTGTGCCAGCCGGGTTACCGGGCAGCCAACCTTCGCCTGCGGCTTCGCATTTATGCTGGAGCCTATTATGCACTTGCTTCACGAGGTACGGCGTCCGACACTGCCAGCCAGGAAAGTGGATGTCATACTGATCCCCACGCAAAGTCACGCGCACTCACTCACGTTACATATTGCCGATCAGATACGGCAAGGCTACCCGGACCTCAGCATCGCCAGTGACTTCTCCGCGCTTAAAACCGCAACCCGACAAAAAAATGCCTGTCGTCAGGGAGCACGTTTCATTGTCACCGTCGATGATGAACTCCAACACGTGGTGCTCGACGATCTGGAAAAACAGCGACAGCAGCAGCTTTCCCCTCAAGCGTTACTGATGGCGCTGGGCAGCGCTACAATACTTTAAGCTCGCCGTCACAGATCCAGAATGTGTATTCAGGTTGTAAGAAACAGCTCAAAGCCCGCCTAACGGCTGGCATTTTATCTCTTCAGTCCGTATAACTGTCCCCTGTTTCTTTAGCCACTAAGTATCCGCAAAGATGAGTCATTCGCTAAGCCGCATTATCGCAACCGAATTGCAGGTCCGGGACGAACAGGTTGAAGCAGCCGTTCGTTTGCTGGATGAAGGAAATACCGTGCCCTTCGTGGCGCGTTATCGTAAAGAAGTCACTGGGGGGCTGGACGACACTCAGCTGCGCCAGCTGGAATCCCGCCTCGGTTATTTGCGTGAACTTGAAGAGCGACGCCAGA
Source organism: Izhakiella capsodis (assembly GCF_900115045.1). GTDB lineage: Bacteria > Pseudomonadota > Gammaproteobacteria > Enterobacterales > Enterobacteriaceae > Izhakiella > Izhakiella capsodis. Next base: position 114,047 of record NZ_FOVC01000007.1, on the reverse strand, counting down.
CAATCCTCAAATCCATTGAGGAGCAGGGTAAGCTGACAATCGAGCTTGCCAGAGCGATAGGCGGCACGCTCAGCAAAACCGAACTGGAAGATCTTTACCTGCCCTATAAGCCCAAACGACGTACTCGCGGGCAGATTGCTATCGAAGCTGGTCTTGAACCACTGGCTGACAGCCTGTGGCAGGATCCATCCCAGCAGCCAGAAATCCTTGCACAACGCTACGTTGACAGTGAGAAAGGCGTTGTCGATAGCAAAGCCGCACTGGATGGCGCACGCTATATCCTGATGGAGCGATTTGCTGAAGACGCCAGCCTGCTAGCGAAAGTGCGTGATTACCTGTGGAAAAATGCGCACCTGGTAGCCAAGGTTGTTGAAGGCAAAGAGGAGGCAGGGGCTAAATTCCGCGACTACTTCGATCACCACGAAGCATTGGCTACCGTGCCTTCCCACCGGGCGCTGGCCATGCTGCGCGGGCGCAATGAGGGTGTTTTACAACTGTCACTCAATGCAGATCCCCAGTTTGATGAAGCGCCCCGCGAAAGTCAGGGTGAACAGATTATCACCAGCCACCTTAATCTCCGGCTGAATAACGCCCCGGCCGATAGCTGGCGTAAGGCCGTGGTCGGATGGACATGGCGCATTAAAGTGCTACTCCATCTGGAAACGGAATTAATGGGTGTGGTGCGAGAAAGAGCCGAAGAAGAAGCGATTAACGTTTTTGCCCGCAATTTGCACGACCTGCTAATGGCCGCACCGGCCGGGCAGCGTGCAACCATGGGACTGGACCCCGGACTGCGCACCGGTGTGAAAGTTGCCGTGGTAGACGCCACCGGTAAGCTGGTCGCGACGGATACCATCTATCCACATACCGGCCAAGCCGCTAAAGCGGCGACGGCCGTTGCTGCGCTGTGTGCTCAACACCAGGTTGATCTGGTTGCCATAGGCAATGGCACGGCCTCACGCGAAACCGAACGCTTCTTCCTCGATGTACAGAAACAGTTTCCACACATCCAGGCGCAGAAAGTCATAGTCAGTGAGGCGGGTGCATCGGTGTATTCAGCATCTGAATTAGCTGCGCTGGAGTTTCCCGGACTGGACGTTTCACTACGCGGGGCGGTTTCAATTGCCCGCCGGTTGCAAGACCCACTCGCTGAGCTGGTTAAAATCGAGCCGAAATCAATCGGTGTCGGTCAGTATCAGCATGACGTCACTCAGAGCCTGCTGGCTAAAAAGCTGGATGCCGTGGTGGAAGATTGTGTAAACGCCGTCGGCGTTGACCTGAATACCGCTTCCGTAGCCCTGCTAACACGCGTTGCCGGCCTGAGCAAAGTGATGGCGCAGAACATCGTTAGCTGGCGCGATGATAATGGCCGCTTCCAGGATCGCCAGCAGCTGTTGAAAGTCTCCCGGCTTGGCCCCAAAGCATTTGAACAATGTGCGGGCTTTTTGCGTATTGGTCAGGGTGATAACCCTCTGGATGCCTCTACCGTTCATCCGGAAGCTTATCCGGTGGTGGAACGCATTATGAAGGCTACTCACAAGACGATTAAAGAATTGATGGGCAATGCCGATGTGCTGCGCGCCATCAGGGCCGTCGATTACACCGATGATCGCTTCGGTTTGCCCACCGTTAACGATATTCTAAAAGAGCTTGAGAAGCCTGGACGTGACCCTCGTCCAGAGTTCAAAACGGCACAGTTCGCCGAGGGCATTGATACGCTTAACGATCTTCAACCAGGAATGATTCTGGAAGGTGCGGTAACCAACGTGACCAACTTTGGCGCTTTCGTTGATATCGGCGTCCATCAGGATGGCCTGGTACACATTTCATCGTTGTCGGATAAGTTTATTGACGATCCGCACAAGGTGGTAAAGGCAGGTGACATTGTTAAAGTCAAAGTGATGGAAGTGGATATCCCGCGTAAGCGTATTGCACTGACTATGCGCCTTGACGAGCAGCCCGGTGAGAATGTTAATCGGAAAAGTGGGGCAAATTCAGCGCCGCACGAGCATAACCGCAGCCAGCAAAAAATTAAGCCTCGCGGTCAGACCACCCTGGAGCCAGCAGGTAATAGCGCGATGGGTGATGCCCTGGCGGCCGCATTCGGAAGGAAAAAATAAAATTGCCAGCAATCCGCCCTGGCTCTGATCAGCGCCAGGGTAGCGGATTTGAATGCGAGATCTCTGCGGCCAGCCGCCGGGGAGACACCGGCAATGGCCACAGGCTTAATGCGTGTTACTTGTATACCTCTGCGGTAGCGTGAACATGCCCATTATCGCCCGCAGCAATAACCACAAAGTATTTGCCACCTTTCTCATCTGCTTTTCCCGAAAGGATACGCTTAGCATCCATCGGGCTGAGAGTGGAATTGGTATCGACGGTGCCGATCATTTCAAGCTTCATCTCTTTTGCTTTTTCGCGCGTGATCTCCTGTGCAGCAAAAACGCTAAAAGATAACGTGCTGATGATAGCGGCAGCGGTAAGGGTTTTGAATAATTTCATATTATCTCTCCTGAGCAAATAACGTCCATGCAAGGCCATCTAACCCGTCGGCACAGTTTTGCCCACCAGATAGCAACCTTACGCTGCTAATAGTATTAGTTGTAAATAATAAAAAATAAAGCAAAACCACTCAGTAAATGTGGTGATTTAGTGCTCAGATAGAATTTAACCGCCAGTAGTCCAGTAAAAAACGCGCCAGAGTTTAGCTATCGCCATGACCTGACGTTGCTTTACTGGATGTCAGCAGTAAAATTCAATAAATGGTCGCAAAACTCATGTGGATGAGAAATGAACGGCGCGTGGGCGGCATGAGCGATCACTTTGCTTTGACTACCGGGCCAACATTTATCCAGCAGCTCAGCTACTCGTCTTGGCACCAGGCCATCAAGATAGCCATAGATACGCAGTAAAGGCGTCGACAAATTAATCATCGTCTCACGCAGATCGGCTGTTTTCAGGATTTCCAATCCACCATTCAGCACCTCAAACGCCGGTGAAGGTTGCGCCAGAACGATCTGTTTTAGCGTACGAGTATCCTCACGCGCATTGCGGGTTCCTATTGACTGCAGGCCAATAAATCGCGCTACCGTGCGCGAATAGTTTTCACTGAGCTGACACTGAAAATCTTCAAGCGTACGGGGTTCAATGCCGGGCCAGGCTTCGCTGGCAGCAAAACGGGGCGAAGACGCAACGGTAATCAACGAAGCGATCCGCTCAGGTGCCTGCAATGCCGCCTCGCTCGCCACCAAACCACCCAGCGACCAACCCAGCCATATAGCCCGCTCCGGAGCGCGTTCGAGTAATGTCCCGGCCATCTGTGGAAGTGACATCGCGTCGAATCCCTGGCTTCGGCCATAACCCGGCAGGTCCACAAGATGCAGACGAAATTGTGCACTCAGTCGCGGGACAATGTCGTACCACACTTCGGCGTTCAATCCCCAGCCGTGGAGCAGCACAAGATCGCGATCGCCACTGCCTGAAGTGTGCCAGTAAAGGGAGGTCATCAGTTATGGTCCTTATTTTAACTATGAGGTCACTATGCTAACAATCCCAGCCTGCTGTTGGCTATGCCAGATGCCGCTGCGTCTGCCGCAGCACGGTATATGCAGCGTCTGTCTGGAGGCACTACCCGTGCCACCGTCGGTTTGTCCTCGCTGCGGTCTCCCTGCCAGTAAGCGCAATGTACCCTGCGGTCGCTGCCAGCGGCATCCCCCCCCCTGGCAACGAATGATTCTGGTCAGTGATTATTGTGAACCGCTGCGCAATCAGGTTCATCAGCTGAAATTTTCACAAGGAACCGCACGTGCGGTAATGCTTGCCCGGCTGATTCTGCTAACCTGGTTGGCGTTACGTCGCCAGTATGTTTTACCTCGACCTGACCTCATGCTGACAGTGCCGTTGCACCACAGGCGGGCGTTTAAGCGAGGATATAACCAGCTAGCCCCCCTGGCCCGGCAACTATCGTACTGGAGCCGAATTCCGTGGCAGCCGGAGGCACTGATTCGCTGGCGGGCAGGTAAAATACAGCACCACCTGAGCGCCAGCGCTCGCCGACTTAATATTCGCGGTGCATTTCGCCTTGAAACTAACGTAAGCGGTCTTCATATCGTCCTTCTTGACGATGTGGTAACGACTGGCAGTACCGTCGCTGAGCTGAGCCGCCTGCTGATGCGCGCCGGTGCGGCCAGTGTTGATATATGGTGCCTGTGCCGAACCTTGTGAACAGGCTGGCATCGGCGTATAATAACCAAGTAATTCAGTCAACTATTGAGCAATCACCATGATCCGTATCACTGATGCAGCACAAGAACATTTCGCCAAATTACTTTCAAACCAGGAAGAAGGCACCCAGATTCGTGTGTTCGTTATCAATCCGGGTACACCGACGGCAGAATGCGGCGTTTCCTACTGCCCGCCGGAAGCGGTGGAGGCAACCGATACTGAACTCAAGTTCGATAAACTCTCTGCCTATGTTGATGAGCTGAGCGCCCCCTATCTGGAGGATGCAGAAATCGATTTTGTGACCGATAACCTCGGCTCCCAACTCACATTAAAAGCGCCAAACGCTAAAATGCGTAAAGTCGCTGACGATGCGCCGCTTATTGAACGTGTGGAATATCAACTTCAGGCGCAGATCAACCCGCAGCTTGCCAGCCACGGCGGCCGCGTTTCGCTGATGGAAATTACCGATGAAGGTTATGCCATTCTGCAATTCGGCGGTGGCTGCAACGGCTGTTCAATGGTCGATGTCACGCTGAAAGAAGGTATCGAAAAGGAGCTGATGAATGCTTTTCCGGAGCTAAAAGGCGTTCGCGACCTGACCGAACATCAGCGCGGCGAGCACTCCTTCTATTAAACCAGCCAGGCCAGCGCGATGATTATCGCGCCGGTCCCCTGCTACGCCGTCGGCGATCGACCGCCATTACCAGTTTTTTTATTTCTTTATCGGCGAAAATACCGTCCAGCGGCTGGCTCAACTTACGCCGCCAGTTTGGATATTCATCTACCGTTCCCGGTACGTTGACCGGCAAATGCATCGCCAGCCAGTCTTCAGGCTGCAATCCCAGCAACGCGGATTCAGTTTGGGCCAGAAACAGATGTATTCCCCGACGCAACCCCGGAGACATAGCCATGCGCCGGGCATTTTTTCCCGCGGATGCAGGCAAACAGCCAGCATGATGCAGGGCATTAAGCAGCGCCTGCTTCTGACGCTCACGATCCTCCAATAACGACGGATATACCCCGGCGTCGGAATACATTGCAAGCTTCGCTCCCAGCTGTAAGTCTCTGCGGGTCCAGAAGCCTTCCAACGTAGGGAGATCGTGCGTGCTGGCGCTGGCAATTGCCTGCCGTGCCCAACGCGAAGGGGCACGATAGCGATCCGCTGCGGTCTGCTCAAACCACAGTACTTTCCATGAGTAGACAGCGCTGCGGCGAAGTTTACTGACGACCTGTTGCGGTACTGTGCCGAGATCTTCACCTATCACCATACAGCGATGACGCTGACTTTCCAGCGCCAAAACTGCCAGCAGATCGTCCACCGGATAGCTCACATAGGCACCGTGATCGGCGCTTTTTCCTTTCGGTATCCACCATAGCCGTAGCATCGACATAACATGATCGATACGCAGCGCGCCGCTGCTGGTCATATTGGCGCGCAGAAGGTCGATAAAGGGCTGATAGCCCCGCGCCTGTAAAACCTTTGGGTGTACGGGGGGCAAGCACCAGTTTTGGCCGAGTGGCCCAAGCGGATCGGGTGGTGCACCGACTGAGGCCGCCATACAGTACAGCTCACGATCGCACCATGTTTCAGCGCCACCTTGTGCTACGCCAACGGCCAGATCACGATAGAGGCCGATAGTCATGCCACTTTGCAGGCAGACCTGCCAACAACGATCGTACTGGCGTCGCGCCAGCCACTGTAACCATTGATAAAATTCCAGTGCATTTTGCCGTGGCTGGCAAAATGCTTTCACCGCGTCGCTGTTACCTTGACGCAGCGCTGCCGGCCACTGCTGCCAGTCGCCCCCCGAACCATCGCCGCCGGCCTGTTCAGCTTGTATCAGATCATACGCGGCCTGCTGCCACAAACTATCACCGCCTTGTTCGATGAAGGCAGCAAAAGCTATGCGTTCATCCTCCCCCTCATCACGCTTGCAGAAATAGTGCCAGGCGTGGCGTAATGCAGTCATTTTTAGCGTCGAGACGGCCGTGTAATCGACGAACTGGGTTTCGCGCGCCGCATCAAGCTGGCGCTGCGTTTTTTCACTTCGCCACCAGCGCTGCGCCGAACTGCTCAGCTGAAAATCTTCAACGGCCGGTACGTCGATATAATTGATATTAAGCCAGAGACGCGATGAAGGACTGTAAGGACTGGCGTACTCAGGCAGCGCAGGATAGAGCGCATGCAGCGGATTCAATCCTATAAAATCGCCCCCCCAATCCGCCACCTGACGAATTAGCTGCTGCAGATCGCCAAAATCACCGATTCCCCAATTATTCGCAGAGCGCAGGGTGTAAAGCTGCACCATAACGCCCCAGCGTTTCTCCCCGGCCTTCAATTCTGCGGGTTGGTAACAGCGCGAAGGCGCGATAATGATGCGACAGTGCCACTGCTGTTCCTGTACCATCAGGATCAGTCCGTGATAACCCAACGGCAGCGAGGCCGGTAATTTTATCTCCCCGCCATGCTCGACGCTTCCTCGCCAGCAGCGGCCTTGTTCACTGATGAGTTGCCAGCTACCACCGCGGCTGACCGCAATGCGATTACCCCGACGGCGTGTAAAGACCCTGACCCGTGGCAGCGGCCCGGTTTCTTCGGCAGGAGCCTGCGCCATCGCTGCCAACAGCAAAGTGATGTTTTCATCGCTGACTGTCAGCACCTCACCTTTAGCAGAACGGTATTCATCGATGATCCCGGCCGCCTGTGCGGCCTGATAGATTTCCGGGCTTCTCATTGTGGCTCCAGCTTAACGTTTAGCCTGCCGAGGCGCGGCTGATGCTTATTACCGCGGCCATTGTCGCGTCAGCGCGGCTGAAAACGCGACTTCCTGAATGTTTACCGTGGCATGTACTTTCTCTTTCTCAGGGAAATGAAAAAAGGCACAGCGGGTTCAACAATACATTCCGTTTTAGAATTGCCATCGTGGAGAAAAACTTCTCACGCATCCCGATCCACGTCCGGTTTTATAAAAAAATGCTCATCGGGAAGCCTGGGAGATAATCTGCCCGGCGGGTTATTTCATAAGCATAATCCAGCAACGGTAAAGGCGGATCGTTATCCGGGAAATTTCTTTGAAAAAGCTTCTTTATCCGATACGGTTCTCTCAGCCATGGTGCACCACCTCATCCCGTCTGATTCAGGTGCGTGTACGAGCGATGAAACGTATGTGGTAAGGCGTACGAAGCTTGTCGGGGCGACGTTTAGCACAGGCTTTGCCTGTCAGAGTCATCTAACCTGAAGGGCTTTCAAACGTAAGACGCCAGCGGCATCCGCTGGCCCAGGCGTGGATTTCAGCATAACTCAAGATGAACATCGTACTGTTCAATAACCCGCATAACGCTCTCGGGGGGCGTATCGTTAGTGAACAGATAATCAATCAGACTCATGTTGCCGAGATTAACCATCGCGTTACGGCCAAACTTTGAGTGGTCAGTTACCAGCATCACGCAGCGCGAATTCTCGATAATCGCGCGCTTGGCGCGTACTTCGTGATAATCAAACTCCAGAAGTGAGCCATCCATATCAATCCCGCTGATGCCAAGAATGCCGTAATCAAGGCGAAACTGCGAAATAAAATCGAGGGTAGCTTCTCCCACAATACCGCCGTCGCGTGTACGCACTTCACCACCAGCAAGAATGACGCGAAAATCACTTTTATCCATTAGCAGAGTCGCCACGTTGATATTATTGGTAACAATACGCAGGTTGGTGTGATTCATCAGCGCGTGTGCCACCGCTTCCGGCGTGGTACCGATATCGATAAATAGGGTTGATCCGTTGGCGATCTGGCTGGCAACGCGCTGTGCAATACGCGCTTTTTCCGCCGACCACATCATTTTGCGATCCTGCCAGGCCGTGTTTTCCGAGCTGGAGGGCAGTGCAGCGCCGCCATGATGACGATGGATTTTATTCTGCTCGGCGAGATCATTAAGATCGCGACGAATGGTCTGCGGGCTGACGGCAAAAAACGCCACCAGCTCCTCTGTGCTGACATAGCCTTGTCGGCGCACCAGATCGATGATGGCGTCATGACGTTGGGTCTGCTTCACGAAAGCCTCCTGCTGTTATTTGTTTCTGAGTTGTGGGACTAAAATCAGCGCTGCGCCTGTCTGGTATCAACCCAGGCCATAGCAAGACCCAGCAGCAGCCCGGTAAGATGTGCTGCATTGGCGATAGCCATCCCAAACCAGCCCATGTAGCCGATAAACAACCACAAGATGGCGAACCCCATCAGACCGCGCTCAAGATAAACACCGCTTTCAGGATCCCGTTCGCCTCGTAGCCACGCATAGCCCATCAGCGCGTAAACCACGCCGGAAAGGCCGCCGAACATGACGCCGCTAAAGTGTGCCTGCATCCAGCCGCTAAGCAATGCGGAAATAACCGTCAGTACGAACAGTTTTCCGCTTCCCAGACGCCGTTCGATCAGCCCGCCGATATACCACCACCAGATGAGGTTAAACACGATATGCAATAGCGAGAAATGCAGCAATATGTGAGAAAACCAACGCCACAGCTGAAAATATTGCCCGGCATCAGGCCAGGATAACCAGCTCATGACCACGGTTTCACCCAGCAGCTGCATCAAAATAAACACCAGTACAGCGGCGATCATCATACCGAGAGTGAAAGGACCAGCCCGCTGCCGCAGCATCGGCAAAATCGACGAGGAACGATACTGCAAACTACTACTCGTAGTGCCGCTGTGCCAGCTGGCGGCCTGATAGCGCGGATGATTAGGGTCGCGCACGAAAATGTGCAGTTCGTTTTCAACCGTTTCTCGCTGTACTTCACTCTCCAGCCAGACGGTTACACCGTCGTCATGTTCACCGTGTAGATGAACACCGCGACTGGACATATAGTCGATGAATGCCTGCGCCTGGCGCGGGTTGGTAAAATGCGCAATACGGATCATGCCAGCTTCCATGTTAACCTCAGCAAAAATACAGTATATCTTGCCGACCGGCGATTGCCGACTTAACGAACTTAAGATTCTATTTGTTCCGGGAAGGCCTGCCGCCAGCCTTCAAAACCGCCGTCAACGCTGTACACCGAATCAAACCCCTGAGTAAGCAGATACTCCGCCGCGCTCTTACTACTGACCCCGTGATAGCACATTACCAGCAGCGGCGTTTCAAATTCGGTTTGCTGAAGAAAGGTATTCAGGCTGCTGTTGGTCAGGTGAAATGCACCAACCGCGTGCGCTATTGCGAAACTCTGAGCATCACGAATATCCACCAGACGTACGCCACCCTGTGCCATCATTTCACTGGCCTGTTGCAGGCTGATACATTCAAATTGTTCCATTACATTCATCTCTTTTTTGCCATGATTACGCAGCAGTAGTTTACCGCGAACCCAGCCCACAATAACCTGAATAAGGGAAGGGATATCTGTATCAAATTTGTTATATGAATCACGTCCTAATGTTTTTATTTGGTTAACGCTGGCGCCGATGTTGCTTTGCGAGTACAATGATGCTCGAAAACGAACATTTAAGAACAAATACGAACATCGGAGGAGATGACGTGGAAACCAAAGACTTGATCGTTATCGGGGGCGGTATTAATGGTGCCGGTATTGCGGCTGATGCCGCAGGACGCGGCCTGTCAGTACTCATGCTCGAAGCGCAAGACCTGGCGTGTGCGACCTCCTCTGCCAGCTCCAAACTGATTCACGGTGGACTGCGCTATCTTGAGCACTACGAGTTTCGTCTGGTAAGCGAAGCGCTGGCGGAGCGCGAAGTGCTGTTAAAAATGGCGCCACATATTGCGTTTCCGATGCGCTTTCGCCTGCCCCATCGCCCACATTTGCGTCCAGCCTGGATGATACGCACCGGCCTGTTCATGTATGATCATCTTGGGAAACGCACCAGCCTGCCGGGAAGCAAAAGCTTGCGGTTTGGCTCCGATTCGGTACTCAAGCCAGAGATCGTCCGCGGTTTCGAATATTCAGACTGCTGGGTAGATGATGCGCGGCTGGTGGTTCTTAACGCTCAGGAAGTAGTGCGACACGGCGGTGAAGTGCGCACACGCACCAAAGTAACCCGCGCATGGCGTGAAAACGGCCTGTGGCAGGTCGAGGCGGAAGATATCGACAGCGGAAAAATCGTCACCTGGCAGGCTAAAGGCCTGGTTAACGCTGCAGGCCCCTGGGTTCGCGAACTATTCGATAACAAACTTCAGCTTAAATCGCCGTATGGTATTCGCCTGATTAAAGGGAGCCATATTGTCGTGCCGCGCGTGCATAATCAGAAGCAGGCGTACATTCTGCAAAATGAAGATCACCGTATTGTGTTTGTCATCCCTTGGATGGATGCGTTTTCCATCATTGGCACCACGGACGTCGAGTATAAAGGCGCTCCACAGGATGTTTGTATCGATGACAACGAAATTGATTATCTTCTGAGAGTTTATAACGCGCACTTCAGGCAGACGCTGAGTAAAGAGGATATCGTCTGGAATTACTCCGGCGTGCGCCCACTGTGTGATGATGAATCAGATTCGCCGCAGGCCATTACTCGCGATTACACTCTCGACGTTCATGATGAAAACGGCAAGACGCCGCTGCTTTCTGTGTTCGGCGGTAAACTGACAACTTACCGTAAGCTTGCCGAACATGCACTGGAAAAGCTGGCAAAATACTATCCAAATGCTGGCCCCGCATGGACGCGTCACGCTGTATTATCGGGTGGTAACTTCATCGGCAGCCGTGAAGATTACGCTAACAGCCTTCGTCGCCGCTATCCGTTCATCAGCGAGACGCTGGCCCGTCATTATGCCCACACCTATGGTAGCAATACTGAGATACTGCTCGGTGAAGCGACCACGCTGGAACAGCTGGGCGAGAATTTTGGTCATGAATTCTATGAAGCGGAACTGCGCTATCTGGTGCAGCATGAGTGGGTGCGTGAGCTGGATGACGCCATCTGGCGCCGGACTAAGCAGGGTATGTGGTTGAATGATGCGCAGAAAGCCCGTATCCGCGAATGGCTGGATAGTCACAGCGAAGCACTGATCCTGGCCATCGCCTCCTGAAAACCCGATAACGTAGAAGCGGGGGCTTTTCCCACGCTTCTATTTCTTTAAAGCTGCACAGGTTTAATTGACCAGATCTCATCGGCATACTCCTGAACAGTGCGGTCCGAAGAGAAAAACCCCATGCTGGAAATATTAAGTAGCGCCTTACGCGTCCACTCCTCGTGGTTACGGTACAGATCGTCAACTCTATCCTGGGTATCCACATAGCTGCGATAATCCGCCAGCAGCTGATAGTGATCTCCGAGGTTCACCAGTGAATCAAAAATATTACGATAGCGCCCCGGCTCCTGCGGGCTGAACACCCCGGTCGCAATTTGTGTCAGCACCTGATGCAGCGCTTGATCCTGTTCATAAAACGCGTGCGGGTTATAGCCATTGCGGCGCAGCGCGTCCACCTGTTCAGTGGTATTACCAAAAATAAATATATTCTCTTCACCCATGTGCTGGCGCATTTCGACATTAGCGCCATCCAGAGTACCTATGGTCAGGGCGCCGTTCAGCGCAAACTTCATGTTACTGGTGCCAGACGCTTCCGTACCGGCAGTGGAAATTTGTTCGGAAAGATCAGCCGCTGGAATAATGATCTGCGCCAGACTTACGCTGTAGTTGGGAATAAAGACGACTTTCAGCTTATTTTTAACCTGAGGATCGTTATTTATCACCGCCGCCACGTCATTAATCAAATGGATAATATGCTTTGCCATGTAATAAGCTGAAGCAGCTTTACCGGCAAAAATACACACGCGTGGCACCCAGTTACCTTGCGGTTCGGCTTTGATGCGGTTATAGCGGGTGATAACCTGGAGGACATTAAGCAGCTGACGTTTATATTCATGTATACGTTTAATCTGGACATCAAACAGCGCGTTAGGATCCAGCACGAGATCCATTTTCTGAGCGATATATTGCGCCAGGCGTTTTTTATTGGTCAGCTTGGCATCGGCAATGCGTTGGATAAAGGCTGGATAGTCAATGTACTGTTTTAGCTCTTCCAGCTGGCTGAGATCGGTGCGCCACGTCTTACCAATAGTATCATCCAGCACGGAAGAGAGAGATGGATTCGCCAGTGCCAGCCAGCGTCTCGGCGTGATGCCATTGGTCTTGTTGCAAAAGCGCCCAGGAAACAAACGGGCAAAGTCAGCAAACAGCGACTGAACCATCAAATTTGAGTGCAAATCTGATACGCCATTCACCTTGTGACTCACCACCACGGCCAGCCACGCCATGCGCACCTGGCGACCATTACTTTCATCGATAATTGAAATACGTGACTGCAAATCCCAGTCATCGGGATAGTGTTCGTTGATGGTTTTCAGGAAATAGTCGTTAATTTCAAAAATTATCTGTAAATGACGAGGCAGAATTTTACCCATCATATCCACCGGCCATCTTTCCAGCGCTTCCTGCATCAGGGTATGGTTGGTGTAGGAAAATACCTGGCAGGCTACCTCAAAAGCATCATCCCAGCCAAATTTATGGTCATCAACCAGCACCCGCATTAGCTCCGGAATTGCCAGTACCGGATGAGTATCATTAAGGTGAATAGCGATTTTATCCGACAGATTGTCGAAGGTCTGATGCATAATCCAGTGACGGTTGAGGATATCCTGTACCGTAGCGGAGACCAAAAAATACTCCTGCCGCAGACGCAGCTCGCGACCGGAGTAGGTCGAATCATCAGGGTAGAGCACGCGTGAGACGTTTTCTGAATGATTTTTGTCTTCGACGGCGGCAAAGTAATCGCCCTGATTAAACTTACCGAGGTTAATTTCATTGCTGGCCTGTGCCCCCCACAGCCTCAGCGTATTGGTTGCATCGGTATCATAGCCCGGAATGATCTGATCAAAGGCAGTCGCCAGCACCTCTTCGGTCTCTACCCAGCGAACGCGGCTTCCCTCATGCTGTAAGCGCCCGCCAAAACGCACCTTGTAACGTGTGTTGTAACGTTGGAATTCCCAGGGATTTCCGTATTCCAACCAGTAATCCGGTGATTCCGCCTGGCATCCATCGATAATATTTTGTTTGAACATGCCGTAATCATAGCGAATACCATAGCCGCGCCCCGGCAGGCCAAGTGTCGCCAGAGAATCAAGAAAACAGGCCGCCAGACGCCCTAACCCACCGTTACCCAGACCAGGGTCGTTCTCTTCTTCGATTAGCTCAGCCAGGTCCAACCCCATCTCTCTTAGCGCCATGTCAGTGTCTTCATACATCCCTAACGCCAGCAGCGCATTCGACAGTGAACGGCCAATAAGAAACTCCATCGACAGGTAATAAACCTGGCGTACATCCTGTGACAGCTGAGCACGATTTGAGCGTAACCAACGCTCGACCATGCGGTCGCGTATCGCGAGCAACGCGGCGTTGAGCCATTCATGTTTATTGGCAGCCGCCGGATCTTTGCCAATAGTAAACATCAATTTATAAGCAATTGAGTGTTTCAAGGCGTCTACGCTAAGCGTCGGCGACGAATAGGAAAACGGTGCGTTCATATTGGCTACCCTCTGAACTGGTTACAACAAGCGTTGATAAAGATCGCGATACGCTACGGCAGCAACTTGCCAGCTGAAATCCATGCCCATTGCCTGGCGCTGAACATAACGCCACAGGCTGGGCCGAGACCAAAGTACAAAGGCACGCCGGATAGCACGCTGCAGAGAGCTGGCGTTACTGTCTTCAAAACTGAATCCGCTGGCGATACTATCGGCAAGATTCTCCAGTGAAGCGTCATTTACCGTATCCGCCAGGCCACCGGTTCGCCTCACCAGCGGCAACGTGCCATATTTAAGGCCATAAAGCTGCGTCAGTCCGCAAGGTTCAAAGCGGCTGGGCACCATAATCACGTCGGCGCCCCCAATGATGCGGTGAGAAAAGGCTTCGTGATAGCCAATCTGGACGCCGACTTGCCCCGGATGTTCTGCCGCTGCAGCTAAAAATCCCTGCTGCAATACGGCATCGCCAGCACCAAGCAAAACCAGCTGCCCTCCCTGCTCCAGCAGGCCCGGCAGCGCCTCCAGCACCAGATCCAACCCTTTTTGCTTCGTCAGGCGGCTAACAACGGAGAAGATCAGCATTTTTTCATCGATTTTCAGGCCCATCGCCACCTGTAGCTGGCGTTTATTTTCCAGCTTGGATTCCAGCGTATCGCGGTTGTAGCGTGCGGTGAGTAACAAGTCGTAGGTCGGATCCCAGATCGCCGGGTCCACCCCATTCAGAATACCGCTCAGACGACCTTCAGACAGACGCTGCTGGAGCAACCCCTCCATGCCGTATCCAAACTCAGGTAAGGTTATCTCTTTAGCGTAGGTCGGACTGACCGCCGTGATATGGTCGGCGTAAAACAGTCCCGCTTTGAGATAAGAAATCTGATTATAGAACTCCAAACCATACAGGTTGAAAAATGAGGGCGGTAGCTGGATCTGCGCCAGATGGTGAGCCGAGAATAGCCCCTGATAAGCAAGATTATGTACGGTGAACACCGATTTTGCCGGGCGACCGCGCGCGGCCAGATAAGCGCAAGTCAGACCTGCATGCCAATCATGGGCATGCACAATATCAGGACGCCAGTAGGTATCCAGCCCACAGGCTATTTCACAGCCCACCCATCCCAGCAGCGCAAACCGTAGATAGTTATCGGTGTAGTCATATTGAGATTCATCATGGTACGGACTACCTGGCCGATCGTAGAGCCCCGGCGCATCAATCAAATAAATACCCACCCCGTTAAACTGGCCGAAGCGCAGCTCAACATAGCCGGCAAAGGTTTGCAGCGTCGCCACGCTTTGCGTATCAACAATGCCTTTTTTCAGGTCGGGAAATGCGGGAAGCAGCACTCTGACATCTGATCCATCAGCAATCTGGGCCGCCGGCAAAGCGCCAATGACATCTGCTAGGCCGCCCGTTTTTAACAGCGGAAATATTTCCGAACATACGTGTAGCACCTGCATTATCGGCTCCTTACCAAGTGCAATGGTATCCCTGCAAAGCGGGGAATTTTATAATGTTCAGTCTGTTAAATGTCTTGGCTGGCCAGCATGCTGCGTGTTACCAGCACTATCCCTTCTTCGGAACAATAGAAACGTTTGCGGTCCTCGTCCGGGTTCTCTCCAATCACCATCCCTTCAGGTAACTCACAGGCGCAGTCGATGATACAGCGGCTCAGGCGACATGCGCGGCCAACCACCACATCAGGCAGCAGAACGGAAGAATCGATAGCGCAGAAGCCACGCACCCGCACGCGCGCAGACAACACCGAATGCATCACCCGCGAGCCGGATATAATGCAGCCGCCGGAAACCAGTGAATTCATCGTCATGCCATGATTACCTGAGCAATCCTGAACGAATTTTGCAGACGGCAGCGGTTCGGTATGTGTGTGAATCGGCCACTGATGATCATCGATGCCCAGCGCCGGCGTAGACGAGGCTAAATCGAGATTCGCCCGCCAGTAAGCTTCCAGCGTGCCGACATCGCGCCAGTAGGGCTTAGCACTTTTATCAGCAGGAACGCATGACAGCGCAAAAGAGTGAGCATGAGCTTTACCGCTGGCGACAATTTTTGGCAGCAGATCTTTACCAAAATCATGCTCAGATGTTTCATCGGCCTGATCATCTTCCAGCAGCTGATAGAGATAATCGGCGTTGAAAATGTAAATTCCCATGCTAACGAGTGAGTGTGTGTCATCGTCAGGCATTGGTAAAGGATTCTCCGGCTTCTCAATAAAATTCACCACCCGGTTATTTTTATTTATCGCCATCACGCCGAACGCACCGGCCTCAGTGATGGGTACTGGCAGGCAAGCGATAGTGCAGAAAGCGCCGCTTTCGACGTGATCGCGCAGCATGCGCGAATAGTCCATCTTGTAGATATGATCTCCGGCGAGGATCACGATGTATTGGGCGTGATAGCGACGGATAATAGCGAGATTCTGCCTGACCGCATCGGCGGTGCCGCGGTATTTACCGCCGCTAGAAAATCGCTGTTGCGCCGGTAACAGATCAATTGATCCGTTGATTTCCTTATTAAACAACGACCAGCCGCGCTGAATATGCTGCACAAGGGTATGAGACTGATATTGCGTGAGAACGCCAATACGGCGAATACCTGAGTTAATGCAGTTTGAGAGTGCAAAATCGATGATGCGAAATTGCCCACCAAAATGAACCGCTGGCTTAGCACGATCGGCGGTCAGATCTTTTAATCTCGATCCGCGCCCGCCTGCCAGGATTAGCGCCACAGTCTTGCCCGAAAGCTGTCTGGCCTGCATCAGGTTATCGGTATCGCTTTGGATCAACTTAACCATGTCTGTTCCCTCATACCCTTTCTTGGAACACGCAAATACCGCCAGCAGGACTGCGCCATACCGTTTGCGTTTCCTCGCTGTGTTCTGCGGCAAAAGGAGACGCAACGTTCCAGTTTCCTGCGGGAAGCCGGAGCTCGCGCTCACGGTCGCTGGCATTCAGCGTAATCAGCCAATGCTGCGACAGGCGGATCTGCAGCAGATTAGGCCCCTTGCCCCATCCCGCCGCATCCATCGGCATACCTTCTGAATTAAGCCATTCAACGTGACCGTCACCGTCCTGCCACCAGCGATCGGCCGTCAGCGCCGGGATACGGCGTCTTAAATCAATCAGCTCAGCGACGAAAGTAAACAGTTCGTGGTCCCGATGCTGCCAGTCAAGCCAGGTCATCGCGTTATCCTGGCAATAGGCATTGTTATTACCCTGCTGCGAGTGACCAGATTCATCGCCCGCTAACAGCATAGGTGTACCTTGTGCAAGTAACAGCGTGGTTAACAGTGCTTTGGCGCTGCGCCGCCGCTGTATCTGCACGGATTCGTCAGCGTCCAGCCCCTCAACACCATAATTATTGCTGAAATTGGCATCATGGCCGTCACGGTTATCTTCGCCATTGGCCTGATTATGCTTGTGGTTGAAGCTAACCAAATCGCGCAGCGTGAATCCGTCATGCGCACAGATATAATTGATGCTGGCAGATGGAAGACGTTCGCCGCGTTGAAACAGGTCACTGGAGGCGGCGAAACGACGGGCAAACTCCCCTTTGCCCACCTCACCCTTAAGCCAGAAGCGCCGCATGACATCACGAAATTGGTCATTCCACTCAGCAAAGAGCGTCGGAAAATTGCTGACCTGATAGCCATTCGGGCCGATGTCCCACGGCTCCGCGATCACTTTAATGCCAGAAAGCAGCGGGCAAGCGGCCATCGCCTCAAACAGCGGTGCATTCTGACGAAAGTCTGGCACCCGGCCCAATACCGTTGCCAGATCAAAGCGAAAACCATCGACCTGAAAGTCACTCACCCAATATCGCAAACAATCGAGTATGCTTTCGACAACCTGCGGATGAGTCAGATTGCGTACATTGCCGCAGCCGGTCCAGTTTTGATACTCGCCGCCCTCAGTCAGCCAGTAATAATGCTTATTATCGATGCCGCGTAGCGACAGCATCGGCCCACTCTCTTCCAGTTCGGCAGTGTGATTAAACACCACGTCGAAAATCACCTCGATACCGGCCTGATGCAGGCTCTTGATGGCTGTTTTAAGCTCACAGAGCGGATCATCAGTGCTGGCATAGCGGCCATCAGGTGCCCAGGATGCCAGGGTGTTATAACCCCAGTAGTTGCTAAGTCCCCTTTGCTGTAAGCGCGGTTCGCTGGCAAAGCAGGCGATCGGTAGCAGCTCAAGGGTACTGACTGATAGCGCTTTCAGGCTGTCGATGAGCGCCGGATGGCCGAGGGCGGCATAACGCCCGCGCAGAAGCGGTGGAATGCCCGGATGATGACGCGTCAGCCCGCGCACGTGGGCTTCATAGATAACCGTTTCGCCCCAGGGAACACAGGGGCGTCCGACACCCTGCCAGTCAAACTGGCCGTCAACGACTACGCTCTTTGGTGCCAGAGCTGCATTGTCGTGAGGATCGGGACAGCCATCGCCGCCGTGAAAAAGCGGATCGTCAACAACGTTGCCGTCTACCAGACGTGCGCAGGGATCAAGCAGCAGCTTCGCCCGGTTAAAACGGTGACCTTGCTGCGGCGCCCACGGGCCGTCAACGCGGTAACCATAGCGCTGGCCCGGCCCGATACCGTCCAGATACCCCTGCCAGATACCGTTGCTACGCTGCGTCAAAGCGTGCTGCGTTTCTTCTCCGGATATGTCAAAAAGACAGAGGGTGACGCCTCTGGCGTGCCTGGAGAACAGCGTGAAATTGACCCCCCGGCCGTCCCAGTAGGCACCTTGTGGAGCATCAGCATCTGAACGCACGATGCTCATGTCACCTCCCTCAGCAGCCAGAGCGTTGCCAACGGCGGTAGCGTTAGCGCCATCGAATAAGGGCGGCCATGACTGGCGATATCGTCGCTGTACACGGTGCCCATATTGCCAGTATTACTACCGTGATAGCGCTCAGCATCGCTGTTTAACACTTCACGCCATACCCCTTGATGATTCACACCAACGCGATAATGATGGCGCGTGACAGGGGTGAAATTGCTGGCAACAATCAGCTCATTACCGGTCCGATCGCGACGTACGAAAACCAGCACTGAGTTTTCTGCATCATCGGCCACCAGCCATTCAAAGCCATGAGGGTCGAAATCACATTGGTGCAATGCCGGTACATCGCGGTAAAGATGATTAAGATCGCGCACCAGACGTTGAACACCGTGATGCCAGTTGTCATCGCCCTCCAGCAGATGCCAGTCAAGACTGCTATCGTGGTTCCATTCACGTCCCTGAGCGAACTCATTGCCCATAAACAGCAATTTTTTGCCCGGAAAACCGAACATCCAGCTGTAATAAGCACGCAGATTGGCAAATTTCTGCCACGCATCACCCGGCATACGATCCAGAAGAGAGCGCTTGCCATGAACGACCTCATCATGGGAAAGCGGCAGAACAAAGTTCTCGTTGTAATGATAAAGGATGCCGAAGGTCATCAAATTATGATGATAACGACGGTGAATCGGGTCGAGCTTCATGTAATCAAGGGTGTCATGCATCCAGCCCAGGTTCCATTTAAACCAAAACCCCAGCCCACTCATTTCAGGGGGCCGTGAAACACCGGGATAATCGGTAGACTCCTCCGCCAGCGTGATAGATCCCGGCGCCGTATGGCCAAGCGTATGGTTGGTGTAGCGCAGGAAAGAGACCGCCTCAAGATTCTCGCGGCCACCGTAATAATTGGGTATCCACTCCCCTTCAGCGCGACTGTAATCACGGTAGATCATGGACGCTACCGCATCGACGCGCAATCCATCAAAACCAAAACGCTCAATCCAGTACAACGCGTTGCCTGCGAGATAGTTACGCACTTCCCGACGGCCAAAGTTATAGATCTGAGTATTCCAGTCCTGATGAAAGCCCTCGCGCGGGTCGCTATGCTCGTACAATGCCGTACCATCAAATTGGGCCAGGCCAAAGTCATCTGACGGAAAATGGCCGGGAACCCAGTCAAGCAATACGTTAAGACCGGCCTGATGGGCGGCGGCGATAAAAGCAAGAAACTCATCGCGTGTGCCAAATCGCCGGGTGGGAGCGTACATCCCGAGCGGCTGGTAGCCCCAGCTACCATCAAAAGGGTGTTCATTAATTGGCATCAGCTCAAGGTGCGTGAAACCCATCTCAACCGCATAGGGAACTAACTGCTCGGTCAGTTCCTGGTAACTCAGCCAGAAATTGTTGTCGGTATGGCGCCGCCAGGAGCCGAGATGCACCTCATAAATTGAGATGGGCGCATCGAAACCGTTGGCACGCTTACGCGCCTCGCTCATGTCGACTTTTTCCGGTAGCCCGCAAATCATGGAGGCCGTTTCCGGGCGCATCTGCGCTTCAAAAGCGAAGGGATCGGCTTTCAATCGCAGCTGCCCTTTAGCATCGATCAGCTCAAACTTATAAAGCTGCCCCTGACGCGCCCCGGGAATAAACAACTCCCAGACGCCGTTCTCAATGCGCTGACGCATCGGATGGCGACGACCATCCCAGTAATTGAACTCGCCAACGACCGACACGCGCCGGGCGCTCGGCGCCCAGACGATAAACCGCGTACCGCTAACGTCATCAATCACACAGGGGTGCGCCCCCATCGCTTCGTATGGGCGCAAATGCGTACCCTCGGCCAACAGCCAACTGTCCATTTCCGCCAGCAGCGTACCAAAACGATAGGCGTCATCAATAAGGTTCTGCTGGCCATGCCAGGTAACCGCCAGCTGATAACGAAACGCTTTTTTCCGCCGTGGTACCACGCCCTGGAAGTAGCCTCTTGCATCAAGGCAGGCAAGCTGGATGCATTTGCGCCCGGTCGAGGTTTCAATCACCCATACTTCGCTGGCATCCGGCAGCAACGCACGAACCTCCAGCCCGCGCGTGGTCAGATGCATACCAAGTAATGAAAAAGGATCGGCATAATGACCTGAGATCAACGCATCAATGGCGCGATGATCGCGATGTTCTGACATGGCTCTCTCTTCCTGGGGTCGGTGGCAGCTAATTGCATTTCGCTGTAAGAACCTACCTAAGCTGCACGTTTTGTAAGTCAGACTAAGCCAGCATCAGGCCGGGCAAGAATTCCCATACGGTGTCAATTGCAAATCAGGTTTGCAGTAGAAAGTCGTATTGTTAAAGCATAGCCAGCTGATTAATAAATCAGGGATTGAATAACAAAAATTTTTAATGCCAACGGCAGAATGAGTCCCGGCGGGCAAAAATCGAAAAGGCGTCGCGGATTTGACGGAAGATATTTTGCTCAGATGCTACGGCAGTGATGCCATTTAGTGGTCAGAATAAGATATGAAGGCAATCGCGGGACAGGGCAAAAACCGGGGTAATTTCCGGTTTTTGCCGGGATAAATTTTTAGTCAACCAATAAACGCAGCATACGACGCAGTGGTTCCGCCGCGCC
The DNA here is from genome assembly GCF_900115045.1 of Izhakiella capsodis. Taxonomy (GTDB): domain Bacteria; phylum Pseudomonadota; class Gammaproteobacteria; order Enterobacterales; family Enterobacteriaceae; genus Izhakiella; species Izhakiella capsodis. The sequence goes on along the minus strand of NZ_FOVC01000007.1, from coordinate 92,867 downwards.
CCACAGCAGCTGATCACCCACGGTAAAGGCCGACAGATACTCCGGCCCCATATTCAGCTTACGCAGGCGACCAACCGGCGTTGCCAGGGTTCCCGTAACCGCCGCAGGCGTTAGCTCACGCAGAGTTATTTCGCGATCGTTTGGAACCACCTTAACCCAATCGTTATGATCGGCCAGCATTTGTTCAATTTCAGTCAGCGGGATGTCTCTTTTCAGCTTAAGCGTAAACGCCTGGCTGTGGCACCGCAGAGCGCCGACGCGTACGCACAGGCCGTCCACAGGAATGAGATTACGCGTTGCCAGAATCTTATTGGTTTCAGCCTGGCCTTTCCACTCTTCGCGGCTCTGACCGTTTTCCAGCTGTTTATCAATCCAGGGGATCAAGCTTCCAGCGAGCGGAACGCCAAAGTTATCGGTCGGTAACACGCCGCTGCGCGACATCTCTGTTACTTTCTGTTCGATATCCAGTATGGCTGATGATGGATTCTGTAAAGCCTCGGCTACGCCGTTGTGCAGCAGCCCCATCTGAATCAGTAGTTCGCGCATGTGGCGCGCGCCGCCGCCAGAGGCCGCCTGATAGGTGGCGACAGAGGCCCACTCCACCGCCTCGTTAGCAAACAACCCACCCAGCGACATCAGCATCAGGCTGACAGTGCAGTTGCCACCAACAAAAGTTTTGATGCCTCTGTCCAGCCCCTGGCTGATCACCTGATGGTTAACCGGATCGAGAATAATAACCGCATCGTCTTTCATGCGCAGCGTTGACGCGGCGTCGATCCAATAGCCTTGCCAGCCCGCACTGCGCAACTTAGGATAAATCTCGGTCGTGTAGTTGCCGCCCTGGCAGGTAATAACAATGTCCAGTGCTTTTAACGCTTCAATATCGTAAGCATCTTGCAGCGTTCCTCCTTCTCGACCGTGAAAAGACGGTGCGGTGGAACCATGCTGAGATGTTGAGAAAAAGATCGGGCGGATCGCGTCAAAATCGCGCTCTTCGCTCATACGTCGCATCAGCACAGAACCTACCATGCCGCGCCAGCCTACAAGACCTACTGTTTTCATTCTACACCTGTCCCTTTGGATGCGTTTCCTTGCATCGTATAATTTGGTTTACCTCTGACAAACAACTCTACAAAATGCAGCACAGCAGGCAAGTGAATAAATTCGATAAGGCCTGTTTTTTTTGCAATGCTGCTTATAACGCCTGAAACAGGCGAACATTTAGAGAATGGCAACGATGAGTGAAATGATCTCGGCAACAGTATTATTGTTGCTAATTATGGACCCACTGGGCAATTTACCGATTTTTATGTCGGTTCTTAAACATCTGGAGCCAAAACGTCGGCGGATAGTCCTGATTAGGGAACTGCTGATAGCGCTGGCAATTATGCTGCTATTTTTATTTGCTGGTGAAAAAATTCTCGCGTTTCTCAACCTGAGAACTGAAACCGTTTCTATTTCCGGCGGAATTATCCTGTTTTTAATCGCGATACGGATGATTTTTCCGGTGCATGATAACCCTAGCAGCGGCCTTTCCGCTGGCGAAGAGCCTTTTCTGGTTCCGCTCGCCATCCCGTTAGTTGCCGGGCCGTCGCTGCTGGCAACACTGATGCTACTGTCGCATCAGTACCCGCATCAGATGAGTTATCTGGTCGGCGCGTTGCTGATTGCATGGGGTCTTACCGCACTTATTCTGCTACTTTCGGGGCTTTTTCTACGGCTGCTGGGTGAGAAGGGAGTCAATGCGCTCGAACGTCTGATGGGGCTGATTTTGATCATGCTTGCCACCCAGATGTTTCTGGATGGCATCCGGACCTATCTCAAGCTTTAGTCAGCCGACTGCCAAACTGTTTTTTTAGCTTTTGCAGTTTAGGGGGAATAACCGCCAGACAATAACCATTTTGCTGGCCTTCCCCCTGCCAGTAATCCTGGTGATATCCCTCAGCTGCATACCAAATGCTCGCAGGTTCGATCGCCGTAACAAGGGGATCACTATAATCGGCCTGCGCGCGCTGTAAGGCATCTTCTGCCGCCTGCCTCTGCGACGCATTCTGTGGGAATATCGCCGAGCGATACTGAGTACCGATGTCGTTACCCTGCCGGTTCAGCTGTGTTGGATCGTGTATCGCAAAAAAGATATCCAGCAGATCGCTGTAAGCGATCTTACTGGCGTCAAATCCTATGCGGATTGCTTCTGCATGGCCGGTCTCACCGGAGCAGACCTCACGATAGGTCGGGTTTTCCGTATGGCCTCCGGTGTAACCGCTCTCGACGCTCAGCACGCCATCAATTTGCTTATATACTGCCTCCGTACACCAGAAGCAACCGCCAGCCAATACAGCATATTCAGTCGACATTTATTCTCCCCAGTTTTTAGTTTCTCCGCGTCACCTCAGGCTAAGGGACGTGCGCCAGCATTTTCGCCCGACTCACCGCCAATACGGCTCTGAACCGGCCACGGTGACATAGGCAGATCTATCATTTTTCCAGCCCGCCGGGGTACTGGCGTTGGCGTCCGAACCGATCGATATATTGTTCCATCACCGCCCGGTTTATTCGTAGACTTAGCGTAGAGCAAGAGTGCTTTAGCGACGGTAGCGAAGTTGCTTCATCGCCATACCGCCAGAAAAGATCCTGCGCTTTATCAGCCACCATCTCACGCCTCAGCCGAAACCGCCCGGATGTTTAAATTATCAATCACCATAAAATTAATCAACTTCGCTTTAATCACCATTAAGCTTCTTTTTCTCGCCGTTACATAAGCATCAGAAAAAAATTTAAAGTCTTATTATTCATGAGAGTAGACGTATATTTAGTCATTATAAAAAACGACTGCGACGTATATCCCCCCTACATTTTATATCGGCCGTTAATCAACCAGCGATGAAATATCCAGACTGCAAATTAAGCCTGATCATCACTCAATTATTATCAAAAACTGACCAATCCGGTGCTGTATCTTTTCACCGCCGGGAAACAACAAGCTGGACGATATCGCGTAAAGCTTTCAGTACGCATTGCGGCAACGGTAAGACACCAAACCACCGACTATCAACGACGGCTTAGCAGTTAACTCCCAATCAACTGAATGCGGAACGCATTCGTACGTTGTTCAACCTACGCGCGAAGAGCAACACAACAGATACCACATCACCTATTTCGCCGACGCACCAGTTGAAATAATGTGCAAACGATACAGAGTTAGTCAGACGGCATCGCCATCACCAGTCGCAAACAGCCAATTGATAATAAAGGATTTTATGTCTGACTACACGCACAGCAAAAAAACAGCGTCTGTGGTAAATCGCCTTTACGCTATTTTCTCCTGTTATTCTCCGCATTATTCCCCTTGCTACTGAAATAGAGTCAGATACGGCTTTTCGGTGAAAAAGGTGATGACACTGACACGTTCTCAATGAGAGTTTACACTGCGATAAAGCACTTATTATTTGCAGATTTAAGATATAAATGGCTGCAAAATAAAAAAACCGCCCTGCAGTGGATAGTTGTTTATCAGCTTCTATTCTTAAAATGCGACGCTCTTGCTGATTATCCGGGAGTATCTGGATGATTGATCATCGAGCCGCTTTATGAACCAGGACATAACCATAAATAAGCACGCCCAGAGGCGTGTAATTGGCACCCGATGCTACGTTTCTTTCTGAAACGTCAGCGCTTAAAGGAAAACGCAAAGGTCATTACTATGGAATCAAAAGCATCCATATCACGCTTACTTGTGATGCTCACCACTTTATTTCTCGCTCTGAGTGGCATTTATCTGGTCGGTGGCGGCATCTGGCTAATCTGCATAGGCGGTTCGGTTTATTACCTGGCGGCCGGTATAGCACTGCTGATAACCGCATGGCTATTATATCGCCGCAAGGCCACTTCCCTGCTCTTTTACGCGGGATTCCTGCTTGCTACGTTGATCTGGTCTTTATGGGAAGTAGGCTTCGATTTCTGGGCGTTAACACCACGCCTCGACGTCGTGTTCTTCCTCGGGCTGTGGATGGTACTGCCTTTTATTGCTAAAGCTATGGTAGCCCCCAGCCCCAGCGCTCGCGGCGCGTTAAGCACCGTTCTGGTGATCACCGTTCTGGCGTTGGGATGGGCGATATTCCACGATCCGCAGGAAATTAATGGCACGCTGCCGGGACAGAATGAGTCAGCAACCGCTGTCAGCGATCCAACGATCCCGGCTGGTGACTGGCCGGCATATGGACGAACTCAGGAAGGAACGCGCTATTCGCCACTCAGTCAGATTAATGACCAGAATGTCAAAAATTTGCGCGTAGCCTGGATTTTTCGTACCGGCGATTTTAAAACTGCCAACGATCCGGGAGAGCTCACGAATGAAGTCACACCGATTAAAATTCGCGATACGCTTTATCTCTGCTCACCGCATCAAAAGCTCTTTGCGCTGGATGCGGCAACCGGCAAAGAGAAGTGGACTTTCGACCCAGGGCTGAAGCCAAATCCCACCTTCCAGCACGTTACCTGTCGTGGTGTTTCCTATCATGAAGATAAAGCAGCGCTTTCGGCTGCGGCTGATAATACTCCGGTAGCTTGCGCCCGACGAATTATATTGCCGGTTAATGATGGCAGGCTTTATGCGCTGGATGCAAACAGCGGCGAACGCTGTCAGGGCTTTGGTCATAACGGAGAAGTGAATTTACAATCCAATATGCCCTTCGCCACACCGGGTGCCTATGAACCAACCTCACCGCCAGTGGTTACCGATAAGGTAATCATTGTCGCTGGGGCGGTAACCGATAATTATTCAACAAAAGAACCTTCCGGTGTCATCCGTGGTTTCGATGTGAACAATGGCAAACTGCTATGGGCATTTGACACCGGCGCGAAAGATCCCAATATCATTCCTCAGGGCGAGCAACACTACACCCCCAACTCTCCTAACTCCTGGGCACCAGCGGCTTATGATGACAAGCTGGATTTGGTCTACCTGCCGACAGGCGTTGCCACGCCGGATATTTGGGGAGGCCACCGCACACCAGAAATGGAGCGTTTTGCCAGCGGTATGCTGGCGCTTAACGCGACCACCGGTAAACTGGCCTGGTTCTATCAGACCGTGCATCACGATCTCTGGGATATGGATGTACCGGCTCAACCCACGTTGGCTGATATCAGCAAAGGTGGTGAGACGATACCGGTTATTTATATTCCGGCTAAAACCGGTAATATCTTTGTACTCGACAGACGAACCGGAAAGCTCGTTGTCGCCGCACCCGAAAAGCCGGTGCCGCAAGGCGCAGCCAGGGGCGATCACGTTGCCGCTACGCAACCCTTCTCTGACCTGAGCTTCCGTCCTAAGAACAATTTGAGCGGCAAAGATATGTGGGGTGCCACTATCTACGATCAGTTGGTGTGCCGGGTAATGTTCCACCGCTTGCGATACGATGGCATTTTCACTCCCCCATCTGAACAAGGTACTCTGGTCTTTCCGGGCAATCTCGGCATGTTTGAATGGGGTGGAATTTCGGTAAACACTGACCGCCAGGTGGCTATAGCTAACCCGATGGCTCTGCCGTTCGTGTCCAGACTGGTGCCTCGGGGTCCAGGTAATCCTATTGAGCCAGATGAAAACAGCCGGGGTGGTAGCGGTACGGAAACCGGTATTCAGCCGCAGTATGGCGTACCTTATGGGGTAACGCTGAACCCGTTCCTGTCGCCCTTTGGTCTGCCCTGCAAGCAACCCGCCTGGGGTTATATTTCCGGTCTCGACCTGAAAACTAATCAGATCGCCTGGAAAAAGCGTATCGGTACTGTGCGTGACAGTTCACCGCTACCTTTGCCTTTCAAAATGGGTATGCCGATGCTGGGTGGTCCTGTTTCTACGGCAGGCAACATTTTCTTTATTGCCGCCACCGCAGATAACTATATCCGCGCTTTTGAGATAACGAATGGCAAACAGCTGTGGGAAGCGCGCCTGCCAGCAGGTGGTCAGGCTACGCCAATGACCTACGAGGCCAATGGCAAACAATATGTGGTGATTGCCGCTGGTGGTCATGGATCCTTCGGTACTAAGCTTGGCGATTACGTAATCGCCTATGCCTTACCCGACCAACAGAAATAATTTCAGTAAGCGTTGAAGAAATACTCGTACAAAATCGCGACCCGTTCCGCTGGTCGCGATTTTTTTCTATTTCGTGTTGTGACATTAATCTGGCAAGCAGACTTGCCATAGCAGATGACAGCCCGCGTCATGAGCAGAATAAGATTGCGCCAGGCTTCATCAGGAGAATGGATAGGGTTGAGATCGGTTTTGTCAGTACCCGCATGGCTTATCTGGTAGATTTTTCTCCTGAGTTATAATAACAGGGGCGCAAAAATGCACAGTGATGGTAACGGCTATTTGGCAAATCAAAGACACTTGCCATCAGCACAACAAAAAGTATTCGTCATCCATAATTAATAACATATTGAAATTCAGGTAGATTAATATCAGAACTCTGTCGAGATGATCTGCAGAATGAGAATAGCATCCTGTCCGGCGGACATTGTTTGTCAATTATCTTTTTGGGCGTACAACTCTAAAAACACTGAATCATTTAATCTGATTACCCCAATCGCTCAGGCAAACCAAGCGTCTGTCTCCCGCACTCTGCCACCACTCCCCACGCGGCAAGAGCGACAAGTCAGTGTCCCGGATATTTCTCGGGCTTCATAGCCAAAAAAAATTGGCAACAATAAGGATAAAGCAATCAGCGTTGGGATTGATCCTGAGAAATCAGCCTACGCATGTTTATTAAGTCAAGTTTTGAAAAATTTTCACTGCCAGATACGCATTGATAACGTGACGACATTTCCTGTTTTGCGAGATCAAAGGCCTGTATATTATTGGCAGTACTGTGTTAAGTACAGTTAACCGTTTAAATGTCATGCTTCCTGATGTGGCTAAGTGACAGTAAGATAAGTTGAAGTTCAGATGATCCACCTGACTGCAATACATATAGCAGTGATCGTTAGTGGGGTCTGGTGCAATGATTTTGATTTGCTTCACTAAATAAAGAGATAATAATCAGACATAACAATGACACATCTCTTCGTGCTCCAGTTATCTATCTCTCAACCGGGGCGAATGATGTTATTATGTTGTTGCTCTTTATCGTCATACTATTTATCAATTATTTACCTTATAGCTCTGGGCTATCTCTATAAAAAAATTAACGCACTATGCAATCTACCCCCTGACTAATATCATTATCCGGGTTTAATTATAGCCATAATGCATCATATTCAGAGCATAATATCGCCTGGTAACTATCCTCCAGGAATCATCTTACTGAAATCATATTCTAAACGGCAGATTAATGTTCGCTAACATAGCCTTTATCATGTAGACAAATTTATTTAAATCAACTATTTTTAATATAGACATTTCCCGGTACACTATGCCGCTAAATGACACCAAAGTGATTAATCTAATTTACTCTACGGACTGTTTTATGAGCGAAACTCTTAAGATTTTAAATAACATCCGGACTCTACGCGCGCAGGCTCGTGAACTTCCGCTGGCCGAGTTGGAAGAAATGCTGGAAAAACTGGATTCAGTTGTTAGCGAACGCCGCGAAGCTGAAGCCGCTATTGCGGAAGAAGCCCGTCAGAAAGAAGAGAAACTGGCTAAATATCGTCAAATGCTTCTGGAAGACGGTATTGATATTAATGAACTAACCGCAGGCGACAGCGTATCTTCCAAACCACGTTCAAAACGAGCTCCACGCCCGGCTAAATACAAATATACAGATGAAAACGGCGATGAAAGATCATGGACAGGTCAGGGACGTACGCCGGCCGCGATCAAACAAGCACTGGACGAAGAAGGCAAAAAGCTGGAAGACTTCCTAATCAAGTAAGTAAAGTCCGCCGGTTAACACTCAGTACGGGTTTAAGAACCGGCAGCTTTATTCGCTCAACCGCCGATGGTTAATATTCTGAAGCAGCGCTTATGCGCTGCTTCTTTATTTGTGCTTTCGTCGTTATTTACCCAACATGCTGCTGGTTTATTTGACGATGGTACCACTTCGCAGTTGATAATTTTGAGGCCTCAACGGTTCGCTATGACCGGCAACCCGTTCACCCCGCGGATACGGCGGGGGCGGCTCGGGCTGCCACTCAGAAATAAGGACCTGACGCTGTACAATCCAAGTAAAACCTCATTGGTTCAGCGCGGCACTCCGGCGCGGTACAGGGATGATGGATATCGTACGGCGCTGACCAGAAAATCAGAAATTGTAATGACGCTGTTTGAAGCGTGAATTGAGGTAGCAAACTGGCAATTTCTCCGCCTTAGCATAAACGCAGAGTGAATGCTGAACAGCGGGTTGTAAGATGCGAGGAAAGCTTGCCTGTATGAAGACCGGGAGGGTTTAATTGAGCGAACGTCTGTCTGAGACTGCAAACCACTCCAGCGTTCCACCAGCACTGATAAAGCTTTTAATCGCCTTCATTTCATGGTGATGATGATAAGAGCTGTCCGCAAGATGTAGGCCGATGATTTCACTTTGACGACGGAGATAGTGCGCGATCACCTCTCCCCCTGGTTGAGACTGTAGCAAATTGGCCTCGTTCTCCAGTCCCTGCTGATGCTGACGGATACGAGCTGTTTCATCATCGCTGAAAGCCGGCATCAGCACTAAAAAAGTTGGCATGAGTTGGATACCAACGACCAGACGCTGGCGGGAGTCTTCGATGGTAGCAAATATGGGCTGAAAAACATCATCATACTCATCGAGCCGCTCAAAGCCCTGCTCACCAATAATGCTTGATATCCAACACTGACTGCGAAAAGCCGCAGCCACTCCGGCAATGGCGTCATAGATAGCATTGGTAGCCAGCAAGCGAAAGCGGTGTGCTGGCAAATCTGGCGATGTATCGCCGGTGATAACCGCAAAAAACCACTCGTCTTCATGCTCGATATCTTCCGGTTGATGAGCAAAGCTTGAGCTTTGATGTTCATTTTCCGGTTTCATTCGGGTGGCCCTGACATCGCGTAATAGGTAAACCATTGGGGCAAATCATCATATTTAATCATATTTTAAGCCCCCACAAAGATTATCACTCCTTGGTATAAATCGATCATGCGCATTCTTACGAATGTGCAATATACGGAGAAACCTCACCAACAGCTACGCGTTTGTCAAGGTTTACTTTATCAGAAAGAACAACTTTGTTACGCATGCTTTACCGGCTACATTGCGGAATATTTCACATACTGAAGAAAAAAAAGCCGTCATAAGTTTATTGGTAAGGGATAAAGATAAATTATTTTTGTGACCACATATTCCCCTGAAGTACAGGAGAACATCATGATAATTTTTGATGAATTAACGACGCCACATGAAGCGCCCAGATGAGACTACCCGGCTTTGTTTTGAATAATGCGAATGGTATTCGCAACAACCTCATCTAAGGAGGGCTTAATATCAACCACCAGAACATCAGACTCATCACTACCCGGTTCCTGTAGAGTTGCAAATTGAGTCACCAGCATCTGAGGTTTAAAAAAGTGGCCTTTACGCGCACGCAGACGGCTCTCAATAGTATCAAAATCACCCCTGCAATAGATAAAAGAGAGATTCTGACTCCCTTTACGCAGCAAATCTCGATAGCTCTTTTTTAGCGCAGAGCAGACGATCAATGACACGTTATGCGTGCGCTGCATGGCAAAAGCGGCATCGTTCAGAGCCTGCAACCAGGGCTCGCGATCTTTGTCGTTAAGCGCGAGACCCCGCGACATTTTATCAATATTGGCACGCGGGTGTAAAAAATCACCATCCAGGAAAGCCGCTTTCATTCGATAAGCCACTTCGCTGGCAACGGCGGATTTACCACTTCCTGAAACGCCCATCAGGACGAAAACGTGATTAGTGCAAGCAGATGTCGTCATCGCAGCCCCGCAATCTCATAGCAATGTTATCGGTAACATTCTGTAATGATGGCCTATTAAGGCAACATGGCACATGGAGAAAGCCCGAATATGTGAGACGGCGCATAAAAAAATCACCTCCATCAATACAGATCATCTGTAGTAATCCGCCATCAGACGCGTGTCAGATACTCCCCCCGTCAAAAAGCGTGAAACCAACATCCACCATTTTCTGCGTTATCGCCTCTCCCTGAATGCGCGCCAGCAGCATTCTGGCGGCCATGTTTCCCATTTCCTCACGGGGTGTAATAACCGTTGCCAGGGTCGGATTGACCACCCGGGCGATATCGTGTCCGTGAAATCCGGCAATCGCCATCTGTTGCGGTATACGCAACCCCTGGCGCTGACATTCAAACATCGCGCCTACTGCCAGATCGTCATTAGTACAAAAAAGACTATCCGTTTCAGGATAACGTCTCTGTGCCTCGCACAACAGGGTGCCGCCTGCGGAAAATGTCGAGGGTTCTGGTGTCATCACGCTGCGCGGTTCGCGGCCCGCCTCACGCATCGCACGCTCATACCCTTGTTGTTTTTGCAGAGTTCGTTCATCCAATCGCGCGCCAAGATAGACCGGATAACCGTAGCCCTTTTTTAAAATAGTCTGTGTCATTTGTCGGGCAGCTTCGTAATTATTAAAACCAACGGCCATGTCCAGACAGGGGGAGACACTGTCCATCATTTCCAGTAACGGAATGCCGGCGGTGTTAATCATGCGCAGGCTACCGGGCGTATGCGTACGCTCAGTCAGAATCAAACCGTCAATATTCCAGCTCAATAGTGAGCGCATCTGCCGCTCTTCTTTTTCAGAGCTGTAGCCAAAATGCGCCACCATCGTTTGATAACCCGCCGTATCGGTTATACTCTCAATTCCGCGTAATACGTCGGCAAAAACCTGATTAGTAAAGGAAGGTAACAACACACCGATCGCGCGGCTGGTCGCATTAGAGAGGATATCGGGCGCACGGTTGGGAATATATCCTAATTCATCTAATGCAGCGGCAATACGGGTTTGCAGCGCAGCCGAAACCTGAGTAGGGTTGCGTAAATAGCGGCTGACCGTCATCTTGGTAACGCCGACGCGATTGGCTACATCCTGTAAAATCGGTCTTTTCTTTTTCATGGTACAGCATCAGCCTAAATAAAAGAGTTTAATGCTGAGTGTATCAAAATTGCCACGCGGAGGATGCTTGGCTACTTGCCAACATCAGATACTGATACGCCCTGGGCCTGTTCGACCTATTCCGATGGAAGGTCGAACAGTAAGACTTCTGCATCGCTGCTGGCGGCAAGCCTCAGCTGGGTTTCATCCCAGATGGCTACCCCATCGCTGGTGCCTGCAGTCTGCCCGTTAATGCTGATATCCCCTTTGACTATCTGCAACCAGTAGTGGCGTTCAGGCTGTAAACTCAGGGCCTCGCTGTCATTAACCCTGAACGCCCAGCGCGATAGTGTCATGTCCTGGTACACCTGTAACGAGCCGTCACGGGCGTCCGGAGATAGCACCAGATGGCGCCCCTGGCGCTGGTCAAAACGACGCTGTTCATAGCGTGGGGTAATGCCGATACTCGTTGGAATTATCCAGATCTGGTACAAATGTAGCAGCTGATCACTGCTGGCATTGTATTCAGAATGACGAATACCGCTGCCAGCACTCATAATCTGAAACTCTCCAGCAGGGATCTGCGCTTTGTTACCCATACTGTCCTGGTGCTCAACAGTACCAGAGAGCACGTAGGTCAGAATTTCCATATCCTTATGGGGGTGAGTACCAAACCCCTTGCCGGGGCCAATGACGTCTTCGTTAATGACTCGCAGCGCCGAGAACCCCATAAAATCCGGGTCGTAATAGTCAGCAAATGAGAATGTATGCCAACTGTCCAGCCAGCCATGGTTTGCGTGACCGCGATCGTTCGCCCGTCGTAAAGAGATCATCTTTATTCCTCCGCAATATTTTCTAATAGTTTGCAATGACGGGAGATAACAAGATAGCGAAGAGAATTGACCTCTCTGTTCAAATTTACCGAAGAAGCTCGCTGTGCAGATAAAAAGAAGCCAGCACTCGGCTGGCTAGAAAACACGGGAAGCAATGTGAGCAATGTCGTGCCTTCAAAGGATCGTCCGTCCCCCTGAAGGCGAATTAATAATAACCATTATCATTCGTATTTTTAAAGTTATTTCATCGGTTTTTTTACGCTCCATAAACATCAAAATCCATGATGCTCAAATGGCTTTTCTACACAACTTACCGTAGGCATATGTCAACGTACCGGAATATAAATGGTTTACTCGCCTTGCCGGAGGCGGTTTTTTGCCATCACGGTCCGAATGAGACGAGAAATAATCCCAGCGCATAAGCGCCCGAGACTATGCTGGGTAATTGAGAAAGCTAGTATCCGGCGGTCAAATCACCGGGCGTACGCGGATCGGAAGAGCCATACAACATTCCCTGTTGTCCAATCATAATACTTTGTGTACTGCCCATCGCTGGTTGCACCCTCACATGTTGCCCCCTTGACTCAAGTATCCTCAGGGTATCCGGGCTGAAGCCCTTCTCAACCCGCAACTCGTCCGGTAGCCACTGATGATGAAAGCGCGGCGCATTGGTCGCCTCAGCGACATTCATGCCAAAATCGATACTATTGATCACCATTTGCAGCACGGTGGTGATAATGCGGCTACCGCCAGGGCTACCGGTTACCAGCCAGGTTTTGCCGTCTTTCGCAACAATTGTCGGAGACATTGAGGAGAGCGGTCGTTTAAAAGGTCCAATCGCGTTAGCCTCCCCCCCAACCAAACCATAAATGTTAGGCGTTCCCGGTTTAGCGGAAAAATCATCCATTTCATTGTTCAACAGAATACCGCTCTCTGCCGCCACGATGCCGCTACCGAAATTGGTATTCAGTGTATAAGTCACCGAAACGGCGTTACCCTGCTGATCTACCACCGAGAAATGTGTGGTTTGCTTGCTTTCATAAGGTGCCAGATTGCCGGGCTTAATATCGATTGATGGCCGCGCTTTAGACAGATCGATTTTCTCCGCCAGCGACTTCGCGTAAGCCTTGCTGGTCAATGCACGCCATGGCACGCTGACAAAATCCGGATCGCCGAGATATTGAGAGCGATCGGCATAGGCATACTTCTCCGCCTCGGCGGTTACCTGCATCGCATCCGCGCTGCCAAAGCCCATTTTCGACAAATCGAAATTTTCCAGAATATTCAGGAGTTGAATAATGTGAATACCACCTGATGAGGGCGGCGGCATAGAATAAATCACGTAGCCGCGATAGTGTCCGGTAACGGGCTGACGCTCAATTGCTTTGTAAGCAGCAAGATCGGCTTTAGTGATGAATCCGCCGTGCTGCGCCATCTCTTTGGCAATCTGATCCGCAATCCACCCCTTATAAAAAGCGTCCGCTCCCTGGCGGGAAATCAGCTCAAGGCTGTGTGCCAGGTTAGTTTGTACAAGCCGCTCACCTTTTGCCCACGGCGTACCGTCAGGTTTGAAAAAAATCGCTTTGCTGTTGGGGTGATTAACCAGCACTTCGCTACCATAGGTTTTCAAATCATCGGCCAGACTATCATTCACAATGATCCCCTTTCTTGCCAACATTAGCGCAGGCTGAATGAGCTGACTCAGCGGCAAGGTGCCATATTTTTTATTTGCCAGCGCAAAGCCTGCTACTGTGCCGGGGATACCGGAGGCCAGATGAGAGGTCAGCGACTTTTTGCTATCAATATTACCCTTGTCATTCAGAAACATATCTGCATAGGCCCCATTCGGTGCCATTTCCCGGAAATCGATTGCCGTAGTATGTCCGCTGGCGGTACGCAGCATCATGAATCCGCCACCGCCGAGATTACCGGCCTGGGGATGCGTCACCGCCAGTGCGAAACCGACGGCAACGGCGGCATCAACGGCGTTCCCTCCCTGCTTTAATATCTCAACGCCAACGTTAGTCGCCGTCGCATCAACCGATGCTACCATGCCATGCTGTTCTTTTACCGGATGAAAAATATCGGCCTCTACACCATAGGAAACGGGTGAAGGCGCTGAGTTAGCGGAACTCAACCAACATAAAAAACAGCCAACAAAAAACACTGCCAGCCGGCGTTGTTGCTTTACTCTCATCTGATTTTCTCCTTATGATTATGATAAAATACCCAGCCGTTCTGTCCTGCCGCTGTAGCTTAAACTTAGCAAAAATTACCGGTTTAACTACGGAATACACTGAGAAGAAAGTGATCCTTACGGGAATAAGGAAACCCTCCAGAATCGGGGTTGGACGTTATGTCTTATCATTTATCGAAAATATAAGGAGGATTAAATATGAAATGGCTCATTTTTCTGACGGTCGCATTTCCCATCGTCGGTATGGCTAATTCGTTAAACAACACAAATCAGCCTTTCCAACGGGGTTACAACCCTAGTACACAGCGCATGCAAAATCAGATGTTTAACCAACAGCAAAATGAGCAGTTAAAGCTGCAACAAGAACAGCGCAACCAGGCGCAGCAGTTTAACACTCAAATCCAACAGGGGAACCAGACCGCCCCTCGCAGCAGTGATTAATCATTGAAATTGGGGCCAATCAGATCGATACGATCGGTACATATGGCATCAACCCCCCAGTCTAATAAAGTTTTTGCCCGACGCGGATCGTTAACGGTATAAACCAGAATCCTCAGCCCTGCCTGCTTCACTGCCGCAATGCGCTTCTCATTGAGAAGGCTATGGTTAAAGTGTAGAGAAACACACTCAAGTGCCAGGGCTTTTTCCAGCCAGTCATCAATCCATTCATGTAGCAGATAGCCACGTGCCAGCTCCGGCGCGACCTCTTTTGCCGCCGCCAGCGCATCGTAATCGAATGAGGAGAGCAGCGGCGGCGTCATTCCTCGCCACAATGCATCGGCGGCTACTGCAACGGCTCGCCCCGTCTCCTTGACTAAACCGGTTGTCGGTTTAATTTCGATATTCGCCATCATCTCATAGCGACGACAGCGATCGGCAACCTGTTGCAGCAGTGGTAAACGCTCGTTGGCAAAAAGGCGGCCAAACCAACTGCCTGCATCGAGCATAATCAATTTTTCCCACGGTAGCGCCCCGGCTATACCCCAGCCATTGCTGGTGCGATCGAGCGTATCGTCATGTAGCAAAAATACTTCACCATCACGCGATAACTTCGTATCAAATTCGATCATCCTATGCCCAAACTCGGCACCTTTATCGATTGCTGCCAGGGTATTTTCCGGCGCCAGAGAGCCTCCACCACGATGCGCAACAATCGCAGGATAAGGCCACGCTTTTTGCATCACTTATTCAATTCACTGTCCCTTTTTTTACTAGCATAGTAGTGTAGCAATTTGGTTGGTAAATGCAGCCACAAGGTACTGTCAACGGTTGATCTATCGTCCTGAGGCCGCCGAACTATCACGTAGCCCTCCCCACCTGCAGATTATAAACACCGGGCATTTCCAGCCTATTGGCTTTCAGCGGTAGAATTTCTCGCACATAAAAGATCTATTGGGTCGCGGCGTAAGTAAAAAGCAGAATATTTAGGTTAAATTCACTTAAAATCATGGAAGTATCCCGGCTTATCATTTCGGATCTGATGATGAAACTGACTATTATCCGCTTAATAAACTTAACGTCACAAGACCAGACAGATTTGAGTAAGATCTGGCCTCTGCAAGCAATACCATCGCTTGTCGGAGCGCTCAACGAGCAGTCACAAATATATGCCGCCCGCTTTAACGATCGCCTTCTTGCAGCATTACAGCTAGACGTCCGTGGCACTCAGGGCCGGGTCCATCATCTGGCAGTTCGTGAAATAACCCGGCGGCGTGGAGTAGGGAAATATTTACTGGAAGAGGTTATCGCGCAGAACACGATGATAACGTTATGGCGCGTTGCCAGCGACGGTAGCGGTGAAAGCAGCACTATTGCCGCCTTCATGCAACGTTGCGGCTTTCGCGCCGAAGACGATGATTGGGTAAAACACACGCGCGGATAACTGAAGCGAGGCCGTTTTTCACACCATAAAAAAAGCGCTCTTATCGGGAGCGCTTTCTGACGATGTTAAATAGGGAACCCTCAGGCTTCAATCGCCATACGCAGCTTTTTCATTGCGTTTTTTTCCAGCTGGCGTACGCGTTCAGCGGATACACCGTAGCGATCGGCCAGTTCCTGCAATGTAGTTTTATTATCTTCATCCAACCAGCGTGCGCGAATAATATGCTGGCTACGTTCGTCTAATCCTTTCATTGCAAGCGTGAGTTTGTCAGCTGCGTGGCCTTCCCAGTTGTCTTCTTCAATGCCGTCGGCGAAATCGGACGTTTTATCCTGTAGATAGAGCACCGGCGCCATCGGCTTACCCTCACCTGGCTCATCGTCGGCACCCATATCAAATGCCATATCCTGCGCGGCCATACGAGACTCCATCTCGCGCACGTCCTGAGCTGAGACGCCCAGTTCACGAGCCACCATTTCAACTTCTTCCTGATTAAACCAACCCAGGCGCTGCTTATTCTTACGCAGATTAAAGAACAGTTTACGCTGAGCTTTTGTGGTTGCGACCTTCACGATACGCCAGTTACGTAGCACGTACTCATGGATCTCCGCCTTAATCCAGTGAACGGCAAAGGAGACCAGTCGCACACCCACTTCAGGATTAAAACGGCGCACCGCCTTCATCAGACCGATGTTACCTTCCTGAATCAGATCCGCTTGTGGCAGCCCGTAGCCTGCATAGTTACGAGCAACATGAACAACAAACCGCAGGTGAGACAGGATCAGCGTTTTTGCTGCATCCAGATCGCCCTGGTAATGCAGCCGTTCAGCCAGCGCTTTTTCCTCTTCTGCCGTCAGCACAGGCCAGGCATTGGCCGCCCGGATGTAAGAATCCAGGTTACCTAAGGGAGCAATAGCTAAAGTTTGCATTTCTTTGGTCATTCAAATCCTCTCATTTAATCTATTCAAACGCTGCGCATTCCCTGACGCGAGAGTCAGCCTAAGCTAACCACAGCTGAAAGCCAAAAGCTATCCGTGCGCAATCACTATATCTCAGACCCTGGACTTATCCACAAGTTCACTTTCACCTGTGCATAATTATATATTTTGGTTGTCCTTCAGGTGCCGGATTGACAAAGAGATGATGAGTACAGACGATCCTTCCCCACCGGTTTTATCACGCAGTGAGGAAAGATTATATCAAAAAAATGTGAAAGTGGATTACTGCGGAGTAAATCGGCGTAAATGTCGTACCGTTGCCAGTAAAGCAGCGGTCCACCCAATGATCGCCGCGACAAGCAGTAACATAAAGCTCTCATCCCAGGATAAACCATGCAGTGTGAAGGTTGTTCCAAAAACCGCCGCAACCTGCGATACCACCGACTCCAAACGCAGCACCATAATTTCAGATAACACCAGCGAGAAAACCGCACCAACCAAGCCCAGAAGGGCACCGCCGTAAAGAAAAGGGCGTAATATAAAACCATCGGTAGCACCGATAAGCTTTTGCACGTTGATGATATCGCGACGGGCAAAGATACTGAGACGCACGCTATTACCAATCACCAAAAATACAGCGATAATCATCAGCACGCCGATTATTGTGGCGACCTGACCAGCCAGCCCGGTCAACGCTGCCAGTCTGGCGTACCAGCTGTCATCCATTTTAACTTCATCCACACCCTGAGTGCGCGCCACCCGTTCGCGCAACGCTTTCATGGTATCTGAACTCTGAAAACTCAACCTGGGCGTAATAATGGCCACCGCTGGCAGCGGATTTTGCTCCAGCATATCCAGCGCGCCGCCAAATCCCGACCAGTTGCGGAACTCGCCGCGCGCTTCTTCGCGCGACAGGTAGTTAACTTTATCTACGCCCTGCTCTTTTTTCAGGATGGCAACAACATTCTCTGCCGCGTTATTGTCGAGCGTTTTATCGAGATAGACCGTCAGCTGCGGCGCCGGATACCACTCTGTTGCCGCCTGATGCACGTTTTTCCAGGCGATATAGCAAATGCTGGGTAGCGTAAGCGAAATGGCGATAACCATCACCGTTAACAGCATCGCCAGCGGTTGACGCCACATATCAGTAAGCGCGCCCTTCAGAGCGTACCGCCATTGTTCCTGCCATCCGCCTTTCAGCGCCTTACTTTTCGACGGCACTCTCTGTTTCTTCACTTTGGGGGCAGGAGGGCGCTTATTACGTTTATTCACCATCATGACCTCCGTGCAGCCGCCCCTGGTTAAGGGTCATCACGCGATACTGACGACGGGCAATCAGTCCCATATCATGCGTGGCCATCAATACGGTGACCCCTACACGGTTAAACTCCTCAAACAGACGCAAAATATCCTCTGAGAGTGCGTTATCAAGATTGCCGGTTGGCTCATCGGCCAGCAGCACAACGGGTTTATTCACTACCGCACGAGCGATACCTACACGCTGCTGTTCACCACCAGATAACTGAATAGGAAAGCTTTTAGCCTTGTCGAGCAGGCCGACTTTATCCAGTGCCGCGGAAACGCGACGACGAATATCTTCGACGCTGGCACCCGAAATAATGAGGGGAATGGCCACGTTGTCGTAAACAGAGCGATCCATCAGCAGATGATGGTCTTGGAAAATCATACCTATCTGACGACGTAAAAAAGGAACCTCACTGTTTTTAAGACGGCTGATGTTATGGCCACTAAACCAGATCTGACCAGCACTCGGGCGTTCAATGCCGCAAATCAGTTTCAGCAGCGTACTCTTACCAGCGCCAGAGTGTCCGGTAAGGAATGCCATCTCACCGGGCTGAAGATGAAAATCCACACCTTGCAATGCCTGGCGGCCGCCAAGATAAGCCTTACTGACCTCTTCAAAGCGAATCATCCTAATCAGTCCTCTTGGGCAAAAAGTGCCTCAATAAAATCGTCAGCGTTAAACGGACGCAAATCCTCAATACCTTCGCCAACGCCAATATAACGAATCGGAATGCCGAACTTATCAGCTACGGAGAAAATCACTCCGCCCTTCGCTGTTCCATCCAGTTTAGTCAAGGTAATCCCGGTTAGATTGACCGCCTCGTGAAATAACTTCGCCTGACTGATAGCATTTTGCCCGGTACTGGCATCAATTGTCAGCATGACCTCATGGGGCGCATTTTCATCAAGCTTCTTCATAACACGTGTAATCTTTTTTAACTCTTCCATCAAATGGGCCTTGTTCTGCAAGCGACCCGCCGTGTCGGCTATCAGAACGTCAACATTCCGCGCCTTTGCTGCCTGGATGGCATCAAAAATTACCGATGCCGAGTCAGCACCTGTATGCTGCGCAATGACCGGAATATTATTCCGCTGTCCCCATACCTGTAGCTGTTCAACTGCTGCAGCACGAAACGTATCACCTGCGGCCAGCATGACCGATTTTCCTTCCGACTGATACTGGCGCGCCAGCTTACCGATGGTCGTGGTTTTACCCACGCCGTTAACACCCACCATCAGAATAACGAACGGTGCCTCATGGCCGATCTCCAGCGGAGCATCAACTTTTGCCAGAATTCGCGCCATTTCATTTTTCAGCAGGCCGTAAAGCGCCCCGGCATCCCGTAGCTGCTTGCGACTGGCCTGCAGAGTAAGGCTGTTAATGATACGCCGGCTGGTGTCAACGCCGACATCAGCAATCAGCAACTGTTCCTCTAACTCTTCAAACAGATCTTCATCTATTTTCTTACCGTGGAATAATCCAATAAATCCTGAACCCAAATTCTGACGTGTTTTGACCAGACCACGTTTCAATCGGGTAAAAAAACCCTCACGCGCTGGGCGTTCCTGCGTCACAGGCAGTATCGCCTCTTCGGCCTCTTCAGGGATTTTCCGGGATAAATCGTCATCCTGTGGATCTACGGCCAGCGCAGCAGCCTCCAGCTCTGCTTCTGACAGCGCATCTTGCTGACTGCTGGTAGGAATTTCATCCGGCGCTAAAACAGTATCCGGTGATGATTCAATCGACTTTTCATCATCAGAGTTATCATGAGGAATCTCGCCCTGTACGGGGGCGACGGCTGGCGCTAAAGCATCGGGCGGCAGGATAACAGGTCGGACCACCTCCAGTGACGTGGCCTCATGACTAACCTGGGTAGATACATCGTTCTCTGACTCTGAGACTGTGACTGAGTCTGACGACTTGTCATCATCTTGCCGTCTATTCTGCATCTGACGCTGCGCTTCCGACGTCGCCTTATGCTCCTGTTCAGAACCAGCACGATCTGCATCTTCAGGCAGCCACTCTTCGGCACTGTTTTTTTGTTCAGGCGTTAATACCGCCGGCATTGCATTATCAGGGGCAACCGGGGGCGGTACAGCAGGCTGAGCAGATGCTATCTTTTCTTCCTTCGCGGCCTGCTCCGCCTCTTTCTGCTCATCCCGACCTAACCCCAGCCAGGAAAAAAAGCCACGTTTTTTCTCTTTTGCCATTGTGCTTCAACACCCCTTGATGGCTGACCCGGGATCACGCGCCCGGTTTTTATTGTTCAGATGAATTAGTGCGCTAGTCTAACACTTTCCGACTGACGCAAAACAGCACCCTTTTACCGTTCCCTGCTGGCAGTAACCCCGCTAAACTAGGCAAAAATGATGACGAGTTGTAACGATGAAAAAATCACCAGGGCGTAATCAGGGCCAAATCCGCATTATTGGCGGTCAATGGCGCGGACGTAAACTCCCGGTACCTGAGAGCGATGGCCTGCGTCCGACCACCGACAGAGTACGTGAAACCCTGTTCAACTGGCTGATGCCTGTCATGACCGACGCACGCTGTCTCGACTGCTTTGCTGGAAGCGGCGCGCTAGGTCTTGAGGCTCTCTCCCGCAATGCCCGTGGCGCGACGCTGCTGGAGCTGGAGCGTCCGGTAGCACAACAGCTTGAAAAAAATTGCCAGACGTTAGGAGCCAGCCATGCTCAGATCATTAACACCAACTCACTGACCTGGTTATCCCAGCCAGGCGAGGCTTACGACGTGGTTTTTATCGATCCCCCTTTTCGTAAAGGCTTACTGAATCAAATGCTGCCTTTACTTGAACAACACGGCTGGCTGGCAGAACAGGCGATGATTTATATCGAAAATGAAATCGAAGGTGGCATCCCTCCGGTTCCCGCCAACTGGCATTTATATCGCGAAAAAATCGCCGGGCAGGTGGCTTATCGCCTGTATCAGCGCCACCCCAGAAAGCAAGGAGCGCAAAATGATGATTAATTTCGGACGCCTGCTGATGATATGCGTCTGGCTATTTTTACTGTGGAATCTGGTTGAGCCTTTTCCTAAACCGCTACGCTACTTTGTACATGTTGCACTGTTCTTCATGATCATCATGCACGGCTTGCAGCTCGCTCTGATGAAAGCCACTCAACCGAAAGACGCACCGCCGCTTAGCAGCAAAGTTCAGCTGAAAGTTTTTATTTTTGGCGTATTTGAACTACTGGCCTGGCAGAAAACATATTATCCAAAGAAAAAATAGCCAGTTATGTAATTTCTTCCGCGCACGACTTTCCCGCTGGCCTGTAACGGATACGGATAAAGCGCGAATCATGCATATCTAAGGCACCTCTTTCGCCTTGTCCAACTGCCGATGATCCGTTAACGGTCGTGTTGATCTAAAAGCATCCGCACCATTAAGGACGGTGAAATCCGTCCTGATTTGTCTCTTTCTCAGCGGTGACTTTATACTGATACGCGCGTTGACTGGAGGCCGTAAGCTCCCGACTGACTTTCACCTCTGTTTGTATCATATGCACAGCGTAACGTCATTTACCGCAGCGTCCTGACGTTGTTTTATAAACGACTCGGCTACCAGCACGCCAATAACAACCATAATAATATTGAAAACATAGGGGCTTGCTCATCACAGAAGCCTCTTACCGTTTTTCATAAAATGCGGTTAAGGAGATGAGTCGAATCGAATCTGTCCCATTGTCACATTGGCTCGCCCTCACCTACACTGTCAGCGAAAGAATGGATTTCCCTATACTCTTTAGTGTTTATGCAGCTTTTCAGGCTATGCATATTCCGTTTAGAAGGAATAACTATGATCTGGTCTTTTTTGGCGGTTCTGTTTTCCGGTTGGCTGTATGTGGACGCCTCTTATCGTGGTCCCCAATGGCAGCGTTGGGTATTCAAACCCGTAACCATGCTGCTGCTACTCGGTTGGGCGTGGCAAGCGCCTCTTCATACTACGGAATATTTTATTTTGCTCGGTCTGCTGGCAACGCTTATTGGCGATGCGCTGATGTTGCTGCCGCAAAAACGCATGCTGTATGCCATCGGTGCGTTCTTCCTTTCTCACCTGCTTTATACCCTTTGCTTTACCAGCCATATAGCGATGAATTTTTATTGGCCCATCCCGCTGGCACTGTTAATTATCGGCGCGCTACTGATTACCACCCTCTGGAGCCGCCTTGATACGCTACGCTGGCCGGTTTGCACCCTGATTGGCATGACACTGTTAATGGTATGGGTTGCGGCAGAAAGCTACGTTATTTTGCCAGACGATCGTAGTTTCTCAATCGCCGTCGGTGCCTCACTGCTTTTGGTGGGGATTGCCATCTGGTTGATTAGTCATTACCGCTGGCGCTTTCGGGCTGACAGCGCGCTGATTGCAGCCTGTTATTTCGCGGGTCATTTTATGATAGTCAGGTCACTTTGGCTGTGACCCCGTGAAAAATCCGCTTGACTCTGGAGTCAACTCCAGGGTGTAGGATAGCTCCCGCGGCAACGTTCGCCGCAGTAGCATAGCGGAGGTTTTCATGCGCACACATTCAGGCTGCGGCTGTAATCACAATCATGCTTTCCGCCAACACGGATGCAGCATCAGCACACGTCCTCCGCTGGCAAAAATAGGTAAAATTGATCCATTAACGCCCAGTTCCAGCTCCTGCTGCGATAGCAACGACGGCTGCGGCAGCTCATCTACTGACGAGAACGACAGGCGCACACCGCCAAAAATCAGCCGTCTCGTATCCGCAGCACCCGGCACTGAGCCATGCGGCAATAGTCCTATCGATAACGGCGATCTTCCGGTCGATAACGGTACCGGACCCGGAGCGCAGCAGCGTTTCCGCTGGTCCATTACCGGCATGGACTGCCCCTCCTGCGCCCGCAAAATAGAAGTCACGGTTCGCCGGATAGCCGGTGTTCATAAGGCCCAGGTGCTGTTCAGTACTCAAACGCTGCAAGTGGAGGCGGCTACCAACATAACAGCGCTTGTTGAACACGCCGTCACGCAAGCAGGCTTTTCGCTGATGCCGGAAAACCGGCCGGTGGCAAAGCCTAATCCCGATTTCTGGCGTGAAAACGCACTGTTGATCATCGTCGCACTCTTCACAGCCATCAGCTCACTGATCGCACATTTACTGCCCCACGCGGGAAGCCTGGCTTTTACGGTTACCACGATTACAGGTCTGGCACCGGTTATCCGCCGCGCCTGGGGCTCGCTGCGTAATGGGCAGCCTTTTACTATCGAAATGCTGATGAGCATCGCGGCGCTTGGTGCCTTATCGATAGGTGCCACCGCAGAAGCATCGATGGTTTTATTGCTCTTCATGCTCGGTGAGCGCCTTGAAGCCTTCGCCGCTCAGCGCGCCCGCCGCGGTGTCACCGCCTTAATGGCGCTGAAACCTGAAACCGCGACCCGCCTCAATGGTGACCAGCATGAACTGGTCTCTCTCTCTGAACTTAAACCGGGAGATGTGATTGTCGTTTCTCCCGGTGGCCGCCTGCCTGCCGATGGTGTTCTGATTACCTCTACGGCCAGTTTTGATGAAAGCGCCCTGACCGGTGAATCGATGCCCGTCGTCCGTGAAGCTGGCGCTGTGCTGATGGCGGGCGCGCTTAGCATTGATGCGAGCGTACAGCTGAGCGTCACCTCAGGCCCCGGAGAAAGCGCGATAGATCGCATTCTTCAGCTTATTGAGGAAGCGGAAAGCCACCGTGCGCCGGTAGAACGTTTCATTGATAGTTTCAGCCGCTTTTATACGCCAGCCGTGATGGTGCTGGCTTTACTGACTGCTATTCTGCCACCGTTGCTATTCACTCAGCCGTGGCATGAATGGCTATATAAAGGATTAACGCTATTGCTAATCGGCTGCCCGTGCGCACTGGTGATTTCCGTACCGGCCTCCATTACCTCGGCGCTGGCTACGGCCAGTCGATTGGGGATATTAATTAAAGGCGGGGCCGCCCTTGAGCAACTGAGTAAAATCCGCACCCTGGCATTCGATAAAACCGGCACGCTAACCGCCGGTCGGCCGGAGGTGACCACCGTCGAAAGCTTCACAGCCGCTCAGACTGAAGTCACGCTGTCACTGGCAGCTGCTGCTGAACAAGGTTCCAGTCATCCTTTAGCCAGGGCTATCGTTGCAGAAGCCCGGATGAGAAAAATTGTTATCCCCGCAGCGAAAAATCACCGGGCGCAGGCAGGTATCGGCGTGACAGCACAGATAGAGGGATCACAGCTGATGCTTTGCTCACCTTCCGGCCTTCAGGCTGATCAGCTTAGCGCCGGGCAATGGTCACACGTTCGCCGTAGGGAGGATGCCGGAAATACCGTGGTGATATTAATGAAGGACGGCCAGCCCGAAGGCATGATAGCCCTGCGTGACCAGCTACGTGACAACGCACGGGAAGCCCTGGCTGAGCTGCAAACCCTAGGCATTGAGAGCGTCATGTTAACCGGTGACAACCCACGCACGGCGGAAGCCATCGCATCAGAGCTAAAAATCAGATGGCGTGCTGGCCTGTTGCCCGCAGACAAAGTAAGCGAAATTAAGCGCCTGTCACAACGAAAACCGGTTGCCATGATCGGCGACGGCATCAATGACTCTCCGGCGATGAAAGCCGCAACCCTCGGCATTGCAATGGGGAGCGGTAGCGATATCGCACTTGAAACCGCTGACGCAGCGCTAACCCATAGTCGTCTCAATGCTCTGGCGCCACTGATCCGCCTGGCGCGCAATACCCGCCGCAATATACGGCAAAACATTAGTATTGCGCTGGGATTGAAGGGAATTTTTTTAGTAACGTCGCTGTTGGGGATCACCGGCCTGTGGCTGGCTGTGCTGGCCGACTCCGGCGCGACGGCGCTGGTAACCCTTAACGCACTGCGCCTGTTGCGACAAATCCGTTAATACCATTGTGGTCTGGTGGTGTCTCAGGCCACGCCTTTTTTTATCAGATAGCGATAAGGCCTGGTATCAACCTCCTGCGCCAGCAGAGTATGTTCCATAAAGGTACAAAAACCGGGAATATCACGGACAGTTGCCGGATCGTCAGCAATGATCAGCAGCGTTTCACCTGCCGCCATATTCCGCACAGTTTTGCGCACCATCATTACCGGCTCAGGGCAGCGCAGCCCCATCGCATCAAGGGTTTTATCCACGTGGGCGTTAATATCGCCTGTCATTTCATATCACCAACCAGAGTAAAACGAGGGCGTTAGTTTAACGCCTGTCATCGCCCCTGCAAACCAGGATCGCGATGCCAACGTTTGCGTATTCATTCATCATTGCATAGTCTGGTGTTTAGCGTATTATGCCGCCGTTAATCTAATGCTGATATCTGCTTTGACAGAATAAAGCCGGGTTCCCTCACCCCAACATAAAAAGGTTGAAGATGATCGCTTTCACACCGCGCCAGCGCCTACGCGCGCTTTTTTGGCTATCGCTTTTCCATCTGCTGGTGATTACTTCCAGTAATTATCTTGTGCAGCTCCCGGTTGCCATCTTTGGCCTCCATACCACCTGGGGTGCATTCAGCTTTCCCTTTATTTTCCTGGCGACCGATCTGACCGTACGCATATTTGGCGCACCGTTGGCCCGACGAATCATCCTGGCAGTAATGCTACCAGCGTTGTTTGCCTCATATGTCATCTCTGCACTATGGTTTAATGGCGAGTGGCAGGGCGTGGCAGGATTACATCAGATTAATATGTTTGTCGCTCGCATCGGCTGCGCCAGCTTTATGGCGTATGTTTTGGGGCAGATCCTTGACGTTCACGTATTTAATCGCCTGCGCCAAAAAGCACAGTGGTGGGTCGCGCCGGCTGGTGCGATGTTCCTCGGTAATATCAGCGATACGATAGCCTTCTTTTTTATCGCATTTTATAAAAGCCCGGACCCTTTCATGGCGCAGCATTGGGTGGAGATAGCCTTAGTAGACTACAGCTTCAAGATTATGATCTGCATGATTTTCTTTCTGCCCGCTTACGGCGTCTTACTCACTAGCCTGCTCAAACGCATGGCGGAGAAATCGGAGCAACGCCGGCTCAATTTCGGCTGAGATCAAAAAAAAGTATAATGGCGGTCTGCCTGAAGTTGGAGATCGCCATGTCTATAATCCTTCGCCACGCCTCGCTGCAAGAAGTCCATCCGCTTTACAATCAGCTGCCTGAGTTCGAAACCCGCTGTTCATTGAATGATATGGCGTTGCGCATCGCCGATAAACCGCATCTGGTGCGCATTGCAGAAATTGATGGAAAGATGGCCGGTTCCAGGCTGGGCTATGCCCCGGATGAAAACGGATTCTACAGCTGAGCAGGTGGCTTATCGCCAGGCTTTCGTCGTAAAGGTATTGCCCACGCGCTGTTTCTTGACCAGGAACTTTGGGCGCAGTCGCAGGGCTATTTAAGGCTTTGCATTAAAACCCGTAATCGCTTCAAAGAAGTGCTACTTTTACTTATCAGTCGGAATTATCAGCGAGTCGCGCTTGGGCCTTTTGAAACAGCAGCAGACAATAAGCTGAGTTTTGAAAAAGCGTTATGACTCATAACAGGTTGCCTTTACAGGCTCAATACGTTTGACTGTGACAGTAAAAAGGCATGGTAAATAAGGGAAGAGAATGCGTAATCTACTTAAATATGCAGGAATAGGTTTACTGGTCGTCGGCCTGGCTGGCTGTGACGGTAAAAGTGATAAAGTGGGCGGTGACAGTAGCAGTACAAGCAGTAGTACAAACACCAGTACCAGTACAAACAGCAGCCAGTCTGCACAAACTGTTTCGCTATTAAACGGCAAGCTATCCTTCACGCTCCCCGAAGGCTTGTCAGACAAAAGCGACAAGCTGGCAACTCAGGCCAGCAACATGCATGTCTATGCTGACAACTCGCAGCAACGGACCATCATCGTGCTTATTGGCGACAACTCACATCAGAATCTCGACGTTTTTACTCAACGTCTGGAAAAAGAGCAACGTAACCGCGACCCTCAGCTTCAGGTTATCAGTAATAAAGCGTTAACGTTGGATGGCCATCCGGCGCAGGAGTTAATTACCGTGATCTCTGCAAATAATCAGACCAACCTGTCCTCCATTATTCTGGCTAAGCTGGATGATAGGGTCATGACCATGCAAATTTCTCTGCCAGCAGGTAATCAGCAACTAGCGCAGAACGAAGCGCAAAAAGTCGTTGATTCACTCAAGCTGAAATAGTGGCTTAAAAACCATTCGCCTCGACTAAAAGCGCCGGAAAAGAGCGCTTTTAGTCAGACAATGCATTAAATACCCGCCTTATCACGCAGATAACCCCGGGCTTTAACGGCATACTCAAATGGATTAGCCAAGGCCGGATCCTGCTCAGCCTCAACCACCATCCAGCCTTTATAATTCGCTTTATCTAAGGCCGTAAATACCGGTTCGAAATCGATATCGCCATCACCGGGCACGGTAAAAGTTCCACGTTTAACGCCGTCGAGAAAAGACAAATGCTCGAGCCGTACCTGTTCAATAATAGAGTTTCTGACATCTTTAAGATGGACATGGTTAATACGAGGCAGATAACGGATCAGGATAGCCAGCATCTTTTGCTGGCAGCCTTCAGAGTAATACGCATGGCCGGTGTCATACAGTAAGTAAACATTGTCATTAGTCATCGCCATAAAACGGTCGATTTCCTCCGTTGTCTGGATACCTGTTCCCATGTGATGATGCAGGCAAACCTGCATTTCCTTTTCAGCTGCCAGTTCTGCCAGTTGATTATATCCCTCCGCCGTCAGACGCCATTCCTCATCGCTGAAGCAAGGTTTATCCTCCAGCACAGCCTTATCAGTTCCCTGAATACTTCGACTCTGTTCCGAGCAACCAATCACTTTAGCCCCCATGGCATGGAGAAAGTCGCGATGATTGATAAATTCATCGATGGTTTTCGCCTTATTGCCCTTAGCAAAGAAGGTGCTGAACCATGCGTTGACGATCTGTAAACCGCGCATTTCGAGCATCGGTTTCAACACCGCCGGATCGCGCGGATATTTATTCCCCACCTCACTGCCACTAAACCCGGCCAGCGCCATTTCACTGATAATTTGCTGGAAGGTATTTTCATTACCCAGCTCCGGCAAATCATCGTTGGTCCAGCCAATAGGGGCGATAGCCAACCTCACGTTATCTTTATTCATGATGCCCGCCTTACTTGTCTTACAACTCTCGTGAACGTTCTGGTTACATCGGCCTTTGACCTGATGACCTGCTATGATTAGCCAGACGGTAATACAGAAACCGATGGTTCCTGAAATCACAATCGGCTTCGGCTATACGGTGATTCACCGGTAGTAGAATGCCGGGCGCAAAGGCATACTCACAGGCTCTATCGCCGAGCTCTGCTGCGCTTTAAGGCAGGCATCTGCCGCTACCGATGCAGCAAAGCCATCCCATGCTGAAGGGCCGGTCAGCCGATCGGCTTTTACATCGTTAATGAAGGCTTGCAGCTCAACGTCATAGGCTTCAATAAAACGATCTTTCCAGTCCGTCAGGATGGTATTAGCCAGACGCGCATCCTTACGCAGCTGAATGGAGGAGGGTTCCGGTAAACGAGCAATGCCTTCTTCACCAACGACTTCGCACTGAATGTCGTAGCCGTAGGCACAGTTGACGAATATTTCCACGTCAATACGGATGCCCTTGTGAGTTTCGAACAGCACAATCTGCGGATCTTTTAGCTTCGCATGTGCCTTTGAGGTGGTACGCGGGTAGACTACCTGCACCGTTTTGTAGTCATCGTCGGTCAACCAACGGAGCACGTCCAACTCATGGATCAGGGTATTGGTGATCGCCATCTCCGTAGTATAATTTTCCGCTACGCTCTGGTTTCGATGGGCGCAATGCAGCATCAGCACTTCACCGATAGCCCCCTCATCGATCACTTTTTTCAACGCCCGGTAGCCGCTGTCATAGGGCCGCATAAATCCGACCTGAACCAGCCGCTTACCTTGGGCAATTTCAGCCTCAACGATGCGACGACAACCTTCGGCACTCATTGCCAGCGGCTTTTCGCAAAATAAATATTTACCAGCAGCCACCGCCGCCAGGGTAAACGCCTCGTGCGTCGGGTCCCACGAGGTAACCAGGATTGCCTCTACGTCGGGCGCATTGATCACGTCCATACCATTGGCATAGGCCTCTGCGTTTAGCGCCAGACTTTCAACCGCATTTCTGGCACCGTCAAGATTGATATCAGAAACTGCGACCACTTCAGCCCCTTGCAACACATGACTGCAACGGCGTATATGCTCACGCCCAATCGCGCCGGTACCGATTACACCCAGTTTTAAATTCATGTTATTACCCTTGTCGATGTAGGGTTGGTATCAGATGACTGTCAGTCAGTCTGACAACGAGACCTGTTTAATATTTACGTGCCTTATCAATATGTTCATTGAGTATGCGTGCAACGTCATTAATGCGTTCAGATTCAGATATCTGAGCGACACCAACACGCCACCAGCTCAGGTAGTTATGTACCATCGTCTTTGGCAGCACCTTCACATCAATTAATGTTGAAAAAGGAGAGTGGCGTGACTCTTCCAGCGCCTGCCCC
Source organism: Izhakiella capsodis (assembly GCF_900115045.1). Lineage (GTDB taxonomy): Bacteria > Pseudomonadota > Gammaproteobacteria > Enterobacterales > Enterobacteriaceae > Izhakiella > Izhakiella capsodis. The sequence continues at coordinate 63,079 of NZ_FOVC01000007.1, read as the reverse complement.
AGCTGCTCAAGAGTCGTAACTTGCCATGTTTGACAGCCGTACCCGGCGGCGACCGCAGCAAAATCTATTGGGATCAGGCCGCCGTCTAACCTGGAGGTTTGGGTATTACGAAAGCGAAATTCTGTGGTGAAGCTGCCCATACCGTGACCAATTTGCAGGTTATTAATGCAGCCGTTAGCCATATTATCGAACAGTATGACGTTGATTTTGGCGTTTTCCTGAAGAGAGGTCACCAGCTCCGAGTGCAACATCATGAATGCGCCATCGCCCACCAGGGCGTAGACCTCTCGCTGTGGCTCTGCCAGTTTCACACCAAGGGCTGCATTCACTTCATAACCCATGCAGGAGTAGCCGTACTCGACGTGATAGCTGTTGTAAGCTTTGGTGCGCCATGTGCGTTGCAAGTCGCCCGGCAGGCTACCTGCAGCACCAACAATAATCGAGTCGGCAGGCAGGCGTTCATTAATCATACCCAGTACGCTACTTTGCGTGAGAAAGGAGTGGGTGAGGCGATTAAATTCCGCAAAGACAGCGTCACGATCTAGCGCATCGTCAATTTCAGGCACGTAGCCCTCGCTGCCATAGGTCGCCTGAAAGACGCGCTCAGTTTCCAACCGCTGTTTATCCTGCGCCTGCTCAATCATAGATCCCCAATCGCTGTGAAAATTGCTATCGAGTAATCTTGATTCCAGCGCGCTTATGGCTTCTCGTGCATCGGCAACCAGCTGAACGGCATCCAGCTTGTAAGCATCAAATCGACTGACGTTAATATTGAGATAGTCGACCTGGGGGTGCTGGAACAGCCATTTCGAGGCGGTGGTAAAATCGGTATAGCGCGTACCAATGCCGATGATCAAATCGGCTTCTTTTGCCAGCATATTGGCAGACAGGCAACCGGTTTCCCCCAAGCCACCAACATTGAGCGGATGATCTGAAATAACAGTACCCTTACCTGCCTGGGTCTCTGCAAACGGGATCTGAAAACGCTCGGCGAACTGACACAGTGCCTGACCGGCTTCAGAATATTTCACCCCGCCGCCGCAGATAATCAGCGGTTTTTGCTTTCTGCCTAGCAGCTCAGCTGCCTGCGCCAGCTGACTTTCAGTCGGTAAGCGGCGATCAAGAAGGTGGACGCGTTTTCGGAAAAAATATTCAGGGAAATCCCAGGCTTCACCCTGAACATCCTGCGGCAGGCAGAGAGTGACTGCCCCCGTCTCCGCCGGATCGGTTAAAACGCGTAGCGCATTGATACATGCCGTCATCAGCTGTTCCGGACGGCTAATCCGGTCCCAGTATTTACTGACAGCCCGAAAAGCATCGTTGGTGCTGATACTTAAATCCTGGCTCAGCTCAATCTGTTGCAGCACGGGATCTGGCTGGCGCGTGGCAAACACATCACCAGGCAGCAACAGCAAAGGTATGCGGTTAGCCGTAGCGGTTGCAGCTGCGGTAAGCATATTGGCCGCCCCTGGTCCTACAGAGGAAGTACAGGCGATAATTTCCCGCCGCAGTTTTTGCTTAGCAAACCCCAGTGCGGCATGCGCCATTCCCTGCTCATTACGCCCTTGATATACCACTAAATTACCGCGATCCTGCTCCAGCGCTTGCCCCAGCCCAAGCACATTTCCGTGACCGAAAATAGCAAAAATACCTTTGATGAATTGATGCTCGACTCCGTCAACTGACAGATACTGTTTATTGAGGAATTTGACCAACGCCTGAGCGGTGGTTAAACGGATGGTGCTCATAATAACGTCCTTAGCTTTCTTGCTCGCCATGCGACCGGTAAGTGCGTCATGCTGACGTTATTACGCCAGCTTGAGATCACAGGAACAGATGAAACATGTCGAGATTATAAACAAATTTTTTTTTCACTAAATACGATTACAGAATTAACATTTCATTATGCGAGAGAGATCGCATATCAGACGCCAAACGAACCACCCCACTAAAATACGATCGCTGTGAAGACAACAGCATCCACTCATTAACAATGCAGGATAACCACCAGCCAGACAGGGCTAAAAACAGTAAGGTGGACGGAGAGCGTACAGGCAGAGACAGTGTTGGTTAGACGATAAAATCAAAGATGAATAGCACAACGATCAAGAGTTTTATCTGGCTCACAGTTCCAGCCATTTAATTTCATTTTCAATTGAAAGTGAAATTTTTATTTCTTATGATCAGGTTAAATTTACAACGATTGGATCGTCGGCGACAGGCTCAGCTGAGTCCACTAATCACTGAAAGGAATAACTGATATGCAAAAACAAGTTTCACAGCTTGACGTGATTTGTATTGGTCGTATTGCCGTTGATCTTTATGGTCAGCAGGTCGGCGCCAGACTGGAGGATGCCAGCTCATTTGCCAAATATCTTGGTGGTTCTTCCGGAAATGTGGCTTACGGTACCGCAATTCAGGGTTTAAAATCCGGGATGCTCGGGCGCGTCGGCGACGAACATATGGGGCGTTTCTTACGTCAGGAGTTGCAGCGGGCGGGCGTCGATACGCGCTGCTTATTTACCGATAAAGAGCGGCTCACCGGGCTGGTTATCCTCGGCATTAAAGATCAGGAAACTTTTCCGCTTATTTTCTATCGCGAGAAGTGCGCCGATATGGGGCTTGTGCCGGAAGACATTCACGAAGACTACATCGCCTCCTCACGTGCTGTGGCAGTCACCGGCACTCACTTGTCCCACCGAGATACGCGCGCTGCCGTGCTTAAGGCGTTGAAAATTGCGCGTCATCACAACCTGAGAACAGCACTGGATATCGATTACCGACCGGTATTATGGGGTTTAACTTCACTTGGCGATGGCGAGACGCGCTACATCGAATCCGAACGTGTTACTGCCGAACTTCAGGAAGTATTGCACTCTTTTGACTTGATCGTTGGAACGGAAGAGGAATTTCATATTGCTGGCGGCAGCACTGATACCCTGGCGGCGTTAAGAGAAGTACGCAAAGTGACGTCGGCAACGCTGGTCTGCAAACGCGGAGCGCTAGGCTGTGTCGTGCTGGAAGGAGATATTCCGCAACGCTGGGATGAAACAAAACTGCACAGTGGTGTGCGCGTTGAAGTGCTAAACGTGCTGGGCGCCGGCGATGCTTTCATGTCCGGGTTGCTGCGCGGCTGGCTCAACGACGAAGGTTGGGAGCAAGCCTGTCGCTATGCAAATGCCTGCGGCGCGTTGGTGGTATCTCGCCACGGCTGCGCACCAGCCATGCCAACCAAAGAGGAACTTGATGACTACCTTAGTCGGGCAGCATCCGTCCCACACCCTGACCGCGATCCCCGTCTTAATCATTTGCATCGTGTGACCACTCGCAGGCAGAGCTGGCCTGAACTGTGCGTTTTTGCCTTTGATCACCGTAAACAACTGGTAGACATCGCACAGCAGGCAGGCGCCGATACGGCACGAATACCCGAGCTTAAAATGCTCTTGCTACGCGCTGCGCAAGAGACAGCCGAAGCGACTGGTCTGCAAGGACGCAGCGGTATCCTCGCTGATACAACCTACGGACAGGCGGCGCTGAATGCCATAAGCGGTAAAGGATGGTGGATTGGCCGCCCTGTTGAATCTCCTGGCTCCCATCCGCTGCGCCTGGAACATGGCAATGTCGGCTCTCAGCTGATTGACTGGCCGTTGGAACAGGTGGTGAAATGCCTGGTTTTCTATCATCCTCATGATGGCGAAGCAGTTTGCAAGCAACAAGATGAGCTGATACTGGATATCTGGCGCAGCTGTAATAAATCCGGTCACGAGCTTCTGCTGGAGATAATATTGTCGCCAAAGCAGGCCGATCAAAAAGAGTCTTACTATCTGGATATTATGCGCCACTTCTATGCTCTCGGCGTCCAGCCCGACTGGTGGAAATTGCCGCCGCTTTCTGCCGCCTGCTGGCGCGATGCAGGCAGTTTAATCGAGCAGGAAGATCCCCACTGTCGGGGTATTTTGCTACTGGGCCTGGATGCACCGGAGGAGTCGCTCAAGGCTGGCTTTGCCGCCGCCGCCGATGCACCCTGGGTAAAAGGTTTTGCCGTGGGACGAACCATATTCGGCCAACCTTCGCGGGAATGGCTGCTAGGCAAGCTGGATGATGAGGCGTTGGTAAATCAGGTCAAGAATAATTATCAAACGCTGATTAACTACTGGCGTGAAGTTCGCCCGGCAACCTGACGCCAGTGAAAACGCCCCCTTAGCAGGGGCGTTTGCGTTCTTTTCTCGTATATCTTCGCAGGCCGCTTCTCTCCCGTACACTGCAACCAGGCGTATACCCATGCTGCCAGACAGCTGATATCGCAATGAAATAGATCGGATTAACTATGGATTAAAATGAAATTTTTATTCATTTTGGTAAAGTATGTCCTCTCGTATGCCCCATTCCTATTTAGCGAGTTAAAGCAATGAGCACTCCTAATCCTACACAGCTGACTTTGTTGCAGGACGAAATCCGTCGCCGTTACGAAACGCTCAGTAAGCGATTGAAACAGGTGGCGCGCTACATTCTCGATAACAGCAATAGCATCGCTTTTGACACCGTCGCCTCTATTGCACAGCAAGCGGACGTCCCCCCCTCCACGCTGATACGCTTCTCCAATACGTTCGGATTTAGCGGTTTCAACGAAATGAAACACGTTTTTCGCCAGCACCTGATGGAAGAAACCGCCAGCTATACTGAACGAGCGCGGCTCTTTCGTCAGACAGCAGCCAATGACACCAGCACGCCTGAAAGCCCGGCGGAAATACTCAATGTGTTCACTATGGTTAACTCTCAGGCATTGCAGCAGCTGGCGATGCAAACCAATCCAGAGCAGCTGAAACGCGCCGTGTCGTTGCTGGCCGCCGCGGAAAATATCTATGTCATTGGTCTGCGCCGCTCGTTCAGCGTCGCATCGTACCTCACCTACGCTCTGCGTCATCTTGAACGCCGGGCGTTTCTGCTTGACGGCCTGGGCGGCATGTTTGCTGAACAACTGAGCATGGTTAATCCAAAAGATGTGGTTATTGCGATTAGTTACTCACCTTATGCCCGCGAAGCTGTAGAGCTGGTAGAGCTGGGTGCCAGACGTGGAGCACAGCTGATTGCCATCACTGACAGTCAGGTTAGTCCGCTGGCCGCCTTTAGCGACGTCTGTTTTGTTGTTCGTGAGGCACAGGTGGATGGTTTTCGATCGCAGGTCGCCTCGCTCTGCCTGACACAGACGCTGGCAGTATCACTGGCGCTTAATAACGCCAGCGATGCCAATAATAAATAATTTACGTAAGGCATTCGCCGCTGCTGAGGGCGTGCAAGACTCTGCATTTGTTGTGTGAGGCGTCTTACCCGATACTGTCCACAACCACACCTGGCAACATAACAGTGAAAAAGCAGGTCAGAGAAGACCTGCTTTCAGAATGAATGAAACTTGTCTGTGTAGAAATTCAGTCAGAGAACTATAACCCTCTGAATAGCTCGTCTTTATGACTGACGCGGATAATCGGCGCTGTTGATCCAGGCATGATCCTTTTCCCAGGTAAATTTCCACAGTCTTACCGGACCCGCCATAACGTTGAGATAATAGTTGTTATAGCCCGCCAGCGTCGCTACAGGATGATAGCCGCGCGGCACCCTCACCACGTCCTGGTTATAGGGTGCCATACATTCATCCAGTGAACGATCGTCGGTATAAACTCGCTGCATAGCAAAGCCCTGAGGCGGATCAAAACGATGATAATACGTCTCTTCCAGATAGGTTTCATCTGCACTATCGTGCTTATCATGTTTATGGCTTGGATAAGAGCTACTATCACCTTCATCGGTATAAACCTCTACCACAAGCAAGCTGTCAGCGGGCTGGCTGTCCGGTAAAATGTTATGTACCAGGCGCTTATTGCGCCCCTTACCACGCCGCTCAACGCCAACATCATCAGGTGCGATTAAACGGACAGGCAAGCCGCCCCCGGTTGAAGGCGCACTACATACCGCCAGCTCCAGATCGGAATCAGCGACCACCTCTACACTCTCCGCCGCAGGAACGTACACCGACCACGGAGGCGTACGCTCGAAAGGGGATAAACGTTTACCGATACCGCTAAACTCCGCATGACGGGTTTTAACCGAAGCCAGACCAGCTACCAGCACCAGGCAAAGCTCTTTATCACCGCTTTCCAGAGTGAGGCGCTGCCCCCTGCTTAGCTGATAGACGGCAAAGCCTACATAGCGCCATTCTGCGTTCTCCGGCGTAATTTGCTGAATGCAACCGTTGGTGTCAGGCGGCTGGCGCTTAGACAGTAAAGACATTCGCTTGCTCCTTTTGGCCCGTTTATCCGAGCGTCGGCATACTAAATTCAGAGGCGATATGCTCACCTGCTGGCCAGCGAGCGGTTGCGGTCTTCATCCGCGTATAGAAGCGAACACCGTCCGGACCGTGTACGTTAAGCGCGCCAAAGACCGAACGCTTCCAGCCTCCGAAGCTATGGAAGGCCATCGGCACCGGAACCGGTATATTGACGCCCACCATTCCCGCTTCAACATCCTGCACAAAGCTACGTGCAGTGTGCCCGTCGCTGGTAAAGATGGCGCTGCCATTGCCAAACTCATGACTGTTAACCAGTTGCAGCGCGCTCTGATAATCAGCGGCGCGCATGATACTCAGTACGGGACCAAAGATTTCCTCACGCCAGATGGTCATTTCTGGCGTAACGTGATCAAACAGGGTACCGCCAACATAGTAACCATTATCATAGCCAGCAACTTTATAGTTTCGCCCGTCAATGATCAGCGTAGCGCCCTCCTGCTCGCCTTTATCAATGTAGCCCAGCACTTTTTTCTGATGAGCCGCGGAAACCACTGGTCCCATCTCATTTTCAGCATCGCCGCGATGTTTACCCGGACCAACCTGCAGCGCTTTGATCATCGGCTTCAGGCGCTCGATTAAGGTATCCGCGGTTTCCTCTCCAACGGCGACCACGACGGGCAGCGCCATGCAGCGTTCACCGGCAGATCCAAAGGCTCCCCCCATAATTGCATTGATGGTCGCATCAAGGTCGGCGTCGGGCATGACAATGGCATGATTTTTCGCCGCGCCAAACGCCTGTACACGCTTACCGTGGGCACTTGCCGTTTTATAGATATGCTCCGCCACGCCCGAAGAGCCAACGAAACTAACCGCCGCGATACGCGGGTCCTGATAAAGCTGCTCAGCATTCTGGTTAGAGCAGTGAACCACATTAAAGACACCATCTGGCAGACCTGCCTCTGTGAGCAATTCAGCCATACGCACCGCCGCAGAAGGATCAAGCGCTGGCGGTTTAAGTACAAAGGTATTGCCACAGGCCAAAGCAACAGGGAACATCCACATTGGCACCATCGCCGGGAAGTTAAACGGGGTAATGCCCGCGACCACACCCACTGGCTGCATCAGAGAGTAGCTATCAACGCCAGTGCCGACGTTAGCTGAATACTCACCTTTAATCAGATGCGGGATACCACAGGCAAATTCCACCACCTCCATACCGCGGGTCAACTCACCCTGTGCATCAGACCAGACCTTACCATGTTCGCTGACAATCAGCTCCGCGAGCTCGTCCCGATGCTTCTCCAGCAGTGCATTAAAGTTGAACAGCACGCGGGCGCGACGCAGTGGCGAGGTACGCGACCAGCCGTGAAACGCCTCCTGAGCAACGGCAATCGCTTGGGAAACCTCTTCTGATGAACTTTGCGTCAATTCACGAATGACGTTACCCGTCGCCGGGTCGTAAACCGGAATAGTTTCCTTAGTGGCGCTGAAGGTGGTTTTACCCGCGATGAAATTTCCAGTGATTTGCATGTTGTTGCCTCTGTCAAGTGAGAGGTCCTTATCAGCCGCGCTAAAATACAGGCCGACCGGACAAAATATCTGCATCACAAAACAGTATAATAATGGAATATTATTTTCAAATAATGACGTTTGAAAAATTTATTTTTATCGAGGATGATCGCATTTTCTTCATCACCTTAACGTTCAGGCGACAATTTGATAGGGTTTGACGAGAATAACCGCGCCTGGAGTTGCATCTCAGCTGTTGCATTTTTCCAGGGCTTCCAAAAAAGTGGTATTTCGCCATGAATGAGAGATGAAATAAATATTCCTTCCATGACCGGTTTCCCGCAGCCGGTCTTATTACGTCGCTACCGGTAATGACGCTTTCCATGTCATTCAGTCGGACGCCGGCAGTCGTGTGGCAAATACGGGCGCAGCGCTGCGCAGATAACCCTCTGCACGCCAGCAAAGCGGATAACGTCCCCACCTGCAGGCCGCTAAGGGCGGGCAACAAGTCTATAAACGCAGTATCAGTCACCAGCGCACTTTCCAGATCCAGTGGCGGCTCTGCACGCTATCTGCCTGCCCGCCAGAGAAAAGACAATGGTTATCAACTGGATAGCATCGACTCAAAGCAAATGATGGCCAGGGCCATGCGGTGATGGCGATTGATCGCGTTGGGATATAACAACCGGACAAGCATGAAGGCGCCGCTTACAGCGCCAGGGCGTAAGCGGTGCCGTATCGTATGCGATCAGCGGTCGATCTTCTGATGCAGCATGATAATTTCCTTTCCCAGCTCCACCAGCATAATCGCATTCATCAGGTGATCCTGGGCGTGTACCATAATCAGGTGAACCGGAATTTTACCGCTACCTTCGTCCTCACCAATCAGGCGCGTTTGCACCGCGTGCGCCTCAGATAGCGAATCCTGAGCCTGCTGCATCAGCATACCGGCCTGCTTAAAGTCGCCGTCTTCACGCGCACAGCGGATAGCCTGAAAAACCAGGCTACGGGCATAGCCGGAGTTAGTGATTAACTCCATAACGTCATTTTCCAGATCCACATCAGACCTCTTCTATCAGTGCTAATGCCTGATCCAGCACCTTGTCACCTTTCAGGGTGCCGTAAGCCATCATGTCAATACAGGCGACCTTTTTGCCGTGCTCATCCGCGATCTTTTGACATTCCGGTAGCTTGTAGCGTATCTGCGGTCCCAGCAATGCCACGTCAAATTCGTCGACGCACATTTTGTAATCGTTGACTGATTTAGCCGTAATCTCGACTAATAACCCGCGCGCCTCTGCGGCCGCCTGCATCTTTTTTACCATCAGACTGGTGGACATGCCCAGGTCGCAAATCAATAGGATTTTTTTCATTTCAGTTCTCCATATCTTCAAGCAAATGCTGAACTAACAGCGGCACAGGACGGCCAGACGCAACGCTATAACCTTTTTCACGCCAAAGCGCCGTACCGCTGATGTCCAGGTGCGCCCAGGGCGTATTGTCCGGGCAAAAACGGCTGAGGAACCAGGCCGCTGACGTGCTTATCGCGGCGTTATTGGTAGGGGTATTGCAGTAATCGGCAATGTGACTTTTTATCTGGCCATCAAAACGCGCATCAAGCGGCAGCGACCAGACTTCGTCAGCACAGCGCTGACCCGCCAGCGTCAGAGCATGGCGCAAATTTTCATCCTGTGTCATCAGGCCGGACAGCTCATAGCCCAACGCTTTTACTACGGCACCGGTCAACGTCGCGAGATCGATAACGTAGCGCGCCGGCTGCCCGTTGACGATCATCCGACTCGCCCAAGCGATGCCATCAGCCAGCACCAGTCGCCCTTCAGCATCCGTATTATTTATTTCAACGCTGTAGCCGGCATAACTCATGGCGACGTCGCCAGGGCGCATCGCCGCTGGACCTATCATATTCTCCGCCAGCGCCAGCACCCCAACCACTGGCCGCGCAAGCTGCAACTCGGCGGCCGCCACCAGCAGCCCCAGGACGTTCGCCGCGCCGCACATGTCGTACTTCATGGTGTACATACCGTCACCGCTTTTCAGCCAGTGGCCCCCCGTATCAAAGGTAATGCCTTTGCCTACGTATGCGGCAAACGGCACCTTCTCTTTTCCGGCATAGCGAATCACCACCAGCCGTGGTGGGTTGTTCCCCCCTTTGCCTACCGCATGTAACAGCCCCAGCCCATGCTGCTGGATCTGTATTTCATCCAACACCTCGCAACTCAGGCTGGGATAGTCAGAAATCAGGGTTTTAACCTCGCTGGCAACATAGGCGGGTGTGCAGCAATCACTGGGCATATCCGCCAGACGGCGGGCAATATTCATCCCCTTTGCCCCGGCATATGCCTGGCGCAGCAGCGCACTGAAATGGGCCTGCTGCTGCACCTGGCAGCAGAATATCAGTCGCGATACGCGCACCAACTTTCGGTCATCGTCTCGCGTCTTCAGCCCAAGATCTTGTAGCTGATAATCCAGGTTAAATAGAAAGTGGAACAGCGCCAGCGCATTAGCCTCATGCGTCAGCAAGCCACAGTCAATAACCAGGCACGCTGCCGTGCTCTTTGACAGTAGCGGCCGCAAAGCATCGATTAGCCGGTTTGCCTGCTGGTGCTGCCAGAGCACCGAAGGCAGTAGAGTCAGACGGCCAAACGGCTCACAGCCATAAGAAGTATCCGCCATCTGCTCCTCATCCGTGCGCATAGCTTGCAGCAGCCATTCAGGCACACCCAGCGATGGTGGCAAAACACTTTGCGGATAGCTAATCAAGTGGGTAGCGCTATCAACAGGGCAGCGTTCAGTACAGAGTTGGTATTCAATCATAGCGGACCTCCTCCATCACAATGGGCGCCCGGATGCGTGCGGCATAGTCATTCATCCATGTCTCGTCAGCCGGAACATAACGGGTAGTATTCAGATGACGTTCGGCCAGATAAACCGTCGGTGGCTGGGCTTCGCTGGCCACCACGAACGAAAAATTACTGATGTTGGTCGATGCGCCAAACATGCCATCCGCATTCATGCAAACGACAGAAAGGTCACCAACGCGCCCAAAGCGCGACATCAGGCGATCTTCGAGTTCAAATACGACCGAATCCGCCGCCTGTTGCGGCGGCATTCCCTGAGCCATTCGCCGAACAATTTCGTAGCTGGTACACCCTTTCATCAGGTCTTCACCTACGCCGGTTGCTGTCGCCGCACCGATCTGGCTGTCGCAATAAAAACCGGAGCCGATAACTGGCGAATCACCCAGGCGTCCGCGACGTTTCATAAATAACCCACTGGTTGAGGTTGCCACGCTCATTGAGCCATATTTGTCCCGGGAGATAATGCCAACCGTGTCATGTCCGTCATAAGGACTTAGCCCCTTGTCGATAGTCTGCTGGCAGCGCTTACGATAATGCTGCAACGCACGTTCGGTCAGCATCTTTCTCGCACTGAATCCCTGGCTGAGCGCCCACTCACGGGCGCCCTGACCGACCAGTACGCTATTAAAACGCTCGCGACTGAGCGCCTGTGCGACCCGTACCGGATTGGCGATATCTATCAGGCTACCTACTGCGCCAAACGCCAGACTATCGCCGTCCATGAAGGCAGCGTCCAGCTCTACATCGCCATTCTCAGTTGGTAAACCGCCATAGCCCACGGATTTATAGAGTGGAAAGTCCTCCACCTCGACGACCGCATCGACGACGGTCTGAGTGGCTAAAGCCCCCTGAGACAACATCTGACTTGCGGTGACTACGCCTTCCAGCGCCATACGCCATGTTGCGATCATTCCCCACATATTTTGCTCCTGCATTGCGGATCCAGGTTGATTAAGCCACTTCTGACGCCTGATATTGCTTATCGAGCACTTTCAGGAAGGGCAAATATAGCAGCGCGCCGATGAGCAAATTGGTCAGCTGCATCAGGCTGCCACTGAGGTGGGCGGTAACAATGAAGCCACTGATTACTGGCGGCAGCGTCCAGGGAATGAATACACCGGTGGTGACCGCAACCATGCCAATCTTCATCGCCACGTATTGGACGGTAACCAGCACTAAAGGCACTAGATTGAAAGGGATAAGCATGATGGGATTCATAATGATCGGCAGGCCAAACAGGATGGGCTCATTAATATTGAAGCACGAAGCCACGGCCCCCAGGCGAGCCACTTCACGGACGCTTTTACTGCGAGCAAAAATCAGCATAGCGATGACCAGCGAAAGGGTGGTCCCGGCCCCTCCCATCCAGATCATGTCAAAAAACTGCTCGGTGATCACATGGGGCGGTACGTGCCCGGCTTGTAACGCCGCCAGATTATCGGTTTGATTCTGCATCCAGAGCGGACGGATAATTCCGTTGACCATCGAGCCGGAGTTGATACCCACCGACCACAAAATGGTAATGCTTAATACCGTCAGCAGCGCGCCTATGTAAGAAGTACCAAAGTGGCGAATCGGTAGAGCAACCACATCATAAATAAACTGATGGATAGTCTGATAGCTGGTATGGGCAAAACCAATGCGGATAGCCAGCGCCAGCACGATAACAACCAACCCAGGGATCAGCGCCGCAAAGGATTCCTGTACCGCTGGCGGAACACCTTCAGGCATTTTAATGACCAGATGCTTACGCTTCAGATAGCAAAACAGTTCGGTCCATAATATTGAACCGATCATTGAGACAAACAGACCTTTACTCCCGATCCATTCGGTGGGGATAGCCATCACGTTGCCAGCCGCATCGAGGGTGATGAACGGCGTCAGAATTAAGAAACAGACCAGCGCCAGAATCCCACAGGAAACAGCGTCTTCTTCATATTGTTCCGCCAGGCGATAAGCGACCAGGAAGCTAATAAACAGCGACATGGTAGCGAATACTGCGTTAAACGGTATCTCGATGATGCTGTTCCAGCTCTTGCCAAACAGCACAGCCATAAAGTGCTGGTAACCTGAATAGGGAAATGACGAGATAATCAGCAATACGGAACCAACAATGATAAAGGGCATGAAAGAGATGTAGGCATTGCGAATCGCACAGAGATGTTTTTGCTGTGCCACTCTGGCCGCCAACGGCATGAGCCTGGCCTCCAGAAATCCCAATACGTTATTCATGCTTAACTCCCCGCTAAGACGATAATGGAAACGACGCTGTGCAACCTGGCCCGATTATCGGGGAATGAATGTCATAGAAAGGTGAATTAGCTCACAACACGGTAGAAAACGATAAAATATCTCACTAGATTGGATATCATTTATCTATGGTTTACCGGAGAGAAACTGATGGAAATTAAGCTGCATGCTAACGCCACAACGACACCGCGAATTCGCAAGTATATCCAGCAGTCCGATAAAAGCGATCGTCAGCTGGCTAAGGAACTAAGTATCTCCGTTGCGACGGTGAGACGCTGGCGATACAGGGAAAATGTCGCCGATCGAAACACCGCACCGCTCGCCTCGCGCAAAGTGCTAAATCCTCAGCAAAGTGCGCTAATCAACTGGCTGAGACAAACTCTCTCAATACCGCTGGATGAACTACTGTTAATGGTCAATCTGGGGATGGGGCTGTCGGTTTCTCGCGCAGGTCTCGATCGCTATCTGACTCGCGTGATTGATAAATGCCCGGGTAAAACGCTGCGCGGCAAAAAGGCCAGCAAAGCAGGGTTGCGCCCAACGCATCTGCGCCTGCACTATCAACGGATTAACCTCCTGCCGGACGACGGTGGCGAATGGCATCTGCTATGGGCGCTGGAGCCGGTAAGCGGCTGGGTAATGGCTCAGGCCTTCGCCGGCGTGTCTGCGCATCTGGTCGTCAGCTGGCTGAGTCAGCTGCTTGATGATGCCCCCTGCGATATACAATCTATTGAGACTGAGAATAAAAAACTGTTTGGCTACCAGGATGCTAAAGAGCAGCCTTTACAGCTCTGGGCCGACCGCAACGCGCTGAAGATTCACTGCGACGAAAGCGCCGACAGTGACGTTGCGCTGAGAATGGATATCCGGTTGAGCACGCTAGCACCCTCAGCAGAAGGTCACGATCTCAACCAGGTCATCGCGCATTTTTGTCAGCATTACAATCACCACTGGCGCCAAAAAAAACTGGGCAATCTCTCTCCTTACGACTATGCACAGGCTCATCGCTAAAGCGAAGGCCAGCATCTAATGACGCCAGTTCGGTTAAGCGTTGGTCGCCGGGGTCAGAACAATAATCACTGATACCCGGCGACTGTTTGATGCAACTTTGGCAGCAGAGACGATTAACATTAAGGCAAAGCTTAAAACCAGCTCTGCAAAGGTAACCGACAGTGAAAAGATGAGGCACAGGCTCAAACATCCGACGCTATTTATCCTGAAAAATAGCAGCGAGTGTTGTCACAGCTTAGCCGATCAACCCTGCATGTCACACACCACCGCAAAGACGCAATTTTTCACTATACTGAACCTTGCGAACCACTTTCACGCCAGTCGCGTGCTAGTGTAAAAACATTTATTAACAATAGGTTATGCGAATAATCAGAGCCATCATCCCACACCAAAATCGGCTTTAAAAGCCGCAGCTAATTGTTAAACTCTGATCTATCAGGCTGAGAAATTACACAAACTGGAAGGAAAACGTTAAGATAACCCTCTGCTGACTCGATTAATTAGATATAAATAATGTCCTTCAAGTCCGTTACTGGCATAAGTCAAAAGATTTTTTTTTTGCTGCTTTTATCAGGACTTGCGAGGCGGGTAAGTTTCACAGGATTAGAACTACAGGGTGTTTGATATGAAGCTACGTAGGAAGCGTGTTAAACCGATTGGGTTAAAAGATATAACAATTATCGACGATACGAAATTGCGAAAAGCCATTACCGCCGCAGCGCTGGGCAATGCAATGGAGTGGTTCGACTTTGGTGTATACGGCTTTGTTGCTTACGCGCTCGGCCAGGTTTTTTTCCCCGATGCCAGCCCAGGCGTGCAGATGGTTGCCGCATTGGCCACATTCTCAGTACCATTTTTAATTCGCCCGCTGGGTGGTATGTTTTTCGGTGCTCTCGGCGATCGCTACGGCCGTCAGAAAATTCTCGCTATCACCATCGTTATCATGTCTATCAGTACCTTCGCCATCGGCCTGATCCCTTCTTATGCCTCAATTGGCATTTGGGCGCCGATTCTATTACTGATAGCCAAAATGGCGCAGGGATTTTCAGTTGGCGGTGAATATACCGGCGCATCAATATTCGTTGCCGAGTACTCACCGGACCGAAAACGTGGCTTCCTTGGTAGCTGGCTCGATTTCGGTTCGATCGCCGGCTTCGTGCTAGGTGCTGGTGTTGTCGTGATGATCTCCGCCATCGTTGGTCAGGATAAGTTTCTCGACTGGGGCTGGCGCATTCCGTTCTTCATTGCACTGCCACTCGGCTTGATCGGACTCTATTTGCGGCACGCGCTGGAAGAGACTCCGGCTTTCCAGCAGCATGTCGAAAAGCTGGAACAGGGTGATCGTGAAGGGCTAGCTGTCGGTCCTCAGGTTTCATTTAAAGAGGTGGCCACCAAACACTGGCGTAGTCTTCTGACCTGCGTAGGTCTGGTCATTGCGACCAACGTGACCTATTACATGCTGCTTACCTACATGCCGAGCTATCTTTCGCACAACTTGCACTACAGCGAAGATCACGGCGTGTTGATCATCATTGCTATTATGATAGGTATGCTGTTCGTCCAGCCAGTCATGGGGCTGATGAGTGATAAATTTGGCCGTCGTCCCTTCGTAATCTTCGGTAGCATCGCCCTGTTCATTCTGTCGATCCCCTGTTTTATGCTGATTAACAGCAATGTTCTGGGGTTAATATTTGTTGGCCTGCTGCTTCTGGCGATTGTACTTAACGCTTTCACGGGCGTCATGGCCGCTACGTTGCCAGCCATGTTCCCGACGCATATCCGTTATAGTGCTCTGGCCAGTGCTTTCAATATTTCCGTGCTCATCGCTGGCCTGACACCGACAGCGGCGGCATGGTTGGTTGAAGCCACCAATAATCTCTATATGCCAGCGTATTATCTGATGGTCATTGCGGTTATTGGTCTGGCCACCGGCCTTCTGATGAAAGAGACCGCTAATAAACCGCTGCGCGGCGCCGCCCCTGCGGCTTCTGATATGCAAGAAGCTCGGGAAATCCTGCAGGAACACCACGACAATATCGAAAATAAAATTGAAGATATTGATGCGCAGATAAGCGAACTGGAAGCCAAACGTAAGAATCTGGTGCAGCAGCACCCGACAATCAACGAGTAATTTTCTCCCAATCCCCCGGCTATCGGGGGATTTTTTTGCCCGGCGATCGCAAATCTATGATCCAACTATGCCTGACTAAAATGACGACTCAGAGCGGAAGATGCTGACACCCAATACGCAGCACGTTATCCGGCAATGGAACCCCGTTAAGACGCCGCGCCGCAATAAGTTACACCACAAATTGATCCTATGCGCCATAATGAAGTGAGCGATCACTTACAATTGGAGTGTTCATTTCCTTGAGTCATGGTTTTATTGAACGGGTATTCTGCCACCGATCTTTTTCAGGCATCTGTTGAGGTGAGTGAGCGGGATTGTTTGGCGCTCCCTCAGCTACGGCGATGCATTAATAGCCTACGTCAAATTGCCGATGAAAAGCCTGAACACACGCCACCCTGCTTAGGAATTTATGCTACAGAGATTCATTCCGCCGACCACGGGGATACAAGCGGTGCAGCAAATACGCGGTAATCCGAAAGAGAAAGTAAATATTATACGAAAATAGAGTGAATACTCACTAACAATACTGAGCCTGTTCTGCAACTCATTAAGAGATTAGCGCACAGACGTGAGGCTGCGGAAATTAACCAGGTCTGCTACTAGAGCCATACAAACGCTGTTGCGGTGGCTTGAGGTAGTAATCGCTTACTTCTATTTCATTCAAAATGATAAAAACCAATTGCTTAACGTTGTCAGCCATCGCCTTAGTGATTAATAAAGACGCCGTTTGCAGCTAACTGGCCGCTCGAAGCTTGTCTGCGCCTGACAAATAAAGCCAGGCGAAAGCGCTCTGCGTCGCCAATAACCCTCTGCCGCGCATAACCACAGGTTTCTGATCAGGGTTGAAGTACCGACTTAATCGCATCATACAACTCGTTAATTTCAAATTTAGCCACGTATCCATCCGCCCGCACTTTACGAATATGCTCTTCGTTTGCGCTGCCGGTAAGCGACGAATGTATAATCACCGGGGTACCGGCTAACGCTTTGTCGCCCTTGATGCTGCGCGTCAGGGTAAAGCCATCCATCTCCGGCATTTCTATGTCCGTCAGCACCAGCGCGATCTTATTACTGATCGGCTCGCCAGTTTCCAGAGACGCCCTGGCAATCTGCTGAATATGCTTCCAGGCCTCAAGGCCCGTGGTATGCATGATAGCGGGCAGTTTCATCACCTCCATCGCCCTCTCCAGCATCTGACGCGCGACTTTTGAATCTTCAGCCACGATGACACTGGCACCAGGCCTGATACTGATCGTTCTATCCTGCTGAACTTTAGTTTCATGTACTTCACGGGTGGAGGGGATGATCTCATGCAAAACCTGTTCAACGTCGAGGATCTGCACCAACCCTTTTTCACCGGAAAGACGCTCCAGCGAGGCAATACTGGTTACATATTTAGCATTCAGCGCCATCTCTGAGGGGTGAACCTGGCTCCATTCGAGACGAACGATATCATCCACAGACTCAATCGCGAAGGCCTGCGTGCTGCGGGCATATTCAGTGACCAGCAGCAAATTATGGCCGGTTTCGGGAACACAACCAGCAACCGCAGCAAGATCAATGACAGGGATAATCTGCCCGCGAATACTGGTCATTCCAAGTAGCGGTGCCGTCATGCCCGCGGCTCTGGTAATTTCCGGCATCGGCATAATTTCTCGCAGTTTAAATACGTTGATACCGTACAGCTCTGAAACGCCTTTCGCCGCCTCAACCCCCAGCCTGAACAGCAGCAGTTCAAATTTATTGGTCAGCGCCAGATTGGCGCGCTCGTCGATGTCTCGTTGGATATTATCCATGCCGGTCTCTCTGATTTTATCGTTGCGAAAACGCCTACCGTTAACCACCCCAACCGATGATCACTGCGTATAAGGCAGGGTTAAAGTTACTATCGGCGCGCCGGAGAAAAAAAAGAGGGGAATGACACAAAAAAACAGTGGTTCGCGCCACAGCACGTTACGCCAGCGGGCGAATGAGTCTGACAAACTACTTCATCCGCAGTGAACGGACGCGTCAGTCGAGCCGGCAAGTCTGCCAGACGTACACATCACGCTCTGCGTTTGTGCGTGCGCTAAAAGATTAAGTCATTACTGGTAAGCAAGGTCCCGTCAGGCGAATTTCTGGGCCTCGAACGGAAACTCTCCTCTGATATCAACGCCTGGCTAACTGACAGCGGCGCGGGATACATAAGGATCTGTGCTCGCAGGGCGATCTGTTACCAGCAGCAGTTCACTGTTGAGAACGATTCGCGCTGCGTTTAACGTTATCTTATTCGCTATGACGTTAGTGCTCTAATTCGTCTGATAGCGCAGCGTCAACGCCGCGACGGCAATCAGTGCAAAACCCGCGGCCAGCAGCGTGAAAGCGATTTGAAAATTGGTATAGTGCGCTATCCAGCCAAGGATAGCCGGGCCGCCGAGTACGCCAAAATAGCCAAGCGTGGTGACGACAGCGACAGACAGGTTAACCGGCATCCCTTTTTCCTGCCCGGCCAGAGTCACGAGTATTGGAACAATATTGGCCGCGCCAATGCCGATTAAAGCGAACCCCCATAGCGATATTATCCAGTCCGGAGCCAACACGACCAGCAGGTAGCCAGCCATCGCCAGCACCCCACCGCCAACCAGTACCGTTTTACGTCCCAGACGCTCCACGAGCGCATCGCCGGTCAGGCGCAATACAGACATGGCAATTGAAAATACAGCAAAACTCCAGCCAGCGTTGCGCACATCCAGACCGCGCTCTGTCGTCATAAAGATGCCGCTCCAGTCGATGACCGCCCCTTCAGCCATAAAAGAAAGCATCGTCATTAACGCCAGTAAAATTAGGGTGAAGCCAGGCCGAAAGCGACCAGTAGATGTTGCTGCCGTCATATGATGGTTGCCAAATCTCAGCAACCCGGAAGACGTCAGCAGCAGCACCAGCGCAGTAACCGTAATTGTTAACAGGGTGCTGGTTAACGGTGTAAGGCCAACGCGGAACAGCAAAGCACCGCCGGCAGAACCGGCAATGCCGCCAATACTCCACAGGCAGTGAAACCCCGACATCAAAGGCTTGCCGGACATCTGCTCAACGATAGCGCCCTGTACGTTCATCGCGACCTCAGTCAGTCCGATACCCATGCCAAAAATAAACAGTGCGAGACCAAGCTGCCAAAGCTCATCTGCAGTCGCCAGTACCGGCAATAACAGGCAGTAAAGTAAAGTTGCAACGAAAATAATCGTCCGACAGCCGAAGCGGCCGACCAGCGGGCCTGCAACGGACATAGAGACCAGCGACCCGGCACCAAGGCAGAGCAACAGCGCACCAAGCTGGTTTGCTTCTGCACCCGTTCGCTGTTGAACGAAGGGCACAAGCGCTGCCCATAACCCCACTGCCATACCGACGATAAAAAATACCGCTCGCGTAGCCAGCGCTCCGGATACCACTTTCTTGCCAGAGCTAACTTTACTCATTTTTAACTGCCTCCAGAGGTCAATAAAGCTACTTTTTAAAATGATTTTAATTACTGAAAACGATAATTCCTGACGGGCAAAACTCAAGCGGAAAAATTAATTTTCCTGCAAATTCAGAAGGCTGAGGCTGCGCTGTATCAGGTCAGCCATTCCATACAGATAGGGGCGCTGAACTCATTCAGGCAGATGTCGCTGGGCAATACGCTGGTGTAAGCATGGTTCCGTGCAATAGCTGACCGTTTACCACCAGACCACAGCCAATGCAAAAAACCTCATGACAATGAATATACGCCACCGGATCGGAGTCCGGAGAGCAGTGACGCCGATACAGCCCACAGACCGCATGACTCATAGCGTTATCCGCGCGAACATGACACCCCCGTTTGCTGACTCAGCGTCTGCGCTATCTTTAAGCCGCTAAAGGAGGAAATATCGTTGGATAGCACCGTGCCATCGGCCACCCCCCCTGACACGCCAGCGCCAATTGCGCGAATATTCGGCCAACGTTTAAGCGCTAAAGTAACGCTGGCGTAAAAAGCTTCTGGTTGTTGCTGCTGAACGTCTCCCCGATCCTCTGACCGTCGTCCGCCCGTTGCAGAGAACAATGCGCGCACGATACGGGCCGAAGAGTCGTTGCCCTCAGCATAGAAGCAAAGCAGAGAATAACAATCGGGATTCAAAGCATAACGTAGCGCTGGACGCCCGCCACGAAAAGCTTCAGGCGCCCGGATCATCACCTCCTGATGCGCGCAAAGGGCGTTAACAACGCTGCCAAAGCTGGCGCTGCACAGACCAGTCTTGCCGCCAGTTCAGACTGGAGCACAAAACCCAGTCTGTGCAGCGTTGCAATAATCGCCAGTCTATGCTGGCGTCTGATGTTGTGAATGTGGGATGTCATCGATATCAGCATTGAGAGATCATGACGGCGGTATACATAGAGTTATCTTAACCCAGCCGGTGGCGTCCAGATTCGCCGTGGTCTGCAGTATCACAACGCCTGAGCGCAGGCCCAAGCCGAACTCCAGGCCCACTGGAAGTTATAGCCCCCCAACCAACCGGTTACGTCGACCACCTCACCAATAAAGTAGAGGCCAGGAACGCTTGCCGCTTCCATCGTTTTCGAGGAGAGCGCATGGGTATCCACGCCACCGAGAGTCACCTCCGCCGTACGATATCCTTCGGTGCCATTAGGTTGGATTCGCCACTGATGCAGCGTTGCCGTTAGCGCTGCCTGCTGCTTTCTATTAAGCTGTTTCAGGCTGACATCCGGTATGATCTCAAGCTGTTGTAATATCTCGACCAGCCGTTTAGGCAGCACTTTCGTCAGGCAGTTTTTCAGGCTGAGATTGCGCTGCGCCTGGCGCTCGTTGTTAATTAGCGCATCCAGTGATTGCTGGGGAGAAAGATCAATGCTGATATGTTCGCCAGGCTGCCAGAAGCTGGAGAGCTGAAGCACCGCAGGGCCAGAAAGACCGCGATGGGTAAATAGCAGCGCCTCATTGAAAACGGTGCCGTCTTCCGCAGTCAGGCGCGATGGCAGCGAAACGCCTGAAAGAGTTTGCAACTGCGTCAGTAATGGCTTGTGCAAAGTAAAAGGCACCAGCGCAGCGCGTGTAGGCAGCACCTTCAGACCGAACTGTTCCGCAAGACGATAGCCGAACGGCGAGGCCCCTAATCCTGGCATCGACAGACCACCGCTGGCGACCACCAATTTGGGCGCACAAACCCGACTATCGTTCAGCACCAGCTCATAATTCTCTGCGATTTTCTCCACGGCGGAGATATCACTGCGCAAACGCAAAATAACCTGACCCACTTCACATTCGTTCAACAGCATATCGACAATTTGCTGCGCCGACTCGTCACAGAACAGCTGACCGAGCGTCTTTTCATGCCACGGGATCTGGTGGCGATTAACCAGGCCGATAAAATCCCACTGGGTATAGCGCGCCAGTGCAGATTTGCAGAAATGCGGATTGGCAGACAGGTAAGCGCCTGGCTGCGTATAAAGATTAGTGAAATTACAGCGGCCGCCGCCCGACATCAGAATTTTACGCCCGGCTTTTTTGCCGTTATCAAGGAGCAGAACACGTAGACCTTTCTGTCCCGCCTGAGCGGCACAAAACAGACCTGCCGCACCTGCACCAATAATAATGACATCAAACTTTTGCACGCAATTTCTGCCCGACGATAAAAAGAGGCTGATTGTAAAAGGTTGCCGCTACGGTTACCAGTGGCAATAATGCCATCACTGACCAGGCCAAATAATATTCTGTTTAATAACCGCTTTATGCCCTGATGACGATATAAATATCAAAACATAACAAAAATAAGTCCATATTTTCCTTTCCCAATGTGGCTTTGTCACCGATAATGCGCCGCGTTCATTTCCTCCAAAATGGCTTAACGTTATGCTTCATCTTTTTGCTGGTCTTGATTTTCATACTGCCCTGTTGCTGGTACTGGCCCTTATTTTTGTTCTTCTGTACGAAGCAATTAATGGCTTCCATGATACGGCTAATGCAGTTGCGACAGTGATCTATACCCGCGCAATGCGTGCGCGGTTGGCAGTGGGCATGGCCGGACTGTTTAACTTCTTTGGCGTGCTGCTCGGCGGACTAAGCGTCGCCTACGCCATCGTACATTTGCTGCCAACCGATTTATTGTTGAACGTCAGTTCAGCACAGGGGCTGGCGATGGTATTCTCGCTGTTACTGGCGGCGATTATCTGGAACTTTGGTACCTGGTATCTGGGTCTGCCCGCCTCAAGCTCTCACACCCTTATCGGTTCGATCATCGGAATTGGTCTCACCAACGCAATCGTTAATCACACCTCTATTATTGATGCGCTGAATATTCCGAAAATGATCGAAATCTTTCTGGCGCTGATCATTTCACCGCTGGTAGGCCTGGTGCTGGCAGGATTGCTAATCTTTCTGCTGCGTCGCTACTGGAGCGGCACCAAAAAGCGTGCGCGCATTCATATGACACCAGCCGATCGTGAAAAGATTGATGGCAAAAAAAAGCCGCCTTTCTGGACGCGTATTGCGCTGATTGTATCCGCTATTGGCGTTAGCTACTCTCACGGTGCCAACGACGGACAAAAAGGAATTGGTTTGATCATGCTGGTGTTGATCGGTATTGCGCCAGCAGGCTTCGTAGTCAACATGAACGCCACAGGCTACGACATCATGCGGACCCGCGATGCGGTAAATCATCTACAGCAGTTTTATCAGCAAAATGATAACGTGCTGAAACAGTTAGTGGCGCTGTCTCCACCGGCCGTCCCCACGCCGGAAGAAAAGCCTGGTGATCCTCACAGCTTCCATTGCAATAGCGCAAACGCTATGCACTCCATTGAGCGCGCCCAGCAGTTGCTGACGAATCTGAAAAACTACGATCAGCTCAGCGTCGCTCAGCGTAGCCAGTTGCGTCGTATCATGATGTGCATTTCTGATGCGACGGAGAAGACCACCAGTCTGCCCGGCGTCAGCAGTGATGATGTGCGCTATTTGAAAAAGCTAAAAAGTGATCTACTCAGCACCATTGAATACGCGCCGATTTGGATTATTGTCGCTGTTGCGCTGGCACTCTCACTCGGTACGCTGATCGGCTGGCGTCGGGTAGCAACAACCATTGGTGAAAAAATCGGTAAGAATGGCATGACCTATGCCCAGGGCATGTCGGCACAGATGACCTCCGCACTGTCGATAGGTATCGCCAGCTATACCGGGATGCCGGTATCTACCACCCACGTACTCTCGTCCTCAGTCGCCGGGACCATGCTGGTAGACAGCGGCGGTTTACAGGGCAAAACGGTTAAAAATATTTTGATGGCCTGGATACTGACCCTACCGGTCTGCATCCTGCTGTCAGGCGTGCTCTACTGGCTGGCCCTTAAGCTGGTATAACAGGCAGGCCGGGCTTTCCCGGCCTGCTTTTTTGGCGGGTCAATACCCTATCGCCAGCGCAATTGCGCTCACGATGATCACACCACAAAGGGTACTGGTCAGAATAAACTGTCCGCGGACACGCTCACAGCGCAACATAAACTCGTCATCATGATGGTCACGATAGCGCTTTAACCAGATGTAGCGAACCAGCCGCACCTGCTTACCCGGCTGGCCATGCGCTGTAAAAAATCCGCCGCCGTCCACGTACTGATAAAGCAGCGGATCGCAACCACGTAATACGATAAGCAAGGCGCGTAAAGAAGAGAAGTAACGCGCCATATTTACCACGCACACCACACACAAAGCCCAGAACAGTGCGATAGGGCTGATCATATCTCCCTCCCGGCTAAAGATCGCAAAGGCGGATGCAACGCAGTAGCGCCGGACTCGCCCTGGAGGTGTAGCCAACCATAAGATAGCCAAAATTGTTGTGTTAATACGGAAGATTAAGGCGCCTGCCGTCGTTACAAACGCCTTTAAATAGTGTAGAAGAACCGAACTAAAATATTCCACCCCTGTTTTTCACTACGTCATTTTCTAAAGAACGCAAAAGCCTTATAAATAGTTTAAACGATGCGCTGTACCACTGTGCATAATGCATTGTAGGTCTATACTCTTTGTCTCTGAAATAAGGGTGATACGGGGTGATGTTGTTTTAGAACAGGTAGCAAGTCACTTTATGAATTGCGACTGGTTTTAGAACGCTTTTAACTGATTGTGGTGCAGCCGGGAATTAAATACTCGCGACGGACCCACGCGTTTTATGGAAGGAGTTTTATCATGGCTTACAAACATATCCTGATAGCAGTAGACCTTTCTCCTGAAAGCAAAGTATTGGTAGAAAAGGCGATTTCTATCGCACAACCTCATAACGCTAAAGTTTCCCTGATCCATGTAGATGTCAATTATTCGGATCTTTATACCGGTCTGATCGATGTGAATCTTGGCGATATGCAACAACGCCTTTCCCAGGAGACTCAGAATGCCCTCACAGCCCTATCGACTAACGCTGGCTATCCAATTAGCGAAACGCTGAGTGGCAGCGGCGATTTAGGGCAGGTGCTGGTTGATGCCATCAGAAAGTATGATGCAGACCTCGTCGTCTGCGGTCACCATCAGGACTTCTGGAGCAAACTGATGTCCTCGGCGCGTCAGTTAATCAACACCGTACATGTTGATATGCTGATCGTTCCGCTACGCGACGAAGAAGAAACAGAGTAACAGCCCGGACGCCGACAATAAAAACCGCATCATGAGCGCCAGTATCCCCTGCTCATCGGATGCGGTTTGAACGCGGGATTTTCACTTAGCCAGCACTCAGCGGCGGATAAATATCATAGCGGTGACTTTTGGTTATTACTGCCGAGCGGGTTTCAACCTCTGCCAAAGGCGGCGCGTAGTCGGGCCGTTTCACCACGATCCTTTTTGTCGCCAGTCGTCGTGCCGGGAACAGCAAACCATCGGCGTCAGCGTCAGCCCCTACCAGCATCTGAAAAACGCGCATCTCTTTTTTCACCAGTGCACTCTTCTGACGATGTGGATACATGGGATCGAGATACACAACCTCCGGGCGTGGATTAAGCGCCTCAAGAGCCGTCAGACTTGATGCATGCAGTAAGGTCAGGCGTTCACGCAGCCAGACGCCGATTTCCGCATCCAGATAGCCGCGTTGCAGGCCATCATCCAGTAACGCGGCCACGACCGGATGGCGCTCCAGCATCCTGACGCGACAACCGATAGAGGCCAGCACAAAAGCGTCACGCCCCAATCCGGCGGTGGCATCGACCACGTCAGGCAGGTAGCTGCCCTTTATACCCACGGCTTTAGCGACGGCCTCACCCCGACCGCCGCCAAAACGCCGGCGGTGTGCCAGCGCGCCCGCGGCAAAATCAACGCGGATACCACCGAGTTTTGGCTCATCCTGCTTGCGTAATTCAAGGCCATCAGACGTCATCACCAGCGCCATTAACTGACGTTCATCCTGCTCCAGCCCCCACCGAGCGGCTAAAACAGACAGGGCGCCGTCACCGGCGCCCGTTTCATCGATCAGGCAGATTTTCACGCCTCGGATGCTTCCTGAATACCATAATGTTTCAGCATCGCATCCAGCTGCGGTTCACGACCACGAAAGCGTTTAAACAACGCCATCGGCTCCTCAGATCCCCCTCGGGTCAGAATGTTGTCGAGGAATGCCTGACCGGTAGCGCGGTTAAAAATGCCGTCGTCTTCAAAACGCGAGTAAGCATCCGCCGCCAGCACGTCCGCCCACAGATAGCTGTAGTATCCTGCTGCGTAGCCACCCGCAAAAATATGGCTAAATGCGTGGGGAAAACGGCCCCAGGAAGGGCTGGGCACCACCGCTACCTGCTTTTTAATCTCGGCCAGAGTGTCGAGAACAGACGCACCGTTAGCTGGGTTAAATTCTGCATGCAGACGGAAATCGAACAGGCCAAATTCCAGCTGGCGCAAAATAAACAGCGCGGCCTGGTAATTCTTGGCCGCCAGCATTTTATCCAGCAGCGCCTTAGGTAGCGGCTCGCCGGTTTCATAATGGCCGGAGATAAACGCCAGCGCTTCAGGCTCCCAACACCAGTTTTCCATAAACTGACTTGGCAGTTCGACCGCATCCCAGGGTACGCCGTTGATGCCGGAAACGCCCGGCACCTCTATCTGTGTAAGCATGTGGTGCAAGCCGTGACCAAACTCATGAAACAGGGTGATCACTTCATCATGGGTAAACAGCGCCGGTTTGCCACCGATCGGCCCATTGAAGTTGCAGGTCAGGTACGCCACCGGCTTTTGCAACAAGCCGTCCGCTTTACGCATCTGGCCGACGCAGTCATCCATCCAGGCACCACCACGCTTATGCTCGCGAGCGTAAAGATCCAAATAAAAACTACCGCGCAGCTCGCCGCTGTCATCAAACAGATCGAAAAAGCGTACATCAGGATGATAAACATCGACATCTTTGCGCTCCTTAGCGCTGATGCCGTAAATGCGTTTGACCACTTCAAAAAGACCATTGACCGCACGATCTTCCGGGAAATAGGGCCGCAGCTGCTCATCACTGATAGTATACAAATGCTGTTTTTGCTTCTCGCCGTAGTAAGTCAGATCCCAGGGCTGCAGTTCGTCAACGCCGAACGTTTTTTTGGCAAATGCACGCAGCTGTGCCAACTCTTTTTCCGCTTGGGGGCGTGCGCGCTTAGCCAGATCACCGAGAAATTCAAGAACCTGCGCCGGACTTTGCGCCATTTTGGTCGCCAGCGACTTATCGGCATAGGAGTCAAAGCCCAGCAGCTGGGCCAGCTCGTGACGTAGCGCCAGCTCCTCGGCCATCACCTCACTGTTATCCCACTTGCCGGCATTCGGCCCCTGGTCGGAAGCCCGGGTGGAATAGGCACGATACATTTCTTCACGCAGCGCTGCGTTGTCGCAATAAGTCATCACCGGCAGGTAGCTCGGAATATCCAGCGTCAGCAACCATCCTTGCTGCTCTTTCGCCTCTGCCTGTGCTTTAGCGGCGGCCAGTGCGCTTTCAGGCAACCCGGCCAGCTCACTTTGGTCGCTAATCAGCTTACTCCACCCCATCGTGGCGTCGAGCACGTTGTTACTGTATTTCGAACCCAGCTCGGAGAGACGCGCGGCAATTTCGCCATAGCGTTTTTGTTTCTCTTTAGAGAGTCCTATACCGGAAAGCTCAAAATCACGCAGCGCATTATCCACCGCTTTCTTCTTCGCCAACGTCAGCGAATTATAGCTACCGTTCTCTTTCAGATTACGGTAAGCCTGGTACAATCCTTCGTGCTGGCCGACCCACGTGCCATATTCTGATAACAGCGGCAGAACCTGTTCGTAGGCTTCCCGCAGCTCAGGACTGTTTTTAACCGAATTCAGATGACTGACCGGCGAAAAAAGCCGACTGAGTCGATCGTCCACTTCAGCCAGCGGTTGTACCAAATTATCCCAGTTCCAGGGCGCACCGTGCGCCACCGCCTTTTCAACCGCCGCGCGGCAGTCGTCAAGCGCCTGCTGCACGGCAGGAACCACATGTTCAGGCTTAATGGCAGAGAAAGGGGGAAGGGTGAAATTACTCAGAAGCGGATTCGTCATAGCACGGTCCTTATTATCGTGTATGGGGCAGCGTTGCTGCGCGCGATAAGCAGTAACATGGGGCCAGACGTAATAGAAATCAATGCCTGTTAGCATCGGCAGGACATTTCCACTGCCAGCAGGTTATACTGGCGCCAACCTTGTCGCTGAATCAGGCCGATGACGTTCTGTCAGGAACGTTATCATCAACCTGATGAGTGCGGCACTAACGCTTTTTCCCATCGGATAAATCTTCAGACATGCTCAGCTACCGCCACAGTTTCCACGTCGGCAACCACGCCGATGTCCTCAAGCACACCGTGCAAAGCCTGATCATCGAAGGGCTTAAAGAGAAAGAAAAACCGTTTCTCTATCTTGATACCCACGCCGGAGCCGGACGCTATCAGCTAAGCGGAGAGCACGCCGAGCGTACCGGAGAATATCTTGAAGGTATCGCCCGCATCTGGCAGCACGATGATATACCGGAACTGCTTAAACCCTATATCGGCGCAGTGAGGGCCTTTAATCAGGGTAAAACGCTGCGTTTCTACCCCGGCTCGCCGCTGATAGCCCGTCATTTGCTGCGCCCCGACGACAAGCTACACCTGACCGAGCTGCACTCCAGCGATTTTCCTTTGTTGCGTAACGAGTTTCAGAAAGAGCCTCGCGCCCGGGTTGAGCGTGCTGATGGCTATCAACAGCTAAAAGCCAGGTTGCCGCCACCGTCACGCCGGGGGCTGATCCTTATCGACCCACCTTATGAGCTAAAAAGCGACTATCAGGCAGTGGTCAGCAGCATCCACGAAGGCTATAAGCGTTTCGCTACCGGGGTATTCGCCCTCTGGTATCCTGTGGTCATGCGTCAGCAGATAAAGAAAATGTGCAATGAGATGCAAGCCACCGGCATTCGCCGCATTTTACAAATCGAACTGGCGGTGCGCCCTGACAGCGATCAGCGGGGCATGACCGCTTCCGGTATGCTGGTGGTTAATCCACCCTGGAGGCTGGAACATCAGATGAAAACCCTGCTGCCGTGGCTACATGAAAAGCTGGTACCAACAGGCATCGGCCATGCCCGCGTCAGCTGGTTGGTACCGGAGTGATCACAGGCTGAACAGTGAAAAGTCTTGCGCCAACTCGGTTGCCGGAAAGATGGTCCGGCACTCGGCCAACAGACGTGGGCAATCTGCACGCTGATAGCGCGAGCTGAGATGCGTAATAATCAATCGTCTGGCACCAGCCTGGCGGGCTACCTCCGCCGCCTGTACGGTAGAGGAGTGACCCCGGCTATTGGCCTTTTGTTCCATCGCGGCCTCCAGCGTAGCCTCATGCACCATCAGATCCGCCCCTTTCGCCAGAGTCAGTGCCGCATTACCCGGTGAGGTATCACCGAAAATGGTCAGCGTTTTACCTTTTGTTCCCGGCAACACGTAATCCCAGCCGTTGATCAGCCGACCGTCATCCAGGACGACCTGTCGTCCCTGCTTGATATCGTGAAACCAGGGACCGCGCGGCACGCCGTCGGCAGCAAGCCTTCCGGCATCCAGCGCACCGGGCTTATCTTTTTGCTCAATGCGGTAACCATAGCATTCCACAGGGTGGTTCATTGGTCCGGCGATAACCCGGTAAAATTCATCGTCGTAAACCGTTCCCGCACTAATCTCGACAATTTCCATTGGAAAAGAGACCCAGGAACCGCTGAGGGATAGCGTCGTTTCGACGAATGATCGGATACCCGGCGGCCCATAAAGGGTTAAAGGACCTTTACTGTCATTCATTGAACGGCTGGTAAGAAAACCAGGCAGGCCAAAAATATGATCGCCATGTAAATGTGTAATAAAGATCTTCTCGATCCGCCCTGGTTTGATCGTCGTACGCAGGATCTGATGCTGAGTACCTTCACCACAATCAAACAGCCAGCTAACCGGCCGTTCCGGCAGGTTCAGAGCGATACTGGTGACGTTACGCTCCCGGCTGGGCATCCCCGCGCCGGTACCAAGAAATTGAAGTTCCATGCAATACTCCAGGTTGACCAGTGCGCTGAGTTTAACCTTTTTAGGGGCCTTTACCACCGACAGGTAATCGGTCATGTCGACACGCTTCCCCTATTACAATCATTGGTGCAAACTTTACGGCATCGCCAATGCAGGCGTTAAACTTAGGGCTATTATTAGCTAAACCACTTTCACCGGATGGAACGCTTTAATGACCAGACATTATGATTACCTCGCCATAGGTGGCGGCAGCGGCGGAATTGCATCAATCAACCGTGCGGCCATGTACGGGCAAAAATGCGCGCTGATCGAAGCAAAGGATCTTGGCGGAACCTGCGTAAACGTAGGTTGCGTACCCAAAAAAGTGATGTGGCATGCAGCACAAATCGCCGAGGCCATTAATCATTACGGCCAGGATTATGGCTTTGACGCTACGCTTAATCAGTTCAACTGGGCAACCCTGGTAAAAAACCGCACGGCCTATATCGATCGCATCCACACCTCTTATGACAACGTGCTGGGCAAAAATAACGTAGATGTTATTCACGGCTTTGCACGTTTTGTTGACGCTCACACCGTGGAGGTCAACGGCGAAAAGATCAGCGCCGATCATATTTTGATCGCTACCGGCGGACGACCGACGCATCCGAGTATCCCCGGCGCGGAACTGGGCATTGACTCTGACGGTTTCTTCGAGCTGCAGGCGCTGCCAAAACGTTCGGCAGTGGTGGGGGCAGGTTATATCGCCGTTGAGATCGCCGGTGTGCTGAGTGCGCTGGGTTCCGAAACCCATCTGTTTGTACGTAAACATGCTCCGCTGCGTAGTTTCGACCCGCTGTTGTCAGAGACCCTGGTTGAGGTGATGAACGCTGAAGGCCCAACGCTGCACACCCACGCGGTGCCGAAAGCAGTGAGTAAAAATTCCGATGGCAGCCTGACACTGACGCTGGAAAACGGCCAGCAGCAAACTGTTGATTGTCTCATCTGGGCCATTGGCCGCGAACCGTCAACCGATAATCTCAACATTGAAGCAGCCGGCGTGGCCCTTGACGAAAAAGGCTATATTCTGGTGGACAAGTTTCAGAACACGAATGTCAACGGCATCTACGCTGTCGGCGATAACACCGGTAATATTGAGCTAACACCCGTAGCCGTGGCGGCTGGACGTCGTCTTTCCGAACGCCTGTTTAATAACAAGCCAAATGAGCACCTGGATTACAGTAACGTCCCGACAGTGGTGTTCAGCCATCCGCCGATTGGTACTGTTGGCATGACGGAGCCGCAGGCGCGCGAGGCGTTTGGTGATGACAATGTCAACGTCTACAAATCCGCTTTTACTGCCATGTACACTGCCGTTACTCAGCATCGCCAGCCGTGCCGAATGAAGCTGGTTTGCGTAGGTAAAGAGGAAAAAATCGTCGGTATTCACGGCATTGGCTACGGTATGGATGAGATGCTGCAGGGTTTCGCCGTGGCATTAAAAATGGGGGCCACTAAGCAGGACTTCGATAATACCCTAGCCATTCACCCAACCGGTGCTGAAGAGTTTGTGACCATGCGATAATCATCAGGCTCTGACAGTGACAAACAGAAAAATGGGATGCTGATAGCATCCCATTTTCTTTCGCCGGGTTGATGGCAGCACCCTCCCCCCGGAGGTAAAACATCACCGTCAGATCCAGCTTATTCGAAAAAAGTATCCGGATTTTCGGACAGCAGTACAAAGCGTTCAGACATATGCTCAAGCGCGTGGATAACGCCGGTTTCAATATCATAGACCCAACCGTGCAGTCGGATGGTGCGATTCCGCAGCGCCACCGCAACTGAAGGATGAGTGCGAATATTATAAAGCTGGGCAATGACGTTTTCCTGCACCATCGCATTCACTTTATCTTCTTCACTCGCGTGGGATTTATCTTCCACAACCGACTTTGCCGCATCAGCGTAGCGTAGCCAGTGTGAGACCGCTGGCATATTATCGAGGCACTGGCAGGTTGCAATGGCTTTCATCGCACCGCAGTTTGAGTGTCCGCAGATGATGATATCACTGACACCCAACGCCAAAACCGCATATTCGATAGTGGCAGAGACCCCGCCCGGCTCCGGGCCGAAAGGGGGAATAATGTTGCCAGCATTGCGAATAACAAACAGCTGCCCTGGGTCCTGTTGGGTGACTAACTCCGGCACCAGGCGGCTATCGGAGCAGGAAATAAACAGGGCCTTAGGACTCTGGCTGGAAGCAAGTCCCCTGAACAGCTCGCGCCTTTCAGGAAATACGTTTGCCTGAAAACTCAGGAATCCTTTAACGATGTCTTTCATGTCCACCTCTGAATGAATCAAATTGCAGGCAAATTTAGCCAAAATATAAACAGCTATGCCCGTGCTATTAAGATGATTATGCCGGATTTACCGACTTTTACCTCTACTCTTTATTCCATTATTCAGCCTTTGGCACTTGCAAAAGAAGGCGGTTGACAACACCCGTCTCCGCTGCAAAGTAGGTCAATTATCCGCAATGTACATAAGACCGTCAGACAGGAATTCCCCAGGAAAATAGAGATCACTACCGCGTCAGCGTTGCTTTCCGCCAGCCACCGCGACATTGAGAGAGATTTTGCCGCCTGTTAATCACACCACGGCTCGCTACCTTCACGTGCAATGCGCAGGCTGGTTTCGATTTGCAACGGCACGATACGCGTTAGCGATAACGGCGGCAGATCATCGGCCGCAAAAAAGCCGATATCCAGCGACTCATGGCTGATGGCTAACTCTCCACCCAATTCTTCACAGAGGAAAATGAGCTTGTAGATATGAAACGGGTGGGGCGGATGACCATGCTGATTACGATCCCATACGCCGAGCAGACGAGTTGCCCGTACCTGTAAGCCGGTCTCTTCCAGGACCTCGCGCTCAGCGGCCTGTCTTGGCGCATCGCCAACGTCAACCCAGCCGCCGGGTAAGCACCAACCGCCATCATCCATTTCTCGCACCATCAGCAATTTGCCGTCACGAACAATCAGCGCCCGGCTGTCTATCTTTGGCGTTGCGTATCCCTGCTGCTGAGAAAAACTCGATTGAACCTGCAGCGGATCGGCTGAAAACTGCTCCGCCATCAGCTGCGCCGCCAGCGCCCGCAGCTGCTCATAGCGTTCAATATCAAACTGATCCTGACTGAAGGTAAGGCCGGACTGAGCAAGCGCCTGAAGCTTTTGTGCCAATGCGATAGGATCCATTGATACCCTCCTTTGTAGAGTGCCAGCAGTCAGCATAACCATTCAACGCTGCTTTAAAGCAACGGCGATGAAAAATACCCGACTGCACCGGCACTGTTTGCTTAGGGCAGGCATCCTGCATCATCAGCGGGATGGCCGTTAGTCAGTATAATGTTGTCTGCCAGCGGTGACTGGGCATCCAGAGTTTCTGCAGTGAGAGTTGTTCCAGCTGCGGTTTTTGGCACCAGAGGTTTAAGAGTCTGTTATCTGAAGCTGGCACGCACCGCATACCGCTACCGTTTTGGCTTACAGGCGGTGAACCACTCCACGCCCTGTAAAATTCCCTTCCAGTAGAACCAGGGTAAAAAACGCGCTTTGAGAAACCATCCCAGCCAGCGTGGCTTCAACGGATTCAGAGGAAATGTTGGCAACAGACGGCCGTTATAACCAAATTCTGCCAGCAAAACTTTACCGCGTCTGACCGTTAGCGGGCAGGAGCTGTACCCATCATAACGGGCCGTGAGCGGCTGTTGACGTAAAAAACTCAGTACATTACGCGCCACAATCACCATCTGCTTACGCGCTGCCGCTGCGGTTTTGGAGTTCGATGTCGATACCGCATCGCCCAGGGAAAATATCGAGGCAAAGCGCGTATGCTGCAACGTGATTTCATCCACGTCGCACCAGCCGGCCTCATTACCCAACCCGCTATCAGAAATAAATGCCGGCGGCAGCTGCGGCGGAACAACATGCAACATATCAAATGATCTCTGCACCTCGACAGTTTCACCGTCAGCGCCAGCCTGCTCAAACCAGGCCTGGCGATTCGCACCGTCAACCCGGACCAGTTTGCAGCCATAGTTGACCTGTGCATGGTAATGTTGCAGCCAGCGTTCCAGCTCCGGAATAAAATCACTTACGCTGAACAGCTGCTGGCCGGCGATGCAAAGCTCGGTGTTGATCTGCCCAAGCCGATGCTGTTTATGCCAGTAGTCGCAGGAAAGATAGAGCGCTTTTTGTGGCGCGCCGGCACATTTAATCGGTACCGGCGGCTGGGTGAAAAGTGCGTTACCGCACTTGAGTTGCTGCACCAGCTCCCAGGTATAAGGCGCCAGATCGTAACGATAATTTGAGGTCACGCCATTTTTACCCAACGTCTCCTCCAAACCTTCGATTTTATCCCAACGCAGCGTCAGACCGCAGCATATCAGCAGCACATCATAGGGTAGCGCCTGACCTGCGGCAGTATGCACCTGCTGGCGTTCCGCTTCGACCCGGCTGACGCTATCCTTGTGCCAGGTCACACCAGATGGAATGAGTTTACGCATCGGGCGGCGCGTGTCTCGCTGATCATATTCACCGGCACCGACCAGCGTCCAGCCGGGCTGATAATAGTGATACTCTTGCGGCTCAATCAGCGTAATCGCTAGCTGTTTATTTCGTTTCCTTAAGCTGGCAATCACACCCAAACCCGCCGTTCCACCACCGATTACCACCACACGCTGTTGCACCATCACACCATCCTTTATTTCGCTGTGTTTTTACCGGCACTCCGCCCCTGAAAAGAGTCTGCTTCAGTCAACAGCGATCAGACAACCGGCCCTCTGCCCTACTTATTGATCTGCTCGTGCCACGCCTGATGCCATAGCTGAAGTAACAGGTCGGCAGGCACCCGCACAACATTATCAATATAACCGTGAAGCGTTTATCTCACATGCTATTTAACGCGCAGTGAACCAGTTAAATCTTCAAGCCACCGATAACAAGCTTTCTGTAGCATGGCAAAAATTTTTTAGCGATGCACTATTCTGATAGCCAGTCTCGCGGCCATGCTCCCCACACTTCTGCTCAATGTAATCACAGAAATACTCTGTAAATTTTGATAAAGAGACGACCGTCAGATGTTTCTCATCCCCCGACAGCTTTGCTTTACTGACGGCACTTGCATCGGCCGTAGACCGGTTCCGGGTGGTGTTATCTGGCACATAAGGTGATTGATCGATACCCAAAAAACGTTCAACGTAGCCATAGCGTTGTTCACCGGAGACTAAAATGTCGCTAGTCTGCCTTAATACGATCACTGATATCGCCGCTGCCAGCTGGGATGCTCTGCTGGTCGATCATCAGCCGTTTATACGCCATGCTTTCCTGAGCGCACTTGAAGAAAGCGGCTGTATCAAACCCGAAACCGGCTGGCATCCGCAGCATCTGCTGTGGGAGGAGCACGGGAAGGTGCTGG
This sequence comes from Izhakiella capsodis, assembly GCF_900115045.1. Taxonomy (GTDB): domain Bacteria; phylum Pseudomonadota; class Gammaproteobacteria; order Enterobacterales; family Enterobacteriaceae; genus Izhakiella; species Izhakiella capsodis. The sequence goes on along the minus strand of NZ_FOVC01000007.1, from coordinate 28,074 downwards.
CCGCTATGCCTGGCTATCGTAAAAACCATTCTCACGGCGAATATGTTTTCGATCACGCCTGGGCGGACGCTTGCCAGCGGGCAGGGTTGCCCTATTACCCTAAATGGCTCTGCGCCGTTCCTTTCAGTCCGGTTAGCGGCGCACGCGTCATGGGAGGGCAACAGGCAGTTCGTCAGCTCCTTGAATTGCTGCCGGCCTGGTTTGAAGAAGCCAGGCTGCATAGCGGCCATATTAATTTTACCAATTCGTTTGCTGACTCGCTGCTGGAGCAGCAGCAGGACTGGCTGTCGCGCATTGGCTGTCAATATCACTGGCATAACCGCCAGTATCGTGATTTCAACGACTTTCTTGATACGTTGATGTCACGCAAACGCAAAAATATGCGCAAAGAACGCCAGACTGTGCGCGAGGAGGGGTTTGATTTCTGCTGGTATCAGGGAGATGAACTCACGCAAAGTCAGTGGGATTTTATTTATGTTTGCTACGCCAATACCTACGCGGTGCGTGGCCAGCGCCCCTATCTCAATCGCCTATTTTTTAGCCTGCTGGCCGAACGAATGCCCGCGGCTATTCGGGTTGTAATCGCTCAGCGGGATCAAAAGCCGGTTGCTATGGCCTTGAGCCTCGTCGATGATCACACTTTCTACGGCCGCTACTGGGGGTGTCTGGCAGAGTTTGCCCACCTGCACTTTGAAACCTGTTTTTATCAGGGCATGGAGTATGTGATGGCCAACGGGCTGAGCCGTTTTGACGCCGGTGCCCAGGGGGAGCACAAGCTGGTGCGCGGCTTTGAACCCACGCTAACGCGCTCATGGCACCTGCTACGCCACTCCGCACTGCATGAGGCGGTAGCGGATTATTTACAGCAGGAAAAGTTGGCGGTGGCAGCCTGGGCGCTGGAAGCGCGCCAGGCCTTGCCTTTTCATCGTCAGCAGCCTTAACGCCGTGGACTTCAACCGACTGCAATCAAAGCTCGCCGACAAAACCACCGGTCTGATGGTGCCAGAGGCGGGCATACAGACCGTTTTGTTCCAGCAGCTGCTGGTGATTACCCATCTCAACAATCTTCCCTTTTTGCAGCACCACCAGCCGATCCATTTTAGCGATGGTGGACAGGCGGTGAGCAATGGCAATCACCGTTTTCCCTTCCATTAAATCCTCAAGGCTCTCCTGAATCGCCGCTTCGACCTCTGAGTCAAGCGCCGAGGTGGCCTCATCCATGACCAGAACCGGCGCGTCTTTCAGCAGCACCCGTGCAATGGCAATCCGCTGTCGCTGACCACCAGAGAGTTTTACACCGCGCTCCCCGACGTGCGCCTCAAGACCGGTGCGTCCCTGATCGTCGGACAGGCAGGGAATGAAATCCTCTGCACGTGCACGCTGTATTGCCTGGCGCAGCTGATGATCAGATGCGTTGGGGCGTCCATACAGCAGATTGTCGCGAATGGAACGATGCAACAGCGAGGTATCCTGGGTGATCATACCTATCTGTGCCCGCAAACTTTCCTGACTCACCTGGGCAATGTCCTGTCCGTCAATCAGAATACGTCCCCCATTCAGATCGTAGAGACGCAGTAACAGATTAACCAGCGTTGACTTGCCAGCACCCGACGGGCCGATTAAGCCGATTTTTTCACCGGGCTGAATGGTCAGGTTAAGCCCTTCAATGACTGACCGTTCACTACCGTAATGAAATTGCACGTCGCTAAAGCGTATTTCACCACGTTCAACTCGCAGCGGCTTAGCATCGGGCCGATCGGCAACGTTTACCGGCTGAGCAATGGTTTGCAGACCGTCCTGCACCATGCCGATATTTTCAAAAATGCCGTTTACCACCCACATAATCCAGCCAGACATGTTCACAATGCGTATAACCAGGCCGGTAGCCAACGCAATCGCCCCAACGCTTATCAGCGACTGGGTCCAGAGCCAAAGCGCCAGCCCGGTAGTAGAAACAATTAAAAGGCCGTTGATCGTGGTGATAGTCACATCCATGCCGGTGACCATACGCCCAGCCAGCTGGGTTTTCTCGGTTTGCTCGCCGATGGCCTGACGGGCATACTGTTTTTCCAGTGCGCTGTGGGCAAAAAGCTTCAGGGTCGTGATGTTGGTGTAACCATCAACGATGGTTCCCATTAATTTCGAGCGCGCCTCGGACGAAGCAACAGAACGCGCCTTTACGCGCGGAACAAAATACCACATGCATAAAACGTAGCCGATGATCCATAAGATAAGCGGGATCATCAGCCGCCAGTCTGCTTCCGCGAACAGCACCAGCGAGGTGATGGCATAAATCAGCACGTGCCAGATGGCATCAACCGCCTGCACGGCCGAATCCCGCAGCGCATTACCGGTTTGCATAATGCGCTGGGCAATGCGTCCGGCAAAGTCACTCTGAAAGAAATTAAGGCTCTGCCGCAGTACGTAATTGTGATTTTGCCAGCGGATCATGCTGGTCATCCCGGGACTAATGGTTTGATGTACCAGTAAATCATGCAGCCCGATAAAGAGTGGCCGTAACAGCAACGCCACCACCACCATCCAGATCAGCTCTCCGCCGTGCATACTGAACAGTTTTTCAGGCGGAGTAGAATTGGCAAGATCAATGATGCGACTCAGATAGCTGAACAGGGATACTTCAATTAATGAAGAAATCAGCCCGACCAACAGCAGGATGGCGAAACTGGGCCAGACCTGACGCAAATAGTAATAATAAAACGCCCAGACCCGATCAGGTGGCGTATCGCCTGGCGCATCCTTAAACACATCAATCAGACGTTCAAATCGTTGAGACAGCATTATTAATCTCTCATTTTCCTTAAGAATTCTGCAAAGCGTAGTGCAAAACACGGCTAAAGGGGGAATCTTGCCGGATGAGCGTTACTCAGACAAAGGCACGTAAACCTTATGCACTCGGCCAAACAGCAAGCACAATGCGGATACGAGTTATCACTGCGCAAGAGGAAAGATATGACAGACGGTTTAGCGATTCTTTTGCATGGCTTTGGCAGTAATGGTGACGACCTGGCCGGGCTGGCGGCTCGCTGGGCACCCGATCTCCCTGATGTGCGATTTTCCAGTCCAAACGCGCCCGAACGTTTTCTCCACGGCGCGGGCTATCAGTGGTTCGCACTGGACGATATTACCCCGGAAAACCGTTCTCAGCGTGTGGCTGACGCCCGCCACAACGTTGATCGGGTTCTCAAACAGGTTCTGCAGCAACAGAAGATGGCTGATAAGCTGGATAAGGTGGTGCTGATAGGTTTTTCTCAGGGTGCCATTATGGCCCTTGACGCCGTGGTTTCCGGCCGTTGGCCCGTTGCGGGCGTGGTGGCATTTTCCGGCCGCCTGGCATCACCGCCGCCGTGGAAACCCGCCATCGCACCACTACTGTTAATCCACGGCATGATCGACCCGGTGATCCCCTATGCTGAAAGCCAGCAGGCGGCTGATCAGCTACGCAGACTGGGCTATCCGGTGACAACCCAATTTGAACCATCAACCGGTCACACTATCTCAGCGGCCGGGGCTAGATCCGCGGCCGGATTCATTGCCGAGCGCCTGACCTGATGAGCTGGCACCTTGCTACGTCAGTTCAGGCGGCGCTCCCAGCGGCAAAGTGAAGGTAAAGCACGCGCCGCCCTCCGGGCGATGACTGGCACTGATTGTACCGCCATGAATATCAATAATTGCCTGGCAAATCGCCAGGCCCAGTCCCACACCCGGCACGGCAGACTCTTTGCTGCCGCGGGCAAACTTTTCGAAAATGTGCCCTTCCTGCCCTGGTGAGATACCACGCCCCGAATCCCAGACGCTGATAGCCAGCGTATTATTTTCCGAACGTAAGGCCGTGATACCTATCTGCGCACTCTCGCCAGCGTACTTGAGTGCATTCTCAAGCAGGTTAGCGAATACCCGCTCCATCAGCGCCCCATCGACCTGCAACAGCAGCATTTCATTCGGTAAGTCGAGCTGTATCTGACGCTCACCCAATAACGGTGTGAGATTTTGCAACGCACTGCCAATCAGCTCATCCAGCGCCATCCACTCGGTGTGCAGGTGAAATCCACCCGACTGTAAACGCGCCATATCCAGCAAATTATTCACCAGCCTGACCGTGTTCAGCGTTTGCTGACGTATTTGACTTGCCTGAACGGCATGTTTTGAGTTTTCGCCAGCCAAATCCAGCATCAGAATTTCTGCCTGGCTAAATAACACCGTCAGTGGTGTGCGCAAATCATGGGAAAGTGCCGACAGCAAGGCATTGCGCAGCTGCTCACGCTCAGCGGCCAATCGGGCAACCTCCTCACGTTGTGCCAGCTGAAGCCTTTCCAGCGCATTCGCAATCAGCGCAGTAAAGGTATTAACCAGCTGTTGCTGCTCGGGGATCATCAGCTGACGCGGATTATTCGGTTCAATAATCAGCAGCCCGTAGGTTTGCTGCGCGGTTTTAAGCGGTAGCATCTGCCACGGCACCGCAGGCAACGTATCCGTACCGGCACCGGCTGGCTGGCCTTTATCAATGCTCCAACGGGCGATGGCCTGATCCGGCAGGACGCTAAGGCGCTGCTCTCCCGGCATGAACAACTCGCCCTGTTCGCCGGTCAGTAACAGCTCGCTACGCGCACCAAGCGTACTCTCGACAGTGCGCTGGCTGATACTGGCGATATCCTGCTGGGACAACGCGCGCCCAAGCGACTGCGCCAGCTCATACAACCGACGCGCCCGCTGTTCCCGATAGCGGGCCACCCGTGCCTGGTAGCGCACGCCCGCCGTCAGGTTACCCACCAGGGTGCCGACTGTCAGCATCACGCCAAAGGTCACCAGATACTGCATGTCAAATACCGCAAGGGTGCCCGTTGGGGCAATAAAAGTGAGATCAAAAGCGATGACGCTCAGTACTGCGGCGATCACCGACGGCCAGCGACCATAGCGCAACGCCACAATCACCACCCCCAGCAGATAGATCATCACCAGGTTAACCGAGTCAACGCCTGGCAGCAGCCAGCGACCGAGAAAAGTAATCAGGGCGCACAACAGTGCCGCCGCCGCGCAGCCATACAGTTGCCGACGCCATTTTTCAGCAGAAAATGTACGATCAACCGGCGTCAGTGCGGAGCGGGTACGCGGGGCATCATTCAGCGCGACCACCAGCAGATCCAGCTCAGGACCAGACTGGCCGAGACGCCGCAGGAATCGTTCCCGACGCCAGCGATGTAACCCTGGCGAGCGGCCAATGACGATTTTACCGAGGTTATGTTCTCTGGCATAGCGCAGGATCGCTTCGGTTTCACTGGGGTCAGAGAGGGTGGCGGTTTCCGCGCCCAGCTCTCTTGCCAGTTGCAGCGTGCTCAACACCGCCCGTCGACGAGCCTCCGAAATACCGTAAAGGCGCGGCGTTTCAACATAAACCGCATGCCAATCGCTTCCCAGCTTTGCAGCCAGACGAGCCGCAATGCGCACCAGCTTTTCACTGCCGTTATTGTCGCCGATGCATAAAAGAATCGCATCGCGGGTATGCCAGACCTTTGCGCGCCCGTGACTGTCACGCCAGAGCCGCATCTGGTCATCCACCCGGTCAGCGGTCCGCCGCAGGGCCAGCTCGCGCAACGCAAAGAGATTGCCTTTGCGGAAGAAGTTTTCAATCGCGCGCTCCGCGCGATCGCCAACGTACACTTTGCCCTCTTTCAGCCGCTGCAGCAGGTCATCGGGTGGCAAATCGACCAGCACGATCTCATCGGCTGAATCAAAAAAAGGATCAGGTACCGTTTCCCGCACCCGAACACCCGTAATCCCGCTAACCACGTCATTCAAGCTTTCCAGATGCTGTACGTTAACCGTCGTCATCACATCCATACCCGCCGCCAGTAACTCTTCGACATCCTGCCAGCGCTTAGGATGACGTGACCCCGCGGCATTGCTATGAGCCAATTCATCAATCAACATCACCGCCGGATGACGTGCCAGCGCAGCATCGAGATCGAACTCCGCATGGTTGTGCCGTGCAGAATGACGGCGGGGCAGCATTGCCAGCCCATCCACCAGCGCAGCCGTTTCTTTACGTCCGTGGGTTTCCACCACGCCGATCAGGACATCCAGTCCCTGAGCACGCAATCGATGTGCTTCCTGTAACATCGACCAGGTTTTTCCAACGCCGGCGTTGGCGCCAAAAAAGATTTTTAACCGTCCGCGTGGTTTTTCCTCTGCGTGCTTCAGCAAGGCATCCGGGTCGGGGCGGATAATATCGTTATTCATCGCTGTCCTGCCTGAGAAACGGGTCGCCGACAGCGCCGGCGATAAGGGTTTAGCGTGCTAATTTATCCAGTGCACTATTGAGCATTACGACATTAACGCCCGGCTCGCCGATAAACCAGGGCATCGGCCTGCGGGTATTCTCGGCAATCAGCTGCTCCACTCGCGCTAACGCCAACCCACGGGCGGCCGCTACCCTTTTTGTCTGCCAGCGTGCGGCCTGTGGTGAGATCTGCGGATCAAGTCCACTTGCAGACGCAGTAACCAACTCCACGGGTACCGGGCCAGTTGCCTGCGGATTTGCCGTTTTAAGTGCCGCTACGCGCTGCGCTATCGTCGTCAACAATGCCGGATTAGTGGGTCCAAGATTGCTGCCCCCTGACGCCTCTGGGTTGTAGGGTAAACCGCCAGTGGCGGATGGTCGCCCCTGGAAATATCGCGTCTGAGTAAAATTCTGGCCGATCAACGCTGAACCTCGTAGAGCGTTGTGCTGCTCTAACAGCGAACCATTGGCCTGAAACGGAAACCACCATTGTCCCAGCGCCGTGGTTAATAAAGGGTAGCCAACGCCGGTGATAAGCGTAAGGAATAGCAACAGCGTCAGCGCGGGGCGTAATTGACTCATTTTTCTCTCCTCAGGCCAAACCTGATACGGTCAGAATTATATCGATCAGCTTAATTCCCACAAACGGGACCAGCAGACCGCCAAGGCCATAGATCCACAGATTACGTCGCAGCAAGGCAGCAGCGCTAAGCGGGCGATAGCTCACGCCTTTCAGCGCCAATGGGATCAGGAAAACAATCACCAACGCATTAAAGATGACTGCAGAAAGAATGGCCGATTGGGGTGAATGCAACTGCATAACGTTCAGGGTATTAAGCTGCGGATAAGTGACGACGAAGGCGGCAGGAATAATAGCGAAATATTTAGCCACATCGTTAGCGATGCTAAAGGTGGTCAGCGAACCCCGCGTCATCAGCATTTGTTTACCAATATGCACCACCTCCAGCAGCTTGGTGGGGTTGGAGTCAAGATCAACCATGTTGCCCGCTTCTTTTGCCGCCTGTGTACCGGAGTTCATCGCAACGGCTACGTCGGCCTGTGCCAGCGCCGGGGCATCATTGGTACCATCACCGGTCATGGCAACCAGCCTTCCCTCCGCCTGATACTGACGGATTAACGCCAGCTTGGTTTCCGGCGTGGCCTCCGACAGAAAGTCATCAACGCCCGCCTCAGCAGCGATCGCTGCAGCGGTCAGCCCGTTATCGCCGGTGATCATGATAGTTTTAATACCCATTTTGCGCATGTCGACAAAGCGCTCTTTGATCCCGCCCTTCACGATGTCTTTTAGCGCAACCACACCAGTAACTGTCGAGCCTTCGGCAACAACCAGCGGCGTACCGCCCGCGCGGGCCACGTCCTCCACCAATTTATTGACCTGTGGTGGAAACTGACCGCCGTTAGCCTCAACGTGACGACGGATAGCATCCGCTGCGCCCTTGCGGATCATACGGTCTTGCACGTTGACGCCGCTCATCCTTGTTTGCGCTGAAAATGGCACAAAGGTCGCACCGCTGCTTTGCAGATCGCGTTCGCGCAGATTAAATTTTTGCTTCGCCAGCACGACGATACTTCGCCCTTCCGGCGTTTCATCCGCTAACGACGCTAACTGTGCGGCATCAGCAAGCTGACGTTCACTGATACCCGGTGCCGGTAAAAACTGTGTCGCCTGCCGATTACCCAGCGTGATGGTGCCGGTTTTATCCAGCATCAGCACATCGACATCACCAGCAGCCTCCACCGCTCGCCCGCTGGTGGCAATCACATTGGCTTGCAGCATACGACTCATACCTGCCACGCCAATTGCCGATAGCAATCCACCAATAGTGGTGGGGATCAGGCAAACCAACAGCGCCACCAGTACGGTTACACTGACCGGTTGCCCACCCCAAAGGGAAAAGGGCCATAGCGTCGCTGTAGCAAGTAGAAAAACGATAGTCAGCGCAATCAGCAGAATGGTCAGTGCAATTTCATTGGGGGTTTTGCGGCGCTTTGCGCCTTCTACCATCGCGATCATGCGATCAAGAAAGGTTTCTCCCGGATTGGCACTGCACTGAATTATCAACCAATCAGACAGGATGCGCGTTCCGCCGGTGACTGACGCAAAATCACCGCCGGACTCGCGGATAACCGGTGCCGACTCGCCGGTTATCGCGCTTTCATCAACCGAGGCACCGCCTTCAAGCACTTCGCCATCGCAAGGAATAATATCGCCAGCTTCAGCCAGCACGACATCGCCCTTACGCAGGGAGTCGGCCGCAACCGTCACCGTTGCGGCGCCATAATGTGGCTGCGCCATTTTTTTCGCATCGTGGGTGCGTTTGACGCCTTTCAGACTGTTAGCCTGCGCCTTGCCACGTCCTTCGGCCAGCGCTTCGGCGAAGTTGGCAAATAACACGGTAAACCACAGCCAGACCGCGATAGCCCAGGTAAAGCCCTCCGGTCCGGGCATCAGATTAAAACTCATTGCCAGGGCTTGCAGCGTAGTCAATACGCTGCCGAGCCAGACAACAAACATGACCGGATTATAAAACTGTACCCGCGGATCAAGCTTGCGCAATGCATCCATTAAGGCGATGCGGGCCAGCGCCCCGTTAACTGACATCGGTGTGGAACTTTTCATGGTGTTTTCCTTAGCTCTCACTGACCCATCATCTGTAAATGTTCGGCAACCGGTCCCAGCGCCAGAGCCGGGACAAACGTCAGCACGCCAATCAGTACAATGGTGCCGGTAAGTAATGCGATAAACAGAAAGCCGTGAGTAGCAAGGGTGCCATTACCCACCGGCTGCACCGGTTTTACCGTCAGGGAACCCGCTATCGCCATTACTGCGACGATCACCCCAAAGCGGCCGATAAACATGCAAAATGCCAGCAACAGGTTCCAGAATGGCGTGTTGGTGCTTAAACCAGCAAAGGCGCTGCCGTTGTTATTAGCCGCGGAAGATAGCGCGTACAGAACCTCACTGAAGCCATGAATACCGGGGTTCGTCATGGCCGATCGTCCCGCTTCGGTCATCATCGCCAGGCCGCTGCCGAGCAGGACCAGCACCGGCGTGACCAGAATGGCCAGCGCAGTCATTTTCATTTCCCGGACGTTAATTTTTTTACCCAGATATTCGGGGGTACGGCCGATCATTAACCCGGCAACAAATACCGCCAGTAAAACAAACAGCAGTATGCCGTACAGGCCAGAGCCAACGCCGCCAAACACCACCTCACCAATCTGCATCAGCAACATAGGCACCATGCCGCCTATCGGGGTCAGCGAATCATGCATAACATTAACCGCACCGCAGGAAGCGGCCGTGGTTACTACCGTGAACAGGGCCGAGCCGGGAATGCCAAAGCGGCTCTCTTTCCCTTCCATATTGATGCTGCTATCGGTACCCAATGCCAGCAGATGCGGATTCCCTTGCTGTTCGGCCCAGATAACGGTAACTGCCGCCGCAACAAATAACAGCGTCATCGACCAGAGCAGAACATACCCCTGACGACGATCTTTTACCGCTTCACCGAAAGTGAAGCACAGCGCGGCAGGAATAAGGAGTATCGCCAGCATCTGTACAACGTTGGTCAGTGCCGTCGGATTTTCAAAAGGATGAGCCGAGTTGGCGTTAAAGAAGCCGCCGCCGTTGGTACCCAGGACTTTGATCGCTTCCTGAGAGGCAACCGGTCCCATCGCCAGCGTCTCTTTTGCCCCTTCCAGGGTGGTGAGATGCAGGTAAGGCTGAAAATTTTGCAACGTGCCCTGACTGATATGGAACAAGGCTATCAGCAACGATATCGGCAGCAGAACCCACAGCGTAATGCGCGTCAGATCGCGCCAGACATTACCCAGCAGACTTGACGAATGGTTAGCAAAACTGCGGATGAGTACCAGGGCAACCGCCATGCCGCTGGCGGCTGAGAGGAAGTTTTGCACCGTCAGCCCAACCATCTGGCTGAAATAGCTAAGCGTGCTTTCTCCCGCATATGATTGCCAGTTGGTGTTGGTGACAAAGCTTACCGCCGTATTCAATGCCAGGTGCCAGCTTAATCCAGGCAGATGCTGTGGGTTTAGCGGCAGGCTGCCCTGCGCCATCAACATGAGGAAAAGCACAAGCATGCCCGCCAGGTTGAACAATAGCAACGCCAGCAGGTATTGCCGCCAGCCCATAGCCTGTTCACCAATCGCACAAATGCGCCAGATATAGCGCTCAATGGTAGCAACGCCCGGCCAGGGACGATCCTCAACCATCAGTACCATCGATCGACCTAACGGCCAGGCAAGTAGCATCAGGACAACCAATAAGCTGGTCATTAACAACAGGGCGCTTAAGTCCATCAAAATGTCTCCGCGTTGATCAGGGCGTAAACCAGATAGCCCAACAACAGAAACACCAGTGCGATCCCGATAACTCCTATGATGCTCATTTTTCACCTCTGTCAGCACTTTTCAGATACTGTCAGTCTGAACAGGCGACCATAAAATAGGTGTAAAAACTCGCGGGCAGGGCGTAAAAAAAGTATAAAAAAGGGGAGTCAGGCGGCACGTCAAGCGACATCGTAGGGTTCAAAGGCTGATAATTAACCGCCTGCACCCTAAGGAAGAGAGGGTGGAAAAAACAGGTTCTCTTTTAGCCAGCGCCGCGCGATTTATCCAGCATCGCGCGTAATCCGGCAACCCGACTCTGGCCGGTTTTCATCCGCTGCTCCGGGCTGACGACCTTACGCTCGGTTTCCCACTGTAGATCATCCTGCGGCAGTTCAAGTAAAAAGCGGCTGGGTTCGGGCCGGATCAGCTCACCGTACTGACGGCGTTCACGACAGAGCATAAAAGTGAGTTCTCTTTGCGCACGGGTTATCCCGACATAGGCCAGACGCCGCTCCTCATCAACATTGCTTTCATCGATGCTGCTCTGATGCGGCAAAAGCCCCTCTTCCATCCCCACCAGAAAAACATAGGGAAACTCCAGCCCTTTCGAGGCATGTAGCGTCATCAGCTGCACCTGATCGGTATCTTCATCACCTTCGCCGCGCTCCAACATGTCACGCAGCGTAAAACGCGTAACCACCTGTGCCAGGGTCATCGGCTCATCAAGATCGGTGCCTTCGAGCATCTCCGTCATCCAGCTAAACAGCGTATCAACATTTTTCATCCGCATTTCAGCCGCTTTCGGGCTGGCAGAGGTCTCAAACAGCCAGCTTTGATAATCCATGCAGCGAATTAAATCACGCACCGCGTTGATCGGTTCGCGCTCTGCCAGGGCCGCAATCTCACGCAGCCAGAGAGTAAAACGCTGTAATGATTCGAGGTTGCGACCGTTTAACGTCTGTTGCAGACCGATATCAAAGCTGGCAGTAAACAAGCTTTTATTTCGTGCCATCGCCCAGTCGCCCAGCTTTTGCAGCGTTGCCGGGCCAATCTCACGCCGGGGGGTGTTGACGATACGCAAAAAGGCGCTGTCGTCGTCAGCGTTAGTCAGTATGCGCAGATAGGCCAGCAGATCTTTAATTTCCGGACGCGAAAAAAAGGAAGTACCACCAGAGATACGGTAAGGGAGACGGTTTTGCATCAACATCTTTTCGAAGACCCGCGACTGATGATTGCCGCGATACAAGATGGCGTAATCCTTATACTGGGTTTTGTTAATAAAGTGATGCGCGATCAACTCACCGACAACCCGCTCGGCTTCATGGTCTTCATTGTTAGCGGTGACCACTTTCAACTCCGCGCCGTAACCCAACTCAGAGAACAGTTTTTTTTCGAAAACGTGAGGGTTATTGGCAATCAGGATATTTGCCGCTTTAAGGATGCGCTGGGTAGACCGGTAGTTCTGTTCGAGCTTTATGACCTGCAACGCCGGAAAATCCTGATTGAGTAACGCCAGATTCTGCGGACGCGCTCCGCGCCAGGAATAGATTGACTGATCATCATCACCCACGACCGTAAACCGCGCCCGGTGGCCAACCAACAACTTTACCAGCTCGTACTGACTGGTGTTGGTGTCCTGATATTCGTCCACCAGCAGATAGCGAATGCGCTGCTGCCAGCGTTCGCGCACCGCCTCATTGCGTTGCAGCAACAGGGTTGGCAGCAGGATTAGATCGTCAAAATCAAGTACGTTGCAGGATTTCAGGTGGGCATGATAGAGGCCATAACAGTGAGCAAAAATGTTGTCGCGCTCTGAGCGTGCCAGCGATGCGGCACCGGCCGGATCCACAAGATCATTTTTCCAATTAGAGATCGTGGATATCAGTTGCTGCAGCAGCGTCTTATCCTCTTCCAGCCACTGTGCGGTCAGCTCTTTTAGCAATGCCATCTGGTCCTGATCGTCAAACAGCGAAAAGTTGGATTTCATTCCCAGCGCGGCGTATTCGCGTTTGATAATGTCCAGTCCCAAGGTATGAAAAGTGGAAATCACCAGCCCGCGCGCCTCTTTGCGCCCCAGAGTCTGGGCGACACGCGCTTTCATCTCACGCGCCGCTTTATTGGTAAAGGTCACTGCGGCAATATGGCGAGCCTGATAGCCACATTCACGAATAAGGTGGGCGATTTTATTGGTTATCACGCGCGTTTTTCCTGACCCGGCACCGGCCAGCACCAGACAAGGTCCGGTGACAAATTCGACGGCTTGTTGTTGACCAGGGTTTAAACGCATAACCAGGATTCGCTCATGACAGGTGGCTGGGATAGTATCTCGCTTGCCGCGTACGGTATGACAGGCAGGACGCGGCCTAGTATAACCAACACACAGGTTACGATCATGGCAAAAAACGCAGCCGCTCTGCATATCCTTGTTAAAGAACAAAAACGGGCGCAACAGCTGCTTAAGCAAATCAGGCGACTCTGTGGCACCGAACCACGAAAAATCGTTCGGCCATAAATTTGAGCGGCATACATTTGCTTATGATAAAAGACAATTTCCTCACTCCAGACAGGCCAGTGGGGTTTGATTCAGCTGCCCACTCGGCAGATATGTCGTCAGCAAAAGTTTGTTCGTATCAGCGCGAATTATTGCTAATAGCAGTGACCAGGATAACTTGACATTTTTTAAAAAAATCTCGCTTATTTAATTCTCACCTTGCCAAGCCTCGTTGTCATTTTTTAATGATATTGCCAGCCACTGCACGTTATTAACATATGATAACTACCCATGCCTGAATTTTGACTACACTTTGCAGCGTTGCTATGTCATGCAAGTCAATTCAACTTTTAATTATGGATAAATTACTAATGATAAGATTATTATGCCTGTTAATTGCTACGCTGCCGATTGCTAAAGGCTACTGTAGCGATGAAGAGATAACGAATACTTTTTCACAGCAGCAATCAGTTATTGCTCATCATAATGGTTTTTACTTTCCTGATAATCGCGTGACCTATCAAAATATGGGGAAATTATACCCCAACGCTACGCTTTTTAATGGAAATCACATCTGGAAACTCAATACCGTTCCGTCATCGCTAGATAATTTGATCATTAAGGATGGCAATGAAAGCTATCCTTTGGGTAAAATTGGCAACCACCGAAAAATAGATAGCGTAGTGGTTTTAGAGAAGGGAAACATTCGTTTCGAAAAGTATTTTAATGGCCAGACAGAGTATACACGTCACCAGCTAAACTCCGTGACAAAGTCGGTGAGTTGGCTGGCCATTCAGCCGCTGATTGACAGTGGGAAAATCGATCCAGATGCGCAGGTCAGCCATTACTTACCTGAATTGGCCCACAGCGCTTGGGGAGACGCCAAAGTTTCTCAGGTAGCCGCAATGACGACTTCCCTCCAGTACGATGAAGATTATGCTAAACCTGACAGTGGATTTAATCGTTATCTGGCTGCCGGCAATTTCATACCTGGTGAACAAAACCCACCAGGTCTACTGGCTTTTCTTCGCGGTATAAAAAAAGCCGCTCATCCACAGGGGAGTCAGTTTAACTATGCAACAGTCAATACCGATGTGATGTGTCTGATTGCAGAAAAAGTCGCTAATAAACCTGCATGGCAGATCATTGAAGACAATGTCTGGAAAAAAATAGGCGCTGAGCGGGATGCTTTTATCTTACTGGATAACAAAGGACAAACCTTTTGTGGTGCAGGTATGAGCGCCACTACTCGAGATATCGCGCGGTTAGGTCAGGTGGTTCTGAATACGGTTACGGGTAATACCCCACGATTTGACAGTCCGGGGTTGGCTAACTTAATTAAAGATAAAGGTAATAAAAAGGCATGGGATGCGGGCGATTATGGTAAAAAAATATCCTATGAGCAAGGCTATAACCATTTCTGGTGGTTTATTGGTGATAAGGAACAGATTATCTCTGCAGAAGGGATTAATGGGCAACTGGTCTATATTGATCCAGAGAAAAATATCGTCATCGCTGTCAACTCGTCATTTGTAAATTCAGATGCTGATAGCGACTGGAAATTTCTATTCAGCGTGGCCAGTCAAATCACTGATCAACTGAGTCAGAATAAGTAGTGAATACTGGCATCGACGAAATGTCACAGTGATAACCATCGCAATGCTGGTGAACTTAACTGGCGTGTTCACCAGTAACGGTACTCATAAACCTGTAAAAGGACCGACATTTTAGTCGTAACAGCATCCTGTCAGCGGTACGCTGGTACTGCAAATATGGCACCAACTACCACAAACTGCGGTCACGGCACTTTAGCAGGTATCGATCATTAGCTGTTGTTTAACAAAGCCAGCCATAAAAAAAGCGTCCGGCTGAGGGGACGCTTTTTTATTTTTATTGTGACTTATCCGGCAACAGCAATGCGTTTCATATCAGTCATATAGCCACGCAGTTTGCGACCAACCACTTCGATTGGATGGTTGCGGATCGCTTCGTTAACGTCGCGCAGCTGGGCGTTGTCCACGGCACTTCCGGCAACCGCTTTGCCCAAATCCCCCGCCTGCAACGTCCCCATGAAATCTTTCAGCAATGGAACGGCGGCAAATGAAAACAGATAGTTACCATATTCTGCGGTATCGGAGATAACCACGTTCATTTCGTACAGACGTTTACGAGCAATGGTATTAGCAATCAGCGGCAGCTCATGTAGCGATTCGTAATAAGCCGACTCTTCGATAATGCCAGCATCAACCATCGTTTCAAACGCCAGCTCAACCCCCGCTTTAACCATAGCGATCATCAGCACGCCCTGGTCATAATAATCCTGCTCGGCGATTTTACCTTCAAATTGTGGTGCCGTTTCAAACGCCGTTTTTCCGGTCTCTTCGCGCCATGTCAGCAGGTTTCTGTCATCATTGGCCCAGTCCGCCATCATCCCTGCGGAAAAGTCACCGGCAATAATGTCGTCCATGTGTTTCTGGAACAGCGGCGCCATGATGGTTTTCAGCTGCTCAGACAGTGCGTAAGCGCGCAGCTTGGCCGGGTTGGACAGACGATCCATCATCAGCGTAATGCCGCCAAATTTCAGCGATTCAGTGATAGTTTCCCAGCCGAACTGAACCAGTTTTTCGGCATAGGCCGGGTCGGTGCCTTCAGCCACCAGCTTATCAAAGCACAGTAAAGAACCGGCCTGTAGCATACCGCACAGGATGGTTTGCTCACCCATCAGGTCGGATTTCACTTCCGCCACGAAAGATGATTCCAGTACGCCAGCGCGGTGACCGCCCGTTGCGGCAGCCCAGGCTTTCGCCAGCGCCATACCTTCACCTTTAGGATCGTTTTCCGGATGGACAGCTATCAACGTCGGTACGCCGAAACCGCGCTTATACTCTTCGCGAACTTCGGTCCCCGGACACTTAGGCGCCACCATGATAACCGTGATGTCTTTACGGATGTTTTCGCCCACTTCAACAATGTTAAAGCCATGAGAATAGCCCAGCGCCGCCCCATCTTTCATTAGTGGCTGAACGGCCTTAACAACCGAAGAGTGCTGTTTGTCCGGCGTCAGGTTGACTACCAGATCGGCTTGCGGGATCAGCGCCTCGTAGGTACCCACTTTAAAGCCGTTTTCACTGGCTTTGCGCCATGAAGCGCGCTTCTCAGCAATGGCTTCAGGGCGCAGGGCGTAGGAGATATCCAGGCCGGAATCGCGCATATTCAGTCCCTGATTGAGACCCTGAGCACCACAGCCCACGATGACCACTTTTTTCCCTTTAAGATAGCTGGCTTCATCGGCGAATTCATCGCGCGTCATGAAGCGACATTTCCCTAATTGCGCTAACTGATTGCGCAGGTTCAGCGTGTTGAAGTAATTAGCCATGGATCCCTCGTTATTAGTGTTTGCCATTATTGTGTCTGTAGCACGATACGCGGCGCTGCCGGAAATATCTCCATAATATGACAGGAAATATGTTGCTTAAATTGATATATTGACAACACTATGTTGCAATAATTACAACAATAACCCGGTAGGCTGCGCATGGATTTACGAGACCTCAAATTGTTTCTTCATCTGGCGGAAAACCGCCATTTTGGCCGCACGGCACGTGCCATGCATGTCAGTCCCTCGACCCTATCACGCCAGATCCAGCGCATTGAAGACGAGCTGGGCCAGTTTCTTTTTTTGCGCGATAACCGTACCGTGACGCTAACCGGGTCTGGCGAACAGCTGCGACACTTCGCCCAGCAAACGCTGCTGCAATATCAGCAAATGCGTCACGCCATAGCTCAGCACGCTCCATCGCTCAGCGGTGAACTGCATCTGTTTTGCTCCGTTACAGCCGCCTATAGTCATCTTCCGCCGATCCTCGACCGTTTTCGCGCCGAACAGCCACAGGTGGAAATAAAACTGACTACCGGCGATGCCGCTGATGCTGTTGAAAAAGTGCAGTCCGGCGCGGCCGATATGGCCATTGCCGGTCGACCGGAAAATCTGCCTGCCAGCATCGACTTTATCGCGCTGGGGCTGATCCCGCTGATTCTGATTGCACCGGCCTTACCCTGCCCGGTACACACGCTTGCCAGCGAAGAAAAGCCAGACTGGTCTAAAGTCCCCTTTATCCTGCCGGAGCAGGGGCCGGCGCGACATCGTATCGATCTCTGGTTTCGTCGTGAACATATTGCGAATCCACAAATTTATGCCACTGTTTCCGGCCATGAGGCGATTGTTTCAATGGTCGCCCTCGGCTGTGGTATCGCTCTGCTGCCCGATGTAGTGCTGGAAAACAGTCCGGACCCGGTACGAAACCGCATCCTGGAGCTGGGCAATGCGACCTCGGTCGCGCCATTCGAGCTGGGCGTCTGCGTACAAAAAAAGCGGCTTAGCGAACCGCTTATTGCGGCATTCTGGAGCATCTTGTAATCAGTTTCCCGCCAGGAAGAAACGAAAAGACGGGTTACTGGTTTCATCGTGGCAGTCATAGCCCAGCGCAGTCAGATGCTGCTCAAAACGCGGTTCCGCTTCGCTCAGCTCAAACGCCGCCAGCACCCTGCCGTAGTCGGTACCGTGGCTACGATAATGAAACAATGAGATATTCCAGTGCGTTCCCAGTGTCTGCAGAAATTTCAGCAGCGCCCCTGGGGCTTCAGGAAATTCGAAGCTGTAAAGCCGCTCATGCAGCGGCTTAGAGGGGCGACCTCCGACCATGTAGCGTACATGCAGTTTAGCCATTTCATCGTCGGAAAGATCGACAACTTTATAGCCCCCCCCATGTAGCAGGCCGATAATTTCCGCTCGCTCCTGCAGGCCACGCGTCAGACGTACGCCAACGAAAATACAGGCGTCTTTCTCATCGGCATAGCGATAGTTGAACTCGGTCACCTGACGGCCGCCCAGCAGCTGGCAGAAATTCAGGAAGCTGCCCTGCTTTTCAGGGATAGTCACTGCCAGCAGCGCTTCGCGCTGCTCACCCAGCTCGCAACGTTCAGAAACATAGCGCAGGCCGTGGAAGTTGACGTTCGCACCGGAAAGGACATGCGCCAGGCGTTCACCCTGGATATTGTGCCGCTGAATGTACTTTTTCATTCCGGCCAGTGCCAGCGCGCCGGACGGCTCCGCTATCGCACGTACGTCTTCAAATAAATCCTTCATCGCCGCACAAATAGCATCGCTGTCTACGGTAATAATATCGTCAAGATGTGACTGGCAAAGGCGGAAAGTTTCGTCACCGATACGTTTAACCGCCACGCCCTCAGCAAACAGTCCGACGCGCGGTAAGTCTACCGGCTCTCCAGACTGGAGAGCCGCTGTCAGACAAGCCGAGTCCTCCGCTTCAACTGCTATAACTTTTATTTGCGGCATCAGCTGCTTAATCAGTACCGCTACGCCAGCGGCCAGGCCGCCGCCGCCGACCGGTACAAACACCCGGTCGATGTGCGCGTCCTGCTGTAGTAACTCCATGGCGAGTGTGCCCTGCCCGGCAATGACCGCCGGATGATCGAAAGGCGGAACAAAGGTATATCCTTCAGCCTGCGCCAGCTCAATGGCTTTGGCTTTTGCCTCATCGAAATTAGCACCAAAAAGATACGCTTCGCCGCCAAAGGCGCGCACCGCATCGACCTTGATGTCGGCGGTAACCAGCGGCATCACAATTAGCGATTTAATTCCCAGCCGGGTGGCGGAGAGCGCCACACCCTGGGCGTGATTGCCCGCCGAGGCCGTGATCACCCCGCGCGCTTTCTGCTCCTCGTTCAAGCTGGCAATCATGGCGTAGGCACCGCGTAGCTTAAAGCTGTGTACCGGCTGACGATCTTCGCGTTTAACCAGAATGGTATTGCTCAGACGAGAAGAAAGTTTCTCCATCTTTTGCAGTGGCGTAACCTGTGCCACTTCATACACTGGTGAGCGTAGTACCGCCCGCAGGTATTCCGCTCCGCAGGGATTTGCAGATAGCGGTTGAGATTCAGCCATATCCTTTAGCCTCCCAGTTTACTCTTGTCACGAACGGCGCCTTTATCGGCGCTGGTTGCCAGTGACGCATAAGCACGCAGCGCGAAGGAGACTTCACGCTGGCGATCCTGCGGGGTATAAGCCGCCTCGCCACGCGCCTGCTGTCTCTCTCGCCGGGCGAGTAACGCATGATCCGCCACGTCCAGCTGAATGCTGCGTCCGGGAATATCGATATCGATCATGTCGCCGTTTTCTACCAGCGCGATGGTGCCACCATTTGCCGCTTCAGGCGAGACGTGTCCGATAGAAAGACCTGAGGTACCGCCGGAAAAGCGGCCGTCGGTGATAAGCGCACAGCTTTTACCCAGCCCCATAGATTTCAGGAAAGTGGTCGGATAAAGCATCTCCTGCATCCCCGGACCACCTTTGGGTCCTTCATAACGAATAACGACCACGTCGCCAGCGATGACTTTTCCACCCAGGATTGCCTCGACAGCATCCTCCTGACTTTCATAAACTTTAGCCGGCCCACGAAATTTAAGACTTTCTTTATCCACGCCCGCCGTTTTTACAATACATCCATCTTCAGCCAGATTACCGTACAGTACCGCCAGGCCGCCATCCTGTGAGTAAGCATGTTCGCGTGAGCGTATGCATCCTTCTTTGCGATCGTCGTCGACACTTTCCCAACGGCACTCCTGGGAAAATGCCTGGGTTGTACGGATACCCGCAGGGCCGGCGCGGAACATATTTTTCACCGCCGGATTGTCGCTAAGCATAATGTCGAAGTTGTTCAGGGTTTCGCGCAGGGTCGTACCCAACACGTTGTTTACCGACGTATCCAGCAGACCGGCGCGGTCCAGCTCGCCAAGAATACCTATCACGCCACCGGCGCGATGTACATCTTCCATATGGTATTTTTGCGTACTGGGTGCCACCTTGCACAAATGCGGAACTTTGCGCGACAGGCGGTCTATATCAGAAATATTGAAATCTATTTCGCCTTCCTGAGCCGCCGCCAGCAAGTGTAGAACCGTGTTGGTAGACCCCCCCATAGCGATATCCAGCGTCATCGCGTTCTCAAATGCGCTTTTACTGGCGATGTTTCGAGGCAGCACGCTGCTATCATCCTGCTCGTAATAACGCTTTGCCAGGCCAACGATACGTTCGCCAGCCGATAAAAATAGCTGCTTGCGATCGACGTGTGTCGCCAGAAGGGAACCGTTTCCCGGCTGTGAAAGCCCTAACGCTTCGGTCAGGCAGTTCATCGAGTTGGCAGTGAACATTCCGGAGCAGGAGCCGCAGGTCGGACAGGCCGAGCGTTCAATCTGTTCACTATCGGCATCACTGACCTTTGGGTTGGCACCTTGAATCATTGCGTCGACCAAATCCAGCTTGATTATTTGGTCCGACAGCTTGGTTTTACCCGCCTCCATTGGGCCTCCGGAGACGAAAATCGCCGGTATGTTCAGGCGCAGCGCCGCCATCAACATCCCCGGGGTGATTTTATCGCAGTTAGAAATACAGACCATGGCATCCGCGCAGTGGGCGTTAACCATATATTCGACTGAGTCAGCTATCAGCTCGCGCGATGGCAGAGAATAGAGCATTCCGCCGTGACCCATCGCAATACCATCATCAACGGCAATGGTGTTGAACTCTTTGGCTACGCCGCCAGCAGCTTCGATCTGCTCTGCGACCAGCTTACCCAAATCGCGTAGATGAACGTGACCCGGCACGAACTGCGTAAAGGAGTTAACCACGGCGATAATGGGCTTGCCGAAATCAGCGTCGGTCATACCGGTCGCTCGCCATAATGCGCGGGCGCCGGCCATATTACGACCGTGGGTGGTGGTTGCGGAACGATACTTAGGCATGCTCTGTTTACTCCAGTCTGAATAGGAGCGGGCCTGTCAGCAATTAGCTTCACGTTCTGAGGCGAAGAATCAAAGCCGGATAGCGACCCGCAAAATTATCTCGTTATTAGGGGTTTACTGGATCAAGCCAGCCCCATTTATCAGCGGTTTCGCCAGTGAACAGTCCGAAGAAAGCTTTCTGAATACGTTCGGTGACTGGGCCGCGTTTGCCTTCGCCGACCTGAATACCATCTACGCTGCGTACCGGAGTAATCTCCGCTGCGGTGCCAGACATGAAAACCTCATCGGCCAGATACAATGACTCGCGTGACAATACCTGTTCGCGTACTTCAACGCCGATATCCTGTGCCAGCTTAATAATCGCGTCGCGGGTAATGCCCGGCAATGCTGAGGAGGTGAACGGCGGAGTGAACAGAATGCCGTCTTTAACTTCGAAAAGGTTTTCACCGGCGCCTTCTGAAATATACCCATGAGTATCCAGCGCAATTCCCTCCTGATAGCCATGGCGACGTGCTTCGCTCCCGACCAGCAAAGAAGACAGGTAGTTGCCCCCCGCTTTTGCAGCAGTAGGCAAGGTATTCGGTGCAACGCGATTCCAGGATGAAACCATCGCGCTAATGCCCTGCTCCAGGGCTTCCGGCCCCAGATAGGCTCCCCAAGGAAAGGCGGCCATAATGACGTCGGTGGTAAAGCCATCCGGCGGGTTAACACCGAGACCAACATCTCCGACGAAAGCTAGAGGGCGGATATAGGCGCTTTTAAGATTATTTTTACGCAATACTTGACGGCAGGCGTTCATCAGATCATCAACGCTGTACTTGATGGGCAGGCGATAAATCTTCGCCGAGTCGTGCAGACGCTGCATATGTTCGCGATGACGGAAAACTGCCGGACCTTTGTGTGTGTCGTAGCAACGCACACCTTCAAATACTGAAGAGCCGTAATGCAGAGCGTGAGACATAACGCTGACTTTAGCCTCTTCCCATTTCACCATCTCACCATTGAACCAGATGAAGTCAGCTTTTTTCGTCGACATTCTCAATTCCTTTCGCGCCGGGCGCGGTATGTTATGTTGTTTATTATCAATGCCCTGGTGCAGTCAGATCGATTCAACCAACTGACCATGCGTGAATTTTTGCGAAGCCTGCTGATGAATTTCGACGCAGACAACATCCAGCAATTTGCTTAACTGTGCTGACAGTAAATCGATCGAGCGCTGACTGACAATGGTCATTTCAATATTAATGCTATCAGCGTTGTTAGTTGCGGCCATGTTCATGGTACGTACCTGAAAACCCCGGTGCCGAACAACACGCAGAATGCGCTCCAGTATTTCCGGACGAAAGCGCGCTTCGATAGACAATTGATGCTGCATCATAAGGTTTGCTCCATCATATTTTCGTTGCTGGCTCCCGGTGGAACCAGTGGCCAGACGTTTTCATGTGCGTCAATAGCAACGTGCAGCATGTATGGCCCTTCACTGTGCAGCAAAGCGTCTAATGCAGCGTCGACCTGGTCTTTTCGGGTGATCCGCTGGCCGGGAATACCAAAGGCACTAACCAGCGTTAAAAAGTCGGGGTTATCGGATAAATTGGTTTCACTGTATCGTTCGGAAAAAAACAGCTGCTGCCACTGGCGTACCATGCCCAAACGCTGGTTATCCAACAGCAGGATTTTCACCGGCAGCTGTTTGCGCTTAATGGTGCCAAGCTCTTGTACGTTCATCATGAAGGAGCCATCGCCGGAGACACAAATCACCGTATCATCCGGACGTGCAGTTTGCGCACCTACAGCAGCAGGCAGGCCAAACCCCATAGTGCCAAGCCCGCTGGAAGTAATAAAATTTTCCGGGCGCGTGAAACGCATATGCTGAGCCGCCCACATTTGATGCTGACCGACATCGGTCGTCACGACAGCAGACTCAGGTTTACGATCGGACAGTTGCTTAAGCAACAGCGGAGCAAAGATAACCTCGCCCGGGTGATCATAGCGCCAGGCGTGTTCTTTTTTCAGCATCTGCACCGTGTTACGCCAGTCGTTGATTGATAACGTCTGGGCCAGCGCGGGCAATAATTTGTTCAGATCACCTTTAATCGTGATATGGGCACGGCGCAGCTTATTCAGTTCGGCGGGATCGATATCGAGGTGGATTACCGCCGCATGGGGCGCAAAAGTATCCAGCTTGCCGGTAACCCGGTCGTCAAATCGGGCGCCGATGGCAATCAGCAAATCACATTGTTGAACCGCCAGATTAGCCGCTTTAACGCCATGCATACCCAACATACCGAGGTAACAGGCATCGTCTGGATCCGGCGCCCCCAGACCTTTTAACGTAGCAACCGTCGGTATTCCGCTGAAGGCCGTAAACTCCCGCAGTGCCTGAACGGCTCCTGCAATGCCTACGCCACCACCAATATACAGAACGGGTTTTTGCGCTTTAGCCAGCATTTCCCGGGCGAATTTCAGATCGTTAAGGGAAGGTTCGGGTTGTTCCTCGACGGATATCAGATGCGGATTCAGGTTGCTGGTGGCTAATTGAATATCTTTAGGGATATCTATCAGCACCGGTCCTGGGCGCCCCGAGGAGGCAATAACGAAGGCCTCAGCCATTACGGCGGGCAGTTCATCGAGTGATTGAACCAAAAAACTGTGTTTGGTACAGGCCAATGACATGCCAAGAATATCTATTTCCTGGAAAGCATCGGTACCGATAAACGGGGATGCAACCTGCCCGGTGATAGCCACTACCGGGACCGAATCCAATAGCGCATCGGCCAGGCCAGTAATCAGATTAGTGGCTCCCGGGCCAGACGTGGCAATACAAACGCCAACTTTGCCAGTTGAACGTGCATAGCCGATGGCAGCCATTGCGGCACCCTGTTCATGGCGGCACAGAAGGTGTTCGACGCCACCATCATAGAGTGCGTCATAAATAGGCATTATTGCGCCGCCCGGATAACCAAATATGGTTTCGACACCCTGTGCTCGCAATGCCTGAACAACCCACTGTGCTCCTGTCATATCTACGAATCTCCCTTCTCTTTATGGGAACAACAGCATTCTATGCTAGTAATCATGGTGTGTTCCTTAGTACTGAAGTTGAACAATAAAAAAACCCCCGGACCTTTCGGTGCGGGGGTTCTCTAGAAAATCGACTTGTTTATTAAGCCTTTATTCCTCCGAGCGTAGCCCCGCGCGGCGTGGTAATAATCACCACGACGTGAATGACGACTAGGCTGACGACTCGTAGAATAGCTTTCATGTTAACTCGAATAACTCATTTGTCCGAAGTAATACCTACAGAGTTATCACAGTTTAGATACCTCTTTCAACTTTTTTTAATCTCATTTTGCGCTATCATCTTAAAAAGCCTGATAAAACAAAGATAAATGATTTCGGCGAATTCATCTGCATACGTCCGATTCATGATGAATTAATGCGCCTGATTCGGGAACCCAGCATCCATTTGAAACGGTAAACTTGTGATAATTAGACGGCAGTTGCGCACCAACTCGCAGAAGCTTAAACCGCTTCTTTGCGTCAGATGGCTTTTGCATCAGTCTGACAAAAAGGAGTTACAGCATGTCTTTAGCACTAATTTATACCAGGGCGGCTATCGGCGTTGATGCGCCGCAGGTTGTAGTTGAAGCACACATTAGCAGTGGCTTACCTGCCTTTACCCTTGTTGGTCTGCCTGAAACTACGGTGAAAGAAGCGCGGGATCGGGTACGCAGTGCCATTATCAATAGTGGTTTTACCTTTCCCGCTCAGCGCATCACCGTAAATCTGGCCCCTGCCGATCTACCAAAAGAAGGTGGCCGTTATGACCTGCCAATCGCAATGGCAATTCTTGCCGCATCAGGCCAGATACCAACTGATCGGCTTAATAAATACGAATTTGTTGGTGAACTTGCCCTAACCGGTGAGTTACGGAACGTACAGGGTGCAATCCCGGCAGCGATGGCCGCCCTGGATGCTGACCGCCAGTTAATTCTGTCTGTTAAAAATCAGCAGGAGGTTGGTTTAATCAATCATGGACATAGCCTGGTTGCCAGCCATTTGCAGGAGATAAGTGGATATTTTCATGGTAGCCAGACACTGGAAAAAGCAGTGATATCAACGCCCGAAGCACCGAATGCCTGCGCTCTACCCTGCCTGAGAGATATAATCGGTCAGCAGCAGGCCAAGCGAGCGCTGGAAGTTGCAGCGGCGGGAGGTCATAACCTTCTGCTGCTAGGGCCGCCAGGTACGGGTAAGACGATGCTGGCAACTCGTTTGCTAGGCTTATTACCCCCTTTGAGCGAACAAGAGGCCTTGGAGAGCGCGGCGATTAACAGCCTGATCAGCGCCTCAACTCCCTGGCAAAAATGGCGCCAGCGGCCGTTCAGAGCGCCTCACCATACGTCATCTCGTTACGCCTTAATCGGCGGTGGAACTATTCCTCGCCCCGGAGAGATATCGCTGGCCCATCATGGCGTGTTATTTCTTGATGAATTACCGGAGTTCG
This sequence comes from Izhakiella capsodis, assembly GCF_900115045.1. Taxonomy (GTDB): domain Bacteria; phylum Pseudomonadota; class Gammaproteobacteria; order Enterobacterales; family Enterobacteriaceae; genus Izhakiella; species Izhakiella capsodis. Next base: position 2,586 of record NZ_FOVC01000007.1, on the reverse strand, counting down.
GTCGCAGTACGCTTGATTCTCTGCGCGAACCGTTGGAATCAGGGGAAATCCATCTTTCACGCACACGCGCTAAAGTCACTTATCCCGCCCGCTTTCAACTGATTGCGGCAATGAACCCAAGCCCATCGGGGCATTATACCGGGCAGCATAGTCGCGCATCGCCGCAGCAGACGTTACGCTATCTGTCACGCTTGTCCGGCCCTTTGCTGGATCGCTTTGACCTGTCACTGGAGGTTCCACTTCTCCCCCCTGGCATGCTCAGTAATCGTGAGTTACAGGGAGAGACCAGCGAAACGGTGCGCGCCCGGGTCCGGGCCGCAAGAGAGCGCCAGCTAATACGTTGCGGCAAAATTAATGCGTTAATGAGTAATCAGAACGTCAACCAACACTGTGATATTAACAACAACGATGCTATCTGGCTTGAGGAGATATTTAATAAGTTAGGATTGTCAGTCAGAGCATGGCAGCGTTTGCTCAAGGTAGCCAGGACACTGGCCGATCTTGCTGGCGATAAGAACATCGAACGCCATCACTTAATGGAAGCAATTAGCTACCGGGCTGTAGACAGACTGTTTATTCATCTTGAGCGGAGCCAATAAAAAAGGGGCTATGCACCCCTCTCGTTTAAGCACAGTTAATCATCGCTGTCAGAATAATCTTCTATGCTTTCCATCTGAGGCTTGCCGCCAGACAGGGTATGGAAGCGTTTAGGCCGCTTAATGCGAGCCATGTATTTTATCCAAACTCGCTCTGATTCGGTTTGCGGTTCGCGCAAACCACGACAGACATCGAGGAACCGCCGTTCTTCGTCCGTAGCTGGCTCACGTTTAGCCAGATCCAGTTCGTTAAACGCGTGACCATGACGCTCAAGCAGCTGAGCTTCCTTGATGGTGAAGTCACCATGGCGGGAAAAACCGCGGGGATAATTTTTATTATCAAAAAAACGATTACTTGTTGCAAAGCTATCCGCCATTTTACACGCTCCTGATTCTTAATGGCCGTGCTGTTAATGGCGCGGAGTATTAGATAGGCTTGACAGACTGTAAAACAAAACATTTAAATCATAACGACAAATTTTTTTTAGGAGATGGCTTTGGATTCGGAATTACTCAAAACCTTCCTCGAAGTGAGTAGAACACGCCACTTTGGCCGAGCCGCTGAAGCACTTTATCTGACACAATCAGCCGTCAGTTTCCGCATACGCCAGCTTGAAAATCAGCTTGGTGTGAATCTTTTTACCCGCCACCGAAACAATATTCGACTTACATCCGCTGGGGAACGCCTGCTCCCCTATGCTGAAAGCCTGATGAGTACCTGGATGATGGCCAAAAAAGAGGTTTCTCATACTCATCAGCATAATGAACTGTCAATCGGAGCCAGCGCCTCTTTGTGGGAGGTTTATCTGACACCCTGGCTGCAAACGCTTTATGAAAACCGCGACAGTTTATGCCTGGAGGCGAGAATAGCTCAACGTCATTCAATGGTTAAACAGCTTCACGAACGGCAGCTGGACCTGCTGATCACTACTGAAGCGCCCAAGATGGACGAACTGACCAGTCAAGAAATTGGCCATATCACGTTGAACTTGTTCCGTTCAAGACACAGCGAAAAAAGGGATAAATACGATTACATCAAGCTGGAGTGGGGTGCTGATTTCCATCAGCATGAAAGCGTTATGGAAGGTGCAGATGTTGTCTCGATCCTGACGACGACCTCCGCTTTGCTGACGCGCCAACTTTTACAGACTACAGGAGCCTGTGCTTTTCTACCGGCCCACTGGGGTGAGAAATATGGTGATCTCTTGGTGATCCCTGAGACACCGGCCGTTGTGCGATCGCTTTATGCCGTCTGGTTACAAAGCAGTGACCAACAGTCACATATACATCAGCTGATCAAATATCCGGTAGAAATATATTAGCAGAAGAGATTAAGAACCGCAGGTTAGCGTGGTTCAAAAAAGGATTAGTTTTAAGAAAAAATCCTTCGCATAAGCAAAGGATTAGTATTAATGGCAGGGGCGGAGGGACTCGAACCCCCAACACCCGGTTTTGGAGACCGGTGCTCTACCAATTGAACTACGCCCCTAAAAAGGGTGGCGGAACGGACGGGGCTCGAACCCGCGACCCCCTGCGTGACAGGCAGGTATTCTAACCAACTGAACTACCGCTCCACCGATTCTGTACTGATGCTGCTTATCGCACAGCTTCAGGTATTTCTCCCATCCCTCGTCACCGGATGGTCTTATTTGATGCCTGGCAGTTCCCTACTCTCGCATGGGGAGACCCCACACTACCATCGGCGCTACGGCGTTTCACTTCTGAGTTCGGCATGGGGTCAGGTGGGACCACCGCGCTGTTGCCGCCAGGCAAATTCTTTACGTCATGTCCCGCCTCTTCTCTGCGCAGAACACAACTCTGTTCTCTGTCCGTCAACAAGCCAAAAATTCTCTCAACTCACCCCGAACGCTTCTGGCGTTGTAAGGTTAAGCCTCACGGGTCATTAGTACCGGTCAGCTCAACGCATCGCTGCGCTTACACATCCGGCCTATCAACGTCGTCGTCTTCAACGTCCCTTCAGGACTCTCAA
>NZ_FOVC01000019.1 GCF_900115045.1 Izhakiella capsodis | reverse complement strand
CGCTTCTTCAATTTTGTTCAAAGTGATTTGAATCATTTGTCATCCCACATGGTTATCGGTAAACGTGTAAGCGCGGCATATCCCCTCAATATTTTTACTATCCAGCACCGCTACGGTGAAGCCCAGCGCCCGAAGCCGTTCATGTTCGCGTAACTGTTCAGGGCGTGGTTTCTCGCCGGGGGGCTTACACTCAACGAAGACTGCCCGGCCTCCGGGTAGTAGTACCAACCGATCCGGCACTGCGCGGCGTCCTGGCGAAACAAATTTGTAGGCAATACCGCCAGCCTTTTTGACTTCCGCTACCAGATGTTTTTCGATGGTGGATTCACGGATGTAGGCCATTTTCGGAAGCTTCCGGTCGTTTGTTGCGGATGATAAACATGAGGCAGAAATCTGATCGCTTCTCGCTATAATCCTGATTCAGTGGGTTACGCGAGGTACGGTTAGCTTTAGCCCACACTTTAGCGGCACGTTCATATTCGCCGTCGCGTTCCAGTTGCGCAGCCTCACGCGCAACCCGGTAATACAAGGGGCTGTCATGGTATTTAAATGACATGGTTTTTATCCTGTAAAAAGCCCCTACATCGACAGGGGCGGGATTGAATCAGAAAGGTAGTTTTGGCGGTATGTATCTGCCTATACGTGATTCTATTGTCGGCAGAGCGCACATGCTGTCGTTAAACTTGTCGTGCAGGAGGTAAATCAGTTTTGAGTCCATCAACTCCAGCGCCGGGCGCAGTTGTGATCGCCAGACTTCATCGATGTGCCTGAAATTGTGCAAAATCGCGTGCAGGTTGCCTATGAACAGATCCTGTTCAGTTGAGGACAGTATCGGTTGGGTTTTCTCTCTGCTGAAGAAATTTTTCTGTGCATTAACCGCCGCTTCTATCGTGGAGAAAACGCCAACATGGTAGTGTTGTCCACTCCGCCATATTGAAGCCCGGTAGGGATTCTTACTGCAATTCTTCTGAAGATAAACTCCTCTCGGTAGTCCGCGTGGATTAAACGCATCGGGTACTGACGGAGCCGGAGCCGGAGCCTGAGGGAGGGACTGCTGATGTAACTTTTTCTCGCATTCGATAAAGTAACGGCGAACCCTACGGCCTTTGTCGTTGCGCTCTACCATCGCCAGTTCTTTCGCGGTATCTAACGTGAGGTGGTAATCTTTACGACGGCGGCCTACAGTTTTCCCCGAATTTGGGGAAAATACGATGTAGTCTAGGTTTGCGGTGAATCCATACTCTGAAATTCGATCATTGATCCACGTTGAAAAGTCACGTTTAACCCTAAGGAAGGCGTACAGATCGCGGGCATTACAGAGTAGAACGGTTTCGTTAGAAATGGTACCGTTGAAAACGGGAATTAATTGGGTATTCATGGGATTTACCTTTTCAATTAGGTTAATCACCACCTTCAGGCCTCAATCATCGGGTGGTGGGACGTACAGGGTTGAGACTACCGGGAAAAGGCGACCGGCCAGCCTTTCGGCTGCCCCGCACGCCCCACCATAACTTAGGTGTGGCTATGCACTGGCAATAAAAAAGACGCTGGCGCGTCTATTGCCGCCTATCTCCTTCGGGGTCTCAATCCCGGCACCAGATTTTGCTGGTACTTTTTCAGTATTCGTAGAAACTTGCATAAATGTCAATCTTTTTTGTAGCGAAGTGCTTCAAATCCCCCCGCGGATAGCGGCAGGTCTGAAGCCCATGCGGGGTTAGTTGCGAGCAGGGTGCTCAGGTGTTCGTGAGAGTAATCGGCGTCGTCGGGGGCTTCTGTTAAGATCTCATCATGTACCGTCAGTATGATGTCGTAACCGCTATCCTCCACGGCAGGCATATTGGTGGCCATCACATCGCGGGCAATTGCCTGGGTCACATTTTCCGCCAGTTTGCCGCCGTAGGTGTGCAGGCGTTGCCATTTCCGGCTGTAAGTATTGATACCCATGTAGCTGATCTTGCCGCTATCATCGATACGTGCGCCGGGGTAACAGACCGCCCGGCCAGATGGAAGTTGGATACGGAGCCAGCTTCCGTCGCGGCGAAGTTTTAGTTTGCGACAGGAAGTGGTTATGCCGGGTGTGGCAATGGCACGGCGGGTGGCCCGGTCGATCTCCTTCCAGAAGCTGAATGTTGCCGCGTGCGCTTCGCGCCAGAGCCGTTTAAAAGAGTCGCAGACAACATAAGCGCGTTTTGACAGTCCGTAGGTTCGCTTCTGTTTTAACGCCCATTCATATGCACGAATGGCCTCACCCAGTATGTTACGCGGGATGTTGTCGATAGCGGCAGAGGCCATTTCTTCGAGGTCGATGTTGTACACAAGGGAGAACGTCAAAAACGCGCCGACGCCCCCTTCATAGCCCAACGCCAGCTCCTGCACTTTGCCGACCTGTCGCTGATCTTTGTCCACTTCATCCGGGTGGACGCCGAAAGATTTTGCGTAGGCAAGTTTATACAGGTCATGGCCAGCGCGGATCGCCTCGCCTTTTTCATCGGTACCGATGATGGTGTCATAATCACGAAATGCCTGTAGCTTCCACTTCTCCCCGGCCAGCCACGCCAGTACGCGCCCCTCAATGTTGCTAAGGTCAGATACCACCAGTTTTTTACCCGCAGGGGCCATGATGCAGCCACGCAATGCTGAACTGGTTAACTGCATCACATCATCGTAAAGCAGGTCGGCGCACCCGGCTTTTAACGCTTCAATACCAAAATCAATGTCGATTTGCTTTAGCGTGGGTCTGGGGAGGTTTTGCGGCTGAAATAAGCGCCCGGCCCAGCGCCCGGTACGCGATGCCCCGCAAAATTGTAACGTTCCGCGCAGGCGCCCGTCGCGGCTGACGCTTTTTAACAAGGCTTTGTATTTACTGGTGCTGGTAGCGCTGGCCTGTAATCGCAGGGAAAGTAATTCTTTTACTTCCGGGGGTAAATCCGGGTCGGCTATGCGCCGCTCCAGCGTACTTTTTTGCATATCCGGTAAAACCACGCCGTAAGACTCAACGAGGTGTTTTAACAGGGCGTCACGTTGCGTGGCCGCTTGTATCTCGCCATCGGTCATTTGCTGCGTACGTTTTGCCAGGCGTTTTTGTTCTTCCTCCACGGCGATAACCGCGCTTTCGGCAAGTTCCACATCGCAGCAGAAACCGCGATCGTTAATGCGCTGGTCACGATGCCACAATGCCAGTTCCTGACCTGAGTAATTCCAGGTGGGTAGCTTTTTGTCGATCTCGCGCATGGCATCGATATCCAGCCCGGCGTATTCAACGAATCGCTGCCACTCGGCGGGATGGGTTTTGGCCGTGGCGCGATGGATAGCGCTGTTTTTTGGGCGGGGCTTGCAAAATAACTGGATCAGTTGCTTACCGGCCTTATCTTTGGCTTTGTCCTGCGACACGCTAAGAATGTCGCATAAATCGCCCAGCGAACCCGGCAGGCCGTGCGCCAGCGCTCTGGCCATTGTATCCCGCCAACGGGGTATGTCCGGGGTTAGATCCGGTAAGCAATGGCGCAGTACAGTGCGATCGAAATGGCTGTTATGGGCGTAAATCAGCACATCAGGATTTTGAAGCGCAAGCCGAAGTTCCAGGGGGATTTTTGTATTCGCGGTAACGTCCCATACCTGTACAGGATCACTATCAATCGCCCAGGCAAACAGCATGATCTCCACGTTTTCGGCGTAGGCATGTGTCCCGTTTTTGATGGGTATTTCAGAGAAGGTTTCTAAATCGAGATAAAGACGTTTAGACATGGGCAACCTCATCGGAGCTCGTCTACAGTAGCCCCAGTGTTCTAATGAAAACTTAAATTCGATATTTGAATGTACTGCCAGGCATTTTTGAGCGTTTTTTAGTGGAAATAATCTCTTTTTAGGTGATAAATGCCTGTTCTGAACCTAAGGCAGGAGATAGTTTATGCAGATAATAAATTATTTACGGGCAAGATTATGTAACAGCAGTTTAGCAGCATTCAAATTAGCTGGAAAAGATATCAGATATATCAATCTCGCCAATGAAATTATTTCCGTTAAAAACGATTGTGTAAAAGCTAAGCTCGAAAAGCTACCGCAAGACTCACGGGAATTTAGTGCATTAAATAGTAAAAATTTAAAATATGATATTTTTATTAAGAGTCTTGAATGGCTTAAAAATACTTAATGAAGTGAAGAAGTATTACCTCTAAAATAAAATATAATATACTGCGGATTATTTACTGAGCTATAGTAATTAACTACCACATCTTAAAGTCGAGGGGTTTGCGATAGCAATCACGTTCCTTTTTTGAGGAGTGTCCAGAGGAAATATCTGTACCGAAATATACGATCGAATTAGCTAAAAAAAATTTAACATACCCATCAATTCTAAAAATATTTCTGAACACCCTGCGTTCTGCCGGGTGTTTTTTTAGGCGCTTAAGCTGTGGCTTCTTTGTCGGAGGGTAACCCTAACATTTCGTTGAGCGTTTCCCGGCGCAAGGCAGGTAGCGGGGGAGCAGCCGGAGCGTCTGCCGGTAAAAGCTCTTTAGCTTCCGGCCACTCTTCAAGAAGTCTTTTAACCGTGCGTACTTTATCCAGCGCCGCGCCGACGTTTTCCGTGATGTCTTCCTCGTCACTTTTTATGGCCTTATAAAGTGCGCCAAAGCCATAAAACTCTGTAACCAGCGGGTCATCCGCGAGAATGGTATGCTCCTCTGGGGTGATCTTACTTTCGTGTTCCACGTCGTGTTCATACATCCTGTGATTACCGTTGAAGTATGCGTGAACCCTGGAGCCAGCCAGATTTAGACTAATGCAAGGGCCCTTGCGAATAGCTGAAAGGTTTACGCGCAGTGCGCCAGGTAATTTTGCCGCCAGCGCTTCTATTTTCTTTTCGGTTTTTAGCGCTTCCGCTTCCATACCCCCGATCGCCGCCAGCCGGACGCGTTCTGCCCATGCCACACGAGCCGCACGCAGCGCGGCTTTACGTTTAGCTATACCAGCTTTAATTAGTGCGTTAGCGATGATCTGGTCTTTCATCACACGTGTAAGTATTGTTTGTGCCATTTTCTGAGCCTAAGAAATAGCCCGGCGTTGCGCCGGGGGGTTGGATGGGTTAGATCAGCGATTCGGCGTCAGCACCTTCGCTCACATCGTCGAAATCGTCTTCGGTTGCCACGCCGCCGCCAGCGAATGCATCACCATCACGGCAGAACTGGACACCGCCGAGCGAAGCGTTAATACGTTTGCCAAAGTTGTTGTCCATCGCCCATATATCAATGGTGGCGTTAACATAGCAACCGGCATACGGCCTGCCATCGGCGGCGGTCAACGCTGAACGATCGCGATCAATAACCAGTGGCCGCGCCTTATTACTGGCAGAGACAAACTTATTACCGGGATAGCCTTCGTACTCTGCTTTTTCATCGCCATCATGCAGGCAGATTTTGAGACCGGTACGTAAGGATTTAAGAATGCCTTCCGCTTTTGGCCCCCATTTTTCCTTAGCTACTTGCGCTATAGCCGCTTCAATGTCTTTAAGGCCCGGATGATCAGGCGTGAGGATAAATGCAGCACTGAAGCGCGGATCACCCTCACCATTTACCGCTTTAGGTTCAAACAGCGCGGGGAAGGCCAATCTTACATTTGATAATTTTACTTTCATGGATATTTACCTTTAATTCAGATGAGGGATTCAGCGGCTTCGATATCTTCAAAGTCGTTTACAGGATCGATATTTAACGCTGGTTTTGGATCGGACTCAGGGGCGAGAGTGGGCTTACCCTCAGGACGCGTGATAAGTGCTTCTACCTTCGCCCAGCGGCGCGGATTGGTTTTTTTAATGAGTTTATCCGCCTGCGCCGGGCTGATAACTTTGAAGGTATAAACTTCTTCCTTTTTATACCGGAACTGGTCTTTAAGCAGGGCGATGGCTTCATCTTCATCGCGCCATGCACGGTTGCCCTGTTTACCCTGAATCAGTTTATAGCCGGAAACCGGGTGACCATTTTGCAGCATATTAAATGCCGCAGAGCGTACGCTTTTACACCAGCTTTCTATATGGTCAATCAGCGGTAGCGTTTCGCCCAGCCATTTACCATCCGATCCAGCCAGCTTCTGACGAGCGGTGGTCAGTGCGTCTTCCAGATGTGGCGGATCTGATATTTCGCTGAAATCATTCATCAGCGATGCTGAAACGTACTCCCCTTGTGCCTGACATTTACCCCGACGCTTGCACCAGCGGCAGGTTTTCTCTCCGGGATGGAATGCCGTTTTCGGAATAATATCGGGGCCGTTTATCGCGGCGTTATCCGCCAGTTCCAGCACGCGCGCTGCGATAGATTTAACGTTCTGCCCGAATTCCAGAAGGTTTTCTACCGGGGTTTCGTACTCGCTGACGTGATTGATCCGTGGCTGGTGGATAAACATGCGTATGCTGCTGAAATCGGCGATCATGCTGAACTGTTCCAGTGCGCCCAGCGCGTAAATCATCAGCTGCGGGTTTTCGAACGCGTCTACTTTCTCGTAACCATACTTCAGATCATGTATCTGCAACTCGTCGTTAATGATGATTACGGCATCAGCAGTGCCGAACTGATCCGGGATACCCACAACATGCGAAAAGTCGCACTTGTGTTCTACCATCAGCATAGCGCCGGGGTGCTGCGCCAGCGCCCACACCGCCTCGACATATTCGCCGACTTTATCCGCCATTTCCTGGGTCACTTGTGGCCCCCGGCGGGTTTTATCATCATAGATATACGCATACGTGCCGACGTAAGTATTAATGTCACAACCGCCGTAGTGTGGTGGATAGTCCACGCGGTTACGGAGTACATTCTCCGCGAGCTGGTGCGCAGCGGTTCCCTCTTCTGCGTGCCCGGATGTTTTGTCATGCTCAAACTGTTCAATAGCAAGCGCGGCAGGACAATTCAACCAACGATGTGCTGCTGAGGGGGATAGTTTCGCGTGTATGTCCGGCATAGCTTACTCCCCCGCCAGCGCTTGCTCAGCCAGCTTCGCCACTTCTGCAAGGTTTTCCCGCGGAACCTGACCCAGTTTCTGTGCGCCGAACTTATCTAGAATTTCCAACGCTTCATTGCGATACCCGCCTGTTGTCAGCTTCATGATCAACGCTCTGGCCTGTTCAAACGTCGCCGCGGTGTCCTGACCCCGCTCATGATTATCTTCTGGTACCGCCTCCGGTTCGGGGGCTTGTTCGGGGGCTTGTTCGGGGGCTTGTTCGGATTCCGGATCTGGCTCTGGTTCGGCTTTTCGGGGTATCAGATCGGCGCGTTTGTTGTATGGCGTTTTAATATATAACTCCGCAAATGCCCGGCGCTCGTCTACGTTCTCCATCGCGCTCCAGTGCGCCAGCATGACAAGGCAGAGATCGAACACTACAGCACGGGGTGCAGATTTAACTGTTTTGCAATCTTTCAGGGCAAAATTGAGCGCATCTGTAAACTTATCGCTTTTAGTGCTGTTCGCATAAGCCCGCGCTTTTTCTATTTGTTCTGCTGTGGGGGGGCGGGCTTCATCGCCGAACATATTCGCCAGCACGGGGATAAGCCTAATATCCAGCGATTCGATATGCGGTAACTTTTGCTCGCATTCAGTATTAGCAGCTTCATTGAAGGAACTTTTACGACTTTCGATAGCATCCTTCTTTTCAGGTCCCAACGGGGTAAAAATTCCGGTATTGTGCATTGCTGCGATTAGCTGGCGAATTACCTCGGTATTTTCTTTAATGACTAATTCAAGGCTCATGAAGTACCTCACATATACAGAGTTATTGGGAAACGCGCGTTCGGATTTAGCTTCAATTCGTCGCGCTTACGTAACCAACGCAGGCGGCGAACGGTGTTATTTACGGGGGCTGTACTTAACGGGGCGGTTTTGACTTTTTCAGGCTGTTGCATTGGGTTGAATCCTCTCAGTGGTCTTACTGAAGCGCCCCGCAGGACGCTTGATAAGTTCACTTTGCCCCGTATTGCCGACATCCTGTCCCGCCACGGTTCCGACGCATGGTTTAAAGTCGCGCCGTTCGACTATCGTTTTTGAATTCAATGAAAATTCAATAATGAATTTATAATCGAACATGAATTACCTGTCAATTCAAAAGTGAATTTATTTTTGCAAAAAATTACCGCCGCATAGGGCGGTATGTGGAAATTATCAGCTAATCAATCACCTATGTAGAGTGATGGTTTTGCTATTCCTGCGACATACTGAATGCTTTCGATCTCTTTGAGGGCAAAGCGTATAGGAAGGTGTTCTTCGTTTATTGACATAACCATGACTTCGGCATCGCGTTCGTAAAGAAAGGTTTTCACCATTACTTGCTCATCCTTGGTAATGACAAGTACCTCATCTCCTGGCAAGTAACTATGGTTTGGCTCAATAACGACATACTCACCGTCTTTGATGCGTGGCTTCATTGAATCGCCCGAACAGCGAAGAGCAAAGGCTTCTGGATCTCTTGTCGGCCAGTTGATAAACCCATCGCCGTAACCAACGGGGTATTGAAGGTTTACCCAATGCCCTCCGTTTCCAAGCTGTGCTCCCCCCACGACTGGAACTTGTGTGAAATAAAGTGATTCTAGAAGGCTGTTTACATTGCATTCGGGGTTGGTTTTGGTTAGGTCATTTTCCACCAGTTCTTCAACGGTAACTTTGAAGTAATCAGCAATGCGTTTTAGTAAAGCATACTTTGGATCCTTGATGTCCCCGGTCACTAGCCTATGCATGGTGGGTTGAGGGATCCTAGTGTTTTTTGCTAATTCAGTTACGTTGGCCACGCCTTTCTGTTGCATCAAGAGGTTGACGTTGGCGATCAATCGGTCAGTTGTGTGGTCCATGCCTAAACCCTTATTGAAGATATTAAAGGTTGAATATTCTATATTGAATATTGTACGCTGGCATTGAATTCAAAACTGAATTAATATTAAATCCAATATTGAATTCAGAGACAGCGAGGTACACGTTATGCAATCCCTTACCCCCAAAGAAACAGTTCAAGCCTTGATTGCATCGGGGCTTACGCAGGTTGAAATCCAAGCTCGGACAGGCATTAGCCAAGCATCTATAAGCCGTATTGTGTCGGGTAAAAATGCTGATCCCCGGTTGTCTGTTGTACGCACATTAGAAGATCTATTCTCAGAAGTGAAAGCTCAAACCGCAGAACAAAAGGCGTAACCCATGCCCCAAAATAAACCGTGGGGAGCGACGCCGGATGAGTGGTTCCACTTCGATCTGGTGCTGGGCCGCAGTTATGACCTGCTGCCAGTGGTGTGCAATCCTGAAGCGCCGCTATCCCCTGATAGTAAAATGAAAGCCTTGGGTAAAACCCCAAGCCAGTACAACAGCAACCGGCAAGTGGTTGGTTTATCCAACTGGACAAAACGCCAGATCAACGATGCGAATATTGAGCGCTGGAGTAAGGAAAGCGATTACGGCATCTGTTCCCGCATGGGTAACGGCTGGCTGGCGCTGGACTGCGACAGCGAATCGCCAGAGATACAGGATGATGTCCGTGCTTTATTGCTCGAGCATTTCGGTAAGCTGCCGCCGCGCAGGTATCGGGCTAACAGCAATAAATGTCTGTATTTGCTGGCCGTAATTGGCGATTACCGCAAGCGTATTCACCGTCTGTGTGGTGGCAACGGGCTGATCGAACTGTTAGCCGAAGGCCAGCAGGCGGTTATCGCGGGTTCCCATCCCAGCGGCGCTCGCATTGAATGGGACGGAGGATTACCCGGTGAACCGTTGGCTATCACCCCGGAACAGCTTGAAGCTTTTTGGGCAGCGCTGGCTGATGTTCTGCCTGTGGACATTTCGACCGAAGCAGGAATGGGCCGATTGCGTGATCGTAGCCAGGCCACGCCGGGTGCGACCGATGATGTAGCCGATTATCTCGACGCCAACAACTGGACACTGGATTTTGGCTCCAGTGGGGAACGTTACATTCGGTGCCCGTTTGAAGATGGACACGGTGGTGCGTCCGATCCCACCTCTACCGTTTACTTTCCTGGCGGTACCGCTGGTTTTGAGTTGGGGCATTTTAAGTGCCTTCACGCCAGTTGCGCCCACCGCAATGACGGCGATTATCTTAATAAAATTGGTTTTCGCGATAGCGATTTTGAAGATGTCACTCAACCAGAGGGTGGCGATTTTCCAGAAATCAATATTGATATGACCAGCCACTTTTTAAAACGCTTTCTTTATGTGATTCAGGGGGATCGCGTTTGTGATCTTACCCGGCCTCCTTATAACTGCATGATGGAGATGAAAGCGTTCAAAAACCTGATGGCTCCGTATCAGTTCCCGCCGATAGGGAAAGGCAATCCCACTCCGGCAACAAAGAAATGGCTGGAGCATCCCGCCAAACAAGTTGCTGAGTCTACCGGTTATCAGCCCGGCGTAGGCAGGCTTATCGAACGGCCCGATGGCCGCTTTGAAGTTAACGAATTCTATATGCCTGAGCATGCGAAAACCTCGGATACGGGCAAGGTAGCAACCTTCCTTAACCATATGGCCTACCTCGTACCTGACGACTGGCAGCGACGTTTCTTTATTGCGCGGCTGGCGTGGTTTGTACAGCGGCCCGAACGCCGCTGCCCTGTCACTATCCTGCATGTATCTACCGCCCACGGTACCGGGAGGGGGTGGATCAGCCAACTGATGGAGCGCGTGTTGGGTAAATGGAACTGCTCACGTACCCGCATGAAGATCCTGTGTGATAACCAGTTCCACGATTATCTGTACCACACCTTGCTCTGTACCATCGATGAGGTTCGGGAAAACGATAAAAGGTATGAGGTTAACGACAAGATCCGCGACGTGCTGACGGAGCCACGCTTTGAGGTCAACAGCAAATACGGTAAGAAAATGACCATCGATATTTTCACCGGTTTTTTGTTCTATACCAACCATATCGACGCCCTGGTGCTTCCCGAAGAAGACCGCCGCATTGCGGTATTGGGTGGCCCTGATACCGAGGCGGGGGAAGAACACTACGCCCACCTGTACTCTGCACTCGGCGATAACGACTTTATAGCGCAAGTGTACTGGTACCTGATGAATGTTGATATTTCGCAGTTCAATTGGCAGCGTGCGCCGAATACCAAAGAACGCCAGTTAATGATCGAAAGTAATAAAAGCGACCTGGAAGCGGCGGTTATTAGTGTGCTGGAAAACCCCCCTGCGCCAGCTATGACCTACCAGCAAATTGTCAACGAGGTGATCAAAGAGGTGGGTTTGGACGCAGAAATTAACCAAAAGCACATTACCAGGATACTGAAAGAAAAAACCAAACGTGAACCTGTGCGCGTAAAGGTTGAGGGGATCGCGCAACGCTTCTGGTTACTTGAAAAAAATTGCGTGTTCAGCAACGAAGAATTACGCGAGATTTTTGAAACTTGCGAAAATTTGCAAAATCAGCTTTGAAAAGGTGACAGATGGGTGACAGATAAACCCTTATCTGTCACCTGAAAAAAATCAATAAAAACATATAAAAACGGCGAAAGGGTGACAGGTGACAGATGTTTTTAACTCTATATACGCGAGAGGTTTTAATCTGGGTACATTACACATGCGCATACGTATATAGACCTAGAAATAACTGTCACCTGTCACTTAAAACGCCCAAACCCTTACAGGACAAGGAATGGCGGCGGTGTCAGATGGTGTTTTATCTGTCACCCATCTGTCACCTCGGCAATTAACGTGCAGAAAAACGCAAATATCGAAACGGAGAAAGGAATATGTCCAAAATTTTTCGTCAATGTATGCCCTACGGTATCCGCCGCAATGAGAACGACTCATGGGAAGTTTTTAACCGGGACTATAAGCCGTTGGGGGAGCCATTTTTCTTTAAGCGCAGCCTTACTCAGGCTACTCGTGATGCGTTGGCTCCGCCGCCAGTCACACAACGGGAGGATTCTGTATGGCTTTACAACGATATCGAGCATCCAACGTCCTCGTTAGCAAATTGGGAAGCCTATTCGCAGAGGCTTAAGCGGCTGGCGAGTTTAAAAATGAAAGACGAGCGGTAATGTCTTCATAAAATTTTTGTTGAGAAATGTTGAGGTTGAGCGTTATGCGCAGAGATATGCAAGAAGTTTTAGAACGCTGGGGCCGGTGGGCTGCGAGTGAAGAATATTGCTCACTGGTGGACTGGCCTGCGATGTCAGTCACACCCGGACGCAAATCTGAAGTAGGCAAGCCTGGCTGCTCTGACGAAGACGGACTGGCGATTGATACCTGCGTCGCGCACATGAGCATGGTTCGCGACGTGGATGATATCTTGATCCTGGGACAACGTTTCATCGGGGGTCATACAACGCGATTTATCGCAGAGGCAATGGATATCCCAAGGATGCAGGTAAGGGCGTCCCTCAACGCTTCGGAGTCGTTTTTAAATGGGTGCTTGGTGATGCAGGGGATCCGGCTCGATATGGATCCGGTCGTTGTTTTACCGGAACCTCTTGCGGGTGCCCAAAAACCTGTGCTAATCTTCTAGCATCTAGAATTATGATTTAATTTTACGACCTCAATTTCAAAGCCTCGCTTCTTCGGATGCGGGGCTTTCGTGTTTCTGGGCTACTGAAAACGTAAAACTGTCAGAAATGAGCCTTTCACATGCTGATTTGACTGAATGCCAATAGTGGCGTTTTGTTATAAAAATGTTACTGCTGTTTTTAGCCAAATACAGCCCGGAAAACATATCCTTTTAGGGCTTTAGGATGGCATTTTAAACGAGTGCGTTTTTGCCGGGGCGCATAACAACCATTATGTTAAATAGAGCGTTTTTTGCTGAAATAAACTAAGATCCTCTAAATAGATTATCGAGGAATGCTAAGTCAGAAACCCCCGGCACAAATGCGCGTGGTTTTTTCATGCTTAGAATTTGAGTTGGATGAGGCAGATAAATAGCTTTCTGTACTTAGGTATAGGCGTAATGTGTACCTTAGTGCAGGTTGATGGT
>NZ_FOVC01000003.1 GCF_900115045.1 Izhakiella capsodis | reverse complement strand
GCCGATGGTAGTGTGGGGTCTCCCCATGCGAGAGTAGGGAACTGCCAGGCATCAAACAGAAGAAGAGACCCCGTGCCTGCGCACGGGGTTTTTTTATGGGCGTCATCCGGGCATGGGGTGTTGAGCAGGGGAAGAGACTCAGAGTAACCCTGTCAGAATGAACCTACTATCTGTATCTTTCTATAGTTGCCTCAGAGTATTTTGCAGTTTGTCTGGTATTTTCTCCACTGCCATCACCAACCACAGCAACTATCCGTAGGCTGTGTTCACAAAAGGCAAAATGCAGGGAAATACCTTATTTCCAGGAAAGTTTGGTCTGGCAGGTGTGATGCGTATGGAAAGGCAGCTGATCCCCTCGATGGTCCAGCTAGCGACGGCACGCTCATAATGGGCTATATTGACCTGCACATGTTAAAATCTGCGCCTGGTGAAACATTCTCAATCAACAAATGAACTCTCGACATTGAATAGTTTAGTGCGTATCTTTAGCCATCTGAATGTCTAAACGTAAGAGTGGCTGTGCTGAGGTTCCCCAACGATGCCAATAAGAGTTCCTGATGAATTACCTGCGGTAAACTTTTTGCGTAATGAGAATGTCTTTGTCATGACGTCCTCACGTGCGAAGATGCAGGAAATTCGTCCGCTCAAGGTGCTTTTACTCAACCTGATGCCGAAAAAAATTGAAACGGAAAACCAGTTTTTGCGGCTGCTTTCAAATTCACCGCTACAACTCGATATTCAACTGCTGCGTATTGATAACCGACAAACGCGTAATACACCCGTTGAGCATCTGGATACCTTTTACTGTAATTTTGAAGATATTCAGGAAGAGAATTATGATGGACTGATCGTTACTGGTGCGCCGCTTGGGTTGGTTGACTTTTGTGATGTTGCCTACTGGCCGCAGATTGCAAGGGTGATCAATTGGGCCAGGCAACATGTAACCTCAACGCTGTTTGTCTGTTGGGCTGTACAAGCCGCGCTGAATATACTTTATGGTATTCCCAAAAAAACCCGCCAGAATAAGCTCAGCGGTGTTTTTGAGCATCATATCCTTCATCCACATGCCCTGCTGACACGCGGATTCGATGATACATTCCTCGCACCGCATTCGCGCTATGCTGACTTCCCTACCCAGCTTATTCGTGATTACACTGACCTGGAAATATTTGCCGAAGCGGAACAGGTTGGAAGCTACCTTATGGGGACAAGAGACAAGCGTATGGCATTTGTTACGGGTCATCCGGAATACGATGCGCGGACGCTTGCCGACGAGTACTATCGGGACTGTGAGGTCGGCTTGACTCCGCAGATTCCTCATCATTATTTCCCGCAGGATAATCCGCAGCTTCCACCGTGCGCTAGCTGGCGTAGCCACGGCAATTTGCTAATCTCAAACTGGTTGAATTATTTCGTCTACCAAATCACACCATACGATCTGCGGCGCATGAATCCCACTCTGGAGTAATTAGAGTTCTGTCTCTATGACCCGGCGACAGCCGGTTTTTTATGCCCTGCAATCCTGTTGATATAGATAGGGTGTTATTTAAAAAAGAAATTTATGTTAAACATGCTCTTATGTTGAATCGAAATCAAAAATGGAAATAGTTTTTGATTTTAGCATTTCGATCGTTATGCTTGAGATCTTAAAGGTCAGCTATTTTTCATAGCTGATGCTGAGATGAACCGGCAATTTTTCTTCCTGACAGGTAGAGGAGCGAGAGATGACGCAACAAGCAATTAGCAACGATGAATTGGTATTTTTACAGGCTGCAGGTCAGGATGAGCAAAAAATTCTTACTGATAACGCCATTCAATTTTTGCGTGAGCTGGTCGAGCATTTCGCTCCCGAGCGTGAAGTGCTACTGGCTTCACGCCAACAGACTCAACGACGAATTGACGCCGGTGGGCTGCCTGGATTCGATAAGGAAACAGCTTCCATAAGAATGGAAAACTGGAAGATTCGCGGTATCCCCGATGATCTGCAAAAGCGCCGCGTCGAGATCACTGGTCCGGTCGAGCGCAAGATGATCATCAACGCTCTTAATGCTGACGTTGACGTATTTATGGCGGACTTTGAGGATTCTCTGGCACCTAGCTGGCAGAAAATTATTGAAGGTCAAATTAATTTACGCGATGCGGTTAACGGTACAATCAGCTATACAAGCAATGATGGTAAGATCTATCAGCTTCAACCCGATCCGGCAGTATTAATATGCCGCGTACGCGGTCTTCATCTGCCGGAGAAACATGTTTTGTGGCGTGATAAGCCGGTGCCTGGCTGCCTGTTCGATTTTGCCCTGTACTTTTTCCACAACGTGGATCGATTGTTAGAAAAGGGCAGCGGCCCCTATTTTTATCTGCCAAAAACGGAGTCATGGCAGGAAGCTGCATGGTGGAACAAAGTATTCAGTTACGCGGAAGATCGCTTCGCTCTGCTACGTGGAACAATCAAAGCCACGTTGTTGATCGAAACGCTGCCCGCAGTTTTTCAGATGGATGAGATCTTGTGGAACCTGCGCGATCACATCGTCGGCCTTAATTGTGGTCGCTGGGATTACATTTTCAGCTATATCAAGACGCTAAAGAACCACTCCGATCGCGTACTTCCCGATCGCCAGTCGGTCACCATGGATAAAGGTTTTCTGGACGCCTATTCCCGTTTGCTGATCCGAACTTGTCACCGTCGGGGCGCTTTTGCGATGGGGGGGATGTCAGCACTGATCCCTGTGAAAGATCCTGAGCATAATCGCGTGGTGCTTGAGCGCGTTTCTGCGGATAAACAGCGTGAGGCGAATAACGGACATGATGGCACCTGGGTTGCACATCCGGGACTGGCTCAAACCGCGATGGAGGTGTTCAATCGTGTGCTGGGAGACAGAAAAAACCAGCTGGATGTGAATCGTGCGGACGATGCGACTATCACCGCGTCGATGCTCCTGGAACCTTGCAAAGGGGAGCGAACAGAAGAGGGGATGCGCGCTAATATACGCGTGGCTTTACAGTACATTGAAGCCTGGCTCAATGGTAACGGCTGTGTGCCAATCTACGGTCTGATGGAGGATGCGGCCACTGCGGAAATCTCCCGTACTTCTATCTGGCAGTGGATCCATCATCGTAAAACATTATCTAACGGTAAAACCGTCACTCCTGACCTTTTTCGTCAGATGCTGGCCGAAGAGCTACAGGTTTTGCTGCAGGAACTTGGTGAATCTCGCTTCAGGCAGGGGCGTTTTGACGAAGCGTCACATTTAATGGAAACCATTACCACTTCGCCCGATCTGGTCAGTTTCTTAACCCTGCCCGGCTATCGCTTACTGGCCTGATGAAGTATGCCCACAACGCGCGTACTGACTGAATCGCACCGCTTAGCAGTGAGTGACAGCAGACGCGCTGTCCGGGATTATCCGTCCCTGCAGCGCCGAACAGATGATATCGTTGCGTTGCTCGTCGTATGCAGCCTTCAATCTGGCAAAACTGAAGAGTACGGCAATGACATCAAGCGGTTGGCAATGCCGATATTTCCGAAACTTTTACCTCATTACCTGTATTTCTGTCTGGATAAACATCTGGAAGACTCTCAGAAAGTCCGTACTCAGGGCTGCCCGATCCCGGTTAATGACAACATATATCCAGCAGCAGTAGCGTAACAGGCATAACAAAGATGTCGGCGGTGTCAGCGGTTGTTTCATTTTATTCACGCGGATTGTTCTGGATGGCTTCTACAACCCTGATCACATACTGTGGTGTATGCTCGCAGGAATGAACTTATTGCTGCTTTGCCAAGGCGTGAAAGTTTATTGTACGGGTTCTGCATCTTTTCGTGGTTCTGACATTTTTAGTCGGCTGGCGATGTATTTCAGAATGCCATAAGCCAGGCTGCCGACGAGCAGAGAGGTTAGTGCAGGTACGCCCTGGCTTATTACGTAACCAGCAATACCACCAGCGGCTGATGTCACAATAGCGCAGGTGCCAATTAGCGGCGCATCAGCGGGAAGCTCACCTTTCTGACGTGATTTTTCAAGTTCGCCACGGTGGGTGCGCAGAATGAAATAATCCGTTAGCATGACGCCAATCACAGGTGGGAAAAAGATGCCTAATAGCGTCAGGAAATCGACAAACCGATCGAGAATGCCAAATACCGATAGCAATGTACTCAGGATGCCGATTACCAGCGTCAGAATCAGGTATGACGATTTTTTACCACTGACTATTTCAATAAAGTTTGCCACGCCCAGTGATGAAGAATAGAGATTAAGATCGTTGACCCTCAGCGAAGAGAAAACCACAACCAGCAGGCCAACACCTGCTGAAGCTTGTGACATAATGGTCACGACATCGGGCGTATTCAGTTTCATTGCCAGAAATACCGCCAGACCATTTACGACATACTCACCCAGGAATATGGTTAGCAAAACCATCCATAGCACAGATGATTTGCTGCGACTGTAGCGAGTAATGTCAGGCGTAATCAGACTGGCTACAATAGCGCCACCAACGACCAGCGTAATCCCCGCGCTGAGCGTTAACTGTTGTTCTGAGGCTGCTGGCAGCGCAGGGCTGCCTTTGGCCAGTACAATGGATGTTATCCAGACTACGTTAATTAAAAACAGCGGGACGGCGATTTTGGCGGTGAAACGCAGCGCGCGGATACCGAAGGCAACCAATAATGTCAGAAAAATTCCAGAGAGTGCCGCCGCGGCTTTGAAGCTCAGTATGCCGCCAAGGGAAAAGCTTAAAGAGCGGGCAAACACCGCATTTTGCACACCGAACCATCCCATCAGGCTAACCGCCATGAGCAGACCAACAAGCGCAGAGCCGATGCGGCCGAATCCGCACCAACGGGATAGCATGCTACCTGATAATCCCTCTTTCATACCGGCGTAGCCGAGACCAAAAGTGGCAACGAAAAAGATGATGCTGGCAGCGCTAATCGCCAAAAATGCGTCTCTTATCGTCATTGAATGACCAAGAACGGCCCCAAGCATAAACTGATCCAGCGCGGTCAGCATTCCCATATGGATTAGCGCCAGGCTGAAGAAGGGCATTCTCCTTGTGACCGGTACCCTGCTGACGGTATAATTTTCTCCCGCGAGCATAAAAATCCTTATTTAATTAGAGTAATGCCTTTCTTTAAGAGTTTTGGTGGCAAATAATTAGCGAAGCCATGCTCATAACAGAAGGCTTTCAATTGAGATAACGAATGAACATCGGCTTTCTGAAAAATATTCTGAATACGGTTGTTGATAGTTTTCACCGTGTTTGTTCTTACACGGGCGATCTCTTTGGCTGATAAACCACGCATAAGATAGAAAATAGTTTCATTTTCCGCTTCGGTAAACAGATCGCAGTTCAAGGTAGTGGTGATGATTCCCGGGCTCTTGCTTTCGATGATAGTAACTAAATCGATTGCCAAAATTGGCTTGGCGCACCAAAGTATGGCAATGCAATCACCAGCATCATTGTATACAGGGTGTTTCTCACTGATGTATGGAATTAAAAACTTTGAACCAAACCAATAATGTGTTTCGATTACCGCAGACGATTTCCCGGTGCTTAACATTTGGTGATCGTGCTCAATCAACTCACCTTCCAGTTCAGCCCAACTTGCAGGGAACTCGCCATCTCTACGGCCTTCCACATCAAAAGACAATGGTGTATTTGTAAAGCGACGAGCTTCCTTATTCATAAATATGTGCGTTGAATCGGGTGCCTTGAGGCCCCAAGGATCGCTGAAGGCATTTATCATGGTGACCAGATGATTTATAGAGGAATTGTTGGGTCGTACCATAAATATTCAATCCTGCTGAGCATCTAAAATAATGATCCATCAATGAATCAGAGTTCTGAAACCGGCTGCCCTACTTAACCAACGACCTCATTTTGTTAAAAAATAATCTCGTGTCAATTACATACCATGTATAAGCTATCTGCATTTGATTAAATGGAGTGTTTCCCAAAAAACTGAATGCCAGAACGGTATTAGCCGATAAATGAGAGGGGATCAAGCGCTAATTAAGAACGACTTTAACTCTGCAACTCGCTCTGAGGGTTGAATGTTTTTTGACCAGATTCTTTTTAACCGATGGGTACTTTATTTTTTTACTTGGTTCAAAATTTGAATTAAGTCTTGACTTAATGAAGTCATTCATAAATACTTAGTTCCTTACCATATAGAAGTAAATTAAGCAAGAGTCGATTTATCTCTTGTTTCTCAACTAAAAAAATTAAGTTTAGAGTTGGTTACACCAGCGCCTTTGACTAATGAAAACTAGAAATTGTATCTTCGGCGTCAATTTAATAAGCTAACACCAGGGAATATATACAATTTATAAGGATTATTATGTATAAAGATATAGGAATCAGGGTGATACATATCTCTTCTTTATCATCACATATTGATTAAACTTAGTGATATGCAGGTAAGTATTTCTAACAACCTTACCTGGGGTAATTCCGTTAAAAACGAAGGGGCTATTGCTGCTCTTGCCATTTACCAGGGGGTTACTTAACTCGCCCCACCATATTGCTTAGTAATTTCCTTCGCCGCCTTAATCACCAGCGCGGCAAGCTCGGTAATACGGTCATCCGTGATACGTGAGGCCGGGCCAGAAATGGATATCGCCGCATAGGGTTCATGATATTCATCGTAGATACAGGCTGCAATGCAACGCAGGCCGAGCGCGTGTTCTTCATCATCCAGAGCGAAACCGCTACGACGTGCCTGTGCCAGGTCAGCTTTAAGATTCTGTGGGGCGGTCAGGGTTCGCGGCGTGAAGTGTCGCAATCCGCGCTGATGAAGCAGCGCTGAAACCCGCTCTTCACTCAGATTGGCCAGGAAAGCTTTACCCGCGCCAGAAGCGTGCATCGGCAACTTGCCGCCGATGGGTGCCGACATGCGCATTAGCTGGTGACACTGAACCTGATCGATAATCACCGCCTGATAATCGCTGTAATCCAGCACCGCCAGATTGACCGTTTCACCCGAGTCCTCCATCAGCTTACGCAGCATCGGATGCACCATTGCCAGCAGATTACGACTTTGCAGGAAGCTGCTGCCGATGACAAACATCCGGGCGCCAATGGTCCAGAGTCCAAGATCGCCAACCTGACGCACAAACCCCATCTGCTGCATGGTCATCAACAGGCGATGCGTGGTTGAGTTTGGCAGACCGGCCTGCTGAGCCAGTTCAGTCAGCGCGATGCTGCTCTGCGCTTCAGCAATCAACGCTAAGAGAGTCAGACCCCTGGTCAGTGACTGAACCTGGCCGGTTGGCTGTTGTGCCTGCGGTGCAGAGCGTGGTTTTTTGCCGCGTTTTGCGGGAGCGGGTGATGCCATGGCACATCTCCTGAATTTGTTTAGTGGAAATCATTTTCGTTTAGTGGAGGGGAATTGCAATCTATGGCTGACTGGTCAGATGAGAGAGCGGTCATTGATACTTCGCTCAGTACTGTTTGCTTTGCCGCCGTATAAAGTTATGACAGTAAGGACGGCTGGAAGTCATTTTTAATGAAAGCAGTACAAGGGGCGTCGCAGTGAGTGATAAAACGCTGGCGTTAACGCAGCAGTTAGCAAAGCGCATCATGGTTCTGGATGGCGGTATGGGAACCATGATCCAAAGTTATAAGCTGCAAGAGCATGATTTTCGCGGCGGGCGCTTCGCTGACTGGCAAAGTGACCTCAAAGGCAATAACGATCGGTTGGTATTGACCCAACCGGGTATTATCAGCGAAATACATAATGCCTATCTGGAAGCGGGCGCTGATATTCTTGAAACCAACACCTTTAACTCCACTCCCATCGCCATGGCGGATTATCACATGGCCTCGCTGTCGGCAGAGATAAATTTTGAAGCGGCCAGGCTGGCACGGATCTGTGCTGATGAATGGACGGCGCGAACGCCTGAGCGTCCACGTTTTGTTGCCGGGCCCCTGGGACCAACAAATCGCACCTGCTCAATTTCACCGGAAGTTATCGATCCCGCTTTTCGTAATATCACCTTTAATCAGCTGGTTACCGCTTATCAGGAGTCCACCCGTGCGCTGATAGAAGTAGGGGCCGATATCATTCTGATCGAGACTATTTTCGACACGCTCAATGCTAAAGCAGCGATTTTCGCCGTGCAGAGCGAATTTGATGAGCTTGGCATTCGGCTGCCGCTAATGATTTCCGGCACTATCACTGATGCCTCTGGTCGCACCCTTTCCGGTCAGACAACCGAAGCATTTTATAATTCTTTGCGCCATGCTGAGCCGCTTTCCTTTGGCCTGAACTGTGCGCTGGGCCCGGACGAATTGCGTCAGTATGTAGCAGAAATGTCGCGCATCGCCGAATGTTATGTCGCTGCTCACTCCAATGTCGGTCTGCCGAACGCTTTTGGCGAATATGATCTGAATGCGGATATTATGGCCGAGCAAATCGGCGAGTGGGCGCGCTCGGGCTATCTTAATATTGTCGGTGGCTGCTGCGGCACCACTCCTGAGCATATAGCGGCAATGGCGAATGTTGTCGCCGGCTTAGCACCACGTGCGTTGCCGGAAATGGCTGTGGCCTGTCGCTTATCGGGGTTGGAGCCGCTTGATATTAGCGCGGAATCACTGTTTGTTAATATCGGTGAGCGCACAAATATTACCGGGTCCGCCAGATTTAAGCGTCTGATTAAAGAAGGAAAATATAACGAAGCCCTGGATGTGGCACGTCAGCAGGTAGAAAGTGGTGCGCAGATCATCGACATCAACATGGATGAAGGGATGCTGGATGCAGAGGCGGCAATGGTGCGCTTCCTGAACCTGATAGCCAGTGAACCAGATATCGCCCGCGTTCCGATCATGATCGACTCCTCAAAATGGGCGGTGATAGAGAAAGGTCTACAGTGTATACAGGGCAAGGGTATCGTTAACTCTATCTCGATGAAAGAGGGCGTCGATATTTTCCTCCACCATGCCCGGCTGGTGCGGCACTATGGTGCTGCGGTGGTGGTGATGGCCTTTGATGAGGTCGGACAGGCTGACACTCGCCAGCGCAAAATCGAAATCTGCCAGCGTGCTTATAATATTCTGACCAAAGAAGTGGGTTTTCCGCCGGAAGATATCATCTTTGACCCCAATATCTTTGCTGTCGCGACCGGCATTGAAGAGCATAACAATTATGCAATGGACTTTATTGGCGTCTGTGAAGATATCAAGCGCGAACTACCCCATGCAATGATTTCCGGTGGTGTTTCTAACGTATCGTTCTCTTTTCGCGGCAACGATCAGGTGCGTGAAGCGATTCATGCAGTCTTTCTTTACTACGCCATTCGTAACGGCATGGATATGGGGATCGTTAACGCCGGTCAGCTGGCGATTTATGATGACTTATCGGCTGAATTACGTGAAGCGGTTAAGGATGTGATCCTTAATCGTCGCGATGACGCCACGGAGCGGAATCGTCGCGATGACGCCACGGAGCGGATGCTTGCGCTGGCGGAGAAATACCGTGGCATAAAAGACGACGCGCAAGGGAAGCCTGCGCTGGCAGAGTGGCGCGGCTGGTCAGTTGAAAGGCGGCTGGAATATTCGCTGGTGAAGGGCATCAATGAATTTATCGAACAGGATACCGAAACTGCACGCCAGCAGGTAACCCGGCCGATTGAGGTTATCGAAGGGCCGCTAATGGCCGGTATGAACGTCGTTGGCGATCTGTTCGGTGAGGGTAAAATGTTTTTGCCGCAGGTGGTCAAGTCAGCGCGTGTGATGAAGCAGACGGTAGCCTACCTCGATCCCTATATTGAGGCCAGCAAGGAAAAGGGGAGTAGCAACGGGAAAATAGTGCTGGCAACAGTTAAGGGTGACGTTCACGATATAGGAAAAAATATCGTAGGTGTGGTGCTGCAATGTAACAACTATGAAATTATCGATCTTGGCGTGATGGTGCCAGGTGACAAAATCCTGCAAACGGCTATCGACGAAAAAGCCGATATCATTGGACTTTCAGGTTTGATAACCTCTTCGCTGGACGAAATGGTTAACGTAGCCAAAGAAATGGAGCGGCGTGGCTTCAGCCTGCCACTACTCATCGGGGGAGCCACCACTTCAAAGGCGCACACGGCGGTAAAAATCGAGCAGAATTACAGCGGGCCGACGGTATATGTGCAAAATGCTTCGCGCACGGTGGGCGTCGTTTCTGCGCTGCTATCCTCAACGCTGAAAGAAAACTTCGTGGCACATATTCGTAAAGAGTATGAAACGGTGCGCATGCAATATGGTCGTTAAAAACTCCGCACGCCGCCGGTGAGTTTGCAGATTGCGCGTAACAACGGACTGGCATTTGACTGGGTAAATTATACGCCACCGCCTCCTAAAACAGTTGGCGTAAGCGAAGTGAGTGCTAACATCGACACCATGCGTGACTATATCGACTGGACGCCATTTTTTATGACCTGGTCGCTGGCCGGCAAGTATCCGCGCATTCTCGAAGATGATGTTGTTGGCGAAGAAGCACAGCGCCTGTTCGATGATGCTCACGTCATACTTGATATGCTCAGCGCGGAAAAAAGTCTTAATCCTCGTGGCGTCGTAGGGATTTTTCCGGCAAACCGGGTCGATGACGATATTGAAATATTCCGTGATGAGTCCCGTCAGGAGGTCATTGAAGTAAGTCATCACTTACGTCAGCAGACAGAGAAAATCGGGTTTGCTAATTATTGTATGGCGGATTTCATCGCAGAAAAATCCAGCGGTAAGGCCGATTATCTCGGCGCCTTTGCGGTGACCGGCGGCCTGGAAGAGGATGCGCTGGCTAAACGCTACGCTGGGTTACGCTACTGATTAGCGTCAGCTCTAATTGCTGGCGGAAAGACGCAGGAGTAAGCACGGTCACACCGGATGAATTTGCTTCTTGCCTTGCATTTCTCTCGCCTTACAAATAGTTGGTAAGCACTTACTTAATGTGTATTTTGTCGTCAGAAGGATTAATACCTTCACAAGTGCTTAAAGGCGGCACGGTTGCCGCGTCAATTTACAGTGGCCTGATAAGACGTGCCCGGCTGAAAGCGCCGTGTTAACAAAGTTAATCCGCGTCAGATAGAATTGCTATTTAACGGCCACGCCCCGAATAGGGCTATTTTTTTACCGTAGCCTTACCCGACCAGTAGCCCGCGAGCAGCGAACCGGACAGGTTGTGCCACACGGAGAACAGCGCGCCTGGCAGTGCGGCCAGCGGCGAGAAATAAAGGTTACCCAGTGTTGCCGCCAGACCAGAATTTTGCATACCGACCTCCAGTGACAGGGTGCGGCAGGTAGACTCATCAAATCCGAACAGTTTCCCCCCCCAGTAGCCGCCTAGCAGACCGATGACATTGTGCATGATTACAGCGGCAACAACGACCAGCCCTACCTGGCCGATAAACTTCTGGCTACCGCCAACTACCGCGCTGATAATCAGTAAAATACATACCATAGAGAAAGCAGGCAGGTAAGGCTCTACGCGCTTGACCAGGCGATTGAGTCCGTGATGAAAGATCAGACCCAACCCGATGGGAATAACGACGATTTGCACGATGCTCAGTAGCATGCCCGCGACATCGACCTGGATATGCGTATCCACATACAGACGCGTCAGCAGCGGCGTGGCAAATACGCCGACCAGTGCGGAAACCGAAGAGATAGTCACCGACAGCGCAACGTCCCCTTTCGCCAGATAGATCATCACGTTGGATGCGGTACCGCTGGCCACGCTGCCAACCAGAATCATCCCTGCGGCGAGGTCGGCAGACATGCCAAATAGCTTTGCCAGCGCCCATGCCGCCAGCGGCATAACCAGGTAATGTAAGAAGGTACCGGCGATGACCGGAGCCGGGCGTGCCATAACGCGTTTAAAGTCATCCAGGCTTAGCGTGACGCCCATGCCAAACATAATCAGCGTGAGCAACCAGGTAACGTATGGTCCGATTGGTGTGAAGACGCCGGGTGTATAATATGCGGCAACGGAAAGTAGGGCTGCCCAGAGTGGGAACAGTCGGGTGATATTGGCGAGCATAGCCTGTCCTGTTTTGAATTTTGTTTATTGGTTTTTAGCAGCGTATTTCCGGAACGAAAAAAATCCAGCGGGAGATCATTGCGCTATCAGGTTTCATCACGCACGATGGCGTATGTCACGCAGGGGATTGCGCTCATAATCATCGTTCGCCCGAAGGCTAAAAAGTATTGGCTGACCAAGCAGACGCACCTTAATAGCGAGTTTGAAACTCAGATAACTGTGCTTTGCCCGTCTCATGTGTTAGCTGACGGGCACGAGCGATGGATATATCAATCAAAAAGATTGTTGTGCAATGTCTGTATCACCTGCTCGGCATCGTCACCGGGCACTAAAAAGCAGAGGTTATAACTGCTGGCCCCATAGCAGATTAAACGCAGATTAAACGGCTCCAGTACGCCGAAAACTTCTTTGCCGACGCCGCGTGCCTGCGACAAGTTATTGCCAATCAGAGCCACCAGTGCCAGATTTTCTTCCACCTCCACCCGACACAGTGATGACAGTTCTGTCAGCAGCGACTGGGTGAGCAGATTGTCTTCCGTGGAGGTTGAGCCGGTGGTATCCAGGGTTAACGCAACGCTGACCTCCGAGGTGGTGATCAGATCCACTGAAATATTATGCCGGGCAAGAATGCTGAACACCTCAGCAAGAAAGCCACGAGCGTGCAGCATATTCAGGCTATGCAACGTCAGCAGCGTTTGTTTGCGACGTAGCGCAAGAGCGCGAAACAGCGGCGGGTTAGCGCTCTCAAGACAAACGCGGGTCCCACCTGCCTGTGGTGCCTTGCTGGAGCCAACAAAGACCGGAATGCCGTTGCGCACCGCCGGTAACAGCGTGGCCGGATGCAGCACTTTGGCACCAAACGTTGCCATTTCCGCTGCTTCTTCAAAGGTGATTTCATCAATGCGTTTGGCACCAGGCACAATACGTGGGTCGGTGGTGTAAATTCCCGGCACGTCGGTCCAGATATCAATGCGGCTGGCATACAGCGCTTCACCCAGCAGGGCGGCGGTATAATCACTGCCACCACGGCCAAGCGTTGTCGTGCGGCCTTTAACTTCACTGCCGATAAAGCCTTGGGTTACCATCAGCGCTTCATCGAGACGTGGCTTGAGCTGCGTGCCTGCAAGTTCCGCCAGTGTTAGGGTATCCGGCTCGGCGCGCCCGAAATGATCGTCAGTGCGCATGATTTTTCGGATATCAAACCATTGGGCATTGACACCGCGCTGGCGCAATATCTCCACGAACAGCAGGCTGGACATCAGTTCACCATGGCTGACCAGCTCATCGGTCAGCGCGTTGGACGTCGCTAATGCCGCCGCTTCGGATAGCATGGTAATGTTTTCCAGCATGCGATCGATTTCATCACAGATAATCTGCGGCTGTGCCAGTCGCTCGATAATCGCATGATGAATACGGCGGACTTCATCCAGCATAAAGACGCGCTGCGCCTGTTCTGGACCTTTAGCCAGCGAAACCAATAAGTTAGTGACGCCAGCCGCAGCAGAGAGCACCACTAAGCGGGAAGACGAATCGGAAAGTACCACATCAGCACTGCGGTTCATGGCATCAAAATCAGCCACGCTGGTGCCGCCAAACTTGGCGACAGTTAAAGCCTGGGACATAAAAAAACTACTCCGTGTCAGATGAGCCTTGGCACAAGGAAAGAGCAGGAACGGGGTAGACAGTAGAATAGAGAACTACGCGCCTCCCAGAAGCACCTCACCTTGCAGCGTATTCAATCGCAAATACGCCGGATGACAACCCAGGAGATTCAGCCCCTGTAGCCGATATGTACCACTCCGCATGGCACATATCTCGGCATCGCACCCCCCTCAGATGTGTTCACAGATTGCGGAATCTCCGACATCCTACCTGGGCGACGCGCCTCTTCTGGCTTGCGCTGCTGCGCAAGTAACGGTCTAGATTTATCGGGTAATCGCGTTACTGTCAATGACGGCTGTGTGACTAATTTTCATTAATAGTTACGATTTGACACTTATGACACAGCGCACCAGAAAGAAAAATGGGCTGAATGACAGTGACTATGCTGATCAACCTGGCTATTGATGTAACCAAACGTTGGTTGCCACGGAAGCACCAACGGTTGTAGCCTGCAAATGAGATGATGACGAACAGCAATGGCTCCCAGTGAGCGGATAAATCGAGTCATGGCGCATTGCAGCGGGTTTTCGACAGGTTCTTTTCAGTCCGCAGCGTGGCCCTGCAGAGATTTTTTCCTTTCGTCATCAGGAGTCGTCATACTACAACCAGCTGACCAGTTTTACGGTTTCTTAATGAGAAGAGTATCGTTATGAAAAATATCAACCCGACTAAAACCGCTGCCTGGCAGGCGCTAAAGCAGCATTATGAACAAATCAAAGATGTGCAAATTGCCGATCTTTTTGCGCAGGATAGCCAGCGTTTTTCTGCTTTTTCTGCCACCTTTGACGATCAAATGTTAGTGGATTACTCCAAAAACCGCATTACGCGCGAGACACTAACTAAGCTCCATGCGCTGGCGCGAGAGACTGACTTGCAAGGTGCGATCAAGTCGATGTTCTCTGGCGAAAAAATTAACCGTACTGAAGATCGTGCCGTGCTGCACATTGCATTGCGTAATCGCAGTAATAAACCGATTCTGGTGGATGGCAAGGATGTAATGCCTGAAGTTAATGCGGTGCTGGAAAAAATGAAAACGTTTTCCGAACGCATTATCAGTGGTGAATGGAAAGGCTATACAGGCAAGGCAATAACTGACGTGGTAAATATCGGCATTGGCGGCTCTGATCTCGGCCCGTATATGGTCACTGAGGCGCTGCGTCCTTTCAAAAACCATCTGACGATGCATTTTGTCTCCAACGTCGACGGTACGCATATTGTTGAAACGCTGAAGAAAACTAATCCTGAAACCACTCTGTTTCTTGTCGCCTCTAAAACCTTTACCACCCAGGAAACAATGACAAACGCCCACAGCGCGCGCGACTGGTTTCTGAAAACTGCCGGTGACGAGAAGCATGTGGCTAAACATTTTGCCGCGCTATCCACTAATGGCAAAGCGGTAAGCGATTTTGGCATCGACACTAATAATATGTTCGAATTCTGGGACTGGGTTGGGGGGCGTTATTCGCTGTGGTCAGCGATAGGCTTGTCCATCATCCTGTCCATTGGCTTTGATAACTTTGTCAGCCTGTTGTCAGGCGCGCACGCTATGGATAAGCACTTTTCAGAAACTGAACTGGAGAAAAACCTGCCGGTACAGTTGGCGCTGATTGGTATCTGGTACAACAATTTCTTCGGGGCGGAGACGGAAGCCATTCTACCCTACGACCAGTATATGCATCGTTTTGCCGCGTATTTCCAGCAGGGCAACATGGAGTCGAATGGTAAACATGTGGATCGCGATGGTAACCTGGTTTCCTGGCAGACCGGCCCAATCATTTGGGGCGAACCTGGAACCAACGGCCAGCATGCTTTCTACCAGCTGATTCATCAGGGTACGAAGCTTATTCCCTGCGATTTTATCGCCCCAGCGATTACGCATAATAAACTTGGCGATCATCATGAAAAATTGCTGTCGAACTTTTTTGCTCAGACCGAGGCGCTGGCCTTTGGTAAAACAAAAGAGGTAGTTGAAAAAGAGTATGCCGACGCTGGCAAGGACCCGAGCACTCTGAAGCATGTGGTACCGTTTAAGGTTTTCGAGGGCAACCGCCCAACCAACTCTATCTTGCTGCGGGAAATCACGCCTTACAGCCTGGGGGCGTTGATTGCGCTTTATGAGCATAAAATTTTCACCCAGGGGGCAATCCTCGACATCTTCAGCTTTGATCAGTGGGGCGTTGAATTAGGCAAACAGTTGGCAAACCGTATCCTGCCGGAGCTGAAAGGCAATGCGCAAGTTGCCAGCCATGACGGCTCAACGAACGGGCTGATTAACCGTTTTAAATCCTGGCGCTAGGCCGAAGGCTGGCTTAACCATTCAGGCTAATCAAGGCCAGCATTTATTTGCTGGCTTTTTGCCGTTTAGTTGTAGTGTCTTTTGAATTTTATTCAGATAATTCGCAGGTGGAGATGCATTTATGCATATTGGAAAGGTAGGGCTGAGGATTGCATTTGCAGGTCAGATGATATTAAACGTCGGTCTGATTGTGCTTGCATTAATTTTGATTACTTTTCTGGGTAAAGAGACGGTCTCTCTGGGAAAAGTATTATTTCTTGCGCCCGAGGACAGCTCTTCATATCTCTTGGTTGAAGGAATTGTTACCTATTTTCTCTATTTTGAATTTATTGCGTTAATTGTGAAATATTTCCAGTCTGGCTACCATTTCCCACTGCGCTATTTTGTTTATATTGGTATTACAGCCATTATCAGATTAATCATCGTCGATCATGATAGCCCGGCGGATACGCTGTATTATTCCGTAGCCATTCTGATCCTGATTGTGGGCCTGTTATTGCTTAACAGTTCGCGGCTGCAACGTGAATAATTCGCGCACACAGGCAAGCATCGGCGTTACACTATGGATCTGTTTTTACCGGAGAAAATGATGTCTCATCCCGCTTTGAATCAACTTTATACGCTGCGCTGGGCAGAGGCTGATAGCGCTGCGCCGCCGGATGCGATAAGTCACTGGCTGATGGAGGAGGACTCCATGACCCGCCGCTTTGAGCGTCATTGTCAGGCGGTGAGCGTGCGCATTCTGTGTGAAGCGTTTATTACCGCGCAACAGGTCGGCGAAGAGCGAACACTTTTTCCTGAAGAAGATGAGCGCTACTGGCTACGTGAGGTCATACTTTACGGTGATGACGAACCCTGGCTTGTCGGGCGAACGCTGGTGCCTGAATCAACCCTGAACGGGCCGGAAAAGATGCTACAAAACCTCGGTACCCGACCACTTGGACGCTATCTGTTTGCCAGTTCGACGCTGACGCGTGATTTCATTGAGATAGGTCGCAGTGAGGGCCTGTGGGGCCGGCGCTCACGGCTCAGACTTTCCGGTAAGCCGCTGCTGTTAACTGAGCTTTTTCTCCCTGCCTGCCCCCTTTATCATACGGTGCTTTAGCGGAGTTGCAGCGGATGGAACAGAGTTTAAAAATGAGTAAGTGGCAGGCGTACTGCCGCCTGATGCGTATCGATAAACCTATTGGTACCCTGCTGTTATTGTGGCCTACCGGCTGGGCGCTGTGGCTCTCCGGTCAATCGCTGCCGCCGTTGAAAGTGCTGGTGGTTTTCGTGCTGGGCGTGTTTGTCATGCGTGCCGCCGGCTGCGTGATTAATGACTTCGCCGATCGTCATATTGACGGGCATGTAAAGCGCACACGCGAACGGCCGCTGGCGAGCGGTGCGATCAGCGTCAAAGAGGCGAAAATTCTGTTTGTCGCGCTGGTTATTACCGCGTTTGTGCTGGTACTGACGATGAATAGCCTGACTATTTGTCTCTCTTTCGGTGGGCTGGCGCTGGCATCGCTCTATCCATTTATGAAACGTTATACCCATTTGCCACAGGTGGTGCTGGGCGCGGCCTTTGGCTGGGCGATCCCGATGGCATGGGCGGCGGTAAGCGATACGTTGCCGCTGGTCTGCTGGCTGCTATTTTTCGCTAATATCTGCTGGACTGTGGCCTACGATACGCTGTACGCAATGGTAGACAGAGACGATGATTTAAAAATTGGTGTGAAATCCACCGCCATTCTATTCGGACGTTATGACAAACTGGTCGTCGGATTACTG
The DNA here is from genome assembly GCF_900115045.1 of Izhakiella capsodis. GTDB lineage: Bacteria > Pseudomonadota > Gammaproteobacteria > Enterobacterales > Enterobacteriaceae > Izhakiella > Izhakiella capsodis. The sequence goes on along the minus strand of NZ_FOVC01000003.1, from coordinate 321,417 downwards.
CAAATAGCTGCCTTGCTACTTCTGATTGTGGTCGGCGTGAAAATGCAGCTCAACGCTTTTTATTATGCAGGCCTGCTGTTCGCCGCCGCACTGTTTATTTATCAGCAAATAACCATCGTCGGTCGCGATCGGCAGGCATGTTTCCAGTCCTTTCTCAATAATAATTACGTTGGGCTGGTCATCTTTGCTGGCATCGTTGCTGCACTCATTACTCGCTCATGATCGCGCCTGAGCGCGATCATGAGCGGGCGGCAAGTATGGGTACTCAGCCTGATCCAAACGGCTACTTATACGCAATCGATGTATTCTTAACTGAGGCCTGTAAGCGTTGTCAAAAGTAATATTGGCGACATTTCTCATTTGGCTACGCTTCATGCTATTCCACTACCTTCGTTGGATAATAAAAAGAAGAAATGATGTTAGGTTTATTGATGGCTAATGTTTTTCAAACTAAGAATAACTGATTCAAAAAATTCAGCCAGGTCGGTCTTTCATCTGAGTAAATATTTTTAGGAGTAGCTGTATTATGAAATATTATGATGATTACTCCCGTGACCCATAAGTCTGCTTCACCCATGAAGGGGGGATTTATCAGCATGCGCTAAGGGCGAGAGATAATGTCGCAAACGATGCGGGAGGCAATTTAGTTTCGGCGCTGGAACTGGCGGCACTGGTGCAATCGGTACCGGAGCCGGACAGTGCCATTGTTAATTTCGGTAAGCGCGACAGCGCTTTTGATGCCGGCCTGCCACAGCCCGTTGCTCATTATCGTCAGGGAAAAACCTTGCCAGTCCCCACGTCGTTAGTTGAAACGGTGGGCATGATGGATCAGTATGCCATGCTGAAGTTAAAACATGGTGCACAGCTGCAGGTCGGCGACATGTTGCTGTTCAGCACTTCACATCCCTGCCTGACGTTCGACAAGTGGCAGGTGTTGCTGCTGGTGGATGATGATTATAACCTGCTGGATGAATTGGCAACGGCGTTTTAACTGCGTTACAGCGGCCTGTGTGAGGGTGCCGTGTTGATTTTTCAGGGAGGTGGCAGGCTTGGTTAGCGTGGTGCTCTGCGTTATCTGAGCGCTGGTAGACAGGCAGCGCGCCCCATAGCGGGGCGCGTAGGATCGAGCGACAGACTGCGGCTACTTTACGCCCGAGGCTCTTTTTCCGACAGTGAGGTATTGGCTAGCTGTAGCGCTCCTTCCGTCGAGGCGGCGCTTTCGATAGTCATACGTACATCCTGCATGATAAGGTCGGCCAACAGCTGATAAACCCGCTGGGTTCGATCAACCTGAGCATCACCGGTGTCGCTGATGTAGCCTTCATCGCGTAGCGTCAGCACCAGAGAGCTGAAAACCGCTTTATCAATAAACTCTGGTGCGTTAATACCATGCAGCACTGACAGGCGCTGTGCCAGAGTCCGGCTCTCTTTTTCCAGCGTTCCACGATTAATTGAGGGGTTAGCGCTGAGGATAGCGAAGGTAATGGCATAGCGCTGTAGCGTTTCACGCACCCCGGCGGCCAGCAACTGAAGAGTGCGCAATCTGGCATTGCTGATGCGCACCTTCTCTCCTTCAGTAATGAGTAGTTCCTGGCGGCTCATTTCGTCGATTAACGCCACAAGCAGAGCGGGTAAGGACTCTTTATCCCAGCGCAGGAATAGCTCGCTTTTCAGCATCGGATAAAGCACGCTAACCTGACGCAACAACTCTACGCGGGTAATTTCGCAATGTTGGGTGACGATTAGAGCCAGCAGCGATGGAATGACCAGCATATGATGGATATTGTTGCGGTAATAGGTCATCAACACCGCCTGCTCGCGCGGCAGAACGATAATTTCGCCGAAATTATCCTCTTCGATGTCGAATTTATTCATGCCAATGGCGTGCTCCAGCATGACTTCCGGAGTGAGGTCCGGCACTGTTGAGTATTCAGAGTAGGGAACGTTACGCAGTAACTCCTGATAGCAAGCAAGCTGCTCGATGAGCTGTTCTCGGGTCAGTGAACGCTGGCGTGAAGCCAGCAGCGCGGTTACGCAGAGGTTCATCGCGTTCGCAGCACCGGCATTATTAATCCGTACCATCACTTCATGCGCAATGTCATTAACTGTCGGCGTAAGCCATGCGGGTCGCTGTGCCTCGATAGGGTCGATCGCCTCACGCCATTCCGGAACCTGCTTGTTCAGATAGCTTACCAGAGGCAACGGCTCGCCGAAGTTAACGTAGCCCTGGCCGAGGTTACGCAGTTTACGCAGCCCGCGCAGCATCTGTATAAAGCCCTCTTTTTCTTTAGCCGCGCCGCGTAGCTCTTTGGCGTAGGTGGCCACCTCCATGACGTGTTCGTAACCGATGAAAATAGGGACCAGGGTAATCGGACGATTGCCGCCGCGTAGCATTGCCTGGAGAGTCATCGACAGCGTACCGGTTTTAGGATCGAGCAACCGGCCAGTGCGCGAGCGGCCGCCTTCGATAAAGTACTCTACTGAGTAGCCTCGGTTAAACAGCTCACCCAAATATTCGCGAAAGACCGTAGAGTAAAGCTTATTACCTTTAAAGGTCCGGCGGATGAAAAAGGCGCCGAGATGGCGGAAAATAGGCCCGGCAGGCCAAAAGTTCAGGTTGATGCCGGCAGCGATGTGCGGCGGGACCAAACCCTGATGATAAATCACGTATGAGAGTAGCAGGTAGTCCATATGACTACGGTGGCAAGGCACATAGACCAGCTCATGGCCGTCCTGCGCCAGCTGGCGGACACGCTCTGCGCCGCTAACGTTGATACCTTTATAAAGGCGGCTCCAGGTCCAGCCCATCACCCGGTCGGTGATGCGAATGGCTTCATAGGTAAAGTCGGCGGCGATTTCCTCCATCATCTCGATGGCGGACTGTTGCGCCTTATCATGAGCGATCTTTTTACTACGAGCTTCATCTTCAACTGCTTTGGCGATGGCTTTCGATTGCAGCAGCCTGGTGAAGAGATCGTGACGTACAGGCATGCGAGGCCCAACCGCCGCAAGACGCTGTCGGGCGAAGTGCATACGTGCTACACGGGCTAACTTCTGGGCGATAATTTTGTCGGTGCCGTGCTCGCTCGCCATGTAGCGCAGCGAGACGATGGCTGAAAAGCGTACAAAGCTATCGCGGCCGAGCCATAATATAGCGAAGAATTTCTGCACGCCGTTTAGCTCGCGCAGATATGGCTGCTGATGGCCCTGAATTTCGCGCCCTGGCGCACGGCCAAACATGACCGAAACCGGTATCATCTGTACGTCGAGATCGGGATTGCTACGGTGTAGATCGAGATACTCGTGGAATAACTTCACCGATTCAAGATTTGGCACGAAATAGGGGAAAACTCGTGGGCCATCGTGGATGAAAACGTAGCGAGGCAGTTCGGTGCCGTCGATCTCCAATGGTTCCAGCGGGTCTGGCAATTCATGTTTACGACATTCAGCACGCAGCGTTAGCAAATCGACCTTAGAGTCATATGGCAGTACGTACATGATAGGACGAGAGCGATCTAATCCCCGTTCAGCGAGCGGATCAGTCGGAATCGACTTACTTTTTACCAGGAATTTTAACGGAATATTCAGTAAGTTATAAAAAAAATTACGCCAACCTGACATAGACGGATAAAGCCTCTTGTTAGCAAAGCGCCGCAAGCATACCAGAATGCAGCGATTAAATCTGTTGGTGTGTATGATGTGCATCAACCAACATGGACGCCAATTTTCTCAAAGGGTTCCCTATCATGGCAAATAACACGACTGGCCTGACGCGCATTATTAAAGCCGCTGGATATTCATGGAAGGGGCTGAGGGCGGCCTGGCGCAGCGAAGCGGCATTCCGTCAGGAAGCCACGGTCGCGCTTATTGCTATCATCATTGCTTGCTGGCTGGATGTTGAGGCGATCGTCCGGGTTATGCTCATTGGCTCGGTAGTGCTGATTATCATCGTTGAAATCCTCAATAGTGCCATTGAATCGGTTGTCGATCGTATTGGCAGTGAAATTCACCCACTCGCGGGTAAAGCGAAAGATCTCGGCTCGGCAGCCGTACTGTTGACAATATTACTCGCGATTTTCATCTGGCTGACATTACTCTGGCCATAGCTGCGAAATCGCTTCCAGATATTGATATTGGTCGGCGATTACTAAAATTTTAAGTTTTCATCCATTAAATAGCTGTATATACTCACAGTCAACTGTATAAACAACCAGGGGGCAGGATGAAAGCGTTAACCGCAAGGCAGCAACAGGTCTTTGACCTGATACGAGAGCATATTAGTCAGACAGGAATGCCCCCAACGCGTGCTGAAATTGCCCGGCAACTTGGTTTCCGTTCGCCGAATGCAGCTGAGGAACACCTCAAGGCGTTGGCTCGTAAGGGCGTCATTGAGATCGTATCAGGTGCGTCGAGAGGCCTTCGTTTGCTACAGGAAGAGGAGGACGATCCGGGACTGCCGCTGATTGGTCGCGTCGCTGCGGGGGAGCCTCTGTTGGCTCAACAGCATATTGAAGGACATTATCAGGTTGATGCCAGCCTGTTTAAACCTCACGCTGACTTTTTGCTGCGCGTCAGCGGTATGTCAATGAAAGACATTGGGATTATGGATGGTGATTTGCTGGCGGTGCATAAAACTCAGGACGTTCGTAATGGTCAGGTGATCGTGGCGCGTATTGATGATGAAGTCACGGTAAAACGTTTGAAGAAGCAGGGTAATATTGTTCGGCTTCTGCCTGAAAACAGTGAGTTCAAGCCTATTGAGGTTGACGTTCGTCAACATAATTTAACCATCGAAGGGCTGGCCGTTGGTGTCATCCGTAACGGTAACTGGCTGTAGCTCGTTACTGAAACAACGTTGCTTTTGCTCACTGAACCTCATCGCTGCCCGTCAGGGTAGCATTGGTTATCCTATCCAATCTTATACCCATGCGATTTTTCTCTTCTGCGGATAAACAACTCTGGCTGTTAGCGCTGCCAATGATCCTTTCTAATATCACCGTGCCTATGCTGGGGCTGGTGGATACAGCGGTTATCGGCCATCTTGATAGTCCTGTCTATCTTGGCGGTGTTGCTGTGGGAACTACGGCGACCAACTTGCTATTTATGCTGCTGCTATTTTTACGTATGAGTACCACGGGCCTGACTGCCCAGGCTTACGGCGCTGACAATAAACCCGCGCTGGCCCGAGCGCTCATGCAACCTCTATTGATGGCAGTCATTGCCGGTGTTGTTTTAGTGGCGCTGAAAACGCCGCTAACACGGCTGGCGGTTAGCGTTGTTGGTGGTAATGAGGCGATATTAAATCAGGCCGCCGCCTTCATGCATATTCGCTGGATGAGCGCACCGGCAACGTTGGTAAATATGGTGCTTTTGGGGTGGCTGCTTGGCGTGCAGTATGCCCGCGCGCCAGTGATCCTGTTAGTGATTGGCAATCTGGTTAATATTTTGCTCGATCTGTGGTTTGTGCCGGTACTCGGGTGGGGTGTCAGGGGTGCGGCAGCGGCGACAGTTATTGCTGAATACTGCACCCTCGCCAGCGGGCTGGTTATGGTCTGGCATGTTCTGCGACTGCGTGGCGTAGCCCTGCGTCTGTTGGGTCAGGCCTGGCGTGGCGGCTATGGTTATTTGTTACGATTGAATCGCGATATCATGCTGCGTTCGTTAATGCTGCAGCTTTGCATGGCCTCCCTAACGGTAATTGGAGCCAGGCTTGGAAGTGATATTGTCGCGGCGAACGCGGTTCTGCTGATGTTTCTGACGTTTACCGCATATGCCCTCGACGGATTTGCCTACGCAGTAGAGGCCTGTTCAGGTAAGGCAGTTGGTGCAAAGGATTCAAGTCAATTGCTCCACGTCTGGCATGCAGCCTGTCGTCAGGCCGGGCTGCTGGCTCTGCTTTTTTCGCTGCTATATTTGGCTGCCGGTCGCTATATCGTTTCATTACTGACTTCGCTACCGGCAGTCCAGACCCAAGCCGGGCATTTTCTCGTTTGGCAGGTTATTTTGCCGTTGATCGGGGTTTGGTGTTTTTTGCTGGATGGCATGTTTATTGGTGCGACCCGCGCCAGAGATATGCGCAACAGCATGGCGGTAGCAATGGCGGGGTTTGGCTTGATGTTGCTGACTATTCCCCTATTAGGTAATCACGGCCTTTGGCTGGCGGTCACAACGTTTTTATTACTCAGGGGCGTAGCGCTCTGGTGGATCTGGCGTAGGGAATGGTTGCAGGGTCGTTGGTTTAACTATGTCTGACTGGCGAGACCTCTATCCGGCGTATTTTTAAACCTTTTCGACCATTAAGCTATCCCAACGTATGAGTGAGTGAGCGCCATTATTTATCGATCTATAACGTGAGATAGCTTCGTGGCGATCTACTAATGGAACTGGCAGGAAAATTTCAGGCATGTTACGGCTACGAAAAAGATCGGACTGAAAAAGAAGTGAGCGATGGGCAACGCACTCACCACTCTCAGGGGTAATCAGTGCTATGCTCTTTGCGGGATGAAGCTTCACCCCCCGCACGGGGCGTGAGCCTCTTTCGCATACCTTGTTCTATCTGCCTCGCTTTTTAGCCGCTACCGCTACGCTGTGATCGTGCTGGCAACTCTCCTGCTGCGTACAGGCTTCAACTTCTGAGCAATCAGCACAAAGTCCGTGGGCTTCAATAACCATGTTGCGCAGAGCAAATCTCTCCCTTGAAGCCAGGGTGGCAATAATGGCTTCGATACCGTCAGCATGCTGCTCTGCTACACTACCGCAACGCTGGCAAATCAGCATCGCGGAGATGTGGGCCGGCCCTTCAAAGTGATGGCAGACCATATAACTATTGGTTGATTCCACGCGATGAATGAAACCTTGTTCCAGCAGGAAATCAAGCGCACGGTAAATGGTCGGAGGCTTCGCCTGGGGTTCTGAAATGCGCAGTAAGTCCAGTAGATCGTAGGCACTGATAGCGCCACTCTGCAGTGTCATCAGACGAAGCACCTCCATACGCTGCGGCGTCATGCGCACATTACGCTGCTGACAAAGCTTCTCTGCCTGCCCAAGGATGTGTTCAGCACTCACCGTCGCCATCTTTTCTCCTGCCCTACGCCTGATTACGAACGTTATTTTATCACAGTTTTCCAGTCAGTACCGTGTAAAGCGCGTGGGCTCTTTTCTGCTTGCAGGAAACGTGTCTGGCGTGAAAAAGCTTATATAATATCGTCAGATATATAGATATTTAATAATGTTATTTTTGTCTGGGAAAGTATCAATGAAATAATTTTTAAAATGAGATTGACTCAATATTAAGACATATAACTCAGGATAAGGTTATCAGTAGAAATAGATATAATCTGTAGACTGAATATTCTTATAAATTATATCCGTTACAGCTCGATGATAAAGGAATAAAAATATTAATCCATTGAATAGCATCTTTCTTATTCGCTAAATATAAGTTAATGGCGCCTGGGTTTTGTCCTGCCTTTGTGGGGAGGGTTTCTTTGACCTTGCCGGTATGGCTGGGGAGGGCCGTACTTATGGCGTGATTGTCCAGGCTGGCTTTACGTTCTTATGCAAGCCAGGCCGGTGACGACGTTTAGCCTGACAGAACGGCGTTATTTTAACGCCGTGAGGTAATGCACCCACCGGCCTGCGATCCGTTATTGATATCAACTACGGGCGGTCGTTAACAGCGGAGCTTTCTTTTTTGCTTGAACCCCAAATGCTGCTGCTAACCCGGTTGACTGCACGTATTCGCTTCTTTTACGGTGTTCATTCCAGCATTAAATCCGCTACGATCTGTTCGTTATTCATTTTCGCCGGGAAGAATGTCGGCCAGTTGGTCAATTCTTTTTCCAGCTGAACATGACTTTCGTTGCCAAAGAAAATGTGAAAGTGCGCGGCTTGAGTGGGTTCAATGTCATGATCGCTAAACTGGACAAATTTTGGCGCGTTAGCATCGCCACTGCTGCGGGTGAACAAATAACGCACGCCTTTTCTGCCGGAAGGATAGTGTAAAATTTTGAATCCGCTATAGGCATAAATACCTTTCGATGTTTTTCCTTGTTGGGTAAAGCTAATGCTGTCAGGTGTAATCGTAATAGCCGTTATATCGCTGGCGTAGCCCTTCTTATAGTAAGCCTTGTACTCTGCAACGGTTTTGTCTTTATTAATTGCGGCCTTATGTTCAAAAACTTCATCCAGAGTACCGTTTTGCAACAGTGGGTAGAGTGATTTCCAGCTGCCCTGCCAGTCTGCTAATGTACGATTCTGCACGTCGGCATTATCAAATACTCCCTGGTGGATCTGCTTATGGTCATGATGATGATGGCCGTGCGCCAGCGCTGGCGTAGACAGGACGGCATAGCTCAGGCTGAGAGCCATCGCTGCGGACTTGAAAGAGATTGATCGTGTCATTACAGCTCCCGAAGTATTAAAAGTAAGTAAAAACCGCTGTAAATTATGTTATAACGTAACAAATTACAACCCTGTAATTCGTCAACCAATCAAGAAGTGTTCACTGATGGGGGAGGCGGGCGGTACGCGGCAAATCACCGCGCACCGGAGGAAAGGTGGAATTAAGCTTTACTGACGCGTACCGGCGCGCCGTTGGCTACGTAATAGGGCGTATCAACGCGCGGCAGTGCCGAGCGGCCACGGATCATATCGGCGATTTTCTCGGCAATCATGATGGTTGGCGCATTCAAATTCCCGGTCGTAATCTGCGGCATGATGGAAGCATCTACCACCCGTAATCCCTCCATGCCATGTACCCGACCATCATGACCTACAACCGCCATATCGTGATAGCCCATAGCGTTAGTACAGGAGGGATGATAAGCCGTCTCAGCATGTTGGCGCACAAACGCATCCAGCTCAGCATCGCTTTGCACGCTATCGCCAGGAGAAATTTCACGACCGCGATAGGCATCCAGCGCTGGCTGATGCATGATTTCACGCGTAATACGGATCGCGGCGCGAAATTCTTGCCAGTCTTGATCGTGCGACATGTAGTTAAACAGAATACTCGGATGTTCGTGAGGATCTTTTGAACGCAGATGTACCCGGCCACGGCTGGGAGAGCGCATCGAACCAACGTGAGCCTGAAAACTGTGTGATTTGATCGGGTTGCTTCCGTTGTAATTAATCGCCACCGGCAGGAAATGGTACTGAATATTCGGCCATTCGAATTCGGTATCGGAGCGGATAAATCCGCCAGCTTCGAACTGATTGCTGGCACCAATGCCGCTGCCGTTTAACAGCCACTCCACGCCAATCGCCGGTTGATTATGCAGTTTCAGCGCGGGCGAAAGTGAAACCGGCTGCTTACATTCATATTGCAGATACATCTCCAGATGATCCTGCAAATTAGCGCCCACACCCGGCAGCGCCTGCACAATTTTAATATCCAGTTGCTTGAGTAGCTCACCAGGGCCGACGCCGGAGCGCTGCAGGATCTGCGGTGAGGCGATGGCACCGGCACATAGCAGAACTTCACGACGCGCATGGGCTTTGTGAGACTGATTATGCTGCAACCAGCTAACGCCATAAGCACGGTTATTATCAAATAAAATGCGGTCGGTAGTGGCGTGTACCTCGATGGTCAGATTGGGGCGCGAACGGGCCTGATCTAAATAGCCACGGGCGGTGCTGGCCCGACGGCCTCGTGGCGTCACGGTGCGATCCATCGGGCCAAATCCTTCCTGCTGATAGCCATTCAGATCGTCGGTACGCGGATAACCGGCCTGTACGCCTGCGTCGACCATTGCCTGGAACAGCACATTGTTACCCTGTTCAGGGGTAGCAACGCTGACCGGGCCGCTATCGCCATGATAGGAATTGCCTCCGATGTCACGTGACTCGGCAAATTTAAAATAGGGCAGGCAGTCCAGATAACTCCAGCTCTCCAGACCTTGCTGCCGCGCCCAGTTGTCATAGTCCATCGCGTTACCGCGAATGTAACACATGCCGTTGATCAGCGATGAACCGCCCAATCCTTTGCCTCGTCCGCACTCCATGCGGCGGTTATTCATCCAGGGCTCCGGGTCGGTCAGATAGGCCCAGTTATAGCGACGTCCCTGTAGGGGATAGGCCAATGCGGCGGGCATCTGGGTGCGAAAGTCCAGACGATAGTCCGGGCCGCCGGCCTCCAGCAGCAGCACGCTAACGTCCTTATCTTCAGTCAGGCGGGTGGCCAGAACATTGCCTGCCGATCCCGCGCCAATAATGATGTAATCATATTCCCGGTTAGTACTCATAACGCGCTCCTTTTTTTAAAACACAGAGGCGAAGGGCATCAGCTCCACCTGAACTGATTTGATACGGGTATAGTGAGCCAGCGTGGAAAGGCCATTTTCCCGACCAACACCGGACTGTTTGTAGCCGCCAACCGGCATTTGAGCAGGCGATTCTCCCCAGCTGTTTATCCAGCAAATACCGGCCTCCAGCTGATGGATGATACGGTGGGCTCGTACCAGGTCCGGCGTCACTACACCGGCCGCCAGGCCAAAGTGAGTATCGTTAGCACGGCGAATAACCTCGTCTTCATCGTCCCAGGTCAGAATGCTCATTACCGGGCCAAAGATCTCTTCTTTAACGATGGTGTGACGATCTTCGCAGTCGGTGAAGATAGTCGGCTGGACAAAAGCCCCTTCGGCACAGTCCCCAGAAGTTTCTCGTGCTCCGCCAGTGAGCAGCGTTGCTCCCTCCTGCTGGCCTAGCCTAATGTAGCGCAATACATTTTCCATGTGTGCAAAGCTGACCAGCGGGCCGAAGTTAGTCTCCGCATGGGTCGGCTGGCCGAGGCGAATGCGGCTGGTTCGTAGCAGCAGGGCTTGCTCGAATGTCGCTTTTTGTGAACGATGAACAAAAACGCGTGTCCCGTTGGTACATACCTGACCCGAACTGTAAAAGTTCGCCATCATGGCGATATCCGCCGCCTGATCAATATCGGCATCCGGTAGGATGATGAGGGGGGATTTGCCACCCAGCTCCATGGTGACCTCTTTGAGCGTTGATCCGGCAGCGCTCGCCATAACTTTTTTGCCGGTTTCGACACCGCCGGTAAACGAGATCTTTTCAATGCGCGGATGCTCGGTTAGCCATTGTCCCACCTCGCGGCCTGCCCCCTGCACCACGTTAAATACCCCGTCTGGTAATCCCGCTTCGGTATAAATTTCCGCCAGTTTCAGCGCTGAAAGCGGCGTAACTTCACTGGGTTTGAAAATCATGGCGTTACCAGCGGCCAGGGCCGGGGCGGATTTCCACAGGGCTATCTGAATTGGGTAGTTCCAGGCGCCGATGCCTGCGGTAACGCCAAGTGGTTCGCGGCGGGTATAAAAGAAACTTGTTTCGCGCAGCGGGTACTGCTCGCCCTCAATGGCGGTGGCCAGACCAGCATAGTATTCCAGCACGTCGGCACCGGTGACGATATCAACGGCTGAAGTTTCTGAAATGGGTTTGCCGGTATCCAGAGTTTCCAGCTGGGCCAGTTCGTCATTGCGTTCGCGCAGGATAGCCACGGCGCGGAGCAGAATACGTGAGCGCTCGGTTGCGGTCATTGCTGCCCAGATACGCTGTCCTTGTTCGGCACTGGCTACCGCTCGCTCGACGTCAGCTTCGCTGGCGCGCTGTACCTGGGCAAGAACTTCGCCGTTAGCTGGGTTGATGCTCTGGAAAGTCTCATTGCTGCTGGCATCGCTTAGCTTGCCGTGTATATAGAGTTTTTGCAGAGAAAATCTAGCCATTATCAAATATCCTTAGGTTGATGCTTTATCGGAGAATCGCTTGAAGCCAGCTTCTGAGCAACATAATCACGGGCGATTAGGCTGGCTTGCTGAGCATCAAAATCCTGACCGGTCAGGCTGCCACGCAGCCAGAGACCGTCAATCAGCGCCGCCAGCCCCTGGGCTGCGGTGCGGGCGTCCTGTTTGCTTAACGCGCGCCGAAATTGATAGCTGAGGTTGGAATAAAGGCGGCGATCGTTAGCACGTTGCAGGCGGCGCAAATAGGCGCTATGCATACTGGCTGCCCAGAAGGCCAGCCAGGCGCGCATTGAGTTCTGGCTGGTCTGACTAAGGTGAAAGTTACCGTCAACGATGGCGATCAGCTGGGATTGAATATCGTGATCGGCCAGTGCCCGGCGCTCCGCGACGGCATCACGCAGTTCGCGCAGAATTTTGCGCATCGTGGCATGTAATAACCCTTCTTTATCGCCAAAGTAATGGCTGACGATCCCGGTCGACATGCCCGCCTCTTTGGCCACCAGCGATAACGTGATACCCGCCAGACCCACTCTGCCGATGGTTTCAAATGCGGCGTTAATTAACTGCTCCTTACGTTGCTCTGGGATGTCTTTGCGCACGTTGATGCTTCCCCTGATTAAATTTTATTTATTATTCTATTCATTGATTGAACGTTCAATCAATAGCGCATATGCTACAAATATGTCAAATAAATGTGGCTTTGTGTTAAATATTTGTTTTTTATAAGTCACTGTCACCTGCCTTGCGGAAAAACGTTATGACAGTTATCAGCCAGCAATCTGAAGAAACGAGTCTATCCATCAAGGTTAACTATCCGGTATTCATTGGGTCCGCCGCCGTGATCCTAATCCTCGGCCTGCTTATTGTTTTTTACCCACAAACCAGCCAGCAGTGGCTGAACAGTGCTCAAGGATGGGTCGCTGATGCCTTCGGCTGGTATTACATGTTGTTGATGGTGGTTTGTATGGTGTTCGTTTTCTGGCTCGCGTTGTCGCGTTTCGGCCAGTTGAAGCTGGGAAAAGAGGACGAAAAGCCTACTTTTTCTTATCTGTCCTGGGTGGCGATGCTGTTTTCAGCAGGGATTGGCATTGCGCTGGTTTATTACGGTGCTTATGAGCCGCTTGACCACTTCTTGCAGCCGCCGGAAGGGCAAGGGGGAACGGTTGAGGCGGCACGTCAGGCAATGGCGATTACCTTCCTGCACTGGGGGCTGCACGGCTGGGCGCTGTATGCGTTAATCGCCACTGCGCTTTGCTGGTTTGCTTATCGCCGCGGCCAGCCGCTGGCGTTGCGCTCCGCGCTGTATGCGCTGTTTGGCGAGCGTATTCATGGCTGGCGGGGGCACCTGGTGGACAGCTTCGGCATACTGGTTACGGTGATCTCGATGGTGACTAATCTGGGAATCGGTGCGCTGTTGGTTAACTCAGGGCTGCATTATCTGTTTAACATACCGCAGAACAACGCGGTGCTGTTAGTGTTGGTGGTGGTGATGATGATTGTGGCAACCCTTGCTGCGGTCACTGGCATCGAGAAAGGCATCGCCATGCTATCGAACGTGAATGTGGGTTTGCTCTGCCTGATGCTGCTGTTTATTTTTGTTAGCGGGCCAACCGTGAATATGCTTAACGGTTTACTACAGAATACCGGTGATTATCTGACCGCGTTGGTTGGTAAGAGTTTTAATGTTTATCTTTATGGTAAGGCCCGTCAGTGGCAGGGGGCATGGACGGTTTTCTACTGGGCGTGGTGGGTGGCATGGGCGCCGTTCGTTGGCCTGTTTATTGCGCGTATCTCCCGTGGACGCACTATCCGGGAGCTGATTTTCGGCGTACTGTTAATTCCTCTCGGCTTTACCCTCGCCTGGCTATCGCTATTTGGTAATACGGCTATCAGCCTGGTGCTGCAAAATGGCGAGGCTATCTTAGGCAAAATTGCGATATCTGATCCGCCGATGGCGGTCTTTAAGCTGCTGGAGTTCCTGCCCTGGAGCAATTTTACCGCTGGCTTTACCGTGGTGATTAGCTTCATGCTGTTTCTGACGCCGGTGGATTCCGGCACGCTGATGATTGCCAATCTCTCCAGCGTCGGCGGCGAGGTCAGCGATGATGCTCCCGCATGGTTGAGGATTTTTTGGGCGATTGTCACCACAGTGGTTTGTGTCGCGCTACTTTATGCTGGTAGCTTCAGCGCCATGCAAACTGCCGTGGTGTTATGTGGATTGCCGTTTTCGGTGGTCATTATTTTGTATGTCGTCAGCCTCTATCGTGATTTGCAGCAGACGATGAGGCTGCAGGTGAGTACGCAAACGCGTTGAATCTTAATAACCTTAACCAGGCCGACACGCCGTCGGGCTGGTTGGTTGGACTGACGGTATTGGACGGATAAATGTATGCTATTGCTGACGACACTATCGTCAGGCAATACATCCGTTTTTGCATTTCAATTTATTATGACCTGACGTTTTTATCCGCCCGGTTTTCCACGCTTTCGGTAAATGATTGAATTTACTCCGGATTAAATTGAAGTGCTATTTTAGGGTATTGCGGCGAGAGGGGAGACAGGCGGGATGTTGCACTTACTTTTATCAATAAACTTCGCCAGGTCGCTGACCTGAACCCGGTGAAGGGATTTTGGCGATGTTGCCAGTGTGAGGGGATTGTGTCAGATCATCCCATTTTGCCTTTTATCCGTGCTTTCCCGGATAACCTTCAGACAGGTAGGCCGTGAAATTGTTGAAATTACAAACGTCGCCATCAGCAAAAGTACCTTATTCATTTTAAACTCCGGCTTGCTACTGCCTTAGGCCAAATATCCTGCACTTCAGGTTTTGAAGCGTGCGGCTGCATAATCCGTTCGTTTACGGTATTTGCGGCAACGAATAAATACCGGATGATTTGTCCGGCCTGTATCTGACGGGTTGATTCTGCAGATTCGATAATTTTCGAGTGTGTTTCCAGCCTACCCGTGGGAGATAAGCGCCAGGATGTTGCGTCGTGAATTTCTGACCCGCTACCCTTAACGTCGGTATAAATAGCGCTTCTGGCGGTTTGCTGGCACTTCACCGCCTTAGCCGCGTTATTCTGTGCGTCAATATCTAAACCGTTCAGCTCGGGGAAAAATGAGGTTTGGTAAGCGTGGGTGAACGGGAATATCTGTCGCACGCTGTTATTCCTGTAACAGCCTCGCACGATGGCGGGGATGGTTTAGCAACGGTGTGACGCGTTACCATCCGACCGTATTCCCGTTTCGCTTGCGTTTCCTGTCGTCGACCCTTTAAGTATCTCTTGTGTCTGACTGGCGCAATTTTTGCGGCCTTAGCGTTGCATTCAATGAATATCGCCTTGCCTGCAGAGCGTGGAACCGGCTGGTCAGGAACGGCGAGCCTGAGGGATATAAACTCGCAGGCGATGGCGCACCCCTTTTTCCCCTTTGCTACCAGCGGCTTTTCGATGCGGGATTAATGCGCGCAGGTCATCGGCAAACGCCGCCTTGAGCTTTTCCCGAGCGATCTGCATCAGGCAAAAATCAGCGCGGTTTTCGCTCCACTGCTGGTTAGCTTCGTTGCGTGAAAAGCGGCTGGCTTTTGTCCATACCGCTGCCGCCTGGCGGTAATCACCCGCGCGCTCAATACGTGCAGCCTCACGCGCAGCCCGGTAATACAAAGGGCTGTCATAATTTTTAAAAGACATAAGGATTCGCCTCGGTCAGTTGATAACGCCGACAGTTTTCTTATCGGAATAAACATCTTCGCCGTCACTGTGAGACGGCGATACGGGATGAATAGGGTTTTGAGTTCACTTCAATCTTTGCGCAGAAATGTCAATACTGAGCGCAGCACGCCATCATTGCGGCCCGGTCAATGTTTAATTGAGCCAGGCTATTTTGCACCCGATACCGGGATGCTAAAGAATCAGTCCTTGCGGTATCGATATGCCTCGAACCCTTCCGCTGACAGCGGCAGGTCTGAAGCTCATGTAGGGGGAGTGGCGAGCAGGGTGCTCAGACGTTCGTGGGGATAATCCTCGGCGTCAGGCGTTCACGTTAAAATCTCATCATGTACCGTCAGTATGATGTCGTAGCCGTTGTCCTCGACGGCGGACATATTCGCTGCCATCACATCACGGGCGGTCGCCTGGGTTACATTTTCCGCCAATTTTCCGGCGTAGGTTTGCAGGCGCTGCCATTTGCGGGTGTAGGTGTTGATGCCTATATAGCTGATCTTGCCGCTGTCGTCGATACGTGCGCCGGGGTAGCAGACTGCCCGGCCAGATGGAAGTTGGATACGGAGCCAGCTTCCCTCGCGGCGAAGTTTTAGTTTGCGGCAGGAAAGGGTTATGCCGGGGGTAGCAATGGCACAGCGGGTGGCGTCCTCCAGCGCATATCAGAAAGATACCGTTTCAGGATGGGCGTTGCGCCACAAACGTTTCAGCGAATCGCAGGTAATAAAAACCGCCTGCGAAAGGCCGAAAGTATTGTTCTGTTCCGTTGAGACTTGCCACCAACTTCGGGCCTCGCGCTGTACCGCTGCGGGAACTTCCGGCAGGGCGATAGCGGCGGGTTCTTCCAGGTCCAGACCGTAAGCGGCGGCGAAGGTCAGAAACGCGGCACGCCTCCCTGGTAACCCAGCCCTAATTCTAAAACGTTACCCGTCTGGGGCAGGCCTTTCATGACCACATCAGGGCTGATGCGAAAAGCGCGGGCGTAAGCCAGTGTATAAAGGTCAGGCCCGGCGCCCGCATCATAATCCCGGAATGCCTCCAGCTTCCATTGTTCTCCGGCCAGCCACGCCAGTATGTGCCTCTCGATGTTGTTAAGATCGGATACCACCAGTTTTTTACCGGCGGAGTCCATGATGCAATCGCGCAGGGCGCAACCGGTCAGTTGCATCACATCCTCGTAAAGCAGGTCGGCGCACCCGGCTTTCAGAGCGTCAATGCCCGCGTCGATGTCGCCTTGTTCTAACATTGGACGGCTGAGATTTTGCGGCTGGAACAGCCGCCCGGCCCGCGATGCGCCGCAAAATAGCAACGTTCCGCGGAGGCGTCCGTCGCCGCTGACGCTTTTCAACAGGGCTTTGTACTTACTGGTGCTGGTGGCGCTGGCCTGTAATCGCAGGGAAAGTAATTCTTTTACCGCCGGGGGTAAATCCGGGTCGGCGATGCGCCGCTCCAGCGTACTTTTTTGTATATCCGGTAAAACCACGCCGTGAGACACAACGAGATGCTTTAGCAGGGCGTCGCGTTGCGTGGCCGTTTGTATTTCACCCTCCGTCATTTGTTGCGTTCGTTTTGCCAGGCTTTTTGTTTTTCCCTTACGGCGATAACCGTGCTCTCGGCCAGTGCCACATCGCAGCTGAAACTGCGATCGTTTATGCGCTGGTCCCGGTGCCACAGCGCCAGCTCATGGCCTGAGTAATTCAAGCCAGGTAGTTTTTTGTCGTTCTCGCGCATGGCGTCAATATCCAGCCGGCGTACTCAATGAATGGCTGCCAGTCAACAGAATGTGTTTTGACAGTAGCGCGGCGAATAGCGCTGTTTTATGGGCGTGGCTTGCAAAATAGCTGAATCAGTTGCTTACCGGCCTTATCTTTGGCTTTATCCTGAGAAACGCTGAGGATGTCGTATAAATCGCCCAGCAAACCCGGCAGGCCGTGCGCCAGCGATCTGACCACTGTATCCCGCCAGCGCTCAACGCCACCGGCGGCGACACCCGGCATGGTGTGATTCAACACTGTGCGGTCGAAATGGCTATTGTGGGCGTAAATCAGCACATCCGGGTTTTTTAGCGCCAGTCGACGTTTCAGAGGAATTTTGGTTCCGGCTGTAACGTCCTGTATCTGTACGGGGTCATCATCATCAATCGCCCAGGCAAAAAGCATAACTTCGGCATGCTCAGCTTAGGCGGGTGTACCATTATTGATTAGAATTTTACTTTAATCTTTAAGGGCCTAACCATAATATTTTGGGCATAAAGCAATCTTGCATATTTCTCTGGTCGAATAGTTTTGATTGTTTTTTTGTAGTGATTTTTGTTTTGTTTTGTTTTGTTTTTATCTTCATTTTTATGGGAGAAAATATGAAAATAGTAAGCAATTTGCGGGCAATAATTTTTAAGCGTAGCTACGGATCTTTTGATTTAGCCGGAAAGAATCCTAAAAAATCCGATGTTGCTAAAAATATAGATTCTGTTATACAAGCAAACGGCATTCGTTTTCTAAATGTTCCGCATTCTGATTCAAAAGCTGCTAATTCTACTCGAGTTGATGCTTCAATTGGATTGCCAGTGCTAAAAACACTAAGGTCTAATATTCATAGACTAAACCTTTTTTCATCTTACAGTAATAAAGGGGAGGGGGAGATTACCAAAATAGATGAAAGGCTAATCTGAAGTTATTAAGGTGTTTCTTGATTTTTAAATTATTACAAAATACGCTACCCGGTGTTTTACCGGGTAGCGTATTTTGACCATGATTGTGAGCCGAAGGTGCTGGCTTCGGTTAACTGGCTTTAATGCTGTCAATAAAAAATCAAAGCGTCAATTAATCAGTTTTACCTATATTGATCTGCGCCTGCATGGAAAGTTGTGACGAGATATCCATTAATACATATAAATCTCTGCGGCGGGTCCATAGTTGCCATGATTTTTCGTCATACCAACCGGGCAATCGTAAATTTTTAGGCGCATAAGCGGCTAATTTTCTATTCTCACAGGTCATAATGCAGCGCTTTACATGATCCCGATGTCCAATGACAGCGACACAGCCTAATGCCGATGGATTATTTTTGAAATGAGTTGTGATGATAGATTCAACCACACCATCAGTGCTCAAATAAATCAGCTCACCTTTCTCATTCCAGTAAGGTTCAATTGAATTAACATCACAAGATGGAATGTCCGGATAATCTCCAGCTTCGAAGTAGCGAGCGATTTCCCATTGCATAAACATAGGCACTCTTTTTTTACGATATAGATCAGCACAGCAATCTGCTAATTCCTTATTCATCGGCCCCGGTTCCGCCAGCGCATTTTTATCATCACTGGCGTTAGGACGATTGCCAAAAGCGAACGCAATGACGTTATCTACCGCACAGATGTCCATCTCTTTCGGGGTGAAGGTAAATATCTTATCGCTAATATAAGGCTCAAGAGTTTCTGCTGTTTTCTTATCAGATAATTCGAGCGTTAACTTGCTATCCAGAATTTTATCGAAATTAGATATTGGTAATGTCATTATATCTCCTGCAGACGTAGTGAAAAAAAAGATGTTCATAGATGTTACTGGAGCGATGTTACTGGCGCGGAGTAGCTGCCTTATTTTTACTGTATTAACATTGGCATTCAGATCAGCAATTCGGCGTCAACACCTGCACTCATATCGTCAAAATCGTTTTCGGTTGTCATGCCGCCGCCAGCGAACGCATCACCATCGCGGCAGAACTGCACGCCACCCAGTGACGCGTTAATACGTTTGCCAAAATTGTTATCCATCGCCCAGATATCGATTGTGGCGTTAACGTAGCAACCAGCATATGGCTTGCCATCGGCAGTGGTCAGCACCGAGCGATTACGGTCAATAACCAGTGGTCGTACTTTGTTGCTGGCGGAGAGAAACTTATTACCAGAATAGTCCTCGTATTCCACTTTTTCATCGCCATCGTGCAGGCAGACTTTCAGACCGGAGCGTAGGGATTTCAGAACGCTGTCGGCTTTCGGTCCCCATTTATCTTTAGCGACCTGCGCGATAGCTGCATCAATGTCTTTCAGGCATGGATGATCAACCGGAAAAATAAAGGTAGCGCTAAAGCGGGGAGCATCTTCACCGTTAACCGTTTTAGGTTCAAACAGAGCGGGAAAGGCTAATCGCACGTTATTCAGTTTAACTTTCATAAATAATTACCTTAATTTAGCTCAAGAGTCAGTATTTTTAATGCCATCAAAGCTATTTACGGTATTGCTATTGATTGAATATTTTGTGGAGGAATTAGGTGCTGTAATTTTTCGTCAGAATGAATAATTAGGTCTTTTAATTTATACAGCGCTATGTTTTTTTAAACCTAATTTACTTAGGTTAAATAATGGATGCTTTTTCACTTTCCATTAACTTTTACTTCGAATCTTTGATGAATTGAATTTTACCCATGCGCTAATCTGGATTAATATGCTATAGGTAAACGTTAATCTTTCGTTGAAAAAGAATGATAAATTTCGCCTTGATGCATATAACGATATCCAATTAATAGATTTCGATTCAAATATAGGATGCCTCAATATGAGTGGTCTTTCATTTTATATAAAAAGTTAATTCTCCTGTAGAGCTTCTTTTACTAAAAAAACGATAATAGATTATAAAATCTAACTTACCTATCAAAGCGCTTCTCAAGTGTCCGGATTGATTAAATTTCAGACTTCCTTCTACGATGTTTGATGCAGTGTTACGCGCTCTTACAAGTGCTGCATAGTTATTTTTTCTAAGTCTGAAGAGCCTACAATTGTAATTATTGTTAGTGTATTTGAAATAAACTACCTCACCGGCATTAACGTAAAAGTCCTGATTGGAAGGCCAATGACTGACATATACTCCTCTTTTCATTGTGTAAATATAAGTAGCTTTTCGATTAACAGGGACTGGATTAGGTTTAGGGCGGGATGTTACGTTACTCAGCTCCAACGAATAAAAAGTAACCGTTGATGTCTTCGCCCCAGAATCGTCTATTATCAAGTCATTATTTTCAAATCTGAAAGTGACTTCATTCGTAATGTCAGGTGCTAAGACGCTATCCAGATTACCCCCTTCTTTGATTCTATAGGCTGTCAGTTTGCAGGAGTTATAGCGCATGTTGCTGAGTTGAATGCTCAGACCATTATTGCTGCTTTTATAGTCTCGTGAGACTGCATTTAGCACACCATGTACAGGAAGCTGCCGCACTGTGCCTTTTGGTGGAACATAATTATCGGGATGTATAGTCGTAGGGTCAACGTTACCAAACCATTCCTTTTTACTCACGTCATCGGTTAACTGCTCAATCTGGCGATTCCCATCCACATAATGTTGAGGATATAGCGGTGATTCTTTAGGCGGATTTGCTGTTGAGAAATCACGATCGACAACATAATTTGCGGCCAAAATATTTATCTTGTTTCCTGCACTGCTCTTGCAAGCGATAACGCTTAGACCACTTGAAAAATCTTTGTTACCTGAGATGATATCAGGCGTTTCCAGCAGTCTGGAGAACATGTGAAAGGCCTGAGCGGAATAGGTAAAAAAATGGCCCGAATTATTAAAAAGACCGAATGATGAAGCGTCTCCACGATAATAATGCGCCAGATCAACTTTTGTATATTGCATATAGATCAAGGTTGAGGCTATATAAGCAGCATTCTTTGCGCTTTGAAGTTTTGAAAATATGTTTTTGTGAGCAAAGGGGGTTGAATTCCATTCGGAGCAAATACTTTCAATATCATCATATTTATATTTTCTTAATGTATTTTGGATTTGATTGCCAATGGTAATAATATTTTGCGGATCGGATGTGCTGTTTCCGTAATAGTGCCATGAAACGAAATCTATTGGCACGTTATTATTCCTACAATACTGTAGCAATCCTTCTATATACGCTCCTCCTGGGTTATAGCCATTCGCGACACCAGCACCACCGACTTTCGCTGATGGATCAATAGATTTAATCTTTTTTGCTATTTTTGCGTAGAATTCGTAATAATCTTGCGGGTTATTACTATTCCAGAATTGTGGTAGGTCTGGCTCATTCCATATCTCCCAATAGATTATTTTCCTGGGTAATCCTACGGCATCGTAGTTCAGTGAGTATCGTTTTACTAATGCGTCTACCAGCGTAGCATAGATATCGAAATTTTGCGGTAGTTCATTGCTCCCGCGATTTGTTCTACCCACTCTGAATAAAATATCACGCTGTACTTTTGGGTTTGAATTGTTGGATAAAACCTCAATAAAATGCTGATCTGTCATTGCATAGTTAGCATCTTTGAGAGCAAGTTCAGCATTATTACTTCTCATGCCTGCGGCT
This sequence comes from Izhakiella capsodis, assembly GCF_900115045.1. Lineage (GTDB taxonomy): Bacteria > Pseudomonadota > Gammaproteobacteria > Enterobacterales > Enterobacteriaceae > Izhakiella > Izhakiella capsodis. Next base: position 299,624 of record NZ_FOVC01000003.1, on the reverse strand, counting down.
GCATTAGGAAAAATTGTCCTGATATTTCCTATAGATGAAATCAATTTCAATGCGGATTTTAGATAATTTGATGGGATGTTAGGAATGAACTGGCTACCTTGGTCGTTTTCAACAAAATAATTATCAAGGTCTCCAATGCCCAGATTATCGTGGAATCTGAGATATCTGATACCTAGTTGATTAAACTCATTATCCAAATTGGGTAACCCCGGAGCGATGCTTTTCGGGGTACCATTAACACCATTAATTTCTTTTAATTTTCCCTGCTTACCGGCGTTAGAATCCACTGTTAATGTATCAAAACTGATTAATTTCATTTATTTCCCTTTCCTACTTGAGCGTTCCGGCGGCAATGCCGGTGCTTTTATCTTAAAATTCGTTTTAGGTTGAAACTTGAACGTCAGCAAAAAATGCCCCTGTGGTGGAACTGCGCGTATACAGGTAATACAACGAAGAACAGTTTAATTGTTCAGGTTGAAACATAAGCCTGGAAGGCTAATGGCACGCTATCCCGTTTATAGGCATCAATAATTTCCCTGAATTTAAAAGCGAGGATTAGCGGCTTCAACATTATCGACGACATTCATGGAATTGACAGTTGATACCGGTTTCGAGTCAGGCTTCGGGGTTCATGCTGTTAGCCTTTTGGAAAAATTATCAGTGCAATAATCATCTTCCGGCAGCTGGCGCTGATAACCCCCGATGTGTACAGCTTCTGCGCCAGTAGGGCGTTGATAATCTCCCCAATTCAAATCGGCGCGTACAGTGATTGAGCAATATTTCGGCTTCTTCTCCGCTGCGACAGAGGCCGTTAGCGACTTACCCTGCACCAACTTATAACCCGATATGCAACGATCGGTTTTTTCTCTCAAGGGATAAGCGCCGGTCGAATAGCTTCGGAGCTGTCAATCGCAGCGCGAACGGCCAATTGCGGTAATTCCACCGTGATGTCTTTTACTTTCTGCCCAGAACCTCAGGATTCTACAGAGCATTCGTATTCTCTAATGTGGTTAATGATCGCAGCGTCTGCGGGAGTGAACTATTCGGAATGCTGAGCGTGAGGTCACACTTCTCTTTTACTATAAACAATGCACCTGCATCCACGTCGCCCAGATACTCATTAACGTTATCCGTTCTTTCTTGGAATGCAGGTGGCACCAGAAACATTTTGTCAATGAAAATATACACTGGAGTGCCGAGATAAGTGCGGGTATCACAGCCGACGTTATAGGGTGGACAGGTCAGGCAGTTACATCGCACCGCATCCGTCTACTGGTGTTACGTAGTCCTTCCTTCGATTAACAGGTTGTTTCGCCTGGCTCAAATTGTTCTGCGGAAAGCGGCTTGCCTTGTTGGAAAAGTCAAGCATGGCTGCGCAGTATTTTTGATACCTGCGCCAGCGTTTGCTATGCCAGCATCACAACGTCTGCAAGATTTTCCTGTGGTACTTACCCCAGCCTCTGCACGCTGGATCTGTTCAGAATTTCCACCGCTTTATGATGATAGTCAGCAGTTGACAACTTTATAATCAGCGCTCACGTTCGCGCGCGGGGCAATTTTTACCAGCTTGCAATCCATCAGCGCAAGGCGTGATGCTTCACTGAACCGATCGCGCTTAATGTCATTCTCATTAGAGCGCGCTTTTTTGACCTGTTCTGTCTTAAGATTTTTAGCGCTTTCGCCGAACAGCTTTGCCAGCGTGTGGATAAGGCGAATATCCAGCGATTCGATATCTGGCGGTTGTGGCTGCTGTTGTGGCTGATACCTACCCTGTTTAATCCTATTGTTCACATTAACATCAATTGTCGCTAATGACGCGCAGGTCTCTCCCGCTACGTCGGTTTTTATCTCGTTCGACGTTTTGCACCAGAAAGGGCCGTTGCATTTTTCTATTCTGGCATGGGTTTGCTCAGTCCCCAGCTGTGGCTAGGTAGCCGGGTAAAAAGGACTGTCGCGCTCATAAGCTATCTCAGCGATAAAGGATGATCGGAAAGCGAGCTTCAGGGTTTCGTTTCAGTTCGTCGCGTTTACGCAACCAGCGCAGGCGGCGGACAGTGTTACTGACTGTCGCGGTGTCCACTGGGATGGTGATGACTTTTCCGGAGTGTCGCATCGAGTGAGGTCTCCTCTCGTATCAGAAATCAGGTTTTAACCGGGTAACTCGGATTCGGCTAAAATACCGATGGCGTGGGAAAAAAATTTAACCTGGCGTTGAGTCAAATGCTGGTTAGTCATACAAAATATATTGGTATTTTAAACGGCATGATGAAGTATAATTTCACGTTGACATTCAGGAAGGCTCTGATGCCTTAAATTGGTAACAGATCGGTAACGGAGTAGCACTGGTTTGCCACGGTTTACGGATAAATTCTCTCCGCAGCGGATGAGCCATCGCTTGGAGATGCCTGAGCGTTATTCAGAGTCTCATGCAGACCCGGTCAATACCTGCCAGTGCAACCCGGACGCATTGGTGAGAGATGAATCACGGCATTGAGTCTGTATCTTTCGCAGGCCGATAATCTAGAATTCTGAATTAATTTATATTATTACGTTACTTCAGACTCAACGCTCCTCTACTGGTCTGTTCGCTCAGAGCGAGGCCGGAGCATCCTGTTGGGAGCGATTCATACCGGCATAGACGCCCCTGATTAGGCTTGGCGACGGGGGCCTGACGAAAGAAACACTGTTTGCGGCTCTGGGGGTAAACAGACATATGGATGTGTGGCCGTTCAGATCAACAGTCAGGTAAGGATGCTCCACTGGGTACTGATCTTGATAAAAGTTTCGAAGATTTGCTGCCGACACCCAACAAAGCTCATGCTGGCGAAAAACCCTATCCTGTGCTGTAAAGTAGTTTGGACAATAAAAAAATCGCGTGATGTCACTACTTCTTCAGGTTATACAGCTTAAGGGAGTAGTGAGATAGCCGCGAAAAGACCGGACAATAACATGCGTGCATTGGGGTAGAAGTTTAACTATCTTTTATCTGCGGCACGGTCAGATACTATTCTGAAAACGGTGAATTAACTGACAAAAGTTTAATGCAGCAGGGGCCGCCACATGCAATTTTAGCTTAATGAAATTGTGTATAGAGTTACTGTTGAAGTTATTATTGAATCATCTGTAAGTGTAAGGTCATTGCTTGCAATACGTACGGCAGGCAAAGTTCTTGTTGGTGGAGACATAGAAGACAAATCCCCCCCTTCTTCAATTCTGAAGGCAGTGATAGATATGTTATTGTAACCAATATTCTTTATGGTCAGGGAAAGACCATTATCACTTTCAGAGTAATTTCTACTGTGTGCGGCTAATTTACCGTATACAGGGGGATTAGGCACAAGATTTGTATTTTTTATCACGTTATCTGGTTTAATATTATTGGGATTCACGCCACCGAACCATTCATTGAGACTCCACTCATCGGTAAGTTGATCGAGCGTACGGTTAGTATCTAAATAATGTTGTTTATAAACATCCGTTTCTGCTGGCTTAAGGTTCGGATTTGAGAAGTTGTTGTCAACATGGAAATTAGATACCAAAATGTTAATTTTATTACCGGCTGCATTTTCACAAGCTAAAATTGTTATACCTGTACCAAAGTTTTTTTCCTGTTGAAGAATATAAGGTGTTTCAAACATTCGGGCATAGAGGTTGAATGCTTGGGCTGCGTAAGTACAAAAACTTTTGAAGTTTTTATTAACGGGGTTCGGATTATCATTGAAAAGGCCAAATGAAAGTGCATCTCCACGATAGAAATATGCTTTGTCTACTTTACAGTACTGCATATAACTGAGCGTTGAGGCTATAAATGCCGCGCCCTTGGCCATTTGTATTTTAGTAAATGTATTTACGCTTGCAAACGGTGATGAATTCCACTCTGTACAAATACTTTCTTTATCGCCATAACCATATTCAATCATAGATTTTTGTACTGCATTACCAATGTCAATAATATTTTGAGGATCTCCTGTCTCATGAGCATAATAATGCCAGGAAATAAAATCGAGTGGCGTGTCTGTTTCTTTACAATATTTAAGAAGGCCATCAATATAAGCGCCGCCTGGATTGTATCCAGCTGCTACCCCGGCGCCACCCACTTTTGCATCAGGATCTACAGCTTTTATCATTTTGGCCACTTTACTGTAGAATTTATAGAAATTCTGTGGATCATTATTGTTCCAGAAGATGTTGAGATCGGGTTCATTCCAAATCTCCCAGTACTTCACTTTTCTTGCTAATCCTGTTTTGACATAGTTCAGAGAATATCTGTCGACAAGTGTACTTATCAGAGTGGCATAGATGTCGGCGTCCTGAGGCATTTCGGATCCACCGTCCAACGTCCGGCCAATTCTGAACATCACCTGACGTTGTATATTTCCAGGATTGAGTGCTGGGTTATTAGCCAGAATGCGTTTAATATACATATCTGTCATAGTATAGTTGGCTTCTTTGAAGGCAAGATCAACATTGTTTGATCGCATACCGGCTGCGGCATTAGGATAAATAACCCGATGATTACCGATATCGGCAATAAGTTTTTTTGCTTTATCCCTCTCTGCTTCTGGAACATTTGGAATATACTGATCCTGATTCCCTCTGTTTCCTGGTTGAATATAGTTATCTATATCTCCGATACCCAGACAATCGTGCATTCGAATATGTGTTATACCCATCTGATTGAACTGGTCCTCGAGATCCGGAAAGCCAGGAGCTACAGAAACAGGTATTCCATTTACACCGTTGACCTCTTTTAGTAGACCGCCATTACCCGCTGATTGATCTCGTTTAGATTTATCAATCGTCATTTTTACTGGGTTTGACATTAGGACTCCTTACATTTAAAGAAAATAATATGTTTAGCTTAATTAAAAAAACTCAATGCTGTAGAGTGAAACAGTCGAGGCGGTTGCACCTGGATCTATGAATCTGAGTAATCCATCGTTTACATTTTTGATTCTTTCTCTCCTAAAAGTCGGAGGTGAAATGGAAGATAAATCTCCCCCCTCCTTAATTCTATAGGCTGTAATTTTTGCTTGAAAAAAATCGACATTTTCAATACGTATATCTACTCCCGAATCGCTACTCAGATAGTTTCTACGCTTAGCGACTACAACGCCGCTTGGGGGGATTTGTGAAACAACATTATTCTGTTGTACTTCATTATCTGTCTGAATAGTATTTGGTCTTATCCCGCCGAACCACTCGTTAATACTCCAATCATCATCAAGCTGGTCAAGGGTACGGTTACTATCAATATAATGTTGACGATATAGACTGGTATCTGATGGCGCGCTATCACCATTCGAAAAATCTTTATTTACTTTGTAATTGGCAACCAGAATATTGATTTTTGTACCGGTGCTATTTTCGCAGGCAAGCGTCGTAATGCCAGTGCCAAAATTATTATCCTGTTGAAGAATAAAGGGTGTTTCAAACATTCTAGTGAAAAGGTTGAATGCCTGTGCGGAGTAAGTACAGAAACTTTTGAAACTTGTATTAACGGGATTTGGATTGTCGTTGAAAAGACCAAAAGGAAGACCATCCCCACGGTAGTAAAAGGCTTTGTCAACTTTACAGTACTGCATATAACAAAATGTTGATGCTATATAAGCAGCATTTTTAGCACTCTGTACCTTAGTGAAAGTGTTTATCGTTGCGACCGGTGAAGAATTCCACTCTGTACATATACTTTCAATATCAGAATATCCATATCTAATCATTGCTTGTTGCACTGAGTTACCAACATCAATAACATTCTGGGGATCGGAAGTATTATTTGCATAATAGTGCCATGAAATAAAATCGATTGGTGTATCGGTCTCCCGGCAGTATCTGAGAAGGCCATCGATATAAGCGCCACCGGGGTTGTATCCGGCAGCCACACCGGCACCACCCACTTTTGCGTCTGGATCCACGGCTTTAATCATTCTTGCCACTTTTCTGTAAAAGTTATAGTAAACCTGTGGATTATTATTGTTCCAGAAAAATGTCAGATCAGGTTCATTCCAGATTTCCCAGTACTTGACTTTTCTGGGCAATCCTGTTTGAGCGTAGTTGAGTGAATACCTGTTGACAAGGGTACTGACGAGAGTGGCATAAATGTCTACGTTCTGAGGCACCTCATATCCACCATCCAACGTCCGACCAATTCTGAACATCAATTGACGTTCAATGTTTCCTGGATTGAGGTAAGGATTATTATTTAGAATGCGCCTGATATACGCATCTGTCATGCCATAGTTAACATTCCTGAAAGCAAGATCAACATTATTTGAACGCATCCCTGCTGCCGCATAAGGAAAAATAACCCGACAGTTTCCCATATCAGCTACAAATTTTTTAGCCCTATTCCTTTGCGATCTTGGTACATTTGGGATAAACTGATTCTGATTGTTTTTTCTGTTAATCTCAAAATAATTATCTAAATCACCAATTCCCAGTCCATCATGTAAACGGATATAAGTGATACCCATTTGATTAAACTGATCTTCCAAGTCAGGGAATCCGGGCGCGACAGAAACTGGAATTCCGTTAACACCATTTACTTCCTTCAACAGACCGCCGTGCCCAGCGTAATAATCTCTTTCAGATTTATTTATGTTTACTGAAAAGTAGGACATAATACCTCACTTAACAAAATGATAAGTAATATTTTCTTTTAAGAGATTTAATTCAGCTCAATCTCATACAATGTCACAGTGGATTCAGTGCAATTTTGATCACTAATTATTAGTTGTCCATTTTTTAAAATATAGTTAATTTCATAATTAGTATTTTTTATGTCAAAGGAGGATAGGCTTTTACCTTCCTGAATTCTTTTTACAGCAATGTTAACATTATTTGCTGCTATGTTATCCACAACAGTTATTAATCCACTATCACTGTGATAATAGTTTCTTTCATGGGCTGATAAATGGCCATTTACAGGTGGATTTGCGAGCTGAGCTTGTTGTTCTACAAAATTATCAGGTCTAATTAGATTGGGGTTTTTTCCGCCAAACCATTCATCCAGGCTCCACTGATCTGTCAGCTGTTTAAGACTTCTATTTGAATCTATATAATATTGCTTATAGATATCGTGTCCGGATGGGGGCACTCCACCATCGGTGAAATCCTTATCAACTTTATAATTTGAAATAAGAATCTTTAATTTTTTTTCATCCCAACTTTTACATGCAAGCATAGATATACCTGTATCTTCTGCTCCGTTCGTTTTCAGAATGACTGGGGTTTCCCTCATTTTCGAAAAAAGGTTGAAGGCTTGAGATGAATAGGTACAAAAACTCTTATATCTTTTATCCACTGGGTTTGGATTATCATTGAAAAGACCAAAAGAAAGACCATCACCTCGATAATAATATGATTTATCTACTTTACATTTCTGCATATAACAGAATGTCGATGCTATATAGGCTGCATTCTTCGCACTTTGTACTTTCGTATATGTATTCATCGTTCCTGTGGGAGATGAATTCCATTCTGTACAAATGCTTTCTATATCAGGAAAACCATATTTATTTAAAGCAGATTCAATTGATCTTGCAACATCTATGATATTTTTTGGATCACCAGTTCCATTTCCATAACAATGCCAAGAAATAAAATCAATTGGTGTTCCTGTTTCGTGGCAATATTTTAATAACCCATCTATATAATATCCACCAGGATTGTAGCCAAAGGCTACGCCAGCTCCACCTACTTTTGCCTCAGGGTCGACCGCCTTAATCATTCTTGCTAGTTTGCCGTAAAAGTCATAGTAGACCTGTGGATTATTACTGTTCCAGAAAAAAGTCAGATCAGGCTCATTCCAGATTTCCCAGTATTTGACTTTTCTTGGCAACCCGGTTTTATCATAGTTCAGGCAGTATCTGTCGACGAGGGTACTGACCAGAATGGCATAAATGTCGGCATTTTGGGGGACTTCACACCCACCATCCAGCGTTCGGCCAATTCTGAACATTAATTGACGTTCTAAATTCTGGGGATTAAGACCAGGATTATTGTTCAGGATACGCCTGATATAAGCATCGGTCATTGTATAATTTGCATCTTTGAAAGCAAGGTCAACATCATTCGAACGCATACCTGCTGCGGCATTCGGAAAAATAACTCGATGATTTCCCAAATCAGCTAAAAATTTCTTGGCCGTCCTTCTTTCATAATCTGGAACATTCTGAATTAACTGGTTTATATTATTTATTCTTTTTTCCGAGAAGTAATTATCGAGATCACCAATTCCCAGTCCATCATGTAAACGGATATCGGTAATCCCCATCTGATTAAATTGATCTTCTAAGTCAGGAAAGCCGGGTGCGAGAGAAACTGGTATTCCATTCACACCATTGATATTTTTTAAAATACTGTTTTTTCCGGCGGATAAATCACTTTGTGATTTATCTACTGTAATTATAATAGACATATCCTTATCCTCAATTAATTACATTTAGGGATTGATCGTCCTACCCATGTATAATCGCGTAGAAATTTAATTTTATTAACGATCACCTAGCTAACTCTTTATGAAAATCATTCTAAAGAGAGTTTATATTTATGGTAGGAACATAAACTGGATGAAGATTACTAACACGGTCAGATTAAAAGCTTTAACTATTTTTGTCCTGCTGCATTATGCTGTTATCAGCTTATTTGTCGTTTTCATAATGTTGTCTGATCATCTCGCAGATAAAGAGTTTTTAAACGCCTGCACTATTCAGCAGATATCTTTTTTGGTCTGTCATCTGCGGCGAATTTAATGAATCCGCACCGAGCTTGATAAGTTCACGTTGCCCCGTATTGCCGACATCCTGTCCCGCCACGGTTCCGACGCAGGGTTTAAAGTCGCGCCGTTCGACTCATGGTAAAATACAAGTAAAACTGTTAGAGGGTCAACAGGTTTTTGAGTATTTATGGGCATATTTAACTTAATTACTTGTTTTGAGGCCAAAAAAAAAGGAAGGCATTAGCCCTCCTTAGTTCGACAGGTGAGGTGCAGACTAGCGTTTTCTTCGGAAGATACGCTGTTCCACCATTGTACCCATCAGGGTTACCGGTTTTTCCCACGATCGGTAGGTGGGATAATCGCTATTAAGCGGGACAAGTTCGAAGGCTTCTTCTCCTTTAGCCCCATCCCCTACCGGTCGGTACTTTTTGAATGTGGCTACTGGGCTACCGTTGGAGGCAGCGACGAACTCACCGGGAACCGGGTACACATTTGCGTCGATGATCACAATATCCCCTTCCCGAAATTCTGGCTCCATTGCATCCCCCTGAATACGGAGCGCGAACGAACGCTCCGATAACGCCGAGGTCGTCAGCAGATAATCGCCATCCAGGGGCGCCGGTATGGGTCCGGCGTTGATGAGCGTCGCGGCTTGCGAATAACTCAGAACCGGCACTCTGCGTGCGATAAAACTGGAGTCGGGGACAACATCTCCGCCCAGTAGCAGCCATCTGGCATCGCATTCAAGAGCAGCAGCCAGAGCAAGAAGGTTGCGGGGTTTGAGCGTTTTTCCATTTTCGATAGCTTCTATCGATTGCTGGCTTATCCCGGCCCGTTTTGCGACTTCCGCTTGCGTCATGTCCAGTTCTGTTCTGCGCTTTTTTGTCCGACTGGCAAGATTCATGATTTGCTCCTTTATCTGGAGCTGATGGTTACAGATATATTTGTAATTGACAAACCGTATTGCTTGTGAATAAATAACAAGAAAAATTGTAAAAATACTGAGGGATTTCCCTATGAACCATGCCTCCCTTGCTTCCTGTATTAAAGAACGCTGCAAAACATTAGGCCTTATTCAGACATCCTTAGCTGAGCGTGTTGGTATGCGTCAGCAATCTGTTCAGCACCTGAAGTCCGGGGGGGCAACCCGTACCAGCTTCATTCTTAAACTGTTGAAAGTGCTGAAATGCGAGCCTGACTGGCTATTGCAAGGTGAAAACGCAGAGCAACAAGAGGCTTAACCCATGCCTATACATTACTCCGTGGGGCTGGGTGTAGACTGGCGCGGCGGTGGCAGTTGTTCACCTCAGTGGTAAGGACAGGAGATAAGGGATGCGCGGTTCTTCTGCTGCCTTTGCTAATGCCGATGCCATTCGCGTTGAGCGTAAACGAATACATCAGCTCTGAAGGGGAGATCTACGCTCCTGCCCGGCTGACCACGGAGCGTGTCTTTGAGGATGTGCCGCTGACGGAGATTGATCCGCTGATGCTGGAGAATAGCGATGCGGGGAGCAAAGGCAGCTGTGATGAATGCTGGATCAGGGAGAAGCTGGACGCTTCGGGCGGGTGTCTCAGCCGCGCTGTACTCCGCGAGCGATGGAAGAGTGAAACGGATAAAAGTGCGGGCCAGTTTCATACGGTTTTAGGGCGAATAAAAGGGAAGGCTCACATCAGAGAACATAACGGCGTAATTAAAAACGCTGCGGGGAGAGGTGTACCGGCAGGAGGGAATAACATTGTGTAATTTTACTCATTCTCCAGAGACGACAAATCCACATAAAATTGCAAATATTATGCAATATATATGCATAACTAACCAGTTCGACGCGGCATTTATTCCCTCGGCGCAACAGCAGGCGTCACAGCGCAACAGAAAATATTGCCCGGCTGATCCCACAGAATTAACTCCATGCAACACGCGCAACATGACGACCAGCGTTGCGCCTGGGTCGTTGCGTTTTTCAATCAATATTCAGAGGCAATGCATGTGTCAAATGCAGGTGAAAGACGGGGTGATAAAAACTACAGGTTTTGAAAGGAGAACATGGTATCCGGGATTTTGACTCAATGCAGCTTTTTGCTATTCGCCGCAGTGAGACGGGATCTCAGGCGCTCCCTGCCCGTAAACAGAGAGCCGCAGGGTGGGTTTAGCAATGAAAGACAGGCGCTACGGTGTTCAAAAAAATATTCCGGATATTTGCAGAGGTAAAAAGCGATGCGCAGAAATATGCAACAAGTTTTGGAGCGCTGGGGGCGGTGGGCCGCGAGCGAAGAGTATTGTTCGCTGCTGGATTGGCCAGCGATGTCAGTCACCTGTGTACGCAAACCGAAAGCCGGTAAGTCAGGTTGCTCTGACGAGGACGGATTGGCAATTGATACCTGCGTTGCGCACATGAGCACGGTCCGGCATGCCGAAGATATCCTGATCCTGGGGCAGCGTTTCATCGGGCACTATTCGCTGCGTCAGATCGCCGAAGTGATGAAAACCGATATCAACGTTGTGAGGAGGTCCCTACAAACCTCTGAAGCGTTCCTGTCAGGGTGCCTGGTTATGCTTGGCATCAGGCTGGATATGGACCTCGAAGTTGCAGAACAGGAACCTCTTGCGTGTACACAAAAACCTGTGCTATTCTTATAGCATCTAGAATAATAATTTGATTTCACAACCTCAATTTCAAAGCCCCGCCTCTTCGGATCCGGGGCTTTTGTGTTTCCGGACAACTGAAATACAAAACGGCTGGCGCGAAACGTTTATATGACGATTTTGCTGACCCCTACCTTGCGAGGTACTGAAATTGACAACATGAAAGTGCCATTTCCGCGCAATCTTTCTATTACTTGTTAAACGTCGTTGCCACCCTGTTTCTCACTGAAGGTCGGCTCCGGCGTGCAATGCACGGAACTTTTGCTTTCTGTATTGAAGTTATTCATCGTTTACTGGCTGGGGCGTCATTCAGTTTACATACCTTATACTACAGTAAAAGTAAGCATGAGGATGGAGATGAACTAATGCGTAAAAACTCAGTTTCTGACTTTGAATTCACAGGTGTCAAACTTGCCCTGATTTATAGAGATAAAATTGTCGTTATCCGCAGGGATAATAACCCCAACATCCCTTACCCTGATATGTACGATGTTACCGGGGGAACACGCGAGGGGAATGAGACTCCAATGGAATGTGCTTTTCGTGAGGCCAGGGAGGAACTTAATTTGTCACTGACATCGGAGTTAGTTATCTGGATGAAAAACTATTCTGATCATCCGCAGGGTTATTTTATGGTGTGTAACATCGAAAGATATCACGTGGATTCGATGAGGCTGGGTAACGAAGGTCAATACATTTCGCTTATGGATTTAAATAATTTCTTGAAATCTGAAAATGTCGTTCCTTTTGTCAAAGCAAGATTGAATGACTATATAACAAGTTAGAGATAAAACAGCTCTATACATTTTAAGAGGCACTGCTCAGGCGGTGCCTTTTTTCATTTAGTATCCCGGCGTTTTTTCTACCCTCAGTCGAGTCCGGGAATATATTAGCCGAAATGCAATGAATGCTGCTGCACAGATATTCCCGGTTTATTCAGGCTATGTGAGGAACAACTATATCAGCGAAAAAGTTCGCTGATGCGTCAACCGCAATACAGGAGATGATAATAATGCAAATCAGTAATAAAGGTCTTGATTTAATCAAAGAGTTTGAAGGGTGCAGCCTTGTCGCGTATCAGGATGCTGTAGGTGTCTGGACAATTGGTTACGGCTGGACGAATCCGGTCGATGGTGTGCCCGTTCACGTAGGTATGACAATTACCCAGGCAAAGGCGGATGAGCTACTGAGTGAGGGGGTTAAGCAATATGAGAAGCCAGTAAAAGACAACGTGACATACGCACTAACTCAGTATCAGTTTGATGCACTTGTCAGTTTTACCTACAACCTGGGCGCGACCAATTTCGCCAGTTCCACGCTGTTGAAAAAACTGAATGCGGGTGAAACCCAGGTGGCAGCAGATGAGTTCCTGCGCTGGAATAAAGCCGGTGGCAAGGTACTTTTTGGTCTGCTACGCCGTCGCGCCTATGAACGTGACATGTTCCTCGGTTATACAGCCTGATTATTGTTGATTAAGATTACGGCCTGAACCGATTTTGATGGGAAGGGGCCACCCTCTTCGATATCCAGAATGCGGGGGGATAGATCTCAATATTCAAGAGCGGATAGTTTCGCGTTCCGTGAATAACCGTTTAACGTAAATATGCCGGCCAGCCAAATATGAAAAGAGACGCAGAAAGTGGCGCGGAAATTGTGAGTTTATCTGCGTTAATCGAATTTACCTCTGACTACGCTCTGAATAATAACGAACATACTTATATAAGGAACCGACGAATAGCTATTCATATCATTTAAAATAAAGGAGGTTTGTTGTGGGACAAAAAGAGACAGCCACACAGATTTGGAGTTATCTCACCAGTCGAGGTTGGACGAAGGAATCTGTTGCTGCACTGTTGGGTAATATGCAATCTGAGAGCGGAATTATTGCTGATCGATGGGAGTCAGATTATGTAGGAAATATGTCAGGCGGTTATGGCTTAGTCCAGTGGACCCCGGCATCAAAATATATTAGTTGGGCTCAATCAAGCGGTCTTCGATATCAGGATGTCATCAGTCAATGTAAAAGACTGGAGTGGGAGGTTGTTAATAATCAGCAATTCTATCATCCGTCGATGACATTTGAGCAGTTTACTCAGAGCAGGCAATCACCTGAATATCTGGCGGATGTGTTTATACGTTACTATGAACGCCCGCTAAATCCGAATCAGCCTGCAAGGCAAACGCAGGCTCGCTATTGGTTCGACTTGCTAAATAAACTATCACCTAATGTGAAAACAGGAGAAACCACGATGCAATGTATTTATTGGAAACCAAATGCAAAGGGAACGGGTAATGATGGGTATTATTTTAATGGCGTCAGCTCAAAATATATTCCACATCCAGATTCAGTATCAATCTTGAAAACCATTTATAAAGATAACAATGGCAAGGACATTCCTGAATATCACTGGGTAAACAAAGCGCCATGGTGGATTAGGTTAGAAGCTGTTTGTGTAAAACAATAATTCATAGTCTATGCCCTCCTCCCGGAGGGCAAATTTACACAGTAAAAAAGACTTGGTTTCTGCCTGAGAGCTGGCGTTATTTCTTGCGAATGCCGCCCATGTGGGGAGGTGGAGATAATGAAAATGGATAAATACAGTTCCCAGATATCGTACTGGGTTGCCTCGATTTTAGCCGCCGCCGGGGCCATGACTTTACAGGATTGGGCCGTGCTGGTGGGGATTTTCGTGGCGATTGGTACCTTCGGTGTCAACTGGTACTACAAGCGCAAGTTGGTTAATAAGTTAACGGCTGCCGGCTATGACAAAAAAAAGGCGAGAGCGGCTTACCGGGCAATGAGCGAATGAGGCCACTATGTCAGCAAAAATGAAAACGAGTCTTGCTGGTGGCATGTGCTTCGTGGCGGTGATTATCGGAATGGTCATCGACAAAGGCCAGGTCCGCACCAATCAGCGGGGTCTTGAGCTTATCGGGAATGCTGAAGGGTGCAGGCGTGACCCGTATCATTGCCCGGCCGGTATCCTGACCGATGGTATCGGTAATACTCACGGCGTTAAACCCGGCATCCATAAAGCGGATAAGCAGATTGCCGTCGACTGGGAGAATAATATACTCGTCGCCGAGCGTTGCGTTAATCGTTATGCCAACGGTGCAAAGTTGCCGGAGAATGCATTTTCCGCCGCCGTAGAGATCACGTTCAATGTGGGCTGCCCGACCATGCAGAAATCAACGATGTTCCGTTTATTCCGACAGGGAAAGTTAGTCGCGGCATGTAACGAGCTACCGCGCTGGGTGTATGCCAACGGGAAAAAACTAAACGGACTGGTTACCCGGCGTGCGGAATCTGAGGCACTCTGCCTGGAGGGGGCGAAATGATTATCCCATTACGTCCGGGACAGATTGTGACGGGTCTGACGGTTTCAGTCATTATCGTTCTGGCGATACTGGCGTCTCACTACCGCAGTAATTACTACAAGGCGATTAAAAAGCAGCGTGAGTTTGTACAACTGGCAGAGGCCCGGCTGAATACGATAAATAACATGCAGCGCCAGCAGCGTGAAGTTGCCGCGCTTGATGCTAAATACATGAAGGAGTTGAATAATGCCAGACATGAAAATGATCGTCTTCGCGACGATGTGGCCACTGGCCGTCACCGGCTGCGTATCAAAGGCACCTGCTGTGTGCCCGAAACCTCCGCAAGTTCCGGCATGGGCAATGGAGGTACCGTCGAACTCAGTCGGGAAACTGGATCAACTCTTTTCGATATCAGAGCAGAAATAATTAACGATCAACATAAATTACGTTTTCTGCAGGATTATATAAGGTATCAGTGCCAGTAAAATACAGTCTGCAGATAATAAAATACCATGCCTGATTTTTCTTTGAATTTTCTTATAGTTATTAATTTGTGCAGTAATTATTTAAAATATCACGCTGAGTGTTTGATAAATTTAATATTCAATTCTCTTATTGCGCGACTGTTAATCGTTAGCGCGTAAAGCAGGGTTTGCTGAGAGTGATGTTTAAATATTAAAGTAATTCATAGGACATGCCGCTCAGTGACTGAGTTATATTAAAAATGTCATTATTAAATTATTTTTGCCACACCAGAAAATGTAGGTTATTTAAATTTTATCAACTGTGTGCAGGAGAATGTATGTCTATTTTTAACAAAATTAATTTCTATAAAAAAACTGTTCCGGAAATCTTTGAACAGAATGTGAAAGCGCCTGATGATGCTAAGGTCGTGATAATCGGCTCGGGATTTGGTGGGGCAGTTACCGCATTAAGACTGGCAGAAGCAGGTATTAAGTCCGTTGTTTTAGAGCGAGGGTTCCGCTGGCCAAAAGATGACCAGAGGAAGATTTTCACCAATGAAACACTGCCTGACGGCAGAGGGTTTTGGCATAAAAAAGGATTTTTTAAAGCGTTGAACACACTGCCAGTTTCGGTGGATGATTTTGGTGGGGTTGTTGACGTAACCAGCTATGAAAATATTGATGTCTGGAGAGGCGCATGCGTAGGTGGTGGCTCCATGGTTTATACCGGGGTGATGATTCAGCCGGAGCGTCAATATTTTGACCAGCTTTTCGAAGGAAGGGTTGATTATGATGAGATGAGCAATATTTTCTATCCAAAAGTAAGGAAAGCGCTTGAACTGAGCAAAATCCCCGATGATATCTATGAAAGTTCTCCTTTTGGTCATTCACGCGTATGGGATGAACAGTCCCGTAAAGCAGGATACGAACCTTATAAAGTGGATTCTGTTTTCAATGAAAATATTTTAAGGAAAGAACTGGATGGTGAATGCAGAGCGTCGGCTATTATAGGTGAAAGTACTTTAGGTAACAGCGATGGAGCAAAGTTTGACCTGACCCAGAATTATCTCCTGGATGCTGAATATTCAGGAATGACTGCGATATATCCTGGGCAAATAGTGGATAGCATTATTTCAGATGATGATGGATATCGTATTCAGGTGAAAAATACCGATCCGGAGGGTAACATTCTAGAATGCTATAATATTAAGTGTGATTACATATTTTTTGCTGCTGGATCAATCGGTACCTCTGAATTGCTAGTGAAAGCAAAAGCGCTTAATACTATCAAGGGAATGAATGAACATGTTGGAAAAGGATGGGGAACCAACGGTGATGCACTTGTTGTACGCTCTTTCAGTCAGCTAAAAGGCCTGACTCAGGCTGCACCCTGTGTATCAAAAATAGATGACGCTACTTCATCTGCAATGCCGGCCACACTTGAAAATTGGTATGCACCCGGGATACCGGTGAATATTGGGATCGCGGGTTCACTGGGGATGGCTTTTGATTTAAAAAATCGGGCAGAATTTAAATACAACGAGGAAAGTGATTCAGTTGATTTATTGTGGCCTGAAAACGGAAATGATGAAGCCGTTGATGCGATAAGAAAGGTTAATAATAAAATATGCCGTGAATCGCTCAGCATCCCCGGAGTACCCCTTCTGGTTCCCGATGTATCGGCCTCTTTTACTGCTCATCCGCTCGGCGGCATGGTACTTGGCATGGCGACTGATAATTACGGCAGAATTCATGGGGCGAAAAACCTTTATGTAATGGATGGCGCTGCTCTCCCCGGGAGTGCCGGGTTGGTAAACCCTTCTTTAACAATAGCGGCTCTGGCAGAAAGGAACATTCAGGAAATCATTAAAAATGACTTTCCTGATGAGTCTGTCATTTAAACAAAAGATTGCCTGCTGTCCTGATGAAGCAGGCTTAACCAGATAAATACACATTACCGATATTGCTGATACGCAATACGTTGTGCGGAGAAAGGATCATGTTTTCTTAATAAGATGAAAGAGGGTTTATCACGGTTAAGAAAATTAAAACTGATCCTGAAAAGTGGTAGTCATTATGTCAGCCTGCGGGCGGTCAGCGTCAGTCTGGTTCTAATCTCATCAAGCAGAAAACCCATAACAAAATCGCGGGTGGATATCGGGTAAATGTTGCAGAAGGGCACTTATGTGGTGGAGGAAAATTATGTCAGGCAATCTCTTTAATGCGACTGCATGGAGGAGTGGCAGCAGATGGCTATCTGGATTCGATTTATGTCTCATCTTTTAAACGAAGCCGGCAAATCGAAGGCGCAGAATCACCCGCCTGGATCGCTGGCATCTGTTCTTTGCTCTGAGGCTGTAAACTATGCTGGATAACGAGGTTTATACCGCCATCCGGCAACAGATACTGGTGCAAATGAATGACGCGGGATTTTCGCTGCCGGTTGTTGCCGGGTATCAGCCGATGAAACAGCAACAGGACGCACATTCAGTATTTTTTTTCCTGTTAGTGAGACAGGACGTGGATGGCCGGTGCGCAGCTATCAGGTGGTTGACGACGATGCGAACCACAAAGAAATCCAGTTAGTTGAAAAAACACTGCAGGTTCAGGGGCAGGTATCAGATAGCGATAAGTTCACGGCCACTGATCTTATTGCGACGGTTCGAATGATAGTGAACTCACTGTTTTTTGTTGATGCACTAAAAAAACACCGGGTAGGGGTACAGCGCGCTTCTGATATCCGAACCCCCTATTTTCTTAATGATCAGGGAGATTACCAACAAAGCCCCTCATTTGATTTTAATGTCACATTTCACCGCGAAATACGCCTGAACACCAAAGCAGTAACAGCGCTTTATCCTGATATTTATCGTATTTAATCAAGGTTTAACTATGCCAATTAAACAAACACGCTATGTCAGCATTGCGAGTGCGGTCATTGGCGCGTCTTCTGTACCGATGCGCAAACTGACGGGTCGCATATTTTCTCAACATGCAAAAATTCCAGCGGATGATGTGCTGGAACTCTCCAGCGCTCAGATTGATCAGTTTCTGGAGGCGAACTCTCCTGAAGCGAATTTTGCCCGACAATATTTCAGCTACACCAGTCCGGCTCCTGTTAATAAACCGAGGGCGTTGCAGGTCGCACCCTACAATCCGACCGGTCGTGCGCCAACTCTTTCGGGAGGCGATGCGGCCAGTCTGGATGCGTTGAAGGCGATCGCCAGCGGAACACTTAAGCTGACTATCGGTAATATCAGTAAAGTGCTGACCGCGATCGATCTTTCCAGTGTGATGGCCTATGCCGACGTTGCCTCGGCGATCCAAAAAAAGCTCAATGCTGAATCTGAACCCGCTTTTGCTTCTGCCAGAGTGTCCTTCATGGCCTCCGGCAGCACGTTTGAAATCAATGGCGGCGTGCCGGAGCAAGCCAGCATCAGCGTTGAGTCTTCCGCGCTCGCCGATGCGATGGGGTTGTCCCTCGGACAATCTCTACCGGGGAGTGCCGCACAAACCCCGCTTGAAGCCTTCATCGCGGCAGAGAACATCTCGGATTCATTCGGCAGTGCGACGTTCATTGACCCTTTAACGTGCGATCAGGCCGTTGTCCTTGCCCAATATGTGGCAGGTGAGAACGTGAAATACCAGTTACATCTGCATGTTTCCGCTGCGGATGCGGAGGCTTTCAGCGCGGCGCTGATCGGCACGGCGTCAACAGCGCTGAATCTTAAAACTGAGGATAACTTTTATGCTCAGGCGTTACCTATGGCGGTACTGGCGGCAACGGACTATGACCGCACAAACGCTACCACCAACTATATGTTTCGCCAGTTTGGCGTGACGTTCCCGTCACAGGTAACCACGGATCTGGATGCCGATAAGCTGGATAAGTTGCGCGTCAACTATTATGGAGAAACGGCGGTCGCAGGTTCACATATTGCGTTTTATCAACGTGGTTTTCTGTGCGGGCCGGATACCGCCCCACTGGACATGAGCGTTCATGCCAATGAGCAGTGGTTAAAAGCCTGGATTGCACAACAGTGGCTTTCGTTACTGCTGGCGACGCGTGGCGTCCCTGCCAACCGCGATGGTGAGGCCAGAGCAATGATGGTTCTCGCCGGCGCAGTGACCAAAGCGGTGGATAACGGCACCATTCTTCCCGGTAAGACACTATCAGATGCACAGAAACTCGCCGTCGTTGATGCGTCTGGCGACGATTTAGCCTGGCACGATATTCAGGATAAGGGCTACTGGTACAACGTACAGATCGTTGAAAATACCGGGCCGTCTGGTTCGCCGGAATACATGATGAAATATGTGTTGCTTTACGGTAAAGGCGACTGGGTACGTAAAATCGAAGGCTCTCACAACCTGGTGTAAGGAATAAATAATGAATGATGTATCCGCAACCGGTCTTAGCCTGCTGGTGCAGGCAAGCCAGACCTTTCCGTCAGGGATATTGCTAACGGCTTTCGCCGATGATGGCGATCCATTCGATTTGCCGACTGTCGATATCGCTAAAACCGGTATGGATATCAATGGCAATCTGGTGTGCTGGTCAACGCCCACCCCGCAGACGGTGACGATAAGCGTGCTGCCGGGCAGTGAAGAAGATCAGAATCTGGCGATCCTGTTGGAAGCTAACACGGCCAAACGTGGCCGCAGACATGCCGGAGATAACATTACGCTGGTGGCGTCCTACGGTGACGGCGCGACCACGACCGCGCGTAACGGGAAAATTACCAACGGCAGTCGGGGGAATTCTGCGACCAGCGCCGGGCGTCTTAAATCAAAGGTGTATACCTTTGTATTTCAGGACTTTGACTGTACGCGCGTTCGTTAACCTTCAGGCGGAATATTCCCGCCTTTCTATTGAGGTCATTATGCTGATTAAGCCAAAAGATATTGAAATAAAGGATGTTGACGGGGAGATGCACGCCTTTGTGATCAGTCGTTTACCCGCCACGCTGGGGCGTGAAATCCTGGCAAAATATCCGCTGTCAAACGCCCCTAAAATTGGCGACTACGAAATAAGCAAAGAAGCCATGCTAAAAATGATGGCCCATGTGGCGGTAATGCGCGATGGTGCGGAAATCTGTCTGAAAACTCAGACGCTGATTGATAACCATGTCCCGGACGGTGAAGCACTGATCCGTCTTGAGCTTGCTATGTTGAGGTACAACACCAGTTTTTTCGGCAACGCCGGGAGCAACGCTTTCCTGCCCTACCTGCTGGGCAAAATCAGCGATTCACTCCCGTCGATTATAAAAACGCTGATGGATTCTTTGCAGTCATCATCTCAGAAAAACTCGCCAGCTTCACCGAGCTCAAAACCTCTATAGATTTGGAGGAGGCGATGGACTTGTGGGAAATCGCTGTGACCAACCGCTATAACGAGGCGCTTGCCGCCGCAGGAAACCGATAATGCCGCTATTAGATGCCTTTGTGCAGGTGTATGAATTCGACACCCGGCAGGCTGATGCTGATTTTGATCATGTTCAGCATGCTATCGACGATATGATTGAGGGGATGAAACAGGCGCAAAATACCGGCGATAACGCCGCAAAAGTCGTCAGTAAATTTGCCGGCAGTGTGGAAGCCGGCATGGCGGTATTAGCTCAGAAAGCCCTTGGGTTGTTTGGCAAATTGTTGGATGTGTCATCACTCTTTAGCGACACCGCACTACGCGCACAGGAAGTTGAAGCGCTTGATCAGTTGAGTAAAAAATTAAACATGTCGGCGGCTGATGTGGATGCGTTTGCCGGCTCAGTTGCCGCGCTTGGCGGGACCAGAGAAAACGCGCAGGCGGATCTGACGGCGATGGCAAAAGCCTTTGGCGACACAACCGACTCGATGGAAAAAATTCTTGCGACAGCCGATGAAGTCAAGGGGATGAGCTTTGATGACGCGAAATCACGCCTTGCAGACTTTGGCGTGACGGACGACAAAACCATTGAGTTGATGATGAAAGGCCGCCAAGAGATGGCGCACATGATGAGCCTGCAAGAAGAGTACGCGAGCATCAATAAAGAGAGTATTGATCAGTCTCTGCGCTTCAACCAGGCCATGCGTGATTTAACGCAATCCTCCGTCCAGTTAAAAAACAGCTTTCTCGATAGGGTATTGCCGTTTCTGACTCAGGGCATGGAATGGCTGCGTCAATTTGTGCTGTTTTGCCAGCAGAATAAGAATCTGGTCAGCGGTTTTTTTCTTGCGATTGGTGCGGCGGTTGCCGCCTACTACGTGCCACCGATGCTGGTTGCGGCTGCTGCTACGCTGGCAGCAACCTGGCCGATACTCGCCATTATTGGCGTGATTGCTTTGCTTGCCGCCGCGTTCGCGCTGGTTTACGACGACATCATGAATTTTATCGACGGTAATGATTCGATGATCGGCCGCCTTCTCGATGCTTATCCCACACTTAAACAGGCCATTATGCTGCTGTGGGACGCATTCAAATTTCTGTTTGACTCCCTCACAGACACCGTGAATTTCGTTGCGGATACGGTGGTGGACGCTTACAGCAAAATGAATAACGGCCTGAACCAGTTTATTGGCTGGTTGTTGAACTCAGTAAACAGCCTGATTAAATGGGGATCACAATTTGGCAGCGTATTCGATCAGGTTGCGAATGCGGTTGTAGGCATATTCAGCTGGATGTGGGCGCAAGTGCAGAAGGTGATCGGCTGGATAAATGGCGGTCTGGATACAATTCAGAAAGGCTGGTCAAAAGTGAAGGGCTGGTTCGGTGCTGATGACGAAAAAGAACTCACCGTAGAGCGCAAAATCAGCGCTGAGGGAGAGGTAACGCACCGTATTCCCGAAGCTGAACGTCCCTTACCACAGCGGGATACTCAGAATATGGTCGAGCAGGGAAAAGCTCTGATTGCAGCAGCGAATAATCATCCCCTCAACTCCGTGACCAGCCAGGCAATCAGCAATAGTGCCAGCCTGAAGAATGAAACCACCCTGAATATCGGTGAAGTGAGGGTTGAAACAAAGGCAACCGATGCGGCAGGTATGGCGGCAGGCGCTAAAGAGGCGTTTCTGGAGCAGTTGCAGGATTTTGGGCAACAAACGCAAACGGGGCTGGCTATATGATCACTGACGTAAAAATCTTTGATATCGATAATTTTACCACGCTGTATGCCACCGCAAGCCCCATAAAAATCACTGTCAATGATGTGCGCAAGGCCACCATTTTTCAGGTCGAGTCAGGGGAAAATCGCAGCGATCATGTTGTTGTGCAGGCCGTAGAGATTAGCATGGACCTGATTTTGTCCGGTGATATCAACACTGTTTTTGGCCTGATGCAGCAAGCCTGGGAGCATAACAAGCTAGTGGGTATTCAGACCAAAGTCAAAATCTATCAACCTATGCTGCTCACTGATTTCAGTCACGACGAAAGCGTAGAAATGATCGATGCTATTCAGCTGTCTTTGCACTTCACCGAATGGCGTAGTGTGACCCCCGAATACGGCGCGCTTCCGCCAAAAAAAGTGCAGAAGCCGTCACAGTCCAGCACCGTCAAAAGGGGGTGTGCGCAGACCAAAGCTGTCTCAAAAGAACGGAAGAGTTCGTTGCTTGTCAGGCTAGCCGGAGGAAAAACAATGCGTGAAATACCGTTAAATCCGGTGCCAAACCAGCGCCTGCAAATCATCGTTGCGGATAATCTCTGGGATCTGACGATCAAAGCCGCGCGGAAGATGATGGTGTGCGATATTCGCTGCAATGAGAAGGTTGTCATGCTGGCAACCAGAGCGACAGCCGATGCGCCCTTGATCCCCTATACCCACCTGGCATTAGCCGGAAATTTTGCCTTTATCACCGAACAGGATGCCTTGCCCTGGTATGAAGCGTTCGGCAAAACGCAGAGCCTGATATTCTGGGGGCCAGATGATTGATTTACGACGGATCAGAGTAGGGATTGAGGTCAGCGGGCGCATGCAGTGGTACGAGGGGATGCGAGTACAGGCCAGCGGTACCAAATATGCGAATCCTTTGCAGAATGAATGCACCGTCAGTATTGATGGCCTGAATGCTACTACCCGCAATTGGCTTCTGACGGAAACCAGCCCTTATAACAAACGCAAACAGCCCGCCCGGCTAATACTGGAAGCTGGTCGGATAAGTACCGGCGTTTTTCGCCTTTTTTTCGGCGATATTGTCAGTGCTGAATCCTCCAGCCCGCCTGACGTGACATTATCGCTGAAAGCAAAAACGGGTAACGGCAGTGCCAGGGATATTGTGACAACGTCCTTCGGTGCCATGAGTAAGCTAAGTGACATCGCCGCAAGGATTGCACGAGACTGCGGTGTGCGGCTGGACTTTCAGGCGACGGATAAATATGTCGCTAACTGGTATTTTTGTGGCGCTACGCTGAAGCTGGTGGAGCGGTTGCAGGATGCGGGTGGCGTAAAAGCCTTTATTGATGATGATGTTCTGTATGTGAAGGATGCGGATAAAGCAGTCAAAGGGCGGATCAAGATCGTTAACCAGAATTCCGGGATGGTCGGGTTGCCCAAAGGCACCGAAAAAGGTCTCGACGTGAGCTGGCTTATCGACGGCGAATCCAGCCTGGGTGGTACATTACGGCTGGAGAGTAAATTCAATCCCACGTTGAACGGTGATTACCTTATCGAGCAGCTTAAATTCAATATCGCGTCACACGACAATCCCTTCTTCTATCAGGCCACCTGTAAACGGGTTTAACCAATGAATAAACCGAATAACGATATTGCCAGTGAATCCAGTCTGGCAGGGCAGCTTATGGGCGCTTTTCGTAACCTGATGATGAATACCGACGATATGTTACCCGCAACCGTGGTCAGTTATGACGATGCCACGAATCGCGCGGTGGTCAAGCCGCTGGTGATGATGGTGTCAACCGAAGGGCAGAGAATACCCCGTGCTCCGGTTCATAATATTCCTGTTTTCCGTTTTGGCGGGGGGGGGTTCTTTATCCGGGTTCCGCTTAAAGCGGGGGATTTTGGCTGGCTGAAAGCCAATGACCGCGATATCAGTCTGATTTTTCAGCGCGGGGGCCAGCAGGACGAGCCGAACACCCACCGATTGAAATCGTTCAGTGATGCGATGTTTTTTCCTGACAGCATCAAAGGCTGGGTGGTGGACGGTAAAAACATCGATGCACTGGTCGTGCAGACGCTGGATGGCAGTGTGTGCCTGGCGTTGCACAATGGGCAGGTGGTGCTCAATACACCTATGTTTGAAGTGAACGCCGCTGAGAGCATTTTTAATGGCAACGTGACGGTCAATGGCAACCATCAGACTCACGGTAACAGTGACGCAAACGGTGGACTGATGCGGCATAACGGTAAAAATATTGGTGCTCAGCACCTGCATGGCGGTGTTAAGTCGGGGGCGGACAGCAGTGGGGTGCCGGTATGATGACGTTTGATGTTACCGAAGGTAATGATATTTACCTCGGAAACGATGGCAACCTGGCGTTAGTGCGTGATGAAACGGCGGTGAAGAACTGCTGCATGCACTTTGCCAGAGCGTTACGGGGCGAGATGCTGCATAACATGGATCAAGGGATGCCGTACTGGAAAACCACCTTTGGTTGTCATGCTGATTTACCGATGTTTGAAGCCGCGTTCCGCGAGCGTATGCGCGAGATTTCACAGGTTCTGGCGATCGATTCTTTTTCTGCCTCTGTTGAAAACAATCAGCTCCATTACACCGCGGTGATCAGCACTATCTACGG
The DNA here is from genome assembly GCF_900115045.1 of Izhakiella capsodis. Lineage (GTDB taxonomy): Bacteria > Pseudomonadota > Gammaproteobacteria > Enterobacterales > Enterobacteriaceae > Izhakiella > Izhakiella capsodis. The sequence continues at coordinate 274,752 of NZ_FOVC01000003.1, read as the reverse complement.
GAGTATAACCTTCAATGTCTGATTATCAGTTTATAGCAAGCACAGGCGTGATTATCCCTGACACCTCCACGCTGCGTGAGCAGGTTGAGAATGAGTTCAGGGATGCGTTTGGTCAGGAAATCGACCTGTCGCCTGAAACCCCGCAGGGTGTGCTGGTAACCATGGAAGTGGAGAATCGGGATGCTATCGTCCGCAATAACGCAGAGCTGGCGAACCAGATTAACCCGGATATTGCCGGAGGGATCTTCCTTGATGCGATCTGGGCGCTATTGGGCGGGCAGCGATTGCCCGCCACGCCTTCCTTTTTGGCCAACGTTGAGTTTGCTGGCGTCCCACAAACCCTTATCCCGAAAGGCTCTCTGGCCACAACCGCGGCAGGTGATGCATTCGAAACGACACGCGTACTGATTATTGGTAATGAAGGGATCACTCAAGGGGATATGCGCTCGGTTGAAACCGGCGCGGTAGGTTGTGGTGCCGGAGAACTCGTCCGGGTGGCAAGTTCGGTTCTGGGCTGGGAAAAGGTAAGTAATCCAACCGGTGCGGTGCCGGGCAGGGTAGCGGAATCTGATATCCGTACCCGGCGGCGGCGCAGGAACACGCTTGCCAAAAATACCGTGAGTATTGGGTCGGCTATCACTTCCGCGCTGTACGATATCGAGGGCGTGGCATCGCTGTCGTATCGTGAAAATTATACCGATGCGGATCAGATGATTGATGGCGTTACGCTGGTCAAACACAGTATCTATGTTTGTGTCGATGGTGGGTTGCGTGAGGATATTGCTGCGGCCCTGCTACGAACCAAAACCGTCGGGGCGGCGTACAACGGCAGTGAAACGGTTGAGGTAACAGAGCCATACAGCGGTCAGGTGTATATCGTTAAATTTGACAGGCCAAAGGAAATTAATCTGCTCTGTCGGGTGACGGTGCGCAAAAGTGCCTATGACGCCCAGACGCTGATCCCCAATGCTGTTGAAAAGTGGGTAACGGGTGAAACGAACCTGGATGAAGGACTGGCGGTCGGGCGTGACGTTTCGCCGTTTGAAATTGCGGCGGCGGTCAATGCGGCTGAACCCCGATTGTTTGTGCTGAAGGTCGAGTTATCAACCGATGGGCTGAGCTGGTCCACCGCCGTGATCCCGGTGCAGATAAACGCGGTTGCCAGACTCCGGCGCAACGCCGTGCAGGTGGTTATCGTATGACAATACAGTCCTTCGATTTTCATTCAGACCTGCTGAGAGCCATCCTGTGGCAGTATGAAAATGCGGACAAGCTGAACGCGCTGGCCCGCGGTAAATCTGCGTATTTCAACCGGTCAACGGTCGCGTTCTGGCGCGACTGGTATCGCGATGTCTTCAATATCGATAGCGCGAATGATTTTGGTCTGGCGGTATGGGGACGCATTCTGGATGTACCGCTGGGTATTGATGTTCCTCCCAGCGACAAAAATAAAATCGGTTATGGTTTCGGCGCTAATAAACGCAATTTTAAAGCCAATTTCAGGCGCAACGCCGATTACACGCTGACGCTGACCACAGCGCAAAAGCGCCTGCTGGTGAGAATGCGCTATTTCACGCTAACGCAGAGTCCGACGATAACCAATATCAATCGATTCCTGGCGCGGTACTTCAGTAATGGAAACGGTAAGGTCGTTGTGCTCGATCCTCTCGATATGTCTTATATCTGGTATGTCTTTGATTTTAAGCCTGATGAAGGATTACGACTGCTGCTGGATAACTTCGATCTGCTCCCCCGACCTTCGGGCGTCGGGGTTAAATATCGTATTGTCACCCGCCCGGCATTTGGCGTTGGCGAAAAACGTAAAAACTTCACAGATACTTTCGGAAATTAAACCATGACAAAAATGTTTAAAACGCCCTTCGCTGCACAGGGTGACAGGGCTGTTGTGCCTGTTGAAACGCAGACTGACGGCTCGGTATCTTACACCCAGGGCTATGGCTATGATTATGAGCGTGACCAGACGACCGATCCGGCTGCGAAGGATATCGAGCGAGAGAAGATGAATGCGGTTTTCCACGATGTTACCGAGGCAGTGGGAGAGGTTCAGGCGTTCGGTGCCGCTGTTTGGTCTGAGGACGGTAAGCCTTACGCAATGCGGTCACAGGCTTACTATGGCGCAAAGCTGTGGCAATCGAAGATAGAAAATAATAACGAGGAACCCGGCAAAGGTAGCGGATGGATCGAATTTAAAGCGGATGTCGATCCCATTGAAATGCTTTACCCGGTCGGAATTGTGACCTGGTTTGCGCAGAATAAAGATCCGAATACGCTGTTTCCGGGAACAACGTGGAAATATATCGGTGAGAACCGCACGGTGCGTCTGGCCAGCGCCAGCGGCAGTGATGTGATGACCACGGGGGGGGCTGATTCGGTAACCCTGGCGGTAGATAATTTGCCAGCGCACGCGCATACTTTTTCGGCTAATACCAGTAGTTTTGATTATGGGACTAAAGGGACGAGTACATTTGATCACGGAATAAAACAGACTGATACGCAGGGGCAGCATACACATACAGTAAGTGCTGGTACGGCACAGGCCTATGGGACAGGGTCCTGTGACGCAAGGAGCGCGACACATGTGGATGGGACACTTACATCAGGATCTTCAGGAAATCATATTCACAATGTTTATATAGGTATGCATGGACATACAGTGGGTATTGGAGCTCATTCTCATTCTGTCTCGGGCACAACAGCAAATGCTGGATCAGATTCGGCAATGTCAGTAACCAACGCATTTATTAAGTTAATGGGCTGGTACCGTAGCGCATAAAATTCAGGCATCTTAGAATGCCTATTTTTTTCTAAAGGACAGGATGAGTTTAAAATATAATGGGAATAAATATATCGCAAGTCTCTTATGTGAAGGAAACTCCTGTGAGAAGTAAATCAATACTTTTTGCAATCTGATGATGTTAACAATCCCGACATCAAAGTTTTTACGGCTTATCATTAGGTATTTTATTAAATCAAAAATTCTTTTGGCTGCTGGATAAAGTACCTTTCTTATATCTTGATACTTATCTGTAGCCATTGACAGGCTTTTATATTTTTCAAGTATGCAAATTAAGTCTAAGATGTCCTTTTTTCTAAATGTTTGGCTTATGCTGCTTTCATTTGTACGATAATAAACAAGATTATTTTTAATTGGAAATACAGATTTTGAAGCTAAATATACTTGTGGAATGGTATACATGTCTTCGTAATGGTAGTTTTCAGGGAATTTAATTTTATGCGATTTAAATAGGTTGGCGTTGTAAACCCTTGCCCATGGAAACCACTGTGAATTTCTGAATGCCGGGGTTCGCTGGCTTACATTATTGAAACATACTTCATTGTCAAAGCTAACGATATTGAGTGTCTTATTTTTGTTGTCAGCAATGTTAAATTGACATGCGTTAAATTCGTATATATCATAATCGGAATATTCTAATATATTAGGGAATAACTCCCAAAAAAGTGGATAATAGTAATCATCAGAATCTAAGAAAGCAATATATTTTCCCGTACTGGCATTAATGCCGTTATTCCGAGCGGCGGACACCCCCAAGTTTTCTTGTGTCAATGTTTTTATTCTTTTAGTTGGATGTTTTTCAGATATTATTTTGATTTTTTCCAACGTATCATCTGTTGAACCATCGTTAACGATAATAAGTTCGCATGTTATTGGCATATAGTCCAAAACGGATGTCAGGCTTTCTTCAATGTATTGTGAACTATTATAGCAGGGTATTATAACGCTTAATAATGTTTCCAAATCGTTAATCCTTCTTTTATAATAAAAGCCCCTTGCGAGGCTTAACGTTTTTCGCGTCCAATCACTTTATCAGCCGCCACACGGGACAGGAAGCCGGAACGGCTACCGTACTCAGGGTGTGCAGCGACAAACTGATCGATACGGCGGATTAACAACGAGGGGAGCGTGACATTGATTTTTTCCACTTTACCCATCAACCGTGTAACGTCCACATCAAACAGCGCCCACAACACACCCGCATAATCGGGATCGGCCAGCCAGTTTTCCACGCTGGTGGCTTCCGGCACCGCTTCGCCATTTTCCACCAGTAATTCTATATGAGCATCGATAGCTTCACGCACGCTCTCAATCGCATCCTGAGAGTTGTCGCCGCCAGAGAAGCAGCCTTGAATATCGGGTACGCGAACGCCGAAGGATGAATCGCCTATATCAATAGCAACAGGGTATCACATTTAAACCTCCAGTAGATGGGGCTTAAGCACAGCCTGTTTTTTGATGCTTTTCAGTGTTGGTAGCGGTATGTCATTTTGTGGATGTTTTACCGTTATCCACCCTTTTTTCGTTGGGTGTTTGAACTGGTGATGGCTGCCTTTAACTCTCACCACATACCACCCATCGGCCTCTATCATTGCTGCTGCATTCTGCTAACCATCCTCCGACTCTCTGTGTTGATTTGATGGGGTTATAATAACCTTGGGTGTATTGAAGGTCAGGTATTTTAGGGTTATAGGGGTTATCATTTACAGATGGATTCGAATTTTTCAAGCAGGGATTTGGGGTATAGCTCCGTATAAACCTGCCATAAAACATTCAGCGAGCGACGGCCGGTAACCTGAGCAACTTCTTCAATGCTAAAACCTGCCTCAAAAGTCTGCTGGCGCCCTCACGGCGCAGATCGTGAAATCGCAGATCCTCAATGCTTAGTGAGTTCCTGACGCGTTGAAAATCCGCCGTTACGGAAAGGGAATTGTAGGGGAAAATCAACGCGCTGGTTTTGGGCTGGCGTTGCACTATGTCCCAGGCTTCGCCGAGCAGCGGAACCAGCATATGGTTACCTGTTTTTTTGCGCGGATCTTTTCTGTCTCTGACCAGTACGGCCTTTTGCTTTTCGTCCAAGTCTTCCCAACGGATTTTGCACACTTCGCCCACCCCCATACAACTGAGAATCGAAAAGTTCAGAATATCTACGAAGGGGATTTTTGCCGCGATGTGTTCGCTTCTGGACTCAAGCCCTGCCAGCAATCTATCCAGTTCATCGCTAACCGGGCGGCGGCTGCGCTTGGATTTGCCAATCAGCCCCATCTGGAGCAGTAACGGTCTTGCATCGGTTGCGGGGTTGGTTGTGTAGTCGATACCATAGACAGGTTTGGCAGACGCCAGAACGGAAGAAAGATAACTCACATCGTGGTTAACAGTGGAAGGGCCTGCACCAGCGCCGCATCTTTGGCGGCAATGCTCAATAACGTGGCTGGTCAAGAGGTCTGTGAGGGGGATTTTGGCTATATCGCAGTCCAGCAAATTATCATGTACATAGCGTTTAGTGTGCCCGGCTTTGCCGCCGAGGCTGGGATCATTGATGTAGCGTCTTAGCAGATCGCCAACGGCCATTTTGTTTGAGTCGTTGGCAGTCGGCACCCCATTTGTTTCCAGCTCAGCAACCCTGCCAGCACCCCATGTTTTTGCACGATCCTGTTTACTGAATGTCCGGTTCTGCCGGCAGATCTCTTACCCACCTTCTATCACGCCACGAAGTAACTGTAAGGTAACGTTCCGTCGGCGGTTTGGTGTTTTTCTATGCTATAGTAGGCCGCACTTTCCATTCAGCTCCCTAAAATAAGGGGGGCTGCTGGGGGCCCATAAAAAGCGACATTAAGATAAAAAATGCACGAAAATAGAGAATCTCCCAACCCGCACCAGAGCAGCGTAACTCGCGGCATGATGCCAAAATTCACCTCTCAACGATTCAGCGTGGCACCGATGCTTGACTGGACCGATCGCCACTGTCGTTATTTTCATCGTCAGCTGACCCGCCAGGCGTTGTTGTACAGTGAAATGGTGACGACGGGAGCGATTATCCACGGTAAAGGCGATTATCTGGCGTGGAATGAACAGGAGCAGCCGGTTGCATTACAGCTTGGTGGTAGCGATCCAGTCGCGCTTGCGCAATGCGCCCATCTGGCCGAACTGCGTGGTTATCATCAAATTAATCTTAACGTCGGTTGCCCCTCTGACCGTGTGCAAAATGGTCGCTTTGGAGCCTGCCTGATGGCCGAGGCGGTGCTGGTGGCGGACTGCATGAAAGCCATGCGTGATAAAGTATCCATCCCGGTTACGGTTAAAACCCGCATTGGCATTGATGAGCAGGATAGCTACGAATTTCTCTGCGATTTTATTGACACTGTCGCCGGTCACGGTGAGTGCGATACTTTTATTATTCACGCGCGTAAGGCCTGGCTCTCCGGCCTCAGTCCCAAAGAGAATCGCGAGATCCCGCCGCTGGATTATCCACGGGTATATCAGCTAAAGCGCGACTTTCCCCATTTGACGATAGCAATTAATGGCGGTATCAAAAGCCTTCAGGAAGCACAGCGTCATTTGCAACAGCTTGATGGTGTGATGATCGGTCGCGAGGCTTATCAGAATCCGGGACTGCTGGCCGGTGTCGATAGCGCCCTGTTTGGCGATGATTCTCCGGCCGTCAACCCTTTGGATGTGGTGCGCGCAATGTTTCCCTATATTGAGTGCGAGCTGAGCCGGGGGACCTGGCTTGGCCATATCACCCGGCATATGCTGGGCCTGTTTCAGGGGATACCGGGTGCGCGCCAGTGGCGTCGTCATCTGAGTGAAAACGCACACAAACCAGGAGCCGATGTTTCGGTCGTGGAAAAGGCGCTGTCGATGGTGGCCGATCGTCAGCCGCTGGTGGATAGGGTGTAAAACTCACTTTTATCACGTTATTTCCGCCAGTGTTTTGGACATGTCGATGTTCACTCTCACTGTAAATCAGCCTGTTAGTCAGGCCTGACCGTTGGCACGTATGATGAAATCCCTTCTTCAAGTCTTGTTTGCAGAACTGAAATGGAAATACTTTTAGTGCTGGTTTTTTTGGCGTGCTGGTGTTGATGGGCGTATCGCTATTTGGTGTGTTATTTGCGCTGCTGGCAGCCATTTTCTGATGTTTTTAGCGGCGCGCGGGTATTTGTTGTAAAAATGGTTCCCTGGGTGCTAATGACGCTGGCCGTTACCTGGATATGGCGTGCTCTCATTAAACTACGAGCCGGGAAGCGTTACCGGAATTACTGGCCTCAAATCGAAAAATTATTGAAGTATCGGGTCGCAACATGCGCGCGGGATCACATAGCGGCATTTTTTTTCTTTTTTCTGCATATAAACATTTTTTTTACTTATGGAATCTGTCAGGCTGACTTATAGCAAAGAATGAAGCTATTCATCGCGCAGTACCCTACATACCGCACGAACTAAAAAAATAAGCAGGGCCTCCGTCAGGAGGCCCTTTTTTATGGGATCAACAGGCAGGAACCTTGAGTTGCCCGACTTTCCAACGTGGCATGTGCCTTTTGTACCTCGCTGAGATCAAATTTCTGCCTCTCCGGCACATCGACATTGATTGCCCCACAGGCAATCAGTGCAAACAGTTCGTTGCTGGCAGTAACCAGCTCATCGTGACAGGTAATATAGCCGTCCAGGGAGGGGCGGGTAACGTACAGCGAACCTTTCTGGTTGAGGATCGCCAGGTTAACGCCGGTGACCGGGCCAGAGCTGTTACCGTAGCTGACCATCAATCCGCGCGGTTGAAGGCAGTCCAGTGACGCCTCCCAGGTATCTTTACCCACGGAGTCATAAACCACGCGGACTTTTTTATTATTAGTGAGTTCGGCAACGCGCTGCACCACATTTTCATGGCGATAATTGATCGCTGCCCAGGCTCCGGCCGCTTTCGCTCGTTGCGCTTTTTCCGCTGAACCGACGGTGCCGATTAACCGCGCGCCCAACGCTTTTGCCCACTGACAGGCGATCAGCCCGACACCACCAGACGCGGCGTGAAACAGGAACGTTTCTTCAGGTTGTATTTCATAGGTCTGACGTAGCAAATAATGCACCGTCAGACCTTTGAGAAAAGCGGCCGCTGCCTGTTCAAAACTGATGGCCGTAGGCAACTGGACCACTTTTTCTGCGGCAACGTTATGTAACGTGCTGTAAGCGCCCGGTTTCGACTGGGCGTATACCACACGGTCGTTGACCTTAATTCCCGTCACGCCAGCGCCTGTTTTAATCACTACCCCGGCGGCTTCTGTACCCAGTCCGGAAGGTAACGCAGTGGGGTAAAGCCCACTGCGTATGTAGGTATCGATGTAGTTAATGCCAATCGCTTTGTTTTCAACTTGTACTTCGCCGACACCTGGATCTTGTGGAGTAAATTCCTGAATTTCCAGTACTTCCGGTCCGCCATTGCGGGAAAACTGAATCTGTTTTGCCATGGTTATGCCTTTTGATTAGTCGGGGCTGGGGGGAGACGTCAGCTTGCTTAAAGGGTAAACTTGCGCGTCATCCATTCGATTTTTGGTAATGCATTCACTATGGCAGGAAATAAATCCACCAACAAATTTAACGAGCAGCCGCGCGATCGGCAGGTTGAAGGGCTGAAGCTGCCGCCCCATTCGCTGGAGGCGGAACAGTCGGTGCTCGGTGGGTTAATGCTTGATAATGAACGTTGGGACAGCGTATCAGAGCGGGTAGTGACGGATGATTTTTTCAGCCGCCCTCACCGTTTAATTTTCAGTGAAATGCAGCGCCTGCTGGAAGCCAGTCAGCCCATCGATCTGATTACGCTTTCCGAGTCTCTCGAAACCAGGGGTGAACTTGACATGGTCGGTGGCTTCGCCTATTTGGCTGAGCTGTCGAAAAATACCCCAAGCGCGGCGAATATCAACGCCTACGCCGACATTGTGCGTGAGCGCGCAGTCGTGCGCGAAATGATCTCGGTAGCTAATGAAATAGCCGATGCGGGTTATGATCCTCAAGGGCGATCAAGCGAGGACCTGCTTGACTTCGCGGAGTCCAACGTATTTAAAATTGCTGAAAAGCGCGCGAACAAAGATGACGGCCCTAAAAGCGTTGATCAGATTCTCGAAGCGACCATCTCACGGATTGAATCACTTTATCAGACGCCACATGACGGTGTTACCGGGGTGGATACCGGCTACCAGGACCTGAATAAAAAGACGGCGGGTTTGCAGCGATCCGATCTGATTATCGTTGCGGCGCGTCCTTCAATGGGTAAAACCACGTTCGCCATGAACCTGTGCGAAAACGCGGCGATGCTTCAGGAAAAACCGGTACTGATTTTCAGCCTTGAAATGCCCGGTGAACAGCTGATGATGCGTATGCTGGCCTCGCTATCACGCGTTGACCAAACCCGGATCCGTACCGGCCAGCTTGATGATGAGGATTGGGCGCGTATCTCCAGCACTATGGGCATTTTGCTGGAAAAGGAAAATATGTTCATCGATGATTCCTCCGGCCTGACGCCGACCGAAGTACGTTCGCGCGCGCGCCGTGTTTATCGTGAATGCGGTGGACTTAGCATGATCATGATCGATTATCTGCAACTCATGCGTGTACCTTCGCTCTCCGATAACCGTACGCTGGAAATCGCTGAGATTTCACGTTCGTTAAAAGCACTGGCGAAAGAGCTAAACATTCCGGTGGTTGCGCTGTCGCAGCTGAACCGATCGCTGGAACAACGCGCCGATAAACGCCCGGTTAACTCGGATTTGCGTGAATCTGGCTCTATTGAACAGGACGCTGACCTTATCATGTTTATCTATCGCGACGAGGTCTATCACGAAAACAGCGATCTCAAGGGGATTGCTGAGATAATTATCGGTAAACAGCGTAACGGACCGATCGGTAGCGTCCGTCTTACCTTTAATGGTCAGTGGTCACGATTTGATAACTACGCCGGGCCTGTTTACGACGAAGAGTAATTTTCTGGCGTCAGGCTGGCATCTGGCGGCCCGACCGCACCTACCTCTGCCTGCCGACAGAGCCTGCAACCCACGCAATATGGAGATCTGCACCATGTTCCAATACGTTGACGCCTACGCTGGCGATCCGATTCTCTCTTTAATGGAAAAGTACAATCAGGACGAACGCCTGCATAAGGTGAATTTGAGCATCGGCCTGTATTACAACGAACAGGGTGTTATTCCTCAACCGGACGCTGTCATTAAGGCTAAAGCTCGCCTGAATGCCCGGCCGCAAAGTGCATCAGTTTATCTGCCAATCGAAGGTCTGGCTGCATACCGCAGCAGCCTGGCGCCACTGCTATTTGGCGCTGACAGTTGCGCTTTAGCCGATGAGAGAGTGGCGACAGTGCAGACCCTGGGCGGCTCCGGAGCGTTAAAGGTGGGGGCAGATTTCATTAAACGTTATTTTCCTGACTCTCAGGTCTGGGTTAGCGATCCGACTTGGGAAAATCACGTGGCGATTTTTGCCGGTGCAGGATTTCAGGTTAACACTTATCCCTGGTATGACACACAAACTCACGGTGTTAACTTCTCCGCTTTTATTGCGGCGCTGAGTGCGCTGCCGGCGAAAAGCGTGGTGTTGTTGCACCCATGCTGCCATAACCCTACAGGGGCTGATTTAAACAATGCGCAATGGGATGAAACGATCGAGGTGCTGAAAGCGCGCGATCTGATCCCGTTTATGGATATCGCCTATCAGGGGTTCGGCGCAGGAATGGAGGAGGATGCCTACGCAATTCGGGCGATGACCGCCGCAGGTTTACCGGCGCTGGTCAGCAACTCTTTTTCAAAAATTTTCTCGTTGTATGGCGAGCGCGTTGGCGGATTATCCGTGGTCTGTGAAAGCGCAGAAGAAGCGGCGCGGGTACTGGGGCAACTCAAGGCCACGGTACGCCGAAACTACTCTAGCCCGCCGGACTTCGGCGCTCAGGTCGTTTCCTGCGTGCTGAATGACCCGGAACTTAAGGCAAACTGGCTGGAGGAGGTTGAGTCAATGCGCCGGCGTATTCTTAAAATGCGTCAGGCGCTGGTTTCGGCGCTGACGGCCGCGTTGCCCAGTAAAAACTTTGATTATTTGCTTACTCAGCGCGGCATGTTCAGTTTTACCGGACTCAGTGCGCAGCAAGTCGAGCGTTTGCGCGAGGAGTTTGGCGTCTATCTGATTGCGAGCGGCAGGATGTGCGTTGCCGGTCTTAGCAGCCGAAATGTTAATCAGGTCGCGGAAGCTTTTGCCGCTGTTATGTAACTCCCTGGTCGCACATCTTAGCAGGGCAAATGCGTGCCCTGTTTTTTATTCAGCTGACGGTGTACGGGCTTATCGCTAATATCTAACAAAAGGCAATCATCATGTGGTATCAGCAAACATTCTCCTTAACGGAAAAGTCACGTGGTTTTCATCTGGTAACGGATGAAATCGTCCACCAGGTTAGCGCTTTATCTCAGGTAGAAACGGGTCTGCTTCATCTGCTGCTTTTACATACTTCGGCTTCGCTGACGCTCAATGAAAATTGCGATCCGACGGTACGTTACGATATGGGGCAGCATTTCATGCGCTCTGTGCCGGAGGATGTACTCTGGCGGCATGATTATGAAGGCGCGGATGATATGCCCGCCCATGTTAAGTCTTCCACTCTTGGTGTATCGCTGATGCTGCCGGTAAGTAAGGGGCGCTTGCTACTGGGAACCTGGCAGGGCATCTGGCTGGGCGAACATCGTATTCGTGGCGGTGCAAGGCGTCTCGTTGTAACACTACAAGGTGAATAAAACCCATAAAGCGTCTCTATTTTTGTTTTTACCTGTCTGAATTACGCGATCCTCTTCGTATAACGGCCTGAGTTCATCGTGAAAGATGACTGGATGATATCACCGGCCATTAATCTGAATGGGATACCCCTTCATAACCTCCGCCATCCTGCTGAGACGATAAAAGTGCTGCCAGCAGGTACTTGACGAGTATGGCAGCTACGCAGAAAAGACTGCGTATGTAAAAGCCCATACAGAAATTAATAATTCGGGCATAACGTGCTTTTTGCGCGTGGCTATTCGTGAGTGTTTCTAAAGGGGATTTATACACTAACTTTTCATGTATCAGGATTATTCTTATAAACTCGCATTTTATTTATCAATTTGTTTAAGAAATCCTCTGGAGATTTTTATTAAAATATTATTATATCTATATTTTTTAGCTAATTATCAATTTAAGATTGTGATTTAATAACTTTTTAGTGTGAGTATTAAGATGGATTGTTAAGTTTTATTGATTTAATTTAGCGATCGATTTTTGTCTAAACAATAGTTTAAAGCTATCAATAAATTAATTTACGATGGTTAATAACGATTTTTCAACTAGTTGGAGTTTAGGTATTGTTTATCTTAATAATAGATGGAATTAATTTTTATTAATCTTTGGGGTATGTATAATTGTGGGGTATTTCCTGGTGAATGTATCTGCGCTTAGTTAGTACAGTTTTATCTCAGCATTTTAATGGTGTAGTTAATCATTCAACGTTATTTTTTGATTGAATGCTTAGTTAAGTAAGTAATTGGCTGGTTAAATATTTAATTTATTTGGTTCCGCTGTGGAAAACGAGGTTGTATCTACTTAGAAAGTATACATTTCGCGAAGTGCTGCTGCGCAACTGAATATATACAATAGATATGTTGTCACGATACATGATGACGCAGTGTTGTCGCTCGCTAAATATAACGCTCTGACACGATAAGGTAGCCATCATTTATTATCATATGGATACCAGTTCTCTATTGACTATTTCAAATGAAAAGGAGTTATAAATGTACTGAATAAATTTATTGGAGCGTTATCAGTGGGTTGTCACTATGCCTGCAGATTTTGCTGAAGACAGTTCCGCCGGTTGCACGATTAACTTTACCGGTGCTATTACTGGTAAAATATGTGCGATTAACGTCGACAAAGCTGCGTATTCCCGCGCGGTTGATATGCTGTCGTGTTATTCGACTGATAAGTTCCGTGGACGTAAGCATTTTGATTCAACAAGGGAATAAATTGACGTGACGATAAGCATACTCAAAAAACATATAAACAATTTAATTTGTTTTTGACTTTCCATCCTCTATTTTGCTCAAAAACACGCTGAAGAGAAACTGGAAAATCTGATTCATGTGAATCAAATTGTTACGCCAATTATTGGACTTTTCCTATCTAAAACATGGAGTTTAAACTTATGCGTAAGATCCGTTTTATAAATACCCTGATTGCTGCCTCTGTGATGACTGCCAGCCTGGCTCATGCAGAAACTACTCCCGTCACCGTTAACGGTGGTACCGTTCACTTTAAGGGTGAAGTTGTTAACGCTGCCTGCGCCGTTGACGCCGGTTCTATAGACCAAACCGTCCAGCTGGGCCAAGTCAAAAGTACCACACTGAGCGCGGTAGGCAAAACCAGCTCCGCTGTAGGCTTCAACATTCAGCTGGACGATTGCGATACCACCGTTGCCACCAAAGCGTCCATTGCATTCTCTGGTGTCACTGTCAATGCTGAGAACCCAACTGCTCTTGCTCTGGAGGGCTCTTCTGAGGGCGTCGCTACCAACGTGGGTGTGCAGGTTCTGGATAGTGCAGGTAAAGCGCTGGCATTCAACGGTACTGACTACAGTACTGCCGCCACCCTGTTTGACGGTAACAATACGTTGCCATTCCAGGCGCGTTATATCGCCACCGGTGCTGCCACCCCTGGTGCTGCCAACGCGAACGCCAACTTTAAGGTTCAGTATCAGTAATACTGGTTTGCAAGGATGCTTAATCAGGCCAGGGAGGCCTGATTTCAGCTATCGAAAAGGGAATAATCGATGTCCGAAGTCAGACTGAAACTTTTCCAACTTTTCATTGCTCCTCTGTCTATCGCCTGCAACAAGTGGGATCACAAATTACCTGTGGGGCAGTTGCACTCTCAGGGAGAGCTCATCGCTGAAGCCTGTATGGTTGAAGCGGGTGACAGGCAGCCAGTTGTTCGCATGGAACTGTTCAGCAGTAATCGCTTCGAGGATTCAGGGAATGAAGCCGAACCGATGCCATTCAGTTTGCATCTCCAGGGTTGTAATCCTAATGTCAGCGATCGCATCGGTATCGTCTTTTATGGCGTAGCCGATGGGAAAAAACCTGATGTTCTGTCGATTGGTGAAGGCGAGCGGACTGCGTCTGACATCGGCATCGGCCTGTTCGATGAACAGGGGAAACTCATACCCATCAATGCTGAACTTAAAACCTGGAAACCGCTGACTAAAGGAACGCGTATCTTGTAATTTGTTGCCAAATATCGGGCAACCGGCAATACGGTTATCGGTGGTGCTGCAAATGACCAGGCTTGGTTCTCTTTGACATACTAATAAAACTTTTGTCTTCGCGTATGACACTTTTATCTCAGATGAGATTAGCTCGCGCAAAAGGATAAAACGGCGGTTATCCGCCCCAAGAGGTTAACGTGATTAAAATGAAAACGACCGGAAAAGTCATGGGTTCACTGCTGGCTTTGGCAGTCTTATTTTTTACTTCGCATGCTGAAGCGGGCGTGGCTCTCGGGGCAACACGCGTTATTTATCCGGCAGGGCAGAAACAGGTCACTGTGGGTGTGAGCAATAATAATGATAAAGACACCTTTCTCATACAATCCTGGATCGAGAACGATAATGGTCAAAAAGAAGGCCGGTTCGTTATTACTCCGCCATTGTTTCTCATGCAGGGGAAAAAAGAAAATACGCTGCGTATTATCGATGCAACTAATAACGCCTTGCCTAAAGACCGCGAAAGTCTTTTCTGGGTCAACGTCAAAGCCATTCCTTCTCTGGACAAAGAAAAACAGAAAGAAAATACGCTTCAACTGTCGATAACGAGCCGAATCAAATTGTTGTATCGCCCACAAAATCTCAGTATGGCGCCTGATCAAGCCCCCGCAAAACTGACGTTTAAACGCGACGCGAACACACTGGTACTGAATAATCCAACCCCCTATTTTCTGACCGTCACAGAATTAAAAGCCGGCACACGTGTTTTAGCCAATGTCATGGTCCCACCTATGGGAGCGGCAACGGTGAAACTGCCAGGCGATGTTGGCAGTGTGATCACGTATCGCACGATTAATGATTACGGTGCGCTCACATCTGTGATGAAAGGCACTTTGCAGTAATGACCTGAGTTATTCACTAACACAATGGATTCAACAACGCAGGTAGCGTAGGACCGGCATTGAAGACGGTGTGCGATAGCGGCAAGTCTACCTGGTTTATGGAGCAGGCACGGATAACATGAATAGACACAACATCCAAGAGCGGGCGCTAAATAAAGCAATGCTTACGCCGTTGGTATTGCTCTTGGTGGTTTCGACATTTTCCGTGCGTGCAGACAAATACTTCAATCCCCGGTTCCTGTCTGACGACCCGGACTCAGTTGCCGATCTGTCCAGTTTCGAAAAGGGACTTGATGCGCCGCCGGGTACCTATCGTGTCGACATTTATTTGAATGGGGGTTACGTGACGACGCGAGACATCACCTTCGATAAAAGTGATGACGGTACGAAGTTGGAGCCGTGTCTCACTCGCTCTCAACTGGCTTCACTTGGCGTTAATACCCTGACCATTCCGGATATTGCCGCCATGAAGAGCACGGCATGCGTACCCTTTACACGAATTATTGCTGATGCCTCAAGTTCATTTGATGTCGGACGACAACGTCTTTCCATCAGTATTCCTCAAGCCTTCATGGGCAACCAGGCAAGAGGGTACATCGCCCCCGAGCTGTGGGATAATGGTATTACGGCCGGTTTGCTCAATTACAACTATACCGGCAGTGAAGTGCGCAGTCGCAATGGCGGCACCCGCAATTATTCTTATCTCAATCTGAAAACGGGTCTCAACCTGGGGGCATGGCGCCTGCGGGATAACTCAACCTGGAGTTACAGTAGCGGCACGGGATATAACGAAAATCGCTGGCAACATGTCAATACCTGGCTTGAACGTGAGATTGTACCCTGGCTCAGTCGGCTTACTATGGGTGACGGCTTTACGGCCGGTGATATCTTTGAAGGTATCAACTTCCGCGGCCTTCAGGTTGCCTCAGACGATAATATGCTGCCCGACAGTCAACGCGGCTTTGCTCCCGTTATACATGGAATAGCACGTGGTACCGCACGCGTATCGGTCAAGCAGAACGGATATGAAATATATCAGACCACGGTACCCGCCGGCGCATTCACTATCGATGACCTTTATGCGGCAGGAAACAGTGGCGATCTACAGGTGACGGTGAAAGAGGCGGATGGTTCCGTTCAGGTCTTTACCGTTCCCTTCTCATCCGTCCCGATGTTGCAGCGTGAAGGGCATGTGAAGTACGCGGTGGCTGCGGGACAATACCGCAGTGGTAATGAACAACAAGACATGCCGAAGTTTTTACAGGGAACGGCGCTTTGGGGATTGCCGAAAGGCTGGACGCTCTATGGTGGCACACGTGCCTCAAACAACTATCGTGCCTTTAACCTCGGTGTGGGGAAGAACCTGGGCTACCTCGGGGCGATATCCGCCGATATTACGCAGGCGAATGCTACCTTGTCTGATGGCAGCAAGCACCAGGGACAATCTCTGCGTTTTCTCTATAGCAAATCGCTCAATGAGTTAGGGACTAATTTCCAGCTGGTCGGATATCGTTATTCTACCCGGGGCTTCTATTCTCTGGCCGACACCGCGTGGCGGCGTATGAGCGGTTACTCCGTGATTAGTGAGGACGGGATCGTGAATCTCAAACCAAAGCTGACGGATTATTACAATCTGAATTACATCAAGCGCGGTCGCCTGCAGGCGACGGTGACGCAACAGGTAGGACGGACATCAACGATATACCTGACTGGCAGTCATCAAAGCTACTGGAATACCAGCCGTTATGATGAACAGCTGCAGATTGGTTATAACAGCACCATTCAGGATATCAGCTGGAGCCTGAGTTACAGTCTGTCCAAATATGCCTGGTCCGACGTTAAAGACCAACTTCTTGCTTTCAACATGAATATTCCACTTAGCCACTGGATGCGCTCCGATACCCCGTCAGTATTCCGAAATGCTATTGCCAGTTACAACACGTCGACAGATTTAAAGGGACGAACGACAAATACGGCCGGCCTTTACGGGACGCTTCTGGAAGACAACAACCTTAGTTATAGCGTGCAATCGGGCTATAACAGCGGTGGTAATGGCAACAGCGGCGCAACGGGCAACGCCACGCTGAATTACCTCGGCGCTTACGGCAACGTCAACCTCGGTTACAGCTACAGCGGTGACTATAAGCAGCTTTACTATGGTGCCAGTGGTGGTGTACTTGCCCACAGAAATGGCATCACCTTTAGCCAGCTACTCAATGACACCGTGGTGCTTATCAAGGCGCCGGGTGCGAAACACGTTTCTGTCGAGAATCAAACAGGGGTGCGTACAGACTGGCGCGGTTATGCCGTTCTCCCTTATGCGATGGAGTACCGTGAGAATCGGATATCGTTGAACACGAATACACTGGCGAATAACGTCGAGCTGGAGGATCCGGTATTAAGCGTCGTCCCTACACGGGGTGCCGTCGTGCGTGCGGACTTCAAGGCCAAAGTCGGGCTGAAGGTGCTTATGACATTGACAAACAACGGCAAGCCAGTGCCGTTCGGCTCTGTAGTCTCTTACGGAGATGGTCAGTCAGGCAGCATCGTGGCAGATGGCGGGCAGGTTTACCTTACCGGTCTTGCGCCAAAAGGTACCCTCAACGTGAAGTGGGGTGAT
This sequence comes from Izhakiella capsodis, assembly GCF_900115045.1. Lineage (GTDB taxonomy): Bacteria > Pseudomonadota > Gammaproteobacteria > Enterobacterales > Enterobacteriaceae > Izhakiella > Izhakiella capsodis. The sequence continues at coordinate 257,143 of NZ_FOVC01000003.1, read as the reverse complement.
AGCGAAAATGAGCGCTGCACGGCGACGTACAGTTTGCCGGCTGACAGTCAAAACCAGGCGCTGAGCTATGCCTCTGCCATTTGCCGATGATGAGTAAGAGATGAAAACGCAATGAAAAAATATTTTCTAATCCTGTGTTTATTGCCGTTTGCTGCCGGATATGTCCATGCGGCTGACAGTACTATCACCATCACAGGTTATTTAAAAGACAATGCCTGCTCGGTATCTGTTGACTCGCAGGATTTTACGGTGGATTTGCTGAGCACTGCGGCCAAGCAATTCAACCGGGTTGGGACCGTCACACCATCCATACCTTTCAAGATTGTCTTCGACAAGTGCGGCAGTTCCGTGACGGCAGTTCGCGTGGGGTATGTCGGAACCTCTGACAGCGACAACACTACCCTGTTAAAGATTGATGCTGGAACAAACGCCGCAAGCGGTATTGGGGTGCAAATACTGGATCGTGACCAGACTCCGATTCCATTAAATGCGGCTCAGGATTCCCTGAAGTGGATGACGCTGACGGCGGGCCAGCCCAATACGCTGGGCTTTTATGCCCGCTTAATGGCAACGCGCGCTCCCGTGATGGCAGGAACAGTGACAGCGACGGCCAATTTCACCTTAGAGTTTCAGTAAGGAAGTCTGAAGATGATCATTATGAAGAACATTATGCTGGCAGGGGCGTTGCTCTTTACTACAACATTCGCCGTGCATGCAGCTGACGTGACCATTACGGTCAACGGACGCGTAGTGGCAAAGCCCTGCACCGTATCCACGCCATCGGTAACGGTGAACTTGGGTGACCTTTTTTCTTTCAATTTTACACAGCCCGGTTCGGGCTCTGCCTGGCATCCGGTAACGCTGAATTTGACCAATTGTCCAATAGGTACCTCGCGAGTCACGGCCAAGTTCACGGGGACAACGGACAACACGGGATATTACAAAAACCAAGGTGGGGCAACCAATCTTCAACTGGAACTGCAGGACACCAGTGGCAATAACCTGAACAACGGAAAAACCAAGGCGGTTCAGGTTGATGATTCCACACAGTCAGCGAGTCTGCCATTACAGGTTCGTGTGTTATCAGTAAAAGGTAACCCGAAACAAGGCAGTATTCAGGCCGTGATTAATGTCACGTACACCTACGCCTAAATTGAGGAGTCACGTCATGACACTGGTTTCAAAACTAAAGAAAGTATTGAAGAAAAAAGAAGTTGCTGCCCTCGTGGCTTCTGTATGCCTGATGGCCTACTCATCCGGCGCTGATGCTTTTGCATGTCGGACTGCTGCTGGGGCTGAAATTCCAATTGGTGGAGGTAGCGCCGATGTGTATGTAACTCTAGCCCCTTCAGTTGGCGTAGGACAAAACCTTGTGGTTGATTTATCTACTCAAATTTCCTGCCGCAATGATTATCCAGATACATATATCGATTATGTATCTTTAATGAGTGGCTCTGCTTATGGTGGTGCATTAGAGAACTTTAAAGGAAGTATCGCCTACTCTGATAGAACGTACCCATTTCCTACTACTAGCGAGACAATAAAGTTAACATACAGATCTCGTACCCTTACTCCATGGCCAACTAAGCTATACCTAACTGCTCTTGGAAATGCAGGAAGCGGTGTTGCTATACAGGGAGGAAGTTTGATTGCAAAATTGAATATGTCTCAAACGAACAACTATGGTGATTTTAATACGTATGTATGGTATATATATGCCCTTAACTCTGTCGTTGTTCCCACTGGTGGCTGCGACGTGTCATCGCGCAACGTGACAGTGACTCTACCTGATTACCCCGGCACGGCTACTGTACCGCTGACTGTCCATTGCGGACAACACCAACAGCTGGCTTATTATCTGACCGGCACAACGGCTGATACGGCCAGCACCATATTTACCAATACGTCATCATCCAATCCAGCTACCGGCATTGGTGTACAGTTGTCTTCCCGAAATGGTGTACTAGCAGCCAATAAAAATGTGTCTCTCGGTACGGTCGGTACTAGTCCTGTCAGCTTGGGCCTGACGGCTTCCTACGCGCGAACCACGGGGCAGGTTGTAGCAGGTAATGTCCAGTCTATCATTGGAGTGACGTTCGTTTACGAGTAGTGCTGTTTAGGGTGTTATCAGGTTAATCGGTTTTGCTTCAAACGCGATACATGTGCACGTCATTTTCAGGCGACACATAACGCAATCTTTGAAACCTAAAGCTTCGAGGCGATGGTAGCGAATGGTGAGTGCTTCGCGTCGGTGAGAGGGTATAGAAAAGCAATTTCGAGTTTATGGATGCATGGTGACGAACCGTTTCAATATTTCGGGGGATCGACACCGCTACATAGTGCCTTCACGTTTTCACCAGGGAAGGTGGCTATTTGCAGCCCGATCGTTGGGGCTCTTATGCGGGGAGTGTTCAATACCATACCCTATACCCAAATATTTTATCTGCCCAGAGGCGAGAGGCGGCGATACCAACTGGAATAATTTACCGTTGAGAGATTTTTATAAGGTATCCGCAACCTCTGGCTCTCTGACGCGAATATCCCGTAGTGAGAGCTACTACTATCCGGCGTCATAAATATGCGCATTACCTGGGAGGATCAGCGCCTGACAAACCACGTGATTTTACGTGGGTGATCATTGCTGGCAATGATTCCATTTTTACTTCCTGAACTCGCGCTATTAACGAGGGCAAAAATATTGATAATGACTTCGGGCAAATTCCCGCATGACGTCTGTACGTGCCGGCAACGCAAAGTCGCTATCAGCGTCAGGGCAGTGTTCATTATTTCTGTAAACCCCGATCTGTATGCCTGTCAACATCACGTTATCTGCTGATGTTTAGCCTTTCTCCAATGCGGCGATAATGACCCTTAATCAGTATCCTGGCATTGAAATATATTAAGAAAATCATCAAATCAAGCCTGGCGATAGCATTCACACGCAGCAGCTAAACGGATTAGGCGCCACTCGACTAAATTTCTTGCGGGTGAAAATACCAGGGGCTGAAGTCAGCAAAGGCACGTTTATCAGTTCGGCAGTGTTGGTAATGAGTGCCGATTAAACGGTAAAGAGAATAGGCATTAGCATACTGAGAGACAAAGTTTTTCTGCGCCTGACTCGCTTTCGACAGCCAGGCGCTCTGTGTGATCATCGCAAACCTGCATACATCTCCGCCGACAGGGGGAATGGTAGCCATACTTCATAAACCGACAGATGAGTAATAGCGTTGTTACTGTCTGGCAGTGCGGCAAGAAAGCCCTGAGTGGTGGATATGGCGTGTATGAGCATAAAGCCATAATCCAGGACACTATCACAGGTCAGTATGGCTTTCACAGAAGTATCCTGCGTCAGCTCGCCCAGGCTTCAGTCCGCACCGATTCTTTTGCCAACTATCCTGTGCCGTTCGGGCGCATAATATTGAGAATGCTGATAGTCGGTCAGATAGTCCGCAGAGTGATTCGTGCCAGTGGCGATCTGACTGTCACACGAGAGATGGGTAAACACCTTCAGGTCGTTCGAAATAATGGTGCATCCAGCGGCGTGTTGGTACCGGACTAAATAGCGGTACTCTGCAGCTGCATGGGAGGGAAAAGTTATTTTTTCAGCATGTTGCGGTAAAATGCGGCTTTAGGGAGTTAATTATCCTCGTGCCCTGTAGATAAGGTGGACCGGGTTACCGGTCCACCGGTTATCAAGCTTTCTGATCACGCATCGATTTGATATCAATAACAAAGCGATATTTCACGTCGCTTTTCAGCATACGCTCGTAGGCGTCATTGATGTAGTCCATGTCGATCAGCTCGATGTCTGAGGTGAGGCCATGCTTACCACAAAAATCGAGCATTTCCTGAGTCTCGGCAATACCACCGATCAACGAACCGGCGATTGAACGACGCTTAAAGATCAAATTGGACACTGCCGGTGACGGGTGACTATGTTCAGGTACGCCGACCAGCGTCATGGTGCCGTCGCGCTTCAGCAGGGTGATGAACTGGTCCAGATCGTGCTGGGCGGCGACCGTGTTAAGGATAAAATCAAAGCTGTTGGTGTGCTGCGCCATCTGATCGGCATCTTTAGAAATAACCACTTCGTCTGCACCAAGACGCTTACCATCTTCTACTTTTGACGTTGAGGTGGTGAACAGCACGACTTTAGCACCCATTGCATGTGCCAGCTTAACGCCCATGTGGCCAAGTCCACCCAGGCCAACGATACCGACTTTATGCCCTGGGCCAACTTTCCAGTGGCGTAACGGCGAGTAGGTGGTGATCCCGGCGCAAAGCAGCGGAGCAACGCCTGCCAGCTCGAGATTTTCCGGTACGCGCAGCACGAAGTCCTCATGGACTACGATCTGGCTGGAATAGCCGCCATAAGTGTTGCTGCCATCGAAGCGGTCAGTGCCGTTATAAGTGCCGACGAAGCCGTTCTCACAGTATTGCTCCAGCCCTTCCTGGCAGCTGGGGCAGCTACGGCAGGAGTCAACCAGGCAGCCGACGCCAACGATATCGCCTTTCTTATATTTGCCAGCCTGTGAGCCAACGGCTGTAACGCGCCCGACGATTTCATGGCCTGGAACCACCGGAAAAACAGTGTTATGCCATTCGTTTCTTGCCTGGTGTAGATCGGAATGGCAGACGCCGCAAAACAAAATTTCGATCAGCACATCCTTCGCACGTAGTTCACGCGGCTGAAACGCAAAAGGAGCCAGTTTTGCTTTTGCGTCCTGAGCGGCATAAGCATGGGTTATCTTCATGATTTCTCCAGATTAAACGTTAAGAAGTGACGTTGAGATATATCCCACCAGCCAAAGACCTTGGATCACTGGCGGCGAGCGTGATGGGAAGCGGAGCAAAGCGCACCTGAAAACGCAGACCCCATCGAAGAACAGTAAGCATAGTCGTCAGAGCGCGAAGGGGGTATACCAGAAGCTGTTTAAATCTTGCCTGATTCTGCAAGAATTTAGCGGGTTCCAATAAGGTGGAGTAAAAAAAGATTTTTTATCATGTGATTACATCATGGCAAAATAACACGTTTGTACAAAACTCTTAACGGCGGGGCGGCATTGTTATGACCGCCCGCCGTTGGATCTCAACGCGGTTGGAGCATCGGTTTCAGAAAACGCGCGGTATGCGATTTTTCGCAATCGGCTACCGTTTCGGGCGTACCTGAAATCAGTATTTCACCGCCGCCACTGCCGCCTTCCGGGCCGAGATCAACAATCCAGTCAGCGGTTTTAATCACGTCGAGGTTGTGCTCAATCACCACGATGGTATTCCCCTGATCGCGTAGCTGGTGCAGTACGGCCAGCAGCTGCTGAATATCGGCAAAGTGCAAACCAGTTGTGGGCTCATCAAGAATATAGAGCGTCTGACCGGTACCGCGTTTCGATAATTCGCGTGCCAGCTTAACGCGCTGCGCTTCTCCACCGGAAAGGGTAGTTGCTGACTGCCCCAGGCGGATATAAGACAGACCAACGTCGATCAGCGTCTGCAGCTTACGCGCCAACGCAGGGACAGCATCAAAGAATTCACGGGCTTCTTCGATGGTCATTTCCAGCACCTCGTGAATGCTTTTACCTTTGTATTTGATTTCTAGTGTTTCGCGGTTATAGCGCTTGCCTTTACAGTGATCGCAGGGAACGTAGATATCCGGTAGAAAGTGCATTTCCACCTTGATCACCCCATCGCCCTGGCAGGCTTCACAGCGGCCGCCTCGGACGTTAAAGCTAAAGCGTCCGGGGGTATAACCGCGTGAGCGCGACTCCGGCACGCCGGAAAACAGCTCGCGCACCGGTGTGAAAATCCCGGTGTAGGTTGCCGGGTTAGAGCGCGGAGTTCGGCCAATTGGACTTTGATCAATGTCGATCACCTTATCGAAGTGATCGAGGCCGCTCACTGCACGATAAGGCGCTGACTCAGCCACGGTTGCGCCGTTAAGCACGCGTTGTGCCACCGGGAACAGGGTATCGTTAATCAGCGTTGATTTGCCGGAACCTGAAACCCCTGTGATGCAAGTGAACAGGCCCACCGGCAGCGTCAGCGTTACGTCTTTAAGATTGTTGCCGCTGGCTCCCACCAGCTTTAGCACCTTAGACGCATCGGCTTTAATCCGTTCATTTGGCACTTCAATTGCACGCTTGCCGCTCAGATACAGGCCGGTCAGTGAGTTTTCAACCGCCATGATTTCGTCTACGGTGCCTTCCGCGACGATTTCTCCGCCGTGAACGCCGGCTCCGGGGCCAATGTCGATAACATGGTCTGCCGCGCGAATGGCATCTTCATCGTGCTCAACGACGATCACGGTATTACCAAGGTTGCGCAGGTGGATTAGGGTCTCGAGCAGACGCTCGTTGTCGCGCTGATGCAGCCCTATTGAGGGTTCATCCAGTACGTACATTACGCCCACCAGACCTGCGCCAATCTGGCTGGCAAGGCGGATACGCTGTGCCTCTCCGCCGGAGAGGGTTTCCGCCGAGCGCGACATCGACAGATAGTTCAGGCCAACATTGACCAGAAAGCGCAGCCGGTCGCCGATTTCTTTAAGCACTTTTTCAGCAATTTTTGCACGTTGCCCGTTGAGTTTAATGTTTTGAAAAAACGTCATCGCATGACCGATACTCATATCTGAGATGGTCGGCAGCGTGGTATTTTCCACGAAAACGTGGCGCGCTTCGCGCCGTAAACGCGTTCCGTGACAGCTGGTACAGGAGCGGTTGCTAATAAATTTCGCTAACTCTTCACGTACCGCATTAGATTCGGTTTCTTTGTACCGGCGCTCCATGTTGTGCAGCACGCCTTCAAAAGCGTGACGGCGCACGGAACTGTCGCCACGATCGTTAATGTACTTAAACTCGATAGACTCTTTACCAGAGCCGTAAAGAATCACTTTTTTAACGTTTTCTTTCAGCGATTCAAACGGCGCGTCAACGTCAAAATGATAGTGATCCGCCAGCGAGCGCAGCATCTGAAAATAGTAGAAGTTACGGCGATCCCAGCCGCGAATGGCACCACCAGCCAGAGATAGCTCTTGGTTTTGTATGACGCGCTCCGGATCAAAATATTGCTGTACGCCGAGGCCGTCGCAGGTAGGACAGGCACCCGCCGGATTGTTAAATGAGAACAGGCGCGGCTCCAGCTCGTTCATGCTGTAACCACAAACCGGGCAGGCGAAGTTGGCCGAGAACAGTAGCTCTTCAGCCTTAGGGTTATCCATATCGGCGACTATGGCAGTTCCGCCGGAAAGCTCCAGCGTGGTCTCAAACGATTCCGCCAGCCGCTGAGCCAGATCGGCACGGACTTTAAAACGGTCGACCACGACCTCAATAGTGTGTTTTTTTTGTAGCTCCAGCTTGGGCGGATCGGAAAGATCACAAACTTCACCATCGATACGAGCGCGGATATAACCCTGAGTTGCGAGGTTTTCCAGCGTTTTAGTGTGCTCGCCTTTACGGTCTCGGACCACGGGTGCCAGCAGCATCAGGCGGGTGTCCTCTGGCTGAGAAAGCACATTGTCCACCATCTGACTGACGGTTTGTGCAGTCAGAGGCACATCGTGATCGGGGCAGCGTGGTTCGCCGACGCGGGCAAACAACAGGCGCAGATAGTCATGAATTTCGGTGATGGTACCGACCGTTGAACGCGGGTTATGAGATGTCGATTTTTGTTCAATTGAAATTGCTGGCGACAGTCCTTCGATATGATCAACATCGGGTTTTTCCATCAATGAAAGAAACTGACGCGCATAGGCGGATAGCGATTCGACATAGCGGCGCTGACCTTCGGCATACAGCGTATCAAACGCCAGCGAAGATTTGCCTGAACCGGAAAGGCCGGTCACGACAATGAGTTTATCCCGCGGGATGGTCAGGTTGATATTCTTTAGGTTATGGGTGCGGGCACCACGAACTTCTATCTTATCCATTCACTTTTCCCGGTTAACACAGATGCCGCCATGCCCCCGGCACGGCCAGAAAGAAACAGATTATTATGGCATAAAAATAACTGGCTGGATATACAGTGCAGCCAATGATAGCCAACGTTTTGTTCAACGAGGCGTTTTGGAATATGGGCCGTATAACACTAAAGCAAGTCGTTAACTCCGTATGCATATTTGCAATGTAATGATAGACTTTCTAAGTATAGAGTTGATTTAATTTCATCGGGAGAAATAAACATGGCCAGCAGAGGCATAAACAAAGTCATTCTGGTGGGGAATCTTGGTCAGGATCCAGAAGTACGCTATATGCCGAGCGGTGGCGCTGTTGCCAATATCACGGTAGCGACTTCGGAGAGCTGGCGTGACAAGCAAACCGGTGAACAAAAAGAGATTACTGAATGGCATCGCGTGGTGCTGTTTGGCAAGGTCGCTGAAGTTGCAGGTGAGTATCTGCGCAAAGGCTCTCAGGTGTACATCGAAGGCCAGTTGCGTACGCGTAAATGGCAGGATCAGGGCGGCCAGGATCGCTATACCACCGAAATCGTGGTGAACGTTGGCGGCACTATGCAGATGCTGGGTGGACGCCAGGGCGGCGGCGCACCGATGGGCGGTAGTGCTTCATCAGGTAACAATAATAACGGTTGGGGCCAGCCGCAGCAGCCGCAGGGTGGAAATCAGTTCAGCGGTGGCGGGCAGCCTCAGCCCCAGCAAAATAGCGCACCGTCTAACAACGAACCACCGATGGATTTTGACGACGATATCCCATTCTGAAACATGACAGATCGCTAACAACTTCTTTAACGTTAAGCCGCGCTCCGGGGTTTAACGTTATTCTCTCATCTGGCAACGTCTTAACCCTGCCATCAGACATGAAACAGGACGCACCCGGCGTGCCAGAAGGCCATTCAGGTGCTGGTAAGCCTGCAAGACTGAATTAACAGAGACAGATCTCTGCTTCCGGAATGCCTGCGAACAGGGTATCAGTACAATGTTTGAGTCGCCCGAAAAGCGCAGACAACAGCTTAGAGATGCTCTGTTTCTTCATCTCAAACGCACCTTTGGCCTTTGTATCTGTTAACGGTCTCTGGTTGATCCGCTGTTGAAGCGAACGGGCAAACTAATCCGGGTTAACTGGTTGGTCTGCGACGTATCACAAAGGCAGCTTGTGCTTTTCTCGGTTGATATGCCCCCGTTATATCAATTCTCACTCTTTTCGGTTGAGGTTCTATTTTTGCAGTGGGTCGAAAAATTAGAGATAACCAGCAAGGCAAAAATAGCAGTGATAATAGCGGTAATGGTGCCTTTATCCATAAAGCGCGCCATATTGCCGAGAATAATTCCCGCTACACCAAAATCGGTATCTGAGAACATGGTATTTGTCAGCCCCAGTGCGCCAAGCACCGGGAGCAGGGCGATGGGCAGGAAAGTAATTAAAATGCCGTGGGCGAAAGCGCCAAGGATTGCACCACGTCTGCCGCCAGTGGCGTTACCAAAGACGCCGGCTGTGGCACCGCAGAAAAAGTGCGGCACTACGCCAGGTAGGATCAGCACCCAGTGGAGCTGGCCAAGTAGGAATAGACCGACTAAGCCGCCGATAAAACTGGAGATAAAACCAACCAGTACCGCGTTGGGCGCATAGGGAAACACGATGGGGCAATCCAGTGCCGGACGGGCGTCCGGAACCAGTTTTTCTGAAAATCCAGTGAAAGCCGGGACGATTTCAGCCAGTATCAGCCGCACACCTTGCAAGATGATAAATACCCCGGCGGCAAAGGTGATAGCCTGAATAAATGAGTAGACCAGATAGTTTTGCCCCTGACTAAAGTGGCTTTCAACATACTGCTGGCCAGCGGATACGGACAGAATGAAATAAATTATCATCATCGTCAGGGAAATAGAGATGGTGCTATCGCGCAAAAAACTGAGGTTTTTTGGCATGTTCATCTCTTCTGTAGACTTTGACCCCTTGCCGACCAGAGAGCCAATCCAGCCCGAAAGGATATAGCCGATGGTCCCGGTATGGGCCAGTGCAACCTGATCGTTACCAGTGATTTTGCGCATGTGCGGCTGCGCCAGCGCGGGGAAAATAGCCATCATTAAACCCAACGCCAGAGAGCCGGTATAAATCATCTGTATGCCAGTAAAACCCGCTACTGACAAAATGATCGCCACCATACAAGCCATATAGAAGGTGACATGCCCTGACAGGTAGATATATTTCAGTCGGGTGAAGCGAGCAACAACAATGTTCGCTACCATGCCAAACGCCATAATCAGCGTGGTGGGTGCGCCATATTTTGCCAGGGCAATGGAGACCATTGCCTCATTATTAGGAATTATTCCCTGCACGTTAAATGCGTGCTTGAAAATATCCCCCAGCGGCGTGAGCGAGCCGACCAGCACCGAGGCACCACCGGCCAGAACTAAAAAACCCAGGATCGTTTTAACCGTGCCTTTAACTACGTCCGGGAACGGTTTCTTTTGTGCTATCAGGCCGCAAAGCGCAACCAGTCCGACCAGAATGGACGGCACCTTCATCACGTCTACAACAACCTGTAAAAGGCTTTGGATAAGCATATTAACCTCAGCGGTAAGGTTCCGAAGCAGTTTCGTTATCAGGCTTTGTTTAAGTAAGTGCGGAGCTTCTGCTCTAACTCTTTAATATCAATTATGCTGTTAACGATGATCATTTTATCTTCAGGTAAGTTAGCGCTGTAGGCGATATCCCTTCCCATGACAAAAACGTCGGCAATATCCGGGGTCACGGAACCCAGATCGGCGTGTTCGACTTCAGCAGAGATATCTAAATTCTTGAGAACCTTTTTAATATTCATTTCCATCATGAAGCTGCTACCAAGACCTGCACCACACACCGCCATGATTTTCATGTTATACCTCGTTAGTTATCAGCGTTAATTTGGGATAAACCCGCGTCATTTTCTGTCAGTAAAACGGCAGCCAGCTCCTGTTGGCTGCTGGTGTTGAAAATCTGCTGCATTTTTTCGTCGTCAGAAAGCACCTCAGCCAACTGCATCAGCATCTCAATATGGCTGTTGCTGTCTGGTGCGGAGAACATAAAAATAATGTCGACGGGATCGTTTTCACCGGCGTTGAAGTTGATGCCTGTGCCCAGCTTAACAACGGATAAGCCCAGTTTTTTAGCGCCTTCTTCTGGCCTGGCATGGGGCATTGCTATCCGTGGCGCGATGACAAAATAGGGTCCGATTTGCTGTTTTTGTTCGATAATTGCCTCAACGTAACGCTGCGAAATAGCTTCTGTTTTCAACAGTGGTCGACTCGCAAGAACAATGGCTTCCTGCCAGTCAGGGACGCTATCAGCGTACTGAATCGTATCTTTTTTCAACCAGTTAGTCAGATTTGCCATCGTGTTTTTTCCGCATAAGTCAGGGTGAAACAGTTTGTGTTGATTAACGCTTTTTTTAGTGCCCGCGTTGCACACGCATCTTGTGGCTAAGCTGTCCAGTCATCTTGTAACTTTCCCCTGGTTTTCTTCCCTCGCATTTCATAATGATCAATACTGACTCTCGATTGGTCAGGTTTATGATGAAATTATATTAATGTAACAAAAACAAAATACTAACGTATTTTATTAGCACTAGAGGCTACTATCTGCATTAACGTTTAGCGACTATTATCAGACTAAATAGCTTTAAGATGTATAGTCATCTTGATAATGAATCGGGATGTGTACAGATACAATATGCAGGATTAGAATCTATACTGAGACGCGGTTATCAAATGCAAATTCGTTAACCAGCTCACATTCTGATACGTCCGGGTAATTTGAAATAATTATTTTCTGACATATAAGGTCAGCTTTCTGGTCCGCCCCCGATATCCCTTCACATTGAGCAGGAAATATTCTGATGATCGATGGCATTACTGAAAAGCAAAAAGAAGTTGTCGATTACCTGCTGGAAAAAATTAAGCGGGAGGGGCTGTTGCCTGGAGATAAGCTTGATACTGAAATTGCCATTGCCAAAAACATTGGCATCACACGCGCGACTGTACGTGAAGCCACAAGGATTCTGATCGAAAACCAGCAAATTTATCGGGTTAAAGGTTCCGGGCTGTTTGTCGGATCAATCGGTAAAAATAATCATGCCGGCAGCTTTCATGCACTGTCTCCATTTGATTTTCAGGCGCAGAAGAAGGGCTATAAAGGCGTAAGGAAGGTGATCAACGCCAGCGTAATCAAAGTGCCCTCGCCGGATTTAGCCCAAGCGCTACGAATTAAAAACAGTGATAAAATATATAAAATATTGCGCCTTATGTGTTTTAACGATATCCCGGTGGCGCTGGAGTATATCCATTTACCGGTCAGTTTGTTTGAAAGTATGGAGTTCAGTCGGCTGGAGATCTCCAAATATTCTTACATTGAGCAAATCACGTCAAAGAAGGTGCAGCGTCGCGAGCAGAATCTTAATGCAATAAATGTCAGCGATATGCAGCAGATGACGCTGCTCAAACTGCAAAACAATGCTGCCGCTCTGGAAATAAGCGAGACGGTATATCTGGATGATGGTTCGCCCTGTGAAGTCAATATCGCCATTATCAACACCAACCTGTTGCAGCTGAGGCAAAATACCGAAAGAGTATAAACGCGGTGGATCGCCCTTTATTATCTTCAGGCCCAGTTTTTTGCCGGAGAGAGCAAGTTTTCTGGCTGAATTTTGTGCCGGTTTGCCCTACAATCTTCGGCGACAAGGGTATTTTGCGAACACAGTATGTCGTTTTCGCTTCACAGAGACAGTATTAATGAAAACATGGTTAACGGGGCTACTGCTTGGGCTGGCAGTTTTTCATGTTAGTGCACGGGATCCGGCATTATCACCGGAGATGACCAGTAGGGCATTTTACAGCTGGTATCTAGGCGCAATGAATAAAGATGAAAGCCCAATTGATGAGCACGACCCTAAGTTAAAGCAGTACGTGACGCAGCGCTTGATTGATCGTATTCAGGTACTCATTAAACGCCCTGAGGGAATGAATAATGATTACTTCCTGCAAGGTCCCGATTATGGCGATAGTTGGGTCGACAATATTTCAACACTGCCTTTTGAAGTGCATGGCGGCAGGGCTAACGGCGAAGTGTTGCTGGGATTGCCCGATGACCAGCAGCGACTTTTGTTGAAGATGAAAGATGAACACGGCGTCTGGAAGATCGATGATGTGGCAACGTTGACACCACGCTGATAACGGCGTGGAGTAAGAGACTAAATTCAGCGTTTTTCATACTGGCCCTTCGACATGCGCGGAAAGCTTAGCGGTAGTGAGAACAGATCGCAGGAGATAGGTTTAGCACTGATGGAGGCTCTGAGCTCTTCATCACTGACATAAAACGAACCTTTTTTGGTTATAGCGTAAATTCCGTCTTGTCATATTTTTTGCTCTGTAAATTATTCATGCAGATTAATAACTCCGGAGGCCGGGATAGGGCCAGTATTTTCGAATCAGCCTGAATACGATCTTCTGTTCTCTGAAAAGGAAGTGCAAACCTCGGAACCGATAGCTGGCAATGTATCATTATAATTTCTTCAGTATTACGATCTGTATTTAAGTTATTTGTTAATTAAATCTCATGTATTTTATATTATTTCCTGATACATCAATAATTTTAATTAGTTGTTTCGATAATGACAACCATCACAGAAATAAAAATCAAATCTATTTGGGGGTGGATAATTAATTTAACAGGTGATACTTTTCCTGAAGTAAATCAGGGTTGCTGCTGATTACAGGCAAAAATTAATCGGCTGACTTACTTGATGAGGTAATTTAAGCGGCTTAGGCTTTTTATTTTATGTGAGACGGATTAAGGTCAGATAAGCAATAGTCTTCACCAACACCAGGGTGGTTTTTTATAAAATATCAACAATAAATGACTGAGAAAAGCGAATGAAAGATACTCGCAATTTTTCTGATAATATTGTCATGGGGCGTCTTTACATCCTTTATCCGTTAGACGCGCCCTTTTAACATCGATGAATTACTGAAAAACAGTAAATTGGATATTATGTAAAAAATGTCTGGGTGCTAAATGCTACGGATTCACTATCCGGATCGGATATAGGAGAGCAGGTGGACTTGGTTCAGGGGTTATATCTGGATTATGACAGCGGATGATAGTGACGACATTCTGTTTTTTGCCGCTTCAAGGTACGGTGTGGCTAAACTCTATGAAAATAATAATTTTACCGGTAGAGACCTGCTTCAGGATAATAACGGTTATGCACAAGGTTTTAACAAGATCAGCCTGTTGTATGCTAAGGCCCTCTGGGGGAAATAAAGAACGTTACGCAGGTATCAATGTGGGTTGGAATCAATTTTAAAGGTTTTCGGCAATTAATATAATCCGTGGTCGCGCAGCATACAGTGCCAGTGAAGAAACAGAGCTTGCAACTGTCTGAGATAAATTCACATTTCGTGGGCAAGGGTTAACTTTTTTACGGCTTGAACTTACCAGATAAAAGTCGCTTTTTACACTGTCCAGTAATAAAAAAAATACCTTATAAAGTAACAAGTGCTGTTAGCTGGCAGCCTTTAAAAAGAAACTCTCAGGCTTATATCTGGAGTGACTGTAAGAGTAATAGCAGGCGACATGCCATTAAAGTGTTGGGGCATTTGATCTAAATTAGGATTCTGACCTGCTGGTTAAAGGCTAGGATTATCACAGTCAGGGGCAAGGAAATGGGGAAGTGCGCAAGAGATCAACTGCAGTGCGAGACATATCGTTGGCTTAATTGGTTATCGCTGAAAATCATCTGAAACCGGCCTGGCATGAATAATAAAACGCACATCTTGATAATACTATCGGTCGGTTTTACAGACATTTTGAAAAAAATACATGCGGTGCGTTCAACAATCCATCTGACGGTCCCGAAAATGATTGTATTAACAACGGCGAGAAAATGCTTTATCTGTAAATCCAGTATAAATTTAGTGACGGGTTTATCGACGGGATTAATGGCTATTACGTTTGTAAGGATGAGTAAATTGGTGTTAATTCAAAAAATCAGGAGTACGGTAGATTCTTTCGCTAGATGTAAAAATAAATATAGGACTTCTCATTCTCGTTAGTACCTGCTCATAGTTGATAATTAGAAAAGAAAAATCCTGATTAATCAGTGATAACAACTATTTCAATCTTGCTAAGGTGTGGGTGGCACTGTTGGTGTTAAGTACTGCGTAGATATTCTTCAAATAAACTTGAGTATAACATAAAAAACACTTAATTTTTTTGCATTGGTCAGTTGCTTTAGTTCAGATGTATGCGGGCCAATCCGTACTTATTATTCAATGACGATGGTTGTAAACAGGGGGGGAATAATTCTGGTACGGTTTCAGCTGCGGTACGTACGGTGCGTTAAGGTTATCCTTATATTGCTGTCGGCATTGATTACATTTTTACTAAACAGTACCAAAGATTAGATTGGCTATGTATCAAAAATATTTTATATAAGCATGTAAATACATATTTCTACTTATGGATATATTGGACCCAAAACTGCAGTGGGAAACGCCTGTATTACTGGGCAGAATTAACATGAGTATCAACAATCCGGCGTTGCCTGAATTGATAATGAAAGGGGCTGTGTACGTAGGTAATCAGCAACATCTGGCACCGTAATCTACTTATAAATATTATCGGTGGGTCGTACTCAACAGTTAATGAGTGAAGCATTTTTGGTTTCAGATGCTACTGATAGCAAAGATGCTGGTTGAATAAATGCTATACGTTTAGACCACCTTTGATGTCTTCTGGGATGGCCTGGCATAAAGACAGCCTGTGTAAAATACTGTCAAAACATTAGCCTCATCTTGGCACAATTTTAAAAACCTTATATTTAATAATGTTATAAGGGCATGATAATCTGACTCTAAAAATTATATGCGTTTACATATAAAACCTGATTTTTATGCCGTTGCATGAATTCAGGTTTTTTGTTTCCGGGGGGAAAATGAAAATTAGTAAAATTCTTAATAATAATGTGGTGTTGGTGTGTGATGAACATCAGCACGAGCAAGTCGTCATGGGGCGTGGTCTGGCATTTCAGAAACGGGTTGGTGAACTACTGGATGAAGCTAAAATAGAGAAGGTATTTCAACTGCAAAGCGATGAGTTGAGCCGTCGCCTGGGAGAATTGCTGGGCCGTATCCCGCTGGAAGTAATGACCACCTGCGATCGTATTATCGAGTTGGCCCGCACCAGACTAGGCAGCCTGCATGAAAGCCTGTATATCACCCTTACCGATCATTGTAATTTCGCTATTGAGCGTCACAGCAAAGGCGTTGAAATTAAAAACGTGATGCTCTGGGAGATAAAGCGTCTTTATCCACGAGAGTATGCCATTGGAGTAGAGGCGCTGACATTAATTGCACAGCGGCTTGGTGTGCAGCTAGCAGAGGATGAAGCCGGCTTTATTGCACTCCATCTGGTTACCGGACAGCTCAATAACCAAATGCCTGAGGTCGTGCATGTAACCCGTGTCATGCAGGAAATACTGCGACTGGTTAAATACCAGATGAATCTGGAATATGATGAGGAATCACTGAGCTATCAGCGGTTTGTCACACATCTGAAATTTTTTGCTCAGCGCATAATGACTCTGACTGTTGTTGCCGATAATGATGTCACTTTACATAGCGTCGTAAAGCGCAATTACTCCCGCGCCTGGCGCTGTGCGGAAAATGTTGGCCGCCATCTGCAGCAGAACTATCAACGAAAGCTGACTACTGAAGAGGTTATGTTTCTGGCTATCCATATCGAACGGGTGAGAAAAGAGGGAAGATGACCGCCGCGTCGCCAGGCGCGATTATCGACAGAGTGCGGTATGCGCTGCAGGTAAAATCTGCAATTTTCTGGTCAGCACCGGCGCTAAGTTGCCTGCATCGGTACCATACAAAAAAGAGACGAATCGCTGGAGTCTGAATGCCTGAGTGCGAAACCACAGTATGCTGCCCGACGACGCGTTTCAATATTACTATCAAAGCTAAGCAGTCTTTCCCCATTACCTCAGCCATGCCGCTATTGGCACCCAGCCTTGATCAATGGGATTATGGGTTAGCTTTATTAAACCAACGGTTGTGATAGGCTGGCCTCGCTTATCTCTACCGTTAAATAACAGCATTACCGTTAGCTAATTATCGTGCAGCTACAATTTGTTTTCTGAACAGATTCTTTTTTATTGTCTCACTGTACCATCATTGCCAGCGCATTTACTGCCTGATGCGCAGTCTGAACGCTCACCTTTTCCCGGAGTATGACTATTTTCGTATATATGATGGCTGTACTGTCAAAAACATCGGAGCCAAAGTGGCGATTGCACTTTATTCTCTGATGGCTGTTGTCTTGCCTTTAACAATTTATATTTGTCATTCCATGTACATTATTTTGCTGATCACTTTGCCGGTAACCTCAATATCCGATGTAGTACACTCGAAAGATGCCGGGCCATTCTCTACGCGCAGGCGGCCGCCCGGAAGACGGTAAACCTGCCTGATGCTCAAAAAACCATCCAATTCAATCAGCCAGATCCCATCGTTGATTTCACCCTTGAACTCATCCACCAGATAAAAAGAACCATCGAACTTTACCAGGAATACAGCCATCGCCCCCTGGGGAGTAAGACGCATGTCATAACGTACCTGTTCAATAGAGGAATAAACACCATTTGAGATTTCTTTAAGTTGCAAAAGCAACCCACTGTCGTCATGTGCGTTGTCTGTGGGTATTCCCTGACCCGTGGTAAGCCAGAGCATAGATACACCAGTATCAAGATGGCACGCAATAAGCCAGTCGTGTGGGTATGTGTCACGCATCCAACGGTTTGCCATTGTACTCTGAGATATGCCCAGCCGATCGCACAAAGCCTGCCGGGTACTGAACCCATAAGCCTGGAGAATACGGGTGATAGCTTCTTTACCGCCACTTTGAGATGTAAAGTGGTATTTTGATATCTCTGATGAGGTTGATTTAGGGCTTGTAATATTCAAAATGAGATCCTAATATCGGCCATGTGTTGTTGTGATAGTCCCGGATAGTGAAGTTATGAAACCCAAACTGAGGAATAGTGCATCATGAAAAGTAATTTTTCAATGCGCCCCAGCATCAATTTTGTGGTATCCGAACCATTTATTACACTGGATGAATTCTGTCGCCGCACTGGCTATAAACCGAGTTATGTCCGTCAGATGATTCGTGAAAATCGTTTGCCTTTGAGGAGAAACGCTGGCATCAGTAATCTTATTGAGGTCAACATGTTCGCGTTAACGATCGAAGCCGCTCAGGACTGCGAGTTCACAATGCATGCTTGTTAGTTTCATTTTGCGATGTTAAAGCTGGCATTAGGGTGTCCAGCTGGCTCATCCGAGCGCAATTAAGAGGAAATAAGGACAGGAAGGGTCGGAAGCATTTTTTCCCTAT
The DNA here is from genome assembly GCF_900115045.1 of Izhakiella capsodis. Taxonomy (GTDB): domain Bacteria; phylum Pseudomonadota; class Gammaproteobacteria; order Enterobacterales; family Enterobacteriaceae; genus Izhakiella; species Izhakiella capsodis. Next base: position 238,760 of record NZ_FOVC01000003.1, on the reverse strand, counting down.
GGCAAGGATAAAATAGGTTTTTTCTGAAGAAAATGAAATATGCGGATTTGATAAAAAGGCACAGTGCTCAGTCTGTCACTCTGCCAGTGATGACTGGTGCTGGCGGCCTGAGGTGAACCTGGGGTAAGGCGATCCGCCCAGCGGCGATGTATATACGTTTATTACTCCGACGATTCTGCTCAGGACGATCGCTTTCATCTGAACTCAATTCCTGAACGCCCGCACCAGTAACCTGATATACCGCCACAGTGAGATGATAATCTGTGTTAACAGGTTATCGCTGGGGGCTGTAATGTGTGGGGATCGCGCAGCATACTATGCCATCATTAGCCGTGCTGCTGATTGCAGCACTCAGCGAAAGCAGCCCCGAATCTGAATTGATCGCCGCCACCGTTGAGCAAAGCAGTGCCATCTGGTTTTTATCTATCCCGCTCACCTTAAAATAGTGCAAAAGGCCGATGCGTTCCCGATGCCGCAATGCAGCATACTGGTGGCAATGTAAACTCACTTCGGTTGTGCTGTGTGGGCGAAAACAGCTGGCCTACAGGCTTAATGACGTTATGTCACTGGCCGCCTAATGTCGTGTGCAGAATTTGTACACATGGGACCCACTGAAAATAGGTTCGTTAAGCTGCAGGGGCTTATGAGGTAACCCCTGACCGTAGATTTGCATTTGCTGGATTCGGACTCGTTGAAATCATCACTTCCCTGTAAAAATTTGAACCAGCTAAAGCGCCCTTAACGAGTAGCCGTGATTGGTTTGCTCTCTGACAGTGAGATGTGGAAGAAAAAGCAGCTTCGTAAGTTGCGGATCTGGTTATCAGTCGTCAGGCCAACGTGTCCGAATAGTTACCAACAGGGCATAACACTTCAGGCAGCATAACGCAAACAAGCCTGATACGTTCGGCGGCAGTATACCGTTTGGTAGAGGAAGATTGGATAGTTTATATCGTAACCAATACTTATGTCAGGATGACAAAATGCGTCGACACTCAGGATGCGTTTGATCAGAGAAAAATAAAGATTAAAGAGACAGTTAAAGGAAAAACTTGTAAAAAACGCAAAATCATTTTACATAGTTACAGCCCTCATATACTGTATGTATAAACAGTATTGCTTAATGATTTTTACCCATAATGGCGACAGGAGGGAAGGATGATGGACTATCTTTCGGAGTCTTTAAAGCTTCAGCGTATAGATTTTTTTATTAAGCTGGTAGCAGCTACCGAATGCGACTACCAGGAAACGCGCATGGCTATCCAGTGGGTTTCCGAGTTGACTAATGAATTGGTAACAAATATCCGTGCCGATGAATGTAATCATTCAGCGGATGTTTCCAGATGAGGGAACTTTGGGCGACTTAAGATCAGGGGCGACCAGAATTAATGGGTTAGCCAGACCTCGCTGGATGCGGTTAAATCCACAATTCACCTTAGCTGGCGTCCTTTTATACAAGACCTAAGCCGTATCAATATACTAAGTACCCATGTACAGTCGCTAAGCAGAATGAATACTGGTTAAAGGAAAACCGCGTCCTGAATGTTGGACGGCAGGTATATCAGGACGATAGCGACCAGTATCAGAAAATTTTACCAGCGCCGGGACCTGATTCAAACGGCAGTAAAGTTGAGTAAACCGCGTAGCGCGGTGACCGAAACAATTACGAACGGTGTCTGTTGCGCTTCGTCGGCTAATTGTCAGATCTCCTCTCTTAGAGATGATCCGATAAGCTCAGGCTGCATCGGGACGGTTTTGTGTCCGTAGGCCTGTTCAACAACGTCGCGATAAAATCGGCATTACCGATGCGGGGGTCAATATCAGATAAACTATCAGTGATGAATCGAGGGATATCCTGATTAATGTTGTTACTTCTGCAGAAAAATTTCAGGAAAGGGTTAGCGCTGTGTGAAAAGGTAACGCCAGATTTGTTCAGTGTGGGGATACGTGGTGCATACGCAATTTCGCCATGACCATTCCTCTTCAGTGGTTAAGGGCTGGTAAATGTATGACATGAACTTACAGCGGTGAGTCTTTTGTGGGCAATTGAGATGCTGCCGCCATTCTATCGCCACTCGAAAACGAAGAAACAAAAAAGCCACCCTTGCGAGGTGGCTTAATTATATGATTCTAAAGCTAAAATTTGGTGGCCCCTGCAAGACTTGAACTTGCGACCAAGCGATTATGAGTCGCCTGCTCTAACCACTGAGCTAAGGGGCCGAGGCGCAGGATTATAAGATAACTGCGTTCGGCAATCCAGTGTTCAGCATACTGACTGCCGATTTTTCATGCGGTTGGCGCATTTTTCCTCGCTAAACGCGGAAAAGCGCGGGTGGCAAGCTAAATTGCTCCGCTTCCGTTTTCAGCCGCTATCACCTTGCCAGATAAGGGCCATTGAAGCTATTTCATTATAACCGTGCATTTTGTACTGGATTATGCATCAACAACCGACCTTATTTCATTGCGTTGCACCCAGAGTTGTCTGCCGTCCACTTAAGCAGATACGTGGTTTAGTCAGCCCTCCAGTCGTGGGATATGGCGCTATGGTTTCCCGGACACCCTGGCGATAGCTGGATCAATTTTCAATAATCAGCAACATTCGATGTCAGAAAAAGGCGATGTGGGACTGTGGGTACTACAAGCTCCCTAGATCCGTGAGGCCTTACGTGATTTGCTAAGTTTTCTATAACATATGAGTTTTCTTCATTATAAGACGACCCTACTTGCATAATCTACGCGCGTAGATATAATATTTTCAAGCAATCATCGCGGGATTATGCTGCATGAACGGCTCAGCAAGGTTTCACACACTTTTTGTATTGTTAAGAAAACCTGCTAAATAGTCGGAATTTAACGTTTTTGATACAGAATATGCGCGGATGCCAACACCAGGGGATCCTCTTCTGAACCTTCAGTTGGGTCAGTAAGCACGTATTCGCCGCGATGTTTGCTCCCTTCGCCAGTTGGGACATGTCAGGCGCAATACACCAACATATGCCTCAAAGAATGGATTGTTATCATGTCTGAAATACACCTTCCTGGCCATGCCGCTTCTGACGCGGCTGCTGATGCTCAATTAACGACTCCCCAGGGGCGCAAAGAGTTCTTGCGGGCCACGTTCTCATGTTGGTTAGGCACAGCGATGGAATACGCTGACTTCGCCCTCTACGGACTGGCGGCCGGCATTATTTTCGGCGATGTCTTTTTCCCACACGCGTCACCAGCTATGGCGCTGCTTTCCAGTTTTGCGACCTGGTCGGTAGGTTTTATTGCCCGGCCGATAGGTGCGCTGTTTTTTGGCTGGCTGGGCGATCGTAAAGGGCGCAAGGTGGTGATGATTGCTACCATTGTGCTAATGGGGCTTTCGACCATGCTGATTGGTCTTATACCCAGCTATAACTCAATTGGCGTCTGGGCGCCGATTTGTCTGGTGGCGCTGCGTTTCAGCCAGGGGTTTGGCGCTGGCGCTGAGCTGTCGGGCGGAACTGTAACTCTGGGTGAATATGCACCCACTCAAAAACGTGGCCTTGTGTCATCGATAATTGCACTTGGATCTAATACCGGTACTTTGCTGGCTTCATTGGTCTGGCTTCTGGTGGTACAAATGGATCCGCAGCATCTGCTCGCTTGGGGCTGGCGTATACCCTTCCTCTGTAGTGCGCTCATTGCGCTGGCGGCGGTGTGGCTTCGTCGTCAACTGCGTGAAACCCCCGTATTTGAACGTAAAAAACGTCAACTTGCTGCTCTGCGCGATGACTTGCAGACGCAGCAAAATCAGGCGAAAAATCCTGCGAGTGCCCATCGGGGTAATAAGGCTTTCTGGGTAATGCTCGGTCTGCGCATTGGTGAAAATGGCCCCTCTTATCTGGCGCAGGGTTTTATTGTCGGTTATGTGGTCAAAGTGCTGGCTGTTGATAAATCCATCGCAACGACGGCAGTTTTTATCGCGTCAATATTGGGTTTTGCCGTTATTCCTTTTGCCGGCTGGCTTTCAGATCGTTTTGGCCGTCGTATTACTTATCGTGGCTTCTGTTTACTGCTGATGCTTTATGCATTCCCCGCTTTTATGCTGTTAGATTCACGTGAACCCGTGATTGTTATTTCAACTATTGTGGTGGGGATGGCTCTGGCTTCACTGGGTATTTTTGGCGTTCAGGCGGCATGGGGCGTGGAGCTGTTTGGCGTGACCCATCGTTACACTAAAATGGCAATGGCTAAGGAGCTGGGATCGATCCTATCTGGCGGTACCGCGCCATTGATCGCGGCGGCGTTGTTCTCATGGAGCGGGCACTGGTGGACCATTGCCTGTTACTTTTTTGCTATGGCGACTATTGGTTTTCTGACAACATTTGTTGCGCCGGAAACACGCGGGCGCGATCTTAACTTACCTGAGGATGCGATATAGCCGCAGACCGAACAGATAAGGCAGGCAAATATTGGCAAAGCAGCAAGGTGCAGGGCGGGCAACACGAGCCGACGTGGCAAAAGAGGCCGGTACTTCTGTTGCGGTCGTGAGCTATGTCATGAATAACGGGCCGCGCCCGGTGGCGAAAGCGACGCGTGAAAGGGTGCTACAGGCGATTAAAAAGGTTGGCTATCGCCCTAACAGCGTTGCCCGCGCTTTGGCTTCTGGCACTACCAAGACCTTTGGTCTGGTAGTGCCGAATATATCTAACGTTTTTGTCGCTTCGCTGGCGCATGCTTTGCAGCAGGAGGTCCTGGCGAAAGGGCAGGTAATGCTACTTGGCGATGCCGGCGATAGTCGTCAGCGCGAATTGGAACTTATTAACAATCTGCTTGAGCGGCGCGTCGACGGGCTAATTTACATCAGCGTAGATCGTCACCCTTATATCGATCTGATCCAAGCATCGGCTACGCCGCTGGTGATGCTGGATCGCCTTGATCCTGGTGAGCACCATGTCAGTGTGTTACGCGTAGATGAACGTGCGGCAGCCTCTCAGGTCACCAGCCATCTGTTAAATCATGGTTATCAGAAGGTAGGAATTATCAGCGGCCCGCTTGAAATGATGAACGCTCAGGACCGTATAAACGGTTGGTGTGACGCGATGGCCGGGTTTGATCTGGCGGTTAATGAGCGCTGGATTTTTCCGGCGCCTTATACGCGTACGGGCGGTTATCAGGCGACGAAAGCGATGCTGGCGCAGGGGAGTTATCCACGCGCACTGTTTTGCAGTAACGAGCTACAGGCCATCGGCTGCGTGCGGGCTTTAGCCGATGCGGGGCTTAAGGTGCCTGATGACGTGGCGTTGGTTTGTTTTAACGGTACCGAACAGTCTGCATTCCATGTGCCCTCGTTAACCACCGTGCGTCAGCCGGTAAATGAGATGGCGCGTGCTGCTTTTGAAATGTTACAAAACTGGACGGCGGAGCCACTATTACGTGAATTCGCTCACCGTCTGGAAATCGGGGAATCCTGTGGTTGTCGCTTGCATAAGTTACCGCAGGAATAGCAATAAATCATAAACTTAAAGCTAAAAATGAACAGAGTTATTATCGATTGCGATCCGGGCAATGGCATCGCAGGATCGAATGTTGATGACGGTTTGGCGATTGCCCTCGCGCTGGCCGCACCGGAAATCTCACTTGAGCTGATTACCATTGTCGCGGGAAATACGCCGGTGACAACTGGCTATAGCGTTATTAAAGACCTGCTGCTCCGGCTCAATCTGGATATCCCCTTGGTGCGTGGCGCAAGCTGTGCGCTACTTGAACCCAGCCAGCCCTGGCGGGATATTTTGGATAATCGTCTGCAAGATCCGGCGCTAAAAAATTTGTGGCATGGAGTGCGTCAGCCGCAGCAATTTGACGCAGGTAGTGACGATGCAGCTGATGCGATCGGCCAGCTTATCTGTGATAATCCTGGTGAAATAACGCTGGTGGCTATTGGCCCGTTAACGAACGTTGCCCGTGCGCTGAAAAATTATCCGCAAATGGCCAAGGCAGTAAAAGAAATTGCCATTATGGGCGGCGTCTTTGCACTGGATGATTACATTAAAGACACCAATTTTGGCTTCGATCCGGAGGCCGCCTGGGAGGTATTGCACAGTGGTGCAAACCTTACGCTGGTGCCTATGGATGTGACCACTCAAACACTCATGACCCATCAGGATCTGCAGCGGCTGGCGAACATTGATCATCCACTGATGAATTTTGTTTGTGAAACGCTGCGCCCCTGGATTGATTACTCGATTGCTCAGCGTCATATTCCCGGCTGCTGGTTACATGATGCGCTGGTGGTAGCCTGGCTGTTGAATCCACGAGTTGCTACGGCCGCTGACTATTATGTCGATGTTGAATTACGTCCGGGCGTAACCCGGGGTAAGTCATGGCGCTACAGGCCACCATTGCGTCTTAACGTTGGTATTAATGAGCCAGCTGGTGGGTTGGTTCATGTGCTACAACAGGTTGATAATAGGCAACTTATCGCCATGCTTGAGCACTATTTCTCCGGCCTGATCCGCTGAAGATACCGGTGTTGTAATAGTTATTTACTTTCGGAATCGAACGCTGACAATTACTCTCGTTGTTGTTGTTTGTTACATGCTATAAACAACTGGTTAATATGTTTGCTGTGACGGCGCTGGCACGACTAACGGCCAGCGCTTGGTAACCGCGCTCATTTTAAAATTAGCCTGTGCCTGAGAGCCCGGCTGAATAAAGCGAGATAACCTATGTTTAGCTGGACACCGACTCAACGTAATGTGGCCTCGGCCTGCTTTGCGAGCTGGATGCTGGATGCGTTTGACTTTTTTATTCTGGTCTTCGTATTAAGCGATCTTGCCGATAATTTTCACACCAGCATTCCTCAGATTACGCTGGCAATAATGCTAACGCTGGCGGTACGCCCTCTGGGCGCTTTGCTGTTTGGCCGACTGGCGGAAAAATATGGCCGACGCCCGATTCTGATGCTTAATGTCGTTAGCTTTGCGCTGTTTGAACTGCTGTCTGCCTGGTCACCTACGTTAACGGCTTTCTTCGCCTTTCGGGTCATTTATGGCATTGCGATGGGCGGTGTCTGGGGTGTGGCCTCATCGTTGGCAATGGAGACCATCCCGGATCGTTCGCGCGGCTTAATGTCCGGTATATTCCAGGCTGGCTATCCTTGCGGCTATCTGCTGGCCTCAATTTGCTACGGCCTTCTTTACACGGTGGTTGGCTGGCGGGGGATGTTTCTTATTGGTGCTTTGCCCATTATGCTGCTGCCTTTCATCTATTTTAAAGTACCTGAATCGCCCGTATGGTTGGCGGCGCGCGAGCGTAAAGATAACGCAGCCTTAATGCCATTTATTCGTAGCCACTGGAAGCTCTGTTTCTATCTGGTCATTCTGATGGCGTGTTTTAACTTTTTCAGCCACGGCACCCAGGACTTGTATCCTACCTTTCTGAAAGTTCAGCACCATCTTGATCCTCATATCATCAGCCTGATCGCCATTGCCTACAATATTGCGGCTATGCTGGGGGGGATTTTATTCGGCGCGTTGTCGGAAAAGATCGGTCGTAAAAAAGCGATAATATTGGCGTCAGCATTGGCGCTGCCGGTACTGCCACTGTGGGCATTCTCCAGCGGTTCATTAATGATCGGTCTCGGTGCTTTTCTGATGCAGTTCATGGTGCAGGGCGCCTGGGGGATTATTCCTGGCTATCTGACCGAACTGGTGCCAGCAAACGCCCGGGCTGTGCTGCCCGGTTTCGTTTATCAGCTGGGGAATTTACTGGCATCGGTCAATGCCACGCTGCAATCGTCGATAGCGCAGAGGTTCAACGGCAATTATGGCCTTGCGCTGGCGTTGATTGCCGGGACAGTGGCGGTGCTAATCTGCGTTATTACATTTTTCGGACGTGAAACTCGAGGGATCGAAATATCGGGTGAGTCTGAGGCTTAAGATGACCGGTTCCGGTTCCGGTTCCGGTTGCGATCGGGAGCGGGGTTTATAACGGCTGGCAGACATCGACCCAACGAGCGTTGGTTAGCTCAGCCATACGCTGTGGGCTGATACGTACTGCGCTATTGATTGAGCCAGCGGCCGGCAGCACCTCATCATAGGTTTTTAATGAAAGGTCGCACAGGATGCTCAATGGGTTCTCTAACCCGAAGGGGCAAACGCCACCAACCGGGTGGCCGGTCCAGTTGACCACCTCGTCAACGCTTAGCATCCGGGCTTTAGCACCTAGCACCTCCTTCAACTTTTGATTATCAAGACGCGTGTCGCCCCGGGTAACAATCAGTATCACCTTATTCTTCACCATTAACGACAGTGTTTTAGCTATCTGGCCTGGTGAAACGCCGTGAGCACGGGCTGCCATCTCTACGGTGGCGGTGCTTTCGTTGAGTTCAATGATGGTCATATCGGGGGCGTGTTCGGCGAAGTAATCGCGCACGGACTCCAGGCTCATGGGGTGGCTCTCTACGGAAAAGCCAATGAATTTGCCATACTGTCAGCAATGTGTAAATCAGTCTGTCTATCCTGAGCGTTTTAGAATACCAACGGATTCAGCCTAATCGGATAAATAAAAAAATCTACCGGAAAGTTCAGCCAGATCGTTATTGAGAATATCGAATAGCGCGCCCAATGATTTTATCCCCTCCATGTCAGGTTAATTTGATGGCGATAAATTTGTCCCTATTTTGCACAATTAATAAAAGCTAGTATATGATTATGATAATCATTATCATTAAATCTGCATGGTAGTCATCGGCTGTCAATGGACGGGATGGGGGAAACGATGCTGGCTAAAACGCTTGAAAGTGGTTGGGGTGCAGTCGTAGCGCTGTTAGTGATGCCTTTACTTGCCTCAATGAAGCTTTCTTCTGAAACCTGGCGACTACTGATCGCACTGGGTTTACTGATGACGGTAGCGATGCTTTTCCATTCACGCCTGCGCCATTATATTCTGCTGCCTTCATGCATGGCGTTGGGTGCGGGATTATTGGCGGTTACGCTCCATGCTTCCTCGCAGTGAGCGTACAGGTAGCATAATCGCGATGAGTGGACTGCGGTTGAGAGAACGACGATATCTGATTTAAAACAAACAAGACGTGGTGCGAGGGGGGGGACTTGAACCCCCACGTCCGTAAGGACACTAACACCTGAAGCTAGCGCGTCTACCAATTCCGCCACCTTCGCACTGTATTATGTTGAAAGATTGAACCGTCGCATGGTGCGAGGGGGGGGACTTGAACCCCCACGTCCGTAAAGACACTAACACCTGAAGCTAGCGCGTCTACCAATTCCGCCACCTTCGCACTGTATTATGTTTTTCTATTTCTCCGTCGCATGGTGCGAGGGGGGGGACTTGAACCCCCACGTCCGTAAGGACACTAACACCTGAAGCTAGCGCGTCTACCAATTCCGCCACCTTCGCTTACCCGCAATACTCTTAGTATTGCAACCACGGGGGCGAATTCTAGTGTTTTTACAGGTCGCGTCAATGATTATTTCAATATGCTGATGAGATTACTGTAAAAACCACGCTACCACCGCCGCTAAGGATTACATCGACATCGCTAACTGATTAACTAACGTCGGGCTGTATGTCCATAGATGGCGCTATAGACTTTGAAACGCCCGGTTTGTGCCAATACCTGATGTTGGCCAAATACTTCATCCAGGATCTGCGCATAGGGCAAAAAAGCGTTAGCCACTATACGCAGCTCGCCGCCGCTGTTTAAATGCTTTACCGATCCGCGAATCAGCGCTTGTGCGGCATCCAGACTGGTTTGAGTGCCCTCATGGAACGGCGGGTTCGATAAAATGAGATCAAAGCGGGCAGTTACCTCGCTGAACACATTGCTGGCAAAAACCTCGCCGTCAAAGTTGTTGGCCGCCAGCGTGGCCTGGCTGGCGCTGATTGCGGTTGCGCTGGCATCGCACAGCCATAAGCGAACTTTAGGCGAATGGCTGGCCAGTACGGCAGACAAAACGCCTGCGCCGCAGCCGACATCCAGTACCTTCCCTTTCGTGTGCGGTTGCAGCGTTGAAAGCAGCAACGCGCTGCCTGCGTCCAGCCCGTCGCGACTGAACACACCTGGCAAGGTTTTGATTGTCAACCCGTTCAGCATGTAGCAATTCCACCAGGCGTCAGCGTCAAAGGTCGCCTGAGTTTCCAGTCTGCCGTGATAAAGCCCGCAGCGACGCGCGCTGTCAATTTTGCTGAGGCTACCAAAGTCTGAAAACATGTGTTCGGCGCTGCGCACGCCGCTGCGATTCTCGCCAACAATGAAAACATCGCTGCCTGCAGGTAGTAGTGACAACAGGTTTTGCAGCTGATAGCTGGCTTCTGGCTTATTCTTCGGCCAGTAATAAACGAGGGTATCGCAGTCTGCGGTTGTCTGGGCATCGGCTGTCAGGCCGTAGTGCGCACGTTCGCCCATCAGACGGTTCAGCGCCTGCCAGTGATGATATTGTTGACTGTATGCCTTGCTCAGCGCTGTATTCAGCTCGCCGGGCAGGCTATCTTGCAAGTCGCCGGCAAAAAGTACGCGGCGTTCGGTGAATTCATCACTGTGGCGCAGGATAACTTCGCTGGCCGGTGTATAAGCTGACATCAATGACTCCTGTGTAATCAGAACGGCGATTATAGTGGTTTGTTGGCACAGATTCGATGGGTTTGCTAGCATAGCCTGGCATTTGAACTGCCGGACAGGAGGCGTTATGTCGTCCAGACGCGACTGGTTATTAGAACAAATGGGGATAACCCAGTATCGCCTTCGCCGCCCTCAGGTACTGCGGGGGGAGATTGCCGTGGTAGTTCCGCCTTCAACGCAATTGCTAATTGTGACGGATGTGCCTCCTGCGGCGGATGAGCCTTTGATAGCCGATGTGCTTAAAGCGCTAATGCTGACTCCGGAGCACGTATTTACGCTGACACCCGATCAGCTGGCGATGGTTAGCACTACTCTCTCTTGCCCTCGGTGGTATCTGGGCGTTGACATTGCCAATTCGCAGGGGATTACGCTGGCCAGCCAGGCGCTGGAGACACTCTATTACGATGCCAATGCCAAACGGGCGCTCTGGCAGCAAATATGCAAATATGAACAACATTTCTTTACTGACAACCGCTGATCTTCAACGGGCGCTTGAAATCGAACGGCGAAGCCACGCTTTTCCCTGGAGCGCACAAACATTGAATGCCAATCAGGGCGAGCGGTTCCATAATTTGCGTCTCGAAAGTGATGGTGTTATGGCGGCATTCGCCATTACCCAGGTGGTGCTTGATGAAGCCACGCTTTTTAATCTTGCCGTCGATCCCGATTATCAGCGTCGGGGCTTAGGGCGCCAGCTGCTAAGCTATCTGCTTGGCGAGCTTCAACAGCAAAATGTTATGACGCTCTGGCTGGAGGTTCGGGCCTCTAATCAGCCCGCGTTGGCGTTGTATCAGCAGCTAGGGTTCAATGAAGTGTCATTACGACGCCATTATTACCCTACGGCGACGGGGCGCGAAGATGCCATCGTGATGGCGCTGACGTTATAACCTCTTTTTTTTTAATGACAGGATAAAAGTCATGCTGACAGACTGGGACTGGATCCTTTTCGATGCCGACGACACGCTGTTTCATTTTGATGCCTATGCCGGGCTTCAGCAGATGTTCAGGCGTTATGATGTCGATTTTACTCATGATGATTACACCGCTTATCAGGCGGTGAACAAACCGCTTTGGATCGCGTATCAGAATGGTGCCATTACCGCCCTGCAATTGCAGCACCGGCGTTTCGTCGGCTGGGCGGAAAAACTCAGGGTAGAGCCTCAGGAATTAAATGGCGGTTTTCTGGAAGCCATGGCGGATATCTGTTTGCCTCTGCCGGGAGCCGCCAGTCTGCTCAATGCGCTAAAAGATAACGTAAAAATGGGAATTATAACTAATGGATTCAGCGCGTTACAGAAGGTGAGGTTGGCGCGCACGGGTTTTATGGATCACTTCGAATTTGTTGTCATCTCCGAGCAGATTGGTGTGGCAAAGCCCCAGCCGGCCATCTTTGAGCATGCTCTCACGCTGATGGGCAATCCATCCCGCCAGCGGGTGATGATGGTGGGCGATAACCCTGACTCCGATATTCTCGGTGGCATTAATGCCGGTTTTACCACCTGTTGGCTGAACGCTGATGGCCGTGCGCAGCCGGAAACGATTAAGCCTGATTGGCAGGTTTCATCGCTCGCGGAGCTACAGGATCGCCTTCTGCCGGACGGCGTAGAGGGTCAATAATCAGTCCGGTATTCATCTTTGAAATCATCAATGAGTTTGTACAAAAGATGCAAATTATGAACCGCCGGGCGGGTTATTATGGAAACGTAAAAAGGGTGGCATTTTAACGGCCTTTCGGGCCACACTTCCAAAGCTGTCATCCACAAGGGGCCGGGACGAATGTCGCGCAGGTAAACGCCGTTTGTCTCAACGCGACAGCCCTTTGAGCGTGATGCCTCAGTCGGGAGCGATGTCTGCTGTGCAGGAAGACGATCACCTGACTGATATGCCGGGACTATATCTGAACAACGTCGATTTATCGAAAGGCTGTTGCTCTTTAATCGGAAACTCAATACACCAGGTAACTGCTGACCACTCTACATCTTTACTGTTGCAGCTGAGTCGGCGGCACCTGTCGTTGAGTGCTAGCGGAAGCATCGTAATGCTAAAAGTGATGATTGCAGTCATGATGGCTGCAGGCTTGACTTGCCAGCCAGTAGAAGCGGCTGAGGCCGCTGTATCCACGGGACATGATACCTTCGTCAACCAAATTGACAGATCGTTGCAGTTACACAAACAGGATTTTTTGGTGACGATCAACCAGCTTCCCGTGGCGCTGATGGAGCCGTGGAATGCGCAGCTCGCCGTTCGTCTGGGAACCATGTATAGCAGCCATTACGTCGGCGCCTCGCCGGAAAACAGTGAGTATAAGTTTTATCGCCATCGTTACGAAGACTTCACCCTCTACACCTCCAATCTTGATTGGGATAAGCAGCAGCGGAGTATCGACAGCTATCGCATTGCGCAGATTACATTGCTCTCCCCTGAGCTTATGACTGCTCGAGGGATCCACATAGGCTCTTCCGAGCAGGCGCTATTGCAAGCCTATGGTGCAGGGGTTCATGAGCGCTATAACGACGTCCAGCGTCGCACTTATCATTATCATGGTATGGAACTGGTGTTCACCCTTCAGCAGAGAGATGTCAGCGGTATCGCCCTGGTTTGGTCGGGGCGGCATTGATCCTCCGTTTGACAATCTCCTTACAGTGATTGTTTCTCATCGGCCAATCGGCGAAAATGCAGACCATTGTTATTAACGATGTGCTGTACGCTGGCCCTGAACTGGCGATGCGGCCTGACTGAGCGAATCAAATCGATATGTCTAATGCGCCATTTATGCAAGAGGTTGCGCGTCGCCGCACTTTTGCCATTATCTCTCACCCGGATGCCGGTAAAACCACCATCACTGAAAAGGTGCTGTTGTTCGGACAGGCAATTCAGACCGCAGGTACGGTAAAAGGACGCGGCTCCAGCCAACATGCCAAGTCAGACTGGATGGAGATGGAAAAGCAGCGTGGTATCTCAATTACCACTTCGGTCATGCAGTTTCCCTACCGTGAAGCGCTGATAAACTTGCTTGATACACCGGGGCATGAAGACTTCTCGGAGGATACTTATCGCACGCTGACCGCCGTCGACTGCTGCCTGATGGTAATCGATGCGGCAAAAGGGGTTGAGGATCGCACCCGTAAGCTGATGGAAGTGACGCGCCTGCGTGATACGCCCATACTGACGTTTATGAATAAGCTCGATCGTGATATTCGCGATCCGATGGAGTTGCTTGATGAAGTGGAAAGCGAACTGAAAATCGCCTGTGCGCCGATAACCTGGCCAATCGGCTGCGGTAAGCTATTTAAAGGGGTTTATCACCTTTACAACGATGAAACCTATCTTTACCAATCCGGTATGGGCCATACGATCCAGCAAAAACGCGTTGTTAAAGGGCTGAATAATCCTGAACTTGATGACGCCGTGGGTGAAGATCTGGCAAAACAGCTACGCGAGGAGCTGGAGCTGGTACAGGGTGCCTCAAATGAATTTGATAAAGACGCATTTCTGGCTGGCGCGCTGACACCGGTATTCTTTGGTACGGCTCTTGGCAACTTTGGCGTGGATCACATGCTCGACGGCTTGGTGAGCTGGGCGCCGGCACCGATGCCTCGGGTTACCGATACGCGTCGCGTTGAAGCTTGTGATGATAAGTTCAGTGGTTTTGTTTTCAAAATTCAAGCAAATATGGACCCTAAGCATCGGGATCGTGTTGCTTTTATGCGTGTCGTTTCTGGCAAGTATGAAAAAGGGATGAAGCTGCGCCAAGTGCGAACCGGTAAAGACGTTGTGATTGCCGACGCGCTGACCTTTATGGCTGGCGATCGTGCGCATGTTGAAGAAGCGTATCCGGGCGATATTATCGGATTGCACAACCACGGCACCATCCAGATTGGCGATACGTTTACCCAAGGCGAAAATATAAAGTTCACTGGTATCCCGAACTTTGCGCCGGAGCTTTTCCGCCGCATTCGCTTGCGTGATCCGCTGAAACAAAAACAGCTATTAAAAGGTCTGGTTCAGCTATCGGAAGAGGGGGCCGTTCAGGTGTTTCGCCCAATAGCCAATAACGATCTGATTGTTGGCGCAGTTGGCGTGCTGCAGTTTGACGTCGTGGTGGCCCGCCTGAAAAGTGAATATAACGTTGAGGCGATTTACGAGTCGGTCAATGTGTCTACCGCGCGCTGGGTTGAAAGCGTTGATGTTAAGAAGTTTGATGAATTTCAGCGTAAAAATGAAATAAATCTGGCACTGGATGGCGGTGATAACCTGACCTACATAGCTCCGACTATGGTCAACCTCAATCTGACTCAGGAACGTTTTCCTGACGTGACTTTTCGTAAAACCCGCGAACACTAAGCGCGTAAAACCCTGCCGTGCAGGTTTGTCTATCATGCTGGTGCTGATTTTCAGAGCCAGCTTTTTTTGGCTATTTTTGCAGAACCCTCCTAAAAAATCTGCTTTTCATCGTTTTTATACGCAAATCCTCCCTTTGCACAGGTGATATTCACCAAAAGCACTATATTAATTAACGCAGGACGCAAATTAATTCGGCATCAATGCCTTCATGTTTCCTGGTGGCCACGCCGTTTGTAGCTGGAAGTCTCACATTGTGGGCGGATTAAGTAAGAAGGAAGAGATCGATGAATAAAACGAAGCTGACAAAAAGCCTGATGGCAATCGTGATGGGGTCTGCCTTGCTAAGCGGTACCGCATTTTCAGAGGATACTTTTACGGGCCAGGCGAAAGCGGCGCTGAGCGATGCCGGGACGAAAATCGATAGTTCAATGAAAAAAGTCGATGGCTACATGAGCGACAGCAGTATCACCGCGAAAGTTAAAGCGGCCTTACTTAACGACAGCACAATTAAAAGCAGTGATATTTCTGTAAATACGCACCAAGGCGTGGTTACGCTGGAGGGGATTGTTCCTTCACAGGATCTGGCTGGAAAAACGGTGATGGTGGCGAAGGGCGTGACGGGCGTGCGGTCTGTCAGCGACAAACTGCGCGTTCAGGATAGCGCTCAGCAAACGTTCAAAGATTATGTGGGCGATGCTGCAACGACCAGTGAAATAAAGGCTAAGCTTATAGCTGATGACATTGTTCCATCAAGGAAAATCAAAGTAAGTACCACCAATGGCGTCGTGCAGCTCTCCGGAACGGTCGACAGTCAGGCGCAGTTACAGCGCGCCGAAGGGATAGCCAAAGCCATTGAAGGCGTCAAAAGCGTTAAAAATGATCTTACTGTAAAGCAGTAAAGTATTGAGACCGGGAGTGAGAGCACGGTTAGCCTGAAAGAATTCGGAAGAAATAGTCAGTGGCTATCTCGCGCTGATGAAAAACAGAAAGTAATTCAATTATTATTATGGTGAGGAGAGGCTTATGTTACGTTGGGGTATTATTTTTCTGATTATTGCTATTATTGCCGCCGCTCTTGGATTCGGAGGCCTGGCCGGTACCGCGGCGATGGCAGCGAAAATAGTGTTCGTTGTGGCAATTATTATTTTTCTGGTCAGCCTGTTTACCGGACGTAAACGGTTATAAGTTGGTAGGTCTTTCTGGTTTATCAGCCCGTACCAGCGACCGGCAATCAGGTTGAATGTAAAAAGGCATCTCTGCGGGATGCCTTTTTGTATTGGTGAATAGGCTTTTTTGGTACAGCGTTGCGCGTCATTTATCTGTTACGCTCAGGCTGTTTCGCTACGGAGCCAAGGATGTGGGTAAACATATTCCCGTCACGTTGGGTAACATCGAGCCGCTGATGCTGCAACCTTTCCGCTCAGGTAAACTGGCGCTGGTTTGTGAAGGGGGCGGGCAGCGCGGAATTTTCACCGCTGGCGTGCTGGATGCGTTTCAACGGGCGCGGTTTGATCCGTTCGATCTCTATCTTGGCACCTCAGCCGGTGCACAAAATCTTTCCGCTTTCGTCTGTGATCAGCCGGGTTATGCCCGACGTGTGATTACCTGTTACACCACCCGTAAACAGTTTTTTAACCCGTTGCGTTTTGTGCGCGGCGGCCATCTCATTGATCTCGACTGGCTGGTGGATACCACCAAAGCAGAGCTGCCGCTGGCGATGAATATTGCCGGTGTGCGTTTTGATAGTGGTAAAAACTTTTATATGTGTGCCTGTCGCAGTGATGATTATCAAGCTTTTTACTTTAAACCGACGCCGGATACCTGGCTGGATATCATCCGTGCTTCAAGCGCGATACCCGGCTTCTATCGACCCGGCGTGATGCTGGAGGGCGTGAGTTATCTGGATGGTGGTATTACTGATGCCATTCCGGTACGGGAAGCGGCGCGGCTGGGGGCGCAAACTATCGTTGTCATCCGAACCGTCCCCTCGAGGATGGTTTATGCACCGCAATGGATAAAGCGAGTGGAGCGCTGGCTAAGTGAAAGCGCTTTACAGCCGCTGGTCAATTTATTGCAGGTCCATGAGGCTAGCTATCGTGAGATCCAGCACTTTATCGATAATCCGCCAGATGGATTACGTATTCTCGAAATTTATCCACCGGAGCCGTTGATGAGCATGGCGCTGGGCAGCCGCGTCGCTTCGCTTAATAAGGACTATCACCTGGGACGTCGCTGCGGGCGTTACTTTCTTTCAACGATTGGGCGCTGGCTGGAAGGCGGTGAAATTTCCCTACCGCCACTTCCGGTGGTGCCGCCCGCGCCGGTAGCCAACTCGGTCAGTCTGAGGCCTCTGCCTGCTGATCCGTCGGTGGGAAACGATGCCGACTATAATGAGGGGTCGCGGGCATGAGCGCGACCTTTGTCGATACCCACTGCCATTTTGATTTCCCTCCTTTTAGCGGCAATGAAGCCCACAGTTTGCAACGCGCCGCCGCCGCAGGCATTGAAAAAATTATTGTACCCGCAACCGGGGCTGCCCGGTTTAACGGCGTGCTGAAGCTGGCGGATGCGTGGCCGCCGCTCTATGCGGCGCTGGGAATGCACCCCGTTTTTATCGACACTCATCGTGAGGATGACGATCTGGCCGTTCTGGCAGATCTCCTGCATCAGCGTCTCCCCAAGCTGGTGGCTATCGGCGAAATCGGCCTGGATTTATTTATCCCGCAGCCGCAGTTTGAGCGCCAGCTGGCGCTGCTGGATGCGCAGTTGCGGTTAGCCCGTGATTACGATCTTCCGGTTATTCTTCACTCCCGCCGTGCACACGATAAGCTCGCTCAGCGTTTGCGTCGAATCTGCCTGGGGCGCGGTGGCGTTATCCACGGCTTTGCGGGTAGCCTGGTCCAGGCCAGGGCTTTTATTGCACTTGGTTATAAAATTGGTGTGGGTGGCACAATAACCTGGCCACGTGCCAGCAAAACCCGCCAGACTATCGCTCAGCTGCCGCTCTCATCGTTGCTGCTGGAGACCGACGCGCCGGATATGCCATTGCAAGGGTATCAGGGCCAGCTTAACAGGCCAGAGCGTCTTGCTGATGTGTGGCGCGTGCTTTGCGAACTTCGCAGTGAATCACCACAGCTGATTGCCGAAACCATTCGCGCCAACACCCGCGCTCTGTTTGCTATCTGAGTCCGCCTTTTCTCTGAAATAACACCATCATCCGCCAGTAAAACAACCGCCGGGTCATTTCAATGTTATTTTTACAACATTCTCTGCCGGCGGGTTTTTTACCGGTTTCGAACTTTTAATTGTGATTAATAGTTAATTATTATCGAAATAATAACTTTTTAATTTCAGCGAGCCGATCAGAACCGTACGAATAGACTGATCGTAATGTTATAATAATCACATTAATCTCGATCATAACAATCCTGTCCTGTTAACCGGAGTACAAAATGACTGATATTAAAGCCACCGCCATTCGTGCGCTCAAGCTGATGGATTTAACGACCCTGAATGATGATGATACCGATGAAAAGGTCATTGCCCTTTGTCATCAGGCTAAATCTCCGGTAGGCAATACCGCCGCAATATGCATTTATCCGCGTTTTATTCCGATTGCGCGTAAGGCGCTGCGGGAGCAGGGAACGCCGGATGTGCGTATCGCCACGGTGACCAATTTTCCGCATGGTAATGACGATGTGCAAATTGCGCTGGCGGAAACCCGTGCCGCTATCGCTTACGGAGCCGACGAGGTCGATGTCGTGTTTCCCTATCGCGCCCTGATGGCAGGCAATCGGGATAGTGGTTTTGAGCTGGTTAAGGTTTGCAAAACCGCCTGTGATGAGTCCGGCGTACTGCTAAAAGTGATTATCGAGACTGGCGAGCTGAAACAAGAAGCATTGATCCGTGAAGCCTCAGAGATTGCCATTGACGCCGGGGCGGATTTTATTAAAACGTCTACCGGCAAGGTTGCGGTTAATGCCACGCCGCAATACGCCGAAATCATGATGCGCGTTATCAAAGATAAAGGCGTTGCGGACCGCGTTGGCTTTAAGCCAGCGGGGGGAGTACGAACTGTTGAAGACGCGGCGATTTATCTGCAGTTAGCCGATGACATTCTCGGTGCGGGCTGGGCTGAGGCGCGCCATTTCCGCTTTGGCGCTTCCAGCCTGCTGACCAGCTTGTTAAACGCAGCCGGTTATCGCAGCGTAGTCAGCGACAGCCAGTATTAATCTTTTTTCGCCCGCCGATCGGGCGCATTTTCTTTGTATGCCAGCACCGGAGGCACTGATGCTTCTTCCACAAGAAATCATTCGAAAAAAACGCGATGGCAGAGCGCTGGATGAGGAAGAAATTCGCTTTTTCATTAACGGCGTTCGTGACAATACTATTTCTGAAGGGCAGATCGCCGCGCTGGCGATGGCGATGCGCGACTCTGGTTCGGTGCTTAACTGGCAATCGCTCTCCCTTGATGGGCCGGTTGTTGATAAGCACTCCACCGGCGGCGTCGGCGATGTGACCTCCCTGATGCTGGGACCGATGGTGGCCGCATGTGGTGGCTACGTGCCGATGATTTCAGGCCGGGGCCTGGGGCATACGGGGGGAACGCTGGATAAGCTTGAGTCAATTCCGGGATTTGATATTTTCCCCGATGAAAGCCGCTTTCGCCGGATCATCAAGCAAACCGGCGTGGCCATTATCGGCCAGACCAGCGCGCTGGCCCCGGCCGATAAGCGTTTTTATGCCACACGCGACATTACGGCTACCGTTGATTCTATTCCGCTGATTACCGCTTCCATTCTGGCGAAAAAGTTAGCCGAAGGGTTGGATGCGCTGGTGATGGACGTCAAAGTGGGGTCGGGAGCGTTTATGCCGACCTTCGAACTCTCGCAGCAGCTGGCGCAGGCCATCGTGGGCGTGGCCAATGGCGCTGGCTGCCGGACCACGGCATTGCTCACTGACATGAACCAGGTACTGGCTTCCAGTGCCGGTAATGCGCTGGAGGTTCGGGAGGCGGTTGACTTCCTGACCGGCGAGCGCCGCCAGCCACGCCTGCTGGAGGTGACACTGGCGCTCAGTGCGGAAATGTTGATTTCAGGCGGTCTGGCGCAGGATGAACGCGATGCTCGCTGTCAGCTGCAGCGCGTTCTGGATAACGGCAGCGCAGCGGAAACCTTTGGTCGGATGGTCGCCGCACAAAGCGGCCTGAATGACTTTGTCGGGAGGATGGACAGCTACCTGCCCGCGCCGACGATAAGTAAGGCCGTGTTCGCTCAGCAGGCTGGCTATGTCACCCGGATGGATACCCGTGCGCTGGGAATGGCGGTGGTGAGTCTGGGGGGTGGGCGACGCCGCGCCAGCGATACCATTGATTACAGCGTTGGATTGAGTGAGGTGGTGCAAATGGGTGACTGGATCGATAGCACACGTCCACTCGCGGTAATTCATGCTGCCAGCGAAGATAGCTGGCTGGCAGCCGCAGAGGCCGTCCGGAACGCGATCATACCAGGCGATGAACCCGTAGATGAAACGCCACTTATTTATCGCAGAATTTCTTGAGAAACGGCATACTGATCTGATCGCTTAATTTCACCTGTCGCGTGTACACGCAGGAGGTTTGTATGAAACGTGCGTTTATTATGGTACTTGATTCATTTGGGATTGGTGCCAGTAAAGACGCCGATAAATTCGGCGACGCCGGATCTGACACCCTTGGGCATATCGCTGAAGCCTGCTTCAAAGGCGAGGCCGATAAAGGGCGCAAGGGACCACTCCATTTGCCGAATCTGACGGCCTTGGGGTTAGGTAAAGCGGCTGAAGAGTCAACCGGTCGCTTCCCGGCAGGACTCGACAGAAATGCAAAAATTACGGGCGCTTATGCTTATGCCAGTGAGCTATCCTCCGGTAAGGATACGCCGTCAGGCCACTGGGAAATCGCTGGCGTTCCCGTTCTGTTTGACTGGGGATACTTCAGCGATATTGAAAATAGCTTTCCGCAGGCGCTGCTGGATACCCTGGTGAAAAAGGCTAATCTGCCGGGTTATCTTGGCAACTGCCATTCATCGGGAACCGTTATCCTGGATAAACTCGGTGAGGAGCACATGAAAACCGGTAAGCCGATATTTTATACCTCCGCCGATTCGGTTTTCCAGATCGCCTGTCATGAGGAGACGTTTGGCCTGGATCGTCTGTACGCCTTGTGCGAAATCGCCCGCGAGGAGCTGACGAACGGGGGTTATAACATTGGCCGCGTTATTGCCCGGCCCTTTATCGGTAAAAAGGCCGGTGAGTTTGAGCGTACCGGTAACCGTCACGATCTGGCGGTGGAGCCACCCGCACCGACCATTTTGAAAAAGCTGGTTGACGAGCAGGGTGGGCAGGTCATTTCAGTGGGTAAGATCGCCGATATCTACGCCCAGGTGGGTATCACTAAAAAAGTGAAGGCAACCGGCCTTGATGCGCTGTTTGATGCCACGGTGAAAGAGATGAAAATGGCGCCGGATAATAGCATCGTATTCACTAACTTTGTGGATTTCGACTCGTCCTGGGGACATCGTCGCGATGTTGCTGGTTATGCTGCAGGTCTTGAGCTGTTCGATCGTCGGTTACCTGAGCTGATGGCGCAGATGAAAGAGGGCGATATTCTGATCCTCACTGCCGATCACGGTTGTGATCCCACCTGGCAGGGAACCGATCATACTCGCGAGCATATTCCGGTGCTGATTTACGGTCATGGGGTCAAGCCCGGTTCGCGCGGCTATCGCGATACCTTTGCTGATATCGGTCAGACGATAGCGAAGCATCTCGGTTTATCTGATATGGAATACGGTAAACCTATTCTGTAAATTTTGTTTATCACGCCGGATGGCTATCCGGCGAGCGCAATAATGAGGAATAACATGGCAACTCCACACATTAACGCTGAAATGGGCGATTTTGCTGACGTTGTTTTAATGCCTGGCGATCCACTGCGGGCAAAGCACATCGCGGAAAACTTTCTGGAAAGTCCGCGTGAAGTGAATAACGTGCGTGGCATGCTTGGCTATACCGGCAGCTATAAAGGGCGGAAAATTTCAGTCATGGGTCACGGAATGGGTATCCCTTCCTGCTCGATTTACACCAAAGAGCTGATCACCGACTTTGGGGTAAAAAAAATCATCCGCATCGGCTCCTGCGGCGCGGTACGCCCGGATATCAAACTGCGCGATGTGGTCATTGGGTTGGGTGCCAGCACCGATTCCAAGGTGAACCGTATGCGTTTTAAAGACCACGACTTTGCCGCCATTGCCGATTTTGACATGGCGCGCTGTGCGGTGGACGCGGCGAAAATGCTGGGCGTTGAGACGAAAGTTGGCAATCTGTTTTCCGCCGATCTGTTCTACAGCCCGGACCCGGAAATGTTCGATGTGATGGAAAAGTACGGCATTCTCGGTGTTGAAATGGAAGCTGCCGGAATTTACGGCGTGGCAGCCGAGTTTGGCGCCAAAGCACTGGCTATTTGCACCGTCTCCGATCATATTCGAACTCATGAGCAAACGTCGGCCGCTGAGCGCCAGACGACCTTTAACGATATGGTAAAAATTGCGCTGGAATCGGTGCTATTGGGTGATAAAGCCTGATACTGTTCAGGGGCTGGCCTCTTTCAGCCCCTTTTTTGGTTAACGGTATCTTCTCCGCTATCTTTTAGCCTGCGCTCTGAAGATCGACGTCAACCAGAACCTTGCAGACCAAACCAGCGTGAAAAATGGGGGAGTGGCTTAGCCAAAAGACGTTAATTTCGCCATTTGATCTAGGAAATGCTCAGGCGAAACGTCAGTAAACAGGTCCCGCGAAAATTCGTTTCGTTAATCTGAGGTTTTTTCGTTTTTCACATTCGGTTCGTTCGGCGGTAAATTTTCTTCTTTGATCTCATCTTCGCTAACCGGCTTACTGGCGGTCAAAAGAAAGGGCGATTGCTGCCAGTGAGTACGGCGATCGCGTAGCAGTGTGCGGGTCAGAATAATGCCGATGGCAAGCGACAGCAGCATCATTAAGCGCAGAACGTTGGTGGTGTTGTCCACCTGGCGTGATTCGGTTGCCAGCACGTGGGTGTCAAGGGTCAGGCGTAAAAATCCACGCGGCCCGCTTTTGCTTTCCAGCGGTTGTACAATCTGATGGTTGAAATAGCTGCCCGCACGCTTTCCGTCCAGTGCCAGCCGATCGCGCACGCTGATAGTCTGGCCGCTATGGGCGATCAGGCTTCCCTCACTGTCATAAACCGAAGCGTCAAGGATGCGACTGTTATCCGTTAATATGCTGAGTATTTCCGCGATTTTCGCCTGATTATCCTGCGGGTTATCCATCAGCGGCGTCAGGCTCCAGGCGACCTGACGGGTCAGGGTATGCGCCAGTTCCTCGCTTTGCTGCGACTGAACGCGCTGATGTCCCAGGCTGAACCAGGACGCACCCTGCATCAGTGCGACCAGCAGCGCGAGACAGATCAATACAATCACCGTGCGGTGCAAACGAAATTTGAGCTTGGTTTTAACCATGAGGCACCTTCATATTATGTACGGCCTTTCGACGCTTTATGTTGCCAGAAGCGCTGCGGACAAGGTAGCCTCTTGGGTGGTTAAAATATCCCCCTCTATACAGGAGCTGCGATGCCAAATCGTCTTACCTGGCGTGACCTGCCCGCCGATGTTTCCCTTTGGCCGGGATTACCCTTGTCGCTGAGCGGAGATGAAGTAATGCCGCTGGATTATCATGCCGGGCGTTCGGGCTGGCTGCTTTATGGCCGCGAGCTGGATAAAGCGACGCTGACCGCATTTCAGCATAGCCTGGGCAGCGCGATGGTGATCGTCAGCGCCTGGCGTATTGGGGATTACCAGGTCGTTCGCCTGGCTGGTCCGCTGACGCAAGGCGCGTTGATGCTTGCCCATGCATCAACGCTGGATGTGGCTCCGTTGACGAACCTTCCTACCCTGCGCCATCCCGGTCTGCTGGTCATGGATATGGACTCAACGGCAATCGAAATCGAATGTATTGATGAGATTGCCCGACTGGCCGGCTGTGGTGAACAGGTTGCGGACGTAACCGAGCGTGCCATGCGCGGTGAACTGGATTTTGCCGACAGTCTGCGCGAACGCGTGGCAACGCTTACCGGCGCGGATGCCGATATTTTGCATCAGGTGCGCGAAACCTTGCCGCTGATGCCGGGATTAACCGAACTGGTTGCCTTATTGCACGATCATGGCTGGCACGTGGCAATCGCCTCAGGCGGCTTCACATGGTTTGCTGACTATTTGCGAGACCGACTGCATCTATCGGCGGCGGTGGCCAATAAGTTGGAAGTAAAAGAGGGTAAGCTGACCGGCAGGCTGGTAGGTGACATCATCGATGCCCGTTTCAAAGCGGATACGCTGCTTAAATTGGCGAAGCAGTTTGAGGTGCCGCCTGAGCAGACCGTGGCCGTTGGCGATGGTGCCAACGATCTGCTCATGATGAAAACAGCGGCGTTGGGAATTGCTTACCATGCCAAGCCTAAAGTGAATGAGAAGGCGGAGGTTTCGATCCGTCATGCAGACCTGATGGGCGTCTGGTGTATGCTGAGCTGTACGTTCAGCGCAGATGAAAAATAGCAGAGGTTACGTTGGCGAAAGGGGCGAAACGCGCATTTGTTTGCAATGAATGTGGCGCAGATTATCCACGTTGGCAAGGGCAGTGCAGCGCCTGCCACGCCTGGAATACGATTACGGAAGTTCGGCTGGCGGCTTCACCAGGCGCTGGCCGTAATGAACGCCTGAGCGGCTATGCCGGCAGCGCTGGTGCCAGCCGCGTGCAGAAACTCTCCGAGATAAGTCTCGAAGCGCTGCCGCGTTTTTCCACTGGTTTTAAAGAATTTGATCGGGTATTGGGCGGCGGTGTGGTACCGGGCAGCGCGATACTTATCGGCGGGAATCCGGGTGCCGGTAAAAGTACTTTGCTGCTACAAACCCTTTGTAAGCTAGCCACGCAGATGAAAACGTTGTACGTCACCGGTGAAGAGTCGTTGCAGCAGGTTGCAATGCGCGCTCACCGGCTGGGATTGCCAACGGAGAATCTGCACATGCTGTCAGAAACCAGCATTGAGCAGATCTGTCTGATAGCGGAGCAGGAGCAGCCCCAGCTGATGGTGATTGACTCCATCCAGGTCATGCATATGGCGGATATTCAGTCATCGCCTGGCAGTGTTGCCCAAGTGCGGGAAACCGCCGCCTGGCTGACTCGCTTTGCTAAAACCCGTGGCGTGGCCATTGTCATGGTTGGGCACGTCACTAAAGATGGCTCGTTGGCGGGGCCGAAAGTGCTGGAGCACTGTATTGACTGTTCGGTCCTGCTGGATGGCGATGCCGACTCACGTTTTCGTACGCTTCGCAGCCATAAAAATCGCTTCGGCGCGGTGAATGAGCTGGGCGTATTCGCCATGACCGAACAGGGGCTGCGTGAGGTGAGTAACCCCTCAGCTATTTTTCTTAGTCGCAGTGATGAAGTCACTTCCGGTAGCTCGGTAGTGGTAGTCTGGGAAGGCACCCGGCCACTGTTGGTGGAGATTCAGGCGCTGGTGGATCATTCAATGATGTCTAATCCGCGCCGAGTGGCTGTTGGGCTAGAGCAGAATCGACTGGCTATTTTACTGGCGGTGTTGCACCGGCACGGCGGGCTGCAAATGGCCGATCAGGATGTGTTTGTTAATGTCGTGGGCGGGGTTAAAGTGACCGAAACCAGCGCCGATCTGGCGCTACTGCTGTCAATGGTGTCCAGCTTGCGTGATCGCCCACTGCCACAGGATTTGGTGGTGTTTGGTGAGGTGGGGCTGGCCGGAGAGATTCGCCCGGTGCCCAGTGGTCAGGAGCGTATTTCCGAAGCGGCGAAACATGGTTTTCGTCGGGCGATAGTTCCTTATGCCAATGTACCGAAGAAAGCGCCGGAAAATATGCATATTTTTGGGGTGAAGAAGCTGACTGATGCGCTGACGATCCTTGACGATTTCTAAGTTTCAGGCAGTGCTGCCATACTGAACAGCACTGCTTTTATTTTGCAGGAGGCGCAACTTGTCATCGTTTGACTATCTGAAAACGGCGATTCGTCAGCAGGGCCATACGCTACAGCAGGTGGCAGATGCCAGTGGGATGACCAAAGGCTATCTCAGCCAGCTGCTGAATGCGAAAATCAAAAGTCCCAGTGCGCTGAAACTGGAGGCGCTGCACCGTTTTCTTGGTCTGGAGTTTCCACGGCGCGAAAAAACGGTTGGGGTGGTATTCGGCAAATTTTATCCGCTCCATACCGGCCATATCTATCTGATTCAGCGGGCTTGCAGTCAGGTTGACGAGCTACATATCATCATGGGTTACGATGAACCGCGAGATTTACAGTTGTTCAAAAACAGCGCCATGTCTCAGCAGCCGACGATAAGCGACCGTCTGCGCTGGCTGCTGCAAACCTTTAAGTATCAGAAAAATATTCATATTCACTCTTTTAACGAGCAGGGTATGGAGCCTTATCCCCACGGTTGGGACGTCTGGAGCGAAGGCATCAGCGCCTTTATGGCTACGAAAGGGATCACGGCCGATCGGGTCTATACCAGCGAGGAAGGCGATGCACCTCAGTTTCGCCGCTGGTTGGGAATTGACGCGGTCGTCATCGATCCACTGCGTTCTTTTATGAATATCAGCGGCACACAGATTCGCCACAATCCATTCCGCTACTGGGAATATATTCCCACTGAGGTGAAGCCGTTCTTCGTGCGTACCGTCGCTATTCTGGGCGGCGAGTCGAGCGGCAAGTCAACGCTGGTGAACAAACTGGCAACAATCTTTAATACCACCAGTGCCTGGGAGTATGGACGGGATTACGTGTTTTCCCATCTCGGTGGCGATGAAATGGCTCTGCAGTATTCAGATTATGACAAGATTGCGCTAGGCCAGGCACAGTACATTGATTTTGCAGTTAAATATGCCAACCGTGTTGCCTTTGTTGATACCGATTTCGTTACCACCCAGGCGTTCTGCAAAAAGTACGAAGGCCGCGAGCATCCCTTTGTGCAGGCGCTGATCGATGAGTATCGTTTTGATCTGGTCATCCTGGTAGAAAACAATGTGCCCTGGGTTGCTGATGGTCTGCGCAGTCTTGGCAGCTCGGTCGATCGCAAAGAGTTTCAGTCGCTATTGGTTAGTTTGCTTGAAGCGAACCATATCCCCTACAAGCACGTGACCGAAGATGACTACGATCGACGCTTTATGCGTTGTATTGAGCTGGTACGGGAGATGCTGGGGGAGTCGGCCGGACAGTAAAGGCTCAGGAGACGCAGAAAAACGGCGGGAGATCCCGCCGTTTTTGCCGTTACTTGGTCATGCGCTTGTACTTCATGCGTTTGGGTTGCAACGCTTCGGCACCAAGCGTGCGCTTTTTATACTCTTCGTATTCGGTAAAATTACCTTCAAAGAACGCCACCTTGCCCTCGTCCTGATAGTCGATAATATGGGTGGCGATGCGGTCGAGGAACCAACGGTCATGGGAGATAACCATTGCGCAGCCCGGAAACTCAAGCAGCGCGGTTTCAAGGGCGCGCAGGGTTTCCACATCAAGGTCGTTGGTCGGTTCATCGAGCAGAAGCAGGTTACCGCCAACCTGTAGCAACTTGGCCAGATGCAAACGGCCACGTTCACCCCCAGATAGCTCACCCACGCGTTTTCCCTGATCCGTGCCTTTGAAGTTAAAGCGGCCAACGTAGGCACGACTGGGCATTTCAAAGGTACCGATTCGCATAATGTCCTGGCCGCCGGATACTTCTTCCCAGACGGTTTTTTTATCATCCATTGCGTCGCGGAATTGATCAACCGATGCCAGCTTCACGGTGTCGCCCAGCGCAATTGAACCGGAATCAGGTTGTTCCTGGCCGGACAACATGCGGAACAGGGTGGATTTACCGGCACCGTTCGGACCGATAATACCGACGATGGCACCTTTTGGCAGCGAGAAGGATAGGTTATCAATCAGCAGTTTATCGCCATAAGATTTACTCAGATTCTGTACTTCAACCACTTTGTCACCCAAGCGTGGGCCGGGTGGAATAAACAGTTCGTTGGTTTCGTTACGTTTCTGATAGTCAGTGCTGTTTAGCTCTTCAAAGCGCGCCAGGCGTGCTTTACCTTTAGACTGACGCCCTCGGGTACCCTGACGCACCCATTCCAGCTCTTTCTCGATTGATTTACGGCGAGCAGCTTCAGAAGAGGCTTCCTGCGCCAGACGCTGATCTTTCTGCTCCAGCCACGAAGAATAATTGCCTTCCCAGGGAATGCCTTCGCCACGGTCGAGTTCGAGGATCCAGCCGGCAACATTATCCAGAAAGTAGCGGTCATGGGTGATAGCGACCACCGTGCCTTCGAAATCGTGCAGGAAGCGTTCGAGCCAGCCAACTGATTCAGCATCGAGGTGGTTGGTAGGCTCATCGAGCAGCAGCATATCCGGTTTTTCCAGCAGGAGGCGGCAGATCGCGACGCGACGACGCTCCCCCCCGGAGAGATTTTCAATTTTTGCATCCCAATCTGGTAGGCGCAGCGCATCGGCAGCCCGCTCCAGCTGGTTATTCAGGTTGTGGCCATCATGGGCCTGGATGATCTCTTCCAGCTTGCCCTGCTCGGCTGCCAGTTTGTCAAAATCGGCATCCGGATCGGCGTACAGAGTATAGACTTCGTCCAGGCGTTTGAGAGCGTTGACGACTTCGGCTACCGCTTCCTCGACCGATTCACGAACGCTGTGCGTCGGATCCAGCTTTGGCTCCTGCGGCAGGTAGCCGATTCTAATGCCAGGCTGCGGACGCGCCTCGCCTTCAATATCTTTATCAATGCCTGCCATAATGCGCAGCAGGGTGGATTTACCGGCGCCGTTCAGGCCAAGAACACCAATTTTGGCGCCTGGGAAAAAGCTGAGAGAGATATTTTTCAGAATATGACGCTTCGGCGGAACGACCTTGCCGACGCGATGCATGCTATAGACAAATTGAGCCACGTTGCTACAAGCCTCTTAATGATAGGGTGGGTTGGGCGAAGCATGCCCACACTGAACCCGAAGTTTAGCCGTTTTCGCGGCTTAATCACAGCGATGTACCCAACCTCTTGCGCGATCCAGGTGTATGACTCCCTGTGTTTGCTTCTAATTTTTAACATTAAAAAAAATGCGATAGATATCAGGGGGGGATCGGTGCTAAAAAAAACCTGATGGCGGTCTGATTCAACAATTCCGCCAGATTTAGCGGAAGTGGGATTCATGGTCTCAGCGCAGAGCGATGAAAAGTCTGATCGGGTTTACTGTGCTAACCCCTGAGGGACGTGTTGCAAAATCGCCGGGCGCAAGTGGTGAAGCTCAGTTGTCGGCGACTGCCAGCCGCACCTGGTGTTCAGCCAGTTGGCGGTTCAAATCGCCTTGCGGAGCGAGATCGCTAATCAACATATCAAACTGCGAAAGCTCACCAATCCTTACGGGCAGTACCTTGTTGTATTTGGTGCTGTCGGCAACCAGGATTGACGTCTCGGCCCGCTGCAGCGCCCGATGTTTCATGGGTAGCTCGTTAAGGTTATAGCAGGTCACCCCCTGGTTCACGTTAATGCCGGCAGCGGAGATAAAGGCTTTATCAGGGCAAAGCGTCTCCAGCAAGCTGAGGGGACCCAGTGGCATGAAAATCGCGTTATCAGCGGAGAATTCACCGCCACTCAATAACACCCGGCAGGCGGGCTTTTCTTTCAGTGCGGCGAACGTATTCATGGCGTAACAAATAGCGGTAAAGGGGAGCTCTTCCGGTATTGCATCGATAATCCAGGGCATAGTCGTACCACAGTCGAAAAACAGAATGTCATCTGGCTCGATTAATTCTGCCGCAACACCAGCCAGCCGGCGTTTTCGCGCGACGTTTTGCGATTGCTGATCTGAAAGGAAATAGTGATGATGATGGTGGCGCAAATTGCTAACGATATAGCCGCCGAGCAGGACTAGGCCAGTGTTCTCTTCACTCATATCACGGCGTATGGTCATTTCTGATACACCAAGCAAGCGTGCCGCCTCTTTAAGGTGTATTTTATCTTTGCGTTTCAACGCATGGATAAGCTTACTGATGCGCTCATTGCGGCGGTTTTCCATCATAGCGTAGTCCGATTCCCGTGTTGTCAGCGCGTTACGTCACTATACATTTAACGCTGTTAGCCGCAAATAGTCGTTATCGACTGACACCACAGTCAGGCTTTATTACCCTCCTCTACAGGTTAACGGTGAAACCTTAGCCGTTAAAAGAGGTCAATTGCAGTGACAATTTGAATAATCGTCATGGTAACCAGCGCGCAGCCCGGTTAGCATGAGGAAAGATAACCCTGAAAGTTAACCCTATATTCCCGGGTAGCATGCGAGGACGGTCATGGTAAACAAATGGCAGTGGTGGATGGCGGGCACCTGTATGACGCTGGTGGTTGGAACGGCCCAGGCAGACTCGCTTGAGGCCCAACGCGATCGTTATCAGCAGATTAAGCAGGCCTGGGACAGCAATCAGATGGATCGGGTTGAGCAGTTGATGCCAGGCTTGCGCGACTACCCGCTCTATCCTTATCTCGAATATCGGTGGCTGACGCAGAATCTGCAAAACGAGACAAGCCTGGCGGTGCGACAGTTTATTCAGCGTTACCCTACCTTACCTCCAGTGCGCACGCTGGATTCGCGTTTTATTAACGAGTTAGCAAGACGTCAGGACTGGAAGGGGCTACTGAGCTTCAGCCCGCAAGAGCCGGGGCCCGTTGCCGCACGTTGTAACTGGTATTATGCAAAATGGGCGACTGGTCAGCAGGAGGTTGCCTGGCACGGTGCAAAAGATATCTGGTTACGCGGTACCGCTTTGCCTGCAGCGTGTAATAATTTATTTAACGTCTGGCAGGCCGCCGGGCAGCAGACTGCCGATGCCACGCTGGAGCGTATTCGTCTGGCAATGAAAGTCGGTAACGGTAGCCTGGTTGACGCTCTTGCAAAACAGCTTCCTGATGACTACAAAACCATCGGCCAGGCGATTATCCAATTGCAAAATGATCCCGACTCGGTTGAAAACTTTGCCGCTAAGGTGGGGCCTACCGATTTTACCCGTCAGCTGACCAGCTTTGCCTTCGCCAGACTGGCGCGCCAGAGCCCGGAAGATGCCCGCGCAATGATACCTACGCTTACCCGGCTGCAAAAGATGAGCGACCGGGAGGCTCAGGATCTGAAAGAGACGGTCGTCTGGCGTATTATTGGAACCGATGTGACTTCTGAGCAGGCGCGCTGGCGTGATAGTGTGATCATGGACAGTGAATCGGTATCTTTGATAGAGCGGCGGATACGTTTGGCGTTAGCCAATAACGATCTCCGGGGACTGAATACCTGGCTGGCACGTCTGCCTGTCGAGGCAAAAGAAAAGGAAGAGTGGCAGTACTGGCAGGCCGATTTACTGCTGTCTCAGGGGCGTAAAGACGAAGCGGATGCCATTCTGCGTAGGCTTATGCGGGAGCGGGGGTTCTACCCGATGGTAGCGGCGCAGCGATTAGGCGTCGCCTACCCTCTGCGGATTGATCCGGTGCCAGCAATCAGTGCAGAGGTCATTCAGGATGCAACGCTTGCCCGGATCCGTGAGCTGATGCATTGGGGAATGGATAACCTGGCGCGTAGCGAATGGGTTTCGCTGTTGGCTGGCAAAACTTCATTGCAACAGCAGGCGCTTGCCGGTTATGCGTTAAAGCATGACTGGTGGGATCTTAGCGTTCAGGCCACGATAACCGGCAAGCTGTGGAATAATCTCACCGAGCGCTTTCCCTTGGCATGGCGTGACGAGTTCACTCAATATACCCGTAATAAAGCGATTCCGGAAAGCTACGCAATGGCGATTGCGCGTCAGGAAAGTGCCTGGGACCCTAAGGCCCGCTCGCCGGTAGGTGCTTCTGGTCTGATGCAGCTGATGCCGGCTACGGCAGCTCAAACCGTGAAGATGTTCAGCATTCCGGGCTACATCAACAAAAGCCAGCTGTTAGATCCGCACACTAACATTGAAATCGGTACCGCCTATCTGGATTACCTATACCGTCAGTTTGGTAATAACCGCATATTCTCATCTGCCGCTTATAATGCCGGTCCTGGAAGAGTTCGCAGCTGGTTAAAAGCCAGTGACGGGCGTCTCGATCCCGTCGCCTTTATTGAAACGATCCCCTTCCCGGAAACCCGCCTTTACGTGAAAAACGTGCTGGCTTATAACGTCTATTATCGGCACTTTATGAAGCAATCGGACAAGCTGTTTTCCGCCGATGAATGGCAACGCCATTACTGAGGATCAAAACTGTGGTATGCTGCTGTACTAGTTAACGAGTATGGCAGCTTAAATATGTTTCAGCATCCGGCTTTTTCCGTCACCGATGATCGGCAGAGTGATGACTGGCTTCGCTTTGTGGCGCTGCTACAGCAGGCCTATGATGACGGCTTGCAGCTCCCGTTGTTACAACTAATGATGACCCCCGATGAGCGTGAAGCGCTGGGGACGCGGCTGCGTATTGTTCAGGAGCTGATGCGTGCGGAAATGAGCCAGCGTGAATTGAAGAATGAGCTGGGCGTCGGCACGGCCACCATTACCCGGGGTTCAAACAGCCTCAAAAGCGCGCCGCAGGCGCTGACAACCTGGCTTGAGGAGCGACTGCTTCAGCGCGGTTCAGTCTGAATTTTGCTGATAAATGGCATTGTGGAAAGGGCAGAGCGCCAGAATAACCGCCTGGTAATAAACGCGGGTGCGGCTCAGTTTCCCGGCGGTAAATGCGCCAATCGCGCCCCCTTTTTGTTTAATATTCTCAATGCCCGTCAGACGAGCCATCTCTTCACCCAGCTCTTTGCCATTAGCTATGCTCTGTACGATTACGCCGGGTAGCATAAAGCTGGCAGAGCGTGATTCACCGCGCTGAGTTTGATTTTCTACCACGACCCACGCAAAAGCGCTGCCATCTTCGACTCCTGCCTCGATCGCTACCCAAAAGTCAGCGTTTGGGCGAAGTCGACGAGCCTGAGCGACGCGCTGACGCGCCCCCGTACGTGTTTCCAGATTAGTCGTAGGCTGTGCTGCTACGCCACTGTCGACCTCAACCCCTTCTGTATGGCAGGATTGATGTTCAAATAAGTCGCTGAAGCCCTCAGAAATAGCCTGAATTTTGGCAGGATTAGTGGTGGCGGCGATAATTAGGTACATAATTATTCCAACGTAATTACGTGAATTTATTGCAGTATAACGGGAAAAAACATGTTACAGGTTTATCTTGTTCGCCACGGAGAGACTCTGTGGAACACCGAGCGGCGCTTACAAGGGCAATCTGACAGTCCCTTGACCGCTAATGGTGAATACCAGGCGCGGCAGGTGGCTGAGCGCAGCAAACAGCTCGGTATTACACATATTATTGCCAGCGACTTAGGACGCACCCGTAGAACGGCGGAGATCATCGCTAACGCCTGCGGATGTGAAACCCACGAAGACGCGCGCTTGCGCGAGCTTAATATGGGCGTACTGGAGCAGCGGCCGTTATCTTCACTGACCGATGAAGAAGAGGGATGGCGACGCGCACTATTGGACGGTACGGTTGATGGGCGTATCCCGCAAGGTGAGTCTATGGCGGAGATGGCAGCACGTATGCACGCAGTGCTGAATAGCTGTCTGGAACTGCCGCAAGGCAGCCGTCCATTGCTGGTTAGTCATGGAATGGCGCTGGGTGTGCTGATTGGTACCATTCTTGGGCTCGCACCATCCGCTGAACGTCGCCTGCGCTTGCGTAACTGTTCACTGTCTCGCGTCGATTATCAGCAAAGTCCCTGGCTGGCCCCCGGTTGGATAGTGGAAACGGCAGGCGATGTCACTCATCTGGACGGTCCGGCACTGGACGAGCTGCAACGCTGAGCAAGGCATTGTTGTAGTCGCCGACAATCCGGTCTGAGAAATCGTACCGCAAAAGATACACCCCGTAGACCGATGCAGCGGGGCGTCCTGCGGAGACTCATTTCTCACTACGCGGTTTTTCCGCGTTAGCCTAACAGCGTCTGGCGGCGGATAGGTATGAGATACTCACAGCGGATTTCGCTGGGTGGCTCCGGGCGCTTCTTACCGCCATGAGTGTAAAAGCGCTCGATGTCCTGACCAAAACGGCGCGTCAGCCCCAACGTTGGCATACAGGTGCCGTAAATCATCAGGATAAATTCCTGAAGCGCACCGGTCGGGCCTTCATAGCTGAACTGCACGTATTCTCCCGCTTCAAGCTGTAAAATCTGGCTGGACTGTAAATCCTGAGAAATTTGGTTTTCCGGCACCGCAGTGGTGTAAAGAATTTCCTGCTCGTCATCTTTCTCTTTGCTCGCACGCACCTGATGCAAGCCGTACAATACCGGCGGAACGGTATCGGTTTCCTGCAGAAATTGTTTCCAGAAATGGATTCGCATTTCGTCACGATAAAATGAGATTTGCTCAAGCGTGCAGCTATAGCTTTGCGTCTGTCCTATTAACCGCATTTCCGGCAGAGTGACATAAACGGGTTCGGGCAGCTTAAAATCATCCAGTCGGATGGGAGGACGTAATCCAAACGAATTCCAGTCTGAGGCGCGGCGATACCAGGCCGGAGTCTGATTAAATTGTTTTTTGAAAGCGCGGGTGAAAGTTTGCTGCGAATCAAAGCGATATTGCAGCGCGATGTCCAGAATCGGTCGGCTGGTTAAACGTAAAGCGACTGCAGCTTTAGACAGACGACGTGCCCGGATATAGGCGCCAATGGCATGGCCCGTTACGTCCTTAAACATCCTTTGCATATGCCATTTGGAGTAGCCTGCTTTCGCTGCAACGTTATCCAGCGATAAGGGCAGATCTAAGTGGCTCTCCAGCCATACAAGCAAATCACGAATGATACTGGCTTGGTCCATAATCGTCCTCAGTTTTTTGATCCTGGCGTGCCTGATGTAACTTCCTGAATAGTAGCATTGTTTGTAAAAAACGTTTCACGATCGAGTATTTCGGAATGTGTTCATCAACCACATATGTTGTTAATTCGACTGACAAGCGTTACATTCGGGCTGCGTCGATGTGGTTAACTTACAATGATGTTGATTTCACTAGCAATGGTAGGGTTATGAAAATACATAAAATTATAATAGTTTTAACGTTAATGGTATCGGCGGTGACGCATGCTGAAGAGATCGGTTCGGTGGATACCGTTTTCAAACTGTTTGGCCCGGATCATAAAATTGTCGTAGAGGCTTTTGACGATCCGGATGTCAAAAATGTAACGTGCTATATCAGTAGGGCAAAAACCGGTGGGATTAAAGGTGGGCTGGGCCTGGCCCAGGATACTTCCGATGCCGCCATCTCCTGTCAGCAGGTAGGCCCGGTCGCGCTGCCAGATAAAATTGTCCGGGGGAAAGCGCAGGGTGACGTGGTATTCCGCCAGCGTACGTCATTGATTTTTAAAAAGCTGCAGGTCGTTCGCTTTTATGACACCCGGCGCCATGCACTGGTATATTTGAGCTATTCAGATAAGGTAATTGACGGATCGCCAAAAAATGCCCTGAGCGCGGTACCAATTATGCCGTGGCATGAATAACAGCGCGGCAGGGTTGATTTGATGTCAGCCCTGCCGGTGACGCTTATTCTTGCAGATCACCGCAGAAACGATAACCTTCGCCGTGAATGGTGGCGATGATTTCCGGAGTATCCGGCGTAGATTCAAAATGTTTACGGATGCGGCGAATTGTTACGTCGACCGTGCGATCGTGAGGCTTCAGATCGCGCCCGGTCATCTTCTTCAGCAAGTCAGCGCGGGTCTGGATTTTTCCAGGGTTCTCGCAGAAGTGCAGCATGGCGCGAAATTCGCTACGAGGTAGCTTGTACTGCTCACCCTGTGGGCTCACCAGTGAACGACTGTTGATATCCAGTTCCCAGCCGTTAAACCTGTAGCTTTCAACCAATTTGCGATCATCATTTCCAACCGCCAGATTCATAGTGCGTGACAGCAGGTTGCGAGCGCGGATAGTCAGTTCACGTGGATTAAATGGTTTGGTGATATAGTCATCCGCACCGATCTCCAGACCGAGGATTTTATCCACCTCGTTATCCCGACCGGTAAGGAACATTAACGCGACGTTAGCCTGTTCTCTTAGCTCGCGCGCCAGCAATAAGCCATTTTTACCTGGTAAATTGATGTCCATAATAACCAGATTAATGTCGTTTTCCGTCAGAATATGATGCATTTCGGCACCGTCCGTAGCTTCATACACCATGTAGCCTTCGGCCTCAAAAATACTTTTGAGTGTATTACGAGTGACTAACTCGTCTTCAACGATCAGAATGTGCGGGGTCTGCATGAGTTCGCTACCTAAAATTGCCAACAAAAACGATATCAGAAAATTCGTCGCCTGCTGAGTGAGTAGCACTTAATATAGCGACGAGGCGAAAAATTATATTGCAAGTTATAACATTTGAATCACCAACATCTGCTTAACGATGCTACTGAAAGACTCCAAAACACGATTATCCGCCTGGCGAATATCCTATCCTATGAGCCGCGATATACCAGCAGAGACAGCATCCATTAAGTACAAAAACAACGCTAAGTTGACTTATATCAATTCAATTGTAGCATGTTAATAACGGCATGAAAAATGCCTGGTAGGATGGCATCCCGGTTTACAAAAACGCGTGTTTTTCCTGTTTTTTATATCAACACCGAATAACAAGCTTACTTACTCTTAAACAAAATCTATCCAAATGAAATAAAAGTAATTTATTAGTTTTTCTTTACCAAATAATGGCAGCGTAATCCTGAGGTTAACCAGGTTGAATAAATGGCGCTTTTAACCGGAGATTCTGTACGTTAATGTGATATACATTTGATGCCGCTATTCTTCGCGTCAAACCTGTCTAAATATTATATTTTTTCATGTCAGATTCAGGGTAGCTATGCAGTTTTCAATTATTCTTGTCTCTCCCGCGCGTCCGGAAAACGTTGGCGCGGCAGCCCGTGCAATGAAAACTATGGGCTTCAGGGAACTCAGACTGGTTGATTCCGGGGTACATCTGAGTTCGGCTGCGCGCGCCGTTGCACACGGGGCTAATGAGATCCTGGAGGCGGCCTCGGTTTGGCCAACTCTTGAAGCAGCGCTGGCCGATGTGGATTTCAGTGTGGCAACCACGGCCCGTAGTCGGGCAAAATTTCATTACTATGCAACGCCGCAGGAAGTGACCTCAATTCTTAGCGAAAAGCGGCGTTGGGCTGGGCGTATCGGTCTGGTGTTTGGGCGTGAAGATAGCGGCTTAACGAATGAGGAACTGGCGCTGGTTGATTTGCTAACTGGCGTGCCAATGATACAGGAATATCCCTCACTCAATCTCGGGCAGGCGGTTATGGTGTATTGCTATCAGCTTTCGTCACTGAGTCAGCACCCCGCGGGTACAGATGAGGCCTCGGACAGGCTGCAGCTGGCGGCTCTGCGTCGGCGTATGCATTGTCTCATCGGGCGGCTTGGTGTAAGCGATGATATTAAGTTGGTGGACTGGCTGGAGCAGCGCATTGGCTACCTGCAACAACGTGATACGGCGATGTTACATCGATTACTGCATGACATAGAAAAAAATCTTATAGATAAAAATAGTGGCGTATAGGCTTTTTAACAGAGTATTTACCTGGTAAATAGGGATAATAACCTCATATTCTTTATGCCTCGCTCTGAGTCGCGTTAAGGCATGTGGTTGCAAGTGGCTGGCTATTAAAATAAAAAAATTGACTTCATGGGCTGATTGCTTTACTCCTGAAAGCAGACGGATTTTTTATAAC
Source organism: Izhakiella capsodis (assembly GCF_900115045.1). GTDB lineage: Bacteria > Pseudomonadota > Gammaproteobacteria > Enterobacterales > Enterobacteriaceae > Izhakiella > Izhakiella capsodis. The sequence goes on along the minus strand of NZ_FOVC01000003.1, from coordinate 200,948 downwards.
AGACAGATAACTCTACACAGCATGCGTAATCACAGCCTGACTATTACAACCATTATTACCACCACCCTTACCACAGGTAACGGTGCGGGCTGACGCATACAGGAAAAATAAAGAATAAGCCCGCACCTGACCAGTGCGGGTTTTTTTTTCGACTAAATTCAGGAGAAATCAAAATATGAGAGTGCTGAAATTCGGTGGAACCTCGGTGGCAAATGCAGAGCGGTTTCTGCTGGTTGCCAATATTCTGGAAAGTAACGCCCGCCAGGGACAGGTGGCAACCGTGCTCTCTGCTCCGGCTAAAATCACGAACCATTTGGTGGCGATGATTGAAAAAACCATCAGCGGTCAGGATGCACAGCCGAATATTAGCGATGCTGAACGTATCTTTAGCGATCTGCTAAAAGGCCTGGCACAAGCCCAGCCTGGGTTCGCCTACGACCGACTCAAGATCCTCGTCGACCAGGTATTTGCTCAGATCAGGCAGGTACTGCATGGTATCGTTTTGCTAGGGAATTGCCCCGATAGCATTAACGCCACCATTATCTGCCGTGGTGAAAAGCTTTCTGTCGCAATTATGGAGGCATTGTTGCAGGCGCGTGGTTATGCGGTTAGCGTCATCGATCCTGTCGAGAAACTGCTGGCTGTGGGCCATTATCTGGAGTCAACCGTCGATATTGCTGAGTCAACCCGTCGCATCGCTGCTACTCAGATACCGGCACAGAATATGATTCTGATGGCTGGATTCACCGCTGGCAATGAGCAGGGCGAACTGGTGGTTCTGGGACGTAACGGCTCAGACTACTCGGCGGCGGTACTGGCTGCTTGCCTGCGTGCTGACTGCTGTGAGATATGGACCGACGTGGACGGCGTTTATACCTGCGATCCACGCCAGGTTCCAGATGCACGCTTGCTGAAATCGATGTCTTACCAGGAGGCAATGGAGTTATCTTATTTCGGCGCCAAAGTGCTTCACCCACGTACTATCAGCCCCATCGCCCAGTTCCAGATCCCATGCCTGATTAAAAATACGGCCAAACCGGAGGCCCCGGGCACCCTGATTGGCGGCGGTGGCAGCGATGATGAAAACCCGGTTAAAGGGATCACCAACCTAAATAATATGGCGATGTTTAACGTCTCCGGTCCGGGTATGAAAGGCATGATTGGGATGGCGGCACGCGTGTTTGCCGCCATGTCCCGTGCGGGCATTTCGGTGGTTCTCATCACGCAATCTTCTTCAGAATACAGCATCAGCTTTTGCGTTCCGCAAAGTGAACAACAGCGTGCGCGGCGTATTCTGGAAGATGAGTTTTACCTTGAACTGAAAGAGGGTCTGCTGGAGCCTCTGGAGGTGATGGAGCGGCTGGCAATTATATCCGTGGTCGGAGATGGTATGCGCACGCAGCGCGGATTGTCCGCCAAATTCTTCGCAGCGCTGGCGCGCGCAAATATTAATATCGTCGCCATTGCTCAGGGTTCCTCTGAACGATCTATTTCAGTAGTGGTAAGTAACGACGATGTCACCACCGGCGTGCGCGTTGTGCATCAAATGTTATTTAATACCGATCAGATTATTGAAGTCTTTGTCGTCGGTGTTGGCGGCGTTGGCGCTGCGCTTCTCGAACAATTACAGCGTCAGCAACCCTGGCTCAAGAAAAAGCATATCGACTTGCGAGTATGCGGCATCGCTAATTCGCGAGCGCTACTGACAAATGTTCACGGTATTGATCTGAGCAACTGGCAGTCAGCGCTGAGTGATGTTAAAGAGTCATTTAATCTGGGGCGGCTGATTCGCTTGGTGAAAGAGTATCATCTGCTTAATCCGGTCATTGTTGATTGCACTTCCAGCCAGACCGTCGCCGATCAGTACGCTGATTTTCTGGCCAATGGTTTTCATGTTGTCACGCCGAACAAAAAAGCCAACACCTCTTCCTGGCGCTATTATCAGCAAATGCGTGCCGCCGCAGCGAAATCCCGGCGGAAATTCCTTTATGACACCAACGTTGGTGCCGGGCTGCCCGTTATCGAAAATCTGCAAAATCTCCTGAATGCCGGCGATGAGCTAATACGTTTTTCCGGCATTCTGTCCGGTTCACTGTCATTTATTTTTGGCAAGCTGGACGAAGGAGTTTCTTTGTCTGAAGCAACCCGCATGGCGCGCGAGTTGGGATATACCGAACCGGATCCCCGTGACGATCTCTCCGGCATGGACGTCGCGCGCAAGGTGCTCATTCTGGCGCGTGAGGCCGGATATCAGCTGGAACTTGAGGATATCGATATGGAGCCGATACTGCCGCAAGCGTTCAACGATATTCCTGACGTGGAGACCTTTATGGCGCGGCTCCCTGAGCTGGACGATGCTTTTGCTGCGCGTCTCGCTGCCGCCCGTGATGACGGACAGGTATTGCGGTTTGTGGGTGAAATTGCCGAAGATGGCCGCTGTAGCGTAAAAATAGCAGCGGTTGATAGTAATCATCCATTGTATAAAGTAAAAGATGGTGAAAACGCCCTGGCCTTCTACAGCCGTTATTATCAGCCGATCCCAATGGTTTTACGTGGTTATGGTGCGGGCAATGATGTTACCGCGGCCGGTGTATTTGCCGATTTGCTGCGTACGCTTTCATGGAAGCTGGGAGTGTGAAAATGGTAAAAATTTATGCCCCGGCCTCAATCGGCAATGTCAGCGTTGGATTTGACGTGCTGGGTGCCGCCGTCTCACCGGTTGACGGTACGTTGTTAGGTGATTGCGTAACGGCTGAACCGTCAATCGCGTTCCTGTTGAAAAGTGAAGGCAGGTTCGTCAGTAAACTGCCTGCTGATCCGAAAGAGAACATTGTCTGGCAGTGCTGGGATCGCTTCTGCGAGGCAATTGGTGAACGGGTGCCGGTAGCGCTAACGCTGGAAAAAAATATGCCGATAGGCTCCGGCCTCGGTTCCAGCGCCTGCTCGGTAGTTGCAGGGTTAATGGCAATGAATGAGTTTTGCAATAACCCATTGAGTGATAATGAATTGCTGGCACTAATGGGGGAGCTGGAAGGGCGTATCTCCGGCAGTGTTCATTATGATAATGTTGCGCCCTGTTTTCTCGGCGGCATGCAGCTGATGCTGGAGGAAAACGGCATTATCAGCCAGAACGTGCCTGGCTTCGGGGATTGGCTCTGGGTGATGGCGTATCCGGGAATCAAAGTGTCCACAGCGGAAGCGCGGGCGATTTTGCCCGCCCAGTATCGCAAAGAAGAGTGCATCCGTCACGGTCGTTACCTTGCCGGGTTTATTCACGCCTGCCATACAGGGCAGCCTCAGCTGGCGGCAACGCTGATGAAGGATGTGATTGCTGAGCCTTATCGCACCCGACTGTTGCCGGGATTTGCTGCCGCACGCCAGGCCGCGCAGGAAATCGGTGCGCTGGCCTGCGGTATCTCCGGCTCCGGCCCGACGCTATTTGCTGTGTGCGACAAGCCGGATACTGCGCGCAGAATGGCAGACTGGCTCAGTCAAAACTATGTACAGAACGATGAAGGATTCGTCCATATTTGCCGCTTAGATACGGCGGGCGCTCGTAAATTGGGATAATGCATGAAACTCTATAATCTTAAAGATCATAACGAACAGGTCAGCTTCAGCCAGGCGGTTAAACAGGGGCTAGGTAAACAGCAGGGATTGTTTTTCCCGCTGGAGCTACCGGAATTCGAATCCACCGATATCGACAACATGTTGGAAATGGATTTCGTCAGCCGTAGTAGCAAAATTCTTGCTGCTTTTATTGGTGATGAAATTACGCATCAGCAGCTTTCAGAACGTCTCAACGCCGCATTTAGCTTTCCGGCGCCGGTAAAACGCGTCACTGATGATATCGCCTGCCTGGAGTTATTTCATGGCCCGACACTGGCGTTTAAAGACTTTGGCGGCCGCTTCATGGCGCAGATGCTGCAATATGTCAGCGACAGCGAAGAACAAATCACCATCCTGACCGCCACTTCTGGCGATACGGGCGCCGCCGTTGCCCATGCTTTTTACGGTATGGAGAATGTGCGGGTGGTGATCCTCTATCCGCAGGGAAAAATCAGCCCGCTCCAGGAAAAACTGTTCTGTACTCTGGGCGGTAACATCCAGACGATTGCCGTTGACGGCGATTTTGATGCTTGTCAGTCGCTGGTTAAGCAGGCGTTTGACGATGAAGCGTTGCGTAAGGCGGTGGGGCTTAACTCCGCTAACTCGATCAATATTAGCCGCCTGCTGGCACAGATTTGTTATTACTTTGAGGCCGTGGCGCAGCTGCCGCAAGAGAGACGCAATCAGCTTGTTATTTCGGTGCCCAGCGGTAACTTTGGCGATTTAACCGCGGGCTTACTGGCTAAATCTCTGGGACTACCGGTGAAGCGCTTTATCGCCGCCACCAATGCCAACGATACCGTACCGCGCTTTCTGAAAAATAACGAATGGCAGCCTAATAAAACAGTGGCAACGCTCTCTAATGCGATGGATGTCAGTCAGCCGAATAACTGGCCGCGCGTAGAAGAATTGTATCGACGCAAAACCTGGCGGCTAAGTGAGTTGGTGAGTGCCTCTGTGAATGATGATACTACTCGCCGGGCAATGCGCGAGCTTAACAGCCTGGGCTATATTTCTGAACCTCATGCCGCTATTGCCTGGCGCTTGCTACGAGATAATTTGCAGGACGGTGAGTTCGGTCTGTTCCTCGGCACGGCGCATCCCGCCAAGTTTAAAGAGAGCGTTGAAGAAATTTTGGGGCAACAGCTGGTTCTGCCGCCGGCGCTGGCTGAAAGAGCGGATCTGTCGCTGCTTTCCCACCAGATGGCGGCTGATTTCAGTGCATTACGTCATTTTCTGTTAAAAAAATAGCGTTGCCCGTTTTAATGGCCCGGGTCCTGAAAAATTCATCAGGGCCTGGGAGTCATCACCCGATTTGATTCAGGCAGACTCCGGGCGTTTGAATACCAACTGGTTATCGTCGCTGCTCTGCGCATCAAAGCTATACCCTTCCAGATCAAACGCTTGAATCTGCTCTGGCTTAGCAATTCTATGTTGAATAATAAAACGACTCATCAAACCGCGCGCTTTTTTGGCATAAAAACTGATGACTTTGTATTTGCCGTTTTTCTCGTCAAGAAACACAGGTTTGATGATTTGCCCCTGTAATTTCTGAACTTTTACCGCTTTGAAGTATTCATCGGAGGCCAGATTGATGAGTATTTTATCGTCTTGCTCCGCCAGCGCCGCGTTCAGCATTTGCGTAATGGTTTCGCCCCAGAAGCCGTAGAGATCGCTTCCTGCCGGATTTTTTAGTTTAATCCCCATTTCAAGCCGGTAGGGCTGCATCAGATCGAGCGGACGCAGGACGCCGTATAATCCTGAAAGGATGCGCAGGTGCTGTTGAGCAAAATCAAAATCGTTTTCGCTAAAACTGTCAGCCTGCAAACCATTATAAACATCACCCTTAAAGGCCAGCAGCGCCTGACGGGCATTCTCCGGCGTGAAGTCGGGCTGCCAGTCGTTAAATCGATTTGCATTCAGTATCGCCAGCTTATCGCTGATATGCATCAGTGAACCGATTTTCGCCGGTGTTAGCTTACGTGCGATGTTAATCAATTTTTGCGCGTGATCGAGCAACTTAGGCTGAGTGAAACGGGTGGTTGCCAGTGGCGATTCATAATCTAGGGTTTTAGCCGGTGAAATGACCATTAACATGGTTGTATCCTTCAAAAATGGCTACCGCATGCGGCAGGTTCAGCAAAAGAACATTTTAACAAAAAACCGGCCAGGCAGGTGTAATTGCTGTTATAAGTCATGCTGCCCGTTCCGGCTCGCTTTTGATGCTGGGTGGCATGAATGCAGCGTTACCTTGCGCCCTCAGGCTCAAGTGATATTATCCCTCTCAGACATTTTCAACACCCCTGATGTATCCACTTTGATGAGAATGACAACTATGACGGACAAATTGACTTCCTTACGCCAGCTAACGACCGTTGTGGCCGACACCGGTGATATCGCGGCGATGAAGCTGTACAAACCGCAGGACGCCACTACCAACCCTTCGCTTATTCTCAATGCCTCACAGATTCCGGAGTATCGCAAGCTGATCGACGAAGCCGTCGCCTGGGCGCGCGATCAGAGCAGCAGTAAAGAGGAGCAGGTTCTCTATGCCTCTGACAAGCTGGCGGTTAACATCGGTCTGGAAATCCTTAAGCTGGTACCCGGCCGAATTTCTACTGAAGTTGATGCCCGCCTTTCTTACGACACCCAAGGCAGCATTAATAAAGCGCGCAGCCTGATCAAACTGTATAACGATGCCGGCATTAGCAACGAGCGTATTCTGATCAAACTGGCCTCGACCTGGCAGGGCATTCGCGCTGCTGAGCAGCTGGAAAAAGAGGGTATCAACTGTAACCTCACGCTACTGTTCTCCTTCGCTCAGGCGCGTGCGTGCGCAGAAGCCGGGGTGTATTTGATCTCCCCGTTTGTTGGTCGTATTCTTGACTGGTATAAGGCTAATACTGATAAGAAAGAGTATGCGGCACATGAAGATCCGGGTGTGGTATCGGTAACGGAAATTTACGATTACTACAAGCAACACGGTTATGAAACTGTGGTGATGGGGGCCAGCTTCCGTAACTCAGGCGAAATCCTTGAGCTGGCTGGCTGTGACCGCCTGACGATCTCTCCGTCTCTACTAAAAGAGCTGGCTGAGAGCGAAGGCAGCGTTGCACGTAAACTGTCCTATTCAGGCGAAGTGAAAGCGCGCCCGGCTAAGATGACCGAAGCTGAGTTCCTCTGGCAGCACAATCAGGATCCGATGGCAGTCGATAAGCTGGCTCAGGGCATCCGAAATTTTGCTATCGACCAGGGCAAGCTTGAGAAAATGATTGCAAGCCTGCTGTAATCCGGGACAACTTAACCAGGCGGCCTGTATGGAGTGCCTGGTTAACCCTTTATTGTTCTGGCACGTTGTATTCTTCCTGCTTTACAATCTCTTTAAAGTACGCAGCCCGTCAAATTGACGGCAGGACGGATATTGCGGTGACGCCATGACAAAATTACGTATAGGACTCATTTCTGTTTCAGACCGTGCAGCAAACGGTGTCTATCAGGATCAGGGGTTACCCGCGCTTGAAGCCTGGCTACAGAAAGCATTAATTACCCCCTTTGAGATAAAACAAAGGCTTGTTCCTGATGAGCAGCCGATCATTGAACAGGCTCTGCGCGAACTGGTTGACGAGCATTTTTGTCATTTGGTTCTCACCACAGGTGGAACTGGTCCGGCACGACGCGACGTAACTCCTGATGCTACCCTGGCTGTCGCCGATCGTGAAATGCCGGGATTTGGCGAGCAGATGCGACAGATTAGCCTCAACTTTGTTCCCACCGCTATCCTCTCCCGCCAGGTTGCCGTGATTAGAAAACAGTCGCTAATTATTAATCTTCCGGGACAGCCGAAATCTGTGCAGGAAACGCTGGAGGGGATTAAGGAAACGGAAGAACGTAAGGCGGTTCACGGTATTTTTGCTAGTGTTCCTTACTGTATTCAGCTGCTGGAAGGACCCTATATCGAAACCGATCCCCAGGTGATCATTGCATTCCGTCCTAAAAGTGCGAAACGCCAGACAAATTCCAGAACCTGATAACCTCAATGCCGCCAAGAATATTCGCGTATGTCAGCCGGGAAAATAGCGCCTTCAGGAGCGTGGTATAGCGTACAGAGACCGCACAGCGCGAAATAGATGTGCATGATGACAGTCTCGTCCGGCATCGCCGATCCTTGTTACGGTAGCACCTGAACACCGGCCACTCTCAGCCAGAGGGAACCCTATGATCTTCGTTATGCAAAGGCGAGGATAAAAGTCGCGAGGTTCAGCACTGCTGGCCGATAAAGCAAAATTTTTTTACCTTTCCCCCTTGATGCTGCCTAACCTGACCCCATCTTATTTGGCATCTGAGGCGCTGAACCTTAAAAAAGCCGGATGTCGGCGGTTGAAACTGCCAATTTAGCCCGCACTTATGGTTCATAACCTGATTAAAATCGAATTTTTGTAGGAGATGTTCAGATGGGTAAGATTATTGGTATTGACCTCGGTACGACTAACTCTTGTGTCGCGATCATGGACGGCGCTAAAGCGCGCGTGCTGGAAAATGCTGAGGGCGATCGCACCACGCCTTCAATTATTGCTTACACACAGGACGGTGAAACGTTGGTAGGGCAGCCGGCTAAACGTCAGGCTGTGACGAACCCTCAGAATACGCTGTTTGCGATCAAACGCCTTATCGGCCGCCGCTTTCAGGACGAAGAAGTTCAGCGTGATATCAAAATCATGCCGTATAAAATTACCCAGGCCGATAACGGCGATGCCTGGTTGGATGTAAAGGGCCAGAAAATGGCGCCGCCGCAGATTTCCGCCGAAGTACTGAAAAAAATGAAGAAAACGGCTGAGGATTATCTGGGCGAAGCGGTTACCGAAGCGGTTATCACCGTACCTGCTTATTTTAACGATGCGCAGCGTCAGGCGACGAAAGATGCTGGTCGTATCGCCGGGCTGGATGTGAAACGCATCATCAACGAACCTACGGCAGCAGCGTTGGCGTACGGTCTTGATAAAGGCCAGGGTAATCGCACCATCGCGGTGTATGACCTGGGTGGCGGTACCTTCGATATCTCTATCATCGAAATCGATGAAGTTGAAGGTGAGAAAACCTTCGAGGTGCTGGCAACTAACGGTGATACTCACCTCGGGGGTGAAGACTTTGACAGCCGTCTGATCAACTATCTGGTTGCTGAGTTTAAGAAAGATCAGGGCATCGATCTGCACAATGATCCGCTGGCAATGCAGCGCCTCAAAGAAGCAGCAGAGAAAGCTAAAATTGAGCTCTCTTCTGCCCAGCAAACTGATGTTAATCTGCCGTACATTACGGCGGATGCAACCGGTCCTAAGCATCTGAATATAAAAGTGACTCGCGCTAAGCTGGAGTCACTGGTAGAGGATCTGGTTAGCCGCTCTATCGAACCGCTGAAAGTGGCTTTGCAGGACGCCGGACTGTCAGTGTCTGATATCAACGATATTATCCTGGTTGGTGGTCAGACGCGTATGCCGATGGTTCAGGCGAAGGTTGCTGATTTCTTCGGAAAAGAGCCGCGTAAAGACGTTAACCCGGATGAAGCGGTGGCCGTCGGTGCAGCGGTTCAGGGGGGCGTGCTGGCCGGTGACGTTAAAGATGTATTGCTGCTGGACGTTACTCCACTGTCGCTGGGTATCGAAACCATGGGGGGCGTAATGACTGCGCTTATCAGCAAGAACACCACGATTCCGACCAAGCACAGCCAGGTGTTCTCAACGGCAGAAGATAACCAGTCAGCCGTAACGATCCACGTTCTGCAGGGTGAGCGTAAACGCTCTTCTGACAACAAGTCACTGGGCCAGTTTAACCTCGATGGCATTCAGCCCGCACCACGCGGTATGCCGCAGGTTGAAGTCACTTTTGATATCGACGCCGATGGTATCCTGCACGTTTCCGCAAAAGACAAAAATAGCGGTAAAGAGCAGAAGATCACCATTAAAGCTTCTTCCGGTTTGAGCGATGACGAAGTAGAAAAAATGGTGCGCGATGCCGAGGCTAACGCTGAGTCTGACCGTAAGTTTGAAGAGCTGGTTCAGGTCCGTAATCAGGGCGATCAGCTGTCTCACAGCACCCGGAAACAGCTGGATGAGGCGGGCGACAAACTGCCAGCTGACGACAAAACTGCTATCGAAACGGCGCTTAATGCTCTTGACAGCGCACTGAAAGATGAAGACAAAGCAGACATCGAAGCGAAAATCCAGGCGTTGGTTGAGGCGTCTGGCAAGCTGATGGAGTTTGCTCAGCAGCAGGCTCAGGCTGGTGCAGCAGAGGCGGGTGCTGGCGCGGATGCTTCAAAACGTGAAGATGATGTCGTTGACGCCGAGTTTGAAGAAGTCAAAGATAACAAAAAATAATGGCCCTTAGCGGGCGCAGATCTCTCCGCTCAGGGGAAGTCTGGTAACCAGCACGGGCGTCGGAGTTACATCCACGCCCGTGTACGCATGTTAAGGGGGATGAAAATAATAATGGCGAAACAAGACTACTACGAGATTCTGGGCGTTGCGAAGTCTGCGGATGAGAAGGAAATAAAAAAGGCGTATAAGCGTCTGGCAATGAAGTTTCATCCGGACCGCAATCCCGGTGATAAGGACGCTGAAAATAAATTCAAAGAAATTAAAGAAGCCTATGAGATCCTGACCGATGCGCAAAAGCGTGCGGCTTACGACCAGTATGGACACGCAGCTTTTGAACAGGGCGGAATGGGCGGTGGTGGCGCTGGTTTCGGTGGAGGCGGTGCTGATTTCAGCGATATCTTTGGCGACGTATTTGGCGACATTTTTGGTGGTGGACGCCGACAGCGTGCTGCGCGCGGTGCCGATCTACGCTATAACATGGAGCTGACGCTGGAAGAAGCGGTACGCGGCGTGACCAAAGAGATCCGCATACCCACGCTACAGGAGTGCGATGTTTGCCACGGTAGCGGCGCGAAAGCGGGTACGAAGCCGCAAACTTGTTCCACTTGTCATGGTGCCGGGCAGGTGCAAATGCGTCAGGGCTTCTTTAGCGTGCAGCAAGCTTGTCCAACCTGTCACGGTCGTGGCACGGTAATCAAAGATCCCTGCAATGCCTGCCATGGCCACGGTCGGGTTGAACGTTCGAAGACCTTGTCAGTTAAAATTCCTGCGGGTGTTGACACCGGCGATCGCATTCGTCTTACAGGAGAAGGGGAAGCGGGTGAGCAGGGTGCGCCAGCGGGCGATCTGTACGTTCAGGTTACGGTGAAAAAACATCCTATCTTTGAACGCGAGGATAACAACCTGTACTGCGAAGTGCCGATCAATTTCGCTATGGCAGCGCTCGGCGGTGAAATTGAGGTACCGACCCTGGACGGCCGCGTGAAGCTGAAAGTTCCGGCGGAAACTCAAACCAGCAAGCTATTCCGTATGCGTGGTAAAGGTGTTAAATCAGTACGGGGCGGTAGCGTAGGCGACTTACTTTGTCGCGTAGTGGTGGAAACGCCAGTGGGCCTTAACGAGCGACAGAAAGCGCTGCTTCAGGAGCTGCGTGAAAGTTTTGGCGGACCTACAGGTGAAAATAACAGTCCGCGGTCAAAAACCTTCTTTGACGGCGTGAAGAAGTTTTTTGATGACCTGACCCGCTGAGTTGTTGGCGTATCTCACGCGATAAAAAAACGGGAGCCTCAGGCTCCCGTTTTTTATGCCCGCAGACAGCAAGAAAATGGCACACCATCTTGACTATAGAGCGTGATAAATCAGAATAATATAAAAACTTTCAGCGTTAAAAATCGTCACGGGTGCCTGGAAATCGCGTGTAAAATTATCTGGAGCAATGTGGCTTTTCACCACCGGGGGCTGCGGTTAAACTGCAGAGCGCAATAATCTGTATCAGGACGAGCAGTGACACATAAACGAACTTTCAGCCATCTCATAAAAACTTTTCTTCACAGTGATGCCAGCAATGGCATTGTGATGATCATTGCGGCGCTGGGGGCTATTGTTCTCGCCAATAACGATGCAACGGTACAGGACTATCATCGTTTGTTGTCACAGCCGGTACAGATTCGCCTGGGCGTGCTGGAAATCAACAAGGATCTGTTGCTGTGGATCAACGATGCGCTGATGGCGTTGTTTTTCCTGTTGATTGGACTGGAAGTTAAACGGGAGCTGCTGATCGGTGAGCTGGCAAGTCGCAGCCGGGCAATTTTCCCGCTGATTGCCGCGCTGGGTGGCATGGTCGCTCCGGGATTGATTTTTTTCGCGTTTAATCATGCCGATCCCATTGCACGTAATGGCTGGGCTATTCCAACTGCCACCGATATTGCTTTTGCGCTGGGGGTACTGGCGCTGCTCGGTAGCCGGGTTCCTGCGGCGTTAAAAGTTTTTTTAATGGCGCTGGCAATCATTGACGATCTTGGTGCCATTATCATTATTGCGCTGTTTTATACTAATAACCTGTCGCTACTGTCACTCAGTATCGCGGCGGCGGCTCTCGTCGCGTTGGTGCTGCTTAATCTGTTCAACGTGCGTAATATTGCGGTGTATATGCTGGTGGGCGTTGTCCTGTGGACAGCGGTGCTCAAATCAGGGGTCCATGCAACGCTGGCCGGGGTGATTGTCGGATTCTGCGTGCCACTGGCGCAAAAGGAAGGATATTCTCCGGCTGAACAGCTTGCGCATAGCCTGACGCCCTGGGTTAACTGGCTAATATTACCGCTTTTCGCTTTTGCTAACGCGGGGGTGACTCTGGCGGGGATACACTTCTCGGATGTGCTGTCGCCTGTACCTCTGGGTATCACTCTTGGTCTGTTACTGGGTAAGCCTCTGGGGATCACGCTGTGTTGCTGGCTGGCTGTCAGACTGCGGCTGGCCGCACTACCCGACGGAACCCGTCTGAGTGATATTGCGGCAATCGGTGTGCTGTGTGGCATCGGCTTTACGATGTCTATTTTTATCAGCTCACTGGCGTTTGACGCCGCCCATGAGCAGCTGATGACATTCTCTAAACTGGGAATTCTGAGCGGCTCAATTCTTTCTGCACTGGCAGGCTATATGCTGCTGCGCACTAAGTTCAGATAGCAGACGTACGGACGAAGCACGATACGAAGGCAATAAAAAAGCCAACGCGGAGCGTTGGCTTTTCAAAGCTGATGATCAAACCGACCGTTAAGCCAGTTTGTTAATCTGCGCAGTCAGGCTGGCCTTATGACGAGCTGCTTTATTTTTGTGGATCAGACCTTTAGCAGCCTGGCGGTCCACGATCGGTTGCATGTCGTTAAATGCTTTCTGTGCTGCTTCTTTATCGCCAGTGGCGATAGCCGCGTGTACTTTCTTGATGAAAGTACGCATCATGGAACGACGGCTTGCGTTATGCTTGCGGCGTTTTTCTGACGTTACGACGCGTTTCTTAGCTGATTTGATATTAGCCAAGGTCCAACTCCCAAATGTGTTCTATTAGGACAAATCAAAGGCCGAGGACTATGCCTTTTCGGACTTCTGTTGTCAATGGATTTGTGCAAATAAGCGCCGTTTAAACCACAGCACCTGATTACGGATTCGATGGCGCAAGATCATACCAGCTTCGCCTCCGCGAATACAGCATTAAACGTAAAAAAGGATAGAAATCCGCCATAGCGGCGTTCTCCAGATTAAATGGTACCAGAAACAGGAGAAAGGGGGCATTCGCGGGTTAACCTTCCTCGCGGTACAAGGTATAATCCGCCGATTTCCAACCTGTTGGGTCAGCCATGAAGTTTATCCACGGCATACATAATCTGAAGGTACAGCATCGCGGCTGTGTGCTGACCATCGGTAATTTTGATGGCGTACATCGTGGCCATCAGGCGCTGCTTTTTCGCCTTTGCGAAGAGGGGCGGAAGCGTAAGTTACCGGTGATGGTCATGCTGTTTGAACCCCAGCCGATGGAGTTGTTCTCGCCGCAGATCGCGCCAGCAAGGCTGACGCGGCTACGTGAAAAACTGTGCTATCTGAAAAAGGCGGGTGTCGATGCGGTGCTTTGCCTGCGCTTTGACCGCAGGTTCGCCTCTCACTCTGCCGAAAGCTTTATCACCGATTTACTGGTCGACAAGCTGGACGTTCGTTTTCTGGCCGTCGGAGATGATTTTCGCTTCGGTACCGGGCGTGAAGGCGACTTCACGTTGCTACAGCAGGCTGGTAGCCGCTATGGCTTTGATGTTATCAGCACGCAGACCTTATGTGATAACGGCGTGCGCATCAGTAGTACCGCCATCAGGCAGGCTCTGGCGGACGATAAGCTGGATCTGGCGACCTCACTGCTGGGCCATCCGTTTAGCATCTCAGGTCGTGTTGTCTACGGCGATGCTCTCGGACGTACGATTGGTTTTCCCACCGCCAATATTCTCCTACGCCGTTCAGTGTCGCCGGTGCAAGGTGTTTATGCGGTGGAAGTGCATGGCCTGGGCGATAAGCCGCTGCCTGCTGTCGCAAATATCGGTAGCAGGCCAACGGTCGGCGGCGTACGCCGACAGCTTGAAGTCCATCTGTTTGATGTTGAAATGAATCTTTATGGCCGCCATATTAATGTGGTGTTAAAAGAGAAAATACGTGATGAGCAGCGCTTTGAGTCATTCGACGCGTTGAAGCAGCAAATCGCTAAAGATGTGGTGACCGCCCGACGATTTTTTGGGCTGAAAACACCGGTTTAAACAGAACCGAAATACGGAATCGAGAATCTGATGAGTGACTATAAATCAACCCTGAATTTGCCTGAAACGGGGTTCCCTATGCGCGGCGATCTGGCTAAACGCGAACCGGGAATGCTGCAACGCTGGAGTGATGACAACCTTTACGGCATTATTCGCGCGGCCAAAAAAGGGAAAAAAGCCTTTATCCTGCACGATGGCCCTCCTTATGCGAACGGCAGTATTCATATTGGTCACTCAGTCAATAAGATTCTGAAAGATATTATCGTCAAGTCAAAAGGCATGGCAGGGTTTGATTCGCCTTATGTGCCGGGTTGGGACTGTCACGGTTTGCCTATTGAGCACAAAGTCGAGCAGATGATCGGCAAGCCGGGCGAGAGAGTCAGCGCGGCTGAATTTCGCGAGGCGTGCCGGAAATACGCAGCAGAACAGGTTGAAGGCCAGAAAAAAGACTTCATCCGTCTTGGCGTGCTCGGCGACTGGGACCATCCTTATCTGACGATGGATTTCCAGACTGAAGCGAACATTATTCGTGCGCTGGCAAAAATTATCGGCAACGGTCATTTGCATAAGGGGGCTAAGCCGGTTCACTGGTGCCTGGACTGCCGCTCCGCGCTGGCAGAAGCCGAAGTCGAATACGATGACAAAATCTCGCCCTCGATTGACGTAACCTTTGATGCGGTTGATAAAAGCGCCGTGCAGGCTATATTCGGCGCGGCCGCGGTTAACGGTCCAATCGATCTGGTTATCTGGACTACCACGCCGTGGACAATGCCAGCTAACCGCGCTATTTCCCTGCATCCTGAATTTGATTATCAACTGGTGCAGATCGCCGATCGGGCGTTGATTCTGGCGAAAGATCTTGTCAGCAGCGTAATGGCGCGGGTTGGCGTTACTGAATGGACAGTGCTGGGCGAATGTAAAGGCACAGCGTTGGAGCGGCAACAGTTCAAGCATCCGTTTTTGAATTATCTCTCGCCGGTAGTGCTTGGAGAGCACGTAACGCTGGAAGCCGGTACTGGCGCTGTACATACCGCCCCGGGTCACGGTCCCGACGATTACGTTATTGGCCAAAAATATGGGATTGAGATCGCCAATCCGGTCGGCCCTGATGGATGCTACCTGCCGGGTACTTATCCGACGCTTGACGGCGTTAACGTATTTAAAGCCAACGATTTGGTTGTCGATTTGCTAAGGGAGAAAGGCGCGTTGCTGCACGTGGAAAAACTGCAGCACAGCTATCCGCACTGCTGGCGCCATAAAACGCCAATCATTTTCCGGGCTACACCGCAGTGGTTTATTAGCATGGATCAGAAGGGGCTGCGTGCGCAGTCGCTGAAGGAGATTAAAGGCGTGCAGTGGATCCCCGGATGGGGTCAGGCACGTATTGAATCGATGGTGGCAAATCGCCCGGACTGGTGTATATCCCGTCAGCGCACTTGGGGTGTGCCAATGGCGTTGTTTGTGCATAAAGAAACCGAACAGCTGCATCCCGATACTCTGGCGCTGATGGAAAAAGTCGCCCGACGTGTTGAGCAGGATGGCATTCAGGCATGGTGGGATCTCGATGCGCGCGAGCTAATGGGCGATGATGCCGACAGCTACACCAAGGTTCCGGATACCCTCGACGTCTGGTTTGACTCTGGCTCTACCAGCTTCTCCGTGGTGGATAACCGCCCTGAATTTGAAGGTCATCAACCGGATATGTATCTGGAAGGGTCGGATCAGCATCGCGGTTGGTTTATGTCGTCCCTGATGATCGGCGTGGCGATGAAAAATAAAGCGCCTTACCGCCAGGTTCTGACACACGGTTTCACCGTCGATGGTCAGGGGCGTAAGATGTCAAAATCCATCGGCAACACCGTGGCACCGCAGGACGTGATGGACAAACTCGGCGCGGATATTTTGCGTCTGTGGGTGGCCTCAACCGACTACTCCGGTGAGATGGCAGTGTCCGACGAAATTCTCAAGCGCTCGGCAGATACCTATCGTCGCATCCGCAATACGGCGCGCTTCCTGCTGGCAAACCTCGCTGGCTTTAATCCGGAAACCGATCGGGTGAAGCCGGAAGAGATGGTGGTTGTCGATCGCTGGGCCGTTGGACGGGCACAGGCCGCGCAGAAAGATATCATTGCCTCTTACGCCAGTTATGATTTTCATGAGGTCATACAGCGCCTGATGCAATTCTGCTCGATAGAGATGGGCTCTTTCTATCTGGATATCATTAAGGATCGTCAGTATACCGCTAAGAGCGATGGCCTCGCGCGGCGCAGTTGTCAAACGGCCTTGTGGTATATCGCTGAAGCGCTGGTGCGTTGGATGGCGCCGGTTCTCTCATTTACTGCTGATGAAATCTGGGGTTATCTGCCCGGCAAGCGTGAGCAGTATGTGTTTACTGGAGAGTGGTTCGACGGACTGTTTGGCCTTGAGGACGATGAGGCGATGAATGATACCTTCTGGGCCGATTTGCTGAGTGTGCGCGGTGAGGTAAATAAGGTGCTGGAGCAGGCGCGCAACGACAAACGCATTGGTGGTGCACTGGAAGCGGCGGTGACGCTCTATGCTGATGAAGCGCTGGCAGCCAAATTGATCAGCCTCGGCAATGAGCTGCGTTTTGTTCTGCTGACTTCCGGCGCACAGGTGGACGATTATGCTCTGGCCCCGCAAGAGGCCCAGCAGAGCGAATTGATAAAAGGGCTAAAAATCGGACTGCATAAAGCTGAAGGGAGTAAGTGTCCGCGCTGCTGGCACTATACTCATGATATCGGTCAGGATGCTGAGCATCCTGAACTCTGTGGCCGCTGTGTCACCAACGTAGCCGGGAACGGCGAAGAGCGTAAGTTTGCCTGATGAGTAAGCCTTTATTATCAACTGGATTACGCTGGCTCTGGCTGGCAGTGGTGGTGATTGCCGTCGATTTTGCCAGCAAACAGTGGGTTATTCACCACATGATGCTGCATGAGACACTGCCTGTTATGCCGTTTTTCAACCTGTTTTATGCTCACAATTACGGTGCAGCTTTTAGCTTTCTCGCCGACAAAGGCGGCTGGCAACGGTGGGTTTTTGCCGCCATTGCCATCGCTATTGTGATATCGCTGCTGGTGATAATGTATCGCTCAGCAGCGACGAAGTGGCTGAACAACGTCGCCTACGCGCTCATTATCGGTGGCGCGCTGGGTAACTTGTTTGACCGGGCATATCACGGATTTGTAGTCGATTTTATCGACTTCTACGTCGGTGAGTGGCATTTCGCCACCTTCAATATCGCCGACTGTGCCATCTGTATCGGTGCTTCGCTGATTGTACTGGAAGGGTTTATCACGCCGCCCGCTAAACAGGTGAAGGCCAAAGGGTAGGTTATGTCTGATTTTGTGCAGTGTGACAGTGCAGTACTTGTCCATTTTGTTATGAAACTGGAAGATGGCTCCATCGCTGAGTCGACAGCAGAGAATGGTAAACCTGCACTGTTTCGCCTGGGCGACAATAGCCTTTCAGACGGGATGGAAGAGCAGCTGCTCGGATTGCGTGCTGGTGAAAAAAAAAGCTTTTCGCTGGCACCTGATGACGCATTCGGCAAGATCAGTCCCGATTTGATTCAGTACTTCTCCCGGCGTGATTTTGTTGCCGCCGGGGAGCCAGAAATCGGTGCAATTATGTTATTTACCGCGATGGATGGCAGTGAAATGCCCGGCGTGATCCGCGAAATTTCCGGTGATTCTATCACCGTAGATTTCAATCATCCGCTATCCGGGCAGACGGTTCATTTTGAGGTTGAGGTGCTGGAAATAGATCCCAACCTGGAGGCTACCAATGCGAATACTGTTAGCTAATCCACGCGGCTTTTGCGCCGGTGTGGATCGCGCCATCAGCATTGTGGAGCGTGCGCTGGAAATGTATGGTGCGCCGATTTATGTGCGCCATGAGGTAGTGCATAACCGCTATGTGGTGAACAGTTTGCGCGAACGCGGTGCCATTTTTATTGAACAGATTTCAGAAGTGCCGGACGGTGCGATCCTGATTTTTTCCGCACATGGTGTATCTCAGGCGGTACGAGCGGAAGCCAAAGCGCGTCGTTTAACCATGCTGTTCGATGCGACTTGTCCTCTGGTCACCAAAGTTCATATGGAAGTGGCGCGAGCCAGCCGCAAGGGCGTTGAGGCGATCCTTATCGGCCACGCCGGGCACCCAGAAGTAGAAGGCACGATGGGCCAATATAATAATACTTCGGGCGGAATGTACCTGGTTGAATCTCCGGCGGACGTATGGAACTTGCAGGTTAAAGACGAGGATAACCTGTGCTTTATGACTCAGACGACGCTCTCCGTTGATGACACTTACGATGTCATTGATGCACTCCGCGCGCGTTTTACTAACATCGTTGGTCCGCGCAAAGATGATATCTGTTATGCCACCACTAATCGTCAGGAGGCGGTGCGCCATCTTTCTGCTGAAGCCCAGGTAGTACTGGTTGTCGGCTCCAAAAACTCGTCGAACTCTAATCGTCTTGCCGAGCTGGCTCAGCGTGCTGGCAAACTGGCAAAGCTGATTGATTCCGCAGAAGATATTCAGGAAGAATGGGTTAAAGACGTAGAGTGTATTGGCGTTACCGCAGGCGCTTCAGCGCCGGATGTATTGGTTCAGCAGGTTATTCAGCGCCTGCGTGAGCTGGGCGGTGAGCCTGCTATTGAGCTGATTGGCCGCGAAGAGAACATCGTCTTTGAGGTGCCTAAAGAGTTACGGGTTGATGTACGCCAAGTAGTATAACGGCAGTTCCTGCTTGTCTCACGAAACCCCGGAAGCGTGCAGCCCGTCTCCGGGGTTTATCTTTTCTGTCATTATATTTCCTGAACAAAATCTGTTTTACTGATACGACCTTTGGCTTAAATTCTTAACTCTGCGAGTTTAGAGGTGGTACAGGTAACGGCGCACCGTTAACCTGACGTTGTAATAACAGACAAGATTTCGGGAATGAATAGCTATGATTGAAGCACAGGTTCGCCTTGCCATTGTAGGGGCCTCGGGGCGCATGGGACGCCAGCTTATTGCCGCCAGTCATCAGATCCCTGGGGTTACGCTTGGTGCTGCGCTGGTGCGTGAAGGATCATCGCTGCTCGGCTCTGATGCAGGTGAACTGGCGGGCATTGGTGCTCTCGGTGTCAGGCTGCATCACAGTCTGGAGGCGGTAGCCGATGAGTTTGATGTACTGATCGATTTTACCCGCCCTGAAGCCTCGCTGCGCTATCTGGATTTTTGCCGACGCCATCATAAAGCGGTTGTTATCGGTACGACTGGGTTTGACGAACAGGCGCGTGCAGCGATTGAGGAGGCGGCAACTGAAACGGCCGTGGTGTTAGCGGCTAACTTCAGCGTAGGCTTGAATCTGGTACTCAAGCTGCTGGAAAAGGCGGCTAAAGTGATGGGTGATTACTGCGATATTGAAATTGTTGAAGCTCATCATCGTCACAAAGTAGATGCACCCTCAGGTACCGCGCTGGCAATGGGCGAAGCTATCGCCACGACAATGGGCTGGAAACTCAGCGAGCATGCTGTTTATGCCCGTCAGGGGGATACTGGCGAGCGCCCTTCAAACGCTATCGGTTTTGCGACGGTGCGCGCTGGCGATATTGTTGGCGAGCACACAGCAATGTTTGCTGACATTGGTGAACGTATAGAGATTAGCCACAAGGCTTCAAGTCGTATGACCTTTGCAAATGGCGCAGTTAGGGCTGCAATTTGGCTTAATGGTCGTAAAGATGGCTTATATGATATGAAAAATGTGCTGGATTTGGAAAATTTATAGTTTTTAATTATCGTCTCTATGCGATTTTTATTATTTTACTGGATTGTTTTTTATGGCAATAAGCATATTGCCATTTGTTTTTTATAATAAATGTGACTTTTCATCATTACTTATTGTTAAAACCTCAGTTTTATTATCTTTTCAGCTTAATTAATAGCACTTGAAAGTCAATTTTGATCATTTGGTTCGCTTTTCTTCCTTCTGAACAACTTAAAATGAATAACTTAGTCTGAAACGACACTTTTCCCACAATTATTACCTTTTTTCAGGGCAGAGAATCATTAAATGCACTGAATGACATAAAAATACAAAAAAATTACCCTCCGGAGTGGACAAGTATGAGGGCTAACCGTAGAATGCGCGCAATTTGCCAAAAATTGACCAGTCAGGCGGTTTTTGCATTGATTAGCCCCTGCCTATGAATTAATATGCAAATATATTGACTTTTTATTCCCTGGAGGACGTTTTGATTAAGTCAGCGCTATTGGTTCTGGAAGACGGAACCCAATTCCACGGCCGGGCCATTGGAGCAGAGGGGTCGGCCGTGGGGGAAGTCGTTTTCAACACCTCGATGACCGGTTATCAAGAAATCCTCACTGATCCCTCCTACTCCCGCCAGCTCGTCACTCTCACTTATCCCCATATCGGCAACGTCGGCACCAACGCCGCTGATGAAGAATCCACTCAGGTTCATGCGCAGGGACTGATTATTCGGGATCTTCCGCTCATCGCCAGTAACTTTCGTAATGAAGAGAGCCTGTCTGACTATCTCAAACGCCACCTTATCGTGGCAATCGCCGATATTGATACCCGCAAGCTGACTCGCCTGCTGCGTGAAAAAGGCGCGCAAAACGGCTGCATTATTGCCGGAGATAATCCGGACGCCGCGCAGGCGTTGCAGAAAGCGCAGGCGTTTCCCGGTTTAAAAGGGATGGATTTGGCAAAAGAAGTCTCGGTAACCAAGCCTTACAGTTGGCAGCAGGGAAGCTGGTGCCTTGAGAGAGTGCTGCCGGGGGCGCGAACCGCTGCAGAGCTGCCCTTACATGTGGTTGCGTATGATTATGGCGTTAAGCGTAACATTTTGCGTATGTTGGTCGATCGCGGCTGCCGCCTGACGGTTGTTCCGGCACAAACGCCAGCTGACGAAGTGCTGAAAATGAAGCCGGACGGCATCTTTCTCTCTAACGGTCCCGGCGATCCGGAACCCTGTGATTACGCCATCTCGGCGATTAAGCACTTTTTGACGACGCAAATACCGCTGTTCGGTATTTGTCTCGGTCATCAGCTGCTGGCATTAGCCAGCGGCGCGCGCACCATCAAGATGAAACTGGGCCATCACGGTGGCAACCATCCGGTAAAAGATCTCGATAATAACAGCGTGATGATCACCGCCCAGAACCACGGTTTTGCGGTTGATGAAAATGATTTACCGACAAATCTGCGGATAACCCATAAGTCGCTGTTTGATCACACGGTGCAGGGTATTCACCGTACCGATAAGCCGGCATTCAGCTTTCAGGGGCACCCCGAGGCCAGTCCAGGGCCACATGATGCTGCGCCGTTGTTTGATCATTTTATCGAGCTTATTGAAGCTTATCGTTCTACCGCCAGGTAACCAGGAGCTAATAAATGCCAAAACGCACTGACATAAAATCTATCCTGATCCTCGGCGCCGGCCCGATCGTTATCGGTCAGGCATGTGAGTTTGACTATTCCGGCGCACAGGCTTGTAAAGCACTGCGTGAAGAAGGTTATCGTGTCATTCTGGTTAACTCAAACCCCGCCACCATCATGACCGATCCCGAAATGGCTGATGCCACTTACATCGAGCCTATTCACTGGCAGGTGGTCCGCAAAATTATCGAAAAAGAGCGGCCGGATGCGCTACTCCCCACGATGGGGGGGCAGACGGCGCTTAACTGTGCTCTTGAACTTGAGCGACAGGGCGTGCTGGCGGAATTTGGCGTGACGATGATCGGTGCGACAGCGGATGCAATTGATAAAGCCGAAGATCGCCAACGCTTCGATAAGGCAATGAAAAATATCGGCCTGGGCACTGCCCGTTCCGGCATCGCTCATAACATGGAAGAGGCACTGGCCGTCGCCGCAGACGTTGGTTTCCCCTGCATTATTCGCCCTTCATTCACGATGGGTGGCACCGGCGGTGGCATTGCTTATAACCGTGAAGAATTCGAAGAGATTTGCGAGCGCGGCCTGGACCTCTCGCCAACCAGTGAGCTGCTAATCGACGAGTCATTGATTGGCTGGAAAGAGTATGAGATGGAGGTGGTGCGTGATAAGAACGATAACTGCATCATCGTCTGCTCAATAGAGAACTTCGATGCGATGGGCATTCACACGGGGGACTCGATCACCGTCGCGCCGGCACAGACCCTCACCGATAAAGAGTACCAGGTGATGCGTAATGCTTCGCTGGCGGTATTACGTGAAATCGGCGTTGAGACCGGTGGCTCTAACGTGCAGTTTGCGGTGAATCCACAAAATGGTCGGCTGATTGTAATTGAAATGAACCCGCGCGTATCACGCTCTTCGGCACTGGCATCCAAAGCGACGGGCTTTCCGATCGCCAAGGTCGCAGCCAAACTGGCCGTAGGCTATACCCTTGATGAGCTGATGAACGATATCACGGGTGGCCGCACGCCAGCTTCATTCGAGCCATCTATTGATTACGTGGTGACCAAGATCCCGCGCTTTAACTTCGAAAAATTCGCCGGGGCCAATGATCGTCTGACCACCCAGATGAAGTCGGTCGGCGAGGTGATGGCGATAGGCCGTACCTTGCAGGAGTCGATGCAGAAAGCGTTACGCGGGCTTGAGGTTGGCGTGAATGGATTCGATCCAAAAGTGACGGCAGAGGATGCAGATGCGGTAACGCGTATCCGCCGTGAGTTGAAAGATGCGGGTGCCGAGCGTATCTGGTACATCGCTGACGCTTTCCGTTGCGGGATGAGCATCGAGGATGTGTTTGCGCTGACCAACATCGATCGCTGGTTCCTGGTTCAAATTGAAGAACTAATACAGCTTGAAGCCAGCGTGGCACAGCAGGGAATAAAAAGTCTGAGTAAAGATGTTTTGCACGCCCTGAAGCGCAAAGGTTTTGCCGATGCCCGATTGGCCCAGCTGGTTGGTGTGGCCGAATCGGAGATCCGTCAGCTGCGCGATCAGTATGGCCTGCATCCGGTATATAAGCGTGTGGATACCTGTGCCGCCGAATTTGCGACCGATACCGCCTATATTTATTCAACCTGGGAGGAGGAGTGCGAGGCGAATCCTAACCCGCTGCGGGATAAGATTATGGTGCTGGGCGGTGGACCAAACCGTATCGGCCAGGGCATTGAATTTGATTATTGCTGCGTACACGCCGCGTTAGCGCTGCGCGAAGATGGTTTTGAAACCATCATGGTGAACTGTAACCCTGAAACGGTTTCAACCGACTACGATACCTCGGACAGGCTCTATTTCGAACCGGTCACATTGGAAGACGTGTTGGAAATCGTACGCATTGAACGTCCTAAAGGCGTCATCGTGCAATACGGTGGTCAGACGCCGCTCAAGCTAGCGCGAGCACTGGAAGCGGCTGGGGTACCCGTGATTGGCACCAGCCCGGATGCCATCGATCGGGCAGAAGATCGTGAGCGCTTTCAACAGGCGGTTGAGCGTCTTGGCCTGAAACAGCCAGCCAACGCGACCGTGACCACCGTTGAGCTGGCGGTAGAAAAAGCGGTCGCTATTGGTTATCCGCTGGTGGTGCGTCCGTCTTATGTGCTGGGTGGCCGGGCGATGGAAATCGTTTACGATGAAACCGATCTGAAGCGCTACTTTGCCAACGCGGTACAGGTATCTAATGATGCACCGGTACTGCTGGACCGCTTCCTGGATGATGCAGTCGAGGTGGACGTCGATGCTATCTGCGACGGTGAGCGGGTGCTTATCGGCGGCATTATGGAACACATTGAGCAGGCGGGCGTGCATTCCGGTGACTCAGCCTGTTCACTGCCGGCTTATACCCTGAGTCAGGAGATTCAGGATGTCATGCGCCATCAGGTAGAAAAGCTGGCCTTTGAACTTGGCGTACAGGGGCTGATGAACGTACAGTTCGCGGTAAAAGATAATGAGGTCTATCTGATCGAAGTCAATCCGCGTGCGGCGCGTACCGTTCCCTTTGTGTCTAAGGCAACCGGCGTACCCCTGGCGAAAGTGGCTGCGCGGGTGATGGCCGGGAAATCGCTGCTGAGTCAGGGGGTCACTGAAGAGATTATTCCGCCCTATTATTCGGTAAAAGAAGTGGTGTTGCCGTTTAATAAATTTCCCGGCGTAGATCCTATTCTTGGCCCGGAAATGCGCTCTACCGGTGAGGTTATGGGCGTTGGCCGGACGTTTGCCGAAGCTTTTTCCAAAGCGATGCTCGGTGTACAGAGTACGATGAAGAGAGGCGGGCGGGCATTGCTGTCGGTACGTGAGGCCGATAAGAAGCGAATTGCGGCCCTGGCAGATAAGCTACTGCAGTTCGGTTTTGAGCTGGATGCCACCCACGGTACAGCGGTGACGCTCGGTGAAGCGGGGATCAATCCACGCCTGGTGAATAAAGTTCACGAAGGGCGACCGCATATTCAGGACCGGATTAAAAATGGTGAGTACACCTATATCGTTAATACCACTGCCGGGCGCCAGGCCATTGAGGATTCAAAGCTCATCCGCCGCAGTGCTTTGCAATACAAAGTTCACTATGACACTACGATCAACGGCGGTTTTGCGACGGTGAATGCGCTCAACGCCGATGCGACAGGTCGGGTTATTTCAGTGCAGGAGATGCACGCGGAAATGCGGCGTTAATCCTTGCCAGAGGGGTTTAGAAATCCTCGCATTGCGGGGATTTTTTTCTCTGAGTGAAAAATTTTATTCGTCGCTCCGATGCAGAGGCGTAAGTCTAACGAGGTAGATTGCCTGACGCTCAGATGAATCGTTGCAGAAAATGAAACGGACAAATTCACACGGCGATTAAGTCAGAATTGGCCCGGCGACAGAAACCCTGACGGTATCGGTACAGTTGGACCATAAGTCGGACAGGCCGCATTACATTCAGTAAAAAATAACCCGCAGGCTGCGCACGCCTTGGGCGCCGGTAATC
Organism: Izhakiella capsodis; assembly: GCF_900115045.1. Classification (GTDB taxonomy): domain Bacteria; phylum Pseudomonadota; class Gammaproteobacteria; order Enterobacterales; family Enterobacteriaceae; genus Izhakiella; species Izhakiella capsodis. Next base: position 175,733 of record NZ_FOVC01000003.1, on the reverse strand, counting down.
AATACACCTTCTATATCAGCGGTGGCCGAAGGCCCTGAAACCAGCACTGAATAATTGGCGCGCAAGAAATGTGGATTTTTATAGGCCTGGTGCAGATTTACAACAAGGGCATGGCTGTCGAGAAGCACCACCATATGCTGTGCCAGATATCCCAGCGCGTTTACGCAAAGCTCTTGCTCGCTGAAGTAAACAGAACCCGTTTCAATCACCCCGAAGCGCGCGCGCGCAATACCCACATCGACATCGTGCAGCGAAGCTGGCGAACAGTCAGACGTTATCGTCCGGTCACCCTGAACCTCATCAGTGGCAGAACAGAATACGCGCGCTTCAGGGAACAGGGATCGCACGTACGCTGTCAGGCGTTCGCGATCGAGGGGCTGGTCGATAAAGTGTCTGTCAGCAGTGCCGCCCATTAACTGCAAAGAGGTACTGAAAGCGGCGAGCGGGTCATCAACCTCCACCGCGAAGTCGGGAATATCAGGCAGCGGCTTACACGCAATGTGGTGCTGTCGCACCGCGTTGAGAATGGTTTCCCGACTACTCATGTTGTCCTCCTCTTTGTTTCTGACGCTGCTGATACCAACGGTGAAAGGATTGTTTGGGTATTTCAGGCAGCTCACGCTTCTCACCCCAGGCATTGAGTGGGTTATAAACCACGAAGCGCGGCAGTTTTGGCAAAAGTGTATTACTGGTATCAATCATTGCCCGATAAAGTTTGGGCGAAGCCAGCACTTTTCCAGCAGCCCGCATGGCAGCAGATTTAGCAAAGGGAAGTGCATTATTTTCGGCAACGATTTCACGCCATTTATAGATCTGTTCATGGATATTAATTCGCACCGGGCAAACCTGCGTGCAGCTGCCGTTGAGCGTCGAAGCAAAAGGCAGGCTGCTGTATTTTTTTAGATCCATCGTCGGATTGATAATGGCACCGATAGGCCCGGAGTAAACTGCGCCATAGCTGATACCACCGCTGCGCCGATAAACCGGGCAAGTATTCATACAGGCGCTACAGCGAATGCACTTAAGGGAATACCAGAAATCCGCCATAGCCAGCCGCTCACTGCGTCCATTATCCACCAGAATGAAGTGCATCTGTTTACCTGATCTGGGGGCGCGAAAATGTGACGTATACTGAGTGATTGGTGAACCCAGTGCGCTGCGGGAAAGCAAACGAATAAAAACGCCCAGATCGGCCACGCGGGGTATCACTTTCTCAATGCCAATCGAGGCGATGTGAAGATCGGGCACGTTGGCCGAGAGATCGGCATTGCCTTCATTGGTACACACGGTAAGCGTGCCGGTTTCAGCTACGGCGAAGTTGCAGCCGGTCATACCCGCCGTAGCGCCAAGAATGAGTGGACGGGTCTTTTCCCGTTGTTGGGCGGCCAGGTAGTAAGGATCGGCATTGGTAGCATCGGTATCGAGCGTTCTGGCGAAGACCTGAGCCACATCGCGCGCCAGTTTGTGTACCGCCGGTACGACAATATGGCTGGGCATCTCCTCATCTAACTGCTGAATGCGCTCGCCCAAGTCGGTTTCGACGACCTGAATGCCGCGCGCCTCCAGGTAGGGGCGCATATTGCACTCTTCAGTGAGCATGGATTTGCTTTTGACCAGCGTTTTCACCTGCTTTTCCGCCAGTATTTGATGAACAATCCGATTATGGCTATCGGCATTCTGTGCCCAGTGTACTTGCACTCCATTGGCAAGGGCATTCTGCTCAAACTGAACCAGATAGCGATCGAGATGGGCCAGGGTGTGCTCTTTAATTTGCGAAGCCAGGGTGCGAAGCTGCTGCCATTCTTCGGTGGATTTCATTTGCGCGTCACGTTTCTGACGTAGCGTCCACAAGCGATTATCCAAAAATTGTTGGTGTTCCGTACAGGCGAGAAACTGACGGGAATTTTTAGCATGATTAATCACTTTCACTGGCTGCCTCCTTAGTGCGTCGCGCCGTTCAGTATCTGAGCGATATGAATAAACTTGATGTTCATCCCCATGCGTTGCGCGCAGCCTTTTTGATGCATCAGACAGGACATGTCGGCAGAGACAATATATTCCGCCCCGGCGCGATGGTGATCATTGACTTTGTCGTAGCCCATCTTTGCCGAAACCGGTGCCTCGCTGACGCTGAACGTCCCCCCAAATCCACAACATTCATCGGGACGCTGTGGCGTGGTAAATTCAATGCCCTTAACCCTTTTCAGTAATGAAAGCGGCTTAGAAAAAAACGGGGCGTCTACCTCTGAGATTGAGGCTTGTTGTAGGCCGCGCAACGCACTGCAGCTGTTGTGCAGACCCACGCGATGAGGGAACTCTGCCCATGGAAATGACTGTACCTGAAGAACATCATGTAAAAACTCTACCAGCTCAAAGCTACTGGCCCGCACTTTTTTAACCTCTGGAGTCTGTGCTATGGCTGTGAGGTGGTGGCGTATGTGATGGATGCAGCTGGCGGAAGGACCCACAACGTAGTCATAATCACGAAAGTTATCCACCAGTAGCGCCTCGCAACCTGCGGCCGCATCCTTGCAGCCACTATTCGCCATTGGCTGACCACAGCAGGTCTGGTGCGGTGGATAATCAACATCGCAGTCCAAACGCTCCAGCAGTTCCAGCGTGGCGACCCCCACCTCCGGAAACCAGGCATCTATAAAGCAGGGAACAAACAGGGCGACTTTCATCATTTATCTGTCCTTGTTCCGGTGACGGTGTCGTCATCCTCAGAATTGTAAATAAGCGACGTGCGTTTGCAGATACTCATTCAGACCGTGGCGACCGTCAGCGCCGCCGGTCCCGGATTTACGCCAGCCGGCGTGAAATCCCTGCATTGCCTCAAAGTTTTCGCGATTGATGTAGGTTTCGCCGAACTTCAGCTGGCGCAGTGCCAGCATGGCAGTGTTCAGGTTCTGCGTATAGAGAGAAGATGTCAATCCGTATTCACTGTCATTAGCCATGGCGATAGCGTCGTCGAGCGTATCGAAGCGCGCGATGGGAAGCACCGGCCCAAATGTCTCTTCTTTCATGATGTCCATCTGTTGATTAACATCAGTCAACAGGGTTGGCGGGAAAAAATAGCCTTTACCTGGGTTACGCTTCCCGCCCAGTAGAAGCGTTGCGCCCTGACGTATCGCGCGTGCAACCTTCTCTTCCACAGCATTTAAAGCCGCATCGCTGATAAGTGGTCCCATATCCAGTCCGGAACGTGCGTTAGGATCCCCACACTGTACTCGAGCCATTTCATCAGTGATGCGGCTAATAAAGCGATCGTAAATACCGGACTGAACGTAAACGCGTTCAGCGCAGTTACAAACCTGCCCGCTGTTAATGACGCGCGAAGCCACAATGGCTTTGACCGCCAATTCCAGATCGGCATCGTCCATGACGATGGCGGGTGCTTTACCCCCCAGTTCTAACGAAACTTTGGTGATATTTTGCGCCGCGTTACGCATTGTTTCTGTTCCGGCACGCACGCTGCCCGTGAGGCTGACCATTGCCACTTTTGGATTGACAGCCAGCTCCTGCCCAACTTCTGGTCCGGTGCCGTAAACCACGTTGAATACCCCTTTTGGGAGTCCAGTCTCATGCACTATTTCGCAAAACAACGCGGCGTTAAGCGGCGTCAGTTCACTGGGTTTGATGACAATGGTATTGCCGGTGATCAGTGCAGGTGCCGCCTTACGGGCGATGAGGAAAAAAGGGAAATTCCACGGCAGAATGCCGGTAGTCACACCCAACGCTTTTTTAAAAACAAAGATATTTTCGTTAGGACGATCGCTATTGATAATCTCTCCCTCATAGCGCCTGGCCCATTCGGCCATGTAATCAAGATAATCGGCGGTGAAAAGCACCTCCGTTTTCGCCAGTTCCTGGGTTTTGCCCCCTTCAGCAACCAGCGTAGTACTGATGTGTGCCTGGCGCTGCCTTATGCCATCAGCGATTTTATGAAGCCAGACGCCGCGCTCTACTGCGGGTAATGCCTCCCAGCCTGCCTGCGCCTGTTCGGCGGCGAGCAGTGCCCGCTGTGCGTCCTGTCGGTTGCCCTCAGGTATGCGCGCAATGATTGCTTCGGTTGACGGATTAACCACTTCTATCCATTTGTCGTCCTGTGGGACGATGAATTCACCGTTGATATACATCTGTGACTGCGTGATAGCCATATCCGTCTCCGTAATAAATTAGTTACGCAATTGTTACTTTTTTGCTGCATCAGGACGAGGGTGCAGCAGTGACGTGGGTGTTACCTTTCTCTGGTTGCCATTTCGCTCTGAAAAGTGGCAATAAGTGCGATAAAGCCGATACCTCCCCGCTGCAGAGATCGAAGCACAGGCGCGATAAGGAGGAACTTCTTGAAACTGTGATCACAGTCAGTAGGAGTAGGCCATTATTGCCAGTTTTGAGCGCTGTCGGGCAGTCAGCGAAAGGCTGCCTGTTTTCACCCGGTCGTAGACTCAATCCTGTCCGGGCGGCATCAGGCTGCTCCTCGTCATCTGATCAAGGACAAATAACGATGAATAATGCCATTTTTGCCGGGATTCTATGGCACCTTGTGGGTGCAGCCAGCGCGGCCTGTTTTTACGCACCTTATAAAAAAGTACGGGGCTGGTCCTGGGAAACCATGTGGTCGGTAGGCGGTATAATGTCCTGGATCATTTTACCGGCGCTGGTGAGTTTCATCCTATTGCCGGATTTCTGGGGGTACTACCGGTCGTTCACCTCTTCCCAATTGCTGCCGATTTTTCTGTTTGGTGCTATGTGGGGTGTCGGAAACATTAATTATGGTCTGACGATGCGTTATCTTGGCATGTCGATGGGAATCGGGATTGCTATTGGTATCACGTTGGTCGTCGGTACGCTGATGACGCCCCTTTTACAGGGCCGCTTTATGGCACTTTTCAGTTCCACTGGCGGCCGTCTGACACTCTCAGGCGTGATGGTCGCGCTGGTGGGTGTGGCGATTGTCACTCGTGCCGGTATGATGAAAGAGCGGGCACTGGGCTTAGATGCGCAGGCGTTCAATCTGCATAAAGGCCTGTTGTTGGCGGCGATGTGTGGTTTCTTTTCCGCGGGCATGGCGTTTGCAATGCATGCCGCTAAACCTATGCATGTGGCTGCTGCTGCACTGGATGTCAACCCGCTCTATGTTGCTCTGCCCAGCTATGTGGTCATTATGGCGGGCGGTGCACTGGTTAACCTCGCGTACTGCTTCATCCGCCTGGCGGGGAAATCCAGCCTGTCATTGAAAGCGGATCTGTCACTGACCAAACCTCTGCTGATAAGTAATCTGCTGTTTGCCTTGCTGGGTGGAACAATGTGGTATCTGCAGTTTTTTTTCTACGCATGGGGACATGCCTGCATTCCGTCGCACTATGATTTTATCAGCTGGATGTTACACATGAGCTTCTACGTGTTATGTGGCGGTATTGTCGGGCTGGTACTGAAAGAGTGGAAAGGGGTTGGCCGCCGACCTGTAGGTGTACTCTCTTTGGGCTGCATAGTGATAATCATTGCCGCGAATATTGTCGGCCTGGGCATGGCAAGTTAGTCTGACGAGCGGCCTGAGGCCATCAGACGCCGCTTTTCTGTCTTCGTTTGCGTGGCGCCAATGAAACGCTGTCGCCATTCTGTGGGCGTCATCCCGGTTTGTCGGGTAAACACCACGGAGAAATAGTTGCTGTCGTCAAACCCGCAGCGAGCGGCGATTTCACCGATCAGGCCGTCACGGCTGCGTAGCAAGTGTCTGGCCTGGCAAAGTTGCAACTGACGAACATAGTGTCCGATAGTCATGCCGGTTTGTTGACGAAACAGCTGTTTTAATGCCCGCTCGCTGAGATGATGTCGCTGACAAAAACTGGCCAGATCGAGCGGTTGACCGGGATTGGCCTGGATTACTGCCATTAAAAGATCCAGCTGCTCTCCTTCAGGCAGTCGCAGCGAGTCGATAGCATAGCGATGCCGGCGCAGGACCAGCGCCAGCTGTAAAAACAGCGCTTCGGTCAGCTGTAAGGAGAGTAGATCGTTTTTGCGACACTCTTGCACCAGTTGTTTAATGACACTGCGGGCGAGCGCCATTCCCCGGGTTGTTAACCGCCAGTGAGCCGACTGTTTGTCATCATGGAGCGGCAGCAGCTGCGACCAGTCCAGTTCTAGTTTGAAGCGGTCAGGGCAATATAGAATATTATCCAGCACCAGATCATTCACCGAATCATAGCTGTGGCAATCCTGGTCTTTGATGTAAAAAAGATCGCCGCAGGTGACCAGCCAGGGGCGATCGTTCAGTACATGCTGTCCATTTCCCCGCCAGACCAAAACAATCTCACTGAACTGGTGACGATGTGGTGGAAACGATGGCTGGGGCGAGCGATCGACAACGGCGACAGGCATGCCGGGAGAAGGAAAGTAATCTTCACGCGTCAGAATAAGGGTCATGACGTCTTCCTTTTCATAGTGTCTGCTGACGCTCAGCGCGTGGCGTGCAGCCAAACTCGCGACGGAACAGGGTGGAAAAATGATTGCTGTCGGCGAATCCACAGCGAAAAGCGATATCCGTGATCCGGCTATCGCTGTGGCGCAGCTGATGGCGAGCCTGAAGCAGACGTAAACGCGTCAGGTATCGTTGCGGCGTACTGCCGGTGTGTTGCTTAAGTTGACGGTGCAGCGTACGTAGCGACAGTGAAAAACTCTGCGCCAGCGAGTGCCACTCCACCTCTTCACTGTAATGATTGTTCAGCCATTCCAACAGGCGAATCAGACGGGTATCAGCGCTGGTCGCGCCAGGCAATTCCTGAGCACTTTTATGCAGGCAGATGAGTAACTGCATAAATAGCGTTTCTTGCCACGCCTGGTTTTCCAGCGAATAGTGTTTGGATAACGCTGCCATATGATCGATTAAGTTTCTGGCCTGACGCAGCGCTGGCGGACTGATGCGCCAGCCCAGGCAATGATCGTGGGTTTGCTCATGGGGTAACCAATTTCGCAAGCCGTTAATGAAGTGAAACGCCTCAGGCCCCCGGTATAACACATTCGTTAAACAGAGATTATTTGTCTGTTCGTAAAGATGACGGTCTCTGTCACGTATGAAACAAACGCAACCTGTGGAAAGCGTTGCGGGCTTACCGTTAAGCACGTGTAAACCCGATCCTTGTTCAACCAAAACAATCTCATGAAAATCATGATGATGTTCCGGGAATATCTCCTGGGGTATTCGTGGTTCAATGGCGATCGGAAAAGCCCCGTCAGGAAAAAAATCAACGCTATGAAGTATGGCCATACTATCTCCTGCTTTAGAGAACCCGTCACCGATACTAAAACAGTGTTTCAAAGGCCTGCCTTAAATTTTGCGCGTTTAAGGACGGTTTTACCGCAGTAATTTTAAGAATTGTGAATGAATTTTTCCGAATTGCAGGCGCGATCAACTTTCTTTTAGCAAACGATTAACGTGTAACCGTTAGCAAAAATGTGAAAGTGCTCAGGCTTAACTTTCTCAGATTGCCAGCCGCAAGAGCCTGCTGGCAGCGCCAGGAAGGTAGCGGCAGTTAAGATTTGTAAACTGGCATTATTCTTTCTTCAGGATACAGTGCCATGACAATACGACACATTGCCGCCGTGGATCTTGGGGCATCAAGCGGCCGCGTGATGCTGGCGCGCTTTGACACCGTCAGTGGCGCACTTGGGCTGGTGGAGCATCACCGTTTCGTTAATCCGCTGCAAACCGGCCAGAAATACCAATGCTGGGATATTGATTTTCTTGAAAAGGAGATAGTGCAAGGTCTGAACACCTTGCCGGTGGTTCCATTTAGTCTGGGCATTGACACCTGGGGCGTCGATTTGGTGATGCTGGACAAACAGGCTGAACGACTCGGCCCGTGCGTGTCTTATCGTGATGCCCGTACAGACGGTCTGCTATCCCGGGCACAGCATGAGCTGGGATGCGAGCACATCTATCAGCGCACGGGCATTCAATTCCTGCCCTTCAACACTCTTTACCAGCTCCGTGCTTTTGCTGACACCGAGCCGGAACTGCACCGGCGTGTCGCCCATGTTCTGATGATCCCCGACTACCTGGCCTGGCGTTTGACGGGCGTAATGAATTGGGAGTACACCAATGCCACGACTACTCAGCTGCTCAATGTGCAGAGTGGTTTGTGGGACAAGCCACTACTGAACTGGTGCGGCGCGAAAGCGGCCTGGTTCGGAAAACCCTGTCAGCCAGGAAAACCTATTGGTCACTGGCAAAATGAGGCCGGTCAACGGATTCCAGTAGTAGCGGTGGCCTCGCATGATACCGCCAGTGCCGTATTAGCGACGCCACTTGAGGACAGAGACAGTCTTTTTCTTAGCTCCGGCACTTGGTCACTCATGGGCTTTGAGAGTGATAAACCCTGCATTGACCGGGCGGCCCTCGCAGACAACCTGACGAATGAAGGTAGCGTTGAAGGACGCTATCGGGTGTTGAAGAACATCATGGGTCTATGGCTGCTGCAACGGATGTGCGATGAACTAAACATCGGCGATCTGAGTGAGCTTATCAACGATGTCAACAGGCTACCCATCGGGCAATCGCTCATTCACCCCAATGACGCACGCTTTATTCATCCAACCAGTATGGTGAAGGAGATCCAGGACGCCTGCGCTGCCCAGAGTATGGCAATTCCGCAGAGCGGAGCAGAGCTGGCACGCTGCATCTTTGATAGTCTGGCACTGTTTTATCGTCAGGTTATGCAGTGTTTGACGCAGCATCATGGTCGGCCTTTCCGTTATATCCATATCGTGGGCGGTGGCAGTCAGAACAGGCTGCTTAACCAGCTTTGTGCTGATGCGTGTCAATTACCAGTGATTGCCGGCCCGGTTGAGGCATCGGCGTTGGGGAATATCGGCGCCCAACTGATCGCCAGCGGGGATCTTTACGATGCCGCTGCATTTCGTCACTGCATCAGAGATAACGCGCTGTTGACGCATTTTACTCCTCAACATAACCCCGCTCTTACTGCCTGCTGGCCACGCTTTCAGGCGCTGACACAACCGACCAAGGAACTTTGTCTATGACCAGGACCATCGAAGAGGCTTATGCGCTGGCGAAGCAACGCTTTGCGGATCACGGAGTCGACGTAGAGAAAGCGCTTACGAGACTGGATAGCCTGCCTGTATCAATGCATTGCTGGCAGGGAGATGACGTGCGCGGTTTTGAAAACCCTCAGGGAGAACTGACAGGCGGAATCCAGGCGACCGGTCATCATCCAGGGCGTGCTCGCAATGCCCAGGAGCTGCGTGCAGATATCGATAAAGCAATGTCGCTAATTCCAGGGCCTAAGAGACTTAATCTGCACGCTATTTATCTGGAGAGCGATGTTCCTGTAGCACGTGATGCGATCGAGCCACACCATTTTGCAGGCTGGGTTGACTGGGCGCGGCAGCAAGGTGTTGGCCTGGATTTTAATCCAACGTGTTTCTCTCACGCGAAAAGTGCGGATGGCTTCACTTTGGCGCATCAGGACCCATCGATAAGACGTTTCTGGATTGATCACTGTAAGGCCTGCCGACACATCTCTGCCTGGTTTGGTGAGCAGTTAGGTTCTCCCTCGGTAATGAATATTTGGGTACCGGATGGGATGAAAGATCTGACCATCGATCGTTACGCCCCGCGCCAGCGCCTGATGAGTGCCATCGATGACATCCTCAGCGAAAAGTTAAATTCAGCGCACCACATTGATGCGGTGGAGAGCAAGCTGTTCGGTATTGGTGCTGAAAGCTACACCGTTGGCTCAAACGAATTCTGTCTTGGCTATGCCGTCTCGCGTCAGATAGCGTTAACGCTGGATGCCGGGCATTTTCATCCTACCGAAGTCATTTCCGATAAGATCTCGGCGGCGATGCTTTATGTGCCTCGTTTGCTTCTGCACGTCAGTCGTCCGGTACGCTGGGATAGCGATCACGTGGTATTGCTGGATGATGAAACCCAGGCGATCGCCTGTGAAATTGTCCGACAGCAGTTATTTGATCGCGTCCATATCGGGCTGGATTTTTTTGATGCGTCGATCAACCGCATTGCGGCTTGGGTTATCGGCACCCGTAATAGTAAAAAAGCCCTGCTGCGTGCCTTGCTGGAGCCGGTTGATGCGTTAAAAAAACTGGAGTCAGAGGGAGATTACACTGCACGACTGGCCTCGCTGGAGGAGCAGAAAAGTCTGCCCTGGCAAGCAGTATGGGATCAGTGGTGCCTGCGGCATGACGTTCCGGTGGGTTCGGCCTGGCTGAGCGATGTCCGCCGCTATGAACAACAGATTCTGACTCAACGTTGAGGATTAGTATGCAAAATATTCTTTCATCCTGGTTTGTCCAGGGCATGGTTAAAGCAACCAGCGATATGTGGCTAAAGGGCTGGGACGAGCGCAACGGGGGTAATATCAGCCTGAGATTACTGGCCGAGGAGGTGGCACCCTTTCGTCAGGATTTCGTTGAGGAGCCTCGTTGTATAGCGCTGACTCAGCCAGCGCCTGAGCTGGCAAACTGTTGGTTCCTGGTAACGGGTTCAGGTAAGTTTTTTCGTAATGTCCAACTGGATCCCGCCGATAACCTGGTTTTACTTCAGCTCGATGAGCGAGGAGAGTCCTATCAGATTCATTGGGGGCTGACTCACGGTGGTTTACCCACCTCTGAACTCGCCTCGCACTTTCTGTCTCACGCGGTGCGTAAGACCCTGACTAATGGGCGTGATCGGGTGATTATGCATTGTCACGCTACCCACTTTATGGCGTTGAGCTATGTTGTTGAGCTTGATGAGGCGCGCTTTACCCGTTTGCTCTGGGAAGGGAGTACCGAGTGCCTGGTGGTGTTTCCCGAAGGAATTGGTATCGTTCCCTGGAGAGTGCCAGGCACGGACGGTATTGGCGCTGCGACTGCGGATAAAATGCAGCTGCACAGTCTGGTCATGTGGCCCTTTCACGGCATTTTCGGCGCCGGACCGACGCTGGATGAAACTTTTGGCTTGATCGATACGGCTGAAAAGTCGTCCGAGGTCATGGTGAAGGTGCTGTCAATGGGGGGAGTCCGCCAGACTATCAGTCGTTCGCAGCTGGTTGAACTTGGTAAACGTTTCGCCGTAGAACCCTGGGCAGCGGCGCTGAATGTCGAGGCAGCCGGTGTTTCGTAAAGCCTTCACGATGTCAGTTTATCCACAGTGTATTGCGGCCTATCAGCAGCGCCATAACCCGATCTGGCCGGAACTGGCCGCCATACTAAAAGCCCATGGCGCTCATAATTACAGTCTCTTTCTCGATGAACAGCGTTGTTTGTTGTTTGGCTATGTTGAGATCGAGTCTGAGTCCCGCTGGCAGGCAATCGCCCAAACTGAGATTTGCCAGCAGTGGTGGGCGTCGATGTGCGAGCTGATGCCGACTCATGCGGATAACCGTCCGGTGAGCGCCGATCTGCGCGAAGTATTTTTTCTTAAGTAATCGCATCGGATCGTCATCTCAGCGTTTCACGGATTTGGTAGTTGATACCCCACGTCGGTTTTCTTCAGCTATCGATGGCTAGCCCGATACTGTCAGCGCATACGGGAAATTTGCCGGGCGTCGACGCGTTGCTGATGACGATGTTAAGCGGCTTGATGTTTGTCCCGGCGCCTTAGAAAAACTGAGGGATAACCTGTCACAGGCAATGCTTAATACTGCCTTCATTGTTTAAATACGGACGGGAGGCTATCGACGAAAGTTTCGCCTTTGCGTATGATGGCGCGAATTTTCCACCCTGTGAGTTTACGGATGATGATAAGCCTGATTGCCGCTATGGCGGCAGACCGAGTGATTGGTATGGAAAATACAATGCCGTGGCATCTGCCTGCGGATCTGGCTTGGTTCAAGCAGCATACCTTAAATAAGCCGGTCATCATGGGGAGCCGTACCTGGGAGTCAATCGGTCACCCCTTGCCACTGCGCAAAAATATTGTTATCAGTCGTCAGCACGGCAGCGCCGAAGGCGCCATATGGGTCAACTCACTGCAGGAGGCGCTGGTGGCAGCCGGTGAGGCAGGGGAAGTCATGATTATCGGCGGTGGTGATATTTACCGTCAGTTCATCGATAAAGCGAACCGTTTGTATCTGACTCATATCGATGCTGAAGTGGAGGGTGATACGCATTTCCCTGACTACGAGCCAGCTCAGTGGCAATCTGTTTTCAGCGAATTTCACGATGCGGATGACAAGAACAGTCACCGTTGCTGCTGGGAAATACTTGAGCGTCGTTGAGATAACCGGTTGGCTTGCCGTTAGCACAGCGTTTGCTGCCAGAATTGATATGGAAAACGCCTGCCGATCAGCTTGTTGCGGCAGGCGTTTTTTGTTCAGGGGGGCGTATCGTTACTCATCAACAGATTGCTGGCGATTAGACGGCTGGCTGAAAAAGCGTCTGTCTTCCCAACGCAACAGGGTCAACGTACCACCCCAGCAGCAGCCGGTGTCCAGACCAACCACGCCCGGAGGGGTACCTTTGCCTTCCAGCGATGCCCAGTGACCAAAGGCCACCGTGTACTCACCGGTGACCGGACCCGGAATATCGAACCAGGGCTTAAGCGGCGGCGTTGCCAGCTCTGGCGGCTCTTTGCAGATCATATCCAGCTGTCCGTTAGGAAAGCAGTAGCGCATGCGGGTCAGCGCGTTACTGATGAAGCGCAAGCGTGATAAGCCGCTAAGTTCTTCTGACCAGTTATTCGGCATATCACCGTACATGGCATCAAGAAACAGTGGATAGCTGTCGCTGGCCAGCACTTTCTCTACCTCAGCGGCACAGCGTTTCGCGGTAGCAATATCCCATTGCGGCGTGATACCCGCATGGGCCATCACCAGCTTTTTCTCTTCATCTACCTGCAACAACGGCTGGCGGCGCAGCCAGTTTATAAGCGCGTCGATATCCTCCGCTTCCAGCAGAGAATTGAGCCGATCTTTAGGCTTGTTACGGGTGATGCCGGCGAATACCGCCAGCAAATGTAAATCGTGATTACCCAGAACCAGTCTGGCCGAGGAACCAAGTGATTTAATATAGCGCAGCACGTCCAACGAGGACGGACCGCGAGCCACCAGATCGCCGGTCAGCCAAAGTACATCCTGCTGTGGATTGAAATTTACCTGTTGCAACAACGATTGCAGCTCATCAAAGCAACCGTGAATATCCCCAATTAAGTAGGTGCTCATGCGTAAATCCTGGTGCGTCAGCGGCGGCCCTGCCGCTGTACAATGGAAAAAGATGTCTATGCGCTAGTGAATACAGGATTCAATGGCAAGGCGGAATACGGGAATATCAACCTGAAAACGCAGGCCTTCAGCATCCTGCATTTCATAATGGCCTTGCATCGTCCCCATCGGTGTTTCCAGAATAGCGCCGCTGGTATATTGAAATTCGCTGCCTGCAGCGATGTGGGGCTGTTCGCCAATCACGCCTTCTCCCCGTACTTCGGTTTCCCGCCCGTTACCATTGGTGATAAGCCAGTAGCGGTTAAGGAGCTGAATGCTATCGCGCCCAAGATTGCGAAGAGTAATGGTGTAGGCAAAAACGTAGCGCTCTTCAGCCGGTAAGGACTGCGAGGCAACGTAAACGCTCTGAACCTGAATGCAAATACGGGACGATTCATTCATGCTGTTACTCTCCAGGCGTCGGGTGGGCGCTCAGCCAGTTAGCTAACTGACAGTATTGCACGACGCTAAGATTTTCAGCGCGTAGCGTCGCGTTGATATTCATCGCATCCAGCGCGCTGGCGCTGAACAGATTGCTCAGCGAGTTACGCAGCGTTTTACGGCGCTGACCAAACGCGGTGGCGGTAATGTGGCTCAGCTTACGGATATCTTTAACCGGATGCGCCTGGGTTGCATGAGGTATGAGGCGGACGACGGCTGAATCTACCTTAGGCGCAGGCGTGAACGACTCTGGCGGTACTTCAAGAACCGGAATGATCTGACAATAATATTGCGCCATTACGCTCAGTCGGCCATAAGCTTTACTTCCTGGTCCGGCGACCAGTCGGTTTACCACCTCTTTTTGCAGCATGAAGTGCATATCCTGGATTGCGCCAGCATAGCTGAAAAGGTGGAACATCAGCGGCGTAGAGATATTGTAGGGCAGATTGCCAAATACCCGCAGCAACTGACCTTTTTCGCGGGCATATGCCGCGAAGTCGAAGCTCATGGCATCCTGTTGGAAAATTGTGAGCTTCGGCCCCAGAAAAGGGTGCGTTTTCAGGCGTGCAGCCAGGTCGCGGTCAAGCTCAATGACCGTCATGGCATCCACTTTTTCGCCTACAGGTTCGGTCAGCGCACCAAGACCTGGACCGATCTCAACAATCACCTGGTCTTTTTTGGGCTGAATAGCGGAAACAATGCTGTCAATAATATAGCTGTCGTTCAGGAAGTTTTGGCCGAAGCGTTTGCGGGCGAAATGGCCCTGATGAACTCGATTATTCATTGCTGGTTTTTATCATACTAATGGCGAGGTTAAGCGCTGTTATAAAGCTGCCCGCATCCGCCTCGCTCCGGCCGGCCAGTTCAAGCGCCGTGCCGTGATCGACGGAAGTACGGATAAATGGCAGGCCAAGGGTAATATTTACCGCGCGGCCGAACCCCTGATATTTTAGCACCGGCAGACCCTGATCGTGATACATCGCCAGTACTGCATCAGCATTTTGCAGATATTTGGGCTGAAATAGTGTATCAGCAGGTAATGGGCCGCTCAGTATCATTCCCTGCTCGCGTAGCTTGTTGAGTACGGGAATAATCGTATCAATCTCCTCCCGACCCATATGTCCGCTCTCCCCGGCATGAGGATTCAGGCCGCACACCAGAATATGCGGTTGGGCTTTACCGAACTTCTGCTGCAAGTCGCGATGGAGGATATGTATTACCTGAGACAGGCTTTCCCGGCTGATTGCAGCAGAAACATCTTTCAGCGGCAGATGTGTGGTTGCCAGCGCCACGCGTAGCGCTTCAGTCGCGAGCATCATGACTACCCGCTGGCAGCCTGCACGCTGTTCTAAGAATTCGGTATGGCCGGTAAAAGGGATGCCTGCATCGTTGATCACGCCTTTATGAACCGGGCCGGTGATCAGTGCCGCAAATTCGTCAGACAGGCAGCCATCGCAAGCGCGCGTCAGCGTTTCCAACACGTAATGACTATTTTCGACACAGAGTTCTCCGGCATTTACCGGATGAGGGAGATCAACAGGTAAGACGGTCAGCGTTCCGGCTTGCTGTGGTTGAGCCGCAACGTCTGATTGGTATTCACGCAGTCTGATATTAAGCCCCAACTGCTGAGCGCGTTCGCGTAGCAGCCGGGGTGAAGCACAGGCTACCAGCTCAACCGGCCATTGACGCTGGGCTAACGCCAGCGTCAAATCCGGTCCAATCCCGGCAGGTTCGCCGGGAGTTATCACCACGCGAACGTTATAAGGCATTCGGGGAGAGGATTTTCACGTAGGCGCTGGCGCGTTGTTCCTGCATCCAGGTTTGCGCTTCTTCGGCAAACTTACGATTAAAGAGCATGCGCCAGGCGCGCTCTTTCTCGGCCGCATTCGTATTATCAACCTTACGCGTACCCAACAGCTGGATCAGATGCCAGCCGTAGGATGAATGAACCGGGCCGCTTATTTCGCCTTTTTTCAGCTTAAGTAACGCATCACGGAATGCTGGATCAAACGCTTCTGGCGAGCTCCAGCCGAGATCGCCACCCTGGTTAGCGGAACCGGGGTCCTGCGAGTATTCGCGGGCAGCTGCGGCAAAGCTCAGCTTACCGCTGCGGATTTCACTTGCGATCTGCTCCAGCTTAGCGCGGGCTTGCTCATTGGTCATGACTGGCGATGTTCGCAGCAAAATATGCCGTGCGTGGACTTCAGTGACCGACACATTTTTATTGTTATCGCGGATGTCATTTACTTTCAGAATGTGAAAACCCGCACCGGAACGAATGGGCCCGATGATATCGCCTTTTTTAGCGGTCACCAGCGCTTCAGCAAACAGGGTGGGGATTTCTTGCAGACGTCCCCAGCCCATATTGCCACCTTTGAGGGCGGACTGATCGGCTGAATAGGTGATCGCCAGCTTGCCAAAATCATCGCCTTTTCTGGCTTCACCAATCAGTTTTTGCGCCAGTTTATCCTGCGTATCAACCTGCTGTTGAGTCGGATTTTCCGGCAGCGGCAGCAGAATCTGACTCAGATTGAATTCCGCGCCGGCGTCATTTTGTTTACTGATCTGCTTTGCCAGCGAATCCACTTCCTGAGGCAGGATCGTGATACGGCGACGAACTTCGGCGTTACGAATTTCCGCAATAGCCATCTCTTTGCGGATTTGCTCGCGATAAGCATTGTAATTCATGCCATCGCTAGCCAGTCTGCTGCGTAGCTGATCCATCGTCATGTGATTTTGTGAAGCAATATTGATAATGGCTTGATCCACCTGAGCATCCGTGATTTGTATGCCGGCCTGTTTTGCCATCTGCAGCAGGATTTGATCCATTATCAGCTTTTCCAGGATCTGATGACGTAGCACCTTGTCGTCCGGTAGCTGCTGACCCGCTTCATTCGCCTGTTTTTTCACCGACTGCATCATGCTGTCAACGTCACTTTCCAGGACTACGCCGTTATTTACTACGGCTGCAACTCTATCAATAACTTGTGGGGCTGCGAACGCGACGTTAGCGCTGAGCGCCAGGCCGAGAATCAACATTCTCCAGATCTTCATACATTTTCCATTCGTTTGTCTGCAATGCAGGTTTACTGGTCAATCGTCATAATCAGAATGCGGGCTGATAAGGCAGGATGCCCTGACGAAGCATCTTGTCCGTGCCCAGACTGTAGTCAGAACTCAGGCCGCGAAGTTCAATACTGAATGAGATTTGATTGTCATATTTACTTTCATCACGAGTGTAGTCCCAGTTAGTTATCTTACGTTCGTAACCAACGCGAATGGCATAGCAGCATGAGCTGTATTGTACGCCGAGTAGCTGGTCAGCCGGCTGTCTCGCTTTGGTGTCGTAATACCAGGCGCCCACCACTGACCAGGAGTCGGCAAATGGCCAGCTGGCGGTTGCACCCACCTGCGATATGCCTTGCTGATAGCCAGGATTCTGAATATTCGGCAGTGTTGCCTGAATATACTGTGGGCTGGTGTAACGATAGTTTAGCTGCAACACGCGGTCGGCATCGCGACGATATTCAAGTACCGCGTTGCCTGTGGTCACTGAGTTTAAACGGGCGTCATATTGCAGGCCGCCGCGCGTTGACCAGTTATCGTTTATCTTCCAGTAGGTATCCCCAGCCCATACGATGCTACCGGTATTATCTTTGTTACCATCAAAATAATTGTTCGTTACCCCGGTCCGCGAGGGAGTGAACGAATAGATTTGACCAATAGAAGCGTTAAAACGTTCCACCAGATCGTTATCAAAAATGCGTGTGGTGACCCCGGTTGTCAACTGGTTAGCTGAGGCGATGCGATCAAGACCACTGTAACTACGGTCGCGGAACAGGCCGCTATAGTCGCTTTGCAAGAGGGTTGAGTCATAAACGTTGATATCGCTCTGATTGCGATAGGGAATGTACAGATACTGTAAACGCGGTTCCAGCGTTTGGGTGTAGCCCGGCGACCAGTCCATGTTGCGGTCGAATATCACCCTACCGTCAGTTTTAAACTGCGGCATTACGCGATTTACCGTACCACGTAGCTGATTATTGCTGTCAACCTGCCGGTTATACCAGTTTATATCGTCCTGCTGATAGTGGGTGGCCAGCAGCTTGGCTTCAGTATTCAGGCTGGCCCAGCTGTTAGCAAGCGGCAAGTTTATCGAGGGCTCGATATGCAGGCGGGTTGCGTCAGGATAGTTTGAATTCACGTTGGTGAATTTTACCGCCTGAGCGTAAATGTGGCTGTCAAACGGTCCAAGATTATTTTTGTAATAATTCAGGTCGAGCTGCGGTTCGGCGCGATAGACGTTGTTGGTACTGTTGAGCTGGAATACCTGAAACTGTTTGCTCGATAAGGTGGCATCCCAGTTAGTGTCAGCGTAGCCCAGGCTGAACTTTTGCGTGGCATAGCCATCGGTTGAGTTGCCGTAGACAGAATCCAGATCGCTGAAATAGTAGGGATCGCTAACCCTGGTGTAATCGACGTTAAAACGCCAGTGTTGGTCATAGACGCCATTGTGCTGCCAGTAGAACATCCAGCGCTTGGTGTCATTTGGGTTACCGGCGTATTGACCATCTTCAATACGACTACGGTAAACTCTGTCCGATCCCATGTAGTCGAACTCCATCAAACCCGCGCCAGCTTTGCTCAGATAACGAAACTCGTTTTGTAACTGGAAGCCGCGCTTTTCGATGTAATGCGGGGTAATGGTCGCATCCGCTTGTGGCGCAATATTCCAGTAATAGGGCAGCATAAACTCAATGCCGCTGTTGTTTGCGAACTTCATGTTGGGGATTAAAAAGCCGGAACGACGGCGATCGCCCATTGGCAGCTGCAAATAAGGGCTATAAAACACCGGAATGGAGCCGATTTTAACGCGTGCGTTCCATATCTCTGCCAGCTGCTCTTTACGGTCCTGAATGATTTCAGAACCGGCGATACTCCAGCTATTGCTGCCCGGCAAACAGCTTGTGAAGGTGCCGTCTTTTAAAATGGTATAGCGACTGTTGTCGCGAAGTTCCATTTGCTCGCCCGTACCGCGCCCCTGGCGCCCGACCATCTGATAACTGCCATCCCAGACGTTAGTATCTTTGGTATTCAGATTTGACCAGGCTTTTGGCCCGCGCAAAATGACCTGGTTATCGTCGTAGTGAACATGGCCCAGCGCATCGACGGTACGCACCGTCGTGGTCTGACCATTCAGCTGCTTCTGGTGGAGTTGAACCTCGTCTGACCGCAGGCGGCGATTGCCTTGCTGAATGTCAACATCACCGCTGAAAACGGCGTTATCAGGAAATTTACTGTCGGCTTGATTTGATTTTATCGTTACCGGAAGGCTATTGGCATTGCCCTGGACAAGAGGGCGCGTATATTCGGGCACGCCAAGCATGCATTGCGATGCAAGGTCGTCGGCAAGTCCGCACTGGCTGTAAATTGCAGAGCCAATCAATGTGGCCAGCAGGGTTGGTAAACGTTTTTTCATACGAAGTATCAAAATTCCGTGATAACTGGTTTCAAGCCGACAAACGGTCAGAGACTAACTTACTCAACAGCGTTGCGCTAGTGTTAATCCTTGCTTTCCACGTTGCCGTTAGGCGCTGAGATAAATGACGGGTATGATAAAGCAATTTCTAGCCGGTTTCATGGCGAATTGAGGAGTTTATGCGCTACTGGGGAAAAGTTATTGGTTTAGTCCTTGGCTCACTAAGCGGCGGCGGTTTTTGGGCCGTGCTGGCAGGGATAATGATTGGGCATTTGGTCGATAAAACGCTTTCTGTCCCGCGACAGAGTTATTTTTCCAGTAATCAGGAACGCCAGTCTCTGTTTTTTCGAACGACCTACCAGGTCATGGGGCATCTGACAAAAGCGAAGGGGCGTGTCACCGACGTGGATATTCAGATGGCAACGCTACAGATGGATCGGATGCAGCTGCATGGCGATGCTCGTACCGCGGCACAGCAGGCTTTTCGCGAAGGTAAGCTAAGCGACTTCCCACTGAGACAGAAGTTACGCGAACTGAAAAACGCCTGCTTTGGTCGCTTTGACCTGATTCGCATGTTCCTTGAAATACAGATTCAGGCCGCCTTTGCCGACGGACAGCTGCATCCCAATGAACGCCAGGTGCTGTATGTTATCGCCGAGGAACTGGGTATCTCACGCATCCAGTTCGATCAATATCTGCGTATGATGACCAGCGGACAGCATTTTGGCGGCGCACAGGGGCAGAGCCGTCAGGGCAGATATCAGCAAGATGCGCGTGGGCCTACATTGCAGGACGCTTGCAGTGTACTCGGAGTCAAGGCTGATGATGACAATACCACGATTAAACGCGCCTATCGCAAGCTGATGAGTGAGCATCATCCGGATAAACTGGTCGCTAAAGGTTTGCCGCCACAAATGATGGAGGTGGCTAAGCAGAAGGCGCAAAGTATTCAGGCGGCGTATGATCTCATCCGCCGTGAGCGCGGGCTGAAATAAGTCCGGCTGACTGACCATTAGCCCTTTCAGCGGTGGGCTAATCAGGCCAGGCAACGGCGTTTATACACAACGGTTTCTGTTTGCTGTGAGGTCGATGATATATGGGGCGCTCTCTGCGCGCGGTCATCGCACTTACCGCTGCCGAAGAAGGGTTATTCTCATGCAGGTTACAACCTGCTTTCACTGCTTAAGTCTGTCAGATGAGCGATTCACCCTGTTTTTCCCGACGCGGTTTTCTCTTTTGCCGCATCCGGGAGAGTTTTAACCGCGTTGAGCAGAAAAATCGGGCAGGCAGCGGGTTCGCTGTGCTATCAGGCAGTGTGGATTAAAAATCTGCCGGTTGGCGAAAGGTCATGGGCGTGCCGTACCGGGGATGAGTGATAGTCAGCGATTCCGCATGCAGTTGCAGGCGAGGTGCCATCGCCAGCGCCGTTGGTGGCGCATAAAAGCCATCTCCGAGTATGGGATGACCGATAGCCAGCATATGCACACGTAGCTGATGTGAGCGGCCGGTAATCGGCTTGAGCTGGATGCGGGCGCTATTGTCCGGCTCAAGAGCAAGCACCTGCCATTCGGTCTGCGCGGGTTTACCGGTTTCGCTGCAAACTTTTTGTTTTGGTCGGTTAGGCCAGTCGCAGATCAGGGGTAAGTCTACCAATCCCCGCTCTTTTTCCGGATGCCCCCATATGCGCGCGATATAAATTTTTTGTGGTTCCCGCTCGCGAAACTGGCGCTTGAGGTCGCGCTCAGCGACTTTGTCGAGCGCGACTACTAAAATTCCGCTGGTGGCCATATCCAGGCGGTGAACCGACTCAGCCTGTGGGAAGTCACGTTGGATACGCGTCATAATGCTGTCATTGTGTTCAACCAGGCGGCCCGGAACTGACAGCAGCCCACTTGGCTTGTTGACCACCATAATATGCTCATCCTGATACAGGATATGCAGCCAGGGTTCGCGCGGCGGATGGTAGGGTTCCATTTACATGCTCACTCATTGATCAGAGAAAGGCTCCCCGTCCGGGGAGCGGGTTACTTACTGATGGGTCACCACAATCAGCCGCAGAGCGTCGAGCCGCCATCCGGCGTCATTGAGGCTATTGAGGACCTGCTGGCGGTTTTCCTCAAGCGCGGCAACTTCATCATCGCGGATGGTCGGATTAACCGCCCTTAGCGCTTCAAGTCGGTTCAGCTCTGCACTCAGGGTCTCATCAGCCTGATGCCGGGCATCAGCGATAATCTCCTGGGCCTTAGCAATAATGTGTGTCTCGCCCTGGATCAACATCTGATGCACTTCTTGCTGCACCGCGTTTACCAGCTTACTGCCGGTGTGGCGGTTAACCGCATTCAGCTGGCGATTAAAGCCCTCAAATTCTACCTTCTGCGCCAGATTGTTACCGCTGCTGTCGAGCAGCAGGCGTACTGGCGTTGGCGGCAGGAATCGCGTCAGTTGCAAATGCTTAGGCGCCTGGGCTTCAACGACATAGATTAGCTCAACCAGTAGTGTACCCACCGGCAGGGCCTTGTTTTTCAGCAGAGACAGGGCGCAGCTGCCGGTATCTCCGGACAGGATCAGATCCAGCCCGTTAAGGATCAGTGGGTGCTCCCAGGTCACATACTGTGCATCTTCACGCGACAGGGCCTTATGACGATCGAAGGTAATGGTGCAGCCATCTTCAGGCAGGCCAGGGAAGTCCGGTACCAGCATATGGTCAGATGGCGTCAGGACCAGCAGATTGTCGCTGCGGTCTTCCTGATTGATACCGACGATATCAAACAGATTCAGTGCAAAGTTCACCAGTTCAATATGGTTGTCTTGCTGTTCAATTTGCGCCGCCAGCTGCTGTGCGTGCTCACCACCATTGGAGTTGAGTTCGAGCAAGCGGTCGCGCCCCTGCTCCAGCTGCTGTTTGATCTGGCTATGCTGCTGGCGACAGGTTTGAATAAATGCATCCAGTCCGGCATCATTTTGCGGTTCGGCCAGATAGTTTATCAGCGTGCTGTAAACCTGATCGTAAATAGTGCGTCCGGTGGGACAAGTGTGCTCGAAAGCATCCAGCCCCTCGTGATACCAGCGCAGTAAAACCGCCTGGGCGGTTTTTTCCAGATAAGGCACCATGATCCGAATATCGTGGGCCTGACCTATGCGATCCAATCGACCAATGCGCTGCTCTAACAGGTCAGGATTAGCGGGTAGATCAAACATCACCATTTGGCTGGCGAACTGGAAGTTACGCCCCTCTGAGCCAATCTCGGAGCACAAAAGCACCTGAGCACCGTCCTCTTCGGCGGCGAACCAGGCGGCGGCACGATCACGCTCGATAATAGACAGCCCTTCGTGGAATACCGCCGCGCGGATCCCCTCACGTTCCCGCAAGACCTGCTCAAGCTGCAGTGCGGTTTCCGCCTTCGCGCAAATCACCAGGATCTTTTGCTGGCGGTTGCTGGTGAGGTAGCCCATTAGCCACTCAACGCGTGGATCAAAGTTCCACCAGGTGCCATTTTCACCCTCAAACGCCTGGTATATTTGTTCAGGATAGAGCATGTCACGGGCGCGATTTTCGGCGTTTTTATTGCCGTTCATAATGCCCGATACGTTAATTGCGGTCTGATACTGACTGGGGAGCGGTAGACGGATTGCGTGTAGCTCGCGATGAGGGAAGCCTTTTACCCCGCCACGCGTATTACGAAACAGCACCCGACTGGTTCCGTGACGATCCATCAGCATTGAAATCAGTTCGTGGCGGGCGGCATTTTTTCCTTCGCCCTGACCGTTAGCAACCTGTAATAGCGGCTCAATATCCTGTTCGCCGACCAGATCGTTCAGGCGATTCAGCGCCTGCCGATCTAACGCATTGTCGGCCAGCAATTCGGTCACCGCATCTGCCACCGGGCGATAATTCTGCTGCTCGGCAATAAATTGCTGGAAATCGTGAAAGCGACTTGGGTCAAGCAGTCGCAGGCGAGCAAAATGACTCTCCATGCCCAGCTGCTCAGGGGTGGCGGTAAGCAATAATACGCCAGGGATCTGTCGGACCAACTGTTCGATCACCTGATATTCACGGCTGGGATTAGCAGGCTCCCAGGCAAGATGATGCGCTTCATCCACCACCAGCAGATCCCACTCTGCTTCGGCCATCAAATCGAGACGCTGTTTATTACGCCTGACGAAATCCAGCGAGCAAATCACCAGCTGTTCGGTGTCAAACGGATTATCGCTATCATGCTGCGCTTCTGCATAACGTTCATCATCGAACAGGGCAAAACGCAGGTTAAAGCGACGCAGCATTTCTACTAGCCACTGATGTTGCAAGGTCTCAGGTACCACGATAAGCACCCGTGCGGCACGACCGGCGAGCAGCTGCTGGTGGATAATCAAGCCAGCTTCAATGGTTTTACCGAGGCCGACTTCGTCAGCCAGCAGTACGCGCGGCGCGTGACGGCGACCGACATCGTGAGCGATATGCAGCTGATGGGGGATCAGACTGGTACGCGCGCCGCGTAAACCGCTGATGTTCAGCCGGTATTGTTCGCTCTGATATTTACGTGCGCGATAGCGCAGTGCAAAGCGATCCATCCGGTCCAGCTGGCCGGCAAACAGCCTGTCCTGCGGTTTATTGAACACCAGCTTGCTGTCGAGCATGACTTCACGCAGCGCGACGTGCTGTTCACCGTTATCGGTGCGGGTGCCGAAATAGGTCAGTACGCCGTTCTCTTCGGTGACGTCCTCCACTTCCAGCTTCCAGCCTTCATGGCTGGTAATGGTATCACCAGGATTGAACATCACGCGGGTAACCGGGGAATCATTTCTGGCGTACAGACGGCTTTCGCCAGTAGCAGGGAATAGCAGGGTGATCATGCGTGTATCAATAGCGACCACGGTCCCTAATCCCAGTTCGCTCTCCGTGTCGCTAATCCAGCGTTGACCAAGTGTAAAAGGCATAAATAATCGGCTCAGCTCTCGTTTTGTTTAGTGCAGGCAATAGCCCGCGTGCCTGGCATTATTGCCCGGCTAATGATGAAGTATGGGTTATCTGTGACAGAAAGGGCGTTATGGTACTGGAAGGGAATGCTTTCGTCACCTGTCAAAAAAGCCCCGACTGCCCCGTAATCATGGTGGCAAAGTCCTCATGCAGAAATGGCAGTATGCCGTCAGCGACCGGCTGCAACTGGCGGGATAAATAATGCTCGTAATCAAGCGCTGTGGTACGGACCTCCAGTGGCTCCGGGCCGCTGGTGCACATCAGGTAGCGAATGCGTCCGCCGTTTTGATAGCGTAGTGGCCGTCCAAGTCGTTGATTCTGTTCATCGGCAATGCGGGCGGCGCGAACATGTGGCGGAACATTGCGTTGATAATCCTTGAGGGGGCGGCGTAGTCGTTTACTGTAAACCAGCCGATCGTCAAGCTTTCCGGCCAGCAGATCTTCCACCGTTTCCCGCACATAGTCCTGCCAGGGCTCGCCGCGAAAAATACGCCGATAAAGCCCCTGCTGAAACTGTTGTGCCAGCGGTGTCCAGTCGGTGCGTACGCTCTCAAGACCCTTGAACACCATGCGCTCCTCGCCGTCGTGGCGGATCAGACCCGCATAGCGTTTCTTGCTACCTTGTTCGGCACCGCGAATGGTCGGCATCAGGAAACGGCAAAAATGGGTTTCATATTCCAGTTCAAGCGCGCTGGTAAGGTTCAGCGTCTGACGCAGATGTTGCTGCCACCACAGGTTAACTGTATTAATCAGCTGCTGGCCGATAGCGTCGGCATCGGCTTCACTGTGGGCTGATTTTAGCCAGACGAAGGTGGAATCGGTGTCGCCATAAATGACGTCAAAGCCCTGATCCTCTATCAGACGACGCGTCTGCTGCATAATTTCGTGGCTGCGTAGCGTAATTGATGAGGCAAGGCGCGGATCAAAAAAACGACAGGCGCTGGTACCCAGCACGCCATAAAAGGCGTTCATGATAATTTTCAGCGCCTGCGACAGCGGTTTATTACCCTGTTTTTTCGCCCGTTCCCGCCCCTGCCAAATCTGGTTGACGATCGCCGGCAGGCAATGATGCTGCCGGGAGAAGCGCGCACCGCGAAAACCGGGTACCGAGTGGGCGTCATCCGGGTGCGCCAGACCGTCGCTCAGCCCGACGGGATCGATAAGAAAAGTGCGGATAATTGAGGGGTAAAGGCTTTTATAATCCAGTACCAGCACCGAATCATACAATCCTGGACGTGAATCCATTACGTAGCCGCCGGGACTGGCCTCCGGCGCCACCTCGCCCAAATTTGGAGCCACAAAGCCCATACGGTGCATTCGCGGCAAATAAAGATGGCTGAAGGCGGCAACGGAGCCACCGTGGCGATCGGCAGGAAGGCCGTTAACGCTGGCCCGCTCCAGTAAAAAAGGCATCAGTTGGGTATGCTGAAAAATGCGCGTAACCAGCTCGCAGTCTTTCAGGTTGTAGCGCGCCAGGGCGGGTTTATCTTGCGCAAATCGGCGATCTATCTCCTCCATGCGCTGCCAGGGATTATCGATTGCTTTACCCTCTCCCAGCAATGCCTGAGCAACACTTTCAAGGCTGAACGATTCGAAATTCCAGAAGGCCGACCTTAGCCCTTCGATGCCGTCAATGATCAGCCGCCCGGCAGCCTGGGCGAAGAATACGCCGGGTTTGAAACCGTGTTCCCGCCAGTCCAGCGGCTGCCTGCCACGGCCTAAAAGTAGTGCAACCCCATAGCGCTCAGCCTGCTTTTGTAGAACTTTGAGATCAAACTGGATCAGATTCCAGCCGATAATGACATCGGGATCATGGCGGACAAACCAGTCATTAAGCGCTGCCAGTAGCGCCGGACGGCTGGTAAAATAAACCAGATTGACGCCACTGTCGGCGGCATTACCGTTCTCCGGGCCAAGCATCAGCACATCGCGTTGCCCGCAGCCTTCCAGTCCGATACAGTAAAGCTCGCCATGGCGACTGGTTTCGATATCGAGCGATACCCATTTCAGCTGCGGGCGATAGTCCTCATTTGCTTTAAGGCGTACGTCAACATAGTGGCCTTGCTGGCGTTGAGCGCTAACCCAGACGGGGGCGGTAATAAATCGCTCCATCAGATATCGGTCGGGTGGTCGGATATCTGACTCGTATACGGTGATGCCTCCCTCCCTCAACCGTTTTTCCAGTTTCAGCAACTGGCGATACTGATGGCAGTAAAGCCCGACCACCGGACGCTGATGGAAATCGTTTAATTCGAGATGGACAAGGCGAAAATGCGACTCATTCTGCAGCAGCTCGCGTGCACGCCCCTGTTGATCTGCGGGAATAAAGGCGACCGACTCCTGTGCAGGTAGCACCAGCTGCTGTGGGCCGTGGTCTGTGGCCAGCCACAACGTTACCTGAGTTCCCGCCGGTGTATCACGCCAGTGGCGGGTGAGGACAAATCCTGCGAAAGGTTGCGTCATCAGAAAAACCGTTGAGAACTTTCATCTGTATAATCTGTTTATTTATACAGTATTTTTGACATATTACAAATTGGGTCGGCTAAAGATGCTGAAGATTTCGTTCGTAAGGCTATCAGATAATTTGTTGGCTTGACGCCTGGGGCGGCAGCCATGACAATTAGTTCCTCATTTTTCAGAGTGGTATTGAATGGAAGCCTGGCTGGAACATCTTATTACACAGTCTGCGGGCTGGGCGCTGTTTGCTATTGCGCTGGTGGTTTTTTTTGAGTCGCTGGCACTGCTGGGGCTGTTAATGCCGGGTACGGTACTGATGGCTTCTTTTGGTGCGTTGATCGGCAGTGATAAAATTGCACTATACCCCGCCTGGCTGGTGGCAACGCTCGCCTGTATGGCCGGTGACTGGGTTTCCTATCTGATTGGTCAGCGTTTTAAAGGGCCGTTGCACCGCTGGTCGCTTATTCAGCGTTATCGGCCTTTGATGGATAAAGCCGAGCAGGCGCTACACCAGCACAGCATGTTTACCATTATTGTTGGGCGCTTCGTGGGGCCGACCCGGGCTGTTATTCCGCTGGTGGCTGGCATGCTTGAGTTACCGGCGGCTAAGTTTGCTTTGCCTAACCTGATCGCCTGCTTACTCTGGCCACCACTCTATTTTATGCCGGGGATTTTGGCCGGCGTGGCAATTGATATCCCACAGGATGTTGGAAGTCATGCGTTTAAGTGGCTGCTGCTATTGGTGGCGCTGTTGGTCTGGCTGGCGGTCTGGCTATGCTGGCGCTGGCTGCGCGGTGAAAAACAACAGGATTGGGCCAGCGTCAGGCTACCGCCGTCACGCTTGCGCTGGCTGGCACCGCTGGTGCTGCTGATTGCGGCGCTGTCAGTGGTTGCCGGTGCTTTTCATCCACTTACGCCAACGTTTTTGCATCTGCTGGCGCAGGTTTTTATGGGCAGTTGATACCCAGAATGCGTGAGGCAACGCTGTCTGGGCGCTTTAGCTCGCTGCTGGGGCCATCCCAGGCAATTTGCCCGTCAACGATCAGCAACGAGCGTGTTGTAATGCGCAGTGCATCATCAATATTATGTGAAACCATAAGTAGCGTTATCCCTC
Organism: Izhakiella capsodis; assembly: GCF_900115045.1. Taxonomy (GTDB): domain Bacteria; phylum Pseudomonadota; class Gammaproteobacteria; order Enterobacterales; family Enterobacteriaceae; genus Izhakiella; species Izhakiella capsodis. The sequence continues at coordinate 148,041 of NZ_FOVC01000003.1, read as the reverse complement.
GATCATCGCAAACGCGTTGTACCAGCTGTAACATCTCCTGTCGCAGTGCGGGGTCCAGCGCTGAAAACGGCTCATCCAGTAGCAGGATCGGCTGCTGGCGCACCAGGCAGCGAGCCAGTGCGGTACGTTGTCGTTGCCCACCGGATAGCTCTGCCGGTAGTCGGTGCAGCAAATCTTCTATCCCCGTCTGCCCGGCGATATCGCTTAACCTTTGCTTCTGAGCGCAGGTCAGCTTAAGACCAGGATGGATTCCGAGGCCAATATTTTCAGCCACGCTAAGATGAGGAAAAAGATTGTGCTCCTGAAACAGCATTGATACAGGGCGTTGCGCGGGCGTGCTGTTGGTGTGTGACTGACCGTTGAGCAGTAATTGACCGCTGCGAGCGGTCAGGAATCCGGCGATTAATGACAGCAGGGTGCTTTTACCTGCGCCACTCGGGCCGAAAATCGCCACCCGCTCACCTGGCGTCAGATGGAAGCTGAAGTTCATTAACAAAGGGTTGTACAGATAGGTCAGGTCAGTCAGGGTTAACATGGCGTTCCGGCAGTTTTTCAATCAGGGTAAACAGTAAAAAGCACATCGCCAGCAGAATCAGCGCGGTGACCGCCGCATCATTGCTACGATAGGAACCCATCTGCTGATAAAGGTAGAAAGGCAGGGTGCGGAAATTATCGTTTCCAAACAGAGCGACGATACCAAAATCGCCGATCGACATGACGCAGGCAAACGCCATTGCCTGCGATAAGGGGCGGCGTAAGGCACGGAGTTCGATTAACCGCAGTCGGTTCAGCCCAGAAATGTTCAGCGACAAGCAAAGGCGGTCATAGCGCCAGGCCAGATCCCGCATCGGGTGCTCCAGTACCTTCATGGCATAGGGCAGCGCCGCCAGCGCATTGGTAAACATCACCAGGCTGGCGGCAGACTGCGGCAGACCGACAGTGGCGTTAAGCAGTAAAAAAGCACCCGCTGCCAGTACAATACCCGGCATGGCAAGGATAAGCATACCGCTTAACTCCAGCATCTGGCCGGGCAGTGGGTGCTGTCGCATCCGCAGTTCGCGGCTGCTCCACAGTAGCATCATAGCCAGAATGACGCTGACCAGGCCCGCGCCCGCGGCAATGCGCAGCGAGGTGAACGCCGCGTCCCACAGTGCGGGTTGCTGTAATACTGTGCTAAAGCCACGGTGCAGGCCACTGGTGATCACCGCTATCAGCGGTGGCAGCAATAGCAGCAGTGTCAAAAGAATAATCACACCGTCACGAATGCGCTGCCACAGGCTGTCTTCGGGGTTGCGCCATCCCTGTCCGTTGCTTTCGCCAACGGGGAGCGCTCTGCTCAGGCGCTGGCTGAGCAGCACTAAGCCGAGGCAAAATAACAGCTGCAATAATCCCAGCAGCGCGGCGCGACCCGGATTGTAGTCGTAATTAAGCGCCTGATAAATAGCCAGCTCCAGGGTCGTGGTTTTCGGCCCGCCCCCCAGCATCATTACCGTGGCAAAGCTGGCGAAACAAAGCATAAATATCAGTGCGCCAACGGGCAAAACTTGTCGACGCAGCCAGGGCCATTCAACCAGGCGAAAATGGTTCATCCCACGTAGGCCAAGCTGTGCAGCCAGCTGGCGCTGCTCGCCGGGAATTTGCTCCAGCGTCTGTAGTAACAAGCGTGCGGCTAACGGCAGGTTGAAAAATACGTGCGCCAGTAAAATGCCTTGCAGACCGTATGGGCTAAAGCGCCACTCCACGCCAAGTGCGTTGGCTATCTGCGCCAACCAGCCTTCGCGACCATAGATGCTCAGAATGCCAAATACGGCTATCAGCGACGGCAATACCAGCGTCATGGCACACAGGCGCAATAGCTTCTCCCTGCCGGGAAAGCGGCGTTGATATAACGCTCTGGCTAATGGGATAGCCGGTAGTATTGACAGCAGGGCAGAGAGTAAAGCCTGAAAGAAAGAAAAACGCACCACGTGCCACAGGTAGCTATCCCGCCAGAGGGCGGAGAATGCACCCGGCGGGCTTTGCCACCAAAGCGCGCCAAATGCCGTTGCCGCTGTGGAGACCAGCAGCAGAGCGGCCAGCATGCCAGGGACAAGCCTGGCGATAATCAGCGGCTGACGGCGCGTTGCCATGCGGAAATCCATTTTGCACGTTGGCTGGCTACCTGCTGGGGGCTGTATTGTAGCGTGGCGACCGGTTTAATCAGCGTGGCAAAGCCCGCCGGCAATGGCACGTTGCCGACCGGATACATCCAGTTACCGGTTGGGATGGTTTTCTGAAAAGCATCGGAGACGATGAAGTGCATAAATTTCTGTGCCAGTTGCGGATGTTTGCTCGATTTAAGCTGCGCGGCGACTTCCACTTGCAGATATTGCCCTTCGCTGAAACTGGCCGCCGCATAATTATTTTTCTTCTCTTCTATCAGGTGATACGCGGGTGAGGTGGTGTAGCTGAGTACCATATCTGCCTCCCCTTTAAGAAACATACCATAGGCTTCACTCCAGCCTTTGGTGACGGTTACGGTTTTTTTCGCCAGCTGTTGCCATGCCTGGGGGGTTTGATCGCCAAATACTTTTTGCATCCATAGCAGCAGTCCCAATCCTGGGGTACTGGTACGTGGATCTTCGTATACCACTTTAATCGGTGCTTTGCCTTCAACCAGCGCTTTCAGACTTTTCGGTGGGTCAGGCAGGGTGTTTTTATTGTACACGAAGGCAAAATAACCGTAATCGAAAGGGACAAAGGTGCGGTTATGCCAGCCACCGGGTACGTTCAGCTGCTGGGTATCGACGTTGGATGGTGCAAAAAGACCGGTTTTCTCCGCTTCGGCCAGCAGATTGTTGTCCAGACCGACAACGACGTCAGCTTTGCTGTTTTTTCCTTCCATACGCAGGCGGTTCAATAGCGAAACACCGTCATCCAGCGTGACATACTTCAAACGACAATCGCACTGTTTATCAAAGGCTTTTTTAACCGCCGGTCCCGGCCCCCAGTCAGCTGAAAAAGCGCTGTAGGTATAAACCGTTAAAACTGGTTTATCAGCGAGTGCCGGGGCAGAAAAGAGAATTGCAGCAGGAAGAATATATTTTAACACTTTGCGCTCCAGGGCTTGATGTAAGAGATCGCAAAGGATTTGAGGGGATAGCCATAGTCTCAAATCCCTACGCCGGTATTGACCGGATCAGGTTCGACGGGTTTTCTCTCAGCCTGGTTTTAAACTTGCTGCGGCAAGTTTATCTCCTGGCACCCCGTTGAGAACGCCTGATTGTAATAGTTCCTGTGTCAGGGCGAAAGCTTTATGGCTGCGGTGGTGCAAACCAGGCGGATTTAAAATCAAACCAGCCGAGTGAGTTCATGCTCACACCGCGCATGCTGCGTTGATCGTGCAGCAAAAGCCAGTGATGAAAAAGAGGATGCAAGTATCCCTGTTCAATAAGCTGCTGGCACCATTCCGCCATAGGGAGCTGCCGTTGGCGCCAGCGCTGAGGGTCCTCTTCCCAAGGAAGATCAATGCAGTGCCGCAGTAGTGGAATGTCGTAGAGCATACTGAATAGAGAATATTCCAACGGCGGGGTGAAGTTTATACTGCCGAGCCAGAGATCGCTCTCTGTTTCGCCATAATACCCGCGGGCATACTCAACCTGGCGGGTCACCAGGGTGATACCTTAGGCAGCCAGTAAGGAGGCGAGCTGGTCGGCAATCGCCTGATGTTCGGTCTGATCGTGATACCAGGTGAGGGTGAGCATGGTCATGCCGTCGGGCTTCTCTTGAGGGGTTAGCTGTCGTCGGTGATGCCAGCGTGGCAGCAGACTATAAGCGGGTGACCAAAAGCGTTGATAGTTTATGCCGCTCTGACTCAGGATAGCGATGGGATTGAAGCGCGTGGTCACCGTTGCGCCCTGACACTCGTTAACTGAAAGGGGTATTTCCCGACCAGCGTGGGCGACGGTCTGCGCTGGAATTTTTTATGGCTGAATGAACCCGCTGGGGTTGGCATCGGAATAACCGCCAAAAGAGCGCGGCCCGCCGTCACGACGGGCGCGGATGGGATTAGTGCAGAAAAGCGGGCTGATTTGCTTCGTAGCGGGAAATCGCCTCTTCGTGTTGCAACGTCAGACCAATGCTGTCCAGACCGTTGAGCATGCAGTGGCGGCGGAAGCTATCAAGATCAAAAGCGTAATGTTTGTTTCCGGCAATGACGTCTTTCTTTTCCAGATCTACAGTGAACTGAATGCCCGGCTGGGATTGAACCAGACTGAATAACTCGTCAACCTGCTGTTCGCTCAGAATAACCGGCAGCAGCTGATTATTAAACGCGTTGCCGTAGAAAATATCGGCAAAGCTCGGGGCGATCACCACGTGAAAACCGAAGTCCGTCAGCGCCCAGGGGGCGTGTTCGCGCGATGAACCGCAGCCGAAATTCTCCCGCGCCAGCAGAATGCTTGCGCCCTTGAATGCCGGTTTGTTGAGTACAAACTGCGGATTCGGCTTCTCCCCGGCGTCATCCAGATAGCGCCAGTCGTTAAACAAATGAATGCCAAAGCCGGTACGCGTTACCTTTTGCAAAAACTGCTTAGGGATAATCGCGTCGGTATCAACGTTTGCCGCATCCAGCGGTGCAACAATGCCCGTATGCTGGATAAATTTCCTCGCCATGATTATCTCCTCCTCAGTTCAGTTGACGAATATCGGCAAAATGGCCGGTAACGGCGGCGGCAGCGGCCATCGCCGGGCTGACCAGGTGGGTACGGCCACCACGGCCCTGACGGCCTTCAAAGTTGCGATTGCTGGTTGACGCGCAGCGCTCGCCGGGTGCCAGCCGGTCATTATTCATCGCCAGGCACATTGAGCATCCCGGCAGGCGCCATTCGAAACCGGCTTCAAGGAAGATTTTGTCCAGCCCTTCGGCTTCCGCCTGGGCTTTAACCGGGCCGGAGCCGGGAACCACCATCGCCATTACGCCGGGTGCTACTCTGCGTCCTTTTGCGATTTCAGCAGCGGCGCGCAGATCTTCAATACGTGAGTTGGTGCAGGAGCCGATAAACACTTTATCGATTTTCACGTCGGTCAGGCGGACTCCCGGTTGCAGATCCATATAGGCCAATGCTTTTTCCGCAGAGGCGCGCTCAACCGGATCGGCGAAGTTGTCCGGATTGGGAATTTGCTGATCGACGGCGATAACCTGGCCCGGATTGGTACCCCAGGTCACCTGGGGGGCGATTTCAGCGGCATCAAGCGTGACAACGCTGTCAAATTTAGCGTTTGGTTCAGACTTCAGGGTACGCCAGTATTTAACCGCCTGCTGCCAGTGCTCCTCTTTCGGTGCAAACTGACGGCCTTTCAGATAGGCGAAAGTGGTTTCATCTGGCGCAACCAGACCCGCTTTAGCACCCATCTCAATCGCCATGTTGCACAGCGTCATGCGGCCTTCCATGCTCAGCGCTTCGATCGCCGATCCGCAGAATTCAACCACGTAACCGGTTCCCCCGGCGCTGCCGGTTTTACCGATGATTGCCAGTACGATATCTTTGGCGGTGATCCCCGGTGCGACTTCTCCTTCAACCTCGATCTTCATGGTTTTCGCCCGGCCCTGTTTCAGGGTCTGGGTTGCCAGCACGTGTTCCACTTCTGAAGTGCCGATACCAAATGCCAGCGCCCCGAAAGCACCGTGCGTGGCGGTGTGAGAATCGCCGCAGACAATAGTCATGCCGGGCAACGTCATGCCTTGCTCCGGCCCGATAACGTGTACGATGCCCTGATACGGGTGGTTAAGATCGTAGAGTTGAACGCCAAACTCGTTGCAGTTTTTAATCAGCGCTTGCATCTGGATGCGCGCCATTTCGCCGCTGGCATTGATATCACGCGTCTGGGTAGAGACGTTATGATCCATCGTCGCGAAAGTTTTTCCCGGCTGACGCACGGGGCGTCCATGAGCACGCAGGCCGTCAAATGCCTGCGGAGAAGTGACCTCATGGACTAAGTGACGGTCAATATACAGCAGTGGCGTTTCGTTGGGTGCTTCGTAGACGACATGTGCATCAAACAGCTTCTGGTATAAGGTTTTGCTCATTTTTTTATTTTCCTTCGGCGATGAAGCGGGCGATGATCGTGCCCATTTCATCGGTGCTAACAAACTGACCGCCGCCAGCCAGGTCGCGGGTGCGATAGCCTTTTTCTAACGCATTATTGATGGCGCTTTCAATCGCATTGGCGGCTTCATCGGCATTCAGGCTAAAACGCAGTAACAGCGAGAGCGACAGGATTTGTGCCACCGGGTTAGCAATATTTTTATCTGCGATGTCCGGGGCGGATCCGCCTGCTGGTTCATACAGACCAAAACCGTCGGCGTTGAGGCTGGCTGAAGGCAGCATGCCCATTGAGCCGGTTATCATGGCGCACTCATCGGAAAGAATATCGCCGAACAGGTTAGAGCAGAGCAGTACGTCAAACTGGGACGGATCTTTGATAAGCTGCATGGTGGCGTTATCAATGTACATATGGCTCAGCGCAACGTCCGGGTAGGCTTTAGCGATTTCGTTGACCACTTCGCGCCACATGACTGAGGTTTGCAGCACGTTAGCTTTATCAATAGATGTTACCTTGCGGCGGCGCTTACGCGCAGATTCAAATGCAACACGTGCGATGCGTTCGATCTCAAAGCGATGATAGACCTCGGTATCATAAGCGCGTTCATCAGAACCGCTGCCTTCACGGCCTTTGGGTTGACCAAAATAGATGCCACCGGTCAGCTCGCGTACGCATAAGATGTTGAAGCCGTTAGCGGCAATATCACTGCGCAGTGGGCAGAAAGCTTCCAGGCCTTTGTACAGGTTGGCAGGACGCAGGTTGCTGAATAGTTTGAAATGCTTACGCAGCGGCAACAGCGCACCGCGCTCTGGTTGCTCAGCGGGAGGCAGGTGTTCCCACTGGGGGCCGCCGACCGAGCCAAATAAGATGGCGTCAGCCTGTTCACAACCTGCGACAGTTGCCGGTGGCAACGGCTGGCCGTGACGATCGATGGCGATACCGCCGACGTCATATTCGCTGGTAGTAATAGGCATGTCAAACCGCTTACGTATCGCGTCCAGGACTTTTATTGCCTGTCTCATGACTTCCGGACCGATACCGTCGCCAGGTAATACCGCGATATGATAATCTTTAGACATTACACCGTTTCCTTCTGGTTCTGATTAGCTGATTTGCGTTGCAGTTCTTGTTCTACCTGACGTGCGCGCCAGATAGTATTCAGAGCGTTAATCATCGCTTTGGCTGAGGCTTCCACGATATCTGTTGCAAGGCCGACACCGTGAAACTTTCTACCGTTATAATTCACCACGATATCTACCTGGCCCAGCGCGTCCTTACCGTGACCTTTAGCGGTCAGCTGATACTTGATCAGTTCGGCATCATAGCCAGCAATGCGGTTAATCGCCTGATAAACAGCGTCAACCGGGCCGTTACCGTTAGCCGCTTCGGCTTTGATTTCCGAACCGCATTTCAGCTGTACGGAACCCGTCGCAAGGATGGTTGAACCGGATTGCACGCTGAAACTTTCCAGCTGGAAAAATTCTGGCTCTTCATGCTGCTTGTTGATAAATGCCAGAGCTTCCAGATCGTAGTCGAATACCTGTCCTTTCTTATCCGCCAGTGCTTTAAAGGCGTCATACAGCGTGTCCAGGTTATAGTCGGTTTCCTGGTAGCCCATCTCATCCATTCGGTGTTTCACCGCCGCGCGTCCTGAGCGCGAAGTCAGGTTCAGCTGCACCTGCTTCATGCCGATGGACTCCGGCGTCAGGATTTCATAGTTTTCGCGGTTTTTCAGTACGCCATCCTGGTGAATGCCGGAGGAGTGGGCAAAGGCATTGGTGCCGATAATGGCTTTGTGTGCCGGGATCGGCATATTACAAATCTGGCTGACGGTCTGGCAGGTGCGGTAAAGCTCGTGATGATTGATGTTCGTGTGAACATTCATCAGCTGACTGCGCGTTTTGATCGCCATAATGACTTCTTCAAGTGAGCAGTTACCCGCGCGTTCCCCCAGACCATTCATAGCCCCCTCAATCTGACGTGCGCCCGCCATCACGGCGGCCAGTGAGTTGCCTACGGCCATGCCCAGATCATCGTGGGTATGAACCGACAAAATTGCTTTATCAATGTTCGGTACGCGTTGACGCAGTTGAGCAAAAATAGTGGCGTACTCATGAGGCAGGGTGTAACCAACGGTATCGGGTATATTGATGGTGGTCGCCCCGGCATCGATTGCCGCTTCAACGACACGACACAGGTCGTCTATGGGCGTGCGGCCACCATCCTCACAGGAGAACTCAACGTCGTCAGTATAATTGCGCGCGCGTTTAACCATGTGTACCGCCCGTTCAATTACATCCGGCAGGGTGCTGTGCAGCTTGGTGGCGATGTGCATTGGCGAGGTGGCGATAAAAGTATGAATACGGAAGGCTTCAGCAACGCGCAGCGCTTCATAAGCGGCATCAATATCTTTCTCAACGCACCGTGCCAGTCCGCAAACGCGGCTATTTTTTATCTGACGGGCGATGGTCTTAACCGATTCGAAATCACCGGGAGAAGAAACGGGAAAACCGACTTCCATTACGTCAACGCCAACTCTCTCCAGTGCCAGCGCAATTTGCAGCTTCTCTTTAACACTCAGGCTGGCCTGTAATGCTTGTTCGCCATCTCGCAGAGTCGTGTCGAAAATGATGACTTGTTGGCTCATTGGATTGTTCCTTGTCGGTTTGTGTCGCCGTAGCAACATGCATAAAAAAACCCGCGACATGGCGCGGGTTTTTAGATCTTTTGCAGGTTTGGATTACTCAGTAATATCACCCACAAGTCTACCGCGCACAGTTAAGGCATCGAGTAGTAGACCTGATAGACGACGGGTATATGACATCACCTGCAAACCTCAATAAGTTATCAATGTATTAATTGGTACTTGATTTGGGGGGGGATGTCAACCACCAGGCAACCCCGGTTATTCACGCTCTACAGCGCGACAGGCTGTTCGAAAAAAAACGAGGCATCCAGCCAGGTGACTTTTGGTAATCTTATAATAATCAATGTTTTTATCATTTATATTCGACAGGATCGCTAAAAAATTAGCGTCATCAGGTCCTGATTCCATCCTTAGCTCAACAGCATATTTTTATGACGTATTGCCTGATTACCGGTGAAATATGTTGATTATATTTACTGTGCTGGTCGATCGAACTTTATCAGTGTCAGGCGATAAAAAAGTGCTTTGTGATGAGTCGGGGTTTCTTTCAATGACAAAATATAATCACGCCATGATTGTCATGTTGCAAAATAATCAACCAACGTTGGGCCTTTTTATTTTTCAGTTATGCGGCATTATTAGCTTTTGGCCAAAAATCATCAAAAAAGCATCAGCATAAACAGATTTAAATCATCCCCGATGGCGTTTGCCTGCCAGCCCTTCTGCGGTTAAGGTAATTTGGCAGATGCTATCAAATCATGCAGGGCAACGACTCTGTACCCAGCGTGGAAATGAATTCCATGCCCACAATAATGATTTCGACCTTGTCAGGCGGCCGTCACATCAGGCGTGTGGTCGTCGTTGCAGGTTAATTCGGTATCCCTTAAAGCCTGGAGGCAAAAATGGAGATGTTGTCAGGAGCTGAGATGGTGGTCCGGTCGCTAATTGACCAGGGCGTAAAACACGTATTCGGTTACCCTGGCGGAGCGGTTCTTGATATTTATGACGCTCTGCAAACGGTCGGCGGTATCGATCATATTTTAGTTCGCCACGAGCAGGGTGCCGTCCATATGGCCGATGGTTATGCGCGTTCGACCGGCGATACAGGCGTCGTACTGGTCACCTCCGGGCCGGGGGCCACCAATGCGATTACGGGCATTGCGACCGCTTATATGGATTCTGTTCCGCTGGTGATCCTGTCCGGTCAGGTGCCTTCTTCGCTGATAGGGTACGACGCATTTCAGGAATGTGACATGGTGGGGATTTCCCGTCCGGTGGTAAAACACAGCTTCCTGGTTAAGCAAACCGAAGACATACCCGGCATACTGAAAAAAGCCTTCTGGCTGGCGGCCAGCGGGCGACCCGGTCCGGTGGTTATCGATCTGCCTAAAGATATTCTTAATCCGGCCAACAAACTGCCTTACGCCTGGCCTGATAGCGTCAGTATGCGCTCTTACAATCCGACGACGCAGGGCCATAAAGGGCAGATTCGTCGTGCGCTTCAGACACTATTACAGGCGCAGCGTCCGGTGCTTTACGCTGGCGGTGGCGTGATTACTTCCGGCTGTGAATCGGCGTTATGCCAGCTGGCACAACAGCTTAGCTTGCCGGTGACCACGTCTTTAATGGGTCTGGGCTGCTTTCCGGGAACGCATCCTCAGAGCCTCGGCATGCTGGGTATGCATGGTACCTATGAAGCCAATATGACGATGCATAACGCCGACCTGATTTTTGCCGTAGGCGTGCGCTTTGACGATCGGACCACGAACAATCTTGCGAAATATTGCCCAAATGCCACTGTGTTGCACATTGATATCGACCCCACCTCGATTTCGAAAACCGTAGAGGCTGATATTCCTATCGTCGGCGATGCAAAGCGGGTTCTCGAGCAGCTGCTGGAACAACTGGCCCAGAGTGATAGCGGGCAAAATGACGATAGCCTGCGTGAATGGTGGCAGCAGATCGAACGCTGGCGCGGCCGGAAATGCCTGGCGTTCGATCGTCACAGTGAAACGATCAAACCGCAGGCGGTGATTGAAACTATTTACCGGTTGACAAAGGGCGAGGCCTATGTCGCTTCAGACGTGGGCCAGCATCAGATGTTTGCTGCGCTCTATTATCAGTTTGATAAGCCCCGTCGCTGGATTAACTCCGGTGGCCTGGGCACGATGGGCTTCGGATTACCCGCTGCGCTGGGTGTGAAGCTGGCCTTGCCGGATGAAACGGTTATTTGTGTAACCGGTGACGGTAGCATCCAGATGAATATTCAGGAGCTGTCTACCGCATTGCAATACGATCTGCCAGTGTTAGTGCTCAACCTCAACAACCGCTATCTCGGTATGGTCAAGCAGTGGCAGGATATGATCTATTCAGGGCGTCACTCCCAGTCATATATGCAGTCGTTGCCAGACTTTGTCCGCCTCGCAGAAGCCTACGGTCATGTGGGCATTTCGATAGAAAACCCGCCGCAGCTGGAAAGTAAATTAACGCAGGCGCTGGAGCAGCTTAGCAAAGGCCGGCTGGTGTTTGTTGACGTTGTCGTGGATGGCAGCGAACACGTGTATCCGATGCATATACGCGGTGGTGGTATGGATGAAATGTGGTTAAGCAAAACGGAGAGGACCTGATTATGCGTCGAATTTTATCGGTATTACTGGAAAACGAGTCCGGCGCATTATCCCGTGTAGTTGGCTTGTTCTCACAGCGCGGTTACAACATTGAAAGCCTTACCGTGGCACCGACTGACGATCCGACGCTGTCGCGAATGACCATTCAGACCGTCGGTGATGATAAAGTGCAGGAGCAGATTGAAAAGCAACTGCACAAGCTGGTTGACGTACTACGCGTCAGTGAACTGGTCCAGGGCACTTATGTTGAGCGCGAGATCATGCTGGTTAAGCTGCAGGCTAAGGGCTATGGTCGCGAAGAGGTTAAGCGCTGCGCTGAGATTTTCCGCGGGCAGATCATCGATGTCACGCCTTCGCTCTATACCGTGCAACTGGCAGGGACCAGCGACAAGCTGAATGCTTTTCTCGATACCGTGCGTGAAGTCGCAGAGATAGTCGAAGTGGTGCGCTCGGGCGTGGTGGGCGTCTCCCGTGGCGACAAAATTATGCGCTAGTCGAACCGTCAGCGAGTCAATGGTACGGAACCCGGCTGCGGCTGGGTTTTTTATTGTGCATAACAATAAGATCTCTCTGACGAAAGCTATTGCTCATCCACGCATTCTGCTATTGAATGTTAAGATTGATTTATCCATACCTGCACTATGGCTGGTAGAATGTCGGCGTAATAGGCGAATAATGGGGGATGTGTGAAACTGGATGAAATAGCGCGCCTCGCCGGCGTATCGCGCACCACGGCCAGCTATGTGATTAACGGCAAGGCAAGGCAGTATCGTGTCAGCGAAAAAACCGTCGAGAAAGTCATGGCCGTAGTGCGTGAGCATAATTATCACCCTAATGCGGTAGCGGCTGGCTTGCGCGCCGGGCGTACCCGTTCAATTGGTCTGGTGATCCCTGATCTGGAAAATACCAGCTATACCCGAATTGCCAATTATCTGGAGCGTCAGGCGCGTCAGCGCGGCTATCAGCTACTGATCGCCTGTTCTGAAGATTTGCCCGATAACGAAATGCGTTGCGTTGAGCACCTGCTACAGCGCCAAGTGGATGCCATTATCGTTTCCACATCGCTGCCGCCTGAGCATCCTTTCTATCAGCGTTGGATCAATGATCCATTGCCAATTATCGCGCTGGATCGCGCGTTGGACCGGGAGCATTTTACCAGCGTAGTGGGTGCCGATCAGGACGATGCCGAAGCGTTAGCCGGTGAACTGCGCAAGCTACCGGTAAACAACGTGCTTTATCTCGGCGCTCTACCGGAGTTGTCGGTGAGCTTTTTACGTGAAATAGGTTTTCGTCAGGCGTGGCAGGGAGATGAACGTCCCGTAGAATATCTGTATGCCGATAGCTTTGAGCGCCGCGCTGCGGCCAGCCTGTTTGAACAATATTTGCAGGACAAACCCATGCCTGAAGCCCTGTTCACCACCTCTTTTGGTTTATTACAAGGCGTAATGGATACCACGCTGAAACGTGAGGGGCGTTTACCGAAAGACCTGACCATTGCAACTTTTGGCGATCATGAATTACTCGATTTCCTTGAGTGTCCGGTTCTGGCTGTTGGCCAGCGCCATCGCGACGTTGCGGAGCGGGTACTGGAGCTGGTTCTCTCCAGTCTGGACGAACCGCGCAAGCCTAAGGTAGGTCTGACCTGTATCCGACGCAACCTGTTTCATCGCGGCTTGTTAAACCGCAGAACGTGCTAACTCTCCGTGGGGGTGACGCCCCCTTTCCTCCGGGTATGATTTAATATGCAATCTATGCTGTGGAATATAGTATTTATCCCTCAGCGGTACTTTCTGACAATAAAGGTTTCAAATTAATAGAAAACACAATATTCGGTACGGATTATTCTATTGGTTCTTTAAGAATAAACTTCCCCTGCCTTCTTGCGGGCATGCATCTTGTTCTGTTCGCGCGCGGCTTTTTGACATTACCGGATGGCGTTCTGCCGGGAAACATTTAGGAAATGACTTAAAATTCGCCTCGATCGCAAATTGAATGTATTAATTATTTTCCCCTCAATGTGGACGCTAATTTCCATTTTGCTGCGAAATTTTAGAAATTCTTGTCATTATTCATCGGGTTAATTTCTATTTTTGTTCAGGCTGATTTCATTTCTCACATTCTGATGCTTAAACCTGTTTAGAAATAATCACATTCGGCCGCGGCTGCGGCTTGACAATGATTTCCTTCGCTTCGTAAACTCCTTTAGTGGGAATTTGTGGGTTAAAGTGGCGAGAAAGGGTGACAGAGGGGTGAGGCTGGCATGTTCCGTGGAGCAACGTTAGTCAATCTCGATAGCAAAGGGCGGCTTGCGGTTCCAACGCGCTACCGTGAATTGTTAATCGGAGAATCACAGGGGCAAATGGTTTGTACCATTGACCTCCACCAGCCATGCCTGCTGCTTTATACCCTGCCTGAATGGGAAATAATCGAAGAAAAGTTGTCACGTCTGTCGAGTATGAACCCAGCTGAACGGCGCGTTCAGCGTTTGTTACTGGGTCATGCCAGCGAGTGTCAGATGGATAATGCCGGTCGCTTGCTGGTAGCGAATACGCTCCGCCAGCATGCCAGCCTGGTAAAAGAAGTGATGTTGGTCGGGCAGTTCAACAAGTTTGAACTCTGGGATGAGAAAGCCTGGTATCAGCAAGTCAAGGAGGATATCGACGCGGAACAATTGGCGCAGACACCCCTGTCTGAACGTTTGCAGGATTTGTCACTTTAGCTATGCAGGAAACTTTTAAACACACCACAGTGCTGCTGGATGAAGCCGTGAACGGCCTCAATATACAGTCCGATGGCATTTATATCGATGGCACCTTTGGACGAGGTGGGCATTCGCAACGGATCCTCTCACTGCTCGGCGAGGGAGGAAAGCTGTACGCTATCGATCGCGATCCACACGCCATTGCCGCCGCCGCTTTGATTACTGACCCCCGCTTTTCTATTATCCACGGTCCCTTTTCGGCGCTGGCTGAATACGTTGAAGAACGGGGTCTGAACGGCAAAATTAACGGCGTGTTACTCGATCTTGGCGTCTCCTCGCCGCAGCTGGACGATGCCGAACGGGGTTTTTCTTTTATGCGTGACGGTCCGCTGGATATGCGGATGGATCCCACGCGCGGGCTTTCGGCGTCAGAATGGTTGTTGCAGGCAGAGGAAAAAGACATCGCTTTTGTGCTGAAAACCTTCGGTGAAGAGCGCTTTGCTAAGCGTATTGCCCGTGCCATCGTCGAGCGAAACCGGATCGAGCCGATCGTTCGTACTAAAGATCTCGCGGCAGTTATTGATAGCGCTACGCCGGTTAAAGACAAATTTAAACATCCGGCGACACGTAGCTTTCAGGCTATTCGCATCTGGGTTAACAGCGAACTGAAAGAGATTGAGCAGGCGCTTAAAGGCGCGTTGGCGGTGCTGGCCCCGCACGGTCGTCTGTCAATTATTAGCTTTCATTCGCTGGAAGACCGGATTGTAAAGCGTTTTATGCGCGAGCAGAGCCGGGGTCCTCAGGTACCTGCTGGATTGCCGCTTACCGAAGCACAATTGCGCAGTCGCGGCGGTTTTCAGCTTAAAAATCTTGGGAAGATGATGCCGGGTGAGAGAGAAGTTGCCGCTAATCCGCGGGCACGTAGTTCAGTACTGCGCATTGCCGAACGGAACGCTTCCTGATGGCGGGAGAACGTCACAGCCTGCCGGGCGTTATTGGTGGCGATATTATGCGCCACGGCAAACTGGCCCTGCTGTTGTTGGCCGCAGTGCTGGTTTCTGCCGTACTGGTAGTGACTACCGTGCATAAAACCCGTCTGCTGACGGCGCAGCGCGAGCAGTTGATGCTGGAAAAGAATGCACTCGACATTGAATGGCGCAATCTCATCCTGGAAGAGAATGCGTTAGGTGATCACAGCCGGGTAGAAAGGATCGCGACGGAAAAACTGCATATGCAGCATGTCGATCCTTCGCAGGAACATATTGTAGTAGAGCCATAAGGACCGACGGACTCAATGAGAGCCGCAAACGCCCTGAAAAAGAAAAAGCAGGAACTGCATGCCAGCTTCGTAAGCTGGCGTTTTGCGTTGCTGTGCGGGGGAGTTTTGCTGGCATTGGGTGGATTACTGGCGCGGTTGGCCTGGCTGCAAGTTATCAATCCAGGCGAGCTGGTACGTGCCGGAGATATGCGCTCGCTGCGCGTCCAGGCAGTTCCTGCCGCGCGCGGTATGATTAGCGATCGTGCTGGTCGTCCGCTGGCGGTCAGCGTGCCGGTAAATGCCGTTTGGGCGGACCCGAAAGAGCTGAATGACCAGGGAGGCGTCAGTATTGATAACCGCTGGAGAGCGCTGTCCGACGCGCTTTCGATCCCGCTGGATCAGATCTCCGCACGCATTAACGTTAACCCTAAAGGGCGTTTTGTTTATCTGGCACGCCAGGTCAATCCGGACATCGGGGCCTACGTCAAAAAACTCACGTTGCCAGGGATCCACCTGCGCGAAGAGTCGCGTCGATACTATCCGGCAGGCCAGGTGACTTCGCACCTGATCGGCTTTACCAATATCGACGGTCAGGGTATTGAGGGTGTGGAGAAGAGCTTTGATAAATGGCTTACCGGTCAGCCTGGCGAGCGCACCGTGCGCAAAGATCGCTTTGGTCACGTCATTGAGGATATCTCTTCCGTCGATAGTCAGGCTGCACATAATCTGGTTCTGAGCATTGACGAGCGCCTACAGGCTCTGGTCTATCGCGAGTTAAATAATGCCGTTTCCTTCAACAAGGCGGAATCAGGTACCGCTGTACTGGTCGATGTTAATACCGGCGAGGTACTGGCGATGGCGAACAGCCCGGCATATAACCCCAATAATCTCAGCAACACGCCCAAAGACGTCATGCGTAATCGCGCAATTACCGATATTTTTGAACCCGGTTCGACAGTAAAGCCGATGGTGGTGATGACCGCTTTACAGCGTGGCGTGGTGCGTGAAAACAGCGTACTGAACACCGAGCCTTATACCATCAATGGCCATCCGATTAAGGATGTGGCGCGCTACAACGAATTAACCCTGACCGGGGTATTGCAGAAGTCGAGTAACGTAGGGGTTTCACGTCTTGCGTTAGCGATGCCATCCTCAGCATTAGTAGATACTTACTCTCGCTTTGGACTGGGTAAAACGACCAATTTGGGGTTGGTCGGAGAGAGCAGTGGCTTATATCCCCAAAAACAACGGTGGTCTGACATTGAGAGGGCCACCTTCTCTTTCGGCTATGGGCTAATGGTAACGCCGTTACAGTTAGCACGAGTCTATGCAACTATCGGCAGCTTTGGTGTGTATCGTCCGCTGTCAATTACCAAAGTCGACCCGCCTGTCGCCGGACAGCGCATATTTCCCGAGGACCTGGTGAAAACCGTGGTGCATATGATGGAGAGCGTAGCACTACCCGGCGGCGGCGGCGTTAAAGCCGCTATCAAAGGCTACCGTATTGCCATCAAGACCGGGACCGCGAAGAAAGTCGGTCCCGATGGCCATTACATCAACAAATATATTGCCTATACCGCTGGCGTTGCGCCTGCCAGCAAGCCGCGTTTTGCTCTGGTGGTGGTGATTAACGATCCCCAGGCCGGCAAATATTATGGTGGTGCAGTTTCCGCTCCGGTATTTGGCGCCATTATGGGCGGCGTGTTGCGAACAATGAATATTGAACCGGATGCATTGCCAGCCGGAGAAAATGAGATGGTTATCAATAAAAAAGAGGCCTCAGGTGACAGATCGTAATTTGCGAGCATTGCTGGCCCCTTGGGTAGCAAATGCGCCGGAGCGAGTGCTCCGGGACATGACACTGGACAGCCGCATCGCGGCTGCCGGCGATCTGTTTGTGGCTGTAAAAGGTCATACAGCGGACGGGCGCCGCTTTATCCCTCAGGCGATTGCTCAGGGTGTCGCGGCAGTGGTGGCTGAAGCGGAAGGCGAAGCCGCTGACGGGCAGGTAAGCGAAATGCACGGCGTGCCGGTAATTTATCTGGCTCAGTTGTCGCAGCGCCTGTCGGCGTTAGCCGGGCGTTTTTACGATAATCCGGCGGAAAAACTCAAGCTGATTGGCGTAACAGGCACTAACGGTAAAACCACAACAACGCAGCTGCTGGCGCAATGGGCGCAGCTGCTGGGGGATGTGAGTGCGGTAATGGGAACGGTCGGCAACGGCCTGTATGGCAAGCTGGTGGCAGCAGAAAATACCACCGGCTCGGCGGTGGACGTGCAGCATATACTTCATGGGCTGGTACGGGAAGGCGCTACGCTTGCAGCGATGGAAGTCTCCTCTCACGGACTGGCACAGCATCGGGTAGCCGCACTGCCATTTGCCGCCGCGGTATTTACCAACCTCAGTCGTGATCATCTGGATTATCACGGCGACATGGCGCATTACGAGTCTGCCAAATGGTTACTGTTTTCTGAACATCAGGTGGGTGAGTCGATTATCAATGCTGATGATGAGGTCGGGCGGCGTTGGCTGGATAATTTACCGGATGCCGTGGCCGTTACAATGGATAATAATCTGCGCCCTGGTGCTCACGGCCGCTGGTTACAGGCGAACGCGGTTGATTATCACGACAACGGCGCTCGTATCGTTTTTGATTCCAGCTGGGGTGCTGGCTGCATCGATAGCCGTCTGATGGGCGCATTTAACGTCAGCAACTTGTTGCTGGCACTGGCGACGTTGCTGGCACTTGGGTATCCGCTTGAGGCGCTGGTTAACAGCAGTCATCAGCTGCTGCCGGTATGCGGGCGGATGGAGGTATTTACTTCTCCCACTAAACCGACGGTGGTAGTGGATTATGCCCATACCCCGGATGCGTTGGAGAAGGCATTGCAAGCGGCCCGGTTACATTGCGAGGGTAAGTTGTGGTGCGTGTTCGGCTGTGGCGGTGACCGCGATAAAGGTAAGCGCCCACTCATGGGCGCGATTGCCGAGCAGTTTGCCGACGTTGTCGTCGTCACCGATGATAATCCGCGTAGCGAAGATCCGCAGGCAATTGTTCGCGACATTCTGACCGGATTGCTGGACCCCGGATGCGCCCGTGTGGTGATGGGCCGGGCGCAAGCGGTTACCCACAGCATTATGCAGGCAGCTGAAAACGATATCGTGCTGGTCGCCGGCAAAGGGCATGAAGATTATCAGATTATCGGTAACCGGCGGCTGGACTACTCAGACCGAACGACGGTCGCGCGCTTATTGGGGGTGATCGCATGATCAGCCTCACCCTGCAACAGCTGGCAACCGTGGTAGATGGAAAATTAATGGGTGACAGCCTGAACGTTGATCGCGTGACAACTGACACGCGCAGCGTAGCGTCGGGATCGCTGTTTATTGCCCTGAAAGGCGAGCGTTATGATGCTCATGATTTTGTTGGCGATGCTATCAGCGCAGGGGCAACATCTTTAATCGTAAGTAAGCACTTACAAGTAGAGGTGCCCCAGGTGGTGGTAGCTGATACGCGTATTGCCCTTGGGCAGCTTGCAGGTTGGGTGCGGCAGCAAAGCTCAGCGCGTGTCGTGGCGCTGACAGGCTCATCTGGCAAAACGTCGGTTAAAGAGATGACCGCCGCTATCCTGCGCTGCTGTGGCGAAACGCTTTATACCGCCGGTAATCTCAATAACGATATCGGCGTGCCGCTGACGCTGCTGCGCCTGACACCACAGCATCGCTACGCAGTGATTGAGCTGGGCGCCAACCATCAGGGCGAAATTGCCTATACCACTCATTTGGTGCGTCCCGAAAGCGCGCTGGTGAACAACCTTGCCGCCGCACACCTCGAAGGATTTGGCTCGCTGGCAGGAGTCGCGAAGGCCAAAGGCGAGATTTTCGCCGGTCTAACGCCGAAGGGTACCGCGATTATCAATGCGCAAAGTAACGATCGGGATAACTGGCAGACAGCGCTGGAAGATAAACGCGTCTGGCGTTTCTCCGCGGGCGATAGCTCGGGAGATGACTTCCACGCCAGTGACGTGCGTATCAGCGCGCAAGGATCGGCATTTACACTGCACACGCCTGTAGGTCACGTCGCCGTTCAGCTACCCTTGCCGGGGCGGCATAACATTGCGAATGCACTGGCTGCAGCGGCCCTTGCGCTGTCGGTTGATGCCCCGTTGACGGCGATCCAGCAGGGGCTGAAAACTTTACAGGCGGTGCCTGGACGCCTGTTTCCGATAGCACTGAGCCATGACAAGCTGCTGCTGGATGATAGCTACAACGCCAACGTTGGCTCAATGAAGGCGGCGGTACAGACGCTTGCAGAGATGCCTGGTTACCGGGTGATGATAGTCGGCGACATGGCAGAGCTAGGAGATGAAGCAGAAAGTTGTCATCGTCAGGTTGGTGAGGCAGCAAGGCAGGCGGGCATTGATAAGGTGCTAAGCACCGGTAAGCTGAGCCAAATTATCGCGGAAGCTAGCGGTGTTGGGGAACATTTTACTGATAAATCTACGCTGGCTGCACGCGCGCTGGCGCTGTTGAACGACCATCAGCAAGTGACTGTTCTGGTAAAAGGCTCGCGTAGTGCGGCCATGGAGCAGGTGGTGCATTACATGCAGGAGAAAGGCACATGTTAGTCTGGCTGGCCGAATATCTGGTCAAATATTACTCGGGTTTCAACGTCTTTTCTTACCTGACGTTTCGCGCCATCGTTAGCCTGCTGACTGCGCTGTTTATTTCTCTGTGGATGGGGCCCCGGCTCATCACGCGTTTACAGCAAATGTCTTTCGGCCAGGTCGTTCGCAGTGACGGACCAGAGTCACATTTCAGCAAACGCGGCACGCCGACGATGGGCGGCATCATGATCCTGACCTCAATTACCCTTTCAGTATTGATGTGGGCATACCCGTCCAATCCCTACGTCTGGTGTGTACTGGTGGTTCTGATTGGCTACGGCATCGTTGGCTTCGTCGATGACTATCGCAAGGTAGTCCGTAAGGATACGAAAGGGCTTATCGCCCGCTGGAAGTACTTCTGGCAGTCGCTGATTGCACTGGGAGTGGCATTTACGATGTATGCGGTCGGAAAAGATACCCCTGCTACTGAACTGGTTGTGCCGTTTTTCAAAGACATCATGCCTCAGTTGGGCCTGCTTTATATTCTGTTGTCCTATTTTGTCATCGTCGGCACCAGTAATGCCGTCAACCTGACCGATGGGTTAGACGGGCTGGCAATTATGCCAACGGTATTTGTTGCCGCAGGTTTTGCTCTTGTTGCCTGGGCTACCGGCAATATGAACTTCGCAAACTACCTGCATATTCCCTATCTGCGTCATGCGGGAGAGCTGGTGATTGTTTGCACTGCAATTGTTGGTGCGGGACTCGGTTTTCTCTGGTTTAACACCTACCCGGCACAGGTTTTTATGGGCGATGTGGGATCGCTGGCACTGGGTGGGGCATTGGGTACCATCGCGGTGCTGCTCCGCCAGGAGTTTCTGCTGTTGATTATGGGGGGGGTGTTTGTTGTCGAAACGCTCTCAGTGATTCTGCAGGTTGGCTCTTTCAAACTGCGTGGTCAGCGTATCTTTCGCATGGCGCCGATCCATCATCACTATGAATTGAAAGGCTGGCCCGAGCCGCGTGTCATTGTGCGCTTTTGGATTATCTCGCTGATGCTGGTGCTGATTGGCCTGGCAACGCTGAAGGTACGTTAACTATGGCTGAGTATCTGGATAAACAAGTTGTCATTATTGGGTTGGGCCTTACCGGCCTTTCCTGCGTTGACTTCTTTGTTGCCCATGGCGTGACGCCGCGGGTTATGGATACCCGAGTCGTTCCGCCCGGCCTTGAAAAACTGCCTAAAGACGTTGAGCGTTGGCTGGGATCGCTGAATAAAGAGTGGCTGCTGAACGCCGACTTGATTATTGTCAGCCCCGGCATCGCGCTCTCTACCCCTGAGCTGTCAGCGGCGGCAGAGGCCGGGGTTGAAATTATCGGCGACATCGAGTTGTTTTGCCGCGAAGCGCAGGCCCCTATCGTGGCAATTACCGGATCAAATGGTAAAAGTACCGTGACAACCTTGGTCGGTGAAATGGCGAAAGCCGCAGGCTGGAGCGTTGGCATAGGCGGTAATATTGGCTTGCCTGCTTTGATGCTGCTTGAACATCCCGCTCAGCTTTACGTACTGGAACTGTCCAGCTTTCAGCTTGAAACCACCTACAGTCTCCATGCCGCCGCCGCGACCATTCTCAACGTCACGGAGGATCATATGGACCGCTATCCGTTGGGGATGCAGCAGTACCGGGCTGCCAAGCTGAAAATTTATGAAAATGCAGGTGTCTGCGTAGTCAATGCCGATGACGCAATGACAATGCCGGTGCGCGGTGCCGATGCGCGTTGCGTAAGCTTTGGCATTGATGTTGGCGACTATCATCTCAATCGTCAGCAGGGGAGTACCTGGCTGCGTGTCAGAAGAGATAAGGTACTTGATACCGCAGAAATGAAGCTGTCGGGTCAGCACAACTATACCAATGCGCTGGCGGCGTTAGCGCTGGCGGATGCCGTTGGCCTGCCACGTGCATCCAGCCTGACTGCACTCATCAACTTCAATGGTCTCGCGCACCGTTTTCAGCTGGCACATGTTCACAACGGTGTACGCTGGATTAATGATTCAAAGGCGACCAACGTCGGCAGTACGGAGGCCGCCCTGAATGGCTTAGAGGTTGAGGGGACGCTCTGGTTACTGCTGGGCGGTGATGGAAAATCGGCGGATTTTACCCCGTTAAAACGCTACTTGCAGGGCGATAACCTGCGTCTGTTTTGTTTTGGGCGCGATCGTGCCGAGCTGGCGACGCTGCGTCCTGAGATCACCACGCAAACTGAAACCCTGGCGCAAGCGATGGCGCACATTGCACCGCAGGTCAAAGCGGGAGACATGGTGCTGCTGTCGCCGGCGAGTGCCAGCCTCGATCAGTTTAAGAACTTCGAACAGCGTGGCGAGGTATTCACACAACTTGCCAGGGAGTTAGGATGATGCGTATTCCGGGAATCACGCTGGTCAGCTCCCTGACGGGAGGCGTTGCAAACCGTCTTAAAGACTGGGTTATGGGGTCGAAGGAGAGCGACGCCAATGTCGTCGTTTTATACGATCGTACCCTGGTGTGGTTAACCCTCGGTCTGGCGGTGCTGGGATTCGTTATGGTCACCTCAGCATCAATGCCTATTGGTCAGCGTATGTCGAACGATCCCTTCTATTTCGCCAAGCGTGATGCACTTTACCTGGGCCTGGCGTTCCTTATGTCCTTAGTGACATTACGAATTCCCATGGAAGTATGGCAGCGCTATAGCAACGTCATGCTGTTGGGCACCATTGCCATGTTGCTCGTTGTTTTGGTGGTGGGGAGTTCGGTAAACGGCGCATCCCGCTGGATTGCGCTGGGACCGCTGCGAATTCAGCCTGCAGAGCTGTCGAAACTGTCACTGTTTTGCTATCTGTCCAGCTATCTGGTTCGCAAAGTAGAAGAAGTGCGTAATAACTTCTGGGGATTTTGTAAACCGATGGCGGTCATGGTCGTGCTGGCGGTGTTGCTGTTAGCACAGCCGGACCTGGGAACCGTGATCGTACTGTTTGTCACTACCCTGGCAATGCTGTTTCTCGCTGGCGCTAAGCTATGGCAGTTTCTGGCGATTATCGGCTCCGGCATGTTTGCCGTGGTGCTGCTGATTATCACTGAACCGTACCGTATACGCCGCGTGACCTCTTTCTGGAATCCTTGGGCTGACCCGTTTGGCAGCGGCTATCAGCTGACGCAGTCGCTGATGGCATTTGGCCGTGGTGAGCTTTGGGGGCAGGGATTGGGTAATTCGGTGCAGAAGCTGGAATACCTGCCGGAGGCCCACACTGACTTCATTTTCTCGATTATCGGCGAAGAGTTGGGATATATCGGCGTGGTATTAACGCTGCTGATGGTGTTCTTCGTTGCGTTTCGTGCGATGTCGATTGGTCGTCGGGCACTGGAAATCGATCAGCGTTTTTCCGGATTTCTCGCCTGTTCAATTGGTGTCTGGTTCAGTTTTCAGGCGCTGGTAAACGCTGGCGCGGCGGCAGGAATGCTGCCGACAAAAGGGTTGACGCTGCCGTTAATCAGTTACGGTGGCTCAAGCTTGTTGATCATGTCGACGGCGATTGTGCTGTTGTTACGCATAGATTTTGAAACGCGTCTTGCCAAAGCGCAGGCGTTTTCAAGGGGCTAATTGATGAGTGAAAAACGGCTGATGGTGATGGCAGGCGGAACCGGCGGACATGTGTTTCCGGGTCTGGCCGTGGCGCATCATCTTATGGAGCAAGGCTGGCAAGTGCGCTGGCTTGGCACCGCCGATCGTATGGAAGCTGATTTGGTCCCTAAGAATGGGATCGAGATAGATTTTATCCGTATCAGTGGATTACGTGGTAAGGGATTGAAAGCTCAGCTGTTAGCGCCGGTACGCATTATCAAAGCAACATGTCAGGCACGCGCCATTATGAAGCGCTGGCAACCCGATGTTGTGCTTGGCATGGGCGGTTACGTTTCTGGTCCCGGCGGTGTGGCTGCCTGGAGCTGCGGCATTCCGCTGGTATTGCATGAACAGAACGGTATTGCGGGAATGACGAATAAATGGCTGTCACATATAGCGAAAAAGGTTATGCAGGCGTTTCCAGGCGCGTTTGCGCATGCTGACGTGGTCGGTAATCCGGTCCGTAATGACGTGCTTGCATTACCGCTGCCTGAGGTGCGTTTTGCCGGGCGGGAAGGTCCGATACGCGTACTGGTTGTTGGCGGTAGCCAGGGGGCCAGAGTGCTGAACCAGGTAATGCCGAAAGTCGCAGCGCTGCTGGCAGGGAAAATAACCCTTTGGCATCAGGTAGGTAAAGGTGCGCTGGAAGAGGTAAATCAGGCGTATTTGCGGGCAAACCAGACGCAGCACCGGGTTGATGCGTTTATTGACGACATGGCCGCTGCCTACGCCTGGGCGGATGTCGTGGTCTGTCGTTCAGGCGCGCTGACGGTCAGTGAGGTCGCTGCCGCAGGACTTCCGGCGATCTTCGTCCCTTTTCAGCACAAAGATCGCCAGCAGTACTGGAATGCGCTGCCGCTGGAAAAAGCGGGCGCAGCAAAAATTTTTGAGCAGCCACAGTGTACCGCTGAAGCGATTGCCAGTACCCTGGCTGCGTGGGATAGGAATACCCTGATGGGTATGGCGAATAAAGCCAGAGGTGTCGCGATCCCGGACGCCACGGCGCGGGTTGCTGACGAAGTCATGCGGGCGGTTAAATAACCCAGTCACCATTGGGCTGAAACCCTTTTTTGTCCACAGATAACCAGAGCAAGGCGGATTAACCGCTGGTAGAGACGATGAATACACAACAACTGGCGAAACTGCGTTTAATTGTGCCCGAGATGCGTCGCGTCCGGCACATCCACTTTGTCGGCATCGGCGGTGCTGGCATGGGCGGTATTGCCGAAGTGTTGGCAAATGAAGGTTATCAAATCAGCGGGTCGGACCTGGCACCGAACGCGGTAACGCACCATCTGACTTCGCTCGGTGCCACGATTTATTTCAATCATCGGGCGGAAAACGTCAGTGATGCCAGTGTTGTGGTGGTTTCAACGGCGGTGTCTCAGGATAATCCTGAGCTGATTGCTGCACGTGAGGCGCGTATTCCGGTGATTCGTCGCGCTGAAATGCTGGCGGAACTGATGCGTTTTCGTCACGGCATTGCCGTTGCGGGTACGCACGGTAAAACCACCACTACCGCGATGGTCGCCAGTATTTACGCTGAAGGTGGTCTGGACCCAACCTTTGTCAACGGTGGATTGGTTAAGGCTGCAGGTACGCACGCCCGACTGGGAAGCAGCCGCTACCTGATCGCCGAAGCGGATGAAAGCGATGCGTCATTTCTGCATTTACAGCCGATGGTGGCCATTGTTACCAACATCGAAGCTGATCATATGGACACTTATCAGGGCGATTTTGAAAACCTGAAGCAGACCTTTATCAATTTCCTGCATAACCTGCCGTTTTATGGACGTGCCGTCATGTGCGTGGATGACGTGGTGATCCGCGATTTGATCCCGCGCGTGGGGCGTCAGGTGACGACGTATGGCTTCAGTGACGATGCGGATGTGCGGGTAGATAATTACCAACAGCGTGGCGCTCAGGGGCATTTTACGCTGGTACGTCAGGATAAACCGCTGATGCACGTTACCCTCAATGCGCCAGGACGACATAACGCGCTGAATGCGGCGGCGGCGGTGGCCGTTGCCAGCGAGGAAGGCATTGGTGATGACGACATTTTACGGGCGTTGGAAAGTTTCCAGGGAACCGGCCGTCGCTTCGATTTTCTCGGTGAGTTTCCGGTTGAGCCAGTGAACGGTAAGGCGGGAACGGCGTTATTAGTTGATGATTACGGTCATCATCCGACGGAAGTGGATGCCACTGTACAGGCCGCTCGTGCAGGCTGGCCGGAAAAACGACTGGTGATGATTTTTCAGCCGCATCGCTATACGCGAACCCGTGATTTATATGAAGATTTTGCCAATGTGTTGTCACAAGTTGATGTGCTGCTGATGCTGGATGTCTATTCAGCAGGCGAAGCGCCGATACCCGGCGCCGACAGCCGATCTCTATGTCGGACTATCCGCAACCGGGGCAAGATAGACCCGATTTTTGTTTCGGATCATGACATGGTGGCTGAAATGTTGTCACCGACGCTGAGCGGAAACGATCTTATTTTAGTACAGGGGGCCGGAAACGTAGGCCGTATTGCCCGCACCCTGGCGGAGCAGAAGTTAAAGCCTAATCCGATCAATGAGGAGCATCATGGCTGAGAAAGTTGCAGTATTGCTGGGTGGCACCTCTGCTGAGCGTGATGTCTCACTGCTATCGGGGCAGGCGGTACTGGCTGGTTTGCTGGAAGCTGGCATCGATGCTCACGCGGTTGATACGCGTGATGTTCCGGTACTTCGTCTGAAAGAGCTGGGTTTTGATAAGGCTTTTATTATTCTCCACGGTCGTGGTGGTGAAGATGGTCGTCTGCAAGCCGCGCTGGAGTTTCTCGGCATTCCTTATACTGGCAGCGGTGTGATGGCCTCGGCGATTGGCATGGACAAACTGCGCACCAAGCTAGTCTGGCAAGGTGCTGGCTTACCGGTTGCGCCTTACGTAACGCTTCATCGCCGGGATATGGCGCAGGGACTGCAGGCCGAGCATAAAGCAAATATTGATGCGCTGGGGTTACCACTGTTCGTTAAGCCAAGCAATGAAGGTTCCAGCGTAGGTATCACTCGCGTTAACCAGATGTCGCAACTGCAAGCGGCTATCGATGAAGCGTTTCGCTTCGACGATGAAATTCTGGTGGAGTCATTTCTGATAGGCCCGGAGCTAACGGTAAGTGTACTCGGTGATGAGGTGTTGCCATCGATCCGTATTCAGCCGGCTAGTGAATATTACGACTATGAGGCGAAATACATTTCTGATGATACGCAGTATTTCTGTCCGAGTGGGCTGAGTGCTGAGCAAGAAGCAGAGCTGAACGATATTGTGCTGCGGGCCTGGCGTGCGCTTGGCTGCCGTGGCTGGGGCCGGGTGGATTTGATGATGGGCGCCGACAATAAGTTTTACCTGCTGGAGGTAAATACCGCGCCGGGGATGACGGGCCACAGCCTGACACCTAAGGCAGCGAAACAAGCTGGCATGAGCTTTTCACAACTGGTAGTCCGTATTTTGGGGTTGGCCCGCTGATATGTCCCAGGCAGCGCTAAATGTACGTAACAAGAAAGCGGAACCTCATGTCCCGTCAGGACGTAGCAACGGATCGCGTCTGGCAGGGATCATTTTCCTGCTGTTCGTTATCGGCGTGATGCTGGCGTCCGGGCTGTTTGTGCTGAAGTGGATGAACGATTCGTCGAGGCTGCCGCTGTCACGTTTGGTGGTCACCGGGCAGACCCACTACACCACCACCGACGATATTCGTCAGGCAATATTGTCGCTGGGTGAGCCGGGGACATTCATGTCGCAGGATGTGAACGTTATTCAGCAGCAGATTGAGCGCCTGCCGTGGATTAAGCAGGTCAGCGTGCGTAAGCAGTGGCCAGATGAATTAAAGATCCATCTGGTTGAATATGTCCCGGTTGCGCACTGGAACGGTCTGCATATGGTTGATGCTGAAGGTAAATCTTTCAGCATTCCAGCCAATCGTATCGGCAAAGACAATCTGCCCTTGCTCTACGGGCCAGAAGGCAGTGAGAAGGAAGTGCTTGAAGGTTATTATCAGATGCGTGATTTGCTCGCGGCCAGCAAATTCAGCGTAAAGGCAGCTGCGATGACGGCGCGTCGCTCCTGGCAACTGACTCTAAGCGACAATATTCGCCTTGAGCTGGGACGAGATGACACGACCAGGCGGATTAAAACATTTATCGAGCTTTACCCGGTTCTGCAGCAGCAGGCCCAGAGTCAGAACAAGCAGATAAGTTATGTGGATTTACGTTATGACTCTGGCGCCGCCGTTGGTTGGGCACCGGCTCCGGTGACGCCACAGGTCAATAAACAGCAACAGAATCAGGCACAGGCTAAACAACAATGATCAAGTCAACCGACAGAAAACTGGTAGTTGGACTCGAAATTGGCACCGCGAAGGTGGCCGCTTTAGTAGGAGAAGTTTTGCCTGATGGCATGGTGAATATCATCGGGGTGGGAAGCTGTCCTTCCCGAGGCATGGACAAAGGCGGGGTCAACGACCTTGAGTCGGTAGTAAAGTGCGTTCAACGTGCGATTGATCAGGCGGAGTTGATGGCGGATTGCCAGATTTCATCCGTCTATCTGGCGCTTTCAGGTAAGCATATTAGCTGTCAGAACGAAATCGGTATGGTGCCGATCTCTGAAGAAGAAGTGACGGCAGAAGACGTTGATAACGTGGTGCATACCGCGAAATCGGTCCGCGTGCGCGATGAGCACCGTATCCTGCATGTTATTCCCCAGGAATATGCCATTGATTATCAGGAGGGAATTAAAAATCCTGTTGGGTTATCTGGCGTGCGTATGCAGGCGAAAGTCCATTTGATCACCTGTCACAATGATATGGCGAAAAATATCGTCAAAGCGGTTGAGCGCTGTGGCTTGAAAGTTGATCAGCTAATTTTTGCCGGTCTGGCCTCAAGCTATGCAGTGTTGACTGAGGACGAGCGCGAACTGGGCGTGTGTGTGGTGGATGTTGGCGGCGGCACGATGGATATTGCGGTTTATACCGGCGGTGCGCTGCGTCATACCAAGGTTATTCCCTATGCTGGCAACGTGGTTACCAGCGACATAGCCTATGCCTTTGGTACTCCCCCGACAGATGCGGAAGCCATCAAAGTTCGTCATGGCTGCGCGCTGGGTTCCATCGTCGGTAAAGACGAAAATGTTGAAGTGCCTAGCGTGGGAGGACGTCCGCCGCGTAGCCTGCAACGTCAGACCCTGGCTGAGGTGATCGAGCCTCGTTATACCGAATTATTGAACCTGGTGAATGATGAAATTCTCCAGTTGCAGGAGCAGTTGCGTCAGCAGGGGATTAAACATCATCTGGCGGCCGGAATAGTTCTCACCGGCGGCGCGGCGCAAATTGAAGGGCTCGCGGCTTGTGCTCAGCGGGTGTTTCACACCCAAGTGCGCATCGGGCAGCCACTGAATATCACTGGATTAACGGATTACGCGCAGGCGCCTTACTACTCAACAGCAGTAGGTCTGCTGCACTATGGAAAAGAGTCGCACCTTAGCGGCGAGACAGAGGTCGAAAAACGTGTTTCAGTTGGCAACTGGTTTAAACGGATCAACAGCTGGCTGAGAAAAGAGTTTTAATTTTTACAAAAGGAGATCATGCTAGCATTAATGAGTGATCTCCAGGTGAAATACGGGCACATAGCGGAGAGAAATTATGTTTGAACCAATGGAATTAACCAATGACGCGGTGATTAAAGTCATCGGCGTCGGCGGCGGCGGCGGCAACGCCGTAGAACATATGGTGCGTGAGCGCATCGAAGGCGTTGAGTTTTTTGCTGTAAACACTGATGCTCAGGCATTACGTAAAACGGCAGTCGGCCAGACTATTCAGATCGGTAATAACATTACTAAAGGTCTGGGTGCTGGTGCCAATCCGGAAGTTGGTCGCACTTCCGCTGAAGAAGATCGGGAGGCCCTGCGCTCTGCGTTGGACGGTGCCGATATGGTCTTTATCGCAGCGGGCATGGGCGGCGGT
The DNA here is from genome assembly GCF_900115045.1 of Izhakiella capsodis. Lineage (GTDB taxonomy): Bacteria > Pseudomonadota > Gammaproteobacteria > Enterobacterales > Enterobacteriaceae > Izhakiella > Izhakiella capsodis. Next base: position 118,461 of record NZ_FOVC01000003.1, on the reverse strand, counting down.
ACCGGTACCGGCGCGGCGCCTGTGGTGGCTGAAGTGGCTAAAGACCTGGGTATCCTCACTGTAGCGGTAGTGACCAAGCCTTTTAACTTTGAAGGCAAAAAGCGTATGGCGTTTGCTGAGCAGGGGATCGCGGAGCTTTCCAAGCACGTAGATTCACTGATCACCATTCCGAACGACAAGTTACTTAAAGTGCTTGGCCGTGGTATTTCGCTACTGGACGCTTTTGGTGCGGCTAACGACGTATTGAAAGGTGCCGTGCAGGGTATCGCGGAGCTGATAACACGCCCTGGTCTGATGAACGTTGACTTTGCCGACGTGCGCACCGTAATGTCAGAAATGGGCTATGCGATGATGGGTTCTGGCGTCGCCTCTGGTGAAGATCGCGCGGAAGAAGCTGCGGAAATGGCTATTTCCAGCCCGCTGCTGGAAGACATTGATTTGTCTGGCGCACGCGGTGTGCTGGTTAACATTACTGCTGGCTTTGACCTACGTCTTGATGAGTTCGAAACCGTTGGTAATACTATCCGCGCTTTCGCCTCTGATAACGCTACCGTGGTGATCGGCACTTCATTGGACCCGGAAATGAATGACGAGCTGCGCGTAACCGTCGTAGCCACCGGTATTGGTATGGACAAGCGTCCTGAGATCACCCTGGTGACGAACAAGCAGCAGGCTCAGCCGATAATGGACCACCGTTATCAGCAACATGGCATGTCGCCGCTGCCACAGGAGCAGAAGCCTGCTGCTAAAGTGGTTAACGACACTGCTAACTCGCAATCGAACAAAGAGCCAGACTACCTTGATATTCCTGCGTTTCTGCGTAAACAAGCAGACTAGGAATTCACTCATAGTTAACATCTCCGCTCTTTGTGCTAAAATGTCCGACTGACAGTTCATTAAACTGTCGGCCGGGTCAGTAATTTTTGCGAGATAATGCGATGATCAAACAACGGACAATAAAACGGATCGTACAGGCGACTGGTGTCGGTTTGCATACTGGCAAGAAGGTCTCGTTGACGCTGCGCCCAGCGGCGGCTAATACTGGGGTCATCTATCGTCGCACTGACTTGAATCCGCCGGTAGATTTCCCCGCTGATGCAAAATACGTACGCGATACCATGCTGAGTACTTGCCTGGTGAATGATGAAGGCGTGCGTATTTCCACTGTGGAGCACCTTAACGCCGCCCTGGCTGGCTTAGGTATCGACAATATTATTGTTGAAGTCGATGCACCTGAGGTGCCGATTATGGACGGCAGCGCCGCGCCTTTCGTTTACCTGTTGGTGGATGCAGGTGTTGATCAGCTTAACTGCGCTAAACGTTTCGTTCGCGTTAAGCAGGCAGTGCGCGTTGGGGATGGCGATAAATGGGCTGAAATTAAGCCTTACAACGGTTTTTCGCTCGATTTCACTATCGACTTCCAGCACCCGGCGATCGACTCCAGTTCACAGCGCTATCAGATGAATTTCTCGACTGAAGGCTTTATGCGTCAGATCAGTCGCGCCCGTACCTTTGGCTTTATGCATGAAATCGAGTATTTACAGTCTCAGGGCCTGTGCCTGGGCGGTAGCCTGGATTGTGCCATCGGCCTGGATGATTTTCGCGTGCTGAATGAAGATGGTCTGCGCTTTGAAGATGAGTTTGTGCGTCACAAAATGCTGGATGCCATTGGCGACCTGTTTATGTGTGGCCATAACATTATTGGCGCGTTTACCGCATTCAAGTCAGGCCATGCTCTAAACAACAAACTCTTACAAGCGGTGTTGGCAAAACAGGAAGCCTGGGAATGGGCAACCTATGAAGATGAAGCCGATCTGCCTTTGGCGTTCAAAGCACCAAACCTGGTTTTAGCATAACCGCTGGTTGCCCTACTTATTACGACTGGTTTTACTGGTACCCCTCTCTCCGGCCAATGAGGCCAGTCGTTCTAATACTCCCCTTAATTTTTCCGGACTGCGTTCCGCAACGCTCAATAGCGCGGCCGCGCTGTCAGAACTGAGCTGACACCCCATATTTTTTTGCCCGCTCGATACCGGGTAGGCATGTTCTTGCGCAGTAGACGCCGTTTTCCCGGCCAGAGATGGATTAATACTGATGTCGATTGCGGTCAATGATGGTATTATCTGCGCTCGTAATGCAGAAAGCAGCTCAGGTTGTTCGTAGCGTAACCGCATCATCCAGCTGGCGTTGGCGACTTCCAGTACCAGTATACCCTGGCGGTAATTAGCCACCCTCACCCAGGGATGCATCTGAGAAGGTAGCAGCGCGCGAACCGTTTTGTTCAATTTGTTCAGAGCAACGGCGCGTTGCTGGATTTGTTGTAAGCATCCTGAATTTTGCGTTTCATCAAAAAGTTTTTCGATAGATTGTGGGCGACTGTTGCGCATCGCATACTCCGGTGGATAGGTGTGATTAGTATTTTAAATCGTTGGCGACAATTTGGCAGACGTTATTTTTGGCCGCACATCCTGTTAGGGATGGTTGCGACGGGCTTTGGTTTGCCAGTCGCTCACGCTAACGGGCAAAACAGCTTAACCGGCAGTGCTACCAGCAGCCTTAATATCCGGGCAGTCCCCCATCTTCATAGCCTGGCATTATGGCAGGAAACGCCACGACGTCCCGGCTTTTACGTCGATTACTGGCATCAGCATGCTATCCGAACCGTTATTCGCCATCTGTCTTTTACGCTGACACCCGCAGAATATTTACCTGCCAATGCGGATGTGTTACCGCTACACGTCGAGCGGCTTGCTTTACTGGATACGCTAAATGCCCTTTTAACCCACGAAGCCCGTCCGGCAGCGATCGTTCAGCTCAATCATACCTACCATTCACCCGCCCAGTTACCGTATCAGACCGCCAGCTGGCTGGCTGAGGTGGTGGGGATCCGCGCTGGTCCCTCTCAGCAAATCTGATCGAAAGCGTTTTTTATTTATATATAGCCGTCCGGAACGGTGCTGAGAGAATATTTTTATTATGTTGATTAAGCTATTAACTAAAGTTTTTGGTAGTCGTAACGATCGTACTCTGCGCCGGATGCGCAAAGAAGTTGAAACCATCAATCGTAAAGAGGTGGATTTTGAAAAACTCAGCGATGATGAACTGAAAGCTAAAACCGCCGAGTTTCGCGCCAGGCTGGAAAAAGGGGAAGTGCTGGAAAGCCTGATTCCGGATGCATTTGCTACCGTTCGTGAGGCCAGTAAGCGCGTATTTGGTATGCGCCATTTTGATGTTCAGCTGCTGGGTGGCATGGTGCTCAATGAGCGCTGTATCGCGGAAATGCGTACCGGTGAGGGTAAAACCCTGACTGCAACCCTGCCAGCCTACCTCAATGCCCTGAGCGGCAAGGGGGTTCACGTTGTCACCGTCAACGATTATCTTGCGCAGCGCGATGCGGAAAATAACCGTCCGCTGTTTGAATTTCTGGGACTGACGGTTGGCATCAACCTGCCCGGCATGCCTGCACCCGCTAAACGTGCGGCCTATGCTGCTGATATTACTTACGGCACCAACAATGAATACGGCTTCGATTACTTGCGCGATAACATGGCCTTCAGCCCTGAAGAGCGCGTCCAGCGTAATCTGCATTATGCACTGGTCGATGAGGTGGATTCTATCCTCATCGATGAGGCGCGTACCCCTCTGATTATATCCGGCCCGGCGGAAGACAGCTCAGAACTGTATATCAAGGTTAATAAAGTTATCCCTCATCTACAGCGCCAGGAAAAAGAAGACTCCGACACTTTTAAGGGGGAAGGGCATTTCTGGCTGGATGAGAAAGCGCGCCAGGTACACCTGACCGAGCGCGGTCTTGAGCTGATTGAAGAATTGCTGGTTAGTCAGAAGATCATGGACGAGGGCGAATCTCTCTATTCCCCTGGTAATATCATGTTGATGCATCATGTCACTGCTGCACTGCGCGCGCACGCGTTGTTCACTCGCGATGTTGATTACATCGTTAAAGATGGTGAGGTGATTATCGTTGACGAGCATACTGGCCGTACCATGCAGGGGCGTCGCTGGTCTGATGGTCTGCATCAGGCAGTAGAAGCAAAAGAAGGCGTGGAAATTCAGAACGAGAACCAGACGCTGGCCTCTATCACCTTTCAGAACTATTTCCGCCTATACGAAAAACTGGCTGGTATGACGGGTACTGCTGACACCGAAGCTTTTGAATTCAGCTCTATTTACAAGCTTGATACCATCGTAGTGCCCACTAACCGCCCAATGATCCGAAAAGATATGGCGGACCTGGTCTATATGACCGAAGCAGATAAAATTCAGGCCATTATCGAAGACATTCGCGAACGAACTGCTAAAGGTCAGCCGGTGCTGGTTGGTACTATCTCGATTGAAAAATCAGAGGTGATTTCTGAAGCATTAACGCGTGAAGGCATCAAACATAATGTCCTCAACGCCAAATTTCACGCCCGTGAGGCGGAGATTGTGGCTCAGGCCGGTCAGTCAGGTTCGGTGACTATCGCCACTAACATGGCGGGGCGCGGTACGGATATCGTATTAGGCGGTAGCTGGCAGGTTGAAATAGCTGAGCTGCAAGGGGCAACAGAAGAGCAGATTGCAGCGATTAAAGCGGCGTGGCAGGTACGCCACGATCAGGTGCTGGCAGCGGGTGGCTTGCATATTATTGGTACCGAGCGCCATGAATCGCGTCGTATTGATAACCAGCTACGCGGTCGTGCCGGTCGCCAGGGTGATCCCGGTTCATCACGCTTCTACCTTTCTATGGAAGATGCCCTGATGCGTATTTTCGCCTCTGACCGCGTGGCAGGCATGATGCGTAAACTTGGTATGAAGCCAGGCGAGGCCATTGAGCATCCGTGGGTAACTAAAGCGATCGCTAACGCACAACGCAAGGTCGAAAGTCGTAACTTTGATATTCGTAAGCAGCTGCTGGAATATGATGACGTTGCTAACGATCAGCGCCGTGCCATATACAGCCAGCGTAACGAGCTGTTGGATGTGTCTGATGTAAGCGAAACGATCGGCAGTATCCGCGGGGACGTATTTAAAACCGTTATCGATACCTATATTCCGCCACAGTCACTGGAAGAGATGTGGGATATTTCAGGCCTGCACGATCGCTTGAAAGCGGATTTCGATCTCAGTTTGCCGATTGATGAATGGCTGGATAAAGAGCCTGAACTACATGAAGAAACGCTACGCGAGCGGATTATGGAAAGCGCAGGCTCACACTACCTTAACAAAGAGGAAGTAGTGGGTGCTGAGATGATGCGTCACTTTGAAAAGGGCGTGATGTTGCAGACGCTGGATTCTTTGTGGAAAGAGCACCTCGCCGCAATGGACTACCTGCGTCAGGGTATTCATCTGCGTGGCTATGCTCAAAAAGATCCTAAGCAGGAATATAAACGCGAATCTTTCGCTATGTTTTCTGCGATGCTCGAAACGTTGAAATATGAGGTGATTAGCACCCTGAGCAAAGTTCAGGTGCGGGTGCCTGAAGAGATCGAGGAGATGGAAGAGCAGCGCCGTCTGGAAGCGGAGCGTCTGGCGCGGCGGCAGCAGCTCAGCCATGTTGATGATGATACCGAAGCCAGCATTGCCTTGGCCGCACAGGGCGGTGACCGCAAAATTGGACGTAATGACCCTTGCCCCTGTGGTTCAGGTAAAAAATACAAGCAGTGTCATGGCCGACTGGCCTGATTAAGCTAAGCTGTAAAGCGCCCGGCGGGGCGCTTTTTTATGACGGGAGATATGTAATGAAACACCTGCAGGTTGCCGTTGGTATTATTCGCAACGTACACGGTGAAATTTTTCTTACCCGGCGCCCGCCGACCTCACATATGGCGAATAGGTGGGAGTTTCCCGGCGGAAAAATTGAAGTAAACGAAACGGCACAGCAAGCGCTGGTTCGTGAATTACAGGAAGAAACCGGCATTGTGGTTACCCACTTCACGCCTTATGACCTGGTGGATCACCACTATTCTGATCTGCGGGTAACGCTGCACTTTTTTGTCGTCGAAGGCTGGCAGGGAGAGCCATACGGCCGGGAAGGACAGCCACAGCGCTGGGTTACGCAGCGGGAACTGGTTGCCGACGAGTTTCCACCGGCAAATCACAGCATCGTGGCGCGGCTTGTCGCCGAAGCCTGAAGCCTGGTAACTGCAGTTTCAGGCTGCTTTATTCGCGATCAAGCTGGTTTTCGCTCCAGTCGTCGCTGTCCGTTGAATCACTGCTGGCAGGTATACGCTTTTCTTCTGCTGCCCATTCGCCCAGATCAATCAGCTGACAGCGTTTACTGCAAAAAGGGCGCCACGGGCTTAGCGTTCCCCAAATTACCTGCTTACCACAGCTGGGGCAGACTACAAATGTAATATCGTCGGTCATGGTTTACCTCAGCAACAGGCCAGTTCAAAATCCAGTCGCGCTGGCACTGTACCGTGTTCATTGTTCAGCGGCATAAAGCGAATGGCGTAGCGGCTTTTATGGCCGGAGATCTGCGGATAAAGCGCATCCTCCAGCGTTAATTTAAGCCGCAGCAGATCGGCGCCTTCCGCATTATCCTGATAAAAGCCGTTAAGGCTGCTTTGATGATGAAAGACGCCAGACTGACGTATCAAATCCAGCACTAAAGTTAGCGCATCGCGTAGTGGTTCGAGCGATGCCAGCCAGCGCTCTGTCTGGGTATCACGGCTTTCCTGCGCCAGGTGGAGCCAGACATGAAGTGTTGGCAGATCAAAACTGCAACAGCCGCCAGGAATGCTCAGGCGCTGGCGGACCAAAGCAATCAGGCGGTCTTCGCGCAACAGCTGCCCTATCCGTGGAGCAGCCATCAGTCTGGCATGCTGCTGTATTAGTTTTTCAATTAGAGCAGAAATCACCTCTGTATCCGCGCCTGGTACGCCAATCCACGCCTGTAATTTATGCTGCTGACGATCCAGCTCTTTAATGATTTCAGTGCGTAGCTCACCGCGTTCAAAAACATCAAGCAGATCGGCAACATTACGAAAGAAGGCCATAGCGGTAAGATGATCGTTAATGGTGCGGCAGTGGTGAAGCTGCTGTAATAGAAATTCGATCCGCAGCCAGGTACGGATCTTTTCATTCAGAGGATGCTCAAAAAGTACCATTGTGGTCATACTGTTATTCCTGCTGTGCAGCAGCAGCCAGCGCCAGATAGCGCTGATGCAATTCGGTTACGCGGGGGATTACCGATTCCGGTGTCCCGCTGTTATCAATAATATCATTGGCTACGGCCATGCGTTCCTGGCGTGAAATCTGGGCCGCCAGAATATTTTCAGCCTGCTCCCGAGTCATACCGTCGCGGGCCATAGCGCGGATAAGCTGTGTTTCACGAGGCACGTCGACCACCAGCACGCGATTAGCCCGATGTTGCAGCTGGTTTTCAACTAGCAGTGGAACCACCCACAGGCGCCACGGTGAGCGCATCTGATCCAATTGCCGCTGGGTTTGCACATGGATGAGCGGATGGAGCAGGTTGTCCAGCCACAGCTTGTTTTCAGGATCAGTAAAAATGCGCTCGCGTAGCCTCCGTCGATCCAGAGTGCTGTCGGGCTGAAGGATCGCTGAACCAAAACGCTGAACTATCATTGCCAGTGCCTGGCTGCCGGGTTTGACGACCTCGCGTGCAACGTCATCGGCATCGATCCACTCAATTCCCAGCGAACCGAATGCTCTTGCAATTGTGCTTTTACCGCTGCCAATACCACCTGTCAGCGCCACGGTATAACGCATAAGCCTTCATTCCTTATTATGCTCTCCCGAGAGGGCCAGCGGTGAACATGTTTTGAACTGTTTGGATAATAGCAATGAAACGCCTCAAGGGAATGAATGAAATTGTAGCTTATCCCCGATAATTTTCGCAGTCTTGTCGCGGCGATTTTAGCGCGTATGATCGCAATGTATCGTGCGATATAACCCCCCACCGCGACAGGAATTTTGAGATATGCGTATAGAAGAAGATATCAAGCTCGGTTTTAAAGATGTGCTTATTCGCCCTAAACGCTCAACACTGAAAAGCCGTTCAGAAGTTGAACTAACGCGCACTTTTACCTTTAAACATTCTGCGCTTAGCTGGACTGGCGTCCCGGTGATCGCGGCGAATATGGATACCGTGGGCACTTTTCGTATCGCCGAAGCACTGGCAGAGTTCGATATTCTCACGGCTGTCCACAAGCACTACAGCGTCAATGATTGGCGAGCGTTTATTGCGCGTGCCTCTGTAAAAGTTCTGCAACACATCATGGTATCAACCGGTACTTCGGACGCAGACTTTGAAAAGTTACAGCAAATAGTCGCGCTTTCTCCGGCACTGAACTTTATTTGCATTGACGTTGCTAACGGTTACTCAGAGCATTTTGTCGAATTTTTGCAGCGGGCACGGGAAGCCTTCCCGACAAAAACTATTTGCGCAGGCAATGTAGTGACTGGCGAGATGGTCGAAGAGCTGATTCTTTCCGGTGCGGATATCGTTAAAGTGGGTATCGGACCCGGCTCTGTGTGTACAACGCGGGTCAAGACCGGGGTGGGGTATCCGCAGCTGTCGGCCGTGATTGAGTGTGCAGATGCCGCTCATGGTTTGGGCGGTCAGATTGTCAGTGACGGTGGCTGCTCAGTGCCGGGCGACGTAGCGAAAGCTTTTGGCGGCGGCGCAGACTTCGTTATGCTTGGCGGTATGCTCGCAGCTCATGATGAATGTGAAGGAAGCGTGATTGAAGAGCGTGGTGAAAAATTCATGCTGTTTTACGGAATGAGTTCGGAAACTGCCATGAAGCGCCATGTAGGCAGCGTGGCGGGTTATCGTGCCGCTGAGGGAAAAACCGTTAAGTTGCCGCTGCGTGGCCCGGTTGAAAATACGGCGCGCGATATTCTCGGTGGCCTCCGTTCAGCCTGTACCTATGTGGGGGCCGAACGGCTTAAAGAGCTGACTAAGCGAACTACGTTTATTCGCGTTGCCGAACAGGAAAACCAGGTGTACAACCGTTAACTTGCCATTCGCGCCCGCTTAGTGCGGGCGTTTAGCCCAGCGCGGAGCCTAGATTGAAAACCGGCAGATACATCGCAATGACCAGCGTACCGATAATGCCACCGACAACAACCATCATCATCGGTTCAAGCATGGCAGCCAGCGAATCTGCCAGATCCTGAGTCTGTACTTCATGCCATTTGGCAAGGCGACTTAGCATGTCGTCCAACGCTCCAGCCTCCTCGCCTACCTTAATGAGCTGATAACAAAGCGGCGTAAACTGTCGATGATTTTCAATTGCCAGATGCAACGGTTGACCCGCTTCAATATGGCGTTTAAGTGCGTTCAGAAGCGATTGCCAAATTCCAGAGGGCAGGGTTTCAGCTGTCGCGTTAAGCCCGTCAAGCAGAGGTAGCCCGGCGCGCTGTGTCAGGCTAAGCGTGATAAAGATCTGGCTGAGAACACCCCCGCGATACAGTGCTGAGATAAAAGGTAAACGTAGCGTAAGTCGCTGCGTAAAAAGGCGAACAGAGGGGCAACGCCGCTGCTGATAACGCCAGCCCAGCACCGCAAAAAAGAGCGTTACGATCAGCCATGGACTACTGCGCTGCAGTATGGATGAAAGTTGCATTACCGCACGGGTGAAGGCCGGTAGTTCGGCATCAAAATTTGCGTAGATCGCTACAAACTCAGGCAGTACAAACAGCAACATCGCGCTGCTGGTAGCTGCCGCTATCAGCAGAATAAACAGCGGATAACGTAGGGCTTTCTGCACTTTCTTTTGCAGTAAATGTTGGCGCTCCTGCTGTGCCGCAAGCTGCTGGCAACAGTTTTCCAGTTGACCGGTAAGTTCGCCAATGTGAACCATCGAGGAATAGAGCGGCGGAAAGACTTGCGGCCACTGTCTGAGCGCCTGAGCAAAAGAAATTCCCTGACTAATTTGGTCTGCCAGCTGTATCAGCAGGAGTTGCCAGGGCTTTTGCTGTCCTCTACTGAGCATAGTAAGGCTGGCTGACAGAGATAGTCCGGCTCTGAGCAGGGTGGCAATCTGTTGCATCAGCGTTATTCGTACCGCCTGTTGCCAGCTTCGGGAAAGATAGATCTGACGCAGGCGAATGCGCAGTGGTGTGAGCTGATTATCATGAAGATACTGGCAGAGGCGAGGGTAGTTTTGCTCAAGACGTTCCCCTTGCTGCCAGCAGCCAGCACTGTCTATCGCTTGCCAATGAAACAACATCGTTTTATTCATGGCAGCTGCCTGTAACCCGTTTAAGTTCCTCAAGGGTAGTATCGCCACGGTGCACAGCCTGAAGCCCTTCGGTAAATAATCGGCTGAGATTCTGCTCTTCCATCAGCGAATTTAAATGCTCCTGACTGGCATCATTGGCAATAGCTGCCTGTAATCGCCGGGTTACTGGTAAGACTTCGAACAGTGCCAGCCGGCCATAAAAGCCTGAAAAACACTGTTCACAGCCCGTGGCTTGCCAGTTTTGCAGCGGGCCTGACCAGAGAGAAGGTGAGAATGGATTGATACTGTCGCCGGACTGACGACAGTGAGGACATAAGCGGCGTACCAGACGCTGAGCAATCACCATTTTTAACGCCGGTCCGATCAGGTAGCCGGGCAATCCCATTTGCCGAAGTCGTACCAGCGTTTCCAGGGTGGAGTTGGTGTGCAGCGTGGACAGCACCAGATGACCGGTTTGTGCAGCATTGATGGCGATAGCTGCCGTTTCTGCATCGCGGATCTCGCCCAGCATGATGATGTCCGGGTCCTGGCGCAGCAGGGCGCGCAGTACCTGCTTGAAGCTTAAATCTATCTTGTTATTAACCTGGGTCTGAATAATGCCCCGCAGCGGGATTTCAATTGGATCTTCGACGCTGCAAATATTACGATGCGGCTGATTCAGCCAGTTCAGGGCGCTGTAAAGAGTAATGGTTTTACCGCTGCCGGTAGGTCCGGTGACCAGTATCATGCCTTGCGGCTGTTTTAGCGCCTGCTGAAAGTGTGTCAGCTGCGGTGCAGACATGCCTAGCTTATCAATATCGTGAGCATGATCCGTGTTATGGAGCAGGCGCAGCACGGCTTTTTCACCATATTGCGTTGGCAGGGTTGACAGACGAAATGATGTACTATGTCTTTGAGCATGTTGATGGGCAAACTGGCCGTCCTGAGGCGCACGCCGTTCGGCGATGTCGAGACGCGCCAGCACTTTAAGCCGGGCGATCAGCGCGTTACCGCTGGCAGGAGGCAGGGTGCTGGTTATCTGCAACACGCCATCTATGCGTAGCCGGATACGGCTCATATCAGCTTGTGGCTCAATGTGAATATCTGAAGCCCGACGTTCTAATGCCAGCGCCAGCAGGCGATCGAGCCTTGCGGCGGTCGCCAGATTTTCCTGATCGAGAAGGGGCGGTGCATCCGTACTGCTTTTATCCCGCCAGGCGGCCAGTTGTTCAACGCTCCAGTTGAGCAGCTCAACTGGAGCGCTACAGGTGAAGCGCAGCGCTTCAACCAGATCATCCTGTGGCAGACCTGCGGTTGCGACCTTAACGCGCTGCGTGCTGTTTTCGAGCAGAACAGCCTGGTAGCGCTGGCAAAGTGCATTCAGCATAGTTTCGTCAGCGATGCCCATCAGCGTTCGCTCTGGTCATCAAAACGAAATACCGATTCACACGCGCTTTTCAGCGAGCTCGCGGAGGTATTACAGACGCGCTGCCAGCGCATTATGCCTTGTTGAGCGTTCCAGTCCGGCGTCAGGGTTACTGTCAGGCCCTTCAGATTATCCTGCCCGCTAAGGGTAATGACGCCGGAGGCAACCTGGCTGCTGGCAATATAGCGGGACGATGTCGCGGGCGAAATGCCCGCGTTACCATCCGAGCAGTTACTGGTTTCGCCTTGTTCAACCGCGCAGATTTCAACCGCTGTTTTAAGCGGCATGGCGCTTTGTAGCATGTCCGTTAACGCTGCTTTTTGCAGGTAGTTTTGGTAAGCCGGCAGGCCAATGGCGCTGAGTATCGCCACAATAGCGATAACGATCATCAGCTCGATTAAGGTAAATCCTTGCTGGTCAGACATGGTGACTCCTGATAGTGAGTGGAGATCCCATCCTGAGCATTTGGCTGGACTTAACCAGCGCGTTGATTACGGTTATCGTGTTATCTCATAAGTAATTCATAGCGTTTCATCGAAGATGAGTAGTGGTGGAAGAGCACTCGCAAAAAAAGCCAGCATCAGGCTGGCTGTCAGGTGGAAAGTCACGAGCTGGCTCAGCGAAAGCGCATGGAGAGATCGAGGGCGTGAAGATGCTTTGTCAGGGCGCCAACAGAAATATAGTCAACGCCGGTTTCTGCAATAGAACGCAGTGTTTCAATAGTTACGTTGCCTGACACTTCCAGCAGTGCGCGACCGGCGGTAATTTTCACCGCTTCACGCAGATCCTCAAGGGCGAAGTTGTCCAGCATAACGATATCAGCGCCCGCATCCAGTGCTGCACTGAGCTCACTGAATGACTCCACTTCAACTTCGATCGGGATCTCCGGATGAAGCCATAACGCTTTTTCCACCGCCTGTGCAATCGAGCCGCTGGCGATAATATGATTTTCTTTAATCAAAAAGGCATCATAAAGGCCCAGGCGATGATTACTGCCACCGCCGCAAAGCACGGCGTATTTTAACGCGGTGCGCAAGCCTGGTATGGTTTTCCTGGTATCAAGCAGTTGGGTCTGGGTGCCTTTCAGCAGAGCGACATAGCGGCTCACCTGGGAGGCCACGCCAGACAGGGTTTGCACAAAATTTAGCGCCGTGCGTTCGGCGGTCAGTATCAGAGAAGCGGGGCCGCTGATTTCAAACAGCGGCTGGTTGGCCTGAATATCGTCGCCATCATCAACCAGCCAGGCGATCTGAGCACGGTTACCAAGCAGAATGAAAACCTCTTCAACCCACCGTTTACCGCAAAAAACGCCAGCCTCACGGGTTATCACTACCGCTTTTGACTTGGCATCAGCGGGTATTAATGCTGCGGTAATGTCACGCGATACATCAATTTTGTTGCCCAAATCTTCGCTCAATGCCTGGGCGACGCTGATGGGAATATCATGCTTAATACGTTCCATTAATATGTCTTTGCGGCTGTCAGGATCGTAACGGCGGCTGTTCATGGTACAAACTCCGGAAAACCAATAATGGGTCCGGGCATGCTAGCTTGTTTGCCCCGTGGTTACCAGCAGACGACCGAACGGAGAACGTTTAAATGGCTGGTCTGCGTTTACTCTCTTCCACGATAATTCATGCTAACCTGATGACAGGTCTGTTATATTCGGAGCAGCAGATGCAACTCGAAGCCGGTAGGCTAATCGGCGCACGTCAGGTCGCGTCGCCTCATCACAATTCCCGCCCGCACGGAGAACAGCCCTCTCTGCTGGTTATTCACAATATCAGTCTGCCGCCGGGTGAGTTTGGCGGCCCCTGGATTGATGCGCTATTTACCGGAACGCTCGATCCTGAGGCACATCCCTATTTTGCTGAAATTGCCGGGCTGTGCGTGTCGGCGCACTGTCTTATTCGTCGCGATGGTGAAATTGTGCAATATGTTCCTTTCAGCGAGCGGGCTTGGCATGCCGGCATTTCCTGCTGGCAGGAAAGAGAATGTTGCAACGATTTTTCCATTGGTATTGAGCTTGAAGGCACCGACACTCTGCCTTACACCGATCAGCAGTATCGCGCGTTGGTACAGGTTACGCGGCTATTAATGCAGCATTATCCACTGACTGTCGCCAATATTACTGGCCATAGCGACATCGCCCCGCAGCGAAAAACCGATCCCGGCGCAGCGTTCGACTGGCAACGCTACCATCAGATGCTTACCAAGGTTGCTCATCAGGAGGGTTCGAGCACATGACTCTTTTTAGTTTGTTACTGGTTTTAGGCTGGGAACGGTTATTCAAAATGGGCCAGCACTGGCAGATTGAGCACCGGATAGCGCCATTACTGCGTCGTCAGCGCCGCTATTCGCTGCTGCATACGCTGTTGCTGACACTCATGTGTATGGCGTTGACCGCAGTATGCATTCAACTACTGAAAGGATGGTTTTTTGGCGTACCCCTGCTGATTTTTTGGATTTTGATTGGGGTGCTTTGTATTGGCGCTGGCAGCGTGCGTCTGCACTATCATGCCTACCTGAAATCCGCCAGTCACGATGATACCGTTGCGCACCAGGCAATGGCGGAAGAGCTGACGCTTATCCACGGCGTACCGCACGATTGCGATGAGGTGACCTATTTACGCGAGCTGCAGAATGCGCTGCTGTGGATAAACTACCGCTTTTATCTCGGGCCAATGCTGTGGTTCGTGGCGGGAGGAAGATGGGGGCCGGTGCTGCTGGTTGGCTATGCCACGCTGCGTGCCTGGCAGAGCTGGCTGGCTCGCCACAAGACGCCTCTGGAACGCGCGCAATCAGGCGTTGATAACATTCTGCATTGGGTGGACTGGATCCCGGTAAGGCTGGTGGGGATTGCCTACGCATTACTTGGTCACGGTGAACGCGCATTGCCTGCCTGGTTTGCTTCACTTGGCGATCGGCACAGCGCACAATATCTTGTGTTGACACAGTTGGCGCAGTTTTCTCTGGCACGCGATCCCCATCGCGATAAGGTAGCGACGCCTCGTGCTGCGGTCAGTCTGGCAAAACGCATCTCCCTGGTGATGGTTGTGGTGGTTGCTTTACTGACGATTTACGGTGCACTGGTTTAAATACCCTCCGCACAGCGCAGGTAATGCATTAAAAAGGGAGCGTACGCTCCCTTTCTATCGACGTTCAGAATGCACTATTTCTTACGCTGCGCACTGATTTTCAACAGGTAGCCTATGGCCAGGATGAACAACCATACCGGGATCAGCCATACTGAAATCGCCATGCCGGGGGTGATAAGCATAATCACCAGAATGCCAGCGAGAAAAGCCAGGCACAGCCAGTTGCCGAACGGATAGATTAGCGCTTTGAAGCGGGTTTGAACGCCCTGCTGATCTTTCTTTTTACGAAATTTAAGGTGAGCGAGGCTGATCATCGCCCAGTTAATGACCAGCGTCGATACCACCAGTGACATCAGTAATCCGAAAGCTTCATCCGGCATCAGATAGTTAATCAGCACGCAGATAGCGGTTGCTGCCGCGGAAACCAGAATCGTGGTCACCGGAACGCCTCGGCGATCAACCCTGAGCAGCGACCTGGGGGCGTTACCCTGCTTCGCCAGACCAAACAGCATACGGCTGTTACAGTACACACAGCTGTTATAAACCGACAGTGCCGCGGTGAGGATAACCACGTTAAGCAGGTTAGAGACCGCGATGTCCCCGAGGTTGTGAAAAATCAGAACAAAAGGGCTGGTATCCTCGGTAACCTGCGTCCACGGCAACAACGACAGCAGCACGGCCAGCGATCCCACGTAGAAGATCAGAATGCGCCAGATAACCTGATTAGTGGCTTTTGGAATGCTTTTTTCCGGTTCGTCAGCTTCAGCGGCGGTAATACCCACCAGCTCCAGACCGCCGAACGAAAACATGATAATCGCCATCATCATCACCAGTCCGCTGACGCCGTGGGGGAAAAAGCCGCCCTGCGTCCAGAGGTTGCTGACAGTGGCCTGGGGGCCAGCCGCGCCGCTGAACAGCAAAACGCCACCGTAAATGATCATGCCAATGACCGCGATCACTTTGATAATGGCAAACCAAAACTCCATCTCACCGTATACTTTTACGTTGGTCAGGTTGATGGCGTTGATCAACACGAAAAACACCACAGCGGTGATCCAGCTCGGTATATCCGGCCACCAGAACTGTATATATTTACCGACGGCGGTCAGCTCGGCCATCGCGACCAGTACGTACAGCACCCAGTAATTCCAGCCGGAAGCGAAACCGGCGAAGTTGCCCCAGTATTTATAAGCAAAATGGCTGAAGCTACCGGCGACCGGCTCTTCGACAACCATCTCGCCGAGCTGGCGCATAATCAGAAAGGCAATAAAGCCTGCAATAGCATAGCCAAGTATGACGGCAGGACCGGCAGACTTAATTACGGAGGCGCTGCCCAGAAACAGGCCGGTACCCACAGCGCCCCCTAATGCGATAAGCTGAATATGGCGGTTTTTAAGCCCGCGCTTCAGTGTATCGCCGTTAACCTGACTATCCATTGTGTTTCCTCATCGCTAAGTTTCCTCACATCCGCAGGATGAATGTAAGTCTTTTTTCTCATTAATGTATTGAATAGTTTACACTATTTTCTACTGTGTTTTTTCTCTCTGCTGGTGTCGCGACAAGAATAGTGATAAGCGCGCGGCTTTGCACGCCCTTTCGCTTTCTGTGGATAATCAGGTTTGAAAAATTGTTACGCGTGCAGATGTTATCGCTGTTCTGTTAGCCATAACCGAAGCTGAGGAAGCCATAGGGCATGCCTTCCTCAGACCACCTGCAAACAAATACTGTATGGATATGGTTGGTTAACTCAAACTGGGCTGGTTCTATAGAATGACTCAAAATCTACCCAATAGATTTGTGAGAGCTTATTTGCGAGCTTCCCCACAAACCAGGAGGCTACCCGCGAACTGGAAACATTAAAAGCGATCCCTGAAACGTTGTTTCTGCACATAAGAAGCTAAGAGATACAAACAAAACTAACGTGGATTTTTCTAATTACATCCTAGAACCGCTACGCGAAAAGCGGGAAGAGACAGGGTTATCTGATCACTCACAGCATTCAACACCAATGCTTATGAGTTATATAAGATAACTCATGGGTTATGATGAGAATCACGTAAGGCATGTATTATGATGCCCGTCGTTTAGATGCTGTCCTGTAACGAGAAGCGCTGGAAGCATCTCAGGTACTGACAGGGCACAACAGCAGCTAATAGAAAATCAAATTAACACCGCCCGGTCTGAAAAGTCTTAACCTGCTTTGGTGATGCCTCCGATCGGTTGAGCTGATATGATGAACTCTTTTGAGACCTACAGCTTCATGGCATCCATCACCGTTCACTGTCATCGTTGCAACTCTGACCACGTATATCCCCATGGGAAGACCCCTGCCAGCCATCTTCGCTATCGTTGCCCTGTCTGTCCGCACGTGTTTCAGCTCACCTGCACCTGTGAAGCCCGCAAGCCTGGCGTCAAAGACAGGATTGTTGATATGGCGTTCAACGGCTCAGGTGTTCGTGATACTGCTCGCGTCCTCAAGATTGGCATCAACACCGTCATACGCGCCCTAAAAAACTCACCACAAGGCAAGTAACCTCCGATGACGTGGCGCTTATCTGTGAACCTGATGAGCAATGGGCCTGTGTCGGCAACAAACAGCATCGACACTGGCTTTGGTATGCCTTTGATACCAGGAGAAAACGAGTCGTGGCATATACCTTTGGCCCACGCAATGATGAGAAATGCCGTGGGTTGCTGAGCCTGCTTTCTCCATTGCAGACAGGCTTTATCACCAGTGGTAACGGGAAAGCTATGCCAGAGAGATGCTGAGCGAGATGCATCTGACCGGGAAGATATTCACCCGGCGTATCGAGCGTAATAACCTGACGCTCAGAACGCACATCAGTCGATTGGCTCGCAAGACCATCTGCTTCTCTCGTTCCATTGAACTCCACGAGAAAGTGATTGGTGCCTTTATAGGAAGGCACCATTTCAACTGATTGGAGGCATTACCCCTGCTTTTATAGCTTATGGAACAGTAGCGGAAGCCGTTTTCAGAGCCAGGGCAGTGGACACTTATCAGCGCTTAGGCTGAGCCAGACATTATTCCGTGGCGGAACCGTTGAGGAATGGGATCACATGTAAGTAAATGACAGATGAAATATTGTAAGGAAAACAGTTTAAGAAATATTTAGGGTTGAAATGGTATGGTAAAATGTGAAGAGTATTTTTGTAACCAATTAAAAAGGTACATGGAGATGATGCTAAAAAAAACGAATTGTACTTTATCAATCTGGGGCTTTGTGTTTTGTTTATTTTTTTCGTTCCCAACTTCTGCTCAAATCCTGAGAGCGTCATCCACTGGTTCAGGGTGGGGGGGAGTAAGGTTGTCAACATATTGGCCTACGCACTGGTCTGGTGTATCGTGCGACCCTCCTAAAGGAGCTGTATACGAGGGCTTGACTATTAAAATTACTAATTTTGGTGATTTTTCATGCAGTTGTGATGGAAAGATATGTTCGCTCACCGATGGTGGGACTGGGGACACGTATTTAAATTTTTCATTCCAGAACACGTCACCAAATTCATATTACGCACCTATTGTAAATATTTATGATGGAAAAAAGATAGTAGCACAAAAAGCTGAATCTGATATTTCTGCTTCAGTCAATGCATCGGTGGATGTAGTAGATAAAATTGATGTTCCAATAGGGATTAGTAATGGAAACTACACGGCAACACGCAATATTACCACTAACGCGTCAGGTGGTGGGATGTTAGTCTTCACTCCAGTAGGGGAGTCTAATTTTCAATTGAAAGACGCTGACAGTGTAATGAATTATACTATAACGCCTGTGAATGATCCCTCGAAAGAAGTAGGAGTAAATAAAGAAACTGAAAATGAGAGTTATAATATTAATTTTAACCCGGGAAACATGAAATTAACTCCGGGAATATATAGCGGTACTTTAACAGTCTTGTTGAAAGTAAGTTAACCCCGCTGAATACAGCAAGCGATATGTGGCTTCACGCCGGTTTGTACTGCCTTTTTTCTTACGTATTAACACTTTCTGTTTTCGGCGTAAATCACGACTGGCATTGACGAGATGGCGCGGATTAGCTTTTTTTACCATCCAATTCGATGGCAAGATGCGTTAGCGCCTTATCCAGCCCCGTGACATTTGATATCAATCTTAGTATTGGTGTCGCTCCTGTCCCGTCATCACAGAGTCACGCAGCATGATATTTCCCCGTTGCACTGCGGCTTAATGTGATGCTTTTTGACGTTCCAGTAATTTCACGGTGCAGCCGCGCTTCAATCGACGAGATTTTCGGCATTTCGATCGCACCGTCAAGCACTTTGACTCCAACACGGTGATAGCTCGACTGCTTGCCGTGTTTGCGTTTGAATGCAGCAAATGTGGCACTGACATATATGAATGTCACAGATAGTAAAAGTCATACCCAAGCGGGTGTTATCGAAACAATATTAACTATAAACAAAATTCAGCAGTTTATTCCACACTTGGAAATCTGGGATGTTCATAAACTTATAAATGAGATCCTTCAACCCTGAGCGAAAATTTAGCAGCCCTTCAATTTTCTGATACTGAACAATCTGGTAAGTTTGCTGCGGTCGATGTCCGCCGTGTCACGATTGATGTTTCAAATTTCGTACTTCTAACTTCCCCCTGCGATCGGTAATCTGATCGTGATTAGGAGCAGCGCCGACAGGGAGTCTCCGATCGCGATGGTGGAACGGGTAACCCACAGTATGCGTGATGAATTATCCGATGTTCTTCCAGAACAAAGTGAAGATGGAATACGGTTATCTATGCCCACAGATCTGGTTCGAGGAGTTTTGATTGGTACCTCTCGTACAGTTGATGGTGATAACAAAAATAGGTTCAAACGTGGAACCGATACTTTCCCTCTGATTGACCGTGATTGTTTCGTTATAGACGCGGCAAACTCCCAGAAGTTTATGGGTATCCCAGTTGCTGAATATACTGAAAACGAGCGTGTAAAGTTGGGGTATTTTGTTGCGGGCAGAAAGGCAGAGGCCGTTATTCGTGGGGACAAATTCTTCCCGCGCCCTCCTATTTTTATGTAGCATCGGCTCAGGTAAAAGCTATGCACTAGCTGTTATTTTAGAACGAGCATCGAAAATAAAATATCCGAACATCGTGGTATTTGATATGCAAACTTATGTCTAACCGCCGTGTGAGCGGTACTGATAGCGGAATGATACAAGTAATTAACAAGTTAGCGGCACATAGCACCAGATGAATAGGTTAAAAAAAAAGTGCTTGGGCAACATTTAGTCAACATTTTTAGCCAGCCAGGCGTATGGACACCAGGTGAATACTTTGTTACTTTAGCTGCTCAATTTGGTAATTGGTATTACCAATTTACTCTGGACAACGAACGTCGTGGGATGATGTCTTACTGTAAAATTCGCCAACCTAAATTATCGGATGCCATCGAACAGCAGCTTGAAACGCTCATCATGGAAGGCACGCTACGACCAGGCGAGAAACTGTTGCCCGAGCGGGAGCTGGCAAAACAGTTCGATGTTTCCAGACCCTCTTTGCGAGAAGCTATTCAGCGTTTAGAAGCGAAAGGCCTACTGCTACGCCGTCAGGGCGGCGGGACTTTTGTACAGCAAACGTTGTGGAAAAGCATGAGCGACCCGCTGATAGCGTTGCTGGCGAGCCATTCGGAGTCACAGTTCGATCTGCTGGAAACCCGCCACGCGCTGGAGGGCATAGCGGCTTATTACGCGGCCTTGCGCGGTACGGAAGAAGACCTTAAACGCATTGAAGATTGCCATGTTCAGATTCAGGCGGCGCAGCTTAGCGGCGACCTGGATGCTGAAGCCGATGCGGTCATGCAGTATCAGATCGCAGTCACAGAAGCGGCTCATAATGTGGTGTTGTTGCACCTGTTGCGTAGTATGAGCCCGATGCTAAAGCAAAACGTACACCAGAATTTTGAATTGCTCTATACGCGCCGGGAAATGCTGGCGCAAGTGAGCGAACACCGCGCCAGGATTTTTGCGGCAATAGTCGCCCGCGAGCCGGAAAAGGCCCGTGAAGCGTCACACCGTCATCTGGCGTTCCTTGAGGAAATCCTGCTGGAAAGAAGTCGGGAACAAACGCGGCGTGAGCGTTCGTTGCGACGGCTACAGCAGCGTAAGGATTAACGCGTCAGTAAATAAGACGCGGCAACAAAACCAGGAGCTGCATCTCAGCGTCAACAGGCTCCGGACTTATTCAACGTATTAGACACAGATAAGGAACACACCCATGTCAGAACTTTCACATAATGACGTGGACCCGATCGAAACTCGCGACTGGTTACAGGCGATCGAATCGGTAATCCGTGAAGAAGGTGTTGAGCGTGCGCAGTACCTGATTGACCAGGTGTTGGGACAGGCTCGGAAAGGTGGCGTA
The DNA here is from genome assembly GCF_900115045.1 of Izhakiella capsodis. GTDB lineage: Bacteria > Pseudomonadota > Gammaproteobacteria > Enterobacterales > Enterobacteriaceae > Izhakiella > Izhakiella capsodis. Next base: position 97,349 of record NZ_FOVC01000003.1, on the reverse strand, counting down.
AATGTCGCTGCGGGCAGCACATCAAGCAACTACGTTAACTCTATAGCCGTTGAAGACGAGCCGGATTATCCGGGCAACACCGCACTGGAACGCCGTATCCGTTCAGCTATCCGCTGGAACGCGATTATGTCCGTGCTGCGTGCGTCGAAAAAAGATCTGGAACTGGGTGGTCACATGGCCTCATTCCAGTCTGCCGCCACCATTTATGAAGTCTGCTTTAACCACTTCTTCCGTGCGCACAATGAAAAAGACGGCGGTGATCTGGTCTATTTCCAGGGACATATTTCTCCGGGTATTTACTCACGTGCTTTTCTTGAAGGGCGTCTGACCGAAGAGCAGATGAACAATTTCCGCCAGGAAGTTCACGGTAAAGGGCTCTCTTCTTATCCACACCCTAAACTGATGCCGGATTTCTGGCAGTTCCCGACCGTTTCAATGGGCTTGGGTCCACTGGCGGCGATTTACCAGGCCAAGTTCCTGAAATACCTCAATCACCGCGGGTTAAAAGATACCGGTGCTCAGACCGTTTACGCCTTCCTGGGTGATGGTGAAATGGATGAGCCGGAATCCAAAGGCGCTATCACCATTGCCACGCGTGAGAAGCTGGACAACCTGGTGTTTATCATTAACTGTAACCTGCAACGCCTGGACGGACCGGTAACGGGTAACGGCAAAATCATCAACGAGCTGGAAGGTATTTTCGGCGGTGCTGGTTGGGAAGTGATTAAGGTTATCTGGGGCGGACGCTGGGATGAACTGCTGCGCAACGATACCAGCGGCAAGCTGATCCAGTTGATGAATGAAACTGTGGATGGCGATTATCAGACGTTCAAATCGAAAAATGGCGCCTACGTCCGTGAACACTTCTTTGGCAAATATCCTGAAACGGCTGAGCTGGTCAAAGACTGGTCAGATGATGATATCTGGTCGCTGAACCGTGGTGGTCATGATCCGAAAAAAGTGTATGCGGCGCTGAAAAAAGCGCAGGAAACCAAAGGCAAGCCAGTGGTTATTCTGGCGCATACCATCAAGGGCTATGGTATGGGTGATACCGCAGAAGGTAAGAACATCGCCCACCAGGTGAAGAAAATGAACATGGAAGGCGTTCGTTATATTCGCGATCGTTTCAATGTGCCTGTCGAAGATGACAAGATCGAATCGCTGCCCTATATCACCCTCGATAAAGATTCTGAAGAATACCAATACCTGCACGGTCAGCGTGAAAAGCTGGGTGGCTACCTGCCTAAGCGCCAGGCTAAATTCAGTGAAAAACTGGAAATACCTGCACTGGAAGAGTTCCAGCCGCTGCTGGAGGAGCAGAATAAAGAGATCTCGACCACCATTGCGTTTGTGCGTGCGCTGAACGTAATGCTGAAAAATAAATCTATCAAAGATCGCCTGGTGCCAATTCTGGCTGACGAAGCGCGTACCTTTGGTATGGAAGGCCTGTTCCGTCAGATTGGTATTTACAGCCCGAATGGTCAGCAATACATCCCGCAGGACCGCGAGCAGGTGGCTTACTACAAAGAAGACGAAAAAGGACAGATCCTGCAGGAAGGGATCAACGAACTTGGCGCGGGTGCATCATGGCTGGCGGCGGCAACGTCCTATAGCACCAACAACCTGCCGATGATCCCGTTCTACATCTATTACTCAATGTTCGGTTTCCAGCGTATTGGCGATCTGTGCTGGGCAGCGGGTGACCAACAGGCGCGCGGTTTCCTGGTGGGTGGTACCTCCGGTCGTACTACGCTCAACGGTGAAGGTTTGCAGCACGAAGATGGCCATAGCCATATTCAGTCTCTGACTATTCCAAACTGTATCTCCTACGATCCGGCTTATGCTTATGAAGTTGCTGTCATCATGCATGACGGTCTGGAGCGGATGTACGGTGAAGCGCAGGAAAACGTTTATTACTACATTACGACCCTGAACGAGAATTACCATATGCCCGCTATGCCGCAAGGTGTGGAAGAGGGGATTCGTAAAGGGATCTACAAGCTGGAAACGCTGAAAGGCAGCAAAGGCAACGTGCAGCTGCTTGGCTCCGGTTCTATTCTGCGTCACGTCCGTGAAGCGGCTCAGATCCTGGCGAAAGATTACGGCGTTGGCTCAGATGTCTACAGCGTAACCTCGTTTACCGAACTGGCCCGTGATGGTCAGGATTGTGAGCGTTGGAACATGCTGCATCCGGCTGCAGAACCGCGCGTACCTTATATCGCTCAGGTAATGAACGATGCGCCGGCGGTAGCCTCCACCGACTACATGAAGCTGTTTGCCGAGCAGGTTCGCAGCTATATCCCGGTTAGCGACTATCGCGTACTTGGAACCGACGGATTTGGTCGTTCTGACAGTCGCGAAAACCTGCGTCATCACTTCGAAGTTGATGCTTCTTACGTGGTGATTGCTGCCCTGGGTGAACTGGCCAAACGCGGTGAAATCGATAAGAAAGTGGTTGCCGAAGCGATCACAAAATTCAACATCGATGCCGATAAAGTCAATCCGCGTCTGGCATAAGAGGTAAAAGCGCAATGGCAATTGAAATTAACGTTCCGGACATCGGGACGGATGAAGTTGAAGTGACCGAAATCATGGTCAAGGTAGGCGACAAGGTTGACGCTGAGCAATCGCTGATCGTTGTTGAAGGCGACAAAGCTTCGATGGAGGTGCCTTCTCCACAGGCTGGTGTGGTGAAAGCGCTGAAAGTGGCGGTGGGCGACAAAGTCGAAACCGGCAAGCTGATCATGATTTTCGAAGCGGAAGAGGGCGTTCAGTCTGCCGCTGAAAAAGCGCCGGAGAAGGCAGGTAAAAACGAGGCCGCGCCAGCGACTTCTGCTGCGCCCGCCGCAGAACGCAAAGAAGTGAATGTTCCCGATATCGGCGGTGATGAAGTTGAAGTGACCGAAGTGCTGGTTAAAGTGGGCGACAGTGTAGACGCTGAGCAATCGCTATTAACGGTGGAGGGCGATAAAGCCTCAATGGAAGTCCCCGCGCCTTTCGCCGGTAAAGTGGCAGAGATCAAAGTCACTACCGGTGACAAAGTTTCAACTGGCTCGCTGATTATGGTGTTTGAGGTCGCAGGTTCCGGTACGGGTGTCTCTGCACCGGCAGCACCAGACAAAACGGCGTCCGCCGCCGCGCCTGCCCCCTCCGGCAGCAAGGAGGTCAATGTCCCGGATATCGGTGGCGATGAAGTTGAAGTCACCGAGGTGCTGGTAAAAGTGGGCGATAAAATCAGCGCTGAACAGTCGTTGATTGTGGTTGAAGGCGACAAAGCCTCAATGGAAGTCCCGGCACCTTTTGCTGGCAGCGTGAAAGAGATCAAAATCAGCATCGGCGATAAAGTAAAAACCGGCTCCCTGATCATGGTGTTTGAGGTTGAAGGTGCGGCCCCGGCGTCAGCGGCTAGCCAGCCAGCGGCACCGGCTGAGCAAAAATCTGCACCGGCCCCTGCCGCGGCGAACGCTTCAGGTAAAGAAGCGTTTGCTGAGAACGATGCGTATGTCCATGCCACTCCGGTGATCCGCCGCCTGGCGCGCGAATTTGGCGTTAATCTGGCGAAGGTGAAAGGCACCGGGCGTAAAGGGCGCATTCTGAAAGAAGACGTTCAGGCTTATATTAAAGAAGCACTGAAACGCGCCGAGTCTGCCCCAGCTGCTGCCGGCGGCGGTCTGCCCGGCATGCTGCCCTGGCCGAAAGTTGATTTCAGCAAGTTTGGCGACGTTGAGGAAGTTGAACTGGGTCGTATTCAGAAAATTTCCGGCGCTAACCTGAGCCGTAACTGGGTGATGATCCCGCACGTTACCCATTTCGATAAGGCTGATATCACCGATCTCGAAGCGTTCCGTAAGCAGCAAAATGTGGAAGCCGAGAAGCGAAAACTGGACGTAAAAATCACGCCGGTCGTGTTCATCATGAAAGCGGTTGCCGGTGCGCTGGAGCAGATGCCGCGTTTCAACAGCTCACTGTCGGAAGATGCGCAGCGCCTGACGTTGAAAAAGTACATCAACATTGGCGTGGCGGTAGATACGCCAAATGGCCTGGTGGTTCCGGTGTTCAAAGATGTGAACAAGAAAGGCATTATTGAACTTTCGCGTGAACTGATGGCGATGTCGAAGAAAGCGCGTGATGGCAAGCTGACAGCCGGTGATATGCAAGGCGGCTGCTTTACTATCTCCAGCCTCGGTGGACTGGGTACAACCGCATTTGCGCCAATCGTCAACGCACCGGAAGTGGCTATCCTCGGCGTTTCGAAATCCAGCATGGAGCCGGTTTGGAACGGTAAAGACTTCACGCCGCGCCTGATGCTGCCGCTCTCGCTTTCATTTGACCATCGGGTTATTGATGGTGCCGACGGTGCTCGTTTCATTACCATCATTAATAATCTGCTGTCGGATATCCGCCGCCTGGTAATGTAATCATTGTTAAGGCCGGCGTTTAGTCGGCCTTAATGTCAGTATTCAGGGAGCCGAAGCGGTTTGCAGTTTATTAACAATTCTGTAAACTCTAGCGGTGAAATTATCCCGGTTGAGAAAGGACTTAACGAGCCTGTTGTTTCAGGCGAGACTGGTGCAGTCAGTTTGTGTATTGCCCCGCATTAAGGACCCGGCGCGTACTGGACGTACGCAAAGCGTTCAGGCCTGGCAGAACGCAAAATGATCTTACCGGACAGGCTCTGCGTCTGACCGCCGGCAATAAACATGAGGTCATGATGAGTACAGAAATCAAAGCTCAGGTCGTGGTACTTGGAGCAGGCCCGGCAGGCTACTCTGCCGCATTCCGTTGCGCTGATTTAGGTCTGGAAACCGTCCTGGTTGAACGTTACAACACACTTGGTGGCGTTTGTCTGAACGTGGGTTGTATCCCTTCTAAAGCCTTGCTGCACGTGGCAAAAGTTATTGAAGAAGCCAAAGCGCTTGAGCAGCACGGCATCGTATTCGGTCAGCCGAAAACCGACATTAATAAAATCCGCACCTGGAAAGAGAAAGTCATTACCCAGCTGACTGGCGGGCTGGCGGGTATGGCGAAAGGCCGTAAAGTTAAAGTGGTCAACGGGCAGGGGAAATTTACCGGCGCTAATACGCTGGTGGTCGACGGAGAAAAAGAGTCCACCACGATCACTTTTGACAACGCCATTATTGCCGCTGGCTCCCGCCCTATCGAACTGCCGTTTATTCCTCATGATGACCCGCGCGTCTGGGATTCGACAGACGCTCTGGAGCTGAAAGTCGTTCCGGAACGTCTGCTGGTGATGGGTGGCGGCATCATCGGTCTGGAAATGGCGACCGTTTATCACGCCCTGGGTTCGCAGATTGACGTGGTTGAAATGTTCGATCAGGTCATCCCGGCGGCGGATAAAGACGTGGTTAAAGTCTTCAGCAAACGCATCAGCAAGCAGTTCAATTTGATGCTTGAAACTAAAGTCACTGCGGTTGAAGCGAAGAAAGACGGCGTCTATGTGACGATGGAAGGCAAAAAAGCGCCAGCAGAACCGCAGCGCTATGATGCGGTGCTGGTCGCGATTGGCCGCGTGCCAAATGGTAAAAACCTTGACGCCGGTAAAGCAGGCGTTGAAGTTGACGATCGCGGTTTCATCCGTGTTGACAAGCAGCTGCGCACCAACGTTCCGCACATTTATGCCATTGGCGATATCGTCGGCCAGCCGATGCTGGCGCATAAAGGCGTACATGAAGGCCACGTTGCCGCAGAAGTTATCGCCGGTAAGAAACATTATTTCGATCCTAAAGTTATTCCGTCTATCGCCTACACCGAGCCTGAAGTTGCCTGGGTGGGTCTGACCGAGAAAGAAGCGAAAGAGAAGGGCATCAGCTACGAAACGGCCACCTTTCCGTGGGCGGCTTCCGGTCGCGCCATCGCTTCTGACTGTGCAGACGGTATCACCAAGCTGATTTTTGACAAGGAAAGCCATCGGGTTATCGGTGGGGCGATCGTCGGTAGCAACGGCGGCGAGCTTCTTGGTGAAATCGGCCTGGCTATTGAGATGGGCTGTGACGCGGAAGATATCGCGCTGACTATTCATGCCCACCCGACGCTGCATGAATCTGTTGGCCTGGCGGCCGAGCTGTTTGAAGGCAGCATCACCGACCTGCCGAATCCCAAAGCGAAGAAAAAATAAGCCCATTCTGCTGACGAAGGCGGCTCCCGGATGGGGGCCGTTTTTTTTATGCCGCGTGACCGGGTCCCGGCGTCAGTCAGTGCGATTACTGGCATACCCTTTTTTTAAAGGCATTGCTAACACATTGATTTTATTAAGTCGTTCATTCGGGTAATAAAAAAGGGTTTGAGCGTAAAATTCACAGAAAATACTTTGCCGTCATTGTCTTAGCCGCTTATGATTCTTGTGCACTGCCGTACAGGCAGCTTAGAAATCAGTTAATCGTGACGACGGAGAAATAGTATAGTGCACTGCCGTACAGGCAGCTTAGAAAACTCACCAACAGAATCAAGCTGCGGCCCGTTAGTGCACTGCCGTACAGGCAGCTTAGAAAATTCCCGAAAGCTATGGATTTCAAGGATTTTAGTGCACTGCCGTACAGGCAGCTTAGAAACACCTGATGCAAAGGCTGAATGCCTTTGCCGAGTGCACTGCCGTACAGGCAGCTTAGAAATGCATGAATGGAGGTCATACTCCCTTCATGACGTGCACTGCCGTACAGGCAGCTTAGAAATTTTTATCTGTGCTCCTGGAATAGCTATTCCAGTGCACTGCCGTACAGGCAGCTTAGAAAGTAATATCTAACGGGATAAACGGGTGGCTTTCGTGCACTGCCGTACAGGCAGCTTAGAAATTCCGCTGCGGTGCCGATGTAGTTAATGTTGTGTGCACTGCCGTACAGGCAGCTTATAAAAGTCACGGCCGTCATCTGATATCAGAAATGACGTGCACTGCCGTACAGGCAGCTTAGAAAGCTACAGGATGCTGTTGATTTAGAAATAGCTAGTGCACTGCCGTACAGGCAGCTTAGAAAGTCTAATAAAATTTCAACAGACAGGATATTCAGTGCACTGCCGTACAGGCAGCTTAGAAAGCTGGTGGCAAGAAAAGACCAGACAGGCGCAAGTGCACTGCCGTTCAGGCAGCTTAGAAAGTTTCCTGTCCATCTTGTTCAAAGGGCGGGGGGTGCACTGCCGTACAGGCAGCTTAGAAATGCGGGGCCGGTTGTCAGATACCGTCCACGTAGTGCACTGCCGTACAGGCAGCTTAGAAAAATCACCGGCCACCGTCACCCGCTGTGAAACAGTGCACTGCCGTACAGGCAGCTTAGAAATTTTACGGCCCCGCAGGGCAGCAATACGCGACGTGCACTGCCGTACAGGCAGCTTAGAAATTCTCCCAAACCAAGGTTATCGAGAACCTTCTGTGCACTGCCGTACAGGCAGCTTAGAAAGGTTGGACCGGGCGTAAACTCATCAACGTCTGGTGCACTGCCGTACAGGCAGCTTAGAAAAATCAAAAATGCGCCAGTCGAATCAACTGTTGGTGCACTGCCGTACAGGCAGCTTAGAAACGTAACGCTATTATCATCTCCTGCAATAACATGTGCACTGCCGTACAGGCAGCTTAGAAAAAAAACCTGCGACGCATTAGAATCTACAAGAGGTGCACTGCCGTACAGGCAGCTTAGAAAAGCGACCTACCGCTTGAAGGCGGATGCTCTAGTGCACTGCCGCACAGGCAGCTCAGAGGATTGCATCATTTGCTTTCTTGTGTCCATATAGGTGTACTGCCGTACAGGCAGCTTAGAAATGCTGAACTTGCACCAGCGACCTAACGATCAGGTGCACTGCCGTACAGGCAGCTAAGGCGGTTTGCCAAGCCATTGCAGTACACGGATTAAACCGCCTGATTTATCTTTCCGCCGGTTTTTTCAGGCGTACCGCCCCTTTTTTGCGAGCGCCCTCGACGGGCTGTTAAAAAATCCAGATAAACGATGAGTCCCAGCGGTTAATTGGGTAGCCTGAACCGAAATCTACATCTCAGCGGGAGATTCGGTGACGGTGATAAAAAAGAGATATATTTTGCATTGCACCACCCGGCGCGTCAGGTTGCAAAAGGCTGTGTCAGAGCTGGCTGCGTTTTGCCGCCAGCCAGGGTCGATATTTCCCGCACTCTGCCGCAGAGCCGCTGACCTTTGTGCTTTGCACCACCGGCCAGTGAAAGGCTGGTCGCTTCTGGCGCTGAATCTCTTGCTGATAGTCATGCCCGTGCAGGCGGATATCCGTGGCAACGTGGTTTGGGTTTTCGACGGCGATACGGTGGCGATCTCTGACGGCCGCCAGCAGCGGCGCGTGCGACTGATCGGGATTGATGCGCCGGAGCGTAACCAGCCTTATGGAGAGCGTTCGCGGCAAGCACTCAACGTACTTATAAGCGGTAAAGTGGTCACCGCCAGGGGGGACACACAGGATAATTATGGCCGCCTGCTAGCGGTTATCTGGCTTAGTGGTCGTGATATGAATGCCCGGCAGGTGGCGGATGGCATGGCGTGGGCTTATCGCTTTCATCGTCAGGCCGGGGTGGCAGCCTATGCGCGGCTTGAAAAACAGGCCCGGCAAAACCGGCGGGGCTTATGGGCCGGAAAATCGATAATCGAACCCTGGCGCTGGCGTGCCGGCATTGTGAACCATGCAAAAAGGACGACACAAGCCTATCAATCATCACATCCGCGCCAGTCTGTCAGGTACGGAGAATTTATCCAGAACTGACTATTTTGCTGCTAACAGCAAAGGCGACAAAAGGCGTTGGATGGGGCGATAAATTTACTATGAGAAGATCCGTAAATCTGTCTGGCTGGGGGGTGTTTATCGCAAAAATGCGCGATGGTTTCTTCATGGCAGAAAGACCGTCCAAGCGTTATCTCCTTCTGTATTAACCATCACGCTTCTTTAGCTAACCGGAAGTTGAAAATAGCCAATTAATCTCTCCTGGCGAGGCGCTGTTATTCTGCGGTGCTGAAGGGTTTAACGGCAGAGCCAGCGAAAGCATGTCTGATCTGAAGTACCGCTGCGGTAGCGTTTCTGGCGTTAATGGTTTGGGAAGGTAATTAAATAAGCTGCTTTTTCAAAATGAATAAACCAGTGGAATCACCGACGTTCATTATTAATTCAGTCGTTTTATAAGTAGCTAAACATTAAATGGGTTAGCGCCAAAAAAACCCATGCCATCCTGTTTAATTTTTTAAAGATGGGCGTGATAAAAAGGGTTAATTAACCCGTGTTTTCTATCACTAAACGTCAATTTGTCGGCGGTTTGCTGCCCGGTATCTGGGTCATATTCGCAACGTTTGCCTGATAAATCGCGCGTCTTCAGGGAGTGATCTTGATGTTGCTTTTTTGTAAACAGATTAACATTGGCGGGGAACCCTGCTATGCTGGGCGACGCGGAACCGGGCGCTCTACCCTACCTTTCGAGCGTTATCACCGGCGGGAGCAGCTGGTGTCTCGGTAGCCACATAACAATGAGAGCGAGGAGAACGTCGTGCTAAAAGAATACCGTGAGCACGTTGAACAACGTGCCGCCCAGGGCATTGTCCCTAAACCGTTAGACGCTTCCCAGATGGCCGCGCTGGTTGAATTGCTGAAAAACCCACCCGCTGGCGAAGAAGAATTTCTGACTGACCTGTTAATCAATCGTGTACCGCCTGGCGTGGATGAAGCGGCCTACGTTAAAGCAGGCTTCCTGGCCGCCGTTGCCAGGGGTGAAGCCACCTCCCCACTGATTAGCGCTGAAAAAGCGGTTGCGCTGCTGGGGACTATGCAAGGCGGTTACAATATTCATCCGCTGATTGACGCGCTGGATAATGACAGGCTGGCACCCATCGCCGCCAATGCGCTCTCGCGTACGCTACTGATGTTTGACAATTTTTATGACGTTGAAGAGAAAGCTAAAGCGGGGAATCCGCACGCCCAACGGGTGCTGCACGCCTGGGCTGATGCCGAATGGTATTTAAATCGCCCGCCACTTGCCGAGAAAATTACCGTCACCGTGTTTAAAGTGACCGGCGAAACTAACACCGATGATCTCTCACCGGCACCGGACGCCTGGTCGCGCCCGGATATCCCGCTGCACGCGCTGGCGATGCTGAAAAACGCCCGCGATGGCATTGAACCTGATGAGCAGGGCAACATCGGACCCATCAGGCAGATTGAAGCTCTGCAGGCTAAAGGGTTCCCGCTGGCTTACGTGGGTGACGTCGTTGGAACCGGATCTTCGCGAAAATCCGCCACGAACTCGGTGCTGTGGTTTATGGGGGACGATATTCCCAACGTGCCGAACAAAAAGGGAGGCGGTGTGGTGCTGGGCGGCAAAATTGCGCCAATCTTCTTTAACACTATGGAAGATGCCGGTGCGCTGCCCATCGAGGTTGATGTTAATGAAATGAATATGGGTGATGTTATCGACATCTACCCGTACAAGGGCGAAGTGCGCAATCATCAGACCGGCGATCTACTGGCGACCTTTGAACTGAAAACGGACGTGCTGATCGACGAAGTGCGTGCCGGGGGCCGTATTCCGCTGATCATTGGTCGGGGTCTGACGACGAAAGCGCGCGAAGCGCTGGATTTGCCGCATAGCGATGTCTTCCGCAAGGCGAAAGACGTGGCGGAAAGCCAGCGCGGCTTCTCGCTGGCGCAAAAAATGGTGGGGCGCGCCTGCGGCGTGGAGGGTATCCGGCCTGGGGCTTACTGTGAACCTAAAATGACCTCGGTTGGTTCACAGGATACCACCGGGCCTATGACGCGTGATGAACTTAAAGATCTCGCCTGTCTTGGCTTCTCTGCCGATCTGGTGATGCAGTCATTCTGTCACACCGCGGCCTATCCTAAGCCGGTTGATGTGAATACGCACCATACGTTGCCTGACTTCATTATGAACCGTGGTGGTGTATCACTGCGTCCGGGTGACGGTGTCATCCACAGCTGGTTAAACCGTATGCTGCTGCCGGATACTGTCGGTACCGGCGGTGACTCCCACACGCGTTTCCCCATCGGGATCTCCTTCCCGGCGGGGTCTGGCCTGGTTGCCTTTGCCGCCGCGACTGGCGTGATGCCGCTGGATATGCCGGAGTCGGTGCTGGTGCGCTTTAAAGGTAACATGCAGCCGGGGATCACCCTGCGCGATTTGGTCCACGCCATTCCGCTGTATGCCATTAAACAAGGGCTGCTCACCGTTGAGAAAAAAGGCAAAAAAAATATTTTCTCCGGCCGCATTCTTGAAATTGAAGGTTTGCCGAAGCTCAAAGTTGAGCAGGCCTTTGAGCTGACCGACGCCTCGGCAGAGCGCTCGGCGGCAGGCTGTACTATTAAGCTGGATCAGGAGCCGATCATTGAGTATCTCAACTCGAATATCGTGCTGCTGAAGTGGATGATCGCTGAAGGCTATGGCGACCGCCGGACGTTAGAACGCCGGATCCAGGGCATGGAAAAGTGGCTGGCCGATCCGCAGCTGCTTGAAGGTGATGCCGACGCAGAGTACGCCTCGGTGATCGATATCGATCTGAACGAAATTAAAGAGCCGATTCTGTGTGCACCGAACGATCCGGATGACGCACGGCTGCTTTCTGAGGTACAGGGTGAGAAAATCGATGAAGTGTTCATCGGTTCCTGCATGACCAACATCGGCCACTTCCGTGCTGCTGGCAAGCTACTGGATAGCCACAAAGGTCAGTTGCCGACCCGCCTGTGGGTTGCCCCGCCGACTAAAATGGATGCCGCACAACTTACCGAAGAGGGCTATTACAGCGTATTCGGCAAAAGTGGCGCGCGCATTGAAATCCCCGGCTGTTCGCTGTGTATGGGGAACCAGGCGCGCGTCGCAGATGGCGCAACGGTGGTCTCGACCTCGACGCGTAACTTCCCTAACCGCCTCGGCACCGGCGCTAACGTTTACCTGGCCTCAGCGGAGTTGGCAGCCGTTGCGTCCTTGCTGGGAAAACTGCCGACGCCAGCGGAGTACCAGCAGTTTATGCATCAGGTGGATAGGACCGCCAGCGATACCTATCGCTACCTCAACTTTGACCGCTTGTCGCAGTATACGGAGAAAGCGGATGGGGTGATTTTTCAGACCGCAGTCTGACGCGAAAGCAACCCTGACAAAACCCGTGGCATAGCGCTGCGGATCTGCAGTAAAAACGGCCAGAGGTAACTCTGGCCGTTTTTTTGTGGGCAACGCTTAGTCTTATGAAGCGCGTCGCTGACGTTAGCTATGCCGGTGTGGAATACCTGTCCTCAGCAAAACCCTTTTTTATTCTCAATTTTTAACTCGTTGATTTATTGAATAAAGAAATGCCGCGCAGAAAAAAGGGTTTTTCCCGTCAGTTAGCGTTAAAGGCTTTACCAACAAGGCATTAGCGGATTATGATTCTTGTTCACTGCCGTACAGGCAGCTTAGAAATGTAACTAATAATAAAGGTGCTGTTTTCGGTGGTTCACTGCCGTACAGGCAGCTTAGAAATACGGTAGCAATACAGGTAACCGGATCAGATTGTTCACTGCCGTACAGGCAGCTTAGAAAATCGTCAAATTCGGATGGGGGTTTATCAGGTGGTTCACTGCCGTACAGGCAGCTTAGAAATGATAGACGCAATTAAAAATCTCCCTCTAAACGTTCACTGCCGTACAGGCAGCTTAGAAATGCATTCCAATTTGCAGCACTTCGCCGGTTTTGTTCACTGCCGTACAGGCAGCTTAGAAAGCCAGCGGCTTTTAGGAATAATTGGTGAGGGAGTTCACTGCCGTACAGGCAGCTTAGAAAATATCGACGCATGTTCCGGTATGCACCTCATGGTTCACTGCCGTACAGGCAGCTTAGAAATGTGCTCGCAAAACGTTTCGCCATCCAGGTTTGTTCACTGCCGTACAGGCAGCTCAGAAAAGTATTCGCTACCCGATTGAGTTGCTGGATGCTCACCGCCGCACAAAGGGTCTTTTCATTCGCCCTTCGCAGATTCATCACTCCGTTTAGATCAACGACGCCCCCCGCGCTATAACGTTTGGTGGCTAAAAGCGGGCCGCTTTTATCAGATTAATTCTCTGATAAGGAAACTTTATTTACAGAATGTTATTCAGATCTAATTTGTACGACATTCATTCCGGCTATTATTGATGTGAATTCTTGAAAGGATTTTGCCATGGGGACAGAGGACGTCAGGCCTTCGGATTTGAAAACTATTCTGCATTCAAAACGTGCCAATATCTATTATTTGCAACACTGCCGCGTGCTGGTTAAGGGCGGTCGGGTTGAATATGTTACCGAGCAGGGCAAAGAGTCGCTTTACTGGAATATTCCCATTGCTAACACAACGGTGGTGCTGCTTGGCACCGGAACGTCGGTAACCCAGCTCGCCATGCGGGAGTTCGCACGAGCGGGGGTGATGGTCGGTTTTTGCGGTGGGGGTGGAACACCGCTTTATGCGGCCAATGAATATGATGTGGCTGTTTCCTGGCTGTCTCCACAAAGTGAATACCGGCCCACCGACTATTTTCAAAAATGGGTTTCTTTCTGGTTTAAAGAGAAGCTGCGATTAAAGGCCGCAAAAAGTTTTCAATCGGTACGAATTAATCAAATTGAAATGCACTGGCACTGTTTAGCCTCAAAATCAGAAAACAATGTTAAGTTAGATCGGACACGCCTGAATACCCTGCTTGCGCAGGCGCGAGAAAATATGTCATCAGCGTCAACGCATAATCAATTAATGTTAGAGGAAGCGCGGTTAACGAAAGCGCTCTATAAAATCATGGCGCAGTCGGTCGGATATGGCGATTTTACCCGGGCAAAGCGCGGGGGCGGTAGCGATATGGCTAATCGCTTTTTGGATCACGGCAATTATCTGGCTTATGGTCTCGCAGCGGTGGCGGCATGGGTTAATGGTCTGCCCCACAGCCTTGCGGTGATGCATGGCAAAACGCGGCGTGGCGGACTGGTTTTTGATATCGCTGATTTAATTAAAGATGCATTGATCCTGCCACGTGCGTTTATTGCGGCCATGGCCGGTGAGGAAGAACAAGCGTTCAGACAGCGCTGCATGGCTGCTTTTCAACAGTGTGAAAGCCTGGATTTAATGATTACCACGCTGCAGGACGTGGCTGAAGAGCATGGACAGGCTGATTTGTCATGAATGTATTGCTCATTTCTCAGTGCACTCAACGCGCCCGTGACCAAACCTGTCGCATTCTCGATCAGTTTGCAGAACGCACCGGTACCGGTACCTGGCAGACGACGATTACATTTGAAGGGTTGAAGACGTTAAGAAAGCTATTGCGTCAGTCGGCCAGGCGTAACACCGCGGTAGCCTGCCACTGGCTAAGGGTCAGCGGTCGCAGCGAGTTGCTGTGGATTGTCGGTAATCTGCGTCGATTCAACGCCCTGGGCAGGGTGCCTACCAACAAAACCACGCTGGATGTGTTGCGCAACAAATCGGAGCATGGCTGGCACAGTGCTGAAAGTATCGCGCTGCTGGCGGCCATTGCCGGGCTTTTCCATGATTTTGGGAAAGCCGGAAGAAAGTTTCAGGAAACTCTTCACGAGATCAATAAACCGCGTTTTCAGCCCTACCGTCATGAATGGATCTCGGTCAGATTATTTCAGGCCTTTGTGGGCAAGCGTAGTGATGATGAGTGGCTTAGCAAGCTGGAAAACATTGAAGCGGATGATGAAAAAGCGCTATTAAAATGCCTGAAAAAGGATGATGCCGAAACCAGCGATAGCCCGTTTAAACAACTGCAACCAGTGGCGCAAGTGGTTGCCTGGCTGATTGTTTCTCATCACAGGTTACCGCAGCCAGTGTGTTCTGCTTCACAGCTGCCTGGCAGCGCCGACTGGTTGACGAAACAATTTATCGCTGACTGGAACGCGCTTAATCACCAGCATGCGATATGGAAGCAGCAGGATTTTACCCGCGTCTGGACCTTCCCGCACGGAACGCCGTTGCAGAGCGCCCACTGGCGTGAGAAAGCGCGGCAGATTGCAAAACGGGCAAAGCGCACGCCATCATTGAAAGCGTTTGGCTCACTGAGCCAACTGTTCAGTATGCATCTCGCCAGGCTGGTTCTGATGCTGGCTGACCACTATTACTCGTCACAGCCTGCATCACCCCACTGGCAGAGCGAGAGTTATCCGGTGTGGGCAAACAGCGATCGCCAAAGCGGCGAACTGAAACAAAAGCTGGATGAACATAATCTTGCTGTTGCCCATCACGCATTATTACTGGGTCGCTATCTGCCGCGAATGCGTCAGGATCTCCCGGCGATTGCCCGTCATAAGGGCTTCCGGCAGCGTGCCGCAGACGCGCGATTTTCCTGGCAAAATAGAGCCTGGGATGTGGCATCAGCTGTCCGTGAGCGAAGCGTTGAGCACGGCTTTTTTGGTGTTAACCTGGCATCAACCGGATGCGGTAAAACCTTCGCCAATGCTCGCATTATGTATGCGTTGGCGAATGAGGATGAAGGCTGCCGTTTCAGCATCGCTCTTGGGTTACGCACGCTGACGCTACAAACCGGTCAGGCACTACAATCCCGTCTGGGACTGGATGAGGACGATCTGGCGATGTTGACCGGCTCCCAGGCCGTCAGGGAGCTGCATCAACAGGCTGAAAAGCCCGAGCCCCCTGAGCGGGATGTCGGTAGCGCCAGTGCTGATGACTATTTCAGCGATCATCAGTATGTCCATTATGAGGGGATGGTCACTCATGGCCCCCTGCAGCGCTGGTTATCTTCGGATAAGCGCCTGAACCGGCTGGTCAGCGCACCGGTACTGGTGACCACCATCGATCATTTAATGCCGGCAACGGAAGGAGTGCGAGGCGGGAAACAAATCGCGCCCATGCTGCGCTTAGTCACCAGCGACCTTGTGCTTGATGAGCCAGACGACTTTGATGTTAACGATCTGTATGCCATGTGCCGCCTGGTTAACTGGGCGGGCATGTTGGGCGCACGGCTGCTGCTCTCCTCCGCAACCTTACCACCGGCCCACATTGAGGCGTTATTTAGCGCCTATCAGGCCGGGAGGATGGCCTGGAACCTGGCCTGTGGTGATGCGGCCGGCTCTGAGCGAATTTGCTGTGCCTGGTTCGATGAGAATGGCGCCCAGGCGGCGGAGGTTGCCGATATCGATCGCTATCGCGCCCGCCATTCTGCGTTTATCCGGCAGCGTGTTCAGGTGCTGGCAAAAGCACGGCGACTGCACTTTGCCAGACTGATAAATCCCGTCCCGGCCTCTTCGTTAGCAGAGGATGTTGTCGCGTCGCTGACCGAGGAAATCAGCCAGCAGATGCTGATTCTGCATCAATGTCACCACCAGATTCACCCCAGCGGTAAATCGGTATCACTTGGCCTGGTGCGGATAGCCAATATCAACCCCCTGGTCGCTATTGCTCGTGAGCTGATCTCACGCCCACTGCCGCCAGACTACGCTCTGCACTTTTGTGTCTATCACAGCCAGTTTCCGCTCGCCGTGCGTTCCCGTATGGAAAAACGACTCGACGCAGCGTTTGACCGCCACCAGGACGCGCATTTATGGCAGCAACCAGAAATTGCCCAGGCGATCCACGCTCACCCGGCGAAGCATCATATGTTTGTTGTGATAGGCACGTCTGTTATTGAGGTGGGGAGGGACTGGGATGCTGACTGGGGAATTATTGAGCCCAGCTCAATGCGCGCGTTGATCCAGTTCGCGGGGCGGATACAGCGCCACCGGCAACAGGTTCCACAGGTTGAAAATATCGTCATTCTTAACCGTAATATCCGGGCGCTAAGAGCGTTTGAACCAGCCTACTGCCAGCCTGGTTTTGAAACCAAACGCTGGCGATTGTTTTCACACGAGATAGGCGAACTGATAACGGATGGATCGGCGAATACGATCAATGCCATACCGCGGATTTCAGAGCAGGCTGAGGGAAACGCCTTTGCCGCGCTGGAACATCAGCGCCTGAGAAGTGCGCTGCTGGTCAGCCCCGATCCCCATCAGCCCGTCGCTGCACAGTGGTGGCAATTGCCCCTGACCTGGCATGCCATCATGCAGTCGCTGACGCCTTTCAGGCATTCGCAGCCAGAAGCGCAGTTTTTTCTGATGATGGATGACGATGACGAGGAGCCTGAATTTATGTTTCGCGATCGGCAAGGCGGCATGAAGGCCTCGGCCCAGTTCGAGTTTCAGAACCTGGCCTGTGGCGAACATATTCACCCCTGGTTTGAGATTGACTATCGCGATGTAATGCGCGATCTGGCAGAAGAACGCCGGATGGAGATAAGGGACGTTTGCCTGCGATACGGTGAGATCACGCTGGCGATCGGCAAAGACGACGCCGTCGATGACTGGTTGTACCACCCGTGGCTGGGGGTGTTCAGGAGTATCCGATGAGAGGGTTCAGGAGGAATTGTGTCTGAGGTTATTTTGAGGGATTTTATTTCCGACTATATTGCTGCCCGTAAGCAAGCCCGGCTGGAGGTTTTTGATAAAAGTGCCGCCCGCAGGCTGGCGGCTGATGCAGACCTGGCCGCTGAGCTTCAGCAGGAAAGGCAGGAACTGGAACAGCGTTACCAGCCTGCAAACTGGCTGACGGATGCCGCCCGACGCGCCGGGCAGATAAGCCTGGTGAGCCATGCGGCGAAATTTACCCATTCTGATTCAAAGAGCAGCAGCGTTTACAGTCGTCATCAGCATGATGAGGGGTATCTGGCCAGCGCCTCGCTGCCTAATCTGACAATGGACGCCGTTGGTAATGCGGCAGCCCTTGATGTGGCGCGCCTGCTACAGACAGAAACAGACGGAGATTCTCTTCTGGCCTGTTTACAGCGCGAGGATCACCGGCCTTTCGCCTTTTTCGCTCAGGATCGCCAGCAGCTGGACGAGTGGGTTCAGGGCTTCTCTCAGGTGCTCAATACCGGCGCGCCGGCGTCGCATAAGCTGTCTAAGCAAATCTATTTTCCTGTCGGAGGTGGTTATCATCTGCTTAATCCCCTATTTTCGACCTCACTGGCCCATGATTTGTATAAAAAGTTAAGCCATTACCGCTTTGGTGAAGAGGCAAAGACAATCAGACAGGCGCAGCGAAGCAAAACCTGGCACGATCAGCCGCTGGTCAGTTTTCCGGGTATTGCAGAGATACACTTTGGTGGCACCAAACCACAGAATATTTCGTCGCTCAACAGTGCACGGGGAGGGCGGCTGTGGCTGTTATCCAGCCGCCCTCCGATGTGGAAAAAGAGCAATAAGGCCCCGGAAAATCTCAAGTCATTATTCACACCAGGTGAGCGGTTTGATCGCGCCGCCACGGAAATCATAACCCTGATGGTGAACTTATTAACGCGCACGGGGGATTACACCAATCATCGCATCAGAGCGGCGATGGATGAGTATATTGATGCGCTGACCGACCGGTTATTTTTCATCAGCTACGAATTGCAACGGCCAGAATGGCGGGGCTGGACGCTGAAGTCTCCGGAATTAAAACGCCATCAGCAGTTATGGCTGGATCCCTGGCGTGGCAAAGACGATCGGCCGTTTCGTCTGGCGTGGCAAAACGACGACTGGCAGGAGGGGGTGACGGCTGATTTTGCGCGCTGGCTCAGCTTCCGGCTGAGTAAGCACTTGCCGGATATAGGTAGGGCAGAGAGGCAGCACTGGCAGAGCAGCCAGCACTTTCGCCGACGTTTACGCGAAATGGAAAGCATTATCGCGGAGGGGATCCGATGCGTACGTTAATTATTTTACCGCGTCTACAGATTGAAAATGCGAACGCGGTCGCCGGATTGACCTGGGGTTTCCCGGCGATTACCCATTTTCTTGGCTTTACGCATGCCCTGTCGCGAAAGCTAAGCCAGACACAGCGTTTGACGCTGGGGGGCTGTGCAGTCGTTTGCCATGATTACCAGGTCCACGCGTACTCCTCAGGCCGTGAGTATCAGTTCGCCCTGACGCGTAACCCGTTAACCAAAGAGGGTAAAACCGCCGCATTTAATGAAGAGGGACGGATGCATCTTACCGTCTCCCTGGTGATGGTGTGTGAGGGCGAAATTGAGGGGGGGACCTATGGCAGAAAGCCGTTAGCACAGCATCTGGCAAATCTGTGTCTGGGGATGAAGCTGGCCGGTGGTACCCTCGTTAATAAGACGCTGGATATCAGCGTGGTCGATTTCCCGGCCAGTGAAACCGAGCTGCGCTCAGCGCTGTGGCATTTGCTGCCGGGATTTGTGCTTTGCGATCGCACATCGCTGCTGGAGCAACATTACCGGGCATTACGATCTGAAAAGCCAGACGTGACGATGCTGGATGCCTGGCTTGATTTCTCTGCGTTGAAAATGCAGGCCGTGACGCCGGAAGCCGACGCGTCAGCAGCGGATATGCCCGCCCAATGGCGCTACTTGCCGAAGCCTGCCGCAGGCTGGCTGGTGCCGCTGTTGGTGGGTTATCAGCGTATTTCTCCGCTTTATCCACCTGGTCAGGTGTTAAATGCGCGTGACGCAGAGACTCCGTTCGCTTTCACCGAGGCGGTGTACGGCGTTGGCGAATGGTGCGGCGTCCAGCGGATCAACGAGTTAAACAGTGTTATCTGGCGTTATCAGACTTCTGAAAAGGGTTATTACTGCCGTAGCGAATCAGATGTTGTGGCGCACACTTCCTTACGACAAGGTTAAAAGGGACAACCACATGGCAAAGTCAACTTCAGCAATCAAAACCGCTTCTGTACTGGCATTTGAACGTAAACTGGCCGTATCGGATGCGTTTCTTTACGCCGGAAGATGGCAGGAAAATAACTGGCAGCCTGTTCCTGTCCAGCAAAAGGCGGTGCGCGGAACCATCTCTAACCGTCTGAAAAACCCAACGACGACCGATCCGGCGAAGATGGATGCGGATATCCAGAAAGCGAACTTACAGCGCGTGGATAGCGCGGCGTTATCTGCGGGTACCGATACCCTGAAAGTGGCGTTTACGCTACGCGTTTTAGGAAACTTATCAGCACCTTCCGTCTGTAATGATGTGGCTTATCAACAGGCACTGGGCGCCGTTATCGACGGTTATATTAGCGAGCACGGCTTTGATGAACTCTCCCGACGTTATGCGGCTAATCTGGCAAATGGCCGCTTCCTGTGGCGCAACCGGGTTGGCGCAGAGCATATCCAGATTAACGTCACCTCTGGCGAAAAAAGCTGGCTATTTAACGCCCATGATTATTCATTACGCGATTTTCCGAAAAATGATGCGCTTACCCCTCTGGCCAATGAAATCGCTAAAGGATTGAGCGGCGATCGCTTTGTGTTGCTTGACGTCGACGCCCGGATACGTTTAGGGGAGGGGCAGGAGGTGTTTCCCTCTCAGGAGCTGGTGCTCGACACCAATAGCAATAAAAGCCGGGTGCTTTACCAGATAAATAACATTGCAGGCATTCATTCACAGAAAATTGGCAACGCATTGCGGACGATTGATAGCTGGCATCCGCGCGTTGATGAACTGGGCCCCATTGCTGTCGAACCTTATGGCTCGGTGACCAGTCGCGGCGTGGCCTGCCGTCAGCCGAAAGAAAAACGGGATTTTTATACCCTGCTCGATAACTGGGTAATTAAAGGAAATAAGCCAGAGGTGGAACAGCAGCATTATGTTATGGCGGTGCTGATCCGTGGTGGTGTCTTTGGTGAAAAGGCGGAATGAGGAAACCGCGATGGATCACTATATTGATGTAACGCTGCTGGCCTATGCAGAACTGAGTGAAGAGACCTTAATGGCTACGCTGTTTACCCGGCTGCATCTGGCACTGGTCAGTCACGGATCAGAAAATATCGGCGTGAGTTTTCCTCTGCATGATATAAAGCCGGGCAACCTACTGCGTGTACATGGCGCTCACTCTGCACTGCAACAGCTTGAAAAAAGTGGCTGGCGAAACGGATTGAACGATTACTGCCAGGATTCCGGCATCCTGCCTGTTCCGGCTGGCGCTCAGTGGCGCACGGTGAACCGTGTGCAGGTTAAAAGCAATCCGGCGCGTTTGTATCGTCGCTCGGTGCGAAAAGGCTGGCTCACGCAAGAGCAAGCGGAAGAGCGACTGAATGCCGTAAGCGCTCAGCAGTGCCAGCTGCCTTATCTGAGTATCAAAAGCCGCTCTGGCGGACAATACTTCCGGCTTTTTATTCAGCACGGCGAGCTGGCTGAGTACCCGGTGGCGGGCCGGTTCAATAGCTATGGGCTGAGCCAGCAGGCCACTGTTCCCTGGTTTTAACGTCGAAAAACCGTTCCGCCGAGACGTCTGTTCTCCCGGGACGGTTTTCTCCGGTTATCAATAAACGCATGGTTGCTGCCGTAAAACTGGTCGGCACTGCCGCAGCGCCTCGGTGGGGTAACGCCGCACAAAGGCTAATTATCACCACACCCCTTTTTTATACGCCTGTAGTAACGCCTTGATTTATAAAGAGGGCATTCAGCGCCCGGAAAAAAGGGTTTTCGCCGCGAGCAGGCAAATAAGCCTGATAGGATAATGGGTTAGCGGGTAATCGCTCTTGTGCACTGCCGTACAGGCAGCTTAGAAAGAACTCGACGACGACACTTACCGCTTTATTTTGTGCACTGCCGTACAGGCAGCTTAGAAATTAAACGGCCCATTATCTGTTCCCGGAAAATAGTGCACTGCCGTACAGGCAGCTTAGAAAAGCTCCGCGTTGCGCTCAGTCGCTTCCATCATGTGCACTGCCGTACAGGCAGCTTAGAAAGCAGAGCTTGAAAAAATTCACGCTGAAATCGCGTGCACTGCCGTACAGGCAGCTTAGAAAGACTGGATACCAGATCGACCGGCCACTGCTATGTGCACTGCCGTACAGGCAGCTTAGAAATGCGAGTGTTGTCGCCGTCCGGCAGACGATCCGTGCACTGCCGTACAGGCAGCTTAGAAATTGCAGCCCCGGTCAGTGCAAAACGTCTTCAGGTGCACTGCCGTACAGGCAGCTTAGAAAGAAGTTGAGGATACGCCTGAGAACCGCCGAGCGTGCACTGCCGTACAGGCAGCTTAGAAACGTTTGAGAGCCGTTCGCCGCAAAGGCGTTAAGTGCACTGCCGCACTGGCAGCTCAGATAGGAAATAAATTGAGTTAACATCCGACTGTGCACACGCAAATTTTTGCAAGACAGCTGTTTTTCAGCGGCCCGGCTGCGATAATGCCCCTGTCAACGATAACGCTTACTGTGGAGCGTTAGTCGTACCAATCGTCAGAGGGCAGCGCTATGGAATATGAGCTATTACGCGATGTTACCGGCCAGCTAAAAATGCGTATGTCGATGGGCCATGAAGCGGTGGGCCACTGGTTTAATGAAGAAGTAAAACAGGATCTGGCGCTGCTTGCCGAGATTGAGCAGGCCGCCGCCAGCCTCAAGGGCAGCGAGCGTCAGTGGCAGCGTGTTGGCCATGAGTACACGCTGTGGATGGACGACCAGGAGGTGATCATTCGCGCCAACCAGCTCAATTTCGACGGCGATCAGCTGGAAGAGGGAATGCACTATTACGACGAAGAGAGCCTGGCGTTTTGCGGTGTAGAGGATTTTCTGCGGGTGATTACGGCCTGGCGTGAATTTGTCGTTCAGTATGGCGGGGGTCGCCAGTAGGGTTTTTTTCTAATGCTTGGGGGAAGGGCGAAACCAAAAGCGACCGCTGAGCGGTCGCTGTTAACATTAATCAATTACAGCGTTTTTAACCCAATTGTCGGGATATTACGGCCGTAATAAATCTCGCGCATCTCTTTCCACAGCAGGTCAGTAATGCGTTTATGCTCCTGCGGCGAAAGATCTTCTGGCCTGGTGTGAAACAGATAGTGCTTAAGATCGAACTCTTTCAGCAGCATCTTGGTATGAAAGATGTTTTCCTGATAAACGTTCACGTCAACCATGTCATACATCGATTTCATGTCTTCCGCCATGAAGTTCTGAATCGAGTTGATTGCGTGATCGATAAAGTGTTTCACGCCATTCACATCACGGGTAAAGCCACGTACGCGATAGTCGATGGTAACGATATCGGATTCAAGTTGATGGATAAGATAATTCAGCGCCTTCAGCGGTGAGATCACGCCGCATGTCGAGACTTCGATGTCCGCGCGAAAGGTGCAAAGCCCCCCTTCCGGATGGCTTTCAGGATAGGTATGAACGCAAATATGACTTTTATCGAGATGCGCGACGACCGCATTAGGTAGCGGGCCGGGGTTTTCCGATCTATCAATATCGCGCGGATCAACCGGCTCCTCACTGACCAGAATCGTCACGCTGGCACCCTGCGGTTCGTAATCCTGGCGGGCAATATTAAGAATATTGGCGCCGATGATTGAGCAGGTTTCACTCAGGATTTCGGTCAGTCGGTTGGCATTATATTGCTCATCAATATACGCGATATAGCCGTCACGCTCCGCTTCGGTATTAGCGTAGCAGATGTCATAGATACAAAAACTCAGGCTTTTGGTCAGATTATTGAAGCCATGTAGTTTCAGCTTTTGCAATTTCGTTCACCCCTTTAAATGGCTGCTCAGCTGCGCAGCGCATCCAACAGATATTGTGGCAAAGCAAAGCTTCCTGTATGAATTGCCGGATTGTAATAACGGCAGTTCAAACCAGCAGCATCAAAGCGGGCCTGGATCGTCCCGACGTCTAACTGGCGCAGTGCCGGATTATTGCTCGCCCAGGCAAAAGTCATAATCCCGCCGTAATAGGTGGGGATGGCTGCCTGATAAAAACTGACATCCTTGAAATAGTGGCTCAATTTACGATGGCTATTAACCGCCTCATCCTGTTGCAGGAAGCAGACGCCATTCTGGGCAACAAATATACCGCCTTCGTTGAGCGAGTTATAGCATCCCTGATAGAAATCGGACGTAAACAGACTTTCACCAGGACCGATAGGATCGGTACAGTCGGAGATGATAACGTCAAATTTCTCCTGACACTGGTTCACAAAATTGACGCCATCATCAATCATCAGCTTAAATCGCGGATCATCGTAGGCCCCTGCGCTGTGATTAGGCAGATACTGACGACAAAAATCGACCACCGTGGCGTCAATCTCGACCATGGTTATCTGCTCAACGTTTTTATGGCGCGTTACCTCGCGCAGCATGGCACCGTCGCCGCCGCCGATTATCAGCACCCGCTTTGCATTTCCGTGCGCCAGCAGTGGCACGTTGGTCAGCATTTCATGATAGATAAACTCATCACGTTCGGTGGTCTGCACCACGCCGTCCAGCGCCATAACCCGCCCAAGGGAGACGTTTTCAAAGATAATCAGATCCTGATGGTCGGTCTGATGGTGGTAAAGCACTTTATCAACGCTGAAGTATTGCCCGAAACCGTCATGAAGCGTTTCGAGCCAGGTCTCTTTACGAGTCATAGCGTGGTTCTCCTCATCTTCACCGCCACAAAAATGGCGCGATATGATAGCTAACTATGACCGTGGTTGCACGGTCAAGTTAGCAACAAAGAAAAGAAAAAAGATCACTTCACGTAGGCGAGCAGGCCGAGGGACTCCTGGGCCAGCTTTTTACATTTCGTCTCATTAGGAATCGCGATGCCGCTTAAGTCACGATAGCTGTATTCGTCCATCGCTCTCATATTGAAGCTATTATAGTTGCTGAGATCCCAGCGGTTCTGCTGGGCAAAAAACACTAGCGCGCGCCGTATCTGGGCGTCCGGCAAATTCTGATAACCACAATCATTTTTCAGATAGACGAAAACAGCGGTAAGGTCAGCCATATCTTCTGCCTCTGACTCGTTTAGCGCGAAGCTGCTAGCGGAAAATCCCAGCATTACCAGCAGCAACACCGCCTGAATACATTGCTTCATTACAATTCTCTTCTGTTCAACCTGCGTTGACGTTAGCACAGATAAAGACCTTTAATGAGACAAATATTATATTGTTGATAGTATTTTGTTGCCAAAATGATTGACCTTCCGCCAGGGGCAAGGGTTAGGCTGTGGTTTTCATGGCTACTGAAGGAGTTTTTGCATGCAAAGACGTGATTTCCTGCGATACAGCGCCGCGTTGGGCCTTACCTGTGGTTTTCCCTGCTGGCGCAGTGCGTCGGCGGCCGCGCAACCGCGTATATCTTTGCCCGTGCCGGATCTGCTCAAACCGGATGCCAACGGTCAGTTAACCTTGGTAGCACAGACCGGTGTCAGCCGCTGGCGAGGAACGTCCGCATCCAGCTGGGGCTACAATGGGAGCCTGCTGGGTCCGGCCATCCAGCTGCAACGCGGTACACCGGTTACGATAAATCTGCTCAACGCCTTGCCAGAGGTCACCACGGTTCACTGGCATGGGCTACTGATCCCCGGTAGTGCCGACGGCGGACCTCATTCACCGCTGGCTCCTGGCCAGCAGGTGAAAGTCCAGTTTACGCCGGATCAGCCGGCGGCCACCTGCTGGTTTCATCCTCATCTGCACGGCCGCACTGGCTACCAGGTGGCGCAGGGGCTGGCCGGTCTGCTTATGATTAATGATAACGCCAGCGGGCAAGTTAATTTGCCTCAGCAGTGGGGTGTCGATGATATCCCGCTGATTATTCAGGATAAGCGGCTGAATGGCCAGGGCCAGATTGACTATCAGCTTGATGAAATGGCGGCGGCGATCGGCTGGTTTGGCGACCTGCCATTAACTAACGGCGTGGTTTACCCCCACCAGGCGGTGCCACGCGGCTGGTTGCGCTTTCGTCTACTGAACGGCAGTAACGCCCGCACCTTAGACCTGAGAACATCAGATAATCGGCGGTTATATGTTATCGCCAGCGATGGTGGCCTGCTGGCCGAACCGGTCAGCGTTGAAACGTTGCAAATGCTGCCCGGTGAGCGCTTTGAGGTGCTGATTGATGCCCGTGATGGTAAAACCTTCGATATCGAAACGCTGCCGGTATCCCAGCCAGGGATGACGCTGGCTCCCTGGGATAAACCTCTGGCGTTGGTCACCATTCAGCCTCTGCACATTTTCAGCAGCGGCACGCTGCCAGATAGCCTGGTGAAGCTGCCGACGGTGGTCGTTCCTTGCGGGATAAACCAGCGTTTGCTACAGCTATCAATGGACCCGCAGTTAGATCAGCAGGGTATGGCGGCACTGATGGCGCGCTATGGCCAGCAGGCTATGGCGGGTATGACAATGGACAGCCACGGGCACGGCGAGATGGACGGCATGCCGGGGGCTAACCAGGCGCATGATAGTATGGCGGTTCAGCCGATGGATGAGCACGGCCACGGTGCGATGAACGGAATGCCAGCGAAAGAGCCACCCTACGATTTTCATCAGGGCAATAAAATTAACGGCCAGGCCTTCAATATGCACAAAACGGCGTTTGCCGTGCCGCAGGGCACCTATGAAAAATGGGTTATTTCCGGTGAGGGTGACATGATGCGGCATCCCTTCCATATTCACGGTACGCAGTTTCGCATTCTGTCTGAAAACGGCAAGCCGCCGGCAGCGCATCGTCAGGGCTGGAAAGATATTGTTGATGTCAACGGTGGACGTAGTGAGGTGCTGGTGCGTTTTGATCATCCAGCAGATGCCCAACATCCTTATATGGCTCACTGCCATTTGCTGGAGCACGAAGACACCGGCATGATGCTGAGTTTTACCGTCGCCTGAGGATCATGAACAGCCGATCGTGCGACTTTTCACATCCGACGGCAGTTGCTGATATAATCCGACGCCTACCTTATCCATCGATAACGTTAAGTTTATCGCCGTCGAGGGTTCCCTGACGTTTATTGGCAGGGGAGATCGATGCTGAACAGGAAACTAACTGATTAAAGTCAGTGAGATGTATTCATGATGAAACACACCGTTGATATTATGATCCCCGAACAGGAGATCGCCAGGCGCATTGCTGAACTGGGCAAGCAAATTACTGCTGATTACCGTGACCGTGGCACCGAAATGGTGCTGGTAGGATTACTGCGTGGCTCTTTTATCTTTATGGCCGATCTTTGTCGCGTCATTGAAGTTTCCCATGAAGTCGACTTTATCACCGCGTCCAGCTATGGCAGTGGCATGTCCTCAACCCGTGATGTGCGCATTCTCAAAGATTTGGATGAAGATATTCGCGATAAAGATGTGCTGATTGTTGAAGACATCATCGACTCCGGCAATACATTAAGTAAAGTGCGTGAAATTCTGCGTCTGCGTGAACCAAAATCGCTGGCGATTTGCACCCTGCTGGATAAGCCGGAACGCCGTGAAGTAGCGGTGGACGTTGAATATGTCGGGTTCTCTATTCCGGATGAGTTTGTTGTGGGGTATGGCATTGACTATGCCCAGCGCTATCGTCATTTGCCGTATATTGGCAACGTTATTCCGCTGAGCGAATAAGGTAGCACAATCAATTAAGGCCGGGCTTCCTGGCCTGCGTTATTATACTCCTTATAATTGCCGTTAATTCACCTGAATAGCATTGTGTTGCTGCACATGGCATCTGACACATGTTTTATATTACTCCCTCCTCATCGTACATTTAACAGGGTTTTACTGACTTATGATTTACGCTCTTGAGCTGGAAAAGCTCTCTAAAACCTACGCCGGCGGCGTTCAGGCGTTGAAGAGTCTCGACCTGAAAGTCGAGGCCGGTGATTTTTACGCGCTTCTTGGGCCGAACGGCGCCGGAAAATCGACCACCATAGGGATTATTAGTTCGCTGGTGAATAAAACCAGTGGCAGCGTGCGGGTCTTTGGTTATGACCTGAGTAAGGATATGGTGAACGCCAAACGGCAGCTGGGGTTGGTGCCACAGGAGTTTAACTTCAATCAGTTCGAGACTGTGCTGCAGATAGTGGTTAGTCAGGCGGGCTATTACGGCGTTGATAAAAAAGAGGCGCGCCTTCGTGCGCAAAAATACCTTACCCAGCTCGATTTGTGGGAAAAGCGCAATGAGCGCGCGCGTATGCTTTCCGGCGGAATGAAGCGGCGACTGATGATCGCCCGTGCACTCATGCACGAACCAAAACTGCTGATCCTTGATGAGCCTACCGCCGGAGTAGATATCGAACTACGTCGCTCGATGTGGAGCTTTTTGAAAGAGCTGAATGCACAAGGCACCACCATCATTCTGACCACCCACTATCTGGAAGAGGCGGAAATGCTCTGCCGGCATATTGGCATAATCCAGAGTGGCAAGCTGGTGGAAAATACCACCATGAAAGCGCTGCTTTCCAAGCTTGAATCGGAAACATTCATTCTTGACATCGCACCGAAAAGTGCGCTGCCGCAGCTGGAGGGCTATCGGTACCGACTGGTGGATACCTCAACGCTGGAGGTAGAGGTGCTGCGTGAACAGGGCGTTAACAGCGTGTTCAACCAACTTAGCGCTCAGGGGATACAGGTACTGAGTATGCGCAATAAAGCCAATCGCCTCGAAGAGCTGTTTGTCGATCTGGTTCAGAGCCACAAAGGAGAATCAGCATGAGCCATTTATATTGGGTAGCGCTGAAAAGCATCTGGGATAAAGAAGTTAACCGCTTTGCACGCATCTGGATCCAGACACTGGTGCCGCCGGTGATCACCATGACCTTATATTTTGTTATTTTTGGTAATCTGATCGGTTCGCGCATCGGTGATATGCATGGTTTCACCTACATGCAGTTTATCGTGCCGGGGCTGATTATGATGGCGGTGATCACAAACGCTTACGCTAACGTATCCTCTTCTTTTTTCAGCGCTAAATTTCAACGCAATATAGAAGAGCTGCTGGTCGCACCGGTGCCAACGCACATTATTATCTGGGGATATGTTGGGGGTGGCGTGGCGCGTGGCATATGCGTTGGTGTTATGGTGACGGCGGTATCTCTGTTTTTTGTTCCTTTCCATGTCTATAGCTGGACGATGGTGGCAGTAACATTGCTACTGACGGCGATCCTTTTCTCGCTGGCGGGTATGCTGAATGCCGTATTTGCCCGTACTTTTGATGATATCAGCCTGATACCGACTTTTGTGCTGACACCGCTGACCTACCTCGGGGGAGTGTTCTATTCACTGACGCTGCTGCCGGATTTCTGGCAGACGGTGTCTAAGCTCAATCCCATCGTTTATATGATCAGTGGTTTCCGCTATGGTTTTCTCGGCGTGAACGACGTCCCGCTTACCCTGACGCTTTCCGTTTTGATCGGTTTTATCGTGGTGTTTTACGCGCTGGTATGGCGCCTGATTGAACGCGGTCGCGGCTTACGTACCTGAGGTCTCGTGATAACCGTTGAAAAATCAGAAAAGCATTAAGGAAAGGGCGATAATATTCGCCCTTTTTTGATCAAGCCAGCTGGACAGGAAGCGCTTTAGCCAGGCGTTTCATCAGGTTATCACCTTCAAAATAAGCGACTTTGGGCTGCCACAAACGCGCTTGCTCATCCGCCACCTGTACGTAGGAGCAGATAATCAGGATATCGCCTTCACAGGCGCAGCGGGCAGCCGCACCGTTGACGGAGATAATTTTCGAGCCGCGTTCGGCGGCGATGGCATAAGTGGAAAAACGCTGACCGTTGGTCACGTTATAGATATCGATGGCTTCATATTCAAGGATGCCTGAAGCATCGAGGAAATTCTGGTCAATGGCGCAGGAACCTTCATAGTTAAGGTCTGCCTGGGTGACCTTAACGCGATGAAGCTTGCCCTGCAGCATGGTGCGAATCATACCTGTTACCTTCGTATTTACTCTGTTGCCATGATGCGTTCTGGCCGCGCTAACCGCGACGTGCCGCTGGCAAGTATTGTCAGAATTTGTGCAAAAAGTCTACCAGGTCAGTTCAACCTGCTGATTGTCGATAAGTCGGGTGTTTCCAAGCCAGGCGGCCATCAGGATCACCGCTCGCTGGCTGCCGTTGCCGGGCGTAAGCAGGCAGTCCGCGTCGCAGATGGCGATGCCGTCCGGGCGCAGGCCTTTCTCCATCAGCGCCTTTTCACCCTCAGCGATAATCTGTTCAATATTACGCTCACCGGCAGCCAGCCTGGCAGCCATTGATCCCATGACCTGGCTCAGGCCGGGGGCCAGCTTGCGTTCATCTTTCGTCAGGTTACCATTGCGTGAGCTGAACGCCAGGCCATCCGCCGCTCGCACTGTCGCTACACCTATTATCTCAATATCGTAACTCATATCCGCAACCATTTTGCGGATCAACGCCAGCTGCTGATAATCTTTTTCGCCAAAGCAGGCGATGTCTGGTTGAATCAGATTAAACAGCTTGCTGACCACGGTCGTGACGCCGCGAAAATGGCCGGGCCGACTGGCACCCTCAAGCCGCGAGGAGAGGCCCGGCACTTCCACAAAGGTCTGTTCATTGAAGCCCTGAGGATAAATGTCGGCCACAGTGGGGGCGAACACCAGATCCACATCGCATTTATTCAGCTTTTCGCAGTCGTCCTGTAGGGTTCGTGGATAGCGGACCAGGTCATCGGTACGTTCAAACTGCATTGGATTAACGAAAATGGACGCGACGACGATATCAGCCCGCGACCGCGCTTCGCCGATCAGACTGAGATGGCCATCGTGCAGATTTCCCATTGTGGGCACCAGCGCAATACGTTTACCTGCCAGACGCCAGCGGCGAATTACCCGGCGCAGCATGAGTTGTGTTTCAATAATCAGCACGGACACTCTCCTCCATTACTGGAAACTGTGTTCAGCGGCGGGGTAGGCAGTGCTTTCCACTTCCGCAATATACTGACGCACGGCGGCGCGAATATCGCCGCTCTGCGCAAGGAAATTCCTGGCAAATTTAGGAGTATGACCGCCGGTAATGCCGAAGGCATCGTGCATGACCAGGATCTGCCCGTCGGTGACGTTGCCGGCACCGATACCAATCACCGGGATCGACAACGCTTTAGTCACCCGTTCTGCCAGGGCCATCGGGATGCATTCCAGCACCATCAGCTGTGCGCCGGCGGCTTCCAATGCCAGGGCATCGGCCAGCAGGCGATCGGCTGTTTGATTATCACGCCCCTGTATTTTGTAGCCGCCAAAGATATTAACCGACTGCGGCGTCAGACCGAGGTGGCAGCACACAGGGACCGCGCGATCCGTCAGCCCCCGGACGGTACCGGCCAGCCATTCTCCACCTTCAATTTTGACCATGTTGGCACCGGCGCGCATTAACGCCCCTGCATTTTTCCAGCTTTGCTCTGGCGTGGCATAGGTCATGAAGGGCAGATCGGACATCAGCAGCGCCTGAGGGGCCCCCCGGCGCACAGCCTTTGTATGATAAACAATATCGTCGATCGTCACCGGTAGCGTTGAGTCATGGCCTTGCACGGTCATTCCCAGCGAATCACCAACCAGCATTACCTGAATGCCTTCTTCGGCAAACAATCTGGCAAAGCTGAAGTCGTAAGCGGTGATGGAGGCAAATTTCTTCCCCTGCTGCTTTAACTGGCGCAGTTGAGTGATGGTCATCGGTTTCATAATGCCCTCTGAGAAAATACGAATACGGCGCTATCTTAAAGGAAGTCACCAGAAGCGAATAGTGCTGCTATCGAGTCCGGCCAGCAGATCTGCTGCTTTTTTGCCGTTGGGTAAGGTGATCCCGGGTGAGAGTTCAACCAGTGGCAGCAGCATGAATGCGCGATTGTGCATATCGTAATGGGGGAGGATCAGGCGCGGCGTATTCAGCGTGAGATCGCCAAATAGCAGAATATCAAGGTCGATCGTACGTGGTCCCCAGCGCTCTGCTTTACGTTCCCGGCCCTGCTCCAGCTCGATACGTTGAGTATGGTCCAGCAGCGCCAACGGTGTCAGCGCGGTGTCCAGCTCAGCCACGGCATTGAGAAAATCAGGCTGGTACGGTGGACCGTACGGGGGCGTGCGGTAAAACGCGGAGAGGCGAATGAGCGACGTCTGCGGTACGGCATTCAATGCGAGCAGCGCGGATTCTACCTGGCGTAACGGTTCGGCCAGATTACTACCGAGCGCCAGATAAACCAGGGTCATTGGCTGGCGCCGCGGCGCGGTGCGCGTTGACGCGGGCGACGGGCGCGGCTGCGTGATGCCGGATCATTGCCAAGCTTATTCAACATCTCTTTTTGGTGTGGCGGCGTGGCGGCCTGAAATTCACCCCACCATTCGGCAAGCCGCTTCATTTCGGTATTGCCCTCAACTCCGGCACGCAGCGCCAGCAGGTCATAAGCCGCGCGGAATTTCGGGTGCTCCATCAGTTTCCAGGCGCGTTTGCCCTGACGCCGGGACATACGCAGCTGTAGCTGCCAGATATCACGCATCAGCGTGGTAAGCCGCTTTGGAATGGTCAGCGCGCGGCAGGCCTCATCAAGGACATCGTTAGTTGCCAATGCGAAGGCGTCAAACCAGGCGAGTCCGCCTTCCTGAGATATACGCTGCGCGGTTTCCATTACGGGATACCAGAACATGGCAGAAAATAAAAATGCCGGATTTACCCGCATTGCGTTGTGAATACGCGTATCGGTGTTTTTCAGCACCTGAACCAACATACGCTCCATTGAGGTATTACCCTCAGCAGTAAACAGGCGGTTGAGGAGCGGAAAAAGCGGTTGAAACAGCTGATATTCGCGTAGTTTAAGATAGGTGGCATGACCATGGCCTGCCTGAAGTAACTTGAGCGTCTCTTCAAACAGACGTGCCGGTGGAACATCGTTTAGCAAGGTTGCCAGACGTGGTAGCGGCTCTGCCGTTTCCGGCGCAATGCGCATATCCAGTTTGGCCGCAAAGCGTATAACGCGCAGCATACGCACGGGATCTTCGCGATAACGCATTTCCGGATCGCCGATCATGCGGATCACGCCCTGCTGTAGATCCTGTAGCCCACCGACATAATCACGTACGGTAAAATCGGCAACGCTGTAGTAAAGACTGTTAATCGTCAGGTCGCGGCGTTGGGCGTCGTCTTCGATCGATCCAAAAATATTATCGCGCAGTAGCATACCGTTCTGTCCGCGCTGCGAGCTAACCGATTCCTGCTCAGAGGTGTGATGGCCACGAAAGGTAGCCACTTCGATAGTTTCCGGACCGAACATAACGTGAGCAAGACGGAATCGACGACCAACTAAACGGCAATTGCGAAAAAGCTTCCGCATTTCCTCCGGGGTCGCATTGGTGGTGACGTCGAAATCCTTGGGCTTTTTATTGAGCAGCAAATCACGCACGCCACCGCCGACCAGATAGGCCTCGAAGCCCGCTTTGTTTAGCCGGTAGAGTACTTTAAGGGCATTCTCACTAATATCTTTGCGCGAAATGTTGTGGCGATCGCGAGGAATCACCGTCATCGGCGTGAGGTGGCTATTGTCAGCGGATGTCGCTTCATCGCGGTTCAAAATTTTGCGGCAAAAATTGGCAACTCGGGTAAAAATAGGACACCTCGACAGTGAGTCATTAACCTTGCGGTAAAAAACAGCGGCTAATCATAGCTCAGTGCGAATCATTTGAGAATGCTGTTGTGGCAACAAGGCCGTTTTGCGCATCATTGACCGGGATACTCGTTATATCCCATTGTGCAACGGCGGTGTTAAGCAGTGTTTCAACGGTCGTGTCCTCAACGCCTTCCGGTACCGCCTGACCTAAAAAGCGCAGTGCCTGACAGAGGGTAAAACGCGGATCGCCGTCGGGCAACGCGGCCGCATGATTCTGTTTGGAGAGCTTGTTGCCGTCAGCGTTGAGCGCCAACGGTAAATGTAGCCAGTGCGGTGCTTGCCAGCCTGCCTGTTGAAACAGCGTGATCTGACGCACGGTAGGTTCGATCAAATCGGCACCGCGTACCACCTCGGTGATCCCTTGAAAGTGATCGTCGACCACGACCGCCAAATTATAGGCAAACAAGCCATCGCGGCGATGAATAATAAAGTCTTCTTGCGCCAGCGCCGGTTCGCAAACGATTACCCCGCGGCGCTGATCGAAGAATTGCCGTATGGGATGATCCACTTTTAGTCGGATGGCGGCATTGTGCGGCCTCCGCTGGCGATAGCGACAGTCACCGTCATAATAGCCACCGATTTGCTGGATGCGGCTGCGATGACAGGTGCAGTAGTAGCTCATTCCGTTTTGCATTAGCTTGTCCAGCGCGGCGCGATAGGCTTCATGACGCTGCGACTGCCAGAGCACTTCACCGTCCCAGCGCAGGCCGTAATGTTCAAGCTGGGCGAGGATCTGGTCCGCGGCACCGGGCATCTCGCGCGGTGGATCGATATCTTCAATGCGCACCAGCCAGCGCCCCTGACGGGCGCGGGCCTGCAAATAGCTGCCAAGAGCAGCAATCAGCGAGCCAAAATGGAGAGGGCCGGAGGGAGAAGGCGCGAAACGACCGATATAAGGGCAGGTCATGGGTGTAATCTGTTCCGCAGCAAGATGATTGCTGCGGAACCTCAGGCTGATCAGCCAGCCATCTGTTTTTCGCGAATTTCGGCCAGCGTTTTGCAGTCAATGCACAAATCGGCGGTCGGACGCGCTTCCAGGCGGCGAATACCGATCTCAACGCCGCAGGATTCGCAGAAGCCAAAATCGTCGTCTTCCACTTTTTTCAGCGTTTTTTCGATCTTTTTGATCAGCTTTCGCTCCCGGTCGCGGTTACGCAGTTCGAGGCTGAACTCCTCTTCTTGCGCTGCGCGGTCAACGGGGTCGGGGAAGTTAGCCGCTTCATCCTGCATGTGTGATACCGTGCGATCCACTTCATCGCGCAGTTGATTACGCCATGCTTCAAGAATTTTCTTAAAGTGATTCAGCTGGGCTTCATTCATATACTCTTCGCCCGGTTTCTCTTGATATGGCTCCACCCCAGCGATGGCGAGAATACTCAGGGACGACGTTTTACGGCTTTGCCCTTCTTGCATGTTGTTTCTCCTGGATAACACGCCCAATCGATCCCCAAAGGGGAAAAACAGGCCGCTATAAATATCAGAAGCCGCTGAGGTTGGCAATTATTCCTGAACATGTCTTGACAAGCCTGTGAGGAAACGCGTAACAGTCTATTGACGCCAAACAGTCTTATAACAGTAAAGCAGCTAAATGATTACAGCTTTACCGCAACCGATGTTCTGAGCTGCATCCCTGTATGGGATAGCGACGCTTTATATGCCAGCACTTCAACGCCTTGCTGCTGTGCCTGTACCAGTAATTCTGCATAACGACTATCAATATGCCTGGCGGGGGATACGTCCTCAATTCCCGAGTGCATCACGGCAAACAGTAATACCGCCCGGTGGCCTTCTGAAGCAGCACTGATAAGTTCACGCAGGTGCTTCTGGCCCCGTTCGGTGACCGCATCCGGAAAGTAACCTTTACCTTGCTGTAACAGCGTCACGGATTTGACTTCAATATAGCAGTTAACCCGCCCTTCTGCCTGTAACATAAAATCAATTCGGCTGCGCTCGCTTCCATATTTAACCTCGGCTTTCAGCGTTTGATAACCAGATAGCGCCTGAACCCAGCCAGCTTGTAGCGCTTCTCTGACCAGCGCATTTGTTCGAAGGGTGTTGACGCTAATCCAGTGCCCTGCGCGGGTTTGGCTTAATTCCCAACTATGTGGGTATTTGCGCGTGCTGCTATCACTGGTTGAATACCAGACGGTATCGCCCGGTGTCGCGCAGCCGGTCATGGCGCCGGTGTTGGCGCAGTGAATGGTTAGCGTCTCGCCTTCGGCGCTGATCACGTCGGCCAGAAAGCGTTTATAACGGGTGATAAGCGTTGCCTGACGCAGTGCTGGGGAAAACTCCATAGGTTAATCCAGTTTCCAGTGTTGTAAGGCCTGATAGTCTGTTCGCCCAAGGTAAAGCAAGAGGCGTACAGGGTGACGCGAGCGGCGGGAAAATAGCATGAAGCCCGGAGGCGCTATCGCCACTGTTTCACGCGTGCTACGCCATGCTATGGCACCCACGCCGCAGGTGTAACGGCAAATAACCGCTGTCAGCTATCGGACATTTTGGGCTCAGACTCGCAGTCGTAAAGCTAAATGCTACAATGCTCGCCAGTTTGAGGCCAGTCCGGGGAGTAAGCAGGTGAATGATGGGGTACCCGTTAGTGAAGTCCTTTCCGAGGTGCTGGGTGCGCTGAGGCAGAACAATCAGGTGTTGCTGGCTGCGCCGACCGGCGCCGGGAAATCAACCTGGCTGCCACTACAATTATTGCAGCAGGCCTCGCTGCCGGGACGCATCATTATGCTGGAGCCGCGGCGGCTGGCGGCGCGTAACGTGGCACAGCGTCTGGCCGAACAGCTGGGAGAGCAGCCGGGGATCACGGTGGGCTACCGTATGCGCGGAGAGAGGGCGGTCAGTAAGGCAACCCGCCTTGAGGTCGTCACTGAAGGTATCCTTACCCGCATGTTGCAAAACGATCCGATGCTGGAAGGCGTCGCGCTGGTTATTCTTGACGAATTTCACGAGCGCAGTTTGCAAGCCGATCTGGCTCTGGCGCTGTTACTCGACGTACAGCAGGGGTTGCGCGACAATCTGAAAATATTACTGATGTCCGCCACGCTCGATAACAGCCGACTTCAGGAGCTGCTGCCTGAAGCACCGCTGGTCGTGTCGGCCGGGCGCAGCTGGCCAGTTGAGCGGCGCTATCAACCGCTGGATCTGGCCCTTGGATTTGAACAAAGCGTGGCGCGTCAGGCCAGTCAGATGCTGGTTGATGAAAAGGGGTCAATGCTGGTGTTTCTTCCTGGCATTGCGGAAATCCGTCGCGTTGAGCGTGAACTGCAAGCACGAGTAGCGCTGGATGTGGATATCTGTCCTTTATATGGCGCTCTACCGCTGGCTGAACAGCGTAAAGCGATATTACCGTCCCCTTCGGGACGGCGTAAGGTGGTACTGGCAACCAATATTGCCGAAACCAGCCTGACTATTGAAGGTATCCGGCTGGTGCTTGACTGCGCGTTGGAGCGGGTGACGATGTTCGATCCGCGTAGCGGGCTGAGTCGTTTGCAGACTCAACGCGTCAGCCAGGCATCAATGACCCAGCGTGCGGGGCGTGCGGGGCGGTTGTCGCCGGGGGTCTGCCTGCATCTGATTAGCGCGGAGCAGGCGGAGCGTGCTGCCGGACACGCCCAGCCAGAGATTTTGCGCTGTGACCTGAGCGCCTTCTGGCTGGAGCTGTTGCAGTGGGGGTGTGCTTCAGCGCAGGATTTAAACTGGCTGGATGCGCCACCGGAGAACAATCTACAGGCGGCGCGGCAGTTGCTTCGGCAGCTGGGCGCCACCGATGAACGGCATGCTCTGAGCCTGAAAGGTCGACGTATGGCAAAGCCAGGCATCGATCCGCGACTGGCCGCGATGCTGGTTACCGCCGCTGAGCTGGCACCCACGCAGCAGGCGACGGCGGCGCTACTGACGGCTATTCTTGAGGAACCACCGCGCGATGGCAGCGGTGATTTGTTAGCTGCTTTTCATCGGCCATCACCTCACTGGCAGCAGCGTGCGCGTCAGCTGGTCGGCAGTCCTCTGGACGCCGGGGTGAATGTCGATGCAATTGTCCCGCTGCTTGCCAGCGCTTTTGCCGATCGTCTTGCGCAGCGTCGTGGCGCGAGTGGCCGCTATTTGC
The DNA here is from genome assembly GCF_900115045.1 of Izhakiella capsodis. GTDB lineage: Bacteria > Pseudomonadota > Gammaproteobacteria > Enterobacterales > Enterobacteriaceae > Izhakiella > Izhakiella capsodis. The sequence continues at coordinate 59,850 of NZ_FOVC01000003.1, read as the reverse complement.
TGGCAAGCGGTAGCGGTATCGCGCTGGCGTCGGATGCAGCGCTGGCGCACTATGAATGGCTGTTCGCGCTGGATGTCTTATTGCGCGATGGTCAGCCCGATGGCCGTTTGCGGCTGGGACTGGGCGTAGATGTCAATGCGCTTATCGCCCGATGTCCTGAATTGCTGCAAACGCAGACCGAGGTCGAATGGGATGAGGATCGGCTCACGCTGCGCGCCTGGCAACGAGAGCAGATCGGCCAGCTGATAGTCAAATCGCGCCCCATGCCACAGCCTGGCGAGGAGGAGTTGCATCAGGCTATGCTACGCTGGATAACGCATCGCGGTTTAATCGTGCTGAACTGGAGCAAGGCGGCAACGCAGCTACGACTGCGGCTTTACTGCGCGCACCGCTGGCTACCGGAACAAAACTGGCCAAAAGTCGAAGACGCAGACTTGATATTTACTCTTGATAAGTGGTTATTACCCGTAATGCGCGGCGTTAAGGATATAAAGGGATTATTAAATATCGATCTGTACCAGGCTCTCTTACACTTATTAACATGGTCGCAGCGCCAACAGCTGGATACTCTGTTGCCAACTCATTACACTGTGCCGACAGGAAATCGGCTGCCGATTGAATACCATGAAGACAAACCTCCTTTACTGGCGGTTCGGCTACAGGAGATGCTTGGTGAAGCGCAGAATCCCTGCATTGCACAGGGTCGTATTCCCCTTGTACTGTCCCTGCTGTCGCCTGCGCAGCGCCCGTTGCAGATAACACGCGACCTGGCTGCTTTTTGGCAAGGGGCTTATCATGACGTTAAGAAAGAGATGAAGGGGCGTTATCCTAAACATCTCTGGCCGGATGACCCAGCGTCGGCGTTGCCGACGCGCCGCACCAAAAAACACCTGCCGTCTAAGTAAACGGGAGTGCAATTCAGAAGGTTTCACTTCTGTCTGGCAATGAACAGTTGGAAAGTAAGCCGGTCTGGATGCCGGCTACCCCTGGAGAAAAGTAACCTATGTCTGGTAACGATCGCGAACCTATTGGGCGCAAAGGAAAACAGCCCAAACCGCCGCGCAGCCGCGTCAGGTGGGGTCGCCGGAAGGAAGAAGATTATGCAGATGATGATGATGAGGAGGTAACATTCGTGCCGCGTAAAGGTAAAGGTGGACCGCGGGGAGGTAAGCGACGCTGGCTTGGGCTGTTTATCAAGCTCTTTTTGCTACTCATCGTCATTATTATCGCCTACGGCTTCTGGCTGAATGCGAAAATTAGCAATCGCATTGATGGCAATGTGTGGCAGCTACCCGCGGCCGTATACGGTCGCATTGTCAGCCTTGAGCCGGGGATGACCTACAGCGAAAAAGAGATGATCGCGCTGCTGGATGGCACCCAGTATCGGGAGGTTTCCCGCATTACGCGTCCGGGAGAGTTTGCCGTCCACGGCAATAATATTGAGTTACTACGCCGTCCGTTTGACTTCCCCGATGGCGACGAGGGGCAGATCCACGCGCAGATGACCTTTAGCGGCAACACGCTAACAGAAATAAAGAATCTCGATAACGGCCGCAATTTTGGCTATTTCCGACTTGATCCACGTCTTATTACCATGTTGCAATCACCTAACGGTGAGCAACGCCTGTATGTGCCGCGTTCCGGCTTCCCAAATTTGCTGGTCGATACGCTGATTGCCACCGAAGATCGCCATTTCTATGAGCATGATGGTATCAGCCTCTACTCTATCGGCCGCGCTTTCCTGGCGAATCTTTCCGCCGGTCGAACCGTGCAGGGCGGCAGTACTTTGACGCAGCAGCTGGTTAAAAACATGTTTCTTAGCAGCGAACGTTCACTATGGCGTAAAGCTAACGAAGCTTATATGGCGCTGATCATGGATGCGCGCTACGGCAAGGAGCGCATTCTGGAGCTTTACCTGAATGAGGTTTATCTCGGTCAGGCAGGCAACGATCAGATCCGCGGCTTTCCGCTGGCCAGCCTGTACTATTTCGGTCGTCCCGTCGATGAGTTGAGCCTCGATCAGCAGGCGCTGTTGGTCGGGATGGTTAAAGGAGCGTCGTTATATAATCCGTGGCGCAATCCAAAGCTGGCACTGGAGCGACGTAACGTGGTGCTGCACTTACTGCTGCAGCAAAATTATATTGATCAGGATTTATATAACACCTTGTCAGCGCGTCCTCTCGGTGTGCAGCCCAGGGGGGGAGTACTCACTCCTCAGCCCGCTTTCATGCAAATGGTGCGTGAGGAATTGCAGGCTAAACTCGGTGACAAAATTAACGATCTTTCCGGCGTAAAAATCTTCACTACCCTTGATCCCATCTCTCAGGATGCTGCGGAAAAAGCGGTGGTTGATGGTATCGCGGCGCTACGTAAACAACGTGGTCTGAAAGATTTAGAAACGGCGATGGTGATTGTTGACCGCTTCACCGGAGAAGTGCGCGCGATGGTGGGCGGTGCCGATCCACAGTATCCCGGTTACAATCGCGCGATGCTGGCGCGTCGGTCGATCGGATCGCTGGCGAAACCAGCCACCTATTTAACGGCGCTGAGCCAACCGGATAAATACCGTCTGAATACCTGGCTGGGGGACACCCCAATCGCCATGAAATTACCAAATGGTCAGACATGGAAACCGCAAAATGACGATCGTCGTTTCAGCGGCCAGGTGAAGTTGATAGACGCGCTGGTAAACTCGATGAATGTGCCAACCGTTAATCTTGGCATGACGCTGGGGCTGGATTCGATCGTGAATACTTGGGGTAAGCTGGGAGCACCTGAAGATCAGATCCAGCCGGTGCCGGCAATGCTGCTCGGTGCGCTGAACCTGACACCGATCGAAGTGGCTCAGGCGTTCCAGACTATTGCCAGCGGCGGTGATCGTGCACCGCTATCAGCACTGCGTTCTGTTATTACTCAGGATGGGAAGGTGCTTTATCAGAGCTACCCACAGTCTGAACGCGTAGTGCCGGCTCAGGCAGCGTATCTCACGATGTATGCGCTGCAAAAGGTTGTGGTACGTGGTACAGCTCATGCTTTGGGTGCGCGCTTCCCGAATGCGCACCTGGCAGGCAAAACCGGTACCACGAATAACCAGGTGGATAGCTGGTTTGCTGGTATTGATGGTAAAGAAGTGGCTGTCACCTGGGTTGGCCGCGATAACAACAAGCCAACCAACCTGTATGGTTCCAGCGGAGCAATGCAGATTTATCGTCATTACCTGGATAATCAGCCGCCGCTGCCGCTGGTGCTGACACCGCCTGAAGGCATTACCTCAATGAATGTTGATGCCAACGGCAATTTTGTCTGCGGCAGTGACACTGACGTAGCGGGTACGCTGCCGGTTTGGACGACGGACGCGAATGCACTCTGCCAGCAGCAACAGCAGGATAGCCAACAGCAACAGTTACAGCAGCAACATATGTTGCCCGATCAACAGCCGCAACCTCAGGAGGAAAAAAAGGAGAGCGGCGGCGTAGCTGGCTGGATCAAGGAGATGTTCGGCAGTAAATAAGCGTATTTCACCTAACTTAAAAAGCCAGTCGCCTGCACGCCTGGCTTTTTTTTTAGAGGCAACACATTGAATTTTTAAGAAAATATGCAGGAAATTGTTGGTCACCGATCACAAATTTGGCTCAGTGGTTTTGGTAGCATTTGCGCGCTTTTTTAAAAAAACTAAGGAATAGAAATGAAAAAATCAGCATTGAGCGTAGCACTTTTTGCCGCATGTGGTCTGTTTATTACCACATCAACCTTTGCCGCCGATCAGTCAGGGAAAGACGCCGAAGTAACATGGCACAAGATGACCGGGCCAACTTTTCACGATGCGGCTCAGGCCTTCAGTAGCAAAGCTTATCTGCCGCCGCCGCCGAAAAAAGGCGACCCGCTGTTTGCGCTGGATATTGCTGAGTATAAAGCGGGCTACGCGCTGAAAGGTACACCGCGCTGGAAGCAGGCTACCGTGGATTCAGATATGAGCACGCCAAACGTGGCCCGCATTTTTTCCAAACCTTTTGGCTTAACGATCTCGCCGGAAACCACGCCGGCACTGTATCGGATCATGGATTATCTCAACGTAGATAGCGGCGACTATGCACCGGAAACGGCCAAGAAGTTTTATCTGCGTGAACGTCCTTTTGTTTACTTCAAACATCATACCTGCCAGCCGCTGGCGGAGGAGAACTCCATCCGAACTAACGGTTCTTACCCCTCAGGTCATACGGCCTATGCCACCAACATTGCGCTGATCCTGTCTCAACTGCGTCCGGATCGTGGCGACGCGGTGTTGAAACGTGCATGGGAGTATGGACAGAGCAGGGTTATTTGCGGTGCACACTGGCAAAGTGATGTGAATGCCGGGCGTTTCGTAGGCGGGGCTGAGTATTCACGTCTGCAAAGCATACCGGCGTTTCAGAAAGAGATGAAACAGGCACAGGAAGAAGTTAATCATCTTCTGAAAGAACAGCATGAGTAACATTGGCCGCTGAGGATTCAGCGGGGAGAATCCGCGTACTAATAGTAGCGCGTTGAGAACGTCGTCGTTGGCGGTTGCACCTCGCTGGATGCCTTAATGCAATGCGACGGGGACGCGCTGGTCTGTCTGCGTCTGCGACAGAGGGATATCAGCAATGTGTCTGATAGCAAACACATTGCCAGTCGTTAACAGACCGCTACTGGCGCTACGATTGCCAGATTGTTGCCAGTGTGCGTTTCCGCTTCTGATGCACAGACGAGCGCAATTTTTTGCGCCCGTCTGGCAGAAAATCATCCCATGTTCACGTGTTCCGACATGCAATCTTCAGGCTTAACGAAGCAGAGTTCAGCGTACCAAAGGAAGCCTCTGGCGGGCTGTTCGTCATTGGCAATTCAGCGCTTTATGGTCACTACAAGCTCCACGTAGTAAAAGCGAGTCGTTACGTTAATTTAGCAAACACCCGCCGGGCGGCAGCAACGGTGTCATTGATGTCCTGCTCATTGTGTGCAAGTGACATAAATCCAGCTTCAAACGCGGAAGGCGCCAGATAGACGCCTTGTTCCAGCATCAGATGGAAGAAACGCTTAAAGCGCTCCACGTCGCAGCGGGTAACATCCGCGTAGCAGGTGACGCGCTCGGCCTCGGTGAAAAACAGGCCAAACATGCCGCCAACGTTGTTAACCACCAGCGGAATGCCGTGCTCTTTGGCTGCATCAAGCAGGCCCTGAGCCAGCTGGTTGGTCAGCCCAGTTAGTGTTTCGTATACGCCGGTTTGTTTCAGCTCGTTGAGGCAGGCATAGCCCGCAGCCATCGCGATGGGATTACCCGAGAGAGTTCCTGCCTGGTAAACCGGGCCGGTCGGCGCTAATGCCATCATGATATCGCGGCGTCCGCCGAACGCGCCGACCGGCATACCGCCGCCGATAATCTTACCAAGACAGGTCAGGTCGGGCGTGACGTCATACCACTCCTGGGCGCCGCCCAGCGCTACGCGAAAACCGGTCATCACCTCATCGATAATCAGCAGTGCGCCAAATTCATCGCACAGACGGCGCAGGCCGGGTAAAAACGCCGGCTCCGGTGGTATGCAGTTCATATTGCCAGCAACCGGCTCGACGATGATGCAGGCTATCTCGTGTGGATGCTGAGTAAAAGCGGCGCGAACTGAGCTGAGATCGTTATAGGTGCACGTCAGGGTATGTTTAGCAAAGTCGGCGGGTACGCCGGGAGAGTTTGGCTGGCCCAGCGTTAGCGCACCGGACCCGGCTTTAACCAGCAGATGGTCAGCATGGCCGTGATAGCAGCCTTCGAACTTGATTAGCTTATCGCGGCCGGTAAAACCGCGCGCCAGACGAATAGCGCTCATGGTTGCTTCAGTGCCGGAGTTTACCATTCGCACCATATCCATGCTGGGAACCAGCTCGGTGACCAGACGGGCCATATCCACTTCCATCGCTGTTGGCGCGCCAAAGCTAAGCCCGTGGGTTGCGGCCTCAATGACTGCGTTGCGAATAGCGGGATGGTTGTGGCCCAGTACCATTGGACCCCATGAACCCACGTAGTCAATGTAGGCGTTATCGTCTGCATCGTACAGATAGGCACCGTTGGCGCGTTCAATAAACAGCGGTACGCCACCCACGCCGGTAAATGCACGTACCGGCGAGTTAACGCCGCCGGGAATGAGCTGCTGCGCCTGTGCAAACAGTTTTTCTGACTTACTCATGAGATCGCTCCTGAATCCGGGGAAGAGATATTACGCTCATTCTAAGAAATGCGGCGGGGTGGGGGAAGGGCTGATGGCATGACGGTTTTTTTAAATAGGAAATTTTCATCGTTTACGCCTTATCATGACTGAAGATTTCTTCAGATAAGGGCCCAAACTGCGTGATGTCTCGCAATGAGTACACATTTCGGCTTACAACCACGGAAAATGCATGTCAGGGACGCGTGGCTCGAACGAACAGGAATTCTTTTAATGGGAATGATATCGTTATGTTTGCCCGCAGTAACGGTATACGAAACCCCGAACGTCCTCGCCTGATGTTATCCGTAAAAACACGTCTGAAACTGCCCGACTGTCCGATATGTTAAGGGGGGGTAAGCCCCCCTGCGATTATCGATTAGTTTTCAACAGACCACTTACGTCAGTCGCTTACGGCCAGCGCGGCAATCATCAACACAATGCAATACCGTCAGGCATACTCACCACAGCCCGGTTAGTGTCTATCACTACTTTTCTATCCAACGAAAGAGGTTTTATTAGAGGTGTTATGTTGCTGATGCTTTCTGTTCTGTTTAGCAAGCTGATGTGAAGAACCCGTATTTATGGGAGTTAAATCAAAGGGATAGTCTGCATGCTCTTTATTCAGATCGGGATGCCAGGATACCGGTGAAAGTATCCAGGTTCCTCCCACCTTATTCACGCCTGCTTCGGCGACGCTTTGACCTGATGTGAATAATGTAGAAACCAGCAGTACCAGATAAATCATATTTCGTTTCATTGTGAGTGCTCCAGAAAAAATATCTTAGGTAGTTTGATTATCCTGGATGAGCAGTGACATGATGCAGTCTCAGGTATGACAATACTGTCATATTCGCATTACTCTCTCTTGGTTATTAATCTGCGATATAGCGAGAAACATATTGCAGTGGGTGTGAATACAGCAGCGGTGCGTAGTTTATGCTCTGAAACTGTGGTTTGGCTTAAATAGCCATGCGGCAACCTAGCTATTTAAACTTTTTTTCATTTTCTAATCGGAATGTAATATTCCACGTGGGATTTATTACCAAATAATCCTATTTATTTTCTCTGGGGGGTTGGATATAAGGAAATATTATTCCCGACAATTATTTTGCTGCTAAGGGTAGCGACCTTAATGGAAGGTGGAGCCTGTTGTGGATACCTGCAGAGGTTCGGGTCAGGAAAGCATCATCGGCTGATAGTATTGCGCCGTCGTATTGCAGGGCGTGGCATCAACCTGGCGCAGGTGAAGTCCAGTAAATATGGCGCAGAGCCGTGCTACGGATTTTTGAGGGATGGGAATATAGCGAGCGACTGTTTTTATCTGCTTAACGGCCAGGGTGCGGTCTAAGGAGCGGCTCAATGATAAGGATTTATTAGCGCTTTTCCCTTTGATGAAGCAGTGCGGTTAAATGCGCTAACTGCTATTCCACTCGTTCATTTTATCTCCGTTTTATAAGGAGCCTTATTATTGCATCCGCAAAGGCGTGGGAAGATAATAAAAAATAATTTCGTCCCCATACACTTAACTGAATTTTTATTTTCGTAGCGTACAGACATAGACCAGCGCCGGAGGTATGTTTTTTAACACCATTACACGCTGCCAGTCAAAATAGCGTGAGAGTAATTTTTCTGAAAATGGGCTGTACTGGAACTGGATAAATGTTCCCTGCGGTGACAAGTTGTGCTGGACCTGATGCATAATGCGTGTCACGACACGCAGCGGCATCGATAGCAGTGGCAGGCAGGAGAAAATAGCATCATAGGGGCGGATAAGCTGTTCTGCTGAGGCCGCAACAACGTTTAGCCTTTTGTTATTAATGGCCTGCAACTGTGGAATGAACTGTGGGTTAATCTCATAGGCATCCAACTGTGCGTCTGGGTGCATGCGCCACAGTACTTTTTTCGTCAGTACCCCGCTTGCCGAACCCAGTTCAGCAATAGTGAAAGTTTCGCTCCAGTCAATCTGGTTCATCATCGTGCGGCACAGGGTAGCAGAAGAGGGGATCACCGATCCCACCGTACGCGGAGAAGCGAGAAACTGACGAATATAGGATGTATAGACGTTAGACGTTGTTTTCGGGAGATCGGGTAAAGCGCGAGTTTGCATAGTATCCTCCATGGGGGAAGTGAATAGCGCGTATTATCCCCCTCTGGTAATGACCTGCACTCAACGGCCGCATGACAATCCTGTCATCTTAATGTGTTCTGTGGCAATACCAGTGTAAAACAACTACCTTTGCTTTCTTCACTGGTAACGATGATTTTACCGCCGTGCATTTCTGCGATAGTTTTTACCAGCGATAGCCCCAGACCGGTATTTTCAGCCTTGCTGCGGGCATCATCTCCCCTGTAGAAACGGTCAAAAATATGCGGCAAGTGCTCGTTGCTAATCCCTTCGCCGTTATCCTTCACGCTGAGCAATACCTCGTTATCTTTCTGTATTGCACTGAGCGTAATACAGCCCCCAACGGCAGTATGGCGTAACGCGTTAGACAACAGATTAGAAAGTGCTCGTTGTAAGTGAATTGGATCGGCGAAAAATGTCACATCACCTTCGCTGTTCAGGATAATTTGCTTCTCTTCTGCCAGCACGTCATAAAAATTCACCAACCGGGTAAACTCCGTTACACTGTTGAGTTGCTCAAGATGCAGCGGCTCACGACTGTTGTCAGCACGCGCCAGAAACAGCATGGAGGAGATCATCCGCGACAGGTGTTCTCCTTCCTCAACAATCGCGGCCAGGGTTTCGTTATATTCCTGCGGGCTACGGGCTTTGCTCTGCGTCACACTGGCAGCAGAGACAAGGTTATTGATCGGTCCGCGTAGCTCATGAGCAATATCTGAGGAAAAGCGGTTGAGCCGGGTAAAGGATGCCTCCAGCCGCATCATCATTCCATCGAATGAAGTAGAGAGAGTGTTGAGCTCCGAGGGCCACGCCTGGGAGGATAGCCGGGTATGCAAATCTTCAGCATGAATATGGGCGATTTCGTGACTCATGGTACGCAGTGGCGATAGCCCCCGTCTGGCAAGCCAGTAGCCAATAGCAGCAAACAGTACAATAGCCAGCGCGACGGCGCCCTGCATCCGTCCCCAGTAATCTTCAATTATCTGATTGTTTTGTGAAACATTAAGTGCAGCTTGTACCAGCCACTGATGATTGTCTTTAAGCGTAAAACTGGTGGAGGCTATCAGGTACTTCTCCCTGATATCATGATTACGGTAACGCCATGAAGTATAATTAAATGCTTTTGAGGGTGCAGGGAAGTCCTTCCGTGGCACCCGCATATTTTGCGACTGTGCCCATACTTTACCATCCGCGCTGATAATGCGTAGAGACAGTCGCTCCTGCCGTGCCACGGACTCAAACAACTCCTGTTGCCAGAGATCTTTTGAACCCTGCCGCTCGCTGATCGTGGTCGCAATTTCCTGTTGGAAATGCAGCGTACTGCGCAGCTCGTCCTCGTCCTTCTGGGTGAGCTGGCTACGCATAGTGGAATAAAGTAGGCCGGAAACACTGTACAGTACCAGCCCCATAGCGATGGAAAAGTAGAGCGTTAATCGTAAAGTAATGGGGTAATTACGTGGAAGCAGCATTGTTTCGCTCTTCCAGCACATAACCCGCGCCGCGCAGTGTATGTAGCAACTTTAGCTCATAGCCATCGTCAATTTTGCTGCGTAAGCGGCGGATCGCAACGTCAATAACATTTGTCTCCGGATCGAAATTCATATCCCATACCTGCTCCGCCAGTACCGTTCGTGACAACACTTCACCGCGGCGGCGCATGAGCAGGCTGAGCAACAGAAACTCTTTTTGGGTCAGCTCAATCCGTTTGCCGCTCCGTGATACGCGGTGCTTAAGGAAATCAAGTTGCAAATCGCTTATCTGCATGACTGACTCCTCCGCAGGGGAAGTCGCTACCGACTGCCTGCGCATAATCACCCGCACGCGCGCCAGTAGCTCACTGAAGGAGAACGGTTTAATCAGGTAATCCTCCGCGCCGAGTTCCAGGCCCCGCACCCGATCGTCAACATCGTCGCGTGCGGTCAGAAACATGACCGGCGTCAGCTTATCGGCCTGCCGCGCCAGTTCGAGGATTTTCCAGCCGTTCATCCCTGGTAGCATCACGTCGAGGATCGCCAAATCGTATTCATTAGTCAGCATATAATGCAGACCGTCAACGCCATCATTGGCGACATCTACGACAAAATCGTTCTCTTTTAGCCCTTTGGCAATATAGTCAGCGGCCATCGTTTGGTCTTCGACCAGCAGTAACCTCATTATGCCTCCACCCGCTCACAAAGCGGCGTTTGCTTGCCTGCGCTACGATCGAATAACAGATATAATACCGGGGTAATAAACAGGGTCACAAGCTGTGAGAATACTAATCCGCCAACCACTGTAACGCCCATCGGCTGACGTAGTGCAGACCCGGCTCCCCAGCCAAATGCAATCGGTAACGCCCCCATCATGGCACACATCGTCGTCATCATTATTGGCCGGAAACGCAGAATACAGGCCTGAATTATCGCGTCATGTGGCGATAATCCTTGAGTGCGCTGAGCAACAAGGGCGAAGTCAATCATCATTATGGCATTCTTTTTCACGATACCTATCAGTAGCAGAATGCCAATCATGGCGATAAAGGTCAGATCGAGATGTAGCAACCGTAGCGCCAGCAGTGCGCCGACAGCAGCGGATGGTAAACCGAGCAGGATCGTAAGCGGATGGACCCAGCTCTCATACAGCACACCCAGAATCACATAGATAACGGCCAATGCCATCACAATCAGCCAGATCTGGCTGGTCTGGGATTGCTGATACAGCGCAGCCTGCCCGGCATAGCTACCAAACACGGAATTCGGCATCTTGATCTCTTTCTGCACCTGGCTAATGGCGCGCGTGGCGTCAGACAGCGATTTACCCGGTGCCAGATCAAAAGATACCGTAATTGCCGGAAGTTGCCCCTGATGATTTACCGCCGTAACCCCCAGACTGCGCGTGATGTGAGTAAAGGTGGTTATCGGCAATAGCTGGTTAGACGACGATCGCACATAGATGTTCGACAAATCGCTCTCGTTTTGCCGGAATGCTTTACTGAGCTGCATGATCACCTCATAGCTGTCTTCCGGCGCATAAATCGTTGACACCTGCTGCGTACCAAAGGCGGCATACAGATTACTGCGGATCTGATTAATATCGACTCCCATCAGCGAGGCTTTGTTACGATCGATACGTAGATTCGCCTGTAAACCGTCAAGTTGCGCATCACTGTTAACGCCAACAAATACGCCGGTTTTTTTCATTCCGGCCATCAACGTGTTTGCCCAGTTATTTAACGATAGTCCGTTGCTGCTATTGACCGACTGCAGCGTGTATTGATAGGTGCTTTTTGCTGCGCGGCCACCTATCTTCAGATTCTGTACTGCGCTGAAGAACGGCGTTATTCCTGGCATGTAATTGGTTTCGGCGCGCATTCTCGTAATGACCTTCGCCATCGGTGGGCGCTGAGACTGATCTTTCAGCGTTAACATTAGCTGTGTGGTGTCGTGATCGACCTTCGACAGCACCGTACTGACTGCCGGGTCAGCAAGCAGCGTTTTGCCCAAACGCTCCGCTACCACCACTCTTGCTGCATAGGACATATCCTGCGGCGTATCAATATTGACCGTCAGCAGACCAAGATCTTCTTGCGGAAAAAATCCCTTTGGCGCAGTGATATATAGCACAGTAGTCAGGATCACTGTGGTCAGTGCTGCCAGTATCACCCACAATTTATGTTCTACTGCCCAGTACAGCGCCCGGGTATAGCTGCGCAGCATTGCGGCAAAGCCGCGTTCGAAAGCCTTACTCCAGGCCGGCTCTTGCACTTGCGTAGGCTTCTTTTTAATCAGCATCGGCACCAGCAGCGGGATCAGCGTCAGCGATGCTGCTGCTGAAACGACAATCGCCAGTGAAACTACCCAGGCAAACTCATGAAATAACAAGCCTAAGGTTCCGGGCATAAAGAAGATAGGAATAAACACCGCTACCAGCGACAACGATATCGACATGACAGTGAAAGCCACCTCACGCACGCCCAGTAGGGCGGCGCGCCAGCTCGTCTCCCCTTGCTCCCGATAACGCATAATATTTTCCAGCACCACAATGGCATCATCCACCACCAGACCAACGGCAATTGTCAGACCCATCAGCGAGATGTTATCAAGGCTCATGCCCAGTACATACATCAGCGCGAATGCCCCTAGCAGTGATACCGGAACGCTCAACGCCGGGATAAGCGTGGCACGGAAGTGTCGCAGGAACAGCATGATAACCATGATGACCAGCCCAATGGTCAGCACCAGTGTGATATTGACGTCATGTATCGCCTGGCGAATCGACACCGAGCGGTCATTAAGGAGCCGCATTCTGACCGAGGAGGGCATCTGCGCCTGCAGTTTGGGCAGCAGCTGCTTAATGGCGTCAATCGTGGAAACAATGTTTGCGCCTGGTTGGCGGTTAATACTCAACACAATAGCTGTATGACCGTTCACTGAGCTGTGGCTAAGTGTATTTTCGATGCTGTCCTGTACGTTGGCGATATCAGATAAGTGAATCGGATGTCCATTACGGGTGGCAATAATCACCTTGGCGAAATCGGCCGCATTCCTCAGATCGCCGCTCGTTTGTAGCATAATCATCTGTCGCTGGCCGTCCAGCTCGCCGATTGGCGAGTTGGAGTTGGCCGCTTTCAGTGCTGCTTGCACATCGGTGAGCGTGAGGCCCGCTGCGGCCAGCTTGTTCGGATCAACTTCCACCCGTACGGCATAACGTTTTTCGCCAATCACCGTCACTTCCGCCACGCCTGGAACGGTCGACAGCGCTGGCGAAATCAGGGTATCGACAAAACGGTCAAGGTTGGGGAGCGTCATTGATGGTGAATCGATAGCGATTGCGGCAATAGGTGCGTCGGCGGGATTGATCTTACGAAACGAAGGGGGGGTCGTCATCTGCGACGGCAGCTGTTTCATCGACTGATAGAGCGCCGACTGCACGTCTACGGCAGCAGAGTCAATATTTACCGATGAATCAAATTGAAGCACGATGCTCATTTCGCCCTGCTCACTTGCAGAGGTCATCATCGATAGCCCTGGCACTGTTGACAGGTTTTTCTCCAGCGGCGTCGCCACCGACGATGCCATGGTTTGCGGGCTGGCGCCAGACAATAACGCATCAACCTGGATAACAGGCATGTCAAACGATGGCAGCGCCGCTACGGGCAGTTTTGTCCAGCAGATTGCACCGGTAACAATCACCGTCAGCCACAGCAATATGACGGCAATCGGGCGCGAAAGGCAGCGTTCAGCAAATTTCATTAATTTTGCCCCACGGTCATCGCTTTCCCCACGACCTTAACGCTCATTCCTGGCCAGAGGTTATTACCACCTTCCACGACCACGTTCTCTCCTACTGTCACACCCTGGACGATTGCCATTCCCTGCTGTATGCGCAACAGTTTGACGGGGCGCGTGAATGCCTTATCCGCACTATCGACCAGATAAACAAATTGCCCCTGAGGACCGTTTTGTACAGCCTGGGGAGGAAGCACGACGGCATTTTGTGAACCCGCATCAATATGGACGACCTTATAGGTTCCAGGCCACAGTAAATTGTTGGAATTTGAGAATTGCGCCTTGAAGGAGATTGTGCCGGTATTGGTGCTGACGGCGTTATTGATAAAATTCAAATCCCCCGCGACCGCCTCTCCACGGGCATTTTTTACCCATACTTTTACCGGATCTTTTGATTGCGCAGAGAGTACGGCATTCAGATCAGCTTCCGGCAATGTAAACGAGACACCAATGGGATCGAATTGGTTAATGGTCACCATAGGAAGGCTACTTCCGGGCTGCACCAGACTTCCGGTATGTACGTTTAACGCCCCCGTTTTCCCGGATACCGGCGCATAAATACGCGTATAGCCAAGCTGCACCGCGGCAGTGCGGATATCCTGCTCTGCGGCATTACTTTGCGCACTATATTGCTGTACTGCACTTTTTAACGTATCCCAGTCAGAAGCCGAAATATAATGACGTGCTTTCAGGTCACGGCCTCGGGCGAGATCCTGCTGAGCTTTAACCAGTAATGCGTGGGATTCAGCAAAAGTTGCATTCGCGTGTCGCAATGATGCCTGCTGAGTACTGTCGTTCAAGGTAAACAATAGCTGCCCTTGTTTAACAAAATCGCCCTCTTTAAATGCCACTGACTTCACCGTTCCGTCGACCTGCGGCTGAATGTCTGCCTGATTTAGCGTGACGACATGCCCTTGTGTGGAAAATATAAGGGGAACCGACACGCTCTTCACTTGGGTCAGGCTGACGAGCGGTGCCGCTGTTTTATTTGCAGGCGCGGCATTATTGCTGTGACGAAAAATAAAAAAATAGAGAAGAAAAGCTGCCAATATCAGGCTGATAATAATCAGAGGCTTTGGGCGTGATAATTTCATAATGATTCACTTTCGGAGAAAAAGGGCATCATTCTATCCGGGGCGTCTCGACAGGGATCTGTTAGATAAATGACAATAATGTCATCTGATATAGCCGGATGGCTTTACACGACGTTTAACGACAGGCCTGACGATGCAGGGCTGCAGACAGGATAGGTCAACAGATAAGCAATAGTTGTATTTCAATTTAACCTGCCATGACATGGCTGGTGAAGGCTGAGTCGTAGTGAGATACCGGCCTGTATCAGACTATTTTCATAATAGACAATCATAAGAGGATCGTGCGGATTGACCTGATGATGCACCATCGACTGGCGTCGGTTGATCAGAAGAAATTGCCTTGTTTGCGGCACTGCGTGTTAATGAGGTGCATGGGTTGAATGGCAGCACATCAACAGGGCTTAAACGGCCGATGGAAGCGGTCGAAAATGGCAGCGGTTGACGGTTTTGTCCGATCATCTAAAGCTGCATAATGACTGGCGGCATCCGACGCTATAAAAGCGGGTTATAGGTACTGACATTTTCACGCCGGTCGTGAGTGTCGGCAACCAGCAGGGCTATATCCTGTGGCTGCTGAGTACCAGTACTGGTCAGATCGGATATTCTGACGACCGCCGCATTGCGCTGCAGAAAATATAACTGTGGACAGAGTTGCAAGTACTATTGCACCTGGCGCTGACAATGGAAACAGGATCTCAGTCAGTTGAAAAATGAATAACCAGCGACTCGGGTTGAGCCTTACTTTCACGCCAGCTGGCTAATTTCGAACCGGTACTAACACGATCACTGCTGGAAGACATGGTGGAGCAGTGTGACGCAAAACCGCTGAAATCAGAACATTGTTTAACCATCAGCTGGAGGCAGCCCGCACGGCGATCTGACAGAATACTGGTGGCCGGTATACCGAGATGACGATGTTGATTTACAGTTAATATGAGCAGAAATTCACGCTGACTACGAGTCGGAGGGATTTCGATTGCGAGCCGTGACAACGATGAACAGCAATACAAAATCACCTGAAGATCAGAAGGTCAATGCGCTACGTCGTACAGATTTCCTTCGTCTGGTACTGCGCCGAGACCATACGCCGATAAAAATACTGATGTTAGCGGCGCTGGTCGGTATTTTAGCTGGCCTACTCGGCGTAGGCTTTGAAAAAGCGGTTAATGCGATCATCGCGTGGCGACTGGGGATAGTATCCCACCGCGGGTATTGGTATCTACTCAGTGCTTCACTGGTCGTTATTATCTCCGCGCTTTTGGCGATGATCGGTTACTGGCTGGTACGTCGGTTTGCTCCGGAGGCCGCAGGGTCGGGTATTCCGGAGATTGAAGGCGCGCTGGAGGAGCTGCGACCAGTACGCTGGTGGCGGGTTATTCCGGTTAAATTCATCGGCGGTTTAGGTACACTCGGTGCTGGTATGGTGCTGGGACGGGAAGGGCCAACGGTTCAGATGGGCGGTAATCTTGGCCGTATGGTGGTCGATATATTTCGTATCAAACACCCGGAAACGCGCCATACGCTGCTGGCAACGGGGGCTGCCGCGGGCTTGTCAGCGGCGTTTAATGCGCCGCTTGCGGGCATTTTATTTATTATCGAAGAAATGCGCTTGCAGTTTCGTTACAGCCTGATCTCGATCAAGGCTGTATTTCTTGGCGTGGTCATGTCTTGTATTGTCTACCGGCTTTTCAACGGTGCCGGGGCGGTAATCGCAATGGGACGTCTGGGTGAAGCTACAATCAAATCACTCTGGCTTTATCTGCTGCTGGGACTGTTGTTTGGTGCCGTTGGTGCCGGTTTCAATAAGATGGTCTGTTGGATGCAAGATCGCTTTCTCGCTTTTCACAGTCGCGGGATGCGCTATACGTTATTAGCCGGAGCATTACTGGGAGGGCTTTGTGGCCTGCTGGGGATGATCGAACCTGAGGCTGCTGGTGGTGGTTTTAATCTGATACCGATGGCCGCGGCAGGTCATTATGCTCTCGGGACCCTGATGTTTATTTTTATTTCTCGTGTGGTAACCACGCTGCTGTGCTTTTGCTCCGGCGCTCCCGGCGGTATTTTTGCGCCGATGCTGGCGCTCGGAACGTTAGGCGGTACTGCATTTGGTATGGCCTGCAGCGCGCTATTACAAAGCTGGTCACTTGATCCCGGTACGTTTGCCATTGCCGGCATGGGGGCATTGTTCGCCGCATCGGTGCGTGCGCCGCTAACGGGTATCGTTCTGGTACTGGAAATGAGCGATAACTATCAGCTTATTCTTCCGATGATTATTACCTGCTTTGGCGCAACGCTGGTGGCACAGTTCTGCGGCGGTCAGCCGCTCTATTCGACACTGTTGGCTCGTACGCTTGCAAGGCAGCCAAAGCCGGAGAGCACCGCACAGGCTGCTCATTCTGGTCAATAATCAAACTTGCCAGCAAGGGGTGGGTAGCGGATAATAATTCGATGATGGTCGCGCTGCGGCCTGCAGTAGAATGGAGTAAGATATGAGTGACGATCTCGCGCTGCCCCTGCAATTTACCGAAGCAGCCGCAAAGAAAGTGAAAAACCTGATTGCTGACGAAGAGAACCCTGAGCTAAAACTGCGGGTTTATATCACCGGCGGTGGATGCAGTGGATTCCAGTATGGTTTTACCTTTGACGACCAAATTAACGACGGCGATATGACCATTGAAAAAGCGGGTGTAGCGCTGGTGGTTGACCCTATGAGCCTGCAATATCTGGTTGGTGGCTCGGTCGATTACACGGAAGGTCTGGAAGGTTCACGTTTTATTGTGACCAATCCAAATGCAAAAAGTACCTGCGGATGTGGATCCTCTTTTAGCATCTGATTAAGAACGCCTGAGCAATCCTCGGGCGTTAACATCTCACCTCTTTTATTGTGCTCAGCCGCTCTCGTTTTAGGTCCTGGTGTCGAAAAACTCTAAGGATGCAATAAACAGCGCAATAACTATCCCGGCCGTCTTACTCTTATCTATCGGCGATTTGTTGGTATGCTTTAATCAGCGCCGGCTGTTTTTTGTTGTTATTGTGCGGCGCGATAGATTGTAGCCGCTGACATAGCGATTGCGCAGCCAGCAGAATGCGCGGGCCAGCGCGGCTAAACCAGTCGTCATGGATAGTGATGATTGGCACTGTCAATTGGTGAGACCAGAAGGCCCGAATTGACGACATAAGCTGATCATCGCCGACAGCAATGATCAGCTCTGGATGACGTGTTAGCACTTGTTCACGGCTAACCTGTGGCCAGGGTGTCGGACTTTTAGCAAAGATATTATCGTCGCCGCAAAGCTAAACCACTTGATTTTGTATGGTATTGCCAGCAGTGGTGAACATCGGACGCAGACCGAATTGCAGAAAAACCTATCGATGCATCGGGTTAGCATAGCGTCGTGTTAATTCGCTGAGCTGCGCGTTCAGTCGACTGGCTTCCCGGTATGCCCGTGCCGGATCGGGACACTCCAATGCGCCAGGTTGCGCACACTCTGAACAACTTCCTGCAACGTTTCCGGTTGCAGCCATATCACCTTGACCCCCAGTTTTTCCAGCAGATTGATCTGACGCTGCGGATTACCACCACGCCATGCCAGCACGATATCGGGTTTCAGCGTGAGAATGCGCTCGACGTTAATACCCTGCCAGCTAGCGACGTGCTCAATTTTAGTGGCGGCGGCTGGAAAATCAGAATAGCTGCTGAAGCCTATCGGGGTAATTCCGGCGGCGAAAGCCAGTTATGTTAGCGCCGGGGCCAGCGTTATGACCCGCGGTGCGCTCTGTCCGGGTATCGCCAGGGCCAGCATAATCAGACCCGTACAGGCGAAAAACACGCCGGGTAATTTAACCACGGCTGAGATGGGTCAGCAGGGTTTCTACCATCAGAGAAGATTGTTTGGCAGCGGTCACCAGAAATTCGTCAAAACTCAGACGAGACTCACGGTCAGCCACATCCGAAATGGCGCGGATGACGACGAAAGGTATGCCAAATTGATAGCAGACGTGGCCAATTGCGGCCGACTCCATTTCAACGGCAATAGCCTTGGGGAAGGTCGAACGAATACGCGTCAGCGGCTCGGCACCGTTGATGAACACATCGCCGCTGACGACCAGACCGCGTACAGCATGTAGCGACAGCTGTGCGATGCAGTGTTCGGCAGCAACGATCAGCTTCTCATCAGCGTTAAATGCCGCTGGGCAGCCTGCCATTTGGCCGGGTTGATAACCGAAGGCCGTGACGTCGGCATCGTGATAGCGTACTTCCTCAGAGACGACAATATCGCCGACGTTCAATGATGGTGCCAGTCCACCGGCTGAGCCTGTGTTGATAATCAGGTCCGGTTTGCACAGCTCCAGTAACAAGGTGGTGCCGAGTGCGGCGGAGACTTTTCCGATACCAGATTTAAGCAAGGCAACTTCAACGCCATTGAGCATGCCGGTATAAATTTCGCAACCGGCCAGTGCTAAGGTCTTGCGGTTTTCGATCTTCTCGCGCAGCAGGGTAACCTCTTGTTCCATTGCGCCAATAATGCCTGCTTTCATAGCGTTACTCTCTCGATTTCATAAATTTCTTAGGGATTCGCCACATAGTTTATCAGTAGCTGGTGACAGGACACAGCCTGAAATGGCAGCATGCTCTTCAGGCAGCATGCTGAGTCAGATATGCGCAGACTAAGGAGCCTAAAATGAGCGGGATCGATTTCAGGAAAAAAATCAGCTATCTGCGCCGTTACCGGACAGTCCGGGTCGTTAAAGATGAACATGAAATTTTACGCATTTTTGAAAGCGATCGCGGAAGAATAATCAATTCTGCTGCAATACGTCGCTTACAGCAGAAAACTCAGGTTTTTCCGCTTGAGCGGAATGCAGCGGTGCGGTCCCGTCTGACTCATTCGCTGGAAGTGCAGCAGGTGGGGCGCTACATCGCTAAAGAAATCCTCACCCGACTAAAAGAGCAGCAGGGGCTGGAAAAATTCGGGCTGGAAACGCTGACAGGTCCTTTTGAAAGCGTGGTTGAGATGGCCTGTCTGATGCACGATATCGGCAATCCACCGTTCGGCCATTTCGGAGAGTCCGCCATCAATGACTGGTTTCGGGAGCAGCTTGCCCATCGCTGGCCGGAAGGGCTGATTGCTGAAGATCCCTGCAAAGTAGTCATTCTGCGTTATCAAGAAGATGGCCTGAACGATCTCCGTGCAAAGATTCGTCAGGATTTGAGTTTTTTTGAAGGTAATGCTCAGGCCATTCGCCTGGTGCATACCCTGATGAAAATGAATCTGACATGGGCGCAGGTTGGCTGCATTTTTAAATATACCCGCCCGGCCTGGTATCGCGGCGATCTGCCTGCCAGCCACAGCTATTTGATGAAAAAGCCCGGGTATTATCTGGCGGAAGAAGAGTGCATTTCTCATCTGCGTAATGCGCTTGAGCTGGAAAAATATAGCCGCTTCCCGTTAACCTATATTATGGAGGCAGCGGATGATATCTCTTATTGCGTTGCCGATCTCGAAGATGCGGTAGAAAAAAATATCTTTACCGTCGAGCAGCTCTATCAGTATCTTCATCAACTCTGGCCTCGGCATCAAAAAGGCGACCTGTTTGATTTAGTCGTTAATAATGCACAGGCTAAATCCAAAGCAAATCACCTGAGTCGCAGCAGTGAAGATCAGTTCTTTATGTATTTACGGGTCAACACCGTTGCCTGCCTGGTGCCCCAGGCCGCCGGTTGTTTCATCGCTAACCTTGAGGCAATCTATCACGGTAATTTAAATCAGGCTCTGCTGGAGGATGAGAGTCCCCACAGCCTGCTGCTGGGTATATTTAAAAAGGTTGCTATTCGCCACGTATTTAATCATCCGGACGTTGAACAGTTAGAGTTACAGGGTTACAGGGTTATCAGGGGGCTACTGGATATCTACAGTCCATTGTTAAGGTTAACGCACATTGAGTTTACCGAGCTGGTTGAAAACGATGTGTTAAAAAATTATCCGATTGAAACTCGCCTTTATCATAAGCTATCAACGCGCTTTCGCCTGGCCTACAGTGAAGCGGTGGCGAAGCTCAGTCCGCTGGCCGATGATTTCCCCCTGTGGGAATATTATTATCGTGCGCGTCTGATTCAGGATTATATCAGTGGCATGACAGATCTTTACGCCTGGGATGAATATCGCCGACTGATGGCGGTGGAATAATGGAGGTAGCGATGAAGGGGTTTGTAAATTTAAAATATAAATTTTTACTTTTATTAAATAGTTAAACATATTCTAAAGGATAAAAATTAACGTTCACCTTCACGGCCAGCAAAATGGTCTTGCTATCAGACACAGTAAGAGATAAAGACGAATGAAAAAGAACGCGTTAGTTTGCAGCGCTCTGGCTTTGAGCCTGTTTATGGCGATGAGTCCGCTAAGCGCATCCGCCGCCGAAACGGCCTCTTCCTCCAGCCAGCAACTGCCCAGCCTGGCACCGATGCTGCAAAGAATTATGCCCTCAGTCGTGAGTATCAGCGTTGAGGGGAGTACGACGGTACAAACGCCGCGTCTGCCTCAACAATTCCAGCAGTTTTTCGGCGACAATTCGCCTTTCTGTGTTGATGGCTCGCCTTTCCAGAGTTCCCCAATGTGCCAGGGCGAGAATAGTGGGGGGGGGACGCAACAGGAAAAATTCCGCGCATTGGGTTCCGGCGTGATAATCAATGCTGATAAAGGCTATGTGGTGACGAACAATCATGTGATTGCTAACGCTACTAAAATACACGTTCAGACCAGCGACGGTCACAGATATGAAGCTAAGGTGATCGGAAAAGATCCACAAACTGATATCGCTTTGCTGCAACTGAAAGATTTCAAAAACCTGACTGCGATTAAGATCGCGAATTCAGATAATTTGCGTGTAGGTGATTATGCTGTGGCTATCGGCAACCCTTACGGCCTTGGCGAGACGGTGACGTCCGGCATTGTTTCCGCACTGGGTCGTAGCGGCCTGAATGTTGAAAATTATGAGAACTTTATTCAGACCGATGCGGCGATCAACCGCGGCAATTCCGGCGGTGCGCTGGTTAACCTTAACGGCGAATTGATCGGGATTAATACCGCTATTCTGGCACCTGATGGCGGTAACATTGGTATTGGCTTTGCCATCCCAAGCAATATGGTGACAAACCTGACCGCGCAAATGATCAAGTATGGTGAAGTTAAGCGCGGTGAGCTTGGCATTATGGGTACTGAGTTAACGTCTGATCTGGCCAAGGCGATGAAGGTAAACGCCCAGCGTGGTGCCTTTGTCAGCCAGGTTCTTCCTGACACCTCGGCGGCAAAAGCAGGGATTAAAGCCGGTGATGTGATCGTTTCAATCAACGGTAAGCAAATTTCCAGCTTTGCCTCACTGCGCGCTGAAATAGGGACGCTGCCTGTAGGAACTAAACTTGCGCTGGGACTGCTGCGTGACGGGAAGCCGATGACGGTGGATGTGACATTGCAGCAGAGCTCCCAGGCTAAGATCGCCTCGGGCAATATTTTCAAAGGCATCGAAGGTGCAGAGCTGGGTAATTACGATGAAAAAGGCGTGTTGGGTGTTAAGATCGACAACGTTAAACCCAATTCTGCTGCTGCCGGTATTGGCCTGCAAAAGGGCGATATCATCCTTGGCGTTAACCAGCAGCCGGTGCATAACCTCGGCGAGCTGCGCAAAGTTTTTGACAGTAAACCATCAGTGCTGGCGTTGAATATTAAGCGCGGCAATACTTCTATTTACCTGCTGATGCGGTAAATTCTGAGGCGACCGGTTCCGTTTTCGGTCGCCTTTTCTTTTCATCATTCCTGCTGCACTTTTCCTTTCCCTTGGCTTATTGCCAGACGCTTCATGCAAATGCACAATACCAGATTGATAATCAGGCCTTATTAACAGGCGAAGCGCGTGCTTGTGCTGGGGCCCTTAATTCTGGCAGGAACGACCAATGGCTACTGACCACCTGGACGCACGTCTGGCACAGGATATTGTCGCCCGTACCATGCAAATCATCGATAGCAATGTTAACGTCATGGATGCACATGGACGGATTATTGGCAGCGGTAATTGTGAGCGTATTGGCGAGCTGCATGAAGGCGCACTGTTAGCCCTTTCACAGGGCCGTATTGTTCATATCGACGAAGGTGTGGCGCGCCATCTGCACGGCGTGCGGCCGGGGATTAATCTGCCAATGCGTATTGACGGAGAGATCGTTGGCGTTATCGGCCTTACCGGCGATCCTGTGAGCTTGCGCCACTACGGCGAGCTGGTGTGCATGGCTGCCGAGATGATGCTGGAACAAGCCCGATTGCTTCATATGCTGGCACAGGACAGCCGTCTGCGGGAGGAGCTGGTGCTTAATCTGATCCGCAGTGAGACGCCACCGCCGACGCTAACCGAATGGGCACAACGTCTTGGTATCGATCTGAATCAGCCGCGTCTGGCGGCGGTTGTGGAGGTTGATAGCGGACAGCTGGGTGTTGACAGTGCTATGGCGGAGTTACAACAACTGCAAACGCTGTTAACGACGCCAGATCGCGATAATCTCATCGCCATCGTTTCGCTGACCGAAGTCGTGGTGCTCAAACCGGCACTCAATGCGCACGGTCGCTATGATGCCGGGGATCATCGTAGGCGGGTTGAGAGCCTGATGGCGCGCATGAAAGAGCGCGGTAACCTGCGTATACGTATTGCGCTGGGAAATTATTTTACCGGGCCGGGCAGCATCGCACGCTCCTATCGCACGGCGCAGACCACGATGCTGGTGGGCAAGCAGCGTATGCCGGAGCAGAGAAGCTATTTCTATCAGGATTTGATGCTGCCGGTGCTGCTGGACAGTCTGCGTGGCGGTTGGCAGGCCAATGAGCTTGCCAGCCCGCTGGCGAAGCTGAAATCAATGGATAATAACGGCTTGTTGCGGCGTACGCTACGGACGTGGTTCAGCAATAACGTTCACTCTTCCGCGACGGCTAAAGCACTCTATATTCACCGTAATACCCTGGAGTACCGCCTTAATCGCATCTCAGAGCTAACCGGTCTTAACCTCAGCCAGTTTGATGATCGGCTGCTACTGTACGTTGCGTTGCAGCTCGATGAGCAGCCGTAAAGAACAAGTCAGCGTAGGGGAAAAAGCATTAGCGACCGTTGCTGGTCAGTTTTTCCAGGTCAGCTTCGATTTCTTTTATCTTGTGAGTGACAACGCTTTCCAGATGTTGCAGGTCATTGAGTATCTTACGTTTGAGATCGATTTCAATCTGATCGCGCAGGCAGAGCTGATCAAGTTCATCGATAACATAACGCAGATTCGGGCTTATTTCCTGAACTTCTTTATAGCCTTGTCCAATGCCATCAGAAACCACGGTTTTACGTTGACGTGGATATTTGAACTTAACGCTTTTGGCGAAGAACTCATCTTTATCCTTACGGAAGTAAATTTTCAAAATATCGTTGTTGGCTTCCTGACGCAGGCTGTAACGGTCAATGTCATCAGGGTTGGCGATACCCTGGCTTTTTAGACTGTCGTACATGAAAGATATCCAGATAAAAAAACAGGATGCAGCGCTATGTGTACTGATATTATTTGACTACGTACTTCTCTGGTTAGCAGTGAAACTACGCGGCTTGATTCGGGAATACACATTATGAATTGAGTGAAAAATAAACGCCAGATATAAATTGCCGTCACAATAAGCGCGGGCTGTCAGACAGGATCTACAGAGCAGGTCCCTCTGCCAGCGTTGGCCAGCAGAGGGGGACGATTAATCAATACTGCGTAGTAGTTCGTTAATGCCTACTTTACCACGGGTCTTTTCATCAACCTTCTTAACGATAACTGCACAATATAAGCTGTAACTGCCGTCTTTAGAAGGCAGATTGCCGGATACCACTACCGATCCCGCGGGTACGCGTCCGTAGTGAACTTCACCGGTTTCACGGTCGTAAATTTTGGTGCTCTGACCAATATAAACACCCATTGAGATCACCGCGCCTTCCTCTACAATCACTCCTTCAACGATCTCTGAGCGTGCGCCAATAAAGCAGTTATCTTCAATGATCGTCGGATTGGCCTGTAATGGCTCCAGTACGCCGCCAATGCCAACGCCGCCGGAAAGGTGGACGTTTTTACCGATTTGCGCACATGAGCCAACGGTAGCCCACGTATCGACCATCGTACCTTCATCGACAAAGGCGCCGATATTGACGTATGATGGCATCAGTACGGTGTTTCTGGCAATGAATGCACCCTGACGTACCGCTGCGGGCGGCACCACGCGGAAGCCCTCTTTTTTGAAGCGAGCGTCGTCATAGTTGCTGAACTTCATAGGAACTTTATCGTAAAAACGGCTTTCAGCGCCCTCAATCATCTGATTGTCATGAATGCGAAAAGAGAGCAAAACTGCTTTTTTCAGCCACTGATGAGTCACCCACTGGCCGTTAATTTTTTCGCAAACACGCAGCGTGCCGCTGTCCAGCAGCGCCAGAGTCTGGGTAACGGCTTCACGGGTGACAGTATCAACGCTGGATGGCGTAATTTCAGCGCGACGCTCAAAGGCGCTCTCAATAACACTCTGTAATTGTTGCATGGGTCTCTTCCTGAAATGTCATCACTGCAGTAACCGACTAAGGCAGCCGGCTGCCAGTGACCGATTAAAAAAACAAATCGCCATCACACTTTATCGTTTGGATTAAGGGCCTCTGTCAACCGTTGTCGCAGGGTCTGGCATAATTTGCTCTCCAGCCCACGCCGATCGGCGTTGGCCAGGATAAATAAATCTTCAACCCGTTCGCCGATAGTACTGATGCGGGCTCCGTGCAGCGAGATGCCCAAATCGGAAAATACTTCACCGACACGCGCCAGCAGACCGGGCTGGTCGAGCGCAACCAGCTCCAGATAGGTACGTCGCTCAGTATGGGTAGGTAGAAAATTGACCTGGGTATCAACATTGAAATGACGTAAACGGGAGTATGGCCTGCGTGGACGAGGTGCCTGCCAGTTAGTTTGGGTGATGGCCTGTTCTAAATCCCGGGCGATTTGCACATGTCTGTCAGGTGCCAGTGGATTGCCATCAGGCTCCAGTACGATAAACGTGTCCATCGCCATACCATCGCGACTGGTGAAAATCTGTGCGTCATGGACGCTAAGATTACGCCTGTCCAGCTCACCTGCCACGGTGGCGAACAGGTAAGGTTTGTCCGGGCTCCAGATGAAAATTTCTGTGCCGCCGCGTGTCGCTTGTGGACTGACCAGAACCAGCGGCTGGTCCAGCTCGTGCTGAAGCAGACTCCGCGCGTGCCAGGCTAGCTGATGGGGGCTGTGACGTAAAAAATAATCGGCGCGGCAGCGGCTCCAGATACGGCTCAATGCCTGCTCATCAATATTATCCATACGTAATAGTGACAATGCCTGCAAACGATGGTGGCGTACGCGTTCGCGTAAATCCGGGCTGTTCTCCATGCCACGCCGCAGCTGCTTCTCTGTGGCGAAGAATAACTCCCGCAGCAGGCTTTGTTTCCAGCTGTTCCACAGCGTTCCATTTGTGGCGCAAATATCAGAGACGGTCAGGCAAATAAGATAGCGCAGGCGATTTTCGTTACCGATAGTTTCGGCAAAGTGCTGGATAACCGTGGGGTCCTGAATATCACGGCGCTGTGCGGTGACAGACATCAACAGATGATGGCGCACCAGCCAGGAAACCAGCTGTGCTTCACGTGGATTCAGGCCGTGGAGTTCGGCGAACTCCTGTGCGTCCTGGGCGCCAAGAACCGAATGATCGCCGCCGCGCCCTTTAGCAATATCGTGAAACAGCGCCGCCATCAGCAGTAGTTCAAGCTGCGGAAGGCGTGTCCAGAGCTCAACGCAAAGTGGGTGAGCCGGGCGGGTTTCTTCGCGTGAAAAACTCTCCAGCTTTTGCAGCACGCGAATGGTATGTTCGTCGACGGTATAAGCGTGAAACAGATCGAACTGCATCTGGCCGACAATGTTGCTCCACTGCGGCATATAGGCCCATAGCACGCTGTGCCGGTGCATCGGCACCAGCGCGCGGCTGACCGCGCCGGGATGGCGCAAAATGGCCATAAACAGTCTGCGGGCTTCGGAGTAATTGCACAAAGGCTGCGTCAGATGGCGGCGCGCGTAGCGAAGCTGACGTAGGGTTGACGAGTAGATGCCGGTAATGTCGGCATTGCGCACCATAATATGAAACATGCCCATGATAGCCACCGGATCGCGCTCAAATAGCGTCTCATCTGACAGGTCTATCAGGCTGCCTCGCAGCTGGAATTCGTTATCCAGCGCGTACGGTTTTTCGGTCGGTTTCAGCGCAAGAATGGCCTCTTCGAATAGCTGCAGCAGCATCTGATTTAGTTCGCCCACGCGGCGCATAACGCGGTAAAAATCCTTCATCATGCGCTCGATCGGCTGATTGCCCTCACCTGAATAGCGTAGCCGCTGCGCTACGCTTAGCTGGCGATCAAACAGCAGACGATTATCACAGCGCGACAGTAAAAGATGCAGGGCGAAACGCACACGCCAGAGAAAATCCTGACATTCATTGAGTTCGTTGCGTTCTGCTTCAGTCAGAAAGCCGAAGCCGACCATTTCATCAAGCGAGGTGGCCCCAAAATGTCGGCGCGCGACCCAAAGCAGGGTGTGAATATCGCGCAGGCCACCGGGACTGCTTTTGATATCGGGCTCCAGGTTATAGCTGGTACCGTGATAGCGTTGATGTCGCTCCTGCTGCTCAGCGAATTTAGCGGCAAAAAAATGCGGAGAAGGCCAGAAACCATCACTGAATACGTGTTTTTGCAGTTCAAGATACAGCGCCACGTCGCCGGTAAGCATACGTGACTCAATAAGGTTGGTTGCCACTGTTAAATCGGACAGGCCCTCCAGCAGGCACTCTTCCAGGCTGCGCACGCTGTGGCCAACTTCCAGTTTGAGATCCCAAAGCAGCGTAATTAGCTCGCTGCTGCGCTGCGCTGCACTGCCGTCTAAGGGGGCACGGCTAAGGATCAGTAAATCAATATCGGAGAGTGGGTGCAGTTCGCCACGCCCGTAGCCACCCACTGCGACCAGCGCAACGTTCTGGTCATTTTCAAACCCAAGAAAACGCCACAGACGACGCAGCAGATGATCAATAAACAGCGTGCGGGCACCAATCAGCGTTTTGACATCCACACCGGCATCAAAGGCCAAGGCCAGCTGCTGTTGAAAAAGTTCCAGTTGCAGCCTGAGTCGATCGCGCGTGAGTACGTCGTCATGCCAGTCCAGCGGCGCAGAGATAAAGGCGTTCATGCAACCTGGTTCAGTTTGCTTGATACTCATAACGGCGCAACTCCGGTGGATTCACTGGTCTGTCTGGGTGCCTAAAAACCGGTCAGTACAATGGCGAATAGATCATTGATGCCGATAACCGAGTCGCACTTTTGTCGGCATCGCTGTTGCTCATGCCGAACTTTTTTCAGAATAACAAAAGCCGCTCAGGCCTGACAGTCCGTACGCCGTACTTATTGGCTGGCGATGAGTACGCGCTCAATGGTATCGTCTTTACGCAACGTCATGATTTCACAACCTGTTTCGGTGACGACAATCGTATGCTCGTACTGTGCCGACAGGCTGCGATCTTTTGTTTTTACCGTCCAGCCGTCTTTCATGTTGCGAATACGGAAGTCTCCGGCATTTACCATCGGTTCGATGGTAAATGCCATGCCAGCCTGCAGAATGACGCCGCCGTCATCAGCATCGTAGTGTAAAACCTGCGGCTCCTCATGAAACCCCTTGCCGATACCATGACCACAGTATTCACGCACCACAGAAAAATCCTGTGCTTCAACGAATTTTTGAATCGCCCGCCCCAGCTCGTGCAGACGAATGCCCGGACGTACCAACCGTAGCGCCAGATAAAGGCTCTCCTGGGTAACACGGCAGAGGCGTTCACCCAGGATCGTCGGTTTACCGACTATAAACATTTTGGAGGTATCGCCGTGGAATTCATCTTTTATGACGGTGACATCAATATTGACGATATCCCCCTCTTTCAGCATTTTCTCGTCGCTGGGAATGCCGTGGCAAACCACGTCATTGACGGAGATACAGACTGATTTTGGAAAGCCGTGATAGCCAAGACAGGCTGAAATAGCCTGCTGTTTTTCCGTAATATGCTGATGACAGAGACGATCAAGTTCGCCAGTGGACACGCCGGGTTGAACAAAAGGTTCAATCATTTCGAGCACTTCGGCGGCCAGACGGCCAGCGACGCGCATTTTTTCGATATCTTCTGGGGTTTTGATCGTAATCGCCATTAATTTTTTGTCCGCAGATGTCGTCATTCTTGACAATGATAATAATGACTAATGTTAACAGGCAGCTTCGGCGCTGCCAATTGCCGATTGACTCCTGGCGTGCAGTCTTTTACACCTCATCATCCAGGAAATGTTGGCTTCGATGTGGTGTTTGTGGTATAAAGCGCGCCGACGAATCTCTGTTCGCCTCAGGCTGACCGGGAAACGCATAAATCTCATTATGTGTCTAAAACACACATGTATCGACACGTGCACCGGGGTGCCTTACCGTCTGAAAGGGCGCGAAGGTCGGTTGCATGGGATACATGGAGGCTCAACCCCAGACAAATTTATTTAGAGGTAATCATGGCAACTGTTTCCATGCGCGACATGCTCAAGGCTGGCGTACACTTTGGTCACCAGACCCGTTACTGGAACCCGAAAATGAAGCCTTTCATCTTCGGCGCTCGTAATAAAGTTCACATCATCAACCTTGAAAAAACCGTGCCAATGTTCAACGACGCGCTGGCGGAGCTGAATAAAATCGCTGGCCGTAAGGGTCGCATCCTATTTGTTGGTACTAAGCGTGCTGCAAGTGAAGCGGTAAAAGACGCGGCGCTGAGCTGCGATCAGTTCTTCGTGAACCACCGCTGGTTGGGTGGCATGCTGACCAACTGGAAAACGGTTCGTCAGTCAATTAAACGTTTGAAAGATCTGGAGACGCAGTCTCAGGACGGCACTTTCGATAAACTGACCAAAAAAGAAGCGCTGATGCGCGCTCGCGAGCTGGCCAAGCTGGAAAACAGCCTGGGCGGTATTAAAGACATGGGCGGTTTACCGGATGCGCTGTTTGTTGTCGATGCGGATCATGAGCATATCGCTATCAAAGAAGCGAATAACCTGGGCATTCCGGTATTTGCTATTGTTGATACTAACTCCGATCCGGACGGTGTCGATTTTGTTATCCCGGGTAATGATGACGCCATCCGTGCTGTAAGCCTGTACCTGACCGCTGTTGCGACTACCGTCCGCGAAGGCCGTTCTCAGGACCTGGCTGAGCAGGCAGAAGAGAGCTTCGCTGCTGCTGAGTAATTAAGGCTTGCTCTGGCTCAGAGCCCTTAAACGATCGAGAAGGGGCCTGCACTGGCCCCTTTATTTTTATCTCTGTTTTGCCTGGACATAAGCGCCCGGCAGGGTAGAAAATTTCCCGATATCAGGTTCCTGCCAGCACGTCTATTTGACTGTATGGCAGAAATTACGCTAACCGAGGATTAAAGAATGGCTGAAATTACCGCTGCTCTGGTAAAAGAACTGCGCGAGCGCACTGGCGCTGGCATGATGGATTGTAAAAAAGCGCTTGGCGAAGCCAATGGCGACATTGAGCTGGCCATTGATAACATGCGTAAGTCTGGCCAGGCTAAAGCCGCTAAAAAATCCGGCAATGTGGCTGCAGATGGCGTTATTAAAACAAAGATCGATGGTAACTACGGTGTTATTCTGGAAGTTAACTGCCAGACCGACTTTGTCGCGAAAGATGCTGGTTTTCAGGCATTTGCTGACGAAGTGCTGGCCGCTGCTGTTGCTGAACACATCACAGATGTTGAAGCGCTGAAAGCGAAATTCGAAGAGAAGCGCGTGGCGCTGGTCGCGAAAATTGGTGAGAACATCAATATTCGCCGCGTATCGGTTCTAAAGGGCGATCTGCTCGGTAGCTATCTGCACGGTGTCCGTATCGGCGTTCTGGTTTCCGCTAAAGGTGGTGATGAGGAGCTGATTAAGCAGATCGCGATGCATATTGCCGCCAGCAAGCCGGAATATGTTAAGCCAGAAGATGTTTCAGCTGAAGTGGTTGAGCGTGAGCATCAGATCCAGCTGGAAATCGCCATGCAATCTGGTAAACCGCGCGAAATCGCAGAGAAAATGGTTGAAGGCCGCATGAAGAAATTTACCGGCGAAGTTTCTCTCACCGGACAAAATTTTGTTATCGATCCAAGCAAAACTGTGGGTCAGGTGCTGAAAGAGAAGGGCGCAGAAGTCGTCAACTTTATCCGCTTCGAAGTGGGGGAAGGCATCGAAAAAGCAGAGAGTGATTTTGCTGCTGAAGTCGCAGCAATGTCCAGGCAGTCTTGATCGACTGAAATAAAAGGACCGCCGACTGGCGGTTCTTTTTTGCCCAAAAATCGGGGCGCTTATAATTTATGCCATGAATATTCAGTCTCATCCCACTGGTAATCTGAATTGGCTAACGGGATGATAGATAAGATCTAACTTTTTTCAATTCAACGGTATCTTCCAGGAAAATTGACCATGGCTACCAATGCAAAGCCCGTTTATCAACGTATTCTGCTAAAACTGAGCGGCGAAGCGCTGCAGGGGTCGGAAGGTTTTGGTATCGATGCCAGTGTACTTGACCGCATGGCACAGGAAGTAAAAGAACTGGTTGAGCTGGGAATCCAGGTCGGGGTAGTCATCGGCGGTGGTAATTTGTTTCGTGGCGCGGGCCTTGCAGAAGCGGGAATGAATCGCGTCGTTGGCGACCATATGGGGATGCTGGCTACGGTTATGAATGGCCTGGCGATGCGTGATGCACTGCATCGTGCTTATGTCAACGCACGTTTGATGTCAGCCATCCCGCTTAACGGTGTATGTGATAGCTATAGCTGGGCAGAGGCGATTAGCCTGCTGCGTAATAATCGTGTGGTTATTTTTTGCGCTGGCACCGGAAATCCTTTCTTCACCACCGACTCTGCCGCCTGCCTGCGTGGCATTGAAATTGAGGCGGATGTGGTGCTGAAGGCAACGAAAGTGGATGGTGTCTATTCTGCCGATCCGGTTAAAAATCCGGATGCGACGCTGTATGAGAAGTTAAGCTATAACGAAGTACTGGAGCGCGAGCTGAAAGTGATGGACCTGGCTGCCTTCACTCTCGCTCGTGACCATAAGCTGCCCATCCGCGTGTTTAATATGAATAAGCCGGGTGCTTTACGTCGCGTGGTGATGGGCGAAAAAGAAGGCACCCTGATTACGCATTAATATCAGTCCGGGCGTAAAATAGGGTATATTCAGCCTGCGGATGGTAAAACCGGACGCGGGTACAAAACACTGCCGATTTAGACTTGAACGGGTTCTGGCTGTTCAGAGCCTGCCTGGTAACCAGAATTTAAGGGTTCCAACGTGATTAACGTCATCAAAAAAGATGCTGACACGCGCATGGACAAATGCGTTGAGGCATTCAAAAACAACATCAGTAAGATTAGAACAGGTCGAGCATCGCCTTCTATCCTTGATGGTATTACGGTTGAGTATTATGGTGCGCCAACGCCGTTGAAACAGCTGGCCAGTATTACCGTTGAAGACTCACGCACGCTGAAAGTGAATGTATTTGATCGTAGCGTCAGCGCCGCAGTTGAAAAGGCGATAATGTCGTCTGATCTCGGACTGAACCCAAACTCAGCAGGAAGTGATATTCGCGTTCCGCTGCCGCCGCTGACCGAAGAGCGTCGTAAAGATCTGATTAAAATCGTTCGTGGTGAAGCTGAGCAAGGGCGGGTCTCTGTACGCAATGTGCGTCGTGACGCCAACGATAAGCTAAAAGTACTGCTGAAAGATAAAGAGATCGGCGAAGATGAAGAGCGCCGCGCTCAGGACGATGTCCAGAAACTGACTGACGCCAGCATCAAGAAAATTGACGCAGCGCTTAGCGAGAAAGAAACGGAGCTGATGGACTTCTAAGTCTGTCCAGTTCCTGTCAACGCCGTACCGAGAGTCCCCTGATACGGGTGGCTGTCGTGCGGCGTTTTACGTTCGGTTTTAAGCTCTCCCCACCGGGTTGATCGGCGGGAGGAAAGCAGCGGGTAGGATATGAAGCAACTGACAATCTTAGGTTCGACCGGATCGGTAGGGATCAGCACGCTGGCGGTAGTTAAAGCAAATCCAGAGCGCTTTCAGGTAAAAGCGTTGGTGGCGGGTAATAATGCTGCAGTGATGGTCGGGCAGTGTCAGATGTTTAACCCCACTGTGGTCTGTATGGCGACAGAAAGCGCCGCCTCGGAGGTACGTCAGCAATTGCGTCAGCTGAATATTGCGACCCAGGTGCTAAGCGGAGAAGCATCGGCCTGCGAGCTGGCGGCGCTCGGCGATGTGGATATGGTGATTGCGGCGATTGTTGGTGCCGCCGGATTGCTCCCCACGCTGGCAGCGATCCGTGCCGGTAAGCAAGTACTGCTGGCAAACAAAGAATCGTTGGTCACTTGCGGCCGCTTATTCCTTGAGGCGGTGAATGCATCGGGCGCACAGCTCCTGCCGCTGGATAGCGAGCACAACGCTATTTTTCAGAGTTTGCCCGCTTCCCTGCAGCGTCAGTTAGGGTACGCGTCTCTGACGGATAATGGTATTGATAGCATTATCCTTACGGGATCTGGTGGCCCTTTTCGTGATACGCCGATGGACATGTTAAAACATGTCACTCCCGAACAGGCCTGCGCGCATCCGAACTGGTCAATGGGGCGAAAAATCTCTGTGGATTCGGCCACCATGATGAATAAAGGTTTGGAATATATCGAAGCCCGCTGGTTATTTAATGCCTCTGATGCGCAGATGGAAGTGATAATTCATCCACAATCCGTGATTCACTCTATGGTTCGTTACTGCGACGGCAGTGTTTTGGCGCAACTGGGAACGCCGGATATGCGAACGCCAATCGCACACGCGATGGCCTGGCCCGAACGTGTCCTCTCCGGCGCAGCGCCGTTGGATTTTGCCCGGATGAGTGCCCTGACATTCACAGAGCCTGACTATGTCCGTTATCCGTGCTTACAGCTTGCAATGGATGCCTGTAATGAAGGACAGGCGGCCACGACGGCACTGAACGCGGCTAACGAGATCGCAGTTGCTGCTTTTCTTGATGGGCAGATCCGTTTTACGGATATTGCCGCGTTGAATGTGTCTGTTTTGGAAAGCTTGCAGATCGCAGAACCCGAAAGTGTAAATGAGGTGCTGGAGATTGATCATCAGGCTCGGAATATGGCGCTTTCTGCCCTGGCCCGCTTCCGGCATTGAGTGCCTGGCATGCTTTGCCAGCTGCATTTGTTCGAGGCTGTTTGAGATGGTATAGTCTCCTGCCTTCGTTTCAGGATGACCTTGAGTTTCCGTGACAAACATGCCGCTGTTGTCGTCAGGTGTGTAAGCAGCCGAGATATTTCAGAAACCACTTTTTCTGATTTAAGGAATGTTAACGCGTTATGTCGTCCGAAAATGTATTAAAGACCGATGACCCGACAAGGATGACTCCCCGCCATGTGGCCATCATTATGGATGGCAATGGCCGCTGGGCCAAAAATCAAGGAAAGTTACGAATTTCAGGGCATAAAGCAGGTGTTAAATCTGTTCGTCGTTCCGTTAGTTTCGCGGTCAGCAACAACATGGATGCGTTAACGCTCTATGCGTTCAGTAGCGAAAACTGGAATCGGCCGCAGCAGGAAGTGCTGGCGCTGATGGAGCTTTTCGTTCGGGCGCTGGACAGTGAAGTAAAAAACTTACATAAGTATAATGTTCGTCTGCGAATTATTGGTGACATCAGCCGGTTTAATGTTCGTTTGCAGGCGCGAATACGCCGTGCCGAGGAACTGACTCAGCAAAATAATGGACTTACCCTCAACATCGCTGCCAACTATGGTGGCCGTTGGGATATTATAAACAGCATCAGACATATTGCCGAACAGGTGCAGGAAGGGCAGGTGCGTCCCGATCAGATTACTGAACAGACGCTGGAGCAGCACCTGTGTATGCATGATTTACCGCCTGTTGATCTGGTGATTAGGACCGGGGGAGAGCAACGGATAAGTAACTTTTTGCTGTGGCAAGTCGCCTATGCTGAATTTTACTTCACCAATGTTCTCTGGCCCGATTTTGATGAACAAGTTTTTGAAGGTGCACTGAATGCTTTTGCACAACGCGAGCGTCGTTTCGGTGGCGCAGTGCCTGATGGAGCCTGAATGCCCTGGGGGTACTCTTTGCTGAAGTCTCGCTTGATCGCAGCGTTAATACTGATCCCCCTTGTGATTGCAGCGCTTTTCTTGCTGCCTCCGGCTGGATTTGCCATTACCACTCTGATCGTTTGTATGCTTGCCGCTTGGGAGTGGGGGCAGCTAGCCGGATTCAGTTCACGATCTCAACGTATTTGGTTGGCCCTGGCATGTGGGTTTCTACTGGCGTTAATGCTGTTTACGCTGCCGGCTTATCAACGCGCTCTGCACGTTCCACAGGTTGAAGCCTCGCTTTGGGCTTCCGTTTTCTGGTGGCTACTGGCGTTGGTATTGGTGCTCTTTTATCCCGTATCCGCAGGCTGGTGGCGTGGTTCTCGCGCTTTGCGAGTCATATTTGGCATCCTGACCATTGTTCCTTTTTTCTGGGGGATGCTCACCCTGCGCCAGTTTGGCTATGAAAGTAATCATTACACCGGCGCCCGATGGTTGCTCTACGTTATGTTTCTGGTCTGGGCGGCAGATTCCGGCGCTTATATGTTTGGCCGCCTGTTCGGTAAACATAAGCTGGCTCCGCGCGTTTCACCGGGTAAAACCTGGGAAGGATTTATCGGCGGATTGTTAACCTGTGCGCTTATCTCCTGGCTGTTCGGACTTGTTGTGCCGTTGACGGTAGCCCCTCTGACGCTGCTTGCCTGTTCGCTGATAGCGGCGTTGGCATCGGTGCTGGGTGACCTGACTGAAAGCATGTTTAAGCGTGAAGCCGGAATTAAAGACAGCGGCAGCCTGATCCCCGGTCACGGTGGCATTTTGGATCGTATTGACAGTCTGACGGCGGCGGTGCCGGTATTTTCCTGCCTCCTGCTTCTGGTTTTCAGGACATTGTAAGGTTTCTATGCTGAGCATTCTCTGGAGTCTTGCCGCTTTTATTGTCGCTCTCGGTATCCTGATTACTGTTCATGAGTTTGGTCACTTCTGGGTAGCCAGACGTTGCGGCGTGCGCGTGGAGCGTTTTTCTGTCGGCTTTGGCAAGGCACTGTGGCGACGTCACGATAAACAGGGAACAGAATATGTAATCGCGTTAATACCGCTCGGTGGTTACGTCAAAATGGTTGATGAACGGGTAGAGAGCGTTCCGCCGGAGCTGCGCCACCTGGCGTTTAATCATAAAACTGTGCTGCAGCGGGCGTCGATCGTTGCCGCCGGACCGCTGGCGAATTTTATTTTTGCCGTTTTTGCCTACTGGCTGGTTTTTATCATCGGTGTTCCGGGAGTAAAGCCGGTTGTTGGTGAAATAATAACCGGTTCTGTAGCGGCAGAGGCGCAAATTTTGCCAGGGATGGAACTTAAGTCTGTTGACGGTATCGAAACGCCAGACTGGGATGCTGTGCGTATGGCTCTGATCGCTGATATCGGGAACCGCCAGGCAACGGTCAGTGTAGCACCTTATGGTAGCGATGCCGCTGTTGATAAGACACTGGATCTGCGCCACTGGCAGTTTGAACCCGATAAGCAAGACCCGGTACTGTCGCTGGGAATTGTGCCTAAAGGGCCGCAGATTGAAAACGTGCTGGCGCAGGTGCAGAACGGATCGGCTGCCAGCAAAGCAGGTTTGCAAGCTGGCGACAGGATCGTTAAAGTCGGTGGGCAGCCTTTAGTGCAGTGGCAGACCTTTGTGACAACGGTGCAAGATAATCCGGGCAAACCGATTACTTTAGAGGTTGAGCGGCAGGGAGTAACACGTAACCTGACGTTAGTTCCGCAAGTGAAAGAGGGGAGCAAGGTGGAAGGATTCGCAGGTGTTGTTCCACGGGTAGCTCCTCTGCCGGATGAGTATAAAACGGTGCGTCAGTATGGCCCTTTCGCCGCAATTGGTGAGGCAGGCGCGAAAACCTGGCAACTGATGAAATTAACCGTCGGTATGCTGGGGAAACTGATTACGGGTGATGTAAAGCTGAACAACCTGAGTGGCCCTATTTCGATCGCGCAAGGCGCCGGGATGTCAGCAGAATACGGCTTGATTTATTATCTGATGTTTTTAGCGTTGATTAGCGTAAACCTCGGAATTATCAATCTGTTCCCATTACCTGTACTGGATGGTGGGCACTTGCTGTTCCTGATGATTGAAAAAATCAAGGGTGGGCCAGTGTCAGAGCGGGTTCAGGACTTCAGCTACCGCATCGGCTCAGTATTGCTGGTGCTGTTAATGGGGCTTGCACTATTTAATGATTTCTCACGGTTGTAATGTCAGGGACTGGCAGATCGGATTGCCGCTAACGGTGTTAGCAGCAGTCTCACTGTATCCCCGGGTTGACCAGGCAGCTGTGGAACCAGTTAGGAAGAATGCATAACAACGATGGCGATGAAAAAGTTGCTCATAGCGTCGCTGCTGTTTAGCAGCGCTACCGTATACGGTGCTGATAACTTCGTAGTGAAAGACATTCATTTCGAAGGCTTACAGCGAGTCGCCGTTGGTGCGGCATTACTCAGTATGCCCGTGAGAGTCGGCGATACGGTCACTGACGAGGATATCAGTAATATTATCCGATCCTTATTCGCAACCGGGAACTTTGAAGATGTCCAGGTAATGCGTGACGGTAATACGCTGATTGTTCAGGTAAAAGAACGCCCCACGATTGCCAGCATTACATTTACCGGCAACAAAGCGGTAAAAGACGAACAGCTGAAGCAAAATCTGGAAGCTTCGGGTGTTCGCGTTGGTGACGCACTGGACCGCACTAAGCTTTCAGCTATTGAAAAAGGGCTGGAAGATTTCTATTACAGTGTGGGTAAATATAGCGCCAACGTGAAAGCCGTTGTCACTCCACTGCCACGTAATCGCGTCGATCTTAAACTGGTATTCACCGAAGGTGTTTCGGCCAGAATTCAGCAGATCAACATTGTCGGTAACAAGGCATTCAGCTCAGATGATTTAATTTCACGTTTCCAGCTGCGTGATGAGGTGCCATGGTGGAATCTTGTCGGCTCTCGTAAATATGAAAAGCAGAAGCTGGCAGGTGACCTTGAAACGCTGAGAAGCTTTTATCTTGACCGTGGCTATGCTCGCTTCAACATCGATTCGACGCAGGTCAGCCTGTCGCCGGATAAAAAAGGTATCTACATCACAATTAATGTGACGGAAGGTCATCAATATAAAAT
Organism: Izhakiella capsodis; assembly: GCF_900115045.1. Classification (GTDB taxonomy): domain Bacteria; phylum Pseudomonadota; class Gammaproteobacteria; order Enterobacterales; family Enterobacteriaceae; genus Izhakiella; species Izhakiella capsodis. Next base: position 21,726 of record NZ_FOVC01000003.1, on the reverse strand, counting down.
TTCTGGCACGGTAGTTAACGGCAACATGGCCGGCCACTCCGCGGAGATTGAAGCACTGGCACGCATTAAGCCCGGCGAGCTTTATAACGGTGCTAAAGTCACAAAAATGGAAGACAATATAAAAAAATTGCTGGGTAGCTATGGGTATGCCTATCCACGCGTTGTTACTCAGCCAGAAATCGATGACGCTAACAATACGGTTAAACTGCTCGTCAGTGTCGATGCTGGCAATCGCTTCTACGTACGCAAAGTTCGTTTTGAAGGAAATAACTCTTCCGAAGACCAGGTGTTGCGCCGAGAAATGCGTCAGATGGAAGGTGCCTGGTTGGGCAGTAATTTGGTAGAACAGGGTAAAGAACGTCTTAACCGTCTAGGCTATTTTGATTCGGTCAACGTGGAAACCCAACGAGTGCCAGGAACCACCGATGAAGTTGACGTCATTTATCAAGTGAAAGAACGCAACACCGGAACGTTCAACTTCGGCGTTGGTTACGGTACAGAAAGCGGGGTGAGCTTCCAGGTCGGCGTCTCTCAGGACAACTGGTTGGGAACCGGTAACCTCGTCAGCCTGAGTGGTACTAAAAACGACTACCAGACCTATGCTGAGTTCGCAATGACCGACCCCTACTTTACGGTTGATGGCGTCAGCCTGGGCGGTCGTTTATTCTATAACGATTTTCAAGCATACGACGCGGACCTCTCCGATTACACTAATAAAAGTTATGGTTTAGACGGAACGCTTGGTTTCCCAATTGACGAGAATAACTCGCTACACGTCGGCCTGGGTTACGTACACAACGACTTGTCCAAAATGCAGCCGCAAATAGCAATGTGGCGTTATCTGGATTCCGTCGGTGATCACCAACCGTTGAATGACGATGGCTCCTATTCAGCCAACGACTTCACGTTCAACTACGGCTGGACCTATAACAATCTTGATCGCGGCTTCTTTCCGACAGCGGGTAATCGCACCAATCTGAACGGTAAAGTGACTATTCCCGGTTCGGATAACAGTTTTTATAAGTTAACGCTGGATTCTCAACAGTACATGCCGCTTAATCAGGATCATACTTGGGTACTGCTGGGTCGTGGTCGTCTCGGTTATGGCGCTGGGATTGGCAGTAAAGAGCTGCCGTTCTATGAAAACTTTTATGCAGGAGGTTCGAGTACCGTTCGTGGCTTCCGCTCCAATACTATTGGACCGAAAGCGGCTTATTACAACGTTAACTCTGATAATTGCTCAGGCAGTAACACGGTATGTCGATCTGACGATGCTGTCGGTGGCAATGCAATGGCTGTAGCAAGCCTTGAGCTGATTACCCCTACGCCTTTCCTGAGTGAAAAATATGCTAACTCAGTGCGTACTTCACTCTTCGTTGATGCGGGAACTGTTTGGGATACCGAATGGCAAAATACAGCCGCAACGCGCAGCGCAGGTATTCCTGATTATAGCGATCCTGGTAATATTCGCATGTCTGCGGGCGTTTCTTTGCAGTGGATGTCTCCTCTTGGACCGCTGGTGTTCTCATACGCACAGCCATTTAAGAAATACGAAGGGGATCAGTCAGAACAATTCCAGTTTAACATTGGTAAAACTTGGTAATGCATCTTAGCATTGACGCATTATTTGCCGGTATCGCCTGAAAAAACGACGGATAGCACAGACTGGCCGACGCTTTCAGGCAAAACTGTGTCATTGACACAAACGTTGAGGTGAGGAGTTTATAGTGAAAAAGTTTTTGTGTGCTGCAGGTCTGGGTATTGCACTGGCGGCTTCCGCTGGTGCGCAGGCTGCTGATAAAATCGCAGTGGTAAACGTTTCCAGCATTTTCCAACAGTTACCGCAACGTGCCACGATTGCAAAGCAGCTTGAAAGTGAATTTAAAGGCCGGGCTACCGAGCTACAAAGTATGGAGAACGACCTGCAAACTAAAATGCAAAAGCTGCAGCGTGATGCTTCAACCATGAAGGCTTCCGAACGTAGCCGTATGGAAAAACAGATTATGGCCGAGCGCGCAACCTTCTCCTCTAAAGCTCAGGCCTTTGAACAGGACAATCGCCGCCGCCAGATGGAAGAGCGTAACAAGCTGTTGAGTCGTATCCAGGATGCCGTCAAGAAAGTTGCTAATAGCGAAGGCTATGATCTGGTTATTGATTCCAATGCGGTAGCTTACGCAGCTAAATCTAAAGATATTACTGCTGATGTTCTGAAACAGGTTAAATAATACATGTCTTTAATTCGACTGGCTGATTTAGCCCAGCAGTTGGATGCACACTTGTACGGAGATGGCAACCTTGCTATCTCCGGCATTGCTTCTATGCAATCCGCCCAATTCGGCCAGATAACTTTTCTTTCTAACAGTCGTAATCGTGAACAGCTGGTTAGCTGTCAGGCTTCGGCTGTCGTGTTGACAGAAGCGGATCTGCCGTGGTGCAACAGTGCTGCTCTGGTGGTAAAAAATCCCTATCTGACATTTGCCCGTATGGCGCAGATTCTCGACACCACACCGAAGCCTGCTGACAGTATTGCACCCAGCGCGGTTATTGACGCCAGCGCGAAGCTGGGTAAAAACGTTGCCGTAGGCGCCAATGCGGTTATTGAGTCTGGCGTTGAGCTAGGGGATAACGTGATAATTGGCCCCGGCTGCTTTATCGGTAAAAAGGCGCGCATTGGCACAGGGACTAAACTCTGGGCTAACGTCACGATTTATCATGAAGTACAGCTGGGTAGTGATTGCCTGGTGCAGTCTGGTGCAGTCATTGGTGCCGACGGTTTCGGCTTTGCAAACGATCGCGGTAATTGGATTAAAATACCGCAGCTTGGCACGGTAGTGATAGGCGACCGCGTTGAGATTGGCGCCTGCACGACCATCGATCGTGGTGCGCTGGATAACACCCTTATTGGTAATGGTGTTATTATCGATAACCAGTGCCAGATTGCGCACAACGTCGTTATTGGCGACAACACAGCGGTTGCGGGCGGCGTCATTATGGCGGGTAGCCTGAAAATTGGCCGTTATTGCATGATCGGTGGGGCAAGCGTGATAAATGGCCACATGGAAATTTGCGATAAGGTAACAGTAACGGGGATGGGAATGGTCATGAGACCAATCACTGAACCTGGGGTATACTCCTCAGGTATTCCATTACAACCTAATAAAACTTGGCGTAAAACGGCAGCGCTGGTAATGAATATCGATGATATGAGTAAAAGGCTGAAGGCCGTTGAGCGTAAAATCAGCAAAGATTGAGCATTCAGTGATCCCGCACTGACCGACCGGCTTCAAAACTTCTATAAAGAAGCAAGGGAACCCGGTATCCGGAAATTAATTTGCGGCCTGCGGGCGAGAAGCCGTTGCAGGCCGTGTTATTGATGCAATCAGATTTTTAGGACAGGAAGAGTATTTTGACTACTGAAACGCATACTCTGAAAATTGAAGAGATTATTGAACTACTTCCGCATCGCTACCCGTTTCTGCTGGTTGATCGCGTTCTTGAGTTCGAAGAGCACAAGTATCTGCGTGCGGTTAAAAATGTTTCTGTCAACGAGCCGTTTTTCCAGGGCCATTTTCCTGGCAAGCCCATTTTACCCGGTGTGTTGATTCTTGAAGCAATGGCTCAGGCAACAGGTATACTGGCGTTCAAAAGCGTTGGTAAGCTGGAGCCGGGCGAGCTTTACTATTTTGCGGGGATTGATGAAGCGCGCTTTAAGCGCCCGGTCGTGCCTGGCGATCAGATGATCATGGAGGTCACTTTTGAAAAAACCCGACGTGGCCTGACGCGCTTTAAAGGTGTTGCCACCGTTGACGGTAAGGTGGTTTGTGAAGCGACTATGATGTGCGCCCGCAGTCGGGAGGCTTGATTCTGTGATTGATAAAACCGCCGTCATCCATCCAAGTTCTGTCGTCGAAGAAGGCGCTGTTATCGGCGCTCGCACGCATATTGGTCCGTTTTGTTTTATCGGTGCCAATGTTGAAATCGGCGAAGGTACGGTGCTGAAATCCCATGTGGTGGTCAACGGTCACAGCAAAATTGGTAAAGATAATACTATTTATCAATTTGCTACCATTGGGGAAGTGAATCAGGATCTAAAATATGCCGGCGAGCCTACGCGGGTTGAGATCGGCGATCGTAATAGTATTCGGGAAAGCGTAACTATTCATCGTGGTACGGTTCAGGATAATGGACTGACTAAAGTGGGTAGCGATAACCTGCTGATGGTTAATGCTCATGTCGCTCACGACTGTATTATCGGGAACCGCTGCATCCTGGCAAATAATGCCACGTTAGGCGGTCATGTTACAATCGATGACTACGCGATCATTGGCGGTATGACGGCAGTGCATCAGTTTTGCATTATCGGTACACATGTCATGGTCGGTGGCTGCTCAGGTGTTGCGCAGGACGTGCCACCTTTCATCATTGCCCAGGGTAACCACGCTACGCCTTTTGGCGTTAATCTGGTTGGCTTGCAGCGTCGTGGTTACAGCAAAGAAGCGCTCCACGCTATTCGTAATGCTTATAAAGTGCTTTACCGCAGCGGTAAAACGTTGGACGAAGCCAAAGCGGAAATTGAGGAGATTGCTAAGGCGCAGCACGAAGTACAGCCTTTTCACGATTTTTTCAGCCGCTCAACACGTGGCCTGATCCGTTAAATCTATGCCATCGCAGCCACTAACCTTTGCTCTCGTCGCCGGAGAAACCTCCGGCGATATTCTTGGCGCGGGACTTATCCGCGCGCTGAAAGCGCGCCATCCCGATGCGCGTTTTGTTGGCGTTGCGGGTCCACTGATGCAGGCTGAAGGCTGTGAAGCCTGGTATGAAATGGAAGAACTGGCGGTAATGGGTATCGTCGAGGTACTTGGCCGGCTTCCACGTCTGCTCCACATCCGACGGGACTTACTACGGCGCTTTATTGAACTGCAACCAGACGTTTTCGTGGGAATTGATGCGCCGGATTTTAACATCACCCTGGAAGGACGTCTGAAACAGCGCGGTATTCGCACCGTACATTACGTCAGTCCGTCAGTGTGGGCCTGGCGGCAAAAGCGCGTGTTCAAAATTGGCCGCTCTACCAACCTGGTGCTGGCTTTTCTCCCGTTTGAAAAAGCCTTTTATGATCGTTATAACGTTCCCTGCCGTTTTATCGGCCACACTATGGCAGACGCGATGCCGCTGCAACCCGATAAGCTTTTCGCTCGTCGTGAATTAGGTATTGCTGAAGATGCGCGCTGTCTGGCGCTGTTGCCAGGAAGTCGTAGTACAGAAGTGGAAATGCTTAGCGCTGATTTCCTTAAAGCAGCGGAGATATTACGCAAGCAGCTGGGAGAGCTGGAAATTTTGGTTCCTCTGGTTAACCCGCACCGCCGTGAACAGTTCGAAAAAATTAAATCAGATATCGCACCGGATCTGCACGTGCATTTGCTCGATGGCAAGGGGCGTGAGGCGTTGGTGGCCAGCGATGCCGCGATCCTGGCGTCCGGCACTGCGGCGCTTGAGTGCATGCTGGCGAAATGCCCGATGGTTGTTGGATATCGAATGAAGCCGTTCACTTTCTGGCTGGCAAAGCGGATTGTTAAGACCGACTGGGTTTCTCTGCCCAACTTATTGGCAGGCCGCGAACTGGTAAAAGAGCTTTTGCAGGATGATTGTCAGCCTGAAATGCTGGCGAATGCCCTCAAGTCGCTGCTAAACGATGGCGAAGCGCGCCAACATCTGCTTACTACCTTTACGGAATTACATCAACAAATTCGCTGTAATGCTGATGAGCAGGCGGCCGAGGCTGTGCTGGAGCTGTGCCAATGAATCCCTTTATTTATCCCCAGGCGTCCCGCATAGCCGGTGTTGATGAAGTCGGGCGCGGGCCTCTGGTTGGCGCGGTGGTCACTGCTGCGGTGATCCTCGATCCCGCCCGACCAATTGTCGGCCTTGCCGACTCAAAAAAACTTTCAGAAAAGCGCCGTCAGGCGCTTTATGATGAGATCAAGGTTAAGGCGCTTAGCTGGAGCCTTGGTCGGGCTGAACCTGAAGAGATCGACCAACTTAACATACTGCATGCGACCATGCTGGCGATGCAGCGGGCGGTTGCCGGGCTTTCTCTGGTGCCAGATCTGGTGTTGATTGACGGTAACCGCTGCCCATCGCTGCCAATGCCTTCGCAGGCGGTGGTAAAAGGCGATAGCCTGGTGGCCGAAATAAGCGCCGCTTCCATTCTGGCGAAAGTGACGCGCGATCGCGAAATGGGCGAGCTGGATTTGCTGTTTCCGGAATATGGTTTTGCTCAGCACAAAGGCTATCCAACCGCGCTTCACCTGCAACGGTTGACGCAGCACGGGGCCACGCCGCATCATCGTCGTAGCTTTGCCCCAGTGCGTAATGCGCTGCTGGATGCACAAATGCGAGTTGCCTCCGCGGCATCCGGTTCGTAATCCCCTTTAAAATCGGTAACGGTAGAACATGGCTGAACCTCGTTTTATTCACCTGCGTGTACACAGCGACTACTCAATGATTGATGGCCTGGCGAAAGTCGGGCCGTTGATCAAAAAAGCGGCCTCGTTGGGGATGCCGGCCATTGCGATGACTGATTTCACCAATCTGTGCGGACTGGTGAGGTTTTACGGTGGTGCGCACGGGGCTGGAATGAAGCCGATAATCGGTGCTGATTTCCTGGTTCGCAGCGAGGCGCTGGGCGATGAACTTGCTCAACTGACGGTGCTGGCGGCGAACAATACGGGTTACCAAAATCTTACGCTGCTTATATCACGTGCTTATCAGCGCGGTTATGGCGCTGAAGGGCCGATTATCGATCGTGACTGGCTGATAGAACATCGCGAAGGCATTATTTTGCTCTCAGGTGGACGCGGTGGCGACGTCGGCAAGATGATACTACGTGGCAACACTACCCTGATGCACGAATGCCTGACGTTTTATCAACACTATTTTGATGAATGCTATTATCTTGAACTGACCCGTACCGGGCGTGCTGATGAAGAAACCTATCTGCATGCTGCGGTGGATCTTGCGATTGAACAGGGCATTCCGGTTGTCGCAACCAATGAAGTCTGCTTCCTGGAGGAGACGGATTTCGATGCCCATGAAATTCGTGTCGCTATCCATGACGGATTCACTCTCGACGATCCTAAACGTCCGCGAAATTACAGCGCTCAGCAATATCTGCGCAGCGAACAGGAGATGTGTGATCTTTTTTCAGACATTCCACAAGCGCTGACTAATAGTGTAGAAATTGCTAAGCGATGTAACGTTACCGTACGGCTGGGCGAGTACTTCTTGCCACAATTTCCGACCGGTGATCTCTCCACCGAAGATTTTCTGGTAAAAAAATCACAAGAGGGTCTGGAGGAGCGCCTGGCGTTCCTTTATCCGGATGAAGCGGAGCGAGCGCAAAAGCGCCCGCCCTATGATGAGCGCCTTGACGTTGAGCTGGGCGTGATTAACCAGATGGGTTTTCCGGGCTACTTTTTGATCGTAATGGAGTTTATCCAGTGGTCAAAGGACAACGGTATCCCTGTTGGTCCTGGACGCGGATCTGGGGCAGGCTCACTGGTGGCATATGCACTGAAAATTACCGATCTCGATCCGCTGGAGTTTGACCTGCTGTTTGAACGTTTCCTCAATCCGGAGCGCGTTTCAATGCCTGACTTTGACGTTGACTTCTGTATGGAGAAGCGTGACCAGGTGATTGAGCACGTGGCAGATATGTACGGTCGTGATGCGGTATCTCAGATTATTACTTTCGGTACGATGGCGGCAAAAGCGGTTATTCGCGACGTAGGTCGCGTACTTGGCCATCCTTACGGTTTCGTTGACCGAATAGCTAAGCTGGTGCCGCCCGATCCAGGCATGACGCTGGCGAAAGCCTTTGAGGTTGAACCGCAGCTGCCGGAAATTTACGAGGCAGACGAGGAGGTCAAAGCGCTGATTGATATGGCGCGCAAGTTGGAAGGCGTAACGAGAAACGCGGGTAAGCATGCCGGTGGCGTGGTTATCGCGCCAACAAAAATTACTGATTTTGCCCCGCTATATTGCGATGAAGAAGGACAGCATCCAGTGACTCAATTCGATAAGAATGACGTTGAGTACGCTGGACTGGTTAAGTTTGACTTTCTCGGACTGCGCACGCTTACGATTATCAATTGGGCGCTTAAGATGATAAACGCGCGCCGGGCTAAGCAGGGTGAGCCGCCAATTGATATCGCTGCCATTCCGCTCGAAGACAAAAAGAGTTTCGATATGCTGCAGCGTGCGGAGACAACGGCAGTTTTCCAGCTTGAATCGCGCGGCATGAAGGATCTAATCAAGCGGCTCAAGCCGGACTGCTTTGAAGATATGATTGCCCTGGTGGCCCTTTTTCGTCCTGGGCCGCTGCAATCCGGCATGGTCGATAACTTTATTGACCGTAAGCATGGGCGCGAGGCGATCTCCTACCCAGATATTCAGTGGCAGCACGAAACGCTGAAGCCGGTACTTGAGCCAACCTATGGCATCATCTTGTATCAGGAACAGGTGATGCAGATAGCCCAGGTTCTCTCCGGCTATACGCTTGGTGGCGCCGATATGTTGCGCCGGGCGATGGGGAAAAAGAAACCAGAAGAGATGGCTAAACAACGCTCTGTATTCCGGGACGGCGCAGAGAAGATGGGTGTTGATGGCGAACTGTCGATGAAAATTTTCGACCTGGTTGAAAAGTTCGCGGGCTATGGCTTTAACAAATCTCACTCTGCTGCCTATGCGCTGGTCTCTTATCAGACGCTGTGGCTGAAAGCACATTATCCCGCTGAATTCATGGCGGCGGTGATGACTGCCGATATGGATAACACTGAAAAGGTGGTCGGACTGGTGGATGAATGCTGGCGTATGGGGCTTAAGATCCTCCCGCCAGATATCAACTCCGGTCTTTATCATTTTCATGTTAATGATGAAGGTGAAATCGTTTACGGTATTGGCGCGATCAAAGGCGTTGGCGAAGGTCCGATTGAAGCGATTATCGAGGCGCGTAATCAGGGCGGCTATTTTCGTGAGCTGTTCGATCTTTGCGCCCGTACCGATACCAAAAAACTTAACCGGCGGGTACTGGAAAAATTAATTATGTCCGGTGCTTTTGACCGGCTTGGCCCCCATCGCGCTGCGTTAATGAGCGCGCTGAGCGATGCGCTGAAGGCAGCAGATCAGCATGCAAAAGCTGAGGCGACAGGCCAGACGGATATGTTCGGTGTGCTAGCGGAAGAACCCGAACAGGTTGAAAAATCCTATGCCAGCGTTACGCGCTGGCCGGAGCAGGTGCAACTGGATGGCGAGCGCGAGACTTTAGGTCTTTACTTAACGGGACATCCAATCAATCAGTACCTGAAAGAAATTGAACGCTATGTCGGAGGGGTTCGTTTGAAAGATATGCACCCGACAGAGCGTGGCAAAATTATCGTCGCAGCTGGACTGGTGCTTTCAGCGCGCGTAATGGTCACTAAGCGTGGCAATCGCATCGGTATCTGCACTCTTGACGATCGTTCTGGTCGGCTGGAGATTATGCTGTTTACTGATGCCCTGGATAAATACCAGCATCTGCTGGAAAAGGACAAAATTCTGATCGTCAGTGGACAGATCAGCTTTGATGACTACAACGGTGGCCTTAAAATGACTGCCCGTGAAGTGATGAATATCGACGAAGCTCGCGAAAAATATGCGCGTGGACTTGCTATCTCGCTGACGGACAGGCAAATTGATGACCAGCTATTAAACCGTCTCCGTCAGTCTCTTGAGCCTTACCGCTCGGGAACGATCCCGGTACATCTTTATTACCAGAGAACGGATGCGCGCGCAAAGTTGCGTTTTGGCGCAACCTGGCGTGTATCTCCCAGCGATCGCTTGTTAAACGAGTTGCGCTCGCTGTTAGGATCGGAGCAGGTGGAACTGGAGTTTGATTAAAACAGGAACATTATGAGTCTTAATTATCTGGATTTCGAGCAGCCTATCGCAGAACTGGAGGCGAAGATTGATTCCCTCAAAGCGGTTAGCCGTCAGGATGAAAAACTAGATTTCAATCTGGATGAAGAAGTCACACGCCTGCGCGAGAAAAGCGTTGAACTGACGCGTAAAATATTCTCTGACTTAGGTGCATGGCAAATCGCTCAGCTGGCGCGCCATCCGTTGCGTCCCTACACGCTGGACTATGTTCGCAACGTTTTTACCGATTTTGATGAGCTGGCTGGCGATCGCGCCTTTGCCGATGACAAAGCCATTGTTGGTGGAATTGCTCGCCTTGATGATCGCCCGGTGATGATTATCGGTCATCAGAAAGGCCGTGAAACCAAAGAAAAGATCCGGCGTAACTTTGGTATGCCGGCGCCGGAAGGTTATCGTAAGGCATTGCGCCTGATGGAATTGGCTGAGCGCTTTAAGCTGCCGATTATTACTTTTATCGATACACCGGGTGCCTATCCGGGCGTTGGTGCGGAAGAGCGTGGCCAGTCTGAGGCCATCGCCCGTAACCTGCGTGAAATGTCTGGTCTTAAGGTACCGGTCATTTGCACCGTCATTGGTGAGGGTGGCTCCGGCGGCGCACTGGCTATCGGCGTTGGCGATAAAGTGAATATGCTGCAGTACAGCACCTACTCGGTTATTTCCCCGGAAGGATGTGCTTCTATTCTGTGGAAAAGTGCCGACAAAGCGCCGCTGGCAGCGGAGGCAATGGGTATCATCGCTCCCCGTCTGAAAGAGCTGAAGCTGATTGACGCTATCGTGCCGGAGCCGTTAGGCGGCGCCCATCGTGATCCAGTAAAAGTTGCCTTATCGCTGAAGGAACAATTGCTGGCCGATCTCGCCGATCTTGATGTACTGAATACTGAAGAATTGCTTAATCGTCGCTATCAGCGCTTGATGAATTATGGCTACGCCTGATTGATTGAATGTAAAATAGCCATTAAAAGCAGCCTTCATAATGAAGAGACGATGACTGAGAATTGAATGCCAGTCAGTTAAGCTGTGATGGTAGCCGTAGTGCTTGGCGTTGCGGCTCTTTTTTTATTTATTACCCACGGTGAGGGCGAGCAAAACTCTCGATTTTTGCAGTATCTCATCAGTTGTCTTCGACGATTTCTCCGGCCGAGCCGTGCCATATTCTGCTCCATCGATCGTTCGCAACCTGGGGTAATTCATGCATATTCAGCGCGTAGGCAGACACGGCAATCTATCCCGTGTAACGTTAACTTGAATCGTTGCTATCTGGTGTAAATATGACAGCATTGCTGCTTTTTGCTCGACAGAGCATGATGCGTGAAAAGCGTCGTCTGACATCAGGAAACTCACATGCTTAAATTAAATCAGGTGCATCATCTTGCTATCATCGCCAGCGACTATGTGCGTAGTAAAATCTTCTACTGCGATATTCTTGGCTTTACGCTGCTTGGCGAAGTTTATCGTGAAGAGCGACACTCCTGGAAAGGCGACCTGGCGCTGAACGGAGAATACCTGATTGAGCTTTTCTCTTTTCCGTCTGCGCCAGCCCGCACGACGCAACCGGAAGCTCAGGGACTACGTCATCTGGCGTTTAGCGTAGACGATGTGGCAATCGCGCGAGCGCAGCTTGAATTTCGTGGCGTGCGCTGCGAGCCGGTGCGGATAGATCCGTTGACCGGCAAACAGTATACCTTCTTCTTCGACCCGGACGGTTTGCCGCTGGAGCTGTATCAGGCGTAGAATAGCCGTGATATTGATGGGGTAATATTGCCCCGTTTAAGACAGGGACTTGGTATGTCACCACTCTCCTCACTCTCCATCTCGATTCAGGGATACCGCCACGTACTGGTGGCCTTTAGCGGCGGCCTTGACTCTACTGTGTTATTGCATCGTCTTGTGCAGCTACGTTTAAACCAACCTGGATTGCAGCTACGTGCTATTCATATACATCACGGTCTGAGCATTAACGCCGATAACTGGGCTGAGCACTGCCTGAACATCTGTCAACACTGGCAGGTAGCTTGTGAGGTGGTGCGTGTGAAACTCGATGCCGACAGTGAATTGGGCATTGAAGGTGCTGCTCGGCAGGCTCGTTATCACGCCTTCAACCTGAGTCAGCGGCCCGATGAGTTGTTACTGACGGCGCAACATCTTAACGATCAATGCGAGACTTTTTTACTGGCGCTGAAAAGGGGCAGTGGCCCTGCCGGATTGGCGGCCATGCCTGCTTTTTTGCGGCGTCAGGGAAAAGCGCATGCACGCCCATTATTAAACGAAACGCGCGCTGAGCTGGAAGATTGGGCGCAAACGCATCAGCTCAGCTGGATTGAAGATGAAAGTAACCAAGATTGCCGCTACGATCGTAATTTTTTGCGTCAGGAGATTATTCCCGGGTTTGAAAAACGGTGGCCGCATTTTTCTGTTATGACGGCGCGTTCGGCGGCATTGTGTGGGGAGCAGGAAGCACTGCTTGACGAACTACTGGCACCACAGCTTTCTGCCTGTGTTCAGCCGGATGGCAGCTTTGATACACGCTCACTGTACGCGATGAGTCCGTTACAGCGTTTTGCTTTGCTTCGGCGCTGGATTGCCTCTCAGCAGATGCCTATGCCGTCCAGAGATGTGCTACAGCGTCTCTGGCAGGAGGTAGTGCTTAGCCGCGAAGACGCGACACCCCGTTTGCGCTGGGGTGCTCAGGTAATCCGGCGTTATCGCCAACGCTTGTGGCTACATTCTATCGAAGAAACGAGGCAGCCAGAGAGTATTGACTGGCTGCCGCCCTATACGCTACTGACGTTACCCGCGGGGCTGGGTACGCTGACGCGCTCTGATTATGGTCACTGGCAAATTCGCCCACCGCGCGCGGATGAGCAGGTTTCGGTGCGTTTTCGTGCTGAAGGTGAATTTTATATTGTTGGCCGTAGCGGCAAGCGGGCGGTGAAAAAGCTTTGGCAGGAGCATGGCATTCCTCCCTGGCAGCGAACCCGTACGCCGATGATTTTTTACAATGAGACGCTAATTGCTGCGTTGGGCGTTTTCATTACCCAGGAAGGGCAAAGCAATGCAGATAATCCACATTACTGGCGCTTGCTCTGGTTGCGTAATGCTCCAGGAGATAGCCGGTATGAACAAAACGATGGGTGATTGTGATAATGTTAGCGTGTATCTGAATCCACAGGCCCCGCTGGAAAAGTCGGCAGCCTGCCTGGCCAGCTAATATGTTGAAGTTGAGGGGGACCTCGCTGCCGCCCTGAAGGATTAGTCGTCGACGCTGACCAGCACGGTACCGAACTCCGGATGGTTAAAACTGGCAATATGATCAAGACGCAATTCACGAATTTCACCGCAGAGATCGACAGCCAGATATTCCACTTTTTTACGGGATATCATATCAAGGGCCTTCGCTTTCAGCTGCTCCCCGCTTTTCAACTCCAGAGTCAGGGTCCAGCTTTTCTGGCAAGCGAGTTCGAGATGGTCATAATCATCGCAATTGATGGGTTTATATTCTTTCGTCAACATAATCGCTCACCAATAAGTTTGCGGCAGCAAAGGCTGCTTGTTTCCTGATGGAAAAGTGTAGCTCATTATTAGCAGCTACCTCATTAAGCGTTCTGAGAGCACATCCCAGAGCATCCGGGACATGACCCGAGTCGCCGCTGGTGATGTCACTGTAAGTGCGACGAATTAACTCACAATTCTGCTGCATTTGCACCCCCTTGCAGAGTTTTCTATGGTGCTTCGGCGACTATAGCACAGGCTCTAACGTGAAATCAGCACGGCAGCGGTGAATTTGCTATAAAATTCGGGGTCTTGCTGGCTGACTTAACTTAAGGATTTTTATGGCGCTAAAAGCGACAATCTATAAAGCCCAGCTAAACATTGCTGATATGGATCGTAACCGTTTCCTGGACGCTTCGTTAACCCTTGCGAGGCATCCATCGGAAACGGAAGAGAGGATGATGCTACGCCTGCTTGCGTGGATTTGTCATGCTGATGCGCACCTGCAGTTCACACGTGGCCTCTGCGCTGACGATGAGCCAGAACTGTGGTTGATCAGCGACAGTCAGCAGATCGAGGCGTGGATAGATCTGGGATTGCCCGACGAAAAAAGAATGAAAAGAGCCAGCGCACGCGCTGATAGCGTCTCCTTATACGTATACAGCTCGCGGGCTGCCGCCGTCTGGTGGCCGCAGCATCGTAATAAGCTGGCTCGTCTGAAAAACCTGAATGTTCACTTTATTGATGATCCACAGTTGGCTACGCTGGCCACCTTTGCTGCCCGCTCAATGTCGCTGCAGGCAACGATTCAGGAGGGGGTAATCTGGCTTTCTGATGAGGAGCATCACGCGGAAATAAAACTTTCAGACTGGTTGATAAAGGGTGACGTGAAATGATCGTGCTAACGCGCAGCGCCGTCATTCACAGTGATGAGATCGAGATAACGTCGATCCGTGCGCAGGGCGCGGGCGGGCAGCACGTCAACAAAAATGCGACGGCGATCCATTTGCGCTTTGATATCCGTGCCTCTACGCTACCCGACTTTTATAAGTCGCGGCTGCTTGCTGCCGGCCACCACCTGATTACTCAGGAGGGAATTATCGTTATCAAAGCCCAACAGCACAGAAGCCAGGACCTAAACCGAAAGGATGCGCTGCAACGGCTGGAAAGCCTGATCCGTGATGCGACCAAAGTAAAAAAGACCCGGCGAGCTACCCGTCCGACACTGGCATCCAAGCAACACCGCCTGGAACGGAAGTCACAAAAATCGCAAACAAAATTACTGCGTGGTCGCGTTCGTAAATTTCCGGAATAGCGACCAAAATGGCTTAGCAAGTTGATAGATCCAAAAAAATAACCCGCCAATTACTGGGGATCCCTTAGCGCTCCGGCGGGATTATTTTAACGGGCAGCATTAACCCACGCTCAGCCCTTAATGGCTTTCACCAGGATGCTGACGATTTCATCAACTTTGATCATCTTTTTCTCACCTTCACGACGATGTTTATATTCAACGTCATCATTGTCGAGATTACGATCGCCGATGACAACCATATGTGGTACGCCGATGAGCTCCATATCGGCGAACATTACCCCGGGACGCTCTTTACGATCGTCGAGAATAACGTCAATACCCTGGGCGCGAAGCTTAGCATAAAGGTCTTCCGCAGCCTCTTTTACCCGAAAAGATTTATGCATGTTCATCGGCAGAATGGCGACGTTGAACGGTGCCAGTGCTTCAGTCCAGATAATGCCGCGCTCGTCGTGATTCTGCTCAATAGCAGCGGCAACGACACGGGTGATACCAATGCCGTAACAGCCCATCGTCATTACCTGATTGCGACCATCTTCACCTTGTACTGATGCTTTCAGCGCCTCGGAGTATTTAGTGCCCAACTGGAAGATATGCCCGACCTCAATACCGCGTTTAATTTGCAGCGTACCCTGGCCATCAGGACTGCTATCACCTTCTACCACGCAACGAATGTCAGCTATCTGTGGCAGCGGTAAATCACGCTCCCAGTTGATTCCGACATGATGTTTACCGTCGATATTGGCACCCGCACTGAAGTCGCTCATTACAGCCACGGAACGGTCGGCGATAATCGGCAGGCTTAAACCCACTGGACCCAACGAGCCGGGACCGGCACCAACCAGGGCGCGAATTTCCGCTTCGCTGGCGAAGGTTAGCGGTGTCGCAACGATGTCAATTTTCTCTGCTTTAACTTCATTTAACTCGTGGTCACCGCGCACCAGCAGCGCGATCAGCGTATGGCCGCTTTCCGCTGTTGCTTTCACCATCAGCGTTTTGATTGTCTTTTCAATCGGCAAATTGAAGCGAGCGACCAGCTCGGCGATAGTTTTCGTATCGGGCGTGTCGATTTGGCTTAGCGCCATTGAAGGCAACGCGCGTTCTCCTTGCGGAGCAACGGCTTCTGCCAGCTCTATGTTTGCCGCATAGTCGGAACCGGTAGAAAAGACGATGGCATCTTCACCGCTTTTTGCCAGCACCTGAAATTCATGGGAAGCGCTGCCGCCAATAGAACCGGTATCGGCCTGCACAGCGCGAAAATCAAGGCCCATACGACTAAAACTCTGGCTATAGGCGCGGTACATTACGTCATAGGTTTGCTGAAGTGATGCCTGAGTCGTATGAAATGAATAGGCGTCTTTCATGATGAATTCGCGTGAGCGCATAACGCCAAAGCGTGGGCGTACTTCGTCACGGAATTTCGTCTGGATCTGGAATAAGTTGATCGGCAGCTGCTTGTAAGAGCTCAGCTCATTTCTGATCAGATCGGTGATGACCTCTTCATGGGTTGGCCCCAGAACAAATGGGCGTTCGCCACGGTCAACAAAACGCAACAGCTCGGGGCCGTATTGCTCCCAGCGTCCACTTTCCTGCCACAGATCGGCAGGCTGCACCACCGGCATTGAGATTTCGATCGCCCCGGCGTTATTCATCTCTTCACGTACGATATTCTCAACTTTCTTAAGCACGCGCAGACCGGTAGGCAACCAGGTGTACAGACCAGAAGCTAGTTTGCGGATCATGCCAGCGCGTAGCATCAGCTGATGACTGATAACTTCGGCATCAGCAGGGGTCTCCTTCAGAGTGGAGAGCAGGTATTGTGTAGTGCGCATGCGTCACGGTTCCAGTTTATGCGGAGATATCGATGTCAGATAATCGAAAAAAAGAGTGGGCTAGTTTACCAGCGTAAGTGGTATGTCAAAAGAGTGCTCAGCATAAATTAGCGCGGATCGACAGCAATAACTTCAGTTCCTGAGTCGGTAATACGCCAGCGGACGTTAAAGTCGAGCAGCCAGGCCGCGTATTCACGTCCGGCTTCGGCACCTTTACGGTAGGCCGGGCGCGGGTCCTGCTCCAGCACCTGTATAATGAATCGCATGAGATCCGGATAGCGCAGGCGTTGGTTTGCTATCTGCTCCTTAGCGCAGTCAGAGAAGCACACCGGCATCATTGCCGCAGGTGCCTGCTGCGCAAAGCCCGCCTGAGCATCCGGCAGCGCTTCGGCAAACGGCAGATAGGGCTTTATATCTATCACCGGTGTTCCGTCGACCAGGTCCAGACTACCCAACTCCAATTTGACGCTCCCGCCAACGATTTTAACACCTTTTAACGCGACCAGAGACAGACCGATAGGATTGGGTCGGAACGTTGAACGTGTGGCCAATACGCCCATCCGCGTATTACCGCCGAGGCGAGGGGGGCGAACCGTTGGCCGCCAGCCCGCCAGCTGCGTTTGATGAAAAACAAACAGTAACCAGAGATGGCTAAAAGAGGTCAGCCCTCGCACGGCTTCCGGTTGATTATAGGGCGGCAACAGCTCGAGCGTGCCGCCGCCATCAGCGATCAAGCCCGGCTGACGGGGAACGGCGAACTTTTCTTTCCACGGAGAGTGGATAATGCCAATTTGCTGGAAAGAGAATGCTGTCATTCCACTACCTGACGCGGTGGGTTGCTAAAGCTGAAACAATATCTCATCTGCCTCATTGAGTTGTCTTAAGTGCAGACCCCTGGCACACTGCCTGGCGGTAACATCCGGACGTGGTAGTCATAATTTCGCACTTATGCAGCAGCACCGCGTTAGCTTTCATCCTGGAGGCGCGAATTTGCATGCGTTTACGTGCGGTATTGATATTAGCCGGTGAATCCTGGGTGGAGCTTTGACAATCCTCTCCGGAAACTTCGCCAAGGTCGCGAAACGGTTTGCTTACTAAATCAGTAGCTTCAGTATAAATCGTTACCTGAGGCGGACGTGAGACGGGTTTACTGCGCACAGAGTTTACCGGCTGTGAAAACAATGGTCTGTTATTCACTGGTTCAGGTAAATTGTGCAGTGAACACCCCGTCAGCATCAGCGCTAACAGACAGAGTGACGACGCGCGCATGGGAAGATCCTCATGTCCTTAAAAGTTGCGTTATTGAAGCAAGCAAACGTAAAAATAACAAGAAGACAGCATAAAATAACAGAGCGGGGTAAGCCCGCTCTGTTAATGAGTGGATCAGCTCTCACATTAAATGTGATCGAGTGACAGGAATTACCAGCCTTTAACTGCACCACCGTTAAAAATTTTGTTGGCCGCTTCATAGACTTCTTCAGACTGATAAGCCTTAACGAAATTTTTGACGTTCTCTGCATCTTTATTGTCTTCACGAGCGACAATCAGGTTTACATATGGAGAGTCTTTACCTTCAGAGAACAGGCCATTTTTGGCGGGAGTCAGACCAATTTGACTGGCGTAGGTCGTATTAATAACTGCCAATGCAATCTTCGGATCATCCAGTGAACGCGGCAGTTGCGGGGCCTCCAGTTCAATTATCTTAATGTGCTTAGGATTTTCGACAATATCCAGTGTGGTCGGCAGCAGTCCAACACCCGCTTTCAATTTAATCAGCCCCACTTTTTGCAGCAGTAACAATGCGCGTCCGAGGTTGGTTGGATCATTAGGAATGGCAACCTGAGCGCCATCCTGAAGTTCAGCAAGGGATTTGATTTTCTTTGAATAGCCAGCCATGGGATACACGAAGGTATTGCCGACCGGAACCAGTTTGTAACCACGATCTTTGATTTGCTGATCCAGGTAAGGCTTATGCTGGAAGACGTTAACATCGATATCGCCCTTACTGAGCGCCTCGTTGGGGAGAACATAATCGTTAAAGCTAACCAGTTCCACGTCGAGACCATATTTTTCTTTAGCAACTTTTTTCGCAACTTCAGCGACTTGCTGCTCTGCGCCGGCAATCACGCCGACTTTGATATGGTTTGGCGCTTCCTCTTTTTGACCGCAGCCAGCGATCGTTAGTGCACCAATTAATGCTAATGCGCCCAGAGCGGCACTTTTTTTTAATTTAGACATATCCCATTCCTTAATGATCTTCTGTGTTGTGTTTTGCGTTACTTGTGAGTGACCGCACGAACGATGCGATCACCACAGAACTGTATTAGCCAGACCAGGATGATCAGCAGTACCAGAACCGAGTTCATCACCGGAGGATCATAAGTATTATAGCCGTACTGAATACCAATCTGGCCAAGTCCACCTGCCCCTACAGCGCCGCCCATTGCAGAGTAACCTACCAGCGTAATTAGCGTAATAGTGGCTGCATTGATCAGACCAGGTAGGGCCTCCGGCAGCAATACCTTACGGATGATTTGTAGAGGTGTTGCGCCCATTGCCCGCGAGGCTTCAATTAGCCCGGTAGGGAGTTCCAACAGGGTGTTTTCCACCATCCGGGCGATAAAGGGGGCAGCCCCAACGGTAAGCGGAACAATGACGGCCTGAAGACCAATCGACGTTCCAACCACCAGGCGGGTAAAGGGGATCATCCACACCAGAAGGATAATGAACGGAATAGAGCGAAAAATATTAACGATGATTGATGTAATGCGATTCAATCCAGCGTTTTCCAATATCTGCCCGGGACGAGTGACGTACAGCATGACGCCGAAAGGCAGGCCAATCACAAAACCCATAAATCCCGAGACAAACGTCATGGTCAAAGTTTCTCCCAGCCCTCCTACCAGGATCCAAATCATTCCTTCAGACATAGCCCAGAACCTCTACTTTTACGTGGTGCTCCTGAAAGAAGGCGAGCGCGGCGACCACGTCGTCCTCTTTTCCATCGATCTCAACCAGCATAATGCCGAATTTTACGCCGCCGGCGTAATCCATCTGCGCGCTGATAATGTTATTGTTAACGTTAAAACGGCGCGCAGCCAGAGAGAGCAGCGGTGCGTCAACGGACTGGCCGGTGAATTCCAGCTGCAATAAAGGCGTCAGGTCCGGGCCTTTCTGGGGGACCATGCGCTGAATATAATCGTCCGGAATATCAAGGTGCAGCGTTGAGCGAATAAACTGTTGCGCCAGCGGTGTTTTTGGATGAGAAAATACTTCGCTGACTTTGTCTTGCTCAATAAGTTGTCCGTTACTGATGACGGCGACACGGTCGCAAATACGCTTAACGACGTCCATCTCATGAGTAATCAGCAGAATAGTCAGCCCGAGGCGTCGATTAATATCTTTCAGCAACTCTAGGATAGAGTGGGTAGTTGCAGGATCAAGCGCGCTGGTGGCTTCATCGCACAGCAGTACTTTCGGGTCACTTGCCAGAGCGCGAGCGATAGCGACGCGCTGTTTTTGTCCACCGGAAAGATTTGCGGGCCAGAAGTCTTTTTTATCTGCCAGCCCAACCAGATCCAGTAATTCAGTGACGCGTCGTTTGATCTCTGCACGTGAAGTATTATTCAGCTCCAGCGGGAGGGCTACGTTACCAAACACCGTTCGGGAATTAAGTAAATTGAAGTGTTGAAATATCATACCAATCTGACGACGAGCCTGGATAAGCTGGTTTTCTGAAAGGTGGGTGAGTTCTATGCCATCAACCGTAATACTGCCGGACGTCGGCCGTTCCAGCAAATTCACGCAGCGAATCAGCGTGCTTTTTCCAGCACCGGACGCGCCGATGACTCCGTAAATTTGTCCGGCGGGGACGTGCAGGGTGACATCATCGAGCGCCGTAATACGGCTGGCTCCTTGCTGGAATACTTTGGTAATATTAGAAAGTTTAATCATTGGCTTATGTGCAATCTAAAAACGCATCCGCTTAAATCGGATATATGTGGTGGCATAATAACATCATGGCTCGGATGGTAAGGTATCCAGACGTCTAAATCAATCGAAGTTAATCAAACTGACACTCTCTCTTTATATGTAAACATGCGATACTTTGCGCCATCTTTAGTAGCTGGAGTTTCTACGTGGCCGATCTTTTCCCCGCAATATTTCTGGATCGTGATGGCACTATTAATGTCGATCACGGGTATGTCTATGAGATAGATAACTTTGAGTTCATTGATGGCGCAATAGAGGCGTTGCGAGAACTCAAAGAAATGGGCTATTTACTTGTGATGGTGACCAATCAGTCGGGTATTGCCCGTGGCATGTTCAGTGAGGAGGACTTTGCGCAACTGACTGAATGGATGGATTGGTCACTGGCTGACCGTGGTGTTGATCTCGACGGCATCTACTATTGTCCCCATCATCCGCAAGCCAGTGTTGAAGAATTTCGTCAGGTCTGCAACTGCCGTAAGCCGCAGCCAGGTATGCTGCTCGATGCGCAAAAATATCTCAAGATTGATATGGCGCGTTCAATTATGGTGGGCGATAAACTGGAAGATATGCAAGCCGCTGCCGCCGCAGGGGTGGGCAAAAAAGCGTTGGTACGTACCGGTAAACCGGTAACGGTGGAGTCGCAGGCGACGGCTGACTGGGTTATTGAAAGCCTGGCTGATTTACCCGTGTATGTACGCAAAGGCTAAATCAGCCTAGTTTGTTCTAATTTTAAGCAGACAGCCAATAAAGTTTAATTTTACACTTGCGCTATAAAAATTCCTCCCTATAATGCGCCACCACTGACACGGTAAAGCGGTAACGCGGTCGGGTCAGCAAGGTAATGAAGTGATTCATTTTCTTGTGAGAGGGAAGGAAAAAAACCTTGACTCTTCAGCGGTGAAGCGTAATATACGCCACCTCGCGACAGCAGGCTCAGCGCCGCGTCGCACTGCTCTTTAACAATTTATCAGACAATCTGTGTGGGCACTCGCAGGATTGATATCGCAAAACTTTGATGTATCAAGTCTTGAAGAGTGAACACGTAAATTCATTACGTAATCATCCGTTTTAACGGATGAAGAGTTTAATTCTTTGAGCATCAGACGCTTTTAAATTGAAGAG
>NZ_FOVC01000028.1 GCF_900115045.1 Izhakiella capsodis | reverse complement strand
CCGCTGGTCACCCTGTCACAGCAGGAGATTGATACCGTCGTCGCCTCCGTCTGCGGCGGCGCGGCAAACGTGCAGGATATTTATCCCCTGTCGCCCCTGCAGGAGGGGATACTGTTTCATCATCTTCTGCAGGAGCGGGGCGACACCTATCTGCTCCACAGCCTGATGGCCTTCGATTCAGAAGACCATCTGAACGCCTTCATTCAGGCGCTACGCCTCGTGATTGATCGTCACGACATTCTGCGTACCGCCGTCTGCTCCCAGGGATTGTCACGTCCGGTTCAGGTGGTCTGGCGCAGCGCGACACTGCAGGTGAACACCATTGAACCCGCCGGCACAGGCGACGCCCTCGCCTGCCTCCGTGACTGTATCAATCCGCGTCAGCGCCGCATCAGCCTGGCCCGGGCGCCGCTCTTTTCTGCCGACACCCTTTACGACCCCGACCGCCGGCAGTGGCTGCTCGGGCTCTGCTTCCATCACATGGTCTGCGACCACATCACCATGGCGCTGATTTGCGACGAAATTACCCGGATACTGCAGGGCAGCGCCGCCGCACTGCCGCCGCCGCTGCCATACCGTGACTTTATCGCGCAGCTTCTGCGTACGCCCGCCCCGGTGCACGAGGCATACTTCCGCAGCCGCCTGGCCGGTACTGACACGCCCACCGCCCCCTTTGGCATCCTTGATGTTCAGGAAAGTGGCGGCCGCACCGCCGAGCTTTCCCGCACGCTCGATGCCTCTCTTACCGGACGGATTCAGGCCCGCGCCCGCGCTCTGGGCGTCAGCCCCGGCGTACTTTTCCATACCGCCTTTGCCCGCATGCTGGCTCAGCTCTGTGGCCACGATGACGTGGTCTTCGGGACAGTGCTGATGGGACGCCTTCAGGCCGGCTCCAGCGCTGAGGGCGGCCTCGGCATGTTCATCAATACCTTGCCCCTGCGCCTTTCGCTGGCGGGGATGACCGTGCGTGAGGCTGTACTGACTACCGGCCGCGAGCTGGCCGCGCTGTTTGAGCACGAGCAGGCCCCCCTCGCGCTGGCCCTGCGCTGCAGCGGCGTGGCTGCGCCGCTGCCACTGTTCAGTACGCTGCTTAATTACCGTCACAGCCTGCCCGGTGGTGGCACTGACGGCTGGCACGGCATGCACCTGCTGGAGACCGAAGAGCGCACCAACTATCCGCTCACCCTGTCCGTTGACGACACCGGGAACGACTTTGTGCTGACCGCACAGGCCGTCTCCGGTATCGCGCCGGACAGGATACTCCGCTACCTGGTGACCGCAGTCGAGGGGCTGGTCGGCACCCCCGGCAACGAGCCGGAAGGCCCGCTTGCCGGTATTTCTGTTCTGCCACCCGACGAACGCCGCCAGCTGCTGGAGACGTTCAATGCCACCCGACGGGACTTTCCGCGCGACAGCCTGGTCCACACCCTGTTCGAAGAGCAGGTACGGCGCACCCCGCAGGCGCTGGCCGTGCTCTCTGA
>NZ_FOVC01000010.1:47173-131442 GCF_900115045.1 Izhakiella capsodis | reverse complement strand
GGCTCCGGCGTTGGACCTGGCTCCGGCGTTGGGCCTGGCTGCGGCGTTGGACCCGGCTGCGGCGTTGGGCCTGGCGTCGGTATCGGTGGAACCGGAATCGGCGGTATCGGCGGTATCGGCGGTATCGGCGGTATCGGTGGAACCGGAATCGGCGGCATCGGCGGTATCGGCGGCATCGGCACCGGAATCGGCACCGGAATCGGCACCGGAATCGGCACCGGAATCGGCACCGGAATCGGCACCGGCAGCGGAGGTAGAGGTATCGGTAATCCACATCCACCTTCGATAAGTGCCAGTGATTTCAGGGATCCCAGTCCGCAAAGGGCAGCCATTCCTCCGAGGCCAATGCTGCAACCGCCACCGCCACCGCCACCACAGCATTCATCGCCATCTCCGGGATTAATGTGGACCTGCCCACCCTGGATGATGACTTTTTCTTTACCAATGATCTTGATAATTTTACCTGATAGAATCAGCTCTCCACCGGCGCCAACGGCGACTTTACCGCCACCAAATAGAGTCGCTGCTCCGCCGGCTGTCGCCTGCCATGCGCCTCCTACAGTGGTTGCAGAAAGCCCTCCGACAGTCGTGAGATGCGCCCCACCAACAGTTGTCAAATAAGCGCCGCCAACATTGTTCGCACTCAAGCCACAAACAGTGACGGCATGTGCACCGCCGACCGTGATGTCATAAGCGCCGCCAACTTTTAATGTTGAACACCCTTCGACTAACTTGTTACACAGGCCAGAAATAGTGGCGTTAAAATTCTGCCCAACAACCATGCCATAGCAACCACCAATGCTGTAACTGGTATCTTTGCCTATAATATATGAGGCACATTTAGCCACGTTTGATGATAGATCACCGCCGATAACAGCATCACGATTACAACCAACCTGCATAGATGAATTAACGCCGATCGTCTGGCATTCGTTATTTTTAGTCAGGCGGATCATGTCGCGTTCAGCTTGTTCCCAGTAGGTCTCCAGCCCCGGCTTATCTTCAAATCGCACGCCATTGTAGTTCATACAACCACCGCCGATCGTACGACTTATCAGACCACTCTGTGTGGCATTGAACGGCAGAGACCAGGGCGGTTGGGTCACATTATTGTATAAACTACCCATAATTATGGGTCGATCAGGATCGCCATTAATAAATTCAACGATAACTTCCTGGCCAATACGTGGAATATAAATACCGCCAAAACCATTACCTGCCCAGGCCTGACTCACGCGTACCCAGCATGAATCGTTCTCACGATTATTCCCATAGCGATCCCATACAAATCGAATCTTTACCCGCCCATAAGTATCGGTCCAAACCTCTTCTCCTGGCGGTCCAACGACGATTGCACTCTGCGGGCCATTTGTACGCGGCCGGGGGATAATCTGAGGATGACGGTATATTTTGCTAGTGGGCTGGACGGTAAATGAACAGTTAATACTAAACTGATCACTACGGGCGCCCTGATCAATTTCCTGCACCAGAAGATGACTGGAAATCACCATATATTCACGGTTGACCTTACTCACCGGGTAACCTTTTAACTCAAAGTTAGCCCCGCAAACAATGCCACGTATCTCACCAGAACCGAAGGCACGCGATCCTATTGCACCCAGCTCCTCCATTCGAACACGCGCCAGCTGCTCACCAATATTAGGTTGCTCATAGTCTCCGGGCCAGCTGAAAATTTCCATATTATTAAAGCTGGTTTGTCGCGGTTTTATATCCAGTGCAATGATATCAGCACGTGACTTGGTAAAGTCATAATCACTGGTTACCCAGCGACCAGAGGTAATTGACTCTTTATGATGAAACTGGCTGATATACTCCTCACCAGCCTTAGGTGACTCCGGTATATATTCAATGACGCGATATGCCTCACTGGAATAAGCCTTGTGAGCACCAACATGATCAACCAATATGAGTTTATGCTTCTCTTGATTATGTTCAAAAAACCAGTAAATTCCCCACTCTTCCATTAAGCGCTCAATGAAAGCAAAGTCACTCTCACCATATTGCACTTGAAAATCCAGTGCTGGATAAACCGCAGAGAGCCGCTTTTCAAAAGGGAAGTTATATTCAAGAAGTACTTCCTCAATAATATCCAGAACTGTTTTATTCTGAAATATTTTAAAATCTTTGGTTAATGTGGCCAGGTACAACCAGGGGCGAATAACTATTTCAAACATAGCCTGATTAGCATCACGTCCAACATAACATGCCTTTTCAACTATCCCTGAAATTTCACGCTGCCCTTTACCGATACCACAAGTACAGTCCAGGCCGTTACCATCAAGTTCCATAACGACAGTCATCTCTTTACCGATTAAAGCCTTCAAATCAATATTCGATGCCGCCTGCCACGGAATTTGTGGATTATCGGGTGTTTTTATCGTTAGGGTGTAGCTATATAACGTTGAAAATGATTCCTCTCCATCTAATCTGAATAATACTAAAGCAGGCTCTCCCAATAAGCTGGGCATCGCTGCACTTTTAAGCGTAATTGTACGGGACATAATTATACCTGATATATTAAAAAATCACTTAATCATGAATAAAGTGCGTCTAAGATTTTTTTTCATCCGGCCAGTCTAATTTTTGCAGATCAAGTATTTTTCCATCTCTTTTTTGTCTCCATAACCATATTTTTTTTTGACTTAGGATACAGTTAGGCCAGTCTAACCATGGCATCACCTCCACTCCATCTTCACTTTGATAGCGGAAATCAAAATCACAAAGTTGTAGCCGAAGAGAATCTATTTCCCAGCGTCTTCCATTAACATAAATTAATTGCCTGGAGCATCGCATTTTGGGCAACATGCATTGCAACCTTAGGAGCCAGGAATAGATGTTTTTTTTATATTCCTCTTGCTCTCCCCGCGCATCCAATAAAGCTAAAATCCGCATCATAAAAAATGGCAGCGTTTCATTTCCGGCATGCTGAAGAAGGCGAATGACATTCTCTTTCCTGATTATTACATATAAGGCCCCTGGTCGATTTTTTATTATTTGCCACGCAGGAAGAAAAGCCCCCATGATGAAGTGCTGCTGATTGATAGTGTATGCGGGAGAAACGAAGCACCAAGGATAGCTTTCTGATAACGGTAATGGTAGCTGCATATTGAGTGATACATATTGCAACCAACGGCAAAAGTGTAGATCAGTAGATCGATAAATCCCCAGCCTTCGCTGATTGCCAATCGCTGATGGTAGAAAAGTTTTTATGCGCGGGCTAACGAAATTTAACATCATATTTATCTCCCGAAATCGCTGCCAGGGCAGCGAAATTTTCGTAATAGTTCGCCTGGCAGTTGGGCAGATTCATTCAATCCATCAATCTGAATATCAACGCGGCCCGGACCAATCTTCCAGCTCAAAAGCAGGCTTCCATCGTCCTGCTGACGAACGCTATCCGCTGCATCCAGCCAGCGTAACAAAGCCCATGGACCGCGATAGATCAGGTTGCCAGATGCCGACGCATCCTTAGTTCGGATCGGCTGGCTCTTATCATTAAGCCAGCGTAATGCATCCCAATGATCTTTGGGTAAACTGCTTGTAACAGGCGCTGGTCTGGCTTGCTGACTATGCGCAACCATGCTAATGATTGTTCCCTTTTTATTCCCCGGCCATGTAAAATAATGTGTTGTAAGCGGACCATGCGAATAATCAAAATTATCGCCATCCATATTCATATTGAGCTGTGTAATAGAAGGGGATAAATAGCGAATTGAGGCAGAAAAACTGAGCGCTAATTTTTTCCCTTCATTAGCGGTAAGAAATGCATTGCGAATACTGTCAACGTTTTCGAAAAAAGCCAACCCCTTACTGTCCGTCGTTCCTTTAAAGCGCCAGGGGTAGCTGGAAGTATCAACCTTGCCTGCAAGGTGCTCTCTGAACCATGAATCCACTATCCCACCTGACGAAAAAAAACGTTCAAAATCGGCAAGATGAACATTCTTTTCGCTATCAGAAAATGGATAACGCCCCGCCAGAAGATTGCGACAAGTGGCCCCGGGTCCTTTATCAATAGAGTCAACGCTGAGCTGAATAGCGCTGCTTTTCATTTTAGCATTGGAGCGAGTAAGTAATGGAGAAACAATATTTCTTATTGGGTCCGGCCAGGTTCTTGATTCAGCAATAAGTTGGCTGCTTGCTTCGCTGGTAGGGGGTATATCCCCATTTTTTATTTCATCATTATAAATAACCAAACGGGTATACTGTTCATTTAACATTTTCATCAGTCGGGCAAGACCCGTCCCGGATAATGTTTGACCAGCATCGCCCCCTACGCCAGCCGGGCCCGAGCCTTTGACAAAGAAACGCAGAGCACTAAAATTAGCATCAACATTTTTTTTAACCAGTTGCTGTTCATTTTCACTGACTTTCTTAGCGATGTTTTGTGCCTGATCCATTACCCGCCCACGATTCATCTTTAAATCTATACCGTCAAGAATCTTATTGTCATTTGGTGCTAATGTGGTTTCATAGACGACATTATTCAGCAACGTCACCAAAGGAGAATTACCAACAGACAGAGTGCGAAGTAAGGCTATGTTTAACGGCATGTCAGGATTATTGTTTGTGACATAGCTAAAATTACTCAACCTGATATTCGCCAGAAAAGACTGCCAGTAACTGGTGTATTCCTGGAAATAGAGTTTCATAATTTCTTCACGTTGCGCGAACGGATTACTCATTTGTACTTTACGGCCACTTACCCAGTCATCTTCACGTTGCAGCGTTACCAGATCTGTTAAGAATTTTTTTTTAACCAGATGATTCCAGGCTGAACGCGTATAAATACCCGGAATGCCTTGTTGGTTTAGTGCACTCCCTTCCAGAGTAAAAATCTGATGACTATCCTCACCGGTCATTCTGGTAAGAGTCACGTTATCAGGATACTCAGCCATCATGCCGCGCTTTAGCTGTTGCCAGATACGCATCGTCGACGATTTCTGATTCAGTATTGAACGAGCCGATTTAATCAACTCAATATCCGGTTTCTTTATATAGTTATTCCATTGAGGATCATTGAAGATATTGTTTAAATGAAATAAAAACTGCTCACGGCTTTTGTAAAATTGAATTAAATTACTCTTTTCCCACTGATCAGCAATCGCCTTTATCATCCAATCATTTTTTCTATCCCCCTGTCCTGCAAGTATCAGATATAGCTTTAATTCGTTCCATATCTCATCTTCATCGCGGTTCTGTATCGCATCATTCAATGCCTTGACACTTTCTGTCTCAATTTGAGTCAGTAGATAGTGTTGCAAAAAGTAATGATATAACTTATCAGCCCCTTGAAATATTTGACTGCCAGTATAAAGGCCATATCGCCAACCTAAATCGGGATTGCTAATATCCAGATCGTCATATGATGATAATAGCTGAGTTTTATCCAACAGGAGCGGTAATAATTTCTCACCTGGATTTTTAATATAATAGGCAGCCTGTTTATCAAGGTTATCAACTCTAACTTCTATTGTTTTTAAGTAATCTCGATTAAGATAATAGCTTGTAGAAAGCCCTGATATTAGAAAAAGAATACCACCCCATATAAGAGTATGTCCCATGATATTTTTTAACATAAACTTAGATTGCAAAGGCACACTGTATCCGGCCAGGCCCCGATCTTTAACGATCACATCTCTAAATAAACTATTTAAAAAATAACTTTTCCCCCAAAATGAGTGATTTAGCAATCCCTCATCATCCTTTTTATCCAACAGTGATGACGGCGTTGTCGGATTATCATTCTCAACTAAATTAGTCCACTTCCTTAATAGCGTACTATTATTGAGTAATCTTACGGAACCGGCCTGACAACTGCTATTAAAATAAACACCCCTGAGAGTAGAATTAAACTGAGTATCATCATAACGGGAAGCGATAAAAATATTTCTGATAACCTCAATAACTTTCTGCGCCAATAGATGAAAATCCTGAGGAAAGGCATACATATTCTTACGGTCGCTTACATCATATTCTTCTTGCAGACGTAAATACATCACGCTGCTAATGCGCTCCTCTAATAAGGAAAACTCATTATCAAGCGTCGTTTTCAGTTCATCCGTTGTAATTGTCTTCCCTTGCTGCCAGGGCAGAGTTACTCCCCATATCTGCTCGCGCTCTGCGGCTGTGAGATTACGAAAGTATTCTTCAAATCCGGTTAAGAGATCTAACTTGGTAATCGTCAGGTAAACGGGAAAGTGCTCACCGGTTTGCTGACGTAATTCGTACAGTCTGGCACGCAAGGTCGCTGAAATTGACAGCAGTTCTGACGTCGTTCTGTTCAGGATATCCGCAGCGGAAAGTGCCAGTATCACGCCACTAAAATTACACTCTAACTGATGTTTCCTGAGCGCTTGCGCCAGATAATCCCATTCCTTCTGAGAGCCATCATCAACCTGGGTGTATTTTCCTGCAGTATCAAGAAAAATTGCGTCATTGGTGAACAAACATTCACAGCTCTCAGTTGGCGGGTTCTCTTTGTCTTTGCGATTCAGCTGCTCTGGTAAAGGAAACTCCTGACCTGAAGAGAATAACATTGTTGTTTTACCGCAAGCGGGTGTTCCCATCACTAAAAACCAGGGAAATCTCTGGCGCGTGTTAATAAATAAAAAGCGCTGCCATAAAGGTGCAGTCCGATGGATACGCTCCATATAGCGAATCCCCTGCTTAATGATGGCGCTGATCATCTTCTGATCATTATCAGATTGCTGCACCTGTGGCTTACTTTTTATAAACCTGTCTAGCAGTGCGGGGTTTATTGTCATTGCCCGCAAAAGACACCATAGCGAATATAATAACGTCAGCGTAAGAATAACGATAATAATAGCCAGACGAACGCCCATATCCTTCAATGGATAACGGCTCCCGGTTACCAAATAAGGCCCTATAATCCAAATAGAGACACTTAATATCAGGGCAATTGAAATAAATACTGGCAAACGGAGCCAGCAAATTAGAAATAATAAAAAAAGAGTGAACAGGAGTATAATCCGGCTATCTATCGGCTCCAGCGGGCGAACATCACCAACCCCCAGCATGGGACCTAAAAACCAGATAGCAGCACCAAGCAAACAAAAAAAAGCTATCAACAAAAATCGCTTTAGTCCCTGCCCACTGAATAATCTATTAAATACTGACATGACTAATCCATTAGTAATTGACAAATATTTCCACACGTCGGTTTTTGGCCCGACCTTCAACCGTTTTATTACTGGCTAACGGATTTTGATCTCCATGCCCTTCGTACCGAATATTGCTGGCGGGTATGCCTGACTGTTGAAGATAGCGTGCGATATTTTCTGCTCGTTTTACCGATAGCACCTGGTTATCAGGGAATCCCGGCTTATTGATAGGCATTGAATCTGTATATCCCACCACCAACGCTCTCCCTTTAACGCGTCGTATCTCATCCGCCACACGTTGTAAAACTGGACGCATGCGAGGTAAAACCGAATCGCTGCCGACGGCGAACATGGAATCCCCCCGAAATGTCACCACACTTTGTTTATCTGTTTCCACCACCATGACGAGTTTCTGGGCGATCTCATTTTTTAACAAAATAGCAAGGCGCAATCGCATGGGGGGTGCAATCTGAGCAACAGGAAGTCTTTCCAGACTCTGCATCTGGTGCTGTATACGTAATTCTGGCTGCATAAGAAAATACTTGAGGGCTATGAAGCTCCCGGCAAGTAATACGCCAGCAAATAACCATGAAACTCTCAGCGGAATATAAATACGACGGCGCTGTTTACCGGTTCTCAGCGGCAATCCGTGAGCAGAGAGATGATCCGGCGCGCTGTCTCTCATACTTTGTAGCAACGTCAACAGACGCTGCCGAATACGGGTCAGCTGCCGTTCACCGTTCTCAATAATGCTGTAGCGGCCTTCAAACCCCAGCCCCAGAATCCGCAGTAATATTTCCAGAACATCGTCAAACTCCCGTGGATTCATTGAAAGTCGGCCTACGAGCAAAAAGAATTTATTGCCCCCGTCATTATCGCCTTCGAAATGATTAAGAAGATTACTCTGCGACCAACCTGATTCAACGCCCCAAGGCCGACCGTGAGCAGCCTCATCTAACGAAGTACACAGGCAGTAACGGACGATAGCCATTTTTTTCCACGAAATATCCGCTTCGTCACAGACAACGCTAAAGAGCGAAACCTCATTCTTCAGCGCTTGTTTTAGCAGCCATACCTGCTCTTTACTTTTGACGACTTCAGGCATTTCGCTCAGGGCACGTAGCAGCGGCTGAGCAGCCTCCAGTAGCGGTTTTTCAGATGCGGTCACCTTTGCAACTCGCTGCTGTACGCTGGCAGTGCGCAACTGATTGACATCGTAAAGTGAAGATAGCTGTGCGCTATCTGCATCGCTGGCCCCTCGGTTGCTACCCGGTCTGGCAAAATTAAAGGGATCGCCATGATCGAGCAAAAAGTCTCCCTGCGATTGCGAGCCGGTTTCACTTAGGGTGCCAGACGAAAAAGCAGCGAGCTCATCGGCAATATTAGGTTCATTACTCACGGCCATTAGTCCCTGATTCCCCAGAGTTCCATTTTCAAGCTGGGGAAATCACCTGCGACGTGTATAGCAATTGCACCTGTACTGGAAACTTTTTCCCAAAAAGGTCCCGCTTTATTTAGTTCAAAGTAGACATAACCCGAACTGTAGGGGATCTGTCGCGGAGGAACGGGCAAAGCGCTTATCTCAAGGCCGGGTAAATGCGACCGCACCAGCTCACGCAGTTGTTGAGGAGCGCTAATTTTTGCCTGAGCAGCATACTGATGTTGTAATACATCCATTGGTATTTGCGCGGTAACCGCCAGTACAAGGTTAGAAAAACTGCGCAATTCTGCCGGGAGTAAGGTTGCGGACCATACGCCATTGCCCCGTGGTTCGAGCGTAATTAACTGACCTGCGCGCACGAGAATCTGATTTAACAGCTCATGCACCTCGTCAACCAGAGGACGGATAGAGGCGTACAAATCGGCGTGTTCATAACCCGGCGCTTGCCGGGGCCGACGGGTCTTCACCCGAATAAACGTGGATAATTCACCGGCAAATTTCGCCAGCTCCTGATAGAAGGTGATCGGAGGGAGTTCAGGTATATGACGGAAGTGATCAAATATTGGCTCGTATTTATTAAAGATCTGTAATAACAAATAATCAACGATCTCTGCACTGGCGCTGGCTTTACCATCGCTATTCGATAACCGCATCGCCAGCATGTCGGCACGCATTTTAACCAGTCCATTCAGATGAATAAGCCATTCGCTTAACAAATCATTTGCGGCATAACCGGTAATTGGCGGTATATAATCATCAGTATGTAACAATACGCTCCCATCTGGTTGAATAGCGCGAACGCGCGTTAATGGCAGGCCAATCCAGGACTCGGTCATTTCTCCTTCAGAAACCAACCTTAATCGCAGCTGAGCCAGCTGTACCGGTTTAGGCCCCTGTCTGATAGCGTTGGTGTCGTTTAATTCTTCTTCTTTTGCACTGAAGCGGGCCAGCGAGCCTATATCGTTACCATCAAAAATAGTTTCATCGCTATTATCCAGACGTAGCGGGACCGCCAGATAAATGAGCTTGCCTAAATGTTCAGGCAAAATAGTTAGCGGATCTGGTAAGGCTGCATGCCCGGGAATATCAAAGGGAGTACCATCGGGCAAGACTCCGGATCCTGAACGCAAAACCAGCTTACCGTAAGCCAGCGCTTCACGATCGACCTCATACTGTGAGAACCCCCAAAAAAAAGGCGTGATCGTCGCCGCTCGCTTATGGGAAAAATATTCATGGTAACGTTCTTGCTGCTGAAAAAGCTGTGGACGCAGGAACAGTCCTTCACTCCAGACGACTTTATTAGTTCTCATAGTCAAGTCACTTTTTTATCGAAGTTGTCAAATATTCCAGATGGACGGTGAGCTCCGGCTGCCAAATTTCCTCAATTGGCCAAAATATACGGTACCAGGGTTCTTTTGGTTTCCGGGGTATTGGGTAAACCACCTTCCATACGGAGTGTGTAATATCGCGATACTCCGTTACTATTCCCAACATCTTATTTTCTTTGTTGAAAGGCAGTCTGAGTTTTATCTCTTCAGCGGGAGAGATGATATATTCACCCATTTTCTCAGCTCCAGATACATTATCCTTATTACTAATTTCTTCCTGGTTGTAAATATCTCCGGCAAAAAAGGGATCATGTTCTTTTAATGGATAAATTATCACCTTAACAGGACTGGCATTACCATATTTATCTGGATTTATGTTATTTTCAGCCTGTAATGTTATTATTATTTCTTTAATTTCGTTTTCTTTTTCAGAATCATTACGCGAAGAGGAACAAGAAAGAAGCATAAGACAAGATACAATTGCCATCACTTTCTTCCAAATACCATTTTTAAAAACATCAGCTATATTATTTTCTCTTATCCGCATTTAGCTTACCGCTCTTCGCTACTATAAGCATAAACCCTGCGGCGAAGGCCGCAGGGATAAACTCACAACATCAGGAGTTCAGGTTCGCTTTAACATCATAGCTGGCAGAAATAGTACCAGATTTATGACCCTCAGCATTTTGCATAACATAATCCTGCGTCATCTTCGTAAAGGAGAAACGTACGCTTTCACGCGGACGGGTTTCATCTTCGATAGAACCAAGCATTTCAACATGTGTAATGATGACATCAGTAAATTTAATGCTCAGGTATTCAAGTGGATTACCACCCGCCTTACGTACAACAAACTTCACATTCTTAATATGCTTACCGGACAAACAATAGTTCAGAAGGTTCGGACTGGCCTTATCGGTATAATGCTCAAAGCGGAAATCAGAGACTGTAGCTTTACCAGACCCACCACCAGAACCACTGTGCATATTAGAATGCTGTGAAACATCCCATCTCCAGGCAAGAACCTGAATTTCATCTTTATGTGTGGAATCTAACGACTCACCGTCAATTCCATCGATCTTAATAAACATATCTTGAGACATAGCATCCTCTTCTATGACATTGATTAATATTCCCAAAATAGATTTTGGGTGAGGGTAGTTATTATGCTTAAAAACATAATAACTATATTTTTCCTTTCAGAAAAAATATTATTTAAAAAATAGACCGCGAGTAATTTATATAAAATTATGCCACATCTTTCAGCGATGGAAGTTTAGCTACCATTCGCAATGACACGGTTAAACCTTCCAGCTGAAAATGTGGGCGCAGGAAAAATTTCGCCTGATAATATCCAGGGTTACCTTCCACATCTTCTACAATAACTTCAGCAGCGGCCAGGGGGCGACGAGCCTTATTCTCCATTGTCGAGTTAGCAGGATCCCCATCGACATAGTTCATAATCCAGTCATTTAGCCAGCGTTGCATTTCATCACGTTCTTTAAAAGAACCAATCTTATCGCGCACAATACATTTCAAATAATGCGCAAAACGTGAACAAGCAAACAAATATGGTAGCCGTGTGGATAAGTTGGCGTTCGCTGTCGCGTCAGGATCGTAATATTCCGCAGGCTTCTGCAAGGATTGAGCGCCAATAAACGCAGCGTAATCGGTATTTTTCCGATGAACCAAAGGAATAAATCCATTTTTGGCTAACTCCGCCTCACGGCGGTCAGAGATAGCAATTTCAGTGGGGCATTTCATATCCACACCGCCATCATCGGTTGGGAAGGTATGGCAGGGAAGCCCCTCTACAACACCACCACTTTCAACACCGCGAATCAGAGTACACCAGCCATGCTCTTTGAAAGAACGATTGATATTTACTGCCATTGCATAGGCGGCATTCGCCCAGACATATTTACTATGATCGGCACCATCGGTCGTTTCTTCAAAATGAAAAGCATCAACCGGGTTAGTACGAATACCGTATGGTACACGTGCCAGGAAACGCGGCATCGCCAGACCAATGTAGCGGGAGTCTTCTGACTGACGCAGTGAGCTCCATGCCGCATATTCGAGATTTTGTGTGAAAATTTTCGTTAAATCGCGCGGATTTGACAGTTCCTGCCATGAATCCATTTGTAATACGGTTGGTGATGCACCGGCAATAAACGGAACATGAGCTGATGCGGCTACTTTCGCCACTGAGGTCAGCAGATCGACGTCAGGCGCTGAATGGTCAAAAAAATAGTCAGCAACGAGGCAACCATAGGGCTCGCCACCGAGCTGTCCATACTCTTCTTCATAAATCTTTTTAAATAAAGGGCTTTGATCCCATGCCACCCCTTTGTAGCGCTTCATGCTGCGACGCAGATCATCTTTTGAGATATCCATAAAACGCAGCTTCAGCTTTTCATCGGTTTCAGTATTAAATACCAGATGATGCAAGCCACGCCATGCACTCTCCAACGACTGGAATTCTCCATGATGAAGAATCAGGTTAATCTGCTCAGAAAGCTTACGGTCTATCTCCTCAATAATTGAGGCAATACTTTTATAGGCATCATCAGAGACGGTGACAGTGTTAGCTAAAGCTTGTTCTGCTAATGTTTTAACGGCACCCTCGACGGCCGCTTTGGTTTGCTCTGATTTTGCTTTGAATTCCTTACTGAGTAATGAGTTAAATGCATCGAAATTAGATGCTGACTCTTCCATTACTGGACTATTCTGCACTTTTACATTTTTTGATGCTGACATAATTCCCTCTGCTCTTATTTTTCCTGAGATTCGCCGACCTGATTTTCAGAATTTTTGGGTGCAGCAGCCAGCGCTTTTAATAGAGCTTTATCCTGAAGTATATTCATGACCAAATCTTCTGCACCTGATTTGCCATCCATATATGTCTGTAAGTTTGCTAACTGCGTTCGTGCATCCAACAATTGTGATAATGAATCAACTTTTTTGGCTATAGCATCCGGAGAAAAGTCATGCATAGATTCGAAAGTCATATCCACCATCAGATGACCTTCACCGGTTAATGTATTAGGTACGGCAAAGGCTACCCGAGGGCGCATTGCTTTCATACGCTCGTCAAAATTATCAATATCAATATCCAGAAAATTTCTGTCCACAACAGAGGGAAGAGGTTCCAAAGGCTTACCTGATAAGTCAGCAAGCACTCCCATTACAAAGGGTAACTCTACCTTTTTTTCTGCACCGTATATTTCTACGTCATATTCAATTTGTACACGAGGGGCACGGTTACGCGCAATAAATTTTTGAGAATTTTTTTTACTACTCATAATATGATTTCACCATGTTATATTTCTCAGAAATAAGAATATCCCTTAATTTACTTAATAAGAAATCAAGAGGGGAAAAGCACTATTTTCACTATTAATTACAGATCGGCTCAATATCTGGCAATGCCCAAACATCGCCAGAAGTTACAACTCACGAAACTTTTTCATAATAGCTGGCACTATAATAATGCGTCACATCATTACCTCCTGAAGGAATAACATATAGTTGAAAACTACTATGACCATCGATATATCTGCCTGGCGAATTTATCCCGTATCTGTACAGGCTGAAATATCGCTTATTCAGAATAAGGGTTCGGCACTCCATCAGGATCATAATTGCACTAATGCTGTTTACCCTGGCTATCATTAAAAAACGTCTGAGACTTACTATTACCGCCACCATTATGATTAGAACGTGCATGCAATGAGTTAAATTTCGGCTTATTAATAAATACACAATGACCAATAGATATGTTACCGAATAAGAATATCCTTTTTTCAATTGATCGTTGAGCTTACAACTTGCTATCACCCCATCACGAAAATGACGTAGACAGTGATTAAATGTGATCGAATAGTGTCTGAATGCACAGCGTTTTCTCCAGTGGCTATACTGATTATCAGTAAGGTAAAGCATCATGCTATCCGGTAAATAAGGCGATGACATGACAAATAGCCGATCGCACTGCCTGAGATTAAAAATTCACAACGGTTTCATTGTCTTTATCGCTCAAAAAAAACGCCAACCCGGCAGTCGTTCAGCTATGGCGATGATGTAAAGGATAACCTGACAACGTGAACGACAGAACATTAGCACAACGTTTGGCATCTTCGCTCATGCCCACGAAAAAAGGAAAAATCACGGCAAGACGCCCTTTAATTTCGACTTCAATTAGCGAAGCCTTTTATGAAAATAAGTATTTCTCAAAACTTCACACTTTTGGCTTAGGTAAATTAATAATTTGCTGGCTCAGAAAAAAACCATTACCTTGTGGAGAAAGCTTTATTCTTAACACCGCACCATAATCATTTATTAGCCCATAATCTCTATGCATAATTTCTTTCCACTTGTTTATTTTATTTTTCGGATAAAATACTACAGACGAAAATTGCGCCACCATTTTAACATCTAACCCTATTCTTTCACTCTGAGCTTTAGCAGTGTATTCATCAAAGTATAAAATAATAGGGTTTGGTATTATTTAATTTTATACCAACCCCGTTAACAGGGTCACTCACCGCCTGCCATTCAAGTTTTTTCCTTTCGTTAGCTGAATTACTCTCCGGGAGAGCATCCCGGCGATAGAAGATTTTAACTTTTGTCAGGAAGGCCAGCGCAAACTGTTGTTTATCTGGTGACGAAGTCGACGGCAGTGGATTTTCTGACATGTTCAGCCAAAGAACGGACTCCTTGTTTTGAGGTAATGCCATGCCATTATAAGATAACCTGACATCCTGCCCTTTACCCACCTCCAGACGATAAACTGAAGGGATAACAATAAAAGAAATCCTGGCATCATTCAGATTGGTGGTTTGCGAATCGTTATCAATCCAAACCCGCACTGACACAGGCTTAGTACCGTTATTATTCGTCCAAATATTCACTTCTTTTTTAGCCTGCGGAAAAATAATACGCGTTCCGCTGATAGTCATTGAAGCAATAGCAGAGAAGCTGCCCGCCAGCATTGCAAGCACGAGTAAAATCGTCTTCATCTTCATTATACCTCCTTACTCCACACTACCAGCTAAACGCGCTGCCAGCTTGTCCCTTTAAAATATATTAATATATCCAGCCGAATATTTTACATTAGCATGCGACCCCATCAGAGATCGTTCAGGCCGGTAGCCTGATCCCTATTTACGCTTATGCACATAAACCTCTGTCTATATTTAAAATATCATAATTAAAACATGTTAATCGACAAGTGATTAAAAATGATTTTATCTTCCATCCACTATAGTTACATTAATTTCACTATTATCGAAATCAACATCAATATTAACGCTACCATGTACTATATCCCCGTGCCGGGCCAGAATTTCTCTGCCTATCTTCGGCAATAAGTTTTTCTCAATGTAACTGATCAGTAGCCTTGCCCCTGTCTCGGCAACCCGGCATTGTGAAACAATATAATCAACAACTGACTCGCTATATGTAAGGTGAAGTTGATGCTGCAAAAATAGGCGTTTACTTATTCTTTCCAGATGCAGCTTCACAATACTATTCAGCGTTCCTGTTTGTAATGGTAGATAAGGAATGACATTCACTCTCCCCAAAAAAGCAGCTGGGAATGTTTTTAATAATATCGGCTGAAGTACCGATAGCAAGGCGGCGGGCGTCGGCGCCGTATCGGGGTCAGAATACAACTGCTCAATGAGATCACTGCCAGTATTGCTTGTTAATAACAACACGCTATTTTTAAAATCAATTAACCGACCCTCACCATCTTCCATCTGACCTTTATCAAAGACCTGATAAAAAAGTTCATGTACGTCCGGATGGGCTTTTTCAACTTCATCCAATAGCACCACGCTATAGGGACGACGGCGCACAGCTTCAGTCAGTACACCTCCCTCACCATAACCAACGTAGCCAGGTGGTGATCCTTTCAATGCAGAAATAGTATGAGATTCCTGATACTCACTCATATTTATCGTGATCAGGTTTTGCTCGCCGCCGTACATATTTTCAGCAATAGCCAATGCCGTTTCCGTTTTACCAACGCCTGATGGACCTACCAGCATAAACACGCCGATTGGCTTACGCGGATCAGCCAAACCAGCCCGAGCGGTCATAATACTTTCACTTAATTGTTCCAGTGCATACTGTTGACCAAAGACATGGTTATTCAGGCGCTGGGGAAGCTCCATAACGGCTCGCATCTCATCTTTCATCATCTGGCCAACCGGTATTCCAGTCCAGTCCCCAACAATGCGCGCAACGGTTTCAGCATTCACCTCCGCCTGAACCAGCGATTGTTCCTGCCGAAGTGAATTGAGTATCTCCTCCTGTTCGGCCAGTATTTGGCGTAATGTCGGCAATACTTCATCATCGTTTTCTATTGCATCAAGGATCTGCTGACGTTGTGCTACTACGCCCTCAACACATTCACGCTCTGCCTGCCAGCGCTGCGCTAAAGCCGCTTGTGATCCCCGGGTTTGCGCAATCGATATCTTTAGCTCATCAATTCTCTGGCCTTGCTCTTTACCTAAGTAGCTCGCTTTCTCAAGCAATTTCAGCTCTTTTTCTGCTATTTCACATTGCCAGTTAAGGTGTTGCAATTCTGCTGGTGGCGTAAATTGCGCCATCGCGACACGCGCACACGCGGTGTCCAGTAAGCTAATGGCTTTATCGGGCAGCTGCCTGGCCGGAATATAACGATGTGAGAGGCGCACTGCAGCTATCACCGCTTCATCCATAATCCAGACATGATGGTGTTTTTCCAGTGCCGGGATCAGACCACGAAGCATAGCCGTAGCGCTCTCTTCTCCTGGCTCCTCAATCTGTAGTACCTGAAAGCGGCGCGTTAATGCGGGGTCCTTTTCAATATGACGCTTAAACTCCCCCCAGGTTGTGGCGCCAACTATCCGAATTTGACCACGAGCCATTGCTGGTTTAAGTAAATTAGCGGCATCCCCGGTTCCCGCATTACCGCCAGCACCAACCAGTGTATGTACTTCATCGATGAATAAAATGATGGGGTCGACGGAAGCGATAGCTTCGTCCAGTACAGATTTCAGACGGGCTTCAAATTCACCTTTCATACTGGCACCCGCAGAAAGGGCAACAATATCCAGCGACAATAAACGGACATTCCGAAGAGTGGGAGGGACCTCTCCGGCCACAATGGCCTGAGCAAAGCCTTCCACAACAGCGGTTTTACCGACTCCAGCTTCTCCCGTCAGCAGTGGATTGTTCTGCCTTCGGCGCAGGAGGATATCGGTCATCGTTGATATTTCATGACTGCGCCCCAATACCGGATCGATCTTACCCTCTTTCGCCAGAGCGGTAAGGTCAGTGGTAAATTGCGCCAGCCTGGCATCGGACTTTTCAGTCATCGCGCTGCTGGCTTCTCCCGGTATAGATCCATCATAAAAGACGCTGCCGTCTCTCGTTGTCTCCTCGTTCTCTGGTGAGTCACGCGTGATATAATTTAAATCGCTACTCAATACCTCGAGATCAATATTATTAAGGCCCGGTAATATTGACAGTAATGCCCGACGCAGTTCCATGTTGGTAAGCACTGCCAGTAACAAATGTCCACTTCGAATACGATTTTCAAAATATTCGAGACTGGCACATACCCAAGCGCGCTCAATCGCCAGTTCTATATGGTAAGAGAAATCAGAAACTGATGTAGCGCCACCTGGCAGTCCCGCTAATACTTGAGCAAGCCCGCGCTCCAGCTCCTCAACATTAATATTGAAGTAGCGAACGATGCATTTAATATCGTTATTCTCATGGTTCCATATCTGATTAACCCAGTGAACAAGTTCAACATAGGGATTACCTCGTAACTTGCACAATGAAGTCGCACTTTCAATAGTATTGAAGAGGGTATAATCCAACTTACCAAATAGATTCTTCCTTAAAACGGCCACAATAGTCCCTTATATAATGAGCGTGAACATCATGATCACTAAAAACAGCAGCATTAATGACTATACCCTGTATTCATCGCTACTTTAACTTAGCGACTTAATTTTCAGAATTAAGGAAAAAAAGCGAAATAATTAAGATTTAAAAAGGAAAAAATCGCTAAATAAATTAAGTAAACTATATACCTAACTATTTAAAATCATTACCATAACTTTTGATTAAATATATGTATTCCAGCTATCAACAGATCAAAAAACAAGGGTGGATTTTTGCACTCAGTAGCAGAAAGGTAAAAGGATGGTTACGCCATCGAAAGCTGTCACTCGCTAAGGGAACCTAACTTCATCATCGGTTGAAAAATGAATAATATTTTTCTGGATTACTATAATAAAGAGCTCACGTTTATGCGTGAAATGGCACGTGAGTTCGCTGAAAAACATCCCAAAATAGCTGGGCGTCTTGGCATGCGGGGCCTTGAAACCGCAGATCCCTTTGTCGAGCGACTCATTGAGTCATTTTGTTTTCTGTCAGCCAGAACGCAAATCAAACTGGATGCAGAGTTTCCCCTTTTTACTCAACGACTATTAGATATAGTCTATCCGAACTATACTGCACCCACGCCGTCAATGGGCGTTGTTCAGCTAACGCCTAATCTTAAAGAGGGTGATCTTACACAAGGCTATCTTGTACCAAGAAATAGCCCTTTTTTTATGCCAATAATAAAAGATGAAGTAACACGCTGCGAATTTCGAAGTGGTCAGGATGTGCAGTTATGGCCGATGAAGATAGTTGAGGCACGTTTAAGCTCGCTGCCGCCAGATATGCCTAAGATGGAAAAATATAATATTCATTCGAACAAATTAAA
The DNA here is from genome assembly GCF_900115045.1 of Izhakiella capsodis. Classification (GTDB taxonomy): domain Bacteria; phylum Pseudomonadota; class Gammaproteobacteria; order Enterobacterales; family Enterobacteriaceae; genus Izhakiella; species Izhakiella capsodis. The sequence continues at coordinate 112,758 of NZ_FOVC01000010.1, read as the reverse complement.
AGGCGCACTGCGGATTAAATTAAGGTTAAATGGTGATATGAAGTTCTCTCAACTTGAAGGACTAAACAGATTGCCAATTTATATCAGCGGCGATGAAAGAATAGTTTCACATATTTTTGAGCTTATTCATGCCGGGCATGTAGCAACAATAATAAGAGCAGGACAAGGTGATCAGGTAAAAGATAATATTATTAGTAAAGATGCTCTGTCATTCGAAGGTCTGGCTCCAGACCAGGGTGTGCTCCCCGTTACATGGAATATTTTCCATGGACACAACCTGATCCAGGAATATTTTTCCTGTCGACAGCAGTTCTATTTTTTTACCATCACACAGCTTGAAGATAGTCTTAAACACAATGACTCTTCTGAAATGGAAATTCTTATTCTGCTTGACAGGCTGACGCAGAATTTGATTGGTCATATCTCGGCCTCACACTTTCTACTTTACTGTACCCCGGTGATTAATCTTTTTCCACGGCAGCTGGACAAGCTCGAAATTAACCGGGCCTTGAATGAGTTCCATATCGTACCGGATCATAGTCGCCCTCTCGATTTCGAGGTTTTCTCTGTTGACAGAGTGTTTGGTCAGCAAGCCGAAACCAGCAATCAGGTGATATTTAATCCTTTGTATCAAACGCGTCATTGTGACAACGGCAACTTCGGCCGCTATTTTTCCATCACCCGTAAAGCAAGGCGCAGTAACAACGACACCAGAAAATATGACACCCGCGCCTCATATGCAGGAACAGAAGTATTTATATCGTTAGTTGATCAGCAAGAGGCCCCTTACAGCGGTGATATCCGTTATTTATCAATTAACGCACAGGTCACAAACCGGGATCTGCCGATGTTAGTTGCAGCCAGCGGTAACCTCTCACTGACCATACTGGATTCTGCACCGGTTGAAAGCGCGCGGTTTGTTTTTCAACCGAGCACGCCACAACCCCCCTTTGCTGCCGGAGAATCAGCATGGCGGCTCATAAGGCAGCTGAGTTTCAATTATCTTCCGTTATCCGATATGACGCACAGTCAGGGTGGTGAGTCATTACGCAACATGCTGAGACTGTTTATCAGCAAAGTCGATTACGAATCTGACGCCCAAATCAACGCGCTGGTTGGCTGCCATAGCGAACCGGTGATCCGCCGCCTGCCCGGCAGTGGTTTACTCATTTACGGACGGGGTATCCGTTGCACTCTGACCGTGGACGAGGAGGGCTTTTCCGGCGTCAGCCCCTATCTATTTGGCATGATTATGGAGAACTATATCGCCCGTCATGCCGCTATTAACGTTTTCACCGAAACAGAACTCATCTCAATGCAACGTGGCAAAATTGCCCACTGGCCAGCACGTCCTGGCCGACGGGGTGTGTTATAAAATGGCCAATACCGAACAGGACATGACCGCACTCCCGATGGGGCTTAGCAGCTGGTATCAGCCAGACTCGCCGTGGAATAGCGGTTTCATCAGCATCATGCGCGCGATTGCAGCCCGCACGCCCGAATTACCCACGCCGGGCATTGCCGCGCTGCCATCGCAGGAGCGTTTTCGTCTTGGACAGACCGCCCATATGGTGTTCGCTCCCCGTGAGATTGCGCATATCGCACAGCAAAATGACAAGATTAATTTGCATCTGTTTGGATTAGGTGTCTGGGGCCCTCAGGGAGCAATGCCATTACACATTTCTGAACTGGCCTATACTCGCAGTGAAAACCACGACAATACGCTGAATGAATTTGTCGATATTTTCCATCACCGCGCGCTGTCACAATTTTATCGCGCCTGGTCTCTCTCACAGGACACCGCATCACTGGACAGGCAGGCCGAAGACAAATTTTCATTTTATGTCGGTAGCCTTGTCGGTCTGGAGTCCAGAGAGTTACCGCCCAGCGATTTACCGTTACATCCACGCCTTGCTTCTTCTGCACATCTGATACGTGAAGCCCGCAACCCTGAAGGGCTGGTTGGCGCACTTCATTATTATTTTGAAGTCCCCGTGCAAATCAGTGAGTTCGCGGTTCAGTGGATTTTTTTGCAACCCAATGACCAAAGCCAACTCGGCAACAGCGATGCCTGTCTGATGCTGGGTAACGGCGCGATCCTCGGCGATACGGTACAGGATCGTCAGCATAAGTTTCAGCTTATCTTTGGACCGCTCAGTTTACAGCAGTATCTGCGCTTCAGTCCCTGGGGCCAGGATTTACCCGTGCTGCGCGAGTGGGTGCGCAACTTTGTGGGATTTGAATATGCCTGGGAGGTCAAGCTGTTGCTGAAGGCAAATGAAGTTCCCTGTGCCACCTTAGGGGAAATACATCAATTGGGATATACCAGCTGGCTGGAACGCTATGACCATGCAACGCCACTGGCCGGCATGAGTTTCGATCCGGAAATGTATTGCCGGTCCTCAGCATAAAGTTCATTAACGCTTAGTCATATCCAGCAGGAAAAATAAGGAAATAACAGATGTCAGCGCTGAATATAAGCGAGTGCCCGGGATGGTATCGTTCAGTTACAGACACCGTACCAACGGCACCGCCTTGCGGTGAAAGCCTGGAGTATGATCCAGACTTCATTCTGCTGCAAAGAGAGATCCAACCACGACTGGGCGCCGAATATGGCAATTTTGTAGAAGCGGTTGAACCCGTCAATTGGGCAGAGACAGAACGCAATGCTCTCAAACTGTTGCAGCGTTCAATAGACGTACGGTTAGTGATTATTTTGATGCGCTGCCGCTTACGTCAGATCGGGCTTTCCGCTTTGCCAGAAGGTCTGAAAGCCCTGATATGGATGCTAAACACCTGGCCGGAACACCTTCATCCCCAGCTACTGGATGAAGGAGAATTTACGCCAATAATGCGCGCTAATGCTTTTGCCGAACTGGAGTCAAACGAAGGATTTTTGGCCGACATCCGGCAACAAACTCTACCGACCGTTTCAGGATTACATGTCACTATCCGTGATATTGAGCGTGCAAGTAGCTCTCCACGCGACGAAGACGCACTCTCTGAAGAAACACGCCAACTTTTATTACACGAGTGGCAAACCCAGGACCAGCCGCTGATCCAACTGTTTAAGCAAACATTTGAACTCACTCATTTGCTTAAAGAGATGTTGCAACAACAGATGCCCGGAGAAGACGCACCCGAGCTCACTCGCCTGCTTACCTTGTCTGGCTACTTTTTGTCGCCCTCAAATATTGCCTCAGATCCACCGCCAGCGGAGGCGACAGATGAACCCGAACCGCGAACAAAAACCGTAGACAGCAATCCGGAAATTCCCGTGGCCATTCCGGCAGATACTTTACCAATGCCGCCACAAAAAACCGGACGGTTTACAGAAAAAATAACCAGCCGCAATGAGGCGCTACAGCGTTTACGTGAAGTTCGCACCTGGTTTACGCAGGCAGAACCCAGCAGCCCGGTCATTACCTTACTGGCATTCACAGAACAAACCATTGGTAAAAGCTTTACTGAGCTACTTCAGCTATTACCGCCTGAAGTTATCGCTAAAATGACGGCATCACAGGAGTGATTATGTTGAAAAAAAGGCATGCAATATTCTTGATGATCACGATGCTGAGTATGGAGTCGGTAATGGCAAAATGCGTACTGGATACCAAGCCGCCATCAGGAGCCCTTAACAGACTACAACATCCGGCCTTTACCCCCCGGATTGACGCCGATGCATCAGCCGATCTCTCTAAATCCATCGCCGTAAGAGACTTTTCTCGCCGCGAGCGGGTAAGCTTTATTTGCGACCATGACGATGTCAATGGCAAAAATATCTCGCCTCCTTTTCGCCGTATTATCAGCACGCCGGTTTGTCAGATTGATGGGGGAGAAAACGTCGACTTTAATGCGGTATCTTCAGCTGGCCTCATAAAAGGTGTCAGCAGACCCCTTAATTTCGTAATGTCATGTAAAACTGATTACGGTAGCTATTCTGCAACAGCGAAATTAACGACCCCCACACCAACCAGTGATAATAAATATATTCAGGTTGCAGATAGCGCGGGAAATATGGACAGACTCAAAATTCGTATTGATGATAGCAACGGATCTCTGATGCATGTTGACGGCACGAGTTCCGAAGTAATAGAGGGACACAGTAATAGTATACCGGCTCAATTTAAATGGACGGCCACACTGTTAAAAGGCCCGGCACCAGAGATGCCAGCCATGGGTCAATTTTCCACAAGCGCAGAAATAATTTTGCAGTTGAATTAAGGATTGATTCTCTTTTTTGACATGGAAATATTATGGCCGCAGAAGAAACGCTATTCATCAGTATCGCCAGCTATCGCGATCCAGAGTTACTCCCTACTCTACAAGATTTAATCCAGCACGCTCAGTACGCAAATCGTCTGAATATTGCTGTATGCCTGCAAGCAGAGCTGGATATACAACCCTTTATTGACGCAGGGATGATACTTATCGATAGCACGACTCATAAGCAGTTCCCATGCTATCTTTTCCGCTGGCTGGGCGCGTCAGTAAAAATCATCAATGTTCACTATCTGAAAAGTGAGGGGGCCTGCTGGGCACGCCATCTGCTGGACACCTGTTATGATCAGCAGGATTACTTTATGCAAATTGACTCCCACTGTCGTTTTATCCTGCACTGGGATAGTGAAATGATCAGTATGTTGGGATCGCTTCGTCAATTCAGCCAATGGCCTGTTCTCTCTAGCTACCCGCCGGGATATATCCCGGGAGTCAACGAGGTTCGTAAAGATTTCGTCAGCCGTTTGATATTCAATGGCTTCACTGATGAGGGTATCCTTAGCCTGTCATCAAAACCTTTCAGCGCCAGCAGTCCGCAGCGTTGTGGCTATCTCGCGGCAGGCTTTATTTTTGCTGATGGCCATTTTGCCAGCCGTGTGCCCAATGACCCAAACATCTTTTTCATGGGAGAAGAAATTTCAATGTCTGCCCGGGCCTGGCTTCAGGGCTATGATATCTGGTCTCCTCATCGCGTTCTTTTATGGCACTTTTATACCCGTAGTGATGCACCCAAAATTTGGCAGGATCACACCAATGACGCCAAAAGCGCCGGGATAGTCAGTAATGCCTGGTGGGAAAGAGATAAAGCGGCCAAACGCCATGTGCTGAATCAGCTAACGATAGATAAGAACCAAGCTAATAATAACGCCACCCAACGAACGCTACAGGAATATCAATATCGTATTGGTGTCAATTTTAACCAACTGACTATTCATCCGACAATTCTGCCACCGGATTCAGTTAGCTGGTTTGAGAACCTTCCCGATAATGATGATCAATGGCTGGCGTCATTGCGTTTTTTTCATGAAAAAAAACTGCGTCTGGATCATGATGAGATAAATATTAATGATCCGGATGTTGTCTGGTGGCAGATAAGTATATACGCCGTCGATAATACGCCGCTTGCTATCAACAACATGCTACCAAACGCTCTGCAAAGGGGCCCTGAGCAGTCGGATAGCAACATTATCACGCTGGATCTCCGATTCACTACCTCTCAATCAAACCCAGTAACATTTATTCGGTTATGCCCATACCGGAATAAAACAGGCTGGGGATCTGTACTGGAGAAATCCTGGTGAATAAGGAATACTTTGACGAAATCACGGCTACATTGACGTTAATCACCATCGATGGTGTGATTCCTTCATTACTTGAGTTTCAGTATCAGATAAATAAACGCATAGAGAAGCTGAGCGATGCTTTAAGAATGCATGGACATAATGAGCAGTCCGTAGATGCACTGCAGCGTTTAATCTGTCTCGTTATCGACATTCAGACAAAAAAAAACTTAATGCCTCAAGGCATAAAATGGGACGGTTATGAGCTTGAGCATATATTTTACGGCTACAACAACGAAATTTTGTTTGATAGAAGCCATGCTGCTGCTGTTTTTAATATCGAAACATTTGAGATAGCACATTATGCCGTACAGCTAATAACCCTTGCACCGATTCAGTTTAACGATAGAAAAATACAGCAGATGTACATGTCAACAGCGGATGCACTGAACGGATACGCAGATCCGAACTATGTTCAGGGCAGCGAATGTGAAACTACCATCAGTAAGCAAGAAATCAGCTATGAGGAAACAACTGAAAAATGTCGTTTCTGGCTTCCCTTTCTCGCCCAAATTTCAGCGTCCATTCTGTTATTAATAATACTGTGGCTTAGCTGTTGGTACTTTCTGCGAGAGAGTATTTGATGAAGAAAAAAATTTTTTTGATTGCACTGATTGCGATAACCTTTATTACCCTTCTGACCTTTTTTTTGTGTCTGCTTTTTCCGCATTTTATGCCGGAAGTAATGACACCGCTGATGCTGACTGCAATGGTTGCGACCATCGCGATTCAATGTCAGTATCAGTTGCAAATCGGTAAACGACAAATCAGCGAGCAATGTAGTGAATCTTCTGTTAAGCCAGAAAATCCCGTTATCTTATTAATCGGACCCTGTGCTGCGACCTGGTTTAGCAAATCTGACGCTACAGATAACGCCCGCTATGCCGGATCAGCAACCTGGTTACAGATTGGAACCCCGCAGGAGCTGGAGAAGCGCTTAAACTACTTGAATCAGTATGCCAGTAACGCCCCTGTCCATGCGTTTTTTCCCTTTTTACCTGATGATAGTGAAACTGTTGAACTGACAATAAAAAAAATACGCGCCTGGCAGGAGAGGTTCAGAAGCACGCTGACTTCGCACTGTATTCCCTGCACATTTGCTATTTATACAAGGCTTAGCAGTGAACGCCGCAGCCACTCCCCGGATAATGCGACGTGGAGTGATGATCTGGCTATTCAACCCAGAACATCGACTAATTTTGCTCAGGCGCTTAACGATCTTGAATTACACATCCAAAACAGGGCGGCAAATGATTGTAATCATAGCCAAAGAAAAGTGGTCACATTGACACTGCTAGGTTGGATTAAAGTCAGCGGCATTAGCCAGGCGATATCAGATGTCTTTTCACGCTCTTCCTTAGAACTTAATAAGATATTGCTATGTGACTATGGTAATGGCTTCACGCGTCATGGAGCATGGTCAAACTGGCTGGAAAGCCAATATGCCATTTTGCCTTCCCTGGGAACGGGTATTACTCTCCCACCACTGCCTCCTGTCACGATACCCATAAAAAAAATGCCCGTTATTGTAAGAAAAAAAACGCAAATTATCTTGCCTAAACTATATTGGAGCATTTTATTAGTTACCACTCTTCTTGCTGTCAAAATGTTCAGTCATGCCAGATATGAATATCAACAGAACATGGCTTTTGAACAACTGTTACAACGCTGCGCAGCAATAAATAATTTATCAATACATAGATTAGAAAAGCGTATTAACTATCTGGATAATGAATATCAGAGAAGGTCACAGCAGGTATCATCCATTTTATCTCTTCAGTGGAGTTTTATTCCTGAATCTAGTTATTCCAATCAGCTACTGAGTCTCATGACGAAATTGAAATCGATACCAGTACTAAGCACAGCAGGAGCACAAGAGATATTTAATTCCGGCAGCGCCGCGTTACTTCCAGCTGCAGCCAAACAGTTAAAAAACATACTTATGCTTGCCAGGAAGTATCCCAATAATAATTTGCTGATTGTCGGACACTCAGATGACACCGGACGTTCGGATTACAACCTCTTACTATCAAAAAAACGTGCTATTTCAGTGCGCAATTGGTTGCTAGAAAAAAACATTGCTCCGCAAAGATTGAAAATCAGTGCTGCCGGGGATTCTGAGCCAGTTTCAAACAATAGTACTCCGGCAGGACGACAGCATAATCGGCGCATTGAGATACTTATAGTACCACCAGAAATTATGACAAACAGGAGTTAATTATCATGAAAAATACCATGGATTCTTACAATATTTATGAAGGTAACTTTTTAACAACCGCTCCGATTCTTGACAGAACCATAAACATTCTGATGTTTCGCGATCCAAATGATCAAGAGTATCAGATTATTATTAACCGGACAGAGCTGGCAGAGGATCAAACAGTTGAAGACTGGTGTGAGATTGAAATGGAAAATTTGAGGAATAAGCTTCCTGGATTTCAACCTGAGGGAAAATTGCTTAAAGATGCAATTGGACCATTAAAGCTGCCCGTTATCCAGATCGCTAACCGATACTTAAACGATGGAGATATTATCAGGCAGGTTCAGTCAATTATAAGCCTGCCAAAAAATAGCACTTACAATGAAAACGGAAGAGAGATAATAATTTTCAACTTAAATACAAAAAATGAATTCACAGACTATCAGCGGCAACACTATGTTCGTGTAATTAACAGTTTCTCACCAATCATATAAATGAGGAAATCATTAACACTATAAAGAAATAGTTGGCGATTGGATATAACGCCGGTGCTGACTTATCTCATATAAAACTCATTTTCAACGGGAGAGATGATTTTATCAGATTCTATACCGATTATTATCATGTTCCTCCCGCTACATGCCACTGGTCATTATGTTAGAAATAATACTAAAAACGGATAATAACTTTCTTAAAATAGGGCTCTGTGAGATTATATCCCAGGTATTTCATGAAGATGATTTCGTTAAAGGCATAGGACCCTGCAATTACGAAATAAGACATTGTAATGACACGAAAATTTATATTTATGATGACGTCGCTATTATTGCCACGCGTACGCAAGGAGAAACACTCTCTAACAACGAGAACTCCTTCGAACGTAACATATTCATCAGAAATAACAAATCGGATAATGAATTAAATATCGTTGAAAACTTACTGCTCGACGCAACTAAGAAAATCGATGTGTTTTTCCATAAAGATGTATGCAATTTTCATAATAAAGAGAATTTACATAGAAAAAAATTTCATAAACTTTCATTAAGAGAAAAAATAACTTTCGTTCAGACAGGACAAGGGCTAACAAACGAACAGATAGCTATTACTCTTGGTTGCTCAGAGAAAAGCATCTACAATTACAAGAAGAAGTTGATAACCAAACACCATCTTCGCAGTAAACATCATTTTTACCGGGTAGCAACCTGCATAAACCAAAACCCTTCGCTTCAGCGATATAGCTGCTGGGTAATATATAATATTAATTTTTTCAGTAAGCGCACTCATCGCTATGCTTGATGCTTATCATCACAAATCGCCGACAGCGATATTTTTCAAATGGGCTGCATCATTTGCTAAACGCTAATATATTTACCTGCACTGCATCACCTACTTCATAAATGTAGCAAGACCACAGGCAGGTAAATGTGCACTGGGAGTCGCATCCGATCAGCGGCCACTTTCCCGGAGGGTCAACATAGCAGGCTGACGGCTATCAGCATTGAAAGGGAGTTTATAACTGATTTCAACCAGCCAAAATGCGCGCCCGAAAATGAGCCTCATCTGGCATTACATTTTGTCTAGCATTAAATAATTTCGATCCAAACCAAATAGCGGGCTATCTTTAACGGCAATTGAAGCATAAAACATACCGGTAACGATAAGGAGAGTGATTTATGCAACGCTGTGGCTGGGTGACAAACGACCCCATTTATCTGCAGTATCACGATAACGAATGGGGTATCCCGCAAACCGACCGGCAGGCGCTATTTGAAATGATTTGTCTTGAGGGACAACAAGCCGGTCTCTCATGGATTACCGTACTAAAAAAACGCCAGAATTATCGTGATGCTTTCTATCACTTTGATCCACATGCGGTGGCATTAATGGATGAGGAAGATGTTGAACGCCTGATGCAAAATGCCGGCATCATCCGCCATCGTGGCAAAATTACGGCAATCATCTCCAATGCCAGAGCGTTACTGGCAATGGAAAGTAGAGGGGAAGCATTCGCAGAATTTGTCTGGTCATTTGTCGATAACCAGCCACAGCTTCATCACTATGCGGACTACCGCGAGGCTCCCACAACCAGCGACGTTTCAGAAGCGCTATCCCAATCGCTTAAAAAACACGGATTCAAATTTGTTGGCTCAACGATCTGCTACTCGTTTATGCAGGCCTGTGGGCTGATTAACGACCACGTTACCGGCTGCTTCTGTCATCCGCATAACCTAAAATAATCGCCCTCCGACATGATTTCCATGTCTGTTATTATGTCAAACTCAATGCTGTGCCACCCTGTAGAGTAAGTTACTTTCTCTCTCAGATCACTGGCGCTATCTCCTTATCGTTTTATCAGCGCTTCTGATTGTCGTGGTGCTAACGATTATCGCCATCAGCGGCAGCAAGCGTAAGGTATAGGCAGGCGATGCCTGGCACGCCTGATAATGAGCCGCCTGCACGTTGCAACCTAATTTACCGGGAGAAATCATGAAGCCTGCCATCATTCTGTCTAAAACGTTACCTGATGACTTACGCCAGCGGCTGGATGCGCATTTCAACGTTACCGACATTGACGGCCTGACGCCGGAAAACCTCGATAAATATGCCCACGCTTTTCAGCAGGCTGAAGGACTGCTGAAAAGCGGTGGTCAGGTGGACGCAACATTACTGGCGGCCGCACCGAGACTACGTGCAGTCTCTACCATTTCAGCAGGCTATGACAATGTCGACGTTGAAGCGCTAACTCAACGCGAGATTGTACTCATGCATACGCCCACGGTGCTAACTGAAACCGTTGCCGATATCATGATGGCGCTGGTGCTGGCATCCGCTCGCCGGGTAGTTGAGCTGGCCGAATTTGTGAGAGCAAACGGCTGGGACGGCAGTATCAGTCCTGAACTGTTCGCCATCGATGTGCATCACAAGAAAATGGGCATTCTTGGTATGGGCCGCATCGGTATGGCGCTGGCACAGCGAGCCCATTTTGGTTTTAGTATGGATATTCTTTATCACGCACGTAAGCCACATTCTGAAGTCGATAGCCGCTATAAAGCCCGTTATACCGACCTTGAAACGCTGCTACGCGAATCTGACTTCGTCTGCATCAGCCTGCCGCTTACTGAGCAAACCTATCATCTGATTGGACGCGACCAGCTGGCTATGATGAAAAAAAGTGCCATTCTGATTAACGCCGGGCGCGGTCCGGTGGTGGATGAGTCGGCGCTGATTGAGGCGCTGAAACAGGGTGCTATTTATGCTGCCGGGCTGGACGTGTTTGAAGAGGAACCGTTGCCGATGAATTCCGCACTGCTTTCGCTGCCGAACGTTGTCGCACTGCCCCACGTAGGTTCCGCTACCCACGAGACTCGCTACGGCATGGCGCGTGACGCCGTTGATAATTTGATTGCGGCGCTGAGTGGTAAGGTGGAAAAAAACTGTGTGAATCCACAGGTGCTGAAGTCGTAAGCTGCCGGCCGATTAGCAGCACAATCAGAGAATGATTTGCTATAAAGCGATTGCTGATATGACAACCTGGGAGCCCTGCGAATTAAAATGAAGGGGTTAACATACTGATTGATACGTTGCTATTCAACAAGTCATATTCCGTGAAGCTGCAATGATTCGCTACGGCGCGTTAACAATCATGGGTTGCAGTTTCTATGATACAGCTCAGTCAGGCATACAGTCGCTATCTGAGAAATAAAAACCCTCACGTTGACGCAACGTAAGCACGGACGCTGAGAAGAGAAAGGGCGGGATTCCCCCCCGCCCGGTGTTTTGACGATTATTTCAGGATTTCAATACGACGCGGCTTCATCGCTTCGGGCACAATGCGCTCCAGATCGATGTACAGAAGGCCCAGCTCCAGGCGGGCATCACGTACCTGAACGTGATCGGCCAGCTGGAATTTGCGCTCAAAATTGCGCTCGGCAATTCCCTGATAGAGATAGGTTTTTTCGGGCTGCTCTTCAGGATGGGAACCGCGCACGGTCAGCAGGTTGTCATGGGCAGTGATATCCAGCTCATGCTGGGCAAAACCCGACACAGCAATAGTAATCCGGTATTTATTCTCTGAGACAAGCTCAACATTGTACGGAGGATAACCACCGTTACTTTGATTCTGGTTAGATTCAAGCAGGTTGATCAGACGATCAAAACCAATGGAAGAACGGTATAACGGGGCGAGGTCAAAGTTACGCATATTTAACTCCTGATAATCAGCAAGATTTAACATTTACCCTCCGGAATGGACAGGTAAGCGGTTCGGAATGACTGCCCTGTCGGCACAGCACTTCTGAACCATGTCAATAAAATGGCGCCTGATACGCAGTTTTCAAGATAAAGAAGCGTTTTTTTTTAGTCAAAATTTATGGATAGCATACACTCAAGGAACTGTAACCCGTAGAGCCAGAGCCAACACCGTGGCCGAAATGGTCTTCCGTAAAGCGGTAACTTAACTCAGCCTGGTGAGCAGGACTGTAGGGATATAAAATGATAGCGCTAAAAATAACGCGTAAGGCGGGAATAGTGATCTGTCTTTCGCTGGTCGGTAGCGGTTGCTCCAGTATTATGACCCATACCGGCCCCGATCAAGGCTATTATCCTGGTACCCGAGCCTGCGGCGATATGATTGCCGACAGCAATAACAGCTGGCCGTTACGTTCGCTGGCCGCTATCGATCTCCCCTTCTCTGCACTGATGGACACGCTGCTGCTGCCAATGGACTATTTTCGCAGCGGCAAGGACAAAAGTCAGGATTCACTACGGGAGCGGGTTCTGCGCAGTGAAAAGCGGTCAGGCACCAATGAAAGCCTGTCTCAGTCAGCGCCGCTGACGGTTAATGAGCATCAGTGATAACGATTTGTTGCCAGCCATCAACCTGACGCAGAAAAGCGATATAGCGCCCGTCTGGTGACCAGACTACCGCTTCGCTGCCGGGAGGCTGATCGCTACGTATTGTCAAGCGCTGCATTTCACCGCTGTGCGCCTCAACCGCCATTACACTGTTATCACAGATAATTGCCAGCCGCCCGCCCTGTGGATGCCAGCTGAACGCTGACTGCATTGACCATTTGCTACGGGTTATCTGGCGCGGAGCACCTCCACAGGGTGATACCCCCCAAAGCTGCACCACCCCCTGCTCATCTTTCATCAAAAAAGCGATTTCACTGCCATCAGGCGCACTACGCAACCAGTGGCGCGGCTGGTTGACGATACCTGGCCAGCGGCGACGATGGCTGAACGTCAGGCGGCGCTGAGTAATCCCTGCCGGCGGTGCGGGCAGGCGGGCAGGCGTACCCTGTAGCGGATAAGCGCCGGCAATGGCAAATTCAGCATCCGCGAGCGGCAGATCGACGATAAACACTTCCGCTACCGTGTCGCCATTTTCGTTGCGCGTATCGCCTATGAACGCTAAGGCCGAATACTGACGGCGACCATCCGCACGTAAATAACCACGCTGGCCCACCCATCCTTCCTCGTAAGCCCGGCTTATATCATCACTACCCGGACGCGGAGCCGATGTCGTCTGGCTGACCAGCACGCAAAAGTGACTACCGTCATATTCACGCGGATGCCGTCTGGGCGTTCGAACAGCGCCAAGCGGCACCGCCACACCAACATTACGCACATCTTCTCGGAGATCACGCTCGCGCATAACCTGATCGTTGTAAGTAAAGCTTATGCGCCTGCCATCCGGGCTGTAAACGTGAACATGGGTACCGCCACGCAAAGCGCCCGGGGTAAAAGGCGGGGTGATATCACAGGCATCCAGCGTATGCGCTACGCCGCCCTGGACGACCACACCACGGCGATGATGAAAATCATAATGCCCGCGTTGTTCGGGATATTCCGGACCGTGGATCGCCAGATAACGTTGAGGGTGCGTGGGACTGGCAGTCACCACCCCCACGTGCGCTCCGTGGCACGCAGTATAAAGTACCTCGCTTTCGCCACTCAGGTTAACGCGCTCCAGCGTCAGGCCGGTAAAGGAGGATTGCGACGGTCGCACGTCATAAACCAGCCACTGGCTGTCGGCCGTCCAGACATTAATGTTGGTGAGTTGGTGATTTCGCGCCGCGATAGTAAGCTGTTTTTCCATACTGAAACGTCCTGAATGAGTTTACTGTCGACAAGCTACGCGAATTTACCGCCCGGTGCAGCCCTTTAACCAACCGGCTTCACTTATCCGACCAGCACAATAGAGGCTCTGCCACATCAAGGTTGGCTGGTTGCCGTAACTTCGACTGATTTTTTTCATAGCCAGCCGATAAAACTGTTCTGCCTGGGATGAGCTATCCCCGTGCGGAGTTCGGTACTGCCCTTTACGCGACAGATGTATCAGTCCAATGCCAGCCAGAAGTGTCTGTGCCCGCCGGAATGATTTGAATCCGGTCATCAGCTTAATTTGTCTTCTGATATTGCGGTGGTCCTGCACCACCAGGTTGTTCAGGTATTTGCTCTGCCTGATGGTGATGGTTTCTTCTTCCGGCCTGCCGGCGTTCAGCGTGCTCAGGGCTGCGGTGCTGGCACCACGGTTATCGCGGGTCACCACTGCTGGTTCACCGTGATGGCGAATGACCATGCAAAAGAAACGCAGCCCCGCTGTTGCCTCCCGCCTGGCTGTCAGTAGAAAGTCAATGGTCTGCCCTGAGCTGGATGGGGCACTTCGCGATGAAGACAAAGGGTATCTTGCACCACGCAAAGCACCCGGTCCGCTGCCTGAGACCTCTGATGGGAGGCGAAAATAAACGGTGAGCTGGCTATTTTTTTAGCTGGCGCTCATGCCAGCGAGGCGCCACCACATATCACAATCTCCTGTCCGGTAATAGCAGCGGATGCCTCACTCAGTAAAAAACCGACCAGGCTGGCAACTTCCTCCGGAGCGATGAACCGACCAATCGGCGGGCATTTTGGCGGAGACGTTTCCCGCCCCGGCGCGAGTAACATCGGCGTTTGTGTCGCCCCCGGAGCGACCACATTTGCGGTGATCCCTCTTGGGGCAAGTTCCGCAGCCCAGCTTCTGACCATCCCCACCATCGCCGCTTTGGTAGCAACATACTGCGAACGTCCTGCCGCACCACTGGATGTTCTGCTGCCTATTGCGACAAAGCGCCCTCCTGCTGACATGCGGGGAGCAAAATAGTTAAACAGGATCTCACAGGCCTGCACGTGCAGTCGCCAGAGAGACGTACTGGTCTCGTTAGTCAGTTGCCCCAGCGGTGCAGCGGCCATCATCCCTGCGGCATGTATCACCGCTTCAGGCGGTGAGAGGTGCGACAATACCAGACTGAACGCCTCAGGATCGGTGATATCAACATTAAGACTGGTGAAATGAGGCGTGTCCAGCGAGACAATACGTCGGCTAAGCCCGGTGACCTGCCAACCATCGGCCAGTAAATGTTTCACGATCGCTTCACCAATGCCGGAGCTGGCTCCGGTAACCACGGCGTGGCGCATTTCAGATCTCCAGCATCGATCGGGGGATTTTAAATACCGCTTTGCGCACCGTCATGGGCGCCCTCACGGCGCACAGCGCCTGGTGTGGCTCCCCTGGGTAAAAGACCGCAAAATTACCTGCGCCGAGACGGATAGCGACATCAGGCTCACAGCCTGATGCGATAAACAGATCCGGTTTGCGCTCTTCGTCATCCGGCTGACCAACGGGCAGCGCTCCGGCATAAATCAGCTCGTCACCCGTTAACACAATCTGAATATCAGCAAACTGGTGATGATACTCCGTGTGCCGCTGCGCGCGCGGCTGCGTTTGCGCCGGGCCGATATGGCAGAACCATGCCGCATTTTTCCTCTGCCAGCGGCCATCATCACGGGCGCTCAGCGTCTGCAGAGTACAATCCGAATGAGAAAGCAGCGCGAACAGCGCTGGAGGCAACCCTGCCAGCGGCAGCGCGTTGAGATGCCCAATAATCATTCTTCTCCCTTAATCCATTCCGGCGTCACATGTACATACTTGATAGCCTGGCGGAAATAGGTATACGCGATATGCAAACTGCCGTCAGAGCCTTGCTTAATGCTTGGGTAAGAGAATTCACGGTTCAGCTTTTCCATCGAGTTGTTGGTCATACAATAGCCATCGCCTTCATCCAGATGACGTTGCCATGGCCAGCTGTTCCCGCCGTCTGGTGAAATAGCAACCGTCATCGGCGCACGAGGCGCGCCCCAGAAAGCCGCCCGGCCGCTGGTGACGACCGGCTCTTTGCGGCCATCACCATCGTCAATTTCATCGTACAACGAAGCGCGACGTTCCAGCGCACCGGCTGCGTTCATGGGGTTAAACACCAGCGCCAGTTCACCGCTTGTCAGCGTCGTAACCTGAATTGACGAATTGTTATTGGGCAGTTCTGTCGGTTCCGGTACTGACCAGCTTTCGCCGTTGTCAATCGAACGGCTGTAATAAATATTATCTGCCCAGCGGCTACGGAATAAGGCTACCAGGCTACCGTTGTGAAGCGGCGTGATGTTCATATGTACGCAGCCCACACTTTCCGGGACCTCGACATCGCGCCAGGTTTTTCCCCGATCCTGAGAAATTTTTACCGCGCTGATATCGTCGTTGCCGACCCACTTCTCGCCCGGCTGCGTACGGCAGTAAAACACCGGGAGCAACCAGTTACCATTATCCAGTACCACGATCGGCTGACGGATAAAAGTACCAGGCTTGTCGAGTAGGGTCTTAATCTCTCCCCAGCTGTTGCCCAGATCGTGAGACTGACGATAGCGCACAATGGCTGTGTCCTGATTGCCGGAGACTTGCGCGGTCCACAATAACCAGAGTACGTTGTCAGGAGCCTGGAACAGCACCGGGTTCTGCTCAGAGCGCGTCGCGTCGTGCGATAGCTTTACCGCATCGCTCCACTGCTGGCTGCCACGGGCCAGGCGCGAGCCCCATATGGAGATATCAGCAATGCCTTCCTGAGTACCGCCAAACCAGACGCACATCAGCGAGCCATCCGGCAGCGGCAGGAGATTGGCCGCATGGTTCTGTGGGCAGGAAGAAGGCAGCATAGCGCTCTCCCTATGAACATCCTGCGGTTGTGGGCGGACAATTCCATCCCGGATTACAGTTACAGACATATCAGACTCCATTATTTTCTGCGGGGAGGGGCGCTTTACCCACGACTTTCCCCGGAATAAAGCGGTCAATCACCATGATCAGAGCCGGCGTCACCAGAGCTATATACATATTGTTGATGCCAAACGGGTTGCCCAGCAGATACCAGATCGAGGTCACTACGCAGGCACCAATCAGGCCGGCGTTAGCACCGCGAGTGCTGCGAAAGAAAGGGGCATAGAACGCGATAACGGCAACAACGGAAATCGACAGGCGTATGGCGCGGGTAAAGAACGACAGTTTCAAGATTTCAGGCACCAGCAGAACAAATATCAGCGGTAAAAAACCGATCAGCAGAGAGATCCAGCGGGTGGCCTTAAACTCCTGCTCAGGCGTCGGTTTGCGCATCGGGACGTAAAAGTCTTTCACTATCAGCGAAGCGATTGCCAGGGCAACAGTACTGACGCTGACGAAGATCGACGCTACCAGCGAGGTGGTCACGATACCCGCCAGCCAGGGGTTCATATACTGAAGGAAGACTGGCAGTGCATACAGGCTATTGATCCCCGGATGCAGATATTTTGCCGCCACGCCAATCACCGCAATAGCCAGCGCAATTGGCAGGCAGAAGAAGAACGCAACCCAGGTCGCACGCTTGGCGGCTTTAACGTCTTTAGTGGATGAGACCGCCTGAATCACAAACTGGGTACAGAAGATAGAGCCGATAGTACCGATAAGCCACGCGAAGATGGTCGAGGCGCCGAGTTTGCCGTCCCAGGTCCAGTAAAAGCTCGGCATGTGTTTAATCATCGGCGTGAAGCCGCCGGTTTTAAACAGCGCAAAGCCCATGATGGCCAGAATACCGAAGTATTTCAGTGCACTGTGTAATACAGTGACCCAAGCCACACCTTTCATGCCGCCGAAGGCAAAATAGAAGGTGCTGACGACAGCCGTTATAAAGGCGGCCTCCGGCAGATTCACCTTCAAAACCGTTGAAATGGCCGCTGCGCCGCTCACGTAGTTGCCTACGTTAACCAGAAGCAGGGCGTAGATCATGATAATGGAGATAATATTTTTGGTGCTGTTGCCGTACTTCTCGGCTATCGCCCCGGAGATAGTGATTTTTCCAGTGTTATAGATACGCTTTACCAGCAGCAGGCCGAACAGCGGGAAACCAATCGCCGCGCCGATGACAGACCAGCTTGCGGCAAAGCCGCTTTCAAATGCGGCCTGCGCCGTACCGATGGTAGAGTTGGCACCGATATACTCAGACATCAGCAGGATCCCAACGATAAACGCCGGCATCACGCGGGAGCCTTCCATAAAATCGCCGGAGTTTTTACTGCGGATACGAAAGGTCAGCCAGGTTGTAAACAGGATGTAGACAACGACAATACCGACAATAATAAGGGTATTTTCAGCGGTAAAATGATTCATCTTTGCCTCTCTTCTGGGCGAGTGAATGTGGGGCACACTGACCTGTACCCTGAATTCTTATTGACTAAGCTGGCGCCGTTTACTTAAGGGGCGTTTCGACTATCCGGCGTATCTGCAACAACTGCTGCTCGCTAAATATGACGGCATAACGGCTCTCTCCGACATCCTCACCCATCAGCTGCAGCGCTTTTTTAACTGCGGCAGGAGAGAAGGCCACGTTGTATAAGTCAGTACGCAATTGGGTGACGCTCTTCTGTGCCTGGCAGGAGCCATCGATGTCGCCAGCATTGAAACGCGCCCAGATGGCGTTAATCGCAGCCGGTGCCACGTTTGCCAGCCCGGAAATACAGGCAGAACACCCATCAACAAATCCTTGATGGATGAGGGAGTCCGGGCCATTCAGCACATCAAAATCCGTAATATCGCTGACCGCATTGAGGAAGCCGTTCAGGCTCTCGTAACTCCCGGCACTGTCTTTAATACCGATAATGTTCGGGTGTCCGGCCAGGGTCCTGGCGGTTTCTGGCTCAATGGTGTTGCCAGTCCGCGCCGGAATGTTGTAGAGGAAAACCGGTACGTTTAGCGCATCGGCGATGGCCGTATAGTGCGCGATCAGTTCAGCCTGTTTTAACGGAACGAACCAGGGGGTAATGGCCGAGACGGCATCCACGCCCAGCGACGCAATCTGTTTACCGAGACGAATGGTTTCGCGGGTCGAGATCTCACCGATATGTGCCACAACGGGCGCGCGCCCGGCCACGGTCTCCACACAGGTGCGGGTCAAGGCGATTTTCTCCTGTTCCCTCAACACAAAGAACTCGCCGTTTGTACCCCCGCAAAAAATGCCGTTACCTGCGCCAAGTTGACGTTCAATCTGCCGCTTCAGACCCATCAGATTAAGGGCGCCATCTGCGTCAAAGGGTGTGACAATCGCCGTCAGAACGCCCCTGATGTTGTTACGCATTACTCACTCCTTCGATTTCAATTTTAGGAAACAGCGTCCGGTAAATGGCTTGCACATCGTCGTGATTCACCTGACAAGGCGCGTTATTGATCAGACGCTTAACGTTAAGCGCGGCCTCGCTCAACGCGGCGATCTCCTCGCGCGGAACGCCAAGTGCTTCGAGGTTATCTGGTAGGTTGAGCCTGCGGACCAGTGCCGCAAAGTACGCCACCAGCGCGTGAGATTTATCCTCATCTGATAGCGAGGTATCTGCACCCGGTACCCGATCCCAAACCTGGGCGAATTTTTCAACTGAATATGGACGAATGACGCGCATACAGGGCGCAAGTAGAATGGCGTTGGCGACGCCGTGCGGCAGGTGATATTTACCGCCTAGTGGATAAGAAAGTGCATGAACCAGATGTGTTCCTGCATGGGCAATGGCGACGCCGCCGTAGTATGAAGCCCACAGCATCTCAAGCTTCGCCACCCTATTTTCCGGCTCGGCACAGGCAACTTCGATATTATTCAGTAACTTATAAATCCCGATCAGGGCGGCGTTATCGCTCACCGGATTGGCGACTGTCGAGGTGAAACACTCGATCAGATGACAGAGCGCATCGATACCCGTCGATGAGGCAATGTGCGCCGGCATGCTGATGGTCAGTTCCGGTAGCAAGGCGACGTAATCCGGGAGCAGAACGGGAGAGATTATCCCCACTTTGGTGTTTTGCTCTGGAATCGCCAGGATAGCATTTGGCGTCGCTTCCGAGCCTGTCCCGGCAGTGGCGGGGATCAACAAAGACGCGATACGTGCAACGGGTTTTGTCCCCGCCAGCAAACTTTCAAGGCCAGGAGACTGTGGGTGGTACAGCACAGAGAGCAACTTTGCCACGTCCAGTACACTGCCGCCGCCAATCCCCACCACCAAATCGAACGCATCGTTATTTATGCTTCCCATTATCCGGTTGACATCATGGTGGGAGGGTTCAGGGGGAACATTTTCGATAAGAGTGACGCGGCGGTTGTCGCCTTCAAGGAGCGTGCGGATCTGTTTTACCGCTTCCAGCCGCGAGATATTGCCGTCAGTAACCAGTAGAAGATGCTCTTTGCCCGCGAGCAGCGGTCTGATGGCAGGAATGGCGCCTGCGCCGCTAATAATGGTGCTGTTGATGGTTACCACATTTTTCTCCTTCTCTATGTCCATGATTGATTTCGCTCAAAAAATGACAACCATAGTCATCGTAAGGCTAAATTTATAAATTATTCGCAAACTTAATAACTTGAAGTTGCTCACACTTAATCAATTGTGATTAAATATAATCAATGGCGAAGCGGTGAACCTGGAGCGGGGATGAAAGAGAACAAACTGTACCGGGAAGTGGTCGTGGTCGCGGATGACTTTACCGGTGCTAACGATGCAGGTGTCAGCCTGGCGCTGAGCGGCAAAAAGGTGAGCGTGGCGTTTCAACTCCCTTTTCGCGAAGCAACCGATGCGCTGATCATTAATACCGACTCCCGGGCGTTACTGGCGTCAGACGCCGCTAAGAACATTGCTCAGCTTGGGCCAGATATCGTCAATGCGCGATGGCTGGTTAAAAAGATTGATTCAACGCTGCGCGGAAATGTGGGCGCTGAAACCAAAGCCCTTCAGGTGTTAAGCAATAAGCGACAGATCATCTTCGCCCCTGCGTACCCCGCTGCCGGGCGGATCACGCAGCAGGGTAAATGTCTGGTGAATGGCAAACCGGTGAATGAAACTGAATTTGCCAGTGATCCCAAAACCCCCGTACCCTCTGCAAATCTTGCAGACCTTTTTACCGATCTCACTGGCAAAGCCATAACCCTGCACACGCTGGAAGCCGAACTGGCCCAGGGAACGGAGTTGCTCATTGTGGATGCAGCAACCGATGATGATCTGGACGCCATTATCGCCGCCGCGCTGACCTGTACGCAGATGCCATTGCTGGTGGGATCAGCCGGGTTATGCGATGCGCTGGCACGCCATCTTGCCCCCGCTCGCCATAAACAACTGCTGGCGGTAGTCGGCTCAATGAGCGAAGTCGCTCAACACCAGATTGCGCTGATCCAGAAAGCATCGGGCGTTTCGTCGGTCGTCATTGACGTTGAGGATATTCTGCAGGGTAAGACGACGGGATACCTCACGCAGATCGCTCAGGCGCTGGAGGCTGGCCATCACTGCATCGTTCACACCTGCCCGGACCACAATGCACGCTATCAGATTGAACGACTTTGCCAGCGCTACCAGTTAACCCGAGCCGCACTTGGGGAGACGATCTGCGCCTTTTTGGGAGAGCTTACCCGGCATGTGCTGGATGCGGAGACACCGGATGCATTGTATGTCTCTGGCGGCGATGTAGCGATGGCCGTAGCAAAATCGCTAGAGGCTCAAGGTTTTGAAATTACAGGACGTATTGCACGGTGCGTGCCTTACGGCAAATTTTTGGGTTGTGCCTGGCTCCGGCCGGTCATGACCAAAGCAGGGGGCTTCGGAACCGCTGAGACACTGCTTGAGGTTTTGCATTTTATCGAGGAGAGACTGAGTGACTAATATCATTGCGGTAACAATGGGTGACCCGGCGGGCATTGGACCGGAAATCATTATCAAATCTCTTACCGAAGG
This sequence comes from Izhakiella capsodis, assembly GCF_900115045.1. GTDB lineage: Bacteria > Pseudomonadota > Gammaproteobacteria > Enterobacterales > Enterobacteriaceae > Izhakiella > Izhakiella capsodis. The sequence goes on along the minus strand of NZ_FOVC01000010.1, from coordinate 90,843 downwards.
GGCGCTGTCGGGATCGCCTGTTGTTGTAGTGGGGTGTGCCCGTACGCTGCAGAGGGTACTGAAGCAAGGTATCGTGGAACAGGCTAATATTCGTGTGATCGATAAGGTCAGTGATGCACAATTTTCGCCGAAAGTAATTAACGTTCTGGACGAACCGCTGGCAGATCCTGATGCCCTCAAGCCTGGCATTGTTCAGGCTCAGGCCGGGGATCTGGCCTATCGCTGCGTGAAACGCGCCACCCTACTTGCGATGGCGGGCGAGGTGAAAGCGATCGCGACGGCGCCACTGAACAAAGAAGCGCTGCACCTTGCCGGGCATCACTACCCGGGCCATACCGAGCTGTTGGCGCATTTAACCGGCAGTAAAGACTACGCGATGGTGTTGTATACCGATAAGCTGAAAGTGATTCATATCACCACCCATATTGCGCTGCGTAAATTCCTTGATACGCTCAATCAGGATCGGATAAAAACCGTCATCGGTATTGCGGATACGTTCCTGAAACGCGTGGGTTTCAGTGCTCCCCGCATTGCCGTAGCAGGCGTTAACCCTCATGCGGGAGAAAACGGTCTGTTTGGCGATGAAGAGATCACCCTCGTCGGGCCTGCCGTCGAGGCGATGAAAGCGCAGGGGATAAATGTCACCGGACCTTGTCCGCCAGATACCGTATTTATGCAGTGTCACGAAGGAATGTATGACATGGTCGTTGCGATGTATCACGATCAGGGGCATATTCCGTTAAAATTACTCGGGTTTTATGACGGGGTGAATATCACTGCCGGATTGCCGTTTATTCGCACCTCTGCCGACCACGGGACCGCCTTTGACATTGCGTGGACCGGTAAAGCGAAGTCTGAGAGCATGACGGTATCGATTCAGTTGGCCATGCAAATTACACGGGAATGATATGAAGGGATATAACCGGCTAGAGCAGATAATGGATTATCTGAAAGGGCACAACCTGGTGACGGTGGATCAACTGGTGGCAATCACCGACGCCTCTCCGGCGACGATCCGCCGCGATCTGATTAAGCTCGATCAGGAAGGCGTGATAAACCGCACTCACGGTGGTGTCACTCTTAACCGGTTTATCCCATCCCAGCCCACGACGCATGAAAAAATGCAACGCAGCCTGGTGGAAAAGCGGGCCATTGCCAGCGCAGCAGCGAGTTTTGTAAAAGCGGGCGATGCAGTTGTGCTGGACGCAGGAACCACGATGATTGAACTCGCCCGTCAGCTGACGCATCTGCCGCTACGCGTGATCACCAGCGACCTTCATATTGCGCTGTTTCTCTCGGAGTTTAAACAGATTGAAGTCACGATTATCGGCGGACGTATCGATGATTCGAGTCAGTCCTGCATCGGTGAACACGGTCGACGGCTGCTGCAAAATGTGTGGCCGGACGTGGCTTTTGTCAGCTGTAACGGGTGGGATATTATCCGCGGTATTACCTCACCCACGGAAGAGAAAGCGGCGCTAAAACGTGATTTAATTGCTAATGCCAAACGCCGCGTCCTGCTGGCGGACAGTTCAAAGTATGGCGCCTGGTCGCTGTTCAACGTCGCCCATCTGCATACCCTGACGGATATCGTGACAGATAGCAGCTTACGCGAAGAGATCCAGCGGCAACTGGGCCAGCTGGACATCAAGCTGGCCGTCGTTTCCAGTCATCTTCCAGTCTGAGGCGACTCATATACTTCAGGTAGGGGGACTACGCCGGAACACCCGATTCTTTCGCCACCCGCAGCGGACTTAACGTCAGAAGCGCTGCCTGCCAGCGCCTGTTTTCATTTATTTATTCTGCTAAGCAGGCTGAATAGAATAGCGCCCGACTGAGATTTGAATTTACTGCACCCTCATCCTCAGAGGGCAAATCGCTCAATCGCATAAGCCACGCCATCTTCCCTATTCGTACGGGTTACAAAGCGGGCAGCGGATTTCACCGAGTCTATGGCATTACCCATCGCCACGCCAACCCCGGCGTATTCGATCATCGCGATATCATTTTCCTGATCGCCTATCGCCATCACGTCTTCCGAACTGATCCCCAGCAGGCCGGCCAGCATTCTGACGCCATAGCCTTTATTCACCTGCTTATTGAGTATCTCCAGGTAGTAGGGCGCGCTTTTCATTAAGGTGTAGTTATCGCGAGCTGCCTGCGGCAGGCGGGCGATTGCCGCATCTAACAGTTCGGGGGGGTCAATCATCATGACTTTGGGAAAAGTTAATTGCTTATCCATCTCCTCCACGCTGCGGTAGCGCACTGGAATACCGGTCAGGTAAGACTCGTGGATAGTGAATTCACTGATATCTTTATTTGGCGTGTAGAGCGCCGTTTTATCCAGCGCCTGAAAATGAACGCCTAGATCGCGTGCTAGCTTTTCAAAATAGAGGTAATCATCAAAACCCAGGCTCACTTCGGAAACCAATTCACCATCCAGAGTCCGATGCACCAGGGCACCGTTATAAGAGATGGCATATTGACCCTCACGTTTTAAATCAAGCTCTGTCAGATAGCGCTCAATGCCAACGTAAGGGCGACCCGTCGCCAGTACAACGATAATACCTTGTGATTTAGCCGCCGTAATCGCCGCCTTAACGCCCTCAGAGATCTCATGCTGGGGGTTAAGCAAAGTGCCATCCATATCAATCGCAATTAGCTTAATTGCCATAACGTCCTCATTGCTGTAGGTTTTACTCTCATCCTAGCGTGAACCTATGTACCTTGACGAGCATTTACAGCAAATACTTTTCTGGTAAGTTACAAAAAAGGCCACTGTTGCAAAAATCGGGAGGTGATAAACTCATCGTCACCTTTTGCTGATGGAGCAGCACATGAACCCATTCAAAGATCGGCATTTTCAGCGCGACATCATCCTGTGGGCGGTGCGCTGGTACTGTAAATACGGCATCAGCTATTATGGACTGCAGGAGATGCTGGCCGAACGCGGTGTCAACGTTGATCACTCAACGATTTACCGCTGGGTTCAGCGTTATGGGCCTGGAATGGAAAAACGGCTGCGCGGGTACTGGCGTAATCCTTCAGCATTCTGCTCCTGGCATCTCGATGGAACCTGTATCAGAGTTAACAGCCGGTGGGCTTATCTGTACCGTGCTGTTGACAGCTCAGGCCGCACCATCGATTTTTACCTTTCCCCGCGCCGTAACAGCAAATCGGCATATCGGTTTCTGGGAAAGATTCTGAACAACGTGAAAGGCTGGCAGATCCTCCACCTCATCAACACCGATAAAGCTCCCACCGAGGGTTGCGCGCTGGCGTTACTGAAGCGGGAAGGTCGGTGTCCGCCTGATGTTGAACACCGGCAGATTAAGTACCGGAATAACGTCATTGGATGCGATCACGGCAAACTGAAACGGATAATCGACGCCACGCTGGGATTTAAATCCAGGAAGACGGCATATGCCATCATCAAGGGGATTGGAGTCATGCGGGCATTGCGTAAAGGACAGGCGGAAAACGTTTACATCGGCCATCCCCTGGGCGAGATGCGTCTGGTGAGCAGAGTTTTTGAAATTTAAGACCTTTCTGTAATACAGAAGGCTACCTCATCAAGAAATTTGCAACAGTGCCCAGCCCGGAAAAAGCTAACATTGGCGCTGAACGGAATTGCCATTCCTTTAGGGGACTGTGCCGGGATGGTTCGTTCCCTTCCCGATAAGTTTAGTATAGATAAATGTGTATATAAGGAAAGAAAAGTTATGAAGGTAACGCATTCATTAGTAAATGGTCAGCAAAATAATTTCGCTTGTCTTCAGCCAGATAGAGAAACTGGAAGGGAACGAAGTAACACCATGAAAAATGTCATTTCTGTACAAAACTCTCCGGATACAATACTTAAGAGTAGTGATTTTAAGAACAGAAGTGCGGATGTAATAAAAGCATTTTTTAAGAAAACAATAGCAGCTCAGAGCTATAATAAAATGTTTTTTAAGGGTGATCATTTCAAAGAATTAGGCATCGCTCTAACAGATTCATCAGTACGGAAATCTTCATTACAATCACTACAGCATCTTAATGATGTATCTAAAAACTATTTAACAAAAATAAAAGAAAAAACCCAAGATTTAACCTCGCAGGAAAGGGTTTTGCTAAGTAAAGTGGTAGATGCAAAAATCCATTTCAGACATCAAAGTAATTCAAATTCGGTAGATGCCTCTGGAATACTTAACATCATGTCGTTGAATAAGTTGCAATCTAATGAGATTAGCACTGCAAAAAAATACGTACTCAGAAGATATAAGATGTTTAAGCAATCAGGATTCTGTTTTTTTTGGCGTTGCATTTTCTGATGATAAGGCTCAACTCCCTCTCAATACCCGCCATTCAACTGTAGATTTCGGAGCCAATGCTTATATAGTTGATGAGCAGTTTCCCCATGGGTATCTGACATTGACTGATCATTTTGATAACAGAATACCACCTGCATTTATGCACGAACATAAGGAATTCATAGCTCAATTCTCTGAGGTAAGAAATGAAATTTACCGTAGAGTTCATGGAGATAAAGGTACAAAAGATACTCCTATCTTTAATTCTAAAGACATGAAACTTGCACTGGGATTACACCTCATAGATTTCCTTAGAAACAGCAATGATACAGAGTTTAAAAGATTTGCTATGAATAAAGAACTAGACGATAAAAATTTAGACAAAATTCTAAATTTTGTATTTCAACCAGAGTTCCATGTCCCGAGAATGGTTAGCACGTATATTTTTAAAGAAGTAAAGTTACGAGAAATAAGTGCGAGGGATGCGGTTAAAGCATCTAATTTTTAAGCTCTTTCGGTACATATGAGAAACAAGGATGATGCATGTAAAGTTATGGGGCTTGCTATAAAACACGCTAAAAAAGATGTTGTTGATTTGTTATTCTCAAAATTCAGTTTTACTGGGAAGGATGTAATAAAAATGTCAACTTCATATGAGGATATTGAGTACTCACTAAGCGATCACTCTGCGGATGAAAAAATTCTTAAAGATTTTTTGGAACGTGGGTTAGTGGAACCGAACCATGCATTCAGGAGCGTTAATTCTGGTGATACAATGTTAGACAATGCAATTAAATACAATAAAAAGGAAATGATTGGTATATTACTTGAATATGGTGCTGTTCGTGGAAAAGAAATTAATAACCACAGGTAAGTAAATTGTAAGTGAAAACATCTACAAAGGTTGGTATTTTTTTACCAAGTGAAAATTACCAGTCTAAGTGTACTCGCAACTTAGTAATCATAACAATATGAAAACATGCATGTTTATTAATATTGATCAGTTATGGCTGATTAGAAACAGCACTTAGCGTACATTTTCGTACGGTTGGGCTTCAGGCCGCCCATACTGCGGTGCCCCATGATCTCTTCGTCAGGAATCACCGTAACATCGACAAGAGGAAAATTACCGTTATAAAGTTCTCCGGCCACCCCAGGATCGGTGAACTCATCCAGCTAGCGGATCGAATATGGATAGGGACTACGCCTTCCCGTATAGAACAATACGGGTATTACCAGCGGCAACTTTTTATATCCGGCGTCAAGGTGGCGTTGCATGGCGGCAACCGCGTAACGAAGGAGCCGGAACGCCATGTGTTTGTCAGGAGTGGACTGGTGCTCGATGAGTACGTGGATATATCCATCATCACCGATAGTGGTTCTCAGACTGTAAAGCACGTCGCTGAAATAGGGGCGCAGGTTATCCTCGACTAAACTTCCTGACTCCAGTCTGAGGGTACTGAAATCGCAGACTGCCTGCAGCTCTACCGGTAGATGCAACTCCCGGACTCAGCCAGCTCGCGCATAACAGTTTTTACGCCATCCATCATCAGATATGCTTCATCTTCTGAGGTAGAACGTTCCGCGCAATCCTGATGCGTATTACAATGCTTTAATTTTATCATTTTTTTATAGTAATCGTTTTAATAATATTTTAAATATACGGTTTTTAAAAAAGGGTTTAATATACTATGAAGGTATTCAATAATAGTCGTTCTTATACTGTCAATAATATCACTGCTCCTAAAATAAATAGCAAAGACAATAATTCACAATTTACTAATAGCGTTAAAAGTGCGAAAAACACGCCTATTACAATGATAAGGAGATTCTTTAATCACCATTTTTCTCATAGTGGAGGAGAAAAAAAACCTAACATGAGAGAGCTTATAAGTAAGTCTTATGTTTTGCCTGATTCAGGATGTACTGCAAGAAGTAATTTTATTGAAACATCAAGATTTAATAGGGTAGTAACAAAACTAACAACTGGCGAGAAAAAAGAACTATTAAAAGAAAGCGCTAGTGTTATGAATGGAAACATCAGGCCGTTTATAGGCAAAGGAATTATATCTATGGAAGCTAAGAATGATAATTTACCTGTCACATATGACTATATAATAAGCGATAAAAACCATGGGATCCTGAGAGAAAATATATCCAGTGTAAATTTTGGAATTGAATGTTACAACGGAGATAAAATCAAATCAGCAGAAATAATACCAGGCACCCCAATAGGGAACTATTATAACAAACAAACATTTAATCATGATTTAAAAATAATTCAATTAGACAGTGGCAACTGTGGAACGGTAGGTTTCAGACTTGATATAAATCAACTTACACCAGATAGACCATTACTTATTCATGGTGGTGAGCTTTCCGGTTGCACCATGGTTTATGGTTTGAAAGATAATTATTTTTATGCATTTCATAGTGGGCAACCTGGTAATGACAAATCCATATGGGAAACAAAAAAAGATGGTTCAAAATCTATAATTGAGAGTCATAATAAAATGACTGGATCAACTTCCGATACCGACAAAGAAATTGATATTGAGACGCTTTCCAGTTATCTTCATGATAATTTCGATATCTGTATGATGGCTTTTTGCGGGCATGGAGAAACCATTGGCAGTAAAAAAAAAGTACTCTCCTTTGATTATAATAAGCCTTCAATTCTTGTTGGTGAAAATAAATCAAGAGTAGCTAACACAATGGCTATGCTGGTTAATAAAGGAGGTGTGATAGAAATTAATATGCTTAGCGATGATATGACAATTGATAAAAAAACATTAGAGACTGACTCTATGACATATGTTCTGAGCGGCCCGATAGAGAAGCCGATCATACAAAACTAAGATATCCTGAATAAGGCACTGTTGCAAAGTTAGCGATGAGACAGCCTTTTCTTTAAATGATAATCTCTGCATTTTAAAGACGGTTTTCTTCAAAGTGTCTTAAAACGCAGGTGCTAATTGAGAATCAGCCGCATAACGAATAAAAAGGACTTCTCCGGGATCTATGCCTGATTAACTCCAGTGCAATCATGGGGTGACCAAAGCTATGGAGAGATTCATTATAGCGTAGTTTTCTCTGAACTACATAGAAGCGGATACTGTATGGGTATCTCTATACCGGACTGGCAGAATCCGGTACTGTTTATAGTGATAGTACTAATCCTAACCAGACCGGTGTCACCAAAGAACTCTAACAGTACCATGTCTATGTTTGTACGCGCCTACCTGCGGGCTTCCACCAGTGAGCAGGATGCACAACGTGCCCGCGATATGCTTGATTGCTTTGCTCGTGAGCATAATGTCATCATCTGTAACTATTATGCTGAGAATGAATCAGGCGCACGCTTGGAGCGCCCCGAACTTTTTCGTTTGCTCAATGACAGTCGCCCTAGTTATGTATTACACATCCTGTTTTACGGATGAATATCAGGATGTCTGCCAGAAACAAAAGACCGAAGACATTCGATTCAGAAACGGCGTTATTTATCTTTTTCAACATGGCAATGTTGCGTATGACATGCTCAAAATATATTTCAAAGAAGTATTTGAACATAAAACCTCCGATCAACTGGAGCGCATCAAACAAATGCTTATGGCTGTTAATATCCATATTGCTGCCAGTTCACTCACAAACGCTGGGTTTGCTCTGGCGACAGCATCATTTGTTGCAGCAGGCATGAATCTAAGTCTTGAACTCAGTGCACTGGTAGGTCGAAGAGCAGGCGAGGTTGTAGGGGTTATTGGCATATACGGCGTGGTACAGAAAGCGGCAGATAGTGCCCATCGCCTACACGTCCAATACCAGCCTATTACTTTGCACTCTACATGCAACAACTAGAAATGATGTACTTCTTGATAGAGCCATTGTTTGAGCGGGCTGAGGCGTTTAAAGCACAATGGGAATCGGATGATGGTATTGCAGATATCATCACTAGAATGATTCGATAATTATGATGAATTTTATTAAAAGGTTTTTCAGACGGGTATTCAGATCATTGATTTCTTATTATGGCCCGGTAGCGCTGACAATAATTTTTGCTTTAGTTCAGGTTTTTTTTCTGACAGTCCAATCTGGCTTATCCCCGTATTTTTTGTATTTGTGATGGTTATTTTATCAATATGTGAGATTGTAAAGTTCAAACGTTAGCATCATCGTAACTTTATTTATAAGGAAATAGGGTAATGACTACAATTAGTAGAACATATACTTTTCGATAAAGGAGCGGATGACTTTTTCGTGGACCTCGATGGAGCGTGAGAAACAAATCGTTTTGCGAGCCAGCCGTTTGATACGGGTTCGGAGCGTCAGATTGTTACGCTCAATGCGCTGTGTGAAAATTTGACCTGTCAGGTGCTTCTCCTTCGGCACTTCTCTGCCATAACTGCCCCAGTCGTCACTCGTTATCATGCCAGTGTTGAAGGGCGTCAGCAGCGCCAGTAGCTCTCTGCAGGTCTCATCATTCCGTAGCCCGAAGGTGGAGGCCAGTACACCGCCAGTTTTGGTGTTGTACGCGTACCAGAGCCAGTGTTGGACTGCCTTACTGCCCACGAAGCTCCATTGTTCATCAAGTTCACAGATAAGCGCCACATCAGCGTGAGCGACCGGAGAAGAGGTTATCCTGCGGGGTGAGAGTTTTTTAAAGTACGTATGACTGTGTTGATCCCGATCTTCAGCGTTCTGGCGGTATCGCGCACACCGGAGCCGCTATGGGCCATATCAACGATTTGCTCTTTGACTCCGGGCTTCCGCGCTTCATAAGTATAGGTCAGCTGGAAAACACGTTTACATAACCGGCACCGAAAGCGCTCATGTCGTGAGGTACTACGACCATGGCGATAAATTTCATCTGAATGGCATCGGGGACAATGGACGATAACAGTAGCAACAGGAAACCTCAAAAACCCATAGGATAACAGGAAATTCTATTGATTGAAGGCATCACCTAAAGTCAAGGCAACCGCTCATACCGCTCAGAATTTAAACGGGAAGCCGCCAGCCTGGTTCTCAGTCAGGGCGATGGTATTGCAGAAGCTGCCCGCTCTACGGGTGTCAGTCAATTCGCCATGAGCAACTTGGGTCAGGCGTTTCAGGCAGGAGCAGCAGGGGGTTATCCTGAGCCGGCAGCCACTGACCACAGAGGCACAGCGTATTCGTGAGCTGGAAAAGCAGCCCAGGTGGCTACAGGAAGAAAATGACATAGTAAAAAAAGCGTCCGCGCGCTTAATGTCAGACAGCCTGAGAAACAGACGCTGATAACGGCACTGAAAGCGCATTATCCGGTAAGGCGGCTCTGCACCGCCCTGAATCTGCACCGCAACTTATCAGCGTCAGGCACACCGTCCGGTTGATGTAAAACAGCTGTCGCTGCACAGTGAGCTGAAACGGCTTCATGCTCTGAGTGGTGGCTCAGCGGGGTCCCGCAGTCTGTCCGCGATGATGACTGCAGCAGGTGACCCCCTGAGCCGTTACCGGGCAGGCAGGCTGAAGAAACAGCTTTCTGCAGAATTCCCCAACGCGGGTACCGGTTTCGGCCTGTTTCAGCGCAAATGCAATCTGTTCTCCGGTATAGCGGGTCTTTTTCATGGCGGATATACCTCCCGGTGAAGTGAAAAAAAGACAGGATACGCCAGTTTAGCTTTGAACTGTTTTCAGGGGGAAGGTCATATTCTGGTGTCAGGCAGGGATAGCTATTTTTTTAGCTTTAATCTTTCTGACCGCCGCAATGCTATTTCATCATTTTCAGGGACATCAGGCATTTTTAAATCCAGAAGTCTGTTTTCTATATCTTCTATTCTGCTATGGCTGGCAACAGCAGATTGTGCTGTATTAGATCTGATGTTCTGAAATCTGCTTTCTAAATATTCATCTGTCACATTACTATGGTGGCTAGCATAATCAGCTGTACTGGGCTTAATTCCTGTATTATATCTAGACGCTTTATTGCTGGTAATATATTCTGCAGACGTTCCGGGGACAGAGTATTTATCTGAACGGGTTCTGGTTGCATTTCTCTCTGCTTTTGAGGCCTGTCTTGCTTTATCCAGTACAACTTTTTGTCTTTTGCTGGCATCAAACAGTGCTTCCTGTTGGGCATTATGCTTTTCAGCAGCGGTTGACATATCATCTGCTATCCTTTTTTTAACTTTTTCGTTCCTGGTATTAATATCATCAAAGGCTTGCTTTGCTGATTCTACAGCCCGTGCAAGTGAGGCTTTTTCTTCTAGGCTCTTTTCCCAGGCACAAATGGTTTCAGGGACAGTTATGTTTGTAATGGTGTTCAGCAATGATTCATAGCTTGTCTCATGGATTATATCTTTGTTGCTGATAACGCCCGCTGGTAGCTTATATAATCCTCGTTTTTTAGGAATAAGCTGGCTTTCTTTCAGCCAGTGCTTTGCGCTATTGTTTTCATTAATTTTATCGGCACGTTTAGCCAGTTTGTAAGTATCAGCTGGGGCAGAAAGTGCAGCGCGAAACGGGAAACTATAGCCTGATTGTGTCAGAGATAAGTGATGGATGATTTGTGCACGATAAGTCTCATTTTCTGCTATATCTGCCAGCAGAGCACAGATTCTTGTTACCGCATCTGCAGGCCATTTTGCACCGATCATGGCATAAAACAGAGATTTATTCTTATCATGTTCTGTAGCAGGAAGTAAGTTATTTATCACCGCCTGCCCGTCAAGGCGCTTGTCTTTATATATCAGTTCAATAAGAGAAATATAGGCATCAACAACATAGCTCATGCCCCCTTTTTCAGCCAGGCTGGCCAGGCTGTGGCTGATTTTTCCGTCTGCGATGGTTTTTGCTACTTCAGATGGATGTTGAGCGGCTTTTTCTGCCAGATTCACAACAGTTTTCAGGGCAGTTAAGGGGGATTGATCTGTCTGCAGTATCAGGCTCTGATCGGGGATAGCTGGTACAGAGGGGGCGGAAAAATTAATTCTAAGACCACGATGCTCTGCAAGCAAGCGTATATGATAAATTGCATCTTCTGTAAGTGGGTTATTTGTGATATCAATGTTGAGGCAGGCAGACAGAGCAGAAGACAAAGGTAGTTCTTTCAGTTGATTATCACTTAGATCTAATTCTTCCAGCTGTGTCAGGTTGGTTATATTTTCATGCACCGTGGTTAACTTATTATGGTCTAGCTTTAGAAATTGTAAATTTTCTATTTTGTTTATTTCCTCAGGTATTTTAGTTAGCTGATTATAGCTCAGATCTAATTGCCACAGTTTTTTCAGGTTGGTTATCTGTTCGGGAAATTTATCCAGTTTATTTTTACTTAGCTCTAATATCTCAGTATTTCTCAGACGGGCTATCTCGTGAGGGAGTTTAATTATTTCATTTTCGTTCAGCTCTAATATCTGAAGCTTTTCCAGGCCAGCTATATCACGAGGGAGTTCAGTCAGTTTATTTTTGTGCAGATTTAACGTCTCCAGATTTCTCATATTGAGTATCTCGCGAGGAAACTCAGTCAGAAGGTTATCATCGATATATAATAAATTCATTTTTTTCAGCCTGATTATATTATCAGGTAGTACGCTTAATTTATTGGATGATAAGTAGAGTTTTTCTAGCTGCTCTGGCAGAAAGGGGGGCAAAGAACTCAGATTCAAATGAGATAAATCAAGAGTCTTTAACTTATATGTTGCACACTTTATGATATTTTGTAGTGCGATATCTCGCTTTTCATCACTGTCCGGGGGTACCGCCTTTGCCCATGTATGCCAGTGATACCAGTCATTCAGTTGGTTCAGTTCATCCTGAGTTATATTGGCTGCAGTTGAAAACAGCGATGTTATATGATCTTCAAGATATCTGGGGTGGAGGGCTGTATTAGTAAATGAAGAAGATGGATAAGCCCATCGTTTTGGCGGGGAAAAATAAAACCTCGGCCCGGTGGGATAATTCCTTGTAAAATCTTCCAGTTGGAGAATAGTAAGCGTAGTGAGTGGGTTGTCGTTGATGTCAATTATTCTATCATTGGGAATCTGAGAATCCTGAAAAAAATCCGGTGATAATATGTTCAGTTGATTATTGCTAATGTATAGAGCATGAAGTCTGGCGGGAAGGTTAGCTGAAATCGAGGTCAGAGAATTATCACTCAGAAATAATCTCTCCAGATTTTCCAGCCTGTACATATCATCAGGCAGCGTGGTCAAATTATTGCGTGATAAATCGAGTTCTGTTATATGGCCTGGCAGAAAGGGGGGCAAAGAACTGAGATTCAAATCAGATAAATCAAGGGTTGATCGCTGCATTATTGTACAACTTTTAAGAATCTCTACTGATTTATCCCGCTCTTCATTACTTCCTGGTGGTGCGTTTTTTGCCCAGTTATTCCAGGCTGTTAGTGATCTCTGATAATTTACCGTGGCTGGGGATGATAATGAAGAGGGGCCCGGGATAGCGCGATTGATGGGGGATAGCATGGGTTTCTCCTGGATATATGTGAATTGAGATAAAACGACGAAAGAAATATTATTAGATCGTAAAGAAATTAATATCACATTTCGATTATCTGCCTGGCCAGCGCCTGGTGCTGAGCAACTCACCCTGACGGCATACTATCCGGAAAGTTTGCTGAACCTACAGCGTTCTCTGACCACAACAGGCTTAATCAAGACACTACAAGGCAGTATGCGCAAACCCAGATCACAGACGCCTTCTGGTTTTAAAGTGGTAAAGATATTGAGCTGACTCGCGGAGGCTCAAGAAGGATAAGATAGTTTTTTAGGTGATGTCTTCAATCAATAGAATTTCCTGTTATCCTATGGGTTTTTGAGAGCCACTGTTGCAAAAATCGGGAGGTGATAAACTCACCGTCACCTTTTGCTGATGGAGCAGCACATGAACCCATTCAAAGGCCGGCATTTTCAGCGCGACATCATCCTGTGGGCGGTGCGCTGGTACTGTAAATACGGTATCAGCTATTATGAACTGCAGGAGATGCTGGCCGAACGCAGTGTCAACGTTGATCACTCCACGATTTACCGCTGGGTTCAGCGTTATGCGCCTGAAATGGAAAAACGGCTGCGCGGGTACTGGCGTAATCCTTCAGCATTCTGCTCCTGGTATCTCGATGAAACCTGTATCAGAGTTAACGGCCGGTGGGCTTATCTGTACCGTGCTGTTGACTTACCAATCAAAAAATATTTTTGAGCCTGATAAGATATATTATCGCACTTCTTTGTTATATTCTCACTTGTGTTTTTCACACCAGATAGTCTTTGTAGAAGCTTGAGATTTTTTTGGGATGGATTTTTATTGGCCAATTTAGATGCGGCGTTTAAATCATGAAATACATGAGCTGCGATGTGAGTATTAGATGCATAATGCACCGATATCCAGTAACCCTGGTAAAAATTTAGTCCAATATTATTGATTCATAATAATGTCTTTAATATCAAAAAACGTTGTTATCTCAATAAAATTATTTTTGCATTAGTTACAGAGGATTAAGGCTTGAGCAGCAAGCTCATTACTTCTCTGAAAAGACCTACTGATGCCCGGTAACGCCGGACTGTATATGGTTTGGCGCTGGTTTGTAAAGAAAATACTCTTTAACGTGAGTTTTCGTTCCACTGAGCGTATTACCCCGATTATGTATCCATTAAGGCAGTAAGAGGGAGCTTGCCTCCTTTCTTTATTTCAAAGAAGCAGCCTACGCGATTACAGCCGCCACCAAAACTGCGAGCATTCGTTTCTTAAATGTTGCCTGCTGATCATATGCTGGCAAAATGCGCGCCTACTGGTGGCCATTCAACACTCTTACTGTCACCAGCTGGCAATACCCTCTCTTGCATGCGGGGAACTGCGGCTCTTTCTTGCAGAGATGAAAACCAATCGTTCCCAAAAAATCAACATATAAAGAGGCGATTTTTTATATCTTTGGCCGGTGAAAGATATATAAATTTTGTAGCTCTATTAAAGGACAAGGTTTAATATGCTTTCAGGAAAAATCACATCATTCGTGTCTAGCTTCTATAAAACACCTTCCCCTCCGGCCCCCAAAGCAGGAAATGTTACCTTCGCAAAATCAGTTAGCTCAGTGAGAAACACAACTGTCTATCGTGCAGATACACGCTCCCCAGCAACGATTAGGAAATTTGGTTTTTCTGGCACCAACAGTAATGAGCCTTGTGAGGTTCGTGTATTTGGTAAAAATACCGTATTTGCGTCAACCTCAAAAGAAAAGGTTAAAGACTTTATCCATATGATAGAGCATCAAGGCCAGAGCAAAAAATATCATCTCTATCAAATAGAAACCAACAAACAACAAGTTTTCTCATTTCGAGAAAATATGGATAAAAATCCAACATCGTTGATTAATGGCATTGCTAATCTAGCTATTCGAGAATTGGGTATTCCACAGGATGAAGCTCTGGCGTTAGCTAAAGATGCGATACATTCCAACTATCTCGCTGTAGATGAGGTGCAAGTTGAAGGTCCAATTTCCCCTTTGAGTATCAAACACATCAACACAATTAGTATTGAGGGTTGATTATCCGAACGATCGCCTGTCAACCTGCGCCGCCCGTTCATGCATAAAAGGGGGCAGTTTGCAGGCACTGTTGCAAATTTCTTGATAAGGTAGCCTTCTGTATTACAGAAAGGTCTTAAACCTCAAAAATTCTGCTCACCAGACGCATCTCGCCCAGGGGTGGCCGAAATAAACGTTTTCCGCCTGTCCTTTACGCAATGCCCGCATGACTTCAATCCCCTTGCGGCAAACGACAGTTCGCCAGCACAGCATGGAACAGGCTTGTCTCAGTATATACAAAACCGAGCCCAAAAAAGCGGCGCAGTTAATTCAAACGTTTGAAGATAAAACCATGAC
This sequence comes from Izhakiella capsodis, assembly GCF_900115045.1. Classification (GTDB taxonomy): domain Bacteria; phylum Pseudomonadota; class Gammaproteobacteria; order Enterobacterales; family Enterobacteriaceae; genus Izhakiella; species Izhakiella capsodis. Next base: position 75,690 of record NZ_FOVC01000010.1, on the reverse strand, counting down.
TGATGCCCTGACGCTAACCTACCAGCTTACCATGCAGGTCATCACCAAAATGATCCATAACATCGATATGAAATACCATTTCGAAGGCGCCTGGTGGGCATTTCAGGGCAAAAAAAGAGCAGCCCAGGGCTGCCCTTTTTTCTATGCTGCAGCAATATCAGATATCAATATTCGCCGCTTTCAATGCATTCTCTTCGATAAAGGCACGGCGCGGTTCGACCGCATCGCCCATCAACGTCGTGAATAGCTGATCAGCGGCGATAGCATCTTTGACGGTAACGCGCATCATACGGCGGCTTTCGGGATCCATCGTTGTTTCCCAAAGCTGATCCGGGTTCATCTCTCCCAGACCTTTATAACGCTGCACTGAGAGGCCACGACGTGACTCTTTAACCAGCCATTCCAGCGCCTGCTCGAAGCTGGTTACCGGCTGACGACGTTCACCGCGTTCGATGTAAGCATCTTCCTCAATCAGGCCACGCAGCTTTTCGCCCAGCGTACAGATTTTACGGTACTCCGGACCGGTAATGAATTCGTTATCCAGCCGATAATCGGTATCCACACCGTGTGTACGCACCCGCACTACCGGTTCAAACAGATGCAGCTCGCGATTTTCCTGCACTTCAGCGCGGTACTGACTACCGTGCTGCTCGCGTTCATTAAGATCTTCCACCAGCGAGCCCAGCCAGCTGCTTACCAGGCTTTCATCGCCAGCCGCACTCAGCGTCGGATGGTAAATCAACGCTCGTAGCAGCGCTATCGGAAAGCGACGCTCCATGCGTTTAATCATTTTCTGGGTACTGTTGAATTCACTGACCAGCGATTCAAGCTGCTCACCAGCCAACGCCGGCGCACCAGCATTGGTGTGCAGCGTTGCGCCGTCAAGCGCGATGGCAATCTGATAGTGATCCATCGCATCATCATCTTTAATGTACTGCTCCTGCTTCCCTTTTTTCACTTTGTACAGCGGCGGCTGGGCAATATAAACGTGGCCACGCTCAACAATTTCCGGCATCTGTCGATAAAAGAAGGTCAGTAGCAGAGTACGGATATGGGAACCATCGACATCCGCATCGGTCATGATGATGATGCTGTGATAGCGTAGCTTATCCGGATTATATTCGTCACGTCCGATACCGCAACCCAGCGCGGTGATCAGGGTGGCGACCTCCTGTGAAGAGAGCATTTTGTCAAAACGCGCCTTTTCGACGTTAAGGATTTTTCCCTTCAGGGGTAGGATTGCCTGGTTCTTACGGTTACGCCCCTGCTTAGCAGAGCCGCCCGCAGAGTCCCCTTCCACGAGGTACAGTTCTGAATGCGCCGGGTCGCGCTCCTGGCAGTCCGCCAGCTTACCGGGCAGACCAGCGAGGTCCAGCGCGCCTTTACGACGGGTCATTTCACGCGCGCGCCGTGCCGCTTCGCGCGCGCGCGCGGCATCAATAATTTTGCCGACAACGATTTTAGCGTCGTTAGGATTTTCCAGCAGGTATTCAGCCAGCAATTCGTTCATCTGTGATTCAACGGCTGATTTCACCTCGGAGGAGACCAGCTTATCTTTGGTCTGTGAGGAAAATTTAGGGTCAGGAACTTTAACTGAAACCACCGCCACCAGCCCCTCACGCGCATCGTCACCAGTGGCGCTGATCTTAGCCTTTTTGCTAAATCCCTCTTTGTCCATGTAAGCATTGAGCGTACGGGTCATAGCCGCGCGGAAGCCCGCCAGATGCGTACCACCGTCGCGCTGAGGGATGTTATTGGTAAAGCAGTAAATATTTTCCTGAAAGCCATCATTCCACTGCAGCGCTACCTCAACGCCAATGTCATCTTTTTCGGTGCTGAAATAGAACACTGTTGAATGGATGGGGGTTTTGTTCTTATTAAGATATTCCACAAAGGCTTTAATGCCGCCCTCATAGTGGTAATGATCGCTTTTCTCATCACGCTTATCTTCAAGACGAATAGACACGCCGGAGTTCAGAAAAGAGAGTTCACGCAGGCGCTTTGCCAGAATATCAAACTCAAACTGGGTGACATTCGTGAAGGTTTGCAGACTGGGCCAGAAGCGAACGCGCGTACCGGTGGACTCAGTTTCACCGGTGACGCTGAGCGGTGCCTGCGGCACGCCATGTACGTAGACTTGCTGATGGACTTTGCCATCACGGCGGATAGTCAGCTCCAGCTTTTCAGACAGGGCATTAACCACCGATACCCCGACGCCGTGCAAACCACCGGAAACTTTATAAGAATTATCATCGAACTTACCGCCAGCGTGCAGCACAGTCATGATAACCTCAGCCGCAGAGACGCCCTCTTCAGGGTGGATACCGGTGGGAATACCGCGCCCGTCATCCTGTACCGATACCGAGTTATCCGCGTGAATGGTTACGACAATATCTTTACAATGACCAGCGAGGGCTTCGTCAATGGCGTTGTCCACAACCTCGAATACCATATGATGCAGACCGGTACCGTCATCAGTATCGCCGATATACATACCGGGGCGTTTACGTACCGCATCCAGCCCTTTAAGGACTTTGATACTTGAGGAGTCATAAGAATTCGACATCAACGTTTCTCGCTCATTTAATCTTCAGGTTGAAGCGTTATTTTACCCTGTTCTACGCGGAACATCTTGCCCTTTTCATCGCTCATGTCGATAACGTGTTCCGCGCTAATTGCGCTGACAAAAACTTGCGCCTGGGTGGCTTTCAACCGGGTGGCTAATAACTGGCGACGGACGTCATCCAGCTCCGAGGCAAAATCATCAATCAGATAGAGACAGTGCTGGCCGCTCTGACGCGTAAAAAACTCGCCTTGCGCCAACCGTAGCGCGCACATCAATAGCTTAAGCTGACCGCGTGACAGCAGATCTTCCACCGGGGTATTGTCAGCGCGAATGCGAAAATCAGCTTTATGCGGGCCGCTGGCGGTATAGGTCAGTGCGCGATCGCGCTCGAACTGACGCTCAAGCAACTCAGCATAGTCACTCTCTTTGTCCCAGCCCCTTTGAAAGGAAAAAGAAAGGTCGAACTCAGGTAAAAACTGGCGGCAGGTGCTGGCAATATCATCGGCAATCGCTTGGCTATACTGCGCCCGCCATAGGCTAATCTGCTCCGCCAGCGGTGCCAGCTCCTGATCCCATGCGCGAACCTGCGCATAACGTGTGACCTGGCGCAGCGCGGCGTTGCGCTGTTTGAGCAAACGCCGCAGGTTACTCCAGGCATTAAAAAAGCCGCGTTCATTATGAAAACAACCCCAGTCGATATACGCCCGGCGATATTTGGGCCCGCCGTTGAGCAGCGTAAAACCCTCGGGGGTTATCAGCTGCATCGGCAGCATTTGCGCCAGTTTAGCCACCTTATGCCCGTCGCTGCCGTCGATACGGACTTTACTTTCACCGCCGCGATTTCTCATTAAGCCCACGGCTATCTCGCGCTCCGCGGTGCTCACGCGTCCGTGTAAAACAAAGTGCGACTGGTCGTGACGAATAATGCGACCGGCTTGCAAACTGCGAAACGCTCGTCCATGTCCGAGGGTATAGATCGCTTCCAGCACGCTGGTTTTTCCGCTGCCGTTAGCACCCACCAGGAAATTAAATCCAGGGGCGAGCGCCAGATCGACACTTTCAATATTGCGGAAGTCTTGAATCAGCAGGCGGGTTAAAGCCATATATCGAATTGCTCACTGGAAGTTGCGCTGTGTAGTGATTTTCATTCAGTACGTGAGGATGGCGGGCGTTTTGTCGTAGCGCAAACTGGCAACTACGTTAGCCCGCCGTTAAAAACAACGTTACAAACGCATTGGCATTACGACGTAAGATGCCGCCTGGCTGGCCGCATCCTCAATTTGCACGCTGGACACCGAGTCAGTCAACAGCAGACGGACATTGTCGCACTTCAGAGTGTTCAACACGTCCAGCACGTAGCTGACGTTGAAACCAATTTCCAGATCGCTACCGCCGTAGGTCACATCCAGCTGCTCTTCCGCCTCTTCCTGCTCCGGGTTATTGGCGGTGATCTTCAGCTGGTTTTCGGTGATATATAAACGAACGCCGCGAAATTTCTCATTTGATAAAATTGCGGCGCGGGCAAATGCCTGCTTAAGAATATCGCAGCCTGCTTCCAGCGTTTTATCGGGATTTTTCGGCAATACGCGGCGATAGTCAGGGAAACGGCCATCAACCAGTTTGGATGTGAAGATAAAATCACCAACGTGTGCACGAATATTGTTACTGCCGATTTGTATCTGCAAAGGCGCATCGCCGCCGTCCAGCAGACGCAGGAGCTCAATCACGCCTTTTCGCGGTACGATCACCGAATGATTCGGCAACGGCTGGCCGATCGATAAAGCGCAGACGGCCAGGCGGTGGCCATCGGTGGCAACGGTGCGCAGCTCTTCCCCTTCGGTTTCAAATAGCATGCCATTGAGGTAGTAACGTACGTCCTGATGCGCCATAGAAAACTGTGTGGCGTCAATCAGACGCTTCATCGTTGCCTGAGGCAGCGTAAATTCCACTTCGCTTTGCCAGTCATCCAGATTGGGGAAATCACTGGCTGGCAGCGTGGACAGCGAAAAGCGGCTGCGGCCTGAACGCACCAGCATCCGCTCACCTTCGAGCACCACACTGATTTCCGCGCCATCGGGCAGACCACGGCAGATATCGAGAAACTTACGCGCCGGAACAGTGGTGGAACCAGGATCATGATCCTGGCTCAGCGACACGCGCGCAACCATTTCCATTTCAAGATCCGTGCCAGTCAGCAGCAGCGAACCTTCATTCACCTGCAGCAGTAAATTGCCCAAAATGGGCAGCGTTGGGCGTCCGCCCAGCGGGCCACTCACCTGCTGGAGTGGCTTTAGTAATTGCTCACGTTCTACAATAAATTTCATAGCGTCAGGAAGATAATGTTCTGATTAAATTTGAGAAATCTTCTTTAATATCATGACTTTCTTCACGAAGCTGCTCGATTTTACGGCAGGCGTGCAGCACCGTAGTATGGTCACGACCCCCGAAAGCATCGCCAATTTCTGGCAGGCTATGGTTAGTCAACTCCTTCGCGAGCGCCATCGCCATCTGACGTGGTCGCGCCACCGAACGTGAACGGCGTTTCGACAGTAAATCGGCAACTTTAATTTTGTAATATTCTGCCGCTGTTTTCTGAATATTGTCGATGGTAACCAGCTTCTCCTGCAGTGCCAGCAAATCGCGCAGCGCTTCACGCACAAAATCGATGGTAATCGCCCTGCCGGTAAAATTGGCGTTTGCGATGACCCGGTTTAGGGCCCCTTCCAACTCACGCACGTTGGAGCGCAAGCGTTTAGCGATAAAAAAAGCCACTTCAGCCGGAAGACGAATATCATTCTCGTCAGCTTTTTTCATCAGGATAGCCACGCGTGTTTCCAGCTCAGGTGGTTCAATGGCAATGGTCAGCCCCCAGCCAAAACGCGATTTCAGGCGGTCTTCAACGCCGTTTATCTCTTTGGGATAGCGATCGGAGGTTAAAATAATCTGTTGGTTGCCTTCAAGCAGGGCGTTGAAGGTATGAAAAAACTCTTCCTGCGAACGCTCTTTATTAGCAAAAAACTGAATGTCATCGATAAGTAGCGCGTCTACTGAACGATAGTAGCGCTTAAACTCTTCTATCGCATTGTTTTGTAACGCTTTTACCATGTCCTGAACGAAACGTTCAGAATGCATATAAACCACCCTGGCATTCGCCTTACGCGCAACAATGCCATTGCCGACAGCATGGAGCAGGTGAGTTTTACCAAGACCGGTACCGCCATAAAGGAACAGCGGATTATATGCCCCGCCAGGATTGTCTGCCACCTGACGCGCCGCCGCACGTGCCAGCTGGTTTGATTTACCCTCGACGAAATTATCAAAATTGTGTTTCGTATTAACGTTAGAACGATAGGAGTGCTCAGCAGGCGCCGGAATATTATCCCAACTCGGCCGGACGGTCGCTGCGGGGCGCGCACCGCCGGCGGGTACAGCGCTGACTGCAACCGGCTGGCTAATCGCTTGTGTAACGGGCTTGCTACCGACCTCAAAACGCAACAACGGCGCATCAAAGCCGCAAAAATCGTTTAATAAGCCGTTGATATTATTTAAATACTTATCTCTTACCCAGTCGAGTACAAATCTGTTAGGCGCGTACAGCGCGAGCGTATTGTCGTAAAGCTCGGCCTGAAGTGGACGTATCCACATGCTGAATTCAGTGGCAGGTAGATCATCCTGCAATCGGGCAAGGCACTGTTGCCATAGCGAAAGTGACACGGCGGACTCCACTCGAACAAAACCGATAAGAAAAGGCGCTAAAGATCTTTCATCATTGTTGACGCATACATTTTCACTGTATGCGCATCGCTATCCGCGATGATATCTGCTGGGATCACTGCAATGAGATCCTCAGGGGAAGAGAAGATCATAGCGCAAACGGCGGCAGAGATCTCCAATTTCTACACAGATTCTATTCAATTTATCCACAGGCAGAAAATGCAGCATCCGTTTACGCTTCTCCCGTCATCGCGCATGAGGATCGCAAGATGATCCAGGTCGATCCTTGCGCTTTGCAGCAGAGAACGTATAATTCTTCACCCAGCGTGTAGCCCTGCCGGGTGAAGGCTGGTCACAGGCCATTAAAAGCGTATATAACACCGCGTTTTGCGCGAAGTAAATTGACTCCGGACTGTACAGTTATTACAATCCCGCCTCTTTAATTAAAGATACTCTGAGGCGCTGGTCGTTTTACGGCTTCGTGTTAACGCGTCGACAGCAACAATCCCCAAAAAAGTTTAGGTAGAAATCGCCATGAAACGCACTTTTCAACCGTCTGTACTGAAGCGCAACCGTTCTCACGGCTTTCGTGCTCGTATGGCAACTAAAAATGGTCGTCAGGTTCTGGCACGTCGTCGTGCTAAAGGCCGCGCTCGTCTGACCGTTTCTAAGTAATAAAAGCTAACCGCTGAGTGGTTAAGCTCGCATTTCCCAGGGAGTTACGTTTGTTGACTCCCACTCATTTCACTTACGTCTTCCAGCAGCCACAACGGGCTGGCACGCCGCAAATTACTATTCTCGGCCGCCTTAACTCGCTGGGGCATCCCCGCATCGGTCTCACAGTCGCGAAAAAAAACGTTAAGCGCGCGCACGAACGCAACCGGATCAAACGTCTGACCCGTGAAAGCTTCCGTCTGCGCCAGCACGAACTTCCCGCCATGGATTTTGTGGTGGTCGCGAAAAAAGGGGTTGCCGAGCTTGATAACCGGGCGCTGGCTGAAGCGTTGGAGAAGTTATGGCGTCGTCATTGTCGCCTGGCGCGCGGCTCCTGATTGCGCTGATACACGTTTATCAACGTGTCATCAGCCCGCTACTGGGGCCGCATTGCCGTTTTTATCCCAGCTGCTCACATTATGGCATTGAAGCGATACGGCGCTTTGGCATAGTAAAAGGCAGTTGGTTGACGATGAAACGCGTATTAAAATGCCACCCTTTACATCCGGGTGGTAACGATCCGGTGCCACATAAAACCGACGATAACAGAGAACATTAACGATGGATTCGCAACGTAATCTTTTTCTCATCGCTTTTCTGTTCGTGTCTTTTCTGATCTGGCAAGCCTGGCAGACGGACCACGCTCCGCAGCCTCAGCAAACTCAGATGACGCAGAACACGACCAGCGCAGCCGGTGATGCAGCCGACCAGGGCGTGCCCGCCAGCGGACAGGGTAAAATCATTACCGTTAAGACCGATGTGCTGTCTTTAAAGATTAACACCCGCGGTGGTGATATCGACCAGGCGCAGCTGCTTACCTATCCGGACAAGCTTAACTCTAAGACGCCGTTTGAACTGCTGGAAACGACACCTAACTTTGTTTATCAGGCACAGAGTGGTTTAACCGGTCGTAACGGCCCGGATAATCCCAATAACGGCGCCCGGCCGCTATATACTACAGCCCAGGATAGCTACCAACTGGGTCCGAATGACAGTGAGCTGCGCATTCCGCTAACCTACACAGCAAAAAACGGTGCAACCTACACGAAAACTTTCGTGTTGAAACGCGGGCAGTTCGCTATCAACGTCGATTACCAGGTCGATAACACCACCCAGCAGCCGCTGGAGGTGTCAATGTTTGGTCAGTTGAAGCAAACTATTAATCTGCCTAAGCATCGCGATACAGGCAGCAGCAACTTCGCGCTGCACACTTTCCGTGGTATTGCTTATTCCAGCAATAAAACGAACTACGAGAAAGTGAAATTTGACACGGTTGCCGACAACGAACTGCTGAACACCCAAACGCCTTTGGGCTGGGTTGCCATGCTGCAACAATACTTCGCCTCGGCCTGGGTTCCACGCACCAGTGGCGATAATACACTCTACACCTCTAACCTCGGCAACGGCCAGGTGGCAGTCGGCTACAAATCTTCACCGGTAACCATCGCACCCGGTAGCCAAAAGGAGCTTGCCGCTACGCTGTGGGTCGGCCCAGAACTTCAGAACGAGATGGCCGCGATTGCCCCGCATCTTGATCTGACGGTCGATTATGGCTGGCTGTGGTTTATTTCTCAGCCGCTGTTTAAGCTGCTGAAGTTCCTGCACAGTTTTATCGGTAACTGGGGATGGTCAATCATCGCGATTACCTTCATTGTGCGTGGCATTATGTATCCGTTGACCAGAGCGCAATACACCTCTATGGCCAGGATGCGTATGCTGCAACCGAAAATTCAGGCAATGCGTGAACGCATTGGCGATGACAAGCAGCGCATGAGTCAGGAAATGATGGCGCTGTATAAATCGGAAAAAGTTAACCCGCTAGGCGGCTGCTTTCCGCTGGTTATCCAGATGCCAATCTTCCTGGCGCTCTACTACATGCTGTCCGGCTCTGTTGAGCTACGCCACGCACCGTGGGCGTTGTGGATCCATGACCTTTCTGCTCAGGACCCGTACTACATCTTGCCGATTCTGATGGGCATGACGATGTTCTTTATACAGAAGATGTCGCCAACCACCGTCACCGATCCTATGCAGCAAAAGATCATGACCTTTATGCCGGTCATCTTCACCATATTCTTCCTGTGGTTCCCGTCAGGTCTGGTTTTGTACTATATCGTGAGTAACCTGGTAACCATTCTTCAGCAGCAGCTGATTTATCGTGGACTTGAAAAACGCGGTCTGCACAGCCGGGATAAGAAAAAAGCATAACGACAGACTTTAAGCGCAGGCATTGTATTTACCCTAAAGGCGGTCAGCAGACCGCCTTATTTTTTAAGAGGCGAGCATGAGCTATAGCGATACCATTGTTGCCCAGGCAACACCGCCGGGGCGCGGCGGTGTTGGTATTCTTCGCATATCCGGAAACCAGGCGGCGGCCGTAGCCAGGGCGGTACTGGGTAAGCAACTGCGCCCGCGCTACGCTGAATACCTGCCGTTTAACGACGCCAATGGTGCAGCGCTGGACGAAGGCATTGCTCTCTGGTTTCCAGGGCCGCACTCCTTTACCGGCGAAGACGTACTGGAACTTCAGGGCCACGGCGGCCCGATGATTCTGGATATGCTGCTTAAGCGTATCATCACGCTGCCGGGGCTTCGTATTGCCCGTCCTGGGGAATTTTCAGAGCGCGCTTTTCTCAATGACAAACTGGATTTGGCGCAGGCCGAGGCGATAGCCGATTTAATCGACGCCAGCTCAGAACAGGCGGCGCGTTCTGCGTTGAACTCATTACAGGGGGCCTTCTCACAGCGAGTTAACACTTTAGTGGAAGCACTTACTAACCTGCGAATCTACGTAGAGGCTGCAATTGACTTTCCCGATGAAGAAATTGATTTTCTTTCAGATGGCAAAATTGAAATGCAGCTGCAAACCGCAATTCGCGATCTGGAAAGTGTAAGAGCCCAGGCACAACAGGGAACCCTTCTGCGGGAAGGGATGAAAGTGGTGATCGCCGGCCGCCCTAACGCCGGGAAATCCAGCCTGCTAAACGCGTTAGCCGGACGCGAAGCGGCTATCGTTACTGAAATTGCAGGTACCACTCGCGACGTGCTGCGCGAACATGTCCACATCGATGGTATGCCGCTGCATATCATCGATACCGCCGGGCTGCGTGATGCCAGTGATGAGGTAGAACGTATCGGTATTGCCCGTGCATGGCAGGAAATAGAGCAAGCTGATCGGGTGTTGTTCATGCTGGACAGCACCACCACCGATGCCACCGAGCCGGCGGAGATCTGGCCAGACTTTGTTGCACGCTTACCGGCTACTTTACCAATCACCGTGGTGCGTAACAAAGCAGACTTAACAGGCGAAATAACTGGTCTGACGGAAGTAAATGGTCACTCACTTATTCGCCTTTCTGCGCATACAGGCGAGGGCATCGACGGCCTGCGCAACCATCTTAAACAAAGCATGGGCTTTGCTGGCAACACGGAAGGCGGATTCCTGGCGCGACGCCGCCATTTAACTGCGTTGGAATTAGCCGCTACGCATCTCCAGCAGGGAAAAGATCAGCTATTGGGTGCACAGGCTGGCGAGCTGCTGGCCGAAGAGCTGCGGCTGGCTCAACAAGCCCTGAGCGAAATAACCGGGGAATTTACCGCCGATGATTTACTCGGGCGCATTTTTTCCAGCTTTTGCATTGGGAAGTAAGTAATCACTTATATTGAGCATCCCAACAAGCCATCCATAACGCGGGTTAGTCTGATATAACCCGCATGAGCTTTGAGGTTAAAATTATTTCTTTCAGCTCTCCGTCGTTGCTAAACTCTAAAAGAATTTTAGCGATAAGCAGAAGATGAATTAAGCTAAGATAATTCCTGCATTACCGGCAATGATTATCAGTCCATTTTCACGGAGCGACAGATGGCCAGTCATTTTGCACGATGTACCTTTTCACCTGGAAAAACCCCTACTCATCGCCTTTCGGCAGGGCTGATCGCCCATACAGATCGGTTCTCCGTACGTCGACGCGAACGCTTTCTGGCTGTCAGGGCACTGCTTGCTGAGCTTATGCAGCACATTTATGGCTTTTCTACCTTGCCTGACCTCATCACTACCAGCTCCGGGCGTCCCTGCTTTGCCGATCCACGTCTGCCTGACTTTAGTCTGGCCTGTGCCGGTAATATTGCCGGCGTTTTACTGGCAGACGAGCAGTGTCGCGCCGGACTGGATATGGAGATAATTCGCGCTCACAGTCGGCAGGCTAAAGAGCACCTCGAACAAGTGCTCTCTTCCGCTGAGCAGGCATGGATTAATGCCCAGCATGATAAAATTGAAGCAGCGACACAGATATGGACGTTACGCCAAAGCGTACTAAAACTTACCGGTGAAGGCGCCAATGGCATAAGTTCGCTAAGCCTGCACCCTGCATCGGGACGACTACGCTCTGTCACACTACCAAATATTCAGGCCATCTGCGACGTCGAGCCTCTGATGGTCTGGTCGTGTGCGCTTTCACCCGATTGCGATCGGTTACACCTGTGGGAATTCAGCCAGCATTCCGGCTGGAATGCGCTGCGGGATATCTGTATACATCAGCGTAATATGGGGCCGCGTACGCTCAGGCTGACCAGTTTGCCATCCCAGCGTACGCTGCAGTTGTAGGATACGACGTTAACCGATAAGCGCTATTTTACAGATAAACAAAATTGCTACGGCTATCACGCAAGGGCTAATTTCACGCCAGCGGCCGGTTCCCAGCTTCATTACGCAGTAGCTAATAAAGCCCAGCGCGATGCCTTCAGTTATCGAAAAGCTGAACGGCATCATCGCCGCGGTGACAAAAGCGGGTACCGCTTCGGTTAAATCATCCCACTGCACGCGCGAAAGTGACGATGTCATCAGCACGCCAACATAGATAAGCGCACCGGCTGCAGCATAGGCCGGAACCATGGCGGCCAGCGGCGACAGGAACATCACCAGCAAGAATAAAATACCGGTTACCACTGCCATCATGCCGGTACGCCCACCAACCGAAACGCCGGAAGAGCTTTCAATAAAAGCGGTGACGGAAGAAGTGCCGGCGTAAGCTCCTGCTACCGAGCTAATACTGTCTACGTATAGCGCCTGCTTCATACGCGGGAAGGTACCCTTCTCATCGGTCAGACCGGCTTTATCAGTCACGCCGATAAGTGTACCTGAGGAGTCGAACAGGTTAACCAGCATGAACGAAAAGATGATACCCGCCATGTTGAGGTGAAACGAATCCTTGAGATTAGCCTGCCCAATCACCTCGCCGATGTTAGTCGGCAGAGAAAACACCCCGCTGTATTTCACGTCACCCAGCAACCAACCAATAAAGGTGGTGATGACAATCGAAATGAGTACCGCGACGTGTACGTTGCGCGAAGCAAGGATAGCAATGATGAAAAAGCCAACCGCACCCAGAATAACGCTGTGTGACGTCAGATCGCCTACTGCTACCAGCGTGTCTTTATTTGCCACCACGATCCCAGCGTTCTTAAGGCCGATCATCGCAATCAACAAACCGATGCCGCTGCTGATACCAACGCGCAGGCTAAGCGGAATATTAGCAATCACCCAGTAGCGAATGCGGAAAAGCGTTAAAAGCAGCAGGCCGAAAGCGCCCCAAAAAATAGCGCCCATGCCGACCTGCCAGGAGATACCCATCGCGCCAACCACCACAAAGGCAAAAAAGGCATTAAGGCCCATCGCCGGAGCCAGCGCGACTGGCAAATTGGCAACCAGCCCCATCAGAATGCTGCCAAAAGCGGCGATCAGACAGGTAGTAACGAATACGGCCTGGGTATTCATCCCGGCAACGCCAAGAATTTGGGGGTTAACAAAGACGATATAAACCATCGTCAGAAAAGTCGTCATCCCCGCGACAACTTCGGTTCGAGCAGTGGTGCCATGTTCCTGCAATTTAAACAGACGCTGTAGCAGCCCTTGATTATTCATAGTTTGATTCCGCACTGGTAGATTTTGCGCTGGCTATCCTATACCAAAATACGTGAATTGAGGATTTTTACGCAAAAGCACGTTATCGGTCGCAATCCTTAATCATCACGTTAAAGTGTTAATCCATAACGCTCTGTAAAGAGGATAAGTCCGATGGCGATTTCATGCATATTTTTCGATTGCGATGGAACCTTAGTAGATAGCGAAGCGATCTGTACGCAAGCCTATGTGAATACCTTTGAGCGTTATGACATCACGCTCTCTGTGCAGACGATGTTCGAAAAATATAAAGGAGTGCAACTCTACGACATTGTTAATGATGTCTGTGCGCGCTACGAAAAAGCAGTGCGGCTGGAAAACTTTGAGCCACTTTACCGGGCGGAAGTAGCACGCCTGTTCGATCTGCATCTGCAACCGATTGCCGGCGCTAAGGATCTGATCGCTCAAATCAAAGTAGGAAAATGCGTGGTGTCTAACGGAACCGTCCAGAAGATGCAGCACTCCCTTGGGCTAACCGGCATGCTGCCGTACTTCGGTGACAAGTTGTTTAGTGGCTATGACATTAACGCCTGGAAACCCGATCCTAAACTCATGCAACATGCCGCTCAGAGTATGCGAGTGCCACTCTCAGCCTGTATTCTGGTCGACGATTCAGAAGCTGGGGCGAAAGCAGGGATCGCCGCTAACATTCCAGTGTTTTACTACTGTGCCGACGCCCACAACCCGCCGCTCGACCACCCGCGGATAACGCCGTTCTATAGCCTGGACACCCTGCCAGCGCTGTGGCGTGAGCGTGGCTGGCAGCTTACCCATTTCTGACCGCTGCAGGAATTAACAGACGTAACTGGCCATCGTTGCAGCCGTTTTTTTTTGCGGAGGGTGCCATCTGAAGCAGAGAATCGTATGCCTGAACTCTGGCTCATCTGGGATCATTTTTGAAGAGTGATACCGGATTTAGAGAATACTGATTATGAGTACTGTCGATCCCGTATAAACGCCTCCGCCTTCCTCGGTCGTTCCCTCCAGGGTATCTCCCACATCAATCGTGTTCTCCCCTGCCTTAAGCTTTAATTTCACTCCTTTGTTGTTCAGCGTCTGTCCATCGATACTGATTTGGCTGGGTATTGAGTACTGGTAATTTTCGCTCTCCAGAGGAACGGCACCCGGGCCATAAATCACCGCGTGTGCCGATTGGCTACAAACTGCAGTGACGCTGGTCCTGGCCTGATGCCCCATCATTTGCGAAGGAAGTAATACCCCATGATTAAGTTCTATGGTGCTTGTCTGAAAAAAGCAGGCATTTTGTATTGCAGGGATAGGCACACATGCGCTACCTGGCAGGCCAGAAACACCGTAAAGATCATAGTTAGTATCTGTCGAGTTATAAGACACTATTTGTGCGCAAGCATACCGTGATCCGGGTAAACTCTGCACATCCGCGCTGATACCCTGAGTTCCATAATCTTTTTCGATGGCGCTTTGAAGGTCACTCCAGGATGAATAATCAGCGATACGGTAGGAAGTGAACCAACTACCAAGCTCAACCTTATACCACTGGCCCCACACCGTTTGTGGTTCTGACAATGCGCTGTTTAAGGGGCTGTTTATATCTGAGTTCTGAGCTAAAGCGATATACTGGCCAACGGGTGGCCAAGTTCCAGATGGGTGTCCAATCCTCCAGTGCACATTGTAGTTACAGTATCCCTGTGCTTCTACTTGCTGCGGTGTACATGGCCCATCAGGTGTTATTCCAGTAATATCAATCAGCGCGGCGCAACAAGATGTGGGCCAGCCGGAGCAGAATAATGTGACCATCATCATCATGACGAAAAGTATTTTGCTCATTTATTTTCCTCCCCCGAAGTAAAAACCAATAACTAAAGAAGCTAAGATCGCTATTCATAGGTCAACATGAAGGTGGCTGTGGCCTGAAAATTACCGTCTTTCAGGGACATATCTGCCAGTGCTGCAGGCTCACCCATGACATATGCCTCCAGCTGGATGGTGTTATCTCCATCTGATAGTTTCTGTGCCGGGGTCTCCTGGTTCAGCTTCAGCGGTTGCCCTCCAGCGGTTTCCAGTCCGATGGCAATGCCCTTTGCTGTGCTCCCCGCATCCAGCGCCAGCAGCCCTGGAATGGCCCGGCTTTCTGCCCCGACAAGGCTCACCATGACCGTTTTCATCGCTTTTGTATTACAGTGCGTCAAATGTATTGAAAAGGGCGAGTCGGGAGTACGAATATCAGCGTACAGCTGCTTATCCGGAATCGTTCCAAAAGCCAGCGTGATATTCTGTTCCCCAGGAGGAATGACGCACGGCGCAGTAACCAACGTGCCATGAAACTGCACGTTGTTGTTACCCTGTGGCTGAGCAGCAAAAATCACGCTCGTTAGCCCTGACCCCACCAGCAGGCATATCAGCGCTTTCATTGCTTACTCACTGATAGTCAGCACGCAGGGTTGCTGCCGCCTCAAAATTGCCATCTTGCAGCGAGATGCCCGTCTGCTTAACTGGTACCGCTTGTAATACCGGCGGTGATTTTGGATTGACCAGAATACCTTTTCCAAACACGACGGGCGTACCACTTTCCAGTATCCGAATACCCAGTCCGGGGATCGTGGTTTGCACAGCTGAAGTGTCAAAAGGGGTTGCACTCGCCGAAAAGGTCAGTAAAACCATGCCCACAGGTGTGGTGCCCCGGCAAATGATCTGGTAATTGAGAGGTTGCATATAATTCTCGCCGTTAATGTTACTTATAGCCACAGAATTACCGAAATTCACATCAACCACATCGCCATCTCCATTGATGTAACATACCGGAGGCGCATTCAGGGTACCGTGAAAAGTAACCGGAACACTCTTGTTCGGCGATGGCCCACTCATAGCCTGGTAGAAAGAGATATCCTCGGCACGGCCCGCCAGGCTGTATAACATTAGCGTCGCCAGAAGGCAGAATCCTGTTGTCTGATTACTCATCTGATACGCTACTGATACGCTACTGACAATGTCGCACTGGCTTCAAATGGCCCAGTAGTCAATTGACTGCCTGCTTTCTTAACGGGTACTGCCTGTAGGACTGGCGGCGATCCGTTTGTGAAGTTGAGCCAGCTATTGAGTGGAAGCTTGGTCGTCCCATTGAGGATCTCAATAGCCATGTTTGGCTGGCCGGGGATCTGTAAAACGGTCGGATCGAAGCTGGCACCGGTACCACTGATCTGTATTCTCAGCGCCGACCCGGTATCACCAACGCAGTACAAGACATAATCAATAGGCGTAGTATAATTGCTGCCATTCACCCTGGTAGTGACCAGCTCCTTGCCAAAATCCACATCCGAGGCCGCGCCCCCATTAATAATACAAGGTGGGATATCGATCGTGGCTTTTACCGCCACATTTAAAGAGTCTGTTTCAGTGGCCGCATGAACACAGCCAGTTAACAGCCCTAACAGCATCGGGGCATACCGCAATACCCGGTCAGCAAACTGGCGTCGTAGCTCATTCATCACTCTCTTTTTCCTGCTTGCTTTCCTGCGGTGAGATATCTCCCGGCAGGTTTTCAGTCGTAAACATGTAAAAATTCTCAGCCGCCCTGAACCGAAGAAGCGGCGCACGTTTTTCCTGTGCAGTGAAAAGCCAGCTTCACATCGCCGCCGTAATCATTGATATAGGTCAGAACAGGAGCGCTTCCGGTCACCCCGGTTAGTGCCATGCTGTCATCCGGCGAGACCATCAGCGGGGAAAACGTTTTCTCTGCGGGTCCGTTGATATGCTGCTGTGCTTCCACCAGGGTAATGTAATATCCGGTTGGATTATTGACCCGGTAGTGGTTGCCCACCGCCGTCAGTGTCAGCTGATTCTGCCAGGGCGCTTCGCCATTGTTTGCTCTTAACGTTGCCGGGCGATAAAACAATTTAATGCGAGTCTGCAGCGCCAGTTGCAGCGTGTCCGGTTTATTGCTGCGTGGTGGAATTTCCCGCAGATTAAAATAGAACAGACTCTCACGATCCTGGGGCAGGTTTTTGACAGACGGTAGCGCCTGCAAAATAACCTGACTTTGAGCCCCCGGTTCAATACGCTGAATGGGCGGCAGCGCGGTAAGCGGCAGATTTTGCGTGTGTCCCTGTGGATCTTCCACCCAGGCCTGAGCCAGATAAGGTAACGCTTTGTTCTCATTCGTTACACTGAGGCTCATTGAACTATCCCCCCCATTAAATATCACCCGAGTACGATCTAACTCGAGGGCCGCACAAGCCGGCGTTGCTATCAGACTGCTGAGAATGAGTACCGCATAAAGACGAGCGGTAAAACAAGGCTTTATCATGATCTACACCTTAAACTTGTCGATTATTAATGCGTAAACTTTTTAGCTACGTAGCAAGGCAACAGTAGTCCCTGTTGAAAGGTTTCCGCAGGCAGAAGAGAAGGCAGCTGCACGGTACAGTAGACGCCACCCTCACTCATCACCGACATCCGTTCACCTTTATGCATACCACTCAGGTAGACGTTTCCCTCATTACTGATGATCCCCGCGTCCTGATGGTGGCTATCTTCTACCGTGGCACCAAAAGGAGGATAAGAACCGTCTGCCAGACGGATAGTGACCATCCCTTTCTGCCCTGATACAACATTGAACTTACGGTAGCCAATTGCCCCTGCTGTCAGCGTTGCCTCCACTTCCGTATTGGCAACTTCGGCATTAGCCGGTAGCTTGTTGAGATCAACTCGCACCCAGTTAGGGGTGTAGCTATCGATATCCGTAATTACCGCGTCGCCAAAACGGTTGGTCAAGGTGTCTGCACCGTTCCCCTGAAGCGGTATGCCCGCCACTCCGTCAGTGCCGATAAGAAGGCGGGTTCCGCCAGGTCGATCGATCCTGCTGAAAGCCGCTCCCTTAGAGGTCAGGGTGAGGCCACCACTGGCTGAGAGACCAAGAGTACGGTAACTGCCAGATTGATAGCTGACATTCGAGTCAATATGGGTAAAATCTGTATCCTGCTCCCAGTCAGCGCTGCCCGTTGCAACACCGTTAGTTTCGCCCACGCTCATCTGATAGCTGTTGTTGTTATCCATTTGATTGTAATAACTTATTTGCTGTGTATTTTCACCATAAGCGGTTGTGCCGCTGTAACTCATTGATCCATTACCTCCCCAGGGCATAGACAGGGACAGATACATGCCGTTATCCACCATCCCTAAAGAATTGTTTTTGTAAGCCGTAAAAGAGAGGCTCAGGTTTTGCAGCAAGCCGAGGTTGAAATCGTGCGCCAGCGTGAAGGTGTAGCGATCGTTCTCCGGACTGTCCCAGTAAGTCTGGTGACTGTAGTCCAGATACAGACTCAGTTTTAACGCCGGAATTTGCTGATTTAATGACAGGGTGTACATATTTTTGCTGCGTCTACCCGAGAGGAGCCCCGCACGGGCGTCAAGGAAATCCTGCATATCCATGAAGTGACGTTCGGAAAAACGGTAACCGGCAAACGTGATTTCACTGTCGGTTGCATTGAAATCTTTTGAGTAACTCAGCCGGTATGATCCACCGGTTCGGATGCCACTCCCACCAGGCAACCGGGCATAAGACTGCGTCGCATCCAGCGATATCGCCCCGAAATCCTCAAGATCACGCCCCATACCGAGTGACAAAGCATTATAATCTTCACTACCAATCGCTCCCCCGTACAGCGACCAGCCATTATCGACCCCCCAGGATAACTCACCGGAAGCAAAAGCCGGACCATCGTCATGATACTGGTCATCCGATGGCCGACCTGCAGCTATTTTATAACGCATCTGACCCGGTCGGGTCAGATAGGGGACACTGTCGGTGTTCACGGTAAACGTTTTTACGCTACCATCCTGCTCCTCTACCCTGACATCCAGCGTACCGCTGATCATATTACTCAGATTATCAATGCGAAATGGCCCGGCACCGACCTGCGTTTGTTCCAGAATTCGACCCTGCTGGCTGATAATGACTCTGGCGTTTGTTTTAGCCACGCCCGTGACTTCCGGGGCATACCCCCGAAGATTGGGAGGCAACATATCGTCATCAGAGACCAGGCTAAAACCAGTAAAATTGAAACTGTCAAAAATATCTGAATACAGCGAGTTTTGGCCCAGCGTCAGCGAAGCATCGATTTGGGGCAACGCACGATAGGCATAGTAACGACTCCAAACCCAATGATGAACCGGCTTCTCTCCCTGAGCAGTATCGTAGTCAGCCTGCCAGTCCGCCCTGAATCGCCATGGCCCCCAATTGGCACCAACGGTTCCATTGCCAGAGAGCGTGTTATTTGTTCCCCCGGAGGAAGACAGGCTAGTAGTACTCTGTCCGGCCACATAATAATCAAACAGAGCGCCAGTGATACCGTTATCCCAACGAGAGGGGGGATCCCAACCCGGCTCCTGGTAGGCCATATCTTCCAGAGGGATCTCCAGGAAGAGCGTTTCTTTTGCCAGATCGCCGCGAGCCGTCATACCTGGCAGACTCGACAGCCGCAAGCATTGGTTGTGATGCCACCACCTGAGGTGCGAAGCTATACCTGATTTGAGTCCCAGTTTACCTACCAACGCCGATGTCAGGCAGGGAACACTCTCTTTTGGCGCATTATCCGGCACTACCCAGTTAATACTCTCGTCCGACAAGGAACCTTGCTGATCATTAATACGAATAGCAAAGGTATAAGAGCCCGGCATAATATAACCTGCCTGGGAGAAATCGCTTAAGTCAATGCGATTTTTATCCTTTATACTCAGCAAACTAGTATTGAACTGAACATCATTCATATTAATTTTAGCGTCACTGGCATATCCTTCATTAGAAAAGAACAGCATTGCAATCAGAACGCTTACCAGCAGCCTTCTGGGTTTGCTTAAGAGCAAAAAATTCCGAATAAGATATTCTACAAATTTCACTGAGTTATAAATTGGCTCTTAGAATAAATAAAATATCTTTTGAGGAATAAAGTAAACTGGCTTTCACTAATTGATATTCCAATTAACTGGCTTCCCTGCCCGTAAAGATAGACAGACAGGCAGAGAAGAATCTATTACTGATAGGACAATGTAAAATCGGCGATGCTGTTAAACTCACCTGGAACAATGCCGCCAGTGGCATCATCACCCTTGAGATATGCTGCAAATTCCAGTGAGTTGTTACCATTCTGAATTTTTTGCGGCGCGGTGGCTGTACCCAGTTTAATCAAATTCCCTGCACCATCCGTCAGAGCAATACTTGCGCCGCTGGCCGTACCACTAATTCCCAAACGACCATCAACTCCAGCAGCACCGGTGAAGGTTTCTGTCACATCGCCATCTGTCAGTGATTTAACATTACAGTTCTCCAGTTTTATCTGAAAATTAGCTGGGCGGGAGGCACCACCATCGGCCAATTGCGTTGCAGAGATCTGCCCCAGGCTTACCGTTTGATCCAGCGTTGTGGGATCAATAGAACAGGGCGATGCCACGATATCACCGGTGAAAGACACCGTGCCATGCCCCTGATCGGTAGGCGGTGTGGGAGTAGGAGTAGGAGTAGTGGTGTTTACACCAGCAGCATTAGCAAAAGAGACCATTCCCAATACAAGCGAGGTCGCGATGACGAAGTTATTTAGTTTCATTCCATATCTTCCTTTCTGAACGTAAAACATCCATCACCAACACATTGTTTGTTAATGATGAAACTGTGAGGTTTATCTAGAATAAAAAACGAAATTAGATCGTGATTCTTATTAACACTAATAATTTCGCCAATAAATAACGATAAAAAAAACAATCAGATGATTATTTTCATTGAATACATTATAGATACTTATCTTATTTTTCGTTGTTTTTTTAATATTGCATTATTGCTGACCATTTATCATTTAACCCTAATTCAAGGCATTATTCACATTTAAATTTAATCGTCAACAACGATCAATATTTGATTTTATATAGACTAAAACTATTGTTTTACTTATATCGATCTGTCGGAGCAATTAATTAAATTAATAACTTAAAATCAACTCATTGTTTTATATAGTTAAGATTGTTAAATCAAGAAAAAGTGTGAAGATGTTTTTACATTTCATTTAGGAAATAACTGTAAAAAGATAAGTTAAATCAAAAAAATAACGCATCAAATATTGATCCTGCGTTTAGATAACAAACATATTAAAAACAAAAAACCGACAGTTAATTAACACCACGTCCCAGGTTCTTCCCCTGTTGTGGTGGCGTACACTGCCAATCAAGTATAACCCTCTTGACTTACACTTATCCTC
Organism: Izhakiella capsodis; assembly: GCF_900115045.1. GTDB lineage: Bacteria > Pseudomonadota > Gammaproteobacteria > Enterobacterales > Enterobacteriaceae > Izhakiella > Izhakiella capsodis. The sequence goes on along the minus strand of NZ_FOVC01000010.1, from coordinate 54,515 downwards.
ATGAGGTCTTAATGCGCCCTACGTTCCTTAATCTGACATCACCTTCGTCATCTCTACCCTCATTTTCGAATTCGAATTCGAATTCGAATTCAACTTCAACCACAGACATTCAATCTCTTGTAAAAATGTCGCGTGTGCACTGGGTGAAAAACAACCAACAACTTTGCTTCCACGGGACTAACCATAAAATCTATCAGCATCTTGAAGCTGCTCTCGATAAGATCGAATCCACGGACACCGGACGTACTCTTTTGAACTGTATTGAATTAACATCCCGACTCAAATCAAAAAAACTGGCAATATATCTCAATTGTACTGAGTTAATGGTGGTAGCACACTGCGATGCGGATGCTGAAAACTCCCGAGGAACTGGCTCCAACTTTCACTGTAATCTGAATGCAGTTGAATATCCCTGTGGGCAAGGAATTAGCCTGGTAGACTTTCATGCGTGCACTGTTTTCCATGAACTTCTTCACGTTTTCCACAATTTAAATGGAGAGCGGCTGACCGTTGAGAGTTCTCAGCCAGAATCACAAACAGACTGCTCACTTTTGCTTGAAGAAGCCAGGACTGTTGGGTTGGGTGCTTTTTCTGAAGAAGTTCTTTCAGAAAATAAGTTTCGTGTAGAGATTGGGATACCCCGCAGAACATTCTATTCGCACGATTTAGCGCTCATTCATGATGACAATACAGTGACTCAGGGATTCCAACGGAAAAAACTGCATCCGTTACTTTAGCTACGTTGCTTACAGGAGGACTGATCTGCGTATGGATAAAAAAATCAATAATATGGGGGCTCAGCTTGCTGAATGCCTGCACATCAATGTGCTGAACATGGATCAGCCAGGGTTCAGAACCGATCCTGGCGGCATGATCACCCGAAACCCGTGAGCATACCGTCCATAGCAAGCCACAGAGGGCCGCCAGCATGGCTTTGCCCGATTTTAGCCAAGCTCACTTTTCCGAAGATGAGATGAACCCGTCTGGGTAAGAAAATCCAACGATCTGATCAGCGGCAAAACGCTATCAATGCAGAGACATTACCCCGCAGGTTAGCGTGAATTATGGCGTAAGGCACTAGTAGCCGGCCACAAGAGAACTACTCTGGCTTAACACTGCTGTCAACGGCTAGCAGCTTATCCAGCTGGTCACCACCGAGATGGCGGAAATCCTGCCCCTTAACGAAATAAAAAATAATTTCACAGATGTTCTGGCAGCGATCGCCGATACGCTCAATAGCACGCGCGCAGAACAGTGCCGTCAGCACGCTGGGGATAGTGCGTGGATCCTCCATCATATAAGTCATCAGTTGGCGAACGATGCCTTCATACTCCTGATCAACTTTCTTATCTTCGCGATAGATATCGATCGCCGCATTAATATCCATACGGGCAAACGCATCCAGCACGTCGTGCAGCATTTCAATAGTATGCCGCCCGAGCGACTCCAGATTCACCAGCAACGGCTGGTGTTGAACAGTAAATTTTTCCAGCGCGGTGCGGCTGATTTTCTCCGCCACGTCACCAATACGCTCTAGCTCTGAGATAGTTTTAATAATCGCCATGACCAGCCGCAGGTCAACTGCCGTTGGCTGCCGTTTTGCGATGATACGTACACAAGCCTCATCAATCGCCACTTCCATCATGTTGACCTTATGATCGCCATCAATAACCTGCTGAGCCAGCACCGCATCCATATTATGCATAGCAAGAATGGCATCCGACAGCTGCTGTTCAACCATGCCGCCCATCGTCATTACCTGGGTGCGAATATTTTCCAGCTCTGCATTGAATTGCCCGGAAATATGTTTATTCAGATTTAAGCTTTCCATCATCTCTCCAAGCCTGCCGCACTCACAGGCGTATTCAGTGCCGTTTACGGCAGATGTCAACTATCAGCAACCGCGCTACCACCTCAGCCGTAGCGACCAGTGATGTAGTCTTCGGTTTGCTTGCGCGCTGGTTTCGTGAACAGAGTATCGGTATCGTTGAATTCGATCAGCTCGCCGAGGTACATAAAGGCGGTATGATCTGAACAGCGCGCCGCTTGCTGCATATTGTGCGTAACGATAACGACGGTGTAATCCTGCTTCAGTTCAGTGATAAGCTCTTCAATGCGCCCGGTGGAGATAGGATCAAGCGCGGAACATGGCTCATCCAGCAGCAGCACCTCCGGACGAATAGCAATACCTCGGGCAATACACAAACGCTGCTGCTGGCCACCAGAAAGGCTATAGCCACTCTGCTGCAGCTTATCTTTGGTTTCTGACCAAAGCGCCGCTTTGGTTAACGCCCAGTGCACACGCTCATCCATCTCACTGCGGGAAAGCTTTTCAAACAGACGCACGCCGAAGGCGATATTGTCATAAATTGACATGGGAAACGGCGTTGGTTTCTGAAACACCATGCCAACTTTAGCGCGCAGAATAGCGATATCCTGATGTGAAGTAAGAACATTTTCCCCATCCAGCAGGATTTCCCCTTCCGCTCGCTGTTCCGGATAAAGTGAAAACATCTTGTTGAACGTGCGCAGCAAAGTCGACTTTCCGCAACCTGACGGCCCGATAAAAGCCGTTACCTGATTTCTGGCAATATCCAGATTGATATTTTTCAGGGCATGAAACTTTCCATAGTAAAAGTTCAGATTGCGTACCTGAAGTTTTACGGAATTACTATCAGCCATTGTCTCGTCTCTCGTCTTAGCGCCGCTGCAGCCGCGCTTCTTAATTAGTATTTGCTTCTGGAAAAAATAATACGCGCCAGAATATTTAGCAGCAGCACGCAGAGGGTAATAATCAGCACGCCCGCCCAGGCCAGCGACTGCCACTGCGGAAATGGGCTCATGGCGAACTTATAGATGGTGACAGGAAGGTTAGCGATAGGCTGCATCATATCGGTGCTCCAGAACTGATTCGAGAGTGCGGTAAACAACAGCGGCGCGGTTTCGCCGGCAATACGCGCAATCGCCAGTAGTACGCCCGTGATAATACCCGATACCGAGGCTTTAACGGTGATGGAGGCAATCATCTTCCACTTGGGCGTTCCGAGAGCGTAAGCGGCTTCACGCAGGTTTTCTGGCACCAGTTTTAACATGTTTTCCGTGGTGCGGATGACAATAGGGATTTGCAGTAGCGCCAGTGCCACCACACCGGCCAGCCCAGAGAAGCGATGCATCTGCGCTACCACAATGGTGTAAACGAACAGCCCGACCACGATCGACGGCGCGGAGAGCAAAATATCGTTTATAAAGCGAATAAATGTCGCCAGTAATGATTTTCTGCCGTACTCGGCCAGATAGATCCCCGCCATAATACCCAGCGGTGTCCCCACCAGCGTTGACCAGAAAATCAGCAATCCACTTCCCATAAAGGCGTTAGCCAGCCCACCGCCATCAACGTTGGGCGGAGGGGTGCTCTGAGTGAATAAATCCAGGGAAAGCCCCCCCACACCTTTACTTACAGTGGTGAACAGAATCAAGATTAGCCAGAACAGACCAAACGCCATCGTCAATAGCGAAAGGGTAAGCGCAATGCGATTTTTCAGCCGCCGCCGAGCCTGCATTTTACGTCGTGAGGTTTCCAGCTGTTCACGATGCTCACGTCCCTGCATTGTCATGAGCGCGCTCCCTCTCTCTTCGCCAGACGCAGAATTAATAGCTTGGAAATGGCCAGCACAATAAAAGTAATAACAAACAGGATCAGGCCAAGCTCCATTAACGCAGCAACGTGCGTATCGGATTGTGCCTCGGCAAACTCGTTGGCCAGCGCCGATGTAATACTGTTGCCCGGCATAAACAGCGAAGCACTATCAAGCTGGTAGGTATTACCAATAATAAAGGTCACCGCCATTGTTTCACCCAGCGCCCGTCCGAGGCCAAGCATAATGCCCCCAATTACGCCGTTTTTAGTAAACGGCAGGACGATGCGCCACATCACTTCCCAGGTCGTGCAGCCGATACCGTATGCAGATTCTTTCATCATCACCGGTGTCTGCTCGAACACATCACGCATTACCGAAGCAATATAGGGGATGATCATGATGGCGAGAATAATTCCAGCGGCCAGAATACCGATGCCAAATGCCGGGCCGGAAAACAGCACGCCGATGATAGGTATATTGGACATCAAATGGCCAACGGGCGTCTGAAAATAAGTGGCAAATAGCGGAGCAAAAACAAACAGGCCCCACATGCCGTATACGATGCTGGGAACCGCGGCCAACAGCTCAATGGCCGTGCCCAACGGGCGTCGCAGCCAGCCTGGTGCCAGCTCAGTTAAAAACAAGGCGATACCGAAGCTCACCGGTACGGCAATAACCAGAGCAATAAATGACGTCACCACGGTGCCATAGATCGGCACTAGTGCGCCAAACTGGTCGGCAGGCGCATCCCAGACTTTGCTCCACAAAAACGAAAAGCCGAATTTTTCCATACTCGGCAAGGACGAAAAGATCAGGGAAACAATAATGCCACCCAACATCAAAAGCACAATCAGCGCGGCCAGTCTCACCACCGCGCCGAACAAAATGTCGCCATGCTTGCCAGGGGCTTTCATTGTGGGCTTAGATGCAGCCATAAAATTTCCGATTTTGATGAAAAATATCAGACCGTGAGCCGCTGAGGGGCGAAATATAACGGAAGTCTCCTACCTCCGACCCCTCCTCCGCTGATAGCCCAGTGGAGGATTCAGTCTGCTTAAGTGTCTTACTGGGTTTTAACGTTAGCTTTCCACGCGGCGCGGATCTCTTTAACGACCGACTCCGGTAAAGAAGCATAATCCAGCCTGTTTGTGGCATCAGCACCGTGTTTATATGCCCAGTCGAAGAATTTGAGCACTTCGGCCGTCTTCGCTTTATCCTGCGGATGTTTATAAACCAGAATGAACGTGGTTGAAGAGATAGGCCAGGCGTTGTCGCCTTTCTGATTGGTCAAATCCTGAGCAAAAGATTTACTCCAGTCAGCGCTTTTCGCAGCATCGCTAAAGCTCTGCTTGCTCGGAGCAATGGCTTTGCCATCAGCATCAATAAGTTTGGTATAGGTCAAATTATTCTGCTTAGCATAGGCGTATTCAACGTAGCCAATGGAGCCCGGCAGGCGCTGTACGAACGCGGCCACACCATCATTACCTTTACCACCAAGACCGATCGGCCAGTTTACGGTGTTACCTTTTCCTACTTTGCTCGCCCATTGGCTGTTAACTTTAGACAGATAGCTGGTGAACACGAAAGAGGTGCCGGAACCATCAGCACGACGCACCACGTTAATACTGCTGTCTGGCAGTTTAACACCCGGATTCAGTTTAACGATTGCCGGATCGTTCCACTTTTTAATGGTGCCAAGATAGATATCGCCAAGAGTTTTACCGTCCAGCGTCAGCTCACCCGGCTTGATCCCCGGAACGTTGATCGCCAGCACTACGCCACCAATAACGGTGGGAAACTGGAACAGACCGTTTTTTTGTAAACTTTCATCGGTCATAGGCGCATCGGAGGCCCCAAAATCAACGGTTTTGGCAATAATCTGCTTAACACCACCAGAAGAACCGATCCCCTGATAGTTAACCTGGATACCGGTATCCTTGTTGTAAGTTGCCGCCCACTGGTTATAAACCGGCGCCGGGAAAGTACCACCCGCCCCGGTAAGATTGGTCGCAGCGAAGGCTGAAGCCGCAGTCATGGAAAGAGAGACTGCAAAGATCTGCACCAGTTTTTTTTGCATCAGTGTCATATTCCCTCCACGGGAGTGATAGTTGATATTTTTAGGATCGGCTCATAATAATCAGGCGTTGCTGCTGAAAGGAAAATAGGACAGTTTAATGACAGCAAAATGTAGCTTATATGACAGATTTATGACAGACAGAAGAACACGAAATCATGAGTAAAGCGGTTCCATAAGATCGTGCAGTAGTCGTGAAAGCCGAGTGGGATGGCGTCCCCTAGCAGGATGCTGGTCGCGACTGAAACCAGTCAGCATATAATTATTGCTATGGGGCAGGCAGTTGGAGCGCGGAACATGAATCATGCCTGAGGGGCGGCGGTTCCATTCTTAAGCACTCGGAGCACCCCTTTAAAATCAACGCGATTAACCACGCTATTATTCATCAGACGGTAAATACCAAACCGCGTTTTTGCGGTTATTACAGCGAAAGGCGGTCAGAGAAGGTCATCGTTATAATCCTTCAAGTACGCCTGTTATCAACCTTTGTGGTAAGTACGTGCGGGCTGAATCTCAGTTAAGCGTAATAATTAGAAGCGCTGAGTGTGGCAATATCTTCATCGTATTAATAACTTAAAATTTAATTATTCACCTAAGATAGAAACATATTTGAAGAGGCGATCAGACTATTTTATTTTTACCGGCCAGGACTCAAAAAGATAGCCGTCGAACTCGGGAGCATCGACGTCGGAAAGTGTCATCAATCGCTGTTTTACATTCTCAAGGTGACCCCACATTGCCAGCTTTGCCGCCGCCGCATCGCGTTTTTGCAGCGCAGCCAGGATCATCTGATGATCATTAAGCCATTCGCGACGATAAGTATGGCTGGTTATGCGCTCATGGAGCTGTCGCCACATCGGATTTTCATCACGGTTTTCCCAGCACTGCTTCCAGAGCGTTAACAACATAGTATTATGGGTTGCTTCAGCAATCGTCTGATGGAACAGCTTGTCACCTCCCTCTCCGCCGCTGCCGCTTTCAATATCCTGTTTCTCAGCATCCAACGCTGCACGCATCTTTTTAATATCCCCCGGAGTAACCCGTAACGCAGCGAATTCAGCAATATTACTTTCCAGCAGCTGACGCGCTTGCAGCAACTCGAAGGGGCCTATTATTAAATTTTTGCTTTGCTGCACACCAGCGGGCACTGTCAGCGCGTAAATGCCGGAGCCTTTTCGCACTGCCACATAGCCTTCAACCTCCAGCATAATCATCGCTTCGCGTACGATCGCCCTACCCACGCCAAAGCGTTCAGCAATGGAACGTTCTGGCGGCAGGCGCGAACCCGGCAAATATTTTCCCGCCACCAGCTCCTGTTTAATAAGCTCGCCAACGTCACGATATTGTCGCTTAATTTTGAAGCCCATCACCCACCGCACCGCCAGTTAAATTTATCTTTTTGATGATAGGGAAAGGCATATAGAGGGTCAACCAAAGCTGTCATCAGCTTCACAAACCCTGCGCGCGCACGCTGCAAGCGATCAGACGACGCAAGACGTAGCACGCCTGTCGCGTGAGCGGCGCTGCTGCGCAGATTCGGGTGTTTGCATGACCTGAGCTCCGCTTTATACTCTGCACCATGCATATCCCCCATTCCGCCAAACTCCTCTTCAACATCGATGACGGCTGG
>NZ_FOVC01000010.1:0-47093 GCF_900115045.1 Izhakiella capsodis | reverse complement strand
GACCTCTTACGCTGCGCCACCCGCGCCATGCTGAAGTGGCCCGGCCGGCAGGGTATGGAAATCGGTATTTTCTGTGCCCTGCATCCTTACGGCCGGCAGCTCAATCAGCACCCGCATATCCTCGTCTCCTTTACGCGGGGCGGTCTCGACGTTAAGCACGGCGTCTGGCGCAGCCCTTCGCGGTGGTCAATTTTTGTTGACCATAACAGGGGTAAGACTTGTGGTAAAAGTCTGTGGGTTGCCCTCATCGTCCAGCGCCGTGTAATCCAGCAGGATGTGGCTCGCCGCCAGAGGCACGACTCCCATAAGGGGATAATCTTTACTGGAAAATGGGGCGAGCGTCTTATCACCATCCAGGTAAACAGGGTAACGTTTTCCGCCTATCACCACGGTCATTTTGCCAGGGGTAAAAAAGTAGCGGCTGCCATTGATGGCATGAATGAACGCCTGCCCCTGCTTTTTCCTGATCTGAAAGGTCACTGCGTTGACACGTGCCGCAAACGGTATCACCTCCCTGAACGGCCGATTAATCACCTTAAGTTGGGTATTCAGCGCCATGCTGATCTTATCGCTGTCCGGCTGTATCGTTCCTTTTTTTACGGCTCTGATTTCGTACAGATTGAGCCAGTAAAGGGATTCCCGATCGTCTGGCAGTCGTGCGGCCAGTTCAGTGCGTAATACCGAGACCTGTTTTTTTTCATCTTTGCTCAGCGTAAAAACACCGGGAAGGGCAACAAAGGGAAAGGCTTTACTGCCGGGCGATTTTTCCGGTGAGCCATTGTCGACCCAGATCTGAATCAGAACGGGTGCATCGCCGCTGTTGACCAGCAGTAACGGGATTTGCACCTCATCGGGATGGAAGATCAGCCGGCTTTGTTGCGGAATCACCGCGCCCTGAGCGTTAATTGCAAGGCACATAAATAACCAAAGGAGCGTTTTCATCTTATTGCATTCGAATCAGGATGGATGCTGTCGCATCAACATGGCCAGCCGTGACGGTTTGGCCGGGAAGCTTTGAAAGACGGGCACTGAACGTGCGCTGATACAGCTTTTCGTCACTCTGCTGACTACCGCTGATGGCCTGTGCGTCTTCCAGCACCGGTCGCCAGCCTGCATTACTGCTGAAGCTACTCCAGCTTAAAAAGGAGACCGGCTGACCACCGGACGTTTGTAACTGAATCCCGACGCCTTTTGCCAGCGAAGATAAACTGTCGTAGTGATCGGACACTAAGTAGGACGAAAGCCCATCTCCCGTCGTCAACCCTAACTGCTGCGCCTGCAGCCACGCGGCGTAGCTCGGTTGAAAGCCCAGAGACAGCTGGCCGGAATTAATGCCAGAAATGTTTTCGGTTCCGTTCGCACAGGCCAGCGTAATACTGAGCGGTGCCGTCACGGTCTGACCCTCATTGAGCCCATTGATGCTGATGCCGGGAAAGATGACGTTTGAGGTATAATTCTCCACCCGACAGCCCTTTGTCATGTTTTGCGTCAGGGTGGCGACAGGCGCGGTATTCATTCCAAAGGCCATATAGCGGCCGGTTATCCAGGTTTGAAAATTATTCCAGCTGTCCTTGCCCGCTTCCGGTACATCCATTCCCGGCCCCATAAACACCACATAGCCATTGGGCTGGTTGCAACTGTACGAGCCGGTGTAATTGTCGTTCGCTGCCCACAGGCAGCCCCATGACGAGTAACCGGGTGTGCGGTTGTTTTTGTCGGTACGAATGAGTTCCGCGCTGATGGGGCTGAAGTCAAGCCCCCTGATTTCGATTTTACTCCCCTTTATTTCATACTGCGTGAGCGGCACCTTTTGCCAGATACGGGTAAAAGGCTTACCGCTGCGCACGTGAACCAGTTTTAATGCGGTATAGGGAAAGTAGGTCTGGAAATAGTCGTCACCCATGTTCCAGGCGCCGCCAACGTTACTGTCACCATTGGTGGCGAAGACCTCAAAGAGCTGATCTTTATCCGCCAGATCACACTCGTACAACACGCGGTTCGGATCGCTGTTAGCGACAGACGGTACCAGCCGAAACACCGAGCGGGCCAGCACGGTGCCAACAGGCTGATAACGCAGATTCATTAATCCGATATTCCCGAAATTCAGAGGCGCACCGCAGGCATCGCAGCCCTGATCGACCGGATTAATACGTGTGCAGGTCGCGTAAGCCGGGAAACACGCAGCTGAAAGAAAGAAAGCCATTACAGATAAAAAGTACTTCATAGTTAACACCTTACACTTTAAAAACGGCAAACGGCGTCCGCATAGGTTATTATTGCATCGGGTTTCGGTGGAGGAATGTGGTAATCAATCACGCAGGACGATTGCGCGTCGTCACCCCAGACGGCTTTCAACCGACCGGCCGTTTTCGCCACACGTAAATAGGCATTGCCGCCCTGACCAAACGTGCCCACGCGATTACCCGCTTCATCCAGCAGATCCGCACCGACCGGCACCGTGGCATCGTGATTCGTGCGGGTCTTCAGCATCAGGGGATAACCGCGTAAGGTCCGGAACGTCACCTTCACCATTGCACCGGCATAAGGCGCGATACTTTTTTCGCTGTCCTGAATCTCAACATGGCCGTCGCTGCCGTTGGCGCCGAGGGAAATCGTGTTGTAATGATATGGGTTGAGCGAAGGGACGAGCGCATAGCCAAAGCGATCGATTTCACTTCTCTGGCTGTTCAGGATACGTGCTCCCCTGGCCCCTTTCGCCTCGACGAGGGCGAAGGTATCGCCCAGATAATTGCCTAACGTCACGCCACCGCTGTGGATCACCGCCGCGCCCATCGCGTTGACGGACATCTGATTAAACCGTGAAGAGGTCGACGCGGTACCGGTCACGCTGGCTTCTGAGAACGTTTTGCCCAGGCTGCCACTTAACGTCGTATCACGCTGCTGCTGATCGCGATTCACATTCACGCTGTAGCTGGTGCCGCTCTCACCACTCAGTCCGCTGAGTGAGGCCGTATAGTTACTGCCATTCTGGCTTCCCCGGGTCCCGCCCAGTGCCAGATAAGGTGAGGTGGCATCCGAACCCAACGGCACAGAGACACTGACCTGCAGTTGGGTATCATTATAAAAAGTTTCCTCTGCGTACTCGGTTATGACGGCCCTGCGCGAATACTGGCGAGACAGGGAAATATTTAGTGCAATGTTTTTGAGCAGCACCGTGCCATAGCCGACCTGAAACTGGATTGCGTGCGAGCGGCCATCATAGTAATTTTGCTTCGAGCCAGAGACATAGATATTGCCCCATGGCCCCAGCGTCTGATTAAGGGTAATCTGCAGTCGGTTACGCTGCATATACTCGCTGGTGATGCTGTTGCGGCCCGGTATTTCTGCATTATTCAGTGTAATCACGTCGTTCAGATCCCGGTATCCCTGTGTGGAATACTGGTAGCCCGCAAGCGTCACTGTCGTATTGGTGGGCTGAAAGGTTCGACTGTAACTCAGAGCATAACGCCATCCCCGAGTTGACTCACCGTTGTTCAGAACGGCATCAGAGTAAGCGCTGTTAAATCCCAGCGCGCCCAGTTCTGAGGCCCAGACGCCGCCAGCCAGCATGGCATGATAGCCTTTACCCAGCCTGAAGCCGCCGTTAAGCGTGATGGCATTCGTCAGACCGCGTTTAACAGTCAGCTCGCTAAACGCATTGTCTTTGCTGTAATCCCTGACTTTACCGGCGGCAAAGTTGTAGTCCGTCCGGCCCGGACGCAGCGACTGCGGTAAAACCGCATACGGCACGCTAAAGCGATGCATGCTACCATCAGACTCCTGAACCTCCACGCTGAGATCTCCGCCATAGCTCACCGGGCTCAGGTCATTGATCGTAAACGGCCCCGGCGGCACGGTTGTCTGATATATCCGTTGTTTGCCCTGCCAGACCGTCACGCGCGCATTACTGTTTGCCACACCGCGCACCAGTGGCGCGTAACCACGAACGGAATCCGGCAGCATACGGTCATCAGAGTCCAGACTGATACCGTTAAAACTGACAGCCGTAAACAGGTCACCGTTACTGAAAAGTTCGCCTATGCCCGCCTCACTTCGTAACGACGGCAGCGCACGCTGTACCCAGGCCCGGGCGCTTTGCCAGCGATTGCCGACGTCGTCATGGGTAAAGTTTCCCTGTTGACGAAAACGCCACATGCCCACATTGATGCCACTGTTTATGCCAAGATACGTGGATTCAAAACGCTGCGCATTTTTATAATCGGAATAGAACTGGTTCAGGTTGTAATTCACGAACGCCATGGTCGTGCCCGCCGTCAGATTTTCGGGCGCGATATAGCCGACGGGCCGCTGAACCAGCATCGCCTGTGGAATGGTAACGTCTACACGCAGGCTGCCAGTTTTCACGTTAACTGATGCGCCCGTCAAAAGCGCCTCGGGCCTGGCACAGCCTTTGGCGTTGAGCGCAGTCAGATAGTGCGCCTCAACGCCAAAAGCGTGATAAAAGGACGCGGGAAGACAAACGGAAAGCGGCCCGCCGGCACGTACGATCTCAACCGGCGTGGACTGTTGAAATTTACCGTTCAGGTAGAGATCAACATCATACCGGCCGGGCTGGAACCAGGCATCCTGCGTATCGTCAGGCATCGCAATCTGTCCAGGCATCATTTCACGCACCAAAGCAGGATCAAAGATATAGTCATCCTGACCCGCGGCCGCCAGACTATTCCTGAAGTGGATAAGACTCAACCCGAGCAATGAGAACATTACTACTTTATTCATTTATGCGATTTTTCGTTCACGCTTATTTTTTCGTCGGCACCGAAATCATTTATCAGGATGGCATTAAGCGCGTATCCCGAGAGCGATGAGCGGCTTTGCAACGTGATGCGCTGTTCACTAAAAGGTGCCAGCGTGACGGCATCGTTCCAGGGAACAGTCTTATTCCCTTTGACCAATGCAAATGCGCGAATATTGGCGTAAAACGGTGAAGCATTTATTAAGACGATGTCGTGTCCCTGAATATGGTATGAAAGCGCGCTCTTCAGGTTATCTATGGAGAAATTCAGGCCCTTCGGGCGAACAATAACCTTCACTCTGTTCTTAATAATCAAATAAAGTTTATTCTTATCTTCCTGGCCTTTTTTTAACGAGGGGATCTCAGTGTAATCCAAATAGAACAGTGACTCTCTGTCCTGAGGAAGATTACTCTCAGTCACCTTGAGCTTTACCGTTTGACCGGCTTGAGGGGAAATTCTGAATATTTGCGGCAACGCCACAAAAGGAGGAGCAGAATGATTATTGAGATTGATTGCCTGAATCTGAATCAGTGCTGGCTGATCGCCAACATTAGTGAACTGAAGCGTTTTTTCATTTTTCGGACTGTCCACAATGACACGCGTGCCATTTAATACAACGCTTGCCTGACAAAGCGTGGCTGAAAAAGTCAGGAACAGAAAAATAAGAGACTTGAACACAGGTTTCTCCTGCCCTCCTTAAAATAAGGGGGCCTGGTAATCATGGATAGCTGACAGAATATTGAACGCTACTTAAAACCGTACCGACGCCCGCGCTTCCAGCGTCGCTGTAATATTCGACCGAGAAATCCTGCGATGCGCTGGTGCTTCCGCTGGCCAGCATCATTCCTGTGACCGTCGCCGAACCTCCGGACAAGCTGATCGCTTTGCCACTACTGTCCAGCAAGCGTAACGTAACATTTTTGGCGGTCCCGGTGTTGAGTAAATCGCCAGTTGAGGAAATATTATTACCGACCAGATTGATATTAATTGCCTGCGGTGTTCCTGAGGCCGGGGCGACACAACCGGTAAGATTAATCGTAAAAGGTGTTTTTCCGGCGGTTGATTTCGCCGCATTCAGCGCGGTCGTTGAAACCGTAGGTAGCAGAACAATAGAACTACCGATTGCATCATTAACAGTAACGTTACAGGTTTGCCCATTCACTTCGCCCTGAAAACGAATTGTATTTTGTGACGCTGCAAAAGTGTTAAAAGAAACTAAACTCGCGGAACATAATGCAAATATTATACGCAGAGATAAAAATCTGTCTTTCATTTCTATATACCCTTCCATATTAAATATATATCCATTTATTTAAGTGTTGATGGCGGAATAACTATCAGGTGCTACGCTAAGCCGCCTGTCTTAGCGCTGCTGAGATCACTTAAGGGTGTCTGAACCCAAGGCATTGCTATGGTCTGCTACCAAAAATTCCCTGCTACTTGCAAAACTCGTCATTTGTTACAGTCCTCAAATCAGCCCCTTGGGAGATAAACAGGCTATTATCCTGAGCTATTTCCCCTCACTGATCTTAACGCCCGGTAAATAATGGCTCAATACGTTCCCAGGATGGTCAGATAGGCCATATCAATGATGCACCGCTGGAGTTAATATTTTCACGCTAATAATATCACTTCAATCTATTCATGATGACAGCCTCTAAAGTAAAACTAAAAAAAATGACAATACCCCTAATTATTAGGGTATTAATAATAAAGATAATACGCCCTAATTTTATGGGAGCACAAAATTGACTATATCACAGCGCGTTACTATAAAATTGATGGATAGTGGCATCAATCGGCAGGAGCAGATAATGACATCTTTTCTGTCATCCTGTATTGGCGTTGTATCAAGGGAAAGAGTATGCGTTGATTCATTAATATTAATGGACTTCAGATCTCTTCGCGAATGCTTCGACTTAAATCAATAGCACCACTGCCAAGAAGATCACCTGACTGGAGCCAGTAAATCTCCTTATTTACAGACATATATCTATCCTCCTGACAAATACACACAACTCTTAATAATATTAATTAAAATATAGAAAAATCATTAATCATTTATGGAATGAAAATGTTAAATATGCCCACTCTTTTTTTGTATATTACGCTAAAAATAATTATTGGAGAGAGCGATCAAAAAAATTTACATGGTAGTTATAGGCTATGGTAATTTTTTAACCGATATATCAGGCTCTCTCTGGCGGAGTCGTCTGGAAAATAAGAAAAAAATTGAGCAGTCAGATTATTTTTTGAACGTAGCACGCCTGCCTCCTGAGCGGCGCTACTGCGCAGCTTCGGGTGTTTGCATGACCTGAGCTCCGCTTTATACTCTGCACCATGCATATCCCCCATTCCGCCAAACTCCTCTTCAACATCGATGACGGCTGGAATCGCTACCTCGAAAAACACGGTGACAGCATCAGCCAGTGGACCCGCCTCTGTGTTTAACGCATGCTCGCGTGGCAGCACATCACCTTTACCATGCCACACCTGCTCTGGCCGTTCTTTAACAATAACTGGCCTCTGTTCAACGACCTCTTACGCTGCGCCACCCGCGCCATGCTGAAGTGGCCCGGCCGGCAGGGTATGGAAATCGGTATTTTCTGTGCCCTGCATCCTTACGGTCGGCAGCTCAATCAGCACCCGCATATCCTCGTCTCCGTTACGCGGGGCGGTCTCGACGTTAAGCACGGCGTCTGGCGCAGCCCTTTCTTCAAAAAAGGCCGTCGAGACCATCCTCCTGCTCCGCGGCAGCTACGGGCTGATCATGCCCGGCATACTGCCGGGTCTGGACCACATCCGCGACGAGCACCGGTGGCGGCGATATCCGCAGGCGCAGTACGGCAGGTACTTAAAGGTACACTTCGCGAAGAAGACATGAGATGCCTGGCAAAGCGTGAAGTATCCTGGCCGCTACCTGAACCGCCTGCGACACTATGGCGGCGGCACGATGGTCAACCACTATCTCGATCACCGCATGGGGAAGCATAAACGCCAGACGCTGAGCCAAAAAGAGATGATCGGGCGCTATATCAGCCATGTTCCGGCGCGGCATTTTAAGATTGTGCGCTACTCCGGATTTCTGGACAACCGCAAAACGGGAATGCTGCTCTCACTGGTGTATGAAGCCCCGCGGATGCAGGCGCGAAAAAAGCTGGAAAAACCGGGATTCATCGTGCTGATGAAAGGCTTCGTGGGCACGGATCCGTACAAATGTATTCTGTGCGGCAACCGGCTACGTTTTGCCGGTTCTCAGGCAGCAACACATGCGATGAATTTCCTGTCGCAAAGGCTGTATGAAGTGGAGAAAAACGAGGGCTGCGGATGCCAGAGTTGGACCTGTGTACCTTAAAAAATGGCTTTATGGTTAAAACACATCAGAGACGACATTTTCACATATAATCCCACGCGAAACCTTATCATAAAAGGGATGGAGGTGATAAAATTCATGATCAGTTACTCCGAAGATGCGATTGAATTTCCTAACCATGAACGCAACAGGATTAATTATCAGAAAGTCTGCAGACGTGAAAAATCAGTTAAAAGCAATCCCGTATAGTTTCCTCAACGTCTCCTGGCGTGCAGACTCTGACCCAGTGCTTTAGGCGATCATGCATTAAGATTTTGTCGAATTCCGCAATTTATCCGGGCAAAAAAATCATCTTGCGGAAAAATTTTTGCATAAGGACGTTAATCTTTCCGGATCATGGAGTGTAAAAAAAGTCCGGGCGTTTTTTACCGGACTTTTTTTACACTAAGCGGCTAACTTTCCGCAGTTCTTTATATAAAGCTGGATTATTCTACAGTCACTGACTTGGCCAGGTTGCGCGGCTGATCAACATCAGTACCTTTGATCAATGCAACGTGATAGGAAAGCAGCTGAAGAGGAACAGTATAAAAAATTGGCGCGATGACCTCTTCAACGTGTGGCAAGGAGATAATACGCATTCCTTCGCTGTCGGAGAAGCCAGCGTCCTGATCGGCAAAGACATACAGCAAACCGCCTCGGGCGCGTACCTCTTCGATATTGGACTTGAGTTTTTCCAGCAACTCATTGTTGGGTGCAACGACGATGACCGGCATATCAGCGTCAATCAACGCCAGCGGACCGTGTTTAAGCTCACCGGCCGCATAAGCCTCTGCGTGAATATAGGAAATCTCTTTCATCTTCAGCGCAGCTTCCATCGCTATTGGATACTGATCGCCACGCCCGAGAAACAGCGCATGATGCTTGTCAGAAAAATCTTCTGCCAGCATTTCAATGCGTTTGTCCTGAGATAACATCTGTTCAATGCGGCTCGGTAATGCTTGCAGGCCATGAACGATTTCCCGCTCCATCGCTGCATCCATTTCTTTTAAACGCCCAATTTTAGCCACCAGCATCAATAACACCGTGAGCTGGGTAGTAAAAGCCTTTGTGGAGGCAACACCAATTTCAGTACCGGCTTTGGTCATTAATGCAAAGTTGGATTCTCGCACCAGCGACGAACCGGCAACGTTACAAATAGCCAGAGAACCAAGATAACCCAGCTGTTTTGAAAGGCGTAGCGCCGCCAGCGTATCGGCAGTTTCACCGGATTGTGACAAAGTGATAATCAGACTGTTTTTACGCACGGCCGACCGGCGATAGCGGAATTCAGAGGCGATCTCAACGTCACAAGGGACGTTTGCCAGGGCTTCAAACCAATAGCGTGCTACCATGGCAGAGTTGTAGGAGGTGCCACAGGCGACAATTTGGATATGCTCAGTTTGAGCGAGTAAGCTGTTAGCTTGACTGCCCAGTTCAGACAGGTCGACGCTACCGTGGTTCAGGCGGCCAGCCAGAGTATTTTTGATTGCGTCAGGCTGTTCGAATATCTCCTTTTGCATGTAATGACGATAAACACCCTTATCACCTGCATCATATTGCACGCTCGATTCGATTTCCGGGCGCGTCACCGCTATACCATGGCGATCAACAACCGTAACATCACGGCGACTAATCTCAGCAATGTCACCCTCTTCAAGGTAAATAAAGCGGCGCGTGACCGGTAGCAGCGCCAGCTGGTCAGAAGCAATAAAATTTTCACCAACGCCACGGCCAATAACCAACGGACTGCCCGAGCGTGCCGCTACCAGAATTCCGGGATCGCGGCTGTCCATAATCACCATGCCGTAGGCACCGCGCAACTGCGGAATTACGCGCAAAACCACCTCACGCAAACTGCCGCCGTTCTGCTGCTGCTCCCAATGCACCAGATGTGCCACCACTTCAGTATCGGTTTCTGAAACAAACTTATAGCCCCCAGCCCGCAGCTGCTCACGCAGCGGCTCGTGGTTTTCGATAATGCCGTTGTGTACAATAACAATATGTTTAGATATATGCGGGTGAGCATTAATTTCCGAAGGCTCGCCGTGGGTAGCCCAGCGAGTATGTGCAACGCCGGAACCGCCGGCAGGATGCGCTTCATCGACAGCTTCTGCCAGATTCTGCACCTTACCCACCCGTCGAATGCGAGTAACTTCGCCCTGATCGTTCACAATGGCGACTCCCGCAGAGTCATAACCTCGGTATTCCAATCGACGCAATCCTTCAATCAGGATTTCGGCAATATCACGCTGAGCTACAGCGCCAACAATTCCACACATGTTTTAGATTCCTGACATAATGGCGTTATCTGATAACCCTATAGCCCCGAGCCTTGTAGAGTTGGGCTGCCTGATATCCACAGGTCCATATTCCCCTCTCATCCGCAGAGGCGATCATTTAATGGTGCTTAATTTTTCTTCACCGGGCGTTGCCAGGCCGTTTTTAAATTTTGCTCTTTACGGTTATAGACCAGGCCCGGCGCCTGAACATCCTTCATCACGGTGGTACCGGCAGCAATGGTGGTTCCATCAGGAACACTTACTGGCGCAACCAGCTGCGTATCGGAGCCGATGAATACATCATCGCCGATAAAAGTTTTTGATTTATTCACGCCGTCGTAATTACAGGTAATGGTACCCGCGCCAATATTTACATTGCAGCCAATTTCAGTATCGCCGAGATAGCTGAGATGACCAGCCTTCGAGCCTTTGCCAAGAGCCGCTTTTTTCAATTCAACAAAATTGCCGACATGCGATTTTTCCGCCAGATCGCTGCCAGGGCGTAGTCGAGCAAAGGGGCCAACGGTCACCTCACTTGCCAGCCGCGAGTCCTCAATGATGCTGTAGGGACTGATAATGCTATCACTGGCTATTGTACAGTTTTTTAGTACACACCCGGCACCGATGCTCACCCTATCACCCAGAATGACATGACCTTCAATGACGACATTGCAATCGAGGGTAACATCGCGTCCGCATTCGAGGGTACCGCGTAAATCGAAGCGTGCCGGGTCCAGTATCATTACACCCGACATCAGCAGTTGATTTGCCTGCTCGCGCTGATAAATACGTTCCAGAGCAGCCAGTTGCAGTCGGTTGTTCACGCCTTCGGTCTCACTGTTACGAGCAGGATGGACGGCGACGATTTCACGCCCTTCCTGATGGGCGAACGCGATAATATCGGTAATATAAAACTCGCTCTGGGCGTTATTGTTCGTCAACTTACTCAGCCAACGTTTCAGATCGGCACCATTGGCAACCAGAATACCCGAATTTATCTCATTGATATCACGCTGCGCTGTACTGGCATCTTTATGCTCAACGATACTGGTCACGAAGCCATTCTCACGAACAACACGGCCATAGCCGCTGGGATCGTCAAGAATAACGGTCAGCAGACCAATCCCTCCCTGAGGCTTAGCCGCCAGCAATCGATGCAGGGTATCGGTGCCGATCAGCGGCACGTCGCCATAGAGCATCAGGATATCTTCATCATCAGAAAAATACGGTGCGGCCTGCTGCATAGCATGGCCGGTACCAAGCTGTTCAGCCTGTAGCACCCAGTTAAGTCTCTCATCATTAAGCGTTGACCGGAGCAGATCCCCACCATGTCCGTAGACTAAATTTAGCTTACGCGCACCAAGGGCGAGACTGGCGTCAATCACATGCTGAACCATCGGTTTTCCGGCGAGCGGATGCAAAACTTTAGGTAAGTCTGAGTACATACGGGTTCCCTTACCAGCGGCAAGGATTACCACGCTCATCGCGCTGTTTGACATAGAATTCCTGTGCATTAACGGGGTGTTGTGAGTAAACCAGTTACCTAGTAAAAATTCGACATTTTTCTTACGGCAAAATTAGCCGTAATTCCTCTGCCATAAGGGCTAAGAAAGAGCGCATCTGATTGATAAAAACACTTGTATCAGCGCAAATAATCTCGGGTAAGACTACGCTTATTTTTTTCTGAGAAACAAGGTATGTTCTCAAGCAGCCTGATGTGAAGTTGTTTTCCCTCAAGATACAGCAGATCATAAAAAAAATACTGAATAAAAAAAAGCCAGCCCCCGAAGGGCTGGCTTTTCTCAGCCTGAACCTGATTACATCGCTTTTTTAGTCAGTTCGATAACGCGCAGCTTAGCCAACGCTTTTGCCAACTCTGCTGACGCCATTGCGTAATCCACATCGCCGTGTGAACCATTAAGACGTTCTTCAGCTTTGCGTTTCGCTTCCAGCGCCCGCGCTTCATCGAGATCTTTACCACGAATAGCAGTGTCAGCCAGTACGGTCACCATAGCCGGCTGTACTTCCAGCACGCCGCCGGAGAGGTAGATGAAATCTTCTTCGCCTTTCTCTTTAACGATGCGCACCATACCAGGTTTAATGGCAGTCAGCAGCGGCGCATGTCCAGGAAATACACCCAGTTCACCTTCGCTACCAGACACCTGGATTTTTTGTACCAGCCCGGAGAACATCTGCTTCTCCGCGCTGACTACATCCAGATGAAATGTGTTAGCCATAACCAACCTCCAGAAAAACTATCCTCTTCTGTACGTCAGGCTGCCAGGTTCACACCGCGTGGCCTGAGTAGTTCGAGGTATAGAATTACAGTTTCTTCGCTTTTTCCACGGCTTCTTCGATGGCACCAACCATATAGAACGCCTGTTCAGGCAGATGGTCAAACTCGCCGTCCATGATGCCTTTAAATCCGCGAATAGTATCTTTCAACGCTACGTATTTTCCGGGAGAGCCGGTAAACACTTCTGCGACGAAGAATGGCTGAGACAGGAAACGCTGTATCTTACGTGCGCGGGATACCAGCAGTTTATCGTCCTCAGAAAGCTCATCCATACCCAGAATTGCAATGATGTCCTTCAGCTCCTGATAACGCTGCAGAACAGACTGCACGCCGCGCGCGACATCATAATGTTCCTGACCCACAACCAGCGGATCAAGCTGACGGCTGGTGGAATCCAGGGGATCAACAGCTGGGTAAATCCCCAACGAAGCAATCTGGCGGCTCAGCGTAACAGTTGAGTCCAGGTGGGCAAAGGTGGTTGCCGGAGAGGGGTCAGTAAGGTCATCTGCGGGGACGTAAACGGCCTGTACCGAGGTAATTGAACCGGTTTTGGTCGAGGTAATACGCTCCTGCAGCACACCCATTTCTTCAGCCAGGGTTGGCTGATAACCTACCGCTGAAGGCATACGCCCCAGCAATGCTGATACTTCTGTACCCGCCAGGGTGTAACGATAAATGTTATCAATGAACAGCAATACATCACGGCCTTCATCGCGGAATTTTTCTGCTATGGTCAAGCCGGTGAGAGCAACACGCAGACGGTTACCCGGCGGCTCGTTCATCTGGCCGTAAACCAGCGCGACTTTATCCAGAACGTTGGAGTCGCTCATTTCATGGTAGAAGTCGTTACCCTCACGAGTACGCTCACCCACACCGGCGAATACCGAGTAACCCGAGTGCTCAGCCGCAATATTACGGATAAGCTCCATCATGTTTACGGTTTTACCAACGCCGGCACCGCCAAACAGACCGACTTTACCGCCTTTTGCAAACGGACAAATCAGGTCGATAACCTTAATACCGGTTTCCAGCAATTCTTGCGAGTTTGACTGATCCTCGTAAGAAGGTGCTGCGCGATGAATTGAAGAGACTTCAACAGCGCTGCCGTCCTCTTCCGTGAGATCACCTTTCATATCAATTGGCTCGCCCAGCACATTCATAATACGCCCAAGCGTCGCTTTACCGACAGGAACCTTGATAGGTTCGGCCAGATCTTCAACCGGAAGACCACGTTTAAGACCATCAGAAGACCCCATGGCGATGGTGCGCACTACACCCCCACCGAGCTGCTGCTGAACTTCCAGCACCAGGGTCACCTCACCATTTTTAACCTGCAGGGCATTGTACACTTTTGGTACCGCATCCTGAGGGAATTCGACGTCAACTACCGCGCCGATAATCTGGACAATCTTTCCAGTTGCCATCTTGAATCCTCTACCTAATTCGTTCATATCAGGCCGCACAGGCCGGACATACCTGTTAAACCGCGGAGGCCCCCGAGACGATCTCGGTAAGTTCCTGAGTAATGCTGGCCTGACGAGCTTTGTTGTAAACCAACTGCAGCTCTTTAATCAGGTTACCGCCGTTGTCGGTGGCTGCTTTCATTGCCACCATACGCGCGGCCTGCTCGCTGGCCAGGTTTTCTACAACCCCCTGATATACCTGCGATTCGACGTAACGACGGAGTAACGTATCCAGCAGCGCTTTCGGATCGGGTTCGTACAGGTAGTCCCAGGTTTTCGTTTCCAGCTCAGCCTCTTCTTCACCTTCTGCTGGCGGTAACGGTAGCAGCTGACTGATTACCGGCGACTGCGACATAGTGTTGTTAAACTTATTGTTTACAATGAATAGCTTATCCAGACGCCCTTCATCATAAGCTTGCAACATAACGTTCACCGGGCCAATCAGATCAGATAAGGAAGGCTGATCGCCCATACCGGTTACTTGTGCCACTACATTGCCACCAACGGCACCGAAGAAAGACACACCTTTGGAGCCAATAATCGCCAGTTCACACTCAACGCCTTTCCCGGACCAGGATTTTATATCTACCAGCAACTTTTTGAACAGGTTGATATTCAGGCCACCACAAAGTCCACGATCGGTAGAAACAACCAGATATCCAACGCGCTTGACGTCTCGCTCTTCCAGGTAAGGGTGCTTGTATTCCAGATTACCAAGCGCAATGTGACCGATCACCTTGCGCATGGTTTCTGCATACGGACGGCTGGCCGCCATGCGTTCTTGCGTTTTACGCATTTTCGAGGCGGCTACCATCTCCATCGCTTTAGTGATTTTCTGCGTGTTTTTCACGCTTCCAATCTTGTTACGTATCTCTTTTGCGCCGGCCATTTAGCTTCTCCTCAAAGCCTTGCGGCTTGCCTTTTCAGACAAGCCGCCAGACGTTACCAGGACTGGGTTGCTTTAAACGTTTCGAGGAGCTTTTTCAGCTGCTCTTCAATGTCGTTATTGTAATCACCAGACTGGTTGATTTTCTGCATCAGCTCAGCATAGTCGCGATCGGCAAACGCCAGCAGCGCCGCTTCGAAACTGCCGATTTTAGACAGCTCAACGTCACCCAGGAAACCACGTTCAGCGGCAAACAACACCAGACCCTGTTGCGCGATAGACATCGGAGCATACTGCTTTTGTTTCAGCAGTTCGGTAACTTTCTGTCCATGACTTAGCTGTTTGCGAGTCGTTTCATCCAGATCGGAGGCGAACTGAGAAAACGCCGCCAGTTCACGATACTGTGCCAGTGCGGTACGAATGCCACCGGACAGTTTTTTGATGATCTTAGTCTGCGCAGCGCCACCAACTCGGGATACAGAAATACCCGGATTGACTGCCGGACGAATACCCGAATTAAACAAGTTGGATTCCAGAAAGATCTGACCATCGGTAATTGAAATTACGTTAGTCGGAACGAACGCAGAAACGTCGCCAGCCTGAGTTTCGATAATCGGCAGAGCGGTCAGTGAACCGGTTTTACCTTTAACTTCACCATTAGTGAAACGCTCAACGTAATCAGCGCTCACGCGGGAGGCACGCTCTAGCAGACGGGAGTGCAGATAAAACACGTCACCGGGAAAGGCTTCACGACCCGGCGGACGACGTAGAAGCAGTGAAATCTGGCGGTAAGCAACGGCCTGTTTTGACAAATCATCGTAAACGATCAGCGCATCTTCACCACGATCGCGGAAGAATTCGCCCATCGCACAACCAGCATACGGTGCCAAATATTGCAACGCGGCAGATTCAGACGCAGAGGCCACAACGACGATGGTATTAGCCAACGCGCCGTTTTCTTCCAGCTTACGCACCACATTAGAGATTGTGGAGGCTTTCTGACCGATAGCGACATAAACACATTTTATGCCAGAGTCGCGCTGGTTGATGATTGCGTCGATCGCCATCGCGGTTTTACCGGTCTGACGGTCACCGATGATCAGTTCACGCTGACCCCGGCCGATTGGAATCATCGAGTCAACGGATTTATAGCCCGTCTGTACCGGCTGGTCGACTGACTGACGATCGATTACGCCCGGCGCGATAACTTCGATTGGAGAGAAAATGTCGCTTTCAATCGGACCTTTTCCATCAATGGGCTCACCCAACGTATTAACCACGCGACCCAACAGGCTGCGGCCTACCGGAACTTCAAGGATACGGCCAGTACATTTAACCTTAGTTCCCTCAGCGAGGTCTACGTAGGGTCCCATGACAACAGCACCAACAGAGTCACGTTCCAGGTTCAGGGCGATGGCGTAACGGTTGCCCGGCAGGGCAATCATCTCGCCCAGCATGACATCGGCAAGGCCGTGTACACGGATGATACCGTCACTGACGGATACAATAGTACCTTCGTTGTGAGCTTCACTCACGACATTGAACTGAGCAATGCGCTGCTTGATCAGTTCGCTGATTTCAGTGGAATTCAGTTGCATATGCTCCAGTCCCCTTAAGACTGCAAGACGTCTGCAAGACGTTCAAGACGGCCGCGAACGCTGCCATCAATGACCATATCACCCGCACGGATGATTACGCCTGCCATTACAGACTTATCGATTTTGCAATTCAGCTTAACTTTGCGTGACAGACGTTTTTCCATCGCGGCGCTGATTTTACTCAGCTGTTTGTCACTCAGTGCACTGGCGGAGATGACATCCACTTCAGCGCTAGCCTCGTGGGCATCGCGTAGATGGATAAACTTCTGCAGTACAGCAGGCAGCGCGGTTAAACGTTTATTTTCTGCCATAACCTTAATCAGGTTTTGAGCGGCCTCGTCCAGCTGATCGCCACACACAGCGATGAAAGTTGCAGATGTGGCTTCTGGTGTCAGAGCGCCGGACAGGAGATCTGCCATATGAACGTTGCTGGCAACTTCAGCCGCAAAAGCCAGCATCTGCTGCCAGCGTTCAATGCTTTGATGCTCAACAGCAAAGTCAAAAGCTGCTTTAGCGTAGGGGCGAGCTACCGTAGCTAACTCAGACATCAGCCTCGCCCTCCTTACAGTTTAGCGACCAGTTTATCGACGATGTCGCTGTTAGCAGCTTCATCTACAGAACGTTCAATAATTTTCTCAGCACCGGCAACGGCCAGCAGCGCAACCTGCTTACGTAATTCTTCACGAGCACGTTTACGCTCAGCGTCGATCTCAGACTGAGCCTGAGTCACGATTTTGGTACGTTCAGCTTCAGCTTCAGCTTTCGCGTCGTCCAGAATCTGAGCGCGGCGTTTGTTCGCCTGCTCAATAATAACCTGAGCCTCTTCCTTCGCTTTTTTCAGCTGATCGGTCACAGAAGCCTGCGCGAGATCCAAATCTTTTTTGGCACGTTCAGCAGAAGCAAGACCGTCAGCGACTTCTTTCTGACGTTTTTCGATGGCAGCCATAATGGGCGGCCAAACATACTTCATACAAAATGCGACAAACAGGATGAACGCGATAGCCTGGCCGAGGATTGTTGCGTTAAGGTTCACTGCACAATACCTCTTGTTAAGTTAACTTTTCTGCTCACAAGCAGAAATCCGTTCATCGCTTAAGGCAAGCCGACAGTCGGCGATGAACACATTTTGTGGCTAGGCGACGGCAAACATCACATACAGACCCAGACCTACAGCGATCATCGGGATTGCATCCACCAGACCCATTACCACAAAGAACTGCGTACGCAGCAGAGGGATCAGATCCGGCTGACGCGCAGCGCCTTCCAGGAATTTACCTCCAAGGATGCCGATACCGATCGCAGCACCGATAGCCGCCAGCCCCATCATCACAGCGGCAGCCATGTACAGCAGATCCATATTCAGGTTTTCCATGACAGTCTCCAGTTTGTTTCAGTTAAACGCAGTAGGTTGATAAAAAATCAATGTTCTTCAGATGCCATCGACAGATAGACAATCGTCAGTACCATGAAAATGAAGGCCTGTAACGAAATGATCAGAATGTGGAAAATGGCCCAGGGCACATTCAGAATCCACTGTGACCACCACGGCAACAGGCCAGCAATCAGGATAAAAATTAGCTCACCTGCATACATGTTGCCAAAAAGTCGCAGGCCAAGTGAAACTGGCTTGGACAACAGGCTAACGCCTTCAAGAATCAGGTTAATTGGAATGAAGATAGGATGATTAAACGGTTGCATTGTCAGCTCTTTAGCAAAGCCGCCAATGCCTTTCATTTTGATGCTGTAAAACAGAATTAAAATAAATACGCCCAGCGCCATTGAGAGTGTGACGTTGACGTCAGCAGAGGGCACCACGCGCAATGCAGGAAGACCGAAAACGTGCTCGCCAATATAAGGAAGCAGGTCAATAGGCAAAAGGTCCATCAGGTTCATCAGGAATACCCAGACGAAAATGGTCAGGGCGAGGGGAGCAATCAATTTGCTTTTACCATGGTACATGTCACGCACGTTGCTATCGACAAATCCCACGATCAGTTCAACAGCCGCCTGCCATTTGCCCGGCACACCGCAGGTGGCCGATTTAGCTACCTTACGGAACAGCACCAGAAAAATCAGACCTAACACGATGGAGAAAAACATGGAGTCGATATTCAGAACCCAAAACGTCGCAGGGACGTGGTTTGGGTCCACCAGCTGGAAGGTACGCAGGTCTATCTGTAAGTTATGCAGATGATGACCTATATACTCCTGCGGCGTAGAGATTTCTCCTGCAGCCATGATGCCTCTTACCCTTTGTTGTTAATGACAGTCGGTGCAACAATTTGTACTACCAGCACCGATAACCAGGTCAACCCTAGCGGCACGAACACCGCATTAAAACCGCCCAGCTCCACAAATAGAAGCACAATGGTCAGTAGCACCTTGCAGGCTTCGCCCAAAGCAAATGTCCAGGCAACGCGTCCTTTTACAGGTGACTGACCTTGCAGACGCCAGGCTAAAATTATGAAAACGACGCCCGGCAACCAAGCCGCGACCCCGCCCGCCAATGCGGAGGCTCCCCAACTCACACCTTTGAAAACATAAAACAGCGTGCCGATTATGATGAGCGTTATCAGCTGCATACTCAGCAGTCTGCGGGTGAATCTCTTGCTATACAGAGGTGCAGACATATCGCTGAATCCTCCAGGCCGTTAGGCTTTCCCACAGATTGTATAACACTGCCTTCGTCCCTTTGAGTCAAGCAGCAAAAACCGTGCAAATTATACGGGGCGGCCCTGTGATTTCAATCGATAAGTAGCGAAAAGGTGAACAATTATTTGAATTTCTTTCGACAGGACCATTTTACAAAATTGACAGGTTATTCATTTAACTGAAGATTACTGCCGATACGCAGAAAAACGACTAGAAAAGCGTGCTTATGATCACATATCTATAATCAAAAGATCGAATGAAATAGCATGGCATTGATATTAATTATCATAAAAATCAATATAAATATAATAAAAACATAGAGTTAAAAAAATAACATTAAAATAAAACCGTTTTTCAGCATGAAAAGCGACTATTGACATTCCGTATCAGATTTCCAGGCATTTTTATGGCAAAAAAAAAGCGGAAACGGGTAAAAAAAATATTCACTCAGATGAGTATTACCTGGATTCATCGGCGGGGAAAGGTAATAGATATGATACTGATTTGGATAATTGAAGTTGGATGTTGCCATGCGTATCAGATAATTTCAGTCGTTGGATTTAACTTTAATTCAATCAATCGGGACCACAAATTTATTATTGTGGTCATAAAATTTGACATGTTAAGAGGAGAAATTGCTGTATATTTAACGTTCAACTACGCTTTGCAGATAACGATCAGGTGACGCTCGCCATCAAGATCCGGGATTAGCAAACGTTCGATACGCATCACCTGAAATCCATCAGGTATAGCCGCCAGTTCGCTATCATCCAGCTGCCCTTTCAAGGCATAAAATGCACCGTTATCAGCAGGTAATGCCTGACACCAGTTCAGCATGTCATTCAATGAAGCAAAAGCCCGGCTGATCACACCGTCAAAATTGTGCTCATCATACTGCTCAACCCGGCTTTGCACTGGATTGATGTTGGTAAGTTGAAGTTCATGTTGCACATGACGTAGGAAGCGGACGCGCTTACCCAGACTGTCCAACAGGGTAAAATGCGCTTGAGGACGTACAATAGCTAACGGGATACCGGGTAAACCTGGACCCGTACCAACATCGATAAAATGCTCACCTTGCAGATAAGGCTCTACCACAATGCTATCGAGAATGTGACGGATAAGCATCTGCTGTGGATCGCGTACTGAGGTTAAATTATAGGCTTTATTCCATTTGTGCAGAAGCGCTACGTATCTGAGCAGCTGCTGTTTTTGTTCATCGGTAAGAGAAATATGCGCGGTCGTAAGCAAACGGGAAAGTTTTTCAATCACTGATGTAATCCGATAATTTATTAAACGGGTTAGGATAACTGTAAGACAGAAAACCAGCGCAGTGCGCATAAAGCGCGGGGGTATACAAATATTCGTAGAAATACGAGTATTACCGGGCAAGCGCTTAACCGATTTTCTGTCAGGCTGATTTACGTAACAACCCCTGTTTTTTTAGCCAGATAAGCAGAATCGAAATGGCTGCGGGCGTAATGCCGGAGATCCGCGAAGCCTGACCGATAGACACCGGCTTATGATCGTTTAGCTTGGCTTTGACTTCGTTAGAAAGGCCGCTAACCTGCAAATAATCGATATCGTCAGGCAGTAAGGTACTTTCATTACGCAGCTGACGGGAGATTTCCTCCTGCTGGCGGGCAATATATCCCTCGTACTTAACCTGAATTTCAACCTGTTCAGCTGCCTGCTCATCGGTAAGCGCGCGGCCAAAGGAGCTAAGTGTCATCAGTTGCTGGTAGGTCATTTCCGGTCGGCGCAGTAAATCCTCGCCGTTTGCCTCTTTAGTCAGCGGAGCGCTCAGCAACGCGTTAACTTCATCCACGTTGCTGGATTTTGGATGCAACCAAATATCTCGCAAACGCTGGCGTTCCCGCTCGATCTGCTCCAGTTTTTGGTTATATCGCGCCCAGCGTAGGTCGTCGACCAGACCCAGTTCACGGCCAGTTGCTGTCAGGCGAAGATCGGCATTGTCTTCTCTTAGCAACAAACGATATTCAGCGCGTGAGGTGAACATGCGATAAGGCTCTTTTGTCCCCAGGGTACAGAGATCATCAACCAGTACGCCAATATAGGCCTGATCACGGCGTGGCGCCCAGCCCTCTTTATCAGCAGAAAGACGTGCGGCGTTCAGTCCTGCCAGCAGACCCTGAGCAGCCGCTTCTTCATAACCGGTAGTACCGTTGATCTGGCCGGCAAAAAACAGACCGAGAATAAACTTATTCTCAAGCGTTGGTTTTAGGTCGCGCGGATCGAAAAAATCATACTCAATGGCATAACCAGGCCGCACAATTCGGGCATTTTCCAGTCCCTTTATCGAACGGACTATCTTTATTTGAACGTCAAAAGGCAGGCTGGTTGAAATACCATTTGGGTAGATTTCGTTACTGGTTAACCCTTCAGGCTCAAGGAAGATCTGATGAGCATCTCGATCGGCAAAACGCATAACTTTATCTTCGATCGAGGGGCAATAACGGGGGCCTATTCCTTCAATGATCCCGGCGTACATCGGGCTACGATCGAGATTATTTCGGATCGTCTCATGCGTTTGTTCATTGGTATACGTCATCCAGCAAGGCATCTGTCGCGGATGCTGCACAGCACTGCCCATATATGAAAATACGGGCATCGGGTTATCACCGTGCTGGGTAACTAGCATGCTGAAATCAATTGTGCGGGCATCAATACGCGGCGGTGTACCCGTCTTCAGACGGCTAACCCGTAAAGGCAAATTGCGTAGTCTGTGAGCCAGAGGTATGGAAGGCGGATCGCCAGCACGACCACCGCTGTAGTTATCCATTCCTATATGGATTTTTCCATCAAGAAAAGTTCCTACCGTCAGCACCACCGCCTTGGCTTTGAATTTGAGCCCCATCTGAGTAACAACTCCAACCGCGCGATCATTTTCTACGATCAGATCATCAACCGATTGCTGAAAGATCA
Source organism: Izhakiella capsodis (assembly GCF_900115045.1). Taxonomy (GTDB): domain Bacteria; phylum Pseudomonadota; class Gammaproteobacteria; order Enterobacterales; family Enterobacteriaceae; genus Izhakiella; species Izhakiella capsodis. The sequence continues at coordinate 24,864 of NZ_FOVC01000010.1, read as the reverse complement.
TCAGGTTGGGTTGGTTTTCTAACGCGGTGCGTATCGCCTGCCGATACAGCACGCGATCGGCTTGAGCTCGCGTCGCACGAACAGCAGGTCCCTTGCTCGCGTTTAGTATCCTAAACTGAATGCCCGCTTTATCTGTTGCAGTCGCCATCAACCCACCAAGTGCATCCACCTCTTTAACAAGGTGGCCCTTGCCGATCCCACCGATCGCCGGGTTACAGGACATTTGTCCTAGGGTGTCGATATTGTGGGTTAATAACAGTGTCTGCTGACCCATTCGGGCTGCAGCCATAGCAGCTTCTGTGCCCGCATGACCTCCACCAATCACGATGACGTCAAAAGGATCTGGATAAAACATGGTACTGCACCTCATAGCGATGGTGGAATCGATGCCCGGGCTGTGGATTCTACTTAAATTTCTTCAACGGTAAAAGCGGCAGGATCGTCGGTATTAAAAAGAAGATCTTTTTATTTAAAGATCTCTTTATTAGATCTTCTATTAGGATCGCCATAATCTGTGGATAAGCGAAAAAAGCGCTTTTTGATCATATTGATGCTGAGGATCATTAGCTGTGAATGATCGGTGATCCCAGACAGAATAAACTGGGATCTAAATGCCGAGTTATTCACAGTACACGACAGTACCTAAAGTTATTCTTTGGATAATAACGGGTTTTAAGCTGTAAAAAGACAAGCTTATACACAGGTAAAGTGTTCGGGATCGCACAAAAAGGCGGTTTAATATGCGATCAATTTTACTGAAGATGCTGTTGCCAGATCGCCAGCCAGTTTTCAGCCGGATCTTCCGGAATTTCATGTTCCAGCACGTCGATCTTCAATGTTTCTCCCAGCAGAGTGGCGCCACATGCCTGCATGGCCTCATTGACTTTATCAATCGCGCCGCAGAAAAGATCGTATTCGCGGTTACCAATACCTATAGCTCCGTAGCGAACACCGCTGAGGTCAGGTTTTTGCTCAATCAGTTCATCAATCAGTGGTTGCAAGTTATCAGGAAGATCGCCGGCACCATGAGTGGAGGTTACGATAAGCCACAGACCTTCAGAGGGAAGCTCAGCTAACACCGGGCCATGTAAAATCTCACTTGAGTAGCCTTCCACCTCAAGCTTTTCTGCCAGATGTTCTGCCACGTATTCGGCGCTACCAAGCGTACTGCCGCTGATGAAGGTGATATCTGCCATAACTGCTCCAATAACCAGCTGATTAAGGAGCATATTGTAAGCTGTGATCAAACGTAGATCTACCTGTGGATAATTAAGGTTATTACGTCAGACCGAAAGTGGCGAGTTAATTAAAACCCTATAAATAAAAGGGGGCAATGGGATTTTTCTTTCTACGAGGATGTGGATAAACTTATTAGCTCAGGGCTTAATGGTACGGCTGATTGGATTCTGTAATGAAATTAACGTCTCGGTAGACTGGATTTCTTCAATGGTCTGAATTTTATTAATCAGCACCTGTTGCAGAGCATCGATAGAACGACACATCACCTTGATAAAAATGCTGTAATGGCCAGTGGTGTAATAGGCTTCTACGACTTCGTCGAGGCTTTCCAGACGGGCGAGTGCAGCAGGATAATCGCGGGCGCTTTTTAGAATGATGCCGATAAAACAGGTAACGTCATAACCGAGTTGTTTGGGATTAATCTCCACGCGGGTACCTTCAATGATACCTGCCTGACGCATTTTTTCGACACGCACATGAATGGTGCCGGGACTGACGTGGAACTGCTTAGCCAGCTCAGCATAGGCGGTGCGCGCGTTATCCATCAGACCACTGAGGATGCCACGATCCAGATCGTCGATTTGTGTATTTTCAGCCATGAATCGTATTTCCTGATTACTTATCACTATCGTCAGATTAAAATTGCGCTATCGTCGGAAGACTGGCAAGAAAAAATGCTTATCAAGCGTTATTTCCATTATATCTAATTGCCTCAGGACGATTAACCGGCACCATTTGCGATAGATGTAGCACGATTATCACTGGCGCCACAACAGCTAATCCTGTACAACCCGTGTTGTTTTGTTTGTATTGCTCGCTCCGCAGCGCTCATGCAGCAATGGCAATAATGGCACATGTCAGTCAGGCCTTGAATAACCATCAGACGAGTCAGATCAGAAGGCAATACTTTCTCCTTATATATGGAAGCGATATTTTTAAAGAAAGAAACGGGCATCGAAAAAAGCATCGCAGAAAAGAAGTGTGCTATTTAATTTTACCCTGCCTACTGGTTATTAATGACGCGATTGAGCGGCGGCCATCAGGTTAAAACGTTCGTTAAGAAATTGACAGCGTCCTTTCAGGAAGCGTGTACGGTCAGGTCATTATATTTAGCTAAATGCGCTATAACGTGTTGGCTAAAAAAATGATATGTTCTGAAATATCAGGTTATGATTGTTGTCGGCGGTATAAGAGAAAGGATTCATAACGAATCCTTTCTCTTGTCAGTCAATGATGAAAGCCAGCATTTGCCGGTTATTGCCCCCCGGCAAAAGTCGTGTGATGCTTTCCCTTCTCAACGTTTACGCCACAAGCTGGCCTGAGCCAGTGTATGCTGATATTTGCGGGCGGTCTCTCTGATAACAAAGGGGACGTCCTGCGCTGGCGCGATTTCTTCGAACTCTGCTGCCATAAAACGTTGTAGTGCCTGATAGCTGCTCAGTGCTTCGCCGTTTTCGCGCACGCCGCCAAGCCACTGGTTGCGTTCGGTATATTCTTCAAGCCAGGTCCAGGGAGAGGATATAAGCAAGATTCCGCCAGATTGAATCATCGGGGTGATATCGTGCAGAAAACGCAGCGGTTGACGCAGACGATCGAGTAAATTAGCTGCCAGCACGAAATCATAGCGTTTTGGCTGCGGTTTCAGATTACAGGCATCACCCTGAACAAACTGCACTTTACCGGCTGTGATACGGTCAATACCTACCTCTTTCAGGCGCAGTTGACGATATTCTACCAGCTCGCCTTCCGTGGGGATGACGTAGCGGAAATCGTCCCCGCTTACCAGCTGTAACGCTACGTCGATAAAGCGTGCGCTGTAGTCCATGCCTGTTACCTGCTCAAAATAACGAGCCAGTTCAAAGCTGGCGCGCCCGGTTGCGCAGCCGATATCCAGTGCGTGACCTCTCTGTTTGACGTGTGGCAGGGCTATTTCCACTAACTGGCGAGCATAATTAGCTATGCTGAAATATTCAGGCCCATACTGAAATTCAAGGTATTGCGACACCATCGCATCCGTTTCATAAGGATTAAGTGTCATGCTCTCCTTATGTTTGGAAACGACGTAGCGGAAGCCGGCATGCTGGAAAAAATGACGGCGAAAGGCGTAGCGGGCGGATTTCAACGCTTCGTTGCCGGTGGAGATCCAGCTGCCGCCCTTAATCAGTGCGTGCTTACCGTCGAAAGTTGGCGTTGAAAAGTCGTCGTAGAGTGGGTGAACGTTAAATCCTTCAAAACCGTTGATCGGCGTGGTGGTCCATTGCCAGACGTTGCCCACCAGATCGTAAAATTTATCCTGGCGGAAAGTATCTACCGGGCAGGGTGATGCCCACCAGGAAAGGTTTATATTACCTGGTGGCCTCTGCCATTCAGGCTGATCGCCCGGCACGGCTTCGCGCAAGCGGTACCACTCAGCTTCGCCAGGTAGCTGGACTGACTGACCGATCTGTGCGCTTTTCCAGCGGCAAAAGGCTGCCGCCTCCAGCTGGTTGACTTCCACTGGCCAGTCCCAGGCCATGACGACTTCTTCGGCCATCAGACGTAGTTTAAGCGTATCAGGTTGCTCTGGTTGTCCCACCCAGAACGTTGGCATTATGGCCTGAGAAAACGCAAGCCAACCCTGACCTTCATCATCCCACCAGCATGCATTTTGGTAGCCGTTATCCTGAACAAAATGCAGAAATTCGGCATTACTGACCAGCATCTCGCTGGCCTGAAATTCGCTGACATCATGGACCTGTCTGCCATACTCATTGTCCCATCCGTAGGTATCATCGGTTTTCCCAAGTGTTACGCGTCCGCCTGTTACCGGCAACAGCTGGTTTTTCGGTACATCCTGGTAGCGATGGCGCGCCCGGGGACACACTGGCCAATGGGGCTGAGGCTGTACCCATTCAACAGGTAGCTGACGTATTAATACGCTTGAGGTTTCCAGGTGAATGCGTTCATGCTCGATGCCCATCAGAATGACCCATGCCGGGCTGTTCCAGCCTATCGGCAGCTCCAGCGGCATGGTTCTGATAACCTCTGTTATCACGCCTTTTACCTGGGCTCGATAATCACGCAGCTGGGCAATGTCTGGCCACGCGTAGTGGGTGTCATCAAGATCATCCCAGCTCATTTCGTCGACGCCGATGGCCATCATCGCTTCAATATGCGCATCCAGACGTTTATCAATAAGCTGACCGGCGATTAGCTTATTGATATAAAAGGTGGCAGTGTGGCCGTAATAAAAAATAAGCGGATGGCGTAGCGGGATTGCTTTGGTATACCAGGCTTGGGGATCGCTCAGGCAACTGAAGAGGCTTTCATACAGCGCCCAGGTTTGATTGAAATAATTCAGCAGCTGTTGGCGCTTTTCATCGCTACTTTCTCCACTGAGATAGAGAGTACGCGTTGGTTCGGGCAAGCTATCCGCGGGTGTCATTGCGTCTGTCATGGTTTTTTCCGTGGTTTATCTGTTAAAAGCATAAACATGACTATAGCAAAGCTGTTCGATCTATCGCTGTCATTCAGCGACGCAAGTGACGTAAAAGGCGGCTTTTGATGCCGGTATCAAAGCGCCAGATGTGGTCAAAAATACGCAAAATAGCGGGTTTACCGTGATCGGACATCGCCACTGCATGAAATTTTTGCTGCAGCCGGAGCTGGTGATGTTTCACTTCATCACTGAGTTTTTCCGGCAGGCGCTGAGCAATAAAATCAGAGATAACAACGGCATCCGCCTCCTGCCATCCCGGCAAGGCGAGGTGTTTTAACACGTGTTCCAGACAAGCGGTCAGGTTCGTTCCGCCGCGAAATTGCTGGCTGAGAAAGCGTATTGCCTGGCTGATCCCGTCCTCAGCGGTTAACTCATAAACGATCACCTGATGAGCAAACAGCATTAACATGCAGCGGCGTTGATCGTTTAATGCCACTTTTAACAGCGCCAGGCAAAAGGCTTTAGCACAGCGTTCGTTAAACCCGCCCATTGAACCGGAGGTATCAACACAAATAATAAAAGGGCCAAATGGCTGTTGTTGTCGTTGATTATGATGTGCAGGGCGCGTGATCAGTTTTTCCCGCCAGCTTTCCCCTTGCAAACGGTAGGTGAGTAGACGCTTTTCAACCAGCCGACGATAAAATTCAATTTCCAGCTCGCTGATGCCGAGCGTTGCCAGCTCAGGCGGCAGAAGGCGCAGTATATCGTCACTTTGATGGATGCCGCTGACTTCTTCCGGGGCGGTAGCTGGCTCGCGTACTCTCTGACGAAGAACGTCCATTTGTGTATTGCGCTCCGAGCTGGCTTTTGCCTCACGGCTACGTCCTAACCTTTCGGCAAGCGCCGCTAATTCAGGTTGAAGGCTAAGAAAATCGGCGTATTGCAAAATTAGCTGATAGTCGCCGCGTTGCAGGGAGCCACGGCTCATATCCCACAGTTGTCCGGCGCTGGTTTCATTTTCCGCCAGTACGGGTGCCAGCTGCCCACTCATCGCCAGCCGCTGTTGTAGTTCTGCCAGCAGTTTTTCCCGCTCTTGCTCCAGTAGCGCTTGATCGAGACTCAGTGCTTGCATGTTCAGGCTAAGACGCCAACGTTGAATGAACAGGCTCTGCTGGGCACGACTCAACGCAGCATTACCGCTGTTTTCTATCAGGATCAAGGCTTCTTTGGCAAAGGATGATGCGTTATTTTGCAGCGCCTTAAGGGTAGTGGGTAGACGCTGATTGAAGGTGGCGAAATCAATAGTCTGGCTTTGTTGGAAAAGCTGAAGTTCCTGCGCCAGAGCATGCGGCACTGGGGTGGTTTGCAGCCGATCGCGAATCTCCGCTTTCCAGCGTAGAACGTCACGCAGCAGCGCGTTTTTCAGGGCGGGAGATTTATTCAGAAAAACGGCTATCTCTGGTGAAGCCAGCAAGGTCACTATCATCTCGTCAATCATCTCCTGTTCGCTAATTGACAGAGATACGCTCAGGGTATCCATAGAGATCATCGCTGCGCAGCCTGAAGCTGTTCAGTAACCTGCTGTAAGCTGGTTTCGATGCGTGCCAGCCAGTCATCACTAATAAACAAGCAGCGCTGTTGCTGATTGAACAGCGTCCGTTGAGCGCGCAGCTGAGTATCGACCTCATCGAGTGTTTGCTTTATTTCCTCAGGTATGACGTAGGGTGTTGCGTCTGGCAGGGCCAGTCGCGAAGCTTGCAAGCTGTTATCACGTACCGTCAGGTAGCTCTGCGCATCAATTTGTAGATCCAATGGCAGAGCAAAGCCAATGCCATTTAACTGACCGTGCGCTTCAGTGCCTTTTTGCAACCAGCTCTGCAGACTTTTGCGCTCAATAGTCAGATGGGTTACCCTTATATCGTGCAGACTGAGCGGTTTCTGCAGCATGAATACCAGTTTATCGCCGGAGATATTTTCGGGTAAATCATAGTGAGATTTACGGCTGAACATGCCGCTATGTCTCTCCAGCTGGATCGCCTGACCGAGGTTATGCTGCTGCTTGAGGGCTAAATAACGGGCATTGATTTGCTGTAAATGCAGGGTCATTGACTGCTGTTGCCAGGCCTGCTGTGTCATCAGATTTTCAATTTCCCGCTCCAGCAGCGTCTGTGATGCTAAATCATGCCACAGGCAGTCTTTCAGCAGAATGAGATCGATAGGGGCAATCGCATGACGCCCGCTGAAAAAGGCGCTGGCTTGTAATAGATGGATCGCTTTTTTCCAGCGCCGATCGGAAATATAGGGAGCGTCCGGCAAGGTTTCCAACTGCTGGCGCAGCTGGAAGATAAGTTCAAAAACGTTGTCAGGGAGGTTGATCTTGCCGATCCCTGACTGCCACTGCTGATACTCTTCGTCAGTAATACAGAGTGAGGAAGAGACCGGATTGCTGTTTTCATCGCCCGGATGGGTCAACATGCTGCGAAAATTGTGTTTCTCATGAACGTTATCCAGCCATAAACGAATAAGCATTCGGTCATAGAGCGCTTCCAGTCCGCTGTCAGCCTCCGGCAGTTCATTAGACGCAGTGACCAGCAGCCGCATCGGAATGGGGTCTTCAGTGTCACCATTGCGAAAGCGGCGTTCATTAATGGCGGTCAGTAATGTATTAAGGATCGCCGGGCCGGCTTTCCATATCTCATCAAGAAAAACAATTTCAGCATTGGGCAGATACCCTTTGGTCAAACGCTGATAACGCCCCTCATCTTTTAGCGCCTGAATGGAAAGCGGTCCGAAGACTTCTTCCGGGGTGGAAAAACGTGTCATGAGATACTCGAAGGCGCGAGCATTTTGGAAAGCAAATTTGAGTCGTCGGGCGATCAGGCTTTTGGCTATACCCGGCGGCCCAAGCAGGAATACGCTTTCACCACACAGCGCCGCCAGCAGGCACAGACGAATAGCATGGTGACGCTCATATAGACCTTTTTCCAGCGCGTTGCTTAATTTTGCGATGCGTTCAGCTAATAAAGAAGAGTCAGCCATAATTTGTCATTGATCCTGTTTCTTTCAAGCTCCCCTGCGTCACCTACACTGGCGACAGCAAAACTTCGGACTATGATGCTTGAAATAGTTGATACCAGACAACTTTTTAGTATTAAAGCGCTAACATTAATAGAATTAAGTTATCTCTGGCACTTTTAGAGGTGGGCATTTACGCTGATTCAGGCATACTGTGCGCTTTTTGATGGCTCCGGTTGCGCATTTTTGCGCCAGTGAGCGCCAACAAAAGAAGAGTCTATGAGTTCTGATAAAAAGCAGTCACTCGGTGCCGTTACCCTTGCCGCCATCGGTGTGGTTTATGGTGATATTGGCACCAGCCCACTTTACACTTTGCGTGAGTGTCTTTCCGGCCATAGCGGTTTCGGAGTGGAACGTGAGGCCGTGTTTGGCTTTCTTTCGTTAATATTCTGGCTGTTGATCTTAGTCGTTTCCCTGAAATATATCAGTTATGTGATGCGGGCAGATAACGCCGGTGAAGGGGGAATTCTGACGCTAATGTCGCTGGCTGGTCGTAATACCGGTGCTCGTACCACGGCTATTCTGGTGATAATGGGATTAATCGGTGGCAGTTTTTTTTATGGCGAAGTGGTGATTACCCCGGCCGTTTCAGTGCTTTCGGCTATAGAAGGTCTTGAGATTGCAGCTCCCTCGCTTGATGCTTATATCGTTCCTATGGCTATCGGCGTTCTGACGGCGTTGTTTGTTATTCAGAAACACGGAACCGGTATCGTTGGTAAAATGTTTGCACCGGTTATGCTGCTGTGGTTTATCGTTCTGGCAGTTCTGGGCACCCTTGCCATTATCGATAATCCCGAAGTTTTACATGCTTTGAATCCTGTTTGGGCTGTTAACTTTTTTATTCAATATAAGTCAGTCTCTTTCTTTGCGTTGGGCGCGGTGGTGCTGGCGATAACCGGCGTGGAAGCGCTGTATGCCGACATGGGACACTTCGGAAAATTACCGATCCGCGTGGCCTGGTTTAGCGTGGTGCTGCCCTCTCTGGTTCTCAACTATTTTGGTCAGGGGGCGTTATTGTTAAAACACCCTGAGGCGATTAAGAACCCTTTTTTCCTGCTGGCTCCTGACTGGGCGCTGATTCCGCTGCTGATTCTGGCAACGCTGGCGACGATAATTGCATCGCAAGCGGTAATTTCCGGCGTTTTTTCGTTAACCCGTCAGGCCGTTCGTCTGGGTTACCTGCCGCCAATGCGTATCATCCACACTTCCGAAGAAGAATCCGGCCAGATTTACGTGCCCTTCATTAACTGGTTGCTCTATGTCTCCGTGGTTCTGGTTATTATCGGTTTCAAACATTCGAGCAATCTGGCGGCGGCCTACGGTATCGCTGTAACCGGAACTATGGTGCTGACCGCTATCCTTTGTAGCACGGTGGCGATTAAAAACTGGCACTGGAATCGTTATCTGGTGTTGCTGATTCTGGTTGGCATGTTGTGCATCGATGTGTCGCTGTTCTCGGCTAACCTGGTGAAGGTTTTTTACGGTGGCTGGCTGCCTCTGACCTTGGGTCTGATGATGTTTATCGTGATGACCACCTGGAAAAGCGAACGCTTTCGCCTGTTGCGTCGAATGAGCGAGCATGGTAATTCACTTGAAGCAATGATTGCTTCACTGGAAAAATCACCGCCGGTACGCGTACAGGGTACGGCGGTGTACATGTCACGGACCCTGCGTGTCATCCCTTTTGCTTTATTACATAATCTCAAACATAACAAGGTATTACATGAGCGGGTGGTGTTGCTCACTCTACGCACCGAAGATGCACCTTACGTTCATAACGTGCGGCGCGTTACCATCGAGCAATTATCCCCGACTTTCTGGCGGGTGGTTGCCAGTTATGGCTGGCGTGAAACGCCAAATGTTGAAGAGATATTCCATCGCTGTGGCTTGGAAGGGCTTAACTGTCGGATGATGGAAACCTCGTTTTTTATGTCGCATGAGTCGCTGATTATCGGGAAGCGTCCCTGGTATTTACGCCTACGTGGCAAGTTATTCCTTGCCTTGCAGCGTAACGCGCTACGGGCGCCCGATCAGTTTGAGATCCCGCCGAACAGGGTGATAGAGCTGGGTACGCAAATAGAAATGTAACCGGGCCTTGTTAGCGGTCATCATTTCGTCAGAAAGGCGACTGGCTCTCTGATGTTACCCGGTCGCCAACGTTTGGCGCTGTGCGTTATGTCCAGCTAAGGGTAACGCACAGTCCGCCTTCCGGGCGATTAGCCAGCGCCATTTTCATGTTATGCAGCTGAGCAATTTGTCTGACAATCGAGAGGCCCAGCCCGCTCCCCTGCTGTTTTTGTCCCGGTGGGCGAAAAAAGCGCTCTTCAATTCGCGTAATAAGCGCTTCGTCAATACCCGGCCCATTATCGATAATCTTGAGCTGGTTTGTGCTAAGCAAAAGCTGTACTTCGCCACCGGCACCGCCGTAGCGAATAGCGTTATCCAGCAGGTTACGCATCAATAATGATAACAACAGTGAATCGCCTTGTATGATAACGGGTTGAGACGATGCTTCCAGCGACAGCTGGATCCCAGCCTGCGTTGCTGTTGGATATTGCTCGACAATAGCCTGTCTGAGTAAAGTCTGAATCTCCGTTGGCGCGGTTTCCAGATCGCCGGTGTTATCCAGCCGCGAAAGGGCGAGTAGCTGATCGACAAGGCGACTGGCACGACCGATCCCACCAGTTAAATTATTAAGTGCTCGCGTGCGAGTGGAAGCATCTTCACCGGACAGCTGGGCGACCTCTGCTTGTACCCGCAATGCTGCCAGCGGGCTGCGTAGCTCGTGAGCAGCGTCGGAAATAAAACCACGCTCGCGGGAGATCATTCGTGAGGTGCGTGAAAAAAGCCCGTTAAGTGCCTGAACCAACGGGAAAACTTCTTTTGGTATCCGAGCGGGTTTCAGCTGATGGGTTGCATCAGGCGAGCGTTTTTCCAGTTCATAGGTCAGGCGACGCAGTGGTGAGAGCTCATGCGTTAGCAGCCAGAAGAGTAAAATGACCATCAGCGGCAGAGCATATAGCCAGGGATAGAGGCTGGCGGAGACCATATCTGCCGTCATCTCTTCCCGATATTTCTCTTTTTGCCCTACTGCTATCCGATACTGATAATCAGCACTGTCCAGCCAGACGATACGCCAGCGATCGTCGTCGTTAATCAATCTGCTATTTGAAAAGCCCTGCTTGTCTGGTTCAAAACCGATCTCACGACCATGATCGCCATCGTCGGCAACGCGTTTTCCATCGCGAGTAAAAATAGCAAATGCCAGTACATCATCATCAACGTTGCCACGATTATGACGCAGAAGCTTTTTACTTTTCTTTTCCGAGAGACTGTGTGGCGTCAGGTTATGCGGATCAAGGGTTGCCAGGCGACGTGCAAACAGCAGTTGCTGGGTGTCAAACAGCTCGTTGATGTTTTCCCGCGTTTGCAACCATGAAAGCAACGCCGCGGTACCCCCGCACAGCAGAACAATCAGTATGAAGCCAACAACAAGTCGCAGACGCAGGCTTATTTTTTTCATTTGGTGGGAGCCAGGATATAGCCGACACCATGTACCGTACGAATAAAATCGCTGCCGAGTTTTTTACGCAGATGATGGATGTGCACTTCTACCGTGTTGCTGGATACCTCGTCATCCCAGCTGTAAAGTTTCTCCTCGAGCTGAGTCCGGGTCAACACCCGGCCAGGATTACGCATCAAAAGCTCAAGAAGCGATAGCTCACGAGGTTTCATGGCCAGGGTTTCCCCGCGGACAGTAACAGTATGTGCTGCTGGATCAAGCGTTACCTCACCATGGCTAAGTTGTGGCTGAAACTGACCATAGCGACGGCGGATTAGTGCCTGCAAACGCGCGCTAACTTCGGTTAGTGCGAAGGGTTTACACAGGTAATCATCGGCGCCACTACTCAGGCCTTCCACGCGCTGTTCCAGGGCATTACGCGCGGTGAGGATCAGTACCGGGATATCGGCACCATTTTTACGCCATTGCGCCAGAATGTTGAGCCCATCCATCTCTGGTAAGCTGAGATCCAAAACCACCGCGTCGTAAGGTGCTGTGTTCAACGCGCTGTATCCTGTTTTGCCATCAGTAAACCAGTCGACGTTAAAACCAAGTTTAGTTAAACCTGCTTTGGTCCCATCGCCAATCAAGGTATCGTCCTCAATGAGTAAGATGCGCATTGTTGCTCTCCCTGTCTGTGCTAGCGCTAAATGTATTGATAAGGATAGTTGTACCGCATTAACTATTAATTTTGACGTAATAAATCAATTTTTAAAAAAAGACTCTGCGAACTATAGTATTAAGAACTTGTTAAGAAATGTATGTTTTAATCATTATCATCAACAAACTGATAGTCAGATTAAAAGGGAAAAAAGCATGAAATCATTGAAAAAAACTGCTGCTGTTTTAGCTATGGTCGCTTTGACTTCCGCACCGCTCTATGCAGCTCAGCAAGGCGGCTTCGTTGATCCGAATGCGCCGCACACACAGGTTGGTCATCAGGGAGGCTTCGCCGGACCAGACGGCAGCGCGGTTACCGCGGCTAAAGCCGGAGAGATGAGCGACAATAGCTGGGTTTCGGTTACCGGACATATCGAGAAACGCGTCGGCGATGATAAATATATATTCCGCGATAACACCGGTAATCTGCTGGTGGAAATTGATCATAAGCGTTGGATGGGACAAACCATCACTCCGCAGGATAAAGTTCAGCTGAAAGGTAAAATAGACAAAGATTTCAACTCTATAGAGCTTGATGTTAAAGAGATTATCAAGCTCAAGGGCTAAGACATTAACGTCCCTCCTGCGAAGCATTTCTCAAGGTTGAAACCATATGATGCACCGCAGGAGAACGATTAAAGCGACGCCATGCTAAGGCGATATCTGAAGTAAGCGTGATGTCGTCTATCGCATGAAAAGTCACTCCCGGATAGCTGATTTCACATACCGATGCAGGCACGAGAGTAAAGCCAAAACCTGCGGCAACCATGCTAATTGCTGGTAGCACTTGAGGTGCTTGCTGACCAAGCCTGGGCTGGAAACCGGCGCGCAGACAAGCGCTGACAATCATTTCATACAGGCTGGGAGAGACTTCACGTGGAAAAAGGACCAGTCTTTCTTCTCTCATCTCGCTAAGTGCGACCTGTTTATTTGCGCTTAGTCGGTGGCTTTGTGGCAAAACCAGACGCATTTGTTCGCTTGCCATCACCCTGAGGTCGAGTGATTTGCTACTTTCACAGGGGAGCCTGACGAAAGCTGCATCCAGCAACCCCTCCTGTAAATCATGTATCAACGCAGCCATATTATCTTCACGCGTCAACAGTGACATCGCCGGATAGTGTGTCTGAAACGCGGTGATTAAACTAAATACTGCCGGATGAAATACCACTGAACTGGCAAAGCCCAATGATAGCTCGCCACTGATACCGCGAGCGATACCTTTGGCCTTTTCCATCGCCAGACCGGCAAGCTCAAGGATGTGCTGTGCGTCGTGATAAAACACTTTTCCAGCCTCGGTCATCTCAACACTTCGTGTCAGGCGTTTTAAGAGTGGTGTGCCTATCTCGCGCTCAAGACGTAAAATTTGCTGGCTAAGTGGGGGCTGAGATATTCCCAGTATTTCTGCAGCGCGGGTGAAATTACCGTTTTGCGCAACGGTAACAAAATAGCGCAGATGGCGAAGTTCCATATTAAAAACGTCTCCAAATTAAGCCTTCTAGATATTGGTATCCTGCACTAAGTTTCGTCAAGATATTAAACAATGAAGCTTATATTTTGCCCGCGAGGAATAGAATGAATCATTCATTAACTGATTGTTTATGTGAGAAACAATTAGTTTCCACGGTAAGCGATTTTCACAGATCCAATCCAGAAAGTGTTATCTATCAGACCTCACTGATGAGCGCTTTACTAAGCGGTGTCTATGATGGGAATACCACGGTTGCCAACCTGCTTACGCGCGGAGATTTCGGACTTGGCACTTTTAATCAGCTCGATGGCGAACTGATCGCTTTCGATAGTCAGGTTTACCAACTACGATCAGACGGCAGTGCCTCCACGGCTAAGCCGGATCAAAAAACCCCCTTTGCAGTGATGACTTTTTTTAAGCCTGAATATCGACATCATTTTCAGCAACCTGTTGACCGTGAGGCTATACATCAGGTTATTAATCAGCAGGTGCAATCAGATAATCAGTTTTGTGCGTTGCGTATTGATGGTCTGTTCGCTGATGCGGCTACCCGAACCGTTCCCTGCCAACATCGTCCTTATCGTTCGATGCCAGAAATTCTCGATAATCAGCCAGTATTCACTTTTAACCGGCGTCGTGGCGTTGTTATTGGATTTCGTACGCCTCAGTACATGCAGGGTATTAACGTTGCGGGTTATCACGAGCACTTTATAACCGACGATCGCCAGGGGGGAGGGCATCTGCTTGACTATACCCTGCATGAAGGCGTTCTCACTTTTGGTGAGATTAATAAGCTGATTATTGATTTGCCGCAGGACAAGGATTTTCTTAATGCCAATCTGACGCCTGTAGATCTTGATTCTGCTATCCGCTCAGTTGAAGGCTAGTTTTATAGGGATGAAATGATGAAAAATCCGACAGAAACACCATTATGGCAGCACGGTGCCGATCTACTGGTAGCGCAGCTGGAAACGCTGGGCGTTAATCATGTCTTCGGCATTCCCGGCGCAAAAATTGATAAGGTTTTTGATTCTCTGCTCGATTCGCACATTCAAATTATTCCTGTTCGTCATGAAGCTAATGCCGCTTTTATGGCCGCCGCGGTTGGCAGACTGACCGGGAGAGCAGGAGTAGCGCTGGTGACCTCCGGCCCTGGCTGTTCAAATCTCGTTACCGGTATGGCAACGGCGACAACCGAAGGCGATCCCGTGGTGGCGCTGGGTGGCGCGGTAAAACGCGCCGACAGTTCTAAGCTGGTGCATCAAAGTATGGACACCGTTTCCATGTTTCGCCCGGTCACCAAGTTTTCTGCCGAAGTGACTGATGGCGATGCGCTGACTGAGGTTGTCTCGAATGCATTTCGCTATGCAGAACAAGGGCGCGGTGGTGGCGCTTTCATAAGTCTGCCACAGGATATCGTGGATGACCCGGTTAAAGGTCAGCCGATCCCCGCCAGAAAGCCCGTCGTTCAGGGAGCGGCACCGGAAGACGCTATCTCAGAGGCTATTGGTTATATCAGACAGGCAAAGAACCCCGTATTGCTGCTGGGCCTGATGGCGAGTCAGGCTAAAAATAGTGATGCGATTCGCCGTTTATTGAATAAAAGTCACATTCCCGCTACCAGTACCTATCAGGCTGCGGGTGCTATAAACCAGGAGCACTTCTCCCGATTCGCCGGACGAGTAGGGCTGTTTAATAACCAGGCTGGCGACCGTCTGCTACGTCAGGCGGATCTGATCATAACCATCGGTTACAGCCCGGTTGAGTACGAGCCAGCGATGTGGAACTCCGGCAAAGCAAAGCTGGTGCATATCGATGTACAGCCAGCGGAGATTGATAATAATTACTTACCGGATACGGAACTGGTGGGCGATATCGCGGCGACACTGGATAAGCTGAGTGAGCATATTAATAGCGTGCTGAATTTGAGCGATGAGGCGGCTGCTATTTTGCAGGATCGGCAGGATCAGCGCCAACTGTTGGCGGTCCAGGGACATAAGCTGAGTCAGTTTGCCTTGCATCCACTCCGTATCGTAAGGGCGATGCAAGACATCATTAATAGTGATGTCACACTGACCGTCGATATGGGTAGTTTTCATATCTGGATTGCCCGTTATTTATATAGTTTTCGTGCGCGTCAGATCATGATTTCAAATGGGCAGCAGACAATGGGGGTAGCACTTCCATGGGCGATAGGAACATGGCTGGTTGATCCCAGCCGTAAGGTGGTTTCTGTTTCCGGCGACGGGGGTTTTTTGCAATCCAGTATGGAGCTGGAGACCGCGGTCAGACTCAATGCCAATATTCTGCATATCATCTGGGTGGATCAAGGGTACAACATGGTGGCGATACAGGAGGAAAAAAAATATCAGCGTGTTTCAGCTGTTAATTTTGGCCCCGTTGATTTCAAACTTTACGCTGAAGCTTTCGGTGCGAAAGGATTCGTCGTACAAAATGCAGAGTCGCTGGAGCATACCCTGCGTTGCGCAATGGATGTGCAAGGCCCGTCTGTGGTAGCGATCCCAGTTGATTATGCCGATAACCCCATGTTAATGGGTCAACTGCATTTGAGTCAGATCTTGTGAGAGCTTGTTCAAGGAGAAAGAGATGAAAAACAAAGTTGCATTAGTTACCGGCGCAGGACAGGGGATTGGTAGAGCGATTGCCATTCGTCTGGCAAAGGATGGTTTTGGCGTAGCAGTAGTCGATTATAATGAGCAAACGGCACGACAGGTTGCCGATGAGATTACTCATCATGGTGGTAGAGCCTGTGCCATTAAAGCTGACGTATCAAATCGTGACCAGGTTTTTACCGCCGTTGAGCAGGCGAGAGATTTGCTGGATGGATTTGATGTTATCGTTAATAACGCTGGCATTGCCCCGACTACCCTAATCGAAGCGATTACGCCAGAGATGGTGGATAAAGTTTACGATATCAATGTAAAAGGGGTTATCTGGGGAATTCAGGCCGCAGTCCAGGCTTTTCGCGCGGAAGGTCATGGCGGAAAAATCATTAATGCCTGCTCGCAGGCTGGACATGTTGGCAATCCTGAGCTGGCTGTTTACAGCTCAAGTAAATTTGCCGTGCGTGGCCTGACACAAACCGCTGCGCGCGATCTTGCCTCATCAGGTATCACCGTAAATGCTTATTGCCCTGGTATTGTCAAAACACCGATGTGGGAAAAAATCGACCGGGAAATTTCTGCTGCGGCTGGACAGCCTGTGGGCTATGGTACTGCCGAATTTGCTAAACGCATTACCCTCGGTCGTCTTTCTGAACCCGAAGACGTAGCAGCTTGTGTTTCATATCTTGCTGGCCCGGACTCTGACTATATGACGGGCCAGGCACTGTTGATCGATGGCGGCATGGTTTTTAATTAATTTGACTTATATCGTCTGGTACACAAGAAGATCGGATGCCTTCAGAAAAAAATGTTTTTTTGACGCATCTCACGGCAGACAGGTTGTGAGATGCGCGGTAGGCTCAATGTGCGTTTGTTTACCATTTTACCTCTTTCGTTGTTCAGCCTGACGTTTCAACTCTACTTTTTCTTTTCTATCCTTGTAGTTTGCAAATTATCCCCCTGATCATCCATTTTTTGCCGCGAGCGAAACGTTTCGATAGTGATCACAAATTCATTAACTGCTGATTGTTTCCCTGAGAATATTGTCGGAAACTTGGCGCCAGCGAAACGTTTCGCTCCGGAGTGAATGATGAAGAAAGGCAGCCTGTTACAGTCTGACATTTCAGCACTTATTGCCCGCATGGGTCATACAGATACCCTGGTTGTAGCCGATGCCGGGCTGCCGATTCCATCGGGTCCTGAGCGAATCGATCTCGCGCTGACCCAAGGCATTCCCACTTTTCTCCAGGTGACAGAACAGATAACCAATGAAATGCAGGTTGAGCGCGTCACGGTGGCGAAAGAAATCTGCCAGCATAATGTGGAAGTGCATCGCCAGCTCACCTCGTTGATCGAGGACTTGCAGCAGCGCCAGGGAAATTCAATCAGCATTGAGTACGTCAGCCACGAAAACTTCAAACAGCTTACTCACCAAAGCCTGGGCGTGGTTCGCAGCGGAGAATGTACCCCCTACGCTAATATCCTGCTTCATGCAGGTGTGACTTTTTGAGGTAGCGATGCAACCGTTACTGCAACTCAGTGGCATTGAAAAGTCTTTCACTGGCGTGAAAGCGCTTTCCGGCGCCTCTCTCAGTGTATATTGCGGACGAGTTATGGCGCTGGTGGGGGAAAATGGTGCCGGTAAATCCACCATGATGAAAATTATGACTGGTATTTATCTGCGCGATGCCGGTTCGCTCAAGTGGCTGGGTGAGGAAACTGTTTTTAACGGGCCAAAAGCTTCGCAGGATGCCGGTATTGGCATCATCCACCAGGAGCTTAACCTCGTTCCTCAGCTTACTGTGGCGGAGAATATCTTTCTTGGCCGTGAGGTGACTAATCGCTTTGGCAAAATTAACTGGGCTGATATCTATCAGCAGGCGGATAGTTTGCTCAAGCGGTTAAACCTACGCTTTAGCAGCCGTCAGCTGGTGGGTGATTTGTCGATTGGCGATCAGCAGATGGTTGAAATTGCCAAAGTGCTCAGCTTCAAATCGCGCGTCATCATCATGGATGAACCTACCGATGCGTTAACAGACACTGAAACCGCTTCGTTATTTAATGTCATTCGCGATCTGAAAGCCCAGGGCTGTGGCATTGTCTATATCTCTCACCGCCTGAAAGAGATTTTTGACATTTGCGATGAGGTAACCGTTTTCCGCGACGGTCAGTTTATTGCTGAACGAGCGGTGAGCGAACTGAGTGAAGAATCACTGATTGAAATGATGGTTGGGCGCAAGCTGGAAGATCACTATCCTTATCTCGAAAAAGCGCCAGGTAAGGTGCTGCTGGAAGTTGAAAATCTTAGCGGTCCGGGTGTTGACTCTGTGAGCTTTTCCCTCCGCCAGGGGGAGATTATTGGTATTTCCGGGCTGATGGGTGCCGGACGCACTGAACTGATGAAAATACTCTACGGTGCGTTGCCTGTAAGTGCCGGAACGATGCGTCTGAACGGCAACGTTGTGCAGACGCGTACGCCCGAAGAGGGGCTGAAAAACGGTATTGTTTATATTTCGGAAGATCGTAAGCGTGATGGACTGATTCTCGGAATGTCCGTGAAAGAAAACATGTCGCTGACAGCGCTGCGCTATTTCAGCCGGACAGGTGGTCAGCTAAAACATGCCGAGGAACAACTGGCGGTTGGTGATTTTATCTGTTTGTTCAATATCAAAACGCCCTCGATGAATCAGCCGGTCGGGCTGCTTTCTGGTGGTAATCAGCAAAAAATTGCAATCGCTCGTGGGCTAATGACCCGGCCAAAAGTCCTCATTCTCGATGAGCCAACCCGTGGCGTAGATGTGGGCGCAAAAAAAGAAATTTATCAGCTGATAAATCAGTTTAAAGATGATGGACTGAGTATTTTACTGGTTTCGTCGGAAATGCCAGAGGTGTTGGGAATGAGCGACCGTATTCTGGTGATGCATGAAGGTCGGATAAGCGGCAATTTTTCCAGAGATCAAGCCACCCAAGCGGTTTTGATGGCGGCAGCGGTCGGTAAACAGCCCGAGGAGTTGGCCTGATATGAACGCACAAATTATTCCCTCTCAGCGTCGCTGGTTTAGCAAACGTTGGCTTCTTGAGCAGAAATCGCTGTTCGCACTGCTCATATTAATTGCCATAGTGGCGTTTCTCAGCCCTAACTTTTTTACCGTTAACAATTTGCTCAATATCCTGCAGCAGACTTCGGTAAACGCCATCATGGCTGTTGGGATGACATTGGTCATTTTAACATCGGGTATTGATCTCTCCGTCGGCTCATTATTGGCCCTGACCGGGGCCGTCGGCGCTTCGCTGGTAGGTATCGACGTCAACGCATTGCTGGCGGTTACGGCGTCTCTGGCACTGGGCGCGGCCATCGGTGCCATAACCGGCATTATTGTGGCAAAGGGTAAAGTCCAGGCGTTTATCGCTACGTTGGTGATGATGCTGCTGTTGCGCGGCGCTACGCTGGTTTATACCGATGGCAGTCCAATCAATACCGGCTTCGATGCTAATGCCGATCTCTACGGTTGGTTTGGTATTGGTCGGCTGATGGGGATACCGGTTCCAGTATGGCTGATGGCGCTGGTCTTTCTGCTGTCCTGGTACACCCTGCACCATACCCGGCTTGGACGCTATATCTATGCGTTGGGTGGCAATGAAGCGGCAACGCGTCTTTCTGGTATTAGCGTTAACCGGGTCAAAATCGTGGTCTATTCCCTTTGTGGGCTACTGGCCGCGTTGGCAGGCACCATTGAAGTGGCAAGACTTTCGTCGGCTCAGCCTACGGCGGGTAGTGGCTATGAGCTTGATGCTATTGCGGCTGTAGTGCTCGGCGGCACCCGTCTGGCCGGCGGTAAAGGGCGGGTTTTCGGTACGCTGATTGGCGCGCTTATCCTGGGTTTTTTAAATAACGGCCTTAATCTTCTGAGCGTTTCTTCCTACTACCAGATGATTGTCAAAGCGGCGGTGATTCTAATGGCGGTTCTTATCGACAACAAAAGTAGCTAATAAACCTTACCTGGAATCTGTTTCGCTGGACGTAGCGTTTACAGACTGGGTACTACCCCGACAGGAACATATAACATGAAAATACTGACTTCACTGGCTGTGGTTGTATCTCTGGCCTTCAGCGTCAGTGCGCTGGCAAAAGATAATATTGCGCTGGTCGTTTCAACGCTGAATAATCCGTTCTTCGTTACTCTTAAAGAAGGTGCGCAGAAGGAGGCCAATAAGCTTGGCTACAACCTGATAGTGCTTGATTCACAAAACAATCCGGCCAAAGAGTTAGCCAACGTGCAGGATCTGACGGTACGCGGGACCAAAGTGATACTGATTAACCCCACGGATTCCGATGCGGTAGGGAACGCAGTTAAAATAGCAAATCAGGCCAACATTCCGGTAATAACCCTCGATCGCGTGGCTTCAGCAGGTGAAGTCATCAGCCATGTGGCTTCCGATAACCGTCTTGGCGGTAAAATGGCCGGTGATTTTATCGCAGAAAAGCTGGGTAAAGGTGCCCGTATTATCGAGTTGCAAGGTATTGCCGGCACTTCCGCCGCGCGTGAGCGCGGCGAAGGTTTTGCGGAGGCGGTTAAAGCACATAACTTTAAGGTTCTTGCCAGCCAGCCTGCGGACTTCGATCGCACCAAGGGGCTGAACGTAATGCAGAATTTGCTCACCGCTCATCCGGAGGTGCAGGCGGTATTCGCGCAGAATGATGAAATGGCGCTGGGGGCTTTACGCGCTCTGCAGACCGCAGGTAGAAGCGATGTTATCGTCGTTGGGTTTGATGGCACTGCCGATGGTGTGAAAGCGGTTGAAGGCGGTAAGATGGCAGCTACGGTGGCACAGCGTCCCGATCAGATTGGTGTTATTGGCCTGGCTACTGCTGATAACGTGATCAAAGGTGAAAAAGTCCCAAAAACTGTTCCCGTCGATCTGAATCTGGTTAGGCAGAAATAACGAGTTAATATGCTGCTCGTACCACGAGCTGCTTCATTTATTCAGGACGGTCCTGCTATGACGAAACGTGGAAAACTGGCTGTGCTTGGCAGCATCAATGCCGATCATATCCTGAATCTGGCACAGTTTCCGCGTCCAGGCGAAACGGTGATCGGTAAACAATATGAGGTCGCTTACGGTGGAAAAGGCGCGAATCAGGCCGTCGCTGCCGGGCGTGCAGGGGCTGATGTAACTTTCGTCGCCTGCATAGGTAGTGACGATATTGGCCGCCAGATGCGTCAGCAGTTTAATCGTGATGGCATTAACGTTACTACCATTGAAGAGGTCGAGGGAGAGGCCACCGGCGTCGCGTTGATTTACGTCAATAAAGAAGGTGAAAACATTATTGGCATTTACGCGGGTGCCAACGGAGCGCTTACGCCGGAGCGGGTGCAAAAGCAGTGGCAAATCATTGCACAGGCCGACGCATTGCTGATGCAGCTGGAATCACCGATTGAAAGTGTCCAGCTGGCGGCGGAAATTGCAGTGAAAAATCGTTGTAAGGTGATCCTTAACCCCGCACCAGCAGCAAAACTCAGTGATAAGTTGTTGGCGCTAGTAGACATTATCACGCCCAATGAAACGGAAGCGCAGACTCTCACCGGGATTGACGTTAGCGATGATAATGGCGCGGCGCTTGCAGCAGCGGCACTGCACAAAAAAGGCATTGCGACGGTTATTATCACCCTCGGCAACCGTGGTGCCTGGCTGAGTGAAGGTGGCAAAGGTAAAAAAATAGCCGGATTTAAGGTGAGTGCGGTGGATACTATTGCGGCGGGTGATACCTTTAACGGTGCGTTGATTACCGCTCTGCTGGAAGCGCAGCCGCTGGATGAGGCGATTATTTTCGCACATGCTGCTGCTGCAATTGCCGTTACGCGTTCAGGCGCGCAGCCTTCGGTGCCACGACGTGAAGAGATTGATCGTTTTCTACAACAGCAGAGGTGAGCAGTGTGGCCACCATGAAAGATGTTGCCCGCAAGGCAGGCGTTTCCACCTCGACGGTTTCGCACGTAATCAACAATAACCGCTTTGTCAGCGAAGCGGTGCGGGAAAAGGTTGAGGGGGCAATTCGCACACTAAATTACGCCCCCTCTGCGTTGGCTCGCAGCCTGAAAATGAATCAGACTCGCACCATCGGTATGTTGCTGTCTGCCAGCAGCAATCCTTTCTATTATGAAGTGGTACGCGGTGTTGAACGAATCTGCTATGAGCGTGATTACAGTCTAATTCTGTGTAACACCGAAGGCGATGAAGATCGTATGAACCATAGTCTTGAATCATTGTTACAAAAGCGCGTGGACGGTTTGCTGATCATGTGTACGGAGAGCCAGCCTCCCTCACGTGATATCCTTACCCGCTATCCTTCTATACCAAGCGTAATGATGGATTGGGCACCGTTTGATGGCGACAGCGATATTATTCAGGATAATTCTCTGGTGGGGGGGGAGCTTGCCACACGTTTTCTCATCCAAAGTGGATACCGTGGGATAGCTTGTATCGCTGGCCCTCAGGATAAAACACCGGCCCGGCTACGACTTGACGGTTTTCGGAATGCAATGCTAACGGCTGGTATCCCCTTTAATCCGGAATATCTGGTGTATGGCGATTTTGAATTCTCCGGTGGATATAGCGCGATGAAACAGTTATTGGCGCTGGAACAACCACCGGATGCTGTTTTTACCAGTAATGATGCAATGGCGGTGGGCTGTTATCACGCCATCCACGAAGCCGGGTTAGTTGTAGCCAGAGATATTGCGGTTATGGGTTACGACGATATTGAGCTGGCGCGCTATCTTTGTCCGCCACTGTCAACGATCCATCAGCCGAAAGACGATTTAGGTGAGCTGGCAATTGATACTCTGCTACACCGCCTGGCTGATCCTGACGCCAGCCGGCAAGTGTTAGTGCTGACGCCGGAACTCGTTGTGCGCGACTCGGTGGCAATGCGTTAGAGTTTATTTTCTGCTTTTCTTTTCACTGTCGATAATTAAATTACGGCCGTCCCCTTTCTTCAACAGTAAAAATACCGCTGAAGCCAGAATAGTGATGGCCCCCATCGTTACAAAGGTTGCATGGAATTGCTGAACGACAGTGGCGTCAACGTTTTCGTAAAAGCGTAAAGCAGCGGCGCTAATCGCAACACCAAAGCCGATAGAAAGCTGCTGGGTTACCGCCAGTACGCTATTGCCGCTACTGGCGGTATTTTCCGTCAGATCAGCTAGGGTTATGGTATTCATTGCAGTGAACTGAGTTGACATCGCCATACCCAGTACAAATAGCGCCAGTAGCAGCCAGACAACGCTATTTTGTGAGGATTGCAGAGCGAAACTGGCGATCAGTATGCCGATAATTATGCTCATACCAACCAGCGTTTTACGGTAGCCGTTCCAGCGCAGAAGCTGAGTAACCGTTGATTTGGCCACTATTGAACCAATCGCTGTAGGTGCCATCATGCAGCCAGCAATAATGGCTTGATAGCCAAAGCCTATCTGAAGCATTAAGGGCATCAGAAATGGAATTGCACCCGTACCGAGGCGGCCGACAATGTTGCCAGCGATACCAACGGAAAAGGTGCGTATTTTGAACATTGGCAGGCTTATCAGCGGGCTGGGATGACGACGAGCGTGGCTTATGTAAAGCAGTAGCAGAACAATACCGCTAAATAACAGCGCACAAGCAACCGTATAGCTGGAAATTTGCTCACCAAAAAGCTCCAGCCCGCTGGATATCAAAACCAGTCCCAGACCAAACAGTAAAAAGCCCAGCATGTCGAAGCGACGCTTAGGTGTGGTGAAGTTGGGCATGTAGCGGCGGGCGTAAATGACGCCAATAATCCCGATGGGAATATTAATTAAAAAGATCCAGTGCCAGGTCGCCCAGGTTACCAGAATCCCCCCCAGTAGGGGACCCATTATCGGCCCGACCAGACCGGGCATAGTGACAAAGTTCAACACCGGCAGGAGTTCACTGCGGGGATAGGCGCGTAATAAAGCAAGCCTGGCGACCGGCATCATCATCGCCCCACCTACGCCTTGGATAACGCGAGAAACAACCAGCATTGTCAGGGTGCCTGAAAGTGCGCACAGGAGGGAGCCGAAGCTAAACAGTGATACGGCAATGATAAAAACCCGGCGAGTGCCATAACGGTCGGCCAACCAACCGCTAATCGGTATCAGTAAGGCTACGGTCAGCGTATAGCTGATAACCGCAGATTCCATAGCGAGTGGGGAGTGATTCAGACTTCGTGCGATCGCAGGTATAGCGGTATTCAGGATAGTGGCATCCAGCGATTGCATAAAAAAAGCCATCGCGGCAATCCAGGGAAGCCCGGCCATTCTGCGCGCAGATTTAATCATCTGACGTCATCCCTCTTATCGACGAAAGTTAGAAATGTGAATGATGACAGCATAGCACTGATAACCAGTCAAAAGTCTTCACGTCTGACGGTAATATTGCGATTATTTCCTTCATAACACGGCGTTTTGACTCATTTGAGAGTAAAAAAACGGCAGTTAATTGTAATTTTGTAAATAGCGCTTGCCAGCGCTTGTCAGCTGCCTATAATGCGCCACCACTGACACGGTAAAGCGGTAACGCGGGCGGGTCAGCAAGGTAATGAAGTGATTCATTTTCTTGTGAGAGGGAAGGAAAAAAACCTTGACTCTTCAGCGGTGAAGCGTAATATACGCCACCTCGCGACAGCAGGCTCAGCGCCGCGTCGCACTGCTCTTTAACAATTTATCAGACAATCTGTGTGGGCACTCGCAGGATTGATATCGCAAAACTATTTGATGTATCAAGTCTTGAAGAGTGAACACGTAAATTCATTACG
>NZ_FOVC01000023.1 GCF_900115045.1 Izhakiella capsodis | reverse complement strand
TAGTCATGGAAAAGAAAACTGCTCTGTATTTCGTTGCTCATGCGTGTTTGAACCTGATAGCGTTTGCGTATGTATGTTTATGTTTTTATGGTAGTAATTTCTTGGTTTTTCCTGATTTTGTACATAATAGCTTTCGTACGGCGCTTGTTGATTAACTTGGTACAAGCTAAGATGAGTACATAATAAGTACCAAATCCTATTCTTTCTGAGTACAAAATACTAACATGGCGATCAGCGACACTAAACTACGTTCTCTCTATGGTAAACCATATTCCGGGCCGACTGAAATGACTGATGCTGACGGACTTAGTGTTAGGGTGAGTCCGCGGGGTGTCATCAACTTTCAGTATCGCTATCGATGGGGTGGCAAACAGCATCGTTTAGGAATAGGTAAATACCCTGCAATCTCTCTGAGAGAAGCACGAAACGTCGTTGCAGAATTAAAGGAATCCTTAGACCGCGGGTTAAATCCACGTCACGCAGAGCGTTTTGCTAAAGCCAAATCGCGCCCGACAGTGAGGGATTGTCTCTCTTACTGGCGGGAAACTTATGTAGATGTGAATCTGAGGCCCAGGACTAAAGCCCTCTATTACGCAACTGTTTTAAAACATCTTTCGGGCGCGTTTGAAGGTATACCCCAGGACGAGATCCCTATACGCGGATGGGTAGATTTTTTCACCGCGCAAGAGAGGGCCAACCCCGTACGTGCCAGACAATTGTTAACACAATTTAGGGCGGCGATGGGCTGGTGTATTCGCAGACAGTTTATTGACAACAGTAGCGTTATGAAACTCGCACCGAAAGATGTGGGACGTAAACCCGAAGTGGGGGAAGTGACATTGTCATATAGCCAGCTAGCTAAAATCTGGCTGGCTATTGAACGTAGCAGAGCATCAACAGCTAATAAATTATTACACCAGCTTTTAATGCTTTACGGCGCGCGTAATACTGAAATGCGATGTGCAGTCTACTCAGAATTTGATTTAGAAGAAGAAGTGTGGCTTCTGCCAGCCTCGCGGAGCAAAACTAATAAAATTATACGTCGTCCGATTTTTGCACAAGTATCACCCTTGCTGGAAAAATTGCATACAGCCTACGGCGAAATAATATTTCCGGGTACAGATTTGAAGAAGTCGATGACAATTGCGGGGGCAAATAGATATCTTAAGAGAATCCAGAAAGACTTGGGCATATGCGACTTTACCGCTCACGATTTCAGGCGTACGCTTGCAACCCGGCTTTCAGAAGAGGGAGTGGCCCCGCATGTTGTTGAAAAAATGCTAGGGCATGATTTGGGCGGGGTTTTAGCGGTTTACAATAAACACGATTGGATAGACGAGCAGCGGGACGCTTACGAGCTTTATGCATCCCGCATTTTTGAGCATATCAGGAAGATCTCTGATTAATGCCGCCGTTAAGTATCCAGTACTCGACATCAGCTCGAAGGTATTGTTTGGGATACATAGTGATAGGCTTCGGGAAATTATAACATTTCGTGTACTTATAGATGGTCATCCGTGAGCGAACGCCCACCATGTCCATCACTTCCTGCTCTTTTACTCGAGTTAAGTCGCTCATTTCAAACCTCGCTTTCTCATTGCTTCTAACAGAATATCCTGCACTTCGCGTTTAGAGTCGCGCCGCTGCATGACCAGTTCGTCTACTGTATCAGCGGCGATAAGATGATGTATAAATACCGGGCGGTTGTGCCCTGCCTGTCTCTGGCGGGTTGGCCCGATGCGTTCGATAATTTGCTGATACTGTTCCAGATCCCACCAGTGGGAGAAAAACGCCAGTATGTTTCCGCCATCCTGTAAGTTCAGGCCGTGGCCCGCGCTGGCAGGGTGAGCAAAAAGGACAGGTGTTTTTCCGGCGTTCCAGTCGCGCAGCGTCTGCGGATCGGAATCAAGCTGTTTACCCTTTGGAAAAGCTTTCAGCAAACGGGCTAAGTCGCTTTTAAAGTGATAGGCGACCAGCACCGGCATACCGCCGGATTCGGCAATCACACTTTCCAGCGCCTGTAATTTGGCGTCGTGGATCTCTGACCAGGTGCCTTTGTCGTCGGTATAAACAGCACCGCTGGCAATTTGCAGACATTTCACCGTTTTAGCAGCGGCGTTCTGCGCTTCGATGTCGGTGCCGTCCAGTTCCAGAAACATCTGTTTTTCCATTTCCTGATACTGTTGACGTGCCTTTGCTGGCATCTGCACCCGGATAACGTTGTGGATCGGTTCCTCAATATCAAACCAGTCGGCGGCATCCAGTGAGATAGTTACATCGCGTAGCGCTGCCTGCATTTGCTCCTGTGCAAAGGGGCGTGGTTCCAGCTTTGTCCACTGCTGGCCCGGAAACTGAATATTGTTGAACCAGCGAGAGGTGAATGCGCCAAATGTACGCCCCAGACGCTGGCCCTGATCGACAAACCATGCCTGACCCCACAGGTCGATCAGGCCATTTGGCGCGGGTGTACCGGTAAGATTCATCCAGCGGTGTACGTGCTTATGTGCCACTTTCGCCAGTGCCGCTGCGCGTTTACCACCTTGCCGTAACCGGAATGACTTTAGCCGGGTGCTTTCGTCTGCGACCACCGTACTGAACGGCCAGCGATCCCCCAACGTTTCAACCAGCCAGACCAGGTTATCGTAATTTGTGGTATACACGCTTGCGTTAGTGTTTTGCAGCGCCGCCAGCCGTTCTTTGACTGTGCCGACAATCGGCTGCATCTCAATATTGCGAAGATGGTTCCATTTATCGACTTCATCCGGCCATGTTGACCGCGCCACACGCAGTGGCGCAAGAACCAGCACCGGTTGCGTTTCGGCACCGCACATAAAGAGATCTTCGAGCGTGGTCAGTGTGGCAACGGTTTTACCCATACCCATGCCAGCCCATATATTGGTACGAGGCAAGTTTAGGGAGTGGTCGATAATGAGGTTTTGGTAGGGGCGGGGGGTAAATGCCTGTTGCACGCTGTTGTTCCTGTAAAAAGCCCCGCACTGTGACGGGGCCGGTTATCTTATGCCGCCTGCTGGTTCAGCAACTGTGATAGTTTGGCTAATCCTTTTGGCGTTACCAGTACTTGCTCGACGGTCTTTTCTGAACCATCACCCCTGGTGACAACGGTGACTTTATGCTCCAGCAAACCAGACTGGATCTTGCTTTGATAAGCTAGCCAGCTTTTGCCTCCGGCGCGGCGGTAGATCCAGTTATTGGCGTTGAGGTAAGCGAAGAGGTCTTTTGGCCTGATTTGCAGATCTTTGGCCGCAGTGGTGATACAGGTGCCGCCGTCAGATTTTGAGATGCGGTGCAGGGCATCAACATCCGGTTTCATTTCCTGCACTTGGTTTTCCAGGGTGAGTACCTTTTCGGTATAACCAAGTAGTAAACCGCGCATTGTAGCTGGGTCGTTAAGCACCATCATCGGATCGATAGGCGTTGCTGCCAGTTTACCAGAGCGATAATCGATAAATGTCTGGTTTACCTGTAACTGGAATGCAGGGCTGATCCACCCGGCGTAAGACACTGCAAGCAGTTCGTGAGCAAAAGTCCCCCCGTTACGGCCTTCCAGAGAAACTATGCAGATTTGCACAGTTTCTTTTTGCAGTTCGTTGATGACTTCTTGCGCGGCCTTTGTGCGTAGCCACTGTGCGGGGGCTTTGTTCGTACCTAATCTGCTAGCTTTATGCAGTGCGTTAAGGTTGAAACGCCCTTCATTATCTGTAGCAATTGTAACGCCAGCAATGACAGGGGCATCAAGGTTTGCTATGTTATCCTTAGTTAAGTTCCCACTTAATTGTTGCATGGACGCATCGGTAGTTGGCGCTACTGGTGCGTTTTTTATTTCAAAACTTCTTGTCTGCATTTGCGGCCTCCTGCGCAGCCTGTTGTACAAAATCAATAATTTCTAACGCTAGCTGGTCCCCGCCATTGAAGACCACCAGCAATCCGCGCCGCCTGGGCGTCGATGTGTTTTTTTAGGACTCCTCTGACGCATGGATTTACGTAATATTCAAGTTCTTTGAATGCATATTCAATTTCTTTATCCATTTCTATAAATCCTCAATACTTGCTATTGCGTCATACACGTCTGAGCCGCGAATATGCTCAAAAGCTAAAGCTGCCATTTCGAAAGATAATCGTTCCTGTGGGTGCGGCGATTTCCAGTATTTAAAACCAGGGCGGTGTATGTATCCGTTTAACTCATAAAATTTTCCAGCCAGCTCAATTGCGGCGTCCACAAGTTCTTCATCAGTCATTTTCCACATCCCACGGCGCACCGCCGACCCATTTTCCCGCTGTAAGAATCTCAACTAGTTTTTTCTGTTGAGCATCCTCCGCAGCCAGCGCAATCGATAGCTCTTCATCAGCCCCCGCAGCCAGCGCCGCAGCCTC
>NZ_FOVC01000024.1 GCF_900115045.1 Izhakiella capsodis | reverse complement strand
TCGTGACCGGCTACGCCCAGTTCGCCAATCGCCAGGGCGACATCATTGATTTGCTCGCTGAGATCAAGCTTCATCACTTCATCTTTACCGGCACCAATTTGAAACTGCAACGCCTTTGTCAGTTTGCCCGGCGTTTCGATGACCACCGACGGCGAGTCAGACTCCGGGGTTGGGGCTGGATCAACTTTAGCTGAGGAATCTGAAACTGATGGCGTTCCCCCTTCCCCCCGAGGTATTGGGCTCAACTCTGATACGCGTGGTGTAGTCGCTGAAGCTGATGTTCCGCCTCCTGAAACCCAGGGCACCGAGGATGAATCAGCCGGAGCTGATTTCAGTAATACGGGTGTGTCTGATTTTACTGGCGAGGATTCAGCTCTTGTATATTTCAATTCAAGCGGAGGTATGGTCTCTCCACGCTGAAACATAGCGGAATAATTGACGCAATAGACCATCACAGCCAGATAATCCGGGTCATCCCGTGTGAATATTTTGTCTATCCGCGATCCATCCTCAGCGGTTAATTTTAACCTTACCTTATCATGCCAAGCATCAGTGTATTCCAATGTTTCCAGCTTAAAGGCCTGGGGCTCCCCTAGAGGGGGGGCACCCTCAACAACCTTCGGTACTTCAGGTGTTTTCGGTACTTCAGGGACTTTCGGCACCTCAGGGAGGACTTCTTTTTCAGGCTTAGTCACAGATACCGCAGAGCTGAATAACTTCTCGTTACCATAGCGGGTATTATTCAGGATATTGGCCAGCTCTTTATTCAGCTCAGTAAACTCAGACTGGAGTGCATCACGATCGCTGGCTCCATTGGTGTCGTCGGCCCCTTGTGTCGCCAGGTCCTTCATGCGGAACAGGATATTGGTCACTTCATCAAAAGCCCCCTCCGCGGTCTGCAGCATCGAGCTGGCTTTACTGATATTCTGCTGCGCGACTGTCATCCCATTCGACTGGCCCTGCAGGCGGGTAGCAATCTGCAACCCTGCCGCATCGTCAGCCGCGGAATTAATGCGCTTGCCGGTAGCGAGACGCTCCATCGCACTCTGCAACACCTTATTGGCGCGGTTGAGCGCGTTGGCGGACGTCATTTCTGATGGGTTAGTAAAAATCGAAATCATCGGGCATACCTTATCCTTAATGTAACCGAATAATCGAATACTCACAGTACTGAATTGTTTTATTCAGAACGCTGTGTATCAATTTTAAATAAATCTTGATGAAGTAAAGACATTTTATCCTTCAGGAGGTGGCTCACATTCCTCCTGTAGATTTAATGTTTTTTAGCCACAATCCCGGCAAAACGGATCTATTTTCCAATTAGAATCGCTTTGACTCTCAATCTGCAAATTTATCTGAAAAACACACCTGCCTGCCGGTTCATTTTACTTCACCACGAGGCCGTTGCGCGGCTCTCAGTAACCAAGTAAATATTTATTTCAGAAAGTTGAGGATCATCGCACTCATACTTCCGGCCTGTCTGAGCATCAGCTGGCTGCTTTGCGCCAGCATTTGCTGCCGGGTCATCTGCGATGACTCATTGGCATAATCGGTATCACGGATAACGCCGATGCTGTTATCGGTATTATCTTTCATATTGGCAAGGTTGTCTGAAGTGTGGCTTAGACGGTTGATGCTGGCACCGAGGCTGGAGCGGATGGCGCCGACAGAATTCAGCACGTCGCTTATCCGCCCAATCATCTCATTTGCGCTGGCTCCGGTAGAGAGATCGTAACCGCCCCCACTCAACTTGCCGATAGAAAGGGCAACTTCATTGATTTCATCGCTGAGATCAAGCTTCATCACCTCATCTTTCCCGGCACCAATCTGAAACTGCAAGGCCCTGGTCAGTTTACCCTGAGTTTCGATAGTCACAGAGGGAGGCTCAGACTCCGGGGTTACGGCTGGCACTGGATCCGGGGTTACGGCTGCCGCTGGCTCAGGTTCAGCTGGCGAATCTGCCCCTGATGCCGCTCCTCCGTCGTATCCCCATGGTATAAGGGAGGCGGCCGCCGCTGGTTCAGACGCAGGGGAAACGGTTGGCGCTGAGGCCGGGGTTACCGCTGGCTCAGATTCAGTTAACGAATCTGACTCTGCAAGCGAGGCCAACCACTTCTTATATACTGAATCAACCGCTTCGATTCCTTCTTCCATGCTCAATGGTTTAGGGGATACGGCTGACGCTGCGGCCGACACTGGCTCACGCCTCGTATATTTTAATTCAAGTGGAGGTACAGGTTTCCCTTCATTCAGAGATTTTCCAAATTGAGTCCCATAATACCAAACTTGCCAGTACTCAGGATCGTCACCTGTATATAATTTGGAAAATGTTTCGCCATCCTCGGTGCTGAAGTGAACCCTATAGTTGCCAAACCCTCTAGAAGGAACCGATTCAAAACTTTTAACTATTAAAGCCTGCGGTTCTCCTAATGGGGGCGCATCCTTCGGTGCTGCAGGTACTTTCGGTGCTGCAGGTACTTTCGGTGCTTCAGGCACTTTCGGCGCTTCAGGTACGACTTCTTTTTCAGGCTTTTTCACTGCCACGGCTGAACTGAACAGCCTCTCGCTACCGTATGTGGTATTTTTGAGGATATTCGTCA
>NZ_FOVC01000025.1 GCF_900115045.1 Izhakiella capsodis | reverse complement strand
TGCAGCCTGAAAGCAGAGCGACGGTGGCGAAAGCGCCGTGCGGGACGCTTGTGGGTTGTGAGGTTAAGCGAATAAGCGTACACGGTGGATGCCCTGGCAGTCAGAGGCGATGAAGGACGTGCTAATCTGCGAAAAGCGCCGGTAAGGTGATATGAACCGTAACAGCCGGCGATGTCCGAATGGGGAAACCCGGTGCACCAAGTGCATCATCACAGCATGAATACATAGTGCTGTGAGGCGAACCGGGGGAACTGAAACATCTAAGTACCCCGAGGAAAAGAAATCAACCGAGATTCCCCCAGTAGCGGCGAGCGAACGGGGAGGAGCCCAGAGTGTGAATCAGTTTGTGTGTTAGTGGAAGCGTCCGGAAAGTCGCGCGAAACAGGGTGACAGCCCCGTACACGAAAATGCACGAATTGTGAGCTCGAAGAGTAGGGCGGGACACGAGGTATCCTGTCTGAAGATGGGGGGACCATCCTCCAAGGCTAAATACTCCTGACTGACCGATAGTGAACCAGTACCGTGAGGGAAAGGCGAAAAGAACCCCGGCGAGGGGAGTGAAAAAGAACCTGAAACCGTGTACGTACAAGCAGTGGGAGCCTCTTAAGGGGGTGACTGCGTACCTTTTGTATAATGGGTCAGCGACTTGTATTCTGTAGCAAGGTTAACCGCATAGGGGAGCCGAAGGGAAACCGAGTCTTAACCGGGCGCTAAGTTGCAGGGTACAGACCCGAAACCCGGTGATCTAGCCATGGGCAGGTTGAAGGTTGGGTAACACTAACTGGAGGACCGAACCGACTGATGTTGAAAAATCAGCGGATGACCTGTGGCTGGGGGTGAAAGGCCAATCAAACCGGGAGATAGCTGGTTCTCCCCGAAAGCTATTTAGGTAGCGCCTCGTGAATTCATCTGCGGGGGTAGAGCACTGTTTCGGCCAGGGGGCCATCCCGGCTTACCGATCCGATGCAAACTGCGAATACCGTAGAATGTTATCACGGGAGACACACGGCGGGTGCTAACGTCCGTCGTGAAGAGGGAAACAACCCAGACCGCCAGCTAAGGTCCCGAAGTCATGGTTAAGTGGGAAACGATGTGGGAAGGCCCAGACAGCCAGGATGTTGGCTTAGAAGCAGCCATCATTTAAAGAAAGCGTAATAGCTCACTGGTCGAGTCGGCCTGCGCGGAAGATGTAACGGGGCTAAACCATGCACCGAAGCTGCGGCAGCGGCACGCAAGTGCTGTTGGGTAGGGGAGCGTTCTGTAAGCCGCAGAAGGTGGCCTGTGAGGGCTGCTGGAGGTATCAGAAGTGCGAATGCTGACATAAGTAACGATAAAGCGGGTGAAAAGCCCGCTCGCCGGAAGACCAAGGGTTCCTGTCCAACGTTAATCGGGGCAGGGTGAGTCGACCCCTAAGGCGAGGCCGAAAGGCGTAGTCGATGGGAAACGGGTTAATATTCCCGTACTTGGTGTTACTGCGAAGGGGGGACGGAGAAGGCTATGTCATCCGGGCGACGGTTGTCCCGGTTTAAGCGTGCAGGCTGACTTTCCAGGCAAATCCGGAAGGTTATAGCTGAGGCGTGATGACGAGGCACTACGGTGCTGAAGTGACAAATGCCCTGCTTCCAGGAAAAGCCTCTAAGCGACAGGTAACACGAAATCGTACCCGAAACCGACACAGGTGGTCAGGTAGAGAATACCAAGGCGCTTGAGAGAACCCGGGTGAAGGAACTAGGCAAAATGGTGCCGTAACTTCGGGAGAAGGCACGCTGGCGCGTAGGTGGAGGGACTTGCTCCCCGAGCCGAAGCCAGTCGCAGATACCAGCTGGCTGCAACTGTTTATTAAAAACACAGCACTGTGCAAACACGAAAGTGGACGTATACGGTGTGACGCCTGCCCGGTGCCGGAAGGTTAATTGATGGGGTTATCGCTTGCGAGAAGCTCCTGATCGAAGCCCCGGTAAACGGCGGCCGTAACTATAACGGTCCTAAGGTAGCGAAATTCCTTGTCGGGTAAGTTCCGACCTGCACGAATGGCGTAATGATGGCCAGGCTGTCTCCACCCGGGACTCAGTGAAATTGAACTCGCTGTGAAGATGCAGTGTACCCGCGGCAAGACGGAAAGACCCCGTGAACCTTTACTACAGCTTGACACTGAACACTGAGCCTTGATGTGCAGGATAGGTGGGAGGCA
>NZ_FOVC01000026.1 GCF_900115045.1 Izhakiella capsodis | reverse complement strand
TGGTGTGAACTGCTGGGCCTGACGCAGGTGGGACGCCACGACAACTTCTTCGAACTCGGCGGCCACTCCCTGATGGCCGTTCAACTGATAAACCGTATTCAGAGTGACTTTTTAGTTAACGTGCCAATTTCTGCTTTCTTTCGGTCACCAACAATATTCGAACTATCAGAGTTTATTTTATCGGCACAAACTGAAATGAGTGAGGATACGGAAATTGATGAGATTAAAAAACTGATTGACTCAATGTCACCTGAAGAATTGGCGTTATTCTTGAAAGAGGGATCTAATTGATGAGCGATGATATTAAGGATATTGAGGCGCTTAAGCGGGCTGTGTTGAAAAGCAAAGTTAATGCATTATTGAAGCAACGCAATAATTCTCATTCGAAAGGCGCGTTGACAATACCCTTGGCTGACAGGAAAAATATATTACCCTTATCTTTCGCTCAACAACGTTTATGGTTTTTATGTCAGCTAGACTCTTCAGCCAGCCTGGCTTATCACATCTCAGCAACGCTGAAGCTTAAAGGGCCACTTGAACGCCCTAAT
This sequence comes from Izhakiella capsodis, assembly GCF_900115045.1. Lineage (GTDB taxonomy): Bacteria > Pseudomonadota > Gammaproteobacteria > Enterobacterales > Enterobacteriaceae > Izhakiella > Izhakiella capsodis. The sequence continues at coordinate 1,360 of NZ_FOVC01000026.1, read as the reverse complement.
CTGCTTAAGGCATTCAATGATGTTATCTCCCGTCACGAGAGCTTAAGAACACGCTTTGTTGTTATCAATGGTTGCCCCTGTCAGAAAATTGACACGGTGAATAGTACATTTTCAATTGAATATCATGACCTACGAACTTTCACATCGAAAGAGCGCGATAAAAAGAGAGACGTGTTATCTAAACGGGAAAGATCCACTCCCTTTGACTTAAGTAAAGACTCGCTTATTCGTGGAAAATTATTACAGCTGGCTGACGATGAACATATTCTTATCGTTACTCAGCATCATATTATTTCTGATGGCTGGTCTGTCGGGATATTAATACACGAACTGGGAATGCTGTATCAGTCTGCTTGTACAGGGAACAGTCCGCATTTAAAAGAATTATCGGTTCAATATGCGGACTATGCAAAATGGCAACAGCAACTTCTGCGCGGCGACAATCTGAGGGAGTCCCTGGATTTCTGGAAATCACACCTGCAGGGAGCGCCTGCCTTGATTGCTCTCTCAACGGACCACCCTCGTCCGAAGGTACAAACTTATCAAGGGGGACAGGTTCCGGTTCAATTTAATGAATCGTTAGTTTCCTCACTGCAGAAAGTCAGTCAGTACCACGGTACAACGCTTTTCATGACGTTATTAGCAGGATGGTCGGTCGTTCTTTCCCGATTAAGCGGCCAGAAAGATATTGTCATTGGTACCCCGATAGCTAATCGCCCACAGCGTGAATTGGAAGGGTTGATCGGTTTTTTTGTTAATACACTGGCACTGCGGATCAATATAAACCGATGTAAAACAGTGAAAGATCTGCTGGCCGAAGTACGTCAACAGACTCTGGATGCCTATACCCATCAGGAAGTCCCTTTCGACAAAGTTGTAGAGGCACTACAATCTGAGCGTAGCTTAAATCACAGCCCGGTATTTCAAGTAATGTTAGCGCTTAACAATACACCCCAAAAGCATCTCAAGCTTAGTGGTTTGGAGCTGTCATTAATTGAGCAACAACATGACTCCGCACACTTTGATCTCACGCTCTCTCTGGCTGAGGATGCGGGCAAAATTACCGGTTATCTTGAGTATTCGTCTGATCTTTTCGAGCATCACACCGCTGAGCGTATCGTCTCTTACCTGACCCAGGTATTCACAGAAATGATTAGAGATGATACTCAAAATATCCAATCCCTTCAGATACTCCCACCGGCAGAATACCGCCAGGTCACCCTTGGCTTTAACTCGACCCAAACAAATTTTCCTCGTGAAAAAAGGGTCCACACCCTGTTCGAAGAGCAGGTACGGCGCACCCCGCAGGCGCTGGCCGTGCTCTCTGAAGCGGACCCGCTCACCTATGACAGCCTGAACC
>NZ_FOVC01000027.1 GCF_900115045.1 Izhakiella capsodis | reverse complement strand
ACCAATCAGCGGGGTCTTGAGCTTATTGGCAATGCTGAAGGGTGCAGGCGCGACCCGTATCACTGTCCGGCCGGTATTCTGACCGATGGTATCGGTAATACTCACGGCGTTAAGCCCGGCACCCGTAAAGCGGATGCACAGATTGCCGCTGACTGGCAAAAGAACATCCTCGACGCCGAACGGTGCGTTAATCGTTATGCCAACGGTGCCAGACTGCCGGAAAATACATTTTCTGCTGCCGTAGAAATCACGTTCAATGTGGGCTGCCCGACCATGCAGAAATCAACGATGTTTCGTTTATTCCGGGAAGGGAAATTAGTGGCGGCATGTAACGAGCTGCCACGCTGGGTTTATGCCAACGGAAAAAAACTAAACGGACTGGTTACCCGACGTGCTGAATCAAAAGCTCTCTGCCTGGAGGGGCTGAAATGAATCTGGTCTGTTTTATCATCGCTGGGTTCCTCGCATGTCAGGGTCAACAAGGCTGGGGCTGGTTTCTGTTTATCGGAGCGTTGCTATCGTGAACTGGCTAATCAGTAACTGGCGAATATTAGTTATTTTTTCGCTCATTATGCTGTGTACATTTTATGTGGGCCTTTTCGATCACTATCGCAACAGCTACCGCGTAGAAAAACAGCGAGCCGATACAGCGCAAAATCTGGCCGTCCAGAGGCAGGAAACAATCAACGACATGCAGCGCCGCCAGCATTCTGTTGCGGCTATCGACGCGAAATATACGAAAGAGTTGGCCGATGCAAAAAATACCATTGCTGATCTACAGCGTGATGTTGCCAGCGGCGCTAAGCGGCTGCGCGTCAACGCCACCTGTGAGCGAGTGTCCGACGCTACCCGCGCCAGCGGCCTGGCTGATGCTTCCACCCCCCGACTCACTCCCGACGCTGAACGCGCTTATTGGCGTCTCAGAGAACAGCTTGTTACCGCAGAAAAGCAAATAAACGGGCTTCAGGACTATATCAGAGCAATACAGAACGTTGAAAAAACGCAGTAAAGCATGAACCGAAATAAGAGGTCGCCACTCGGCGGCCTTTTTTTATTCCTGAAATTTGGCAAATTTAAAGCGAGGTATACCCATGTTTAATTTTGAACTAAATCAGTTAGTCGAATCACGTGTCAGTGATGAATGCGGCGAAGTAAAAGGTCGCGCTGAATACTCTACACATGAAAACTCCTACTTCGTGCATTACAAGGCTGCTGACGGGCGCGCGGTGAGCGCTTGGTTTGATGAGTCTGATCTGAAATCAGTGAAAGCACAAATGGGTAGCGATGGCAAAAAATATCTTTAGAGCATAAACAATATCAAGAGGTCGCCAACCGGCGGCCTTTTTTTATGCAGTAAATCCACGCGCACCGCAGCGCATTTAAAAAACACCGAACCACACCCTTTGAAATGAGCCGTTGAGGAAGTCAGCTAGTGCTGGCGAGCCTCGGTGGACTGATTTCCTATGCGGCAACGGTTCATCTCAAAGTAAGGTAAACGCAATGAAAGAGCTGACATTTAAAAATCACTCTGTTGTGCCATTTGATAATGGAGACGGAAAGATATGGTTTACGAGCGCAAACATGGCTGAATTGCTCGAATATGCTGATGAAAAATCAGTAAACCGCCTTTACAACAGAAATAA
>NZ_FOVC01000029.1 GCF_900115045.1 Izhakiella capsodis | reverse complement strand
TGGGTGTGTGGATGCGTGAGGCGGTGAGCTTGGGTAATGGTAGATCGCAGAGGAAAGGACTGTAATTTTTATAGCAAATGCCCATAATGTACTTTTGCGTGTATCTGGTAATAGATCAGGACAATTAATATTTCCCAGAGAGTTCCAAGGAAAAAATGACAACCGCAGAAAAGTTCTTGATTCAAAATGAAGCTGAATTCAATGCTTTCATTTCTTCGATGCTTGCAAGAAAAGATATTGATTCCGATGCATTTTGTTTCCCAGACGTAGAATTCAAAGGCTGGCCAAGCATTAGCATCAATGTTAAGGGTGATAAGAAAAGATATAGCTCATCCCTAACAGCCTCCATGCTCTTCGGCATGGCTGAGTTAACTAATGAGATTCAAAAAGCATTTACAGTCATTAGGCATGATACACATAACAGACAAAAGCTAACCAACTCTGATAAAAATCTTCTTGATATAGTTTATCATATCAGCGAAGGTTCTAGCCAAGCAGAGGGTGAATCTTATGCGATTGTTAACGGAGCAGTAAGCGTGCTTAAAGAAGCAATTGGTAAAATGACAGGCCGACAGGCTCTTTGTGCTGTCGTTGCCATTGTTATAGCTGCTGGCACTGTTGGCTGGAAGATTGCTGATGAATATTGGGAAACTCAAAGGCAAAATTCATCAGACCAGATCTCTTTAGTTAAAGAGACTACGGATGCGCTAAACAAGTCACAAAAAAATGTGCTTGAAGTCCTGCGTACAGGTCAAACAAGCATAAGTAGAGAGGTTTTGGCTCATGGCGAGGATGGAAAGAGTAAATTCCTCAAAAACATCGCTCAAGACCTCAAAGTTACATCTGTGAAAATGGGTAGTGAAACGATATCAAGAGATCAGCTTAATACCTATACACAAAGACAAGCCGTTGATAGGAAAAAAATTACCAGGCAAGACGAATTTTACATAAAAGGCGTGAACCGTACAGGACCAACTAATCAAGATATCAGCATTACTGTAACAAGGGCCTCAAATGGTGAAAGTTTCATTATAAAAACAAGCTCTGAAATCACCTCCACAGAAGAGTTGAAAGAATTTACTGATGCAGTTGCACAAGAGTCACTTTTGAAAATAAGTTACTTAGAGGTAACCGAAAATAATCATGTCTCCGCAGGTCAATTAATAAACATATTACAATAATATCAGCCTATTAAATCCGGCCACCG